>NZ_QKYV01000001.1:0-268483 GCF_003253545.1 Mesonia algae
ATTTATTTTTTATTTTTTGAAAGCCAATCTCACAATGAACACACTCAACTCTATTTCGCTAAGCGGATGCAAAACTAATACTTATTTTTAATTAAACAAGCCTTTTTTGAAAATTAATTTTTTTTATTTTTAACTCCAAAAAACAATCCTTAAAACTCAATGAACTACCGCGCTAAGCGGGGTGCAAATATACAACCCTTTTTCCCTAACCAACAAATAAAATCGCAACTTTTATTTAATATTTTCTTAATGCATTGATAATGAAAAACGTGTAGACGAAATTTTATTAGCTAACATTAATATGCATTCTTAAAACCATCTATAAAGTTAGAAAATAGACCTACAAAAAGAAATTCCACACTAAACCAAAGCGGACAACAAAATCTCTATAAGGGTATGATGGAGCTGCATAATCACTATTTCCTGTGAAAATTCTAGTCATGTTCTCTAACTTAAAAAATATTCTAGTCTGCTTTACTTTCGCATTAAAGAAGTAGTCTACACTATATTGATTATCTAATTGAAATGAATTTTGCACTACATAATCCCCCAAAATAGGATCGTATGCATTAGGGTTAAATTTAGTGAAATAGTTAAAAGTAAAACCAGTTTGTAGAAAGAGAGCCTTATTAAATAGGTAATCTTCATAATAAAGAGAGTTTCTTGTAACAAAATCTGGAACTCGAAACACTTCACCCCCACTACTTACGTGTTGATACATCAAGGTATTATCTAGCTTAAAGCGATTGAAGGCAAACACCTTATTTACTTTTAATTTTAAATAATCAATTTTTTGACTGTATTGAAACGGTTTAACCAACGTATCTGCACTACTTTCTTGGTCTGGGTTATCTGTAAAACCAAAATAAGTATGATTATTAATCTGGACAAATAAGACTTCCGCGTTAAGCAACTTCTCGGACTTTAAAGCTATTTTGATTTTTTGTTCTTCGATATTCTCAAAATCATTGCTCCAATTATAATTTACGTAATCACTTTGAAATAAGAGGTAATTAAAATCTGGTGTTCTACTTATTGTTTGGATGCTTGCCGACAGTCTGTTTTCTTTATCTAAACTATAACCTGCTTCACCGTATAAATTAGATCCTGTATATTCTCCGTTAACATTTGCCTCTATATTACCATATACGTCAAATTCTTGAATTCTATTTTGATATTCTGCCCCAGCTGAAATTACATCTTCTTGAACACGATTAGGAATAATAGTGTTATTTAAAACAAGTTTTGTTTGGTAACCGTAATTAAGATTATAATGCTTGGCCCTAACACTTAGCTTTCCTAAAGTTTTATTTTCGTATATACCTTTAAGAGTATTAGATACGTTTTGATATTCTGCTTCATCTCTTAAGCCCGATGTCTCAAAGGCTTCTCCAAAGCCTGCAAATGCGGCACTTTGACTGTAGTGATATTCCTTATCTGTAAAATTTAATGTATGTTCTAGTTTTACAGAGTTAGTAGACAAAGAATCTTTTGGGGCTATTATTGCATAATCGTGTTTTAAGAAAAAACGTTTAGCTAACAAGATGGATTCAGCATCTTGAAAATTAACTTCTAATAAGTTTCGCTCACTAAAATCATCTGCTCCAGATTGGTATTGAAGATTGGCTAATGTTGTTAAGCCTCCATTTTCTTCGGCAGATAAGTCTTGGGATACAAAATGGGTTTTTAGTTGATAGCGTTTATTCTTTGAATGGTAACTCCCGCCAAAGCGAAAACTACCTTGACTTGTTAAATTGTTTTGGTATTTCCCTAAAGACCTTAATCCTTTATAAGCAATAAAGAAATTAACTTGTGGACTTATATTGGAGGTAAAAAAAGCATCGAGATTTTGTCCTTGTTCAAAAGTGGTTTTAAAAAATAATTCAGTTAAAGGTGTTGGTACATTATAATAGAATATATCGTCTACCTCTAAATAAGGATATTGCTTTGCAGCTGCACCAATACCTGGAACCAAATTATCATCATCCAATTGATAAGCTAACTTGGTATAAGATTGCCCTACGTTGGAATACGGTAAAAGTTCGAAATTATCTTTTCTTAAATAATTAAACTTGTAGTCTTTATATATAGTAAGTGTAGTATCTACAAAAGTGGTATCATTTTTTACTGAAATGATTTTATAATCTGTAATAGGAGGTTTCTCTCGGTTATCGACAACAGTTTTATTATCGTCAAGTTGATTAGAGCTTGTACTCCCATCGTTATTTAACCTTAAGTCTTGGGCCAAGGTGATTATAGGTAGTACTAATAGTATTAAAAATAGAGTCTTTTTCATGGAGCACTTTAAGACCACAAAAGTATAATTTTTTTAATCAATTTAATTTATCTTAAAAAGATAGCTATATACTGTCTTTTAAATATGATAACTTTGCCGTTATGTTAGACCTTCAGTTTACAGATGATAAAGTTGAATGCGGCACAGACGAAGCTGGCAGAGGTTGCTTAGCAGGTCCTGTGACTGCTGCTGCTGTAATTTTAAAAAAAGATTTTTCTAGTTTAATTTTAAACGATAGCAAAAAACTGTCGCTAAAAAACAGAAATCTTTTAAAAATACTCATTAAAGAGAAAGCCGTTAGTTATGGAGTAGCTCATGTAATGATGAAAGAGATTGATAAAATCAACATTTTAAATGCTTCAATTAAAGCTATGCATTTATCTATTGATTCTCTTTCAGTAAAACCGGAGTTTATTTCCGTTGACGGAAATAAATTTCACCCATATCCAGATATCGATCATGCTTGTGTTATTAAAGGGGACGGCAAATATTTAAATATAGCCGCAGCATCTATCTTAGCAAAAACAGCTAGAGATGCTTTTATGGAGGAAATTCATGAGGAATACCCTATGTACAATTGGAAAAAAAACAAAGGATACCCTACCAAAGAACATCGAGAAGCGATAGAAAAATACGGTATTACAAAGTATCATCGTAAAAGCTTTAAATTACTTCCTACACAGCTTTCTCTAGAAATCCCAAACCCATAAATCACATATTTTTATATTTGTTTAACAGACTAGATTATTAAAAATATATACATTTATCCTACAATCGTCTTTATGAAAAAACTACTTCTACTTTTTATATGTATCTCCTTTTGGTCTTGCGAAGAAGAAGAAAAAAAACCTTCAGATCTTCTTAATTTTGTACCTCCAAATACAGCTGCTATTTTAAGTACAGATAATTTAGAAGAGTTTAGTAAAGAACTTCAGGAAAACTCTTACCTATCAAAAAACCGAGAGTTTCCTTTGTTTTCATTCTTTAGCGATGAGTTTACCAACTTAGAATACATTAGTGTAAATGATAAAAGTTTACTTTGCTTTAGTAAAATTGGTAGAAAAGAGGTAGCACTAACTTTAATTAGTAAAGAAACCCCCAAAATTAAAGACCTCTCTAAAATTGCTAATAAACAAGTAGAGAGTTATACGTATGACGAGATTACTGTAAAACATTATACCTTAGAAAATGTAGAAGCTTATGTTGCTAACCTAGCTTCTTTGCACGTGGTTAGCACATCTAAATTAGTATTAGAAAATATCATAAGAATATATAACGAGCCCATTCCTATAGATCCTACATTAAAAAAAATATATGGGGTCGCAAATGATTCTCATGCTTCTCTATTCTTTAATTATGCAGGAGTGGTAGATATCTATCAAGATTATAGCGTTAAGTCTACTAGTAACTTTCAAAATTTTACAGATTGGAGCGTAGTAGATATTGATGTAAGCACCAATGCCATAGAATTACACGGAGTTACACAATCTAACCCTTCAGAAAAAAGAATACTTTCTTTATTTAAAAATATAGACCCGCTAAAAAGTACTCTGGCCGAAGTAGTTCCTTTAAACGCTACGGGATACCTGAGCTTTACTTATGATAGTTTTGAAAAACTAGAGGAAAATTTAAAAGAGTATTACCAAAAAGTAATCACAGAAAACCCTCAAGCTGCACTTTTTCAATCGGCTCAAGAAATTGGTATTATTTATCAGCAAGAAAAACCTGTTGTAGTTCTTAATTCGATAGATGCCACCATTACAGAAAATGCCCTTATAGCCAATCAACAAGTATTTGAAGAGTTTAGAGGTATACCCATTTATACTTATGACCAGCCTAAAAGTTTTTCACAAACCTTTAGTCCGTTAATTCGTATTCAGCAATTGAAATACTACACAGTATTAGATCATTATTTCGCTTTCGCGGAAACCTCTAGTGCACTAGAAAATATGATCTCCAATTATCAAAACCGAACCACTTGGAGCTCACAAAAATCTTTTCAAAGCACGTTAAGTAAGCTAAGTGATGAATCAAGTTTATTAATAGTTGGATTTAATGAGCAGTTTTATAAAGCATTAAATACTTCCGTAAAGGAAAATATGCAAGAAGCTGTAAAAAACCTAAAGGTTAATGACTATGAAAGCTTTGCTGTTCAATTTATATACGATAAAAACTTTGCTCACATTCATGCAATCACTCAAAAGGCAGATGCACAAGAAACCACCGTTGGTAGTAAGCAAATTTCTAGCATTAAAACAGAAAAGAATATTCAAGGAACTCCTTTTCTATTTACCAATTGGCGAAATAAGCAAAAACAAATTATAGTACAAACACAAGATAATTTCATTAAAGCATATAATAGTCAAGGACAATTAAGTTGGAAAAAAGAACTTGACGGAAATATTATTGGAACCCCTCAAGAGATAGATATCTACAATAATGGTAGAATTCAGCTTGCCTTTACCACTCCGCATAAATTTTACATTATCGACAGAAATGGAAACAGTGTAAAACCATTTCCTATCGATTTTAAATCGCCCATCACACAAGAATTGGCAGTTTTTGACTACTCTAACAATAGTAAATATAGATTTGTAATTGTACAAGACAACAAAATAAGTATGTGGAATAAGGAAGGGAAACAAGTAAAAGGTTTTAAATTTTCTAAAACAACCTCAACCGTTACACAAACTCCAAAACACATAAGAATAGGTTCTAAAGATTATATCGTTGTCCCCGAAGAAAATGAAACGCTACATATTTTAGATCGTGTAGGTGAGGCACGAGTAAAAGTAAAAGAGAAGATAGATTTTTCTAGCAATGAATGGTATTTGTATCAAAATAAATTTACTTCTACCGATCTTGACGGAAACTTAATTCAAATCAGCGAAAGCGGGAAAACAAGTAAAGAAAATAAATCTTTTACTGAAACTCACCGAATAGATGCTACCACAAACTCTTTAGTAAGTCTTTCTGAAAATGAACTTGTTATTAAAGGGAAAAAAGTGAATTTAGATTTTGGCCTTTATACAGCTCCAAAAATATTCTATATTCATAATAAAATTTATGTTGCCATAACCGATACTCAAGCGAGTAAAGTATATGTTTTTGACAGTCAAGCTGAATTGCTTCCTGGGTTTCCAGTATATGGAAATTCAGAAATTGAAATAGAAAATATTGATGCTAAAGGAAGTTTAGAATTTATCGTAAAAGGAGAAGATGATAGTGTTCTCCTTTATTCGCTCAACTAAAGTGATTCTCTTTCAACAGTTACCACTTTTGACCCTTGATGCAATGTTTTATGAACAGGACATTTATTAGCAATAGCGATAAGTCTTTTTCGTTGCTTTTCGTCAAGCTCGCCATGCATCACTATGTGTCGAGTAAATACATCTTTTAAAACTTCCTCTTCTACTTCTTCTTTAGTATGAGAGATATGAACTTCTACTTTTTGTAAATCCCATTCTTTTCTTTTAGCATAAAGCTGAAGTGTCATAGATGTACAAGCGGCAAGTCCTGCCGCAACCAGCTCATAAGGATTAGGGCCATAATCATTACCTCCTATATCTATGGGTTCATCGGCTACCATATAATGACTACCTACTTTCATTTGTGTAAGAAAATTATCCTCTTTAGACAAACTAGAGACTACCTCATCTTTAGTAGATAATTTTGCTTGCTGCGGAATCTCAACATAGCGAGAGGCCCAACCTGCAATTACTTTTCCTACATATAAAGAATCTTTTTTATTGGACAGTAAATGATCTGCTCCATCTAACGAAACAAAACTTTTAGGATGAAATGCGGCTTTGTAGATTTCTTCTGCATTATTGATGGAAACTGTAGTATCTTGTGGTGAATGCAATACAAGAATTGCCTTTTTCTGCTTCGCTACAAGATCTAATAAAGATTGATTTTCTAGATCATCTAGAAACTGTTTCTTAATGGTAAATGGTCTTCCGCTAAGTAAAACATTCGCCACACCATTTTGTGAAATTTCCTCTACACTGTCTTGCAATAACTTTTTAACATGAACTGGCTCACTTGGCGCTCCAATGGTTGCTATAGCCGTTATACTTTCTATTTCGTTTGCTGCAAAATATACTGCAGCCCCGCCTAAAGAATGGCCTACTAATAGTGTTGGTGCTTTGTAATTTTCTTTTAAAAAATCTGCTGCAGCTATTAAATCTTGAACATTACCAGAAAAATTGGTTTCTGCAAACTCTCCATCGCTTTCGCCTAAACCTGTAAAATCAAAACTAAGAACACCAAACCCTTGACTAGTTAAAGCATTGCTTACATTTTTTATGGCAAGCAAATTTTTAGTACAGGTAAAGCAATGCGCAAAAATCACAAAATTATGAGGATCTTGATCTAAAGGAAGTGCTATTTTACCTGCTAGTTGCTGGTTTTGATGATTTTTAAAGTTTACTTTTCCAGATTTCATATTTTTCAGTCTAAGTTTTACTTATAAGAAGTCGAAATAAAAGCTGTATCCTATCAAAATTACAAACCTTTCTCTAATTTGTTTCTAACTCTGCTTCAAATAAAGTGCTAAAATGTTTAAGTAGTTTTTCTTTTACTTCAACCATTGAAATTTCATTTTTCCCTAACTCGACATTTAAAGAGGTGACTGCTTTTCCTTTTATACCACAAGGTATAATATGATCAAAGTAGCCTAAATTAGTATTTACATTAAGTGCAAAACCATGCATAGTTACCCACCTGCTGGCACGAACTCCCATAGCACAAATTTTACGTGCAAACGGTGTACCTACATCTAGCCAAACTCCTGTTTCCCCTTTGCTTCTTTCTGCTTTTAAGCCGTATTCCGCTAAGGTTAAAATTACCATTTCTTCTAGAAAGCGTAAATATTTATGAATGTCGGTAAAGAAATTCTCTAAATCTAAAATGGGGTAGCCTACAATTTGTCCAGGGCCATGATAAGTAATGTCTCCTCCTCTATTTATCTTATAAAAGGTTGCATTTTTAAGCGCTAATTGTTCTTGGCTTAGTAATAAATTGCTCAAATCTCCGCTCTTACCCAAAGTATATACATGAGGGTGTTCTACAATAAGCAATGTATTTTTGGTATGTTCTTGAGCGTCTTCTCTGCGGTTTCTAATTTTTGTATCTAAGATCTCTTGAAAAATTTCTTGTTGATATTCCCAAGTTTCTTTGTAATCTCTTAACCCTAATTCTTGAAGCTGAACCAAGTTATTTTTCATGAAGCAAGTCTTACTTAATTTAAAAAGCAAAGGTACGATTATTCATCGTACCTTTTAAAACTTCAAGTAAATACAGACTTAATAAATTATGATCTTTTGTGGTGTTGTTTGACTTTCGCCTTGTATTTGCAAGAAGTATGTCCCTTTAATTAAGTTAGAAATATCTAAAGTATAAATATTTTGAACTTTAGAAAAAGAAAAAGATTGTACTTTCTGTCCTATTATATTATACACTTCTATTTTATTAATCGAATAATAATTATTTGAACTCACATAAATTTTTCCGTTCGCCGGATTTGGATACACATCTAATTCTACATTATCTAGAGTCCTAACAGCCAAAGTTACATTAGATTCTAAATAATCTGGTGTTCCGCTATTATCGGTATCATCATCGGTAGGGTCACCATTATTATTATAATCTTCATCGGCAGTTAGAACTCCATCATCATCGTCATCATTATCTTCAAAATTTCTTAGTCCGTCGCCATCGGTATCATCATCATTTAAATTTCCGTTACCATCTAAATCTTCCACTGCTGTGCCTACCAAATCGTTATCTAAATCTATAGTACAATCTATGACTATTAAATTAAAAGTGGTCATAGAAACACAACCTGAAGTGGCATTAGTTACAGTAACGTAAATGGTTTGGGGCTGATGGGTATTTGTAAATGCTGAAGGGTTTGCTATTTCATTAACTCCAGCATCTGCATCAGCTTGACTGAGAAAAAAAGATACATCGAACATAGTAGGGTTTTGAGTACCTAGCACTACTGATGAATTAAGAATTAAGTCAAATATGGCAAAGCCTCCTCCAATATCACAATAAATTAAATCGGGAGTTGGGTTGGCTATGGGAGCATGATTAATGATTAGATTTAATGTAGAAATTGCGCTATTAGTGGTTGAAATCTCTTCTACGCGAGAAAATAACACGTCTCCATTTAATCCTGTATAAGGTGAAGAAATCGCATTTACTCCATTTGCAGCGTCTGCTTGTGTAAAATGATAGGTAACAACAAATTGATTTGCAGGCTGAGCACCTAATACATCTGTATCTGCCATGATCAAATCAAAAATAGCAGTTCCAGTGATACTAGCACTACAAACCGTTAAAGTTGCTGGATTTGCAGTTTGAGCAAAAACTTGAATTTGAATACCTATAAATAACAATAGTAGTAGTTTTTTCATCATAAAGGTTTAAGGTTAGTTTAAATAGAACAATCCTTTTTAAGAATATCCTACTTTTCTCTAAAAGCTTCTTTTGCTTTTTTTGATTGCTAAAAAGTTTGTAATTATCTTTGCGGCTTCATTTAAATAGAAACTATGCAATTATCTGAACAAGAACTTGTACGTAGAGAAAAATTAGCTTCTCTAAGAAAATTAGGCATCAACCCATATCCGGCAGATTTGTATCCGGTTAACCATACTTCCGTAAAGATTAAACAGGAGTTTGAGGAAGGCAAAAAGGTGATTATTGCAGGGAGATTAATGTCTAGAAGAATACAAGGAAAAGCTTCTTTTGCAGAATTACAAGATTCTCAAGGACGCATTCAGGTATATTTTAATCGAGATGAGATTTGTACTGGCGATGATAAAACCCAATATAACGACGTTTACAAGAAACTACTTGATATTGGTGATTTTATAGGAATTGAAGGAGAACTTTTTAATACGCAAGTGGGTGAAAAAACTGTAATGGTTAAGAAGTTTGTTTTACTTAGCAAAGCTTTAAAGCCTTTACCTTTACCTAAAGTAGATAAAGAAGGAAAAGAATTTGATAAGTTTAACGATCCAGAAATGCGTTACCGTCAGCGTTATGCAGATTTGGCCGTTAACCCTAAAGTAAAAGATATTTTTGTAAAGCGCACCAAGTTGTTTACCGCAATGCGAAATTTCTTTAATGACAAAGGTTATTTTGAAGTAGAGACTCCTATCCTACAATCTATTCCTGGTGGAGCAGCAGCAAGACCTTTTGTAACGCATCACAACGCTTTAGATATTCCGCTATATTTAAGAATTGCCAATGAGTTGTATTTAAAAAGATTGATTGTTGGTGGTTTTGATGGGGTTTATGAGTTTTCTAAAAACTTTAGGAACGAAGGAATGGACAGAACCCATAATCCAGAATTTACCGCTATGGAAATCTATGTAGCTTACAAAGACTACAATTGGATGATGGACTTTACGGAAAAACTACTTGAGCATTGTGCTACTTCCGTTAACGGAACTACCGAAGCTACTTTTGGGGAACATAATATTAATTTCAAAGCTCCATATAAAAGAGTAACGATGACCGATTCTATTAAAGAATTTACCGGTTTTGACATTACTGGAAAATCTGAAGAAGAACTTCGAGCGGCGGCTTTAGAAATGGGATTAGAAGTAGATGAGACCATGGGTAAAGGAAAGTTGATCGATGAGATATTTGGAGAAAAATGTGAAGGCAATTACATACAACCTACCTTTATTACAGATTATCCAAAAGAAATGAGTCCGCTTTGTAAAGAGCACCGAGATAATCCAGATTTAACAGAGCGTTTTGAGTTAATGGTCTGCGGAAAAGAAATTGCCAATGCTTATTCTGAATTGAACGACCCTATTGACCAACGTGAGCGTTTTGAAGAACAATTAAAGTTAGCTGAAAAAGGAGACGATGAGGCTACAGAGTTTATAGATCAAGATTTCTTACGTGCTTTAGAATACGGAATGCCTCCTACTTCTGGTTTAGGAATTGGAATGGATAGATTAATCATGTTTTTAACTAACAATCCTTCTATACAAGAAGTATTATTCTTCCCACAAATGCGCCCAGAACGTAAAAAAGTAGAATTAAGCGAAGAAGAGAAAACAATTTTAGATTTACTAAAAAAGGAGTCTCCACAAGAATTGGAAAGTTTAAAAAATGCTTCTGGTCTAAGTAATAAAAAATGGGATAAAGCTACCAAAGGCTTGCGCAAACATAAATTAGCGAACGTTAATAAAACCGACGAAGGTTTGTTTATAGCCTTAGAAAAATAAAAGAGTTTTATCCTCAGCTTATTTAAAGGGTATTTTATAAAAGAAAAAAGGAATCATTCTTTACGGAATGATTCCTTTTTTTGTTCCATCTTCTTCTTTAGTTTGAAAAAACGGCTCTAAATAATTATTTAGAGCCGTTTACAAACATCAAAACAGAACTTATTTAAAGTTCTGTTTTGGTGTTTTACTTATCTTCTCTATCAATCCATTTTATATCTCTTGTGTTTTTCTGTACCGCAATAGCACTAAATAAAGCCAAGGTAAACGACATGCCGTAAAAACCTTTTTCGCTCAATTCTAAATCGGCGTTCCAAAGTCCTATAATTAATAACAAAATAGAAGCAATGGTGGTTACCCAACTAATACCATAATAGACATCGGTTACGGGAATATCCTCTTGTTTATCTCTCACACTTTTTTGTACCGAAATCACAGAAAACAGTCCGAATAAAAGGATGGTAAAATAATATCCCTTTTCATTAAGTAGCATCTCTGCATTCCATAATCCAATACAAAAGGATATCATTCCTATAAATAAAGCCGACCAAGAAGCAGATACAAATGCTCCTGTAGGTTTTCCGTTAAACGGATTTCTTTTGGTTTTCTTTAATTCTACTTGTTCATTTTTAAAATCTGTTTGCATTTCCATAATTCTATGTTTTTGATGTTTGTACTTACAAAGATGCGAGAAGCTTCAACCTACAGCTAATCTAAATTTTATATATTCTTACGATTCAAATGAAATAAAAATTTAATTATATACTAAATTTACTAGTATATTAGCACATTTAACTTACGATTAAATTATGTTATTAATTAATTTAGTAGAAGCTCTAAGCGCTGAAGAGCAACAAAAAGTTCTCAAATTTTTAAAAGACAACAATCAACGTGGTGATGCTAAAAACATTTTATTGTTTAACTATATCCGTAAAGGGAAAACAGATTGTTTAGATGAAAGAATTTACGGCAAACCATCCAAAAATGCATTTTATGCGCTCTGTAACCGACTTCAAGAAAATATCATTGAAGTTATTGCTGCGCACAGCTTTTCGGGAGAAACATCTGAAGAAATCACATGTTTAAAATTATTATTAGCCAGTCGTATATTTTTTGAAAAGCAAGTTCTTCCTTTAGCAGTAAAAACGCTACAACGTTCAGAAGATTTAGCTAAAAAATTTGAATTATACAGTATTCTTAATGAAGTTTATCATACCAAAATACAATACGCAAAACACCAAAAAAGCAAGTCTTTATCTGATCTTTTTAATGAAGCCAACAAAAACTTAGCATCTTTTAATAACGAGTTTCTACTCAATATGGCTTACGCCGAAATTGAAACAGGACTTAAAAAGAATCCGCTTCAGAACTCGAAAAAGTTAGTTGAAAATGTGTTTTCAAAATTTCATATTAAAGCAGAAGACACCCTTACTTTTAAATCTTTATTTCAACTGCTTAGTATATTGTCCGCGGCAGCGAAACAACAAAGTGATTATTTTGACATTTTAGGGTATTCTACTACACTCTTTAACATCGTAAAAAAGAAGTCTCATCTTATAGAAAAACACCAGTATTATTATCTACATATGCTAAGCTTAATGGCTAATATTTATTTTAGAACTAAGAATTTTAAAAAATCGCTTCTACTTATAGGAGAATTAAAAGAGAAATCCCAAGACAACAAATTTGGTGATATTTTTCAGGAAGATCTAACTTTACTTAAAGCACTCAATCTTATTTACACCAATCAACTTAAAAACGCTATAATAACTTTAGAAGATTCTAGTCTTAAAACTCCTAACCTCAACCTCACCTTAGCGGTTTGCTTTATTCTTCAACAAAAGCATCAAAAAGCTTATCATTTATTAAAAGAATTTCAGCATAGCGATCACTGGTATGAGAAAAAAATAGATTTATTGTGGGTAATTAAAAAGAATTTGATTCATATTATAGTTCTTATAGAATTAGAAAAAGTAGATTTAGTATATGATCATTTTCAATCTTTTTATAAACGCTTTGGCAACCGACTTAAAGTTTTAGGTGAAATTCGAATTCTTACATTTATGCAATTAGTGAAACTTTACTTTGACCATCCCGAGGATAACAATTCAATGAAACTCAAATATCAATTAGAAAATAGTTTTATAGATATGTCTAAAAAACCTGCCGATATTTTGATGTTAGGGTTTTATTCTTGGATAAAATCTAAAATAGAAAAAAAAGATGTCTACGGAGTACTTTTAAATATTTTAGACTCTTCATCTGATTCTAACCCAATAGATTAATTGAAATATTAATAAGAAAAAGCCTTTTCTAGAAATTAAATTCTTAAAAAGGCTTATTTTTTCTATGGATAAGATTCTTTAGAAGAGCCCTCCAAGACCACCACCGCCGTCTTTTTTATTTCCTCCTAAAAAATTTCCAGCAATATCATTTAGCATAGACGCATCTTTATCTCCGCTCGTTCCCATCGCAGAACCTAATAAAGATGACAAACCACCGCCACTATTTTGCTTTTGTTTTCCTAAAAAGCCCATAACCAAAGGCATTGCCATTTTAATGATTTTCCCAACAGATGAAGCATCTACTCCTGTCATTTTACTAATGTTTGCTGTTAAGGCAGATTCTTTTCCACCGCTCAAAACATTTCCTAAAATCCCAGCTCCTTTACCCAATAAGCTGCTGTTATCTCCACCTAACATTCCGCTAAGGTTATTTAAAATAGAACCATCATGTTCTTCAGACTCTAATGCCTTATTAAGATTCTCTTCTCCTTCTTTGGTATTAGCGTTAGATTTCATAGCACCTAATATGGCGGGCAAAGCCATAGAAAGAACCGAACCTGTTTTTTCTTTAGAAACGCCAACTTCTTTGCTTGCTCCATTGATTAAATTTTGACCTGCTTCTGTTTTTAATAAATCTAAAATTGATGCCATTGTATATTTTATTTAAGTTGCGATAACAAGTTAATTAATTTATATGAGATTACATATTTTTATTTTTCACGCTACATAGACTAAAGAAAATAGAAACACTAAGTTTTTTTTATAGTAAATTAGAAGCGAATAACTCATCTGTCTTTTTATCAAGCAAGCTAACTATATGTTCCCTCAAGAACTTCCTAAACAACGACATTGGTTAATATCTTATTTAGAGGTAGGGAAACTTCTTTATTTTTCTCTATTCTTATTTGTTTTAGAATCTTATATATATGGGTACTTTTTATATAAAGCTTTACAAAATGCCTCCGCTTTATTTTCTGTATTTTGGCTAGTAAGCTTTCTATTTTCTTTTGTACATATTTTCCTAGTGCTTATGGATGGTTGGTCACGTTATCAAAACTATAAACGAGTAAAAGATCAATTTTATATTTACGGATTCAATACTAAAACAGCGAATCATTACAAAGGATCAAAATGTCAAAGAAGTGCTATCATTACTGCCTCTAAAGAATTAGGACTAAAAGAAAAAGCTATATCATTTTATAAGCGACAAGGGATTAAATGGTACTATTTTATTCCGCAGTTTATGATTAAAGATCCTTTTTTTATAATAAAACGTAGTTTTTGGTCGAGGACATTTATGGAAAAAAAGTATGTGTCAAAATTTGATTTCCGTAAAATAAAACAACAACAAAGTATTAATCATCTAAAGATTAGTCTAGAGGAAAATTAAATTCTTAAGGTAGAGTTAAACCATTATACTTTTCTTTGGTCAAAGTAATAAGAAACACTTAAATCAACTATATATTCATGAATAAATCATTATTATTTAAAACTTGCCTTATCGGAATAAGCCTTTCGTTAAGCAGTTGTGCTATTTTTCAAAAAAAGCAAGCTCCGCAAGCTAAAGCCGAAACCTCTAAAAAGGGAGACATTAAAGATTATAAAAAGGTAATTACCAAAGATGCAAAATCTGACCAAGGATTATTTACCGTCCATCAACTAGACAAAAAGTATTTTTACGAAATTCCAGATACGCTTTTTAACCGTGAAATGTTAATGGTAACAAGAATTGCTAAAACTGCAAACGGACTAGGATTTGGGGGAGGAAAACAAAACACTCAAGTACTTCGCTGGCAAAAAAAAGGCGATGATGTCTTACTTAGAGTTGTTTCTCACGAAGTAGTAGCTGCAGATTCTCTTCCGGTTCATGAGGCGGTTGTCAACTCTAATTTTGAGCCTATTTTATATTCTTTTCCTATTAAAGCATTCCATAAAGACTCTATCAATAATAATACGGTAATTGAAGTAACCGATTTATATAAGAAAGATATTGCTGCACTTGGTTTTCCACAATCCAGAAGGAAAAATTATAAAATCTCTCGTTTAGATGACGATAGATCTTACATCGATACAATTAGAAGTTTCCCTAAAAACATTGAGGTAAGACACGTAAAAACTTATAACGCTTCGCAACCACCATCAAATAGTGCAACGGGTTCTATTTCTTTAGAATTTAGCAACTCTATGATATTGCTACCAAAAACTCCAATGAAAAGGCGCTATTTCGATGAGCGTGTGGGCTGGTTTGCAAGAAGTCAAACCGATTATGGTCTAAGTGCACAAAAAAGTAAAGAGGTTACCTATTTAGACCGTTGGAAATTAGAAGTAAAAGAAGAAGACAAGCAAAAGTTTTTAAATGGTGAATTAGTAGAGCCAAAAAAACAAATTGTTTATTACATAGATAGAGCGACTCCAAAGCAATGGGTTCCTTACATTAAACAAGGGATTGAAGATTGGCAAGTTGCCTTTGAAGCTGCAGGTTTTAAAAATGCGATTATTGCTAAAGAAGCTCCAAGCAAAGAAGAAGATCCAGACTGGAGTCCAGAAGATGTTAGATATTCTGTAGTTAGGTATTTAGCTTCTCCTATTCCTAATGCAAATGGACCACACGTTAGTGATCCACGTTCGGGAGAAATTTTAGAATCAGATATTAACTGGTATCACAATGTAATGACTTTATTGAGAAACTGGTTTTTTGTACAAACCGCAGCCATCAATGAAGACGCTCGTGGTGTAGAATTTAAAGATGAGGTGATGGGAAGACTTATTCGTTTTGTTTCTTCACATGAAGTAGGTCACACTTTAGGTTTACCACACAATATGGGAAGTAGTGTTGCCTACAAAGTAGAAGATTTACGTAACCCAGAATTCACTGAAAAATATGGAACCGCTCCATCTATTATGGATTACGCTCGTTTCAATTATATCGCTCAACCAGGAGATGGTGATGTTGCCTTAATGCCTAATATTGGTATTTATGATAAGTATTCTATTAGTTGGGGTTACAGGCCTATTTTAGATAAATCTGCAAAAGAAGAAAAACCTATTTTAGATGAATGGATTCTAGAACATGCAGGAAACCCAATGTATCGTTTCGGAAGCCAACAAAGCGGTAGTACTATCGACCCAAGTTCTCAAACCGAAGATTTAGGAGATGACAGCATGTTAGCTAGTGAGTATGGTATTAAAAATCTTAAAAGAATCGTGCCTAATCTTATAGAGTGGACTGCAGAAGACGGTAAAGACTATCAAGATTTAGACGATTTATATAAACAAATATTAAGTCAGTATAATAGATATATGGGCCATGTAACTGCTAATATTGGAGGTGTATATGAGCATTACAAAACTTACGATCAAGAAGGCGCGGTTTATACTCACGTTGACACGGAAAAACAAAAAAGAGCTATGAGCTTTTTACAAGATCAATTGTTTACCACACCAGAGTGGTTATTAGATGCATCTATATTTAATAAAATTGAATTTGACGGAAGCGTAGAGCGTTTGAGAAGCTACCAAGTAAGAACCTTAAATAATATTCTTGATTTTGGAAGAATGGCAAGGTTAATTGAAAATGAAACCATCAATGAAAATGCTTATGGTTTATTAGATATGATGAGCGATTTAAGATCTGGAGTATTTAGTGAACTCTCTAGAGGAAATACAATAGATATCTATAGAAGAAACCTTCAAAGAGCCTATGTAGACAGAATGGCTTACTTAATGAAAGAAAAGCAAAACTCAATTCCTTCAAAATATAGAAATTGGATTAATCATAGTGATATTAATGTAGAGCAAAGTGATATTCGTCCTGTAGTAAGAGCAGAACTTAATAATCTAAAAAGAGAAGTACAGCGTGCTATTGGTAGAACATCAGATAAAATGAGTAGATACCACTTACAAGATTTAGTAGAAAGAATAGATATTATTTTAGACCCTAGAGGATAAGATAATTCCAACTATTAATTATCATTTAAAAACCGACTTACGAGTCGGTTTTTTTTATGTTCTATTGGTAATAAAATGCCGGTAATAATAAAAATTAAGAAGAGCGGCTGAATTAAAAATCGACGCACATAGAATAAAAACATATAGTTTTCAGACAAATATTATTAGTTCTGTCTATCTTTTTTGAAAAAAAATGTATATTTATCCCACATATTTTAACTAAAAACCCATTAAAATGAAAAAAATACTTACACTTGTTGCTTTCAGTTTAGCATTCTTAACATTTTCACCAGATATGAATGCACAAGAAAAGAGAGTTAATAACGATGAAATTCGTACAGAAACTAGAAAGCAGGTAGAAATGTTAACTAGAAGTTTAGATTTAGATGTTGACGATCAAAAAAGAATGGAAAGAAGTCTTTATGCTTATAATTTAAATACAGAAATTCATGTGAATAATGCTTCTAAAAAAGATGATGCATATTTTTTAAACAAGGAAAAATTTGAAAATTCATTAAGATCAACTACTAAAAAATTCTTAGATGATGGGCAGTATCAAAAATTTCTAAAAGAAATTAAATTATCACCATCAGAGAAAGTAAAGAAATAAGAATAGATAAATTATCATCTGTTTATAAAAAAGCCGACTTACAAGTCGGTTTTTTTTATGTTCTGTTGGTAATAAAATGCCGGTAATAATAAAATTAAGAAGAGCGGCTGAATTAAAAATCGACGCACATAAAATAAAAACATATAGTTTTCCGCTTTAAGCGGAGAAAGAAGATAGTAGAATAAACCTATTAAAATAATAAAACTTCCTGCATAAAATAACCCCGAAAATTTTAAAATACTCTTCTTTGAAAATGCTAGATATAATATGATTAATGATAAAAGCGTATTGATAAAGAATCTGGCAGAGGTCAAACTCATCAACTTCCATTTCTCCAATACAGGCGGTTCTGCCTGGGTAAAGTTAGATCTAAAAAAATCTACCAAAGGATCATGAAAAAGAACTTCTTCAAATAAGCGTACGCTCACTAGGAGAATTAAACAACCTATTCCTAAAACCCATTTGATGATTTTCATGTGTTAACTTTTTTTCTCTCCGTACTCATTCGCACCCAAATCATCCAAAGCAAGAAAACGACTCCGTAGATAAATCCAGGAAAAACAATATCATGTAAAAAAGAAGCATATTCTGGATACTCGTGAATTCCTATACAAAGCAAGCCTACTCTAATAATATTTAAAGCATAAATAAGTGTAGCACCTGTAAAAGCAAAAAGAAAAGTCTTTTTAAAACTGTTGTGAAAAGCGATAATAAAAGCGACAAATAAAACCATAACACTTATGGCATTACAACCTTCTACAATTCTAGCTACATAGTTATTGTTTACAATAAACTTCATAGATAAATCATTAGGATGAGGAGCTATACGCACATCATACCCTAAGCTTTCTACTACATATTTGCTCTGTTTAGTCACCAAATGGGTTATATAGTCTGGGTAATATTCTTGAGAAGAAAAGTGAGTCAAATAGTATTGATAACCTAAAGCTAAGATCACATAAGAGCCGCCAAACAATAGAAGAAACTTTACAACGGCCTTATTTTTTTTTATAAGTTCTATCAAGGGAATAACTTTTAATACAAATTTATAGAATTAGAAATTCACTAAGCGGTATTTTATAAATACTTTTGCGTAAAAAATTGAAAATGACCTTACAAGAAATTCAAGTTAAAGCTACAGAGCTTATTCAAAACGAGCAATTATCGATTGATCACCGCCTTAACGAAGTGTGCTCCTTATTAAAAGAAAATATCTCCTACTACAATTGGGTAGGTTTTTACTTTAAAAATGGTGATAAACGTGAGCTAAAATTAAGAGCTTATGCAGGAGAACCAACCGAACATACCATTATCCCTTTTGGAAAAGGAATTTGCGGTCAAGTAGCCGAATCTAATGCCAACTTTGTAGTTCCTAATGTACAAGAACAAGACAATTACATTTCATGCAATATCAATGTGAAGAGTGAAATCGTGATTCCTTTATTTGTAAATGGTGAAAATATAGGACAAATTGATATTGATTCGAATACCCCAGATCCTTTCACTAAAGAAGATGAAACTTTCTTAGAGAACATTAATAAAGAGGTTGCCAATATTTTAGGTTAATTTTTGGGCGTTCCCTACGGGTCGGGCTTTCGCTACTCGCTTTTTGTTTTTATCAAAACAAAAGAGCTCAGACAAACCGCTCAATCCCTAACGCAAAAACTACGTTATATAAAATAAGTCTGAGGCTATACCATCACTTAAAAATTTTCCATTTTGAGTGATGGTATAATTATTTTCATTCTTTTTTATAAGTCCTTTCTCTATAAAAACAGGAAGCTCTTTTTGTAAATAATTCACATATTTATTTCCAAAAAGTTCTTCTATTTCCAATAAGCTAATTCCCCACATCGTTCGTAAACGCGTCATTATATATTCATTGTACGCATCATTACTAGATAAGGTTTCTTTTTCTATAGGAAGTTGATTTTCTTCGATGGCCTTTATGTATTTAGGATTGTTAGATACATTCCAACTTCTCACCCCTTGATGATAACCGTGTGCCGACGGACCTATTCCTAAGTAAGATTCTCCCATCCAATAAGCTGTATTGTTTTTTGAAAAGTAGTCAGGTTTTCCAAAATTTGAAAATTCATAGTTGACAAAACCTGCCGAACTCATTACTTCTTGCAAGATTTTAAAATGTTTGGCAGCAAGCGCATCATCTACAGGAGCTACTTTTCCTTTTTCTATCATTTTTTTTAGAGCTGTTTTTGGCTCAACCGTTAATGCATAACTAGAAATATGAGGAACCTCTAAAGATAAAGCAATATCGAGATTTTGTTGCCAACGCTCATTACTCATATGAGGTATTCCGTAAATGAGATCTATAGAAATATTATCAAAAAACTTCTTCGCTTCCCGAATAGAAGTTAACGCCTCCTCATGGTTATGAGCCCGATTCATAAGCTGTAAATCTTCTTCAAAAAAAGACTGCACTCCTATACTTAACCTGTTGATTGGAGTTTGTGATAATTCCTGGATCTTCTCTAGAGATAAATCATCTGGATTTGCTTCTAAAGTGATTTCCGCGTTAAGCGAAACATCATAATTCTTATAAATCGTATCGAGTATGTCCTTAATTTGATCTTTGGTCAGCAAACTTGGCGTACCGCCTCCAAAATAAATAGTCTTTACTTCCTCTTTAATTTCTTCTTTGCGGAGCAAAATTTCTTTATGAATAGCTGCTACCATTTGGGGCTGCTTATTTAACCCTGTAGAGAAATGGAAGTCACAATAATGACAAGCTTGTTTGCAAAATGGAATATGTATATAAATACCTGCCATTAGCTCTTTTTATTTTTTTCTTCTATCCATAAAGACATGTACTTTGTACTTTGTAAGGTATGGTGCATTAACATAGATCCCATAAAATTTTGTTGCCTATGTTTTTCTAAACGCTCTTGCAAACGTCTAATTGTATCGAAAAAATGAGAGCTAAAATTTTCTTTTTGGAATCGATTCTGAATCACTTTAAAACCGTTCTGCTGAGCTTTATTCCATCTTTTTTCTCGCGTATACAGCATAAATGCGGCATCGGCAATTTCTTGATCATTGTTAGAAATTTCTCCGTTCCAAGGGTAAATTCCACATATACCTTCAGCTCCTATAGTAGTAGTTACGCTTGGAGTACCCGTGAGCATAGCATCAATAAACTTACCTTTAATTCCTGCTCCAAATCGTAGAGGCGCCAGTAATACCTTATATTTCTCTATAGTACTTAATGCTTCAGTGGCTCTCCCTTTTATAAAGAATTTCTCTTTTTTATTATGTAATTGTTCTACTTTTTGGGTAGCATAAGCCCCGTAAATATGCAACTCTGCTTTTGGCAATTCCTTTCTAATAATAGGCCAAATGTTTTGTTTTAAATATAGCACGGCATCCCAATTAGGATCGTGTAAAAAATTTCCTATGAAAATAAAATTTTCGCGTTCTTCAAAGTTAGTTAGCTCGGTTGAAGGAGAGGTACGCTCTTTAGGAACTAAAAACGGAATATAGAGTAAAAGGTCTCTATCAATTCTAAATTTTTCGGTTAACAAATCTCTTTCTGCTTCAGAAATAATTAAGGTGAGATCACAACGTAGAATACTGGCAATTTCTCTTTTAGCTTCTTTAGAAAACAAATCGGTTTTAGTTAATACCCTATTTTTTTTAGCAGCCTCGTAACGAGCTTTTCTAAAAAAATGTAAATCTTCGGTATCTAAAATACGAAAAGCATTAGGGCATTGCTCTGCTACTCGCCATCCAAATTGCTCTTCCATCATAAAGCGATCAAACATCACTATAGAAGGATTAAGCTCTTTTAACCAGCTATCAAACTCACTTTTATTGGCTTCAATCTGTACTTGCTCTATCCCAATTTCCTCTAAATTAACTGCATATTCAGAAAATCTAGCAGGACAGGCATAAGTTATTTGGTAACCTTTTTCTAAAAATAGATCTATGAGTTGCATCATTCTACTCCCTGCCGCCGAAGAAGCAGGCTCTGGCCAAATGTAACCTATGATAAGAAGTTGCTTCATTTTATGTTTTTTTTCACAGTTAACAACAAAAATATACCTTATATTATTTGTAGCTTTATCGCACTAATTAATATTCTATCATGCCACCGAGCAAAGAAAATCAAATTAATCCAGAAAAATGGGTAGATCGTTACTCTGATTTTCTTTTTAATTATACCATAACACGGGTAAACAATAGAGATATTGCAAAAGATCTTATTTCTGAAACTTTTCTTGCCGGATTAAAATCTATGAAGAATTTTAAAGGAGAAGCCACCGAACGTACTTGGTTAGTTTCCATTTTAAAACGCAAGATTATTGACTATTACCGTAAAATAAACTCTAATAAAGGAAAAGCTGAAGTTAAAATAAACTATAATAACGAAGGCGATGACGGGGATTGGTTAGAGGAACAGGTCGCTGATCATGATGATGTTACTGCTGAAGATACTTTAATGAATGATGAGCTAAAAAGCACTATATTTAACTGCCTTTCTTCCCTCCCAGAACAACAAGCAAAAGTCTTTAAAATGAAAACCATTGACAATTACGATACCGAAGTAATTTGTAATGATTTAAATATTAGTCCGTCTAATTTATGGGTAATTATACATAGAGCCAGAAAAAAAATGGCTGATTGTATGGAAGACAAATGGTTATAATATGAGTACATCAAAAAATTTACGACATTCACTCTGTGAAAAATACGGAGTGTTCTGTGATAAATGTCAATATGACGAGGCAAGTATTTGGGAAAAACTCAAATTAAAATTCCATTTAATTATGTGTGGAGAATGCCGAAAATATTCTCAAAAAAACACTCAGCTTAGCGAAGTAATTAAAAATGCGAAGCTTAGTAATTTAACCCCAGAAGAACAAGAGAGTTTTAAAATGCTACTTCAAAAGCAAATGCAAAACTCAAGTTCTAAAAATTCATAAATCATTCCTACCACTTTATATACCCTATTCCTAATTCTAATAAAAACCATATTATAGGAACTGCTTCTACATAAAAAGAAGCATAAAATTCACGCTGCTGCTTTCTTGCTAACTTTATAAAAATTGCACTTAAAATTCCGATAAGGATTACTGGTAACATCGTTATAAATTTTAATTCACTTAAAATTCCTTGCATACCCATTACCAATGCTATTAGCAAATAGCCTATTCTTTTCACTTGCTTTACTCCTACCAACTGAGGCAAAGTACCTAAACCATCATCATCAAATTTTAGATCTCTTATCTCAAAAGGAATGGTGATCGAAATCACAAATAAAAAAACTTGAAGCCACTTTACCCATACTTTATAATTTAAAAGAGATACTTCATCTACAAGAGGTAATAAAACACAAACTCCTGCCCAAACAAAAGCGATGATAAAAATTTTTGTCCCTCTTAAATTTCTTAGGTTTTTATGCTTTGGTAAAAAAGGTATAGCATACAAGGTGGTACAAAAACCCAAAAAGCCAGTCAGAATTAAAAAATTAGTAGATTGAAGAGAAAAAAAGTAAAGCAAACCTAAAAATGCGAATAATGAAAAGACCTGAATCATTTTTAAATTCTTCGTAAGGCTGTAATGATGCAATTTTGCAATCCCAGCATATTTCACAAAATTATAGCCAGAAATAGTCCCAAAAAACACGAAAAGAAGAACATGAAGATTAAGCTTACCTAAAAAACTTATGCTTGTTACTGCTGTTAAACCAGTAACCGCCAAAGCTACGTGAATACTGCTGTTAATATAAAAGTTAATCGCTTTTTTAAAGAGGTTCATAATTCAAAAATAAAGCTTTAAAATGAGACCTTAACTATGCCTTTTAAAGTATACTGATAAGCTACAGAATTAACATTGTTTTCTTTAGAAAAAATGTATTTTTGCAAACCACAAACACAACTATATTTTTTAATACATGAACACAGATTCTTTTGCATTAAGACATATTGGTCCTAGACCAGAAAACATAGCAGAAATGCTAAAAACTGTAGGAGTAGATTCTTTAGATCAATTGATTTACGAAACCATTCCAGACAACATAAGGTTACAAAAAGACCTAGATTTAAACGAAGCTTTAAGCGAGCAAGAATATTTGGAGCACATTACCAAACTTGCTGCTAAAAACAAAATGTTTAAAACCTATATAGGTTTAGGATACCATCAATCTATTACTCCTCCTGTAGTTCAGCGAAATGTATTAGAAAATCCAGGATGGTATACAGCTTATACTCCTTACCAAGCAGAAATTGCTCAAGGTAGACTAGAAGCGCTTCTTAACTTTCAAACCATGGTGGCCGATCTTACAGGAATGGAGTTGGCAAACGCTTCACTTTTAGATGAAGCTACCGCTGCTGCGGAAGCCATGACACTCTTGTTTGCGGTTAGAGATCGTGACCAAAAGAAAAGAAAAGCAGTAAAGTTTTTTGTTTCTGAAGAGATTTTACCCCAAACACTTTCTTTATTGCAAACCAGAGCCAATCCTTTAGAGATTGAACTGGTGGTAGGAAACCACGAAGAATTTAATTTCTCTGAAGATTTCTTTGGAGCTATTCTTCAATATCCAGGAACCAGCGGAAGGATTTACAATTACGCTCCGTTTATCGCTCAAGCTAAAGAAGCAGGAATTAAAATTGCTGTCGCTGCAGATATTTTAAGCCTAGTAAAACTACAAGCTCCAGGTAACTTTGGTGTAGATGTAGTTGTAGGTACCACGCAACGTTTTGGTATTCCATTAGGTTACGGAGGACCACACGCAGCATATTTTGCAACCAAAGAAGAATATAAAAGAAATATCCCAGGACGAATTATTGGGGTAACTAAAGACCTTGACGGAAATGTAGCCTTAAGAATGGCTTTACAAACACGCGAGCAACATATAAAAAGAGACAAAGCCACTTCAAATATTTGTACTGCACAAGTATTACTAGCTGTAATGGCCTCTATGTATGGTGTTTATCACGGACCAAAAGGTCTACAATATATAGCCAATAAAGTTCACCGCTCTGCAGCCGAACTTACCGATGCTCTAGAACAATTAGGCTACTACCAAGAAAACGACTATTATTTTGATACGATTCGCATTAAAACGAATGCAGCCAAAATAAAAGAAGTTGCTGAAGCTAGCGAAATTAATTTTTACTACCCAGAAGAAGACACGGTTTCTATTAGCTTAAACGAAGCAACTAGCTTAACCGATCTTAACAATATTATTGCTGTTTTTGCTCACGTAGCAGGAAAAGCTTCTATCAAAGTTACTTCTTTAGAGAAAGATATTATCGATAAAGAAAACGTAGCGAGAGATAGTGATTTTATGACGAATGAAGTATTTAATAAATACCATTCTGAAACTGAATTGATGCGTTACATCAAGAAATTAGAGCGTAAAGATTTATCTTTAAATCACTCTATGATTTCTTTAGGATCTTGTACAATGAAGCTAAATGCTGCAGCAGAAATGCTTCCGTTAAGCTACCCTCAATGGGGAAATATTCACCCTTTTGTACCCATTGATCAAGCACAAGGTTACCAAGAAGTATTAAAAAAATTAGAAGACCAGTTAACTGAAATTACTGGTTTTGCTGCAACCTCACTTCAGCCCAACTCCGGTGCTCAAGGAGAATTTGCAGGATTAATGGCAATTAGAGCTTACCACGAATCTCGTGGAGATCACCACAGAAATATTTGTTTAATTCCTTCTTCCGCTCACGGTACTAATCCAGCAAGTGCAGTAATGGCAGGAATGAAAGTGGTCGTAACCAAAGCAAATGAATCTGGAAGTATTGATGTAGAAGATTTAAAGGAAAAAGCTTTAAAACATAAAGATAATCTTTCGGCAGTAATGATTACTTACCCATCTACGCATGGGGTGTACGAATCTGCCATAAAAGAAATTACACAAATCGTTCACGATAACGGCGGACAAGTTTATATGGATGGTGCAAATATGAATGCGCAAGTGGGCTTAACCAATCCAGGAAATATTGGCGCAGATGTTTGTCACCTTAATTTACATAAAACCTTTGCTATTCCTCACGGAGGTGGAGGCCCAGGTGTTGGACCAATTTGTGTTGCAAAGCAATTAGTTCCATTTTTACCAGGAAACCCAATCATTAAAACGGGAGGAGAAAACGCTATAAATGCAATTTCTGCCGCACCATGGGGTTCTTCTTTAGTATGCCTTATTTCTTATGCCTATATTACTATGTTAGGTCCTAAAGGATTAAAATCTAGTACAGAGCATGCTATATTAAATGCAAATTATATTAAAAATCGTTTAGAAGGTCATTTCACTACGTTGTACTCTGGAGAAAGAGGAAGAGCAGCTCATGAGATGATTATCGACTGCAGACCTTTTAAAGAAAAAGGAATTGAAGTAGTAGATATTGCGAAACGCCTTATTGACTATGGTTTCCATTCTCCTACAGTTTCTTTTCCAGTAGCAGGAACAATGATGATAGAACCAACAGAGAGTGAAAGCAAAGAAGAATTAGATCGTTTTTGCGATGCTTTAATTTCTATTAGAGAAGAAATTAGCACCGTTGTAAAAGAAGAACCTAACAATGTTCTTAAAAATGCTCCGCATACATTAAAAATGCTTACTTCTAGTGATTGGGACTTTCCTTATTCTAGAGAAAAAGCAGCTTATCCTTTACCATATGTGTCAGATAATAAATTTTGGCCATCAGTAAGACGTGTAGATGATGCTTATGGAGATCGCAACCTTATGTGTACTTGTGCACCAATGGAAGAATATATGTAAACTCTTATTTATTAAAATAGAAAAGCCTGTAAATTAATTATGGGCTTTTTTATTTTTATAAGTTTTAAACATTAATAGACTTTTAAAAACTAAATATTTTACCATTTCAATAAAAAAGTAAAATATTTTAAAGCTTAAATTATCATACTTGCATTTTAGTAGATAAAAAATTATTAATTCAACATTTTGATTTTTTTTTAATAATTAAAGCCTCCTTTAAGGTTTCTTAATTTTTAATAAAATATTCTTTAGGATATAAAGAAATGACTACATTGTACCAATATTTAGATCTATGGCTGAAGTAATTATAGGGGTTGGAAGCTATATCCCTCAAACAAAAATCATCAATTCTCATTTTTTGAATCATCGTTTTTTAAATGAAGATGGTTCTGCCATTAATGATACTAACGATAATATAATTAGAAAATTTCAAGCCATTACTGGTATAGATGAAAGGCTATACGCACCAGAAGGTGTTACCGCATCTAATATGGCAAGCATCGCAGCTCAAAAAGCTATAGATGATGCTAAAATTGATCCTGAAACGCTAGATTATATCATTGTCGCCCATAATTTTGGCGACTTACAAAATAAAAATGTTCAAGGAGATACCGTTCCTAGTTTAGCGACCCGAGTGAAATATGAATTGAAAATCAAAAACCCTAATTGTGTAGGTTACGATTTACTTTTTGGTTGTCCAGGTTGGCTCGAAGGAATGATTCACGCAAGAGCATTTATAAAATCGGGAATGGCCAAACGCATTTTGGTTATTGGTACCGAAACCTTATCTAGAGTGGTAGATGATCACGACCGCGATAGTATGATTTTTAGTGATGGTGCAGGCGCTACCATTATAGAATATAAAGATAGCGAAGATGTAGGTATTATCGCACACAAATCGGCTACATACGCTTCCGCGGAAGCAAACTATTTAACTTTTGATGGTTCTTACAATAAAGAAAATTTGCAGCCTACCAAGTATATTAAAATGAGTGGAAGGAAAATCTACAATTTTGCACTTACCAAAGTTCCAGCTGCTATGAAAGCTTGTTTAGATGAAAGTGGATATACTATTAAAGATGTGAAAAAATTATTAATTCATCAAGCTAACGAAAAAATGGATCAGGCTATTTGCGATCGGTTTTATCAACTTTTTGATGTTCCTGCCCCTAAAAATGTCATGCCTATGAGCATTCAAAAATTAGGAAATAGCTCGGTGGCTACTTTACCAACTTTATTAGATTTGGTCACAAGAAAACAACTCAAAGATCAATCGATAGAGAAAGGAGATGTAGTACTCTTTGCGAGTGTTGGAGCAGGTATGAACATTAACGCTGCTGTTTACAAATTTTAAGATTACACCATTGTACGAGAAAAATTTTCCGCATAAGCGATACCAAGAAACCCTAGATTTTTTAGAAAAACATATCTCGAAAGATTCTCAACTTTTAGATTTAGGAGTTGAAAATCCGTTAACGGAACGTCTTAAATCTACTGGGTATCAAGTTGAGAATACAAAAGGGGAAGATTTAGATCTTGATTTTTCATCGGTTATTCATTCTAACGCAAATGTTGTTACCGCTTTTGAAATATTTGAACACCTCATCGCTCCTTTTAACGTGTTACGAGAAATTAAAGCTGATAAACTTGTAACCAGCATCCCGTTACGTTTATGGTTTTCTCCTGCCTACAGAAGTAAAACCGATAAATGGGATCGTCATTATCACGAATTTGAAGATTGGCAATTTGATTGGTTATTAGAAAAGGCAGGTTGGAAAATAATCGACTCTAAAAAGTGGACGAACCCTGTGAATAAAATTGGCATAAGACCTTTACTTAGAAAAATAACTCCACGTTATTATATTGTCTACGCCGAAAGAGTATCATAAATGGATATTTACATCATTATCCCCGCTCATAATGAAGCTGCATTTATAGACAAAACTCTGCAGTCTCTAACAGAGCAAACATTACTTCCTAAAAAAATAATGGTGGTTAACGACCACTCTACCGATAATACCGAAAATATTTTAAAAGCTTTCGCTGAAAAATATAGTTTTATAAATTACATCAACATTTCCTCTAGCGAAGAACATTTACCTGGCAGCAAAGTAATTAATGCTTTTCACAAAGGTCTTGAGAGGTTAGATGACAACTACGATGTATTATGTAAATTTGATGCCGATCTTATTTTCCCTAATAATTATCTAGCCCATATCTCAAAAGCATTTCTTGAAAATCCTAAATTTGGAATGGCTGGTGGAGTCTGTTTGATTCCACACAAAAATGGATGGAAACTAGAGTCCTTAACCAATAAAGATCATCTTAGAGGCGCTTTAAAGGCATATACAAAAGAGTGTTTTGACAAAATTAACGGACTTAAAAATGTGATGGGTTGGGACACCGTAGATGAACTACTGGCAAAATATCATGGATTTGATATATGTGTTTCTTCAGACCTAACTGTAAAACATTTGCGTCCTACTGGAAAAACCTATCATGCGAAAGCCCGTTATAAACAAGGTGAAGCTTTTTATAAGATGCGATACGGATTTTCAATTACTTGTATTGCCGCACTTAAATTAGCGTTGAAAAAACAACAACCTCGTTTGTTTATTGATTACATCAAGGGGTTTCTTATCTCAAAAAAAAACAACCTTCCTTTTATGGTCTCTCCCGAAGAAGGGAAATGGATAAGAGCTTACCGCTGGAAAAAGATGAAGCAGAAGCTCTTTTAATATCCGTTTATTATTTCTTTTCTAAAACTTCTTGAATTACTTCTCCCGTTACGGCATTAGGAAATGCGATTCCCAATAAAGCTGAAATGGTTGGCGCAATATCTGTAATTTCGGTTTTTGCATAGGTTTGTCCTTTTTGTATTCCCATACCATAAAAAATTAAAGGTACGTGGGTATCATAAGTCATAGAACTACCGTGGGTACTTCCCACTCCTGAATAGGATATAAAAGCTGGATCATACAAGAAAATCACATCTCCGCTTCTTTGTTGATGAAATCCATTTTCTACAAAGTGTTTTAACTTGTCGTTACTATTCATCGCTTCCACTTCTTCACGCGTATATACTTTATAAAGATGAGGCTGATCTATTAAAAATCCTTTTAGGTGATTAGCTAAATCTATAGCCTTAATGTTTTTCTCTCTCAACATCTCTTTATCGAAAAAGATCTGATTGTTAGAAACATTTTTAATGAGATCTAAAATACCGTATTCTTCTCCTAAAAATTGATTCACTTTTTCTTTCAACGCTTTACTATTCATATAACCCGCAGGAATCTTTTTACTTTTTAAGTAATTAGGTACATGAACGGCTCCGTGATCGGCAGTTAAAAATAAAGTGTAATTACCTTTACCTACTTTTTCATCTAAATTTTTAATCAATCGTGCAATGTCTTCATCTAAACGCACATAATTATCCTGAACTTCTTTTGAGTTGACTCCAAAACTATGACCTATATAATCTGGACTAGAATAACTTAGCGTTAAAAAATCGGTGAATTCATCTTGTCCTAACTGCTCTCCATCGATGGCAGCAAGAGCAAAATCGGTTGAAATATTATTTCCGTAAGGTGTTGATTTTAGAATATCGTAACCTCCATTTTCTTCGCTTAATTCATTTAAGTCATAAGGAAATGTTGCTGTTTCTTTTCCGCGAAAGCGATGTTCAAAATCATTTTTATCAGCTCCACTTTCTATATAAGTGGTGATATCTTTTAAAGTATTCCAAGGCTTTAAATAACTTTCTACTTTACCTGAAGCATTAAAATCTTTCACCCATTGCGGTAAATCGTTTCTATAAAAAGAACTGGTTATAAATACACCTTTATCTTTTCCATAAAACCAATAGGCTGCATTTGCTGTATGACCAGCAGGTAGAATCGCCCCACGATCTTTTAAAGCTACTCCAATTGTTTTTCCTCTAAATTGGGTATGTAAACGATTTTGGTCTGATACCGTTGTAGTTTGCATTCTCCAAGGAGACATTTGCCCTGCAGTAGTTTCGGCACCAATGGTTTCTCGTGTATCATCTTGTGCGCAATACACATATTCGTTAGAAAACTTATCATACCAATTGTTAGAAATAATACCATGATTTTTAGGTGAAGTACCTGTATAAATAGAAGCGTGACCAGGACCCGTATAGGTGGGTACGTAATTGTAATGATTATTATTGCAGGTAAACCCTTCCCCAACTAATTTTTTAAAACCGTCTTCGCGGAAGTGATCCCAAAAACGGGTAAGGTAATCGTACCGCATTTGATCTACCACTACTCCAACTACCAATTTTGGTTGTTGAGAAAGCGGATTAGTAGATGTAGAATCTATACCGTCCGTAAGCGAATTATTTTGGTCTAATTTTGATGTTTTACACTGATAAAAAAGTGCGGTTAAAACCAATAAGAGAGTTATTTTTTTCATGAGTTTTCTTTAAAAACACAAAAATACACATGTTAAAAGGATTTAAAATTAATTGTAAGTTAAATACTTTTGTTTTTGGGTATTCTATTTTAGATTTACAAAAAATATATTTGAATGAGGTACCTTCACGATATTGGTGAGTATTTTATAATGTTAAAGGACATCTTTAGAAGGATGACAAAACCTTCGGTGCTTAAAACATTAATCTTTAAAGAAGTTGATGATCTTATTATCAATTCTATGGGTATTGTTATATTCATATCATTCTTTATTGGTGGAGTTGTTACAATTCAAACAGCTTTAAACTTAAACAATCCTTTAATCCCAAAAAGTTTAATTGGTTTTACAGCAAGACAATCTATCATTTTAGAATTTGCTCCTACTTTTATTTCTATCATTATGGCAGGAAAAGTAGGCTCTTACATTACTTCTAGTATAGGAACTATGCGTGTAACCGAACAAATTGATGCCTTAGAAGTCATGGGTATCAACTCACTAAATTATCTAGTGTTACCTAAAATCGTAGCTATGCTATTATATCCTTTTGTTATTTCTATCGCTATGTTCGTAGGGATTGGAGGAGCATACATGGCTGGTGTAATGGGAGGATTTGTAGCGAGTGATCAATTTTTAGAAGGTTTACAAAACGATTTTATACCTTTTCATTTAGCTTATGCTTTTATAAAAAGTTTCATCTTCGCTCTTATTTTAGCGACCGTACCTTCTTATCATGGTTATTATATGAAGGGAGGAGCCTTAGAAGTAGGACAAGCTAGTACCACTTCCTTTGTGTGGACTAGTGTTATTTTAATTATCGCCAATTATATACTCACTCAATTATTACTAAGCTAATGATAAAAGTAAATGACTTACATAAAAGCTTTAGCGGAGAAGAAATTCTAAAAGGTATAGATACTGAATTCATTCAAGGTAAAACCAACCTTATTATTGGTCAGTCTGGAGCTGGAAAAACAGTATTTTTAAAGTGCTTATTAGGATTAATACTTCCAACCGATGGTACTATTGAGTATGATGGGAAAGCGTACTCTACTTTAAATAAAGAGCAGCAGAGAGAACTTAGAAAGAAAATGGGAATGGTTTTTCAAGGTAGCGCCTTGTTTGATTCTATGAGTGTTGCTGAAAATGTAATGTTTCCTTTAAAAATGTTCACCAAACAACGCAAAGAACAAAGAATGGAACGCGTTAGAGAAGTTCTTGATCGTGTAGACCTACTTAAAGTAGATAATAAGTTCCCTTCTGAAATTAGTGGAGGAATGCAAAAAAGAGTTGCTATTGCTAGAGCCATTGTAAATAAACCTCAATATCTTTTTTGTGATGAACCTAACTCAGGTTTAGATCCTAAAACTGCAATTTTAATTGACAATCTTATTCACGAAATCACTAAAGAGAATAACATTACTACCGTGATAAACACCCATGATATGAACTCGGTGTTAGAAATTGGAGAAAATATAGTCTTCTTAAAAGATGGTAGATTAGAATGGCAAGGAGATAAAAGCATTATCTATAAAACCGATAATGAGTCGTTAACCAGTTTTGTTTACTCCTCAGATTTGTTTCAAAAAGTTAGAAAAGCGCAATTACAAGGCCTTTAAAATTATTTAACTTTTAGCTTTCGCTGAAATTTTTGGTGATGCTTTTTCTATACTCGATTGCATAGAAATAGTATCTAAATTTAATTTAAACTGAAGCCACTTTTTTAACTTAACCTCATCCTTATTTCTCTTTTCTTTAGTTATACTATCATTCCAGACTACATTAAATTCTGGGATAGTATCAACTTTATTAAAATCTGAAATTATTTTTTGGGCATAACCAAAGGCCCGAATGTCTTCATAATTTAACTGAGCTTCTTTGCTAATTTGCTGAAACGGAATTTCATTCTTACTAAATCTAGCTAATTTAGAAACCTCATCTTCCAAATAAGCAATACGCTCATCTTTATTGAGAATATTCAAGGAGTCTCGTCTTTTAAACTCTTTCATATATTCTAATTGATCGTAAGATTCTGTATTCTCATTTTGAAGGATAATAAGTGAAGTATTTTTTAAATTAGGATACCTCTTCATTTTCTCCCTCCATAAGCTTATGACAGAATTAGGAATTTCTTTTCCTAAGAAAGATACTTCAATTTTAGGATCGTTTCCACCATCAAAAGTAGCAATCGTCGAATTTTTTTGAAGAAAAGATTCTTTATAAATCATCAATTCTTCCTCTACAAATTCTTGGGCATCTTGCTTAAAGTAAGATTCCTTTAGCATATTGTAAAACAAATAAATACTAGGAACCATAACAATAATTGCAATCGCCGAAGCCATTTGGGCAATAAACCTTCTTCGCTTAGAATTGGCATATTTCACCAATGGAAAGCCTAATAATTTAGAAACTACAAAGGTTGAAAGTGCAATAAAAGTTGCATTAATAGAAAATAAGTAAAGAGCTCCACCAGCATCAGACCAGCTGCCTTGAGCCAAACCATAACCTACAGTACACAAAGGGGGCATTAAAGCGGTAGCAATTGCAACCCCAAAGATTACACTCGCTATCGTCCCTTTTTTAGTTTTAGCTACAATAAGAGCCAAACCACCAAAAATAGCTACAAGCACATCTAAAATAGTAGGGTACGTTCTTGCTTCTAATTCGGCATTACTTCCGTTTAACGGAGAAATTAAAAAGTACAAGAATGCGGTAAGCACACTCAAAACAACCATCACTCCTAAATTAATAAGAGAACGCCTAAGCATATCTACATCATTAATAGCAACAGATAGTCCCATCCCAACGATTGGACCCATAAGAGGGGAGATCAACATCGCTCCAATCACCACGGCAGTACTGCTTACATTTAGTCCAATGGATGCCACAAAAATAGAGAAGATAAGAATCCAAGCATTATGCCCCTTAAAGGTAATATCTTTCTTTACAGCTTCTATGGTAGAATCTCTATCGGTATCTGTTCTTATATCTAACAGATCTTTTAGAAATTGTTTTAAGCTCTTAAAAGTCCCTTTTAAATCTCGTTTAACGATTTCTTTTTGACTCTCCTCTGCTGGGTTGGTATGTGTATTGTTTTCTTCCAAGTACTAAATTAAATAAGTTCGTCTCCAAATTTTTCCTTTACGGAATTTCTCAACACTTTAATTTCTTGTTCGTCTTTTTTAGGACAAATAAGTAAAACCTCTTCATTTTCTACCACAATATAATCATTTAGATCTTTAAGCACTACTGTTTTTCCTTTAGTAGTTCTTATGATATTTCCAGTAGAATTTTCAATATAGGATTGAGCATTAACGACCACGTTTTTAGCTTCGTCCTTTTCTAATTTATCGTAAAGAGAACCCCAAGATCCTAAATCGTTCCAATCAAATTTTGCGGGTAAGACGGAGACGTGTTCAGATTTTTCCATAATTCCATAATCGATAGATATATTCTCTGACTTGGAATAATTCTCTTCTATAAATTGCTTTTCGGTAGCGGTATTATAATCATTAATTCCTTCCGCGAAAAGCGAATACATATCTGGCAAACAGTTTTTAAAAGCAGTAGTGATTGCCTTTACACTCCAAATAAAAATACCTGCATTCCAGACATAGTTTCCTTGTTGTAAAAAAGATTTTGCCGTCGCATAGTCTGGCTTCTCTGTAAAATTAGTTACCTTTTTTATAGGTGTCGCCCCCTGTTCTTGATATTGAATATACCCATAACCAGTATGGGGAAATGTAGGTTGAATCCCTAAGGTCATTAATAAGCTTTGATCTCTTTGGCAAGCATCAAAAGTAGTTTGTACATTCTCAATAAAAGCATCTTCATCTTCTATCCAATGATCTGAAGGAGCTACGATCATCACTGCATCTGGATTCTCTTTTTGAACTTTTAGAGAAGATAATAAAATACAAGGCGCGGTGTTGTTCATAGAAGGTTCTAAAACAATTTGATGATCTTGTACTTTTGGTAATTGCTCTCTAACTAAGTCATCATACAATTCGTTAGTTAAAATGTATATATTTTCTGCAGGTATTAGTTTTTCTAATCTAGAAAAAGTTTTTTGAATAAGCGTTTCTCCCGTACCTAACATATCATGAAATTGCTTAGGATAGCTTTTCTTACTTACTGGCCAAAAACGAGAACCTACGCCTCCTGCCATTAATACTGCAAAATAATTTTTATTATCCATCAATTTCAAACTTTTATTAATTCTACTTGAGCATTAGGCTGAAAAATATAAACTTTTCCACTTTCCATTTCTAAGCACTCATAGCGCTTCACTCTTTTTTTTCCTTTCTTAAATATTTTCCCATTAGGGATTCTAAAAGTGCTTCCCATAGGAATTTCAAATATATAGTTTTTATCACTAGTGGGATCGTATTCTTTTAATGCTACAGATAAAACAGCATCGGTATCACTACTCGCCGTTGGGTTTTTAAAATGTCTTGCTAATAATGGTAATAACCTTGACGGAAATATAGACGGATTTAATAATGGCAGCATTAATTGTTGAAAGGTATGTTTCCATTCCTTTCCATGGGGCTTTATAAATCTTCCATACTTTTGAAAAGCTACTAAATGAGCAATCTCGTGAACCAAAGTAATTAAAAACCTATACTTATTTAAATTGGCATTGATGGTAATTTGATGCACTTGACCCATCTGGCGGTAATCACCGTGCCGTGTTTTGCGTTCATTTACGATTTTTAAATGAATTGCATGGTTCTCGATTAACTGAAACAAAGGCTGTACAGCTCGCTCTGGAAGATATTTAGCTAACACCTGTTGCATGAATCTATTTAAGGAGTAGAATTAGAAACCTGAAGCATTTTACCATTGTAATATTTATTTCCGTTAAGGGAGAAATCTGCTATATATTGGGCCATTTCTTTAGCAGAAGTTGGCGCTTCATAACCAGGGAATGCTTCTTGTAACATTTCGGTTTGTACCGCTCCTAAAGCTAATACATTAAAACTAGGACCGTTTTCTTTGTATTCTTCGGCAAGTAACTCGGTAAGATTAATTACAGCAGCTTTACTAGAACTATAAGCCGACAAGCCTGCAAATTTCATACTCCCTTGTACTCCGCCCATACTGCTTATGGTCACTACATGTCCATTTTTCGACATTTTCCCTATCAATTGTTGTGAAAGCTGAAAAACACCAAATACATTGGTTTGATACACCGTCATGAGTTCTTTAGCTGAAATTTCTTCGAAGGGTTTATTCACCAAACTTCCAGCATTATGAATAAGAACATCTAAACTTCCACCCCATTCTTTCTCCACAAACGCACTTACTTTATGAAGATCTTCTTCTTCATTTAAGTTAAAAGGAAAGCTATGAATATGGTCGTGTTGTAAATCTTTAACTGGTTTTTCATTCCGCGAAAGCGCTAAAACTTCATGTCCTTCATTAGCAAGAATCTGCACTAGTTCTAAACCTATTCCTCTACTTGTACCTGTAACAATTATTTTTTTTTTGCTCATTCTTTTATTTTAACTGTATCGTTTTTTCATTTTCATTAGCTAATGCTTCGATTCCCACCACCACTTCTTTTAATAAGTTTTCCATATGCGTGATGTCTAAAAACTCCATTTCATCATCTACATGGTGATAATAAGGATAGTTAGAAAAATCGAATGTACACAATGTTTGTGCAGGAACATTTAGTTCTTCATAAAAGGGATAATTATCACTTCGTTTGAACAGTTGAAAGGATTTTGCCTTTTCAAAAAAACCAAAGGTATTTTTCCCCGTTTCTTCATTAAAACGCTCAGCTAAAGTAGAATTCTCAAAGCCTGTGAGATAAGCCAGATAATCTTGATGTGGCAGCGGAACCCCGATCATCTCAAAATTAAGCATAAAATAGACAGGTGCTTTTTCTTCTTTTAGTCGCTTTGCTAAATGCTTAGAACCTAAAAGCCCCATCTCTTCAGCTGAAAAAAGCACAAACATGAGACTTCTTTTCGTCTCTTTATTTGCAAAATATTTAGCCATTTCTAAAACCGCTACACTACCTGCCGCATTATCATTCGCCCCATTGGCAATAGAATCGTTATCTATAATTCTTTTACTTTGTGTCTCTATCCCAATATGATCGTAATGAGCCCCCAACATAATAATCTCATTTTTCAATTGAGGGTCTGTTCCTTCTTTAAAAGCAACCATATTGTATCCAGTTTTCCCCTTTACCTCAAAACTATCTCGGTAACTTTCAAAATAAGGTTTTAATTGGTAGTTTTTAAAAATATCTTCTGCATAAGAAGCTGCGGCTTCTATCCCTTCGCTACCAGTACTTCTTCCTTTTAATTCATCTGAACTCAAAAATTGAAGTGATTTTTTAATTTCAGCTTCTTGGAAATTGTAATTTTTAGAAGATGTTGATGAATCCACTTTTTCCTTTCCTTGATGCTGTGCACAAGCCGAAATCGCAACGAAAACGATTATATATACTATTTTTCTCATAAGGCTAAAGATAAAAAAATCCCGCTTTTTAGAGCGGGATTTTTAAGGTTTTATAAAACAGTAATGTGGGTTAAGCCAACATAGTTACTGGATTTTCTAAATAACGTTTTAGAGTTTCTAAGAATTTTGCTCCTGTAGCACCATCTACAGTTCTATGATCACAAGCCAAAGTTACTTTCATAGTATTACCAACCACAATTTGTCCATCTTTGACTACTGGCTTTTCTACAATAGCGCCAACAGATAAAATAGCTGAATTAGGTTGATTAATGATACTGGTAAACTCTGTAATCCCAAACATTCCTAAGTTAGAAACGGTAAAAGTACTGCCTTCCATTTCTTTAGGCTGTAGTTTTTTATTACGCGCCTTTCCTGCGAGATCTTTTACATTTCCTCCAATTTGAGTCATACTCATTTGGTCAGCAAAATTAAGTACTGGTACTACCAAGCCTTCATCTACAGCCACAGCTACTCCTATATGAATATGCTTAGCAATTTTAGTAGCATCACCTGTCCATTGCGAGTTCACTTGTGGATGTTTCCTTAAAGCAATTGCAGAAGCTTTGATCACCATATCGTTATATGATACTTTAGTATCTGGGATCGCATTAATTTGCTTACGAGAAAGTATAGCGTTTTCCATATTCACTTCTACCGTTAAGTAGTAGTGCGGTGCTGTAAATTTAGATTCTCCTAAACGTTTAGCAATGGTTTTACGCATTTGAGAATTTTTAATCTCCTCAAAACTTTCTTCTCCTGCTGGCATATAAGCCTCAACCTTATTTCCGCTTTCGGTTTTGGTAGCAGGTTCTGATTTTGCTTTCGCGGAAGCTTCTTGCTGTTGTGGTTTATGGTTCTCGATATCTTTTTTAACGATACGACCGTTTTCACCAGAGCCTTTTACCTTCCCTAAATCAATACCTTTATCTGCAGCCATTTTTTTAGCTAATGGAGAAGCAAAAATTCTGTCTCCGCTTTCATCTTCGTGTTGCACCTCTGAAGATTCTTTCTCTTCAGATTCACTTTTAGATTCTTTAGCTGAATTGTCTTTTTTACTACTTGAGGATTTTTGAGTACCTCCACCATTATTGTTAAGAACAGCAGAAACATCAGTTCCTTCTGGTCCTATAACAGCTAAAACGGAATCAACTGCAGCAGTTTCTCCTTCGGCTACACCAATGTGAAGTAAAGTTCCTTCATAGAAAGACTCAAACTCCATGGTAGCTTTGTCGGTTTCTATTTCGGCTAAAATATCTCCTTCTTCTACCTGATCACCTTCTTGCTTTAACCAAGTTGCCACGGTACCTTCTTCCATGGTGTCACTTAATCGAGGCATTTTTATAACCTCTACACCTTCTGGAATTTCATTAGCGTCATCATCTGATTCATTTTCAGATTCTTCTGTCGCTTCTGATTTATCGTTTTCTTTTTCAGATTCCTCTTCCTTTTTAGAAGATTCTTTATCGTCTTTCTTTTCCTCTTTTTTATCCGCTTTAGCAGAATCATCACCATTGATCAAATCTGAAATATCTTCTCCTTCTTCTCCTATAATTGCTAACAATTGATCTACCGGAGCGGTATCACCTTCAGCAACCCCAATATGAAGTAAGACTCCCTCATGAAAAGATTCAAACTCCATGGTAGCTTTATCGGTTTCAATCTCAGCAAGAATATCTCCTTCTTCAACTTTGTCACCTTCTTGCTTAAGCCATTGTGCCACCGTACCTTCTTCCATGGTGTCACTTAATCGAGGCATTTTAATTACTTCTGCCATAAGAATTATATTTTATGAGGAGTGAAAGGGTAATCTTCTTGTTCGTAAACCGCATCGTACATCAAACTCGTTGATGGATATTCAGATTCATCGGCAAACTTCTCACATTCGCTTACTAAATCTTTTACGCGTTTATCGATCGTTTTTATTTCTTCATCGGTTGCCCAATCGTTCTCTTTAATTTTATCTAAAACTTGAGTAATAGGATCAATTTTTTGATACTCTTTTACCTCATCTTTAGTTCTATATTTTTGAGCATCACTCATAGAGTGACCTCTATAGCGATAAGTTTTTAAGTCTAAGAAAGTAGGTCCTCCTCCAGTTCTAGCTCTTTCGATAGCTTCATCCATCGCTTCTGCTACTTTTTCTGGATTCATCGCATCTACAGGTCCGCAAGGCATTTCATAACCTAAACCTAACTTCCAGATATCTTCGTGATTAGAAGTTCTCTTTACGGAAGTTCCCATAGCATAACCATTGTTTTCTACACAAAAAACTACTGGTAATTTCCAGTTCATCGCCATATTGAAGGCTTCGTGCAAAGTACCTTGTCTTGCAGCTCCATCTCCAAAAAAGGTGAGTGTAACATTATCTCTCTTAAAGTATTTATCTCCAAAAGCCATTCCTGCACCTAAAGGAATTTGACCACCTACAATACCATGTCCACCATAAAAACGGTGTTCTTTAGAAAAAATATGCATAGAACCTCCCAAACCTTGAGATGTTCCAGTTTTTTTTCCGTAAAGCTCTGCCATTACTCTTCTAGGATCTACGCCCATACCAATAGGTTGAACGTGATTACGGTAAGCGGTAATCATCCTATCTTTCTCTAAGTCCATCGCATGTAAAGCACCAGCCAAAATTGCTTCTTGACCATTATATAAGTGCAAAAATCCACGTACTTTTTGTTGAATATACACTTGCGCTAGCTTGTCTTCAAACTTGCGCCAAAACAACATATCTTCATACCATTTAAGGTAAGTTTCTTTGGTGATTTCTCTCATGAAAATTTTATTTTATCGCTAAGCCATTTTTAGCGAGAAGCAAAAATAATATAATAACTACTAAAGGAAAAACACTTTAGCGCTTTATAATTTAAAATTACAAAAAACTTGCATCAAAAGCCAAGGGTAAGAGGTCTAACAACGCTTTTGCTTTGATTACATTTCCTTTTTCTCCCATAAAATAAATTTCTATAGGCTGTTGTTGGTTTACCTCATATTCTGCTATAGCTTGCCTACAAGACCCACAAGGAGGTGTAGGTTGTGTAATTACCTTTTGTGGTGACTTTACACATATAGCCATAGAATTAATTTTTTTGTCGGGATATTGAGAACCCGCATAGTAAATTGCTGTACGCTCTGCACATAAGCCTGATGGGTATGCGGCATTTTCTTGGTTACTTCCCGTCACTATTGTATTGTCGTCGAGTCGTAAAGCTGCTCCCACTAAAAAATTAGAATAAGGAGCATAAGCTTTGCCTCGTATTTTCTGAGCCTCCATCATTAAGGCTTGAGCATCTTTTGGTAATTCATCAATCGATTCAAAAACCTGAACGGTTGTTATAATTTTCTTTTCTTTCATTACACTTTTTTAGGCGGAACAATATAAAGCAAAAAAATGCCGAATTGTAATTCGGCATTTTAAAACTATCTTAAAGAATGTTATTAATATTCACTGTAATCTTCTCCAAAATTAAAAGATAAACTAAACCTTAAAGTTCCTTCTAACGGATTGGCTACTGCTTTTGAGGTTGAAAATAAGTAAGAAACGTCTATTTGCGTAATAGAATATTTAAATCCTGCTCCTAAGGTTAAGAATTTTCTAAATCCTTTTTCTTCACTTTCATTAAAATACCCTAAACGAAAAGCAAAACTATCTTCATACCAATACTCTGCTCCTAACGACCAAGTAATTTCTTTTAACTCTTCACTAAATCCATCTGGTGCATCTCCCCAAGAAGAGAAAACGGCTCCAAAAGAACTTTCATTATACCAATCATCCTCAGAGTTAATTAAATTATCTCCATTAGAATCGCTTGGTGTTGGTACTAATAATTTATTAAATTCTCCATAAGCTCCAATAGTATTAGAGGCATCTAGAATAAAATCGAATCCGGCTCCAGCTTTAAAATTAGTCGGAATAAAATTTTCTGAACCAGCATCATCATATTTAATCTTAGGACCGATGTTAGAAATATTAACTCCCCCTCTCCAACGACCGTTGAAATCGCTATAGGCAATTTCTTCACTTTGGTAGAAAGCTGAAATATCTACTCCAAAAGAATTAGCGGCACGTGCATCATTCACATCTGATTTTATTTTTAAATCTGAACGAATATAACGTCCTGTTACTGCCATCGAAATCTCTTCTCCTAGACGCAAGGCATAAGAGACGTCTAAACCAAATTCATTAGGACTAACGATATCTGGTTGCTGTTCTGGAGTATCTCTTAACTCAATTTCCCCTTGACCAAAATAACGCAAACTAGCAGATACTGCACTACGTTCACTAAAGCGATTATAGTAAGTTAATACCCCTAAATTAATATCGGTCACTAACTCTCTTAAATAAGGAACATAAGAAAGCCCCACTCCTTGTTGTTTTTCCGCGAAAGCATATTTTGCTGGATTCCATTGTTGAGAGTAAGCATCTACTGGTGTAGCCACCCCTTGATCTCCTAAACCAGATGCTCGAGCATCTCCAGAGATTAATAAAAACGGAACACCTGTCGTAATTACTCGATCTGAAATGCCAGGGGCTTCAGTTTCACTTTGCGCATTTGCTTTGTAACTAAATAATGTAATAGCTCCTAAAAGGAATATTGTTATCTTTTTCATATGATTTCTTAAATGTTTGCAAATATATAGTTTTATTCGAGTTATAGAATAACCAGCTTTTCAAATTTCTCTACTTTCTTATTGGTTAGCATAGATTTAACCGTTAATTTATAAATATACACTCCTTTTCCTATCGCATCTCCAAAGTCATCCTTTCCGTTCCATGTGATTTCTCGAGACAAAAACCCTTTCGTATTTATTTGTTGATTCCTCGTCCAAACCACTTTTCCGGTAACGGTAAATACCTGCACTTGCACATCTAATGGCTCAAAAGGTCTATTGTGGTTAAACCAAAACTCGGTATAATTATGAAATGGATTAGGATAGTTTAAAACATTGGTGATTTTCAAATCTTCATCTCCCGCCACTACAAATTGAATTTCTGCCGTGCTAGAATTATTGTAAACATCCCATGCTTTAAAAGTAAGTGTATGTAAACCCTCTTCTAAATCTCGTAGCTTATAATTTACATTTCCACGCATATAATCATCGAGTTCGGTTTCATAATAATCATTGACAACAAAAGGGTTTGTCTCATCGCCATCTAATATTGCTACCAAATCGTGACCTATACCACTGGCAGTATTTATCCCATTTTCATCTTCTAGCTTTGCTAATAAAAACGGTGACGAGTTAGTCACTCCGCCCGAAACAAAACTTTCATCATTCATATAAAGTTTTATTTGCGGTCCTATATTATCTTCTGGAGCATCTTCATTAATACCCCCTACTAGAATGTCATTGTTATATCCCTTATTATCCTCTAACTCATTTTCTTTTTCAGCATAAAAGCTAATACGACCATTCCCTACAGGAATCGCTATGTCTTTTGGGACTACAAAATCGAATTCAAATTTACCATTGGTTACTGAGGCTCTTCCCCTAAAAATAATTTCTCCTAACGTAGTGAAATCCATAATTAGAAGGTTATTATCACTATCGGATGTACCATCATTTCCTAAAGTTTGCCTGTCTATTCTTTTATCAAAAATTATAGTAGATAACTCCCCATTATAATTAGTTAAAAGTCCACCTCCTGTGTTTACCACCTCTCCAGCTACTTTAACGTAATCTAATGCTTTAAGTGTATCTATAGATTGTGAAATAGGCACATCATTTATAGCTGTTAAATTAATTTGAGGATCTGGCAATTGAAGTTTCATCGCTGGATCCCCAAAATAAAAAATAACCCTACCTCCACTTGCTAAAGTATTTTTTCCCTTTCTTACAGCCTCTGCTACACTATCGTCACTACCCGAATAATTAAATAAAAATGGAGCGAAGTCATTATTAAAATCTACTCCATCGGAAACACTTATAGAACGTGTGGTGGTCACCATAGCAACCGAACCACTTTTCTCTTTAAACAAATTTACTTCTCCTGGAGAAAGCCTTAATGGATTATCGAATCTTGTAAACTCACAGGTAACGGTTACAAATACATTATACTTATTTTCATTTTGCCAACTTTCAATATCTTGGATTGTGACCAAACGCTCTGAAGCTAATCCATTTTCGTTCCCGTGTCCCAAATAATTAATAACACTTGTACCTACTTCTATAGCATTCGCTATTTCTTCATTTACCTGAGGATACCTAAAGCCACCCGAGCTAGAAACTTGCTCAAAAGCATCACTGTGTATTTTTTTAACATTTATAAAAGGTTTATTTGCCGAAATATTATCTCCTAGAGCATCTAGCTGTACCTGTAACCCGTAACCACCATTCGTGGTATCCCTGTCTGAATCATCTGAAATTAAAACAAAATTGTTACGCCAACTCCCATAAGAATCTTTACTCTCATAATTTATAATTTTATCTACTGCTATTTTTGCTAATTGTGGTGTATCAGCTAAAATCCTTCCTACAGCGATATCTAACTTATCAAAACTCATAGATCCTTCCTGAGGATCCATCATTCCAAAAAAATCATCAGATGCCGCTGAAGATGTACCCACTCCAAGACTATATAACTTTTGAAATGTAGGTACAATACTATTGTTATTCTCTAATCTATTTTTATAATCAACAGATGCATCGCCAAAAAGTCCTAAATACTTAATACGCTTAGCCGGACTAGAAGCATTGTCATATATATACTTTACAAAATTCCGAATAGCTCCAATATCTTGTTTACCTGAATTAAATTCTGTATAAATATCATCCACCAACACTACTTTTACCGCTAACCCATCACGATCTTTACGGAATTGAGCTAAACGATTAGCTTGATTCAACAAATCCTGATTAGTCACAATCAAATAATCTAAATCTTGAAAATTACCTTGACTATCTCTAAATACATTTCCTTTTAAGTTAACATTTGCTACAGATGCATCTACTTCTTTAAGCGGGGTATATAAGTCGTTATCCGAAATAGCGATATACTCTCTTCTCTCTCCCATTACCGCTTTAAAATTTAGGGTATTGGTATTTTGTGAATTAGAAATAGACCTTACATTATCTCTGTTAGTAATATCCCAAATTTGTGAAATAGACCCCGTATTTTGAATTACATACTCCCCAATTCCCGAGGTAGTCGCGGCATCATTATAAGCAAATTGCATCTGGGTGTTGTCTGCAATTAGTGAACGTTTAGCCTGAATACGCAAATAATCTAAGTATGCTAAACTAGAAGGATTCCCCGAATTATTGTAAACTAAATCTACGTTAATTTCATCACCATTTACACTTGCAACCTCATTAATAATGGCACTTCTTCCGTAAATATCATCATTAATTGTAGAAAAGTTTAAATCTGTTAAACTTTGACCGTTAAGCGATACATTCATCGTTGTAGAACTTTCAGAAGCCGCAACCACATTACCTATAATTTGTACAGGTTCTGAGGTTACAAGATTTTTAAATGTAAACTCATAAGATTTCTCATTCTCCACATCAAAGCGATCTCCAAACCATTTTCTTCCAGCTTTAGCTATACTATATTCATCAACTTCATACACTTGCTCTTCATCAAAAGTATTAATGCTCACTTGCGCACTACCTGTAGGTTCTATATAACTAGAAACCCTTAATCCATTATTTCCGCCAGAGGTTATATAATAGTAAGAGCGATCTGCATACAAATTTTGAGTAGTTTCATTTTCATCACTCCATTTATTATGCACAGCAGTTCCGTAGAATAAAATATAATCGCTTCCATCAAAACTTCCATCTTCCCCACCAACAACTTGAATAGAGATTTGCGGAATATCATAAAATTCATTTTCATTATTTCTTAACGGAAGCATTTCTCCGCCGTGACCGTATATCTTTATAGAGTTAGGATTAGATAAATCAACCCCTAGACTATTTAAAAAAGTTTTAGAAAGTTTATACACTCCCGTTTTAGGTACATAAAATCTAGCCCATTCCCCAGAAGCTAGAACAGAATTAGATATCGATGGCGTGCTGGAAACAGATGATGGCCGACCAGACAACTTAGTGTAAGAAATCGTAATAGAAGAAATTCTTTTTATTTGCCCGTTTTGATTCACTAAAGGATTTACAGAAGCTACAAAATAACTATCATCTCTAGCTATAGAGCTTACAAGCTTCACTTTTGGAATAGACGGGATTAACTTCTTATCTATCCTATTCAAATCTATTTTTTCATTAGACTCATAGGACACACTTTTAACTTGGTAGTTATTAATAGATCCATTTTCTTTCCATTGATAATTGTAAGTCATTTGCTTAGCGTCATCATCAATTGAAAAATTTGATTTTTCTTGAAAATCATCTGGTATTAAAATAGTTCTTTCTTGGGCAGAAACTGCTATAGTACCAATCAAAAATAAAATGTAGAAATACTTCATCATCAAATTAAACGTTAAATATATTATTGTAGTATATTTACAGCTTTCAAAAATATATTAAATAATCAACATACGATTCTTAAGCTTTAGGCGTTTATCTAATTAAGAATTACGCAAAAAAAAGTAATATATCTGCTAAATTTTCAAAACAAACTTGTTAATTTCACGTTAATTACTATATTGCAAGCCCAAAATATTTACAAACTTACTGTGATATGAGATTAAAAACTGTTTTTAAATCAATCTTTTTAATTGCTATAACTGCTTCTTTTACGGCATGTAACAACTCTGAAGATTACAAAGACAATTCCCGTGCAACCGGATGGAGGCTCGATGGAAAAGATGGTAATTTAAAATACAAAACCGACTATGACGAGCAAGAAACCGGTCCCGGTTTAGTATTCGTAGAAGGAGGAACTTTTACAATGGGTAAAGTTCAAGATGATGTAATGCACGATTGGAACAACACTCCAACTCAACAGCACGTACAGTCTTTTTATATGGACGAGACAGAGGTAACTAACCGTATGTATCTTCAATATTTAGATTGGCTAAAGTACACTTTCGATCCAACCGAAGAAAAGTATAGAAATATTTATTACGGTGCTTTACCAGATACGTTAGTATGGAGAAATAGATTAGGTTATAATGAAACTATGACCAATAACTACCTTCGTCACCCAGCTTACCAAAACTATCCTGTTGTAGGTGTAAACTGGATCCAAGCTACAGAATTTAGCAAATGGAGAACAGACCGTGTTAATGAAATGGTTTTAGAAGAGAAAGGCTATACAGCAAAGGGAGCAAGATTTAAAGCTGACCCTGCTTCAACTTTCAACTCAGAAACGTATATCAACGCTCCGTCTAAAGTATATGGAGGTAACGACTCTTTAACAAAAGGAGGAAGAGCTTCAGCAAGACTTGTAGAAGTTGTAGATGAAGATTCTACTCATAATTATGTACAGCGTAAAGATGGTGTATTATTACCAGCTTACAGACTACCAACCGAGGCAGAGTGGGAATACGCAGCCTTAGGAATGTCTTCAGTAAGAGAGTACAACAAATATAGAGGTAGAAAAAAATATCCTTGGGATGGACAATACACTAGAGATGGTGGCCGAAGAAAAAGAGGAGATCAGTTAGCTAACTTTAAGCAAGGAGATGGAGATTACGGTGGAATCGCTGGATGGTCTGATGATGGAGCTGACATTACTGCTGAAATCAAATCTTACTCTCCAAATGATTTTGGAATCTACGATATGGCAGGTAATGTTGCCGAATGGGTAGCCGATGTTTACCGACCAATTGTAGATGATGAATTTAATGACTTTAACTACTATAGAGGTAACGTATATACTAAAAATGCAATCAATAAAGATGGTACGGTAAAAATTGTACAATCAGATAGTGTTATTTTCGATACACTAAGTAATGGTAGTATCATCGCTAGAGCTCTTCCAGGAGAAATTGCTCAAGAAGCAGTAACCTCAGAAGACACTTACTTAAGAACTCAATTCTCAGAAAGTGACAATAGAGACTTTAGAGATGGTGACCTTAGCTCAAGTAGAGATTACTCTGAAAGTGACAAGACTAGAATGTACAACTCTCCTCAACATAAAGTAAATGTACAAAAAGACAGTACGGGTAACGCTACTGGATTAGACAGACAATATGATACAGACGCTAACAGAACTACCTTAATTGATAATGAAGTTAGAGTTTATAAAGGAGGTTCTTGGAGAGATCGAGCTTATTGGTTAGATCCTGCACAAAGAAGATATTTCCCACAAGATATGGCTACAGATTATATCGGGTTTAGAAATGCAATGTCTAGAGTAGGTTCTAAATCTCAAAAAGGGAAAAGAGCTAGAGACTAATTATATTATTTACACATATCACAAAAAAGCCCTTTCGTCACGAAAGGGCTTTTTTTTACTTTTCATTCTATGGATATTTCTAAACTACATCAACTATTTTTAGACAGCACAGGAGTTTCTACTGATACTCGCTCTCTAAAAATCAACAATTTATTTTTCGCTTTAAGCGGAAATCAATTCAACGGAAACAAATTTGCAAAACAAGCTCTTGATAAAGGCGCGACTAAAGCAATTATAGATGACAAAGATTTTGAAAGCGAAAATACCATCTTGGTAAATAATTGTCTTGAAGCATTACAAGCTCTAGCAAATTATCATCGCAACTACCTCAAGATAGACATCATTGCTATTACAGGAAGTAACGGGAAGACAACCACAAAAGAACTCACCACAGCAGTTCTTCAAAAAAAATATCGGGTAGTTGCCACCAAAGGAAACTTAAATAACCATATAGGCGTACCCCTCACCCTACTTTCTATGACCAAAGAAACAGAAATAGGAATTGTAGAAATGGGCGCAAACCATCAAGGAGAAATAAGAGCTTTATGTGAAATTGCTGAACCAAATGTTGGCTATATTACCAATTTCGGGAAAGCTCACTTAGAAGGCTTTGGAGGAATTGAAGGTGTAATTAAAGGGAAAAGTGAACTATACAATTATCTAATTTCTAACCAAGGAATCATTTTCATAAATACTGAAGATAAAATTCAAGTAGAGAAATGTAATTCCTATCAAAATACCATTAGCTTTGGAGAAATGAAAGAAGCTAATTACGCCATTAGCAACCATTCTCACAACCATTCAGCTTCCATTACGCACGATAATAAAATTATCTACTCTCAACTCACCGGCAAGTATAATAGCGCTAATATGGCAGCAGCTACAGCAATCGGACTATATTTTAAAGTAGAGCTTAACTCGATTAAAGAAGCGATAGAAAATTACGTTCCAAGTAACAATAGATCACAAGTTATTGAAACTAATCACAACACTATCATCTTAGATGCGTATAACGCCAATCCTACCAGTATGGCGTTAGCTATAGAAAACTTAGACACTCTATCCTCAAAACAAAAAACCATTATCTTAGGAGACATGTTTGAAGTCGGCCCAACTTCAGATGAAGAACATCAACAAATTGTAGAGCTTTTAGAAAATCTAGATTTCCATTTAGCCATAGTTTGCGGTGAAAACTTCTACAAAACTCACACCGATAAAGTCATTTCCTTTAAAGAGTTTAATGAAATGAAATTATACGTTTCTCAACAATCACTAGAAAACAACACTATTCTAATAAAAGGATCTCGCGGAATGCAACTAGAAAGACTCTTAGAGCTATGGACATAAAAAAAAGGCTTCCTAGATTAGGAAGCCTTTTTTCTTGTGTGGGCGCGAAGGGATTCGAACCCCTGACCCCTTGGGTGTAAACCAAGTGCTCTGAACCAACTGAGCTACGCGCCCGTACATTATAGTAGATTAAAAAAACCTGAAGCAAACTCCAGGTTTAGTGGGCGCTGAGGGATTCGAACCCCCGACCCCTTGGGTGTAAACCAAGTGCTCTGAACCAACTGAGCTAAGCGCCCGCATATAATGCGAGTGCAAATATAATACATTTTAGAGATATCACAAGAAAAAGAATAAAACTTTTAAATTATTTCTGCCACTGTAAATGTACTTCCTCCCACATAAATAATTTCTTCTGAACCAGCATTTGTTTTAGCATGAGTTAAGGCCTCTGTAACAGATGTATACATTTTTCCTTCTAGGCCAAAAGCCGCAGCCTTGTCTGCTAATACTTTTACCTCCATTCCTCTTATCACATTTGGCTGACAAAAATAATAAATAGCGTCTATTGGAAACATAGGAAGAAGTTGATCTAAATCTTTATCATTTACAAAGCCTAAAACCATATGAAGCTTTTTAGGTTGTAACTTTTTTAACTGATGAAGGACTATTTCTAAACCTTCTCTATTATGAGCCGTATCTGCAATAACCTTAGGTTGATCTTGCAATACCTCCCACCTACCTCTTAATCCTGTATTCTGAACTACATTTACCAACCCATTTTGAAGATTCTCTTTAGATAAACTCCAGCCTTGATCTCTAAGTTGGCGGACTGCTACTGTTACGGTTTGCTTATTACTTTCTTGATAATCTCCTCTTAAATCAGATTCTAAGTTCACTTTCTTTTCATCCTCAGCAAATACGATAGGTGATTTCACTGAGTTTGCTTTTTGAATAAAGACATCTTTTGATTCTGCTGAAGTTTCTCCAATAACTACGGGAGTCTCTTTTTTTATGATTCCAGCTTTTTCAGTAGCAATTTGACTAATTGTATTTCCTAGAAATTGGGTATGATCCATTCCTATGTTGGTAATGATGGAAAGTATGGGGTTTACAATATTAGTGCTATCTAATCTTCCTCCAAGGCCTACTTCTATAATAGCAATATCTACCTTTTCTTGACTAAAATAATCAAAAGCCATCCCCACAGTCATTTCAAAAAAAGAAAGGTGTTGTTGCTCTAAAAACTCTCGGTGTGTCGCTATAAAATTTACAACAAATTCTTTACGAATCTCTTTGCCATTAATCTTAATTCGTTCGGTAAAATCTTTAAGATGCGGAGAAGTATATAAACCCACTTTATGACCTGCTTCTTGTAAAACTGAAGAGAGCATATGACTTGTAGAACCTTTCCCGTTGGTTCCTCCTACATGAATGCTTTTAAAATTATTTTGTGGTTGCTGTAAAACTTCCGCGAAAGCGAGAATATTGGTAAGGTCTTTTTTAAAGGCCGATTTTCCTTGGCGTTGGTACATAGGTAGCTGCCCAAACATCCAAGTTAAGGTTTCTTGGTAAGTCATAAAATTGTTACTCAGAAAGTTTAAACTCGTATTCGATATAACCCGTTTGCTTTACAGGTGCGTTGGCATCACTATTAAATTTAGTCGCCAAAGCTGCACGTTTTGCAGGCTCCATAAGACAGGGTGCAGTATTGGTTGTTCCCCGAGAACCAGCGACGGCGTTAATCACTTTTCCTTGTTGGTTCACTTCTATTTTTACTACAACTACACCAGACTCATTGCAGTCTTGCAGAAATTTTTCTTTATTTAGAGGTTTTCTTCCCCCTAGACGGTAATTACCATCTCCATCCAGACCTTTTCCTTGTCCGTAGTACGAACTTGCATTAGGGTCTCCATTGGGATCTCCTTTATCTCCAGCCTGATTATCATTCCCTTCTCCTCCATTTGCTTTTCCATCCTTTTCCGGACCGTTAAGAATACTATTTAAAGCATCTGAAGTTGACTTTTCAGGTTTAGGATCTGGTGCTTTCTCTGGTTCTTTTTCCTTTTGAGGTTTTACCTCTTTTACTGGATCTTGAACTTTCTTTTCCTTTTGAGATTTATCTTTTTTCGGCTCTTTTTCTTTTTCGATTACAGGAGCTTCTTCGGTATCTTGCGTAGCCACCTCTTCCTCTGACGGAGTACTCATTTCTTCTTGAGGCTCGTTAGGTGGTGTTGTATTTTGTTGGGGTGCCGATTTTACAGGCTCTGTAGGCTGAACATCACCTGAACCAACATTACTCGTTCCAAAATTAATCGCAATCCCATTTTCTGGCGGCGGATCTAAATAAGTGAAACCAAAAAACAATAACAATAAAATAAGACCCACTGATATTACCGTAGTAATGATAGCAGACTTCTTCTCGTATTTGGTTTCTAGTAAACTCATATTTATGGCTTTACAGCTAAAACTACTTTATATTTATTTCTCTTGGCTATATCCATCACGCTTACAGCATTTTGAATAGGCACACTTTCTTCTGCACGTAAAATAATGGTAGGATCTTCTTCTCCCGATAATCTTTTTTGCAGCTCTAGCTCCAATTGATCACTAGATACCTGATCTGAATTGATAAAAATTTCTAAGTCTTTATTAATGCTTACCGCTAAACTTTGCACATTACTTGTCTTCCCTTTTGCTTTGGGAAGAATAAGATCTAAAGCTTCTGGTGTAATTACCGGAGATGTTAACATAAAAAAGATAAGCAAGAGAAAAACGATGTCTGTCATAGAAGACATGCTAAACTCTGGACTCACTTTATTTCTTCCTCTTAAGTTCATATTATGCTGGTTCGTTTAGTAAATCTAGAAAATCTACTGCGGTAGCTTCCATTTGATGCACTACTTTATCGGTTTTCACTACTAAATGGTTATACCCAATATAAGCAACGATTCCTACAATTAGTCCAGCAACTGTAGTTGTCATAGCGGTATAAATCCCTTCTGCTAACGACCCCATTTCGGCTTGACCGCTACTGGTAGCCAATTCGTGAAAAGCCAAAACCATACCAATTACAGTTCCCAAGAATCCTATCATAGGCGCTGCTCCAGCAATGGTAGCCAATACACTTACATTTTTTTCTAATTTATATACTTCTAACCTTCCTGCATTCTCTATAGCTGTATTGATATCTTCTAACGGACTACCAATACGTGATATCCCTTTAGCCGTAAGTCTTGCTACTGGGGAATTTTCTTGAGCACAACGTATTTTCGCACCTTCAATATTGCCTGTCGCCACATTATCTTTAATTTGGTGCATAAAATTAGCATCTGTTTTTGATGCTGCTTTTACCGCAAAAAGACGTTCGAAATAAATATAAATTGCAGCAACAAAAAGAACAAAAAGAATAGAAATAATAATCGTACCCCCTAAGCCTCCACTAAAAAGTAAGTCCATAAAAGAAAGTGTTTTTTCCTCTACGACAGTCTCTCCATTTTGAGCAGCAGCTTCTGCAGTTTCTTGTAAAGTAATCGCCAACATAAGTTTTTTATTAAGTATCTAAATTAGTAACGAAAAAAAGGATTATAAATTATATTAATAGTTAAAGCTAAGTTATAATTTTCTTTTACAGAAAAAATAACACACCTAAATAACCAATAACACTCAACACAATAGTATAAGGTAATGCCATTTTTACCATTTTACCGTAGCTCAAATTAATAAGCGGTGCTAAAGAACTAGTTAACAAAAATAAAAAGGCAGCCTGACCATTGGGTGTCGCTACACTTGGCAAGTTAGTCCCTGTATTAATCGCTATTGCTAAACGACGAAATTGATCTGCAGAAATTTGGCCTGCATCAAAAGCGTTTTTCACTTCTCCTATATATACCGTCGCCACAAACACATTATCACTTATCATCGATAAAACACCATTTGCTACATAAAACACTACTGGCTGATGATCGGGTTCTAATGACAACGCCCAATTAATAATGGGGTGAAATAAATGCTGATCATGAATCATAGCTACAATCACAAAAAAGACCACAATTAAACCTGTAAAGGGTAAGGCTTCTTCAAAGGCTTTCCCTAAGCTATGTTCTTCAACAATCCCCATAAAAGCGGTTTGAATTACAATAAGCCCCAAACCTATAAAACCGACAGGCGCGATATGAAATGCAAGTCCGAAAATGAGAAATACCGCTGAAATCGCTTGGATTATAAGCCCGTATTTTTGCGAAGGGGTACGATTTCTATCCTTTTCTAAGGTATAATTTTCTATAATAGTTCTTGCTGGCCGAGGTAGTTTTCTTCCAAAACCAAAAGTCTTGGTAGTTTCTAAAAATATAGTGGTGAACATTCCCGCTACTAAAACAGGAAGAGTTATAGGCGCCATATGAACAAAAAAGGCAACAAAGTCCCAGCCCATCTTTTCTCCAATCAATAAATTTTGGGGTTCTCCCACTAAGGTACAAACTCCTCCTAAAGCAGTACCTACTACCCCATGCATAATAAGGCTTCGCAAAAATGCTCTAAATTCTTCAAGGGTTTCTCCACTCAGCTCTTTACGGTCTAATATACCGCTCGCGTTATAGTCGGTGTCGGCAGATTGGATTTTATGGTAAATTCCATAAAACCCAACTGCAACACTTATAAGAACAGCCGTGACAGTCAAAGCATCTAAAAATGCAGATAGAACCGCAGATAAGGTTAAAAACAAAAGCGACAAAATTACCTTTGATTTCACTTTTATAAATACCTTACTAAAAATATACATGAGTAAAGGCTTCATAAAATAGATCCCAGCCACCATAAACATCAGTAAAAAGATGACTTCAAAATTTTGAATCACTTCTACTTTTGCAGCTTCCGGGGAAGTTAACTTAAGTATCAATATTTCTATCGCTAATAAACCACCCGATTGCAGAGGGTAACATTTTAAGGCCATAGCGAGTGTAAAAATAAACTCTGCTATGAAAAACCAAGCGGTAAGGGTTGGTCCTAAAATGTAAAGCGAAAAAACATTAAAAATGAGAAAGAAAACTATGGTAAATTTAAACCATACAGGGCTACTCCCCAAGAAATTTTTTAACATGACGATAAGATTGAAACGATAAGCCCAAGGCTTACACCAATTGTTTTAAAGCTATTTCAAAAGCTGTTTTACTAATATTCGTTTTATCGCTATTATGGTCGAATGTATTTTGAATAGCATTTTTGATCGTCATAGAAGTATCATTAAAGATAGCCTCATCGGTCATTTGCACTTTTCTTTCCATAAAGTAAGCAAAAACTCTCGCCATACCACAGTTAGAAATAAAATCTGGAATTAAACTTACACGCTCATCGGTGTATTCCATAATATTCCCGAAGAAAATTTCTTTATCAGCAAAAGGCACATTCGCACCACAAGAAATAACTTCTAATCCACTCTCTATCATAGATGAAATTTGCTCTTTGGTAATTAATCGAGATGCTGCACAAGGCGCAAAAATTTCTGTATCTAAATTCCAAATTTTTTCATTGATTTCCGTAAACGGAATCATTTGATCTGAGACTAAGGTATTCCCATCTTTATTTAAGAAAAGTTGCTTAATTTCTTCAAAAGAGAAACCTTCTTCATTAATCAATCCGCCGTCTCTATCGATAATCCCAACTACTTTTGCTCCCATTTGAGCTAAGTAATAAGCTGCCGCAGACCCCACATTTCCGAATCCTTGTACTACCGCACGCTTTCCTTTTACTTCACCGCCATAAATCTCATAATAATGTCTTACGCCTTCCGCTACTCCGTATCCTGTAATCATATCGGCAACGGTGTATTTTCTAGATACATCTGGCGAGAAATCGGTATTTTCTAATACTTTAATTACCCCTTGACGTAATTGTCCGATTCTATTAATCTTGTCGGCTTCAGTAGGTTGAAAATGTCCTGAAAAAACACCTTCTTGAGGATGCCATACACCACAACTTTCTGTGATAGGGATTACTTCATGAATTTCATCTACATTTAAATCTCCACCCGTTCCGTAATAGCTCTTCAATAAAGGAGAAACGGCTTTATACCATCTTTCTAAAACACCTTTCTTTCTAGGATCATGCGGATTAAAATTGATTCCCGATTTTGCACCACCAATTGTCGGCCCAGATACGGTAAATTTCACTTCCATGGTTTTAGCTAACGACAATACTTCGTTCATATCCAAACCTTCACGCATACGGGTTCCCCCTCCAGCTGCTCCGCCTCGTAGTGAATTAATTACCGTCCAACCTTCTGCCTCAGTTTCAGAGTCTTTCCAGTTAAAAACAATTTCTGGTTGTTTATTTTCGTAGAGTTTAAGTAGTTCTTTCATAAGTAGGTTAATTTTTTGCTTCGCAAATATAAACAAACCAAAATGTTAAGAAGACTTTAACGCTTAGAAATTTAAGGAAGAAACACCTTGCCTGAAGAATGGTTTTTTGAAGCCCCAGTAACCGATTTTAGGACATTTACTTCCTTCTCCAGTTTTAGCAATCCTAAAAAACCAAAAATTAAAGCTTCTTTAAACTCTACAATTTCTTTAGAAGGGATGATCACTTCTACTACACTCATCGATTTTAAAAATTCAATAAGTGTTTTATTATATGCTCCTCCACCAGTAACCAATACTTTTTTAGAGGTGTCCTTTGCTAAATTATTAGCTATTTGCTGAGCTATATGATAGGTAAAAGTGGTGATTTTATGAGGTATAGAAATATGAGTTTCTTCCAACAAAGGCATTATATCTTTTACCACCCACTCTACCCCTAACGATTTAGGTGGTGATTTTTGATAAAAACTGAGTTCATTCAATTTTCTCAATAAGTCTTGATCTATTTCCCCCGAAGCAGCTATTCTTCCATCTTCATCATAATCTACACCCATCTTTTGAGATAACACATTAAGTACTGTATTTACAGCACAAACATCATAAGCTAAACGACTTCCATTTTCTTCCAATGAAATATTTGCAAAACCGCCTAAGTTTAAGCAATAATCAAATTCCGTAAAGAGCATTTGATCTCCTATAGGAACTAATGGCGCTCCTTGTCCGCCCAATGCTACATCTTCTACCCTAAAATCACACACCACCCGCATTCCTATTTTTTGAGCTAATACGGGTAAATTCCCTATTTGAATAGTGATTCCCGACTCAGGTTGATGCAAGACCGTATGACCATGAGAACAAACAGCATTTAAACTACTCACAGAAATGCTATGCCGACTTAAAAATGAGGAAATAACCGCAGCCAGCTCATCGGTATAGGCAACATCTAGATGAGTTATTTCTTCTTTGGATAAATGTGAGGCTTGAGCTAATCTATCTTTCCATTCCTTAGAGTAAGCTAAGGTTTCTGCCAAGAGGATATTAAAACCCCAGCCTTCTTTAGATTTTACAAAATCTATGAGCGCTAGGTCAATTCCGTCTAAAGAGGTACCCGACATGACACCTACTACCCGATAAGTTAAGTTTTCCATATCCGTAAAATTAAAGGTATTTGATTGAATTTTTAAACTCGAAGAAGTATATTTGCCACGTTTTATTAAATTTAAATCAACATCCAATGGATTTTAAGTTAACAGAAGAGCATTTAATGATAAGAGATGCTGCAAGAGATTTTGCTAAAAATGAGTTACTCCCTGGAGTAATTGAAAGAGATGAGAAACAGGAGTTCCCTACCGAGCAAGTAAAAAAGATGGGGGAGTTAGGTTTCTTAGGAATGATGGTATCGCCAGAGTATGGCGGTGGTGGGATGGACACAGTCTCTTATGTCTTAGCCATGGAAGAAATCTCTAAAATAGATGCTTCTTGTTCTGTTATAGTTTCTGTCAACAACTCATTGGTTTGCTGGGGACTTGAAACTTACGGTAATGAAGAGCAAAAGAAAAAATACCTTACCAAGTTAGCTACAGGAGAATCTATTGGAGCTTTTTGTTTAAGTGAACCCGAAGCAGGTAGTGATGCTACATCGCAAAGAACTACAGCGATAGATAAAGGTGATCACTATATCCTTAACGGAACAAAAAACTGGATCACCAATGGTAATAGCGCAGATTATTATTTAGTCATTGCCCAAACCGATAGAGAGAAAAAGCACAAAGGAATCAATGCCTTTATCGTTGAAAAAGGAATGGAAGGTTTTGAAGTAGGCCCTAAAGAACAAAAATTAGGAATCCGCGGAAGTGACACCCACACCCTTAACTTTAACGATGTTAAAGTACCAAAAGAGAACCGTATAGGAGAAGATGGTTTTGGTTTTAAATTCGCTATGAAAACCCTTTCAGGAGGAAGAATTGGGATCGCCGCACAAGCCTTAGGAATAGCAAGTGGAGCTTACGAATTAGCCAGAGATTATTCTAAAATTAGAAAAGCTTTTGGAACGGAAATTTGCAACCATCAAGCTATCGCCTTTAAATTAGCTGATATGCATACTCAAATTTCAGCAGCAAGACACTTGGTGATGAAAGCTGCCTGGGACAAGGATCAAGGAAACAATTATGATATGAGTGGCGCTATGGCTAAACTTTACGCTTCTCAAGTTGCTATGGATACGACTGTGGAAGCTGTACAAGTGCACGGAGGCAATGGTTATGTAAAAGAGTACCACGTAGAGCGTTTAATGCGAGATGCTAAAATTACTCAGATCTACGAAGGAACTTCAGAAATTCAAAAAATTGTAATTTCAAGAGGTCTTTTAAAGGACTAATAATTACTACCATTTATATACAAAACCTCATCATCACGATGGGGTTTTTTTTTAATGTATTCTAAAAAACAACACTTCTCTATACAGTTCAACTTATCAATTAACCCTTTAAACGAAAAACCTTGAAAAGATAGTTTTTAAGGCTTAAGAACTTATACATTTGGCGCTAATTACTTAAAAAAGAGTTCTAACCAATTTTTATTTGAATGAAAAAAGTTTACTTTGCGCTGAGTTTAATTTTATTGATCTCTAGCTATTCTTACAGTCAAATTACAGGAATCTATACTGATTACCAAGGTTTCTGGGAATCCAATTCTGGGAGCATTAACGATACCAAACCAGACAACTCACATCTCTTATTAGGGTTTAAGTTTAACGGAGTAACTTACTCAACAGGGGTAAATGATGCTGCCTTAACCGCAAATGCTGTTGGTTCTTTTACCGCAGATAATTTTAGAGGACTTCCACTTTCAGGATTATCTTCTAGCGCCTCTGGAGGATCATATTTTGTGGGCTTAGGTCAACTTTACGACGGATTAGATAATGCAATGGATGAGGACCCTGATAACCCTTTTAATCCTATCACTTCTGACGCAGATCTAGCCTACTTCCTAACCGATGGAGATAAAGGACTTGACTTAGGAACAGGTATTGCCAATACTCCAACTGGACAAGAAATTCGCTTTGATTTAAGTAGCAATAAAATTACACTTGCAGATATTAGCGACGGTATTCCAGATATAGTCGTATCTAATATAGCCCAACCTAGCGGCAATAATCTTGATAATTTAAAATTCGTTGACTCTAACGGTGACGTAGTAGGAGATGCAGTTGATATTAAAATGAATGACAATAGCACCAGCCCAATTGTTGGAAGCTGGTTGGTAGACTTCTATAAATTTAACAGCACTTCTGGAGGAGACGGTTATGTAAAAACGCAAAGAAACATTCGTTTTTTACCTATTGAGCTTTCTGAATTTAATATCGATAGTGATAACTACGATGATGTAGTAGCATTGGTATATACTGCAGGAGGAAGTTCAGATCCTGCATTTATTGCTTATAACGAACAATCTATCGGTGTAGCGAGTAAGCTTGCTATCTTAGCTCAACCTACAGATTCTGAATGTGACGGAACGATGAGTTCTAATTTTCAAGTAGAAGTTCAAGATTTTAATGGAGCTTTTATTCCTCAGGCAGGATTTCCCATAACTGCGTCTATATATTCAGGTCCTGGTGAACTTTTAGGGACGACCACAAAATTAACGGATGGAACAGGAAAGGTAATCTTTCATAATTTAGAATTTGAGATTGGAGGCGATCATCAAATTATATTTGAAAGCTCTAGCTTAGAACCTGCTATCACCACCAATATTGCTCAAGACCCTTCTTGTGGAGATACCACTTGGACAGGAGCTGTAAGTAGTGACTGGAGCAATCCAAGTAACTGGTCTAACGGCGTACCTAATGCTAATGTAAACTTAACTATTCCAAATACTTTTGGAGGTAGCCCTGTACCCAATTATCCGATTCTAGATATCGATGCTGGGGTAAAAAATTTAACTTTAGGTATCGGAGCAACGATTAATCTTAATGGGTTTTTATTTGCCATTGAAGGTACAATTGCACAAAACGGATCAGGAAATTTTATTGACGGTAGCACTCCAGGATCCAATTTATATTTTTCTGGAAGTAACCCACAATCTATCGAAAATGGACTTATTAATGGAAATCTAGCTCAACTAACTATTGAAAATTCAGCTGGAGTTGCGCTTAATACCACATTATCTATATCAGAAATATTAAAAATAAAAGAAGGAAATTTTAATACAAACGACAACCTTACGTTAGTATGCCATTTCACTCAGTTAAGAGCTGCTCAAGTTGATCGTGTAGAAGGTTCTATATCTGGTAAGATGACCATCGAACAATGCTTTCCAGCACGAAGAGCGTTTAGACTTGTTTCCTCACCAGTTACCACATCTAATTCCATTAGAGCAAATTGGCAAGAAGGTGCGTCTGCATACGATAACAATCCTAACCCAGGGTATGGAACTCATATAACCGGACTTGGGCCTAACCCAAATACTTCTGATGACGGGACGAACGGTTTTGACTATAATACAAGTGGAAATTCATCTTTATTCACATTTGATAATACTAACGCTAGCTGGAGTGCTATCCCAAGCACCTTGGTACCCTTAAACGCAGGTAACCCTTATCGTTTATTTGTTAGAGGAGATAGAAGTATTAATGTACTAGATAACTCGGCTATCCCAAAAGACACAAAATTAAGAGCTACGGGGGAAATTCAAACAGGCACAATAACTTTAACCAATTTTAATGCTAGTGAAGGAGCCTATAATTTCTTTGGAAATCCTTATGCCGCTGCTGTAGATATGAGAAAAGTTTTCAATAACTCACTAACCCTTAACACTACAAGAAGTTACTATATTTACGATCCTAACCTAGGAGGAAGTCCAACGGTTGGACAACCTGGAGGAAGAGGTGCTTTTGTTGCTATAGATTTAGATGATTTATCAAGTTCTGTTTTACAAGGAGCATCAGGAACTTCTGAAGGAAATCGTTTCTTACAACCTATGCAAGCTGCATTCTTTGTTACAAGTAATGAATCTGTAGCTCCGCAATTGGTATTTAGAGAAAGTGATAAAAATGTTGAAGCAACGGCTACCGATGTTTTCAGATCTACCCCAATAAATTACAATAGCATAGCGATCAATCTTTATACTCAAGAAGCATTTACAAATCATCAAACTCCTTCAGACGGTTTAAGAATTAGTTTCGCACCTCAGTTTGATAACGCTATTAATTATAGCGATACTCCTAAGATGGGGAATTTAGACGAAAACATAGCACGATTAGACAATCAAAACTACCTAGCAATTGAAAAAAGAGAGCTACCTACCGAAGATGAAGAACTACCTTTATTTATTAATCAATACCGTTATGATGACTACGTGTTAAGTATTAATTTAAATGAAACTTTTGAACATAATCTGTATTTAGATGATGCTTACCTTCAAACTTCTACTTTGATAGGAACAGGCACCAATGCGATTGCTTATCAAGTAGACGAATCTATTCCTGCAAGCATATCAGGTACAAGATTTACATTAAGATTTGGGGAAGCTAATTTAAATACTGATGCTCAACAAACAAAAGACTTTTACATTTACCCTAATCCAATATCAAACCATACACTACATATTGAATTACCACAAGCTTACAGCAGTAACCAACTTAGCGTGAGTATGCTTAATGTAATGGGACAAAAAGTACTTAGCAGAACTGTAGACACTACTGGAAAAAACAAAATTTCACTTAACAATTTAACTCTTCCTTCTGGTATTTACTATTTAACAATTACCCATAATGAGACGGGTCTTAATTACACAACTAAAGTCATCAACCCTTAAAAAAGGATATTATGAAACGTTATAAACAAATTATATATATATTACCGTTATTCATCTTTCTTTCATTTTCCAATTTAGCTTCTGCTCAATTACCTGGATTTATGGATGACGTAGATGATGAGACCCCTGCAGCTCCAATTGACCTGCTTATTTATACAGGTTTAGCCGCTGGTGCTGCCTTAGGCGTCAAACGACTAAAAAAATAATTTATATAAGGGTGCTATTTCAAATAGCACCCTTTTTTTTTACTATAAACCTAAGAATATTGCGTTTAATCGAAAATACTAAATAAGCATTCATCAAGAAGTTTTAGCACTATAAATTTGTGATTATATAAGTATCCATCAACGATTTAAGTTATGCTAAAACATTACATTCTCAAACTTCTTTTAGTTTTATTAAGCACATTTTATTCTATAACGTCTTCTGCTCAATGTACAGATGTTGATACAGATCCTTCACCAGGTAGCTTTGTGCAGGATCAATGGACCGCTTATGTCTACCAGTTCAACACTTACAATGCAACTAATTTTGATTATTCTAATTACAGAGGCTATTATATCGATGCTGGATATGGAATAAATAACTTAAATATAGATTCAGATACCTATTGGGGAATCAACTCTACCCCTAGCAGCTCTACGAACACTAGTTATGAGGGCTGTAGCGTAACCAACAATAACCATTTAGTTTCTTACAAACGAAAAGGATTTCCTACTGGAAATTATGTTATCAACCTAGCAGGACAAAATGGAGAAAGTGGGCATGATGATTCTGCAAAATTAATTATCGACGGAACAGAAGTATGGAGTCATAATAGTTGTTGTGACACGCATTACGGAGTTTGGTCTGGAGCGTTAGATAACACAACAGAAATTGAATTTGTATGGGCTGAAAATGCTGGAGCTTCCTATGGAAGACTTCAAATCCTTGAAGACACCACAACCCCTGATCCTGAAACTTTCGGAAATAATGAGTGGGTTGTAGCTGTTTTTGACGGAAACAGCCTTCAAGAATATGCTGGTAATTATACGCATACTGGACTAGATTTTAACACTTCTACCTTATGGGGAACGCCTAGTAATCCTTCGACTGCTCCTGGGTACACGGGTTCACCTGTTCAAAACGAAAATCATTCTTATATTTATAGACGAGAAGGCTTTCCTTGCGGATATTATCAATTGGATATTCCGCGACATGATGATGACGTGGTATTAACGATTGACGGTGTAGATGTTTATCAACGTAATGGTTGGGATAGCAATGTAGCAACACCTAATGTATGGCAAGGTTTTTTAGGTACAAATTCTCAAATTGAGTTTAGTGTAAAAGAATTCTTTGGAGCATCTATTGGAGCCCTAGCTTTCAATTATTTATTCGGTCCCGATAATGATCCTAATGAATTCGTGTGGACAGGTTCGATAGACACCGATCCTACACAATCAGGAAACTGGTGTAGCGGATTGCCTAGTGCGAACGGAACCTCAGATATTTTAGTTCCCGCTAATGTCCCAAACTACCCTAGTTTTCCTTCAACAGCTTCTATCCATGAGCTAACTATTAAGGAAGGAGCTCAAGTAGGCCTAACCTCCAATAACACTCTTAGCCTTACAGGAGATTTAAACAATTACGGAAGCATTCCCGCAGGGGCGACTAACCTAGAGTTTACTGGAGCAACACTACAAACCATCAATGGAAATTCTTTTGAGACAGAAAATCTAACAATCAATCAAGGTACCGATCTTGTAATTAACTTAGATACCAACCAAACGTTAAGGATCAATTCTATACTTTCAGTTGAGAATGGTAGCTTAGAAACCAATGATCAATTAACATTAGCTTGTAGATTTGATGACCTTACTCAAAGAGTAGCGCAAATTGACAATCTTAGCAATGGTACCATAACTGGAGAAATTACAACAGAACAATGTATCCCTGCGACTAGAGCTTTTCGTTTTTTAACCTCTACTGTAACAAGTACCAATACGATTCGAGAGGACTGGCAAGAAGACCCACTTAACTATACTGATAACCCTAACCCTGGATACGGAACTCACATTACTGGGGTAGATGGTGCTGCTGACGGTACTAATGGATTTGATTATACTCCTTCAGGAAATCCAAGTATGTATACGTTTAATAATACTACTTCTCAATGGGAGAAAATGCCTAACACCGATAACACCTCTTTAATAGCGGGAGTTCCTTATCGCCTTATGGTAAGAGGAGATCGTTCAACGGATATTACTTCTAATGCAAGCCTGCCATCAAATACGATCTTACGTTCTCAAGGTAACATTACCAGCGGTACAGTTACGATGAACAATTTTAACGATATGTCTGGTAGTGCTAATTTCTTCGGAAATCCTTATCCTGCTGCCATTGATATGAGTTTAGTATTAAAAAACAATATTAATACTACCAATTTTCAATCAGACTATTACATTTGGGACCCCACTATTGGCGGAGCTAATGGACGTGGGGCATATGTTACGATAGATATGGATGATAATTCTGCTACAGCAGGATCAGATGCTAATCAATTTCTACAACCGGGACAAGCAGCATTCTTATTAACAGGACCTGCGAATACAACCCCTCAATTAAACATTGAAGAGAGCTTTAAAAATGTTAATGTTAATCAAACTACTGTTTTTAGAACGCAAAATACTTTAGCTTCTATAGAATTGACTTTATTTCCAACTCAAGCCTATATAAACCAAGAAACGGCATCAGACGGACTAAAAATAAAATTTGATAGCAATTATCAAAATAATGCTAGCGCAGAAGATGCACCTAAATTTTTTAATCTAGATGAAACTTTTGCAAGCAAAGTTGGTAGTGATTATTTAGCTATCAATCGTCGTGATTTCCCATTAGATCAAGAAATTATACCTTTATTTTTAACGGGACACGTTTCAACTCAGTACACTTTAAAGATTCAAACAACAGAACTTTCTTCTTACGATGTTTATTTAGTAGATCACTATTTAACTACTGAAACTGAAATAACTTCTAATTCTTTCATTCATCAATTTAACGTTGACACGGAAATAGATGAAAGTATCAATCCTGAGCGATTTGAATTGAAGTTTGTAACCAATAATTTAACAAGTCAACAACAGGAGTTGAAGAAACTACAGGTTTACCCTAATCCAATTACTGAAGGATTAGTAAACATAGAAATCCCAACGTATTTCTCTAGTGATTTAGAGTTCATTATATCCAATATTACAGGGCAAGTTGTTTATGCCACCCAAAAGAGAATGGACTCCAATGGAAAGGTAAGATTATCAAACCTTCAATTAAGCACGGGAGTTTATATATTAGAAGTAATTGACTCTAAGAGTGATAAAAAACTTAGTCAGAAATTAATTATTCAGTAATAGAAATCTGCTATATTCAAAATGATTTTTACCTTCTTAAATTTAGGTAAAGCAGAAAAAATATAATTCCCCGGTAATTAATATAAAAACCATTGTTTTCAAAACCCTAAGCTTAGAAAAATTCTAATCTTAGGGTTTTTTCCTTTTACATCTTAACCAATGGTCATTTAGCCGAAAAACACACACCTTAATCGAATAATTAAAGGAACTCTATTTGATTTAAAGTATTGCTTTTAAATTTGTTAGAGATTATTACTAGAAAGTAAAATTTATAATTTATGAAAAATAAAAAATCTTTTTTAATCGCTTTCGCCTTAGTTGGTTTAAGTCTACTTCCTATGACAGTTCAAGCTCAACTTCCAGGTTTTATGGATGATGTAGATGATGAAACTCCGGCCGCACCAATAGATGGATTTATAAGTCTTGCAATCCTTATGGGTGGAATTATAGGGTACAGAAAATTAAAGGACGACAAGACTCAACATTAACTAATCTACTTTATTATGAAAAAAAAATACTTTCATTTCATTTCCATAATAATGTGTATGATTTGCTGCAGTGTTACCAGCTTATCAATAGCACAAAATGGTCCAGGAGGAGTAGGCTCAGATACCGATAATCCTTTTTGGTTTATCGCCAACACCTTAAGCTCTTCAACCTCTAATAATAACAAAGTTTCTGTGTTTCCTAACGTAGGTGGTAATACCTTAAATGCTACACAGAGCACTCCTAATCGTCGTCCTACCTTTCTAACTAATCAATTGAATGGTTTTCCTGTATTGAGTTTTAATGGAAATGACTATTTAGAAATTGCGGATAATAATGCCATCAATCAAGGAGGCCCTTATGCAGACAGAACGCTTATCATGGCTGTTCGCACTGGCGCTAATGTAACAAATCGTCAAGTTATTTACGAAGAAGGAGGCGGCATACGCGGCTTAAATATCTATATCGACGGTGGTTCTCTTTATGCAGGAGCCTATAATTTAAATGATGATGATTCAGATACCGCATGGGGGTTTAAGTATACTAGTACTTCTATCACAGCAAACACAAATTATATTATATCTTTTAAATTCTCTGGAAATTCTAGTAATACGGGCACTATTGAAACCTACCTTAATGGAGTATCATTTGGGAATCTAACAGAAATAGGTAGACTTTTCAATCATAATGAAGCCATTTTAGGTGCTCAAGTTGAAGATACATATTATCACGACGGTGTTGATAGTGGAGATGGAGCCTATTTTAGGGGCCAAATTGCTGAGTTTATTTTTTATAACAAGTCTTTAAATAACCCAGAGCGCTATAGCGTACAAAACTATTTATCCTCTAAATACAATATTAGTTTAGGAGCAAATGATGTTTACCCATATGATGTTCCTGCTGAAAATGATTTTGATTTTCACTTTATTGGGATAGGGAAGCAAAATGCGACCCAACAGCATATAACTTCTTCTGAGGGAACTGGAATTCTGAGAGTTGCTCAAAACACTCCTCTCGCTAATAATGAATTTTTAGCAATTGCTACAGATGAATTTGATAACACCTCTTTAGAAAGTTCTTCTTATGGTTGTTCTACTTCTAACAAATCTATGTATAGACTTACCAGTAATTGGCGTGCAACAAAATCTGGAACATTCGGTACCGTAGACTTTTCACTACTCATCGATGATTTTAATGAGAATGTGGGAGATAATTCTGAAGTTGTAATGTTTATAAGCAATAATGCTTCTTTTACTGGTGCTACCGAAATTAATGCTACTTCTATCAGTGGTGGAGTTGCTACATTCAGCAATGTAAGTATAGCCAATGGTGACTTTTTAAGTTTTGGAATTGCGCAATCTAACTCTACTACTGCAATACCAGGAGGTGTGGCTTCTTCATTGAACACCCGTTTCTGGTATCAAGCAGAAGATCTAAACTTAGCATCTAACGATAAAGTAAGCTCTTGGATAAATCAAGGACAAAATGGTTTGGCGATAGCACAAACTAATTCAAACAGACAACCTCTGTATGTAGAGAATCAAATGAATGGCTTCCCAGCAGTGCAATTTGACGGTAATAATGATCAACTTAGCATTCCTAATAATGTAGAATTAAATACTGCTGGACCTTACGCTAACCGCACATTCAGCATGGTATTTAATTCTGGCTCAAACATTACAAATACTCAAATGCTCTATGAAGAAGGAGGAAATACAAGAAATCTTCAGTTTTTCATCAAAGATGGAGAACTACACTTCGGAGGGTTTAATAAAGCAAACGACGGGGCTGGATCTCCTTGGAACTACACTTCCTTTAAAACTCCTATAAACACAAATACTAATTACGTATTAAGCTATGTATATGCAGGAAATTCTTCCACCACTGGTAATATTCATTGTTATCTAAATGGGGAGTTAGCAGGTACGATATCAAATATCGGATTTTTATATGCACACACAGGAGACATAACTTTAGGAGGACATACAGATAATATAACGGTAGATGGCAACAATAGCACAGGAGATTATTTTGAAGGTAGTATCGCCGAATTTTTAATTCATGATATTTCTTTAAATACCGTACAAGTAAGAGTTTTACACAATTACTATGCTTCTAAATACAACTTAAGTTTAAGCAACAATGACTTCTTTGCTTTTGACAGTGCTCTTGAAGGAGACTTCGATTTTAATCTTGTAGGGATTTACAAAACTTCTGCAGAAAATAAAAATGTTTCCCAAATAGGAACAGGAATTATTAATATTACCAATCCTTCCTCGTTAGACTCAGATGAGCACTTATTAATTGCTGCTAATCGACAAAAAATCGGTTTCTTAGATGCTTCTGACATTGATTGCTCAACACCCGCAGTCGATGAGCAAAAATTAGCTACAATTTGGCGTGTGGATGAAGAAGGAAATGTAGGCAATGTTGATCTTAATTTTTTAATAGATCAAATTAATTTGAGTACAGCTAATTATAGCGCAATTGAGTTAGTTATAGCCAATAATTCCGCATTTACCTCGCCAACGCTTATTTCGGGAACACTTAACTGTAACAACATCAGTTTTACAGGTGTAAATTTAAATGATGGCGATTACTTTACGTTACGTTACAAAGATGTGCAACCTATAACTTGGGATGGGACAAATTATGCTAATGGATCGGGTATTGACGGGGCACCAAATAACAATGATCAAGGAAGAAAACTTGTGGTTCTCAATGCTGGAGCAGCTATTACAGAAAATGCTTCGGTGGGATGTATTCATATTGCTTCTGGTGCAGGTGTAATTTTTGATGCAGGAATTGAATTTTCCGTACAGGGTGATATATACAACTTAGGAATTATTGATGGCTCGAAAGCTAGCTTTAGGTTGAATGGAAACACTACTCAGACTTTTTCCAACAATAGTTTTTCTATGGGAGAATTTGAACTTAACAACCCTTCAGGGGTAACTGTTGCTTTAGCTACTAATGAATTTCTATTTATCGATGAGGTGCTGCGCATTAACCAAGGAAGCTTAATCACTGGCGATCAAGTTTATTTAAGATGTGATTTCATAAACGGTCCTGCACAAATTGACCATGTACAAGGTGCAATTACAGGAGATATCACTACAGAACAGTGTTTCCAAGCTAAAAGAGCCTTTAGATTTATTACTTCTTCAGTAGATTCGGGAGAGAGTATTCATAACAATTGGCAAGAAGCTGCTATTTCTTATACCCATGATCCTAATTTTGGCTATGGTACACATATCACGGGTGTAGATACGAATCCTGATCAAACCAATGGTTTTGATTACACTCCATCTGGAAACCCTTCTATGTACACTTATGATAATGTTTTATCTCAATGGCAAAAAATCAATAATACTGATAATACCAATTTAGTGGCAGGAGTACCTTACCGATTACTTGTTCGAGGAGATCGCTTTATTGATGTAACTTCTAACAGTGCCATTCCAACAAATACTAGATTAAGAAATATTGGAAGTGTGATCACTGGCGATGTAATTCAAAATAACTTTAACTCAGCCAGTGGAGCTGCTAACTTCTTTGGTAATCCTTACCATGCGGCAGTTGACATGGATTTGGTTTTAAAAAATGTAGCAACCAACAATGTTACTCCTAACTACTATTATGTATATGATCCCGACTTAGGAGGTTCTCCTACTCCAGGTACTCCTGGAGGTCGCGGTGGATACGTAACGGTAGATTTGTCTGATGGCTCTAATAATAATGCAAGCTCAGATGCAAATCAGTATCTACAGCCTATGCAAGCAGCATTCTTTCTTACTGGAAATGCAGGAACAACACCTTCCTTAGCTTTTACGGAAGCTAATAAGGCTGTCGATGTAGCATCTACTCAAGTCTTTAGGCCTACACTCGCAATGGGTAAAGAAATCAATATACAATTATTTACTCAAGAAGCTTTCACTAACCAACAAACATCGTCTGATGGATTAAGAATCAAGTTTTCTGCTCAAGCTAATAATGCTATTGACGCTCAGGATGCTCCTAAGTTCTTTAATCTAGATGAAAACTTGGCACGAATTGATCAAGGAAATTATATAACTATAGAAAACAGAGCACTGCCTTATGAGGGAGAAGTATTGCCGTTATTTACGTATCAATACCGCTACCAAGATTATGTTTTACAGGTAGATTTAACTGATGCTTTTGATTATGAGGTATATCTAGAAGACGCCTATTTACAAACTTCTACTTTACTCTCTACAGGAACACAATACGTTAACTTCCAAGTTGATGCTTCTATTCCTGCAAGTATAGCCACCGATAGATTTAGTTTGAGTTTCGGAAATGTTTTGGACGCTAATTCAGTAACAACTCAAGGACTTCAAGTATATCCTAATCCAGTAACGGGGAACGAAGTATACCTTCAACTACCTCAACATCATGGAAATCGTTTAGAGCTTAAAGTTTATAATGTATTAGGACAGCAGATATTTGAGAAAATAGTATCTCCTAACGCAGAGAAAACGCTTCAAATCGATTCAATTCCATTTTCAGCTAGCGGAATTTATTTTTTGAAAATGATTGACCTTGAAAATGATCATACCTATGAAATAAAACTTATCAAGTCTTAATTCTATAAAGGAATATTTTACCAAAAAAGCTGAACTATGATATCATAGTTCAGCTTTTTTATTTTAAGTCTTGTAGGTTTTGCTTCACCTAGTAAGACAAACTATAAGAATGTTTAGAAAGGAATATAGAATATCAGCTACCTTATATCTAAAATAAAACAATATAGTTTTTACGATGTTCAATGAAAAATAAATCTATTCACGCCACAAAAACGTTCTTCTTTGAAGTCTAATAAATAACATTTTAATACCAATCAGCATGGTATTTTTCTTTTCCCAGATAAATATAAACACCAAAGCTCACAAGTAGATTTGCTCCGTTATCGGAATTTTCTTGCGTATTTAACACCTTACCGTCATAGCCATACCATTGTCCAATTTGATAGGAATAAGAAAGATCTCCTACTAGCGCTAAATGAGATGAAAGATTAAAAAGCAAACTTCCTCCCATTAGTATATTACCCATACGATCATAATTGCTAGTGTTATTGGGAGAAGCGATTGATATTCCCGGCCCTGCATGTACTTGAAGGTTAATATATTCTTTGATATAATAAGGGAAATTTAAAATATGACTAAGACTAGCCACCCCTTCCAAAGAAAGTCGATGAAAACTTAAACCTGCATTTTGATTTCCGAAGCCTTGATAAGTGTAAGCGCCTGATAAACCGAACTTTCGATTGAGCATATACCTACCTCCCACTTGAAAATTCTTAAAGGAAATGTATTCAGACCTAGAGATTCTTTCTACAGGAGAAATAGGGATTGAAGCCCCGTATTTTAGATCTAAAGAGAGCTGATTGTAACTTTTTTGTGCCTGAAGTGGTAAGCAAAATACCAAAATTACTCCCCATATAAGAATACGCATATTTATTTTTTTTTCAAATATACTTTTTCTAAATTATATTTATTTATTAAATATATCTTAAGAAAAAGGCCTTAAAAAATATCAAATTAGGTCCAAAGAGATACTTTTGAATAGTAGATCATATAATAAATGTTAAAATTGACATAAACGTAGTATATATAAACTAAATTTATGTGAAATTTAATGAGCTAACTAATTAACAATTAAAATACTATTTCTTTTTTTAGATTAAAAACTGTTATATATTTGTCAGCAAAACAGAATGTAAAATCATTACATTAATCATTATGAAAAAAATTACCTTTTTATTATCGTGCATCTTGGCATCGTCTATGATCCAAGCACAAGAAACTGAATATAATCACTGGTCTATCGAAGCTGGGGTTAACATGAGTGAGCCAGGAACAGGCTATAGTGATGATAATTCCACAACTTTGTATAACTCTTCTTTAACCGGTTCTATAGGTGGAGAATTAGGAGTGCGTTATATGATCAACGAAAAATTTGGATTTAAGTTAGGAGGAATGTATTCTCAAATTACAGAAGGAGACAACAGTCTTCCTTTTGAAACTACCTACTATAGAGCAAACTTAGAGGGAGTGGTTAACTTGGGTTCTATCCTTGGATTTAGAGAATGGACACAACGCTTTAACCTTTTAGGACACGCAGGAGCAGGTGTAGCTAACATCAAATTAGGAGATAACGTTACGTTTGCAGATGAAGATGATTTTAGTGCTATGTTGATGGTGGGAGTAACTCCGCAGATCAGAATTTCAGACCATATTGCATTTTATGCAGATATGACCCTTTCTGGCAACTTATCTCAAACATATTCTTGGGACGGAAATCGTGCAGATAATGGGGATCGTTACTTTGATGGTAACATCGCTACTTTTGCAGCAGGGATTCAGATCTACTTAGGTAAAAAAGAAAAACATGCTGATTGGGTAGATATGACGACAAGAAAAGAATTAACTCAAGAAATTGATTCTTTATCAAATCGTATCGCTGAAATTGAAACTAACATGATCGATAGCGATCAAGATGGAGTACCTAATTATTTAGATCGTGAACCAAACACTATGAATGGTGTAGCTACAGATACCAAAGGGGTTGCTGTAGATAAAAACAATAACGGAGTTCCAGATGAGATTGAAGGTTCTTTAGACAAGCGCTATGCTAAAGCAAGCTCTACAAACGGAGCTGCGAATGCAGGACTTAATGTAAAAACGCTAATTAACGAAGGTTACGTAAATGTGTACTTTGAGTTCAATAGCACGAAACCAGAAACCTATTCTTATGAAGCTATCAATTACTTAGTGAAGTATATGAATAACAATCCTTCAGCTCAAGCTGAATTGATTGGGTATGCAGATGAGATTGGAAATGCTACCTATAATATGCAACTTTCAGAGAAACGTGCTAAAAAAGTACATGACATTTTAATAGCTTCAGGAGTTTCAGCAGATCGTTTAGAGCATAGAGGAGAAGGAATCGACAGTTCTGTTGATAAATCATCTAAAGAAGCTCGTCAGTTAGTAAGAAGAGTAACTTTCAGATTGAAATAATTCAATCCTTATATATCATAAAAAAAGGCTATCCATTTGGATAGCCTTTTTTGTTTTATTTCCTCTATCTAATATGAGATAGAGTTTGAGAACCGGTTTGTAAGTAATAAAATACAGCGTACTCATGGAAAGCCACATTAACAGCATATTCATGAGTGAGGATTATTATTTTTTATAATTCCATAAGGAAACTACAGATTTAAAAAACTGCTTTCTGTTTTTATCTACCTAAAGTATAAAATGGATAGGATTTGATAAGACTGATAATCCCTAATCCATCTTTATCGACTTACTGGAAAGTATTTATTTTTGATCTTTTAGGAATGCTACAATACGCGCACAAGCTTTTCCATCCCCATAAGGGTTATGCTTTCCACTCATTTCTTTATATCGCTCTTTATTTTCTAATAAAGAAAGGGTCTCTTCTACAATCTTAGACGTTTCTGTACCTACTAAAATCACCGTACCAGCTTCCACTGCTTCTGGGCGCTCTGTATTATTTCTCATCACCAAAACTGGCTTCCCTAAACTTGGGGCTTCTTCCTGCACTCCCCCACTGTCTGTGATAATTAATTTCGACTGGTTCATTAACCAGACAAAAGCGGGATAACCTAAAGGATCAATTAAATGAATGTTGGAAACCGCTCCTAAAATTTCATTTACGGGTCCTTTTACTTTAGGATTTAAGTGAACAGGATAAACGATTTGAACTTCAGGCTTTTTATTAGCGATCTCCTTTAAAGCCGAGCAAATATTTACAAAACCCTGACCGTGATTTTCTCTTCGATGTCCAGTGACGAGAATGAGCTCTTTCTGGGTAGAAACTATAGATTTTAAATGAGTGATTTCCTCATTCTCTAAATGTTTTACACGTTCAGAACTTTCTAATAAGGCATCAATTACCGTATTACCCGTAACGTTTATATTTGATTCTTTAATATTTTCTAAAAGCAAATTCTCTTTAGACTGCTGCGTAGGCGCAAAATGATAGTCTGTAATCCTCCCCGTAATTTGTCGATTCATCTCTTCAGGAAAAGGAGAGTTTTTATTCCATGTTCTTAATCCTGCCTCTATATGACATACTTTAGCTCCGCTATAAAAACTAGCAATAGCTGTAGCCATAGTAGTAGTAGTATCTCCATGAACAAAAACATAGTGAGGTTGATATTCTTCTAACACAGTTTTTAATTCCGTGATAATATCAGCCGTTAATTGGTGTAGATTTTGATTCGGTTTCATCAAGTCCAAATCATAATCGGGTACAATCTCAAAAAAATCCAATACTTGATCTAACATTTCTCGGTGCTGAGCCGTTACACAGACTTTAGTCTCAAAATCCTGATGATTTTTTTGTAATTCTTTTACTAAAGGCGCCATCTTTATAGCTTCAGGACGTGTTCCAAATACTAATAAATTCTTCTTTTTCATGAGATGATTTTAAAAATTTAAAGGTACTTATTTAAATTTAACCTATCAACAAAAGTATAATCTAGAAACCGCCTCCTTAAATACTAGATTTCAGTTTAAAATAGGCTTTGGATTTGATGATTTAAAGCATAAAAAATCCGATAAGAATGATTGCCTTGTCTACGAATCTACTATGGTTTTCCAAAGAATTTGAACGTCTAAACCAAAGGAATAATTTTTAATGTACTCCCTATTTAACTTTATCTTTTCAGGCCAAATCACTTCTCTGTTATAGGCGATAGGATCCTTTTGTTGAGCCAATAATTCTTCCTCTTGCTTAAATTTTAAAGTGGCTAAACCCGTAATTCCTGGTAACAAGGATAAAATTTCTCGGTCTTGACCCTGAAGCTGATCTGCAAATCCTGCTACATCGGGTCTCGGTCCTACCAGGCTCATTTCACCTTTTAACACATTCCAAAGCTGAGGAAGCTCATCAATTTTAAATTTCCGTAACCACTTCCCAATACTCGTAATGCGAGGGTCATTCTTTGTCGTGACCGAGTTAATAGGTCCGTTGACCTCCCTCATGGTCTTAAGTTTGTAGATTTTAAAAGGAAGCCCATGCCTGCCTATACGGTAAGGAGCATAAATACCTGAAGTGCGGCTACTGATAACAATAGCTAAAAAACTTACAAAAATTAAAGGGAAGGTGAAGACCAATCCCACAAAGGAAAATATTATATCAAAACCTCTTTTGTTAAGCCGTTCTCTTTTAGTTAACACTTTCTTTTCCTTTTATAGCCTTTCAAAATTACGGAATTAAATTAAAGTTGAAATGAGCTATTAGGTTTAATTCCTTTATAGGAATTAGAAAACGTGAACCTCTTATAAAAAGCAGTCTTCTTAAATGCATGTAGTACTTCTTTTTTTCATTAGTATTGATCAGCATTCAAATTCCAAAATAAATTTTTTAAGCTAACTTGGTAATAAATAACTCACGGAGTGCATCTAATTCTTTTTTGTATTTCAAATCTGTTCTTGAAGCAAAGTATAAAGTATTCTCCGTTTTTACTCTTCCTTCCCATAATAAATCAATCTTTTGCCCCTGTAACTCCTTTTTGCATAAAAAATCGGGCACTACGGCTAGGCCTCTGTTATGAGATAAACACCTGATGATAGAGGTGATACTGGGAAGAATATAATTAGGCTTAAAGGAGGGTTTCTGTTTAAAATTTTCAAACCAAAAACGTCTAAAATGTTCCATTTCGTTAGAAGAACTATACCATACGTGTTGCAGTAACTCTTTTTCTAAAGCCTTAAAGTCTTTAGATTCTAGATGCTTTTTTATTCGTGTTGTATCGGTTTGGTTTCCCGCTATCAATACGATTCTTTCTTTTGAAAAAGGGGTATATTCTACCAATGATTTTTTATCCTTTTGTTGATGTGGGGTAATGACTAAATCCAAAATTCCTTGATTTAAATCATGAATTAAATCGGTATGGCCCCCAAACCGAGCTAACAAATCGAAGCGTAGATGGGGAATTTCGGGTTCTATCACGAGTTGAAACATTTCAGAACACATGCCAATATGAAGGGAAGAATTTTTTTCTTGAGTTGTTTTTTTAAAATGCTGTTCTACCTTTTCTAATTGACTTAACGCATCGATAATAGAAACATAGAGTAACTTTCCATCCTCGGTAGGAATCATTTTTCTTGAGGTACGTTCAAATAATTTTTTACCTACGTAAGCTTCCAAAGCATTTAAGTGTACGCTTACCCCAGGCTGAGAAGCAAATAAGGCCGTCGATGCCTTGGTCAGAGTCCCCTTATCGTAAATCTCCTTGAAAGTTCTGTACCATTCTAAATTTACCATTTCTATTAAAATTGTAATACAAAGGTATGATTTGTATTATTTTTTCAATACCAAAAACTATGATAATTTTGTGGCTATAAAGATTTAGAACTATGAAAAATATATTTATAATCAATGGAAGCCATCCTTTCGCACATTCAGGAGGCAGGTTTAACGAAACGCTTTTTCATCAAACTCAAACGCACTTAAAAGCTATTGAAGGTTTTCAGGTAAAAACTACTCAAGTGGGAGAAGCTTATGAAATTAAAGAAGAAGTTGAAAAATTTGTTTGGGCAGATTTGATCATTTACCACACCCCTATCTGGTGGTTCCAACTACCGTTTGGATTTAAGCAATACTTAGATGAGGTCTTTACGGAAGGACACCAAAATGGAATTTATAAAAGTGATGGAAGAAGTAGAACTAACCCTCATCTCAATTATGGCACTGGAGGAATGATGCAGGGTAAAAAATATATACTGACTACCAGTTGGAATGCACCTCAAACAGCTTTTACTTTAGCTGATGAATTTTTTGAACAACATTCAGTGGATGAAGGGGTGATGTTTGGGTTTCATAAAATGAATGCCTTTACAGGAATGCAGCTCTTAGCCAGCCATCATTTTTATGATATGGAAAAAAACGCCGATGTTCCATTAGAGCTTAAAAATTACAAAAGCTTTCTAACACAGCTTACCGAAAAGGTTTTTAATAACTGTAGCGTTCAAAGACTAGAGTAACTCTATAACCCCACAATTTTCGGTAAAGCAAAGTTTGTGCATATTGAAAGGTGTTTTTTGTGAAGTAGACCTAAAAAAACGGATCAAACACTTTCGTTTGATCCGTTTATATATTGAGTATCTATTTATTTAAACTCCACAATATCTGCCGTTACATAGCATTTTGTTGTAGAAATAATTCCTAAAAAGCTCGAATATTTAAAATTGACCGTCGTGTTGGCTAAGGTCTGAGCATCTTGTAAGGTATGGTTTTCGAGCATGTTCTGCTTTGCTTCATCTACAATTGCTTCTCTATTCATTCCCCCAATACCAAGCACATAAGTTGCCTGAGATTTACCTTGAAGGTCTCTTTTTACATAACTATAGTTATTTGAACTTAAGGAAGCTGAATTATTCATATAGCCCGTAAGCCCTGCTGCACAACTTGAAAATAAAACGCTAATACACATCATTAAGGAAATTCGTAATAGTAATTTTTTCATGAAATTAGATTTAGTGATTAATTGACTTTAATTATTTTATATAGCCAAAGTAAAGGAGATGCAATTGACTTGCCTTACGGTTTTCCGTACTCTCATTAAATCTTTCAAAAGAATTATCGAATTATCCTTGTATAAATAGTGATTGATTTTTATATATCTAACAGCTCCGCTTATTGGTTAAGATTTGTACTGATCAAGTTTCTTGTCCGTTTACGGAAACACATAAGCCCAAACTTATACTCTTAAAATAAGAAGACACTTATAAACAATCCTGTTATTAGTTATAACCCCTTGTCTTAAAAATGGCATAAGGGTTTTTTCTTATTTAGCTAGCCATTTCAGGTGGAGTAAAGAAATTACTTTTTCAATATTTTGGAAACAAATGTATGTTTTTCTGTAGATAATTTCATGAGATAGATTCCACTGCTTAAATGGGACATATCTGCTTTTAAATCTTTTCCTTGTTTATGCTTGGTCGTTAGCATTAATTTTCCGCTAAGGTCATAGAGTTCTAGCAAAATATTGTAATAAGTAGAATTTAAGCTTATACTCAGTTTATCTTTCACTGGGTTAGGGTAAATTTCTATTTGCTCTAATAAAGCATTTTTATTTGTTAGTTGAACAATAGATACCGTTTTGACCATTGTATCCCATTTGCCACATTTATATACCGTTAAAGATATATTATAATCCCCGACAGCTCCATAGGAATGAATTGGGTGTAGGTCTGTAGAGGTATTTCCATCCCCAAAATCCCAAAGTAAACTGTCAAAATCATCACTAGTATTGGTAAATGTTATTTGATCTCCATTAATCACCTCCGAATAATCTGCCTTTGCAGGGTTCACCGTAAAATCCCAAGTCGGTATTTGATCGAAAACTATATTTTTAGTAGCCATTTTAATCCTATCCGCATCCAGAGAAGACAAACTAGAGTTCCAAGTGATTCCCAGAGGATCTTTTTTATATATCATGGTATAAAATACACAAGCTGCGGCATAAGAACCCTCAAGAGAGGGGTGTGAACCATCAGCAGCATATAAATCTATCGTGGGGTAATGTGTTCTAAGATACCTCCAGACCGCTCCTACAGGAGCTACCTCAGCCTCATTGTCGGCCGCCATAAAATTGTAAGTATTTTTAATAGCGTCATCCATCCCTTCATAAGTACATACCCAAGGGGCATTGCCACAATTACTACTATCTCCATTCTCTCTTCCCCAAGTCATATAGAACATGGGTTGAGTGCATTCATTATTTGTTCTTATGGCGTTGCTCAAAGCAGCAGCATAAGGATAGAGTTCGGTTTGCATTTGTGCATTAGACCAAGAAGTCTCCTGACTTTGGGCTTGCAAAACCACATAATCCCAAGCCTGCGCATTAATTTTATTTAGGGTGGTTGTATGGGTTGCGTGATTCATAAATCGATAGCCTCCAGGCGTATTCGAATCATATACCAAGACATCCCCCATATCTATAGCAATATTTTGAACAAGTAAGGGTAAATTGTTGACCCCGGTATAACTATTCCCTATAAAAAGTACCTTTTTATTAATTTGCCCTTGAACGGTAAAAACAGATAAGAAAATGAGTATAGAGGTAACAAAAGCATATTTCATTTTAGTTGTATTTATAAATACCTATAGGCATGGTTAATTATAGTGGAGGAACGTTAAAGACGTAAATTTAGTAAAAATAGTTTTTATATACCTATTGCATTGATTTGGGTCTCCTCTGATCTTTTGATGAAATACATCTTTAGGCAACTCTCTTTTTAAAGTCAAACTTCACCTAATCTTTTAAAAAATATCTCAAAAATATTCATTCTATAACATAGTTTACTTTTAAATAGGATTAGATAATCAACCAAAGCTGGTTATTTAATCTTTTTCATTCATTATACGTACCACTCGACTATACATGATTTCTGATAAATTCCATTGGTAACCATCAAAATCGACTGTATTGGTCAACTGAATTACTACCGCATCCTTAGCTTTATGATATTTGGCTATCGTTTGGTATCCTGGGATCAACCCCGTATGTTCATATTTTGATTCTCTATTCTAAACTACTACTAACCAATGGGTAAACCAGGCTAAAAGTTAAACATTCTTTTATACACTTTAAGTCATACCTCTTTTAAAGATACATTTAATTTTTCTATATATTCTTTTTTCTCAAGCAGTTGGCCGATATGAGCTTCAAATGTCTTGGTATTATTTAAATTCGGAAAGCATAATTTTTTCTTTGCTATTGAATTTGAAATCAAAATATTGAAGTAATTATAATATAGTATGATTTTTTGCAAGCTATCGGTTTCACGGATTTCGAAACCTATTTTTTTAGCGGTTCTTTTATTGATGATGTAGCTTGTCCCCCGAATTATTAGTTTTTCATCAGTCTTATAGTCTGCCATAAGGCGTAACAATCCTTCTACATACTGTTGAAGTATAAAATTTGTTCTCTCTTTTGCCTTCATGTGTTTATCGAGGACATAATAGTAATCAAATAAAGTCCCTCCATGAATTTTAAGAATATCGTTTTTAGGTTTTTCAGCTATAAATAGAGAAGAATAATAAATGATTTTTCCACTTTTTTTCAAAGATGGCATATCAAAAAAAGGTGCTATTATAGATAAGCCTATGGCAAAAGTTAATATTCCTATCAGATAGATCTCAGCATAAATAGAAATAATTATAGAAGCTGTTATCATTAACATAAAACCCAAGGCGATTGCGCCTAAAATCCTATTTTGCTCTTTTCTACTCTTGTTGTAAAACCTATGCTTCAATTTTTCTAAATCTGCTTTTCTACCTACTTTATAAAATCATTGTAAATCATCAGTAATCAACCTTCTTCGTTACCACTTCGCTCAGTAATGAATTATTCTAATTGGTCAATCCCAATTTTATAGATATTTCCAAAACCGTTCTGTGTACGATGAGCGAATGCTTTTAATGCCTCGATACTTTCTAATTTTTTAGGCTCGCTGATATTTCTTTCACTGGTAAAATAAAAATTACCGGACTTCCAATCTACAAACGGACAATAGTCCAATCGATCTGAATTAATGATCGCTCCTAAGTTTTTAGATGCGGACCATTTCCCTAAACTATCTTTTCTACTTATATACAAATCTCCTCCCCCAAACCCATCTGGTCTTCCAAATGAACTAAAAATGATCAGGTTTTCATCCGGACTTACATAAGCATTAAATTCATAGGATGCAGTGTTGATTTCTTTAGGCAATGCTTTAGGAGTTTGAAATTTACCGGCTATACACTCAGATTTAAAAATGTCTTCTTTTCCCATTCCGTTATCTTTTGTCGCGGTAAAAAATAGATTCCCCGCATCGCTTAAAGACGGAAAAAACTCATCCCCTTTAGTATTTATAATTGAATCTAAGGCGACGGGCTCAGACCATCCCGTTTGGGTACGATCACTATACCAAATATTGTAATCCTTTCTAGAGGCATCCCCATAAATAGGTCTGTTAGACGCAAAATACAATCTTTCACCCTGTTTCGTATAAAAAGGTTCAATATCTTGATACTCTCCCGATATGTTTAAAATTTGTGGCCTTGTCCATTTTCCTTGAACTCGCTTTAGATATACAAGATTTCTTTTCTCTTGTTTGTAATCGCCCAGGGTATAGATCACCTCATCACTTTGAGGAGATACGGCAAAATCTCTTTCGTATAATGAGGTTGATATTATATTTTCACCTAACAATGTTAGACCTTCTGCTGTAGTGGTAATGCCTATAGAGTCTTCTTTTAATTGTTCTCTATAAGTATGACAATTCAATAATAAGAATGAGGCTAAACCTATGACGATAAATTTTATTTTGTTCAATTTATAAAGTGTTGTATGTAGTTGATATTCCTGTTTTCTTGAGCGTTCAAACTCTTCCTGTTTCACAAGTAAATGCTTTCATTCCATTTTTTATTGATCATACCACAAGCCTGTTATTCCAATTTATTTGATATAAAATATTAGGTTAACCTGTTGATGCGTTATGAGATGGCGCGTTGAGGGTAGTGTTCTATTTCCTCTTTTAATTGTTTTACGATTAAATTCAAATCCTTTTCGTTGTATACAGCATAAACAAAATGCTCTTTATGCTCATATGCGTTTTCGTGTTGAGGTGCCAAGTTAAAAATAATTTTAAGATGCTTTTCTGCTTTGGTTTTTTTTATCAATTTAAATTCCAAATTCGGCTCTATAAACATTAGGGAACTAGAATCGGTTTCCACATCATGCGAGAGTTTCTCAAACCATTCTATCATGGTTTTTAGTTCCCTCACTAAAAGAAAAGAATCAACTATCTCCCAATTTCCATCACGGCTTTCTACTTTTAAAGACATCAAAAGCCAATTGGAATCATATTCACAATTGGTTATTTCAGGAAACTGATAATTAATTATTCTAAGCTCAACACTCTGGTCATTAATTCCATTAAATATCATTTCATTACTTTTTTTTAGGTGAAGACTAATGTTAATCCTAGTTCAGAAAAAATAAACGTTTCTAGAAAAATCAGCTTCCATAAATATACGGAATCATCAAATATTATAAATTATTGCCTACAATTTGCACCTTATATATCAAATCTACCATTAGGCTTTCCACTCATTATATAAAGCGTTCTAAATTTTAAGCTCTAATCAAGTGCAATTTTACCATAGACATCGCTCCAAGTCTATTTCTCTTATATCATGGGTTATTTTATTTCTTCTTTAATTCCTCAAATTCCAAGGAAAAACCTATTTCACAAGGTGTCATGGCATGGGGATAGGATGGAGTAATTGTAATGCCTTTTTTGGTGAGAACCCATGTATAATACTTCCATAATTCCTTATTATTTTTAAAATATTCACATTCCGATTGTAGGCTCTTATCCTCTTTATATTTTTCTTTTAATACTTGGTAATGATCTAGATTTGGATATAAATCTGTTAGCTTTATTAATTGTATTTCTTTTTCAAGGTCAAAATTATATCCTGTAAGATTGTAATTGGGATGTGCTCCTCCACAGTAGATAGATGAATATTCGTTAAAACTAAGGTATTGTTCAGAAACTAACTTCACTTCAATATGTATATCGGCCCATTCACATTCTAAACCGATAACGGCATTTCTAGCATGAATTGAATCTAGTCGCTGGTTTATAAATTCTCTTTGAGATAAAGTAAAACCATTGCCTAATCTAAATAGATTTTTTTTAGAATATTTTTCAGTGAACCAAACAAGTTCTTTATTTCCATAATTTGATACACTATCTCTTGCAAACTCTAATTTTTGCCATCTATATTTATCAATACTTTTTGTTGATTCTAATAATATTACATCTAACTTATTTCCTTTATTCTCCCAAGTCCCCAATAGGGTATCTTTTTTTATAGATAAGGTGAAATGTTCATTTTTATCACTATAATTTTCAAAAAGGCTTAACACCGAACCTTTATATGCTCCTTTTAAATGGATGTTCTTCAATTGAGTCTTGTAAAAATAGAATGCTGTAGCTCGATTATTCTCATCATCTAAATTTAGTTCTAGAAATATTTTGTGCTTCCCAATAGTTCCTTCAAAAGTCTGTGCTTGTGCTTCTACAGCGTAAAAAAGTAGAATAATAAAGAGATATTTCATTTTTAAAGGATTTGGTTTTATTATACTACAACTATTTTATATAGGACTCACAGCTTAAAAATGAATCTTAATTTTTCGCTAAACAGAATTAGTCTTGCATTTGACAAGCGAAAAAGGCTTGGGAGGAAATTAGGACTAAAATCTGACTATAACTTCTGTTACCAGCCTTTATTAAAACAAGCTTTTTCTATAACTCCATTAGACCTGTTTTATGACTATCGCCTAGAACCACATCTGAGGTCTTATTGAAATTTCACCACTGGTTCTTTGTTAGCTACCGTAATTTATTTTTTTTAGATAACTATTTAGATGATTAGAAACCTCAAATGGGTAATCATAATGCATAGCACAATCATCCTTTTTTAATTCCTTATCATTTTTATCGGTCAAAGAGTAATTCCGCTCAATTCTATGGAAATCAGAATTATAATATTCCGTAATTTTTTCATAAGCAACTTCGTTAGTACACATACTGTTAAAGAAATTTGTATTTCTTTGAAACGCAAAAGTTTTCTTTTTCTTGTCGAAATAGTGTAAATATCCAATATGCCAATCTCCGCTTTCGCTTGTTGGAAATTCGCCAATGAGCATAATATTCCCATTTTGATGTTTCCAAATATTATATGTTGTTTCTATATTTTCTGGCCAATTTTCATGAAGTACGATTGTTAACTTTTCTTTGTTAGGTTCTTTAACTAAAACCTCCAGTGTCAGTTTGTTTTGAGATTGTAAAGAGTCAATAATTATTTTTTGACTTTTTAATCCATCCAAAATGTCAGGTTCAGGAACTAATTCAGTTGAGCGACTAACTTTAGCCTTTTCGATGTCTGTTTGTAAATCACTCGTTATTTTTTTTGTCTCGCCTTTTTGTTGACAAGAAAAAAATATAAAAATTATCAATAGGTACTTTAAATTTTTCATTTTTCTTTATGATGGATATGCTTCAAGGCAACCAAGCATTTCTTAAGTAAAATTACCCTTTTTTAGAACAGCTTCTTCTTCTTTAAAATGTATACTTAGTATATGATAAACTCTAGCTATGTTTTGTACACCATTTATACAATTTCTAAGAATACCGCCAACCTAATGCTATTTCCAATAACTGCAAGTAGAATGCTAAGGTTGTCAATTATTTTGATAATATTAAACTGGTTTGCTTGTTCACACGATTCTAAATCTTTTACAGCTAAAATAAAGTTTTATCTACACATCTACATTCGTTTCCATTTAAATTACTCGAGTGTTTTTAAATATAGACGTGTTAACTCTTTCTAAATTTATCAACGATAACTTCTTCAATAAAGTAAGCATCAACTGCAGCCGTTCTCATTTTATTTCTATGTAATTGAGATTAGCATCAAAAATCCTTATTCTCAATATATAGTGTAATTTACTATGATGCACAATTAAACATCAAATTCTCCCAACATCTTTTCAAGTTTTTTAATATGTACACCATAGAGTTTATTTGACCAAGATACCGTCATTATATAGATAAGCACAGCTACTAATATATACCCGAATGTATAAAGAATAAGCGCTGTGTTTGATACACGTAGTAAAATTAAATTATTAAAAATGTTTTCGGGCGTTTTTACAGTACCAAAAATTAAGCTTATCATAGCTATAGGAAGTAACAGACTTCCTGAGATTATAGCAGTCTTATACACTTCTAGAGTTAACTTAAGCTCATAAATAAAGCTTATAACTGTCTCTTGACTATTATTACTTAAATTGCTGGATTTTTTTAAAAACCATGTCATTTTTATCAAATACCCAAAAGTGATAAGGCTGGTAATAAACATACTTATATAGTAAACCGTTTGGGGTAACCTAGCATATCAATAATACTAGGGACTATAAAAAAAGTGCAATTATCATTATTTGCGTGATGATTTCACTTCTCATACTTTTTCTAACTTTATAAATAGGCAGTTTGCTTATTTCCATGTTTTTTATCTTTGATGGAATCTGATTGTCATCCATACTATCTGTATTCATTTTGTGTTTAATCTCTTCAAAATTCATAGCCTTGCTTTTTTATTAAATCTTTTAATTTGTGTTTTATTCTTTAACTTTCTCCAAACTGTAAATCGGGTTTATTATTTTTTATCGCCAATGACATCATCTTATTATCAACTGATTTTATTTGAGACCAAGGCAGCATTTTTTGCAGCATTAAAACGTTTAGAATAGAAAGACCATACGTATCAAAATTAATTAGAGATGCCCCCATTATCTTTGTGACAAGCGTATCTAGTTCATCAAATTGTTCTTTGGAGAGTTCTTCAGATATTTTTCTTGTATTATTCATTGATTCTTGCATGATTTTAATCTCTTCTGGATTAGACAAATTAACTTCTAAAACTAATGCATCCACAATTTGAAGTGCTTGAGTTACCTTTTTAGGTATTTCGAAGTCTTTTTCACACATTAAATGTAGAGTTCCTAAAATATAAGATGGCTCATGCAGGTCTGCATGCTCAATTTTCCATAATACAGAATTTTCTAATTTTATTTCTTCTTGAGCCTGTAAAGAATTGATCAATAAAAGGTATACAGCGATGGCAGTAATTAATTTTGATGGTTTCATTTTTATTTTTTTTAGAATTCATCTGGTAAGTATGGGAAGCGAAAATTTGTTACAAAAAATAAATTAAAAGTAGGGAACCATTAGATAAAACAGTACTTAAGCAACATATTTTATATTTTACGGATAAACATTTTCTTGTTTCTAAATACTTTTTCGCTTCATCGCGAAAAACATATTCGTAAAAATTAATTATTCTAAGGAGAGAAGGAAATTAAATAGCCTTATTGAAATAAAGTTTTTTTGTAACTATAGAGTCTAAGGCTTTGATAAATTAAATTACAACTAAAAACAACCTAAAATCGAGAGCTTCATAGCTTAGCATTATGTATAAAGGTAAGACTTATGGAAAAAATCATCTTTCTTGGTCTAAGTAATTAAGACGGGAAATTGATGTTTTTTAGATTAACCTGGAAATAAGAATAATCATATTTGTCTTTTAAACCCGTTAACTTAGAGTGTTCTTTTTACTACACAGGGATTGCCGTATGCTAAACAGTTGTTAGAAATACTTTTTGTCACCACACTTCCTGCTCCCACGGTGACATTATCCCCAATAATCACACCGGGCAAATTACAGTATTTCCCCCTATTCAAACATTACTTCCAATTTTAACTGGTTGACTTAAGGTAAGTTAATTTATTTTTTTTGCTTATTATACGGTCAGATGCTTTTAAAGGATGGCTCACCTTATATATTTAAACATAAGGTCCAATTATTCCATTTTTTCCAAGGCTTATTTTATTATTATCCAAAAACATATAGTTTATATGGACAAATGTGTTTTCTCCAATAGAAATATTCTCCCCATAATCACAGAAAAATGGTGCCGCTATCCATACCCCTGTTTCCTTATACTCCAAAAGATTATTTAAAATTCGCTCTCTTTCTTCGGTTAATTCAGAGTCCAGGCTATTATATTCTTTAAGTAGTTTTCTTGCCTTATGGTACATCTTTAACAATTCTGCATCTCTAGAATTATAATCATCTCCATTCAACATTTTTTCTCTTTCAGTCATAAAATTTATTTAAGCGAAAAAGTTCTCTGATACAAAATTAATATTAAATTAAATAATTTTACCATACGATGAGGTTTAGGCTGTGTAAAAAACAAATCAATTACTTAGCCGTTTTGATATCAATTCTCTTTTAATTTTTTCAAAAACTTACACTAATAGAATCGTTAAATACGATTGTGAGTATATTTAGAGGTTGTAATGCAACTCAAATTATGCGAGAAAGTCATAAAGATAATTTAGGGTATATGGTTGGGTTCCGTGTCAAATTCAAATTAAAAAGTAGATTGATTTTTAATAAGCGTTATATCAAATTACTTTTTACGGCATTCATTTCTACTATTTTACTTATCATTTTTTGATGTTTAAAAATTTCTTGCTGACCAAGTAAAAATGAATATTTTGGATCATAAATGTGGGTAGGCTCACTTTTAACTCCGTTAAGCTCAATTATAGAAAAGTTGAGACCTTGTTCAAGTTCTTCAAAAGTATTAAACCGAATATCCAATCGGCCAAAATAAAAACCTTCAATTTTAGATAAAACAGAGTCAAAATAGAGTTCTAATTTTTCAGTAATCAAGTCTTTTCCATCCAAAAATTGAGTCCCTCTATTGTGGTTGCCAAATGGGACTAAACATCTCTGTTCGTTGTTGGATAATACTTCAGATAAATCTATTTTATTTTTCAATTTTGGTATTTGAAGTTCAAAACGCGGGTTTAAGCGTAATAGTTGTTCTAGCGAGTCTTTACCATTACCCGTTACCGTAAGAAATCTCTTATTTGTAATACCTGTTATTTGTCCTTTAGGTTGGTTGGGAAGACGACAATAGAAAAGACCAATTTCATTGGGAAGCTCAATATTTTCTTGAATTAAATAGGCTTCGTTGATGGTTGAATGGTAAGTTTGGAGGGCATCTAACGAGTACAATTTATCTACAGAAACGCCTCTGCAACCTACATCTGGCTTGACAATGATTGGAAAAGCTAGTTGATTCTCTTTCAGTAATTTCTCAAAATTATTTGTCTTAATATGGCTAATTAAAAGAGTTTTAGGGTATAGCTTTTGCGGAAATAATTTATAAACCTCCATTTTACCATCACCATAAAATCCTCCATTTTTTATCTTCGGATTTACTAAATTGTAAAACCGAAACGATCGAAATTTTATCATATAAGTAACCCATAAAAAGAACGTAGGAAGGTATACAATATATACTGGCCAATACTCCCAATTATTTAATTTATGCCACCAAAGTTTCATAATATATTTTCTGTGATTTGTTTTTTTGTATCTGATATATAATCGAAATGTATAATCTTAAATCTGTTAGTATTCACAACACATTGCGTTAGGTTTTTAGTAAGCATAATCCGGTTTCTATCAATCATCAATCCATTTTTAGAATCATCACTTTGAGTGTTTGTATGAAAATGGATTAAATCTTTTGGCTCTAATTTCTTATTCATAAAATCTGAAAACCAGTTTTCTCGATGTTTAATGACCTCAGCACTATATAAAGTTGCAGATGACCAAATGCGAGGTTGATCTCTATCTAGATTTACTAAAGATTTAGATAAACCGTCCCATCGTAATTGTACAAAATTTTGATCTGTGTAAGCTACAATAGTAAAGGGTTCAATACGGTTTAAGTCTATATTCTCCCATTCCTTTATTAAATAGTCTGAAGTAGATAATTCTAGAAGAATTATACCTCTACTTTTTCTATATTTTGATTGTAGGCTATGCTTTTTTTCTGCTCCATTCAATAAAACAAAGACCTCAGCATTTATAGTCACAACAAACCAAGTACCTCCCGCTTTCGGATCTTTTGGGTAATACACCGTTTTACCGTTAAATGTGTACTTTTTGGGAGCAATAGCTAGAGGTCTATCAATGTGTTCATCCCTATTGGAAGTTATAATAGTGTGATTTTCGTTTTTATAGAAGCTTACTGTACACATTTTTGTTTATAAATTTGAGTAGATTTAGCAACCCCATAATTTTCATCCATTTGGTTTTTTCCTAAATAATTAAGACCAATCTTCAACATAGCTTGGTGGTGTATGCAATGTTCAATATTGTAGATGAGTTCACGATAATAATTGGTTTCAATAGAAGCATTATCATATAGAGAAATAAGCTGTAATTTTTTATTATGTCTATTTAACGTTTTTATAATTTCAGCAATACATTCTGTCGCAAAATCTATATTATTTTGAATACGAATATCTCTATTTCTCTTGTCATAATTTATGCTGCCTTTATCATAACCATTGCTTAGTTGCTGAAATAATTCTATAACATGCCTACTATGCTGCCCTATTGTACTGCAACTTAAGACTTCTAAATTCTCAGTATACTCATCTAGAGTTAATAAGTTGATAGACTTTACAAGTTGTAGTAAAATTAATTTTGCTTCTGTGGTAATGCTCGAAACTTTCATAGACAAGTTATTTAATGTATTTTTTCTTGAGAATAAGAAACTCTGCTCTATATAAATATATGTATAAGCTAGAACAAATAAAGACAACCATAGCCAATGTAAATAAGTTCCCTTCATCTCCGCCAACCTTAATACCCAAAACAAATAAATGTGAAAAAACAGCACCGGTAATGATACCTAAACTAGATAGCATTCCAATTATTTTAGTGCTGGGTGATAAAATAAGAATTGCTGTAATTAGTTCTATTATTCCTAAGCCTATTCTGCCAAAAGGCTCTACTCCTAACGCTGAAAAGATGTGTACCGAATCTGGATGAGCTGTAAATTTAAAATACAATGTTTGTAATAAAATTATAGCAACTGTAATTCTTAATACCCAAGAAATTATGTTTGTAGTTTTCATATTAATTAGATTTTAAAATTTTTGCCCAGTTGTTATTTGCTTTTGCTTTTAAATTGTTTTCATCTTTATTCCAACTTTTTAATGTGTTATTAAAAAAGGCATTGTAAAACAAGTAAAGTTTACCATCAATAACCTTAAAAGTTTCTGGATCAACTTCTACTTTTTTACTTTCTTCCCCCATTGCGTATGCGCACCATCCGCCGTATTGAGGTTCATATTTTGTTGGGTTCTTAATAAATTTTTGTTGATTAAGTTCTGAAAAAAATAAATACGTAGCTCCTTTATAGGTCGTAGCGAATTTATCTTTTCCTTCAATCGCTTGGTTGGCTACAAAATAGGCAACAGGATCGTAACCACTAATAGCTATACCTTTTTCTAAATTAAAATGTTTTACTCTTTCTGAAGCGTTTTGCGCTGAAACTAAAGAGAATACTCCAAGTAGAATTACTAAAATGAACTTTTTCATAATGTCTGTTTTTTATTATTAACAAGACAAAATTATAATGTTCTTAAATAGCAAAATGTAAGCTATTTTACATTTTAGATAAAGTTTTTATAATTTTTACATCAGGTATAATGATTTCTTTTTGAGAATATTCTAATATGCCTTCTTTTTCTAATTCTTTAAAAAGGGAAATAATTGTTTGTCTAGTAGTACAAATAAGTTGGGCAATATCTTTTTGAGTAAGGTAATTTGGTAGAATGTAAGAAGATGTTGTAATATTTTCTTTTTCAATAATAGTATTTAAGAGTAATAACAACCTAGTCTTCGCATCTTTAAATAAAATATTTTTATAGCTATTTTGAATTTTTTTAAAATTAAAACCTATAAATTTTATATAATTTAAGGCGAAATGAGGCTTAGCAAACATTACCTCTTCCAACTTTTCTCGATAGAAGGTACAAATAATAGCCTCGTCAGATACCACTTTAAAAAACTCCTCATTATCTGAAGACTTCTCTAAATTTAAATCGCCAAACATATCTCCTTTTTGAAGAATATCTAATAAAATCTCTGTTCCTTCTTCATCTATTCTAAAGAGTTTAATTGTCCCGTGTTTTAAAAAATAAACTCGTTCTTTTTCACTGAATGGTAGATCTAAAAGTTCATTTTTCTTTGATTTTTTAAATCGTTTTAAAATACATAGCCCATTAATCTCAGAAAAACTTAAGTTTCTAAACAGTTTATGATTGTGTAAATGCCAGTATTTTAGATTAGATGTCATACTTTTAAATGGGTACTTTAATTTTCATGCTTTAAATCTAAAATAGGTTTCCAGACAAGTATGATTAAACTAAAAATTTGTATACCATTTGATACGTTATGATCTAAAGATAAATATAATCTTGCTTTATTTTACAATTTTATTGTTCTTATTTCCTCATACAACTAATCTGAACTTTTCAAATTGACTTTAGTATTAAACATTAAAGTTAGTAGACCAACCTATTTAGAAATGCATAAAACATATGAATAATCAATGTTTTGCGTGTTTTTTCGTATATCACTTTTTTGTCTGCATAACATCTTCAACCGCAACAAGAGCTACTTTACCATTTGCAAGAGGTTTTAAACCAAAAAAAGACTGCCTTACGCAAGGCAGGGCAGTCTCTAATAAAGCTTCGATCTTTTTGAGACCTACTCTTCTTTATCCAAATAAGCTTTAATTAAAAAGCTAACGATAAAGCTAACCATCGCGCCAATCGCCGCTGAGGCAATGGTTCGCATCACTTCTTGAGAATCGAGTACAGGAATCACGCTTAACAAAGTACCTCCCGCCGTTCCTCCTAAAGTAAGACTAAATGGTTTCATCTTCTAGCTGTTTCTTCTCTTGAACAGTTATCTGACTTACCCCACTTAAGACACTTCCGGCAACAGCTAGGTAACCAGCAAAACTAGTCACCAGAGCAGGTAAGCTTACAGGCGCTGTTACAATGGCACCCCCTACTGCTGCCAAGGTAAGGCCGATATTCCTCAATAACCGAAACAGTTTTGGGGTGGGAGCTTTCGCTCTTTCTATAATTTTCATACTCTATGTTTTTTTAAGAATTAATAATTAATTGTACCTTCTCTTTTCGTTGAAAAGCTGGATACACCAACTGTTTCAATTGCTGAAAAGCCTATCTAGATTCCAGTCCCCTAACGGGTCCTGTTAGCCTTTTTACAGGCGCTATACAACCTCGCAATTCTGTTAGAGCATAATTGGCAAAATGAAACAAGATCAAGTCCCTTTGTGCAACCTCTAACACGTGTAGGTGCCATTTAAAGCGCGGACTAAATCTCAATTTCAAACCATAAGTCCCTTCTGGAATACATGATTGGGAACGTTGATTATTCCGCCAAGGAAGTTCGATGGTATGGCATAGCTGTTTTCCGTTAATAAAGAGTGTCCCATTACAGCCACCTGGGTAATAACTCCGTTTTAACACCAAATCCATTTTAAACCTGATCAACAAGCACGACGGCTAAAGCATTAAAACTACCGTTCTTCAGCGGATACATTTCGGCGTTGACTTCCTGAAAAAATTCTCCCCCCATCACTCCCACTATGGGTAATGTGCTTGCTGCGTTAAGACTTGCCGTTAAGGTACTCGCGGGTTGTACACTGGTATCGTGAGGAAGAATAGCACTTTGCTCCATCGAAAAATTAAAGCTTCGCTCTTCAAAATCAAGTTCAACACCTCCTAAACTCAAACGATAATGCGTCGTACCTTGAGGTGCCGCAATTCTTACTGCGGCCTGATAACTATCAATTTGTAAACTAAGATCGCCTGTGGTACGGTCTAAAGCACTTAAAGAAGGTGGAGCCTAACTTACCGTTCTCATTAAAATCAAAATCATGAAGAAAACGCATATTTCCATCTTGCACCTTGCGTTCTCCACGAGCATTGCCCGCATCGGTTTTCACTACACTTAAGAGCACACGTGTTAAACGTCCTACACAACGTTTATCTTTAGCATTTTGTAGCAATACCTGTAACGCATTACGCACTAATTTTCCTGCTTTTCCTGCCGTTGAAAATTCTGCATTATTTTCTCGAGTACGTTGAAACGCCGGATCGCTAGCAATTCGCTGTGCGCTTACCCCTCCTTTTTCGCGGGCTAAATAGCCGTCGCTAGTCTTGTAAAAAGAAATCCCCCTAGAGTTCCTTTTAATTTGATAATCCCTGATTGTTGGTCCATAATAAAAAATTTGAAATGTGAAAAAATCAGAATGATTAAAGGTTCATCCTTTCAAACCCCATAAATCTCGATGCATCGTATAAAAGATCTACAAGTCAAAGATGAAGGCGAATCTTCTTTTTAGTTCACAAGTGGGGTACGAATGGGGTGTTTTTTTAACATTTAAGGTTCGAGTTTTATTCCCTGCAATGAGGAATAATATTGAGTGGCAAAAGCAGAATAGTATTACTTCCGATGAGAAAAGAATGAGTATGAGCAAGGTAAAACCAATTAAAGCTTAGAAATTAGTTGTTTTTATCCACAGTAAATGCCTACAAAAACAAAAAGGTTTGTAAGGAAATCTATGAATGCCTAGTAGCGACTTGTCTCCGAAGAGTGAGGTACGAAAGAAAGGAAGACATTTGTAAGAAACTGGTCTTGATATCAGTAGATAACAAGCTTTTCAACCAAGCCTTTGCCATCGCTAAATCTAGGACAATGAAAATTATGTATCTATTCTAGTAAAAGGGGGAGTTAAAAGAAAAGAATACGTGTACCCTTAAGCTGTTTATAAATGTATCGACACAGGTAAGGTATGTCTCAAATTTAATGAAGAAGTAGCGTTTGTAATTACATCCGTTTTCTGTTGGCAGTAGTTATATTGGTGAAATTTAAGACCATTTAGAGTTTTGTCTATTTTTTTCTCCATAAATAATGATTTCAATTAACTTTTGATTTTCATCTATATACTTACCAATTTGGATATGATTTTCTTCTTCATTCTTTGTTGAGAAAAGAGAATTTTTGAAAACCCCTATATGTAAATAATGTTGTTTGGCTCTTGAAAAAGTTCTATTAATTTGCTTTGCATCGACAACTTAATTAAAAAGAATAAGATGTTTGATAAAAATAAGTTATTCTGTATGTGAGGCATTGACCAATGTTTTGCCGTGAGTTTTAAGGAATTTCATAGCTACTGAATTGGACAAAAAGATGTGACATTTAGTTTTTGCCAATCCATTAAATCATTCTTTACAACTATTGCTATTTTGTTTTTTTGTTACATTATTATTATATTTTAAGTTCCATTTGAATATTACATCTTTCGTAAGGAGTATGATGCCCAATAACTTTTTTAAATCCAAGTTTTCTATATAATGAAATCGCAGGTTTAAGTATTGTATTACTTTCAAGGTATATGTATGAAGCTCCTAAATCTTTAGCCTTTTCTATAATTGATTTTCCTAATAGATTACCAATTCCTTTCCCCTGAGCTTTGGGTGAAACAGCCATTTTGGCAAGTTCATATTCGTATTTTTGATCTTGTTTTTTCAATAGAGCACATACTCCTAAAGTAGTATTGTTTTGTATGGCCACTAAAATTTTTCCACCTCTTTTTATAATGTAATCTTCAGGGTTATCTAAAGCTTTTTGATCTGCTTTTTCAATTTGAAAATATTGTTCAATCCACTGTTCGTTTAGTAGTTTAAAATCGTCTCTATGTTCTGGTAAATAATCTATAATTTCTATTTCCTGCGATTCTCTGCTTTTTTTCTGTTCCTTCACTCTTTCTAATAAAGATTTTTCATTTAATAAATACTCAAATTCTTGAATAGCTAACCAAATATTATGTCTTGTTTGATACATCATATCTTTTATGGTGTTTTCAACATCGTTATATTGGGCTATTATTGATTGTGATATTTTTATTCCTTTGGGTGTTAAAACTATGTTTTTTATACGTTTATCTGTTTTACTTTTTTGTTCTAAAATTAACTCAGCTTTATGCATTTCTCGAACAATTTTTATTGCCGAAGGGTGAGAATGTCCAATAGCATTGGCAATTGATGTAATAGATTTTCCTTTATTTTGATTTGAAAGAAAATAAAAAACGGGAAACCATTTAGGTTTCAAGGCTATGTTATACAATTCATAAATTTTTTCCGCATCGTCTGTAACTAAATCACTTAAGGCTCTTAATCTACTCCCTAATGCCATTTCTCCAATTTTATCAAAATCCATTATATATATCTTGTTATGTAACTGGTTACAAATATACAACAAAGTTTAGTTTTTAGATTTTTTTAATTACTTAAGAATAGTGGCGGGAAGATCCGTTAGGGTTTGTAGCCTGAGACTAAAGTTAGTCAATTTACTTTGTTTTTTCGCTAGGCCGAATGTTTCCTAAGGATAGTTTATCTATTATTTAAAGAGACCTTAATTGTACATTATAAGAGACATGACCTACTTTTCGTAAGCGTAGTATAATCAAGAAAAAACTTAGTCTTGAATGGGAGGATAGCCTAACGAAGCGATTTGCTATCCACAGAATAAAGTTTTTTAGCAGATTTTCAAGTATATGAAAATCAGTTTAGATTCCTGCCCGTAGGTCAGGAGAGTTTGTTTAGCTCATACTTAGCTATTTTATTAGAGTTCGTGCATCTTCTCCCGAAGAGGTCTTTTTGGGCAATGCAAAAAGTAAAATAGGTTTGATATAATCTAGAGTTTAGTGAGGAAGTATGCAGTTTAAGTTCCTGTATCTAGCTTGTGAAGGGTTGGGCTGCAAATCTCAAACTTGTCATTTCGATGGACGGAGGACTGAGAAATCTGTTTAATGAGGATGTAGAATTTTTTAATTAAAAGATATTTCGACAGCACTAAATTTATCATCGCTAAATCTAGGACAAAGAAAATTATGTTTCAATTCTAGTAAAGGGGTAGTTCAAAGAAAAGAAAACGTGTACCATTAAATCTGTTTATAAAGGTATCGACACAGGTAAGGTATGTCTTAAATTTAATGAAGATTTAGCATCTGTGACCACATCCGTTTTTTGTTGACAGTAGTTATATTTTTTTTCTTTCTTGATTTGGTGTGAGTGAAGTATTCTTTTTGTAATAATTAATAAAGTTAGAGGTATCATTAAACCCCAATTCAAAAGCTATTGTATCAATGTTTTTTGTAGTATTTTTCAAATAAGTTTTGGCTTCCAACAAGATGTAATCAGTTAAAATACTTTTAGCTGTTTTACCTGTAGTTGCTTTTATGCATTCCGAAAGGTAAACAGGACTAATATGAAGTTGTTTAGCATAAAAACTAATCTTTTGATTTTTTTGTTCAGAGTGTTTAATCAGATTTTCAAATTTATAAGTAATCTCGGCTTTTCTTGAATTGTTTAGTGGACTAATATTTAAGTGCTCATTCAATTTTCTTTTGGTTTCGAACAATACCATAGTTAGTAACGACTTAATAATTTCAATAGAATCGGCATTTATATTTTGAAATTCATTATAAATCCTCTCCATATAATCAAGGTACATTTCACTAACTTCTTTTCTTGTATAGTAAACAGAAAAGATAGTCATATTAAAAAAAGGAAAACGTTTGATTATATGATACTGAGAAGGAGAAAAATCTAAAAATTTAGAAGTGAAAAAAATTATAAATGTGTCATCTACTTCAGTTTCTTCAGTAGAATCCACATTCATAGTTTGTCCTGGTGATAAAAAAAGAAGATGTTCCTTATCCAGTTCTATATTTTTCCTATCTATATCTATATGTGTTCTTTTAGATTTCGAAAATGTTATTTCAAAGAATCCTTTTGATGTAAAGCTTAATTTTTTTGGTATCTGATGTAGATGCTTCTCGAATTTTAAGATATGGAAATCCTCATGCTTTTGGTAAACATCCAAATGCATATGTTGCAGCAATTCTTTAATGTTTTCTATTTCGGGTGTTCTATGCTGCATTACATCAAAATTACCTAATTATTTACAGTTTTAACCTAATTTATAACATTAAAACACATCTAAAAGCCTTGTAATTTTGCATTGTAATGTTTTAAACAATAAAAATGAACAAAGTATTTATAATATTATTAGTGTGTTTTGCAGTATCAATAAACCTTTATGCACAGCAAGCAGAAGAAGATCAATTACTGCATTCGACTCCTATTCCAATTCAAGTTACTGTTGGAAACCAATCAACTTTATATCAAATGATTTTTAGTAAGCAATTTGGAAATAATAATCAATATACTTTTTTCAATTTGTCAGAGTACGAATTGAGTTATGAATCTGAAACTCCAGAAAATTATCTCATTCAATCAATTTTTTTTTATAACATCAATCAGAATTTTAGTTTAGGGACTGGTGCCAATTTAAAAGCTCATGGAGGCTTTAAGCCATTAATTGCTGGAGCCTATAGCTTTTTCAATCGAAATTTTGATGTAGTAATACAACCAAGTATTGAATTGGAAAAAGATGGTGTCGGCGAAGTTTTTGTCTTGCTTGAGTGGCACCCAATGAAAAATAAAAAAGTGAATCCTTTTGTAAGTATTCAAGGATTAACCTCATATAAGGCTGAAAATGGAAATCACGATTTTAGCTACGCCTATTTAAAGATAGGTGCTCAGCTTGGATCCTTTATTGTTGGTCCGGCAGTAAACTTCTCAGAAGCGGGTAAAGGTTTGTATTCTCAAAGCAATGTAAACGTAGGGGGCTTTTTAAGAATTTTAATATAAAATGACAAGTGTGGAAGTAAATAAAATTATGTATGGACTCATTTCTACTACTCTTGTAATGGCAATTTTGATGTCTTTTGTTGTAATGATAGTGAATATTGGGTATGTGAATGATTTTCTAATTAGATGCATTAAAAGTGTTAGTGTTACATTTTTTGTAGCCTTGCCTTTATCAATGATAACTACTTCTTTAATAAAAAAATGCTTAAATCAAATGGTGAAGATCAAATAATCGTTAACCATAATCTTAATAATAATAAAACTTATAATTATGAAAAAAATAGATTTTGTAATAAGAATGCTCTTAGGGATTGGAATTTTATTTTTTGGAATGAATGGATTCTTCGATTGGTTTACACCTCCAGAAGGACCTGAAGCTGAAGTAAATTTCTTATATTCTTTATATAGGGCGGGTTATGTATTTCCAATAGTAAATACTATTCTAATAGCTTCAGGTTTATCATTACTTACTAATAAATTCGTTTCCATTGGATTGATAATCCTAGCTCCAATAATGTTGAATATAGTTTTAATTCATCTGGTGTTTAACCCTAAAGGAGCACTTTTAGGTGGTATTTTCTTTGTTTTTATGGTAATTCTATACTTCACTAGACGGAAAAGTTTCTCTCCTCTTTTTAAGTAATTTACATTATATAGATTTAGGTTAAAGCTTTTTTGATTACTTTTTTATAGTTTTTAGATATTGAGTTGTTATAAATTTATTTTGTTTTTCCGATAGGCCGAATGCTTCCTAAGTATAGTTTATCTATTATTTAAAGAGACCTTAATTGTACATTATAAGAGACATGGCCTACTTTTCATAAGCGTAGTAAAATCAAGAAAAAACTAAGCCTTGGATGGGAGGATAGCCCAACGAAGCGATTTGCTATCTGCAGGTTAAAGTTTTTTAGCTGATTTTCAAGTTCAGGAAAATCAGTCTAGATTCCTGCCCGTACGTCAGGCGGGTTTGTTTAGCTCACGTATTGCTATTTTATTGGAGTTCGTGTATCTTCTATCGAAGAGGTCTTTTTCTTTTTCATCGCTAAAAAGAAACAAAAATCTAGACTGACTAAAAATCGATAAGAAAATACTACGGAATCCCCAGCCACAAATGAAAAGAACTCATCCTCCTTATCAGTCGGCCTCAAACAGCTTTTCATTTTCTTACCCTCACTGCTTCCTTGATTTTCAATATATTTTTAGATAGGTCGTCTCTTCCGTTTACAAAAGCATTCGTCCATCGAAATAACAAAATTGGCGGAATGACAGTCGCTTACTGTCATATTGAGCGCAGCGAAGCGAAGTCGAAATATCTTGTATATAATAAAACACCTCTTCATTTTATCTTGATATAAAACGAAGCAAACCCGCCCAACCGGTACGGGCAGGAGTAAAGACTGACTAAAAATCTAAAAAAAATACTCCGGAATCCCTAGCCACAAATGAAAAGAACTCATCCTCTTTATCAGTCGGCCTCAAAGAGCTTTTCATTTTCTAGCCCTCGCTGCTTCTTTGATTTTCAATATATTTTTAGATAGGTCGTTTCCTATAATTATGAATATTACACGGCCTATCGAAAATTGATTGTGATTTTTGAATTAACACTATCGAAATGACAAAATTGGCGGAATGATACCATCTACTGTCAGGCAGAATGGAGAGAAACGGAATGAAGCATCTTTCTCCTTAATATCTTGAAGTTCTTTTTAAACAGATTTCTCAGTCCTTCGTCCATCGAAATGACAGCCATAAAATAATCTGCCATATTGAGCGCAGCGCAGTCGAAATATCTTTTTATTTAACACCTTGAATTCCTTTTTAAAGAATTTTTTCTTGGACCTAAACCCATCCTTACGGCTTACACGCCTTACAAGCCGTATACCCCGCTTCTTTAGCTTCAGCTTTAGAAGTTTTGATCTTGCTGCTTTTTAAATACCGACAGCTACTCTTATGAAATTTCTTTCCTGTTTTGGTCACATAGACTACTTCTGTAAGAGGTTGTATTCGCTCAACCTGTTTAGGTAATGTGGCCGCAGAGAAGCTCGGGATTAACGAGCTGAACAGGAATAGTAAAAGAAATAAGAAGTTTTTCATATTGGGTGTTATTTTGTAAGAAATACATCGATCATCCTTTCTTAAGTAAATCTGTTTCTTTCATTAAAATAGGCTCTGCATCTACATCTCTTAAAAAGATAAGATCATCTTCAAATTCATACATTTTATAGTTCATATCGAAGTTACTTATATTAGTAAGCAAGTTGACTATATCTTCACTAAAATTAGCTCCGCCTGCCGCAAATAACATATTAAATGCTACCATACGCACATTTATTTCGGTGAGATAAGCTTTACCTTCATTATCTTCCTTAAAATCGGCTGTAAAAAAACCGTGTAAAATTTTACCTGATTTTTCTTCTATAATACGTAACGCTCTCTCTGAACGCTCTACTAATTTAGGTTCGTTTAATAACCTTCCAAAAGAAGTATTACCCGTAATACCCGATGGTGCCACTTTACTCATAATATAATTTACTCTTTCTCCTGAAGCTGCCCTTAAAAGTTTCCCCTCATGAAATAACAGCTTACATGCTAAGTTTCTTCCTGGCAAAAAAGTGCTTCCTATAAATTGATCCACCTCGGGATTAATGGTAATCCAATTTTTTAAGCTGTTTTGATCTTCTACCTTTAAAGAACCTAGACCACTAGACCCAGAAGTAGAGCGAATCCAAAAAGGATAACCTAATTTTTTTTCTATAGTCTTAAAGTCTAATTCATTGGGAGAGATATCTAATGAATTAGGCACCAAATCAGTTTCTTTTAACCATGCAGTCATTAAAGATTTATCTACCAAATACTTTACGATTTCATGATCGGGTAGCAAGGTTTTACATGGCCATTCTTTACCTGCTGATTTGTGGCGAGACCACTCTAAAACTTCTAACTCTGGCTGAACAAGAGCCAGATCTATATCATGCTCTTCTACAATTTTTTCTAGTGCTGACCAATAGTCTGGATCTCCTGCAGGAGGTATGACATAGGTTTTATGGTACAAATCTGTTTCATATAAACCATATGCCAAAGGGTTAATATCTGTCCCTATTAAGCGTACTTCTTGCTTGCCATAACGGTGTAATGATCTTGCGATACTTCTAGGAGTAGGCCCTCCTACACCATTTATTAAAATTGTAATTGCCATACTATTAATTTTTACCATTAAAAGGTTGCATAGGTCGATCCCCTTGCTGATTTACCCCTTCTTTTTTGACCACTTTGAAAAAGGTTAAATAAATAATTTTTATATCCAATAGAAAGTTTAACTCCTTTACATATTCTATATCCAATTCAAACTTTCTTGTCCATGAAATTGAGTTTCTTCCGTTGACTTGTGCCCAGCCAGTAATCCCAGGCTTTACCTCGTGTCTTCGTAATTGTTCTTTGGAAAATAAAGGAATATATTTAAATAATAAAGGCCGAGGCCCTATTAAGCTCATATCTCCCTTAAGTACGTTAATTAGCTGCGGTAACTCATCTAGGGATAATTTCCTTATGCTCTTCCCTAATTTTGTTACGCGTTCTACATCTGGCAATAAATTGCCTTGGGCATTTTTTTCATCGGTCATCGTTTTAAACTTGATGATTTGAAACGCTTTTTGATCTTTTCCCGGACGGGTTTGAAAAAAGAAAGGAGTTCCCTTATTTTGAAAAGCAAGAGCTATTCCTATAAAAATAAGCACTGGACTTAAACAGATCAACCCTAAAAGGGCAACCAAAAAATCAATAAAAGGTTTTAAAAAATGTTTATACATCCAATTTATTTTTCAATCCTTTATTCACGGGTAATTGCCATACGAGTTTACACCAATCGTGATTCCCTTCAATAAGCCCAGGTCCATTTTCGGTCACCACAACATCCCAACCTATAGATCGGTTCTGTGGATGTTTGAGGGATGCCCGTTTCACCATAATCAAAATTTCATCCCAATATGGAATTTGGAAACTTACGATAGAGGTTCCCGTTATAGGGTGAATTACTTCCGGAGCTTTGGTAATGTTAGAGTACACCCCTGCTCCATTAATTATCCCTGTTTTTTCATCAATAGGAGCGGCTAAGTTTCCAGCTGCTAAATTATCTACTTCACAGTCTACGGAAATACGCATCCTGCACCCTAATACCTCATACTGTCCATCTTTGCGAATTTGTGTAAAAATACGAATGGTATTCACTGCAGACGGTGATAATTCTTGAATTTTGGAATGCTGTTTAATATAAGTTTCTAAAATATCAAACTTGCCTTTCTCCATCAAACTGATGAGACTTTCACGTGTTAGATCTCTTGTAGTGTAAATTTTAACCCCTGCCCCACATTTACCACTAGCTTCTTTTAGTACTATTTTTTCTTTGGCAAGTAGCGTATCGATAATTCCTGAATTTGTTTGTAACTCCTCTAAGATGTACATCTTATGAACAAAAAACTCCTTATAGGTAGTATAGAACAAGCGTTTGTCATCCAAAATATTACGCTGATTTGTTGGATTCGCAATTTTCTGAAACTCGTACATAGTACCCGTACCTGCCCACATTTCTTTTTCTTCTTTGGCTTTATTATAAAACCCAAATTGAAAATATTCTAAAATAGAAATATTGTATTGGTATACGGCTTGAATACTTTCCTTCATCAGGAAAGCTTTAGATCTCCCTGAATTTTTTGATGCATACGCAAGAAACTCTTTTAGCAAAGACCAGTTCATCTGCTTTAAATAATACCCTAAATAGATCGTTCTTAGCATGGTTATTTTGTTTTATGAATTGCGTCTCCCAAGTCCTCTGCACTTATAAACTCTACTTCTGGCCAACGTTTTACAATTTTGTTTAATAATTGCTTTAAGGCTGCTAAGCCAACTTTTCTATTATTTTCATCAATGTGTCCACAAAAATTTACTCTATGTGAACTTATATTCGCAGGTTTTTTCATGTGAAATGCAGCTTCAACTTGTTTAAAACTATAATGTACCCAATCTGAAACCCGAGAGGTAGTAGGTTCAAAAACAACGTTACGTACAAGCTCTGTCATCACATCTCCATCCCCTAAACTGTGTTTCTCTATTTGATATTCTCCATTTCCGAGATGTCTTTTCAGACTGCGGGGTCTGTCCAAATACTTTAAACCTAAACTTTCCAATTCATTCTCTAAATGTAAAGGGAATTGTTGGGCTGGAGGCGTAAATACTGAAGGAGTATAGCCATATACTTTTTTAAAGGCTTTTAAGCCATCTTCCACATTACTTAAAAAGTCTTCAGTTTCTCCGAGTTCTTCAAAAGAGTAGGCAGCAGTCCAACCCTGCCTATAAACCTTATGTTCGGGTATGGATACGTAAGAGTTTTGCTTTAAAAGCTTTATTAGATTATCACTACGCTTAACAAGCAAGTCATTAAAGATAGTTAAGTTAAAATGTTCACGTCCGTGAAATTGAGGTTTCATCAAACCTTTTTCTATACCTTCTTGCCAAAGATTCCAAGTTCCTTCATAAGCCTTTGGATCTTTAGCACTTAGCTTTTTATAGGTTTCTGGAAGTATTTCATATTCATATTTTTGATAATCATTTTCTTCCATTACCTCAAAATTAATATTACACGGCAAAGCAAATGGAGTAAACACCGCAGATCGACCATTTTTATCTTTTACCGAAGATAAAACTTCATATAAAGCTTCCAGATCTTCTCGAGTTTCTAGAGTATCTAAACGATCAAAATGAGAACTAAATGAGAGTTGAGAACTTTCCAAATTACCCAAAGCCGATTTGGAATTAAGCCTTACATTTCCATAATCGTCAACCGAGAGAATCACCAATTTACGGTGGGTTCGCCACCCAGAAATGTTTTTTAAGTAATTTGCTATTATTTGTTTCATCTCAATTCAAAAAATCATCATATATATTCGACATCCTATCTACTGCTGGAGGCAACAAAAATTTAGTTATAGAACTTTTTGCTTTCTTGCCTAACTCTTTTCTAAATTCATTATTTGCAATAAGTTTAACCACCACATTTTTAAATTTTTCTCCTGTATCAAAATTAAACAAATAACCATTATTCCCATCACAAATGATATCTTCGTGACCTCTAATATTTGAGGCTACTACTGGGATGTTATTATACATCAATTCTAAAACACCAATAGGTAAACCTTCTGCAATACTCGATGAGATTCCTATATCTGCCAAAGTTATAATTTTACCTATATCATCACGATACCCTAAAAATTTAATATGATCAAGTATGTTTTCTCTTACCGCTTGCTCTTCTAATTTTATTTTTTCTGAGGCAAAACCTCCTGCAAATAAAAACTTTACATTCTTATGTTGATCAATTATCGCTCTCAACTGATTAAAAATGAACTGATGATTTTTACGGGGTATAAATTCAGCGATATAAAGGACAACAACATCTTGAGGCCGCAGTTGTAATTCCTCTTTTAAATCTACAAGTTCATGGGTATCAAATTTTAAACGTTCAGGATTCACTCCTATCCCGTTTATAAGATACTTATTTTTAGTCTTAAATGCAGAAGTAGATAATCGCTTAAAGTCCTCTTCATTCATAGTTATAATACCATCGGTGATGTAAGAAAGCAGTACTTCTACTGGATAAAATATTACCCAGTTTTTTTTTGATGCCCCTTTATAAAAATGAAAACCATGGGCAGTATACACTACCTTTGTATCTTTTTTTCTTGCTTTTCTAGCTGCTAACCTAGTTATAACACCGCAAGTTGGCGTGTGACAATGAATTAAAGCATACCCATTTTCTACAATAAGCTCTTTTAGAGTTTTATAAGCCTCTATGTTTTTTTTTGCGAGAGGCGATCTTTGGAAAGCAATCCTATATTGTTTGGTAGCGTAAGGAATTTTACGGTTTCCATTACAGGCCACATGAACTTCATATCCACGTTCGGATAACAGCTTTATGTAAGGAACATGAAAATTCATTAAATGAATATCTGTTGATGCTGTATATAATATTTTCTTCTTCATTTATTTATACGCTTCTTACTGTAGTTTCTCGTTTTTGAGTTATTATTGAGTTATCTGGGAACTCCCCACTAATGACACATCCAGCGCCTACCACGCAATTCTTTCCCAGTTTAGTTCCTCTTAAAATAATGGTATTAGCCCCAACCCAAGAATTATCTCCTATTTCTACACTTCCGTATTTATATTTATTAGCTTTTAGTCCGCCTTTAGCTCTAAAATCATGATCATGGTCATACACTAAAACATTTGGTCCAAACTCGACACCCGCTCCTATTTTTATATTTTTTAAGGCAACAATCATACAGTTATAATTAAAGGTTGCATTAGTTCCAATTTCTACCACACCTCCAGAAATCGCACGGATTTTTGTTCCTGTATGTACTCGTACTTTATTTCCCAATAATATTTTACCCTTGTTTAAAAAAAATAATTGAGTTTGCGGTGAAAATCTTTGTATACCCTTAAAACAAAAACGATTCCCGTGTATGATTTTCAGTAAAGAAAACCTAATAAGCGAAAAAACAACCGCAATGATATTTTTTATTCTTCTAGACATAACCTAATCGTTATAGAATCCTTTAATTTGATTAACCAATACCTCTTTTTCATGTAGAAGCCTTACTTTATATTTCTCTATTTTAGAAATATATTCTTCTGTATGATTCAAAATAGTATAAGAAAGATTTATTAGCCTAGTAGCTTCTGGATTTTCTATAGGCACTACAAAGTCACTTAAGTCCATATCATTCATAATCCCAACTGCTTTATTACCACCGTAAGCAATAGCTAATGCTGGCGTATTGACGTTTAACGAGAATATCACAGAGTGGAACCTGGTTCCTACCACTAAATCGTAATAAGAATATATTTTTTCCAAATCTTCTGAATTTAAATTTCGATCGTGTAAATAAATAAAATCTTTATGAGCCTCTATCGCATTATATATCTCTTTTAAAGGAATGGTATCGTCTTCGTGTGCACTAGGGCCGAGGGTGTGAGCCATCAATGTAACACTTATATCATTCGTCAGCAAGTTCTCTATATACTCCTTAATTTGAGTAAGGTAATTCTCATAGAGTTGATCTGCATTTGGGCTTCCATCAAACCTGTATGGTCGCAGGGTTATTGCCACACACTTTTTGTCATCTAATAGAACACCTTTTTCTTTTAGGTAACTTTTAAAATCTTGCTTACTCGGTTTTAAGTAAAAGCCCAAATCTGGGGATTTTAAAGCTCGAATATCTTGTGTTTTTAAATATTCTAAAGAAGTGCTTTCCCTAACATAAACCACCTTAGCATACTTTAATGCAGCAAGTACAATCTTTTTGGCAAAACCATTTTTTAAAGGCCCTATAGAATTAGGTAGAATAAATACGGGTACTTTATATTTTTTAGCTAAGAAGACGTCAAACAGCTGAAAGTACATAATATAAGGATCTACCAAACTTCCGTAACTATGCAGAAATCCCCCTCCTTTAACAAACAAGGCATCCAAATCTTTAAAAGAATGGTAGGTGTATCTTTGTTCTTTGTTTAAAAACTGAATTCCCAATTTATTGATTAGCTTAAACCTTGACAGTAGTAAAAAAGTCCCCACCAAATCAAACAAAGCTCGGAAACCCCATTTGATTAATATCAGTTTTGAAAAACTTACTTCATTATTAGTATCATCTCTGCGTGGATGAGACAAAATCCTCGTTAGAAAGGGATATCCTAACTTCTCCGTTTGATGATTTGTTTTTGTTTTTTCAGCAAGCTTTCCTTTTGTTCTGTATAAAAAAATGCTTACCTCCTCATTAAAAACTTCTTTTGCAATGGTGATACTTGCCCAAGTTAAGGATTGGTCTCCCCTATTTAAATCTGTATTTGAAGGTACTATGAGTACTTTTTTCATTCCACTAATTTTTTAAGATGATTATACACCCTATTTCTTCGTTGTGCAAGAATGCTATATTCATATTCCTTCGCTTTATTCAAATTTATTTTACCCATTCGTTCCATAAATTCAGGATGATTTAAAGCATACAAAATTCTTTCGACAAGTGCATTTACATCATTTTTATTAATAAGCAATTCTTCTCCTAAAAGTTCAGGAATACCTCCTACCCTTGTCCCAATGCTGGGTAAGCCTTGAGCCATTGCTTCAATAATTGCTCTCGGCAAACCCTCCGTTCTAGAAACGTGAATGTATAAATCTGCTTGATTTAGTTCTTTCAATACTTCATCTGCAATAACATTACCTTTAAATTCTACATATTCAGCAATCTCGAGTGATTCTGCTAAATCTTGCATTTCCTTTTTATGGATACCGTCGCCTAACCACGTTAATTTAAAATTGACGCCTTGTTTTTTTAATAGCTCCAGCGCTTTCAACACCACATCAGGTGATTTATATAGTTGCTCTAAAGATCCTATAGAAAGCATTTTTAGATGATTTATTTTATGGGGGTACCTTTTTGGTTCTTTTGCTATTGCTTCTTTCTTTAACACTACATTGCTAGCATGTACGGCAATCGATTCCTTACCTGCGGGATAGCGCTGTTGCAGCTTTTTTTCGGTAACATACACAACTCCTGAAGCCGTTTTTACATTTTTCTTCAGCGATAAATAACTTCGATAACGATGAATAAATGCTAAAGAATTTTTCAATGATCCTGGCGCAAAAACTTCCCAAGGATCTCCTACTAACTCTACTACATAAGGAATTCTATTCTTCTTTAATTTCTTTATTAAAATTGCTCCTAAAATACTTGGCAGCCTACAAATATACGCATGATTATTAACTACTTGGGCTTCTATTATTTTATTGATTTTAAAATACTGTTTAATAAATTGCTTAGGACCTACATAATAGGGAATAGGTTGAAAAGTAACTTTATCATGAGAAACCAAGTATTCTTCGCTAATAATTTCATTAACTTCTTTTATTCTCGCAAACACGGTTAAGTGGTCAAATATTTCTAAATAGCGATCCCATAATAAGGTATTCACACTATTACTTGATGCATAAATTTTACCTTCACGATCTCTTCTAAATCGATGTTCTATCACTAATGTTGCGTTCATAGAAAATTTCTTAATCTAAGAGCACTTTTTTAAAGTCCTCGAATCGTTTTTTTGCTTCATACTCAGTGATTGCCCAGTTTTGGAATGTTAAAGGATGAGAGGCATTTATCGTGTTTAAAATCTTTACTGCACTTCCACCTACATCTAAAGGGTCTACCAATTGACCATAAGCTTCTTTAGGCACAGATTCTTTAATTGCTGCTATATTGGATGCTACAAAAGGTAATCCACTTATCATAGCTTCAATTAAGGCATTGGGCTGCCCCTCAGTTACTGAAGGAAAATAGAAAAGATCATAACATTGTAACACTTCATAAACTTTCTCTTGTTGACCTAAACTAAAACAATATTCTTTTATTTTGAAGTTCTCCAATCGGTCTTTAAAGGCTTCAGTATCTGTACCCCTTCCACAGAAAACAAATTGAACAGGTTTTTTATGTTCTATTTTAGTTTTAAAATGTTGAATGACCTTAAAAAAAGTTTCAAAATTTTTGGCAGCATTTAACCTTCCTACATGTCCCACAAGAATAGTTTCTAGAGGCAAACCATATTTTTTCCTTAAAGCTGCTTTATTCAATGATTTAGAAAATACGTCTACATACACTCCATTCTTAATTACCTTAAAGCGTTGATCCTTTTTATATAGACTAGGATGAAAATATTTGAATGCGGCAGTCGAATTTGACAAAATAACGGTTGCATATTTTCTTACCAGCCTGTTCATTAATTTATTATAGGCTAAATTAAAAATTGTAGGACTAAAATGATTAGTCGATGCCCTGTAAAAAGAAATCCTTTTGGAGATATTATTCCATTTTCCTACCAGCATGCTTATACCTGCAAAATTCCCTGTTAAATCGCAAACTACATCATAATCATGATTAAGCTTGTTTTTTAATTTTTTAATATTTCGCCAGTTGATATAGCCTAATTTTAATACCTCAATGTTGACTTTTAACTTTTCATATTCTGGTAACAGTGAGCCTGTTTTCCCTCCTTTACAGATAATCGTAATCTTCATGTTAGGGTTTTCTCCCTGCAAATAGGTTAAAAAACGCAATAGGTAGTTTTCCGTTCCTCCTGATTCAAGAGAAACGACTATGAAAGCTAAGTTTTTATAGACACTCTTAACCAACAGCTATTTTTTTTATAATATCATCAACAATCCAATTATAGGGGTTTACCTCATCAAAGTGAAAGTTTAGATTAGAATCCCAATAACCAGGACAGGCGTCATAACCTGATGAAGCAAAACCATAACTTATTTCTACAATAAGCGGCACCCCATCAAGGTAAACAAAATCAAATGCACAACATTCAGAACCCAGTTTTTTTACGGAATCAAAAGCTTTCTCTATCAAACCTCTATCGAACAATTCAACATCATATAAAAAATGACCACTGCCTGAAGCTTTGAAGTCCCCATCTCTAACCATTCTTTTAATAGCTATCGCTCTGCCGCCTATAACTATCACTCTAAAATCTGAATCATTGTTTGGAATGAAATCTTGAAAATAAATATACCCTATCTGTTTTCCTAAAACTTTAGAGTATTTAGGGGGAGAAAAAATTCTTAAAAAACTTTTAAACACCTCCTTAAGCGTTGTCTTTTTATTTTTATATTTCCTGTACCTCTCTCTCAATGCTGAAACACTATTATAACTTTCAAAACCACTTCCAAATGCCTTTTGTATTTTTGAAAGAGCCTCTTTTCTATTTTGAACCAAATCCACGTTAGATGAGCCAGCCCCTCCTCTAAGTTTCCATACTTTTGGAAAATTTGTACTATTTGCCCAACGAACAGCATCTCTCTTCTCATAAAAGACATAAGAATTAATTGAGGGCAGACCTAGAGCCTCTAAGAGGTATTTCTGACCCACTTTATCATCAAAATGCCATCCTGTATCGAAATTAGGAAAAACAATGATTCCCGATTTCTGCAAAGCAAAAAGTAATTGCTTTGCAAACAAAACGTCTTTTATACCGTTATGGTGATGATGCCAAAGTAAAGCGTCACAACCTTTTAGTTGTCGAATAATATCAGATTCATAGCAGTTCACTAATTTATACGGGATGTTATTACTTTTACAGTAAGATACCCAATGTTGATGAAACCCTCTCTTGCTATTATGAATAGCTATATTCATTCTTTCATGATTGTTCTGAGTTCTAATTTTCTTAATGAATATTTTAACATTTAATCAATTTTACGATTCAATATATTAGATAATATTTCTCTGTGCGACTCACAAGAAATAAGGTTGCTTAAAATTATCTTCTTTCTTTTATTCCAGAAACTTGGCAAAAAGCCTTTATTAATTAACCCTAATATATATCTGGATTTTACTGGTTCTATATAAGCATTATATAATGCCTGCTTCCGATTTACAAAATCATCAAATTTTTCATTTAAGGTCGAATCATTCTTTATAATTCTATTTAAATTTTCAATATTATAAGGTAAGTTCCGCTCATCAATATCTTGAATTACCGCATCTCGATTAAATTGTTCGAAATAATGCTTTTTGTAAGTAATTTTTTCTTTTGATATGCTCAAGGTGACGGCCATACCATAATTCCAAATTGTATTTCTTTGTTTAGGATTATCAAAAATAAAATTACCTAAAGAGTAAAATATTGGAGCATTTTTATAAACCTCTTCTCCTCCTATACAATGTGTATGATGGTTCACTACAGCATCAGCACCACAATCAATAAAGTAGCGAAATGTTTTTTTAAGTCTGGGGCTTGGCAAATTGTACATTTCATGGCCCCCATGATGAATTACAATTACTTTATCGGCTTTTCTCTTTGCTTTGCTAATTAAATAAAACATGTCCATTTCCGAAAACCCACTGGCTTTAAACCCCTCTCTATTTTTAGTAGACCACTCGTTCTCACAAACATTGATAATTGCTAACTTAACGTCATTTTTAATTTTATAAATAATATCTCTTTCTGTATTAATTTTACCCGCTCCAACATACTCGATATTATTATCATCTAAATGTATTAGAGTTTCTTTTAAACCGGCACTCCCATAATCCATAATATGATTATTAGCGAGTGTAACTATATCAAACTTGTTTTCTTTGAGAAATAAAATATTAATTGGATCTGCTTTTAAAGAAGGTCCCGATTTAATTATCGCATTATCATGTGAAGTTAGAGGACACTCCAAGTTAGTCAATCTAAAATCTGCTTCATTCAAAAGCACTTTAAAGTCATCCTTTAATATTTTTTTAGACGTATCTAGACTTAAATCTGCTCGATTAATTGGACAGTAATCACCTGTAATAAAAACTTTCATTTAGATTAATTTAGCTAATTCATTAGATGATAAATACTCTACTTCTGGCCACCTTTTTTCAATTTCATCTAATAACTCATTAAATAGTGCCAGATTTAGCTTTCTGTTGTTAGCGTTTATACTGCCAATAAAATTTACCCTGTGTATTGAAATAATAGCAGGTTTGTTCCAAAAAAATGAATTTTCAATTTCCTTAAGACTCAAGCCTACCCAATCTTTAGTTGCATTAGAAAAAGGTTCGAAAACAACATTTCTTATTAGATATTTTTGCCCACTTTGATTGGTCTTACCTAAATAATTTCTTTTTATTATTAGAGAATCTTTTGAATGATTAGGCACTCTTTGTGCACTAACTCCCTGAATGTGTGTAACACCCAGTTCAGCTAAATAGTTTTCTATTTCCTCATCCCAAGTATAATTTGGTGCAATAAATGTTTTTGATGCAAAACCAAAAAGTTTATGAAATTGATTATAAGCTTCGCTAAGAATATTTTTATAACTATAACTATAACCTCCTTTAGATATTCCAAAAGCAGCTTGATAACTATCTCTTGATTCTGTAACAATGTTAGCACTTACACCAAAAATATTAAGTTTAAATGCTTCAAGGGTTTCTTTATTACCCTTTTGCAGATCGTGCATCCAAGCATCAATATTTAAATGTTCTCTACCGTGTAATTGAGGAATGAATATTTTATTATCAATTCCTTCTTGCCAAAGTTTCTTTACATTTTCTCGACCAGTATATTTCTTTAATGTATCATCCAGAGTTTCATTATAATATTTTTGAAAGTTGGACTCCCTAATTTTATCAAAATCAGGATTAGCTGTTAAAAAATTGGCAGTTATTACTGGCTTCTTTTTCCGATTTTCCAAACAGCAAAACAACGATTCTAAATCTTCGTCACTTTCTATACTGTCATTTTGCATATAAGGACATCGATCTACTTTAAAACCCTTTCTTTTTAAAGTCTCAATTGATTCTTTTGAAGGAATTCGAATACTTCCCCAGTCATCAGATTCAATTACCACTATTTTACGCCTAGTTTTCCAACCCTTTGCATTTAAAATATTTCGCCCAATATAAGGTTTTATATTATTTATTTTCATAAGTTATCAACTTAGCTTAATATACTTAAAAAATTGAAATTAGCTCTTAAAGACCATAGTTATATTTGTCAAATAACTATGTTATTATGCGAAATTGGAAATAAATTGTTTATTAAAAAAAACTTGAATATTTACTTTTTTAAATCTTGCCAAGATAAAGTAATATTTATTAATAATGTTTTTTCGAATTCATTTCAAACTCACTAATGAAAAGAGGATCTCTTGAAGCAATAATAACCAATATTTTTAATTAATCTTTGAATCTCCAAATATTAATAAGAATTTATTTAATATATTATAATGACTTTTAGGGTCATAACTGGTTTTGACTTTTTCTAGGATAAATAAGAATTTGGACTTAACTCAATGAAAATGAAATTTCATATTATTTACTCCAAACTACCCGATTAATATAATCTGTATAACTAATAATAATGCGAACCACTTTTTCAGAAACGTTAGGCATACTATAATCCGCTACCTCCCTAAAGTTGCGTTCACCTTCTATTTTTTGCCTTTCTAATTGCACCAAGCCTTGAAGTATTCTTTCTGCATTCATACCCACCATCATAACCGAGGTCTCTTCCATAGCCTCAGGACGTTCGTGAGCTTCTCGTATGTTAAGTGCTCTAAAGTTTAATATAGAAGATTCTTCACTGATGGTACCAGAATCGGAAAGAGCTGCAAATGAATTCATTTGCAAGGCATTATAATCATGAAAACCTAAAGGCTTTAAAAACTTGATATTATTATGTGTCTCCATCTTTTTCTTTTCAAGCATTTTCCTCGTTCTTGGATGTGTAGAAACGATAACAGGATATCCATATTTTTCTGCTATTATATTTAAGCTTTCCATAAGACCTTTAAAATTTTTATCAGAACTAATATTTTCTTCCCGATGGGCAGAAACCACAAAATATTTTCCTTGTTCTAACTCTAATTTATTTAACACCCTTGATCTTTTAATTTGAGGTAAATAATAATTTAATACCTCAAACATTGGTGAACCTGTTTTGATCACACGATCTGAAGGCAAACCTTCTCTTAATAAATATTCACGAGCAATATCACTATAGGTTAAATTTACATCTGCGGTATGATCAACTATTTTCCTATTGGTCTCTTCTGGCACCCTCTGATCAAAACATCTGTTTCCTGCTTCCATGTGGAAAATTGGAATTTTTCTTTTCTTGGCTGCAATTGCACACAAACAAGAGTTGGTATCTCCTAAAACTAAAAATGCATCCGGTTGTATTTCCTCTAAAATAGGGTTTATATTTATTAAAATTTGACCTGCGGTTGTGGTTGCATTAGAACCTGCAGCATTCAAAAAATGATTGGGTTTACGTATGCCGAGATCTTCAAAAAATACTTCATTTAATTCATAATCATAATTTTGACCGGTATGTACTAGGATATGCTCTATGGCCTCAGAAGAATCCAATGCCAATAAAACTCTTGAAAGTCTTATAATTTCTGGTCGAGTTCCTACAACGGTGATCACTTTTAATTTCTCCATGTTTTATAATTTTGTAAAATAATTTTCATTAAATCTATATTCATCATTGACCTCTCCAAGCATATAATCTGACATGGCCAATAATTTAGAATTTTCTACTAATGCTTGTATACTCGTTACAAATCCTGGGGGGACATATAAAATATGAAGTCCTTTATCATCAATTTGAAATGTGATAATTTCGGACTTAGGGTCTGGCTCTTGCCAATTATTAATTCTGACTAATTTTATTTCAAAATTTCCCTGTATAACGCTAAACCATCTTTTTTCAATTTTATGTCCTTGCCAAGCCCGAATGAATTCCAGTTCTTTATTTTCAATCGTATATATGCGTTTTACCTCTATTGCATTAAACTTGTTATTGAATTGAATTTCCCCTCGATCGTCGCGATGATTATTTCCTTTGATAATTTGAGGCTCTCTCATATACAACTAGCTATTAGACCACTTCAAAATAAGTATCTGGACGCTTAGGGTCAAAAATTTCATTGACCCACATTACGGTAACCATATCTGATTCTCCCAAATTTTCAATATTGTGTGTATAGCCAACCGGAATATCTAAAACCTCTAACTTGTTGCCCGAAACAAAATATTCAATCACCTTAGATGGTTCATCTACTCTTCTAAAACGTATGGCACCTTTTCCTGAAACTACTAAAAACTTCTCATTTTTGGTATGATGCCAATGATTGCCCTTTGTAATTCCTGGTTTAGAGATATTAACAGATACTTGTCCTCGATCTGATGACTTTATAAACTCGGTAAAAGAACCTCTTTCATCTATATTCATCTTTAGAGGATAGGAAAACTGATCTTCTGGCAAGTAACTTAAATAAGTAGAATAAAGTTTTTTGGTGAAAGGATCTGAAAATTTAGGAACCTGTAAAGTTTTTCGACTTTCTTTAAAGGATTCTATTAATTCTACTATGCTACCTAATTTAATTTTACGTTCGCTAGAAACCTTGTAGTAATTTTCAGTTTTATTTTCTGAAATATTTAAACAGTTAAGTAACTCTTTCACCACATCATCAATATACACTAAGGTCATATCTACATTTGGATTATTAACTTGTATGGGTAAATCGTGAGTTATATTATGACAAAAAGTTGCTACCGCACTATTATAATTAGGTCTACACCATTTACCAAAAACATTTGGAAATCGATAAATAAAAAGCTCAGCACCAGTTTCTTGGCTGTATTTTAAAAGTAAGTCTTCTCCAGCCTTTTTAGATTTACCATAAGGATTATCTAATGTTGCTTGGATAGAAGATGAAATCATAATAGGGCAAGCATTTTGGTGTTTTTTTAAAAGTGAAAGTAAATCTTTTGTAAAACCATAATTTCCTTCCATAAATTCTTTTTCTTCCCTAGGCCTATTTACTCCAGCCAAATGAAAAATAAAGTTAGCTTCTTTGCAATATTCATCTAATAAACTTACATCGGTATTTCTATTAAATTCAAGTATGCTAAGTTCAGAACTGATATGTGCACATGTAGATTTCTTTTCTTTAATGTTATTAAGTTCTGCTACTAAGTTTTTTCCTATAAATCCTTGCGAACCTGTAATTAGTATTTTCATAAATTAACTGAATCTAGTTTCTATTTCATCATTTCTTGCACAATCGGCAAAGACTTTAAGAGTTTTTTCATTCCCTCCACATCTTGCTGTTGGGTGTTAGATGAGTTATAATCTTCAATTTCTGCAATAGTCTCACTCCCTTCTGAAAAGTACTTATCATAATTTAAATCACGATTATCTGCAGGTATTCTATAAAACTCCCCCATGTCCTCAGATTTGGTCATCTCCTCCCGCGTACATAGAGTTTCGTATACTTTTTCCCCGTGACGTGTTCCAATAATTTTTATGGGAGCATCTGATTTGCACAGTTCTTTAATAGCTTGAGCTAAGTCTCCTATCGTTCCTGCAGGTGCTTTATTCACAAACAAATCACCAGAATTAGCATTTTCAAAAGCAAATAGCACCAATTCTACCGCCTCGTCTAAAGACATCAAGAACCGTGTCATATTAGGATCTGTTATCGTTAATTCTTTCCCTTCTTTAATTTGTTGTAAGAACAATGGAATAACAGATCCTCTTGATGCCATTACATTTCCATACCTCGTTAAACAAACCGTGGTATCTTTTAAGTTTCTTGAGGCAGCAATAGCCACCTTCTCCATTAAAGCTTTCGATATACCCATGGCGTTAATAGGGTAAGCTGCCTTATCTGTACTTAAACAGATTACTTTTTTTACTTTATTAAATGCTGCGGCATCAATCACATTTTGAGTACCCATCACATTGGTTCGTGTTGCTTCTAATGGAAAAAACTCACAAGAAGGTACTTGCTTTAATGCGGCTGCATGGAATACGTAATCTACTCCCCTCATCGCTCTTTCAATACTGTCATAGTTCCTTACGTCCCCAATATAAAATTTAAGTTTTTCACTTTGTAAGACGTTGCGCATATCATCTTGTTTTTTTTCATCTCGTGAAAAAATACGGATTTCTGAAAAATGATCCGTATGTAAAAACCGATTGAGCACTGCATTTCCAAATGAACCAGTACCTCCAGTAATTAGAAGTGTATTACTTTTTATGTTCATAATAAATTCTTTCTAAAAAATGATATAACTTTTTACTTTGTATATTTTTATTGAAATATTTTTCTGCTATTTCCTTCCCCTTTAGACCTACTTCTTTTGCTTCAGTAGGTTCCTCTAAAGCAAAGCTTAATACTTGTGCAAAAGCATTAATCGACCCTGGCTCAGCAAAGTAAATAGATTTTTTATCTTCGAGATAATCTGGGATTTCACCCACCGACGTAGCGCAAACTGGATTACCTGTTGCTAAATATTCTCCTAATTTCGTAGGAAAACCACCTTGTGCTTGTTTAGAGTCTGGTCTTGGTAATACTAATAATTTGGCATTGCTAATAATTGAAGGTATTAAATCCCTAGAATATTCTCCCATCCATTTTATTCTTTTAGCTTGATTCAACTCCTTAATACGTGATTGATGACTTGGTGTATCGTAATTCCAAGCTCCAACTAAATAAAGATTTAATGAAGGATAATTATAAGAAATTTTATTAAAAGCTTCAATCAAAATATTTACCCCATCTTTAGCATCATTCATAACTCCTACAAATGCTATATAAGGGCTTTTGAATTCTTCTGGAGGAGTGTTTCTTACTTTAAACCTATCCAGATCTACTGTCATGGGCAAATGAAATAATAAGGGAACATCTTTAAAACTATTATAATGATTAATGAGATTTTTTGTCATCAAAATTAAACCATCCAATTTGTTTATATATTTCTTCTCAAAAAATTGTTGTTTAACAGTCCCCAATCTTTTCTGCAAAACATTGCCTTTATTATCATGATGAATATCAAGAAACTCACTCATTTCGGAAATTAGTTTAAAAGCTTTATTTGGAAATGAAGCAATAATCTTCCATAACATTAAATCATTTTCAGACCAAACAATTCCTTCAAAACCATTTAATTCCTTATAAATTTTTCTCTTATTTGCTACGAGATTGAAGTGGCTACTAATATACTTGTAATATCTTTTTTTCCAGATTGTATCTACTATTTTAGAATTAAAATAATTCAATTTCACACCATCGATTTCTGTATTGGTTTGAAATTTTCTCTTTTCCTCAACACTTTTGTAATTTCCAATAATAAAAATTTTAACTTCTACGCCTAGATTATTTAATCCTTCAATTAAGGTCAGCCATCTGTTTCCTGTTGCCGACGAGGAATAATATGGATTAGAGTTTATAAAAATTTTAACTTGCATGAAGACTATTTTTTTAATGTTGAAAACTATTTGAAATTATCACGTCCATTCATTAACTCTAGGTAAACCTCCTCTACTTTTTTAGTATTTATTTCAGGGTTAAAAAGTTCATTTGATTTTTTTCGACCATTCTCTCCCATTTTTTTTAATTTCTCCGGTCTATTAACTAATGTATTTATAGCTTTAGCCAAAGCTTTTGCATCACCATTTTTAAATAGTATTCCGTCGACAGCATCATTTACAATTTCATCCATACCTAATATATCCGAAGCAACAACTGGTTTACCATAGGCAAAAGCTTCTATAACAGGTCTTGAGAAATGCGGTACTGTAAAAGGAGAAACTACCAGACTGCTCTCATAAAGAGTAGACGCTATAGAAGGTAGAGCACCAATTATATTAACATTTTCAAAATTTGATATATTAATCAATTTATTTCTTAATTTATATGCTGAAGGATAACATAATTTGTAAACTATCTTCTTAAATTTTCCTATTGGCTTTAATTTTGGATATTGACCCATCATATTTATTTGAATACTTTTATCAATCACAGGTATCGCATCCAGTAAGACACTAATTCCTTTAATTTTAGCCCAACCACCTACATATAGTATACTTTTCACTCCGCGACCAATCTTTTGCCCATTGGGAATATCGATAAAATTGTAAACTATTTTTGTTTTTTGAGGTAAGTTTATTCTATCCGCATTATCTTTACTAATAGCTATGACCATATCAGCATACTTTGCAACTTCAGAACGAATAAAGTTATATCTAAAACCAAATCTTCCTTTTGAAATTGGCTCTTGAATGTGATAGATTACTTTACCCTTTTTACTTGCCGGATAAATCCAGTCACTTAACACTGAAGAATTTAAATGAACAATATCATAATTAAATCCTTTTAACACCTTAGACGCATAAACATATTTACTTAAAAACCATGATATAAAAACCTTTGATATAGTTAACACCTTAAATAATTTTATTTTACCAGCATCAGTATGAGATAAATAGCGATATTTATTTAGATAAAAACTTGATGTACATAAAGTAAAAGGTATGTTAAGCTCTAGCAATCTATTCTTAACCACAGAATCTTTTAATAGCAAAACATGAGGTTCAAATTTTGTTTTATCCAGTTTATTAATAATGTTTATCATATTAATAGGTGCCCCACCCCAACCAGCTGCGTGATGTATAAATAAAATTTTAATTTTGTTTTTCATATTATGTTCTATTTGATTCAGCAATCCCATAACATATGCCTGTAAGTCCTAAAAATGTAAAACTAAACATAGGCATTAATACAGCTTGGCCGACAATACCTTCCGCAATTCCTAACCCAAGTAAAGTGGCGCTAAGTATTAGAAGAAATGAACTCGTAACATTTTTAAAGACTATATGCAGTTTTGTTATAATTATCATATATACACAAGTTAGATAGGCGCCGATAATTATTCCATAATTTCTCATCATTTCAAGCCCTATATTGTGCATCCCAAATTCTATTTCGTCTATTTTTCCACCTTTAGCAGATATATAACTATAAGAAGGCACCTCGCCAGTTGGCCAATAATGAAGAGAATTTACTAAAAAATCCCAACCGCCTTTCCATAAGATTGCCCTATCATCGAAAGTTTTAAATTTAAGATAAGCCATAAAAGAATTAAGATCATTTATTTTATAATCCGCTACATTGAAGTTTTGACGCATAGTGAAATCATCAATACTATATATGGCTAATATCATTAAAATGATGACAATTACACCAATTCTTGGTTTTGTCAACATATTAAAAAACAATTTATAATCTTTAATATAAAATAGTAATATCGAAATTGCAATTATTGCACTAAAAATAGGGGTGAATTTTAAACCATAAGGTATACCAATTAAAAGGACGAAAAGAGCACTCCATGTTTTTAGGTTTTTCCGGACTTTCAATTTAGCTCCTAAAAAATTAGCTACTAAAATGGTTATCGCCAATGGTAAAGCTAGCCAAAATAATCTAATGATAATTTTTTGTGGTGAAGGTAGATACATTATTAATGGCATAAGAAATATGATTAATATTATCGCTCGCCAATGATTTTTATTAACCTTATTAGCAAGTAAAATACCATAGAAAAAACCAAAAAAACTTAAAAAAAAACTTAAATATTGAAGAGAGAGTGATATACCATACTTTTTTAAAAAAATTCCTTCATAAAAAAAAAATAAAAAAACAGGAAGTAATATTATAAGTGCTTTAAATATCAAAGTAACTCTATATTTTTTTAATTTTTTATAATTAGCCATAGATATCCAAATACACGAAAAGAGCAAAACCAGAGAAACTGTATTTCCCGGAACAGCATGTATTATTAAAGCTGGTAAGTAATTAGGGTTTTTCGAAAACAGCAGGTAAAGCACATAAGGGAGAAGAGCTAATTTAAAAACTTCTCCCATATAATAATGAATAGGTAAGCATAAGAATGCAATAATTACATGAAGAAGTATTGTTTGTTGCTGTTTATTCATTTGATAAATTTTCTAACCAACAAATTTCTTGATAATTCTGTATATTCTTCCAATTATTCTTCTTATTACCGCCATTATCGCGTGATGAAACACCTTAATCCACGGACGCTTTGGGACATTATATTTACTGTTTTTAAAGTGAAACCTAATGATTGGAATATCACCCTTAAATCCGTTATAAATTAAGGAAGAGGCTCTATGCTGCCCATCTCTTATAATATTTTGATTGTTAAATAAAATGATATACTTATCGTTGTAAGGATATCCCTTTGTTCTTATAAGGTCATTAATATCTTTGACCCTTTCATGATTAGATTTGCCAAACAAATTTATTTGATTATAAGAATTATTTTCTTCTTTATCGCCTCGCAAAGCTCTAAGTACTCGGGACTGGTTAATCGGTTTTAATACAGGCAAACTTAAAAATCCTTGTCTTTGGATAATCAGTTTTTCTATTTCTATATTCTCTATAGTTACTTTTTTTAAATCTGGTAAAAAACTTGATATAGATTGAATAAATGAAGGATCAAAATATTTGAGTTCAAAGTTTTTAATGTCAATTAATTCTTCAAGAGAATTTTCTATAACCTTTTCAAGATTCAAAAATTCTTTAGTATTCAAATCTATTCTTAAATCATTATAATGCAAATGAATAGATTCTCCGATATTATCTTCAACAACAAATTTATTTTTAGTATGAGCGCTTTTTGATAATATTATAACTGCAGGATTGCTCATTTTTAATAATCTTTAAAGGTTAAATACTCATTTATGATAGTATTATATTCTTTGTGTTTTACTTTTTTTAATAATGTATATCTAAACTTAAAAAAAACCAAATCCAAATATTCCGCAAGAACATCTTTATTAGATAATGGATATATTTCATCAATCCTTGAAATATAACCCTTAGTAAAAATTTTTTTATCAAAAATACACCTAGTCAAAAGATGTACCATCTCGATTTCATAAGATAACAAATATTTCCAAGGTGAATTATGCACTTCTCTTTTATATCTCCATACATTATCTTGGATTTTTTGATCAAGAGGTATCCATTGTCTAGTTATAATACTTCGACAAGCTAGTTCATAAGCAACATCTATATGTAGTCCCTTTAAATTATAAAAATCGAAGGCATTCATAGAGTACAAATATGGTACCCTCCTATGTGGATGTTTAATTTTCTCCCATTTATTTTCTAGCAAAACGTTTTCCAACTTTTGCTTATCTTGAATTTTGACAATAATGTCAATGTCCTTTGTCTTTGAGAGATTATCAGGAAGTTCATTCCCAATATTTCTCAAAAGGATATAATTAATATTATTCTTATTTAAAATTCCAAAAAAAGAAATAATTTCTTGCTTATCGAACTTATTCATTTATTTTTTTTAATATTTTAAAATTGTTTATAGCCTCTAAGAAAACAGAACTAATAGTTATAAATTCAGCTTCTGTAAATTGAATTCTCCCTTTTTCATTTTGTAGATGAATCATTCTAGGTTGGTAAATACTATTTGCTTTATTTAGTTCAATTTCGAAGTTAAAACCATCTTCTTTTTTTACTAAAACTTTTATTATTTCCCCCATAATTTAATTATTTGAACCAAGTCCCTTCTGCTTTATTATTTATTATTTTATTTACTTGAATTATATAAAAAGGAGATGATAATATACTAAATAATACAGTAGTGACCATTACACCTGCTACTCCTAGCGGACTTTTCAAAAACAGAATAGCGATAGGTATGAATAAAGCGATTTTAAATATAGTAATTCTTATACTCAATACAAGTTTCCCAAAACCATTAATAAATTGTGAATAAGGGGATAAGATAACTGTAACTATTGCATAAAACATCATAGAAATATTTAAAACGGTTGGTATTTCAATTGCATCATTTAACCAAATTCTATAAACCCAATCTCCAATAAAGTACATTAAAATAATTCCTAATACAAAAAGTACTGAGAGAATATTTAATTTCCTCAATACATTCTTTAACCAATGCATATCTCCTTTAACATATGCATCTGTCGTAGCTGCCCAAATCGGCGTCATTACAATCCCATATACCATCACTGGAGCTTGAAAATATTTCAAAGCTATGTTATATTGAGCTACTTCTTCAGGCCCCAAATACTGTATGATCAAAAAACTAGAAAGAGAAAATAAAACTAGACGAGAAATTTGAATAAAAAAAAACTTTCCTCCTAATACACTTAATTCTCTCACATGCTTTATTTTAACCAACCTATAACTTGGTTTAAGATCTTTATACCTTATACCAAATAATATTATAGTTGCAATACATAAAACTAATACCGGCGTAAAACTTAAAATAAAACCAAGAAGTACCAAGTTACTTTGTGTAGTTTTTATTAAAATTAATATTGCTATTAAACTTAAAACACTAGCAATGGGTGCAAAAAATTTATTAATTGCTGGCTCTTGTTTAGCATCCGAAACTACTTCAATAATTTTGAGTATAAACCTCAAAAAAAAGAATGTAAAAACTACCAGTGCTAACAAACTTAATTCTCTTTCTGAAATACTTTTTACATTTAATATTTTTTTCCATTCCAGAATAGGGTTTATACTATATAAAACAACTAATAAAATAAAAAAGACTCCTGAAAGAATTGCATAGGTTGTACTAATATATTCTCTCGCTAAGATTTTATTATCTTTACTTAATGCTATAACCAAATTATTTTTTAGACCTTTACCTAATCCTCCGTCAAAAAAAGTAAACCACCCAACAATTGAGGTCATCGTTAACCATATCCCATACCTCTCAGCGTCAAGATATTCTAAAAGTAAAGGAACAAATATAAAACTTATAGCAATAGCTAAAACACTAGCTGCAAAAGATAATAGAATATTTTTCTTTGCCTTAATTGATCTTACATTCCCTTCTTTTAAGAAAGTATTAAGATTTTTTATTATTTTTTTCAACTTTATATTTTATTATTATCAATGTGTGACCCACCTTTATCGTCAGGTTTGCTTTTTGCTCATCACTTTAATATTTTTTTATCAAAAGATTATTTCCACACACGAAATAATGATCTGCAAACTATCTTAAAAGAGCTCTCCTTCCCGTTGGCTAATATCTTGCTTAAATAACTCTTGATCTCTTCCTATTAAAGATAATATATCCATTTGCTACTTTTTACCCTCCAATCACAAAGTAATTAAAGCCTATGTTTTTCATTTTTTCTTCGTCCAAAATCCCTCGCCCATCAAAAATAAAGGCAGGTTTTGGCATCTGGTCGTATATTTTTTGCCAGTCTAGTTTTTTAAATTCATCCCACTCTGTTAAAATCGCAATGGCGTGAGCTTCTTGACAACACGCATACGCATCAGGAGTAGTGGTTAAGTTTTCTTTATTCTCTTGTTCTGTACGGGATTGTAGGTAATTTAAGTCCCGTTGCATCTGCGTTTCTTTTACCTGAGGATCATAGACCGTAATCTTGGCTTGTTCGTCTAACAATTTATCGGCTACATAGATAGCTGCCGATTCTCGGGTATCATTGGTGTCTTTTTTAAAAGCCCAACCTAAAAAGGCGATCTTTTTATCGGCTACCGTATTGAATAAGGTGCTTACGATCTTTTCGGCAAAGCGGTTCTTTTGGTGGTCGTTCATAATAATTACCTGCTCCCAATAATCTGCCACTTGTACTAAGCCTAAAGACTTAGCGATATACACCAAATTAAGGATATCTTTTTGAAAGCAAGAACCTCCAAATCCTACCGAAGCATTTAAAAATTTAGGTCCGATCCTCGAATCCATTCCAATGGCTTTCGCCACCTCTCCAACATCAGCTCCCGTGGCTTCACAGAGTTCTGATATGGCATTGATGGAAGATACACGTTGTGCTAAAAAAGCATTCGCGGTTAATTTAGATAACTCTGAAGACCATACGTTGGTGGTCAAAATACGCTCTTCGGGTAACCAGGCTTTATAAATATTCACTAAGGCTTGAATCGCTTCTTCTCCTTCCGGACTTTGTTCTCCTCCGATCAAAACGCGATCTGCGGCTTCTAAATCTTGGATAGCAGTTCCCTCAGCTAAAAATTCGGGATTGGAAAGAATTTGAAAATTCACTCCGTTTCCTGTTTCTGATAAAATGGTTTTGATAGCTTGTGCGGTACGTACTGGTAAGGTTGATTTTTCAACCACAATTTTATCGCTTGTCGCTACGCGAGCGATTTGTCGGGCACATAACTCTACATACTTCAAATCGGCTGCCATACCCTTGCCTTTTCCGTAGGTTTTGGTAGGGGTATTCACTGAAATAAAAACCATATCTGCTGCCGCTATAGCCTCATCTACCTGTGTAGAAAAAAAGAGGTTTTTACCACGGGCTTTTTGCACCACTTCAGGTAAACCTGGTTCGTAGATAGGGAGATTCGTTAAATCTTCATCATTCCACGCTTTAATTCGCTCTTCGTTGATATCGACTACCGTTACCTTTATGTTTGGATTCTTACTAGCGATCACCGCCATGGTAGGTCCACCTACATATCCTGCGCCGATACAGCAGATATTATTTATTTTAGTCATCTAATGATATTCTTAATATATAATTCAATTCTCTTCCCGAATTATGTTGGTATAACCCAAAATTGAGCATCTGAATTTATTCCATTTTTATTCTGAGTGCGAATTTAGCTGATTATTATGAATTTAATTCCTTTGAACGGACAAAATTTACGGATTATCGCCAAGTATGACACCGAAATCTATCTGTTCACCAGTCTCTTATCACATATTTTACTATTTTTTAAAGTTTTGTTATTATTAGAATAAGACTTGCTTAGGAAAGCGGTTAGCGGTTAGCGGTTAGCGGTTAGCGGTTAGCGGTTAGCGGTTAGCGGAAAATAGGAGATCTGGGTTAAACGGACATAGTTTTTTTTAACATTTTTAGAAGCTATGAAACAGATTCCTCCACAAGTCGGAATGACTACTAGTATGGTGTCATATTGAGCGTAGCGCAGTGGAGTCGAAATATCTTCTTATTAAAATTCTAACTCCTTTTTAAAAAGATTTCTCAGTTGAGCCTTCTTCGAAATTACAGGAAGAAAAGAACTTGTCATGCAGAACGGAACAACGTGAAGGGAAGCATCTTTCCATTAGTACCTTGAATTCCTCTTTAAAAAGATTTCTCAGTCCTTCGTCCATTGAAATGACAGAGAAAAGTCTCCTATATCGAAAACAGGTTTGAAGATAGATTCTAGGCTTTATTTAAAACTCCACAAAAATCTAATACGACTTGATTTTCATTTAAGCTTACCTCTTTAAACTCTTGATGTGCGACTAAGAAAGCAACGATATCGGCTTTCTCGATGGCTTCTTGATAAGGAGTAATTTTAAATACCTGATGACTTGTTATATTAGGTTCTACGATATAATAATTTTCATCTTGTGCGTCTTGTAATACTTTCTGTACGATGTATTTGGCAGGCGATTCTCTTAAATCATCAATATTGGGTTTAAAAGCTAAGCCCATTAGAGCAATAGACGGCTTTCTTCCGTGTTTGAGCTGAAAGTCATGCTTCGCTGTTTTGATCTGCTCGGCACACCAAAAGCTTTTGTAATTGTTGATCTCTCTCGCTTTTCCAATAATCTGCGACTCCATTGGAAACTCTGAAGTGATGAAGTAAGGATCTACAGCAATGCAATGTCCGCCTACTCCGCAACCTGGTTGTAAGATATTTACTCGGGGGTGTTTATTTGCTAAATGTATCAACTCCCACACATTGATATCCGCTTTAGCGCAAATTAAAGACAACTCATTCGCAAATGCAATTTGCACATCCCGACTTGAATTTTCGGTGAGTTTACACATTTCTGCGGTACGGGCATTGGTGGCATGCAACTCTCCTTTTACAAATGCACGGTAGAAATCGATGGCCTTTTGAGTACTTGCCTCATCCACTCCTCCAATCACTCGGTCGTTATGAACGAGCTCGTGCATCACATTTCCAGGCAGCACACGTTCAGGGCAGTAAGCGATATGAATTTCACCTTCCAGTTCAGGACGCTCTGCATAGATCAATTTCATCATCTTTTCGGTAGTTCCCACTGGGGAAGTGGATTCGATAATATATAGATCGCCTTTTTTCAACAACGGAATTACCGCTTTAGTAGCAGCTTCTACATACGAAATATCGGGCTCGTGGTTTCCCTTAAAAGGGGTAGGTACTACAATCAGATAGGTATCTGCCTCTTTAGGCTTGGTGTCGGCTTTAAAAAAGCCTTCTTTCACTGCTTTGGCTAAGATCCCCTCTAAGTCGGGTTCTACAATATGGATCTTCCCTTGATTAAGGGTTTCTACAACTTTTGGATTAATATCTACTCCCCAAACGTTTACTTGATTGGAAGCTATTAAAGCGGAAGTGGGTAGGCCTATATAACCTAATCCTATGGTAGTAACTGCTGGTGTCAATGTCTTTCTTTTTAAATCAGGGGGCTAAGATATAAGCTTTTGAGTGAATTGAAAGTGAATTCATGTATTATTTTTAAGCTTTATAGGTGCATGACTACTAACTTCCAAATACTTAGACGGGTTATAAACATCTAGACAGGATTTAAAATTGAGGTAATAAAAAAGTTTACTTGCGGAATGACATTCGCTTACTGTCATGCAGAACGGAACAACGTGAAGGGAAGCATCTTTTTAATTAATATCTTGAATTCCTCTTTAAAAAGATTTCTCAGTCGTGCCTTCATCGAAATGACAGACATAAAATAACCTGTCATGCAGAATGGAGAGAAACGAAATGAAGCATCTTTTAATTAACACTCTGAATTCCTCTTGATGCAGATTTCTCAGTCCTTCGTCCATCGAAATGACAGACATAAATAACCTGTCATGCAGAATGGAGAGAAACGAAATGAAGCATCTTTCTCCTTAATAACTTGAACTTCTTTTCAAACAGATTTCTCAGTCCGTTGTCCATCGAAATGAGAAGTTTGAGATTTGCAACCCAACCTTCCCAATCTAGATACAGGAACTTAAACTGCATACTCCCTCACTAAATTTTAGATTATATCAAACCTATTTTACTTTTTGCATTACCCAAAAGGCTTCTTTTTCTTTTTTATCGCTAAAAAAACCTCTTCGATAGAAGATGCACAAACTCCAATAAAATAGCAATGCGTGAGCTAAACAAAAATCTAGACTGACTAAAAATCCATAAAAAAATCCTACGGAATCCTCAGCCACAAATGAAAAGAGCTCATCCTCCTTATCAGTCGGTCTCAAACAGCTTTTCATTTTCTAGCCCTCGCTGCTTCCTTGATTTTCAATATATTTTTAGATAGGTCGTTTCTTCCGTTTACAAATAGCATTCGTCCATTGAAATAACAAAATTGTCGGAATGACAATCGTTTACTGTCATATTGAGCGCAGCGCAGTGGAGTCGAAATATCTTCTTATTAGCACTTTGAATTCCTTTTTATAAAGATTTCTCAGTCGTGCCTTCATCGAAATGACAAACTTGACGGAATGAAAATCGCTTACTGTCATATTGAGCGTAGCGAAGCGAAGTCGAAATATCTTATCATTAAAAACCCTAACCTCTCTTTAAAAGGATTTCTCAGTCGTGCCTTCATCGAAATGACAGACTTGTCGGAATGACAAACTTACTAGCATTGACAATTCCGAGTCCGCTTGAATCACTAGTCCGATAGATGATTTTGATACGTTATCTATTTTTTTATTTCAGATAAATTTTTAATTCCCATATTCCAAAGGGTAAAACCATAAATATCGGCGTATTGCTCAATGGTTTTACTTACCGGAGTCCCAGCACCATGACCTGCGTTGGTTTCCACACGAATTAATACGGGGTTACTTCCAACTTGTTTGGCTTGCAGTTCTGCCGCAAATTTAAAACTGTGCGCTGGCACTACACGATCGTCATGATCTCCCGTCGTCACTAAGGTGGCTGGATATTCAGTTTCTGCTTTTACATTATGAACCGGAGAATACTTATATAAATATTCAAACATTTCTTTAGAGTCTTCGGCCGTACCATAGTCATAAGCCCAACCTGCACCCGAGGTAAAAGTATGGTAGCGTAACATATCTAACACACCTACTGCAGGTAAAGCCACTTTCATAAGCTCTGGACGCTGAACCATGGTGGCACCCACTAGCAATCCTCCATTGGATCCTCCACGAATCGCCAAGTAATCACTAGAGGTATATTTCTTATCGATTAAATATTCCGCAGCAGCGATAAAATCGTCAAACACATTTTGCTTTTTAGTTTTAATTCCGCCATCGTGCCATTCTTTTCCGTATTCTCCACCCCCACGAAGATTAGCTACCGCATAAATACCGCCTTGCTCCATCCATACGGCATTGCTGATGCTAAAAGAAGGTGTCAGACTTATATTAAATCCGCCATAAGCATACAGAATGGTAGGATTTTTCCCGTTGAGTTCTACTCCTTTTTTGTAAGTAATCATCATAGGAACTTGAGTCCCGTCTTTTGAGGTATAAAATACCTGCTTACTTTCGTAATCAGCTGAATTGAAATCTATTTGAGGCTGACGAAATAATTCTGAAGTCCCTGCTTCAATATCATACTTATATATACTCCCTGGTGTCACATAGTTGGTAAAAGAAAAATAAAGCTCTTTCTCGTCTTTCTTCGTGCCAAAACCTCCAACGCTGCCCAAACCTGGAAGCTGTACCTCTCTAACCAGATTCCCCTCATAGTCGTATTGTTTTACGGCAGAAACTGCATCTTCCATGTATTCTGTAAAGAAATAACCTCCTCCCGTAGATGGACTCAATACATGTTCCGTTTCTGGGATAAAATCTACCCAATTTTCAGGTTGAGGTTGCGCTGCATCAACACTGACAATCTTTTTATTCGGAGCATTTTTATTGGTGACTATAAAGAGTTTGCTCCCTTTATTTTCAATCACATAGGTATCGGTATCGGTATTTCCAATAATGGTAACAAGTTCACTATTGGGCTGTGACAAATCTTTTAAGAAGAGTTTATTTCCCGAGGTAGAGGTACTCGCTCTAATGATTAAATAACGGTTATCTTCGGTCACACTTCCTCCTACATATCGATGTTTTTCTTCTGATGTACCACCATAAATAAGCTGATCTTCTTTTTGTGGAGTTCCCAATTGGTGGTAAAATAATTTATGCTGATCTGTTTTTGCTGAAAGCTCACTCCCCTTAGGCTTATCATAGCTAGAATAATAAAAACCTTCATTCCCTTTCCAAGACATGCCGCTAAACTTCACATCTACTAAGGTATCTTCTATGATCTCTTTAGTTTCCACATTCATCAGCATTACTTTTCTCCAATCACTTCCGCCTTCAGAAATGGAATACGCCAAAGTTTTACCATCTTCAGAAAAACTCATCCCTCCCAAAGAAGTAGTCCCATCTTCACTAAATTGATTGGGATCTAAAAAAACGCTTGCCGTAGCAGGATCTTCTCCAGTTTTATAACGATAAATCACATATTGATTTTGTAAGCCGTCATTTTTACTGAAATAGGTATAATCTCCTTCTTTATAGGGAGCGCCTACTTTTTCATAATTCCACAATGCTGAAAGTCGGTTTTTTAAGGTATCTCGATAAGGGATTTTACTTAAATAATCAAAGGTTACCTCATTTTCTGCTTTTACCCAAGCTTCAGTTTCTTCACTTCGATCATCTTCTAACCAGCGGTAAGGATCTTTTACTTTGGTTCCAAAATAGGTATTGACGGTATCTACTTTTTTTGTTTCAGGGTAGGTTAATGCCATGTCTTTTTCTGCAGTTTCTTGATTTTCTTTTGAATCATTACAAGCGATAAAAGCCAACGCAATGAATGGGAATAAGATTTTTCTCATAGTTAGTTCGTATTGAAGGATTTCAAAGATAATTATGTTTGTTTACATCTTCTAGCTTTTTTGAAATCTTTATGGCGTGTTTTTATTTTATTAGCAGTTAGTGGTTAGTGGTTAGTGGTTAGTGGTTAGTGGTTAGTGGTTAGTGGAAAATAGGAGCTCTGGATTAAACAGTCATAGTTTTTTGTTTTTTAACACTTTGAATTCCTGTTGAAGCAGGTTTCTCCGTCCTTCGTCCATCGAAATGACAAACTTGTTGGAATGACAAACACTCACTGTCATATTGAGCGTAGCGCAGCGGAGTCGAAATATCTTCTTATTAGCACTTTGAATTCCTGTTGAAACAGATTTCTCAGTCGTGCCTTCTTCGAAATGACAAACTTGTCGGAATGACAATCGTTTACTGTCATATTGAGCGTAGCGCAGTGAAGTCGAAATATCTTCTTATTAAAAATTCTAACTCCTTTTTATAAAGATTTCTCAGTCCTTCGTCCATTGAAATGACAGACATAAAAGAACCTGTCATGCAGAACGAAACGCAGTGAAGGGAAGCATCTTTTTAATTAACACTCTGAATTCCTGTTGATGCAGATTTCTCAGTCCTTCGTCCATCGAAATGACAGACATAAAAGAACCTGTCATGCAGAACGAAACGCAGTGAAGAGAAGCATCTTTTCATTAGCACTCTGAATTCCTGTTAAAACAGATTTCTCAGTCCTTCGTCCATCGAAATGACAAACTTGTCGGAATGACAAACACTCCCTGTCATATTGAGCGTAGCGCAGCGGAGTCGAAATATCTTTTTATTAAAATTCTAACTCCTTTTTAAAAAGATTTCTCAGTCCTTCGTCCATCGAAATGACAGACATCAAAAATCCTTGCAAACTTAGTATCTTTATCAAAATTTTTATTATGATAAAATCTCTTACAGGTCTTTTCGTTTTAATTTGCTGCCATGTTTATGCTCAGCAAGAAATTACCGAACAAGAACTAAAACAGCATATTGAATACTTGACTTCCGACGACTTAAAAGGACGTTATCCTGGGACACCCGAAAACGATAGTATCGTCAATTATTTAGTTGAGGATTTTAAATCACATGGTATTCAAACTTTAATACAAGAGTTTCCTGCTGTAATGAGAAAAGACAGTAGCTCCGTTACCACCTGGAATGTCTTAGGTTTTCTAGAGGGTAAAGATCCTCTTCTTAAAGAAGAGGTAGTGATTTTAGGTGCACACTATGATCATTTAGGAACAAAGGGGGATCACATCTATAACGGAGCAGACGATAATGCTAGCGGAACTGCTGCTTTATTAGAAATCGCAGAAAAACTAAAAGCCAACGAACACCTGCTTCAACGCAGTGTTATTTTTATTGCTTTTGGTGCCGAGGAACAAGGTTTATTAGGAAGTAAATTTTTTGTTGGAAATCCCATTGTACCTATAAAAAATATTGTTCTTATGCTCAATATGGATATGTTAGGACATTTAAACGAACAAAAACACGTATATATGGGTGGCGCAGGGACTTTCCCTGGAGGCGTAGAACTCATGAAAAATCTAGGAGAGCGTCTTCAATTAAATCCGATTGTACACGCAGGTTCTGTAGGCGGTTCTGATCATGTTTCCTTTTATCAAAAAGAGATTTCAGTTTTAGGTCTGCATACTGGGGGTCACGAACATTACCACCAACCTACCGATACGATAGAGCAACTTAATATTCCTGGAATAGTACTGACCTCTAATTACATCTACCAAACCTTGATGGAAATCACCTCATCAGATAGAAAAATGGAATTTATCAAACAAGATTGATATCATTTATACTCGGATCTAATCACGCGGAAAGCATTTAAAAATGGAATGAATTTTTAGTTAGAAGTTTCATTTTTTAATGACATATCTTTTAATTTAAAATTCTAACTCCTGCTTAAAAAGATTTCTTAGTCCTGCGTCCATCGAAATGACAGACATAAAATAAGCTGTCATGCAGAACGGAACAACGTGAAGGGAAGCATCTTTTTAATTAATACTCTGAATTCCTGTTGAAGCAGATTTCTCAGTCCTTCGTCCATCGAAATGACAAGTTTGTTGTAATGACAATCACTTACTGTCATATTGAGCTTAGCGCAGCGGAGTCGAAATATCTTTTCTTCGGTTAATGAATAACAATTATAGAAGTTGAGCTCTCACTTGTTAAATATAAATTACATTAATGATTCCTTCATTTTATCTTGATATAAAACGAAGCAAAAGATCAAGACTGACTAAAAATCTATAAAAAAATACTACGGAATCCCCAACCACAAATGAAAAGAACTCATCCTCCTTATCAGTCGGTCTCAAACAGCTTTTCATTTTCTAGCCCTCGCTGCTTCCTTGATTTTCAATATATTTTTAGGTAGGTCGTTTCTTCCGATTACGAAAAGCATTAAGAGGATCGAAAATTGATTGTAAAATTTAAGTTAATACTTATTATTAAAAGTGAAAAATATCATTAGAAAATACACGGCTTATCGAAAATTGCACGTGAAATTTAAAGTAAAAAGGACGTAAAATTTTAAGCTGTTTGAACGTAGTGAGTTCTTAAAATTTAGACCTCGAATGATAAATTTAGAGCAAATTTCGTAAGCCTAGACCTTCCTGCCCGTACCGGTCGGGCGGGTTTGTTACTTTTTCCGGCGATGGGAAAAAGTAAAAATATGATTAGAAATCAAAAATTACTGTCATATTGAGTGCAGCGCAGCGGAGTCGAAATATCTCTTTAACTAACACTCTGAATTCCTGTTGAAGTAGATTTCTCAGTTCTGCGTCCATCGAAATGACAGACATAAAAGAACCTGTCATGCAGAACGAAACGCAGTGAAGGGAAGCATCTTTTTAATTAATACTTTGAATTCCTGTTGAAGTAGATTTCTCAGTCCTTTGTCCATCGAAATGACAGACAGGTTTCTCGACTCGGCTCGAAGTGCCAAGAAAAAATCATTAAGACCCCATTCTTCTTTTTAGAAGTTCTTCATCTACTTGAAGACTTATTCGGGTTCCGGGAGAGATGGCTTTTGGATGGTGAAAAAGAATTTGTTGTTCGTTTTTTTCAGCTTTAGCGATAATCATATAGGTAGACCCATTAAAATAGCTCTGCTCTATTTGAACTTCTAGATGGCCCTGAGCGGATCGCTGTAATTCATGAGGATATAGAAGTACGGATTGGCTATCTAACCCCTTCTTAAAAAGCCTAATATCTAGCACGTTCACCTCATCAAAAAGAGAAGCAACATAAGCATTGGGTGGGGATTGATAGAGCTGCTGCGGAGTATCCTTGGCAATGACCTTACCTTCTCTCATCACCAAGACTTGATCTGAAAAACCCAGCATATCTTTACTATCGTGCGTAGCAAATAAACAGGTGATCTGTTTCTTTTTGAGAAAATTAAATAGGTCCCGACGGAGTTTATTCTTTCTAAAATTATCTATAAAATTAAAAGGCTCATCTAATAATAAAAATTGGGGTTCTTTCGCTAAAACTTGCGCTAGAGCTACCCGTTGTTTTTGTCCGCCACTCAACTTCTTTACATGGGTCTCTGCAAAAGCTTGCATATCGATAACTTGTAGCAATTCGTCTACGCGTTCTTGGTTATAAGCTGCTTTTTGACGGCTTAAAAATTTTTCAATGTTTTGCCTTACGGAAATATAGGGCATCAATTCAAATTCTTGAGGTAAATATTTCATTTGAGGATGCCCCGGAATAAGGTGATAGGCCGGACCTAAAATCTGATCCTTATCCCAAAACAGATCTCCGCTATGCAGATCTATAAGTCCGTACACCGCTTTGAGCAGCGTGCTTTTTCCGCAACCACTTTCTCCGATAACACTCACATGGCTTCCTTTTTCTACGCTAAAGCTGATCTCATGTAAGGTCTCTTGTTCCTCGTAGGCAAATGAAATTTGGTTAACGTATAGCATAGGTTTTTTTTGTAAAGGTAAAGTTTCATGTGGAGAATCTTTATGAAAAGCTTAAGGATAGCCGTTTTCGCTAGGATTTGTGCCTGTTTTTGGAAATAAAAAAACCTCACGATTAACGTGAGGTTTTTTCTATAAGCTTTAGTTCTTATCAGCTTTAAAAAGATACTTTTTAGAAAACTTACAATACTTCAAAATGAACTCCTTCTGCATGCGAATTTCCATCTTCATCTATAATCACAATAGTCATATGGTAATCTCCTGGGGCAGCATTAGCTGGCACTGAAATGTCTTCATGCAACTCAGCTGTAGTTCCTGTATAAGAGGTATAGTTTTGATCAAATTCCCAAGCGATTTGATCTGCTGTTGGGGTTAAATCATGACCGTGAATCTCTATAGATACGGTTTGAATACCATGCTCTGCTTGAAGATCTGCGTGCGCCTCTAAAGTCTCACCCGCTACTACATTAGCTACAGAAATATTGGTAATACTCATCTCGTGATCATCATCACCATGTGCTTCTCCTACCATAATTTCTACAAAAGCTTCACTTTGGTTTCCTGCAGCATCTACTACAAAAATTCCTAAATGATATTCCCCTTCTGCAATATTTTGTGGGATTTCTAAGTGGTCGTGAATATTAAAACTAGTAAGTCCAGCTTCAATGTCGAAAGACTGCGAAAAAGACCAAGGCTCTACATTTGCCGCACTAGTAGATCTTCCATGATCGTGACCGTCAAAGTTATTGTGAATGTCAATCTTATAGGAAGCTAACTCTTTATCGTCTTCTACATCAATATCTAAATGCACTTCTCCTCCTACGTTAAACACTTCTTCTAAAGTAGGTTCATTGATGGTGATAACAGGCGCTTGGTTGTCTAATCCTCCGTTATCATCATCACTACTACAAGAGGTAAAGAATAGGCTTACTAAAGCGATTAATGTTACTATTTTATAATTCTTCATTTTGTTATTTTTAAAATTGTCTATGCCTTTTAGGATTTATCCTTGAGGTCTTACTAGTATGTTTTTGTTTTTATATTTTTTCTAGCTTTTTAAAAAGAAATGGGTTGGTGTATTAACTTATCTGTTCCCAAACTGGGGGACCTCGGGTATAAAATATAAACTTCCATTCTTGTTTGGGGCTATCCAAATAATAAGAGTTTTGATAAACAAAACTTAAGTTTTTAAAACCTATACCCATCTCGTTTTCTACCCAAAAGAACTCATGAAACTTGAAGTGAAGATGGTCACAATAATGTCCTATTTTTAAAGCGGTAGCACTCATTTGCTCTTGCTCCACTTTGTAAGCTGGCACAGAGAGGTGCGTTACCCTAACATAATGTATAGACGTAATGAACTGTACCGTTAAAAAAACGATAGTTAATCCTATACTAATATGTTGCTTTAGGAGTTTCACGAACGATTACCGAAAGGAATGGTTAAATTAAGTTGAATATTTCTTCCCATTTCTGGAATCTCTAATCGTCTATAGAAACTGGTATGGTTAAAATATTTGGTATTAAATAAATTAGTCACTTGAAGGTTGAACCGAGCTTCTATATTTTGTATATGAACACTCCCGCTAAGACCTGCTCCAAAAAGCTCGTAACCCGGAGTTATTTTTTCTCCTTGAGCAATTTCATCCTGCTCCATCGCTAGGCGTGCATTCGCATAAACTTCTACTCCTTGGAAGGTTTTATTTTCTTTGAACAACGTATAGCCTGCTTCTAAAAACAAATTATTAGCGGGTGTAAAGGGTAAGGGGTAATTTTTAGAGCTATCGGATGTAATTTGCTTATTATACAAGTATTCTGCAATGGCTAAAGTTCTTAATTTTGAGAAAAATGTCTTTTCTACTTCCATCTCAATTCCAGACAAAAGCGCTTCTGATTGCGTGTATTTAAACAATTGTCCCGAATGTGGCAAGACCGAAAAATTTCCTGAAGGCTTTAAATAAATGTAATTAGAAAAATAATAAGCATACGGGTTGACGGCCCAAGAAAAGCTCTTCTTGGCATAGGACAGTTTAGCATCGGCTACCCAGCCTTTTTCAGGATCTAAATTGACATCTCCTTGTTCATGTCTAAAAGAACCGTGGTGAATTCCGTTAGCTCCGAGTTCTATGGCTGTAGGAATCCTAAAATTGGTTCCTGCATTCGCATTAAGCGTCCATTGAGGGTTGAACTCGTACCGCACACCTGCCATGACATTAAAACTGCCAAAGTCTTTATCTACATCTGGACTTCTTTCCGCGTAAGCAGAAGCCTCTTCTACGCTTTGTCCCGCCCCGATTAAATAATCGTATAAAGTAGGATCGTAATGCTCTCCTATAGAGATGCTGTTTTTATCGTATCTCATCCCCAAGCTATACAATAATTTGTTGCTGTATTTAAACTCGTGAGTAGCAAAGGCCGCAAAGTTATTACTGGTATATTGAGGAAGTAAAAAATTAAATCCGCCAATAGAATTTTCTTGCCATTTGGCTTGAACACCTAGCGTCGTAATATGACTTTTAGAAAACTTTTTGGTGTATTTGGCTTGGGCATCATAGGTATCTAACTCAAAGTTCAACTCTAAATTTGGATCTACCGCTGGGGGTTGTTGATTGGCGTAGTGGGTATGAAACAAACTCCACTCCTGTCGTTTATTCTTTTGATAGCCCAATAGGACTTCTAGGTAATCATTATCAAAATAGATTTTGTTATTATTAATGACCTTAAAATGATTCACACGTTGATAAGGGTAATCTATATCTCTTTCATCTCCATCTGAACGCACCCTGTCTATGGAAGGAATACCGTGAGCTCCTGGAAAAAAACCTGATTTTTGATATACATTACTCACGCTAACCAGAGATTCTACTTTTTCTCCCCTATAACCTACTTGAGCATACATATCTAATTCTTTCCCAGCGGTATTTTTAAGTTGCTCCTCATGGATAGGCATCTTAAAATTGAGGTAGGAAATGGTATCGGTAGGTAAAGAGTAATCGCCGTATTCCATTCCCGTAAGTTTTAGTTTATAAAAAAATCGATCGCCTTTATAATTTAAATTAAGCGAAGAACCTATGGTATTGTTTACCGATTTCCCTAAGGTAGTCACATGACCTGAAAGGCCATTTGCACTTGGAGGTTTAGTATTATTGACTTTAATGACTCCGCCAATAGCGTCACTACCATATTCAATAGCGCCTACGCCTTTAAGAATTTCTAAATTTTCTATCGCCAAGCCATCTAATTCTAAGCCGTGATCTGCGCCCCATTGTTGTCCTTCTTGTTTGATACCGTTTTCGGCTACGGCTACTCGGTTTAAGCCTAGACCTCTAATAATAGGTTTTGAAGTTCCTGCGCCGATTTCCATCGCATTTAAGCCGGGTAATTTCTCTAAACTTTTGGCTAAAGAACCTGTAAATTCTTTTTGAAGGTATTCTTGATTGACCACTTCTCGACTTATCGTGGTTTGTTCTATAGAAGAAGATTGAATCAGTACTTCTCCTAGAGTAGAAGTGTCCGGTTGCAATTGAAAGTTGAGCGTCCTATCTTTTGAAAGCTTGATTAAAGTATCTATGGTCCTATAGCCCATATAAGATACTCTTAGATGGTGCGCTCCTGCCAATACGTTAGATAGATGGTAGCTACCATCAGCTTGACTTAAAGTAAAACGTTGAGAAGTATGCACATGAGCTCCTTCTATAGGTGTTCCTAGAGAATCTATAATTTTTCCCTTAACGGAATATTCTTGTGTATAGGCTTTAGATGCAGTTAAAGCAAGAAAACATAAAAGAAGGAAATGTTGTAATTTCATGTTGAGGTATTAAATTTGAATCAGTAATCAAAAAAAGTTATTCATCTTTCTTTTCTATCTCTTATTTTAATTGGAAATAGAGCTATTCAAAAAGTAAGTTTTTAATGAATTATTCTTTTTTCCTGAAATATCAGCTCTAAACTTGAGCCAGTATTTCTTTTTAAAAGATAGATCTGTAATCAGTTTCTTTTTTCTTTATCTGAGCTATGATCAACCTTAACGTTATTGCGATAACCTATAATTAATTTATAAGAAAGCGTTAAATCGACGAATTGCCTCTTATGCTATAAATTAAGAAAGAAGTATAAAATTGCACTTCTTTACTATTATATCTTATAACAAGGGTAAAAAACCTAAGTTCGTGTGATTTTATTAGCTAGCGCTCACGCATCTTCTTTTCATTAAAAAGATATGATCATAAAGCCTGCGAATGCATCGTAAATTCAGTAAAGAAAAAATTAAGCCGTATAAAAAGGTGGAGGCTTATTAAAGATAAGACATACCGGAGGTTTTGAAGAAACGACCGAACGGTAATAATTGTTTTGTAGATGTTGTGGTGGAGTAACAGGAATGCTAAGTATTTCGTAAGCTTCTCCTGCGGCCAGTAAAGGCGTATGAGCATCGGTTCCCGATAAGTGACACCACACACATTCTTGTTGATCATTTGCCTCTTCCGTATGAGTAAGACTATGTAATCCTCCTACTTTTATAAAAATAAAAGCAAGCAGAAAAAATACAGAAAGTCTTTTCTTAAGATGCAGTGACAAAATCATAGCGCAAAATTAAAAAAGAAAACCTCCCCCAAGTGTTAAAAAAATTAAAACTTGAAGGAGGTGTTTTTATTTTTAGAAAAACAGCAGCTTATCTAGCCCAAAATTTCCATAAAGGCTTTTTCTTTACCTCCTCAGAATAACCATATCCATAGCCGTAATTATAACCATAGGCACCATCTTCTTTTACCCCGTTAAGAACAATTCCCATATTGTTAAGTTTACGGTGTTTTTGAAGCTCTTCTATATGCTTTAATAATTTCACATCGGTATAGCCTGCTCTTACCATATACATGGTCGCATCGGCATACTTAGAGATCAATAGCGTATCGGTCACCAAGATGGTAGGCGCTGTATCTATAATGACATAATCATACTTGCTTTTAGCTTCTTCTATTAATTCTTCGAATCTTCCGTTGAGCAGCAATTCGGCAGGGTTTGGCGGAATAGTTCCCGAAAGCATTACATCTAAATTTTCGAAGTTAAAAGCCTTTTTTAATATTAAATCTTCCAATTGAACGGAAGCATTATGTAAAAAAGAAGAGACTCCTTTATAGTTTTTATCTTTGTTGATGTAGGTATGCACCTGCGGGTTTCTTAAATCACAACCTATCAATAAGGTTTTCTTTTTAGTCGCCGCCAAAATATTAGCCAAGTTAACCGCTACAAAGGTTTTTCCTTCTCCTTTGGTAGTAGAAGTCACAAAAACCACCTGTCCTCTATTTTTTAGATCGTTTGGAGATTTAAAGTAATTCAGATTGGTTCTTAAAATCCTAAAAGCTTCTGCTAAGACACTTCTATCATTGGCTCCTATCACCGCTTTAGCATTTTTAGTTAACTGTGGGATTTCACCTACCACAGAAAGATTAGCTAATTTTTTTTGCAAGTCGCCTTTGGTATTTACTTTGGTATCTAATAGAAACAAGACATATAAAATACCGAATGGAATAAGCACCCCTATAATTAGAGAAGCGAGCATTACAATTTGTCTTTTAGGAGAGATTGGAATAGATGACGTATACGCATAATCGACCACTTTTACCGTAGGCGCAGTTACTGCATAACTTAAAGCCGCTTCTTCTCTTTTTTGTAATAAAAATAAATATAACCGCTCCTTTATCTCTCTTTGTCTGGTAATGGAACGTACTTCTTTCTCAATTTGCGGAAAACCTCCTAATTTCCCACTCGAATAACCTTCTTGTCTTTGTAAACTGTTTAAGGTGATTTGCAAGCTTTGCATATAGGCTTTGACACTCGCATTAATATTGGCTTGAAGACGGCCTAATTCCTGATTAAGATTAAGGATCGCAGGATTTTCAGAGGTTGCAGAAATTAAAAGTCTATCTCTTTCTAGTATTAATTGGTTATATTCTCCTGTAAGTTCATTAACAGAAGCATCGCTAATTCCTATATTGGCTGGCAATAGCTCATAAGAACTTTGATTTTCTAGAAACTGTTGAAAGTCTTTGGTCACCGCCAATTGAGTTTGTACTTCAAAACGCTTCTTTTCCGCTTCTGCTTCCTTACCAAAAAGTTGGGTAGCATTGGCCTGAACATCGATTAGATCTTTTTCATTCTTATAGGTGACCATACCCTCTTCTACCGTGTCTAACTCTTGTACTAAAAACACCAAGCGCTCTTCTACAAATTCTTGGGTTCTTTTAGAGACCAAGCGCTTATCTTCAATCCCATCTTGATTGAACTGCTTGATCAATTCATTTAAAACCGCTTCATTTTTTTTCACATTGGAGCCTTGAATAGACAAGCTAAGTACGTGACTTTTGTCCCCGATAGGCTCTACCCCCATACTGCTGGATAAGCCTTGAATAGCACTCTCTGTGCTCACATACCTAAATAAGAAATTATCTTTATCGGAAGACTCGCTGCTTTTTATTGGAGTGGTTTTTTTATCTATTCTTAAGGCGTAGTCCGCATAATGTAGGGTATCTCCATAGGTTCCTTTTAGATTTCCTAAGGTTTCTTCTTTAAGGCTAAAAGCATTTTCACCTGTAGCATGAAACTCGATAAGTGGAGAGGAACTCTGAGAAGTGGTGTCATTTTGAATCCATGTCACCTGGACGGGCATGTCCTGATTATAATATAAGGAAGATTTAATCGTGGCATTACTATAATAGGCGGTATTTAAATCTAAGGCTTGGGTAACGCGCTCTAATAACCTGCGAGATTTTACAATTTGAATTTCATTCTCCAAATTGACTTTGCTTAAATTAAACAGACTACTCGAGCCACTTAAACCAGACAAATCTAAACCTCCATCATTGGACTCGTCTAAAATTTTTATTTTAGCTTGTGTACTATATACCTCTGTACTGTATCTCAGGTATAGAAATGCGGTGGTCACTGAAAGAATCACTCCCAATACAAACCACGGCCAATACTGAAAATAGCGATACAAAAGATTTTTTAAATCTTCCCCATTTTCAGCTTCATCTTTATCCCATTGCTGTTGCTCTGTCATCTTATCTAAATATCAAAATTGCGGTACTTAACAATATAGAAAATACGGAAAGTAGGGTTCCTAAATTTCCAATGATTCCTGCTGTTTTCACCTTAGCATTATTGGGTTGTACATAAACGACATCGTTTTGTTTTAAAAAATAATATTCGCTATTCATCCACTCACTAGAAGTTAAGTCTATTTGCACGTGTTCTCTTCCTTCTTTGGTTTGTCTTATTAATAAAACTTCTTTTCTTTCTCCCTGTATGGTCAAATCTCCTGCCAAACCTAAAGCTTGGGGTAAACTCACCGTTTCTTCGGCAATGGTATAGGTACCTGGGTTTCTCACCTCTCCGATTACAGATACTTTAAAATTTACCAAACGTATTCTCACCGTAGGATCTTTTACAAACTGTGAAAGCTGAGTTTCAAATCTTTTTTGCAATTCTTGTGTGGTATAACCTTCCACTTTGACCAAACCTAAACCCGGGTAATTGATATTTCCCTCTTCATCGACTAGGTAACCTTCCAACTTTAATATGTCACCTTGTCTTTGTTGCACTTGCCCTCCCATATTTTTATCAAATTGATAGGGTAGAATGGCCGCTTGACTTAAAGCGGTAAGGTCTATTTTAAGAATATCATTTACTTCGATAATAGGATGGCTATAGATTTGATCTACTTTTACTAAACTCGTTTCTTTGATATCTTGAAAGTACAAAACTTCTTTCTTTGTCGCACAACTAAAGAGAAGTACGCAAAAAATAAATGTTAAAATTATCTTTTTCATAGCTGCAAATATAATCAACTTTTAATTTTATGTGGCAATCTATGGATTTAGTTGCCTCATGTTGAGCTCTAAAATATCCTGAAATTTCATGCATCTATACTTGCAAATTGTTAAAATTTAATATAAATTTAATGAAACATCCCCGCCATAAGTATATATTTGTCCGTTAAAATTACTAGCTGCATGGCTATCGCAAAAAAAATAAAAGTACAATTCCTTAAGCTGATTAGGCCCATGGTTAAAAACTATGTCCCTAGAAGGTTTATCTTTATTATTGATGTATGTATTGCTTTTATAGCGGCACAGGCAGCATTTTTTCTTATCCACTCCGCTACCGGAACAGATCATCCTATTTTCACTTTTACTTGGCCTCTATTTGCCATCGTAACCATTCAAGCCCTATATTACATTGTCGTCAAGTCGTATTTTGGATTGGTGCGCTACTCTAGTTTTAGAGATGTAATTACGCAATTAAAAGTAACTTCCTTGAGTGTTGTAACCATACTCTTGATAAATCATATTTATTATTTAACGAGTAGCACTAAGCTTATCTTAGATGCGGGAGTAATTATTTACGGGTTTATTACCTTTTCCTTACTTTTCTTTTTTAGGGTATTGGTAAAAAGAACCTACCAAAGCATTAATGCTAGTAAAAATTCTATTAGTGCTTATATCTTGGGAACCGATCGAGCAGATATTGCTATGGGAGAAGGATTGATCTCTGAACATTCTGATTCTTTCAATATTATTGGTTTTGTAAATTTAGATAATCGTAAAATGCTTACGCGTATTTATAATTTACCTATTTATTCTATTTCTCAACTAAAAGCATCTAACACGCTAGCAAATGCGATTATTGTTAGCGATGAAAAATTGCAGCACATAAAAAATGAAGACAGTTCTATTTTAAATGAGCTACTAGACCTCAAATTAAAGATATATAAGCTCCCTAAAATTCAAGATTACAACAATAATCCGTCTTTTAGCTCTTTAAAAGAAGTTAAAATAGAAGATCTTTTACAGCGTTCTCCTATTAAACTCAACAACCTTAAATTATCTGAGCTTTATAAGGATAAAGTTATCTTGGTTACTGGGGCGGCGGGATCTATTGGTAGTGAAATTGTAAAACAACTCATTCCTTTTTCTCCAAAGAAAATTATTTTATTGGATCAGGCTGAAACTCCGTTGCATGATATTTCACTATGCTTGGACAAAGAATTTTCTAGTTTGACGTATGAGAAAGTAATTGCCAATGTACGCAGTAAAAAAAGATTGAGGGAAATTTTTGAAACCTATCAACCACAAATTGTATTTCATGGAGCTGCCTACAAACATGTTCCTATGATGGAAGCTAATCCCATAGAATCTTTAAGCGTTAACTTTTACGGAACTCGAAATTTGGCAGAACTGGCTACGGAGTTTAAGATAGAAAGGTTTGTTTTTGTAAGTACCGATAAAGCGGTAAATCCTACCAATATTATGGGTGCCTCTAAAAGAGCTGCTGAAATTTACATACAGTCTTTAGCCAAACTTCCTCAACAAAAAACCACCTTTATCACTACAAGATTTGGAAATGTTTTAGGTTCGAACGGATCGGTTATTCCTCACTTTAAAAAGCAGATTGAAGAAGGCGGACCTGTAACGGTGACCCACCCTGAAATTACGCGCTATTTTATGACCATTGATGAAGCGTGCCAGTTGGTTTTAGAAGCGGGAGGAATGGGAAATGGAGGCGAGATCTATGTTTTTGATATGGGTTCTCCCATTAAAATCATCAATTTAGCACACCACATGATTCGATTAACAGGTTTAGTTCCTAATGAAGATATTGCGATAGAATTTACAGGTTTAAGACCTGGAGAAAAACTGTATGAAGAATTACTAGCCGATAAGGAAACTACTTTACCTACGCATCATGAAAAAATTATGATTGCACAGGCTACACATACCTACGATTCTTCTCAAAATACGCAGTTATCTGAGTTATTGCAACTCATTAAACAAAACAACATTAAAGAGGCGCTACAGAAGCTAAAATTCTTGGTTCCTGAATATATCCCCGTAAATATCGATGACTTTAAAATCGACAAAAATCATGTTCAACCTCATCAAATAGCTTCCTTTAGTAATATTAGTCCTAAAAATATTTCCGATAAGTTATAAGGAGTTTCTTTAAGCTTTCATAAAATATTTTTCAAAGTAAATAGTTATATCTCTAGCTAATTGTATCGCGGTGATAAATAAAAATAACGATAAAAAACTTATAAAGCTTCTTAAAAAGGGTAATCCTAAAGCGTATAAAGAAGCTTATTTCTTATATTACGATCACCTCATTGGCGTGGGTTCTTATTTTAACTTTCAATTATTAGCTCCTGAAGATTTTGTTCATGAAACTTTCCTTAAAGTGTATGAAAACAGAACACTTTTAAAAGAAGAAGTAAGTTTTGAAAAACAGTTATTTGTCATTTGCAAAAACCTCATCTTAAATCATCTTCAAAGAGAAAATAAAGTGATTCGGTTAGAACCTTCATTTTTAAAGGAGATTGAGGAAGAGGAAAGTTCACTTAAAGAAATTGAGCTTCAAATTGAACAACTACATCGACTTATACAGCAGCTTCCGCGACAGCAACAAAAAATTTATAGCCTCCATAAATTACAAAACTATTCCTATAAAGAAATTGCTGAAATCACCCAGCTCTCTCCAAAGACTATAGCTAACCACATTTATCTTGCCCATCAATTTATTTTAAAAAAAGTTGAATAAGCATTAGGAACTTTTACTTTCTCGTTTGTCTTATAAGAAAAGAGATCTATTAAGATGGTAGAAGTATTTAAAACCAATGTTTCCACAGTTCGCCAAGTAGAGCGGATGATAAAAATTTTACAACTTTATTTTTCAGATTGTCATATTAATTTTTACTTGGAGGATCGTGATCGTATTTTAAGGATGGAAGGCAATCGAGAAAATTTTGATTTAACTTCAAATGTTCTACTCCAAGAGGGATACCTCTGCGAAAAATTGTAAATTATGGATTCTAATCATATAAATAAGGAATTTGAGGACCTTTGGCATAAGTCTCATCCTAAAAAAGCTGCCGAAAAAAAAGAAGCCGCTTGGGAAAAGTTTAACCAAGAGGTATTTAAAGAGAAAAAAGTACAGAAAACCCCGAATTATAAATATGCTATAGCAGCTTCTCTTCTGATTTTAATAGGGGTTAGCGGTTTACTCCCTTACCTGTCGCATGAAACCAGCACTAGTACTCCGTTATTAGCAGAAACTAACATTATCAAAAACCCTACTACCAGCCTTAAGTTGGTGTATTTACCTGACAGTTCTCAAATTGATCTCGCCCCTCAGGCTGAAATCAGTTATGCTAAAGAATTTAAACAAAATAGAAAGGTACACTTAAAAGGAGAAGCTTTTTTTAACGTCACCAAAGACAAAGAACATCCATTTCAAGTTGATTACAAGCAAACCACTACTACCGTGCTCGGAACCTCTTTCCGCATCAGCAGTCCTGTAAAAAATAAAACTCAAGTAGACTTATATGAAGGAAGTATTCAAATGAATGTTGAAGGCTCTGCTAAAAATTGGTTAATTGCTCCAGGAGAAAGTTTTATTGCTGAAGATGACCAAGTAAAGATAATAGCTTTCAATTTGTTTAAAGAATTTAAGAACGCCCCCCTACACGAGTTGATCAATTATATAGAGACTAATTACCAATATAAAGTTGAATTTCAATCAGAGAAAATCGACAAAAACATCACCCTTAAAATTAAGAAGCGTGAATCATTAGATCATGTGATTCAGGTTTTAGCTCAAGTTTACAACTTAGATTACCATATAGATCACCAACAGAAACGCATCACATTTCAATCTTAATACCTCATCTTACTAACTTAACCTCACTATGAAGCCAACGCTTTTAATCTTATTCTTTTGTTGCTGTTTTCAACACCTAAAAGCCCAACAAATACATCTAAAAAAGGAACCCTCTAATTTAAAAGATTTTATTCAGCAAATAGAAGAACAAACTCCGTATACCTTTGCTTATAGCGATAGCGTTAACCTGAATTGGAAAATATCTGATGCTATGAAACTTGATGAGCTGAATAAAGAAAATTTAATTGAGCAACTCAACCAGAATCAACGCTATAACTTTCACCTTATCGGAAATACCATTACCGTAAAAGCTCTTAAGAATGTTTCACAACAAAGATTTCAGCTTTCTGGAACCATAGTAGACCCTAATGAACAGGCTTTAGCAGAAGTAAATATTTATGTAAAAGAGCAAGCTACAGGAACGACCACAAATGAAAAAGGAGAATTCTCGCTACAATTGCCACAAGGAACTTACACGTTGATCATCACGTATTTAGGTTTTGCTGATAGAGAAGAAATCGTAAAACTTACTAAAAACACCAAGCTTAACCTCTCTATGGAAGAAAGCGGAGAATCATTAGATGAAGTGATCATTACCCAAAATGATAAAGCAGTAGATATTAAAAAACCACAAATGAGCGTTAACAGTCTGTCGATGCAAGAAATTAAGCAAATTCCTGTAGCGATGGGCGAACCCGATCCTTTAAAATCTCTTTTAACCCTGCCTGGGGTAACCAATGCTGGAGAAGGCTCCTCTGGTTTTAATGTACGAGGCGGAGCGGCAGATCAAAATTTAGTGCTTTTAGACGGTACTCCTATTTATAACGATTCGCATATGTTTGGGTTTTTCTCGGTTTTTAATGCTGATGCCGTGAATCATCTAAAATTGTACAAAGGCGGGATTCCCTCTAAGTTTGGTGGGAGAGTATCATCGGTTTTAGACGTGCATCAACATACTGGAAATGATCAAAATTTTGATGCCGAAGGAAGCATTGGGCTTATCTCTAGTAAGCTAAAAGTTGAGGGACCCTTACAAAAAGACAAAGGTTCTTTTATGCTTGCCGGAAGAACTTCTTATGCGCACTTATTTTTAAAATTAGCCGATAATAATAATTCAGCTCAATTTTATGATATCAATACCAAACTCAACTACCGATTGAATGACAAAAATGCTTTAAGTTTTTCTGCCTACTACGGGAATGACATCTTTGATATTAGTAATAATTTTTTGAGCACCTATGGAAATACGATGGCTAATCTTAAATGGCAACATCGTTTTAATGATGACATCAATACGCACCTCTCCCTTTTTTATAGTGATTACCAGTTTAATTTAAGTTTTAACTCTTTAGATTTTAAATGGGAAAGCAATATTAAAAGTTACGGACTTACCTACGATTGGAAACATTACCTATCTGAAAATATACAGCTCAACTATGGTGCACAAGCGATTTACTATACATTTAACCCAGGTACTTTGCAGCCAGAAGGAGAAACTTCCCAGTTTAACTATCAGCAATTAGATAAAAAGTATGCTTTAGAACCTTCCTTTTTTCTTGATGTTGAACAACGTATTACCGAAAAACTTAATGTACGATATGGTTTACGCTATAGCATGTTCTATCGTTTTGGTCCGCAAAGCATCAGCACCTATGAAAATAATCAACCCGTGATTTATAATGCTGATTTTAATATTTATGAAGAAGCAGAACCCAATGGAGCCAACAACTACGAAAAGGGAGAGAAAATTTCTAGCTTTGACAATTTTGAACCCCGCATAGCGATTTCTTATGCGTTAAACGATGACACTTCCTTTAAGGCTAGTTACAATAGAATGGCACAGTACCTTCATATGATCTCTAATAGCCAATCCCCTTCTCCTGTGAATATTTGGACTCCTAGCGGTCCGTTTATAGAACCTCAACTCCTTAACCAGTATGCTTTTGGATATTTTAAAAACTTCAGTAACAAAATGTACTCTTTAGAAACCGAGGTCTTTTATAAAAATATTGACAATCGTATAGATTATGTAGATGGCGCCGACCTTGTAGCAAACAATAATATAGAGCGCGTGATTTTAAACGGAAAAGCTCGCGCTTACGGATTGGAAGTTCTATTCAGAAAAAACAAAGGGAAATTTACAGGTTGGGCATCTTACACCCTTTCTAGAGCCGAACAAAAAACAACTGGAAATACGGCAGAAGATCCAGGTATTGCCAATGGTGATTGGTACTTATCGCCTTATGATAAGCTACACAACCTTAACCTTACCGGAAATTATGATTATAGTGATAAGTGGTCTTTTAGCGCCAATTTTAATTTGCAATCAGGACAACCCGTTACTTTTCCTAATGGCTATTATGAAATTGGCGGGATTCCAGTTCCTAATTATTCGCTTAGAAATGAAAACCGACTCCCTACTTATCACCATTTAGATTTAGCTGCTACGTATACCCCAACACAAAAAAAAGAGAAAAACTGGCAAAGCTATTGGGTGTTTAGTATTTACAATGTTTACAATCAAAAAAACGCTGCATCCATTCGCTTTACCACCAATGATGATACTGGAATAAATGAAGCCCGACGCTTATCTATATTCGGCATTTTACCAAGTGTTTCTTATAACTTTAAATTTTAAACCATGAATCTATTAAAACCATATATATCAAAATTAAGTCTGTTTTTAATACTTTTCTCTACTCTCCTTTTCACCTCTTGCGAGGATGTTATAGATGTTGACTTAGACTCTAGCAGTGAACGGCTGGTGATTGATGCTGAAATCCTCTGGAAGAAACAAACAGATGGCACTCAACAAGAAATCAAATTAAGTCGGTTAACCAATTATTATGAAACCGAGACAATCAAGGTTTCCGATGCTCAAGTTCTCATTAAAAACAGTGCAGGCGAGAGTTTTATATTTCAAGAATCAGAAGAGGAAGGCACTTATAAGTGTACCGATTTTCTTCCTCAATTACTAGAAACCTACACGTTGGAGATTGTGGTCGATGAAGAACTTTATACTGCGACGGAAATGCTGATGCCTGTACCTGAAATTAACAGAATAGAACAAGATGATGAAGGTGGATTTTTAGGAGATGAAATTGAAGTGAGCTTTTTTTACAATGACCCCATAGACGAAACTAATTTCTATTTAACTGATATACGCACCACTTTCTTACCTCTTCCTGAGTACAATCTTACCGATGACGATTTCTATAACGGAAATGAAATTGAAGACAGTTTCTCCAATGAAGATTTAGAAGTTGGAGACGATATAAGAATTACGTTTAGAGGAATTTCAGCTTCTTTCTATAACTATATGAATTTAATTCTTGAAACTACCAGCGGAAACCCTTTTTCGACTCCTCCAGCAAATATAAGAGGGAACATCATCAACCAAACCCAAACGGAAAATTATGCTTTGGGTTATTTTAGACTCTCTGAAGGTCATCAATTTACTTATACGGTAGAATAAACTTACAGTACTACAAATTAAAAAAGCCTTTTCAAATGATGAAAAGGCTTTTTTGCTTTGTACGTATTTCTAAATCATACCGTAGCCCTTTGTTTAGAACTTAGAGTAGCTCTGACACTCTTCCAAAGTTGACTTTTGACTTCAACAGCTTCCAAATAAAAAAAGCCTCTCCTTATTACAGGAAAAGCTCTTCATTGGTTTAACACTACTTAAACCTAGATGTCAAGCTTGAACTTGACATACACAACACAACTTCGTAAAAAAAAGCCTCAATGTGACATTGAAGCTTTTTAACAATTTTGCGGTCTGGACGAGACTCGAACTCGCGACCCCCTGCGTGACAGGCAGGTATTCTAACCAACTGAACTACCAGACCGTTGCTTAATTGCGAGTGCAAATATATACTCTTTTATCACTTCAGCAAAATTTTTTAGAACTTTTTTTCAATTTATTTTCAATAAATTATTTAAATTTTTGTCTTTCAACAAGATAGGTCGTCAAAATTTTATCAAAATTTTCTTTAATATCTACGGGAACATATTTAATTCGGTATTGAAGACACATCTGTGATAAATGTTTTGCATATTCTTTTAACTCTTTTTGATAGGCTTCTTTTACATTTTCCGCGTAAAGCGGTATCACCTCTCCTGTTTCAACATCAGTAAACCGCTTAGGAGTTTCATCAAATTCAAAATCGATTTCTTTTTCTTTATCAAATGTATGAAACAACACTAACTCATGTTTGTTGTATTTTAAATGCCGGAGAGCTTCAAATAAGCGCTGCTCCTCCTCTTCTGCCTGAAACATATCCGTAAACAAGAAAACAAGAGATCTCCGCTTTAGCTTCTCTGCAATTTGGTGCAAATAGGTATAGGTTTCTGTTTTTCGCTGCTGCGGAATTTTCTTTAACGTTTCTTCTAATTGATGTACTAATAATTGAAAATGCCTTTCACTCCCCTTCTCTGGTAAATAATAATCATAGTCTTCACTGTATAGACTTAATCCCATGGCATCTCGCTGCTTCTTCAACAACTTCATTAAACTTACCGTCGCTAAGGCGGAAAAACCAATCTTATTGTATTCTTTTAGGCTCTGTATTTTTAATCGTGGATAATGCATAGAAGAGGAATTATCAATGATCACATGACAGCGTAGGTTGGTTTCTTCTTCATAGCGTTTGGTGTAGAGCTTATCTGTCTTTGCGTACAGCTTCCAATCTATATGCTTGGTACTTTCTCCACTATTATAAATCTTGTGCTCTGCAAACTCTGCCGAAAAGCCGTGAAACGGACTTTTATGCATTCCCGAAATAAACCCCTCTACAATTTGATTGGCCAAATGGTCTAAATTTCCAAATCCTTCACTCTTATTTATTTCTTCTTGCAGCTTCATTATTAATGGTTGGAGTTTTGTCTAAAATAAAAAAGGTTTAGCAATTAAGCTAAACCTTTTTTCTATAATCTTAAAAGAGTGATTTATAATAACTCGTCAATTGCTTTTGTATAAGCATCTTTAGGAGAAACTCCTACTTGGCGACCTACTAACTCACCTTTATTAAAAACCAATACTGTAGGAATATTTCTTACTCCGTATTTAGCAGCAAATTCTTGGTTAGCATCTACATCAACTTTACCTACTACGGCTTTCCCGTCGTAGTCTTTACTAATTTCATCGATGATTGGTCCAACCATTCTACAAGGTCCGCACCAAGCAGCCCAAAAATCTACCAATACAGGCTTATCACTATTTAATACTTGCTCTTCAAATGTAGCGTCTGTTATTTCTAATGCCATAATTTTAATTTTTATTGATATACAAAAATAGTCAAATATTTTAGATCATCCTTACACTTAAGAATGGGTTTCTATTATTTAAGCATCAATTTAAGTTATACCTCAATGATTTCAAATTTAATTTAACTTGTATTGGATGTTTTGAGACTCTAGTTCTGTAATTAATTCTTGACAAATTTTTACTTTCTGACGCCTACTAGGCATATGGAGTTTTATTTTTTCTTGCAATTCATACACCACAAAATTGAGCAAATGATCTCCTTTATGAATGTGAAACAATTCTTGAAGAGATATAATTTGCTGATCGCTTAACTCTTCAACATTCAATTGAATGGTGAGTTTTTTTGCGTTTTCTTCGATGACATCGTGCAGCAAACTAAAATCTCTAAATTGTATTCTAGGTTCTCCTTTTTTTCCTGTGTCTTTATTTGTCCATCCTTCTTTAATAAATAACCTTACGCGCACAAAATTGTTAATCATTAAAAAATGACGATGTTTTAAGTATTCTTCTCCAAAAATTTTAAACTCATAAGATTCATTATAATCTTCTACAGTAAATATCGCCCAACCTTTTCCATTTTTACTCACCCTATGTTGCACATCACTTACTACTACCCCCATCGTAAACTCTTTATTTACTTGAGTGCTTAGATCACTTAAATAAGCCAAAGATGAGTTACAGAAATATTTCATTTCTAACCTAAAATCATCTAATGGGTGTCCCGAGATATAAATACCCACTACTTCTCTTTCTTTACGGAGTTTTTCCATCGTTCCCCATTCTTCGCAAGGAGGAACTACAGGCTCTGGAATTTGTACATCACTCGCCTCTCCAAATAAACTCACTTGAGAAGAGTTTTGGTTCTCTTGATACTTTGCCGCATATTTCACCACCTTTTCTAAAAAAGTAACCCCGTCTCCTTCATCATGGAAGTACTGACCCCTATGCGTCGGCTTAAAGCCATCAAAACCTCCCGCTAGGGCTAAACTCTCAAAAGCTTTTTTATTGGCTGCTCTTAAATCGATGCGTTTAGCCATATCAAAAATAGACCTGTAAGCGCCATCTTTTCTATTCTCTACAATGGTTTGTACCGCCCCGCTTCCTACACCTTTAATCGCTCCCATTCCAAAACGAACAGCATTATTTTTATTTACTGAAAATTTAAAATAGGATTCATTCACATCTGGACCCAAAACTTCCAACTTCATACGCTTACATTCTTCCATAAAGAAGGTAACGTTTTTAATATTATTCATGTTATTAGAAAGCACCGCCGCCATATATTCTGCTGGATAATGTGCTTTTAAGTAAGCGGTTTGATAAGCAATCCAAGCATAACAAGTAGAATGCGATTTGTTAAAAGCATAACTTGCAAAGGCTTCCCAATCTTTCCATATTTTTTCTAACTTTTCGGGATCATGACCTTTCGATGCAGCTTGGTTGATAAATTGAGGCTTCATTTTATCTAATACTGCTTTCTGCTTCTTACCCATGGCTTTACGCAAAACATCGGCTTCACCTTTGGTAAAATCGGCTAACTTTTGTGAAAGCAACATCACTTGCTCTTGGTATACTGTAATCCCATAGGTTTCTTGCAGGTATTCTTCCATATCCTCCAAGTCATAAGTAATTTCTTCATCCCCATGTTTTCTGGCAATAAAACTAGGAATATACTCCATTGGACCTGGTCGGTACAAGGCATTCATCGCAATAAGATCTTCAAAAACGGTCGGCTTTAAAGCTTGCATATGTTTTTGCATTCCAGGAGATTCATATTGAAATATCCCTACGGTTTCTCCGCGTTGGAACAAAGCGTAAGTTTCTTCATCGTCAAGCGGAAAGTTTTCTGGATCTAAATCGATTCCATGTCGGCCTTTTACAATTTTAACCGTATCCTTAATCAGGGTTAAGGTTTTTAATCCCAAGAAATCCATTTTTAATAATCCAGCATCTTCTACGACGGAATTATCAAACTGGGTAACATATAAATCTGAATCTTTTGCTACAGAAACCGGTACATAATTGGTGATATCTCCCGGAGTAATAATCACCCCACAAGCGTGAATCCCGGTGTTTCTTACCGAACCTTCTAAAATCCTAGCTTGATTAACGGTTTGTGCTTCTAGATCACTCCCTTCTGCTATATTAAGAAGTTCATTTACTTTATCTACTTCTTCACTTCTAAACTTAGATCGGATTCCCTTTTCGTCTAGTGCAAAAATCTTATGCAGCTTCGACATATCTGGAATCAACTTCGCAATCCGGTCGGCTTCGCTTAAAGGTAAATCTAATACCCTAGCTGTATCTCGAATGGACGACTTTGCGGCCATGGTTCCGTAGGTAATAATTTGCGCTACTTGATTGGCTCCATATTTTTCAATCACATAATCCATCACTCGACTCCGACCTTCATCATCAAAGTCAATATCAATATCGGGCATACTTACACGATCTGGATTTAAGAAACGCTCAAAAAGCAAATCGTATTTAATAGGATCGATATTGGTAATCTTTAAGCAATAGGCCACAGCACTTCCTGCCGCAGAACCCCTTCCGGGTCCCACCGAAACATCCATCTTCCTTGCTTCTCGAATAAAATCTTCTACAATTAAGAAATATCCGGGGTAACCTGTGTTTTCAATTACCGAAAGTTCGAAGTTTAAACGCTCGGTAATATCATCAGTAAGTTCTCCATAGCGCTCTTCGGCACCTTTAAAAGTAAGGTATTTTAAATACGCATTCTCTCCTCTTTTACCGCCATCTTCTTCATCTTTTACATCTAAAAACTTTTCTGGAATCGTAAACGCAGGTAATAAGACATCTCGAGCTAATACAAACGGCTCAATTTTATCGACCACCTCTTGAATATTGGTAATCGCTTGCGGCAAATCTTTAAAGAGATCTTTCATCTCTGTAGCCGACTTAAAATAATATTCTTGGTTAGGCAAACCGTAACGATAACCACGTCCTCTACCTATAGGCGTTGCCTGTTTTTCTCCGTCCTTTACACATAATAAAATGTCGTGAGCATTCGCATTTTCTTTATCGCAGTAATAGGTATTGTTACTCGCAATCATCTTTACCTGATGTTGCTCTGCAAATTTCACCAATACAGGATTTACACGGTCCTCATCTTCCTGCCCGTGGCGCATTAACTCTATATATAAATCCTCTCCAAACTCCTCTTTCCACCAAAGCAAAGCTTCTTCAGCTTGGTTTTCTCCAATATTTAAAACCTTACTCGGCACTTCTCCGTAAAGATTTCCGGTAAGGACAATAATATCTTCTTTATATTTTTTGATCACCTCTTTATCTATACGAGGCACATAGTAGAAACCATCGGTATAAGCGACCGAAGACATTTTTGCTAAATTGTGATAGCCTTTCTTATTTTTAGCCAACAGTACAATTTGATAGCCATTATCTTTTCTAGATTTATCTAAATGATTTTCACAAACAAAAAATTCGCAGCCTACAATGGCTTTAATTTCTCTCTCCTTAAATTCTTCACCACTCTCTAAAGCTGCTTCTCTTTTTGCTTTTATCTCCCCATTATGTTTCGCTACTGCGGAAACAAAATGAAAAGCCCCCATCATATTCGCATGATCAGTTAAAGCTACTGCTGGCATATTCTTTTTTGCGGCTGCAGCTACCAAATCTTGTACGCTTATGGTAGATTGTAAAATGGAGAATTGACTGTGATTGTGCAGATGAACAAAATCTTCATCTTGAAGCACTTCAATATTTTCTTGAATCTCCGCTTCAGAAAGGTCTTGCTGAGGTTCCTTTTTTGCCATTTTCTTACGAATGGCTTCCGAAGCTTTTTTAAGGTTAATGTGTTTTAAACCTATTAACGGAATAACTTGTGGATTCTCTTCAGAAAAATTTTCAAAATAATCTGGACTTACATCCAGTTCTTCTGCGGTAAAAACACGAAGACGAATCAGCTCCAAGAAACATCGGGTAGTAGCTTCTACATCGGCTGTAGCATTATGAGCTTCAGCAAATGGTTGTTTAAAAAGATGCTCGTGTAATTCCGTTAAGGTAGGAAGTTTAAATTTCCCTCCTCTACCTCCAGGAATCTGGCAAAGCTGCGCGGTTGTCTCGGTACACGTATCTAAAACTGGAAGCTCTGTTAGGTTGTTTTCTACCCCTTCACGGAAAAATTCGGCTCCCATGATATTGATATCAAAACCTACATTTTGACCGACAACAAATTTAGTTTTTGATAAAGCCGTTTTAAATCTCGCTAAGCCTTCCTCTAAAGAAATTCCTTCCTCTTGAGCGAGCTCAGTCGAAATTCCGTGAATCTTTTCGGCATCATAAGGAATGTTAAATCCGTCAGGGCGAATTAGAAAATCTTCATTCTCAATCAAATTCCCCATCTCATCATGCAACTGCCAAGCGATTTGAATTGCTCTTGGCCAATTATCTGAATCGGTAATTGGAGCATCCCAACGCTTTGGTAATCCGGTAGTTTCGGTATCGAAGATTAAATACATGTACGCCTAATTTTTTGCAACTATTGAACGTATAAAATTAGGAATTCATTTAGGTTTAGGAAAGTTTAGTTATCAACAAAAAAAAAGACTATCTATAAAAAATAGTCTTTAAAATTTGGGGCAAAATGTGTTTTTGCTTGTAGGTTTATAGATAACGTAACTATTTTTAAAGTATTGTGCACAAACAAAAAAAACTTTAGTTTCCTAAAGTTTTTTTTGTTTTAGATCGTTGAAAACAATTTAGCTTTCACAACTTCCTAAAGTATCTAAAATGGCTTGTAAATCTCCGCTTTCATCACCACAAGTATCTATTTCTTGATTTAACGCATTACGATACGCATTACATACTAATTGTAATTGTTCTGCATTATTAGGATCTACATTATCATAAGCTAATTTAGCCGCTAATCTTATATTTTGAGCTTCTTCACAATCTAAATCTGAGCCCGGAGTACTTGGAGTTCCTGGGTTAGTTAAAGGCACATCAAAGAAAGAACCTTTACTAAAATTAATAGTATCTCCTACTCCATTCTCTAAGGCATTAAAATAAAATTCTCCCGAAAGTCTCCCACCTTCTATTTTAGTAATCTCTATTTCTCCATCTCCATTTTCACCGGTTAAATATAAGACTCCATTAAAGTCCTCAAAAGTAGCCTCATTAGTTACACTACCTCCAAAAGAGTAAATCCCTTCTTCGTAAGCAGAAGCTGTTAAGGTTACCACTTCATCTGAAGAACTACCCGTTAAGGTCACCGACCCATCTTCGTTAAGCGTTGCTACTGAACTTCCCGATCTAAAGAAAATATCCTCTACCTCTCCTTGTATAGAAGGTGTATTGGTTTCGATATCGTCTCCACAACTTATGACAAAAAGACTAAGCAGCGCAATTAAAAAGATTTTTTTCATGGGTAGGTTAAATTTGGTTATAATAGTTACAAATGTAAAAGAAAAAATAATAATCTTTTTATTAACAGTAAAAAAATATGATGTATCTTTGCCGGATTATTAATAATCGAGGTCGAGAACCTCAAAATTTAATTTTTATGCCTGTAAAAATAAGATTACAAAGACACGGTAAAAAAGGAAAACCTTTTTACTGGATCGTAGCTGCAGATGTGCGCTCAAAAAGAGATGGTAAATACTTAGAGAAATTAGGAATTTACAATCCAAACACAAACCCTGCAACTATTGAGTTAGATGTAGACAGTTCTGTAAACTGGCTTCAAAATGGAGCACAGCCTACAGCAACTGCTAAAAACATCCTTTCTTACAAAGGTGTTTTATTAAAAAATCATTTAGCTGGAGGTGTTCGTAAAGGCGCTTTAACTGAAGAACAAGCGGAAGAGAAATTTAATGCTTGGGTAGAAGAAAAGTCTGGAAGAATTGATGCGAAGAAAGAAAACCTTTCTAAAGCAGATCAAGAAGCTAAAGACAAAGCATTAGCTGCTGAAAAAGAAGTTAATGACAAGCGTGAAGCTGATGCAAAAGCTGCTGAAGCTGAAGCTCTAGCTGCCGCTGCTGCTGAAAATGAAGCAAAAACTGAAGAAGCTGAAGCTAGTGCTGATGCAACTGAAGAAGAAAAAGAAGTTTAAAACAACCTAACGACGTGCGTAAAGAAGATTGTTTCTATTTAGGTAAAATCGTTAGTAAGTTTAGCTTTAAGGGTGAATTGTTGATCAAATTAGATACCGACGATCCCGAACATTATTTAGAAATGGAATCAGTTTTTGTGGAATACCGCAAAAAATTGGTTCCATTTTTTATTGACAAATCTTCCTTACAGAAAAGTGAACTTCTTCGTGTAAAATTTGAAGATATCGATACCGAAGAAGATGCTGAAGATCTCCTTAAAAGAGAAGTCTATCTTCCCTTAGACCAATTGCCAGCTCTAGAAGCCGATCAATTTTATTACCATGAAATTATTGGTTACCAATCTATAGACAAAAATTTTGGTGAAATTGGCACGCTCACGGGTGTTAATACCAATACAGCGCAAGCTTTATTTGAAATTGATCATCAAGGAAAACAGATTCTTATTCCTTTAAATGATGATTTTATCAGTAAAATTGACAAAGAGAATAAAGTTATACATCTAGACGTTCCAGAAGGCTTGATTGAAATGTATCTTTAAGCAGTTGTGAGAAGTTAGAATTGAGCAAGGATATCTATAAGTAGAAACGAAACTGACTTCTAAACACTATGTCCAAACCCTTCCAATTTAAAGAATTTACCATAGAACAAGATCGTTGTGCGATGAAAATTGGCACCGATGGGGTTTTGCTAGGCGCTTGGGCTTCAGTTAAAGATAACACTTTTTCTATCTTAGATATTGGCGCAGGAACAGGCGTTATCGCCTTAATGCTTGCTCAAAGAAGTCAGGCAGAATTGATCGATGCTTTAGAAATTGACGAAGACGCCTACGAACAATGTGTGGATAATTTTGAAAACAGTCCGTGGGGAGATCGTGTATTTTGTTACCATGCCGATTTAGATGAATTTACGGAAGAATTTGAGGACGAAACCTACGATTTAATCGTAAGCAATCCTCCATTCTTTGAACCTTCCTTATCGGAAGAAACACCTGAAGCTCGAAAGAAAGCCCGTTTTTATGATGCGTTGCCTTTTGAAGATCTCTTAAAAAATACCGCGCAACTACTTTCAAAAAAAGGAACTTTTCAAACGATAATTCCTTTTTCTGAATATGAGGATTTTATCAAACTAGCCCGTAAAAACCAACTTTATTTACAGCGGGTCACCTACGTAAAAGGCAACCAAACCACTCCCATAAAACGTGTGTTACTCCAATTGGGTTTTGAAAAAACACCGATAGAAGAGCAAACTCTCATTATTGAAAAAGAAAGACACGTTTATACGGAAGCTTATACCGAATTAGTTAAAGACTTTTACTTAAAACTTTAATTTGATTTTTTCTTGTTCCTAGAATTCGAATTTCTTCGAGAATTAGGTTTATAGGATTTTTTTTGGGGTTTAGCTGAGCTTGAATCTCCTTCCTCTGCCACTACTTCATTAAACTCATGTTTAACCACAGGTAAACGCTGATCGATAAGTTTCTCGATTGATTTTAAGTACGGACGCTCATCTTTATCACAAAAAGCAATTGCATTTCCACTTGCTTTCGCCCGGCCTGTTCTTCCTATTCTATGTACATAGGTTTCTGGTACGTTAGGCAAATCAAATTGTACTACTAATGAAAGTTGTGAAACATCAATTCCGCGGGCAGCGATATCGGTAGCGACCAATACATTGATTTTTCCATCTTTAAATTCATTCAACACCTTCTGACGTTGGTTTTGCGATTTATTTCCATGAATCGCAGCAGATTGAATTCCAGCTTGACTGAGTTTTTTTACAATTTTATTAGCTCCGTGTTTTGTTCTAGAAAACACCAAAACAGTCTCAAAAGGTTCAGTCTTCAATACGTGAACCAGCAACTTCGTTTTATTTTTCTTAGGCACAAAATAAATGGCTTGATCTACACGCTCGGCAGTGGTTTGCTGCGGCGCAATATTTACACGTTCAAAATCTCCTAAAATTTGTTTTGAAAGCTCAATAATCGATTTAGGCATGGTGGCCGAAAAAAACAATGATTGTCTTTCTTGAGGTAACTTTTTTAAAATCTTTTTAATGTCATGTACAAAGCCCATATCCAACATCTGGTCGGCTTCATCAAGCACAAAATGATTTACATTTTTCAAAGAAATAAATCCTTGATTAATCAAATCGAGTAACCTCCCAGGAGTTGCTGTAAGTACATCTACTCCTCTTTTTAAGGTTTTTACCTGTGATTCTTGCTTTACACCTCCAAAAATAACGGTGCTTCGAATATCGGTATGCTGAGCATAAGCTCGTATATTATCATCAATTTGAATTGCCAACTCTCGTGTTGGAGTGATGATAAGCGCTTGTATTTTTCTTTGTTTTTTAGGCGGCACACCTTCTGCCAAATGCTGTAAAATAGGAATGGTAAAAGCTGCTGTTTTCCCCGTTCCTGTTTGTGCTGATCCCAACAAGTCTTTACCTTTTAATAAAACAGGGATCGCCTGTGCTTGAATAGGTGTAGGTTGTGTATATCCTTTTTCGGCTAACGCCTTTAATATGGGCTCAATAACGCCCAATTCTTTAAATGTCATATCTTGTTATAAGCCGCAAAGGTACGCTTATTTTAGGGATTTTATATTCTCTTCGAGCTATCCTGTTATAAACATTCATTTTGAATAAAAGATTGTTTATTCCCAAGCGTTTTCAACAGATCTTTCAAAAGGAACACCTGTTGAAGGTAACGGCAAATCGTTTCTCAATAAATTACCATCTCTATCAATCAAAGAAAGTGAGGGAAAATGAAGAACTCGTTGCGTTCTTACTTTTAAAAACCTTAACAATTTAGAATCACCTATATTTAATAGTCTATATTGATTTTGAACACCGAGTTCCTCTTCATATAATTGCGCTCTTTTTTCCCAAGTGGAAATTGACTTATTTAAATTTATATATATGAATTGCACCTCTTGTGATTTTTCTAATTTCTTACGAGTTAAATTTCCTTTTTGCATATCTATATCCTCATTAGGTAAAAACCTATCAAAATATAAAACACTAAATTGCTTTTCTGTTAATACCGTTTTTAAGGTCATAGTATCACCTGTGGAAAAACTAATAATTTTTTCCTCTAAGAAAGAAGAAGGGATTTGTGAGCTACTACTTTGCAGTTTATTTTCAATTTCACTCATAGCCATTTTTTGAGAAGCAGTTAGTTCTTTTTCTCTATAGGCTGAAATTTGCTTTTGCAGAAACTCCTTCTCTACACTTCCCCTACCAAAACCACCATTATAATAGTAACGCCTAATCAACTTTCCTTGTAGGTTAGTCATCAAAGGATTCTCGATATTATCTTCTATATATTGAAGTTCTTTTTTAAAATTTTCAATGGTAAACTTAGCAGATTTATTTCCTGAAAAATAACTCTGGATAACCGCTTCCAAACTACGTTGATAATAATCATTCCCCACAAGATCTGGCTGATCAAAATCTCTTATTTGAATGTCATCCAAATAAGTTTCTAAATTAAATGGTACTTCTGTGGAGTTTTCATTTTTTTTAATAATTGAATTTAAACCCTGCATCGTGTTCACGTACAACCTATTTACAGGATCCCACTTAGATCTTGGTGACAATAAATTATACAAATACTCAAAATAGAGTTCTTTTTCTACTTCTTTGACAAACTCCTTTGAAACCTGGGCATTCTGCTTAATATAATTTTCAAAAAATACTTTTCGGGAATTGTAAAGGTTTTTTGCTCGGTTTTTATAATTTATTAAATCGTTTTGATAACCCACTTTAGACCAAGCCAAATTGCCAGGATCTAATTCGGAGAAGAAATTATAATTTGCTGCATTTTTTCCTTCAAATTTAATACCTCCTCCATCGATGATAAAATGGAGACTGTCACCTGGACTTGCAAAAACTCAAGTGTTAAAAACTTTTATACCCTCCTTTAGTTTAATTCCACTACGAATTTCAAGCACTTGCGGCTTCCTTATATTTGGAATAAAAAGTTTAGATTCTTCTTTTCTCAAACCCGTATACTTACTTATTTTCTCATCTGGATCTACCCCATAGAAATATCCATAATTAGTCACTTGAACATATTCTATTTTGTCAAAACTTGCTGAATCAGAAGTCCAAACTATATCAGTAACCGCGGTATTTCTTAAAGATTTATCGTCTTTTTTATGAAATTCTTTAGATTGGCTTTTTTGATTGTTTTTGCAACTTGTCAAAAAGTATAGACAGAAGAAAATGTATATAATATAATGTTTTTGCATTAGTTATTTTTTTTGCGAAAAAAATCTTTAAAATTTTAAATTAAAGTAAAAAGATCGTGTATAAATTTTATGATATAAAATATTTACTTATAAAATTGGCGACTAACACCTCATTCGTTAACTTTACCCCTAAGATTTTTAACACAAAGAAACTTATATAGATGAAACCTGATTTATTTCAAGCCCCAGACTATTACAATATAGACGATTTATTAACCGAAGAACATCTAATGGTGAGAAACGCTGCCCGCGATTGGGTAAAAAAAGAGGTTTCTCCAATTATTGAGGAAGCTGCTCAAAAAGCAGAATTCCCTAAATCTATAATTGGCGGTCTTGCCGAAATTGGTGCCTTTGGTCCTTATATTCCTGCAGAATATGGTGGTGCAGGATTAGATCAAATTTCTTATGGTTTAATCATGCAAGAAATTGAGCGTGGCGATAGTGGTGTTCGTTCTACAGCTTCTGTACAATCTTCGTTGGTGATGTATCCTATTTGGAAATATGGTACCGAAGAGCAACGAAAAAAATATTTACCCAAATTAGCTACGGGAGAATTTATGGGAAGCTTCGGTTTAACCGAACCCGATCATGGTTCTAATCCGGGTGGAATGACTACCAATTTTAAAGATAAAGGCGATCATTATTTATTAAACGGAGCTAAAATGTGGATTTCTAATTCTCCTTTTTGTGACGTTGCCGTAGTGTGGGCAAAAAACGAAGAAGGAAGAATACACGGTCTTATCGTGGAACGTGGGATGGAAGGATTTTCGACTCCAGAGACTCATAACAAATGGTCTTTGAGAGCTTCTGCTACGGGAGAGCTGATCTTTCAAGATGTAAAAGTTCCTAAAGAGAATTTATTACCCAACAAAAGCGGACTGGGAGCTCCATTGGGTTGTTTAGATTCTGCGCGTTACGGAATTGCCTGGGGAGCAATTGGAGCAGCGATGGATTGTTATGATACGGCTTTACGCTATGCAAAAGAACGTATTCAATTTGGCAAACCAATTGCTGGTTTTCAGTTACAACAAAAAAAGCTTGCTGAAATGATTACCGAAATCACCAAAGCTCAATTATTAGCTTTACGTCTAGGTCAATTAAAAAATGAAAATAAAGCTACCAGCGCACAAATCTCGATGGCTAAAAGAAATAATGTAGACATGGCGATTACTATTGCTCGTGAAGCTAGACAAATGTTAGGCGGAATGGGAATTAGTGGAGAATACAGCATTATGCGTCATATGATGAATTTAGAAAGTGTAATTACCTATGAAGGAACACATGATATCCATTTATTAATTACAGGATTAGATGTAACTGGTATTTCTGCTTTTAAATAAGATACACCTAAAGAAGATCAATACAAGGGCAACGTTTACAACGCTTGCCCTTTTTTATATATTTATCACAACATTTTTTCTTCAAAGGTTTTGAAGTAGCAGAGATTACTCCATCTACTTGAAGAAAATCTATCGATCTTCGAGAATAAAAAATAAGAATTCCAATCATAATTTATTACCAACAAAAACCGTACAGCTTTTTCTTTTGGAAAGTTAAATAACACATTGTAAATACGCTCAATTCGCTGTAATTTTGCAAAAAAATTGATATGAATTTAGCGCATATAGAATCAGCAATTGAACCTTATAAAAAGCAATTACTAGAACATACTTTATACGAAAAGATTAAAACTCCTAGAGACCTGCAGGTTTTTATGGAGCATCACGTTTTTGCTGTATGGGATTTTATGTCTCTATTAAAATCTTTACAATCTAGTCTAACACATACTTCTTTTCCTTGGTACCCCGTTGGTAATCCTGAACTTCGATATCTTATTAACGAAATTGTATTAGCAGAAGAAACCGATATTAACCTTGACGGAAAAAGACAAAGCCACTTTGAAATGTATTTGGATGCGATGCAAAAAAGTGAAGCCAACACAGAAGCTATCCACAATTTTGTAGATCATATTCGGCATGGTACCGATATTTATCTGGTTATTGCATCGAGTGATATTCCTGCAAGCATTAAAAAGTTTTTAAAATTTAGCTTTGATGTAATCTATAGTAGAAAACCACATTTAGTTGCTGCCGCCTTTACTTTTGGAAGAGAAAATTTAATTCCAGCAATGTTTACCTCTATTATTGAAAAAGTACAACGTAATTTCCCGGAGCAGGACCTTAGTTTATTTAAGTACTATTTTGATCGGCATATTGAATTGGATGAGGATGAACACGGACCTATGGCTTTGCAAATGGTCAAAGAGCTTTGTGAAAATGATGAGCAAAAATGGAAAGAAGCCGAAGCCATCTCGATAGAGTCTTTACAACACAGAATTATGCTGTGGGATGGAATTGAAGCAAGCCTATCTTCTTAAGTAAACAGAAGAAACCTTATAGCTATAAAACAATAAAGCCTCTATTTCTAGGGGCTTTATTATTTTATAGGAAAATTGAATTTTAAGACTCTGGAGCAAGTTTTACCTTTAAGCCTTCCATTTCTGGAAGAATAGGAATTTGGCAACCTAAACGGCTATTATCTTCTACGTAAAAGGCTTCTGCTAGCATGGCTTCTTCTTCATCTTGCATTTCTGGCAATTCAGTATCAGAAAGCACATAACACTGGCAAGAGGCACACATCGCCATTCCGCCACAAACACCAATTGTTCCTTCTGGAGCGAGCTCATATGAACGTACCACTTCCATCAAATTCATCGCCATATCTGTAGGCGCATCTATCGTATGCTCTACATTATCTCTATCAATTATCGTAACTTTTATATCACTCATCGCTAATTAATTGCTTTAACCACGGCCTTTGGCGCTTCTTTTTTAGTACCATCAAATCCCGTAACTCCGCCTACCGTAGTATACTTCATCACATACTTTTTGTCTGGAAAAATTCGCTGGTAAGCACTTTGACACATTAAAGTGGCTTCATGAAATCCGCAAAGTATAAGCTTTAATTTTCCTGGATAAGTATTTACATCGCCAATAGCGTAAATGCCAGGAATGTTTGTTTGATAATCTAAGCTATTATTTACTTTAATGGCATTTTTTTCAATTTCTAATCCCCAATCTGCAATAGGACCTAACTTAGGTGAAAGTCCGAATAACGGAATAAAGTGATCTACTTCTAAAAGAATTTCTTCGGAAGCTTCATTATTTTTACGGATTAAAACGGACTCTAATTTCTCATTACCGTTTACCTGATCAATTTCTGCAGGAGTGATTAGGTTAATCTTCCCGATATCCTTTAATTCTTTTACTCTATCAACAGAATCTAAAGCACCTCTAAACTCATTTCTACGATGAACTAGGGTAACTTCTGAAGCGACATCGGCTAGAAAAATACTCCAATCTAATGCAGAATCACCACCTCCCGCAATAACCACTTTTTTATCGCGGTAAAGCTCTGGATCTCTAATAATATATTCTACTCCTTTATCTTCGAAGTTTGCAATGTTAGCAATAGGAGGTTTTCTAGGCTCAAAACTACCTAAGCCTCCTGCTATAGCTACAACTGGGGCGTGGTGTTTTGTTCCTTTATTGGTAGTGACGATAAATGTGCCGTCATCTAATTTATCTATAGTTTGTGCTCGCTCACCTAAAGTAAATCCTGGCTCAAATGCTTTTATTTGTTCCATCAAATTATTCACTAAGTCTCCTGCTAAAACTTCAGGGAAAGCGGGAATATCGTAAATAGGCTTTTTAGGGTAAATCTCTGAGCATTGTCCTCCTGGTTGAGGCAAAGCATCTATAAGGTGACATTTTAATTTTAATAAACCTGCTTCAAACACTGTAAATAAACCAGTGGGGCCGGCTCCAATAATCAGTATATCTGTTTTAATCATAACTTTTTTTCTACTCTTAGGTCTTAAAATCCGCTTGACGGAAATTAAATCACATCATTTAACTAACGTTAATCACTCTTTCAATTTGAGGAGCATATTTTTTAATAGTCATTTCTACGCCAGATTTAAGTGTCATTTGGTTAACACTACAGCCTACGCAAGCTCCCTCTAACTGAACTTTCACCACGTTTTCATCTTCATTAATTTCAACCAGTGAAATATCTCCCCCGTCGTTTTTTAAAAACGGTCTAATTTCATCTAATGCCTTTTCTACGTTTGCTCTTAATTCGTGATTTACTGTTGTCATAGGTTTAGTTTTTAACGGCGCTGCAACCTGCCATAGTAGTAATTTTAATTGCCTCCGTTGGTGGTAAATCTTTATTTCTGCTTACGGTTTGTTGAACTACATTCTTAGTAATTTCCTCTAAAGCATTTGCAATTGGAGTATTTTCTTGAAGTGCTGCAGGTCTCCCTATATCTCCAGATTCTCTAATACTTTGTACCAATGGAAGTTCTCCTAAAAATGGAATTTCTAAATCTTCGGCCAAATTTTTAGCTCCTTTCTCTCCGAAAATATAATATTTATTTTCTGGTAATTCTTCTGGAGTAAAATAGGCCATATTTTCAATGATTCCTATAATAGGTACGTTGATACTTTCTTGACGGAACATAGCTACTCCTTTTTTAGCATCTGCTAAAGCTACATTTTGAGGCGTACTAACAATAACAGAACCTGTTATTGGTAAAGATTGCATAATTGATAAATGAATATCTCCTGTTCCTGGAGGAAGATCTACCAATAAAAAATCAAGTTCTCCCCAGTCGGCATCAAAAATCATTTGATTTAACGCTTTTGCTGCCATAGGCCCTCTCCAGATCACCGCTTGGTTTGGCTTTGTAAAGAAACCAATAGAAAGTATTTTTACTCCGTAATTTTCAACAGGCTTCATCTTAGACTTTCCATCTACAGTAACTGAAAGAGGTCTTTCTCTTTCAACATCAAACATAATCGTAGCTGATGGTCCGTAAATATCTGCATCTAATAAACCTACTTTAAAGCCCATTTTTGCTAAGCTTACCGCTAGATTTGCAGTGACCGTAGACTTCCCTACTCCTCCTTTACCAGAGGCTACCGCTACAATATTTTTTATTCCAGGAATAGCTTTCCCTTTAATTTCGTTCTTTTTTTCTTGAGGAGCTTCCACCTTGATATTCACTTTCACTTTTGCTTTCTCATAAACGTGTTCATGAATAGCTTTCATTACATCTACCTCTGCTCTCTTTTTAATATGCATTGCAGGAGTAGTTAATAGCAAATCTACAATTACCTCATCACCAAAAGTAAGTATGTTTTTAACCACACCACTTTCTACCATATTTTGACCTTCACCAGAAACACTAATGGTTTCTAATGCTTTAAGGATTTCTTTCTTTTGCAACTTCATAAAAAGTCTTCTTTCTGTTAATGCTTACTTAGAATAATTCTAAAGTGCAAATATAAGGGTTAAGTGCGTAACACGGAAAGAGATTGATTGAATTTATTGATGGTGATTTTACTTTTAGCAATCACACATAGGATCCCAAAAAGATGTTTTAAAATTTTGGACTTTATCGTCTTCTACCATCACTCCTTCACTCTCTAATAATTGTTGCATTAAATGAGTACCAGAAAAATGGTGCTTCCCTGTAAGTAAACCATTTCTATTGACCACCCGATGCGCAGGAACATCTTGCATTGCTGCTGCTCCATTCATCGCGTAACCTACCATGCGAGCACTTTTAGCAGCTCCTATGGCTTTAGCAATAGCACCATAACTCGTCACCCTTCCGTAAGGAATTTTTCGAGCTACTTCATATACTTTTTGATAAAAATTATCGCTAGGCATTTAATAGAAAATTCTAATAATTGTTATTAAAATAAGCAAGGCCATTAAACCTGCCATAAAATAATTAGAGTATTTGGAAAAAGCTTGGGTGTTTTTTTCAATTTTTAAAAAGGAAACTACATAGATATATAATGTTGTAAACGTACCTAAAGCAGCAGCAATAGAAAAAGCGATGATAGTAGGCCACCCATAATCATCATTAGGACTAAATGCCATGCTAATCGCTACAAAATAAGGAATAGGAAACACATTGACCGAAGCGATCATAACTCCTTTTAAAAAACTTTTAGCAGAACTCTTTTTAGAGGTACGTACTTTTTCTTTTGCTTTGTTCTTTCTTGCGGCTACAAAAAAGTGAATCCCCATAATGACAAAAACGACCAAACCTGCACGCAACATCATCTTTTGCACATAAGGATGTGTAAAAATATACTTCGCCATAAGTATGGCGACCAAAGCTTGGGCAAAAACAATAATCGAAGCTCCTAAAGCTACGTACACGCCACTTTTCTTCCCTTTTTCGACGCAACTTTTTGCTACTGTCATATTAACCAATCCTGGTGGTATTACTCCGGCAAAAGCCGCAAAATAGGTAATCAAAAAAAGTTGAGCTGCTTCTATCAAATCTATTTTACCTTAAATTTTATGTAAGTAATAGGTTTATTTTGTTCAAGATACTGCTTTTCGTAGAAAGTTTGTATACCAATTACTTCTTTAGGGCTGTATTCGTTTTTATATACATGATGATTAGCGTGTAAAATCTCATGGCCTTCGCCGTGCAGTAAACCTAAAGTATAACCGTGCATAAACTCACTATCGGTTTTTAAGTTTACCACGCCATCCTCTTTAAGGATATGCTTATACTTTTGTAAGAACTCAGTATTCGTTAATCTATGCTTGGTTCTTTTGTATTTAATTTGAGGATCTGGAAAGGTGATCCAAATTTCATCTACTTCACTTTCTGCAAAGATATGATCGATGAGTTCTATTTGTGTTCTTAGAAAACCTACATTATCCATTCCTTCTTCTAAGGCTGTTTTAGCTCCGCGCCAAAATCTTGCACCTTTAATATCTATTCCTAAAAAGTTTTTTTCAGGAAACATTTCTGCAAGTCCTAAGCAGTACTCTCCTTTACCACAACCTAACTCTAAGACAATAGGTTTTTCGTTTTTAAAAAAATCTTTCCTCCATTTTCCTTTTAATGGAAATGTTTGATCTACTATTTCTTCTCTAGAGGGTTGAATTACATTTGTAAAGGTTTCGTTTTCTTTAAAACGTTTTAACTTATTTTTACTTCCCACAACTTACATTTAATATTTTGGTAAAATTAACTAAAATAATGCAGAGGTAATTCATGTTATTTTTGTTTATGGCAAAAAAGAAAATTTTAGTAGCTCCTCTTAATTGGGGATTAGGACATGCCACTAGGTGTATTCCTATTATAAATGCGTTGCAAGAGAGCGGATTTGAACCTATTTTAGCTTCAGATGGGGATGCTTTACAGCTTTTAAGAAAAGAATTCCCTACCTTAAAAACCTACGTATTACCTTCTTACAAAATAAGCTATGCGAAAAAGGGATATTTCTTCAAATTTAAATTCTTACTACGAAGTTATCATGTGGTAAAAGCTATTTGGGCAGAACAAAAAGCAACGTTACAAATTCATAAAAATGAAAACCTTAACGGAATTATATCTGACAATCGATTAGGAGTAAGACTTTCTTATGTAAAAAGTGCTTTTATCACACATCAACTAAACGTGCTTTCTGGCAGCACTACCTTTATCACCTCTTGGTTACATCAACATTACATAAGAAAATTTGATACGTGCTGGATCCCTGATGTGGAATTTTCTCCTAGCCTCAGCGGAAAACTAGGTCACTTTAAAAAGAAAAGGAAATTTGAAATTACCTATATTGGTCCTTTAAGCAGGTTCTCTAAAAAAGACATTCCTTTAAAATATGAGTATCTATTTATCCTTTCTGGCCCCGAACCTCAACGCGGACTTTTAGAAAAAAGATTGCGAGAAGAAATCCGCGGAAGCGAAAACAAGATACTTTTTATTTGCGGAAAAATGGAAGAAGAGCAAAAACGCTGGCAAGAAGACAATGTTACTTTTTATAATTTTCTTACAGGAAAAGCTTTAGAAAATGCATTTAATGAAAGTAAATTTATCATTGCTAGAGCTGGTTATACTACCATAATGGATGTTGCCAAATTAGAGAAGAAAGCATTTTTTATCCCAACTCCTGGTCAAACCGAACAAGAATACCTGGCTAAACGCTTGACCCGAAAAAATATAGCTCCTAGCTGTAGACAGCACGAATTTAAATTATCTCTTTTAAAGAATTTAAAGGATTATAATGGACTTATGGAATATAAAAGCTTTCTTCCTCTAAGCAGTTTTTTTAACTTTTTCGAGCGTAAATGAAAACTCGCTCCCTACTCCAAAGTCACTTTCTACGTAGATTTTTTCTTTATGTGCTTCTAGGATATGTTTTACAATAGAGAGTCCTAACCCAGAACCTCCCTCTTTTCTAGAACCACTTTTATCTACTCTGTAAAAACGTTCAAAAAGACGAGGAATGTTTTTTTGTTCTATCCCCTCTCCGTTATCTGTTATTCTTACAATAATTTTATTTTTAATTAGGTTTTCAATACTTACTTCGGTAGTTCCTCCATTTTTACCATATTTAATGGAGTTAACGATCAAATTGGTAACTACCTGCTGTATTCTTTCTTTATCGGCGAAAACTATAATCTCTTGCTCATAATCCATATCGAAAGTTAGAGAGATATTTTTTTTGGAGGCTTTCATTTCTAACATATCAAAAAGTCCTTCTACAAGCTCTATGATATTGAACTTTTCTTTGTACAAGTGTAAATCGCCTGTTTCTAACTTAGTGATCATATCTAGATCTCTTACAATATAGATGAGTCTGTCTACGCCTTTACTTGCACGCTCTAAATATTTATCTCTAATTTTCTTATCATTTGCAGCTCCATCTAATAGGGTTAAAATATAACCTTGAACGGTAAAAAGAGGAGTTTTTAATTCGTGAGAAACATTTCCCATAAACTCTTTTCTATAGTTTTCTCTCACTTTTAAAGATTCTATTTCTAGCTTCTTTCCTTTGGCAAATTTTTCTATTTCTTTAGTTAGAGTTGCCATATCTGTAGTGATTTGCTTTTCTTCTAGACTAGAAGACTCTAACAACGAAACCTTATCATAAACCGCTTTTACTCTTTTATAGATAAAATGTTCTATTCTAAGTTGGATAATAAGGAAAGAGAAAACATAGCAACCTAACCCGAAAATGATAATAGGCTGCCAGTTAAAAATTTTTAAATAAGCAAATTGGTAAATAATAAGAAGAGTTACCATAAATAAGGTAACAAACAAAGAGGTATAAAAAGCAAATTTATATGATCGTTTAAATTCTTTCGCCATTAAATTACAAATTTATACCCTACCCCTTTTACGGTTTTAAACTTTTTATCTCCTATTTTTTCTCTTAACTTTCTAATGTGTACGTCAATAGTTCGACCTCCTACAATTACTTCATTTCCCCAAACTTTATTAAGAATGTCTTCTCTTTTAAAAACTTTACCGGGTTGTGAAGCTAAGAGAGAAAGAAGTTCGAATTCTTTTCTTGGTAAAATAATTTCTTCTTTTCCGTTAAGGATTTTATACTCATCTCTATTAATAGTAAGGTCTCCTATCTCGACAATATTGGTTTCAATCTCTTCTGAACTTACTCTCCTTAATAAAGCTTTTACTTTACTTACTAATACTTTAGGTCTTATAGGCTTGGTGATGTAATCATCTGCTCCTGCATCAAAACCAGCCATTTGAGAGTAATCTTCTCCTCTAGCTGTTAAAAAGGTAATAATGGTGTTTTCTAAAGAGGGTATTTTTCTTATTTGCTCACAAGCTTCAATCCCATCCATTTCTGGCATCATCACATCTAGAATGATTAAATCTGGTTTTTTCTTTTTTGCTTTTTTTACGGCTTCTATTCCATTTTCGGCAGTAAATACTTGATATCCCTCTGCAGAAAGGTTGTAGCTTACAATCTCTAGAATATCTGGATCATCATCTACAAGCAGTATACTCATGTCATTTTTACTCATAACAAACGTGGTTAAAAATTTAAGAGGTAAAAGTAAATATAATATTAAAACCTCTAAGTTAACAAATATTTCAATCACATAACATTGGTAACGTTTTTCTAACATTACCCCCTTTCAAAGTTAACTCATGGGTAACACCCGTTAAGCATCACTTGTTTTTCTTTGCAGCGTAAATAAACATGTAATGAAAAAACTTTTTGCCCAAATCTTATTTTTCTTTTCAGCTTTCGCATTTGCCCAAGAAACTGGAACTATCGCTGGTGCCCTTAGCGATAAAGAAATGAATAACGAACCTTTGCCTTTTGCAAACGTAACCGTTAAAAACACCTCTAAAGGTACAACCTCTGACTTTGACGGATTGTACAAAATTGAAAACATCCCTACTGGGACTTATACCATTGTATTTAGTTTTATTGGATACGAAACCGTAGAGATTCCCAATGTAAAAGTGGAAGCCGATAAGGTTATTGAAATAAATACTGGCTTAGGAGCAAGTGCTGCTGCATTAGATGAAGTAATGATCACTACAGTTAGTAGAAGAGACTCTGAAGTAGCTCTTTTACTTGATCAAAAAGATGCTGTTGATATCAAAGAAAGTATAGGTTCTCAAGAACTTACCAAGCTTGGTGTAAGTGATGCTGCTACAGCCACCACAAAAATTTCTGGAGTTAGTAGTAGTGAAGCATCTGGAGATGTTTACGTAAGAGGTTTAGGAGATCGCTATTTATATACTACTTTAAATGGCCTACCTGTTCCTTCTGATAATATTGATAAAAAGAATATAGACCTTGGCTTATTTCCTACACGTGTTGTACAGAGTGTTTCGGTAAGTAAAAACTTTTCGGCAGAAAATTCGGCAGATCAATCTTCTGGGAGCGTGAACATCAATTCTAAAAGCTTAGTAGGTTTAAGCGAGCTAGGTTTTGGAGCTCAAGTTGGTGTTAATACCAATGCCATTGGAGAAGAGAATTTTAAACAATCTGTCAATTCGAATGATATAAGCTTAGGTTTCTACAATCAAAAAACAGCTTCTGAAGATGCTATCGTAAACCAAAATTGGAATACAGAGAGCCGAAAACTCCCTATGAATTACAAATACACCGTTACGGCTGGTAAAAAATTTGGAGAAAAATTCAAAGTATTATTCACAGGTTCTCAATCAAGTAACTTTGAATATAATGAAGGTATTTTTCAGCAATTTAACCGTAACATAGATGATTCTAAATTTAACGATGCTACTTATTACAGGAATACGGTAAACACCACCGGTCTTATTGACTTAAAATATGCTTTTAACAAGAAAAATGAAGTTAGAGCCTTGAGCATGTTCGTCAACAAAATGACAGATGAAGTATACGAGTCTGGTAGAAACCGTGAAGGTTTTGTTTTTGAAGAAGTAAATAACGAAGACCAATACGGTCAGTATGTTAAAGATCAAAATACTAAACAAACAAAATTATGGGTAAACCAAATTTTGGGTGACCATGAAATTGGAGAAAGAAATCATCTTACTTGGGGGTTAGGTTATAACCAGGTAGATGCAGATGAGCCTAATCGTTTACGTAACGAAGTAAATATTAAGAAAGCTACAGACACAGATCCTGAGTTAATTGAACTTGCTAACCAAGGAGGGTTTCAGCAAAGAAGATCTTCTCAAATTATTGATGATTTAGAATACAATGCACGCTTAAAAAACGAATTTAAAGTATTTGAAAACGATACTGTTTCTTCTTTAAAAATATCTGCTGGTGGTAATTTTAGATACAAAACTAGAGATTTTGAATCTGATAAATTTGGAGTTGATGAAGCAGGAGCACCTGGCCAAGTAACACCTCCATCTATCGATGATTTAAATGCAATTTTTACTCAAGAAAATTTTGACAATGGGAATTTAAATTTAATCACACAATCGAAAAGTGATACTTATGATGGTGAATTAAACTCCGCTTCTGGATTCGTAAGCTTTAATTATGGAATTAAAAAATTCAATTTCAATTTAGGTGCTAGATACCAAAAAGATGAAATTAATGTAGATTACGATGTTGCAGGTGCCCCAGGAGGTAGAGAAGGAAGCACTACTAAAGATTATAGCAATATTTACCCTGCTATAAATATTAAATATGCGCTCAATAATAAGAATAACTTTCGTTTAGCTGCCAGTAAGACCATTACCTTACCAGAATTTAAAGAAATATCACCTTTCCCTTATGTTTCTCCAACCAATCAAATTGTTGTCGGGAACTTAGACTTAGAAGCCAGTAATGTATATAATCTAGATGCTAAATGGGAATTTTTCCCGACCAATAAAGAGTTGATATCTGTTACAGGATTTTATAAAAGTATCCAAGATCCTATTAACAAAACATTCTTAAGGGGATCTTCAGGATATTTTACTTACTACAATACAAGTGATAAAGCAGAAGTATATGGTCTAGAACTAGAGGCTAATTTAGGGCTAATTAAGTCTGATAATGAAAAAGGTGTTAATCTAGATATGAGTTTCAACTTCACCAGAATGTGGCATGAGCAAGACTTAAAAACTATCTATGGTGAAGACGGTAACATAGAAAGCACATTTAAATATAACAATAAAAGTGAAGTTGGTTTAGAAGGTGCATCAGATTACATTCTAAACACCGCACTCAACCTTTCTACCAACTGGGAAAGAGAATTTAACGCAAATGTTTCAGCCAATTACGCTTCAGATAAAATATACGCTATAGGAAGTGCTCCCGACAGTCAAACTGTTTCTGATTCTAAATTATACAATAATGAGATAATTGAGAAAGGGTTTGTTATTCTAAACACCACTATAAGTCAAGAAATCACTGATAAGATTAACCTAAGCTTTAAAGCAAATAATTTACTTAATCCAAAGATTGAGAGAACTCAAGATGTATATGATTTTGCATCAGATAGAGAATATTCAGAAACTACAAGATCTTACAAGAACGGAGTAAGCGTATCTCTTGGGGTCAACTATAAATTTTAAAAATAACCATTTAACACAACAAATTAATTTAAAACTAAAAAAATGAAAAAAGCAATTAAGAACTTATCAATTTTATGCTCAGTAGCAGTATTAAGCATGACTGCAATTAGCTGTAGTAGTGATGATGATTCAAATTCAGATGACGAAGGATCTGGAGAGGCTTCAGAATTAAACGGAATGATTACAGAAGACACCACATTAGACTCGTCAACAACCTACAACTTAACAGGAGTTTTAAGTGTAGAAGAAGGATCTAAACTTACTATCCCTGCAGGAACTACAATTAATACCGGTACTGGAACCGATGTATATGTAGTAGTACAAAAAGGTGCTCAAATAGATATCCAAGGTACAGCTAGCTCACCTGTAAAGATGGGACCAACGGGTTCTGGAGAATGGGGAGGTTTACTTTTATTAGGTGATGCTGAAACTACAGCCGGTTCTAATGCCACTGCAGAAGTTGGTGGACTTATCTACGGAGGAACTAACAATGAAGATAATTCAGGTTCTATTAAATATTTAATTATTGAACAATCTGGAGCACAAATTAACTCTGGTTCACAGTACAATGGTTTAACACTGTATGCTGTAGGGTCTGGAACTACCATCGATAATGTCGCTATCCTTAACGGAACTGATGATGGTATTGAATTTTTTGGAGGAACAGTAAATGCTTCTAATGTATATGTTGAAAACTTAGAAGACGATGCTATCGATTGGACTGAAGGTTGGAACGGTACTTTAACCAACACCTATGTACTGCATACTATAGGTGGTTTTTCTACGGCTTTAGAAGCAGATGGAGTAAATAACAACCCTACAATTGTAAATTTCACCGCAATTTCTCAAGCAGGTGGTAAAGCATTACAGTTTAAAGCTAATTCTGGTGCAACTATTACTGGACTGTCTTTAAGTGGTTATGATACTGCTTTAGATTTTGCTGATAACGGTGCATTATCTAATGTTCAGATTGAAAATGAGTTAGGAACTCTTGAAGATGCAGATTTAGAAAATACTTACACAGGTCCTGCCACTGTAAATATTGCTGACTTTGCTTGGGTAGCTAATGCAGGAAGTGATAACTTACTTAACGGATCTATTACTTCTGATGTTACTTTAGATGCTTCTATTACTTATAATCTACAAGGGATTTTAAGCATAGAAAATGGAGCTTCTCTAACTATACCTGCAGGTACAACTATTGAAACAGGAATAGGGACAGATGTATATATCGCTGTTCAAAAAGGAGGTCAAATTTTCATAGAAGGTACAGAAAGCAACCCAGTAACTATGGCTCCTACAACAGAAGGAACTTGGGGAGGTTTATTATTACTTGGAGATGCTACAACTACCGCAGGAACAAATGCAACCGCAGAAGTTGGAGGACTTATTTACGGTGGTGAAAATGACACTGATAATTCAGGTTCTATTGAATATTTAATCATCAAACAATCTGGTGCTCAAATAAACTCAGATTCTCAATACAATGGTTTAACACTTTATGCTGTAGGATCTGAAACTGTGATAAATAATGTTGCTTTTATCGGTGGTGATGACGACGGAATTGAGTTTTTTGGAGGTACAGTTAGTGCGACTAACGTATATGTAAAAGATTTACAAGATGACGCAATCGATTGGACTGAAGGATGGAATGGTACTTTAACTAATACTTACGTTTTACATACACAATCTGGTTTCTCTACGGCTTTAGAAGCAGATGGGGTAAACAACAACCCTACAATCGTGAATTTCACAGCAGTTTCTCAAGCAGATGGTAAAGCATTACAATTTAAAGCTGATTCTGGAGCTACTATTACTGGCTTATCTTTAAGCGGTTATGATACAACTATTGATATGGCAAATGATGGTCCATTATCAAATGTTCAAATTGAAGGTGTAGATGCAGATCCTTCTATGAATTATGATGCTGCAGCTACCGTAGATGCTTCTACTTTTGCATGGGCATTAAATTAATAAACATACATTTTTATACACAAAAGCCACTCTAATAGGGTGGCTTTTTATTGAAGATTATCTATTATCTTATAGTTAAGACACATAAATAATCAAATATATTCTAAAATTTCATTTAACATCTTTGTATCTTTGACCGTATTATAAAAACACATATTTATTATGAAAAAAATTACTTTTTTAATGTCATTTATGTTTATTGCAATAACATCAATGGCACAAACGCCTATTATTACTATGATCTCTGACGGGGATTGTCCTGGTGGACTTCCTAAAGTAGTGGAAATTTATGCTGATGGAGCTGTAGATTTTTCTAATTATTCTTTAGTTAAATCTCCAAATGGAGGGGATTTTTCAAGTACATTAAATCTAACAGATCTAGGGACCGTTACTGATGATTTTGTATACGTTTATAAAGACGGAACAGATGATGGTGACAATTCTTTTTTCGACGCCAATTTCCCTAATGCAACAAATAAACTGGCTACTACATCTGATGCGGCCAACTTTAATGGAGATGATCCTATTAGACTTGTATTAGATAGTGATATGACTGTAATTGACCAATACGGAAATCAAGAAGATGGTACCGATACAGCTTGGGAGTATAAAGACGGCTATGCTAAAAGAAATAATGGTACTTTACCAAATGGAGCTTTTAATGCAGGAGATTGGACTTTTAACAATGGTGTTTTAGACGGTGAAGGATTATGTCAAGGAGGAAATAGTTTTGAGTCTATTATAGGAATTGGAACATTTACTCCAGGGACAGTAGCTTGCCCATTAATAGTTACTCTTACGAGTGTAACTTGCGATACAGAAACTACTGGAGCTACTTCAGATACTTATACGGTAACTGGTACCTTTACAGGTGGTGGAACAGAAGTATATACTTTTACAATTAACGAAGGTACAGTAGTTAGCACTGATGAAATTTCTTCTATGGAAGAAGGTACTATAACTGTTACTGGAATTCCTGAGGGAACAGATTTAATTTATAGCATAACTAGTTCTAGTTGTGATATTGAAGCTACAGTTCCATCTCCAGAATGTGAACCTTCATCAAATGTTTCAAACATTGCAGCTTTAAGAGAAGGTACAGTAGGTAATATTTATACACTTACAGGAGAAGCGTTTTTAACATACCAACAGAGCTTTAGAAACCAAAAGTATATTCAAGATGCAACTGCTGCTATTTTAATAGATGATAATGATGGAAATATTACTACTACATATACTGTAGGTGACGGAATCACTAATATAACAGGTGAATTATCTGAGTTTAATGGAATAATGCAATTTATTCCTGAGTCTGATCCAGGTGAGGCAACTTCTAATAATAATGATGTAGCTCCTCAAGTTTTAATGGTTGCAGATTTTATGGCTAATTCTGAAATTTATGAGTCTGAGCTTATCGCATTTGCAGATGTAACTATTGCAGATATAGCAGAAGGAGATGGTACTTACCAAACAGGTGAAAATTATGACCTTACACAAGGTAGTGATGTAACTACTCTTAGAACTAACTTTTTCGATGCAGCCTACATCGGTACAGCATTACCTTCATCTACTGTAAATGTAGTGGGAATTGCTAGTCAATTTAACGACGAAGGTCAAATTTTCCCTACGAATGTAGATGCTAACTTATCGGCTAGCAGCAATACTTTAACAAATGTAAGTATTTACCCTAACCCAAGTAATACAGGTTTAGTAACTATTGAAACTGCTTCTAACGAAGCTGCTGCAGTAGAGGTATACAACCTTTTAGGTAAGCAAGTAATTTCTCAAACATTAACTAACTCTACTTTAAATGTTGCTAACTTATCTAGCGGTGTTTATTTAGTAAAAGTTTCTGTTGAAGGAAAGTCAGCTACTAAAAAATTAGTGATTGAGTAATCTTTCATTTAATTCATATTTAAAGCGCCTCATAATAGAGGCGCTTTTTTTATTTTTGCAAAGTACATAATACTTACCATGTCTTTAACCGAACGTATTTTCTCCATTCAAAACAAACAAGAGTTTGAAACTATAGCGATTGAAGTTTTTCAATATCAATATAAACATAATAAGGTTTACCAAAACTTTTGTCATCATTTAAACAAAGACATATCTTCTGTTCACTCCTTGCAAGAGGTTCCTTTTCTACCTATAGAATTCTTTAAATCAAAAAAAATTATCTGTCAAAATTCAAATTTTGAAGAGACATTTACAAGCAGCGGAACAACAGGTAGCCAAGTAAGTCGGCATTTCGTAAAAGATCTTAGCATCTATGAAACATCTTTCCTTAACGGATTTCAGCAATTTTACGGCAACTTAGAAGATTATGCCGTTCTTGCTTTATTACCGGCCTATTTAGAAAGAAAAGGATCTTCTTTAGTTTATATGGCTAATGATTTTATAAAAAGAAGTAAGTATAAGGAAAGTGGCTTTTATCTTAATAACTTAAAAGAGCTTACTCATACGCTTCAAGGTTTAGAAGAAAGAGGGATTAAAACTTTGCTTATTGGGGTTTCTTTTGCCCTATTAGATTTAGCAGAAAAATTTCCGCTTCAGCTAAAAAATACCATTGTAATGGAAACTGGGGGAATGAAAGGAAGGAGAAAAGAAATGATTAGAACTGAATTACACGAAATTTTAGCCCAAGCTTTTCAAGTGAATAAAATTCACAGTGAATACGGAATGACCGAATTACTTTCGCAAGCCTACTCTAAAGGTGATGGTATCTTTTCTTGCCCTAATCATATGGATATACTCATTCGTGACTCTGAAGATCCTTTAAGTCTACTTTCTATGCAAAAGACGGGGGGCTTAAATATAATTGATTTGGCAAATGTAGATTCTTGCTCATTTATTGCAACTCAAGATTTAGGAAAAAAAATTGATGACAATCGATTTGAGATTTTAGGAAGGTTTGATGCCAGTGATGTTAGAGGCTGTAATCTAATGGTATTATAATTATGTTAAAATTCAGCTTAGGCTGTAATTAAACTATTTTTACTACGTCTTAATAAGTGCTAAGATGAAAGTTTTTTCATAATAGATTGGTTAGTTAGTAGGAAACCCCAAGTGTGATGCTTGGGGTTTCTGTTTTTATCTATTTTAGCAATTATAATCTATTTAAATCGCTTTAATAATATAGGTGTTCTTTTTTCCTTTATTAATGATAATGTACTTTCCACTTATCAAGTCTTTTTCAGTAATGTTGTAATCTTCTTTTACTTTTTCTTTATTTACTGAAATAGAATTTTCTTTAAGTGCTCTTCTTGCCTCACCATTACTTTTCAAGAAGTTGGTTTCAGCGGCCAGAGCTGCAATCATATCCATTCCACTTTCAATAAGACTGTGCTTTACCTCTGCTTGCGGAACACCTTCAAAAATATCTAGAAAGGTTTTTTCATCTAAAGTTCTTAAATCATCTGCAGTACTTTTACCAAATAACACATTAGAAGCTTTTATGGCATTCTCTAAATCTTCTTTAGAATGCACCATTGTAGTTACTTCTTCGGCAAGCTTTTTTTGCAATTGTCTTAAATGCGGCGCTTCATGATGTTCTTTTATTAAGTTTTCAATTTCCTCTTGAGTTAAAAAAGTAAAAATCTTAATATATTTAGCAGCGTCGTCATCACTGGTATTTAACCAATATTGGTAGAATTTATAAGGTGAAGTTCTTTCGGCATCTAACCAGATATTCCCTCCTTCGGTTTTCCCGAATTTGGTCCCGTCTGCTTTAGTAATTAATGGACAGGTAAGTGCATAACCTTTCCCATTACCTATTCTCCTAATAAGTTCTGTTCCCGTAGTGATGTTTCCCCATTGGTCGCTTCCTCCCATTTGTAAAGTACACTCATGCTGATTATACAAATGTAAAAAGTCGTAGCCTTGTAACAATTGGTATGTAAATTCCGTAAAGCTCATTCCTTCTTTTGACTCAGAAGAAAGTCTCTTTTTTACAGAATCTTTTGCCATCATATAATTTACGGTAATGTGTTTTCCTACATCTCGAGCAAATTCTAGAAAACTAAAATCTTTCATCCAGTCGTAGTTGTTCACTAAAACTGCTCCGTTCGCTTCGTCTTTAGAAAAATCTAAAAAACGCTCTAACTGACTTTTAAGAGCTGCTTGATTATGGGCTAAAGTTTCTTCATCTAACAAATTTCTCTCTTTAGATTTCCCTGATGGATCTCCAATCATACCTGTTGCACCACCTATAAGAGCAAAAGGCTTGTGCCCAGCTAACTGAAAATGTCTCAACATCATCACCCCTACTAAATGACCAATATGAAGGGAGTCTGCCGTAGGATCTATCCCAACATATGCTGCTCGCATTTTTTCTTGTAAATGTTCTTCTGTTCCTGGCATGGTATCATGCAACATTCCTCTCCAAGTTATTTCTTGTACAAAATTTTTGGTCATGGCTTTATTATTTAATTATAGCAAAGCGCAAAGATATAGGAAACTCAAAATTTTCCTATAAGGATTTCGCTATATTTACAGCATGATTTTAGTTACTGGCGCCACAGGTTTGGTAGGAAGCCACCTTCTTGCCCAACTCTTACAATTAAACAAACCTATAAGAGCTATTTATAGGTCTCAAGAAAAAGTAATTTACGCAGAAAAATTACTCCTTTCGTGCTACCCTAATCTTACTGCCTCACAATTGGAGCAAATTGAATGGGTTAATGCTACCTTAGAAAACATCCCACAACTATCTGACACTTTTCTAGGAATTGATGAAGTTTATCATTGTGCGGGCTACATCTCTTATAATCCTTCTGAAAAGGAATACAAGAAGCTGAGAAAAGTGAATATTGAAGGCACCTCTAATATGGTTAATTTGGCTTTGTCTCATTCCGTAAAGAAGTTTTGTCATGTAAGTTCTATCGCAACTTTGGGAAGTGAGTTAAATAAAAAAATGGTTACTGAAATTTCTCCTCGTAACAATGAAAAAAAATACGATAATTATTCAATTACAAAGTATGGGGCAGAAATGGAAGTTTGGCGAGCTTCTCAAGAAGGTTTAAATGTAGTTATTGTTAACCCGGGAATTATTATTGGAGAAGGATTTTGGAAAAGCGGCAGCGGATTATTATTCAGTAAAGTAAAAAAAGGGTTAAACTATTACATTCCTTTAATAACAGGGTTTGTAGATGTGAAAGATGTCACTCAAGCTATGGTAAGCCTTATGACTTCTCATATAAAGCAAGAACGCTTTATTTTGGTTGGAGAGAACTTATCTTTTAAGGTAATTCTTCAACAAATTGCTAAAGAATTAAAATGCCGAGAACCTAAAAAAGCAATAAAGTCTTGGATGATTACTCTAGGATGGATTTTTCAATCGATAGGAAGAAAGCTATTTGGAACTCCACAAGAAATCACTCAATTGTCTATAAAAGCAGCTTTTAATGAGACTTTTTATAACACTACTAAGATTGAAGAAGCGGTAGACTTACAGTTTACACCCTTACAAAAAACCATTAAAAGAGTCTCTAAGTATTATATTGAAAATAATAATTAGAGACTATCTACTGCTGTTATTTTCTTAGCTTTGGCTTTTTCCATTTCAGTTTTTTTATTAGCATAAAGACTATCGACTAACTTTTTTTCAGCCTCAAGGATAGATTTTACTTTTTCGTAAATGCTCTCATTTACTGAAAAATCTTCTGCATAATAATTACTGCTATTTGCTATTTGCAAGCTATCAACTTTATATTTTTCTAAAATCAAATCTTTAGCCTTTACATTTCTCATTTCGAACTGTTGGTCATTCTTCTGAATAACCGCATCTAACCGCTGAAGATCAACCAAAATATCAACCATCTTATCTTCAGGAATAAGGTTATCTGGTTTTGGTGCTTTATTAACATTTTGACAAGCTCCTAAAATGACGACAAATATGATGAAAAATTTGATTTTCATTACCTATCAAACATTAAGCGTTCTGCATTTTTAACCTCTAAAACTTTAAAGTTTTTATAGACTAGTTTTCCATTTACAAATGTATGGGTGATTCTAGACTTAAAAGTGGTTTTTTCAAATGGAGACCAACCACATTTATATAAAATATTATCTTTTTGAACGGTCCAAGGAGCATTTAAATCTACTAAAACTAAATCTGCTTTATACCCTTCCTTAATGTAACCTCTTTTTTCTATCTGAAATAGAATGGCAGGATTGTGACACATTTTTTCGACAATTTTAGGCAATGTGATTTTATCTTGATGGTAAAATTCTAACATCGCAGGTAAAGCGTGTTGCACTAAGGGTCCGCCACTTGGTGCTTTGGTATATACCTGATCTTTCTCTTCCTTAGTATGAGGAGCGTGATCTGTTGCGATTACATCTAGTTTATCTTCCAGCAATGCTTTAAATAATGCTTTTTGATCTTTTTCCGTTTTAACGGCAGGGTTCCATTTTATCCTCGTTCCTTTTTGTTCATAATCTGAGTTATTGAACCACAGGTGATGAATACAAACTTCTGCTGTTATCTTTTTGTCTTTTAACGGTTTTTTTCCGTCAAATAAACTTAATTCTTTTGCTGTGCTTAAATGAAATACATGTAACCTTGCTCCTGTTTTCTTTGCAAGTTTTACCGCTTTTGAAGAAGATAAATAACAAGCCTCTTCGCTTCTTATTTTTGGGTGATAAACCATAGGAATATCATCACCAAATTCCTCCTTGTGCTTAGCTAAATTATCTTTTATCGTCTGTTCATCTTCACAGTGTACCGCAATAAGTACTGGAGAATGTTTAAAAATTTCTTCTAATGTCTTTTCATCATCTACCAACATATTCCCCGTAGAAGATCCTAAAAACAACTTTAAAGCAGCCGTATTTTTAGGATTAATTTTTTTTATCTCTTCAAGATTATCATTGGTGCCACCAAACATAAATGAATAATTGGCAACAGAACTTTCTTTTGCTGTAGCAAACTTCTCTTCTAGTAGTTCTATCGTGGTGGTTTGCGGGTTGGTATTAGGCATTTCTATAAAAGAAGTAATTCCTCCTGCTACGGCAGCTCTAGACCCCGATGCGATGTCTTCTTTATGAGTTAATCCTGGTTCTCTAAAATGAACTTGATCATCTATTACCCCTGGCAATAAGTATTGCCCTTCTGCATCAATAACTTGAACATCATGAGATTTTACACTTATAATGTCTGCTACTTCTTTAATGATATCATCTTCAATGTAAACTTCTCCATCTTTAACGATGCCTTCATTTACAATCTTAGCATTTTTTATTAGTATCTTTTTCATACTTCTTTACCAAATAGACTTTTAAACTTCATTTTTAACACACCAAAAACAGCTTCAGAGATAATATTGCTGCTTAGTTTTGATTCTCCACGAGTTCTGTCAGTAAAAATAACAGGTACCTCAACAATTTTAAAATTTAATAGATAAGCTTTAAATTTCATTTCAATTTGAAAAGCATACCCCACAAATTGAATAGAATTAAGGTTGATTTTCTCCAATACACATCTTCGATAACACACAAACCCTGCCGTAGTATCTTGGATTGGCATTCTAGTAATTGCTTTTACATATTTAGAGGCCATATAACTCATCAAAACCCGTTTCATAGGCCAGTTAACTACATTTACACCTTTAACATATCGCGAGCCAATAGCAACATCTGCTTTCTCCTTAACACAACTATTGTACAAACGAATTAAATCGTTTGGATTGTGAGAAAAATCGGCATCCATTTCAAAAATAAACTCGTAATCTTTTTGTAAAGCCCACTTGAACCCATGAATATAAGCTGTCCCTAAACCCGATTTATTTTTTCTAACTTCTAGAAAGAGCTTATTATCAAATTCTTTTTGTAATAATGAAACTAAAGAGGCTGTGCCGTCTGGTGAATTATCATCTACAACTAAAATATGAAAATCGTGCTTTTGTGAAAACACATTACGAATAATACGCTCTATATTTTCAATTTCATTATATGTAGGTATAATTACTAAGCGCTGGGGCATTCTCTTTTTTTGGCAAATGTAACTATTTTTAACCTCAAAATTTTAGCAAATCCTAGCTATTTAATTTTTAACTTTGCTCAAAATTCTATACTTTGGAAGTGATTGTAAGAAATATGGAGCATAACAATTGGGTTACTTTAACCTTTTTATTTGTTTTACTCTTAGTATTAGTTAGCAATCAATTATATCCTGAAAAATTTACTGATTTTAGAAATCTATTCTTCTCGGGTAAGTATTTTACCTCACACCAAAAAAAACCATCGGTCTTTAATTTTTTTAGTTTTATTCTTTACTTATCCCATAGTGTTATCCTTTCTTTAGGACTTTTCACCTTATTTAAAGTAATGGGATTTTTAAAAGTGGAATATAATTTCCTTTTTTTTCTTCAGATTTTTATTCTGTTAAATGTCCTTATCGGAATAAAATACCTTGTAGAAAAAATCATCGCTTCTATTTTTACGATAGATAAAGTCATCGATAATTATATTTTTTATAAGATTACCTATAAAAACTTACTGGCTTTTACCTTATTCCCCGTCTTATTAGTCTTCATATATAGCTGGACACCAAGTCCTATAACCCTTATTATATCTACACTCTTATACCTTTTATTAAATTTATTTATTCTATTAAAATATTATTTAAAAAACCAAAAACTTGTTTTTAAGTATTCGTTTTATTTTATTTTGTACCTTTGCACCCTTGAAATAGCACCGTATATTATTTTATATAAAGTAATTACATAAAAGCTAAGTTTCAAAACTCTAAATTTGTACGCATATGAAAGTGAAAACAATTTTAATTTCTCAACCAGAGCCTAAGGTTGAAAATTCTCCATATTCTGAACTTGAAGAAAAACAAAAAGTAAAAATTGATTTCATACCATTTATTCACGTTGAAGGAGTTTCTTCAAAAAATGTAAGACAGCAAAAAATTGATTTAACTCAATACACAGCCATTATTCTTACAAGTAGAAATGCAGTAGATCATTTTTTTAGAATCGCAGAAGAAATGCGCTATAAAGTGCCCGATACTTTAAAATATTTCTGTTTGAGTGAAGCTGTTGCTTATTATCTACAAAAATATGTAGTTTACAGAAAAAGAAAAATTTATGTTGGTAAGAGAACTTTTGCAGAATTGTCTCCAACCATCAAAAAGTATAAAGGAGAAAAATTCTTACTTCCTTCTTCTGATATGTTGAAGCCAGATATCCCTAAAGAATTGAATAAATTAGGAGTAGATTGGACAAAAGGTATTTTTTATAGAACAGTAGTAAGTGATTTATCACACTTAGAAAAAGTGTTTTATGATATTGTTGTTTTCTTTAGTCCTAGCGGAATAAAATCTCTCTTTGAGAATTTCCCAGACTTTAAACAAAACAATACACGTATTGCTGTCTTTGGAAATTCTACCATAAAAGCTGCGAAAGAACATGGGTTAGTGGCTAATATCAAAGCTCCTACTCCAGAAACCCCTTCTATGACTATGGCTTTAGAGAAGTACATAAAGGAGCAAAACAAGAAGTAGTTTACCAAATATCAAATTAAAAATATAGCCTAGTTGACATCAACTAGGCTATATTTTTTTATCATAAAAAAATCCGGTTGAAAAATTTTCAACCGGATTTTTAATATCTCTAAAAGAAAAACCTAAACGATAGGTCCGCCTTTTAATATTTCTTCACTTGCATTATCTTCAAACATCTTAAAGTTATTTTTAAAGAACAATGCTAATTCATTTGCTTTCACATCGTATGCTTCTTTATCTTTCCAAGTTTCTCTTGGGTTTAAAACTTCAGAAGGCACGTTTAAGCACACTTTTGGCATTTCTAATCCGAAGATAGGATGCGTTACATAATCTACCTTATCTAATTTCCCTTCTAAGGCAGAAGAAATCATTTCTCTTGTATATTTTAACTTCATACGAGAACCAACTCCGTAAGGACCTCCAGTCCATCCTGTGTTAACCAACCATACGTTTACACCTGCATCTTGCATTTTTTTACTTAACATTTCTGCATAGCGTGTTGGGTGCAATGGCATAAATGGCGCTCCAAAACAAGCAGAGAAACTTGGTACTGGCTCGGTAATTCCTGCCTCTGTTCCTGCTACTTTTGCTGTATAACCACTAATAAAGTGATAAGCAGCTTGACCCGGAGTTAGCTTACTAATTGGAGGCAATACCCCAAAAGCATCTGCGGTTAAAAAGAAAATATTCTTTGGGTTTTCTCCTACAGAGGGCTGCTGAATATTGTTAATATGGTATATAGGGTAGCTTACTCTCGTGTTTTGTGTAATAGAAACATCTTCAAAATCTACATCACCCTTATCATCTATAATGACATTTTCTAAAATAGCTCCCGGTTTGATCGCATTAAAGATATCTGGTTCATTCTCTTTAGAAAGGTTAATTACTTTTGCATAACAACCACCTTCAAAATTAAACACCTTATTATCTTTCGTCCATCCGTGTTCATCATCTCCAATTAACTTTCTTTCTGGATCTGCAGATAAAGTTGTTTTTCCTGTTCCTGAAAGACCAAAGAAAATTGCTGTATCACCATCGTCTCCAACATTAGCAGAGCAGTGCATCGATAATGTATCTTTAAATACAGGTAAGATAAAGTTTAAAGCAGAAAAAATACCTTTTTTAATTTCGCCAGTATAACCAGTTCCACCAATCAAAGCAATTTTCTTAGAAAAGTTTAAGATTGCAAAGTTATGCTGTCTTGTTCCATCAACCTCTGGATCTGCCATAAAGCCTGGGGCATTTACAACCGTCCACTCTGGAGTAAAATCTTTCAATTCTTCTTCCGTAGGTCTCAAAAACATATTGTGAGCAAACATATTACTCCAAGGATACTCATTAATTACACGAATATTTAATTGATATTCTTCATCCGCGCAAGCGTAAGCATCTCTCACGTATATATCTTTCCCTGAAAGGTACTCGGTTACTTTATCATATAGCTGATCAAATTTTTCTGGGTCGAAAGGAATATTTACATCCCCCCACCAAATTTCATCTTTAGTCACCTCATCTTTTACAATAAAACGGTCTTTAGGAGATCTTCCAGTAAACTCTCCTGTATTGACTGCCAAGGCACCTGAACTTACTTCTACGCCTTGTCCTTTTTCTACTGTAATTTTGTGAAGCTCTTCTGAAGATAGTTGATAGTGAGTCTTAGTATCTTTTATTCCGTAGTTTTCTAATGAAAACATTTTCGTGGTTTTATTATTTTCCACCATAAAATTGATTTGTTGTGTTCTTTAGAACAAAAATATAAATAATACCAAACAAATACAGGTTTACTTAGTTTTTTTATTTCTTTTTCATTTTCAACACGTTAAAAAACAACACTAACCAACTAGAAATTAAAAATATGCCTCCAACAGGGGTTAACCATGCAATGGTTTTAAAATCGAAAGCAGATAAATTATTGGTAGCTAAGCCATAAATAGATCCCGAAAATAAAATCATCCCTATAAGAATTAAATAAAATATAGTGTTTTTACTTTTTTCACTTAACGCGGAAATACTTCCACACAAAATAGCTAAAAGTGTATGATAAAATTGATATCTAATCCCCACCTCAAAAGTACTTAATTCACTCATAGATAAAACCTTCTCTAATCCGTGACTTGCAAAAGCACCAAGAATTACTGCGAGGAATCCACTTAAACTTCCTAAAATTAACAACTTTCTATGCATCTATTATTTTTTTTACCGGTAATTAATTAATTACTTTGAAGAATAACTGCAAATTTAAACAACTATTTAAGATGCGAAACATATTAATTATTGGAGCAGGAAAATCTACCTCTTCCCTCATTAAATATTTAAAAGAAAAATCAACTTCAGAAAAACTCTTCTTAACTATTGGCGATTTGTCTATAGAAAATGCTCAAAAATTTGCTGGAGATCATGAAAATGCCAAAGCAATTTCTCTTGACATTTTTAAAGAAGAAGAGCGTAAAGAAGCTATTAAAAATGCAGATATTGTTATCTCAATGCTTCCCGCAAGATTCCACATAGAAGTCGCTAAAGATTGTGTAGAATTTGGTAAAAATATGGTTACCGCTTCTTACGTAAGCAAAGAAATGGAAGCTCTAGATGAAGCTGTAAAAAATAAAGGTTTAGTATTTATGAATGAGATTGGTGTCGATCCAGGCATTGATCATATGAGTGCCATGCAAGTTATTGACAAAATTAGGGAGAATGGCGGCAAGCTATTGCTTTTTGAATCTTTTACTGGCGGTTTAGTAGCTCCAGAGAGCGATACCAATTTATGGAATTACAAATTTACTTGGAACCCTAGAAACGTTGTAGTAGCAGGTCAAGGTGGTGCTGCAGAGTTTATGCAAGAAGGGCAGTATAAATATATCCCATATCACCGACTTTTTAGAAGAACCGAATTTTTAGAAGTTGAAGGCTACGGAAAATTTGAAGGACTTGCCAACAGAAACTCTCTTGCTTATCAAAGTGTTTATGGTTTAGATAGCATTAAAACTTTATATAGAGGAACTTTAAGAAGAGTAGGCTTTAGTAAAGCATGGAATATGTTTGTTCAATTAGGAATGACCGATGACACCTATTTTATGCAAAACTCAGAAAATATGAGTTATAGAGAGTTTGTAAACTCATTTCTTCCTTACTCCCCTACAGATTCTGTGGAGCTTAAAATGCGTTATTCCCTTAAAATAGATCAAGATGATTTGATGTGGGAAAAACTTTTGGAACTTGATATTTTCAACACCGATAAAAAGATAGGAATTAAAGATGCAACACCTGCTCAAGCGCTCCAAAAAATTCTTGAAGACAAATGGACCTTAGCAGAAGATGATAAAGATATGATCGTGATGTATCATAAATTTGGATATGAACTTGACGGAAAGAAAAAACAAATTGATTCTACCATGGTTCATATTGGTGAAGATCAAACTTATACTGCAATGGCCAAAACTGTAGGTTTACCTGTAGCGATTGCAACCGTTAAGATTTTAAACAAAGAAATCACCACTCCAGGGGTTTTAAGACCTATTAGCAAAGAAGTTTATGAGCCTATTTTAGCAGAATTAGCTGAAAATGGAATTGAATTTACTGAAAAAGAAGTAGATTATTTAGGTTACAACAAAGATAATATTGTAGGATAAGCTTCATTAAATATTTATAAAAAAACCTGCTATAATCTAGCAGGTTTTTTTGTGGAGAATATCGGAGTCGAACCGATGACCTTTTGGCTGCCAGCCAAACGCTCTAGCCAACTGAGCTAATCCCCCAATCCAAAAGCTAATGTAAAACATTTATCCAAAATCCTGAGCCATTTTAGTTAAATCTTTAGTGCTTGTTGAAATGACTTGTAAGGTATCTCCGTATTTTAATTCTGTTGATCCAGATGGAACAAAATATTTCGCTTTTCTAATAATCATTACCACTAAACTGTCTTTTGGCAGATCTAATTCGTGAATCTTTTTACCAATTACCTTACTGTTAGAAGAAATATAAATTTCTGCACTTTCAGTTTTAGAATCTTCAGAAAACTCAAATGCTCTAGCCTTCTTTAGAGTTTTAATTTCATTGTCTTGCACACCAAGCCATTGTGCCATTTTATTAATGGTAGTTCCTTGTAGCATAATAGAAACCAAGGTAACTAAAAATACGATATTGAAGATTAAATCGGCTTTATCTAACCCCATTACCATCGGGAAAGTTGCAAAAACAATGGGCACCGCTCCTCGTAATCCCACCCAAGAGATAAAAAGCTTACTCCTTATATTTACCTTAAAAAAAGCTAAGCTTATAAAAACACTTAAAGGACGAGCTACAAATATGAGAAACAATGCAATAGCCAAACCAATAGGTAAAATATCAATTACTCTAGAAGGAAACACCAACAATCCTAAAGTTAAGAATAGTATAATCTGCATTAGCCAAGCAAAACCATCAAAAAACTGACGTAAAGCATACTTTTTAACCAATTCACTATTCGCTAACAAAACCGAAGATACATATACAGCTAGGAAACCATTTCCATGAATCACTTCCGTAAAGGAATAAATAATAAAACTTAAGGCTAAACCTAAAACAGGATAAAGACCTTCAAAATCTAAAGCGATTTTATTAATAAGCCATTTGCTTCCTTTTCCTAAAAAATATCCAGAAACTCCTCCAATAACAAGTTGTAAAACCAAATCTAATACAGAGGAGGTTAAAGAAAATTCTTGCGCTACGACCATCCCCGTAAATAAGGTGGTTAGAAAGTAAGCCATCGGGTCGTTACTCCCACTTTCTAACTCAAGCATAGGTCTAATCCCATACTTTAAGTTAATGTTGTTAGATCTTAGAATAGAAAATACCGCAGCAGCATCTGTAGAAGATACAATAGCGCCAAGTAAAAATGCTTCAATAAGTGTAAAATCTAACAAGTAATATGTAAAACCTCCCACAGCTCCCGCTGTAATAAAAACCCCAAGTGTGGATAATAAAAATCCTTTTGCGGCCACAGGTTTTACAGCTTTCCAACGGGTATCTAAGCCTCCTGAAAACAAGATGACATTAAGGGCAATTATTCCTATAAACTGAGCAAAACTGGGATTATCAAAATTAATTCCTAAGATTCCCTCAGATCCTGCCAACATTCCTACAGAGAGGAATAAAATTAATGTTGGCACTCCAAATTTATAAGAAGTTTTACCTGCTAAAATACTCATAAGCAGCAGCAAAGAACCTACAAGTATAAAATATTGAGATTCCATCTAATTGTCTTTAATAAAGTGAATACTCTTACTTACTATGTGTTTTAAACTTACACTCATCTCCTCTTTTTCCCAAGGGTGCTGTGTATCAAAAACGTGATTACTTTCATCTAATAAAAACATTTTTGCTTTAGGGTTCCATTCTTGTAAACGTTCGGCTTCTTTCACCTTAACGGAAGTATCTCCTTTGGCGTGGAGTATAAGTTGCGGAATTTTTAAATTTTGCACCGCATTAGAAATGTCTAAATCTTCTCTATGCTCTATAAAATCTTCATAAAACTGAATATCATGGGGCATTTGCTGCTTAGTTCTTCCATTTTCCACATAATAGACCTTATCCTTTTGCCATTGGGTTAACTTTTCTCCCGAAGGAAATCGAGAAGCAAAATCACTAACTCCTGCCCACGTGGTGACCGTGCTCACTTTTTTTTCTTGGTTGGCTTTTAATAAAACAATTCCGCCACCTCTACTGTGACCTATTAAATGAATTTGCTGGGCATTAATATTTGCAGCAAATCGATTATCGCTTACCAACCAATCTATCACACACTGTAAATCGTGCAACTGTTTGGTATAATTATCTTGTGCAAAAGCTTCTAGATTTGGAAAATCTATTGGTTGCTCAGGTGTACCTCCATTATGGGAAAAATTAAATTTAACAAAGAAAAAATCGTTTTCAGCAAAATGTTCGGCTACTAAATTCCAAGCACCCCAATCCTTAAATCCTTTATAACCATGGCAAAAAACAACGATGGGTTTTGGAGATTGATCGGGTTTAAAAAATGCGTCGATGACAATTGGTAAACCATTACTTCCTTTTAGTGTAAAATTCTTTTCTCTTATCATACTTCTTTTTCTTTAAACGGAATTTCAGGATTGAGAATTTCGAGAATTAAATTCTGTAATACTTCATCAAACTGAATCATCATTTCCTTACTAATTAAGGTCTCTTTCCCTTCTTTTAATTCTAAAAAACCTGATTTTAAATTTTTAAAAGAAATAATTCCGCCTTGAGCTTTATCAAAATCTTCGTCTTTTAAAATCATTTTCGCATAACATAAAACTTGAAATGCTTTACTGAATTTATAATCGGTTCCCAGCAAATTCCAATCTTTAATGGTAACATCTTTTGCTTCTACTTTTCCTGTTTTATAATCTATAATTCTTTTAATTCCGTCAAGGGAATCTAAGCGATCTACTTTTCCTTTGATAAAAACGGGGATTTGCAGCTGCGGAATCTCTACTTGTATTTTTTCTTCGGCTTCTAAACTAATAATCTGAACCGAATGTTGTGTTAATTCATTTTTCTGAAACTGAAAAAAATTATGTAAATAACGTTTAGCCACCTCATGAATCAATAGGTTTTTACCCTTGTGAATTGGAGCATTCTTATATACTTTTTTAAATTGTTTCAAAACCTCATCATCACTGGTTTTAACAAGTTTCTCCACATCTTCTTTACAGATCTCTTTCCCAACAAACGGAAGAAACATTTGCTCAAGACTATCGTGTATAATAGTTCCCAACGTATTTGCGGCAACAGTTTCTTCTACCTCTTGCTCCTCTTTTATCCCCAATACATAACGCTTGTAAAAATCTAAAGGATTTCGAATATAGGTAGTCAAAGCAGAGGGTGAAAACCCATAAGCGGCTTGTTTTTCTAGCTTTTTAATTACCGCAGGAGTTTTTTCTATTTCTAAAAGTTGGCTCGATATAGAAGGCACTTTAGGATTAACAAAAGTGGATTCTAATTTTTTCTCGACCTCCAATTGGGTAATAAACCTACTTTTTTCTCCGGCATTAAGTCCGTCTTGCTCGGTGTTATATAAAATATGAATATTCTCAGCACGTTGCATCAATCGGTAAAAGTGATAAGTATAAACCGCATCTTTTTCTTTGTAGGTAGGCAAACCATATTCTTTTTTGAGATCATAAGGAATAAACGAATTACTGCTTTTTCCTGCAGGTAAAACACCTTCGTTAACCGATGTAAGTATTACATTTTTGTAATCAATTACCCTTGTTTCTAACATCCCCATAAGCTGTAAGCCGTCAAAAGGAGAACCTGCAAAATCTAAAGATTTGGTCGTTAAACTATCTCTATAAATTTTATACAACACCTTAATATGATCTACAGTACTTTGCTCTTCTAAAATATTCTTTAACTGAACAAATAGCGCATTAAAATGAAATAAATACTCGGTTTCTAAAGCATAGTTATCAACCTCTTTTCCTCGCAAGACTTGAATTATATTCAGCATGGCTTGGATGAAACTTTTGGTGGATTGATGTAATTGAAAAGCTTGATTTAAAAATTCGCTAAATGCGGAATTCTCTACCGATTTAATTTTATTTAAACTAATAAAAACCAGATTGGAGGCAATGATTTCTTTTTGCAGCTGCTCGCTTTCTAATGCAAATATTTGTAACACAAATGGATGTTTTAAAACTTCTAAAACCCATTTGAAATAAAGCTGATCCTCTTCTCGTTCTTGTATTTTAAATAAACTCTCAAATAAGGAAGCTAAAGGAGTATCCCCCAAAGGCAATCCCATCGTAATATTTATCTTCTCTACATTCTCTGGTAAAGAATTGAGTAAAACAGGTAATAAACCTTCGTCATTAAGCACGACTGCCGTTTGCTTGATTTCTTCTGCTGGAAGGTCTTTTAAAATTTGTGCTATATATTTGGCTTGACCTATATTTTTTGGAATTCCTGTAAGCTGAATGTTTTTAGGTTGCTCATAATTTCTCGGTAAACCTTTTAAAGGATTCTCTTTAAAATAGTCCCATTTTTTCACATAATTACGAACAAACAAAGAAGCTTCGTGATTAGAATTTTGATAAAAAACCTCATCGAGATCCCAAAATATTTTTCCGCGATTTTGTTTTAATATATACTGAATTAGTTTCTGCTCGGCTGTATTTAAAGCATTAAAACCAATAAAAATATAGTCTTGTGTATTTTCTTCTAAATAAGAAACGATCTTCTCTGAAGCTTCTCTATACATTAAACCTTGATACGCCTTCCCATCTTCAATAATGCGATGAGTGAAGTTTTTATAAAGTTCGGGTAGCTGCTTCCAAAACCATAAATAATTTTTTACTAAGTCGGTTTGATTTTCACTTTTAGACCAGTGATTAATATCTTGTATTCTAGAGAGGTAATTAAAAAAATGATCGGCATCTATTAAATACCTATCGATTTCATTAAAATCGTAAATTAAGGTCTGTGCCCAAGCATAAAAGCTATCAAAAGATTCTTGATGTTCTTTGTCTATAGTTTGCACATAAGTTTGATAAAGCTCAAATATACTCCCTGTATTATCTAAGGGAATAAGCTGAGTAATTTGCGCAATAAAATCTTCGGTACTCAAAACCTCTGGCATAAAAATAGTTGTATGCACTTTACTTTTAATCTTTTCTTTTAAAAAACTTCCTGCTCGTTTACTCGGCAAGATAAACGTGGTTTTTTCAAAATTAAAATCGGGATTAGACAGTAAGGTATCTAAGGTTTCTTCTATAAAAGTCTTCATAGCCTAAAAATAAAAAAACGCCTCTAAGTAGAGGCGTTTTCCAGTATAAATTATGAGATTTTTTAATCTATATTTTTTCCGATTTAATCTCTCCCTAGAAAGATCCCGATAAAATAAAGTAATGTAGCTAAAGAACCAATTGCTGCAACAACATAAGTTCTTGCTGCCCATTTTAAAGCATCTTTAGAACCTTCATATTCCTGCGGAGTTACAATATTTTCGGCTTTAAGCCAAGCTAAAGCTCTATTACTCGCATCATATTCCACCGGAAGGGTAATAAAACTAAATAAAGTTCCCATCCCAAACATAATAATCCCTGCCAACAGCACCATTTGTCCTACTCCACCAGCGACCATCATCATTAAGATAATTCCTCCCATAATCACAAACTGACTATATTTAGAAGCTACACTTACAACAGGAACTAAAGTACTTCTCATTTTTAACCATCCGTAAGCTTGTGCATGTTGTACTGCGTGACCACATTCGTGCGCTGCTACAGCCGCTGCGGCTGCATTACGTTGCGCATAAACCGATTCACTCAAGTTCACAGTCTTTTTTTGAGGATGATAATGATCTGTCAATTGTCCTGGAGTTGAAATGACTTTTACATCGTAAATCCCATTATCTTCTAGCATTTTACGAGCAATTTCTGCTCCGCTCATCCCATTTTGCAAATGTACTTTTGAGTACTGCTTAAACTTAGATTTAAGCTTGTGACTTACGTACCAACTTACTAGCATAATTGCGCCAATAAGAATATAATATTCCATCCCTATCATAATTTTTATTTTTTTAAAACTCTAATATAGTCTTTTTAAAAGCAAAAACCCCGCCAAAGAAGCGAGGTTATTTTTTGCTGTTATTTTGTCATTCTACCCTACAATATTCACAATCTTGCCAGGAACAATTATTACCTTTTTAGGGGTTCTACCGTCCAATTGTTTTTGTGTTCTTTCATCTTCCATTACTGCTTTTTCTATCTCGTCTTTAGACAGATCTAAAGATAGATCTAACGTAAAACGCATTTTTCCATTAAAGGACACCGGGTAGGTTTTGGTGCTTTCTACCAAGAATTTTTCTTCAAATTGAGGATAATTAGCAGTAGCTATACTTTCTTTATTCCCCATCAAACGCCATAATTCTTCTGCGATATGTGGCGCATAAGGCGAAATTAAAACCGCTAAAGGCTCTAAAACTTCTCTACTGGTACATTTTTGAGCAGCCAGTTCGTTCACGCAAATCATAAACGTAGAAACTGATGTATTAAAACTAAACTCCTCAATATCTTCGGTTACCTTTTTAATAGTTTTATGAAAGGTTTTCAAACTCTCTGGACTCGCTTTTTCATCGCTTACTAAAAACTCTTCGCCATTGTGGTAGAGCTTCCATAGCTTCTTTAAGAAGTTATGCACTCCTGTAATTCCTGCGGTGTTCCAAGGTTTCGCTTGCTCTAACGGACCTAAAAACATCTCGTACATACGTAAAGTATCGGCGCCGTACTCTTTACAAATATCATCAGGATTCACGACGTTGTATTTAGACTTCGACATCTTTTCTACTTCGCGTCCTACAATATACTTTCCGTTTTCTTCAGTAATAAACTCAGCATCTTTAAATTCTTCTCGCCAATTTTTGAAACTTTCAACATCTAACTCGTTTGATGTATTTACAAAAGAAACATCTACGTGGATACTTTGAGTTTTATAGTTATCTTTTGAGTTAACCGATACAAATTTATTCTCTCCTTCAACTCTATAAACAAATGCACTCTCTCCCAAGATCATTCCTTGGTTGATGAGTTTTTTAAAGGGTTCATCTACAGGAACGAGGTTACGATCTTTTAAGAACTTAGTCCAAAAACGTGCGTAAAGTAAGTGTCCTGTCGCGTGTTCACTACCTCCAATATATAAATCTACATTTTGCCAGTATTGCATCGCTTCCGCGGAAGCGAAAACCTCATCTCGCTTTTGATCTTCCATATACCTAAAGAAATACCAAGAACTTCCTGCCCAACCTGGCATAGTATTTAATTCTAACGGAAACACCGTTTCATTATCCACCAGATTATTATTTACCACTTCGTTTTTTGTAGCATCCCAAGCCCAAACATCGGCGCGACCTAATGGCGGCTCTCCTTCTTGGGTAGGTAAGTATTTCTCTACTTCGGGTAAATGAATAGGTAAATGCTCAGCTTCAATCATTTGCGGCATTCCGTTGACGTAATACACTGGGAAAGGTTCTCCCCAATAACGCTGACGGCTAAATACCGCATCACGAAGTCGGTAATTGGTTTTCCCTTCACCTTGTCCCAATTTCTCTAGTTCGTAGATCGCCGTTTTTAATGCTTTTTTATAGGTTAGACCGTTTAAAAAATCTGAATCAGCAATCACAGTTCCGTCTTTACCGGCGTGTGCTTCTTCAGAAATATCTACATCTTTAAAAATATTTTTGATGGGAATATCAAAATGTTTCGCAAAATCATAATCACGTTGATCGCCACAAGGTACCGCCATGACAGCTCCTGTACCATAACCCGCCAATACGTAATCTCCAATCCAAACAGGAACAGATTCTTTGGTAAATGGATGTTCTGCATAAGCTCCTGTGAATACTCCCGATATGGTTTTTACATCGGCCATTCGCTCTCGCTCGCTACGTTTTGCAGTTGCTTGAATATAATTTTCTACGGCTTCTTTTTGCGCTGGTGTGGTAATTTTTGAAACCAACTCATGTTCTGGAGCTAGAGTCATAAAAGTTACGCCAAAAATAGTATCGGGACGAGTGGTGAAGACCTCAATAGTGTCTTCGTGATCTTTCACGTTAAACGTAACCGATGCTCCCACCGATTTTCCTATCCAATTACGCTGTGTTTCCTTAAGACTTTCGGTCCAATCGATATTTTCTAAACCTTGCAGTAATCTTTCCGCGTAAGCAGAAATACGCATACTCCACTGTTTCATTTTCTTTCTTACCACAGGATGACCACCACGTTCTGATACACCATTTACAATCTCATCATTAGCTAGAACAGTTCCTAACTCGGGACACCAATTAACTTCGGTTTCGGCCAAGTAAGTTAATCTATATTGTAATAAAATTTCTTGTTGCTCCTTATCGGAAAAAGATGACCACGCTGCTGCGGAAAAATCTTTTACCTCATCATCACACACCGCGTTCACTTTTTCATTTCCCTCGGCTAAGAAAATTTCAATAAGCTCAGAAATAGGTCTAGCTTTAGCCGCCTCATTATCATACCAACTTTCAAACAACTGAATAAAAATCCACTGCGTCCATTTATAATAATTAGGATCGCTCGTTCTCACCTCTCGGCTCCAATCGAATGAAAAACCAATTTTATCGAGTTGATTGCGGTAACCTGCAATTTTGTTTCCTGCTTTATCTACACCTCCTTCAATATTTACCAGAGTGGTATCTGCAGGATGTTGACCGGTTTGTATCGCATATTGCTCTGCTGGTAAACCAAAAGAATCATAGCCTTGTGGGTGCAATACATTAAAACCTTGATGGCGTTTATACCTTGCTACAATATCACTGGCAATATAACCTAACGGATGCCCCACATGGAGCCCAGCACCAGAGGGATAAGGAAACATATCTAAACCGTAAAATTTAGGTTTTTCACTGTTGTTAGATGCTTTAAAAGTTTGGTTTTCTTCCCAATATTTCTGCCATTTGGCTTCGATCTCATTAAAATTGTAGCTCATTTTATCTATTTATCGTCGTTACGAATCATCAAAATTAAGTCGCAAAAGTACTATTAATGTACGAAAGTGAAAAGTTTGAACGTTTTAAAGAATAGAGTTTCAATTACTTTCTTATTTTTACAAAAAAACAACTGGTTAATTTATGAGTTCTTCTTTTGAAAGATATCAAAAAAGACGTTTAATTTCGTCTTATTTTTCTGTTGTCATTAGCATCTCGTTAGTACTTTTTTTACTGGGATTGCTAGGCTTATTAGTATTGAATACAAAAAAAGTAGCCGATCATTTTAAAGAACAAATCGCATTAACGGTTTATTTAAAAGACACGGCGAAAGAAGTAGAAATTAATCAGCTTGAAAAAAGTTTGGCTTTAGCCGAATTTACTAAATCTACCAATTTCGTATCCAAAGAAGATGCTGCGAAAGCGCATAGTGAAGAAATTGGAGAAAATTTTATGGATTTCCTTGGATACAATCCGTTACAAAATTCGATTGATGTCTATTTTAACGCCGATTATGTTTCTGAAACTCAAATCGCTGAAATCTCTCGTGACCTTGGCGAAAAAGATTTTGTAGATGAAGTGGTTTATGACAAACCCCTTATCGCTTTATTAAACGATAACGTAAAAAGAATTAGTTTTTGGATTCTAGTAGTTAGTGGCTTATTTACTTTTATTGCGGTGTTGTTGATCAACAGTTCTATTCGTCTTTCCGTTTATTCTAAACGATTTACGATAAAAACCATGCAAATGGTAGGTGCTACAAAAGGATTTATACGCCGACCTTTTATTTGGAAAAGTATTAAACTTGGATTAGTAGGTGCCGTTGTCGCTTTAATCGGCATGGCAGCAGTTCTATATTATATTGATAAAGGTTTCCCTGAATTAAATTTACTTAAAGATGAAATGATTCTAGGAGCTTTATTCTTAGCAGTTTTTTTACTGGGAATTCTTATCTCTTGGTTCAGCACCTTCTTTGCTACACAACGCTTCTTAAACTTAAAGACAGACGAACTTTATTATTAATTTATTTTCGAGAAGTTTTCATTACTTTTGAAACCTTAATTAAAATGTTATGGGAGAGCAAAAAAGACGAGAAGTTAAAGAAGAAAAAACCCAACCTTACTTTATTTTTGAAAAGAAAAATTACGTGATGATGGCCATTGGCCTAGGCGTAATCGCTTTAGGTTTTATACTCATGGCAGGCGGTGGTAGCGATGACCCCGAAGTTTTTAATCCCGAAATTTTTAGCTGGCGAAGAATTCGTTTAGCTCCTATGCTCGTTCTACTAGGTTTTGGTATAGAAGTTTATGCTATACTCTTAAACCCAAATAAAAAATAATGGAAGTACTTGATGCTTTAATCCTTGGTGTTATTCAAGGTTTAACCGAATTTCTTCCAGTTTCTTCTAGCGGTCATTTAGAATTAGGAAAAGCCATTTTAGGCGACAACAGTATTCCCGAAGAATCTATGCTTTTTACGGTAGTCATGCATTTTGCAACCGCACTAAGTACCCTTGTAGTCTTCCGTAAAGATATTTTAGAAATACTAAAAGGTTTATTTCAGTTGAAATGGAATGAAGAAACGCAGTTTTCTCTAAAAATTATTATTTCTATGCTGCCTGCAGCAATTATTGGAGTTCTTTTTGAAGAAGAATTAGAACAGCTTTTTGGTGGAAGTGTTATGCTTGTAGGTTTTATGCTTATCATCACGGCTCTTTTACTTTGGCTAGCCGATAAAGCTAAAAACACCGAAAAACCTGTAAGTTACTCCAATGCCTTCGTCATTGGAATTTCTCAAGCCATAGCCATGCTTCCTGGTATTTCTAGAAGTGGTGCTACCATTTCTACATCGGTTCTTTTAGGAAACGATAAAACCAAAGCTGCAAGGTTTTCATTTTTAATGGTTGTTCCTCTAATTTTGGGAAAAATTGCTAAAGATCTTCTTAGCGGAGATTTAACTTTTACCACAGAAAACGCCACGAGTTTGTGCGTAGGTTTTATCGCTGCATTTATAGCAGGATTAATTGCCTGTACGTGGATGATTGCTTTGGTTAAAAAAAGTAAATTGAGTTACTTTGCCATTTATTGTTTAATTGTGGGAATTATTGCAATTGCCGTAAGCTATATGAATGGATAATTTTACTGCTGAAGATTTTAAAAACGGACAAATTTTACTTTTTGATAAACCTCTAGAATGGACCTCCTTTCAATTGGTTAATAAAGTGCGTTGGCTTATTCGTTCTCACTGCGGAATTAAAAAAATAAAAGTAGGACACGCTGGGACTTTAGATCCCTTAGCAACAGGACTTTTAATCATCTGTACAGGAAAATTTACCAAACGCATACAAGAGTTGCAAGGTCAAGAAAAAGAATATACAGGCACATTTACCCTAGGGGCCACCACTCCTTCTTACGATCTAGAAACCGAAGTTGATAATACCTTCCCTATAGATCACCTAAACGAAGAGGTTTTAAATAATGCTATTCCCCAATTTTTAGGAGAAATTGAACAATACCCTCCCGTATTTTCAGCATTAAAGAAAGAAGGTAAAAGGCTTTATGAATATGCCAGAAAAGGCGAAGAGGTAAAAATAGATTCTAGAAAAGTGAGTATTTCTTCATTTACGCTTACGCGGATAGATTTACCAGAAGTAGATTTTCAAGTGAGCTGCAGCAAAGGCACTTACATTAGAAGCCTAGCGCACGATTTTGGAAAAGCTGTAGAAAGTGGCGGACATCTTTCGGCTTTACGAAGAATAAAAATTGGAGATTTTAATGTTAATGATTCCTATGATCTAGATAGATTTATAGCTACACTTCCACCAAAATCTCCGAGGGAGTAAATCTTACTTAACTTAATAAAGCTTGTAAATCTTCTATAGTAGTTTGTCCTTTATCTTGATTATACCAACGCTGTAAATCTTCTTTAAAACTAGCGTCTAATTGACCAAATTCTTGCTTATAATCTGCAGTAAGTTTTGCCGCTGTTGAAGGTCTTGGACCCCAAGTTTCTATCACTTCTAAATTTTCTTCTTTAAGCATGATTAATTTTGGAATTGATTTTGCTCCATTGGTCAAAAATTGATTAATTAAATCGTCTTCACTATCTCGTAAAACAATTTTCAATTCTATGTGAGGGTTTAATTCTGCTAAAGCATTAAGAACGGGCAACCCGTGTGCAGCATCTCCACACCAGCCTTCAGAGACCACTAACCAAAGCATTTTTTGATCGTAGTTTTTAAAGAATGCTTCAGCTTCTTCGGTTATTTTTAAAGTTTTTTCCCAACGCTTCATTCGGCGTTGGTTAAGTTTAGAATATTCAACCAAGCTTTCTTCTTGAATTGCTGCTGTAGATTTATTCTCGGCCAACAAATCATTCATTAAAGTTTTATATTCTGTATAAGACATCGCATTTTCTAATGCATCTTCTATCGTCTTTTTTAAAGATATTGTTTTCATTAAGTTAATTTTTAGGTAGGTCGTAATTTGCTTACTATAACTTACTAAATTAGAGTAAATTTTTAAATTATGAAAAAGAAAAGATGTGGTTGGTGTGAAGGCGATGAACTTTATGAGGCTTATCACGATCAAGAATGGGGAGTGCCTGTTTTTAATGATAAAACCCTATTTGAGTTTCTTTTATTAGAAACATTTCAGGCTGGATTAAGCTGGATTACCATTTTAAGAAAACGGGAAAATTTCCGTAAAGCATTTGATAATTTTGATTATCAAAAAATTGCAAAATATTCCGAGAAAAAGATTGAAGAATTACTACAAAATTCAGGAATCATAAGGAACAAGCTTAAGGTTAGATCTGCTGTGACCAACGCACAAGCTTTTATAAACATACAAGAAGAGTTTGGAAGCTTTAGTAAATATATTTGGGATTTCGTAGACCATCAACCCATCCAAAATAAAGTTGAAAACTACAAAGAGGCTCCGCCTAATACTCCGTTAAGTGATTTACTCAGTAAAGACTTAAAAAAGCGAGGTTTTAAGTTTGTAGGATCTACTGTTGTTTATGCACATATGCAAGCTACAGGTATGGTTAATGATCATGAAACTTCTTGCTTTAGGCACAAGGAAATTGCTCAACATTAATTTTCAGTTATGAAAAAGTTATGTTTTTTTCTGTTTATAATCTTTAGTTTGAGTACTATTGCACAATCAAAAAAAGAAGAAGTTGAACAACGTATCACTAGAGATAAAATGCCTCTAGAAGCTCTTCAAATTTTAGATTTTTTTAATGATAGAAAATTTAAAAAAGAGCATTATTTTTTTGAAAAAGACGGAAATAGAGGGAGTTACGAAGCAAAATTCATTTATAATAAAAGTGTTTATAGTGTAGAATTCTCGCCTAAAGGTAAACTTGAGGACGTTGAAGTTGTTATAAAAAAGCAGCAAATTCCTCAAAAACCTTTAAATAAAATAGAATCTTTTTTAAAAGATAATTTTGATGCATTTAAAATAGTTAAAGTACAAAAACAGTTTAAAAACGGGGTAGCGAAAGAGGTATTTGAAAAGTCACTTTTACTTACAAACCATCCCGATAATTTTGAAATCATTGTACAAACAAGGCTAAAGGGAAGCTATTATAAATATGAAATTTTATTTGATGCTAGCGGAGATTATAAAGAGAAACGAAAAGTGGTTAAAAATCAATTTGATTACCTCATTTTCTAAATTCGCATTATCTGTTTTTTTTCTATTTATTTCTTACACTGGTTATTCACAAACCAACTTTACTGGCTATATTAACCCTGAAATATCAATAAATATTTCTAATGAAAGTCCTTGGTCTCATTCTTTTGGTATAGCTCAAAGAGACGTAGTTTATACAGATTATGAAAATGTAAATGATTTTGATAAAGAACTAGACTTTCAATATAAGTTTTTGGAGCTTAATCATTATACTAGTAGACAAATAGGTTTTCATAGTAAGGTTAGTGCCGGTATTCGTTACCGATTTGAAGATGGAAAGAATGAAACCCGTATTATAGAACAATATGCTTATTCCAAAAAAATAGGTAGAATTAAAATTGCTCACCGCCTAAGACTGGCTCAACGTTATAGAGAAATTACAACGTTTAGGACTCGGTACAGATTTTCAGCAGAATTTCCTTTGCAAGGAGATAAAGTTAACCCAAAAGAATTCTCTTTAGTTGCTTCTACCGAAGCTGTTTGGGAAATGGGAAAAAAGGAAAGACCTAATTTAGGTCAACGTTTTGCTGCTCAAATCAATTATCGACTATTTGAAAACACTAGACTCAACCTAGGACTTGAATATAGACACCGAGATTACACTCATTCTCCTTATGTGGAAGTGTTTCTCCTTAGCGGATTAAAAATATCTCTCTAATCTTGTTGCAAATAGCTTAAAAACACTTCGCGAGGCACTTCTTTTGCCCCTAAACTTTCCAAATGTTTAGTATGCATTTGACAATCGATAAGTTTTATATTTTCAGCTTTTAGTTTCTCTACTAAAGAGATAAACCCATATTTAGAAGCATTGCTTACTTTAGTGAACATACTTTCTCCACAAAACACCTGCTTCTCCTTCAAATAGACGCCATATAAACCTCCTACAAGTACATTTTCTTCCCAAACCTCGACTGATAGCGCATGGCCAAACTCATGTAGCTTCATATAAGCCGAAATCATATTTGGAGTAATCCATGTATCCTCTTGGTCTTTTCTATATACTTGGGAACAATTATGAATGACTTCCGCAAAATTTTGATTGTAGGTCACTTTAAAAGCACTTTTTTTAAAAAGCTGTTTCATGCTTTTAGAAACTTTTAAATCTTTAGGAAAAAGAACCATTCTAGGATCTGGACTCCACCACAAGACAGGATCACCTTCTTCAAACCATGGAAAAATACCTGAGCGGTAAGCTTCTAATAAACGCTCTGGAGATAGTTTTCCGCCAATAGCTAACAAGCCTTGATCATCTGCTTTTTCTACAGCAGGGAAGGGTTCTTTATCGTATAAAATTATCATTAAAAAGAAAAAATAATCATTTATATTAAATTTACATTGCTCGTTTTCAAATTTTTAACGATATTTGAGTTAACCTTTTGAGATTAAATTTTTGTTCATCATTGCTTTTTTGAATTTGTTTTTCACAAGGTTAATAATAAGAAAATCCGACTTTTTAAGTCGGATTTTCTGCTGAAAAAGCTTATAATTTTTAGATATGTTGATCGATTAAAATTACATTTCCATCAGGGTCTTTTACAATTAAACTGCCAGGACCTTGGGTTTCTTTTTTCACTTCTTGTTCTAAAACAATATCACTTTCTTTTAAAGATTTTTCAATCTCTCGAACATCATTATAGTTCTCTAAAGTTTGAGCGTTTTCATCCCATCCAGGATTAAAAGTAAGAATGTTAACTTCAAACATTCCTTGAAATAAACCAATGATCGCATTTTCATTCTTCATGATTAAATAGTTCATTTCTTCATTTCCGCCAAGGGCTTTAAAACCCAATTTTTCATAAAAGGCTTTAGATATTTGCAAGTCCTTTACATTTAAACTCATTGAAAATGCTCCTAGTTTCATATGCTTATTTTAGAAAGGAAGATCGTCGTGATCTTCTTCATTAAGATTAGTTGCTGGCTCAAATTGATCTGCTGGAGGAATTGGAGCGTTATTTTGAGAATTTCCTGCTTGTAAGTTCTCGATTCTCCAACCTTGGATAGAGTTGAAATATTTGGTTTCTCCTTGAGGGTTAACCCACTCTCTTCCTCTTAAGTTAATTCCTATTTTTACTGCTTGCCCTTCTTGGTAGCTATTTAGCAAATCACATTTATCTTGAATAAATTCTACTAAAATATGTTGTGGGTATTGCTCTTCTGTCGTTACTACTACCTCTCTCTTTCTAAACCCGTTACTCCCGTAAGTTTTAGTCTCATCAATCTTTTTAATCTTTCCTTGAACTTCCATAATTTACTATTTATTTTTTGCTAATAATATCTTCCATGCACTCATTACTTCCTCTTTTTTAAGATATTCTTGAGCGATAGCATGAATTTTCTCTTCTGAACTCTCCTTAACGTAATCTACTAATTTATTTTCTGATAAAAATTCAGTAATTTCTGTTTCATCAGGTATGTTTTCTACATTGCCTAATTTACCTAAATCATTACCCGTTAAAATTGTACTTGTTCTAATACTTTGCGGAATATTATCTACCCCGATACCTAAAGTGGTTTGCGGCTTCGGAATTTCGAAAACACCCATATTTGCTCTAGAATACAGGTTTCCTCCCATTCTCGCAACTTGATCTAACTTATGCTGATCTATCTTTTCTCCTTCTGCCAACACATCTTCACTTACATGAATTCTCAACACTTCACAAATCACTAAATTTCCAGCTCCGCCTTTATCACCTAAAGGTTTTACTTCATTTACCTTGCATTCAAATTGAACCGGAGATTCTTTCACTCTAAAAGGTTTTACCACTTCAGATTCCTGCATGGTTAAACCTGTTTTTTCAAACTCATTAATACCGTCGGCATAATCTGTACTTGCCAAAGACATTTGTTGTACCATATCGTAATTCACGATATTAATTACAACTTCTTTATGATTTTTTACATTTTCTAACGTGTGCTTTTCTGAATCGTCTTTAATTCTTAATACGGGTGAAAAAACAAGAATTGGCGGATTTGCACTAAATACATTAAAAAAACTAAAAGGTGCCAAATTAGGTTCTCCTTTTTCATTTACGGTACTTGCAAAAGCTATTGGTCGAGGTCCAACAGCACTTACCATAAGTCCGTATGTTTTTTTAACAGGTACTTTTTTAGGATCTATTGTGAGCATGTAAGTTTCTTTTCCGCAAAGATAATTAATCTTGTGAGCAATGAAAAAATGAGCTTATATTTATAAAAAAGATTATATTTCAAATTCATTATAGATTTTTATATGTTTTACTCGAAAGAGCGTAAATTTTTTAGGTGGTTTGTCACTTTATCTTCCATCATTATTATAGGTTTATTCTTATGGAATGTCTCTATCTTCTTTGATAAGATAAAAGAAGAAGAGCGTAATAAAATGGAAATTTTAGGAAGTGCCTATTCCGAAATTTCTAAAAGCAATAATGATGATAACATCAATGATATTATTGTAGAAATATTGTCTACCAATAGCACTACTCCAATGATTGTATTTGGAGTAAATGATGAAAGTTATAGCTCTAGAAATATTGCCGATGAAGAGATTAATTCTCCAGAGAAAAAGTTAGAGCTCATCGAGAGTTTTAAAGAACAATATCAACCCATAGAAGTTTACGATGGTGATACGTTAGTAAGCATTGTTTATTATGGTTATTCAGATTTATTGATACGATTAAAGTACTTTCCTATTATTATAATTTTAATCATTTTACTATTCTTAGGAATCATTTACTACTTCTTTTCAACTTCAAAATCTCACGAACAAAGTCAGCTATGGGCGGGAATGGCTAAAGAAACTGCTCATCAAATAGGAACACCTTTGTCTTCTTTAGTAGGTTGGACAGAAATTTTAAGAAGTGAAAATGTTAATCCTTCCTATTTAGTAGAAATAGAAAAGGATGTAAGTAGGTTACAAACCATTACCGAACGCTTTTCTAAAATAGGCTCTTTACCTAAGCTACAACCCACAAATATCATAGAAGCTACTCAAGATTCTTATGATTATTTAAAAGCACGAACCTCAAAACTTATACATTTTGAGATAAAGCTTCCGCAGAAAGAGATTATGGTAGACCTTAATGAAGAACTTTATAGCTGGACTATAGAAAATCTTGTAAAAAATGCCATTGATGCCTTAAAAGGAAAAGGAGACATAAAAATTGAAATTAACGAAGAAACCAAATGGGTACAAATCTTAATTTCCGATAACGGTAAGGGTATCCCTAAAAGTCAGTTTAAAAAGATCTTTACACCTGGAGTAACCTCTAAAAAAAGAGGTTGGGGACTTGGTCTCTCTTTAGCTAAACGAATTATAGAAATCTATCATGAAGGCAGAATTAAAGTACTTAAAAGCGAACTTAACCAAGGGACTACTTTTGAGATAAAACTTCTTAAGAAAACCGAAACCTCATAAATTTACTTCTTAAAAACCTCTTTACTTAGATCATTATTAAATTGAATATTAGTCCAATTCACAGTCGTCCAAGGACCTTCTGTGATCGCTGCATCCCAAGTAGATTTTTTGTACGTACGCTTAGCTGGAATTAGCATACCATCAACTTCATCATAATCCAATATCATTAAATATGGGGTTTCAATCACTCCAAAATCAGCTACAGTAAAAAGAAATTGATCTACCATAGAGGTTTCTTTATTTATGTATAACTGATAGATATCGGTAGGTTGATTATCATCTGAATTAAATGTGATTTTCACAATATCATACTCAGCTTCATTTATTGTTTCTTCTTTAACAAATTCATAGTTTACGCTAGAGTCTAATAGCTTTTGAAACATAGCAAACCAATAGAAATTAGTAGGTCTATTAAAAGCAACTTTTTTTAAACGTTTTTCATCCTGTACAACTTCTCCATTATGTTTTAGCCAATATTCATCTCCGTCAAATCCTTGTTCAATCTGTCCTTCAAGATCGGGAAATGTTCTTTCGTGATGCTCGTACGATCCATAAGACAGCTCACCATCAAAAATATATTTCTCTGTAGAAATATCAGATTTTCCATCTGCAGTCGTATACGTATAAGTGTAGACCACATCTTCTTTATCTAATAATGTTTGGTAATCTCCTACTTCATTAACCATAGTAGAAACTAACTCATGTCCTTTATTTTTAAAAGACTTTGAGGTCTTTTCCTCTAATTTTGACTCTTTCTTGTCATTACAAGACATTAATAAAACACTTAAAAGAATAACTATTAATGGCGTTGTTTTCATTCTATTCATTTTCTTGAAATTTATGATTAAGTAGTTAGCAAAGAAAATTTGCTAACTTTTAAAATAAGTTGTATTTAAAAATTAGCTGCTATTTGTTTCGCTAATTTCTCCATTTCATCACTACTCATTTTTATTTTACGTTCAAAGCGGATGTCATCCATTTCTTGTAACGGGATTAAATGTACGTGAACGTGAGGCACTTCTAAGCCAACCACAGACATCCCAATACGTTTACACGGAATTGTTTTCCGTAAAGCTAAAGCTACTTTTCTAGAGAACTTCATGAGATTTTGGTAAGTTTCTTCATCTAAATCGAACAGTTTATTAACCTCCTTTTTCGGAATACAAAGGGTATGACCTTTTGCATTTGGGTTAACATCTAAAAAAGCTAGAAATTCATCGGTTTCAGCAACCTTATTTGCTGGTAATTCTCCGTTGATAATTTTTGTGAATATCGTTGACATATATTTTTATTTTAAAGGTATAAAATTAAGTTCTTACATCTAAAGCGTCTCGTAAAGCATTCCCAATTAACATAAATGCCATAACTAAGCTCATAATTGCTAAGCCCGGAATAATGGCTAGATATGGCTTTCCTAGAATAATGTAACTGTAATGATCTTTTATCATTCCACCCCAACTTGGCATAGGAGGTTGTGCTCCAATACCTAAAAAGCTTAAACCGCTTTCCACCAAAATAGCAGCGGCAAAATTTGCTGCTGAAATCACAATAACGGGAGCGATTATATTAGGAATAATATGTTTTTGAATGATTCTAAAATTACTAAACCCTAAGGCTTTTGCAGCAGTTACATACTGTAGTTTTTTCACTCCAAGTACTTGGCCACGTACGACTCTCGCTACTTCTACCCACATAGTGAGTCCTACCGCTATAAAAACCTGCCAAAAACCTTTACCTAAAGCAAGTGTAATTGCTATTACCAACAACAAGGTAGGAATGGACCAAGTAACATTGATAAGCCACATAATGGCTTGATCTATTTTACCACCGTAATATCCCGCAATAGCTCCTAAAGAAATACCTATGACTAATGAAATAAAAACAGCTACAAACCCAATGGATAAAGAAATTCTAATTCCCACCAACATTCTACTCAACATATCCCGTCCGTATTTGTCGGTTCCTAAAAGAAATGTCTTCTGCCGAATAAACTGTTCTTCTACATGTTGCCAAGAATCTACACCTTTAAAATCTTCTTTTAACGTATAGGTCTTTGCTAATCCCTCTATTCCTTCACCTGTATAAGGTGCTGCATAAAGAGTATCATTACTTATTTTGTAATTGGTAATTGGAATCTCTGCGGAAGAAATATTCTCCCCAAAGAAAAAAGAAGAAATAGCAGATTGAGAAGAAGTTTCTATAGGAAAACTCAACATTTTCACTGAAAACCCAGGGTTTTTAGAATGTATAGATAAATGCATTTGGTTAGCATTCGCCGTATCATCTGGAGCAAGAGTGTAGGCAAAAACAGCCAAAAGCAAACAAAAAACTACAAACCAGAAACTTAAAACGCCCCAAAAGTTTTTTTTAAACTTTTGGAGCGCTAAATGGGTTAATGAACTAGATTTCTTTTTATTCATTTAACTTTAGTCTTTGATCGTTGCCATCTTAGACTTTTTAATATTATTTAGTTTCAGATCTTCAAGTACGTGAATAGCCTCTTCTACATATACATCTTTACTTAAATTCTCGTGCCAACGGGTTCTTTTTTCCGCTAAGGTAGTATCTGTTTTAAACAGCTCTACTTCGTAAGGCAATGAAGTGAAAGTTAAATCGCTATTGTAATCATTAATTACATCAAAGCGTTCTGCTTTTTTCTCGCTTTCTTCAATTTGCGACTTATATTCCTCATAGTTTAAACTAAAAGTTTCAACCCCACGTTGTTCTTTAATCCACTGAGCACTTTCATCGATAAGCTTTAATTGTTCATTTTTAGCCATTCGTTTTTTACTACTTTCAATGGTTTCTTCAAAACCAATATAACCATCCCAAATCTCATAATCTGCAGAATCAATTTGATCCCAAGGTAAAGGATTATCCATATCTTTTTCTCCTAAATCGATATAGCTATAACGGTCTGGAACTACTACATCACTTTTCACTCCTTCTAACTGAGTAGATCCTCCATTAACTCTATAGAACTTTTGTCTAGTAATTTTTAAAGCTCCCATATCTCCTAAATCGCTATTTCTCATCCAACGATTAAGATCTACAACACCTTGTACAGTTCCTTTACCATAGGTTTGCTTGCCTCCTATAATAATAGCTCTTTTATAATCTTGCATTGCTGCAGCTAAAATTTCTGAAGCAGAAGCTGATAATTCATTCACCAAAATCACTAGAGGTCCGTCCCATAAAATAGAATCGTCTGTATCTGGTAATACTTCTACTTTATTATCTCCAGAACGTACTTGCACTATAGGTCCTTCTTTAATGAATAAACCAGCAATATCAACTACGGCAGATAAAGATCCTCCTCCGTTATTTCTTAGGTCTATAACAAGACCATCCATATTTTCTTTCTTAAGGGCTATGATTTCTTTTTCAATGTCTGAAGCTGCATTTCTATTTTTTCTATTCTCCATATCAAAATAGAATTTTGGCAGGTTAATCAAACCATAATTCTTTCCTTCCTTTTCAACCATAGAGCTTTTAGCGTAGGTTTCTTCAATCTCTACTACGTCTCTAATGATTTCAATATCTTCAATAGAACCACTTACTTTTTTTACCGTGAGAACAACTTTTGTACCTTTTGGCCCTTTGATTAAGCTAACCGCATCGTCTAAAGGCATCCCTATAAGGCTTACAGACTCTTCTTCGTCTTCTTGTTTTACTTTTTGAATAATATCTCCTACTTCCAATTCTTCTCCTCTCCAAGCTGGACCTCCAGAAATAACATCTACAATTTTAATCTCGTCCATTCTTTTTTGAAGACGTGCTCCTATTCCTTCTAAACTACCAGACATTTGAATATCAAAACGTTCTTTATCTTCTGGAGCAAAGTAGAAAGTATGAGGATCAAACTCTTCTACAATGGCATTAATATAAAGAGAAAACCAATCTTTTCTTTCTAAATCATCATTAAGGCTGTAAAATTCATCTAAAGATTGTTTTGTAGTTTCTCTAGCTTCTTTCTCTAACTCTTTATCGCTCTTAGGCTGGTAAGATTCATCATCTTCTACCTTTTTATCTTCTTGCTCTTTTAAATCGTAAAATGTAGAAAGTGCAGAAAATTTGAGTTGAGTTCTCCATCTTTCTTTTAATTCTTTCTTATTAGAAGCATACTCTAAATCATCATAATTAGTATTGATGCTTTCCTTTTCAGAAAAATCAAATGGTTTCTCTAGCAATTCTGCATAAAAGTCTTTTGTGTCTTCTAAACGCTCTTGTAATCTATTATAAGTAAGGTTGAAAAAGTCAATTTTATGAGCTAAAATTTCGTCATCGATTTTGTTTTTAGAAGATTCAAAATCTTTTAAATCACTCTTTAAAAAATATCGCTTACGCGGATCAATTCCGTTAAGGTAATCTTTATAAACTTCCTGTGAGAATTCATCATTAATATCCTTTGGACTGTAATGACCTTGCGTTAATACAAAAGATATAAGTTCGATAAGCACCTCATCTTTATCTGAATCTCCGTCAGTTTCTATTTTGTTAGTTGTAAAACTGCAAGAAGCAACAGCTAGCAACAACCCTAACAAGAAAATTTTATAGTTCCTTTTCATAAATCTTTTTATTTTCATTAGCATTCTATCAATATAGCATTAAAAATTATGCCATTTATCATTAATCGTTTTGATTTTTTGTATGTTCTCGAAAGATCGACCTAAATTAATATTTTTTTCGTAGGTGCACAGCTAAAATCCTGTTAAGTTGTTGGAAGCTTATTTTTCTGATGGATCTAGATTGTTTTTAATTCTGTATTTTAGCGTAAAAATTCTTCCATGTCAAAGAAAAAGCCACTTATTTTAGTTACCAATGATGATGGTATTACTGCTCCAGGAATAAGACATCTTATTTCTATTATGAAAAAGATTGGAGACGTAGTTGTAATAGCTCCCGATAGCCCTCAAAGTGGAATGGGACACGCAATTACTCTTAATGATAATTTATATTGTGACCCTGTAAAGTTAGAAGAAACAGAGGATCACAAGGAGTATAGTTGTTCTGGAACTCCTGCAGATTGCGTAAAAATCGCAAAACAAGAAATTTTAAAACGCAAACCAGATTTATGCGTAAGCGGTATTAACCACGGTTCTAACTCTTCTATTAATGTAATTTACTCAGGAACGATGAGCGCCGCAGTAGAAGCGGGTACCGAAGGTATTCCTGCTATAGGGTTTTCTCTATTAGATTACTCTCTTTCTGCTAATTTTGAACCTACCACAAAATTTATTGAAACCATAGTAAATAATGTTTTAGAAAACGGACTTCCAAAAGGAGTGGTTCTCAATGTTAATATCCCTAAACTTTCTGCAAAAGAAATTAAAGGAATTAAAGTGTGTAGGCAAGCAAAAGCGCATTGGGTAGAAGAGTTTGATAAAAGAACCAATCCACAAGGCAGAGATTATTACTGGCTTACAGGTAAGTTTGTAAATGAAGATAAAGGAGAGGATACCGATGAATGGGCTTTAGAAAACGGATATGTTTCTGTAGTTCCGGTTCAATTTGATTTAACAGCACACCATTCTATACAAGAATTAAACAGTTGGCAACTCAATGATTAAGAAAGAGATTTTTATTGGTTTTTTGATAGGCTTATTAGCCACTTGCGCAGGAGTATTTTTATATTCTACGCTATTTTTAAATCCAGATTTGATGGAATCTTTAAAAATAGCGCAATCTAATAATCGTTTAGGAAGTGTTATTGCCCTCGGAGCAATTCTTAATTTTCTTCCTTTTTTTGTTTTTTTAAAGAAAAACAAAATTTACAGAGCTAGAGGAGTTATTATTTTTACCATTCTTACTGGGATTTTAATTGCCCTTATTAACTTTAATGTCATCGGACCAATTTTATAAATTATGAAGTACTACCTTATTGCTGGTGAAGCCTCTGGAGACTTACACGCTGCAAACCTTATGAAATCTTTAAAGGAAAAAGACGCTGCTGCGGATTTTAGATTTTGGGGTGGTGATCTTATGCAAGCCGTAGGCGGTACTTTAGTGAAACATTATCGAGAGCTAGCTTTTATGGGCTTTGCAGAAGTAATTGCCAACCTAAGGACTATCTTCAAGAATATTGCTTTGTGTAAAAAAGATATACTTGCTTATGAACCCGATGTCATTATCTTTATAGATTACCCAGGTTTTAATTTTAGAATTGCCAAGTGGGCAAAACAACAAGACATACCAACGCACTACTATATTTCTCCGCAAATTTGGGCTTGGAAAGAAAACCGAATCAAAGCCATAAAGCGTGATGTGGATGAAATGTATGTCATACTTCCATTTGAAAAAGATTTTTACGAAAAGAAACATCAATATCCTGTTCATTTTGTGGGCCATCCTTTATTGGATGCTATTGATCAACGTGAAGAAATTTCTTTCGAGCAATTTATAGAAGTAAATCAACTTCCCAACAAGCCTATTATCGCTTTATTACCAGGAAGTAGAAAACAAGAAATCTCTAAAATGCTAGAAACTATGCTGAGTATAACTCCGCATTATCCTGATTATCAATTTATCATTGCGGGAGCACCAAGTCAAGATGAAGCATATTACCAACAGTTTTTAAAAAAGAATCAGGTTTTTCTTATCAGCAATAAAACTTACAATTTATTAAGTGTTGCTAGCGCTGCATTAGTCACCTCTGGAACCGCTACTTTAGAAACTGCGCTTTTTAATGTCCCCGAAGTGGTTTGCTACAAAGGAAGCTCTATTTCTTATCAAATTGCTAAACGTATTATTAACTTAGATTACATCTCTTTAGTCAACTTAATAATGGATAAAGAGGTTGTAAAAGAATTAATCCAGGGAGAATTTAATTCTAAAAAGTTAAAAAACGAACTCGATTTGATTTTAGAGAATCCGAAAAGAGAAAATATATTGAAAGAATACAAAGAGCTTAAAAATAAGCTTGGCGGAATTGGCGCCAGTGAAAAAACTGCTTCTTTAATTTATGAAAAATTACAACCATGATAAAAAAAATTCTACTGTTATTGATCATTGCAAGTTTAGCTTCTTGTGGTTCTAGCCGAAAAGTTGCGAACTCAAAAATAAAAAAAAGCAGTTCTTATAAATACGATCCTGTACCCGAAGCCACTCGCATTACCAATTATGCTTTAGGTTTTCAAGGAACACGTTATAAGTACGGCGGAACTACAAAGAAAGGAATGGATTGTTCTGGTTTAATCTATACTTCTTTTCAAGAAGAAGGAATTCAATTGCCTAGAGTTTCTAGAGATATGGCAAAACGAGGTTATAAAATTCACACCAACCAAGTTAATGTTGGTGATTTGCTGTTTTTCCAAACTAATAAAAGCCGAAAGGTTATTAACCATGTAGGTTTGGTTGTGGAGATTGTTCCAGGGAATGTAAGCTTCATACACTCCACTACTTCGAGAGGTGTTATTGTATCCTCTCTCAATGAAAAATATTGGAATTCTGCTTACGTTATGGCTCGACGGGTTTTCTAACATTCATATTTTTTGAGTAACTTTAAGAATGAAGTTGCTTAATCTTCCTTTAGTCCTTATATGTATTTCTCTTATTTTAGGGATTTTACTAGGACTTTATTTTCCTTTACCTCAAGAAAGTTTATTATTTGTAAGCCTTGTTGCTACGGTAATTTTAGGTGTTGCTTATTTCTACACTAAGCGACTATTCACACAGCCATACACTTTTATCAGCATTGCTTTTATTTGCTTTCTAGCACTTGGTATGATGATTTCTAGCGCTCATATTTTTCAAAATCATTCGATTGACTCTAGTTTATTCCATGAGCAAAGCAGCATCCAATTAAGAATCATAAAATCCTTAAAACCCAATGCTTACACTCATAATTATACCGCTGAAGTAATTCCGGGAAACCGAAAGAGCAAACCTTTTGAAATTCTTTTAACCGAATTTCATGGAGATTCACTTACTCCACATTTACATACTGGAGATCGTGTATTTATTAAAAAGAGAATTTCTTTGGTTAACGAGCCTAAAATTCCGCATCAATTTAATTACCGAAATTATTTGAAGCATCAACACGTGTATGGGAAGATCATATTTAAACGTGATGAGATGGTCACAATCCATTCTCAAGAATTTTCATGGCGACAAATTTCTATAGATCTTAAAGAAAAAATACGAGCTAATTTATACGCATCGGGCTTTCAGTTAAACCAAGTTGCATTTATAGAATCCTTGGTCTTAGGTAAAAAAGACTTGCTTTCTAAAAACATATATAATGATTTTTCTAAAGCTGGTGTGCTGCATATTTTAGCAGTATCGGGATTACACGTAGGTTTTATTCTACTTATCCTACAGTTTCTCTTTAAGCCTTTATCTTATCATAAAACAGGTCGTATAGTGAGTAGTATTTGTATTGTGGTCATTTTATGGGGATATGCATTTATAGTAGGATTTACTCCATCTATTACTCGAGCAGTAACCATGTTTAGCTTCATTGCCTTTGCACATACATTTAAACGAGAAAGTAGTAGTCTAAATATGCTTTTTCTTTCCGCTGTAGCGTTATTGATTTATGACCCTTGTTATATCTTTCATATAGGTTTTCAATTAAGTTATGCTGCTGTATTTTCTATTATTACTTTGTATCCTATACTTAACCGCCAATTATATTTTAAATATTGGTTACCTAGAAAAATTTGGGGAATATGTTGCGTAACGCTCACCGCACAATTAGGTGTTTTTCCACTTTCATTATTTTATTTTCACCAAATACCAGGTTTATTTCTCCTTAGTAATTTACTTCTTATTCCGTTTATATTTTTGGTATTAACAGCCTGTATATTGTGTATTTCATGGAGTTTTATTGCACCTATTCCAGAGTTTGCAAGAGTTGTTTTCGAATATATTATTGAAGCTGTATTGAACTTTGTACATTTTATTGCGTCCCAAAACCAATTTATTATAGAAAGAGTTTACTTTTCTCAAAGCATGCTCTACTTTTCATTAATAGCGTTACTCTTGTTGGTTTTTTATGTATATCAAAGAAAATGGCGTTACCTATGGTTGCTAAGCCTTAGCTTGCTTATAATAGAGGGATTATATATTTCTGAAATTTATTCTTTACGGAAACAAGAACGTTTTTACATTTTTCATCAAAACAAGAAGAATATTTTAGGTTTACAAACCAACAAACAACTTGCCTTCATTACCTCCGACTCATTACTACTAAAACCCTTTGAAGGTTTATTGATTCAGGACAATTTGAAACATGTTAATTTTAAAACTACTATAAAGAATTATTACAATGTCTTTCATAAAAGTATATTTATAATCGATAGTACAGCTGTTTATAACATAAAAGAATTGAATTCGGTTGACTATTTAGTCCTAATGAATTCACCGAAAGTAAATTTAGATAGAGTTGTTGATAAACTACAACCTAAATATATTATTGCTGATGGAAGCAATTACTATTCTTACCTAAAACGTTGGGAAGAAACAGCTATAAAAAAGAAAATCCCTTTTCACCATACTGGTAAAAAAGGGACTTTCGTCATTGATAATTGAACATCTTAGCACATTTCTCTCATCAACTTTTAATTTTTAAATGTTCCTTTGAAGTTAGACTGATACTCTTGCCAAGCTTCTGTAGTCGTTATATTTTTATAGTCATCATTTGCGATCATCTTTAAATAAAGCTCTAATTGCTGCGGAGTTTTATATCCTGTAACTGTTGGTAAAGAATTACCTTCTTCATCAAAAAATACCATACTAGGATATGCATTGATTTTTAAAGCGTGTGCAAACAGGTGTTGACTGTTTCTACCCTTGCGACCCTTTTTATAATTAGGATTAGTATAAGTAAAATCTTGATAATCTACCTTTTCTGTTCCCTCCGCATTGAATTTTACAGCATAGAAATGTTTATTTACATAATTAGCAACGTCTTTATTGGCGAATGTTTTCTTATCTAGCAGCTTACAAGGTCCGCACCAATCTGTATAAACATCCATAAAAATTTTCTTCGGATTTTCTTTTTGAGCTTCTAAAGCTTCATTCATACTCATCCACTTAATTTCTTGCGCAGTAGTTACTGCCGAAATTAAAACCGTTGCTATAATTAATATTTTTTTCATTTCTAAAATAAATCAAATACCATTCCAATCCTTAGATTGAGAATGGTATAAATGTTAATTCTATTTAACTCCGTGCATTAATTTTTTGAGAAGCGGGTTTAAGACCGCTACTAACACTCCAGCTGCAATTGGTATAATAGTGAATATTAGGAAGAAAGTAGATAAGCTATAATCTTCCTTAATTTGATCTACCATTCCTCCAAGAGAAGCTGCAATTTTGTTACCGATGGCAATAGCCAAATACCACATTCCAAACATAAGAGCAATCATTCTTGCTGGCACTAATTTACTCACGTAAGAGAGGCCTACAGGAGACAAACAAAGCTCTCCTAAGGTATGAAACAAATAAGCCAAAATAAGCCAAACCATACTTACTTTAACTCCTTCAGCTAAGTCGTAAGATCCAAAGGCAAGTAAACCAAATCCTAATCCTACAAGTACTAATCCTATCCCATATTTTAAAGCTGCAGATGGATTGTATTTACTTTCCCACCATTTAGAGAAAAATGATGCAAAAGCAATAATAAAGAACGAATTTAGAATACTAAACCATGAAACTGTAATTTCTACATCTCCACCAGAAAATTCTCTATAAAGCATCCATAATACCAATGCCCAAATTCCCAAAAAGCAAAGCATTAATACGATATTAGCTCCTAATATTTTTGTATGAGTTTGTTTCCATAATGAAACTAGAACCCAAGTAATAATTCCCAATGGAATAACGGTAAGCAATGCATTAATAATATTAAAAGATAGAGCTGCGGCACCTGTGAGTTCTCTATCTACAGAATCTCGCGCAAACAAAACTAAAGATGAAGCTGCCTGCTCAAAACATAAAAAGAAGATTACGGTAAAAAAAGCAAAAACTACTACGGCAATCATTCGATCTCTCACTACTTTACTATACCTCGATATTCTTCTTATTACTAATACTAAAAATAAGAGTAATCCTACCAAAGCATATCCAATAGATCCCGATATAGGTTCTCCTCCAAAGCTAAGATCTACAAAGAATTTTTGAGGTAATAAATCGACTTTTCCAATCTTTGAAACTGGATCATTAATAAGATATAAAAACCCAATAATTGTACTTGCAACGATCAATACTTTATCGATCATTGTAAATGGATTCGCTTTATAATCTTTCTTTTCTTCTTCTGAAACTTCTATTTCTTTACCTTTTTCTGGCACACCACCTACAGTACCAAAAAGAGGCTTAGATAACCAAAACTGTAAAGTACCTAATAACATGAAAATTCCGGCTAAACCGAATCCCCAGCTCCAACCTAATTTTTCAGCAAGGTAACCACAAAGTAACATCCCAAAGAAAGCTCCTGCATTTACTCCCATATAAAAAATGGTATATGCACCATCTTTTTTCTCTGGAAGGTATTTATACATTTCAGAAATAATAGAAGTAATGTTGGGTTTAAAAAATCCTGTTCCTAAAATAAGAAAACCAAGACCTACATAAAGCATAATTTCAGTTTCTATTGCCATGGCCGCATGTCCCAACGTCATTAAAATTGACCCTACAACTACCGCCCAACGATAACCAATTAATTTATCGGCAATAAGACCTCCAACGATTGGGGTTAGATAAAGAAGACCTGCATAAGTACCAAATAGAGCTCCTGCATTTTCTGCAGACCATCCCCAGCCGGGAAAATCTACGCCTACAATAGCCATGGTTAAAAAGTTAATCAAAAGTACACGCATTCCATAAAAGGAAAAACGTTCCCACATTTCGGTAAAAAAAAGTACAAATAATCCTGCTGGATGACCTAAAACTTTACTCTTAAAAAACTCATCGTGCTGAGTTGATGATAGTGTTGACATATATTAATTCTTTATTTCTGGATCTGCTATTTCAAATGGTTCGTTATCTTTTTCATCGCCGTCTATACTTCTCTCGTTATCCTCTGCGCCGTGGGTAAGTTTCTTTAATTTCTTTAAGAATAAAATTACTAAGAAACCAAAAGCTACAGTGAATATTGTTAGGTACATAAACGTTTTATATTCTTGCTCACTCTGCTCTTCTTCTAACACGAAAGAAACTCCGTAATTCTTACCATCACCTACATTTTCGGCAACCTTAGCTGCATCTGGATCTTTTTCAAAGATGATACTCGCATGATAAGGGTTTTCTGCAGTAGCGTTATTTTCATTCAGAGTTTCTTTGAGTTCTGGAGTGTTGCTATCTTCTCCATTAGAAAGTTGAAACAATCTATTTAAATTCTCATCTGAATCAATTTGACTGAAGACCACCTCTCCATCTTGCAAATAAACATCACTTCGTATACTGAAGTTTTTATCTAAGTTAATTGGGTAATCATAAACATCTACTACTTTATTCTGTTTATTTTTAACCTCAATACTGTCTTTTTCCATAAATGGAATAACCTCTTGCTTTTGCACGATCATAGTTCCTTCAAAAGGTTCTAGTTGCGCAGATTCTCCAATACTTCCAGCAAGTTTATTACCAAAACCTGTTGCTGCGAAATAAACACCCATCATTATAGATGCATATTTAAGAGGTGCCAATTTAGTAATAAATGAAAGTGCTACAGGAGATGTACATAATTCTCCGATAGTATGAAAAAGATAAGCTAAGAAAATCCAAATCATTGCTGCCTTCCCAAATACTTCTGCACTTGCTTCTTGAGAAGCAAACATCATAAACACATAACCAAGTCCCATAATAATGGTCCCTACAGCCATTTTAAATAATGAAGAAGCTTCTTTGCCCTTTTTCTTTACGGTAATCCAAAAACCACCTACTAGAGTTCCAAAAATAATAATATATCCAGCATTTAAAGATTGGAAAACTGCCGCAGGAATTTCCTGTAACCAGCTCAATCCAATAGTTCTATCTACTTTAGCATCTGTATAAAGGTTCATTAACCCTCCAGCTTGTTCAAAAGCTCCCCAGAAAACAACTACGATTAAGAAAGAGATTAAAAGTACAATTACTCTATCTTTCTCTATTTTGTTTAATGGTCGTTTCGCTGCTGCTTTTTCTGCCTCTGAAACATTTTCTCCACCAGTAAACTCACCAACTCCTTTTAAAAACCTTTGTCCCCACATAAAGACGATCTGCCCAAGCACCATTCCTATTCCGGCAAGACCAAAACCGTAATGCCATCCGTAATAATAAGCTACTAATCCTACAGAAATACTTGCTAAAAAGGCTCCAACATTGATACCGATGTAAAATATAGTAAATCCACTATCTCTTCTAATATCTCCTTCTTTATAAAGACCACCTACCATTGTAGAAATATTCGGTTTTAAACCTCCAACTCCTAATATGATTAAAATAAGTCCTGTAAAAAATGCCCAATCCTGCGGAATGGCCAACACCCCATGTCCTAAACACAAAAGGATACCACCAATTAAAACAGTTTTCTTTTGTCCTAAAAATTTATCGGCAATCCAACCTCCAGGAATAGATGCCACATACACTAACATTGTATACCAACCGTATAACCAAATTGCATCTTTATTACTCCAACCTAACCCAGGATCTATAGCTGTAGCCGAAGCTGCAATATATAAGGTAAGTATCCCACGCATACCGTAATAAGAGAAACGCTCCCACATTTCTGTAAAAAACAGTATAAACAGACCTACTGGGTGGCCAAAAAGTTCTTTTCTATTAGCTTGAGCTACTGACGACATATAGTAATTGTTAGTTATTTATAAATTTTCTTTAATGAAGTTGGTCATTTTAGTGTATAAATGAAGTCTTGTATTTCCTCCATATATACCATGATTTTTATCTGGATAAATGGCCCAATCAAACTGTTTATTAGCTTGTATTAATGCTTCTATCATTTGCATAGAGTTTTGAACATGAACATTATCATCTCCACCTCCATGTACTAAAAGATAAGATCCCTTTAATTTTTCTACGTGATTGATTGGTGAATTTTCATCATAACCAGAAGCATTTTCCTGCGGAGTTGTCATGTAACGTTCTGTATAGATACTATCATAAAAACGCCAGCTTGTTACAGGAGCAACTGCAATAGCCATTTTAAAAGTATCATTTCCTTTTAAAATAGCATTAGACGACATGAAACCACCATAACTCCATCCCCAAATTCCGATTCTATTCGTATCTACATAAGTTCTATCTCCTAATTGCTTTGCAGCATCAATCTGATCTTCTAATTCATATTTTCCTAATTCATTTTGAGTTACTTTTTTAAATTCTGCCCCTTTAAAACCAGTTCCTCTACCATCTACACATGCGATGATATATCCTTCATTTGCTAAGAGTTGATACCAGTAATCGTTGGTTCCAAAAAATGAGTTCGAAACTGATTGTGAACCAGGTCCCGAATATTGAAACATAAATAATGGATACTCCTTATTTGGATCAAAATTAGAAGGTTTAATCATCCACATATTCAAATCATTTCCGTTAACGGAAATAGTTGAAAATTCTTTCTTAGAGAAATTATAAGGCTCTAATTGCTTTAATAGCTTTTTATTATCCTTAATATCTCGTACTTTCTTACCGTTTTTTGCTTGGTGCAACGTAAACTCATAAGGAGTAGTTGCACTTGTGTAAGAATTGATGAAGTAAGTGAAGTCTGCGCTAAAATCTGCACTATTTGTTCCTCTTTTTTGAGTTAACTGTGCTTTATTTTTACCGTTGGCTCTTATAGAAAATACGTCTCTATTAATGCTTCCGTTTTCTGTACTTTGAAAGTAAATTCTTCCCGTTTTTGCATCGAAACCATAATAATCGGTTACTTCCCACTGGCCGTCGGTTACCTGATCAATTAACTTTCCGTTTCTATCATAATGATAAATATGGTTCCAACCATTTTTTTCACTTGTCCAAATAAAGCTATTATCATTTAAGAAAGTAAGATTATCGGTTACATCGATATAAGCTTCATCCTTTTCGGTTAAAATAACTTTAGCTTCCTTGCTTGAAGCATTCACAGCAATAAGGTCTAAGTTATTTTGATGTCTATTCATAGCCTGCACGGTAAGAATATTAGCATCATTACTCCACTTTATTCTTGGCAAGTACTCATATTCTTTTTCTAAGTTGACTTTAGCGGTTTGTCCCTTAGACACATCATACATATGTAAGCTTACTTTAGAGTTGTTTTCTCCCGCTTTTGGGTATTTGAAAACTTCTTGTTTAGGGTAAAGCTGCTTACCGTAAGTGCCATACATATCCATAGAAAATTCTGGAACTTGAGTTTCATCAAATCTTAAGAAAGCTATTTTGCTTCCATCCTTATTCCATTGGTAAGCTTGTACAAAAGCAAATTCTTCTTCGTAAACCCAATCGGTAACCCCATTTATAATTTTGTTGTCTACACCATCTGTGGTCACCTGAGTTACTTTAGCAGAAGCAAGGTCTTTTATGTAAATGTTATTTTCAAAAACATAAGCCACTTCTTTACCGCTAGGAGAAAGCGTTGGCTCTTGTATTTTATCTTCAGAGATTTTGATTAATTCCTTAGATTTTAAGTCGTATACATAAAAAATTCCTTTAGAAGATCTTCTAAAAATAGACTCTACATCTACTCCTAAAATGGCTTTTTCTTCATTTTCACTTAATGAATAACTTTGAAAAAAATCTAACTCGTCAATATCTGCAGAAGAAATTAGTGTTCTTGTTTTTTTTCCTGTCTCATAGCTAAACACATCTACATTCATCGCTTTAGCGCTACGGTCATAACTTTGAACCACATATTCTTCACCATTATTTAAAGAACGTAATGCTTGTAAATATTCTTGACGGAATGTTCCGCCCCAAATCTCTTCTAATGTAACTTGTTTATTTTGAGCACTTAATATGCTCGTGGTAGTTAGAAATACTACCAATGCGAATTTTAAAATTTTCATAAGTTGAGGAAATCGAATTTTTGAATCCCAAGTTTACTAAAAAATCCTTAAAAATGGAGGGCATTTAGTGTTAAATACCTACTTACTAACAATAAGGGAGCTGTCGCATTTGTCTTATTCTTCTTTTAAAACTAACATCCTAAAATTATCATAATCGTATATTTGTGTTTTATACAAAACAACTCATGAAGCAAATTTTAGGATTCTCTAAATTAAGTAAAGACGAAAAAGTAGAATGGCTAACCCAAAATTACTTTAAGGATAGTGAAAATGCTACTTATTTATTGAAACAATATTGGAACGACGATAAAAAATTACAGAAGCTCCATGATGAGTTTACCGAAAACACCATTTCTAATTATTACCTCCCTTTTGGAGTAGCTCCAAATTTTAATATCAACGGAGAAATTTATGCTCTTCCTATGGCAATAGAAGAAAGCTCTGTTATTGCTGCTGCTAGTAATGCTGCAAAATTTTGGGGTGATAAGGGTGGATTTAAAGCGAACGTTATTGACACCAGAAAGGTGGGGCAAGTTCATTTTTTATCTTCTCAAAACTTCCCGGCGTTAGAGCAATTTTTTAATGAGTCAAAAAGCTTAATTTTTAATCGCCTCCAACCTCTCACCAAAAATATGGAAAAAAGAGGAGGTGGAGTTTTAAGCTTAGAACTTCGAGATAAGACTTCCGCATTAGCGAATTACTATCAAATTCATGCTGAGTTTGAAACTTTAGACGCTATGGGAGCCAATTTTATTAATTCCTGTTTAGAGGAAATTGCTGCAACATTAAAAGAAGAAGCTGCTAAATATTTTAACGCTAGCGAAGACCAACAGCCCTTAGAGATTATCATGAGCATACTTTCTAATTATGTTCCTAATTGTATCGCCACAGCCGAGGTTTCTTGTCCTGTTGAAGATTTACTTCCAAATAAGGAAGATGCTCAACATTTTGCTCATAAATTTATTGAAGCTGTTAATATCGCTAAAGCGGAACCTTACAGAGCTGTTACTCATAATAAAGGAATTATGAATGGTATTGATGCGGTTGTTCTTGCCACAGGGAACGATTTTAGAGCCGTTGAAGCTGGCATACATGCCTATGCATCAAGAAACGGACAGTACAGCAGCTTAACTTCTGCTAAAGTAGAAAACGGAAAGTTTACTTTTTCTATAGAAATTCCTTTAGCTTTGGGTACAGTAGGAGGACTTACCAATTTACATCCTTTGGTTAAATTGGCATTAGAAATGTTAGGAAACCCTTCTGCTAAAGAACTTATGAAGATTGTTGCGGTAGCTGGTTTAGCTCAAAATTTTGCAGCCATAAAATCATTGGTAACGACGGGTATTCAAGAAGGACATATGAAAATGCACCTTATGAATATTCTTAACCAATTTAATGCTAGCCCTTCCGAAAAGCAAGAAGTTAAGGCTCATTTTAAAAACAACACCGTTTCTCATAGTGCCGTAGTAGAAGTCTTAGAAAAATTAAGAAATGCATAAAACTTATTATGCTCACGGAAAGCTACTAATTACAGGAGAGTACCTTGTTCTCGATGATGCAAAGGCTTTGGCATTGCCTACCAAATTGGGACAAAAATTAAGCGTAAAAAACACCGACAAATCTGGTATTAAATGGAGTAGTTTTTTAGCAGATGGTAGCTTATGGTTTTCTCAAGAATTTAATTTTGATAATCAACAGATCTATTATAGAATAAAGAAAGAAAACCTCAAAAATGAAGATGTCATTAAAAACTTGAACTTCATTTTACAAGAAGTTTTTAAGCTTTCTTCAAAATTAGATTTTAAGAACGGATACGAAATTAATTCTTTTTTGGAATTTCCAAGAGATTGGGGATTAGGCTCCTCTTCTACATTAATTCATAACCTATCTCAATGGGCACAAATTAACCCTTACCAGCTGCTTAAAAAGACTTTTGGAGGCAGCGGTTATGATATCGCTTGCGCGGATAGAAACACTCCCATAATTTACCAGAGAAATGAAGAAAATCCGTTTGTAAAATCAGTCTCGTTTCAACCAAACTTTAACGATCAAATTTTCTTTGTTTATTTAAATCAGAAAAAGAATAGCAGAGAAGCCATTCAGCATTATAGATCATTAGATCAGGTTGCTAAAAAAGAGGCTACAATAGAAATTAATAAGATTACAGATAGTATTCTTGACCCAACTATAGGTCTATCTAAATTTGAACAACTCATTAATAAGCACGAAGAAATTTTATCTAAAGTATTAAAAACACCTACTATTAAAGAACAGTTATTTAAAAACTATAAAGGAAGCATTAAAAGCCTTGGAGGATGGGGTGGTGATTTTATTTTGGTTACAGGAAGTTTCAAGATGATGTCTTATTTTAAAGACTTAGGCTACACTACCATTATTCCATTTAGTGAAATGGTTTTTAATAATAATATGTAACCCAAAAACTAGTTAAGTATACACTATAATTAATCAAAGTGTAAATACCTATTTTACTAAAAATAAAAAGTCCGCTAAAATAGCGGACTTTTTATTTTTATAGAATTTAAAGATTAATAGAAGTTAGCTCTATTATCTTCAATTTCAGCACTGCTTTTTAAAGCCTCAACTAAACGAGTTGTTGCTTGAGCAGCACGTTCTTTTGTTTTTCTTGCAGCGATCATTCTGTAAGAGTTAAGTGGTGCAGCTTCAGTTCTATTAGTAACCTCTACTACATAAACTCCTTTTTCTCCTGCAATTGGCTTGCTTACTTTTCCTTTTTCCAAGAAAAATGCAGCTCCTACAACTTTAGGCTCAGACGTTGCTCCTGGCAAAACTGGACTGCTTAGATTTACAGCAGAAGCAGTTTCTACAGATGATTTTTGATTAGATGCTATTTCTGATAAAGTACTTCCAGAAATTTTATCTTTAATCATTTTAGCTTGCTTTTCTTTTCTAATGATCGGTGTTACTGTTGCAGAAGCTTCCTCTACGCTCATCAATCCTTTCTCATTTTTAGCAGTTACCTGCGCTACTACATAACCATTTGGCAAGTCAAATCTTCTAATATCACCTGTAGCTGTTTCTTCGTTAAAAGACCACTGTACAATTCTTCTTTGATTTCCTATACCTCTTAAAGCTTCTTCCATCGCTTTAATTCCTTTTACAGGTCTTACTTCGTAACTGTTTTCTTTAGCTACCTCATCAAAACCTTTATCCGCTGCAGCGATTTCAAATTTTGTAGTTGTTGCGAATAAGTCGTTAGTAGTTTTTTCTGAAGGCTCAATTTCTTTACTTAAAGTAACCACTTTTACCGCTTTTTGTGTCGCTTTTGCTTCCTCAATTAACACAACGTGGTAACCGTATTCTGTATCTACAACTCCGTATTTCTCTGAACTTGAATCAAAAATATAATCAATAAATTTTGAAGAAGTCGTATTTCTATAATTTACCCATCCTAAATCTCCACCATTCTCTTTAGAAGTAGTATCTGATGAATAATCTTTTGCTAAGTTAGCAAATAAAGAATCATTTGATTTTACTTGAGTAACAATACTATCAGCTAATTTCTTAGCTTCTTCTTTTGTTCTTTCTAAATCACTTCCTACAGGACTATCTTTATGAGCTACTAAAATGTGAGCTGCTTTCACAGAGTCTGTTAATTGCTTTACTCCAGTTACTTTAGTTACTTTCCAAAAACCTCCTTCTTTATAAGGACCAAATGTTTGTCCTTCAGAAAGACTGAAAATTTGTTCAGCATTATCTTTATTTAATTCGTCTTTAAAAGTAAAACGCTCTTCATAAGGAAGATCTGAAAACTCATTCACAAATTCTTCGTTATTAGATGTTTTTGCAAAACCGTCTAACATTTCGTTAGCTTGAGAAACCTCATTGTATTCCTCACGGTCTTTCATCAATTTTTCTAATGCTACTTTCGTATCAGCGTCATCTTTAACAGAAGCTTTTTCTTCAAAGAATACATATTGAATATCTCTAGAAGCTTCTACTTCATATTTATCTTTATGATCTTTTAAATAACTTTTAATTTCGTCTTTAGAGACCTCAATCTCACCAACAGTTTCATAAGGAATTTTCACGAATTTTAAGTCGATATTATCATTCTCCATTTTGTAAGCCTGCTCTCCTTCTAATAAAGTTGCTCCAACTCCCGCTCTCACCATGTTATAGTAAATAGAAGCTTTTGCTTGCTTTGCAGCACTTTCTTCTACAGCTAACCATTGCTGATAAGCTTCTGGAGAAGTAGCTTTAAGATTTGCTACATATTCACGCATTACAGCAAAATCAAATAAACCAGCTTCATTCATGAAGTTTTGATTTCCTGTAAACTGACGCTTTAAAATATTATTGATTTGCCCTTGACCAACCTCAATATCTAATTCATCTAACTGCTCATCTAATAGAGTTTCTTGTAATTTATTCTCCCAAACTCTATTTACAGCTTGCGCAGTAGTTACGTTTCCTTGACCATTACGCTGTACAGCTTCTACTTGTCTTGCAAAATCTTCTCTAGAAATTTCGTTACCGTTTACTACGCCAACATTGCTTTGATTTTTTGAGAAACCACTGTTTCTAATTACATCTGCTAACACAAATGAAAACAATGCTAATGCAATAATTACGATCAAAAAAACCGAACGTTGCCTTATTTTATTTAATACTGCCATTTTTGAATATGAATTTGTCTAAATATAGTGGGCGAAAATAAGATAATTACCGAAACTATAAAACAGAAATTCCTTAAAAAGTTAAAGAATATTAAAATTAGTCTTCTTCAATCGGTTGAATTTGTACTAATTCTATTTTTGTGTTAGAAACTTCTAAGATTAAAATCTTAAAACCATCGATGGTTACCTGACCGTTTTTCTCAGGAATTTCTTCAGTATGATGCACGATAAAACCCCCTAAAGTTTCATAGTTTTCTCCTTCAGGAAGATTTAACTTATAAGTTTCATTAATATAGTCTACTTCCATTCTTGCTGAAAACCTATACGTACCGTTGCCTAAATCTTCTTCTATTAATACTACAGGATCGTGTTCATCTTCAATTTCACCAAAAAGCTCTTCCACAATATCTTCAACAGTCATAATTCCACTCGTCCCACCATATTCATCTATCACTACCGCTATGCTTTTTCTTTTTTTGATAAGAATATTAAGCACGTCTTTAACCAACATAGTTTCTGGCACATATAGAACCGGCATCATAATGGTCTTAATGTCTTTTGGTTTCTTGAATAAATCAAAAGAATGGATATACCCTACGATATCATCATTAGTTTCTTTATAGACTAAGATTTTACTAAGTCCTGTTTCCGTAAAGATGTTGATTAAATTTTTTGGGGATTCTGAAACATCTACCGCTATAATTTCGGTACGTGGTATCATCACTTCACGTGATTTTACTTCAGAAAATTCTAATGCATTTTTAAAAATCTGTATTTCTGAATCGATATCATCGTCTTCTTCAACCGAATCCATTTGTTCATTAATATAATTTCCTAGTTCTACTTTACTGAAGGCAAGCTGGACTTCATCCCCATCGGTTTTAAATAAAAATTTGAGAACCAAATCGGAAATCCAGATTATAAATGAAGAAACAAATGTAAAAAGCAAGTAAAATAGGTATGCTGGGAAGGCAAAAAACTTAAGTAGGTTGTTGGCGTAAATCTGAAAAAATACTTTTGGAAGAAATTCTGCCGTAAATAAAATCACCAATGTCGAAATAATAGTTTGACTTATTATTAATCCATCGGTAAACCAATAATTAAGAAAGGCGTTTTCTAACGGGACTTGCGCTGTTAACAATTCTACCAATAGATCTCCCATAAAAAAACCATACACAACTAAAGCAATATTATTGCCCACCAACATGGTTGCTATAAATTTTGAAGGTTTTTTGGTAAGCCTCGCCAATACATTAGAAAGAAAACTACCTTGTTTTTTTTCTATTTCAATATGAATTTTATTGGCCGAAACATAAGCGATTTCCATACCAGAGAAAAACGCCGAAAGGATTAAGGAAAGAACAATTATAAGTATATCTACTTCCATTTATGGTTGATTACGTTGTTCTATTTTTTTCCTGAATTTCCTTTTAAAGAAATACATAAAAATAGCTAAGGCTACAAAGAAAATAAACACATAGGCTCTATCTCTATCTACACTCCAAATTCTATAAGATTCAAATGCAAAAAACGCGGCAATTACCAAATACGCATACTCAAAATATTTAAAAAATCTCATCATATTATTCTGTCTCTTCTACTATTTGTACTCCTTTATTGGATCTAGATATGAATTTATCAAATTTTTCATTAGCATCAAAGCCTTCACCTTCATTTAAAGCTCCGTTGTTTAACTTTACATTATAGTTAATATCTGAAAACACCCAACCTCGTTGTTGATCCCAATATAACTGTTTTGCTTTAAGCACAGTACTATCTGCAGTGGTAATTACTACGTTGCCTTGCAAATCTACCAAATCTGTTTGCTCATACATAATTCCATAGTCGGCTATAATGGTATTTTTTTTATCCTCTTCATCGAAGAAATCTAATTCTAATCCATCAGGAAACTCTCTGTAAGAAAAATCTAAATGCGTAAAGTCTTTCATTAACGGCGTTCTCAAATTAGCTTTAACCTTTCCGCTATCGGTATAAAAGAGATTAATTCCCTTACCTGCAGTTTGAGGCTTCCCCTCATCTAAATCCCACTTTCTTACTTCATTAAGCCGGTCTTGACAAGAAAAAAGCATTGTCGCGAAAAGTATCACGACAATGCTTAAAATATGATTTCGATATGTTTGCAACATCTTAATTATATAGATGGTACTCTTACATTTTCTCCAATCCAACATCCAATTTTAATCGTTGAACCTTCCTCAACACCTTCTTGGAATATATCAGATTTTTGTGGAGCTCTTCCCCTATAGCTACTTGCAGTTTGACTTGCTGTAGACTGAATAGAAGGATCTACTCTACCTGCTCTATCTGCATAATCTGCCGCCAACCAATATACTGCTCTTTTATTAAAAGCTGAATCACCACAAGTATTTACACTAGAAGCATACATGCTTGCAATTTGTAAGTAAGCTACTCCTAAAGAAGGCTGGAAATTTAACGCTTTCTTGTAATAGTTTCTCGCTGTAGAAAAACTACCTTTAGCTTTATAGTTACCAGCAATTTTCATATAAACTCTAGCTTTATCTAAGTTATTATCTTCCAACTCAGCACTTTGGTTATAGTATTCTAATGCTTTCGCAGATTTACCATCTTTGGCAGCTAACTGACCTAAATAAAGAGCCGATTTTGCAGAAGGTTCTGCTGTATGCAATGCTTCAACTAATTTAAAGAAAATAGGGTCATCTGTACAATCTTTAGCTGAAAGCCTTTTAGCAGCTCTTTGCAACCATTCTACATTAGTTTTCTTAGCATCAAAATCTTTGTTGTATAATGGGATTAAGTTATCACAATCTGCTCTTTCACCTAACAATCCATTAATACCCGCTTTAATTTTACTAAAGTTAGATAAATAGATTTCAGAATTTTTAAGCGTTCTAGCATCGCTAGAATTTAACTTCTCTCCCTCTTCCTGCTTTTTCAATAAAGGTTCTGCTTGTTTTGCACGAGATACTTCCTGCTCTTCAATCTTTTTAATTAATTCATCATAAAGATTAAATACATCTTGTAACTCTTTCTTTCCAGTATCTTGTAACTCTACCATGATATTAAAGTAAACATACAAAGCTCTAGGATCTTTGAAAGACTCTTTATCTTCTTTCCAAGCTTTATCGAACATCGCCAACTGCTCTTCCTTAGTACCCATATTATTATCGTACATAGCTTCACCAATGTTGGCATAAGTTGCACCAACCTCAGTTTTACCTGGATGGTTTTTAAGTCTTAACTTATAGTTTTCGATCAACGCTTCCGCGGAAGCTTTCTTCTCACCCTCTGGCGCATTTTTAGCAAAATGCTTAAGCATACGCTCCCCATATTGATACAATGCAAGATTTCCATCTTGGCAGTTCTTAATTAACTTGTCGTAATGTGGCTTTGCTGCCTTATAATCTTTTATTTTTGCACTTTGAGAGAACAATGATAGTTCGGTATTACAATCTACCTCCTGTGCACTTGTTACTCCTGCACTTAAAAAAATTCCTGATAATAAGATTAAGAATTTAGTTTTCATAGTTGAATATAGTTATTGTTTTGTTTATTTAATCGAATCTTCTTCTGACAAACCATTTGTCATTTAAGGAAAGGCTTAAAAATACGTTTACAAATTGCTCTTGTACTAAATTGTTAGATGTCGTACCTCTTTGCCCGTACTCTACTCCCAAATTTACATTGGTTAAAAAGTTTCCTGCTGGTAGACCTACTCCAAAAGATATGCCAAACTCATTTACATCTTCATTGTTTATGTTTAAACCGGTTTCTTCATATCTAACTCCAGCTCTGTAAACAATTCTTTTAAAATAACTTGTAATATCATTATAATTCGGAATATAATACCCTCCCAATTTGTAGCTGTTTGCATCTTTATAAACCACATTATTTAACTCAAAAGATCTATTAGTAAAATCGCTTGAAGATTTTTTACCATATTCTATTCCTGCAAACCATTTTCTAGGCTGCCCTATTCCTCCACCCACTTTCAATTCTGATGGAAGAGTTAACTCACTGTCTTCAACTTCTAAATCTCTCAAATCAGCAATAATCTCATCATTATCTGAATTTAAAAGCAATGTCGCCAATTGCCTCTCATTTTCAGAATCTATTTTAGTTGCTGGAGAGAAACTAGCAGAACCTGTAACTTGCAATCCCGACTCTAAAAGCTTTTCGTATTGCGCACCAAAATTAACTTTAAATCCGCTAAGGTCAGATCTATTGGTTTCTCTAGTACCAAATTGAAGGCCATCTTGAAAAAGAAGATTCTTATTTTTGATATTACCAAAATTATAACTCCCTTCAACTCCCACACGTAACTCTTTAGTAACTTCATAACCGGCTGCTAGAAAAAGTTTATTAAGACCTCCACTACCAGTAAATCTACTTGAGCTTTCACCTGTAATATCTTCTAACTCATAACCTACAGATGTATAAGGAATGACCCCCAGACCAAATCCTAGTTTACCGGCAGGAAATGCCATTGCTAAATAATCAAAGGTTGTAGATGAAGCTTTATCTGATGAATTTGAACTTTCTAAGTTAACTGTAGAGTGAGAACCTCCCAATGCATAAGTTGTCAAACCCAATTTACCATAACCCGCTGGGTTTTGAAGGTTAATATGAATACTATCTGAAGCAATACTTATGCCCCCCATAGCTCTATTTTCTGCTGTACCATTAAATTTATTGAGTCCTACTCCAAAAAAAGAATATGGAGATGAAGTATTCTCTTGTGCATTTACTAATACTGAAAATAACAGTAATGTAAAAAAAATTGTTTTCTTAATCATTTAGTTGTATTAAATTCCAAAATATGGTTTAATCCCTTCAACAGAAAATTGTAGGGCGCAAATATGCTATTTTTTACTTTCTTAGACAACAGTTGACTATCACCTCCTGTTAAAATAACTGTTAAATCTTGATATTGAAGTTTATACCGATCTATAAAACCGTCTATTTCCATAACAGTTCCCATCACGGCTCCAATTTCTAAATTTTCTTGTGTCGTAGTTCCTGTAATATTAACATTGATTTTTTCATTTATAGAGACTAACGGTAATTTTGAGGTAAAATTATGCATTGCCTGTAAGCGCATATTTATACCTGGCGAAATAATCCCTCCTAAATATTCTTTCTTTTTTGTCACTATATCATATGTAATACAAGTTCCTGCATCTATAATTAATACATCCTTGTCAAGGAATTCTTTTACAGCACCAACGACAAGCGCTATTCTATCTATTCCTAAACTATGAGGTGTTTTATATAAATTACGAAAGGGAACGGGAGTTGTTGCAGATAATTCAAACACTTGGATATGTTTAGGCACCTCTTCCAAAAGGATCTTAACATCTTTAGAGACCGAAGAAATTATTAAATTACTAGTTTGAGGGTGCTCCTTTAAAATATTTTTTAATTTTTCTGAAAAATTTTCCAGTGTACATGTTTTAAAATAAATCTCCTCACCATGCTCAAAAACAGCTACTTTCGCTAAAGTATTCCCAATATCTATTGTAAGATTTCCCACTTTTATTTAAATTTAATGAATACAAATTTACTTTTTTTATTAAATTATTTGGCAGATATGAAAAATGAATATATATTTGCCACCGCTTACAAGCACTGGTGCCTTAGCTCAGTTGGTAGAGCAAAGGACTGAAAATCCTTGTGTCCCTGGTTCGATTCCTGGAGGCACCACCGCAAAACCTCGATCTTCCGATCGGGGTTTTTTGTTTTATACAAGTTAAAACCTCTTAAAATTCCGCTAAGATTTAAGGCTTTTTCAGTATTCAAAATTACTTTTTAGTAAATTGAGTTTATGAAAATACCCTTACTAGTTTTTAACGATAAAGGCATTTATTGCCAAGCTGCAGATGTGTATTTAGACCCGTGGAAACCGGTCAAAAAAGCCATTATCTCTCACGGTCACGCAGATCATTCTCGATGGGGACATCAGCAATACATTACCCATTATAGTAACGTTGCTATTATCAAACATCGGTTAGGAGATATAACCGTGGCTGGTAAAGAATGGAATGAAGCATTTACGATTAATGGAGTAAAATTTTCTCTCCATCCAGCAGGGCATATTATCGGTTCTTCGCAAATTAGAGTAGAATACAAAGGGGAAGTGTGGGTTTTTACTGGAGATTATAAAACAGAGGATGATGGTTTGGCTGTACCTTATGAAGTAGTAAAATGTCACACATTTATTACAGAATGCACATTTGGACTCCCTGCTTTTAAATGGGTACCTCAAGAGCAAGTTTTTAACGATATTAATACGTGGTGGCAGCAAAATAGAGATGACGGTAAAACATCCGTTTTATTTGGTTATTCTTTAGGAAAAGCACAACGTATTTTAAAACATTTAGACACTTCTATTGGTCAAATTTATACCCACGGTGCAGTAGAAAATATGACAGAGGTAATTCGAAGCATCGCAGACTTACCACCAACACATAAAATTACGAGAGATACCAAAAAAGAAGAGATAAAAGGGAATATAGTAATTGCTCCGCCAAGCGCACACGGTTCAACTTGGATAAAAAAAATGGTTCCTTATGTTACCGCATCTGCCAGTGGCTGGATGACTTTTAGAGGTGCTCGTCGTCGTAGAGCAATAGATAAAGGTTTTGTGCTTTCCGATCATTGTGATTGGCAAGGTTTGCTTAATTCTATTAAAGCAACGGGAGCCGAAAAAATAATATGTACACACGGTTATACCGATATATTTTCACGCTTTTTAGCTGAACAAGGTTATGATGCGAAAACCGAACAAACTCAATATGAAGAGGAAAACGCAGAAGAAGTTTCTAAAGAAAAAGAAGAAAACGGATGAAACAATTTGCAGAACTCATAAGAACCTTAGATAGCACCAATAAAACCACACTTAAAGTGGAAGCGCTTGCTCATTATTTGAAAACAGCTTCAGATAAAGATAAAGTATGGACTATTGCCATACTTTCTCACCGGCGTCCGCCAAGACCGGTAAATACAACATTAATGAGAAATTGGGCATCAGAATTTTCAAAAATTCCGCTTTGGCTTTTTGAAGAATCCTACCATATTGTAGGAGATTTAGCCGAAACGATTGCATTGGTTATTCCGCCTTCAGAAGAAATTTCAGAAAAAAGTTTATATCAGTTTTTACAAGAAATTATAGAATTAAAGCCGCGTTCGGAAGAAGAAAAGAAAGAATATTTGAAAGAGAATTGGTTCAGCTTAAATTATTATGAGCGTTTTGTATTTACCAAGTTAATTACAGGTAGTTTTAGAATAGGCGTGAGTCAAAAATTAATGACTAGAGCTTTATCAAAAGCTACCGATATAGATGAGGATATTCTCGCTTACAAACTTATGGGTAATTGGGATCCTGCAACCACAACGTTTAACGATTTAATACTCGAAGAAAAGCCAGAAGATTTTCTTTCTAAACCTTATCCTTTTTATCTCGCTTATGCTATTGAAGATAAGCCAGAAAGTTTAGGTAGTGTCAAAGAATGGGCGGCAGAACATAAATGGGACGGTATTAGATCTCAGGTCATTATTAGAAATAGCGAGCTTTTTGTGTGGAGTCGTGGGGAAGAATTGGTAACCGATAAATACCCCGAATTTGAAAAGTTTATTGATATAATTCCTGATGGAACGGTTATCGACGGAGAAATTTTGCCTTTCCCAGAAAATGAAATAGGTACGTTTAAAGATTTGCAAACCAGAATAGGTCGAAAAAATATCACTAAAAAATTACTAGAAAAAACACCTGTTATTCTAAAAGCTTATGATGTTTTAGAATGGAAGGGAGAAGATATACGAGAAAAACCATACCGCGAACGCCGAAATATCTTAGAAAAGCTTTATGCTGAAGTAGCTTCGGAAAAAATACCGTTGCATTTGTCTAAAACTATTTCATTTGAAAATTGGGAAGAAGCCACAAAAGAAAGAGAACGCTCTAGGGAAGTAAAATCTGAAGGGTTAATGTTGAAGCGTTGGGATTCTCCCTATTTGGTAGGCAGAAAAAAAGGCGATTGGTGGAAATGGAAAGTAGATCCGTTAACCATAGATGCTGTTCTAACTTACGCCATGCGTGGCCACGGAAGACGTAGTAATTTATTTACAGATTATACTTTTGGGCTGTGGGATGAAAGTAAAGAAGAACTGGTCACCTTTGCTAAAGCCTATTCCGGTTTAACCGATGCAGAATTCCGTAAAGTAGATGCTTGGATCAAGAGAAATACTTTAGAACGCTATGGTCCTGTGAGAAGCGTGACACCACATCACGTATTTGAAATTGCCTTTGAAGGTATTGCCGAATCAAAACGTCATAAAAGCGGAGTAGCCACGCGTTTCCCTAGAATTTTGCGTTGGCGACAAGATAAAAAGATAGAAGACGCTAATACGTTAGAAGATTTAAAAGCTTTAATTCCTAAATAATATGGAAAATAAGCTGAGTACTAAGAAACAACTTCTAACAGTTGCCGAAGATTGGTTTTTAGAACAAGAATGGAAACCTTTTACTTTTCAAAAACAAACTTGGAAAGCTTTTTTGTCTGGAAAAAACGGATTGTTAAACGCGCCTACAGGAAGCGGAAAAACTTACGCCCTTTGGGTACCAATTGCTCTAGAAATATTAAAAGAAAAGCAAAAAGCTAAACAGAAAAAAAAAGGTTTAAGAGCTTTATGGATTACTCCTCTTAGAGCACTTTCTGTAGAAATTTCTCAAGCAGCAACTCGGTTTTGTCAAGATATCGATCCAACGATTACTGTAGGGATTAGAACGGGAGATACTTCACAAAAAGAACGAGCGGCACAAAAGAGAAATATGCCAGACTTGCTAATCACCACCCCAGAAAGTTTACAGCTATTGCTTTCTTCAAAAAAATATGATCATCTTTTTCACAATTTAAACGCGGTCGTTATTGACGAGTGGCACGAACTTTTAGGTACCAAGCGAGGTGTTCAAATGGAGCTTGCACTATCCCGATTAAAAACTGTATCTAAAAATCTAAAAATTTGGGGTATTTCTGCTACGATAGGTAATTTAAATCAAGCGAAAGATGTTTTATTAGGACCTGCGGGTAAATCAAATGAGAATTCTGTTTTAGTAAAAGCGAAGCTGAAGAAAAAAATTCAAGTGGAATCTATCATTCCTGAAAAGATGGAAAAATTCCCTTGGCGAGGTCATTTAGGTTTACACCTCTTAGATGAAGTCGTGCCAATCATTAAAAAATCTAAAACCACTTTAATTTTTACCAATACTCGATCTCAATGTGAATTGTGGTTTCAGAAGTTAATGGAAAAGTATCCAGAGTTTGCAGGCGAAGTTGCGATGCATCACGGGAGTATTAACAAAGAAACTCGACTATGGGTAGAGCAAGCCATTAGAAATGAGAACTTAAAAGCAGTAGTTTGTACATCGAGTTTAGATTTAGGAGTAGATTTTGCTCCTGTAGAAACTATTATTCAAATTGGCGGACCAAAAGGTGTGGCTCGGTTCTTACAACGAGCAGGAAGAAGTGGTCACCAACCAGGAAAAGTAAGTGTAATTCATTTTCTGCCCACGCACGCTATGGAATTAATTGAAGCTGCCGCTCTTCAAAAAGCAGCAAAAAATACCGTAGTAGAAGATAGGGTTCCATATTTACAAAGTTTTGATGTATTGGTACAATACCTCACCACCTTAGCAGTATCTGAGGGGTTTTATCCGCAAGAAATTTATCCTGAAATTAAATCTACGTTTTGTTTTCAAGCACTCACTCAAAAACAATGGAAATGGTGTTTAAGTTTTATTACCACTGGAGGAGAAAGTTTAAAAACTTATGATGAATATAAAAAAGTAGAAATAGAAGAAGATGGCAAATTTAAAGTGAACCATAGAGGAATAGCAATGCGCCACCGTTTGCAAATAGGAACTATTGTAAGTGACGCGGTATTAAGTGTAAAGTACATCAAAGGAGGATATATAGGTACGATTGAAGAGTTTTTTGTTTCAAAATTAAAACCTGGTGATGTATTTACTTTTGCAGGAAGAAATTTAGAACTGGTCCGTATCAAGGGAATGCAAGTACAAGTAAGAAAATCTAAACAAAAAACAGCAAAGGTACCCAGTTGGATGGGCGGCAGGATGACCTTTTCTGCTCAAATGAGTGAACTGCTTCGAGAAGAATTATATGATGCGGCAGAAAGTGTTCATCAAACAAATGCTAAGAAATCGAAGGAGTTAAAAGCCTTAGAGCCTATTCTAAAAAGACAACTTAAAGAATCCATCATTCCTAAACAACATCAATTTCTAATAGAAACCTTTAAAACCAGAGAAGGTTATCACGCAGTATTTTATCCCTTTGAAGGTAGATTTGTACACGAAGCTTTGGGCAGTCTGTTGGCATATCGCATAAGTTTATTGTCTCCTATTTCTTTTAGTATTGCGTTTAATGATTATGGTTTTGAGCTATTATCAGACCAAGAAATCGATATGCAACAAGTGCTAGATAACAATTTATTTTCGGCTGATTTTTTGATGGATGATCTTTACAAAAGCTTGAATGCTACCGAAATGGCTCGCCGAAAATTTCGTGATATTGCCGTTATTGCAGGTTTGGTATTTACCGGCTACCCCAATAAATTAGTTAAAAGCAAACATTTACAATCGAGTTCTCAATTACTATTTGATGTTTTTAGAGACTACGAACCTCACAATCTTTTATTTCAGCAAGCGTTTACAGAAACTTTTGAACATCAATTAGAAGAAGGAAGGTTGAGGTTAGCTCTAGAAAGAATAAATCATCAAAATATTATTTGGAAAAACTGCGATAAACCCACACCATTCTCTTTTCCTATTATTACCGATAGATTACGAGAAAAGCTTTCTTCAGAAAAATTAGAAGATCGTATTCAGCGTATGCTAAAACAATTAGAAAAATAATTTGGGCGTTACCCTAAAGGGTCAGGCTATACGTTTCAATTCCTCGTAAGTTGACGCTATCGCTTCTACTTACTGCGGGATTTCTCTTCTATCCTTAACGCAAAAAGTGTGTTAAATCAGTATTTATTCAAAGTTCAAAATATTACCTTAGAATCTTAATTCATAACAATGAAAAAACTTCTCTGTATAAGTCTTACACTTATTTTATTTAGCTGTAATTCTGCCCAAAAACCAATAGAAATTTCTCTGAAAAAAATTTCACAAGGCAACCTTTATGGTAATGGACAAGAACAGATTGATGAACAACAAATGGTAATTACTTCTCAAGAAGATTGGATAAATCTCAAAAAGAAGATAATTTCTACAGGTAATTCTTCTAATGATTTGCCTAACCTTTCAATAGATTTTAAAGAAAGAATATTGATTGTTCTTTTTGATAAACAACAAACCACCGGCGGACATTCTATTGAGATTGTAGAAAGTGAACAAACTCCAGATAAAATCATTTTTAAATACAGAAAATCACATCCAGAGGGTATGGCTACAAGCGTAATGACGCAACCTTATTATTTAGCTAGCATTATTAAAACAAATCGAGAAATTATTTTTGAAGAAATCAAATAATCCTTGAATATAAATATCTTACATAATCACTTTCATTTTACGTGTCACGGCGTTGCTTATTGGGAGGATCAAAAAGCATTACTCATTGCCGATGTTCATCTAGGAAAAATCTCTCATTTTAGAAAATACGGAAGTGCAGTTCCTCAAAGTGCTATTCAAAAAAATTTCGATAGATTAGATGAAGCGGTAAAAGAATTTCAGCCGCAAAAAATTATTTTTCTGGGAGATCTTTTTCATAGCGCTTTAAATATGGAATGGAATTTATTTGAAAGTTGGGTAAAATTCCAGTCAGCTGAAATCATATTAATTACAGGAAACCATGATATTATTTCTCCGCTTCGTTTTGAAAAAATTGGAGTTGAAGTAGTACCAGAACTTCATATGGGAAGATTTCGGTTAACGCACCACCCAGAAAAAAAAGAAGGCGCTTTTAATATTTGCGGACATATACATCCTGGTTATCGATTATCTGGAATGGGAAAACAACATTTAAAATTAAAGTGTTTCTTCCAAAGTCAAAACCAACTCATACTACCTGCTTTTGGGGAATTTACAGGAGTATATGTAATGAAACCTAATGAAAATGAAAAAGTGTACGTTTGTACAAACACTAATGTAATTCAGGTTGCTTAAAACTTTAACTTACTACTAACGTGGGTTTAATCAGCTCTTTAGTAAATTCGAGTGAAACTTCGTCACCCTCAAATTGTTTTTTGTTAATATCTAGAAGAATGAGAAAGAGATCTTAGATCAAGTTTAAAATGACGAATAAAGACATTCAATTATGAAACCAAAATTACTAGCTATACTTAATTTCATTTCTGTTTTAATTACCCTTTTTGTAAGCTACTATACGCAAGCCATACAACTTAACGGAAATACAATGGGGAGTTTGAGTGATGAATATTATAATTTATTTACTCCTGCAGGTTATGCGTTTGCCATTTGGGGAGTTATTTATTTAGGGTTACTAGCTTTTTCGGGTTATCAAATCTATCAGACATTCGGACCTAAAAATGATCTAAAATTTCTTCAGCAAACAAGTCTCTGGTTTGTGATAGCCAACCTTGCCAACGCGGCTTGGGTAATTGTTTGGCTATATGAATATACAGGATTATCCATCTTTTTTATGTTGCTAATTCTGTTTTCCCTTATTAAAATTATTCTTAATACAAATATGGAACGATGGGATGCTCCGCTAAAAATTATAGCTTTTAGCTGGTGGCCTATTTGCTTCTACGCTGGTTGGGTTGCGGTAGCCACCATCGCCAATATTTCTGCTTATTTAGCAAAAATAGGATGGGATGGAGCAATTTTTACTGAAATACAATGGACTATTATTATGATTATTGTAGCCACGTTTTTAAACATCATCATTATTTACACAAGAAATATGAGAGAGTTTGCTGCCGTGGGTATTTGGGCATTATTTGCTATCTATATGCGTCATAATTCCGAAGAAAATTTAATTGCATATATAGCTTTGGGCGGAGCAATTTTAATCGGTCTGAATATTGCTTATCATGGTTTTGTTAACCGAAAGCAGAACCCAATGTATCGCCTCATAAATAAAAAATAGTCTTATTTGTTATCATAAAGCTTAGATTAGCATATAAACAAATCATCCTAGGTGAGACCTAGGATGATTTGTTTTATATTCAATATTAAAAAAGCTTTTTCACTTTTTTCTCCAACTTATAGCATCTCTTTACATTATCATTTTAAACCATCCCCTTAATGTCATTTCCCCAAGTAGGATAAGCAAAAATCATTTTTTTAAGATCATAACGCGTTAGTTTTCCGCAAATAGCCATCACAAAAAGATTAATCATTTCACCCGCTTCAGGACTTATAATGTGAGCACCCAATATAAGGTCTGTTTTTTTATCTACAATAGTTTTATATCCGTAATGCCGCTCGTTAATACGTTTAGCATTGAACCAATTTAAATCTGTTTTTTCTTCAATAATTACATCATAACCTTTTTCTCTCGCCTGTTCTTCTGTTAGTCCTACAGAAGCAATTTGGGGTAAGGTAAATACAACCGAGGGTTGTGGCGGATATTTAGCTTCTTCTTTAATATTTTCTTCCGTTAAGTGAGAAATTACCACTTTAGATTCTTGAGAAGAAAGCGGAGTTAAAGGCAATCCTTCACTATCTGAAACATCACCACAAGCAAACACATTTTTATTGCTTGGGTTCTGTAAAAATTTATTTACACTTATTCCTTTCTTTGTAAAGCTTACGTTGCCTTTTTCTAAATCTAACTCATCTATAGATGGGACTCTTCCTGCAGTATTAAAAACCAATTCAGCTTTTACTTCTAAGGTTTCGTTACCTTTTTTGGCGCTTACGCGGAAGTTTTTTCGCAATTTTTCAATTTCATTTACCGAAGCATCTGTAATAAATTCTATACCCAAGTCCTTACTAACTTCTACTAATGGATTTACAACTGCTTCTTCAAAATTACTAAGAGGTCTAGACTCCATATCTATCATAGTGACTTTGACTCCCATTCGTGCGGCGATATGAGCAAACTCCATCCCAATATATCCAGCGCCAATGAAAATCATACTTTTTGGGAGATTTTTGAGTTCTAAAAAATCATCACTTACCAAAGCGTGTTCATTTCCTGGTATATTTAATTCTAGGGGTTTGTTCCCTGTAGCAATCACAATTTTTTTTGCTTTTATAGTTTTCCCTTCAACAGATAATGTGTTTTCATCTATAAATTTTGGAGATTGATGATACATTTCTATCTCCAATTCTTTTAAATCATCTTCGGTCGCTGCCGGAACTTTATCTACAAACTTCTTTTTAAACTCTTGAATATCCTCCCAGCTTACTTTAGGCATCTCTGTAATTCCTTTGCCTAACATTTTATGTGATCTATCGATGACTTCTGCTAAGCCCACCAAAACTTTTTTTGGGTCACAACCTCTATTGGCACAAGTTCCTCCATATTCTCTATTATCTGCAATCGCTATTTTTTGTCCAGCCTTAGCACAAGCTTTAGCTACATTTTTCCCTGCCGTTCCTGTACCAATTACAAATACATCATATTCTTTATAAGCCATGTTATTTTGTTTTAATTATATATATTTAACCACTCCACCATCTACTCGTAAACTAGCTCCATTAGTTGCAGAAGAAAGCGGACTCGCAACATAGGTAATCATATTTGCCACCTCCTGTGGATCTGCAAAGCGTTGCAATAGAGAAGTAGGTCTTTCGGTGTTGAAAAACTCTTTTTCAATTTCTTTCTTTTTATTGTCATCTGCATCTACCATCTTTTTAACTCCATCTGAAAATGTAGGACCCGGTAAAACGCTATTAACGGTGACATTGGTGCCTTTGGTAATTTCTGCTAAACCTCTAGAGACTGCAAGCTGAGCAGTTTTAGTAGTTCCATATTGAATCATTTCTACAGGAATATTCAATCCGCTTTCGCTGGAAATAAAAATAACTCTTCCCCAATCCTTTTTCAGCATAGCAGGCATTAAAGCTTTGGCTAAGCGAACGCCGCTAAGTACATTTACTTCATAAAAATTTTTCCATTCCTCATCAGAAATTTCAAAAAAATCTTTCGGATCAAAGATGCCTACATTATTAATGAGAATATCGATTTCTCCTAGCTCTTTAATTGCATTATCAATTTCTTCAATTTTAGAAAAATCGCAAGCAATTCCAGAAACAAGTTCTTCAGGAACTTCTTTTTTTAATTCTAAAAGCGCTTTGTCTATACTTTCTTGAGAGCGTCCATTTATAATCACAGTAGCTCCTTCTTTTGCTAATGTTTTTGCTGTGGCAAGACCTATTCCTTTAGTAGAACCAGAAATGAAAACTCTTTTATTTTTTAGTTGTAAATCCATGAATATTGTTTTTAGAATTTTTTGTTAGATACCAAATATTAAACTCCTCATTTTTAATAAGAAAGAAAATAAATAAAGCGTAAAGCATTTGTGTGCTTACTCCATCCCAATTTTCCTGAAATGCGCTTCCGCTAATTAAGATAATGATAAATATAGCCGAAGCGACTAAGCTTTTTCGTGTCCAAATACCTAATAGAATCGCTAAACCTAAGAGGAGTTCTATGACGGGAATAGTGTAAGCTAAAGGCTTTACTAAAAGTAATGGCAACATGGTTTCTTGAAAACCTTGTGTTACTCCTTCCGCGAAAGCGTTAAGTTTGGGAATACGAACTAATCCGTGAATAAAAAGGTTTATCCCTAAGGTAATTCTAGCTAATAAAAATGCGAGTTGTTGGTTAGACATTTTTAAGCTCAAATTACACAACTTGATCATGAAACTGTGTTAGGGAAATGATAAAAAATAAATTTAAAGATTACGTTAAAAAACTTTTTCCTTCTTGTGAAGAAAGCACTAAGCAATTATCTTTGCGTCAATGAGTAAAACAATTATCGCCCAAAAATTTGAACAACTCTCGCCACAGCAAGAGTTGCAAAAATCTATTGACCAGCCTAAAGAAATTAGAGCAAGAATACATGCCAAAGGTTTAATAGGATCGTCTTTATCTTTTATGGTTTCAGAAGCTTTTTTGGCAACTGACAAGCCTTTTTTATTAATCTTTAATGATAAGGAGGAAGCAGCATATCACCTTAACGATCTAGAAGAATTAATAGGAGAAAAGAATGTACTTTTCTACCCGGGAAGTTATCGTAGACCCTACCAAATTGAGGAAACCGATAATGCCAATGTATTGCTTCGTTCTGAGGTGTTAAACCGAATTAACTCTAGAAAGAAACCCGCTGTAATTGTCACTTATCCCGATGCGCTTTTTGAGAAGGTCGTTACTCGTAAAGAGTTAGATAGAAGTACATTAAAAATTACTTTAGGAGATCAACTTTCTATAGATTTTGTAAACGAGGTTTTATTTGAATATAAATTTAAGCGCGTAGATTTTGTAACCGAACCTGGAGATTTTTCGGTTCGTGGTGGAATTATAGATGTATTTTCTTTTAGTAATGATGAACCTTATAGAATTGAGTTTTTTGGCGATGAGGTAGAAAGCATTCGTAGTTTTGATGTAGAAACGCAACTTTCTACAGATAAGGTAAAGAAAATTTCGGTGATGCCGAATGTAGAGAACAAACAGTTAGAAGAAATTAGAGATAGCTTTTTACATTACATTTCTTCTAAAACGGTGGTTTTCATTAAAAACTTAGACCTTTTTGGTGCTCAATTAGATAAATTATTCGCTAAAGCGGAAGAAGCTTTCCAAAAGCTTTCTGAAGATATTAAGCACGGAAAACCTGAAGAGCTATTTTGCAACGCCACCGAAATTAAAAAGCAGTTGTTAGATTTTTCTACGGTAGAAGTAGGTACTCAGGCTTTTTTAAACCCTACATCAGTTCATCAATATAAAACTAAACCTCAACCTTCTTTTAATAAGAATTTTGACTTACTCATAGAGAACCTAAGACAAAACCACAACGAAGGTTTTACCAATTATATTTTTTGCGCTAGCGAACAACAAGCAAAGCGTTTTCACGATATTTTTGAAGATCAAGAACAAGAAGTACATTATAAAACCATTGTACTTTCTATGTATCAGGGATTTATAGAAGAGACGAGTAAAATAGTAGGCTATACAGATCACCAAATTTTTGAGCGCTATCATAAGTTTCAGCTTAAAAATGGGTATGCTAAAAAGCAAGCCATTACCATAAAAGAATTAACCAATCTCGAAGTTGGTGATTATGTAACACACATCGATCACGGGATAGGTAAATTTGGTGGTCTTCAAAAGATAGAAGTAGAAGGGAAACAACAAGAAGCCATTAAACTTATTTATGGGGAGCGAGATATTTTATATTTAAGCATACACTCGCTTCATAAAATTTCTAAGTATAATGGTAAAGATGGTAAAGCTCCCAAAATTTACAAACTAGGTAGTAATGCTTGGAAAAATTTAAAGAAAAAAACAAAGGCTAGAGTTAAGCACATTGCTTATAATTTAATTGAACTTTACGCAAAAAGACGATTAGAAAAAGGGTTTGCTTACGGTCCCGATACTCATTTACAACATGAGTTAGAAGCTTCTTTTATTTACGAAGACACACCAGACCAAAGTACTGCTACCCAAGCGGTAAAAGAAGATATGGAAAACGAACGACCTATGGATCGTTTGGTTTGTGGTGATGTAGGTTTTGGTAAGACAGAAGTTGCCATTCGGGCAGCTTTTAAAGCGGTAGATAATGGTAAACAAGTGGCTGTCTTAGTTCCTACAACGATACTTGCATTTCAGCATCATCAAACATTTACAGAGCGTTTAAAAGATCTTCCGGTAACGGTAGATTATTTGAACCGCTTTAGAACGGCAAAAGAGAAAAAACAAGTTCTTGAAGAATTAGAAAATGGTAGAGTTGATATTGTTATAGGAACACATCAATTGGTGAATAAAAATGTAAAATTCAAAGATTTAGGTTTACTCATCGTAGATGAGGAACAAAAATTTGGAGTGGCAGTTAAAGATAAATTAAAGACGATAAAAGAAAACGTAGATACGCTTACGTTAACAGCAACACCTATCCCTAGAACTTTGCAGTTTAGTTTAATGGCGGCTAGAGATTTAAGCACCATTACTACTCCGCCACCTAACCGATATCCTATTGAAAGTCACGTGATTCGTTTTTCTGAAGAAACCATTAGAGACGCCGTTTCTTATGAGATTCAACGAGGCGGACAAGTATTCTTTATTCACAACCGAATTGAAAACATAAAAGAAGTAGCAGGAATGTTACAACGCTTGGTTCCCGATGCTAAAATTGCAGTGGGTCACGGACAGATGGAAGGGAAAAAACTCGAAAAACTTATGATGAGTTTTATGAATAATGAGTTTGATGTGTTGGTATCTACTACCATTATTGAAAGCGGATTAGATGTAAGTAATGCCAATACTATTTTTATTAATAGTGCAAACAACTTTGGATTGTCAGATCTTCACCAAATGCGAGGTCGTGTAGGACGAAGTAACAAGAAAGCATTTTGCTATTTTATTACGCCTCCATATTCTGCTATGACCGACGATGCTCGAAAGAGAATTGGTGCTTTAGAACAATTTTCTGAGCTTGGCAGCGGATTCAATATTGCTATGAAAGATTTAGAAATTCGCGGTGCTGGAGATTTACTTGGTGGTGAACAAAGTGGTTTTATCAATGAAATTGGCTTTGACACATATCAGAAAATTTTAAGTGAAGCGATTGACGAATTAAAAGAAAATGAGTTTAAAGATTTATATGCAGATCAGCAAAAAGAAGAAGATAAAATATATGTAAAAGAAACTCAAATCGATACTAGTTTTGAAATTCTATTTCCCGATGATTACATTAATAATATTAGCGAACGTTTAAACTTATATACGAAACTCAACGAACTTAAAACCGAAGAAGAACTTCAAAAGTTTGAAAGCGAATTAGAAGATCGTTTTGGAGAATTGCCAACCGAAGCTGTAGATCTTCTCAACAGTGTTCGTGTTAAATGGATAGCTTCACACATTGGGATTGAAAAACTTATCTTAAAGCAAGGTAAGATGATTGGTTACTTTATTTCAGATCAGCAATCGGCTTTTTATCAATCAAAAATATTTAGCAAGGTTTTACAATATGTGCAAACGCATCCACAGCAGTGTAAAATGAAAGAGAAACAAACCCGTAATGGATTGCGCTTACTCTTAAGTTTTGATAAAATTACCTCAGTTGACAAAGCTTTAAAAGTATTAGAACCACTTAATTTCACCAAAAAGACAGAAAATATAGTGAAAGATGAAGTATAGTATTACTAAGCAAAGCATTGGAGTTTCAATTTTTGTAATTTCAATGAGTTTAATCTTAGTTTATTGGTTTGAAATTGAATTTTCAAGGGTATTATTATTATTTCCTATAGGAGTTTTAGGAGGCTTGAGCTCAGTTTTTTATTTGAAGTATTTTAATCCTTCCGTAAAGCTCTTTCCATACAAATGGATGTTAGAAGGGGTTTTATTTGGTTTATTTTTCTCTTCTATTAATTTAATGAATGGAAAAGCTAAACATATGATTTCCTTATTTCTTATCGGAATAACTATAGGACTTTTAGTTAGGGGCCTTTACTATTGGTGGATGAAAAAGAATGTTAAGCGTTTGCTGAAACACCCTTCAGCTTTTGTTTTTGAAAAAGCAAGTCTTAGGGATATTAATCAAAATACAGTTTTAGGTTTTCTAATTATTCAAAATAAAGATCTTATCTTTTTAGATACTTTTAATGATGAAGAATTATGGAGAAAAGAACTAAAATCTATAGAAGCAGAGTTATTAACATCTAAGTGGAATATTCCTAATGAAATTCAATTATTTGAAGAAAATCATTTCATTCAAGTCAAGTTTCCACTTTTTTTATGGATTTGATAGACGAAAATAAAGGCATATGATAGGTTCATAATTTAGGCCTTACATATTTTTCGTAGTGTTTAAGTAGGTTGCTATAATTTCGTCTATATCTTTAAAACGAAGCTCTTTATTATTAATTTTTTGAAGAAGCTCGGGGTCTTCCTTAAAGTAAGCGTTGGCACCTTTCTTTAGCCCTCTCGCCAAAGAGGTCATATATAATAATCGAGCTTTGTCATAATCTCTCTTCTTTAGATAATAATTAAGCGTAGGGAAATCTTGCCCTTGGATAAATCTATATAACGTATATAATTCATCATTTTTGTTGACGCGATAAACACCAGAACTAAAATAAAATTTCACATAATTATTTTGATTATAAACGAGTAGTAAAGATTTACCTAAAGAAGCATTTCCTTTGATTGTAATTACTACTGCAACAGGTTCAAATTCATATATTTTACCAGATTTAGAAACTACCTTAACTGCTTCAATATTCTTTTTCTTAAACTTTACTTTTTTTGAATTTTCGGTTAATTTGAAGGCAACTCTAGATTGGGCTGGATTGTTTGGCACTTGAACTAGACCTTTTTTCAACGTACCATCTTTTAATTTAATTTCTCCTTGCCAATAAGGATTTGTATTAATGTTTTGGGAGTGGATATTGATAGAAAAAGTAATTGATAGAATAAACAGAAGTAATTTTAATTTCATAACATAAATTTATCCAATATAAAGCTTTTAATACAATCAATAAAATTAACTATTGACTATCGGCTTTTCAGATAGATGAAGAATATAACTTGTAATGGACTAAAATAGTGAGATTACATTTTTAAAAATGTAAAAAAGCATTTTCAAAAAATTCGATTTTAGTACCCAATTTATTTTTGATGATCGCTACAATATCAAAGCGTACTTCTACATCTAAATCATTTTCGATAACATAGAAATCGATGGCTTTTACTAGCTGTTGTATTTGCTTAGGTTTTACAAAATCTTGCGGATTACCAAAATCTGGTGTGCTTCGGGTTTTCACTTCTACGGCACATAAAATATCATTTAGCCGAGCGATAATATCTATTTCTGCTTTTTGATAACGATAGTTACGCTCTAAAATTTTATAACCTTTTTTCTGTAAAAAATCAACAGCAAGCTGTTCTCCTTTTTTTCCTAATTCGTTATGTTGAGCCATTTATCATAATTTCTACTAAAGATAACCCATTTTACTGAATGTTATATTTTAGACTCACTCCTCCAAAAAAGTTTCTGTCATTTCCTGGATAAAAATAGCGAGGTTCGTTCCCTCCAAACCCAATGGCATTAGGCAAGATACTTACGGCATAAGCTTCATCAAAAAGATTGTTCACTCCTAGATTAAAATGAACATTAAAGTTTTCTAGAATATTTAATTTGTAGGAAGCTTTAAGGTCGATGACTTTATAACTTTCGCTATAAGCGGAATTTTCATCATTCAGTGGTATTTTAGAAACAAACAAAGCATTGCTAAACAAACGTAAGTTTTTATAAAAAATAGCATCTATACCTACATTAATTTTTTCGTTAGGAACTCCAGTAAGTTCATTGCCACGAAAATCGTCACCCTCATCTATAAATTCATCAAATTCATAGTCGTTAAATTCTGCAGAAACAAAAGGAATAATTTGTATTGATGGAGAAATATTCCAGGTATACTGCATTAATAATTCGATACCGTTATGGTTTGTTTTTCCTGCATTTACACCTACATATTGGTCATTACCTACCCGTTCAGCTACCAATAAATCATTGACCTGAATGGTGTATAAAGCAATTTCAGTATAAAAATTTCTTGTCCAATTTCCTTTAAACCCTATTTCATAATTCCATCCAGTTTCTGGTTCTAGGCTGGTGTTTATTTTCCCATTTGGAGTTAGAGTTTCATCTACGGTTGGAGTAGAAAAACCCTTACTTACATTTAAATAAACATTTTTTTGTTGGGTCAACTCGTATAAAGCCGAAAAGCGTGGAGCAAAAATAGTTGTAAAGTTACCCTCACTGCGTTGCTCTGTATTCGCTTCCGTAAAGAAATCTGTCAAAGTATAGTTGGTGCTATTTACGTTAAGTCCTCCTATTAAATTAAGTTTAGGAGTTACTTGAAAATCTATTTGGGCAAAGGCATTTATGTAATTTCGGTCTTGTTCTACATTAGCAATTCTATCTCCTTCTACGCTTCCTTGGTTGGGAAAATCTTCATACAAATTCTCAAAATTACTCCCATCATAATTTTCTTGAAGAAACTCTGCTCCTAAGCTTGCTTTAAACGGAATATTAAATACCTGATGTTGATAATCAAAACGTGATCTTGCTCCCCAATTAAATGTTTCTTGCTGTAAAATATCAAAAGGGCGTGGTTCGTAAGCGTCTTTGTAGTTAGTAAAAACACTCGTGGTTTGTTCTAATTGATTAGAAAATTGATAGTGATAAGAAAGCCCTAATAATAGTTTATCATAAGATTCATAACCTTGGGCCGATTTCCAAGTAAATGCAGCTTGACGCGGATCTTCTTCATAAGCCGATAGACTAATAGAACTCGGAATAAAAGCTTTTAACCTTGTAAAATTCCCTAAAAAACTAAGATTCGATTTTTCCGATAAATGGAGCTTTCCGTTAAGGTGAAAAGATTTTCTGTCATAATCTGAATTTTCTCTATAACCTTCCTGTTCTAAATGATTGTAGTTGGCAAAAATGGAAGCTTTTTGAGTAGCAAATCCTGCACTAATAGATTTTTTAAGCAATTGATAACTTCCTACATCTGTAGAAAATTTGGCAAAAGTTTTTTCCTTTCCAGGATCTGCAGAAATCAAATGAATAACTCCACCAAGTCCAGACCCATATAAACTAGAGTTTGGTCCTTTAATAATTTCTATACGCTCAATAGCATCGAGGTCAATATCATTGATTACTGTTTCCCCGTCGCCACTCGATAAAGGTATTTCATTAAAATAAGCCTTTACTCTATTTGTACCATATTGTGCTCTAGCTCCAACCCCTCTTATGGTAATTCTATTGGTATTTAAAGCGCCCGCCTGCGTATACACCCCTGGAACCCGATTAAAAGATTGCGTAGTTAGCGTGGGAGAACTTCTTTGTAGTTCGGTTTTATTTAGCAAGCTTACCGATGCTGGAGTTTTCTTCAATTCTCCCTTTACGGAACTACTTTGCAAATAAACTTCTTCTAGAGAAGTGCTGTCTTTTACTTGTTGAGCTAAAGAATTATATACACTTATGCACGCAAGCGTAGTTCCGTAAAGAAAATTTTTAAATTTCAAAGGCTTAAATATAAAGGTTACTTTTCGGTTGAATTTGCTGCTACTCGCCAAACGATTCCAGAGTCATCGTCAGACACAAGTAAAGAACCATCTTGTAATTGAGTTACTCCAACTGGTCTTCCTTTTACTTTTGCATCTTCTTCATTAGCGATAAAACCTGTTAAGAAATCTTGAGGCTTTTGCGGATTCCCACTTGCATCAAACGGAATAAAAACCACTTTATAACCGCTTAAGGTAGATCTATTCCAAGAACCATGCTGACCTACAAATGCTCCGTTTTTATATTTACTAGGAAAAGCATCTGCTGTATAGAATGTAAGTCCAATAGAAGCCGTATGTGATCCTAGAGGAACATCTGGTATAATAGCTTTGTTAACCAATTCATTATGTGGTTCATCTTTCCAACGAGGATCTTTAATTTGACCATAATATGAATAAGGCCAACCGTAAAAACCACCTTCTTTTACACTTGTAGCATAATCTGGCACTAGATTATCGCCTATTTCATCACGCTCATTTACTGCAGCCCAAAGTTGATTCGTTACTGGGTTCCAATCGATTCCTATAGGGTTTCTTATTCCTGAAGCATAGATTTTCTCTCCAGTTCCGTCAGGGTTGACTTCAAGGATTGCCGCTCTACGTTCTTCCTTTTCCATCCCATGTTCTCCCACGTTACTTGATGAACCCACAGTGATGTAAAACTTACTTTTGTCTTTATTGGTGATGATATTACGCGTCCAGTGATGATTGTAACCACCAGCAGGAAGCTCTACCACCATTTCTCCTTCCCCTTCTAGTTGATTTGCTCCTTCTTTATAAGGAAATTTAACTACGCCATCGACATTGGCTACATAAAAATAACCTTCGTGAATTAGCATTCCGAAAGGCTGGTTAAGTCCTTCTTTGAACACATGTTTTTCTTCAGGTGAACCATCGTTATTGGTATCTCTAAAAAGAGTGATTCTATTGGCGCTTTTTTTAGCATCATCAGACTCTGCTATAAAAATATCTCCGTTAGGCCCTACATAGATCCAACGCGGGTGTTCTAAATCTTCAGCAAATCTAGTAACAGTAAACCCTTCTGGAGCTGTTGGAGTTTCTCCGTCTTTCCATCCTACATTTTCTGAACGTTTCGTTACCGATTCCGATGAAAATGGTGCTGGTAAGGTTAGAGGACCTACTGCAGTTTCTACAGTGGTTGAAGTGCTATCTTTTGAAATTTCTTTCTTTTCTTCTTTTGAAATCTTCGTTTCACTCTTACAATTGAACAAAAATATAGTGGTTAAAGCTACGCAACTTAAAAGGAGTTTTCTTTTCATAATAGATCAATTTTCTACTAAAATACTTGAAAATTCACGACTTGCTAAAACATAACTTATAGATTAATAAATGTTTAACAGAAGAAGGTCTTTAGCTAAATGTAGCTCATATAAGATTCGTTTGAAGTAACTTTTAGAGAAATTTTCTTTCCTAACATAATAGCTCGATTGTCTTCAATATGACCTGCAGGAAAATTAAATGCAATAGGAAAATCATAATCGGTAACCGTTTCAGCAATGATTTCTTCGGCGGTTTTTCCAAAAGGAATTGCATTATCATTCATATCACTCATCCCGCCAATGATTAATCCGTTAAGATTTTTAAACCAATCGTTACGTTTTAGATTTTGCATCATTCGGTCGATATGATAAAGGTATTCATCTAAATCTTCAATAAAGAGAATTTTCCCTCGAGTGTCTAAATCAGATTTACTTCCGATAAGAGAAAAAAGCACAGATAAATTTCCGCCAATGATTTCGTCTTCAGCGATTCCGTTTCGATTAAGTTTATGATGAGAAAAGGTGTAATCCACAACTTCGCCAAAAAGACTTTTTCTTAAAGTTTCTCGGGTGAGATTTGATTTGTTTTCTATGTTTAAGCAAATTTGCGCGTGTAATGTTGAAATCCCTATGTTATGAATATGAGAATGTAAAGCTGTAATATCGCTATAACCTATAATCCATTTTGGATTTTTTATAAACTTCGTAAAATCTAATTGATCTAAGATTCGTACGGTCCCGTAACCTCCTTTTGCACACCAAATCGCTTTAATATTTGGATTGTCTAGCTGCCGCTGAAAATCTTCTGCTCGTTCTTCGTCACTTCCCGCAAATTGATTTTCTTCTAGACCAATACTAGAACCTACAACCGCTTTTAATCCCCAAGTTTCTAATAAATTGATAACAGGTTGCAATTCTTCTTTCTTTACTTTTCTAGCAGTAGCTACAATGGCAACTTGGTCTTCTTGTTCTAATTTTGGCGGTGTTTTCATGAGTTTCATTTTCAAGAAGTGGAAATATAAAAAATCTTTTTTTTAAGTTTTAAGTAAATGATTTAAAATAGTTGCTTTCTCTTTAAAATATCAAGACTTACACAATTCATTTAACGTTTGTCTTTTCATACCTTTGCAACCTAAAATATGAAAGAAATGAGCACGCCAAAAAGATATACGATTACCGCAGCATTACCTTATACCAACGGACCTATACATATTGGTCATTTAGCAGGCGTTTATGTGCCTGCCGATATTTACTCTCGTTACCTAAAAATGCGTGGCGAAGATGTGGTTTTTGTATGTGGTAGTGATGAGCATGGTGTGCCAATTACCATAAAAGCCAAAAAAGAAGGGGTTTCTCCTCAAGATGTGGTAGATAAATATGACGGCATCATACGTCAATCTTTCCAAGATTTTGGGATTGAGTTTGATAATTACTCGAGAACTTCTGGAAAAACACATCATAAAACAGCTTCTGAGTTTTTTAAGAAATTGTATGAAGAAGGTAAATTTATCGAAGAAGTAACCGAACAATTGTATGATGATGAAGCGCAGCAATTTTTAGCCGATCGTTTTGTAGTGGGAACATGCCCAAAATGCGGTAATGAAGAAAGCTATGGAGACCAATGTGAAAAATGTGGAACTTCTCACAATGCAACCGATTTAATTAATCCTAAATCTGCTATTACAGGAAATGTACCTGTTTTAAAAGAAACTAGACACTGGTTTTTACCTCTAGATAAATACGAACCTTGGTTAAAAGAATGGATTTTAGAAGGTCATAAAAAAGACTGGAAATCTAATGTATACGGGCAATGTAAATCTTGGATCGATGATGGATTACGCCCGCGCGCTGTCACAAGAGATTTAGATTGGGGAATTCCTGTTCCTGTTGAAGGTGGTGATGGGAAAGTGTTGTATGTATGGTTTGATGCTCCTATAGGGTATATTTCTGCTACTAAAGAATGGGCAGAAAAAGAAAATAAAGATTGGGAGCCTTATTGGAAAGATGAAGATACTAAACTGGTACACTTTATAGGAAAAGACAATATCGTTTTTCACTGTATCATTTTCCCGACGATGTTAAAGGCCGAAGGAAGCTATATTTTACCAGACAATGTACCTGCCAATGAATTTTTAAATCTAGAAGGCAATAAACTTTCTACGTCTAAAAACTGGGCGGTTTGGTTACACGAATATTTAGAAGATTTCCCAGGGAAAGAAGATGTATTACGTTATGTACTCACAGCTAATGCTCCCGAAACTAAAGACAACGACTTTACGTGGAAAGATTTTCAGCAAAGAAACAATAGCGAGTTAGTAGCTATTTTTGGAAACTTTATTAATCGTGTGGCTGTTTTGACCCATAAATATTATGATGGTAAAGTTCCCGCTGCTGCGGAATTAAAAGAAATAGACGAGCAAACCTTAGCAGAATTAAAAGCATATCCTGCAGTAATAGCTAGTTCTATAGAAAAGTACCGTTTTAGAGAAGCTCAAGCCGAGATGATGAACGTGGCTCGACTAGGGAATAAATATTTAGCCGATGAAGAACCTTGGAAAACATTTAAAACTGATGCTGAGCGCACCAAAACAGTGATGTATGTAGCCCTTCAAATTGCTGCAGCTTTGGCTACATTAAGTAAGCCATTTTTACCTTTTACATCAGCTAAGCTTAATAAAATGTTGAATTTAGAAGGTGCAAATTTCGATTGGAATGATATTTCTTCTAAAAAAGCTTTACTAGGAGAAGGACATCAAATAGCTAAAGCGGAATTGTTATTTAGTAAAGTTGAAGATGCCGAAATAGAAAAACAATTAGAAAAATTAGAAGCAACAAAAAAAGCAAACGCAACCGAAGTGGAAGCAGCAGAGCCACAAAAAGAAATCGCCACTTTTGAAGATTTCACTAAAATGGACTTACGTGTAGGAACGATCGTTGAAGCAGAAAAGATGCCTAAAACTAAAAAGCTTTTAATTTTAAAAGTAGATACAGGAATCGATACAAGAACCATTGTATCGGGAATCGCCGAAAGCTTTAAGCCCGAAGATATTGTTGGTAAAAAAGTTACCGTCTTAGTGAATTTAGCACCTAGAAAATTAAGAGGAACCATGAGTGAAGGAATGATTTTAATGACCGAAAATGTAGATGGTAAATTAGTATTTGTTAATCCAGATGAAGAAAACGTAAAAAGCGGAAAAATTATTTCTTAGGTTAATGAAGTACATCTATTTCTTTCTATTCTTTTTCTGTATTAAATTCACTTTGGCTCAAAAGGAAGTGATTTCGATCCCGTCATACGAGAATGTTAATGAAACCATTAGCATTGTTGACTCTACTTCACAAAGAGTCGCGGTTATCAATTTTAAAAACAAGTTAATTTCGGCTTATTTACTAGATAAGGACTTCAATGTATTAGAATCAATAGTAACTAAGCCTCTACCTAATAAATTAAAATCGGTAATAGCGCACCAATTTCAAAATAAAAAACTAAGCTTATTTATGAATACTTCTAGCAATAGAAAGTATGCTACAGCGGTTTTTGATTTTGAGACTGGAAATTGTACCACCCATGAAATTGATTTTAAATTAAAGAAAGAGATTTTTTTTACAACCTTTAGTAGGGACGATAAAATTTTTATAGTTTCTGTTTCGAAGAAAGGTTCTCAGTTAAATATTTATGAGTTTTATAAAAACTTAAATGAGCCAAAAAAGACCGAAATTAAGATCCCTGAAAATACTTTTTTAGATAGGTTTGGTGACTCGGTAGACCTTAAAGATGTTCTTTCTGACTCTTATAAAAATGGTTTTATGGTTTCCCCGGTTACTATTCAAAAGAATCTTCCGGCTACGATAGAAAAAACAAGAAGACCATTAAAAATTTACCTTACAGAAAAAGGATTCGATGTAACTGTTGACACGTGGTTAAAAAGCACTTTTTTGCTAAATGTATCTTTAGAAGACATGACAGTGGATGTCTCTGAATTTAAATACCCCAAACCAGATGGATTTATCGCCAGAGTAAAAGCAAACAGCTTCCTTTTCGACGATAATTTATTCCAAATTATTATGGGATCAGATGAGATGTTGTTTTCTGTTTTTTCATCCCAAACGAAAGAACTTAGAAAGGAAATTTTATTAAAAAAAGGAGATGAAATTGATTTTAGAAATACCCCCATCGTGCAAAATGGAGGGGCTTTTGAAAGCTTCAGGTATTTAGAAAACACAAAACAATTCTTTAGAAAATCTTTAGATGCAGATATTGGACTTTCGGTTATTAAAAAAAATGAAATATATGAAATAACATTTGGCAGTGTTAAGGAAATTGAAGATCCAGTAGTTCTTTATTTTGTAGTTGGAGGGGTTGTTGGAGGCACGGTTTCTTTATTAGTTAGAGATTTGTTAGATTATAGGTTAACAAAATCTGTAGAATTTAGAAGTTTATTTTCAAACAAAATAGAACATCTAGAAGGTAATGTAAGTCCTAATTTGTTTGATAAAATTGGTAAATTCACAAAAGGTATAAAATTAAAATCAGAAACACTTTTTCAATTCAATGGCAGTTATTATTACGGTCATTATAACTTAGATAGGAATACTTATCTTATTTATAAAATAATTAAGGATTAAAAAAAAATGCTTAAAATAGCTTTTCATCCTAGTTATATTCATCCTTTGCCTGCAAAGCATCGTTTTCCTATGGAAAAGTATGAATTACTTCCGCAACAATTGCTTTATGAAGGAACATGTGAACCTGATAATTTTTTTGAGCCAGAAATTTTAAATGATAAGTATATTCTAGCCGTGCACGACGCCGAGTATTACTATGATTTTTTAAATCTAAAATTAACTCAGAAAGAGATTAGAAGAACAGGTTTTCCTCTTTCGCGGAGTTTAGTGGAGCGTGAACGCTTAATTGCTGGAGGGACAGTTCAGGCTGCGCTATATGCATTAGAGCATGGGGCGGCAATGAATATTGCTGGAGGAACGCACCATGCTTATACTGACAGAGGCGAGGGTTTTTGTATGTTAAACGACCAAGCGATTGCAGCCCAATATCTGCTCGATAAAGGTTTAGCAAAAAAGATTCTGATTGTAGATTTAGATGTTCACCAAGGAAATGGAACAGCAGAAATATTTCAAAACAATCCCGCAGTCTTTACGTTTTCAATGCACGGAGAAAAGAATTATCCTTTCCGTAAAGAAAAATCAGATTTAGATATTGGATTACCTAACGGAACGAATGATGAAGCCTATTTAGCAAAATTGAAAGAAATATTACCTAATTTATTAGAAAAGGTAAAACCTGACTTTGTCTTTTATTTAAGTGGAGTGGATGTCTTAGCTACAGATAAACTAGGAAAATTAAGTTTAAGTATTGATGGGTGTAAAGAAAGAGATCGATTTGTATTACAAAATGTAAGAGATAAAAATTTACCTATACAAATAAGTATGGGAGGTGGTTATTCAGAAGAAATAAAGCACATTGTAGAGGCTCACGCTAATACTTATAGGTTAACTCAATATTTATATATGTAAAAAAAAGCATCTCTGATGAGATGCTTTTTTTTTATAGAAACGAAAAGATTTTTTAAGATACGATAAATAAACTAGCGATTGTTGTTGCTTCATCTGCGGTTATCGTTTCATCATATGCTTCTGTAGAAGAATCAAAAGTAAATGGCGATCCACTACCTAAAGTAGTAACATCTACTCCACCTTGAATTATATTTTCTTCACCATTATAAACCGCTTGAGTATCTGCAGGCATACCTGCACCTCTTTCATTACCAGTAATCCAACCTTGAAGTCCTCTCAATCTTCTAATTTCTGAAGCGTGTCTTGCTTCTACAGAGTGAATTTGCAAAGCAGCCGTTAGTAAAACATCATTACCCATTAATGCTCCAGCTTGTCCTTTATAGGCTCTAACCCCAGTATCTTCAAAAGCTTGTGCTAATGCTAAAAGTTGAGCGTATGCAGTTGCTTGTCCCGTTCCATTCTCATTAAATGGATCAAAAGATCCTCCTGCTGTAAAATCGAACGTTGGTTCATCAACTGGAGTTTCTCCTAAAGAAACTAAAGTATCCTGTAGTAATGTAACGTGTGCAGATTCATGCAAAGAAATTTGCTCATATATAGCGTTTGCTTTTCCTGTTCCATCTTCATCTAATACATTAGAATTTAGCGCTTGTAGATAAAAGCTAGCTTCTAAATATTCTAACGTTAAGGCCAATTGTAATGCTCCTACAGCTTCTGTACTTTGAAACATCGTTGCAGCTTTAGCTTTATTTGTTACGGTAGCCATACCAAATGGTACAGCTGCTAAAGCAGCTTTTTTTCCTAAAGAAGAAAAAGTACTTAATGCGTCTCTCCTTGAAGAACCTTTATTTGAAAGATTTTCTGATGTAAATTCGTCTAAAAATTTTATAATATTCATAATGTTGTTTTTAAAAATTATTGAAAAATGATTTCTTTATTGTTATTTACGGCAATTGGTTTGCTGTAAATGGTGTAACAATAAATCCTCCTGCTGCATCGATGATAACTGATGGATCTTCTGCTCCATCTAACCCTGTATTAGGATCTACTGCATCATCTCCAGCAAAAAGTTTAAAATCTCCCATATCATTACCTCTAATGCTTCTAATCGCTGCAGCATGTCTCGCTTCTACAGAAACAATTTTACCTGCAATTACAAGGTAAGCAGCAGTTTCAATAATTTTTCCAGCACCATTATAAGCTTTAACTCCTGTGTCTTCTAGAAGTTGTGCAGTCTCGAGCACAGAATTTCTATTACTAAAATCTACACTTTCAAAATTAAATTCTAACGACTCTGGAAGTACTAAATCGGCATCAAAATTTGCATTTAGTGCGGCTTTAAAGAATTCTCTGTGGTTTACTTCGTGATTATACAAATCTTGTAGAATTTGTTTTTCTTCTGAAGCAGCTCCATTCCAATATGAACCATTTACAACTCTAGTGTAAAATTCAGCTTCTAGCTGCTCCAATGCATAAGCATAATTTAATACTCCTAAATCTCCACCACCTAAATCGAATGTATTCGGATCTGGATCTGGGGCTGGATCTATGGGAGTAAAATCATCATCATTACTACAAGCAAGCAAAATACCCGATCCTGCAAGAGCGATACCACTCATTTTTAAAAATCTTCTACGATTATTATTAATCGATTCTACTTTAATCTTTTTGTTTTTCATAATACTAAAAGTTTTGTTGATCGATTAAACTTACGCAGGAACAAAAGGTTTGGTTTTTAATTAGTTGCCAATTTGTTCTGAAATTCGTTAAAAAGAGTTAAAAATCGAAAATTAGATTAGTATCACAATTTCTTTAATAAATGTTAAATAAAGTTTTAACGTTTTAAAGTAAAGTTTCCTTTGTATGTTTTCCCACTGTGAAGCTCAACTGAAAACCAATAATCATTAGAAGGCATTCTTTTTCCATTATAGTTTCCATCCCACCCTCTATTAGGTAAAGTAATATTATATATGATTTTACCATAACGATCGTAGATTACAATTCTTTTGACACGTTGTGATTTAAAATTGTAAATATTCCAACGATCATTAAACCCATCATTATTAGGGGTAAAAAACTTAGGATAATAAAGCAAAGAAACGTCTTCAGAAGCAATGCCACATCCGTTCTTATCTTTCACATAAACTTTGTATTCTTTTTTATAAGGTAAAGAATGAAAAGAATTATTTGATTGATAGTTTATATTGTCCAATGAATAAATATAATCTCCGCTACCTTCTACATGTATGATAAGAGAATTATTCTCTTCGCTCCAATCAATCGTTTCTATATTTTTAATTGTAGCAATTTCGGAAGTTCTTAATTCTAAAGTATATATTTTTTCACAAACGCCTAGTTCAAACTGTTTAATTAAAGTGACAGTGTAAATGCCAGGTTCGTTAAGAGTAATAGAGTTAGAAGTGTTTCCTGTAGACCAATTATAAGAGTCGAAATTCTCAGGAATGGAAATTTCTACACTTTCTCCATTACAAATACTATATATTTCTTCTAAATTAGTATCTGGAAAATTATAAACTATTAAATCAAATGTAGTTTCATTAAAACATTCATTGTTATTTACATTAGAAATTCTTGCTGTAATGGTTTGTGTAGTAGAGGGTAGAGGATTTGATAACGGTACATTTAGGAGGTTACCATTTTCATCAAAAAAATCTACTACTACGTTTTGTTGATTATTAATAATTTGACTCATAATGTTGGAAGTGTCAAATAACGCTTCGCCTTCTTGGTTAGGGCATTCAGCTAAATTTGAAACTGGATAAGCTATTGGAGTCTCTGAAATAAGTACATCTTTTGTGAAATTTTGAACTTGGTTACCTATAGTACCCTGGTATGTAACTTGATAAGTTCCTGGTGCCGAAAAAACATGGGTGGGGTTTTCTCCCGTTGCGGTATTGTTTCCAGAATTAGGATCATCGAAATTCCAGATAACAGAATCAAAATTGTTTTCTAAAATAAATTGAGTTACATCACCTAAACATGTATTTTCTATAATTAAATCTTTCAAAAAGAAAGTTTGCATAAAAGTAGGAAGTCCTAACTTGGCTGTATTGTTTCCTAAGTTTATTACATTACTTTCAAAATTTGCTAATATTCCAGCTTCATTAGGTTGGTTAATTACATCTAAACTGTACTTCACCCTAGTAAGATAAATTTTGTTGTTAGGAGCTAACTGCAAAGTACCTAACAAAGAACTAAAATCTTTTAGTTTAATAGCAGAATTAGAAATTGCTGTTTCAGAATTTAATGAAATGTCAAATTGATATAAACCATCGAAAGAAACACTTACATAAAGAAATTTTCCATTAGGAGAAAATTCTACCCCATAAGGATGTACATTTTCTTGTTCATTACCATTGGTTGTATTTAATATGGTTTTAGGATTACTGACTAAACCCGTTTGACTATCAAAATCGAATAATTGAACAACTTCTGGCTCGTAAGAATTCACCATAGCTACTTGATCGCCATAAGCCGAAAATTTAATAACGCCTATTGCGCTATTTGTAATTGTGGGTCCCACTTGTACTCCCGCACCGCTAATTACAGGATTAAGATTTAAGCCATTATCATCAATTTTGTAAGCAATAAACTCATTACTATCCCATTTATGAGATAAGATCCAGTAATTTCCATCAATAATACTTCTAGTTGCTGTTAATTTTTCCGAAACAGGGGTGTGAAGTAGAATATTTTTTTCGTTGGTAATAGCTCCTAGACCATTGTCAAGATTCATGTCTACTATTGAGTAACGTAAACCATCTGGACCAGCAACACCATCTGTAGTAAATAAATAATATTTATTGGCAACTCCTTTAAATGGAACAATTATAGCAGAACTTGTGCTAGAATTATCCCCTAAAAGACCTCCGCCATTAGACATGAGCTGATGATTTCTATTGTAGACTTCTTGCCCATCGGTATAAAATAAAATATTTCCGTTAGAGTTAGAAATTGAAGCACATCCTTCAACCGAAGACAAAACCCCATTGTCTAACGCAATTGGCGGGTCAACATTAAAATCTATTCCTGCTTCATCTCCAAAATACCAAATATTTGCCTCTTTTTGCCCAAATGAGCTAAGTACCCAAATAAAAAGAAAAGATATGGTTAGTAGTTTTTTCATAATCATCTAAATTACAAAACATTCCCCAAAAATTATTCCTATTTATAATTTTTGAAGAATATTTTTTATAAACCTGCTGATTATTGCTTTAAAGCTTTTTAATTTGATAACATCAATAATTCTTGGCAAACTACTTCAGTGATATATCTTTTTTCTCCGGTTTTAGTTTCATAGCTTCTTGATGTTAATTTCCCTTCAATTACTACTTCTTTTCCTTTAGTGAGAAAGTTTTCTGTGAGTTCGGCTACTTTTCCCCACGCAATTACATTGTGCCATTGAGTATCAGTAATTTTTTCTCCTTGCGCATTTTTGTAAGTTTCATTTGTTGCAATAGAAAATTTGGCTAATTTCTTACCGCTTTCTAAAGCAATAACTTCTGGATCATTTCCTAAGTTTCCAATTAACTGTACTTTGTTTTTTAATGAATTCATAATAATAAAATTTAAAAGAGTTGATTTTCGTTCGTTCAATTCAACAGGGCAAATATGGTAACAAAGACAAATTTTATTAGGTTGATAAATAGTTGCTTACGTTTAATTTCGTTTGCAAACATTTGTAGTCGTTTAAAAACAGATTTATTATGTTTAAAAAATTGAGTCGTTTTTCTCTTATAAATCAATAACTTTATAAAATGGAAAATCTAAGTGTAGCAATCATACAGACAAAATTAAAGTGGGAAGATATCGATGAAAATCTTTTTCGGTTAACCGAGAAATTAAATCAAGTAAGTGATACAGACCTTATTATTTTGCCCGAAATGTTTAGTACAGGATTTACGATGAATGCAAAACTTGTAGCGGAAAGAGAATCTGGTAAAGCGGTTAATTGGCTTATTAAAATGGCTACTTCTAAAAAGACAGCAATCACAGGAAGTTTAGTGATTGAAGAAAATGGGAATTATTACAATCGGCTTTTCTTTGTTTTTCCTAACGGTAAGTATAAAACTTATGATAAAAAACATTTGTTCACCTTAGCAAAGGAACACGAGCATTATTCCGCGGGAAGCGAAAAAATTATTGTCAATTATAAGGGTTTTAAAATTTGTCCTTTAGTATGCTACGATTTGCGATTTCCCGTATGGATAAGAAATGTGGAGGAGTATGACTTACTCATATTTGTAGCCAACTGGCCAAATAAAAGGGTTAAAGCTTGGGGTGCTCTTTTAAAGGCACGTTCTATAGAAAATATGTGTTATACAATTGGCGTAAACCGAGTTGGCTTAGATGGTAATGATCATCTTTACAGTGGTCATTCTGCTGTTTATGATGCTTTAGGAGAAAAAATATCTAAAGAAAATAAAGAAACAGAGTTTATAGAAAAGGTGACTTTAAGTCTAGAGTCTGTAACAAAAACTAGAAAAGATTTCGGTTTTTTAAAAGATCGAGATGCGTTTAATTTAATATAAAAGATTCATTAATATCCCAATTGGCTCTCATTTCAATAAGTTTTGGGAAATAAATAATCTGCTCGGGTTTGGTCTGGTTTAAGTAATTACCAGTATCCCATTTTCCATTATCGTTAAGATCGTAAATTAGCCTTGCTTTGTATTTTCCTGGTTTTATATGTTCAAAATAAAAAGAACTACCGTCGTCCTCTCGGTGAATACTTTGTTTAATAACTTTTCCTTTATTATCTACCACTTCTACAATAATAGGATAAGTTTTTACTTTAGAAATATTTAATGACAAGGTTCCCAAATCGGCAATAGCAGGCGTTTTTACTCGATATTTTAAAGTATCATTAGGCTTATCGTAAAAATCCGTAAAGGCATTAGGGAGCAATTGAATATAGTAAGTTTCTTTTTCGGTTTTATCAAAATCAATCATTAACTTGTTTTCTAAAGCCACTAATCGTGAAGAAAATTTTACCGCAACAGAGTCTTTATTTAGAACGCTAATCTTACTACTATCAATAGCTTTAAATGGAATATTAGCTGTAAGTCCAAAATCTTCTTTTATGTTGATTGAACTTTCATTAAGTTTCTTTATTTCTATAGAGTCTTTATACAATTCCTTCATTCTAGTAATTACCGTATCTTGATAATTAAGCTGAGTAATTTTTACAGTTAGACTATCCTCTTTAATAACGGGTTGATACCAAAAATGCAGAGTATCTTTCTCTAAATCTTTAACAATTTGTGTGTTAAACTGACTCGGATCTGGTTCTAAAATCTCAATCTCAAGACTGTCATTTAATAATCCTTCATAGCCATACACTACATGATTGGCAGCTACTTGTTTACTTTTGCTTACGCGGAATTCTTTCTGTTCCTTAAAAATACTAAACTCTAAGTTTCTGTTTGTAGGCAAGGTAAGAGTATCTTCAAGAAAGTCTATTTTATCTTCTGAAGGATTGAATAAATAATTAGAATTTTTATCCTTTAAGGCAATTACTCTATACTTTCCTTCCTTCATATTTTCAATCTGAAAAGAATTGGTAGAATCTTGAGTATAACCTATGTAAGTAGGAGGTTCTTGATATATAATCGAATCATTATAATTTTCATTTATTTCATACAATAAAACCGAAATAAATTCTTCAGTTTCTGACTCAAAAGCATCTTTTACCGTTCCAGAAACATTTAAAGAATCAATATAACCTCCTGTTGAAAATACATATTTAAAAAACGGTAAAGGGTTTTCTTCATTATTGTCTATAATACTGTTTCCAAAATTAATCGTGTACGTAGTGTTTTCTTTTAAAGAATCTCCTAGATGAATAGTTACGTATTTTTTCGGACTTCCTTGCGGAGAAATCGTAGGCTTAGGGTCTATAGGTGGCGAAATAATAATTTGCTTCTGTGCGTCCTCAAGTTTAATGAACTCATCAAAATAAATTCTTATTTCCTCATTTTTAAAATTGGTGCTAAAGTTTTCTGGGGAAGAGTTTATAAACACAGGAGGGATCGTATCTAAATCTCCACCCGTAGGCATACCTCTTTTGGCGCAATTAGAAAATGCTGAAAATACCAAAAGGCAAATCACGAAGTATAAAAAGCGCTGTAATCGCATATCACCAAATTTTACGCAAAGAAACGATTATTTTTTCAAAAATATTAGATTTATAAAGTGATCGCCATCGTAGCAATGCTAATATTTACGTTGGGAGCTTGCTGTAAAATTTGTGAACAGGTTTCTAAGGTAGTGCCGGTAGTTATAATATCATCTACTAACAAGATATGCTTATTGGCGATTAAATTTTGATTTTGTAATTTAAATAAATCGTGTTTCATTTCTGCTCGGGAACTTCTGTTTTTAAATACCTGTGTGGCAGAAGGGTTGTCTTTTATTAATACCTTATCGGAATAATCACAACCCAAATGTTTGGAGATGCTTTTCCCAAATCCCGCTACTTGATTATACCCTCTTTTCTTCAATTTTTTTCGATGTAACGGAACAGGAATTACTATCTGAATGTCTTTTGCCCAGGTTACGGTTTTTAAATCTTCTGCGAGCCAATTTCCCAAAACATTGCTTATTTCTTCTTTCCCCTTATACTTTAACTGATGCATTAATTTTTGTGTCATATTTTTTTTGTGAAAAACAAAAAGAGAAGTTATGTTTACCAAAGGAATTCTACCGTAGAATACTTTTTTTGCTGTATTTTCGTTATGGTAGTGGAAATTGGTTGTAGGAAGTTGATACCTGCAATAAAGACATAATGATTTTTCTTGTTCTAATAAAGAAGTAGAACAACAAACACATGTCTTTGGAAAAACAAACGCTATAAAATCTTTTGCAAGGTTCAATTAAATTGATTTTTTAAGTATATCAATTTAGTAAAAAATAGATTAACTATCTGTCTATGAGTGAAAAAAAAGACAATCGTGTACTTAAAATTTTGGTAGGGATATTGGCATTATTCTTAATTATTTCTATTGTTTACACGTTTAATTTTTACCAAGAAAATCAAGAAAGTATTGAGGTTATTTCTCAAGAAAAGAAAAAATTGAAAAACGAGCTTGACACTCTTCAGAAGAAATACGAAGCGATTGTTATTGATAATTCTTCCTTAAAAGAAGATCTATCTAGAGAGAAAAAAAGAATATCGATGCTTCTTAGCTCTTTAGATAGTTCTAAAATGACTAATGATCAATTACAACGTTATAAGATTGAAGCCGAGTTATTAAGAAGACAACGTCAAAAATTATTGAAAGTAGTAGACAGTTTTTCTCAAAAAAATCAAGAACTTCAAGAAGCTATAGATAGTACATCAAATATGCTTCAGCTTAATCAACAAAAATCTGATTCTTTAATTTTTCAAAATCAAGAATTAGAAAATCAAGTTCAAAAAGCAGCGGTTTTACAATTGAGTGATTTAAAAGCAGAAGGTGTTTACATTAAAAATAACGACGAGATAAATGTTACTTCTAAAGCAAGTAAAACCGAACAAATAAGAATTTGTTTTAATTTATTAGAAAATGCGCTTGCAAAAAGTGGCAAAAGAGACATCTATGTACAAGTTATTAATCCTAAAAATAATCTTTTAGGCTCCAAAAAGCTCATTTCTTTTGGAGATAAAAATTTAAACTATAGCGCATTGAGTACTATAAACTACCAAAATCAAAAAACAGAGATGTGCATACTTTTTGCAATCTCTGCTCAAAAACGAGTAGAAGGCCGTTATGTAATTAATGTATTTGACGGCGAAAATAGGATGGCGACAGATACTTTTATTTTAAAATAAAAAACTTAGCCACCAAACTTAAATATAAGTCCGCATTATTATTATTTTTGTCTTATGGCAAAACAACAAGATACTTTTAAGCAAGTAATATCCCATGCCAAAGAGTATGGGTATATTTTTTCGTCTAGCGAAATATACGATGGTTTAAGCGCAGTTTATGATTACGGTCAAAACGGGGTAGAACTTAAGAAAAACATTAAAGATTATTGGTGGAAAAGCATGGTTCAAATGAACCAAAATATTGTAGGCTTAGATGCGGCAATATTAATGCACCCTAAAACTTGGGAAGCTTCGGGACATGTAAATGCGTTTAACGATCCTCTTATAGATAATAAAGATTCAAAAAAGAGATACAGAGCAGATGTTTTGGTAGAAGATTATGTAGAAAAAATCAACCAAAAAGCTCAAAAAGAAATCAACAAAGCCAAAAAAAGATTTGGTGAAACTTTTAACGAAGAAGAGTTTGTAACGACCAACCCTAGAGTTATTCGTTACCAAGAGGAGCAAAAAACCATCATGGAACGTTTGGCAAAATCCTTAACGGAAGAAAATCTTGCTGATGTAAAAGCTCTTATTGAAGAATTAGGCATTGCATGTCCAGAAAGTGGCTCTAAAAACTGGACCGATGTGAAGCAGTTCAATTTAATGTTTGGTACCAAATTAGGCGCTTCCGCGGATTCTGCAACAGATCTATATTTAAGACCAGAAACCGCACAAGGAATCTTCGTTAATTTTGCCAATGTGCAAAAAACAGGAAGAATGAAAATTCCTTTTGGGATCGCACAAATAGGAAAAGCCTTTAGAAACGAAATTGTAGCTAGACAGTTTATCTTCCGTCAACGGGAATTTGAACAAATGGAAATGCAATTTTTTGTACGTCCAGGCGAAGAACTCAAGTGGTTTGAACATTGGAAAGAAACCCGCCAAAATTGGCACGCTTCTTTAGGACTGGGAGAAGAAAACTACCGTTTCCACGATCACGAAAAAATGGCGCATTATGCTAATGCTGCTACCGATATTGAATTTAATTTCCCATTCGGGTTTAAAGAATTAGAAGGAATTCATTCTAGAACCGATTTCGATTTAAAAGCACACGAAGAACATTCAGGAAAAAAGCTTCAGTTTTTCGATCCAGAATTGAATAAAAACTACGTGCCTTACGTTATTGAAACCTCAATTGGTTTAGACCGTATGTTCTTGGCGATTTTCTCTAGTGCCTTAAAAGAAGAAGAGTTAGAAGACGGTTCTACGAGAACAGTCTTAAAATTGCCTTCTATCTTGGCTCCAGTAAAAGCTGCCGTTTTTCCATTAGTGAAAAAAGACGGTTTACCCGAAATCGCTCAAGAAATTATAGAGGAATTACAATGGGATTTTAATGTAATTTATGATGAAAAAGATGCTGTAGGAAGACGTTACCGACGCCAAGATGCTAACGGTACACCATTTTGTATTACCGTAGATCACGACACCAAAGAAGACAACCAAGTCACCATTCGTCACCGCGATACGATGGAGCAAAAACGTGTGCCTATTTCAGAATTAAAAAGTATTATTGCTCAAGAAATAGATTTTAAAACTTGGATGAAAAAAGCTTAATTTTTTCTCTGTATATAAAAAAAACCCGCTAAGAATAGCGGGTTTTTTATTTAGGTTGTAGGGTTCTAATTTTTAATAAACCTTTTATTTACAGTCCCAAGATTGGTTTGAATTTGAAGAAAATAAACGCCAGCACTTAAACTTTCTAAATGAAGTTGTTGCTTGCTTTCTTTCACATTTATAAGTTCTAAACCGCTTAAATTATAAATTTTTAATTGTTCAATTTCTTGATTGTTTTTTACTTCGATATACAAGATATCTTTTGTTGGGTTGGGGTAAATGTTAATGTTATTTGCTAAGTCGTAATTAGACGTACTTAAATTATCAATAATTTCTGTGGAAACCATATTGGTTATGATGGGTGCATTAAAATCAAAATAAATATTGGCGTCTCCGGTAATAAAATCTCCCACAGCTACGCCACTTTTAGGTTTAATTTTATAAGCTACAAAACCGTGACTTGCAGGCTCGTTGGTGTTTTCATCGGGAAGGTTGATTCCATCAAAAATAAACTCCACTTCGTTTTCGTTGGTTACTTCAATGCGATAGTTATGACTAGCATTTACAGGTCTTAAGGTGCTGTAATCTAATTTTGGATGCAGCGTATCTAAAATCCTTACATTAATAGCGCTTGCAGTTCCCGTGTTTTGAAAACGTATCAAGTAATTTAAATATTCATCGGCGTCATCAATTTTTATTTCTTCGCCTTGTAAAACTTGTTTATCGTTAGGATCGTAAGAATTTACTACGGTTTGGTCATACACAAACGTATTGTCGGTAGGTGTAAAGTCATTCGTACTCGGACTTACACTTGCGGTAAAGCTCAAAATATCATCTCCGTTTACCGTTGGCGGTTGAAAGGTTTGCATGGTAATATCTACGGTCTGGAAAGTAAGCGGTTGTAAATTGGCTATATCAAAGGTTAGTTGATTCGTAGTAGTTGAGGTTGGCGTCACACTTGCATTAACAAAACTTTGCATGGTATCATCAAAATCTAAAGTTACCGTAGCATTGGTAACGGTTTGTGTACCTAGATTTTCTATGACCAATTGGTAATCTGCTTCAAAACCGGGACGCGCTTCACTGGTAGGAATAAAAACCACATTTAAATCTTCCATGGTTTGATTAGCAGTCACACAAAAATCAGCTACTTCAGTATTAGAATTGTTAAAAGTTACTTGTTGACTTGCTGGACTTGCAGAAAAATAACTTGGATAATTCACTACTGAAACGGTAAAATTTGTTCCAACAGTACCTAACTCATAATTTCCATTAATTGAATAAGAGAGTAAATCGTCACTCCCATCATTCGCATTGACCATAAACCCAGAAATAGCAGCATCATTAGGGTCACACCCGTCATTATTTTCATCATAAGCAATAGTTCCAATAATTGAGTTACAGTTGTCTGATTGACCACTATCATGTATATCCCATCCCAATTCATTTATTAAATAATTTCTAGCAGTTTCATTACAGTATTTTAAACCATTTGCATTTAATACTTTATTGTTTAAATCTAGTATTATAAATTGCGAAAGCAATTTGTCATAATTTTGAATGTCCATGTTTGTGTAACTTAAAAACCCAGGAGATAAATAAGATTGTGCATGAAGAACCACATTCGGATTAAAGTTCCAGTTATCTATGGGTTGATTAAAAACTTCTGCTTGACCAAACATACTTATCATATTTGTGACATTAGAGACATCCCAACTACTAATAGGTTGATTGAAAGAGAGGGCATATTGAAACATTCGAGTCATGTTAGTTACATTGGAGACATCCCAGTTATTAATTGGTTGATTAAAAAAATATGCATACTCAAACATACTTTCCATAT
>NZ_QKYV01000001.1:268573-688923 GCF_003253545.1 Mesonia algae
AACATACTTTCCATATTGGTAACACTAGAGACATCCCAATTATTCAACGGTTGATCAAAAGAAGTTGCTTGTTGGAACATACTTTCCATATCGGCAACATTAGAAGTATCCCAATTATTCAACGGTTGATCGAAAGAAGTTGCTTGTTGGAACATACTTTCCATATTGGTAACACTAGAGACATCCCATAAATTTAAGGGCTGGTTAAAACTTGTAGTTCTTAAAAACATACTGTCCATATCGGTAACATTAGAAACATCCCAATTATCAACAGGTTGGTTAAAGTCTTCCGCAAGCCAAAACATAAAACCCATATCTGTAACATTAGAAACATCCCAATTATTCAACGGTTGATTAAAAGAAGTTGCTTGTTGGAACATACTTTCCATATTGGTAACACTAGAGACATCCCAGTTGTTTAGAGGTTGATTATATTTAATCGCCCCATAAAACATTCTAGACATATTGGTAACACTTGAGAAATCCCAATCGTTTAGAGGTTGATTATATTTAATTGCTCCATAAAACATTCTAGACATAGAGTGAACACTAGACACATCCCAATGATTAATGGACTGATTAAGACTTGTACAGCCCTCGAACATTGAAGATATGCTAAGCACTTGACTTAAATCTGGAGCATCTGTAGCATTAATTTTCAGTTTTGAGCAATTTTTAAATGCATTATACATATCTGACCATTGTTGATTACCCCACTGCTCAACACTAAGTAAATTATCTTGTTCTCCAAAATCAATTCTCGGGTAATCCCCTGTAATTGTAATTATGTAGACTCCAGGTGAAGAATATGCGTGTGAACAACTTGAAGTTTGGTTATTTAAAACAGTCCCGTCACCAAAATTTACAGTGTAATTATAATCAGTATTAGCAGACTGGGCGTAAATATAGACATTGTTACCAACTAACCATTTTGTAACAAAGGCCCCAGGTGTCAATGCTTGTCCACAAACATCTTGATAATCATTGTAAAATGTCCAACCTCTATTGTTAATTAAATTTGACCGGATTGTACCGTCGCAATAATACATTCCTTCCCCACTAAAAGATTTATTTATTAAATTCAAACTATAAAACTTATTTAATAGATTTTCGTAGTTTGTAGTATTCAAATTAGAATTATCTACCATGTTAGAAAAAAAAACATTTGTATTGAAACTCCAATTAGATAAATCTTGATTGAAGGAAGATGCTTCCAAAAACATAGCTTCCATATCAGTAACATTTGATACATCCCAATTATTCAAAGGTTGATTAAAAGATGTTGCTTCTTTAAACATTCCTTCCATATTAGTAATAGTTGATACATCCCAATTGTTAAGGGATTGATCGAAATTAGAACATTTTGCAAACATTTGAGTTAAATCGATTACTTGATTTAAATTTGGTGCATCAGTTGCATTTATAACCAAATTTTCACAACCGTAAAATGCATAATTCATATTTTGCCATTGGATATCACCCCATTGTCCCACCGATTTTATTTTTCTTTTATTCGCTTGATTGGAATAAAAGAAATATATCCTAGGAAAATTCCCAGTAATACTTACAGTATACGTCCCAGCAGTATTATACATATGAGTTGCATCTCCTGTTTGGTTGTTTAAAACGATTCCATCGCCAAAATCCACAGTATAGTTATAAGTTGATTCAGGATGTGTGGGAATAGTTATGCTTAAATCACTTAGAGTAACCTCCCATGTCGTAATAAAGGGTTGGTTTTGGGCTTGGGTGCATAGCGTAGAAAATACAATAAGTAGAAATAAGTAAAGATTTTTCATAAGATAGTTGGTTTATGCTTAGCAATATAGCATTTTTATACTACCCGTTAAGAAAATCTTAAAAATACGCTCTTAGCTGTACGCTACCCGTATGTATGGCGTCTGCACTTTCACTTTTTCTTCCAAAATAGGAAAGATTGAGATCTAAATAATTGGTGAGTTTTCGCTGCGCTAAAAGTGTCCACGTAAAGTTTTTATTGGGCTGTAAACCTTGCAACATTTGGTAGGCTACGGGAGAAAAAGCACTTCCTGTAAATTCATTAAAAATGTAATTAAACTCTCCGCTAACCGCATATTTTTGAGCGTTGGCAAAATTAAATGAAGCGCCTAATTTTTGCTGTTGTAATTCCTCTTCATCGCCTAACCTGTTGGTTTGGGTGTTATATTGGTAAAATACATCAAAACGAGTGCTTCTAGAGAGTAAATAGGAAACCTTGGGGTTGGTGGTATAACTTAAAATATCATAATTTCGGTTGCCAAAATTCTCTGAGGCACTTACCGTAGTGGTGGTTTGGTTGTCAAAATTAAACAACCAGCTTTCTTGTACTTTATGGTTAAACTTTAACTGATGACTTTCAATGTCATTTTCTTGAAATCCGGTAGAAAGCAAGTTTTTTGCTCGGGTTGAGATATACGTGTAAGAAGTGGTATAACGCTGCTTTCCGCGATTAAAGAAAATGGTATTTCTAAAGTTGAGGTTTACGGCTAATTCTTCTTCACCGCTATCGTTAAACGGATTCAGGTCAAAGTTATCTTCCTCTCGTTCTATCTTTCGGTCTACCAAATAAGACGTTTGGTTATAAAAATGTTTTAAAAAGTTTTTAGTACTCGCATCATCACTCAGTTGCATAAAGTTAAGCGTCACAACTTGACTGAATTTATTCTGATGTGTTTTTAAGAAAATTTGATTGGGCAATAAGACTCGTACATATTTAGCCTGATCGGGAAAGGGTGAAATTTCAAACTCTTCTAATTCCTGTATGCCATTGTCGTTATAATCATTCCACGTGTATTGTCCCTCCCCTGCGTTTACTTCCACGTAAGTGAATTCTTGTTGGGCTAAGGTTCCGCTATTGGTCTCATAGGCAGTATTGAGGCTTATCAATTTATCAAATAAAAATTGATTGTACAACACCCGAGAGTTAAGCGATTGCTCATCTTCTACATTTTCTTCTTCATTGATCAACTTTCTATAATTTGCAAATACCGAAAGTTGCGTGTTTTCATTTTGTATGAGTTGCGATTTTAAATAGTAATTATTAGAATGGCTAACTCGCTGCAAATTATTGTTTCGCAAACTGTCATTTACTCGGTGACGATAACCGATTTCGGCATAAACTGCTGTACTATCTCCAACGCCAGTAAATACTTCGTAGCTATTAAACCTCTGACTTATTCCTGTTAAATTTTGGGTTGCTTTTTCTTGCTGCTGATTGTCTTCTAGATTAATTCGGGTTCCTGTCCAAACCTTTCCAAAATCATAAACCGCAAAAGCATTCATCCGTAAAAATTCTGAAGTAAATGTGCTGCCATCGCTTTCTAAATAACTTCCGTGAAGTTGTGTTCTTAATTTTCCTAATTGGTGTTGTGAAGAAATAACATGACGGGTTCCTGAGTAGTTTTCCGAGTAATCGAGGTGTTCAAACCGGTATTGGGAAACACCGTTCTTAAGCGTTCTAAAATTGATTCCCGATTGTATATAATTTTGATTTCCTAACGGATTTATTAAATTCCAATCTCTATTAAATTCTACATTAAATAAACGCTCGATACTTTGAAATTCATCCTGCAAGTAATTAATTCCAGCGAAAGCTTCTATTTGCGAAGAATCTTTTAATTGAACCACGCGTTGAGTAACTTCTACTCTTGCAGCAAAGCCATCATTGTTATTGTCATCTAGATCTGAAAATAAATTCTCATCATTTTTGCTGGCGGCAAATTCAAAATCTACTTTTGTTTTTTCTGAAGGTTGATATTTTCCGTTCACCACACCTACTTGCAATTTGGTGGGTGCAAAAAGCCGAATAATAGGCTCATAACTTCCCTGCGGAATTCCGTTTACCGGAGTTATATACTCATAGGTTCGCGTTATAGCACTCGCATTGGTCAATACATAATCTCCTTGATTTTCGCCCACATTGCTAAAACGCACTTGAAATAATTCATCTTCAGGGTTGGTGGAATACACAAAGACCTCTTCGCCATTTATGGTTTCTTTCGTGTAGAGCACTTTGTTTTCATCAAAGGTATCGGCAACCGCACTAGGGGCTATCATTTGGTTAGGATCGTCTCCTGCATCTGCAAGAATTTGAGCTTGCTCTTCGTTGAGGTTTTGTTGTAAGGGTTGGTTTTTGATATCATTTTCTGAATATACAAATGCGCCAATTTCTAATTTTTCACTGGTATGTTTTCCTCCACCAGTAGCGACCACCCGAGAATAATTACGGTCTGAATATTGATATTCTACGGTAATTCGCATTTCGGAAGTAATAGGATAAGTGGCGTTAAAAATAATTTCCCCAGCATTATAATCTATCACATAATCTTCATTTTCTCCACGCTCAAGGCGGATTCCATTCACAAAAACCGATTCGCTGCCCGATACGATCAAAACGAATAGCTCTCCGTTAGGTCCAGTTAATTTATACGGACCTTGATTTCCCTCTTGGCCTTCAAATTGATTTCTGGTAAACACACCGCGTACCAGTGCTCCAGCAGCAAAAATATCGGTGGAGTTCCCGTCAGGATTTAGAGTGGCTCCAAGTGAAAGTCCTTGTACTTTTTTGGTGTAAGAAGCAAAGTAAGAATCGGTCTGCACTAGATCTACATCTCCAGCTCTTATGTTCCAGTTTTTTCCGTAAAGTTCAATGAAAATTTGGTCAAATTCATTTAGGTTTTGCGAATAACCATTCTGCTGAATAGGAATATTTGAGTCTTGTAAAGAAGCACGAAGATTTACATTATCCGAAATTTTCCCCGTGATTTGTAAATCTAATTCAGAATCTAAAACTGCATTTTGATTGGTACCAACGGTAATTCCTCTAGAAATACTTCCGCTCGTGGTTAATCCGTCAAACGGAACAAAAGAGCTTTGGTTTTTTTCTTCTCCCAATTGGTAAATTCGGTTCACCCGATTTTCATTTCCTACAATGATATTGGGATCAAATTGATAGTAACGTTTGGTGAAGAAATCGGGATATTTTCTATAGACTATTTTAATCGAATCGTTTTGTTTCCGTAAAGAATCATTAAGAACTAGGTAGCTTTTAGCAAAATCTACTTGGTAAGCTGTAGAATCGAGTAACTTTTCTTGTGAGTTGTAAACCTTAAACTTAAAAGGATTTATACTTACTGAATCGATAAGTATGGTATCGCTAACTACTATCTTCTTTTCGGAAAAATCACCCTCATATACCTGTGCATTCACAGTTATGGCAAAGAGTAAAAAGAAAATAAATAGAAGTATGCGCATGTAAAGTAAAACTAATGCTTTTCATAAATATTTTATGAAATCTAAATCAATTTTTAAGAAACAAGTATTCTTAACGTTTACATTATTCTATTTTTGTGAAAAAATAAGTTTATGGTTATTGTTTCTTACAATGTAAATGGCATTAGAGCCGCATTGAGAAAAGATTTACTTACTTGGTTAAGCCAAGTAAATGCCGATGTAGTTTGCTTACAAGAAATAAAAGCAAATCCAGATCAATTTGATGAAGAGGTTTTTCATGAAATTGGTTATAAGTATTGCTATTGGTATCCTGCACAAAAAAAAGGGTATAGCGGGGTGGCCATTTTAAGCAAAACTGAACCTAAGAATGTTGTTTATGGAACGGGAATTGATTATATGGATTTTGAAGGGAGATCAATAAGAGCAGATTTTGAAGATCTTTCGGTGATGAGTTTATACCTGCCTTCTGGGACTAATATAGACAGATTAGAGTTTAAATTGACCTTTATGGATGATTTTCAAGCCTATATAAATCAGATAAAAAAAGAGGTTCCTAATTTGGTGATTTCTGGAGATTATAACATTTGTCGCGAAGCTATCGACATTCACGATCCTGTACGTTTAAAGAATGTATCTGGATTTTTACCAGTAGAAAGAACGTGGTTAGGAAGCTTTTTATCACAAGGCTTTTTTGATTCTTTTAGGTATTTAAACCCAGATAGAGTGGAGTATTCTTGGTGGAGCTATCGTGCCAATGCTAGAGCAAATAACAAAGGTTGGCGTTTAGATTATCATTTAGTTAGTGCTCCATTACAAGAAAAAATAAAAAGAGCCGTTATCTTACCAGAGGCAAAACATAGCGATCATTGCCCTATTTTAGTAGAATTAAAATAATATTGAGTTTCATGAATAAGAAAAATTTTATAATACCTGCTTTTATTTTAGCTTTCATTGTTTCTTGTGTTCCAGCAAAAAAGTTCACAGACTTAGAAGAAAAATATGCTGAACTTGAAAATAGAAACAATACTTTAGAAAATCAATTAACTGATTGTCGAGAAGAAAAAACACAAACGCTTAAAGATTTAACAGATCTAAAAACTTCTAATGAGACTTTAGCGGAAGAAATTAAAAGCCTTGAAAAAAATCTAGATGCTAAAAATAAAAACTTGCAGCAACTACAAAACAGCTATAATGCTTTAGAGTCTAATAGCTCTGCAGTATTGGCTGAAAACTCTAAGCGTAACCGTGATCTTTTAAATCAGTTAGAAGAAAAAGAGAAAACTTTGACTAAGGAGCAGAAAAGACTAGAACAACTCAAAAAAGATCTTGATGGTCGCTCTAGACGAATAGATGAACTCGAAGGACTTATAGCTGCAAAAGACGAGAAAATGCAAGCGTTAAAACAAAGTGTTTCTAATGCATTGACTAACTTTGAAGGTAAAGGTTTAACCGTGGAGCAGAGAAACGGAAAAGTATATGTTTCTATGGAAAATAAACTTTTATTTAGTTCGGGAAGTTGGGCTGTAGGTAAGCAGGGACAACAAGCTGTAAAGCAGTTAGCAGCAGTTTTAGCCGAAAATAACGACATAAATGTATTGATAGAAGGTCATACAGATAATGTGCCTTATGGCGGAAATGGAGCTTTACAAAACAATTGGGATCTTTCAACTAAAAGAGCTACTTCTATTGTCAACTTGTTACAACAAAATGGTAAAATTAACGCAGAGCGATTAACTGCAGCAGGCCGTGGGGAATATGCTCCTATTGCGAGTAATTCTAGTGCTGAAGGTAAAGCTAAAAACAGACGTATTGAGGTAATTCTTACACCTAAATACGATGAGCTTTCAAGATTATTATCTGAAGAGAATCGAGATCGATAAAACTTAAAGACACTCCCTTTTCTATCCATATAGAAATGGGAGTTTTTTTTATAGTTTCTACTTTAATTTTTCTACTAGACTTTTATGTAAAAAAGCTACTTTTCCATAAGTCGTTTTAATGTGAAGCCAGTCGTAATGTTGTCCTAATAATTTAATAGTGTCATTTTGAAATAGGTTCGCTATAATTTTATTAGAAGTACTAGGTCCACTTCTCAAATTTGCTCGAGCAGTTTTTATCACTAAGTAGTCTTCCTCAAAACTTTTTGAAAAATCATCTTTTTGTATTGACTTGGTTTTATATACAAATGGCAAAGGGTCGATAGCTTTATTGCGATAAATCCCAAAATGTAGGTGAGGTACAGTTGTCCTTGCATTCCCCGAATTTCCTACCAAACCTAGGGTATCACCGACTTTAACTCTATCACCATTATTTACAAGTATGCTATCTAAATGAGCATAGTAAATAGAATTGCCAAATAAACTTTCCTTTAGCCAAACCTGTTTTCCGCCAAGTCCTCTATTTCCAGTTCTGGTGATCCTACCATCAGTCACCGCTACAGTAGGAGTTCCGCGTGAAGCGAAAATATCAATCCCTTCGTGACTTCTTTTACCGCCATCTCTCGGATTTCCCCAAAAGCTTTGGATCGCTTTATTATCTTTTCCTGCTACAGGAAAGTAATAGGTAGGTGAAATATGTAGTTGAATAAAAAAATTGCTGCTAGAAGCTATTTCGGGCTGAATAATGATTTTATATTCTCCATTCTCTTTAGGAGTATAGATAATTGTATTTTCTTGAATATTATTACTCAGCACTTCTTCCCATAAAGTGTCGTTCTTTTTGAAAAAATTGATAAAAACTCTATCCTGCAAAGAATCTAAACTTACTTTTGCCGTGAACGAAATTCCCCTTTGTAGTGGAAAAGAATAAGTGTAAATTTTATTTTGAAAATATGAGAAAGCTCCTTTTTCACTATAAGGTAAATTTACATCAATACTATCTAAAGTAGCGTTACTATAAGTAGATTGCCATTTGTCAATAACAGCTTTTCTATTTTTAAATTCTTTATGATAAGTTTCTCTCGCTGTAGGTGAAGACAGTACTTCACTGATTTTTGTGCAAGAAATGAACCCCACAAAAATTAAAATAGTTACGCTTATAAGACTTAAAAAATTTTTCACTTGAAGTGAAAATGCATAAATCTTGCCATAAATTTTTACCTTTTTAGTGTAAAGTGAGATTTAAATACTTTTTCGTTTCCATCTTGTTTAAACACTACTTGAAACCAATAATCATTTGAAGGTAAATTCTTTCCATTAAGTGAACCATCCCATCCTCTTTTTCTTGGACTTAAGGTCGTGATTAGCTTACCAAATCTATCAAAAATATAGACTTGAGCTTCTGGATGTTCTTTTAGATCTTTGATGTTCCATTCATCGTTTACACCATCAGCGTTAGGTGTAAAAAATTTGGGATATTTTATCACTTCTACTTCTTGTATTGCTTCTCCGCAATAACCTTTCATCCCTCTCACTCTCACTGTATGCACTCCTGGCTTTACATCATAAAATTCATTGCTCTCTTGAAATATTCCATTATTCAATTGATACTCTAATTCTCCAATAGCATCTTTTACAATCACATTAATCACAGCCACATCTTCGAAGGGTTCGGTTACTAAAGTTTCTATGATAGGTTTGCTGGATTCGGTCACTGTTACCAAAGTAACCTCATAACCACAATCGGAAGTAGAAATTGGGTTTAGAACAGTACTTCTAACCGTATAAATACCCAACTCTGTAGCTTCAAAATTTTCACCCGTGTGCATTAAATTACCATCTAAATACCAGTTGACTTCGAATTCACTATCAGGGAGACCAGAGCTTAGAAATGCAGGTGAAATTATTTCTTCAGTTTTAGGATCTTTACATATAGTCGCTTCTTCTATATTTAGCGGCAATAAAGGATGAACTGTAATTTCTATTGCTTTTTCTATAGTACAGTTTGTATTTGCTTCAGCGGAAGCATAAACATATACTATATAAGTACCTGGCTCATTAAATAGCAACTCTTCTTGTGTCAATAATCCTTGCTGATTAGAAGATCTATAAAATTTAACCTCTGCATTTTCTATATTAATCATAGACAAATTGTAGCTTCCACAAGCTTCGATATTTTCGAATTCTTGTAAATTGGGCGTCTGAGAAATATTTATCTGAAAACTAGCTTCGCTTTCGCACGTAAAACGATCTCCACTTACAGCATATACAAAGATTTCTTGAGAAGTACTAACTAAAGCTCCTGCTTGCAACATTTCACCTTGACCCCCACTTTGTGTAAAATATTTCCCTTCATTTAATGGAGGTAACGTATAATTATCACACGCTTGAATATTATCGAAAACACCTACCTCTACTCCTTCTATATAAACGGTAAAAGAATCTTGATTATCACAAGAATTAATTTGAGGCCAAAAATTATAAATATAAATTTCTTGTGTGTTGGTGATTAAATCTCCTGGCTGTAGTTGTTGCCCTCCACCATAAGGTTGTGTAAAGTAATTACCATTAGCTAAAGGAGGCAATTCATAAGCCTCACAAGAATAAACATCAGTAAAATTTTCGATAGGTGGCAATTCAATTATTTCTACTAAAAAGCTAGTTTCATTTGTACAACCGTTTGCTAAATTATTAATATAGATTGTACTTGTTTCATTAACAACATCACCTTCAAAAAGTTGATCTCCTTCTCTATCTGGTGCTGAAAAGTATTGTCCATTTACTAAATTTGGCAATGTGAAAATATCGTCTTCACAGACCATAACATCATTTAAACTATCTACTTCTGGAATAGAGTTTATTTCGATAAAGAACCCTTCATTAAGTGTACAATTAGGACTTGTTGTGGTTATTGCATAATAATAAATAGTTTGCGAAGAAGATATTACCTGACCTTCTGGGATAACTTGACCGTTACCGCCAGCTTGTGTATAATACCCTCCTATTTCTAAATCTGGTAGAGTATATGTACCGCAAATGTTCAAATCCTGAAAATTTGGAGTAATAATAATTTCAAAAGAATTTTCATTAGTACAGAATCCGTCATAATTAAAAACATACATGGTTTGGGAACTACTAATAACATCACCCGCAGAATACTGGGTCCCTTCTCCATCAGGCTCTGAATAGTAATTTCCGTTTTGTAAAGTTGGAAGAGTGTAAGAATTACATGTTACCACATCTAAAGGAGCATCTACAGGTGGCAAAGGCAAAATATTAATAGGAAAAACATCTTCTTTACAAAAAACTCCATTTACATCAGCATAAAAATAAAGAGTTTGGTTAGTTGTAAAAACGGTCCCAGGAGAAATTACTTGCCCGCTACCATTTGGACCTCCAGGTTCTGTATAAAATGCCCCAGCTGGAGGTGAAGGTACGGTCATTTGCCCACACCATAATTTTCTAACACTATATTTTTCAATTAAAATTATTTTAAATTTACTTTCATTATAACATCCATTTGCATCTGGCCCATTATATATATAGTAAGTACCAGAATCCTCTATTATATCTCCAGCAAACAGCATATTTCCAGTAGCTTGTGTGCCAGTATAATAATTACCATTAGTAATCGGCGGTAACGTATATTGATTACATTCTATAACATCGGCAATTTCATCAACCAGTGGTAAAGGATTTAGGAAAATTTGAAAATTTACAATTGTGAAACAATCGGTCATATTTGTATCTTCTATTCTTACCCAAATGGAGTCCGCATTGTTATTAAATGAGGGAACGTAATTTTCAGGATTTAAAATTGAGTTGTTACTAGCTTGGGCATCAAAATAATTATGGAAAAAATAGAAATCGTACTCACTAGAATTAAGAATTGTAGTAATATTATGTTGATTTAAATCTACAACATGATCAACACTTGCAATATCACATAACTCTATATCTTGGAATGTTAAATCTATAGGCTCATTCACCAATAACTGGAAATTATATACTGCATCACAATATAAATTGGTATCGAGAGCTTTTAACTTAATATAAATGGTTTGATTATCTTGTCCAAGATAATTAGAAAGTTGATTTACAGCAATAGCATTATCAATAAATAAGTCCTGCTGGGAGGCATAGTAATTTATATTATACGCTGCTGCGGAAACTCCTAAGTCTTGATATGTATTTTCTAATAAATTAAAACTATAATTTCCTGATGTTTCATGGCAAATTTTAATGTCTTCTGGTTCCTGGATCGTGACCTCCGTTAAGGTAATTTCATCGGTTAGCATACAGTTTGAGTTATTCTCTAAAACTACCACACTATAAGTCGCAGGATTGGTAACGGTTATGGAGTTTCCATTTTGTCCTGCAATTACAAATCCGTTCATTTTCCAAATGTGAGAATAATTTTGTGTACTTAAACCCGTTGTAATCGTTTTACTACTCCCTTGACAGATTGTAGTATCTTCACCCAAATCTACATTCGCATTAAAACTTCCTGCAGCAAGAAAAATAGCCGAATCAAAATCTGAATCGTTAGAATCTCCTATTACCAACTTAATCTTGTAAAGATTTCCAGGCGTAATTTGTGCTGAAGCATTCATAAGCTTAGTATGTCCTCGCATATTTATAGTTGACTGTGAAGAATCGTTAACATTATAAACATCAAATAGTGAAGCATTATCTGATGAACATGAATTATTATACGCGCTATCTTTAATATTTTTAACAGAAACTGGTGTTTGCGTTCCTGGGATAACGGCTAAATTGGTAGTTTCTCCTGTAGATAAATCTGTCAATAAAAAAGCAAAAACATCACTAGACACACATTGCCATTGTCCGTATTCGTTAGATGCAAATAAAAAATCGAAACTAAAATTTTTAGAAAGTGGTATAAATTCAAACTCTAAATATGCAACATCTGTAATTTGAGAGGTTTGTCCAGAAGCATTATTCAAACTTTCTAAGAAGCTATCAGTATTCGAATTTTCTTGTGAACTCAAATTATTTCCAGTATAACTCCCAGCTGTATAACTAGCGTCTCCATTTCTTATTATAACTCCTTCTGCTATAGGGAAGCTTCCTGAATTATTATTAAAATAAGAAACCGATTGAAGTGAAGATACTGATGTGTTAGAAACTTCAACACAGGCATTATTTAGTAAAATATTTACTAGATTTTGTGCAGAGTTATTCTGATTAACACTAACAGTTTGTCCAATCCCAATATATGATATTAGGATAAAAAGAAAGCAAAGTAATTTATTCATAAACACTTTTTATAAGTAGCTGCAGCAAATATTTCTTATGAAATTAAAACTACAAACATATAAATATAATCGATTAAATGTTATGTTACGTCGATTAAGTGTTCATTATCTTACAATTAAATTGAAAATATATTTATTTAAAATAAATAAAACATTGATTTTCAGTGAATTATACATCTTAAATAGTTGTGTTAAAATTTTAACTTTTTTTAATAAAGTCTTGATTTTCAGATTTTGAGAGTAAAAAAAATCACTACTCTACAATCTTTTTAATCATTTGGAGAGTAATTGGCTTAATAAGGTAGCCTTTAATTATAGTCTTATATGAGAGAGCTCTCATCCTGTCTTCCCCTGAGATTGAGGAAGTAGCTATGTATATTTTTGGAAGTGGTTTCGAACTTCTTTTTAACTTTTGATATTCTTCTATAAATTCCCAGCCATCCATAGTAGGCATATTAAGATCTAATAAAATAATATCGTAGCAGGAGTCAAGTTTTTCAAATGAAGATATTGCATCTAATCCATTAAAGTAAGAGCTAGTGATTATTTGCTTATCGACCATATTAACCATTTTCTTTAAAAGAAACTGATAAATTTTATCATCATCGATTATACAAATTTTCATACTCTATTTAAAAAAAAGTTTAAAAACACTTCCTTTATTTAATTTGCTCTGAACAGTTATTTTTCCTCCAAGAGCTTCCATTTGACTCTTACTAATAAATAAGCCTAATCCCCTTGATTCATTATTTTTAGTAAAGGTTTTATACATGCCAAATAGTTTATCACCATTTTTCTTAAGGTCTATTCCAATACCATTATCTTTAATTTGTATTACTGGATGATTTTCTATAATTAGAAAATCAATAATTACAATAGGAGGCCGATTTGGGTGTCTATACCTAATAGCATTAGATATAAAGTTAAGTAAAATACTTTCAAAATAAGCCGGATTAAAACTAATTTTAATGTCTGAAGGGACATTTACGATTATATCTGCCTTTTTTTGGATTATTTCTACTTTAAGGACTTCTAAAACACGTTCAATATATTTTACAACTAAAATATCTTCAATTGAAATAGATATATTTTGTTGAATGTTAATTACATCATTTAAATCAAAGAGTGTATCGTCTAGTGCATGAGATACAGAGTTAAGCATACTAAACATTTCTTCTTGTTCTTGCGTATGCTCCATTTCTAATAATAAATGGGATAAAGATTTGATATTACTTGAATGAGACCTTAAATTATGAGACACTATATAAGAAAAATTTATTAATCGCTTATTTTGTTGTAACACTACATCATAAGATTGATCTAGTTCTTCTTTTGTTCTTTTTTCACTGCTTATATCTACTAAAGTACCCTTTATTTTTATAACCTCTCCTAGTTTCCCTTTCTCGCTTTCTAAATGGCCAAGTACGTGAATAGGATTACCTTCTGGATCTAAAATTTTTGCTTCGTAAGATGGATTTACATTTTCTCCATTTACTAAAGATCTTATACTATCTACATATCTTTTTGCATCTAAATGGTGTATCCTAGATACAATAAAATCTGGGGTTATTTTAAAATCGTTGGAGATTCTAAAGATCTCATACATCATGGGTGACCAAATAACCTCATTCGTATGGATATTCCATTCCCAATATCCCAGCTGAGCTATTTCAACAGCCATTTTTACTCTAGTCTCTAATTCTTTTAGATGATTTTGAGCTTTATTAATTTCAGTAATATCTTCAATAATGAAGATGTAAGTGTCTTTATCTATATATTTTAAATAATCAACAGCTACCCTAACATCGATTTGAGTTCCATTTTTCTTTAAAAGAACTGAATTTATCTTTTCTCCTTTCTCTACTAATTTTTTTAAATCTTTAGAATTTCTCCAAACTGAATCAAACCTAGCTTCAGTAATTTCATCTAAACTTAATCCTGTCTTTCTCAAAAATTTCTGATTCGCCTCAATAAATTTATAGCTTTCTGCCTCAACGTGAACAATCCCAATAGGCGCACGGTCAAAAATTGCTTTGAATTTAAGTTCTGAGTTTAATAATTTAGCTGCTTGAATATTTACTTTTCGTTGTAATTCTCTGGGTTGTTTTAAAAATCTTACAATAAATGTGCTTATTAAAATTGAAAGCAATAATGCTAAAAACATTAAAGGGAGTAAAGAAATTAGTAGATTTTCCTTATTTTCAGAATAGATATAAATATTCCAATTCCCATCTTTTACAAATGATTTTTGAGCTTCATTAACATTAAAATCCTCTTTAGCACCAAAGAATAGAATTTCTTTAGATGTTTCTTCATCTGCTTTAGCTAATCTAAATTTGAATCCTTCTTTTGAAAATTTATAGATACCTGCATTAGACAAAAAATCTTTTTCACGAATTATTACCGCAGAAAAACCCCAAAATTGATTTTCAATAAAAACAGGCATTCTTCCGATTATCCCTTTCCCTCCTTGTTTAAAAGGAATTGGTCCCGCAAAATCCATTTTTCCGCTATTAATAGATTTATTAGCTTCCTTTTGAGAAACTGGGTGTTTAAGGACATTCAACCCTAAAGCTCCTTTATTTTCTTCATAAGGATACACATACGATATTATACCGTTAGGAACTAACTCTACCCCACTAATAATAACACTTGAAGAAATAATCTTTTCTGAAACTTTTTCAAAATTTTTCGGCTTACCTTCATCATCTATCGTTAAAGCTAAAGTTAAAGCAGAAACATAACTCGTCTTTAGAGATTGTTCTATATTCTGCTTTACAATTGTCAAAACTTGTTTTTCTTTTTCTTTTTCAGATTCTTTAGCAAGAGAATATTCTTGATATACAATGTAAGTGAAAATCGAAAAAATAATAATAAACAAAATAAAGCCTATCACTTTAGGTCGGTTAACAAACCAAGAAAAAAAACTACTGAATTTATTGTTCATTAATATATATTTCTAAAGTATATTAGGTTCACAATTACTTACTTTAGTAAACCGTTTATTTAAACATTTCGTAAATAAATAAAAATTGGAGTTTATAAATATATAAAATTACAATGTATTTTATTTATTCGGTATTCTCTTTATCTATTTAGGTTTTCTAAGCTTTACAAACCGCAATCATTACAATAATTTTTTATGAAAATAATAATATGCATCTTATTCTTACCAAGTTTTATTATGGCTCAAAAGGATTTTAAACAAGTTTTAAAACAATATAATGACGAAAGTATTCCTTACATCACTGTACAAGAGCTTCAAGAAGATTTAAAACAAAATAATCTCATTACTATATTAGACGCTAGACAAATTAAAGAATATCAAATAAGTCATTTAGCTAACGCTATTTATGTTGGCTCCAAAGACTTTAATATAGAACTTACAAAAGATAGGCTTCCTAAAAAAGATGAGCCTATCGTAGTATATTGTTCTATTGGGGTACGATCAGAAAAAATTGCTAAGAAGCTGAAAGACGCGGGATATAAAAATGTAAAAAACCTTTACGGAGGTATTTTTGAATGGAAAAATAATGGTTTCACGGTTTACAATCTCCAATCTCAACCTACCGACAGCGTCCATACCTACAGTAAGAAATGGAGCAACTATTTACAACAAGGAATTAAAGTATATTAAATGTCACAAAACTTATTACTACTCTTTACAAGACATCCAGAATTAGGAAAGTGTAAAACCCGTTTAGCGAAAACTATAGGCGATAAAAAAGCACTAAGCGTTTATAAATATTTACTACAACATACAGCAAATATTACTAAGAATATCCCTGTAGATAAGCAAGTATGGTACGCCACTCAACCAGTTGTAAATGATATTTGGGATAGTAACATTTATTCAAAAAAAGCTCAACAAGGCAAAGATTTAGGAGAGCGTATGGCTTACGCTTTCGCGGAAGGATTTCGTGCGGGTTACGACCATATAATTATTGTAGGGAGTGATTTGTTTGATGTTTCTTCAACAATTATTGAAGAAGCCTTTCAAAAACTAAAAGAAACCGATTTTGTAATTGGACCAGCACAAGATGGGGGCTACTATTTACTAGGAATGAACACATTCCGTAAAGAAATTTTTGAAAATAAAGCTTGGAGTACTTCTACAGTATTTAATGATACGCTTAAAAGTATGGAAGATAAAACAGTTACGCTGTTAGAAACCCTCAACGATATCGACGAATACGAAGATATGAAAGACAATACCACATTAATGAACTTATTATAATATGCAATACATAGAACAAACTACCAGCTACTTACAACAACGAGGATTTGAAAACCCGGAAATAGGAATTATTTTAGGAACCGGATTAGGAAAGCTTCTTGATGAAATGGAAATTATTCATGAAGTAAGCTACAATCACATTCCGCATTTTCCTACCGCCACTGTAGAATTTCATAAAGGAAAACTAATCTACGGTATTATTGAAGACAAGAAAGTGGTAGTTATGCAAGGTCGTTTTCATTATTACGAAGGCTACAGCTTAAAAGATGTTACCTTTCCTGTAAGAATTATGCATCAATTAGGCGTTAAAAAATTATTAGTTTCTAATGCTTCTGGAGCCATTAATACCAACTTTAAAAAAGGTGAATTAATGCTTATCGATGATCATATTAATTTGTTAGGAGACTCTCCTCTTGCCTTTAAGGGCGTCTCTAAATATGGAGAGCGCTTTGTAGATATGAGCCAGCCTTACGACCAAGAAATGGGCGAAATCCTAAAGAAGACTGCTAAAGAAAATAATATTAATTTGCACGAAGGAGTTTATGCCTCTGTAGTAGGACCTCAACTAGAAACCAGAGCAGAATATCGCTACCTAAAAATTATTGGAGCAGATGCCGTAGGAATGAGTACAGTTCCCGAAATTATTGTGGCCAACCATTTAAAACTACCAGTAGTTGCTGTTTCCGTTTTAACAGATGAATGCGACCCAGATCATTTAAAGCCAGTAGATATTCAAGAAATTATGGCAATGGCTGCCAAAGCTGAACCGCAAATGATTACCCTTTTTAAAGAATTAATTAAATCTCTATAATTATATGAGCTATCTAGAAACCACAAAAGATGTGTACAAAGAAGCTGCACTTACACCAGATGTAGGTTTGTGTTGTACTACCAATCCCGTATGGGAACTGCCAGGGTTAAAAATCCCTAAAATAATGCAAGAAATGAACTATGGTTGTGGAAGCACAGTTCATGCAAGAGATTTAGTAAATAACCCCAAAACCCTATATGTAGGTGTGGGTGGCGGAATGGAGCTTTTACAGTTTGCCTACTTTTCTAGACAAAAAAATGGAGTTATAGGCGTAGATGTTGTCGATGAAATGTTAGAAGCTTCTCGTAAAAACTTTAAAGAAGCCGAAGAAACTAATCCTTGGTTTAAATCTGAATTTGTAGATCTTAAAAAAGGAGACGCACTTAATTTACCCGTAGAAGATAACTCTATAGACGTTGCTGCTCAAAATTGCCTGTTCAATATTTTTAAAACAGAAGAACTTAAAAAAGCAATTGACGAAATGTATCGGGTATTAAAACCCAATGGGAAATTGGTGATGAGCGATCCTATTTGTGAACAGGAGATGAATGAAACTTTACGGAATGATGAGCGTTTGCGTGCACTTTGCCTTAGCGGAAGTCTTCCTTTAAAAGAATACGTAAAAATGCTTACCGATGCTGGCTTTGGGACGATAGAAATTAGAGCTAAAAAACCCTACCGAATTTTAGATGCTAAAAACTACCCTACCGAAGAAATGATCTATATTGAAAGTATAGAGGTGGCGGCGATTAAAGATCCCATGCCAGAAGATGGTCCTTGTGTTTTTACAGGAAAGGCAGCTATCTATTTTGGACAAGAAGATTTTTTTGATGATGAAAAGGGACACATACTTCTAAAAAATCAACCTATTGCCATTTGTGACAAAACAGCTAACGCTTTACAAGATTTAAACAGAGATGATATTTTTATTAGCGAATCTACCTTCCATTATGATGGGGGCGGTTGTTGCTAAAAATTTCACATAAAAAAAGCCTTTTCATTTCTGAAAAGGCTTTTTTATTTTTTGGAAACTCTTACACTCTAGAAATTTCAAGAATTTCAAAAGTCATCGTTCCGTTAGGTACTTGTATTTCGGCATTATCACCTACTTCTTTTCCTAATAAACCTTTACCAATAGGAGAATCTACAGAAATTTTACCAGATTTTAAATCGGCTTCACTTTGAGCTACCAATTTGTAAGTTACTTCCATACCATTGGTGGTATTTTTTATCTTTACCGTACTATGAATCAATACTTTTGAAGTATCTAATTGAGATTCATCAATAATTCTTGCATTAGAAACTACAGCTTCTAATTTAGATATTTTCATTTCTAGTAAACCTTGCGCTTCTTTAGCAGCATCATACTCGGCATTTTCACTCAAATCTCCCTTATCTCTAGCTTCAGCAATAGCCTGAGAAGCTTTAGGTCTTTCAATGTCTCTTAGCTGGTTTAATTCGTCTTTTAATTTTTTTAAACCCTCTGCAGTATAATAAGATACTTTACTCATAACTTCATCGTTTATATAACAAAAAGAATCCCACTCGCATGGGATTCCGATACAAACAAAGATAATAAATTTTAACAAGCTTAGCAATTATATTAAATTGCAGCCAAAAATAATTCTCATGAAAAATTTCCTTATCGGAATGTTACTAATTACTGCGACTGTGGCTTGTAGCGACGATGATACTTTAAACAATAATCCTAACTTGTTAGATGTAAACGTGAACTTTCAAATTGATCTAAGTTTACCACAATATAATAGTCTCAATTTCCCTTCTAGTCCTGTGTATGTTCCTAACTATGGAAATGGCGGAGTCGTAATTATGAAAAGTGGAACCGATGCGTTTGTAGCTTATGATGCTGCCGATCCCAACCACCCTAGAAAAAATGAATGTGTAGCTATGGAAGTTGACGGTGTACAACTTTATTGTTCTTGCGAAGGAAATACATACGATTTATTTACAGGTGGAGTAGTTGAAGGAGAGGAAGAGGATTTAGAATACCCTCTATTTAGATACCGCGTGGTAAGTAGTGGTAACGGGTTATTAAATGTGAGAAATTAAATTTTCTTATAATATGCCACTCTACTATTATCATAATTTTATATCACATTGTATTAAAAAAAGCTTTCTGGAAAACAGAAAGCTTTTTTTCAAATAGATTGATTAGTATTTAGAATTTTAAAGTAATGCCAGCTAAAAAGTTGATAGTAGCTTGTGGATAGTAACCTGCTCCTTCTATAGTCGTTACTGTACCCGGATTTGAAGAATCGTCATCATAAGAAAAGTAGTATCCGTTTGATATATATTCTACATCAAATATATTGTTGACCAACCCTGTAAAAACAACTTCTTTAAATAAAGGTGCTTTTTTCCAAACGTACTGCACATTAAGATCATTAATAAAATAGCTTTCTAACAAAGAAGCTCTCGATTCTATATTGCTCATATATTGTTCACCAACAAATTTGCTTAGCCAATTTAGTTGTAAACCGTTTATGGGAGAATAACTTATTCTATTACCTGCTACTACTTCTGGAGAGAAAGAAATATCGGTATCTCCAAAATCTTGTAACTCGCCATCAAATTGAGTATTAAAGTTTCTGTTTTTATTTCGGCTTAAAGCCACATTTGGATGAATGCTCAATTTTTCTAACAATTGTACTGAAGCTTCTACCTCTATTCCTAAACGGTAACTATCTCCGCTATTTTCACGTACTGCGGCTCCTTCATCATCAATTTCTCCAGTTAAAACCAATTGATTTTTATAGTTCATAAAATACAAGTTGGCATTTACCTGAAATTTCTCTTTCTTTAAACGGTAACCAAATTCATAATCGGTTAGTTTTTCTTCTTCAGGTTGATCGGCACCATTAAAAAGAGCGTTTTCATAATCTGTTCTTGTAGGTTCGCGATGCGCAACGGCTACAGAAGCATAAAGTTGACTAGCGATATCTAGCTTATAATTTAATCCTACTTTAGGATTGAAAAAAGTAAAACTGTCATCTACAGGAAGTTCAACTCCTTCTTCTAATGGTCCTTCTGTAGTATAGTTTATGGTTCTTAATTGTAAATCTCCAAAAGCTTTTAAATTTTCTATAACCGCAACTGTAGCTTTCCCATAAATATTAAAATCTGTTTTTTCGGCTACATTAAAATAGTAATCTTCATATGGATCATTATTTTGTGCAAAACGTGTATAAATTACTTCTCCAAAGTGATCACCTTCGTACTTGTTAATTCCTCCTCCAAGAATAAATTCCATCTTTTCATCTTGATAAGTTCCATTAAAAGTAACTCCGTAAAAATGATTATCCAACCAACTTCTATTTACCAAATCTGATGTGGTTACATCTTCTCCATTTGCTGTAAAATCGGGTAAACCGTATTCCCCCAACACTGCATCTTCTTGGTATTCTTCGTAATAACCTCTACCATAAGTATAATGCAAACCTACATTTGAAGACCAATTTCTGTCGTATTTTTGATCCCATAGCAATTGATAATGGTCTTGTTGGTAGTTATCGGTTTGATTATCGTAATACTTTACATTTCCGTTTTCGTCGGTATATTCTCCAGCAGGGTTATATTTTCTATCTTCTTTTAATTGATCTCCATCAATCCCATACCACGCTTGGTAAGTTCTTTCCTTTCCACCAAAAGCAAGTGCTTTTACCAAAGTGTTATTATTTACATAAGCTCCTTGTAAAAAGTAAGATTTTAGTTCAGATTCTGCACGATCTATATAACCATCACTTTTAATTAAAGAAGCTCTTCCTGCAAACTCCCAATGATCATTAAATAAACCCGTACTAAATTTAGCCGTATGTTTATGGGTGTTATAAGAACCGTAACTATTAGAAACTTCCGCGTAAGCTTCTTCACTATAACGATCTGTCAAAATATTAAGACTTGCTCCAAAAGCACCAGCTCCATTGGTAGAAGTTCCCACTCCCCGCTGTAATTGAATATTTTCTACAGAAGAAGCAATATCACCCAAATTTACCCAAAAAGAGCCCTGGCTTTCGGCATCGTTATAAGGAATACCATTAATGGTTACATTGGTTCTAGTTGCATCGCTTCCGCGGACACGCAAACTGGTGTAACCAACTCCGTTACCTGCATCTGTCGTAGTCACCACCGATGGTAAATAATTCATCAAAACAGGAATATCCTGACCTAAATTACGCTCCTCAATCTCTTTATTACTTAAATTGCTAAACGTAATAGGAGAATCTGCATCTACTCTAATGGAGGATAAAAAAACTTCTTCTAAAGCTTCTTCGCTCTTGTCTAAAGTAACATCTAGAGTTTGGTTAGCAATAAGATTAACTTCTATGGTCTTTGTGTTTCCATAAGTAAAGCTAATTTCATAATTTCCTTCTTGTAAAATGAGTTGATACTCTCCATACAAATTGGTTACAGTTCCTTGACCAGTCCCTACAACCTGTACATTTACATTGGGTAAAACTTCACCCTCTCGACTTACTTTTCCCTTTAATTGATAGGATTGCTGAGCAAAACTTTGAAGACCAAGCAACAAAGCTGCTACAAATAATACATTTTTCATTCGTAATGTCATTTTACGAATAAAAGGGGCGATTATTCTTTGGTTTTAAATTAAATAAAAAATCCTGAAAACTACGATAGTCGTTCAGGAGCGCATACAACAAAAGCCATTAGAAAGCTTTTGCATTTCCCTTGGCAGCATTACCTGCCCAGGTTCATTGGGTATAATCTCAGCCTAAAAAGGCACCCCTTTGAGATTGGCTGCAAAACTAATGTTATTTTTTAATTTACCATAATTTTAAGTAGATTTTGAAGAAAGCATTTTACTTTTGAATATGGCAAAAAATACCAAACGTTCTATTACCTACAAAGTAGTGGTTGGCTACCTACTTCTTACCGCTTTTGCTGCAATTTCTATTTGGTTTATCTATAGCAAAGTGATTGGCTTAAATGGCGCCAATAAAATAAGTGACAATAATCAACAAAAATTGTTACTTATGAGTGAAGCCGTAACTAATGTATATTCGGCAGAAGCTATAAGTAGGGATATTATTCAAAATCAAAAACCAGAAAATTTACCTCAGTTTAATCAGCAGTTAGACACCATCTCTACACTCATTGATAATTTAAAGCAAATTTATGAGGAAGAAGAAATTAAAAACGAATTAGACAGTCTTCAAAATTTATTGCTTTTAAAAGAGCAAAACTTGTTAGAGTTGTTAGAAGTGAGGAAAAATAACTCTAGTGAAAATTACTATGATAGAGTACTCAACAACCTTCAAAAAGTAAATTATTTATTTGAAGAAGATAATTATAACGAACTTCTTAAAGACTACAATCCAGAGGCTCGACAAGCACTAGTAAAATGGTTAGAATATGCAGATAAAGACAATGCAGAAACGCTTACGCAACAATCGGCAGATTCATTAATTAGCACCGTAAAAAACGTACTCAGCGAACTGGAGGTAGAAGAAAGAAAGTATCAACAAGAAGTAATTGAGAAGGAAAATGAACTTCTTAAAAATGACCAAGAACTCTCCTCGCAATTAAGAAAAATAAGATCTGAAATTGAGCGTGAACAAATTCAAAAATCGGTACAGCAGGTAAATGATTCTAGAGAAGTTATAGAAGAAACCTCTACCATAATTGCAGCTTTAGGAATTGCTTGTGTGCTCACTATTTTACTTTTTGTAATTCTTATTATAAAAGACACCAACAGCAGCCAACGCTACAAAGAAGAGCTAGAGAAGAGTAACGCTTACGCGGAATTTCTACTTAAAAGGAGAAAACAAATTATGGCAGCCGTAACACACGACTTACGATCTCCCTTAAACACAATTATGGGTTATACAGACTTGCTAAAGAAAACATCCCTATCTGAAAAACAACAATATCACCTAGATCATTTAAAAAAATCATCTACCTACATCTTACATTTGGTAAATGACTTGTTAGACCTCTCTAAGCTAGAAGCAGGTAAAATGCATATTGAAAAGCTTCCCTTTCAGCCAAAAAACCTAATTGAAGACAGTATTCAAGCCACGATTCCTGCCACATTAAAGAAAGATCTTGTAATTCACACCACTTTAGATGAAAGCATAGAAGCCACTTTTTTAAGTGATCCTTTTAGAATACAACAAGTACTAACCAACTTGTTAGGTAATGCTTATAAATTCACAGAGAAAGGCTCTATTCATATTAAAGCATCATTAGAATCTACAACACGTAAAATAAAACAACTAAAAATAGAAATAAGTGACACGGGAATAGGTATCTCTAAAGCACAGCAAAAAGATATCTTTGAAGAATTTTCTCAAGCAGATGCTCATATTGAAAAGCAATATGGAGGTTCTGGCTTAGGATTAGCTATCACAAAAAAGATTGTAGAATTACTAAAAGGAAGTATTCATTTAGAAAGTGATCTTAACAAAGGAACTTCTTTTTTTATTAAAATTCCCGTAGAAACAACTTCCCAAACTACGAACATTAATGAAGAGATTTCAATTAAAAATGCTAAAGGAAAAACCATTTTAATTATAGATGATGAACCCTCTCAACAAACCCTTACTAAAGAAGTAGTATCTCAATGTGGTTTTAAGGTTCTCACTGCGAATGATGGTCAGCAAGGTTTACAAATCATTAAAAAAGAAAAGATTGATTTGGTAATTACTGATATTCAAATGCCTAAAATGAATGGATTTGAACTGATTAGAAAAATTAGAGCCCTTCCAAAATTTAAAAAATTGCCAGTTATTTCTCTGTCTGGAAAAACCGATTTACCCGACGAGGTATACCTTCAAAAAGGGTTTACGACCAATTTTATAAAACCATTCAATACCAACGAGCTCTATTTAGAAATAGCTCATATTCTTGGTTTAGAAATTGTACGAGAACAACAAAGGAAAACTGTAAGAAGGACTTCAGAAAATTATGACACCTCAGAATTACTTCGGTTTACAGATGGCGATCAAGATTCTTTAAAAATAATTTTAAGCAGTTTTATAGAAAGTTCTCAAGAAAATTTAACAGCGTTAGATAATGCTTCCGCGGAAGCGAATAATCAAAGAATTGCAGCAATCGCACATAAGGTTTTACCTATGTTAAGACAGTTGAAAGCCGAAAAAGTAGCTCAATTATTTGAAAAACTAGAGCACCAACAGAAATTTGGATTAAAATCTACAGAAGTTATAGAAACGGCAAGTGAAGCAAAAATTTCGTTAGAAAAACTATTGGAAGAGATTAAAAAGAAGGTTTAAAGCTTAATATTATACTGCTTTAATTTATTATAAAGTGTTTTACGATCTACATCTAAAATCCTAGCAGCTTTACTTTTGTTACCTCCAGCTTCTTCTAAGGCATCTAGAATAAGTTGTTCCTCATTTTGATTTTTAAATAACTTATAAGAAGTTGTTGTTGAAGTATGATTAACAATGTTTTCTGGAAGGTCTTTCTTTTCTATAACTTTAGTATCCGATAGTAATACCGAGCGTTTAACACTGTTTTGTAATTCACGAAGATTTCCTGGCCAATCATAATTTTTTAAAGCTTCTAAAGCTTCCTCTGAAAAGCCTACACTTTCTTTTTGCAACTGTCGGTTGGCTTTATCTAAAAAATAATTAGCAAATAACAGCAAGTCTTCTTTTCTATGTTTGAGTGCTGGCACCTGAATAGAAAACTCATTAAGGCGATGATAAAGATCTTGTCTAAAATCTCCTAGTTCTACAGCTTTCTTTAAGTCTTCATTCGTAGCGGCTATCACACGAATATCAACTTCTATTTCTTTACTACTCCCTACCGGTTTTATTTTTCGCTCTTGTAAAGCTCGAAGTAATTGTACTTGCAAATCATAACTTAAATTTCCTATTTCATCTAAAAAAAGTGTTCCGTTATTTGCTGCTTCAAAATGACCGATTTTATCATTAATTGCTCCTGTAAAAGAACCTTTTACGTGTCCAAAAAATTCACTTGATGCGATTTCTTTTGGGATAGCTCCACAGTCTACTGCAATAAAAACCTCATCTTTACGTCTGCTTTTTTCGTGTATGTTTTTTGCTACGTATTCTTTTCCTGTTCCGCTTTCACCAATAATTAGAACCGACATATCTGTAGGCCCGACTAATTTAATATAATCATTCAATTTTTTAGAGGCATCACTTACCCCTGCCACATAACTACTATTAACTTCTAACTCTTCTTTTGTCTCAGGAACTGGTTTTTCTTGATCTTCAATAGATTTTAATGAAGCATTTTCTGATAAAGATCCAACCGCTTTCTGAATTAAATCGAGCATCTGCTCTGGATTAATAGGCTTAGAGATATAGTCAAAAGCTCCCATTTTCATGACTTCTACAGCTTTACTAACCTCAGCATAGCCTGTCATTAGAATTACTTTGGTAGTTAATTGTAGTTCTTTTACCGTTTCTAATAAAATTGTCCCTTCCTTTTCGGGCAACCTAACATCGGCTAGAATCACTTGAAAAGACTCAGAATTTATTTTCTTTATTGCCTCCTCGCTGCTAGAACTAGTCGTTACTTGGTAACCTTTTTTCTTTAAAAAGGTTTCTAGCATTTTGCAAAATGCCAAATCATCTTCTACAATTAAAATATGATGCACAAAAGTATTTTTTACAAATTTATTAATAAGCTTTGTAGTGACGCTCAAATTTATCATAAAAAAAAAGGCCTTTTTAAAAAGGCCCTTTTCTCATCTCAATCTAAATAAATTAACTGGGGGTAGTTAACTATTTTTTCATTTTAGTCATCTTCGAGCTTGGCTTAATCCATTCCCCTTTTGCATTTGCATAGACTGTTTTTGTCTCTGCTCCCTCAGATTCTAATACTAACTTAAACTCTTTCTTCTTGTTCATGTATGCCTCAGCAATACTCGCTCCTTCAAAATCTTTTTGTACCGCTGCTTTTACCGCATCTGGAACATTACTAGTTTCAATTCTTTGAAACCCCTCTTGTACAGCTACCTCTGTTTTCACTAGAGTTTTTTCTGCTTGAGTACTTTGTGCATTCGTGTTTGCTGTTGCAAAAATCATTGCTGCTGCGGCAGCTGTCATCATTAAATTTTTCATTTTCAATAGTTTTTTGTTGTTTAATTAAATTTTTGGTTGGTTAGTTTTATTCTATATTTAGTAGTCCTCTTTTTGCATTAGCAAATACAATTTTAGGAACTTCTGTTTCTTCTAATCTTAGTATTATTTTATATTCCATTTTATCATTTACATATACTTCTTGTACTTCAGCTTTTGTAAAATCATTTTTTACATCTTGCTTTATAGTTTCAGGTAAACTAGTTGCATTTATTTCTTTAAATTCTTCTACGCTTTCTTTTATTGAATTTGAATTTCCATCTGCTAAAGTCTGTGCTCCGGCAGTAGTAATTGTAAAAACTCCTGCTACTAAAACTGTAATCATAAGTCTTTTCATCTTTTGGAGGTTTTAATAGTTCGTAATCAAATTCAATTAACCTAATAGAAATATTATGCCACCAAATGGTAAATAATGCTAAAAACCTTTGAAGACCCTTTGTATTGCTACACTTAAGAAGATTTTTCCAGTTGTTTTAATCAATAAATACAAGTGTAGAAAACAAAAAAATCCACAGGTTAACTGTAGATTTTTTACACACTTTTTAGAATACTAATCTAAATTTTAGGCTTTTGCCTATTAGCCTTTTTTTGAGCTTGCTTCTTTTTCCCCTCCAATCTTCTCAATTTAGAAGCTCTACTTGGTTTAGTTTTTTTTCGCTTTCGCGGAATTATAAGACTCTGCTCAATTAATTTAAAAAATCTAGTAATCACCAATTCCTTATTTTTATGCTGACTTCTACTATGATCTGATGAAAGTTGAAGAATCAAATCTTTTGTAAGTTTAGAAGAAAGCTTTTGCTGAAGTCTTTCTTTTTCTTCGGTAGTAAAAAGTTGAGTATTACCTAAGTCCCAACTCAAGACTACTTTAGTGCTTGTTTTATTAGCATGTTGACCACCAGGACCTCCACTAAGTACGGCTTTAAAATCTGCTTCTTTTAAAAGTTTTTCTTTAGAAAACATATTAAGTGTTGGGTTGATGTGAAGGCTTTAATAAATCAACTACAGATTTTACAGGATTAAATGTTACTAAAGGAACTTCTATAAAAATGGTATTCCAATTGGCCATAGCTCCATTCCATAAACCAGGAAGTTCTAAAGCTTTTAGAGTCTTTCCATTTTTAGATTTCTCTGATATAAATCCTTTAGCAGGATCTACAAAGTCTAGTAAATTAAACTTCTCCCCTTTATAATTTTTAACTCCGCAAACTAAATCTACGGGATTAAAATGAGAAGATTTAGATACAATTTCTTGTTGATCTTTCTTACTCATATCAATTTGAGCACTTTCTACAATTTGCAAAGATGCTTTACCTTCTATGTCTTTTACCCAAAAAGGACCTCCTCCAGGCGCTCCTTCATTTTTAACCATACCGCATACACGAATAGGCTTGTTTAATAAAGCTTTAGCTTCCGTAAAGTTTTCAATTTTAGTAGTTTGATGAAAACAATGAGACAGCAACTTTTGAGCCTCGTTTATAGCTTCAGGTTTTTCTTTATCTAGATTTTCTAAAGTTTCAAAAACTTTTTCTTGAATTTCTAGTAAACTTCCGCCAAGGGCTTTTTTGTAATCTACAATCTCATTTAAAAATTCGTGCACACAGACATTATCTATATTTTTTATAAAGATAATATCGGCATCTACATTATTTAAATTTTCAATCAAAGCCCCGTGGCCGCCCGGTCTAAATAGCAATTCACCATTTTTTTCTCTAAATGGCTGATTATGGTTATCTACTGCCAGAGTATCGGTTGTAGCTAATTGAAATGAATAATCTACAACAAAAGAGGTGTCTTTATATTTTTTTTCTATCTGCGATTGTGTTCTCTTAAATTTCTCAATATGTTTTTCGGACACTGTAAAATGCAATTGAGCTACATCTTTAGCTTTAGCATAATTTACAGCTTCTAAGAAATGCATTTCAAAAGCGGTTAAAATCTCCTCCTTATAATTATGAAATGGGATTAATCCTTTAGGGTAATTGCCGTAACCCAAACTTTCTTCACTTAAAAGGGCTTTTAAAAATGCAGTTTCAAAACCTTCTGAGGTCAAATTATTTTTAAAATATTGACTGTTTATCACTTCTTCATAAAATGGCAGATTTTTTACTTGCTGAAAAAACTTTCTAAGCTCCTTTTTATCGGTTCTCTTTACAAAATCTTCTAGAGACTCCTCATCGTGATTAAACTGCTCTAAAAATAAAAATAGATTTTTAAACATGCGAGTTGCAGCACCACTTGCAGGAACAAATTTCAATTTCTTTACAGAAGAATTTTCAAATTTCTCTATCCAGTTTTTTTTCCGATTTTCCTCGAGTCTAACAATACCATTATCAATTGTAGCTGGCGCTATTAAATTTTCAAAAGGGATGCCTTCTACAAATTGCTTTAATTGTAGTTCTAACTGTTCTTCATTTATCCCTTTTGCTTCTATCTGCAAAAAATCTTCATTACTCCAACTCATATCTTTCATATTCCTCTGCTAAATTTTTCTTCTTATGAAATTTCTATCCGTTCCAATCTTTTATAGATTTTGTGATGAAGCACTTTTCTACAAAGACAAGCAAATATAAATTATTTTATGATTTTCAAATACTGCTTTCAATCTGGATTATAAACCCCATCTACTTAAGTATATTTTAAATGGTAGCGACTTTTTTATATAAAAGCTTTTTCCAAGAATAGAACCCAATAATAGCAACAATGATTAAGAAAATATATAAAAATGCACTAAATGTAAGTCCCTTATAAAAGTAAAGCGGAACCGAAATAATATTTCCTATCATCAAGTAAATCCAATATTCAATTTTCTTTTTGGCCATAAGCCACATCCCTGCAAAAAAGAAAGCCGTAGTAATAATATCTACGTAAGAAGGCCATCCTTGCCATTTATTAAACAATTCATATACCAATGTAATAAAAAGCATGGTAGCTATAAAAATGATCGCTATAATCTTATTTTCTTTTTTAGTTACTGTAGTGACAGGAGTTACGTGTGTGCCATCTGTTTTTCTAGTCCAAATATACCATCCATACACACTCATGGTAAAATAGTAGACATTTATAAGCATATCGCCCAATAATCCATATACATATAGAATGTAGACATATAACAAGGTGCTTACAATCCCTGTTGGGTATACTAGAATTTTATTGTTTTTAGAATATAACACGCTTAGTACGCCAAAAAAAACTCCAAACAGTTCTAAAACGATGAGGTGTGTATCTATCCCTTCATATTGCGAAAAAAGCCAATCAAAAATGGTACTCATTAGTAGTTTTTAATATTTTTAATCATCCATTAATTACTTTTTAGAATAAGTTTTCTTTTTTCTATTGATTAAGAATTAGCGAGATTAGTAACACTCCTTGAAGTGACATCAACCATATTTTTCATTTGCTCCTCAAACGCAGTACCTACCACTACCATATTGGCACCAGCCTCATAACACATTTCTATTTGAGATTCTGTTCTTAAGCCTCCTCCTACAATAATAGGAATACTCACTTCTTTTTTAACGGCTTTAATTATTTCCGGTTTAACCGAAAAAAGCGCTCCGCTTCCGGCTTCTAAATAAATCATTTTCTTTCCGGCCAATTCACTCGCCAAGCAGGTAGATACAATTTTATTTATATCTAATTGTGACATAGGCTTAGTTTTGCTAACCCGTTGTACAGCTGTTTCTTTCCCTCCATCGATAAGTAAATAAGCTGTAGAAATTACTTCTAACTTGCTTCCCTTAATCGCTTTCGCGGATTTAATTTGCTGACCGATTAAATATTCGGGGTTTTCTCCAGAGACTAAACTTAAAAATAGGATGGCTTGCGCTTCAGGAGTGACTTGGGTATAATCTCCAGGAAATAATATAATAGGAATTTTTGTAAAAGTTTTTAATGATTTTACAACAGCCTCGCATTTACCTCTCTCTACGGTACTTCCACCCACCAAAAGATGTGTGGTTATTGAAGGGAGGTTTTTTACTAACCTATGCACTTCATTTACTTCAACTTTATCTGGGTCAATAAGAATGGCGAAATTACGTGGTGTATCTAAAATTTCTTGATACAAAATTCCTGAAGCTAAACTCATAAGAACCAAATTTATTTGGGCAGAGCGTAAGCGCAAGTAAAACCTTCAAACTCTAAATAGTGAATGTTGAACTTCTCTTCCTTTCCTTGGTAATTCACCTTTGCGGTAGTTGTCATCATATCAAAATCAAAATCTTCTACGTAGATATGGTGTAAAAACAACAGTCCTGGGATGCTCATATACTTATAAATAGATTCTTTAGCACCCCAAACAATAGTCAGTTTTCTTATTATAGCTTCATCATTTGCTAAGGTATGGTATTCATTAAGTGGTGTAAATTTATGAGCAATTTTCATGATTTTTTCACGCTGTTTCTCTATATCAATACCAATTGGTTTATCGCTAATAATTATTCCAGAAAACGTAAAAGAATGTGTAATTGAAATGTGTTTACCATCTTTAAGGTGTGGTTTACCATTATCATCATAAAATAAATCTTCATCTACATAACTCTCTTCAGCTAGCAGATGTCTAATACTCATAAAACCTCTTCGGTGGAGGTCACTTTTCATGCTATCTACTCGATTTTGGCAATGCGAAGTCAATTGGATTCCATCACAAAGCCATTCAAAACTTTCTTCTATCTTCCAAATGAGAACTTTAGTACCTTCGTCAACTGTTATTGTTTTGTAAAGAGCCATGAATTTAAGTAGATATTATGTATTTTTGTGGCATAAAATTGCTTAATAACAAATATAAGAATATGAGTACGAAAACAATAACATACACACCACATAAAGTTAAAGATATTTCTTTAGCTGCTTGGGGTAGAAAAGAAATAGAGCTTGCTGAAGCAGAAATGCCAGGATTAATGTCTTTACGTGAAGAATATAAAGATGAGCAACCTTTAAAGGGAGCTAGAATTGCTGGGTGTTTACATATGACAATACAGACTGCAGTTTTAATTGAAACGCTTACCGCTTTAGGAGCTGAAGTAACTTGGAGTTCTTGTAACATCTTCTCTACACAAGATCAAGCTGCAGCTGCCATTGCAGATAGCGGTGTTGCTGTATATGCTTGGAAAGGGATGACAGAAGAGGAATTCGACTGGTGTATTGAACAAACTTTATTTTTTGGAGAAGATCGCAAGCCATTAAATATGATTTTGGATGATGGTGGAGATTTAACCAATATGGTTTTAGACCGTTACCCGGAATTGGCAAAAGATATTAAAGGTCTTTCTGAAGAAACTACTACTGGAGTTCACCGTTTATATGAGCGTATGAAAAATGGGACGCTTCCTATGCCAGCTATTAATGTAAACGATTCTGTTACTAAATCTAAATTTGATAACAAGTATGGATGTCGTGAAAGTGCTGTAGATGCTATTCGTCGTGCTACCGATGTTATGCTTGCCGGAAAACGCGTAGTTGTTTGTGGGTACGGAGATGTTGGTAAAGGAACTGCCGCTTCTTTTAAAGGAGCTGGATCTATTGTAACGGTTACCGAAATTGATCCTATCTGTGCTTTACAAGCTGCAATGGACGGTTTTGAAGTTAAAAAATTAGAAACTGTTTTACCTAAAGCCGATATCGTTATTACCACTACTGGAAATAAAGACATTGTAAGAGGTGAACATTTTGAAGCGATGAAAGACAAAACCATCGTTTGTAATATTGGGCATTTTGATAACGAAATTGCTGTCGCTTGGTTAAACGACAATTTTGGTGATACTAAAGACGAAATTAAACCTCAAGTAGATAAATATACCGTTAACGGAAAAGATATTATTCTACTTGCAGAGGGAAGATTAGTAAATCTTGGTTGTGCTACAGGTCACCCTAGTTTTGTAATGAGTAATTCATTTACCAACCAAACTCTAGCGCAAATTGAGCTTTGGAAAAATACCGATCAGTACAAAAATGAAGTTTATATGTTACCTAAACATTTAGATGAAAAGGTAGCTAAATTACACTTAGAACGTATTGGAGTAGAACTTACCGATTTATCTCAAGAACAAGCAGAATATATTGGTGTAGAAGTAAAAGGACCATTTAAACCTGAATATTACAGGTATTAAATTTCCTTAGCACGAAAAGAAAAAGCCTCTCAAATATTTGAGAGGCTTTTTTTAGTTTGAGATATAAAAAAACCCTTCAGTTATAAAACTGAAGGGTTTTTTATTTTCAGAAGAAAATACTAAGCTTCAAACGGTTCGATAGAAACGTATGATTTGTTATTTCCTTTTTTCGTAAATTTTACTAGACCGTCAACTTTAGCATGTAAAGTGTGATCTTTTCCTGCATACACATTTTCACCAGGATTGTGCGCAGTACCTCTTTGTCTTACGATGATATTTCCTGCAATGGCAGCTTGACCACCAAAAATCTTAACGCCTAAACGTTTCGATTCTGATTCTCTACCGTTTTTAGAACTACCAACTCCTTTTTTGTGAGCCATCTTATTTTAGGTTTTTCGTAAATTAATAATTAACTTAAAGCTTCAACTAGTTCTGCTTTTTTCATAGAAGAATAACCCTCTAGTCCTTTATCTTTAGCCATCTCTCTTAATTCAGCAACAGTGTGCTTGTTTAAGTCTTGAGATTCATCTTTACTAGATTCGTTCTTTTTAGTAGCTTTTTTACTAGCTCCATCAAAAGAAATATCTTCAATAACGATTTCAGTTAAAGATTGACGGTGACCATTTTTTACACGGTAACCTTTACGTCTTTTCTTTTTAAATACGATTACTTTATCTCCTTTAAGGTGACGTGTAATCTTAGCTCCAACAAGAGCTCCTTTTATAGCCGGGGCGCCTAAAGTAATGTCATTTCCGTTACCAGCTAAAAGAACTTTATCGAAAGAAATTGAATCTCCTTCTTCTCCTGCTAAACGGTGAACAAAAACCTTTTGGTCTTTTGCAACTTTAAATTGCTGCCCTGCTATCTCTACAATTGCGTACATAGCGTAACTTATTAAATTTGTTTAAAACGGTTGCAAATATAATTCTATTTTTCTTAACGCACAAGTCTATCTTCCACAAAATTAGATACTAAATAATAAAACAAAAACACAATTACGACGCAAGGTCTTTTTTAGCTTGTCTGGTATTCCAACTACTTTTAAATAACTGCATAAATGCCAATGTAAGCACTAATGATGTAGCAAAACCCATGGTAGCCACAACAAATAAGAGCATCGCTATATTGGTATTATTATCATTTTGCCAGCCCTCTAAAATTTCAGTAATAAAGTTAGGATCAAAATTCGTAGCATAAATACCAAAAAATAAAGTAAAAATAAATGTCGCTAGAAATCCAGAAATTATTCCAGCCATAAATCCTTTCTGATATTTAAACTTCATCCCTTTATATGTTTGATAATTTTTGATGCACAAATAAATCCCTGCACCCGTGATCACACCATTAAACAAACTATATATAGGATCAGTATGTAGCCCCAATAAAGAGAGAAGTAAAAAATAAATAATTAATGCTGCTGCAATTAAAAGTCCGTAACGTATTGAAATAGCTTGATTTTTCATAATAAATTTCATTTGTCCTATAAATTTCTAAAAAAATGATGAATATAATTTACAACATCATGTTAATTTCTGTAAATATGTATGTTAACCTACAGGAAGTTTTTAGAATTCTCGTCTTTTTTATGTAACAAAATGGTATTTTTGAGGACTTATTAAAAAACTTAAAATAACTAAAAATGATTAAAAAAATTAGCTCAGCTTTTTGTGCTCTATTTTTAACTTTCTCTGGTTTCGCCCAAGAGGTAGAATATACGGAGTATGATTTAGACAACGGACTACACGTAATTTTGCATCAAGACAATACAGCTCCAGTTGTAACGGTAGGGGTGATGTATCACGTAGGTGCTAAAGATGAAGAAGCAGGTAGAACAGGTTTTGCCCACTTTTTTGAACACTTATTATTTGAAGGTACAGAAAATATTGCACGTGGAGAGTGGTTTAATGTAGTTGCTGCCAATGGAGGAAGCAATAATGCAAATACAACACAAGATAGAACCTACTATTACGAAACTTTCCCTTCTAACAATCTAGAATTAGGTTTATGGATGGAATCTGAAAGAATGTTTCACCCTGTGATTAATAAAATTGGTGTAGACACTCAAAACGAAGTTGTAAAAGAAGAAAAAAGATCTAGAATAGACAATTCTCCTTACGGTAAGATTATTTACAGTACAGGAATTAGTCCTTATATGTTCGACAAACATCCTTACAAAAATTCGGTTATTGGAACGATGGAAGATCTTGATGCAGCTCAATTAGATGAGTTTAAAGCGTTTTTTGATAAATATTACGGACCTAACAACGCTACTTTAGTAGTTGCTGGTGATATCGATGCTAAGGATACGAAAGAAATGATTAAAAAATACTTTTCTACTATCCCTAAGGGACCTAAAGTAGAACGTGTTAATATCAAAGAAGAGCCTATTCAAAAGACGATTACTGCTACAGAGTATGATGATAATATTCAAATACCAGCTAAATTATATGTTTATAGAACTCCTTCTATGAAAGATCGTGATGCTTATGTATTAGATATGATCTCTTCTATTTTAACTGATGGAAAAAGCTCTCGTATGTACAAGAAAATGGTAGATGAAGACAAAGAGGCTTTACAAGTATTAGCATTCCCAAGATCTCAAGAAGATTATGGTATGTACGTAATGGGCGCTTTAGCTATGGGAGAAACTCCTTTAGACAAATTAGGAGAATCTATGGATGAAGAAATTAAAAAACTTCAGACAGAATTAATCTCTGAAAAAGAATACCAAAAGCTTCAAAACAAGTTTGAGAACAGGTTTGTAAACTCTAACAGTAGCGTACAAGGAATTGCTGGATCATTAGCAACTTATCACATGCTTTACGGAGACACAGACTTAATTAACAAAGAAATCGAAATCTACAGAGGAATTACAAGAGAAGATATTAAAGAAGTAGCTAGCAAGTACCTAAACAAAAATCAACGTTTAGACTTAGATTACTTACCAACTCCAGATTCTGAATAATTCTAAAAAAGCAAAAAAATGAAATTTAAATTATATTCAATATTTATTATGTGCCTTATGGTCGTTGGAGCTCAAGCTCAAGTAGACCGTTCTAAACAACCTCAACCAGGTCCGGCACCAAAAATTAATTTAGGAAAACCAGCATCTTTCAAATTAAATAACGGTTTAAAAGTAATGGTCGTAGAAAACCATAAACTTCCTAGAGTAAGTGCGAGCTTAATCATAGACAATAAACCTAGCTCAGAAGGAAATAAAGAAGGTTTAAAATCTCTTTATAGTGCCATGATGGGAAATGGAACAAAGAAAATGTCTAAAGACGAATTCAATGAACGTATTGATTTCTTAGGTGCTAGTGTAAATTATAGCACTAGAGGTGCTTCGGCAAGTTCTTTATCAAAATTCTTTCCAGAAGTGATGGAGTTGATGGCTCAAGGTTTATTACAACCTAAGTTTGACCAAGAAGAATTTAAAACACAAAAAGAAAGATTAATTGAGGGTATAAAAAGTAATGCTAAAAGTGCAGGTGTAATTGCTAGCAATGTCAGCGCAGCTTTAGCTTATGGTAAAAATCACCCTTACGGGGAATTTGAAACTGAATCTTCAGTAGAAAATGTAACTCTAGACGATGTAAGCAAATATTACGAAAACTACATTTCTCCAAAAAATGCTTACTTAGTGGTAGTTGGTGATATTAAAGAAAGAGATGTTAAGAAATTAACTAAAAAATTATTTAGTGATTGGAAAGCAGATGTTCCTCCTTCAGGTTCATTACCAAGTTTACCAGCGGTACAATACACACAAATAGATTTTATAGATGTACCTAATGCTGTACAGAGTGAATTACGTATTCAAAATACAATTGATTTACAAATGGCAGATGAAGATTACTTCCCACTATTGGTAACTAACCAAATTTTAGGAGGTAGCTTTGGTAGCTACTTAAATATGAATTTAAGAGAAGAGCACGGGTATACTTATGGAGCAAGAACCTCTACAGGAGATGACAGGTATGCAAGTAGATTCGTTGCTTCGGCAAGTGTTAGAAATGCAGTTACAGATAGTGCTATCGTAGAAACTTTCAAAGAAATTAACCGTATAAAGACCGAAAAGGTTTCTTATGAAGATTTAAGCAACGCAAAAAACAAATTTGCAGGAGATTTCGTATTAAGATTAGAACGTCCTTCAACTATTGCTAGCTATGCATTAAATATCGAAACTGAAAATTTACCTTCAGATTTCTACCAAAAATTCTTGCAAAAAATCAATGCTGTTACTCAAGAAGATATTATGAGAGTAGCCAACAAATACTATAAAACTAGCAATATGCAAATTGTAGTCGCTGGTAAAGGTGCAGAGGTTATAGAGAATTTAGAAAAAGTAGAGCTTAACGGAAAAAAAGTACCTGTTCTGTATTTTGACAAAGAGGGAAATAAAGTAGATAAGCCTGTTCTTAAAAAACCAGTTCCAGAAGGAGTAACTGTAAATACAGTTTATGACAATTATATTAAAGCTATTGGTGGCAAAGACGCTATTAACAAAGTGAAGTCTGTTTCTATGACAGGTAGTGCTAGCATCCAAGGAATGAATCTTTCTATAATTAGAAAGAAGACCAGTGCTGGTAAATCTTTAGAAATGGTGAGTATGAATGGGATGACTATTCAAAAATCTGCCTTTAACGGAGAAAAAGGTTACAATGAAGCACAAGGTCAAAGAAAAGACTTTACGGAAGAAGAAGTAGCAGAAGCTAAAAAAGATGCTTCTTTATTTACTGAATTATCTGTAGAAAAAGATGCTAAGCTTACCGGAATAGAAAAAGTTGACGGTAAAGACGCTTATGTAGTGCAAGTTTCTGAAGACAAGAAAAGCTACTACAGCACAGAAAGCGGCTTAAAAGTAAAAAGTGTTACTACAATTGAACAAATGGGACAAACAGCAGAAAATACTACAATGTATGGAGATTATAAAGCCGTAAATGGCGTGAAGTTTCCACATACATTAAACGTAAGTTTTGGTCCGCAATTAGTAGATATCAAAATGAATGAAGTTAAAATCAATGAAGACGTAAAAGACGCAGACTTTAACTAAGATTTCTTAAATCCTATTTTTAAAACCCGACTATAACAGTCGGGTTTTTTTATGAACTTTACGGAAACGTATCTACTTAAAACGCATTTAAAAACACACTATAAATCTTTTTTTTTATTTTATTGGTAACTATATACTTGTCTTGTAGATTGAGGATGTGGAACCAATACGACGGTAAAAAAAATCCCAAGACCCTTAAGCTTATTAATTAATTCAAGCTGCCCAAACAAGAAAAAATACTTTTGGTAATTAACTATACAGCAAAGTGTTTTTTCCTATAACCTCTTTTGTTATTAGACTATGATTATCAATATGTTGATGGAGGGTATTATTTTGCACTAGGGAATATAGATAATAAATTTTTTCATATCATATTAATTAGTGTTCCAACAGATGACTTAGAGATTGAACAAGGGAATGTATATCCATTTGCTGAAAACACTGATAAACTTTACATCACCTATTTAGATGAAGAATAAGGTATTGTTTCAGGTAAGTTTGGTATTATTATAGAAAATAATGAAGGCATTGTGCAAAAATATGAGACGAGTGTTTTGACATGCAATACATTAAATGGTCTTAACCAAATTATATTTCCCTATCGACTTGCTTTCACTTTTCGTTTTTTATTGGCAAAATAAACACCAATTAAAATGACGATCCCCGAAAGAGCTTGCCATAGGCTAAAAGTTTCTCCATCTAAAATTCCCCACGTTAATGCCACTACAGGGATTAAATACGTTACCGAAGTAGAAAACACTGGGTTGGATAATTGCACCAATCGATTAAATAAAATCTTAGCAATTCCCGTCCCTACTACCGAAAGTATAGCGATATAACCTATAGAAATTTGCACTTCTTCTTGTTGCAATAATTCGGCTTGAAAAAAGTCTGAAAAGTACAATACTAGTAAAGCTGGAAAAAACAAAATAGTAAAACAACCCACTGTAATGCTTAAGGCTGGTATTTCTTGCAAATGTCTTTTTATAATATGCACATTAAATGCATACATGGTAGTAGCTGCCAATGGTAATAAGGCATACCAATAGTTTTGATCGGCATTAAGCGTTGCTCCACTTCCGATAAGAAAAATAGAACCCAATAGACCTACAAATACACCAATCACTTGATTTTTGGTTGACTGTACCGAAAAGATTAAAAATCCTATGATAATGGATAATATAGGAACGGTAGAGTTCAAAATTGAAACAATGGCGCTATCAATCTCTAATTCCGCGAAAGCGAAAAAGAAAGCAGGAAAAAAGCTACCCAACAAAGCAGAAACAGTAATCCATTTCCACTGTTCTTTTTTAATCTTCTTAATACTGTTAAAGCCTATAATTAATAAAAAGATAGAAGCTAAAACGGTTCTTAGCGCTCCCAATTGCATAGCGGTTAAACCTACCAATCCTTTTTTGATAAGTATAAACGAACTTCCCCAAACTAGCGAAAGTGCTATTAAATAAAGCCATTTGTAATGTGATTGTTGCATAGCCTCTTTTTTTAAAGAAGTTGCAAAAATCTTATTTATTTATGAGGTGTACTACCTTTTTAAGAAAGATTATTTTGCCTAAAAAGTTAATGCTTTAAAAACAAAAACCGTTCTTAAAAACATCTTTTAATTTTATTAGTTGTAGTTTATTCTTTTACAGAAAGGCTGTCTTTAGGTTGATGTTGAGGCGACCAATTCTCCCAAGTCACACTTTCCATAAGATGTTTAATATCGTTTTTTAGGTAATTTGCAGCAGGAACTATTGAGTCAAAATTAGGTTTACTTTTAAAGTATATTGAACCTGTGAGGAAGTGATTAACACTATCGGTTAAATAGAACTGCGCTTGCGAGGCGGCGTCGCCATAAACTTCGTAAAACGTACCAAACGATCTTTTCTTTTTATTGATGTAAGTATCACCTTCAATTTCATCGGCTTTTACGGTATGCTCTAGCGGAAGCTTTTGAGCATCCATCAATAACTCTTTTAGATTGTTATTTACTGGTTGGTAGGTAATAAATATAGTTCCGTCAAGGAGAGGATAATCAATATTTACCCAACAAGGATTTTTAATTTTCGGAGATTTTAAATTGGCTATTTCATTGATTTCAAAAGAATAAGAACAAGGAAATTCAACCTTTTTATAAATAGGTGTAGGATATTCTAAGGCTAAAAATGCTTTAGGTTTAGGTTGCGCTGCATCGTCACCGCAGCTTACAAAAAAACTGCTAATAATGATAAGAATAAGGCTATATTTCATGAGCTATATTCAGTTTAACTTGTTTAATTCGTTTATTATCTACCGCCTCAATCGTAAAGGTAAAATGCTCTACCTTAAGCTCCTGATTTTTTTTAGGGAATTCTCCCGAAATTTCTAATAGAAAGCCTGCTAAAGTTTCTGCTTCTCCCCTTTTCTCTTCAATAAAATCGTTTTCTTCTAGCTTAATGACTCTATAAAAATCTTTCATTGGAGTTTTACCCTCAAAAATAAAATTGTAATCATCTAGTTTTGAAAACACTAAATCCTCATCATCAAATTCATCACTAATATCTCCAACTATTTCTTCAATAATATCTTCTAAAGAAATGATTCCGCTGGTTCCTCCATACTCATCCACCACTATAGCTAGGTGGTTTTTCTTCTCTTTAAAATCGTTTAATAAATCATCTAACTTTTTATTTTCTGGAACGAAAAAAGCTTCTCTAATTAGATCTTGCCATTTAAAATTGGTTTCATCTAGATGCGGCAATAGATCTTTAATGTAAAGGATTCCTAAAATATTGTCTATACTATCTTCATATACAGGAATTCTAGAATACCCTTGCTCTACAATTTCTTCAATTACTTCTTTATAGGGCTGTTCTTTATTAAGAGCAAAAACATCCATTCGGTTTTTCATTACCTGCTTAGTAACCGTATTCCCAAAAGAAACAATCCCCTGAAGAATTTTTTGCTCCTCTTTAGTTGTATCTTCTTCACTCGTAAGCTCTAAAGCTTGTGAGAGCTGATCTACACTTAAATTAGATTTTTGCTTCCCTAGTTTATTATGAATTAACACCGTAACATAACGCATAGGCAAACTAAACACACTAAAAAGTTTATCTAAAACCCCAAGTGGAAAGGCCATAAAATGCGAGAATTTTACTTTATTTCTATTGGCGTAAATCTTTGGCAAGATTTCTCCAAAAAGTAAAATAAGAAAGGTTACAATAACCACCTCTACCACAAACCGAATATTAATCCCAAAGAAAACTGAATTAATCCCTGCAAATAAACTATCTGCAAGCGCATCAAACAATAAAACAATGGCGATATTCACAAAATTATTGGCCACTAAAATAGTCGCTAATAATTTTTTAGGCCGATCTAAAAGACGAATTAATATTTGTTGCTTAGCGGAAATCTTTCCTTCATCTACATCAAAATCTGACGGAGTTAAAGAAAACAAGGCCACTTCTGAGCCTGAAATTAAAGCAGAACAAGCTAAAAGAAAAAACAACAAGAAAAAGCTAAGAACATCGTAAAATCCTAGCGACAAAAGGGTAATTAAACTGGAAGGGTCAGGGTCCAAAGGTTATAAATTTTAATTAAAATGGTAAATCGTCGTCATCCTCGGTTTGCATATCGGGCTTTTTATAATTACTCTGAGAGCTAGAAGCCTGTGATTGAGGTTGATTTTGATTCATTGCTGGTGCACCAGCTTGATCTTTTGGAGTTAGAAATGTAAACTCGGTACATTGAATTTCTGTAGAATAACGATCTAAACCTTTATCATCGGTCCATTTTCTAGTTTTTATTCTTCCTTCAATATATACTTTATCCCCTTTTTTAAGGTATTTCTCGCAAATTTCGGCGGCTTTATTTCGCACAACAATATTATGCCATTCGGTATTACTCACGCGCTCTCCAGAAGTTTTGTTCACATAATCTTCGTTGGTTGCTAACGGAAATCTACCTATGCTACCTCCACCTTCAAAATAATGCATTTTTACATCATCTCCCGTATGTCCTATAAGCATTACTTTATTTAATGTACCTGCCATAATTTCTCTTTTTAGTAAATGTAAGCAAAAAGTATTATTTGCTAAAACCGTAAGTGTCAATAAATTTTTCGATCACTACAGGAACTGCAAAAGTATCTATTTGATTAGTCATAATAAATGACTTTGAAAGATTTTCTATAAAATTTAAATTTTCAATGTTTATCACCCAAAATTTTACCCATAATTTTCGGTGAGAAAGTATGTGTTTTATAGGCTCTTCATTATAAAGTAAAGCTTTTTCTAAAATCTCTTGAGGAATCTTATTTTCATCAAACGAAATTAAATCTTTAGGCAGGTTACAGTCTTTTGGAGATTCTATTAATGGAAATTGATATAAATTTTTCCAAATTCCGTTCCCTGTTCTTTTTTCAATAAGCACATTTTCTCTAGAATCTACTATGACGAGGTAATTGTAGAATTTTTCTTGAACCTTTGTTTTTTTTAGCTTCCGCGGAAGCGATGAAATTAAATCTTGCTGAAATGCGACACAGTTGGTTTGTAAAGGACAAGAATTACAATCGGGAGATTTTGGCGAACATTGCAAAGCTCCAAATTCCATAATTGCCTGATTGTAAATGTGAGGCTGCTTTTTATCAAGTAATTTTTGTGCTAAATTTTTAAACTCTTTAACCCCTTCGGTAGAATTAATAGGAGTGTCTATTCCAAAAAAACGACTTAACACTCTATATACATTACCATCTACCACAGCAACTGGTTCTCGATAACAAAAAGAAGCAATAGCACTAGCTGTATAATCTCCTACTCCTTTTAAGGTCTTTAATTCTTTATAAGTGTTGGGGAAAATTCCGTTAAGGTTATAAGCTACATGTTTTGCAGTAGAATGAAGGTTTCTTGCCCTAGAATAATAACCTAAGCCTTGCCAAAGTTTTAACACTTGGTCTTCACTAGCATTTGCGAGGTGAAAAACAGTAGGAAATTCTTCTATAAACTTGAAAAAATAAGGTAAACCCTGACTTATTCTCGTTTGCTGAAGCATAATTTCACTCAACCAAATAGGATATGGGTCTTGAGTTTTACGCCAAGGTAAATCTCTTGCATTCACTAAATACCAATCTATGAGCTTGTTATGAAATTTCATGGATGTTTTTATTAAAATGCGAACATAAAAGTTTATTCCGTTACTATTTAAACATTTAGGTTTGATTTATTGATAATTAAATTAGTATATTTGCCCCCTCTAAAAATGATAACCCTTATATAACAAAAAATAATTGTAAGATGACGAAAGCAGATATTGTAGCAAACATTTCGGAGAAATTAGGAATGGAAAAAGGTGACGTACAAGCTACTATAGAAACCTTTATGGACGAGGTAAAAAATTCTTTGGAAAGTGGAGATAATGTTTACCTAAGAGGTTTTGGAAGTTTTATCATTAAAACGCGTGCAGAAAAGACAGGAAGAAATATTTCTAAGAACACGACAATTAAAATTCCTGCACATAACATCCCTGCATTTAAACCAGCAAAAGTTTTTGTAGAAGGTGTAAAAACCAACGTAGAAGTAAAATAAAAAAAGTTAAAACGAATTATTAATTTAAATACATATTTTTATGCCAAGTGGTAAAAAAAGAAAAAGACATAAGGTAGCTACGCACAAGCGTAAGAAGAGAAGAAGAGCTAACCGACACAAGAAAAAGTAGTTTTCAAACTACTTTTTTTTATTAAAAACGTTCATTGAAATTGAAGCTGTAAAAAAGCTTCATCAGGATTTTTACAAACCCTGTGAAAAATTATTGTTTAATCCATCTATATATGATTTATCATGTATGGATAAAAATCTAATTAGCTAGGAATAATGGATAAAGAATTAATTATTAGATCAAATTCCTCTGCTGTTGATTTTGCCTTATTAAAAGATGGAAAACTAGTAGAATTACATAAAGAAAACGACGATAGCAATTTTTCTGTAGGTGATATTTTTATCGCCAAAGTAAGAAAAGCTATACCTGGTCTTAATGCTGCATTTGTAAATGTAGGTTATGAAAAAGATGGTTTTTTACACTATCACGACCTAGGCCCACAAGTTGGTTCTTTATTGAAATTCGTAAAACGTGTAAGCACAGGTAAATTAAAAGACTTTTCTTTAAAGGATTTTCCTTTAGAGACCGATATTGATAAAGATGGTAGCATTGTAGATGCCGTTAAATCAAATCAATCTTTACTGGTACAAATTGTAAAAGAGCCTATCTCTACCAAAGGACCTAGAATAAGTAGCGAACTTTCATTTGCTGGAAGATATATCGTTCTTGTTCCTTTTTCTAATCGAATTTCAATTTCTCAAAAAATTGAAAGTAAAGATGAAAAAGAACGCTTAAAGAGATTGGTAAAAAGCATTAAACCCAAAGGGTTTGGTGTTATCGTACGAACCGTAGCAGAAGGCAAAAAAGTAGCAGAACTCGACAAAGACCTACAGAATTTAATGGGTCGATGGACAGGAATGTGCAAAAAATTGTATAAAGCCCACCATCCTACAAAAGTGTTAGGTGAATTAAATAGAGCCTCTTCTATTCTAAGAGACATGTTTAACGACTCCTTTACTTCTATTTGTACTGATGATGAAGCGCTTTACACTCAAATTAAAGATTATGTAGGAGAGTTTTCTCCTGAAAAAGAGTCTATTGTAAAGTTATACCAATCCAATGTACCCATATTTGAAAAATTTGGGATAGAAAGGCAAATTAAAACAGCCTTTGGTAAAACCGTTTCTATGAGTAAAGGTGCTTATTTGGTTATTGAGCATACAGAAGCAATGCATGTTGTAGATGTAAACAGTGGTAACCGAAGTAGCAAAGCCAAAAACCAAGAAGAAACCGCTTTAGAAGTTAACTTAATAAGTGCTTCTGAAGTTGCAAGACAGTTGCGATTAAGGGATATGGGAGGAATTATTGTAGTCGATTTTATTGACATGAATAAAGCCGATAACCGTAAAGCCCTTTACAATCACTTAAGAGATGAAATGAGTGATGATCGTGCTAAACACAAAATCTTACCTCCTACCAAATTTGGGTTGATACAAATTACAAGACAACGCGTAAGACCGGAAATGAATATTAAAACAAGAGAAGAAAACCCCAACGGAACGGGAGGGGAAATTGAAGCTCCTATTGTTGTAATTAATAAAATAAACGCCGACTTACAAAAAATTATTAAAAAAGGACATAAGAAAATGAGTCTTACGGCTCATCCTTTTGTGGCCGCCTTTTTAACCAGAGGCATTCCATCACCTAGAAGCAAATGGTTTTTTGACCATAAACGCTGGGTAAAAATATTACCAAGAGATGCTTACACGTATCTAGAATATCACTTTCACGATAAAAACGGGGAAGAAATACTCTAAAAAACTAAACCCTGTAAGGATATTCTTTACAGGGTTTTTTATTTTTACACTATATATTAAATATAAATTGAATACCCATAAAACATATACCGTTAAAGAAGCTACGATAAAGCTTATGAATTATTGCGCTTATCAAGATCGCTGTCATCAAGATGTTGAGCAAAAACTATTTGAATTGCGAATGATTCCTGAAGCTCGACAGCAAATAATTCATACTCTTATACAAGAAGACTTCCTCAATGAAGAACGCTTCGCACAAAGCTTTGCACGAGGCAAATTCAGAATAAAAAAATGGGGTAAATTAAGAATTCAGCAAGAGCTGAAAAAAAGAAAAATTTCTAGGTTTAATATCACTACAGCACTTAAAGAAATTAACGAAGAAGACTACCATGAAACCCTAAATCAACTCTTTACAAAAAGACGTGATAGCTTAACAGAAAAAAATCCGGTAAAATTAAAAAAGAAAATTGCAGATTATTTACTGTATAGAGGCTGGGAAAGTCATCTCATTTATGAAAAACTAGCTGAAATAAAGTAAATACAATATAGTTTCCCTAAAGTTTTCTAGAAATTATTTTTCAACTTCTCAATTATTACATACTCCTAATTAACAAACATCTTCAAGATTTCTTCATGACAAATTAACAGTCCTTAATTGTTTTTTCTGCTCTCTCAATAGCTTTCTTATTTTTATAATCAATCCAGTTTTGCCCCTTTAATTTGCGCATAAGATTGTCAAAATGCATGGTAAACAATATGCTTTTTAGAAACTTCATTCTTTTATTAAAAGAATAAGGAAAAGACCTTAAAGTTAGTGAAACACTAGGAGTTATGTAACGAATATAATGCCAATAACCACTAGGAATATAAAGCATTTCCCCAGGTTTTAATTTTACTTTATAACCTTTAGCATACTCTAAAGCAGGGTATTTTTTATAGTCTGGTCTATCAAATTCTATACTTTCCATTGAAACTATTGAATAAGGCACGTGATACAAAAAAGGTTTTTGGTCATGCGGAAATAAAATCACCTCTTTCTCTCCTATAAAGTTAAAGTGCAAGTTGTTAGCAAAATCAATATCATAATGCAGTAAAACTTTTGATCCTGCACCACCAAAAAATAAAACTGGTAATTTTTTAAAAAATTTAATTCCCAAATTTGGGTACTCAAAGTCACCTACTAATTGAGGTGCTTTTTGTAAGATATTGAAGAAGAATATTCGTAGATCGGTCGGACCCTTTTTTAAAAGCTCAATATAATTTTTCATGAGCATTCTAGTAACTGGTTTCCTAGAAGGCTCTTGTCCTTTTGCTGGTTCACTATTATATAAAGGCACTTCTACCTCCCCTACATTTTGTGCAAAATAATCTAAACTCCAGTTATGATGAGCTTTCCAGTCTTTAGACAACCCCCTAACGACCAAAGGCATTAGAGGGTTTATATAATTGGTTAAAAATTCTTTTGCTTCAATAGAGTCTACTACATCTACATCTTTTAACCGCATCTTTTTAATTTCAATTTACGCTTTAACTCTTTTCTTTTGAGCTTCTAAATTCTTTTCAATTTTATGTTCTGGTCTAGACCATTTTGGTTTTTCACCTAATGCTGAAATTTTAGAATCTTTTGCTTCTACACTTTTTGTTTGCGCATGTTTAGCAAAAGGCTTTTGCACATTTAACCCTAGAAGTTCGAACATCTTCATATCCTCGTTTACATCTGGATTTGGTGTGGTAAGCAATTTATCTCCAGCAAAAATAGAGTTTGCTCCTGCAAAGAAACACATAGCTTGTCCCTCTCTACTCATATCTGTTCTACCAGCAGATAAACGTACTTGTGTTTGCGGCATTACAATTCTAGTGGTGGCCACCATTCTTATCATGTCCCAAATAGGCACTTTTAATTGTTCTTCTAAAGGAGTTCCTTCTACGGGCACTAATGCATTAATAGGCACAGATTCTGGCTGCGGATTTAATCTAGCTAAAGCTACCAGCATTCCTGCTCTATCTTCTTCCTTTTCTCCCATTCCTATTATTCCTCCACTACAAACAGTAACATTCGTTTTTCTCACGTTGTCTAAAGTTTCCAAACGATCTTCATAACCGCGAGTTGAAATCACCTCTTTATAATACTCTTCAGAAGAATCTAAGTTATGGTTATAAGCGTATAGACCTGCCTCTTCTAATCTTTTAGCTTGGTTTTCGGTAATCATACCTAAGGTACAACAAACCTCCATATCCAGCTTATTGATAGTTCTTACCATTTCTAGTACATTATCAAACTCTGGTCCGTCTTTAACATTACGCCAAGCTGCTCCCATACAAACTCTAGAACTACCTGAAGATTTTGCTCTTAAAGCTTGTGCTTTTACTTGCTGCACACTCATTAAGTCATTTCCTTCAATATCGGTATGATATCTAGCTGCTTGTGGACAATAACCACAATCTTCTGGACATCCTCCTGTTTTTATTGATAATAATGTAGAAACCTGAACTGTATTAGCTTCGTGATATTTTCTATGAACCGTAGCAGCTTCATAAAGAAGCTCCATTAAAGGTTTATTATATATTGCTAGAACTTCTTCTTTTGTCCAATCGTGTTTTGTGATCATATCCTGATAATTAATACTTCAAAAATAAGAAATGAAGTGGTTATTTATATCTAATAATAATATACTTTGTAATAATTAACTATTTTACGCTATACCGAAACAATTATACTCACTGCATTTCCTCCAAAACCTACCGCATTAACCATAATATTCTTCAATTCTTTTTTGCTGAAGTTATTATTATACATAGGATTCGAAAAAAATTGCTGATGTTGCAGCATTAATACCGCCATTTCTAAACTCATAGCTCCAGAAGCTCCAAAACTATGACCTATCATAAATTTATTAGAGGTTAATAAAGGCATTTCCTTTTTAAATAAATTTTCAATAGCCTTTAATTCAGAGGTGTCTCCCTTTTTTGTTCCTGGTGCATGCATAATTACTGCATCAACAGTAGTTAATTGAGCATCGTCTAAAGCTTTTCGCATCGAGGTTTGCAAACAATCTGCTTCAGAGGAAATAGAGATATTATGAGTTAAACTTTCTGTAGCATAACCTATTCCAGTAATTTTAGCAATGGCTTTTTTGGTTTTCTTTCCGCTTAAAGCGATAGTACAGCAAGCTTCGCCCAAAATCATTGTATTTCTATCTTTGCTAAAATCTAAACTCTTATTAGGAAAAACTTCATTTTCTTTAAATGAGGCATATAATTTTAAGGCTTTCATTTGCGCCAGGGTAAAATCGGTTAAGGGTGCTTCACTTCCACCAACCAAAAACTGATCACTCATCCCGCTTTTAATCCAAGCAATACCATTTAAAACAGAATGCATAGCGGTAGAACAAGTGATAGAATGACTCATCTCTGGTCCTTTACTTTGTTGATCTTGCAACACCCAAGATGAAATATTCCCTAAAGTAGTAGTGGGTGACGCTAATGCGGAAGTATTCCCTTTAGTGATAAATTCTTCGTGATACTTTTCAAATAAACCTGTTGCACCTCTTGATGAACCTATGTTAACCCCAAAGTCTTTCTTCCAATTTAACTGATTTAAAGTTTTTCTTGCCGAAAAAATAGCTAACAATACAGAATCATCTAAAGAAGCATAAAATTTATTCTCCCTCTTAATTTCTTCCAAACAGTATTTAGAACTTTCTGATAAGCAAGAAACATAAGCATTCTTAAAGTGCTTATAATCTTTAACTGTAAACAAAGGTTTCTCGTTTTTGTAGCTTTTTAAAACTTCTTCTGTAGAATTTCCTAAGGCAGAAATAGAATTTATAGCTTCAATATAAATGGGGAAAGTTTTCAAATAAGATGTTTCTATATTTTGGATTCAAAAATATAAAAAAAAGCTCCGGCAAACACCAGAGCTTCAAGTAAAAATTAGGTTACCCCAAATCCTAATTTTTAGAAAAATCTCAATTACTAAAAATTAATACTCAATAATAACAAATATTTATCTAAAAATAAGAATATATGTAATTTTATTTATTAAAAATAAATACATTCCTTAACAAAACAGCTTAATCACTGCTATTTAACAAATCTGAATTTAAAAGTTTTTCAATAGAATTATAAATTTTCAATAATTCTTTCTCTTCAATTATATAAGGGGCTAAAATGTAAATTGTATTTCCTAAAGGTCTTAGGTAAACTCCTTCGCTCATAAAAAATTGATATATTTTATCGCGCATATTTCCGTACCTAGAAAACTCGACGTCTAATTCAAAAGCAAAAATTACTCCTTGCTGCCTCACAGATTTTACCTTAGCGTGAGTTTTAATATGCAGTCCAAAAGCCTGATGGCTCTTAATTATTTTTTCTATATTCTCTTGTATACTTTTGCTAATCAATAATTTAATTGCCGCCAAAGCTGTAGTACAAGCTAACGGATTTGCTGTATATGTATGCCCATGAAATAGTCCTTTAGCAATCTCGTCATCATAAAAAGCATCATATATTTTTTGAGAGCATGTGGTAGCACCCATTGGTAAAAGACCCGCTGTTAATGCTTTAGACAAACACATTACATCGGGTTTGGTTTCCATAAAATTTGAAGCAAAATAACTTCCTGTTTTTCCAAAACCAGTCATCACCTCATCGGCTACCAAAACAATATCTAAAGATTTACACAATCTCAAAATTTGATCTAAATCTTTTTTGTCGTACATTTTCATCGCAGCAGCTCCTTGCACTAATGGCTCATAAATAAACCCTGCCAAAGGAGTTTCTTTATGTATATCTTTTATTTTCTGAAGAATTTCGTCTGTATTCTTACCATTAGGAACAGGAATGCGTTTTACTTTAATAAAATGATCTTCAAAAGCTCCATTATAAACCGAAAGCCCAGATACCGACATTGCTCCAAAGGTATCCCCATGAAAACCTTCTTCAAAAGCAAGCATGGTTTTTCTATCCTTACCTAAATTGTAATGGTATTGCAACGCCATTTTAATTCCGATTTCAGTAGAAGTCGAACCGTTGTCGTTGAAAAATACTTTCTGCTGACCTTCCGGAAGAATCTCCATTAACGCTTCGGCAAGTTTTGTAGCAGGCTCATGCGTAAACCCTGTAAAAACCACTTGGTCTAAAGTTTCCATTTGAGTTTTTACCGCTTCTATAATAAAGTCATTACAATGGCCATAAACCGCTGTGTACCAAGAAGAAATCCCGTCTACATAAGATTTATCATTTTCATCATACAAAAAAACTCCTTTAGCCTTTTTTATAGGCAAAATCTCTTGTTTCTTTTTGTGTTGAGTTAACGGATGCCAAATGTATTTTTTGTCTTTTTCTAAAATACTCATTTTATTTTCTTTAAATTTTCTTTCCATTGGGCAGCATAATAGCGCACTACCGCTTCATCTATATAAGGCTCTTCTTCTATTCTTCCCAACAAACTTAATTGAGTTTGAGAGAGAATAATTTCTTCTGTTGTAGGGTTTTCTTCTCCGTTAAAAATAATTCCTGCTATTTTTAATCCTCTTGCTTTAAGAGCTTCGATGGTAAGTAATGTGTGGTTAATACTCCCTAAATAATGTTTAGAAACAACAATTACCTGATCATCTTTAGAAATTAAATCTATAATCATTTCTGTTCCGTTTAACGGAACTAAAACTCCACCTGCTCCCTCAATTACTAATGTGTTTTGGGTTTTAGGTCGTTTTAAGTTTTTAGCACTAATGATTACATTATCTATTTCTGCGGAAGCGTGCGGACTCATAGGAGTATTTAACTTATAGGCACTTTCGTGGAATTTCGAGTTGGTGTTACTTACCAGTTTCTTTACCTTATGTGTGTCAGAGTTATCTAAATCGCCCGCCTGAATAGGTTTAAAATAATCGGCTTCTAAAGCTTCTACCACAATAGCAGAAATTACCGTTTTTCCTATTTCGGTTCCTATTCCTGTAATAAATATGTGACTCATAATTTTTTAAATTTTGTTTTGCAATTGGCACAACGATACTCGTAAGCTGCATAAAAAGGTAAGGCTGCGACAATCCAACTACCTAAAAAGGCAAGAAAAGTTTTTAAATCGTGTATGGTGGTAAAATAATCTATTTTTGAGCTATTGCATTTAGGACAATGAATTTTCTCTCCCTCATTAGTGAGAGAAAATTTAGGCATTTTTTCTAAAATTTCTAAAGCAAAATCTTCATCCTCCTTACGTACTTTTAGTTTTACGCCACCAATCGCGTGACTCATTAAAGGATCTGTATCTATCGTATATTCATCTTGCAAATGCACCTGAATTCCTTCTGCTTCTAATCTCCCTTTATAGATTTGCGCCTCCGACGAATAAGGATATTTAGCGACCACCACCCAACTTTCATCCATACCTAATAATTTTTTAATATTTGCAATAAGCTATTTATTTCATCTAAAGTATGTTGAGCATTAAGACAAATTCTTATTCGCTCTTCTTTCATTTTGACTGTAGGTGATAGTATCGCTTTCGCGGAAATATCATTTTCCTCTAAAGTTTTTGCCAAACGCAATGCATTTTCATTACCACTGATCATAAACGACTGGATTGGAGTGACACTAGCTATAAATTTTGAGTTTAATTGAAAGGCATCAATTTGAGATTTAAAATAGCTAATGTTTTTTTCTAAGTTTTTTCTTTGCTCCGTTTTAGCTAAAAATTGATAAGATGCATAAATGATCGCTACCGTATGTGGCGCTAAACTCGTGGTATAAATAAAGCTTTTAGCGAAATTAATAAGAAAGTTACATAATTGATGACTTCCTATTACGCCTGCTCCGTGAGCGCCCAATGCTTTTCCAAATGTTACAACTCTTGCAAATACATTCTTTTCTAAGCCTAAAATTTGAACTAAACCTTCTCCTTTTTCACCAATAACCCCAAGTGCATGTGCTTCATCTATGATGACAAAAGCATTTTTATTAGAGCAAATATCAACGAGTTTTTTTAAATCTGGAGAATCTCCATCCATTGAAAAAACAGATTCGGTAACTACATATATATTTTGAGAACTCTTAGAGAATTTCTCTAATTTAAGCTCTAAATCGGCTAAGTTATTATGAGTAAATTTATATGATTTGGCTGATGAGAGTTGTATTCCATCACGAATAGATGCGTGCGAAAACTCGTCGTATAAGATGACATCGCCGCGTTGCGGCACCGAAGACAATACTCCTACATTAGCATCATAACCCGAATTAAATAATAAAGCCGACTCTTCTTTATGATAATGAGCAATAAATTCTTCAGTAACTTGAAACAGTTTATGATTTCCAGAAATTAATCGAGAGCCTGTAGAGCCGTGTTGAGAAATATGAAATTGTTGCAGTATTTTTTCCGCTTTAAGCGAAATAGAAGAGTTTTTACTAAAACCTAAATAATCGTTAGAGTAAAAATTAATTTCTTTTGCCTGAGTTTTCCCTAGGCTTCTATAAAGATGATTTTCTTTACGATTTTGAAGTTTTGATTGAAGGTTTTTGGCTAATTGTTTCATAGAACAATTAGTTTTTTTCTTGCTGCTCTACTTTCTCCTCATCATCTTTTAAATCGTCACCGCTATTTAATTTGTGAGAGAATTTTTTATATTTTCCTTCTAATTCATCCATCACCGATTTATCCCACATTTTAACTCCTAAGAAGTATGAGGCCCTCCCAATTAAATGTGCACCTACGGGAGCGGTAAGAATAATAAACAAAATAATAGCAAGCACTCTAGAAGTAACCGATAAGTCATCAAAATAAATTGCTGCGCTTGCCAAAATAAGCCCTACTCCCAAAGTAACAGCCTTAGTTGTAACCGATATTCTTAAATAGGTATCTGGCATACGCAAGAATCCCACAGCCGCCAATAAAATAAATATCGCACCTAAACTAGATAATATGATTATTAAAGCATCAGTCATTGTTATGTTTTCTCTTTTCTTCGTCCAATTTTGATTTATTTCTTTTCTCTAAATAATAGGAAAAAGCTACTGTACTCAAAAAAGCGATTAAGCCTAGAATCATTGCAATATCTAGAAAAGTAGATTGATCGTATACGATACTATAAATAGAGATGATGGTAATCCCAATGGTGATTAATAAATCTAAAGCCACCACACGATCGGCTATTTTAGGACCTATCACAAAACGGCAAAATACCAATAGAACCGAAATGGCCAATATGGGTAAAATTATATAATATAAGTATTCTTCTACGGTCATCTTAAAATTTCAAGTAAGCGTTTTTCAAATCCTTCTTTAATATCTTTTATAAATGCTTCCTTATCGGAAATATACATAGCATGCACATATAACACCTTACGGTCGTCTGAAACATCTAAACTTAACGTTCCTGGAGTTAGTGTTATTAAATTAGCTAAAAGCGTAATCTCTAAATTAGTTTCTGCATCTAAAGGAACCCTTACAATCCCTGGTTTCATATAAAAAGTTGGAGTAATTACATCGTAAGCTACCTGCAAATTTGCTTTTAATAATTCATATAAAAAGAATAGAATAAAAGAAATTAGTTTGGGTACAATTTTAAAATACTTAGCACTTCCCCTTCCTTGAGTAATTACATAAAGTATGATAAAGCTTAGTATAAAACCAAAAACATAGTTAGCAAACTCGAAGCTTCCAGTGATAGCTACCCAGATAAAAGTTAACAATATGTTGGATAAAAACCTATTCTTCATGGCTTAGCTTTTAGGCATTACTGCTTCTATATATTGTTGACTATTCATTAATTCTCCTGCAATTCTAGTAGAAAGCTGCTGAATGCTTTCTGCTCCAAAACCAATATATAAAGAAACTCCAGTTAAAAAAACAATCGGCAAAAGCATTTGAAGTTTTCTCGTGGTAGTCATTTTATTAAAATAAAGAAAATGTTCTCTTTTTGGTAAATCAACAGGGTTTTTCCAAAACACTTCAGACCATAATTTTGCCATTACAATTAAAGTAAGAAAACTAGCAAAAATAACAGCTCCTAATACCAAATAATTTTGAGTATTAAAACTAGAAACAATTAAAGATATTTTTGGCCAAAATCCCGATAAAGGCGGAATCCCGATCAAAGAAAAGAAAGGTATCGTCATTAACAGACTTAATTTAGGATACTCCTTATACAATCCTCCTAATGATTTTATATTGTTACTTCCTTTAATTCTATATATAATACCGCTAATCATAAATAAATTGGTTTTCACCACGATATCATGAATTAAATAGAAGATCGCTCCTGCTATGGCAAGCTCTGTAAACATTCCCAAACCAGCAATCATAAAGCCAATATGACAAATGATAAGGTAAGAGAATACTTTACGCATATTCTTTTGCACTAAAGCTCCTATTCCTCCACTAAACAACGTAAGAACAGCTATCACAATTAATATCTCATCTAATAAAACATCACCTACAAAAATGAGTGTAAAGACCCTAATTAATGCATAGACACCAACTTTTGTTAGTAAGCCTCCAAAAATTGCTGCTACTGCAGATGGCGGAGTGTGGTAAGATGCCGGCAACCAGAAGTACAGTGGAAATACAGCAGACTTGATACCAAAACCTATTAAAAATAAAATCGCAGCTACTTTTACTAAACCTCTATTTTCAATTTTTGGGATAAGCACGGCTAAATCGGCCATATTTAAAGAACCCGCTAAACCATATAAAACTGCTATAGCTGTAAGGAAGATAATAGAGGCAAGTATATTTAAGGTAAAGTATTTTACAGCTCCTTCAATTTGAGCTTTTTCACCCCCTAAGGTTATCAATACAAATGAACTAATGATGATAATCTCAAACCACACATACAGGTTAAAGATATCTCCTGTTAAGAAAGCACCTATTAAGCCTAAAAGTAAGAAATGAAATATGGCGAAATATCCAAACCTTAATCGAGCTGGAATGATAGATGCCGAAGAGAAACTAGAAACAGCTAAGCCAGCAATAGAAGTTAATAAAACTAGAGTGGCAGAAAGGGTATCGGCAACAAAAGTAATTCCGAAGGGAGCTTCCCAGCCACCCGCTTGTATAGTTTGCGTACCATATACTAAAACTTTATAAAACAACATTCCTGAAAAAACCAGTCCTACCGCACTTCCTACGATACTCATGACTCTCTGGATATTAATATGCTGCCATGCAAACATCAATGCAATACTCATAAAGAGTTGCCACAAAAGCGGATATAATAATAATTGTTGCATCATATTTCCTCGTCTGTTGTATTCATTTCATCCAAGTCATCTGTTTTAACCACTTTATAAGCCCTCTTTACCAGAATAATAGCAAAAGATTGTAATCCAAAACTAATTACGATAGCGGTAAGGATTAAAGCTTGCGGAACGGGATCTGCATAAATATCAGCAAAAACTTCTGCACTTCCTTTAATAATAGGTGGATGTCCTTTTGTGATTCTTCCTAGAAGAAAAATTAATAAGTTTGCCCCATTACTTATCATAATCAAACCTATTATAAGTTTTACCAAGCTACGTCTAAGCATCATATACAGCCCTGCTGCATATAGAATCCCTGTCATAATTGCTAATAAAAACTCCATATTAAGCTGATTCTGAAATAGTGAAAATAATGGTTAATGTAACTCCTTGCACAACAATATAAACCCCTATATCAAAAAATAGAGCTGTCCCTATAGAACCAATAACAGGAATAGGGTCGTGCATCCAAAGACCTGTCATAAAAGCTTCATCAAAACCTATAACTGGTAGTAAACCACTTAAAAACGCCAAAGCTAGACCTACAGGCATCAAAAAGCCTGGGTGAAATTTTAATAGTTTTTTGGTATCTTTTAATCCGTTAGCGAATGCATGAAGCACAAATGCAATAGATGCAATGAGTCCTCCTACAAATCCGCCGCCAGGCAAATAGTGACCTCTTAACAATATAAATATAGAGAACAGCAGCAATATAGGTAGCAGATAATTGGAAGCCGTTCTTAATATGATTGTTTTCATTTACTTTTGTTTTCTTTCAGATGATTTTAATCTCAATTTTAAAAGTCCGAATACTCCAATAGCTGCAATGGTTAATACCGAAATTTCTACCATGGTATCAGTTCCTCTAAAATCTACTAAAATTACATTCACCACATTCTTACCGTGAGCAAGAATATATGAATTTTCTGCATAATAATTACTTATTTCTTCATTAACTGGCTGTGCTAAAACCTCTAAAGCAAGTATGGTAATTAATCCGCCAAAAGCAGTTGAAATTACCGCATCTTTAACTCTCGTTTTATAATCTGATAGCTTTAAATACTTTGGTAATTTGTATAGTACTAATACAAATAATATAACAGTTAAGGTATCTATGGTAAACTGCGTCATTGCCAAATCTGGTGCAGAGTAAAATACAAAGAACAAACATATAGAATAACCCATAACCCCTGTTGCAGCAACCGCAGCCAACCTAGATTTTGTAAATACAGCAAAACCTATAGACAGGATCATAATCACTAATGTCACTACCTCATAAACGGTTAAGCGAGAAAAAGAGGAGTAATCAATATTGTAGGTGGTATTCTTTAATAGAGTAACCGATACTAAACCGACTAAAAAGATAATTATTACTGAAATATAATTACGCAGATAACCATTTTGAAAAATTCTTGTCCATAAATCAGATCCTCTTTCAAATAGAATGGCTAAATTTTCTAATATACTTTTTGGAGAGATACGTTCAAACCTTTCTATAAAATCTTCTTTACTTTTAGTAGGTTTCCACAAGAAGTAAAGGAGCAAACCAAGGCTGATTGTTAATACACTTAATCCTAAAATAGGTGTAAAACCATGCCATAACTTTAAATGTACATCTGAAGCGTTTTGTACTACGGATGTCAATATAGGTTTAATTAAACTTTCTTGAATAAGACCGGGAAATATCCCAAAAACAAAACCTAAAACGGCTAATAACACTGGAGGCAACCAAATTAATAACGGCGGAAAATCTACGTTTTCCATCCCTGTAGGCAACTTTCCTATAAAAGGTTTTACTCCTGCCACGTAACCTGCGTAGGCGATTAATACATTGGTAGCAACCGCTAAAATCGTTAAAAATATAGCCGATGAGTGATCAAAATGTAATGTGCTTTCGTAGATAAGATCTTTTCCCAAGAACCCCACACTTGGTGGAATTCCTGCATTTGAGATTGCTGCTAAAATTCCGGCAACGGCAATAGGTAACATCACTTTTCTAAGTCCAGAGAGTGCGGTTACATCTCTCGTTTTTGTTCCCAAATCTATAGCTCCTGTCATTAAAAACAAGGTGGCTTTATATAGGGCGTGTACTAAAATAAATACTCCTGCCGCAAGCAATGCTTCATGAGTTCCTAAGCCTATTAGAAAAGTTAAAATTCCCAATGCGGCTATGGTAGAATAAGCTAGAACTCCTTTTAAATCGGTTCTAAAAAGCGTATGAAATGCAGCATAAAACATGGTTACCGCTCCAACTATAAGTAAGGTCGTATTCCAAAATGCTTGTCCGCCTAAGACGGGTGAAAGTCTAAATAATAAATAAATTCCTGCCTTTACCATGGTTGCAGAGTGCAAGTAAGTAGAAACTGGTGTAGGAGCTTTCATCGCTCCTGGAAGCCAAAAATGGAAAGGAAATTGTGCTGATTTTGTAAAAGCTGCTCCAAAAATAAGAGCCACCGCCAATACATAATGTGCATTTTGACCTATCATTTCGCTAAGCGGAATCATTTCAGAAATTTGATAGGTACCTGCTATATTACCAAGGATTAAAGCTCCAGCTAAGAAGAGTAAACCTCCTATTCCTGTCACTGCCAGCGCTGTTTGTGCCGAACGGCGAGAATCTGGGTTGGTGTTATTAAATCCGATAAGGAAAAATGAGCTAATACTTGTTAACTCCCAAAAAACAAACAATGTGATAAGGTTATCTGAAAGAACCAAGCCTAACATCGCCCCCATAAACACCAGTAAATAAGCATAAAACCTATCTAAGTAAATATGGTTTTTTAAGTAGGAAGAAGTATAAGCAAAAACCAAGGTTCCAATCCCAGTAATCATTAGGCTAAAGAGCAACGCCAAACCATCCAATCGAAAGTTAAGGTTAACTCCAAATGAAGGGATCCATTGATGGTTTTCTACTAATAATTTACCTTCTGAAATACTTGGTATGTATTGCAAAAAATAAACGAAAAGCCCTAAAGGAATTAATGAAATAAGTATAGAAAGTTTGCCTTTTAAATATTTTCCAGCGAAAGCGAGAAAGAGTGCAAAGACAAATCCTATTAAAATTGCAATTAGCATAGGTCACCTAAAATTACGAATTACAAATATAAAAAGGAAAAGCATAGTACACTTATAAATGCCTTGGTTTATCTTAAGGTTTAACACGCTAATAACATTTTAATGAACCTCATTTGAGGTATTAATTATCGTTTATCAATAATTTTTATATATTTGTTATCGAAAAACGATAATAAATGAAAACACTAAGTATTTTAAGAAAATTGATTAGTTTTATTTACGGCCTGTTTATGACCGTGTCTATTCTTGTTATTCTCGCTATTTTCTATATGTCTATTTTTGGGAATGGTTTTTCTGAAGATTTCACATTTAACAATTATGAAGTAACCAATAAAATTCAAATTAAATTTATTTTAAGTGTATATGCAATCATAGTGTCTACCTATATTTACACCTTATTTTTATTTAAAAAATTAGTTTACGATTTTAGCCCTACAAATATTTTTACCTCGCTACAAATTTTTTACCTCAATCGCATTGGTAAACTTATTATAGGAATTACAATCACTGAAATAACTGTCGATTTTCTATTGAAAATATTTTATAATAATAGGATTGAAGCCAGTATAAAAACTAGCGGTTTATTTGAAAACTATTTCTTCATTATCGCTGTAGGCCTATTTTTTATTTTCTTATCGGAAATATTCAAAATCGCTAAACATCACAAACAAGAAAACGAACTTACCGTATGAGAACTAACTTTATTTTAAAACAGATTATTGATATCTTATTTTATATTTTAGGGCTAAGCGCACTTGGTTCTATTATAATAACTTTAATAAGTGTATTTACTTTTAATTTTGAAACAATAGCATATATTTCTTACCCTTTTCAAAAAGAAAACAATTGGATTATTCCAATAACTATTCTTAACATATTGACACCTATATTTTTCTTTTTAGGTATTGGTTATTTGCGAGAAGTCGCTAAATGCTTTCTAAAGAAAAAATGGTACAAAGAAAACATTGCCAAACAATTTCGAATATCAGGGAGATATTTAACCATCACTTCTATTCTAGGATTAGCTTCAAGCCTTATCTATACTTTTACTACCAAAGAACATTGCAAAACTGGTGATTTATCGTTGAGACATGGCAACTTAATAATATTTATGCTCATTACAGGTCTTTGTTTTATCATGATTAGTCGAGTTTTAAAAGAAACGATTGATGCAAAACAAGAAAATGATTTAACGATATGAAAAATTCAAAATTTAATACTTTTTCATTGACTATAATTTTAATCTTAGCTAAGCTTTATTATGCTCTAATTTCTGGACGTATAATTTACGAAATAACCAACTCCATAATTAGTGAAAAATATAGTATCTATAATTATATAATATCAGAGTATTTTAAAAAAGGACATTATAAACCCCATCCAATAGTAGGTTATATATTTTTAATCCTATTCTGTTTATTAAATATATATTTAATAATAAAATTATTAAAAGCAAATCTTTTATTAAATAATTACCGAGTTGGAAGCTTACTAAACCTGAAGCAAACTAAAAAGATTAAATCTATTGGGAGTGGTTTAATTATTTATGCCAAATCATGGTATACTCTTCATATGATAAGTTATTTTTTCTATGTTGACATTAACGCTTTTTTTACCGCATTGTCTCAGTTTATTGTTTTTTATATTTTAGGGAAATTGATGTTATTTATCTCTGCTGTTGCTGAAGAAGGCACTACTTATAAACAAGAAAATGATTTAACTATCTAAGTTATGCCTATAAAGATTAATTTAGAGGAAGTACTCGAAAAACGGGGAATGAAATCGGTTGAGTTGGCTGAAAAAATTGGTATTACCACCGCCAATTTATCCATTCTTAAAACGGGGAAAGCAAAAGCAATACGGTTTTCTACCTTAGAGGCTATTTGTAAGGCATTAGACTGCCAACCAGGAGATATTATTGTGTATAAAAAAAGCCCGAACTAGTGTTCAGGCTTTTTTTATCTATATGTAAGATGAGTTTAATCGGCTAAAACAATAGCTTTATTATTTTTAAATTCTAAAACTCCACCTTTAATGTGGTATTCTAACCTTCCATCTTCCCCTTTAGTAAATTCATTTTGAAGATCTTCACTCAAAGTTACATTTCCACCAATTTTCACTTCCCCTTTTACAAGGACAGAAACAATAGCTTCGTGATTATTGAGCATTTGAAACTCTCCATCTACACCTGGTACCGCAACAGATTCTACTTCCGCGCTAAGCAACACTTTTTCTGGGGTTATTATCTCTAAATGCATGTATTATAGTATTAAGATGTGAGAACAAGATGTAAGATAACCTAATACCTCTCAGCTTTTATCTCTTATCTATTTTTATGATTCAGCTAACATTTTTTCTCCAGCTTCTATAGCTTCGTCGATAGTTCCTTTTAAGTTAAAAGCAGCTTCTGGATATTTATCTAATTCTCCATCCATGATCATATTAAATCCTTTGATGGTTTCTTTAATGTCTACCAAAACTCCTTTTAATCCTGTAAACTGCTCTGCTACGTGGAAAGGTTGAGATAAGAAACGTTGTACACGTCTTGCACGAGATACGGCTAACTTATCTTCTTCAGATAATTCTTCCATACCTAGAATTGCAATAATATCTTGTAATTCCTTATAACGCTGTAACAACTCTTTTACACGCTGTGCACAGTTATAATGATCGTCTCCTAAAATATCTGCTGTTAAAATTCTTGAAGTAGATTCTAAAGGATCTACTGCAGGATAAATACCTAACTCAGCAATTTTACGAGAAAGTACCGTTGTTGCATCTAAGTGAGCAAATGTAGTTGCTGGCGCTGGATCTGTTAAATCATCTGCAGGTACATAAACTGCCTGTACAGAAGTAATAGAACCTCTCTTAGTTGAAGAAATACGCTCCTGCATAGCTCCCATTTCGGTAGCTAAAGTTGGCTGGTATCCTACCGCAGATGGCATACGACCAAGAAGTGCAGAAACCTCTGAACCTGCTTGTGTAAAACGGAAGATATTATCTACGAAGAAAAGTACATCTTTTCCTTGTCCATCTCCTGCTCCATCACGAAAATACTCAGCAATAGTTAATCCTGAAAGCGCCACACGAGCACGTGCTCCTGGTGGTTCGTTCATTTGTCCGAATACGAAAGTTGCTTTAGAACCTTTCATCGCAGTTTTATCTACTTTGTTAAGGTCCCAACCTCCATCTTCCATAGAGTGCATAAAGTCATCACCGTATTTAATAATACCAGACTCTAACATCTCTCTTAAAAGGTCATTTCCTTCACGTGTTCTTTCCCCTACTCCTGCGAATACAGAAAGTCCACCGTGACCTTTTGCTATATTGTTAATCAATTCTTGAATTAATACAGTTTTACCAACTCCGGCTCCACCAAATAATCCAATTTTACCTCCTTTTGCATAAGGCTCAATTAAATCGATTACTTTGATTCCTGTAAATAAAACTTCTGTAGATACAGATAGATCTTCAAATTTTGGAGCTTCACGGTGAATAGAAAGACCGTCTTTACCTGCTTTTGGCAAGTTTCCTAGACCATCAATCGCATCTCCTGTTACGTTAAAAAGACGTCCGTAAACCTCATCTCCAATAGGCATTTGAATAGGATTTCCTGTAGCAACAACTGCTGTACCACGGCTTAAACCGTCGGCAGAATCCATTGCGATAGTTCTAACAGTATTCTCTCCAATATGAGATTGAACCTCAAGAACTAATATAGAGCCATCTTTATTAGTGATTTCTAACGAATCGTAAATCTTTGGTAACTCAGCGTTTTCTGTGTTAAACTCAACATCAACAACAGGACCGATAATTTGTGCAACTTTACCTGTAACTTTAGACATTATCTAATTGTTTAATTTATAGTTTTTAATATAGAAAAAAATGCTTGCTTTTTCCGGCTGCAAAGATAGATTATTTTCATGAAATAAAACATCCCTATTTTTGAAAATTAATTATTATTCTACAGTTACCGATTTTGCAAGGTTTCTAGGTTGATCTACATTCTTATTTAACATTACAGCTATATGGTATGAAAGTAGCTGAAGCGGAATTGTTGTTAACAATGGTGTAAATGCTTCTATAGTATCTGGCACTTCAATTACATAATTAGCCATAGACCTTACATCTTCATCTCCTTCTGTCACAATACCTATAATTCTTCCTTCCCTAGATTTAATCTCTTGAATATTACTTACTACCTTCTCATAATGACCTTTCTTAGTAGCAATAACCACTACTGGCATTTTTTCATCAATTAAAGCAATAGGACCATGTTTCATTTCGGCAGCTGGATAACCCTCTGCGTGAATGTATGAGATTTCTTTTAATTTTAACGCCCCTTCTAAAGCAACAGGAAAATTAAATCCTCTTCCTAAATATAAGAAATTAGCAGCATTCATATATTTCTTAGCTACCTCCTTAATATGATCATTCGCCTCTAAGGCTTTTTTAATCTTTCCAGGAATTAAGTCTAGCTCTTGTAAGTGATAGTGAAAATCTGCATTATTAATCTCTCCTTTAGCTTTAGCTAATTTTAGCGCTATTAAACTCAACACTGTAATTTGCGTTGTAAAAGCTTTTGTTGAAGCGACTCCAATCTCTGGACCTGCATGAGTATATGCCCCTGCATGTGTTTCTCTAGAAATAGAAGATCCAACAACATTACATACTCCAAATACAAATGCTCCCTTTTCTTTAGCTAACTTAATTGCCGCCATCGTATCTGCAGTTTCTCCAGATTGGGAAATTGCAATAACCACATCATTCTTATTGATGATAGGATTTCTATATCTAAATTCTGAAGCATATTCTACTTCAACAGGTATTCTTGCAATATCTTCAAAAATATATTCAGCTACTAAACCTGCGTGCCAAGAGGTGCCGCAAGCTACAATTATAATACGCTTGGCGTTTGTGAATTTTTCAATATTGTCATCAACACCTGCCATTCTTATAATGCCTTTATCAACTAGCATTCTACCTCTATAGGTATCTACAATAGCATTTGGTTGTTCATAAATTTCTTTAAGCATAAAGTGGTCGTAACCCCCTTTTTCTATCTGCTCTAAATTCATTTGTAACTCTTGAACGTAAGGATCTACAGAAGAGTCATTTTTAATTTCTCTTACTTTAACTTCTCTACCAAGACGAACAATAGCCATTTCTCCGTCTTCAAGATAAATAGCATTTTTAGTAAATTCAATAAAAGGAGATGCATCTGAAGCTATAAAAAACTCATCTTCCCCCACTCCAATAGCTAGTGGACTTCCTAAACGAGCAACAACAATTTCGTCGGGTTTATTTCTATCAAACACAGCGATCGCATACGCCCCAATAGTTTGATTTAATGCAATCTGAACTGCTTTCCCTAATTTTACATTTTCTTTATTCTTAACATCTTCAATAAGATTCACTAATACCTCAGTGTCTGTATCAGACTTAAAAGTATATCCTCTTTTAATTAATTCTTTTTTTAATGCATCATAGTTTTCAATTATTCCGTTGTGAATGATAACTAAATCTTCAGAATTAGAATAATGAGGATGTGAATTAACATCATTTGGCACCCCGTGAGTTGCCCAACGTGTGTGACCTATACCTATATTTCCTTGAGAAACCCCTTCAGCTTCCATCTTATTCTTAAGGTCGAGAACTTTACCTTTGGTTTTACAAACATTAAGATTTACACCATCATAAAGTGCAATTCCTGCACTGTCATAACCTCTATACTCTAATCGTTGTAACCCTTTTAAAACAATAGGATAAGCATCTCTTTTTCCAATATAACCTACAATTCCACACATAACTAATTTGATTCTGTATAATAAATATTAAGCTTCAATCTGTTTTCTCCAGGCTCTTCTGGCCCATACAAAACAGTGCTTTGAGGAGTATTCAACATAGGTGAAGGAATGACCTCTAATTGATACTCTTCATCTACATTCTCTTCACCTTCAACCTCTGCTTTCACAGGATTAAAAATGTTCACATTATTACTAACAACTAAACCAAGACGTGTATTAGTAGAATCTTTATTAATAATATCGCTTACATGAGAAGTTAATCTAATTTTATAGAACCTTCTTCCACTATCATCATCGTCCAACCTACTTAAATGAATTAGCCTAGAGTTAAGAGGACTATTATCATTTGCACTTACGTCAAACGTATAATCTTGTAACACTCTATTATTTTTAATATCGTAGATAAACAGTCGTTCTGGTTGATTATGATCTTCGTTTACTTCATTCTCATCAACGTAAAAGGTCAGATTCGCATCATTGATTAACCAATCTGAAGACCTTAAAGTTTCTAACTCTGCTGGATCTGTAAATAAATCTATGATTGCCATAGACCCCTGCCCCCCTTTTAAGTAGATATTATCACCAGATGGAATATTTTGATCATCTGTATTCATTACATTGATGATATTAGATCCAAAAAACAATGAATATTCATTTTTTTCTATTTCTTCTTCAGATGGATTTTCAATTTCAGAAGTTCTAAAATATAAACTTATTTTAGCTTCATCAGATCTCATATTCAACAAAGAAAGAGCACTTATAGGCTCACCTGAAGTATTAACAGGCTTTATATACAAACCTCTAAAAAAGTTTTGGAAATTAGAATTACTTAATAATTCTGATGAACCTGATCTATTTATTATTAAATCTTCAAAAAACTCTACAGGTAGATCTATTCTTGCTCGAGGACTATGAGCTCTAGCTACGGTATCAAGCTCTCCTTGAGAATCGAAACTTCTATAATACACCTCACCTGAGTTAGGAACAAAATTTTCTTCAATATGAAAAGGCGTAGGTTCTAAGAAACTTTCAAAGAGATTCCCCTGATTAGAATAATATGCTTGAGCAGCATAATTATTTTCTGGATCTTGACTTCGCAAGAAATAATTTGAGCGATAAAATTCTAGCTTCACAGAAGAGTTAACATAAACAGAATCTAACTTATACTGTATACCCTCTTCATCTTGTGATATGGCAGTACTATAATACGGAATAGTCAACACTACACTATCTAATTCTGGAAATGCACCAAAATCTGGATCTGGATTTTGAAGACTTAATTGCGTTAGAATGCTTGCTGAATAATTTCCATAGATATCATCATTATAAAAGCCAAGCGAGTAGCTATTCAGTAAATTAGATTGCATTTTAACTAATGGTTTTGTAGAAACCTCTATTTGAGAAGAGTCATACAAAAGCGCATTAAAATTATTATTGTTTACTAAGCTGCTTCCTGTTTCTGAAAAATCATCTTCGCAAGAGGCGGTGAATAAAACTATTCCTAAAAGTAGGAAAGTTAACCTGCTTAATTCTTTCATATAATTATTCTTTTTCATTTAAGACTTCAGTTAAATAAAAGTCTTGATAAGCCTGAGCAAATTCTTCTTTAGATTTATACTCTAATACTGGCATGTCTTTTTCTTTCAGATAGTTTTCTAATTCTTCTGGAATTTCTTCACTTCCTTTAATTAAAGCATCTGAATTATCAATAGCCGTTTTCATAATGTTTGAATACGTAGGATTTTTTAAATGCTCTACTACATCATCTTCCAAACCATCAAACAAAACCTTCATTTGCATCTCTGTATCTAACATATCATCAAAGCCTTTATTGTATATAGAGGTCACAATTTTTGAATTTGAGAATAAAGGTTCATTTCCGTAATAATTCCTCAAGTAAAGAGGAAGAAGAGATGCCAACCACCCATGTACATGAATTATATCTGGAGACCAATTCAATTTCTTAACCGTTTCGATTACACCTTTGGCAAAAAAGATTGCTCTCTCATCGTTATCTTCAAAAAGATTACCATCTTCATCTGTAAAGGTTGCTTTACGTTTAAAGTAATCTTCATTATCAATAAAATAAACCTGCATGCGTTCTTTAGGAACAGAGGCCACCTTTATTATTAAAGGCATGTCTAAGTCATTGATGACTAAATTCATTCCAGAAAGACGAATTACCTCATGCAATTGATGTCTTCTTTCATTAATATTCCCAAACCTTGGCATAAAAATACGAATTTGCCCGCCTTGATTGTTAATCATTCGAGGTGCCTCAAATGACATAGATGATATTTCGGTTTCGGGTAAATAAGGAATTACCTCTGAAGATACATACAAAATGCGCTTATCTTTCATAAATGATATACTATTGCTATTAACTATTAACGATAAAAAACAGGCAAAATTACAAAATTTTATGCAGTTTACCAGTAATATATTAATTTTGCACAACTTAAACATAAACCGCGTGCAGCTATTCAAAGAAAAAAAAGCACTTAGAGACTTTCTATCTGCTGAAAAAACAAGCAATAAAACAATAGGTTTTGTTCCTACAATGGGAGCACTCCATGAAGGTCATCTATCGTTAATTGAATTTGCACAAACAACTTGTGAGGTTGTTGTTGTAAGTATTTTTGTCAACCCAACTCAATTTAATAATAAAGAAGATTTAGAAAAATACCCTAGAACTTTAGATAATGATATTCAACTAATAGAAGAGAAATTCTCTGGAGGTATTGTGATATTCGCCCCAAATGCACAAGAAATTTACGGAAAAGAAATTCTGTCTTCTCATTTTGATTTTGGGTCTGTGGCGACCTTTATGGAAGGTAAATATAGAGATGGTCATTTTAACGGAGTAGGAACTGTTGTAAAAAAATTATTTGAAGTAGTAGAACCAGACAAAGCCTTTTTTGGTGAAAAAGACTACCAGCAACTACTTATCATCAAAAAGCTTGTAGAACTCACAAAACTTCCCGTAGAAGTTATTGGCTGTAAAATAAACAGAGAAGAAAATGGTTTAGCGAGAAGCTCAAGAAACTCTTTACTCTCTATAGACGATAAAGCAGAATCTTCTTTTATTTATGAGAGTTTACAAGAAGCAAAGAACAACTTTGGCATAAAATCTGTTAAAGATATTGAAAAGGATATTAAATTTGCCTTCGAGAATCATCCTCTATTGCAGTTAGAATATTTTGAAATCGCTAACGCCCAGACCTTAGAGCCTTTTTCAGAGTCAAAGCAAGAAGAAAAATACCGCGCATTTATAGCGGCTTATGCGAAAAATGTAAGGTTAATTGATAACATTGCACTAAACTAAAAGTTTTAAACAAAAAGAAATGCAAATTCACGTTGTAAAATCTAAAATTCACCGAGTAAAAGTTACCGGAGCCGACTTAAATTACATTGGTAGTATTACTATTGATGAAGATCTTATGGATGCTGCTAATATTGTGGAAGGTGAAAAAGTACAAATTGTAAATAATAACAATGGCGAAAGGCTAGAGACCTACGCTATTCCCGGACCTAGAAATTCTGGAGAAATTTGTTTAAATGGTGCTGCAGCAAGAAAAGTTGCAAAAGGAGATGTGCTTATTCTAATCACTTACGGCATAATGAGCCTTGAGGAAGCAAAAACTTTTAAGCCATCAATTGTTTTCCCTAATGAAGAAAACAACCTCCTAAATTAACACCTTTCTTTTGAAAAAAAAGAAAATTATAAAATCCCTTAAAATTATACTCCCACTTTTGTTGGGAGTTTTTTTAATTGGGTTATCTATATATAAATCTACTCAAGAAGAAAGAAATCAACTTTATGAAAATATCATAAATGCAGATTTACTTTTTGTATTTCTATCCCTTATTTGTGGTATTTTATCTCACCTTTCTAGAGCCTATCGATGGAAGTTTTTATTAAGTCCTATGGGATATAAAATAAAACTTCACAACAGTTTTATGGCGGTTATGTCTGGTTATTTAGCCAATTTAGGTATTCCAAGATCTGGTGAAGTATTAAGAGGAGCTAGTATCGCTACCTACGAAAATGTCCCCTTTGAGAAAGCGTTCGGAACAATTATTTCAGAGAGAGTGGCAGATTTAGTGATGCTCCTTCTTATTTTAACGATCGCCTTTATTTCCCAAACCCAATATATATTATTAGTGATTGAGACTTATCAAATCAATCCATTTATGGGAATTTTGGTATTAGCAAGCTTATTCTTTTTGGGCCTCTTATTGTTAAAAATCCTTAAAAAATCACACATCCCTTTCATTATAAAAATTAGAAAATTTGGAATAGGAATTTTAGAAGGCATGAAAAGCATCCTCACTATGAAAAACAAGTATGCCTTTATTTTTCATACTATTTTCATTTGGCTTATGTACCTTCTTATGTTTTATCTTATCAAATTTGCTGTCCCAGGAGCATCTACAATTAGCATAGGACAAATTCTTGTAGCATTTGTCGTAGGCTCCTTTGCAATCTCTGTCACCAACGGTGGCGTTGGCGTTTATCCGATTGCAATTGGCGCAGTGCTTGCGCTTTACGGAATAAACCAACAAACTGGCGAAGCTTTTGGATGGGTTATTTGGGGATCACAAACGCTTTTAAACCTAGTTATTGGTAGTTTGTCAATTTTTTTAATCCCTGTAGTAAATAAAAAGTAATTTTTTCATAACTTATAAGGCAATTTCAAAGCCAACTAAATGAAAAAAACTATACTACTTCTATGCTCCCTTATAGCTTCTTCTCAACTAGGATTCAGCCAAGTAGAATACAAAGTGTTGGAATCTGAAAAACTTCAAACTAAGCGGCAACTAAAAATACAGCTTCCGCGGAATTACAAATCCAATGTTAAAAAATCATATCCATTAGTACTTGTATTTGACGGTGATTATTTATTTGAACCTGTCGCTGGTAATGTAGATTATTATAGTTATTGGGAAGATATGCCTGAAGCTTTAGTGGTAGGAATCAATCAATCTAAAACAAGAATGGATGATACCAAATATGACTTAGAAAATTACCTCCCCGTAGATCAAGGAGCCGATTTTTTTGAATTTATAGGAGAAGAGTTATTACCTCTTTTAGAGAAAAATTATCGTATCTCTAATTTTAGGATTGTTGTGGGACACGACCTTACGGCGAACTTAATGAATTATTATTTACTCAAGGAAAATCCCATTTTTGATGGGTATATTAATCTAAGTGCAGATTACACCGATGTTATAAAAAATAACCTACCAGGTATTCTTTCAAAATCTAAAGAAAAAATTTGGTATTATATAGCTACAGGAACAGATGACGCTGATCTATTAAAAGAAAGCAACCTGCAAATGATTAATAGCCTCAAAGAAATTGAAAATGAGAAGCTATATTTTTATGATGATAATTTTGAAGAAGCGACTCACTACTCATTGGTTGGGAGAGCTATTCCTAAAGCAATAGAAGATATTTTTTCAGTTTATCGTCCTATCACTTCAAAAGATTACCAAGAAAAAGTACTTAAGACCAAAGGAACTTTTTATAATTATTTGGTAGATAAGTATGAAGTGATTCAAAAATTATACGAATTAGATATCAAAATTCGCGTTAGTGATTTTATGACAATTTCATCGGCTATCGAAAAGAAGAAAGAATTTGAACAATATGAAGACCTAGGAAAACTAGCACAAAAAGAACATCCCGAAAGTATGATTGGGAGCTACTTTTTAGCACGTTACAATGAAGAGCTTGGAAAACCTAAAAGAGCTCTTAAAGAATATCAAGAAGCCTTTTCTCTTAATGAAGCTTCATATCTTACTAAAGACATGATGATAGAAAAAATTAACTCGCTTAAAGCGGATTTAGGTTTATAAACTTTCTCTATTTTAGCTAAAAATATCTTCTAATGGCTAAAACCAAAACTACTTTTTTTTGTCAAAATTGCGGAAATCAGCATGCTAAATGGCAAGGCCAATGCTCTTCTTGCAAGCAATGGAATACTCTCGTAGAAGAAGTAATTCAAAAGCAAGATGATAAGGACTGGAAAACTCCTTCTAGCTCTGGCAATTCTTCTAAAAAAAGAAACGCTAGTCCAACCCTTATTAAAGATATTGAATACAAAAAGGAGAAAAGACTTTCTACCAACAACACTGAATTGGACCGCGTGTTAGGCGGCGGACTTATTCCTGGTTCGTTAACCCTATTGGGAGGCGAACCAGGAATAGGAAAGAGTACTTTGTTATTACAAGTTTCACTTCAGTTAAAATATAGAACGTTATATGTATCTGGAGAAGAAAGTCAGCAGCAAATAAAGATGCGTGCAGAACGCATCAACTCTAACCCTTCTGAATGCTACATCCTCACCGAAACTAAAACACAACATATTTTTCAGCAAATAGAAAAATTAGAGCCAGAGATTGTAATTATAGACTCCATTCAGACCTTACATAGTGATTTCATTGAGAGTTCGCCAGGCAGCATTTCTCAAATTAGAGAATGCACTTCAGAGCTTATTAAATTTGCGAAAGAAACCCATACTCCCGTTTTATTGATTGGACATATTACTAAAGAAGGAAGCATCGCGGGACCAAAGGTACTAGAGCATATGGTCGATACCGTTTTGCAATTTGAAGGAGACCGAAACCACGTATATAGAATCCTTAGAGCTCATAAAAATAGATTTGGTTCTACCAATGAATTAGGTATTTACGAAATGCAAGGAGAAGGTTTAAGAGAAGTAAGTAATCCATCAGAAATATTACTCAGTAAGAGTAATCAAGAATTGAGTGGAACTGCTATCGCTGCTACTCTTGAAGGCATACGCCCTTTGATGATAGAAATACAAGCATTAGTAAGTACAGCTGTTTATGGAACCCCACAACGTTCTACCACAGGCTATAATGCTAAGAGATTAAATATGATTTTGGCAGTTTTAGAAAAAAGAGCCGGGTTTAGATTAGGAGCTAAAGATGTTTTCTTAAACATTACGGGAGGAATTTCTGTAGATGATCCCGCTATAGATTTGGCTGTTGTCGCTGCCATCTTATCTTCTAATGAAGACATATCTATTGAAAAGAATATTTGCTTTGCTGCAGAAATTGGTTTAGCAGGAGAAGTGAGACCTGTGACTAAAGTTGAACAACGAATTCTAGAAGCCGAAAAATTAGGTTTTGAAATTATTGTTGTATCAACTCAAAATAAAATAAATACGGGAAAATATGCTATTAAAGTAGAATTAGCTTCTCGAGTAGAAGAAGTGGTAGAACTTCTTTTTGGATAAAACCTATTATTTTTATTAGAGCGAGAATTCAGTTAAATATTAATTCCCTAAAACAATTGATATAAAATATCTAAGGATTTGGGTTTTCTAAAACCTTGTAATTGCAGTTCGTAATATAACAACATCATTTCTAGAAAACTTTTTCGTTGAGTTTGATTGAGTTTTAATGCTAAAGCTTCAGCTGGAGTTTGTTCTAAAAACTGTTTCAGTAAATAAGTGTTTGTATTACTAATGCAGTATTTATTAGTTTCGAATATTTGAAAATCGCCGTCTAAAAGATTAAAAAATGGAGCTTCTAAAGTTTCTGTATTGGGGTAAAAACCTACATACTGTGTTAACTTTACTAAAAACCATAAATGAAAATTAGCAAAATTTTTCATAGTATCTAAGCTTGTAAAAGACTCTTCTAAAAAATGAAATAATGCTTCGTTCTTTTCCTCCTCTTGGATAGTATTTCGCAACATTTCAGCTAAAAAAAGAGCGATAGAAGACTTATAAACGTCTGTTGGAATATGTTGATAAGGAGGGTTTACTTTTGCTTCCCTAATATTTTCTAAGGTTCCTTTATCTTTATGTTTAGCAACTAAATCTAACTGTGTTAGAACCTGAAACATGGAGGCTTTCAACTTTCCTTTTTTACTTTTTAAAATATTTCTACACAAGTATGATTTAAGTCCGTCACTTTGAGTAAAACATTTAACTATAAGGTCGGCTTCGCTGTAGCGGATAGATTGAATGACTATAGCTCTGGTATGTACAAGCATCACCTAATTACCATAATTTTAGTAACCTTAGTCTCTAATTGATCATCTGATGTAATCAATACCATATATACCCCCGACGCCACTTTGTGTTTTCCAAAAGCTCGACTGTCCCATTGTACACTTCCTCCTTCCGAAATTATTTCATACACTAAGTTTCCTTCAATATCTGTAATTTTCACATTCGCGCCTTCTCGCAAACCGTCTATAGTTACCATCCCAGAATAACCTGGTCTAACTGGATTTGGAAATGCTCTAACTTTTTCGAAAGTTTCTGCAGACGAGGTGGCGGTTCCTCTAAAAGCTACCAACCCATTCGTGGTTCCTATATAAACTTTTCCTGTAGATTCATCAACCTCAATATCGGTTACTGAATTGGAAGGAAGCGGACTATTTTCAGTTGTAAAGCGATAAATGGTTTCTTGACCATTTGAAGAAAGATAAAAAGCGCCAGCTTCAGTAGCGATCCATTTATTATTATTTCCGTCAACGGTAATAGCAGAAATGCTGCTTCCAGCTAAAAGTTCTTGTGCCACTCCATCATCATCTAATATAATAATCTCATTTGTGCTTGTATTTGGGTTTTCAAACATTCCTGATGGTCCAAACAATACTCTTAATCCTCGCGATGTCCCAATCCACAATTGATTATTATTATCTAAAGCTAGACTTTTTACATAATTATTGGGAAGATTCCCTGCTGTCTCTAACCCTTTAACTTTAGCAAAAGAATTTGTAGAGGGTTGGTACCCAATAATACCATCAATATAACTTCCAAAATAAATATTGCCCGAATTATCAATAATTAGCTCTGTTAATCCCAAGTTATCATTACCATTCCCTGGAGCTATTTCTGAAGTATCAAAAACTTGAAAACCTCCACCAGAAGAAAGCTTAAATAATCCATTATCTACTCTAGAAACATTTCCCCAAAGATTTCCATCTCTATCAAAAGCAATTCCGTTGACTCTAACATCATTATTTTCTACACTTTGTAAGGGAGAGTTTGTAATATCATATACACTTTGCAATTCATTATCCTGCATTTCTAACAATCCTCCAAAAAAAGAACTTAAAAAAACTTGACTCGTATTGGATGGGTTTATCGCAGATCTAGCAATCTCTTCTGTACTATCTAAATTTTCGAAAGGTACATTAATCCATTCTTCATTCATAAGATGACTAACTCCTGCCTTTTTTAAAGGATATGGGTTAAAAAATACATCATAGTCCCCGTATGTCACCCAAAGCTCGTTAGGAATAACAGAAAGACCAAACACGTCATTTCTTAAAGGCCCATCTGGACTTAAATATTGAAAAGCAGTAGTGTTACTTGCAGTCGTAGACAATAACCCCTCGCTCAAATCTCCCAAGTAAATAACTTGTTGATAAATTGTTGCACTACTTAAATTAACAGGTACATCTCCGAAATTTGAAATATTAATTAAAGTGTTTAATTGATTGTTATAAACCTTAACCCTATTGGAAGTGGTTACAATTAAGTTTTCCTCGTTGACACGGAAATCTTTTACTTCTTGATTAAATTGGTCTCTATTCACAAATGTATTTCCCTGCAATTCTTGTAAGCTATTGCTATTATTAATTACATATAAGCTATTAGAAAGGTTGACTACTCCTCTAAAGGAATTGTTCGAAATATTTTGCCAAATTGAAAAATCTACCAAATTAGGGCTATTTATATCTGCAAAGCGTATTCCTCCTCCCTGGGTAGCTGCATAAATTTTGTTATTAAAAACTGTCGTTTGAGTAACTGTAAGTTGCTCCCCTGCATCGCCAATTAAGTAAGTATCTCCAAACTCTAAATTATTTAGCCTAAATTCTGAAATACCGTAATTGGTCGAGATAAGTAATTTATTTTCATATTCATAAAAATGATTAATTCTCCTATTGGTAGGAGGTATTGTCACTTTTTCAATAATATCAACTACTTTTAAAACGGTTTTGTCTTGTGGGTTATACACATCGATAAGACCATTTTTATAACCAATAAATAACAAATTATAATTTGCTGAAAAATAGATGGTGTTTATCTTTTCGCTAGAAAGTCCTTGTATAGATGATATTTTTTCAATCTCTTGAGTTCCTCTTCTATATGAAAAAACAGAGTTTTCCGCAGCAGCGAATATCTTACCTGCCCCTGTAGAAACATCTTGTATACTGTAATAAGAAAATAAATCTTCCCAATCTAAATTTTGTGTTTGCGCTTGAGAAAACAAGCTTATAAAAAAGAAAAATATTAGTATTCGTTTCATGAAGTTATAACTATGTGTACCTAATAATATTGTAATCTTAAGCAAATATACTCATATCCTTATAGCTTAGCTTTAAAAAATTGAGCATAAAAAAAAGCCGCAAATTGCGGCTTTTTCAAACACTTATAAACTTATTAAACCGCTCCTTGAGCTAACATAGCATCGGCAACTTTAACGAAACCAGCAATATTTGCTCCTTTTACGTAATCTATATATCCATTCTCATCTGTACCATATTTTACACAAGCTTCATGAATATCGTGCATAATACCAAATAATTTTTCATCCACTTCTTCTGAAGTCCAATTGTAACGCATAGAGTTTTGAGACATTTCTAATCCTGAAGTTGCCACACCTCCTGCATTTGATGCTTTTCCTGGAGAGAATAAAATTTTTGCTTTTTGAAAAACTTCAACTGCTTCTGGAGTACAAGGCATATTTGCCCCTTCTCCTACACAAATACATCCATTTTCTACTAAAGTTTTAGCATCTTCTTCTAAAAGCTCATTTTGAGTAGCACAAGGTAAAGCGACATCACATTTAACGTCCCAAGGTGTTTTTCCTTCAAAATACTTAGCATTAGGATATTGATCTAAATATTCTTTAATTCTACCTCTTCTCTCATTTTTAAGCTCCATTACAAAAGCTAATTTCTTTTCATCAATTCCCTCTTCATCATAAATATATCCAGAAGAATCTGATAAAGTCACTACCTTTCCTCCTAATTGAGTTACTTTTTCTGAAGCATATTGCGCCACGTTTCCTGAACCTGAAACTACAACTGTTTTCCCTTCAAAAGTATCTCCTTTAGTTTTAAGCATGCTTTGTGCAAAATATACATTTCCGTAACCTGTAGCTTCTGGGCGAATTAAAGAACCTCCGTAAGAAAGTCCTTTTCCTGTTAGGATTCCTGTAAATTCATTTTGAAGTCTTTTATATTGACCGAACATAAATCCTATCTCGCGAGCTCCAACACCTATATCTCCTGCAGGAACATCGGTATTAGCTCCAATATGCTTAGATAATTCTGTCATAAAGCTTTGGCAAAAACGCATCACTTCATTATCAGATTTTCCTTTAGGATCAAAATCTGATCCACCTTTACCACCTCCCATAGGAAGAGTAGTTAAACTATTTTTATATACTTGCTCAAAAGCCAAGAACTTTAAAATACTTAAGTTAACTGATGGATGAAAACGTAAACCTCCTTTATAAGGACCAATAGCTGAATTCATTTGAATACGAAATCCTCTATTAATTTGAATATTACCTTCATCATCTAACCAAGATACTCTAAACATAATCACACGCTCTGGCTCCACCATTCTCTCTAAAAGCATCTTATTTTGATACTTTTCATTTTCTTCTATAAAAGGAATAATGGTCTCTGCCACTTCGTGAACCGCCTGCATATATTCTGGCTCATTGGCATTTCTTTTTGAAACTTTATCTAAAAAGTTTTTTACACTTTCTTTCATAATTTTTTTGGAAAATATTTTAAACAATTATTGTATTAAGTTTTACAAATATAAAGTTTCTTTAGCTGAGAAGTATTTCATTTTTGAATAATCTTCATTTTAATAACGCTCTCATTAATAAATTGATATAAATTCGGAGATAACGAAATTATATTTCCTCCTAATTTTTGTTTTTATATATTTGCTAAACTAACTTAAGTTTTTTTTTAATGAAAACTAGCCGTCTACTTTTAACCTTATCCTTGTTGTTTTTATGTAGCACCGCCAATTATGCTCAGTCTTTTTCGCAAGAAATAGGTATAATTGCTGGTCCTGTAGCCATGAAATCTGATTACGGTCTTAGAGGAAACTCCGAAACCAATTTTGGAAATATTGGTCTAGGCGTGGGCTTAGTACATTACATTAATTTTGCTTACCGAGCAGATTGTAATTGTTATAGTAGAGATAGGTATTTTAACGATCATTTTAAAATTAGAACTGAGTTAGATTACCACGTTACCAAACTTGAACACTTTGGTAAAGAATCTGAAAAAAATTCTATTGGCGGATTGAAGCTTAGATCAATGCATGGAAAAGCAAAGGTTTTTGAAATTGGACCACATTTAGAGTTTTTTCCACGCAGTATTAGAGACTATGAGGCTGGAGCTTATAAATTTGCTCCATATATAAGCTTAGGAGTACATTTTGTAAATTATGACCCAGAGGTTAAAACTGACCTACCTGGAAGAATAGGCTCTCAAGCAAATACATTTTACGAGTTTTTGGCTCCTTCTGGAGAAGATCCATATATTGATGCCTCATCTGGCACTACCTATTCTATCGTTTTTAGTGCAGGAACGCGTTATCGATTAAATGATTATAGTGATTTACTCATTGATTTAAAATGGCATTCTTATGGTACAGATTTTATCGACGGACTAGACCATGACAACATTCAAAATAAATCTAATGAATGGATGGTTTGGCTTAATGTAGGATACATTTATTACCTTAATTTTTAAATTATTTGAATACTCATAATAAAAAAAGCACTCGTAGAATGAGTGCTTTTTTGTTATTACATTTTTTACACAAACATCATTAGCCTAATGCTTGTTTTAAATCTTCAATCAGGTCTCTTTCATCTTCTACTCCTACACTTAAACGAATTAAGGAATCAATTACGCCTATTTTTTCTCTCTCTTCTTTTGGAATAGAAGCGTGAGTCATACTCGCAGGGTGACCTGCTAAAGATTCTACACCGCCCAAAGATTCCGCTAAGGTGAAAACTTTTAATTTTTCAACGAAAGAAATTGCTCCCGGCAGGCTATTATTCTTGGTGGTGAAAGAAACCATTCCGCCAAAATCTTTCATTTGCTTTTTAGCAATATCATGATTAGGATGAGACGGTAGTCCTGGCCAATATACTTTATCTACTTTGGGATGATTTGATAAAAATTCAGCTACAGCTTTACCATTTTCACAATGTCTTTGCATTCTTAGATGAAGTGTTTTAATTCCTCTTAATACCAGAAAACTGTCTTGCGGACCTGCAATCGCTCCGCTTGCATTTTGGATAAAATATAGCTTATTTGCTAGTTCCTTATCTTTTACAGCTAAAACCCCCATAACGACATCACTATGACCTCCTAGATATTTAGTAGCGCTATGCATAACGATATCTGCACCTAAATCTAAAGGTTGTTGTAAGTATGGAGTAGCAAAAGTATTGTCTACCGCCAATAGAGTTTGATGTTTTTTACTAATTTCTGCGACTGCTTCAATATTAATAATATTCATCATTGGATTGGTTGGCGTTTCCACCCAAATCAATTTTGTGTTTTTATTGATATAATTTTCAATATTTTGAGCTTCGCCCATTCCTATAAAATGAAATTTAATTCCAAAATTTTCAAAAATTTTGGTAAATAAGCGAAAGGTTCCTCCATATAAGTCATTGGTAGAAATTACCTCATCTCCAGGTTTTAGAAGTTTTAATATTGCATCTATTGCAGCTAAACCAGAACCAAAAGCCAATCCGTAATTTCCTTTCTCTAAACTAGCTATAGATTTCTCTAAAGCAGATCGGGTAGGATTACCACTTCTAGAATACTCAAAACCCTTATGCCCTCCAGGAGTAGATTGTGCATAAGTAGAAGTTTGATAGATAGGAGGCATAACAGAATTATATGCAGGATCTATGTCTTCTTGGCCTCCATGTATGGTTTTTGTATTAAACTTCATCAACTATTAATTTAAAATATTTATCTATCAAAAATACTATTCTATTTGCCGAATCGCAAAATTGACCTTACCTTTAGTTATTATTTTTAACTTATAATAATGAAAAAATTTTCGCTTCTAAGCTTATGTTTTCTGTTAATTTTGAGTGTGGGTTGTAAAGAAGAAAACAAAACTACAACCAATGAAAATGCACCTATAGAACAAGAAAATTCTAATTCTACAACTTTTAACTTTAGCGTAAAAAGTATATCAAAAAGCACTTTAGCTATTTGCAAGAGAAACCCTTGTCCCCAAATGGACATTAAGTATTTATACATTACGAATGATTCTAATATTGGAGAAAAAATAAATAAGGCTAATGAAGAGAATTTATCCTCTATCGTACAAACCCCTAATGACAGTATTTCCTATAAAAAAATTGACGAAGGTGTAAATAAATTTATTGAAGATTATATTTCTTTTAAAAATGAATTTACAGAATCTCCTGCTGTTTATGAACTAAAAATTGACCAAGAGCAATTATTTGAAAATAACCAAACTTTAGTTTATTCTACTACTTTCTATACGTATACAGGAGGTGCGCACGGTTATGGCGCTAAACTTTACCATACCTATGATAAGAATACAGGAGAAATAGTAACTAATGAAGAGCTTTTAAAAAATAAGAATGCTTTTAAAGCTTACGCGGAAGGAATGTTTCGAAAGAAGTTTAATCTTACTGAAAATGAAAGTTTGAATAAGAATGGTTTTTTCTTTGAAAACGATGAGTTTAAGTTAGCTGAAAATATAGCCGTTACCAAGGATAGTCTTTATATGATTTACAATGCTTATGAAGCTGCAAGCTATGCTGAAGGTGATATTAAATTTTCGTTCCCAAAAGAAGATGTCGAAGCTTGGTTAAATCAATAAAAATGAAAAAAGTATATTTTCTCTCTACCTGCGATACATGTAAAAGAATCCTAAAAGAATTAGACTTAAAAGATGATTTTACCAAGCAAGATCTAAAAAAAGAACCTTTAACCGAATCTCAACTGGATGAGCTTTACACCTATTCTCATAGCTATGAGAATCTTTTTAATAAAAGAGCCAAACTTTATAAAGAAAGAGATCTAAAGACGAAAAACTTATCTGAAACGGATTATAAAAATCTACTATTAGAACATTACACCTTCTTAAAAAGACCGGTTTTTATTCTTAACGACGAAATTTTTATAGGGAACAGCAAAAAAACAATTGAAGCTTTAAAAAAGCAGCTGAGTGAATAATCGTATTTTAGCTATTCTTGCAGCTATAGGCGCTAGCACTATTTATGGCATTAACCATACTCTTGCTAAAGATGTTATGCCTACGTATGTTCAACCCTATGGTTTTATATTATTGCGTGTAGTAGGCGCCGCTATCTTATTTTGGAGTTTAAGTTTTTTAAAAACCTCACAAAAAATAAAGAAAGAAGATTGGCCCAGATTAATCGCCTGTGCAATTTGCGGTATGGTCATTAATATGCTTTTCTTTTTTAAAGGACTAAGCCTTTCTACTCCCATAAATAGTTCGGTTATCATTACCCTCTCACCCGTTATGGTATTATTACTGGGGGCGATAATTCTAAGAGAAAGAATTACCTTATTAAAAATAGCAGGAATAATTGTAGGTCTTATTGGCGCGTTAATATTAGTGTTTTTTAGCTCGAGTACATCTACAAACGCTCCTAATATCCCATTAGGTAATATTTTATTTATTGTCAACGCTTTTTCTTTTGGTCTTTACTTAATTTTAGTAAAACCGCTCACCGCAAAATACGATGCTATAACGTTAATGAAATGGTTATTTTTAATAGCCACCATCATTAACTTACCCATTACCATTGGAGAGTTTAATGAAATTGTTTGGAAAGAGATCCCCACTGTTGTCTTGTGGCAAATTGCTTTTGTGGTTGTTGCCACCACCTTTATGACTTATTTACTTAACATTTTCGCTATTAAACACCTTTCTGCTTCTACACTTAGTGTTTTTATGTATTTACAACCTTTAGTTGCTATTATTTATGCAACTAGCGTCGGCGCAGATCAACTCAATTTAGTGAAAATAGTAGCTGGTTTATTTGTTTTTACTGGAGTATATATGGTGACGAAAAAGAAAACCGTTACAACAAACTAGGATCTACATCTTTAGGTTTCTTACCAAACCTTCTCGTATCTTCTTTAGTTAAGATTTTAAAATCTTCTGTTCTACTCAAAGTATTTAATTGCTCTAAGAGATTTTTAGGCAAAGTTACTAGCGACCTTTCTTTTAGATCAATCCAAGAACCTAACATTTCACAACTTGCACAATTTCTTCCTTTATGATCATAAATATTATGAAGAAATTCAAAAAACATTCCATCTTCAGATATTCCTTTAAGCTCTAAACTAACGCTCACGGGTTTACCTGCAAAGACTTCTTTAAAATAATAAATATGCTCATAAAAAACTACTGGACCAATGTTATATTCAGCTAACTGTTTTTGTCCAAAACCGTGCTCCAGTAAAAAAGCCATCCTGGTATGACTCATAAAATTCATATAAGCCGAATTGGCTAAATGTCTATTGGCATCTATATCGCTCCAGCGGATTTCAAATTCTTTTGTAAACATGTTTCTATTTTTATTGTGCAAGCATAGCAAATTTAAAACATAAGTTTCAAATAATTTGCCTTTATTTAACGTAATAGCCACTACTAAGAGCAAAATATAATAATTATCGTTAAGCAGTTAGTTTTTATTACCTTTGCGCAACTTTAAAAGAAAGACATGATTCAATCCATGACTGGTTTTGGAAAGCACATGGTAGAGCTTCCTAACAAAAAAATTACTATTGAAATTAAAACTTTAAATAGTAAAAACCTAGACCTTAATACTCGTATGCCTTCTCAATACCGAGAAAAAGAACTGAGTTTAAGAAATAAAATTTCTAAGGAATTGCAAAGAGGAAAAGTAGATTTTTCTTTATACGCAGAGGTTACAGGCGAAGAGACTTCGGCATCCATTAATAAAGTGGTAGTAAAAAATTATATAGAGCAACTAAAATCAATTCCGGAAACGGGAACAAAAGACGACGTTGAACTTTTAAAAATGGCCATTCGCCTGCCCGATGCTCTTAAAACTGAACGTGAAGAAATTGATGAAAATGAATTTGCAGCGATAGAAAAGGGGGTTGAAATGGCTTTACAAGAAGTAACGCAGTTTAGACTTGATGAAGGAAAAGTTTTAGAGCAAGATTTTGTTTTACGTATCAATAATATCAAAGGTATTTTGGCAGAAATTATTGCCATAGATCCCGAGCGTGTAGAAGCCGTAAAAGAAAGATTACGTAAAGGAATAGCCGATTTAAAAGAAAATGTAGATGAAAACAGGTTTGAGCAAGAATTGGTTTATTACATTGAAAAATACGATATCACCGAAGAAAAAATACGCTTAGACAATCACCTATCTTACTTTACGGAATCTCTAAACTCTAATGACTCTAACGGTAAAAAATTAGGATTTATAGGTCAAGAGATAGGTAGAGAAATCAACACTATTGGAAGTAAGTCTAATTATGCCCCAATGCAAAAGTTAGTGGTGCAAATGAAGGATGAGTTAGAGAAAATTAAAGAACAACTTTTAAACGTTTTATAATGATTGAAGGTAAATTAATCGTTTTTTCAGCACCCTCAGGATCGGGTAAAACCACTATTGTTAGACATTTATTAAAACAAGAAGATCTTAATTTAGATTTCTCTATTTCAGCGACTTCAAGAGAACCACGAGGAGATGAAGTTCATGGTGAAGATTATTATTTTATGTCTTTATCAGAATTTAAAACTCACATTAAAAATGATGATTTCTTAGAATGGGAAGAAGTTTACCGAGACAATTTTTATGGTACTCTAAAAAAGGAGGTAGAACGCATTTGGGCTCAAGGTAAACATGTTGTTTTTGATATAGATGTCGTAGGAGGACTTGATATTAAACATATTTATCCTGAAAGAACTTTGGCTGTATTTGTACAACCACCAAGCATCGAAGAACTTAAAATAAGACTCAAAAAGCGAAAAACAGAGACCGAAGATCGCATTAATATGAGGGTAGCAAAAGCGAGTATTGAAATGGCTACCGCTCCACAATTCGATTTTATTATCGTTAATAACGATCTTCCTAAAGCGTTATTAGAATCTTATACTTTGGTTAAAAATTTTGTGAGTAAGTAAAACAAATTCGTTTTGAAAAAACACATTGGTCTTTATTTTGGAACTTTTAATCCTATTCACGTTGGACATCTAGCGATTGCCAATCATATTGCAGAATTCTCTAATGTAGATGAAGTTTGGCTGGTGGTTACACCTCATAATCCGCACAAAAAGAAAAGCAGCCTTCTACCCGATTATGATCGTTTAGAAATGGTGCATAGAGCGACAGAGGATTATATAAAGTTAAGACCTTCAGATATAGAATTTTCTTTGTCTCAACCTAATTATACAACCAATACATTAGCCCATCTAGAAGAAAAATACCCTAATTATTCATTCTCATTGATTATGGGAGAAGATAACTTACAAAGTCTTCCTAAATGGAAGAATTATGAAGTCATTCTAGAGCGCTATCAATTACTAGTTTACCCAAGAGTTTATAAATTAAAAGAAACATCTGCTTTAGCTAATCACGATAAAGTGACTCATATAAATGCTCCCATCATGGAAATTTCTTCTACCTTCATTAGAAATACAATTAAAGAAGGCAAGAATATTCGTCCGTTATTACCCGCAGCGGTTTGGAAGTATATTGATGAAATGGGATTTTATCTATAAAAAAGAGCCGCTTACCTTAAAAAGTAAACGGCTCTTCAACTAAATAACCAACCAAAAAATCTTTAAGGATAACGTGAGTATCTTTGGTTAAATTGCACATTTAAATTATAAATAGTGTTAAAGTTGGTTTTCCCTCCTGTGAGTTAAATTTCAAACCCTATTTAATTTTGTATTTTTGTTTTCAAGAAACCAATCCTATGAAGAAAGACTCAAAATTTGCTGTCATTGGTGGTGGTAGTTGGGCAACAGCCATTACTAAGATGCTATGTGAAAATGTACAAACGGTAAATTGGTACATGCGCAACCAAGACGCAATAGAACATATACAAAAAGAAGAACACAACCCTAATTATTTAAGCTCGGTAGAGTTTGATGTTACTCAGTTAAATTTAACCAATGATATAAATATCGCTGTCGCGGAAGCAGACTATATTGTTTTTGCAATTCCATCGGCTTTTTTAAAAACTGAATTAGATCAACTTACCGTATCCTTAAAAAATAAACTCATTTTTAGCGCTATTAAAGGAATAGTACCCGAAAGTAGTTTAATTGTTGGAGAGCATTTTCATAAAACATATGATATCCCTTTCGAACAAATTGGAGTAATTACAGGCCCTTGTCACGCAGAAGAAGTTGCTTTAGAAAGACTTTCTTACCTTACCATTGCTTGCTCTAACGAAGACAATGCTAAATTTTTAGCAGATCATCTTAGCAATCACTATATTAAATGTAAAACTAGCGAAGACATTATTGGGACAGAATATGCTGCAATGCTTAAAAATATTTATGCAATTGCTGCAGGTATCGCACACGGTTTAGGTTATGGTGATAACTTTCAAAGTGTTTTAATGAGTAACGCTATAAGAGAAATGAAGCGTTTCATTAAAAAAACGTATAAGATGAAACGAAATATTAATGACTCTGCTTATTTAGGCGATCTTTTAGTAACGGGTTATTCGGTTTTTAGCCGCAATAGAATGTTTGGAAATATGATTGGGAAAGGCTATACCGTAAAAAGCGCTCAAATGGAAATGAGTATGATTGCAGAGGGTTACTACGCTACAAAAAGCGCCTACCACATAAATAAAGATAAAGGGAAGAAAAAAGCGAAAACGCCAATTATCAATGCGGTTTATGAAGTATTGTATGAACAAAAAAATCCTAAGAAAGTCTTTTTAAAACTTACCGATAAATTAGATTAATTCCGCGAAAGCGTAAAAATTATTATTTGAAAAATACAGCTTTAAAAGGTGGAATCTTAGTAGCTCTAGGAGCCTCTAGTTATGGAATGCTTACCACATTTGTAAAAATGGCTTATGAAGAAGGTTTCACTACCTACGAAGTCACATTTGCACAACTTCTTATAGGGTTTTTAGGACTTACAGTTCTTAATCTTTTTTACAAAGGAAAGAAAAGGGAACATTCTATTCCCACTTCAAGAAAAAGTGTCCTTAAATTAATTTTAGCTGGAAGCTCATTAGGCCTTACCAGTATTTTTTATTATTTGGCTGTGCAATACATCACAGTTTCTATTGGCATAGTTTTACTAATGCAGAGTGTGTGGATGGGCGTGGCGCTAGATGCTATTATTCACAAAGAAAAGCCGACCCCGTTAAAAGTATTAGCTGTGTTTATTATTTTAGCAGGAACTTTGTTAGCTACTAATGTTTTATTTGAAAGTTTTGAGCTAGATATTAGAGGAATAATGTTTGGTCTTTTAGCGGCTGCTTCTTACACCATAACTATTTATAGTTCTAATACTGTATCTACTGAGCTGCCTTCTCTTGTAAGAAGTAAATGGATGATGTTAGGTGGATTAATTATTGTAAGTGTAATCACTTTACCTACATTAATACAAGAGTTTAACCTCGAAATATTTTATGTATGGGGACCTATTTTAGCTTTGTTTGGTACAATTTTACCTCCGTTGTTTCTTACTACAGGTATGCCAAAATTAAATGTAGGAATAGGGGTTATAATAACTTCTATAGAGTTACCAGTAGCAGTTTGTATGGCTTACCTTTTATTAAATGAAGTGGTTACTCTACCGCAATGGTTGGGTATTATACTCATTTTATTTTCTATTATAGTAATGAATCTAAAAACCGCTAAAAAAGCCTTATAATTTTTGAAATATAGTGAGGAATTATTTTGCTAAAATTCCTTTCTCTTTCATCACTGGAAGCTCTGTTCGTTTAGATTCTTTAATACTTTGCTTTGGGAATAAGAAATTGTGGTGCAAAAATCCTTTTTCCGAAAAGAAAGAAACCGAAAACTCATTATTAATTTCAAATAGATCGGGCTGAAGCAATTCTACTTTTGCGTAAGACTTTGCTGGAAGAAGCTTTAGATTATGTCTAAAAGTGGAGGTTATTTTATTTCCATCAAATCCTTTAGAAACAATAAGTACAGTTTCTAAAGGATAGTTATTTTCATTAATTATATAAGTGTTCCAATCATCCATTTGAAACTCTTTATTATATTCTTTTACCGCAGCAATATATACGCCTTCTACCGGTGTTATTTGAATGTCTTTCTTCAAAACTTAATCGTTTAAACGGTGCTTAATTTTGTAATAAATTACAGTTAGGATTATGGCAGCAATACCTAATAATATTAAGCCTACTGTAATTTTAATTACTGCAACAATAAAAGTTACATAAAGGATTAAACCTAAGATAAAAAGAACCAATATTAAAAAGCCTGCTTTTTTCATTATAAAACCGATTTAAATTGCTTTAAAAAGCGTACATCATTTTCATAAAACATTCTAATATCTCCTATTTGATAAAGTAACATAGCAATACGCTCTATTCCCATACCAAAAGCAAAACCAGAATATTCATTAGGATCTATATTACAATTCTTGAGTACGTTAGGATCTACCATTCCGCAGCCCATAATTTCTAGCCAACCTGTTCCTTTGGTGATTCTATAATCAGTTTCAGTTTCTAAGCCCCAGTAAATATCTACTTCAGCACTAGGTTCTGTAAAAGGAAAATAAGAAGGCCTTAAACGTATTTTAGACTTTCCGAAAAGTTGTTTGGTAAAATAAAGTAAGGTTTGTTTTAGATCGGCAAAACTCACGTCTTTATCAATATAAAGTCCTTCAACTTGATGAAAAATACAATGAGAACGAGAAGAAATAGCCTCATTTCTAAAAACTCTTCCTGGTGAAATGGTTCTTATTGGCGGCTTATTATCTTCCATATAGCGCACTTGCACGCTAGATGTGTGTGTTCTTAATAAAATATCTTCAGGATTGGTTTGTATAAAAAACGTATCCTGCATATCTCTTGCTGGATGATATTCTGGTAAATTTAAAGCCGTAAAATTATGCCAGTCATCTTCAATTTCTGGCCCTTCAGAAACATTGAAACCTATATTTGAGAAGATTTCAATAATTTGATTTTTTACAATAGAAATAGGATGTCTAGAACCAATCTCAATCGCTTCACCTGGTCGGGATAAATCTCCGTAAATTCCTTTCTCCTCAGTCTGATTCTCTAGCCATTCCTTTAACTCATCTACTTTCGCTTGGGCGGAATTTTTTAGCTGATTAATGGTTTGACCAAATTCTTTTTTTTGATCGTTTGGGACGTTCTTAAATTCTGCGAAGAATTCATTTAACAAACCTTTTTTACCCAAAAATTTAATTCTGAAGGTTTCAATTTCTTCAGTAGTTTTCCCCTGAAAATTTTCTACTTCAGTAATATAACCTTTAATCTTATCTACCATTTTCTTCAACTATTAAAGACGCAAAGTTAAGAAAATTTAGGGCTTATAAACCAATAATTTTAAAATGTAATTATGGTAGAGGAAATCTTAGTCCTTTCCACTTTTTATTTTTCTTCCACCAAATAATAAAACCTGTTATGGGGAGACTGGTACAAATGATACACACAAAAAAAGCTATTATTTTGGTCCAAATACCACCAATGGAACCCACGTGTAAATCATAATTTACCCGCATGAGCTGTTCACCTCCATTTGCATCAGAAAGTTTTGGTTCTTCCTTTAAAATTTTTAAAGATCGTTGCTCATAATGAATAGTTTGTGCTTGCCACCTACTTACAAAGCTAGGGTTTACGCTAATACTCCAAATACCATTTGTCCCTCTTGGGTATTTAATATTTATTGAGTTTTCCTTTAAATCTACGCCTTGATCAATTAAATTTTGAAAAAGTACGTCTTGATCTTTTTTAGAAGAATTTGCAGTTAATAGGGTATCTGAAACCATTCTAGATCTTTCATTTGTTTGCCCACCAGATGCCGACCAATATGCAAAATCTGAAAACCATTTCATTCCATAAACCATTCCTGTTAATCCAAAAATAAGAGCTACTAAAAGCGTATAAAAACCAAATACATTATGGAGGTCATAATTTAATCTTTTAAATTTTGCATTCCATTTTATTTTAAAGCTAGCATCTTTAGTAGATTTGGTCCATCTTTTTGGCCACCATAGCACTAAACCTGTAAGCAATGTTATAACAAATATTAGAGTACTATATGCAACAACTGGTTTCCCAATATTTCTTGGTAACCAAAATTGATAATGACCCTCTAACATAAATCTCCAAAAATCATCATTAAGATAACGATTATGTAGTACTTCTCCTGTATAAGGATTTATGTAAGCTACTTGATAATTTGTGCGATCTGCATAATAAGGCACTTCTGCGCTTTTATTTGGACCTCTATACAAGACGCTATATACCGATGGAAATCCATATTCATCCTTAACTAAATCACTAAGCACCGAGGGTGGTAAAAACTTTCCTTCTTCGGGAGTTTCTATAATTTGATAGGACTCAACAACTTCTTTAATTTCTTTTTCAAAAACAAGAATAGCTGCTGTTAAACTTACTATTACTACAACAATCCCAGAAATTAAACCCAGCCAAAGATGTAACCAAGCAGAAAATCTGTAAAAATAAGAGCGACCTTTTTTATTCTTCTTTTTCTTTTTTTGGGTTGAGGATTTTGCCATAGCATTATAAATAAAGCCTGAGCAGAGATTGCTCAGGCTTTTATATTATTATAAATTAATTTTGTTCTACACTAGAAAGTTTAGATATAGCTGTAATGTTTCCACCTTCTACTAAAATACCTTGTGTAGCTTGTGCAGCACTTACGTTTACATTATAAACGTAACTTCCTTGATCTGTAGTAATACCAATATGAACTGTAGATCCATCTTCTGATGTATAGTTATTACTAGTAATATTAGTTATAGCTTCTGCACTAGGAGTTCCAGTAACCCAATTGAATTCTTGGGTATACACATCTACAATAGCTATTTTTTTCCCTAAAGTATAAGATCCTTTAGTTGCGTTTGGCTCCATAAACACAACAAATTTACCATTGCTAGCATATTTTTGTGCCGTTACGTAATAACCACCAGATGCTTGCTCTAGATTAAAAAAGTAAGATTGATCAAACTCTGTAGTACCAGCATTAATTCTAGTAATTGCAGATGGCTTGGTTGAACTAAATTCACCTGCAGTACTTGCTATAGAAGATGAAAATGCATAAGCATCTCCGTTTTCATCTACTTCTAAACCACTTGTAAAATAACGCCCTATAAAACTTGTTCGTTCATCTTCTATTAATGTTTCTAGCTCCATTTCTGGGTAAGAATAAACTGCCACATAAGCTTTATCTGGATTAGATGTACCAAAACTATCATCACAACATCCTTTAATTGGCATGAATGGCGCATAAACTTTACCTCCTACTTCTGTCATCCAACTAAAAAAAGCTAATTCTTCATCTGCAACTATTTCTTGAGTATTAATTTGACCTTCACCTACAATCTGAGAAGTTTCTGTATCTAAACGGTACCAATCTGCGTATGGAGAGTCTGTATTTCTAGAAATTTTTGTCATTAAAACTTCATCTCCTACATTGGTAAATGACTGAACAGTTTCTGCTTGAAAATCTGATATCATATCTAAATTTCCATCTGTTCCTAATTGATAAGTCGTTACTGCTCCAGGGTTACCTTGGCCATAAAGTAGACTGAAAAATTTGTTATTATTGGTGATGTAATAACGGTAAGTACCATCTTGCTCTACACCATTACCTACAACACTAATTTCTCCTTCTGTTAAAGAACTAGAAGTTAAAATATAATCTGCAACTCCCTCTGACGCTAAAGGTGATGCTGTGATTACATATTTAGAAATTGCATCTGGATTTTCTGAACCTTCTCCTCCTTCGCTTGAGATATCATCATCACTACAACTAACCATTACTAAAGACATAGCAATAATTGTTAAAAAATAAAAATTAAGTTTTCTCATAATATTCGATTAATTTGGGTTTTATAATACGTATCTAATTTTACCAGTAAAGCTTCTACCGGGTTTCTGTAAACTAAAATTATCATACATTTTCTGATCGAAAATATTTCTGCATTCTAGTGTAAATTGAAATTTATCAACTTTTAAAGAAGCATTCATATCGTGAGATATTTGCTCTGGAATACCAAATTTACCTTCACCTCCTAAACTTGGCCAATAACGATAAAATGCGTGTACATAAGTTAGGTTGTAATCTAAACTCAGTACATTTTCTTTCCCTAACACATTATTAATATTGTAAGAGATATTTCCATTTCCATACAAGTAAGGCATATTTGGTATTCTATCTTTATAGACAATACTCTCTATAGTTTGGCCGTCTTCAAACTGTGTATTGTTTCTCAAATCTTGATAAGTTACGTTTGCTCCAACTAATAATCTATTATTGTAATTGTACCTTACTTGCGCTTCTACACCCAAATTTGTAGCATCTGCAAGGTTATCCATTACTTGATATACTTGATTATTATTTAATGTAGGTCTTATAAAATCTTTTGAGTCTCTATAGAAAACTGTTCCGTCTATATTTACAAGATGTTTTACAGAGCCTAGATTAAACCAATATCCCGCTCCTACATTAAAATTATTACTAGTCTCTGGTTTTAAATCTGTATTACCTAAAAGTAACACTCCGCCATCTCCATAAATTTCTTCTGGCAATGCTAGTCGAAAACTTTTTTCATAAGATGCTTTTACTTGTAGATTTTCTGTAAAGAAATAAGTAGCCGCAGCTCCGTACCCAAAATCATTAAAATTATCTTCTTGGTAACGATATGCTACATCTCCATAATCTCCCGTAGGGTTATAAGACTCTTCAAATTTATTTAGTTGATTATAGTTTTTAAGAAATCCAGTAGCATTCCAATCTCCGCCTACATAACTATACGCTAGACCTAAAACATTTTTTTGCGATTTTTGTGGATCATCATAAACTTGAGCCTCATCATTTAAATAATTCCACTGTTTTCTATCAAATGTGTTGAAGCTATTACTTACAGAAATAGCGTGTTTTTCATTTATTTTATAATCTGCGCTTGCTACTACAATCCCGTTGTTATTCTGAAATTCTAAATCTGTATAACTCAATTCTCCACCAGGAGTATCTTCTTCTTTAAAATCACCAAACCAATTATACCTCCTATTTAAAGTATCTATTACTCTTTCTTTCCCTAGATTATAATTTGCACTAAGTTTAACATCCAACCCTTTAGTAAATAAGTCTTTTTTAACATACCTAAGGCTTGGCATAATTATATTTCCTTTAGTATGCCTTGCTCCATAAACGGCTACCAATCTAGCTCCTGTCTGTATTTCTTTATAGTTTTGACCTAACGTAACTCCAAATAAAAGTTGATCTGCAAATGATTTTTTAACCCAACCAAATTTCCCTATAAAAGTTTCATTATGATATTGATCGTGAAAACGTTCTAATTTTTGATCTCTAAAATATTCTCCCGTTTTAAGGTCTGCAGCATCTACAGTAACTTTATAATTATTATCTGAAAAATTTTGAAAAGCATTAATTTGTATGGTAAAATCATTTTTGTCTACAAAAACGGCATTTACATTAGTACGGTGAGTGTTGAATGAACCATAAGAATAAGAAAGGTCTAAATAATTTTCATCATAAGTATTGGTTACTATATTTATTGCTCCACCTAATGCATCTGATCCTAAGGAAACAGGAACAACACCTTTAAAAACCTCTACTCGTTCCGCTAAGTTTATTGGTAAATTATTTAATTGAAAAGAACTTCCAAAATTCTCCATAGGTATACCATCTATAAAAACCTTTACTTGATTACCTCTAAAACCATTCATAGATAATTGCATTCTAGAACCTACTCCGCCATTTTCTCTTATTCTAATTCCTGAAACTCGATCTAAAGCGTGACCAACATCTAGCGTAGTATTATGTAATTTAGTAGCATCTACCACATCTACATTATATGCTAAAGCTTCTATTTCTTGAATTTTACTTTTAGCAGAAATAGTTACCTCTTCTAAATCGTAACCTATCTTGAGTTCTACATCTTTAACTTCAGTACGTGATGACTTTATAGATATTTTCTCTGAATAAGTTTGAAAACCAACGAAAGATATTTCTAATGTATAAGTCCCTTCAAAGTTACCTTTAAGACTAAAATTCCCGTTTTCATCGGTCATTGTACCTTTAGATATTTCTTTAAGACTGACACTTGCTCCCAATACGGGAAGTTGATTCTCATCTAATACTTTTCCTGTAATGACAGAGGATTGCCCATACATTAATGACAAAGCAAAGAATAACAGTGTGGTTACGTAATACGATTTATATTGCATTGGTTAGATTAAGCTTATTAAGACTTATTATAAATTATTTGCAAATATAATTCGAGGTTAGATCTTAACAAGATTAAATCTAAATAACTTTGATTGTATTTTTAGATAGTATTTTAGAAAGCTATAATTTTATCTGATAGATCTTTTACATTTGTGGATGCTCTACTCTACCGAATCAAGATTAAATTTCAGACAGAATTATTAATTGATTATATCAATAAAAGAAAATGATGGGCGTAAAAACATCTCAATAATCTGAAAGGCATTAAGGCTTAGGAAGAAATGTGATTTTTAAAAATTTAATACTTTTTCAGTGATAACGGTTTTTTAATAATAGATAAAGTATTTTAAGATTTTTATACCTCAAGCAATCAAGAGATTAAATTAAAAGCTTAGAGTCACAATAAAGTTACTTAATATATCCCTTCTCTACAAAGTATTGTACAATAGCTTCTTTCATCATTACCGATTGTTCTCCTGGTTTTAAAACAGGTAAGTTTTCTATGGTATTGTAATGCGGCCATCCATCATCATCTATATAATCAAACTCATAATAACCATAAGGCTCTAATAGTCTACATATAGCAATATGCATAAGATCTACTTTATGATCTTTTTTAAACTTTCTATGAATTTGTCCTAATTCCTGAACTCCAATTAGATATATAATAGCATCGAGATCTAGAGTTTCTCCATCGGCAAATTGATTAGATAATTTTGCCTGTACAGTCTCCCATCTCATCTTTAATTCTTCGTCTCTTATCATATCGCAAAGATAAGAACTTACTTTTTTAAATTAAGCTATATTTGAGGTATGAATGTTATAGATATTATTTTAGGGATTATACTTCTTTTTGGACTTATTAGAGGGGTAATGAGAGGATTTATTATTGAGCTTGCTTCCTTGGTTGCTTTAATTGTAGGTATTTACGGAGCCATACATTTTAGTTATTTTGCTTTTGAATTTTTACAGAACCAGTTTGATTGGGATGAACAATATATACAGCTTACAGCATTTGCAATCACCTTCATTCTCATTGTAATTTTTGTATTGTTAATTGGAAAACTACTCACCAAACTTGTTGGAGCTATAGCTTTAGGTATTGTTAACCGCATACTTGGTGGGCTTTTTGGGATTTTAAAAATGGCATTTATAACTAGTGTTCTTATAATGTTTATAAGCAGTTTTAATGATAAGGCCAATTTTATTGAAAAAGAGAAATTAGAAAAATCTATATTATACAATCCTATTGAACTTATTGCTCCTACATTTTTACCTCAGATACTTAGCAAAGTAAGTCTAGAAATGGAAGAAAGTGATTTATAAACAAAAGAGACCGTATAAAACGGTCTCTTTTATTTATAAATTTCAATGAATTAGAAATTTAATTGGTACACCTTATCTAGGTCTTTATTGTTGCTTAGGTTAACACCTAAATCATTTACTATACCAGTTCCTATACCATAAGCCCAACCATGAACAGTTAAATTTTGCTTATTTTTCCAAGCATTTTGAACAATCGATGTTTCTGCTAAGTCATAAACTTGTTCTTGTACATTAAGCTCTACAAATTTATCCCAACGCTTATCCTCATCTTCAATACTTTCTAATTCTTTTTTGTGTAACATATAAACATCTTTTATATGTCGTACCCAATTATCAATTAAACCAATAGATTGATTACCCATAGCAGCTTTAACCCCACCACAACCGTAATGACCACACACAATAATGTGTTCTACCTTTAATGCGTTTACAGCATAATCTACCACACTCAACATATTCATATCAGTATGTACTACCATATTGGCAATATTACGATGAACGAATACTTCTCCTGGTTCAGCTCCAATAATTTCGTTTGCAGGTACACGACTATCTGCACATCCAATCCATAATAAAGGAGGCTTTTGACCATCCTCTAATTTTTTAAAATAATTTTTATCTTCAGATAATTTTGTATTTACCCAACTTTTATTATTATCTAATATCTTTTTATAAAATTCTTTACTCATAATTATATATTTTTAAGCTATTTGTTTTTTTTCTTTTTCGAAAAACTCTTTGTAACTAGACGGGTTTTCAATAGTCCCTCTTTCTGAAATTATTTTAATCGTAATATTCTTCTCTTTGGCTCGTACAGAAAATTCGTCAAGAATTTCTACGATGTCATGATCTAGATTCTTTGTTTTAGTAACGTCTAATTCTAGGTAAGCGTTTTCTGGCAAACTATGAAGTTCTCTTGAAATAGCTCCTTTGTTTAAGAAAGTTACTTCTTCCGCTAAGGTCATTTTAAACTTACCATCATTTACATCGTACCCTTCTTTATGTAAGAAGTGTGAATTCTTATAACTGTTAAGCAAGATAACAATTATACCTACAGCAAGTCCTAATCCTATTCCTATTAACAAATCTGTAAATACAATACCTACTATAGTTACAATAAATGGAATAAATTGACTTTTTCCTAAGCTAAACATTTGTTTAAACAATGCTGGTTTTGCCAATTTATAACCTACAATTAATAAAATAGCGGCCAAAACTGCTAATGGTATTTTATTTAATAGAAACGGAATTGTAATCACGGACAATAGAATTAAGAAACCGTGAAAAATAGCAGAAAATTTTGATTGTCCTCCTGATTGAATATTAGCAGAGCTTCTTACAATTACTTGAGTAATTGGTAAACCACCAATAAGTCCTGAAACTATGTTTCCTGTTCCTTGCGCAAAAAGTTCTCTGTTAGTCGGAGTTATACGCTTTTGCGGATCTAATTTATCTGTAGCTTCTACACATAATAAGGTTTCTAAACTCGCTACAATGGCAATAGTAGCTCCTGCAATCCAAATTTGAGGATTAGTGATAGCTCCAAAATTAGGAAAGGTAAACTGACCAAAAAAATCTGCTGCACTTTCTGGTACAGGAACTTGTACTAAATGCTCTGGAGAGATCGCTAAATTTCCGCTCCCTACCATGGTAATTTGATAAATAACTCCTGCAGCTACAGCTACTAATGGTCCAGGGATAATCGTAAAAATCTTATGTTTTTTGCTTAATACTTTTTCCCATAATAATAAGATTATTAAAGAAATTACTGTCACCAAAATCGCACCTGGAGAAACATAATCTAACATATTTATAAGCTCAGAAAAGGTGTTTTCTCCATCAGCTTGAGAAAAAGCTAAGTCTCCCTCATAATCCTTATCATAACCAAAAGCGTGAGGTATCTGTTTTAAAAATATAATGATACCAATACCTGCCAGCATTCCTTTAATTACCGAAGAAGGAAAATAATATCCAATAACTCCAGCTTTTAAAACACCTAATAATAACTGTAAAACACCTCCAATAACTACAGCAACTAGAAAGTTTTCAAAACCTAATGATGCAATTGCTCCAAGAACAATTACTGCAAGTCCTGCTGCTGGACCACTCACTCCTAATTGAGAGCCACTAATAGATCCTACTACAATTCCTCCTACGATTCCTGCAATTAATCCAGAAAAAAGAGGAGCTCCACTCGCTAATGCAATTCCTAAACATAAAGGAAGTGCAACAAAAAAGACCACCACACTAGCGGGTATGTCTTTGTTTAAATTTTTAAACATAATAATGTATGAATTTTTAGAGGTATTAGAAAAACACCTCAACTTAATTTTAAAATAATTTTACGGAAAAATTAAGCTAATTCGGGGGGAGGAGAAACCAGTTTACTATGTACAGAAGAGGTTCCCAGTAAATAAAAGAAGTTAAATGAAATTTTAGTTTGATCAAAAAATGTAAAATCATTAAAAGTTTTAGGAACTAATTTCCAATTAATATTGGAAGAACCTTCTTTTTCTCCTTTATGATTTTCTTCTTCTTCGGCTAAACTAAAAACATAAGAAACATCTGCATCACGCTCAATTAGCGTCACAACCGTAGGTGTAGCAAGAAATGCTAAAAATACGCTTATAAAAAAATATGCAAATAACTTCATGTTCATTTATTGTTTTGCAAAAATACTATTTTTTAAATTTCCTAATGTTAAATCGTTATTAAATATATCACAAGGCTTTTAAAGACTCTTGTTTTAACCAGCCCTGCCTACCGTCACTTATCTCTAGCTTATAAAAACCATTAAAACTATCTAGTAATTTTACTTTTGTGCCTTCGTGTAGTAAAAAAGCTTCAGAAGCTTTAGGGTTAGGCTCTGCTTTAATAGAAGCTTCTTCAGAAAAAACAATGGCAAAGTTTTCATTCGATGTATTATTTTGCTGAATAAAAGAAAAAGTAAATGAAAAAATAAATAATATAACTCCTAGTATGGAAGCTGTAAATAAAATTCGTTTAGTTATAGATTTTTCTGAAAAGTAATACCCAATAAAAAATACAACGAAAATCAAAATACTTATCACAGCAATTTGTGCCCACCCGTCTGCACTAAATGAGCCAATCGTATTTTCTTTAATTTTTTGAAATCCTGTAGGTGCTGTTTTTTCAATCGCATCTATTGTCATGTTATTGGCAAACACTAAATTATTTAGTGCGTCCTCATGATTAGGGTCTAATTTTAACGCCTTTTCATAATAGTAAATACTTGGGGCAATATGATCTAATTTATAATGGGCATTAGCCATATTATAATACAATGCGACTGACTCTTGCTTTCCCTCTAAAATCTGTTCATACTTACTAATGGCGGCTTCATAATTTCCGTTAGCATAATCTTGGGTAGCTTTTTCAAAAGTAGTCTTATAATCTTGCCCTAACACACTTATAGAAAAGCTCAAAAAGCAAAGGAATAATATCTTTTTCATGACTTAAAGGTCTTTATCTATTGAGGATAATACTTGAGCAGCTTTTTCATAATCTTGCTCCATAGAGGCTTGAGATGACGGACTATATCTTGCCATTTCACAATTTTGTAGTAACTGGATAAAATCATTTATAGTCATCTCTTTAATCCCTTTTTCTCTTAAGATCACCTTAATTCTATCCTTACTCATTTCACTAGTTTGAATAGACAGCTTTGCCTTTAGGAAGTTGTGTAAAGATTTTTCTAGAGCTAAGTAAAATGCACTTGGATTACCAATATTCTTCTTAGCTTCAGAAAGGTATTTTTTGGCTAATTTATCTGCCTTTTTAACTCGATTACCTGCTACATCATTCAATCTTTCTTTTCTTTTCTTACCAAATAATATGGTCAAAGGAATAGCGAGAAGAGGTAATAATATTAATAACCAAAACCACAAGCTTTTAAAGAATCCTTTTTCTCCTATAGGTTTTAAATTAGCGTCTAATTGAATGTACCTAAATTGGTTTCCTTTAGATATTACTTCTTGCTTATTTGAAGTACTTGCTGTAGAATTATTAGGCACAGAAGCCACTGGGCCATTTTCTACATTTATCATTAATTCTTTAGAGCTCAACACCTTGTAAGATTCACTATTTACATCAAAATAAGAGAAATTTACTGGTTCTATTGGATATTTTCCTTTTTGCTGCGGAACTATCGTGTAGGTATCTGTAATACTACCAAAAACCCCATTATTATTAGTTCTCGTATCTTCAATATGTTCTGGCTCATAAACTTCAAGGGAAGCTGGTAAGCTTAATTTAGGTAATTGAAAAAGCATTAAATTCCCGTTACCGGAAACTTTTACTTTTGCCTCTAGAGATTCTGTAGCATCTAAGCTTTGTTTATTGGTGGTTACACTAAAATTGAAGCTTCCTACTGCTCCGGTAAAATTAGCTGGTTTACCCGTTTGCGGAAGCGGTTTTACCTCTATCTCTTTTGTACTTGCAGATATTCTTTTTTGTACCGTTTCATATAATCTTCTTCCAAAAATATCTCTACGATCTGAAGGCACTTCTACCGAAACCGATAAGGTTAAAGGTTCTATCGTAAGTTTACCTGTCTTTTGAGGATATAAAATTGTTTTTCTTAGCGCAACATAGCGGTAGGGTTCTCCCAAGTAAGTACCATCTTTAACATCTAATCTAGAAATATCTATATTCTCACTCCAAAAATCAGCAAATTTAGGATTATCTACTGGTCGCCACTGGCTCACATTAATATCTGGACTTACATATAGAATGTATTCTACACTTATTCCTTCGTTTAAATACGGATTTTCATTAGAAACTTTGGTTACTAAATGAATACTTTGAGAAGCAATTATTTCTGCATTATTACCATCGGTTGGGGTATCTACTGCGGCAACAACATTTATATTAATAGGAGTGGTTTTGTAAGTCTTCCCTTCTATTAAAATTTCAGCTTGTCCTATGGTAAATTTACCTCTCGCATTAGGTTGTAAATAATAACCGTAAGATTTTTGGTATGTTCTTTTACCATTGATCCAACTGTTGCTAATGGATTGATAAGGTCCTCCAACCACCGTAAAATTGGTGAAGTTTGGCGGGTTAAAATTATCCCCATCTTGATTCATTTTAAAATCTACACGTAGGCGTTCATTAACACCAATAGTGGTTCGGCTAACTTCTGCTTCAAATTTTACTTGTGCTAAAGTAATTTGGCAAATAAAAAAGCCGATTATAGCAACTACAAACTTACTTTTCATTACCAGTCCTTTTCTGTTCTAACTTTTCTACCTTTTGCTTTTTGAGCATTGATCTTATCTTGAATTTCTTTCTCTTGATTTTCCATCGCTTCTAGCAAGTTTTTAATTTGCTGAGGAGAAAGTTGTCCTTTTGCTTGTTGGGGTTTTTGATCTTTAGGCTGATCACCTTTTTCTTGAGAAGGATCTTTAGGTTGCTCTTCTTTCTTTTGATCGCCTTCATCTTGCTTTTCATCTTCGCTTTGATCTTTCTTATCTTTTTGGTCGCCCTCGTCTCCTTTTTCTTTATCCTCTCCTTGATCTTTTTTATTCTCGCCTTCGTCTTTTTTATCTTGGTCTTGTTGATCTTTTTGATCTTCTTTATCTTGATTTTGATCCTTGTCTTGATCTTGCTTTTGATCCTGCTCTTGCTGTTCTTTTTCTAGCATCTTTTTTGCTAAAGCCAAGTTATATCTAGTTTGATCATCTTTTGGATTATTACGAAGTGCATTTTTAAAAGCTTCTACGGCTTCTTCATATTTTTTTTGCTTCATAAAAGCGTTTCCTTGATTGTGGTAAGCTTTGTGTTTTAAGGCTTTACTTTGAGAAGCTTCACTGGCTTGTTTTAATCTAGGAGTAGATTCTCCTTCTTTATCTTTTGCGTAATATAGATTGCCCAAATTGTACTTCGCTTCGGCGTTGGTCGGATCTTTAGCAATGGCTTTTCGGTAGTTGGCTTCCGCTTGAGCGAAATTATTTTCAGAAAGAGATTCTTGTGCTTCGGCAGCAAAAACTCTAGCTTCTTTTTGTGCTTTTTTTGTATTCTCCTGTGCAGAAATGATTCCGCTGAAAAGCGAAAAAATAAAAACTCCTACTAATTTTATGTAGTTTATTGAAACCTTTTTACGCTGCATTTTTATCTTTCTTTTCATTAAACAAATTAAGTTGGGTAACCCAAGCTGTTTTTCTCTCTAATAATAACACATCTAATACTATAAAAAGTATGCCAAAAGCAATAAACCACTGAAATTGATCTTTATAAGCCGCATATTGTTTGGTCTCGAACTCGGTTTTTTCTAAAGAATTAAGCGCTTCTGTCACTTTGTCTAGCACTTCTTTGGTATTAGTACCGTCTATGTAAACTCCATTTGCTTCTTCTGCAATTTCCTCTAACGTAGCTGCATCTAGTCTCGTAATGACGGTTTCGCCATTTGTATCTTTCTTGTAGCTTTGTGTAACTCCGTTTCTTTTTATAGGTATGGTTCCTCCTTTTTGAGTTCCTACACCAATGGTAAAAATTCTAATTCCTTTTTCTTCGGCTTCATTTAAAACCTCTTCGATTTCTCCCCCGTGATTTTCTCCATCACTCAAAATAAATAAAACTCTACTGGTTTGAGATTCGTCATTATAATAGGTTTCTGCCAATTGAATGGCTTCTCCTATGGCTGTTCCTTGACTTGAAACCATATCTGTATTCATGGCTTGTAAAAATAATTTTGCCGAACCATAATCTGTCGTAATAGGTAACTGGGGAAAAGCCGATCCTGCATAAGCAATGATCCCTATACGGTCACTGGCTAAGTTGTTGATGATCTGTGTAACCAATTGTTTAGATTTCTCTAGTCTATTGGGTGCAATATCTTCGGCAAGCATACTTTTAGAGACATCTACTGCAAAAACTACATCTACTCCTTCTCGTTTAAGAGTTTCTGTTTTAGAACCTATTTTTGGATTGACTAATGCAATTACAAAACAAGCGAAAGCCAGCGATAATAAAATCATTTTTAATAAAGGTTTGAATATCGATTTATCTGGACTTAATTTTTCTAAGAAAGAACTTTCTGCAAACTTCTTTTGTGTTTTTTTCTTCCAAATAACTTGCGCTACATAAACCAGCAACACCAGTGGTATTACCAATAATAACCAAAAATATATTTTCTCTTCTAATACCAACATTTATACAAAACTTCTAAAAATAGTATTCTTTAATACAAGCTCGATCAATAACAATAAACCTGCTAACAGTAATAATGGTCTATATTTCTCATCATAGTTATAGTATTTAAACTCTTCTATGTCTGTTTTCTCTAGTTTATTGATTTCCTCATAAATTGCCTCTAACTTCTCGTTATTGGTAGCCCTAAAATATTTTCCTCCTGTTTTTTGAGCTATTTCCTGAAGAAGAGCTTCATCAATTTCAACTTTTACACTACCATATCTTAATTGTCCGTTTCTACTCATAGATATAGGTCCAAGTGCCATACCGTTAGTTCCCAACCCTATGGTGTAGGTTTTTATATTATATTCCATCGCCAATTCGGTAGCGATTTTAGGATCTATAAAACCTGAGTTATTCACACCATCGGTCATTAAAATAATCACCTTGCTTTTAGCTTTACTTTCTTTTAATCGGTTAACCGAAGTTGCCAATCCCATCCCAATGGCAGTTCCACTTTCGAGCAAATTATTATATTCTATACTCTGTAAGGCTTCTAATACAATTCTTTTGTCACTGGTAATTGGGGTTTTAGTGTAGCTTTCTCCTGCATATTCTACCAAACCAATACGGTCGCTAGGTCTTTGTTTTACAAACTCTGCTGCGACCTCTTTTAAAGCTTCTAAACGATTGGGCTTTAAATCTCTTGCCAACATACTTGCTGAAACATCTATTGCGATAACAATATCTATCCCTTGTGTTGTGTTGGTTTTTGTAGAAACATCTACAGTTCTAGGTCTTGCCATAGCGGTAATTAATAAAGCAAGTGCCAATAAACGTAAGACGAACAACAAAGGTTTTAGCTTGGGTAAAATACCTTGTTTTACCTTAAAACCCTTTATACTCGATATTTTAACCGCTGCGGTTTGTTTATTTCTTTTCCAGATATACCATAGAATGAGTATGGGCAATAGCAGAAATAGCCAAAACCATTGGGGATGCTCAAATGTGATATTATTAAAGTTGAACATTATTCTTCTTTTATCTTTAATTCTATAGAATTGATGATTCTATTTGTTATCTCTTCCGCGGCAGCGTTATCTTTTTCATACACTAACATAAGCTGTTCAAAAGCTCCATTATATCCAAAATTAAGAATGGTATATGATTTCTGAATAGTACGATCTTGTAACACGGGATTTTTAATTTTAAAGCTTCCGAAAATTTTGATCCCTTCTGCCCCATTTACCGTCGTAAATTCTTCGTTTTTCATAAGAATATTCGTGGCTCCTTTATTCTCAAAATCTGTATAAACTGCTTCGATAGATTTATCTAAATCAAATTCTTTCTTTTCTGGAAAGTTCACCAAACTTAGGTTAATGTAATATTCTCCTAAAATGCTACCATAAGAGAAGCTCTCTATTATTGCTCCCGTTTGAGCCTGTGGTAAAGTGTCTTGCTGCATATTACGCACTAAGACTCTTGGGGTAATGACAGAAACTGCTGGATTGCCGTACTCACTTTGTATCCATTCTCCTTTTAGTAGATCTTTAGACGGACTTCCTAAAATATTATCTTGCACATAATCCCAACCTTTTAGACCTACAAAACCAATAGCGCTCACCACCAAAATTGATAAACCTGCAACTACACTAATAAGAATGGTTTTTCTTTTTCTTCTCTTGGCGACAGCTTCTCTATAAGCTTGATCTTTTAGCAACTCTTCTTCGGTAGGCTCTGGGATTGCTTCTTTAAAAGCGAAGATGTTATGTTCTACCGTTTGCCTATCAGATTTTGCGGTGATTTTGTCCATCGAGAAACCTGCAAACTTTATAAGATCTGCACGCTTTAAAACTTCTTCAAGTTTTGTAATTTCCTCTTTGCTTAAGCGTAATTTATTTTCTTGAGTTAAAGCATTTAGGCGAGCAACAAGTTCGGCAGTTGTGCTTTCTAAAGCTCTATCATCTATTTTTTCATCGATATAACGACGTATAGCTTCCGTTAAGGAAGAATAATAGGCCTTTATTTGTCCGCTTTCTAATTGCTGACTTTCGTCTAATTGCTTTAGAGTGAGCATCGCTTTTTCAAAAGGAGGGATTTTTTGCGCTGCTTCGGTTTTCTTTTTATTTCTTCTCCATAATAAAAATACTAATCCGCCAATAATCACTAAGGTTATCAACAACCACCAAACCCAATCGGCCACTTGAAAAGGCTTATCTACTTGTATAGAAGGCTTAACCGGATATAGTTTTTGCTTGGTCGTATCTACCGCAACATCTCTAACCTCAACCAGCAAAGAATCGGTAAAAAAAGCTTTATTATTAATGAGAATACGCTGTCGCGGAATGGTATATTTACCCGAATCAAACTGAGTAAGTGCATACTCTTTTAAAAGTTTAAAATTACGTTGATTGATAGTTGTATCAATAGCTGAAGCTTCTACATTTTCTAGCGGCATAAAGGTTTGACCTTCGGGAAAGACCACTAAGTTAGTCGTATCTGTTTCTACCTCAATTTTGTATTTTATTTGTTCTCCTATTTGAATAGAAGAGCTATCAATGCTAGAAGAAACGGTTTGAGCTTGTGTATGCTGATTTATGAGCAAAAGAAATAAGGAAAAAACCAATACTAGTGTTTTCCCTATATTTTGAAAGGTTTTTTTATTTATCATTTTCATTCCCTTAACCTCTTCGTTTAAAATAACCGAGTAATTTCTTTACATAGCCTTCATCCACCCGCGTACTCAAAGTACCTGCGCCGCTATGATTAAAACTCGTTTTAAAATATTCTACTCGTTCTTGATAATAGGTTGAATAACTTTTCCTAACAGAAGACGAGCCTGTATTTACCAAAAGAAATTCTCCTGTTTCAGCATCTTGCATTTGGACCATTCCTAAATTAGGCATTTCTTTTTCTCTTTCATCATACACTCTAATGCCCGTAATGTCGTGTTTATTGGCTAAAATTTTAAGTGTATGGTCGTAATCATCTGCTAAAAAATCGGATAGAATAAATATGATGGCTTTCTTTTTCATCATATTTCTTACATATTTTAAGGCTGCGGCTACATCGGTTTTAGTGCTTTTAGGCTTAAACTCTAATAACTCTCTTATGATTCTTAGTACGTGTGACCTTCCTTTTTTGGGTGGTACGTAAAGTTCTATTTGATCTGAAAAAAGAAGCAATCCTATTTTATCATTATTCTGTGTGGCAGAAAATGCTAAAGTTGCAGAAATCTCAGTAATAATATCTTTTTTGAAACTCCCTTGAGTACCAAAAAATTCTGATCCAGAGACATCTACCATAAGCATCATGGTAAGTTCTCTTTCTTCTTCAAAAACTTTTACAAAAGGTTCGTTATAGCGCGCGGTTACATTCCAGTCTATTGCTCTTACGTCGTCCCCGAATTGGTATTGACGCACTTCGCTAAAGGTCATACCACGTCCTTTAAAGGTAGAATGATATTCTCCTCCAAACACGTGGTTGCTTAACCGCCGTGTTTTGATTTCGATTTTTCGTACTTTTTTTAGTAATTCTTTGGTATCCATAATATGCTTTCTTATCGGCTTTTATGATGCTTCACACATCATTGTATCAATTAGATCGCTGGTCTATGGCACTTCTATTTCATTGATAATTTTACCTACAATATCTTCTGAAGTAATATTTTCAGCTTCAGCTTCATAAGTAATACCCACTCTGTGACGAAGAACATCTAACACTACTGCTCTTACATCTTCTGGAATAACGTAACCTCTTCTTTTAATAAAGGCATAACATTTTGCGGCAGTTGCCAAATTGATACTTCCACGAGGAGAAGCTCCAAAAGAAATAAGTGGTTTTAATGACTCTAGGTTATATTTTTCTGGATAACGTGTAGCGAAAATAATATCTAGTATATATTTTTCAATTTTCTCATCCATATATACTTCACGAACGGCTTTTTGAGCGCTTAAGATTTGCTCTAAAGAAACCACAGGATTTACCTGTTCAAAACTACCTTTTAAATTAGCTCGAACCACCATTTGTTCATCCTCAAGAGTAGGATAATCAATCACCGTTTTTAACATAAAACGATCGACTTGTGCTTCTGGTAAAGGGTATGTTCCTTCTTGTTCTACAGGGTTTTGTGTTGCCATTACTAAGAAAGGCTTATCTAAAACAAAAGTGGTATCACCAATAGTAACTTGTTTTTCTTGCATCGCCTCTAGTAAAGCCGACTGCACTTTTGCTGGTGCTCGGTTAATCTCATCTGCTAACACGAAGTTGGCAAAAATAGGACCTTTCTTTATGCTAAAATCATTGAGCTTTATATTATAAATCATCGTTCCCACTACATCTGCAGGAAGTAAATCTGGTGTAAATTGTATTCTGCTAAAGCTTCCTTTTACAGCTTTAGACAACGTATTAATGGCTAAGGTTTTTGCCAATCCTGGCACTCCCTCTAATAAAATATGACCTTGACCTAGTAAACCAATTAATAGTCGCTCGATCATGTGTTTTTGACCGACAATGACTTTATTCATCTCATTGGTCAATAAATCTACAAAGGCACTTTCTCTTTGTATTTTCTCATTTAATCCTGCGATGTCTACCGATGAGGTTTGTTGTTGCTCCATTAAAATTATATTTTATTCCGTTACCTTATTTTATAACGTTGCAAAGTGAAAAAATTATTGTTTAATCATTGTTAATGATTGGTTAAAACCTCATAAAAAATTACATTTTATTAAAATTTTAAGCCCATCTATAAAGACTTTATTTTTTTATGGGTGTTGCAAAATACCAACATTTTTTAAATTTATAGAACTCTCTTTTAGTTAAACTAAAATTTATATCTTCCGTAAAGATTAATTTACTCATACTTAAAGAGAATAGTTTTCTACAATCTTTTTTAATCAAGATATTTACTATGACAAAAACAGCATTTATAACAGGGGCCTCAAGCGGAATTGGAGAAGCAGCAGCAATAGCTCTAGCTAAAGAAGGATTTCAATTAGTGCTTTGCGGAAGAAGACAACAAAAATTAACCGATTTGCAAGAGTTTTTAAAGCACACCAAAACCCATCAATTACTATTTGATGTAAGAAATAAGGAAGAAGTCAAGAATGCCATTAACAGTTTGCCTGAAGAGTTTAAAAAAATAGATGTATTAATTAACAACGCAGGTAATGCCCACGGACTCGATTACTTTCAAGATGGAAATCTAGAAGATTGGGATGCTATGATAGATATTAATGTAAAAGGCTTAATGTACGTGAGTAAAGAAATTATTCCTCAAATGATAGCACGAGAAGAAGGGCAAATTATAAATATTGGCTCTACTGCAGGTAAGGAAGTTTACCCTAAAGGAAATGTGTATTGCGCTAGCAAACATGCGGTAGATGCCATTAATCAAGGAATGCGATTAGACCTTAACGGAACTGGCGTAAAAGTTGGCGCTATTAATCCAGGTCTTGTAGAAACAGAGTTTAGTAAAGTGCGCTTTAAAGGAGACGAAGAGAAAGCTACAAAAGTTTATGAAGGTTTCAAAGCCTTACAAGCCAAAGACATTGCAGATGTTATTTGCTTTGTGGTCACTAGACCTTCTCATGTAAACATAGCCGACCTCACTGTAATGTGTACCGCTCAAGCTTCTTCTACTCTCGTAGATAAAAACTAAAACTAATCTCATGATTAACAAACGCCTACTCATTAAAAATTTACTCGCCCATAGTGCCGAGAATAGTTTTTATGATAAAAAGCTAAAAGTTAATCTTGGGGACAAAGAAGGAAAGGCTAAGTTGCTAAAGCACATTTGCGCGCTTTCTAATAGCAACCCTCACAACAACAGTTATATTGTAATTGGTGTTGAAGATAAAAAGAATAACATCTTTGGAGTCGATTTTTATGATGATAGCAAAATACAAAACTTGGTGAATGCTTATTTAACCAATCCGCCAAGGGTGAATTATGCCAATATTTTATTTCCGCATCTCCCTGAGGGTAAAGTTGTGGGGTTAATTACTATAAACCCTAACAATGAGCTGATTTGCTCTTTAAAAAAAAACATTTGGAAATACTATGGAGGCATGGTTTTTTATAGAGAAGGGAGTATAAGTATGCCTCAAAATTTTGAAGTAAAACTCAACAACTCTAATATTGAAAAGGTAGCCGCTATAGAAAGTCATTCCCAAAACACTATTAAATATACATTAGATGGTGTCTTTGATTTTATGAATCGCAGTAAAGATTACAAGCCTACCTATCGGGTTTTTAAAGAGTATTTTGTAGTGTGTTGGGCAGGAAAAAAGAAAGTAAATCATAAAGGTACGTTTTACTCTAGAGTTAATATTCAGTTGATTAATGAACAGGTTAAACTATTTTATTCAGATTTGGATGAGGTAAGTATCGAATTTAACGATGAGTGCTTTAAGATTTTAGAATATGTGCATTTGGGTCTTTACAAATCTTATAAGTATTATCCATTAGAAGAGGTTATAATCAAGTTTCATAATAATATTAGCTATGAAATTGAAAGCAAGATGGTGTTCGATCCGCCTCAGTTTTCAAAATCGACTCTGCACCATATTATGAACAGTAATAAGAGTTTATTAGAAAAATTGGAGAAAGGTTTCCGCTTAAGCGAAATAGAACAACAAGATATTTTAAAACTTCCTGCCAATTATTTACTTTGTTATTTTAATGGATTTCCCGAAGCCATTGAAAAATTAGAAGAAGCCAAAAGTTTATTAAAAACTCACCATAAAGAAGCTTACCTGCGTTATAAAGAAAATATTAGAATTTTAAGAAAAGTGAAATACAATTAAATGAAAAGAATTTTAGCCATAGGCGACATACACGGCGGTTTAAAAGCTTTAGAGCAATTGCTAGAAAGAGCAAAAATAACTCCAGAAGATCAACTTATTTTCTTGGGAGATTACGTAGATGGCTGGAGCGATTCTGCCAAAGTCATTTCTTATCTTATAGAGTTAGCCAAACAAAATAGTTGCATTTTTATACGTGGTAATCACGATGAATTATTACACCAATGGTTAAAAACCCACGAAACCAATGAAAAATGGTTGACTCATGGAGGACAGTCGAGCATAGATGCGTATAGAAATTTATCTGATGAAACAATCCAGCAGCATCGCATTTTCCTAAAAGAAATGGTCAATTATTATATTGATGATCAAAATAGGTTATTTCTCCACGCAGGTTTCACCAATCAACACGGACCCAAACAGGAATATGAACCTTATATGTTTTATTGGGATAGAACTTTATGGGAGACCGCTCTGTGCTTAGATAAAGAAATTAACGAAGATGATTTTCGTTATCCGAAGCGCCTAAAATTATTTAAAGAAATTTTTATAGGTCACACTCCTGTTACCCGAATTGATAAAGAAAAACCTGTACAAGCTGCCAATGTTTGGAATGTAGATACCGGCGCAGCTTTTAAAGGAAAACTATCTTTAATCGATGTGAATTCTAAAGAAGTTTTTCAAAGTGATCCCGTTTGGAAATTGTATGCTAATGAAAAAGGGAGAAATTAATTTATATTTGCATAAAAATAAACTCTATGAAAAATTTATATGCCGTTGCTTTTCTTTTCCTTATCGGAATTAATATGAAAGCACAAGAATCAGATTTCCCTAAAAATGAAGCAAAACTAAATATTGCTAATACCATTGCCATTGCATCGGTAGAAGTTGGTTATGAAAGGTTTATTGGTTTTAATCAATCTGTAGACGTAGAGTTTTTAATTAACGACCGCATCAACTATCATAGCGAAAAAGGGTCACGTAAATTTAATACCAACAGTATTAAATTAGGGTACAATTATTATTTCGGGAAAGAAAATGCAGGTTCTGGTATTTACGCCAATCCTTTTGTAAAATACCGTTTTGGAGATTTTGAGCAAGAAGTAAATAACGTAATGGTAGAAACTGATATGAATGCCTTTATGGTTGGACTAGGCGCTGGTTATAAATGGAATTTTGGAGATAAATTTGTATTAGGACCTTATGTTTCTATTGCTCGAAACTTTAGTGATGAAGTAAAAGAGCGTTTTTCGGCTATTGAGTTTCACGGTGGTTTTAGTGTAGGGTATAGATTCTAAAAATATTCATTGTACAAACTCCCTAGTTCGTCCCATAAATTAGGGAGTTAAATTTATTGCTGTTTTTAAAAGAGGTTGTCTTATTAGTTTTATACTGAAACTAATACCTATCAATCCATGAAAAACTGTATAATTCCAATTCTTTTTATACTGAGCGTTTCCCGGTTATTTGCTCAGTCTCCATTTAAAAACCCAGATGATTTTCTTCAGTTAAATGAAAAAGTTCCAAAAGTCTTATTGGTTGGGAGCTTTCATTTTAATTATCCCGGGTTAGATGCTCACAAAGCCAGCGAAGATGAAAAAATAAACATCTATGCAGAAAAAAGGCAAAAAGAACTTCAAGAACTCCTAGACTACCTAAGTAAGTTTAAGCCCACCAAAATTATAGTTGAAGCTGGAGCGAACACAGGTTATCTTTTTAAAAATTACGAACATTATAAAAAAGGAACTGAAAAATTGTACGCTAATGAAAGTAGCCAAATAGGTATGCGTTTGGTTGAACGTTTTCAGTTAGACACTATTTATGGAGTAGATTCCCCTTCTTTACTTTATAAGCTTTCTTCAGGAAAAGACAGTTTAGCTTCTAAAACTTACATCGATAAAATTACCAAAAGACATTATTTTGGCGGTGATGACGAAATAAATAAACGTTACTCTAATTTTTATCATTACAAAGACAAACTTACGGTTAGCCAAACTCTTTTAGAAACCTTCACTTATATGAATTCTGATAAAGTATTGGATCGTGGTTTTGGAGCTTACATTTCTGGCGGTCAATTTACTTCTAAAGAGATGGAAGGTCCAGATGCTCTTTCTATGTTTTGGCTGAACAGAAATTTGAGAATTTACAGAAAAATACAACAAATAGGATATACCGAAAACGATCGAATTTTAGTACTGTTTGGTGCAGGACATATCTCCATACTTAAATGGTTGTTTGAATGTTCTCCAGAGTTCGAATTGGTAAAGTTTAATTCGCTATAAATTATGAGAAAGTATATTTTCTTGTTTTGGGCAATTATATTAACCCAAAACATAACCGCTCAAGAGAAAGAGGTTTTACTCATCGGTACAATGCACACAGTTCCAAAAATTGTAAAAAACAGCTATAAACCTTTACTAAAAAGAGCCTTAAAATACAATCCGGAAGCTATTTATGTAGAAACTCCTCGCGCCAATGATACCATTAGCTGGGAATATCTAAAAGATGGGTGGTCTAAGAATTATAAGAAGTTTTACTTTTTAGCCGATTCTCTTCAGCAACATTTCAACTTTAGCTCAAAACAACTCAATTTTTTGTTGAAGAAAGATTTCAGTAAATTGTCTCATCAAGATTTAGATGTAATTATCAATTCTTTTGGTTATTTAAGAGATTATGCTAATTACGATTTTTACAGATATATTCAGAAATATGGTGTAGAAGGTTCTGCAAAACCAACACAACACGAAGATGGAGATTTAACGGCTAAATTAGCCATTCAGTTAAACATTAAACGTTTAATGGCTATGGATGACCAACAAACCAATAAAGAATATCATGATGCTTGGCAAAAGTGTGCTGAAGATGGAAGTAAAAATGGAGACAATAAAATAAACCAAAAACTTAACAAAAAAGATTATAATAGTGCTATTATTCCCGCACTTTTTAGAGGGTTAGGAATGCACGTAAACAAACGAAAATCTTTAGAACGCTTAGATCAACTAGCTTCTTTCTCCTATGTTAAATACAAGACCAAAAGTTGCTTATTAGGCACCAAATATTGGAACCAAAGAAATGAACGGATGTCACAAAACGTAGGCAAACAAATATTAGCAAATCAAGCAAGAAAAAGTATCGTTATTGTGGGCGCAGCACATATAATTAGACTTGAAAAGGAGTTGAAAGAGAAGTTCCCAAGTATTAAAGTTAAATTACTAAATGAATAAGAAACAAGAAATTCGCTATCACATTATCTTTTGGATACTTTTTCTTTTAATGGAAGTATTTTCTGATATCGTTTTTAAAAATGCGATAGAGAACCCAAATGAATATCTCTTACATAACCTGGAGTTTCTTGTTTTACAAATGGGCATTTTCTATTTCGTTTATCTTAAGATTGCTCCTGTAACTATTCCTGCTAAAAAGTGGACTTATTTAGTTTCAGCCTTAATTTTATGTATTCTATTATTTGCAGGCCTGCGATATGTATTAGAAGAAATCGTTTTATATAAAATCACGGGATTTCATAATTACTATCCTAACTCTCTTCGGCCTCTCTTTTATATTTTCGATAATTCTTATTATGCTTTTAGAATTATCTTACTCAGTCTTGTTTTCTATTTTGTAAAACATCAATTAAAGGTCAACCAGCAATACAATGAATTAAAATTAGAAAAGAAACAAGCAGAATTACAAGTGTTAAAATCGCAATTGAGTCCGCATTTTTTATTTAACACCCTCAACAGTTTTTATGCAGATGCCCTCGATGTGAACTCCAAACTTAGTGATGATATTTTAAAACTTTCAGAAATGCTGCGGTATGTCACTTATCAAAATGAAGAATTTGTTTTACTGAAAGATGAACTCAATTTCTTGAATAATTATATTATTCTTTTTAAAAGAAGATTTGAAGAAGGTCTATTTATAAAAAATTCTTACCCTGAATTTACAAAACCTTATAAAGTACCCACCTTACTTTTAATTCATTTTGTTGAAAATGCTTTTAAACATGGAGTTTTAAATGATGCTAAAAACCCTATTCAACTTCACATTGAAATTGTAAAAGAACAACTTGTTTTTAAAATTGAGAATGCATTTAAACCTCAAGATAATTATGACGAAAATGGGATTGGATATAAGAATATTACACAACGTTTACAGTTAATGTTTGGAAAGAATTATCAACTTAAACATTTTCAAAAAGAAAATAAGTATTTTGTAGAACTACAACTCCCTTTAAAAAAATAAAATGTCAAATCTCTTTACGTGCATAATTGTAGATGACGAACCCCCTGCAATTCGGGTTATAGAAAAATTCATAAGTCAATTGAAAGGTTTAGAGCTTATAGCTTCTTCTTCTAATGCACTTGAGGGGTTGGAGCTTATTCAGCAAAAACAACCCGATATTGTTTTCTTAGATATACAAATGCCAGATTTAACGGGAATTCAACTATCAAAATTGATAGATCCAAACGTAAATATTATTTTCACGACCGCTTATTCTCAATTTGCTGTAGAAGGTTTTGAGCTAAATGCTGTAGATTATCTTTTAAAACCTATTGCTTTCCCTAGGTTTATTGAAGCTGTTGAGAAGGTAAAAAAGAAGAAAACTTCAGTAAAAGAAACTTCAAACCTCCACAATGAAGAGTATTTCTTTGTAAAAACAGATGGGAAAAATAAATTCCGTAAAGTAAAATTATCTGACATTCTCTTTGCCGAAAGTATTAAAAATTACGTCATCATACATACTGAGGTTGAGCAGTTAGTCACCTACAACACCTTAAAAAACATTCAAGAAAGTTTACCAAAATCTAAGTTTATTAAAATTCATAAATCGTATATCGTAGCTTTAGATAAAGTTGAAAAAACCGATAATTATGAGGTATGGATAAACGGAAAAGACCTCCCGTTAGGGGACACTTACAGAAGTGAATTTTTCAAAAGAATACACGATAAAAAACTATAAGCTCAACTTTACTTCTTCTACCCAAATTGCTTTGCGGTGATTTAATTTTAACTTATAAAAACCAACTTTAAACCGTTGGGTTTTGTATTTTTATAAATATGAAACTCTTTCAGTTATTAATTCTATTTGTTATTTGTTTTGCGTGCAAAGCACAAAACCCTATTATAAATATAGAAGATGATGATGGTTCTGAAATAACCAATGCCTATTATAAAGATAACAATAACCTTCTTGACCCATTTGTGGGAACTTGGGTGTTTGATAATGGCACCCAATACTTAAAGATAGTTTTTGAAAAAAAGACGATGGTCGATGCGGGGGATTATTATGAAGATTTATTGATAGGCGAATTTCAATATAAAGAAAATGGTATAGAACTTACCAATACTTTAGATAAGCTTACCGATCCATTTCTACCATACGTTTATCACCACAGTATTGATGGTAATTATATAAATACTTACCAACACACTCCTTTTAACGATTATACCTCAGATGTTTTTAGAATAGAATTGATTATGTGTGAACCTAATGGTTGTTCTAGTAACTTAGATGTAAGAACAGCAACCATAAATGGGCAACAAGCCATTCAAATATTTAAACGTGGTGGTATTATAACTGTAGAACGTGGTGATCCACCACTACCAGAGGCTATTATTCCTGGAGGTTTTTATTATCTCATAAAACAACACTAATATTTATTTAAAACAAAAACGCCCTCACTATTTAAAGCGAGGGCGTTTTTAATATGATAAATTCTAATTCCTAGAATCTTATAAATCAAATTTAATTCCTTGTGCCAATGGCAACTCTGTAGTATAGTTAATCGTGTTGGTTTGCCTACGCATATAAACTTTCCAAGCATCACTACCAGATTCTCTACCTCCTCCGGTTTCTTTTTCACCACCAAAAGCACCACCAATCTCAGCTCCAGAAGTTCCAATATTTACATTCGCAATTCCGCAGTCAGATCCTTCTACAGAAAGGAAACGTTCTGCTTCACGCAAATTATTAGTCATAATTGCAGAAGAAAGTCCTTGGCGTACTCCGTTTTGTAATTCTAATGCATCAGCCACATCGCCTTTGTACTTCATAATGTAAAGTACTGGAGCAAATGTTTCGTGTTGTACAATTTCAAAGTGATTTTCCGCTTCAGCGATAGCAGGTTTTACGTAGCATCCGCTTTCGTAACCTTCTCCTTCTAATACACCACCTTCAACTAAAATTTTACCACCTTCTTGAACAACTTTGTCAAGTGCATTTTGGTAATTTTTTACTGAATCTTTATCAATTAATGGACCAACGTGATTGCTCTCATCTAATGGGTTTCCGATTTTTATTTGCTTATAAGCGTCCACGACAGCGTCTTTTACTTTATCGTATATATCTTCGTGAACAATTAAACGACGTGTAGAAGTACAACGTTGTCCACAAGTTCCTACCGCTCCAAAAACAGCTCCGATTACGGTATTTTTAATATTAGCATCTGGGGTTACGATAATCGCATTGTTTCCGCCAAGCTCTAATAAAGTTTTCCCTAAACGTCCTGCTACTTCTTTCGCTACGATTTTCCCCATTCGGGTAGAACCTGTTGCAGAAATTAAAGGTACGCGCTCATCTTTGGTCATCATTTCACCTACCGTATAATCTCCTGTAATTAAACAAGAAATTCCTTCTGGAACTCCGTTTTCAGAAAATACACGTGCTGCGATATTTTGACAAGCTACAGAAGTTAATGGAGTTTTCTCTGAACCTTTCCAAATACAAGCATCTCCACAAACCCAAGCTAAAGCAGTATTCCAAGACCAAACAGCAACTGGAAAGTTAAATGCAGAAATTACTCCTACTACCCCTAATGGATGGTATTGTTCGTACATTCTATGTCCTGGACGCTCTGAATGCATCGTTAAACCGTGTAACTGACGAGAAAGACCTACAGCAAAATCGCAGATATCGATCATTTCTTGTACTTCACCCAAACCTTCTTGGTAAGATTTACCCATTTCATAAGAAACCAATTTCCCTAAAGGTTCTTTTAAACGACGTAGTTCATCGTTAAATTTTCTAACAATTTCACCACGTTGTGGAGCCGGCATCGTTCTCCATTCTTTAAAAGCTTTTTCTGCAGTAGTGATTACTTTTTCATAATCTTCTTTAGTAGTCGCTTTTACTTTACCGATTAACGCTCCATCTACTGGAGAGTAAGATTCGATGATTTCTCCATTAGAAAAAAAATCTTTTCCCGTAGAAGTACCGTTATTTATATCTTGTAAGCCTAATTCTTTTAGGGCTTTATCTATTCCAAATTCTTTAGCAATCTGACTCATTAATGTGATAATTTTATTATTAATTAATTGATTCTTCGCAAAAATAACAAAAATGAAGCATTAATCCTCGTCTGCGACGAAACGTTTATCTACATCCATCACCGTACCACAATTATTGCAGGTTCTTAATTCTTTACTTCCGTAGAAATGCTTAAAATGTTTAAGAAAATCTACCTCTATATCTTCTAGCGGAAAATACACTTCATATAACTTATGATTGCAGTTGTCACAAAACCAAAGTAATCCATCTTTGCCTGGTAACTCTTTTCGTTTTCTTTCTATTACTAAACCAATAGAGTTCTCTCCTCTTGCAGGCGAATGAGGAACTTTTGCTGGGTGTAAATACATATCCCCTGGTCCCAACTTCATGGTTTTCTTTTCTCCGTTTTCCTGAATGTGTACTTCTATATTCCCCTCTAATTGGTAAAACAATTCTTCGGTTTCATTATAATGATAATCTTTTCTTGCATTGGGTCCTGCCACGATCATCACAATATAATCACCCGCATCTTTATACAAATTTTTATTACCTACCGGAGGTTTTAAAGTATCTCTATTTTCTTCAATCCACTTATTTAAATTAAAAGGTTTCTGAATTCCCATAGTTAATTTTTTATTCTATTTAGTAAACACAGTGTTTTTAGTTTTCCTAAAATTACTTAATTATTCATAAAGTGGAAAGATTTATACTCCTAATCGTATTGATTCTCATTTTTACTTGTAAAGAGTATAGAAGCTCGCTTAACGCGGAAAGAAATACTGCCGAAATTAAAAATAAAAAAGTAGCCAACTACAGTATCGCTATTCACGGCGGCGCAAGTTATATTAAAAAAGAAATCATTAGCAACAGCTTAGAAAAAGTATATCATGATAAATTAAAAGAATCCACTACCAAAAGAAATGAAATTTTAAAAAATGGAGGTTTTGCAATAGAAACGGTAAAACAAACCCTAAATCTAATGGAAGATTCCCCTTTATTTAATTCTGGCAAAGTAGCATCATTCTTCCATACAGAAAAACCCGAATTAGATGATTTAATAAAATAGAATAGAATACAAAGAATTGAGCTGAAAATAATTGAGTTTACATGAAGCTGTGAAAAAAGTATTCTATGAGAAACAGCTCACCTAAGAGTAAATGCAGGTATTATTGCTGTCGATTATTTAAATAATTTCGTGAGTGAGTCTAACACAACTGGAATGTTTAGAGCTAGCTATATTAGTAACAAATTAATTACTGAGATTTTTGAAGAAAAATAAAGATCACATTTGTTATTTAAACTTTATTTAACAGCAAATTAACTTCGCTTAGTTCGGTTTGTTCCGAACTAATATATATTTTTGCGTCATTATTTATTTACTCAATTATGACAAAAGAGATATGCAGTAAAAAAATGGCCCTTGTAGAAAAACTAGGAGTTCATTTTGAAAATAGAGAAAATTTAGCGCCTGTAGCAGCTAGAATATTATCTTACATCGTTCTCACAGGAAAATCTGGAGCCACTTTTGAAGAAATGGTGTCTTTACTTTGCGCTAGCAAAAGCACAATTTCCACCCATCTAAATCACTTACAAGATTTAAAAAAGATAGAATACTTCACTAAAACTGGTGACCGTAAAAAGTACTTCATTATTAATAAAAATTCGGTTCTACATCACATAGATGGTATGATAAAAGAATGGGAAACTACGAGAAATCTTCATTTAGAAATAAGGGATTATAAGCAAACCATCAATGATCATATTACTGATGAAGATACCGAAAAGTTTGAATTGTCATTTCATAATGATTACCTCAAATTTCTAGATGAAGCTTCAAGCTCTATAAAAGAATTAAAAGAAAACCTTATAAACAATAAATTCAATCTTTAATACAATGAAAAAAAATTCATTATTATTCATATTAAGTAGCATAAGCGTGCTACTATTTGTAGTAAGCTGTGGCGATAAAGAAAATAAACAAGCTGCAACTGCTCAACAACAAGCTTTACCATTTCCTGTAACTCAATTAGAACAAAAAACCGTTACTGGTTATACCGAATATCCTACTAATATTGAAGGTGTCGTAAATAGTGATGTAAGAGCAAAAGTTGCAGGTTACGTTCAACAGGTATTGGTAGATGAAGGTGAAAAAGTAAGCAAAGGACAAGTGTTATTTAAATTAGAAACACAGTCTCTATCACAAGATGCAAGTGCAGCAAAAGCTCGTGTTAATGTAGCTCAAGTTGAGGTAGATAAGCTTATTCCTTTAGTTGAAAAAAACATTATTAGCTCGGTACAATTAGAAACTGCAAAAGCTAATTTAGCCCAAGCAAAAGCTAATTACAGTAGTGTTTCTGCTAATATTGGTTACGCAACTATTAAGAGTCCTGTTAATGGTTACGTGGGTAAGATTAATTATAGAGAAGGAGCGTTAATAAGTTCTAACGATTCTACTCCTTTAACTACGGTTAGTGATATTAGTAAAGTATATGCTTTTTTTAGTTTGAATGAAACCCAGTATATAGATTTTATACAAAATACTGAAGGGAAAAATATATCAGAAAAACTGGCTAATTTCCCTAAAGTCAATTTGGTACTTGCCAATGGAAGTGTGTATGATGAAAAAGGAAAAATTGAAACAACTTCTGGACAAATTAATCAAAATACAGGTACTGTAAGCTTTAGAGCTATTTTTGATAACCCTAACCAATTAGTAACTAACGGAAATAGTGGTAAGATACAAATCCCTACTCAGTATGAAAATGCAACTGTAGTTCCACAAGATGCAACCTATGAGCAACAAGGTAATGTTATGCTTTTTAAACTTGGAGATGATAATAAAGTAATCGCTTCAATTATAAAAATAAAAGCTACAGTAGACAATTTGTACGTAGTTGAATCTGGTGTGAGTGCAGATGATACTATTGTTATTTCTGGGGTTGGTAAGTTAAGTAGCGGAATGGCTATTTCTCCTCAAGAAACATCTTTCGATAAAGCCATTGAACCCGTAGCTACTTTATTTAAATACTAGTTAACTAAAAATATAGATCATCATGTTAAAAACATTTATTGAAAGACCCGTTCTTTCAACAGTAATCTCTATAATCATAGTTATGCTAGGGGTTATTAGCATAACCAGCTTACCTATAGAGGAATATCCAGATATTGCACCTCCCACTATTAAAGTGACCGCAAACTATACAGGTGCAAATGCAGAAACAGTATTAGAAAGTGTAATTGTTCCTATTGAAGAACAAATTAATGGTGTAGAAGGGATGACCTACATAACCTCTACGGCTTCTAACACGGGTACTGCAGAAATTACGGTTTATTTTGACCAAGAAATTGATGCCGATATTGCAGCAGTGAATGTGCAAAACCGTGTGGCTAGAGCAAACCCATTATTACCTCAAGAGGTAATCCAAACTGGGGTAACTACACAAAAGCAAGAAACAAGTGCTTTAATGTTCATCTCTATGTATTCTGAAAGTGAGAATTACGATGCTACATTTATTCAGAATTATTTAAAAATTAATGTGATTCCTGCCATGCAACGTATTAGCGGTGTAGGAGATGTTAGTGTATTTTCTCAACAGGATTATGCGATGAGAATATGGCTTAAACCTGAAAAATTAGCAGCCTATAATCTAATCCCTTCTGATGTTTCAGCGGCTTTAGCAGAACAAAACTTAGAAGCAGCAGCTGGGTCATTAGGTGAAAATAACGGAGAATCGTTTTCGTACACATTAACGTATAGTGGTCGTTTTAAAGACGAGAGTCAATACAGTGACATTGTAATTAAAGCTTTAGGAAACGGAGAGTTTTTACGCTTAAAAGACGTAGCTACCATAGAGTTAGATGCTCAGTCTTATGCTTCTAATGCTATGAGTTTAGGAAATCCTGCAGTATTTATGGGAATCTTCCAAACCAAAGGTTCCAATGCTCAAGAAATTATTGAAAACATTAAGCTAACTTTAGACGACGTAGAAGAAGATTTACCAGAGGGCTTAGATATTTTTGTGCCTTATGATACGAGTTTATTCTTAAACGCTTCTATAGATAAAGTGGTAACCACCTTATTAGAAGCCTTTTTACTTGTCTTTTTAGTGGTATTTATCTTCCTACAAGATTTTAGATCTACATTAATTCCTGCCATTGCGGTACCTGTATCTATTATTGGTACGTTCTTTTTCTTAAGTGTTTTTGGCTATTCGATTAACTTATTAACGCTCTTTGCTTTAGTCCTCGCTATTGGTATTGTAGTAGATGATGCCATTGTTGTGGTAGAGGCTGTACACGCCAAGATGGATGATGGGGAGAAAAATCCTAAAAAGGCAACACTAACGGCTATGAACGAAATTTCTGGTGCTATTATCTCTATTACTTTAGTGATGGCAGCAGTATTTATTCCTGTAACTTTTGTGACAGGGCCTACGGGAGTTTTCTATGAGCAGTTTGGAGTTACTTTAATTATTGCGATTTTAATTTCTGCGGTAAACGCTTTAACTCTAAGTCCGGCATTATGTGCTTTACTTTTAAAGGAACACAAAGAGGACAAAGAATTGAAAGGAAAAAATCCGTTACAACGTTTTTACACTTTATTTAATCGTGGTTTTAACGCTACTATTAATAAATATGGAAAATCACTTCAGTTTTTATACAGAAGAAAATTTGTTTCGGTACTTCTATTAATTATTGCCGTAGTTGGTATTTATTGGGCTGCAAATAACACCCCAACAGGGTTTGTGCCTAATGAAGATAGAGGGATTATTTTTGCGAATATAGAATTGCCGCCAGGGGCTTCTTTAGATAGAACAAATGCTGTTGCTAATGAGTTATATGGCAACGTAAAAGATATTGAAGGTGTTGCTGGAGTTAACTTTATTAAAGGTAGAAGTTTAATTAGTGGAGCAGGAAGCAACTTTGGATTTGGAATTATAAAATTAGATGATTGGGGAGATCGTGAAGGTGAATCTCTTTCTGCGGAAGCTATAACAGGAAAATTATTTGGTATAGCTGCTGGTATTCCAGAAGCAAATATCATTTTCTTTTCTCCACCAAGTATTCGTGGGTTTGGTAATTCTTCTGGTTTTGAAATAAATTTATTAGACAAATTTGGAGGTGAATTTACAGATCTAGATAAGGCGAATAAAGATTTTACGATGGCCTTAATGAAGCATCCAGAAATTAAATATGCTACCTCATCTTTTAATACTAGTTATCCTCAATATGAAATGGAGGTAAATGTTCCATTGGCGAAAGAAAAGGGAGTTTCTATTACCAGTATTTTTTCCACCTTACAGGGTTATATTGGAGGTATTTATGCGTCAGATTTTTCAAGATTTGGAAAACAATTTAGGGTTTACATACAAGCTCTTCCAGAAGATAGAGCAGATGAAAATGCACTAAACAGTATGTATGTAAGAACCGATAGTGGGGAGATGACACCTATTACACAATTTGTTAATTTAAAGCGTGTATATGGACCACAATCGGTGACACGTTTCAATTTGTTCAACTCTACATCAATAACAGGAGCTACAAATGAAGGCTTTAGTACAGGAGATGCCATTAGGGTAATTGAAGAAGAAGTTGCTAAACTTCCTAACAATTATACCGTAGCTTATTCTGGTTTAACACGAGAAGAAGTAAATGCAGGAAACCAAACTACATTTATATTCATTCTTAGTATTCTATTTGTATACTTTTTATTAAGTGCACAATATGAAAGTTACTTATTGCCGTTCGCCGTTGTATTATCATTACCATTTGGAGTTTTTGGAGCTTATATAAGTACGAATTTCTTCGGATTAGAAAACAATATCTATTTCCAAATTGCACTCATTATGCTTATTGGCTTGCTCGCCAAAAACGCTATTTTAATTGTAGAGTTTGCTTTACAGCGGAGAAAAATGGGAGAGTCAATTGTAAATGCGGCTATAGACGGAGCTAAATCTCGTTTGAGACCTATACTAATGACATCCTTTGCCTTTATCTTAGGATTAATGCCTCTAGTGTTAGCAAAAGGTGTAGGAGCCGAAGGGAATAACTCTATAGGAACTGGAGCAGCTGGAGGAATGTTAATAGGAACTGTTTTTGGAGTTTTTGTTATCCCTATACTCTTTATTCTATTTCAATGGCTACAAGAAAAAATCTCTGGAGAACCAAAATTTATAGTTGAACATTCTGAAGAAAATAAATAATATGAAATCTATTATAAATAATAAATCTTGGCAAAGAGTAGCTTTAATGTCTACTCTTGCCATTACACTTCAAAGCTGTTTTGTTGCTAAAGATTATGAGCAACCTGAGATTATTCAAGAAGAAAATTTTAGAACAGACAATTTACCACAAGATAGTATTACTATGGCCGAGGTTTCTTGGCGAGATATGTTTACCGATCCTATTTTGCAAGAACATATAGATGAAGGATTAAAGAACAACATAGATATACGAGTAGCTTTACAGCAAATTATTTCCGCGGAAGCGTATTTAAAACAAGGAAAAGCAGGTTATTTCCCTTCCATTACAGGGAGTGGGACTTTTACTAGAAATTATTTTTCTAAAAACGGTCAATTAGGCTTGCAACTTGGAAACTCTGGAACCGGAGGAGGAATTGGAGATCACATAGATCTTTATGACCTTTCTGCCAACTTATCTTGGGAAGCAGACATTTGGGGAAAAATAAGAAGTAATAAAAGAGCTTTTGAAGCAAGTTACTTGCAAAGTGTGGCTGCCCACCAAGCAGTAAAAACAACACTTGTATCTAAGATCGCTTCTTCTTATTATCAATTACTTTCTTTAGATGAACAGAAAAAAGTTACTGAAAGAACTATAGAAAACCGTGAAAAAAGTTTAGAAACTAATAAGGCTTTAAAAGAAGCTGGCAGTATTACAGAAGTTGGTGTAAAACAAACTGAAGCACAATTATATACTGCTAAAGCTATTTTAATAGACATTAATAATCAAATTAGATTGTTGGAGAACACAATGTCTATTTTATTAGGGAAAGAGCCCTCTACTATTGCTAGAGCAGAATTAGAGGATCAAGAAATAGAAACCGAACTTAAAACAGGTGTTCCTGCACAATTACTAAAAAATCGTCCAGATTTAATAGCAGCAGAATATAGCTTGGTAAATGCTTTTGAATTAACTAATGTAGCACGCTCTAATTTCTACCCTTCTATTACCTTAAATGCTACTGGTGGTTTACAAGCTTTAGAGTTTGATAAATTATTTGATACGCAATCCTTATTTGCCACTTTAATTGGAGGTATTACTCAGCCTATTTTTAATAAAAGACAAATAAGAACACAATTTGAAGTTGCAGAATCTCAACAAGAACAAGCTCGTCTTCAGTTTAGACAAGCTTTTCTAACTGCTACTAAGGAAGTTGCAGATGCTTTATATAATTATGAAGCAGCTACAGATAAAATAGATGTAAAGCAAAAAGAGTTTGAAGCTTATGATATTGCTACACAGTATTCTGAAGAATTATTAAATAATGGTTTAGCTAATTATCTAGAAGTGCTAACTGCACGTGAAAATGCATTAAATTCTAGTCTAGATTTAATCAACGCTAAATACATTCAGTTAAACTCAATGGTCAATTTATATGAAGCCTTAGGTGGCGGTTGGCAATAAAGATTGTTTTATTTATTTTTTTTGGTTAGTGTAAAAGTCTTGTGCGAAAGTGCAAGGCTTTTTACTTTAAAGTCCCTCCTTTAGCGGTCCACCAAGGGTGTATTTCTACTTCTAACCTCCCTGCTTTCACCATAGGGTCTAAATTTGCTAAACTATCGGCCATTTTTAGATTAGGAGTATTATAAACAACAATTCCTCTTAGATCTCCATCATCTCCAAAAGGTCCAGTTAAACTTGTATATCCCTCTTTAGCCATACGCTCCAAATGGATCAAATGTTTTTCTTGCAATTTCGCCGTTTCTAAAGAATCTTGATTTCTTTTTTTGCCCGCTTTTAAAAACACCATAAAATATTGTTGCATTAGATAAGTGGTGTCTCCTTCTTTGTAATGAAATACTTGATAACCTTTTTCTTTTAATTGTTCAGTTCTCTGTTCTATACTAAGTTCTAAACTTTCTTTATCTTTTGTTATTACGCTATCTTTTGCAAATCCCTCTTTTTTATCGTGATCTTTTAAAGCTTCTTCGCAAGAAGTAAAAGCAGCTAGTACTAATAAAAATGTTATTGTTCTTTTCATTTTACCAAGTTGTATATGGTTTATTAATTAATGCAGAATTGTAATATTTTAAATCTCCCGTAACTTCTTTACCTATCCAGGCTGGTAAAGACACTTTTTCTTTTTCTGAATTTAACTCTACTTCGGCAATACATAAACCTTCGTTATCCTTATAAAATTCATCTACTTCGAAAGTGTGATTTTCAAATTTTACTAAAAAACGTTGCTTTTCAATTTGTCCTGGCTCACATAATTTTAATAGTTCTTCTGCTTCCGCTAAGGGAATCGTTTTTTCCCATTCAAATCTTGACAATCCACTAGAAGAAGATTTACCTTTTACGGTTATAAATGCCTTTTCTCCTGTAATACGTATGCGTGTGGTTCTTTCTTTATGAGAATTAAGGTAACCTTGTTTGATGTAAAAAGAGTCATAAGCTTCCTTTTTAAAGGAGTTATCTTTCAGTAAAAATTTTCTTTCTATCTCTTGCATCTACTGGATTTTAATTTACAGATGAGCGACAAAACTAGTCATCTTATATTATTTTTATTTACTTCTCTAAAATTAAATCAAAATTTACCTACTTTTAACTATTAGTTAGAGTCTTAGAACTTCATATATATGAAAAAACAATTTACCTTTTTTTCTTTTTTATTCCTCATTGTTTTTCATTTAGCAAGCTTTGCTAATGTTGTTCCTCTACAAGCAGTTGCCAAAGACTCTACATCTAATCAAAATGACATTTTAAAAACCCGTAACGGTTTTCCAGTGATAGGAAAGCAAAAAGAAGAGCTCTTTTCTATTTATACAAAATCGGGATCTTTAAGCGCTGCAGAAAGAGCTTCGCTAATTTCAGAAAGAATTCAAGAAATTAAATTTGAAACTTTCTCTGCAGATTCTCTTACAATCGCCAAACTAGAAAATGAAACCGATATTCTTTACGGAAAAAACATTTTAATAAGTCTTACGAGTCGAGATGCTCTTGCTAACGAAACCACGATAGATTCACTTTCTAAAGCTTATCTAGTTATTGTAGAAGCCAATCTAAATCAACAAACCGAAAGCTTTGTACCCGTAAATATCTTTTTAAAAATAGGCCTCACCGTTTTAATTCTTTTAGGCTTATGGTTGGCCTTAAAACTCATTGCTTTTGTAGATAAAAAAACCATTTTATTTATAGAAAAGCACAAAAGCAAATGGCTAAAAAGTCTTACTTATAACAATTACACTTTTATTACTCCAGAGCAAGAGCTGACTGTAATTCTGTTTCTGGTGAGGATTGTAAAATGGGTTTTAATTTTATTAATAGTCTATATTTTCTTTCCACTAATTTTTAGTGTGTTTGAATTCACCAGAGGTTGGTCTGACTATTTATTTGATTTAATCTGGTCATCTTTTAAACAGATATTTACAGCCATTTGGAGCTATTTTCCTAATATTATAAAAATCGCTGCTATCATACTTGTTATGAGGTATTTTATGCGATTTGTTAGGTATATTTTTTCAGAAATTCAAGATAAAAAATTAGAGATCTCAGGCTTTCATCAAGATTGGGCGATGCCAACATTTACTATTGTTCGGTTTTTGTTGTACGCTTTTATGTTTGTGTTGATATTCCCATTATTACCAGGATCAGATTCTAACATTTTTAAAGGAGTTTCGGTATTTCTTGGGGTTTTACTTTCTTTAGGATCTTCATCTGCCATTGCCAATATGGTTGCAGGTTTGGTGATTACCTATATGCGTCCTTTTAAAATTGGAGATCGTATTAATATTGGCAACACTTCTGGAAATGTGGTAGAAAAGACATTGTTAGTCACGCGTTTAAGAACCATCAAAAACGAAGAAATTACCATTCCTAATTCAGCTGTTCTTAACGGAAATACAATTAATTACTCTTCCTATGGAGAACAAGAAGGTTTAATTATAAATACTACGGTTACGCTAGGGTATGATATCCCTTATAAAAAAGTAAATGAAGCATTAATTGAAGCTGCTTTAAGAACAAATGCCATCCAAAAGAAGCCACAACCCTTTGTTTTGCAAACCAGTTTAGATGATTTTTATGTTTCGTATCAATTAAATGCTTACACCAAAGAACCCAACAAACAGGCTTTAATATATTCAGAATTGCATCAAAATATTCAGGATTGTTGCAATGAAATGGATATTGAAATCTTATCGCCGCATTATCGAGCGCAGCGTGACGGAAGTATGACTACCATCCCTGCAGATTATTTAGATAAGGACTATAAAGCGCCTCCTTTTCATGTCAATATTCAAAAAGAAGATAATTAATGATTAGACTAGTTTTTTTATCTCTTCAGATTCTATAATTTGCTTATTAGATTGAGAATTAGCCAATACTAGCATTGCATTAGCAATGGTTGATGCAGAAATAGATCGATATTTTTTTAAGGGACCTAACATCGCAAAATTGGCAATCTTCATGATTTGTTTCCATAAAAATTCAAACGGACGTTTTTCTTTCCGTTTACCGGAAATTAATGAAGGTCGTAGAATGTAAGTATGTTTTATTTCTTGTTGAAGAACATTAGCTTCTGCCCTTCCTTTAATCTGATTGTAAAAAAACCGACTTTCTAAATCCGCGCCAAGCGCAGAAATCATTATAAAAGTATTTATTTGATTCTCTTTTGCTAATACTGAAGCTTGTGTAGGAATACCAACATCTACCTTTTCATAAACGTCATTATTAGGGGTTTTCTTTTGAGTGCTCCCAATACAACAAAAAACCTCATCGCCTGTAAAATGATTTTTTTGTTCGGTTAACCGAAGTAAATCTACTTTAAATTCTACCAATTTTAGATGGGTAAAGCCAAGGCTTCTTCTAGTAAAAACTTTTACTTTCTCATAGCGTTCATCTTTAAGAAGTTGGTCTAATAAAAGTCCGCCAGTTAACCCTGTTGCTCCTAATACAATAGCTGTTTTTCTCTTTTTCATCTTATAAAGATAAAAAATATACGAATCGTTTTAAGTAAAAGCACTATTCATAAAACATGTTTTAACTTTGTAGTTAATGACACTACGCAAAATAATTCATGTAGATATGGATGCTTTTTACGCTTCTGTAGAGCAACTCGATAATCCCGAATTACGAGGAAAAGCAATTGCTGTAGGTGGAGGTTCTAAACGCGGCGTAGTGAGTGCTGCTAGTTATGAGGCTCGTAAATTTGGAGTGAAAAGTGCTATGAGCGGTGCTTTGGCTCAAAAACTTTGTCCGCATCTTATCTTTGTCAAATCAAATTTTGATCGTTACCGAGAAGTTTCTCAACAGATAAGAAAAATTTTCTTTGAGTATACAGATTTGGTCGAACCACTTTCTTTAGACGAGGCGTATTTAGATGTGACCGAGAATAAAATGGGCAATCCCAGTGCTACCTTAATTGCCCAAGAAATTAGAGAGAAGATAAAAGAAAAAACAGGTTTAAATGCTTCTGCAGGAATATCTATCAATAAATTTGTAGCCAAAATTGCCAGCGATTATAACAAGCCTAACGGCCAAAAAACGGTTTATCCCAAAGAGATTGCCTCTTTTTTAGAAGCTTTAGAAATTAGAAAATTTCATGGGGTGGGAAAAGTTACTGCAGAGAAAATGTATGGATTAGGGATTTTTACAGGAAGAGATCTAAAAGAGAAATCCCTAGAGTTTTTAGCTGAAAATTTCGGTAAAAGCGGTCCGTATTATTATAACGCTGTACGCGGAATTCACTTAAGCGAGGTCAAACCTAACCGCATTAGAAAATCTTTGGGTGCCGAGCGTACTTTTTCTGAAAATATTTCTTCGGAAGTCTATATGTTAGAACGCTTAGAGCACATTGCCGAAGAGATTGAACGCAGACTAAAAAAGAGTAAAGTCGCTGGAAAAACAGTAACTCTAAAGATAAAGTATAGTGATTTTAGTTTACACACCCGTAGTAAAACACTTTCGTATTTTATAGCTTCTAAAGAACTCATTTTAGAAACCGCAAAAGAATTGCTTTACCAAGAAAAAATGAAAGATTCAGTGAGGCTTTTAGGTATTTCTTTATCTAATTTAAATACTGATAAGAAAATAAAAGTTGAAGATGAGCCAAAAGATCTTTATATACAGCTAAAATTTAAATTTTAAACTTTTTTGTAACTTTCTACAATGAAAGAGTTTTGTGTTTTAAATACTACCAGATTAAATTTAAGAGCTTTGTCTATTAAAGACTGGGAAGAAATAGCATATTTAAGGAGTGATATGACTGTGAATAAATATGTTTCTAGACCATCTGCAAGAAATCAAAAAGAAGCTCTAGCATTTATTTATAAAATTCAAAAAGGGATTCGAAAAAAGGAGTTACTGTATTGGAGTATTTCGTTAAAAGAAAACCCAAAAATGATTGGAAGTATCTGCCTATGGCATTTTTCGGAAGATAAAACGACTGCAGAAGTGGGTTATGATTTAGCTACGAACCAACAAGGCAAAGGAATTATGAATGAAGCTTTGAAAGCTGTAATAAATTATGCATTACAAGATCTCCAATTAATTAAAATTGAAGCCTTTACTCATTACGAAAACAGCAAATCATTGTCTTTATTAGAGCGCAATTCATTTGTATTAAATCCTAATAGGAAAGATAAAGGAAACGAAAATAATATTATTTTAGAGTTAAACTGCTAATGTGAATTATTACAAGAGTCTTGTATAACAATTGTCTTATTTATCTTTTTATACCTCACTAACTTTTCCTTGTAAAGAGTATCATTTTTGTAACCTAAATGAATTTTTTCTTTAATAATTCCGTTAGGGATATTTTTTTTCTGTAGCCATTCTTCATAAGCCGTAGCTAAATAAAGTATAGGAGTATGAAATTCCGTAGAATCCTGAATAATATACTGTAATTCACCTATCTTCTTTCTCCGCTTTTTTCTTTCTCCCTTAAGATATTTAAATTTATAGAAACTATAATATTCCCCATTAATTAGAGTGTCTTTTAAATTTTCAAAATCATAATCTTTTACTCTTTTTTTGTAGGGATTTCTATATTTACCCACATTATTGCAGGGAATATTAATATATTCTGCCAAGTGTAAACTATCTTTAAATACAGAAGTTCTCGAAGAGTTTCCGTTTTGATCTATAAATAAGATTTTATATTCTAAACTGTCTTTATTTGTTAGTCTAACAAAATAACTATTGTCTTTAGAGTTGGTCAAGAAAAAGAATGTTTCATCATCACAAGCTTTTTTACAATACCTTTTATATTCAATCGCGTAATCAAATGTATAGTGCTTCTGTGCAAAGATTGTACAAGAAAACAGTAAAAAGAAGCTTGTGATAATTTTCATCTAATCAATTTCTGAAACTCTTAAAGTATTTACCATTCCTTTATTACCAATAGGCATGGCTGCAAGGTTAATAACAAAATCGTTCTTTTTTACGAATTTCTTGTCCTTAGCGATCTGATTAACATCTTCTACAGTTTCATCTGTACTCACAAATTTATCATAGTAAAAAGCTTTAACACCCCATAATAAACTTAATTGTGTAAGGATTCTCTTATTAGAAGTAAATGCTAAAATATTAGCCGAAGGCCTCCAAGCTGAAATTTGAAACGCTGTATAACCACTATTGGTTAGGGTACAAATTACTTTGGCATCTATCTCATTTGCCATGGTCGCTGCATGATAACAAACCGATTTAGTAATGTAACGTTTAGTACGAATATGTGGCGGATTGTGAGGAACTTGTATTAAATCTGAATGTTCTACACTTCTAATAATCTGCGCCATTTTTTCAATAACCTGTACTGGAAATTTCCCTACAGATGTCTCTCCACTTAGCATCACAGCGTCGGCACCATCCATTACAGAGTTGGCTACATCGTTTACTTCTGCTCTTGTAGGGGTAAGACTCGTAATCATCGTTTCCATCATTTGGGTAGCAATAATTACTGGGATTCTTGCTTTTTTAGCTTTTAAGACTAATTCTTTTTGAATCAATGGAACTTCATGAGCAGGAACCTCTACTCCTAAATCTCCACGAGCTACCATCAAACCATCACAATGTGCTACAATTTTATCAATATTCTTAACCCCTTCAGGTTTTTCTATTTTAGCAACGATTGGTATTTTATGATCGCTATGTTCATCTATAATTTTTTGTAGCACTTGTAGGTCTTCAGCATTTCTAACAAATGATAAAGCTATCCAGTCTACTTGTTGTTTTATAGCAAACTTAGCATCTTCAATATCTTTTTCGGTCAGCGCCGGAAGAGAAATGTCGGTATTTGGTAAGTTGACTCCTTTTCGAGAACGTAAAGGTCCGCCTTGAATTACCTTTGCTTCTACTTCATTCTTTTGATTTGTACTTACCACTTCAAAAATTAACTTTCCGTCATCTAAAAGAATTCTCTCTTTAGGTTTTACATCTTGAGGAAAGCTATTATAGTTCATGTAAACACGCTCTTTAGTTCCCTTAAATTCTTCACCAGTAGCAAAAACAATGATCTCTCCTTTGTTTACCACCACCTCTTCTTTCATTATCCCTACACGAAGTTTTGGTCCTTGTAAATCGGCTAAAATCCCTGCATTGAAACCATATTTTTCATTGAGCTCTCGTATCATCTTAATACGTTCAACGACATCTTCATAATTGGCGTGAGAAAAATTGATTCTAAAGATATTAACGCCTTTTTCAAGCATTGACTTAAGAATCTGTTTAGAAGCAGTTGCTGGTCCTAAAGTGGCTACTATTTTTGTTTTCTTTATTTTATTCATCAACTAAAAGTTAAATTTTCTACAGACTTTAAAGTATCAAAATCTACTTTATAAGCAGTAATTATTGGGGTAATTTTATGCAATTCAGAGATTATTTTCTTAGAATCAATATGAGATCCTTCATTTTGAATTTTTAAGAAAAAATCTACGTTTTTATATTCTGGTATTAAATTAGTAGAATACGTCGCATCATCTTTAAACAATGACCCTTCGCTATATAAATTGGATGCTTTTATTTTATGTTTATTCTCTACCAAGTAATAATTACATTGTTGGTAGTCGTCACAATATTTAAAAAGTTCATAAAACGCCGTTCCTTCTTTATAGGTAAAATCTACATCCATATCTTCCCGGTGTAATCTAAAGTTCAAGGTTTTATTTAGCAAAAAAGATAAGTGATATGCTTCTAAAGAACAATGTATGGCAATAAGATCAAAATCTTCTTCTATAAAGGTATTGAGCATTAATTTATTAGCCATAATCATTTTCTTAAAATAATAAAGGTAAAGATAAGATTTGCCTTACACAATTTAAGTTGAGGGCACGTTAAAAAATAATGAAGAATAATTCTTATTCTCGGGTATCAATTTTGCTTTGATTGGCAAAATATGCTCGTTTAGATGCTTTTTCTTCAGCTTTTTTCTTTGAGGTGGCTCTCGCCTTAGCCACAATTTTATCGTCTAAACGAAGTTTAACTGCAAAATGTTTTTGCTCATCTTTGCCTGTGTCCTCATAAATATCATAATGAAATTTTATTTTATTTTTTTGACACCACTCAATCAGTAAACTTTTGTAACTGATAACTCTCCCTTCTAATTGATCTATATCAACATAAGGTTCAATTACTTTCTTATATATAAATTTTTCACAGTATTTATAACCTTTGTCAAGATAAATAGCGCCTAGCAGCGCTTCAAATAAATTTCCATGAATATTAGCTCCAAAATGACTCGTAGGGATATTCGTTTCTATATATTTAATGAGGTTAAGATCTTTTCCTAATTCATTAAGGTGTTTTCTACTTACAACCTTAGATCTCATTTTAGTTAAATAACCTTCATCCCCTTGCGGAACTTCATTAAACAAATGTGCTGCAATTACAGCGCTAAGCATAGCATCTCCTAAAAACTCTAACCTTTCATAACTTATAGGGTTACCGTCTTTATCTTTCTTATTGAGCGATCTGTGGGTAAATGCTATTTGATAATGCGCTATAGATTTAGGCTTGAAGCCAATAATTTTTTGAACTTCAGAAAAAAAATTCCCGCTCTTTTCAGAACGGGAACCTAATATATTTCGAATAACATTCATAAAATGAAATTATTATTCGTTTAACTTTTTAAATAGTACGCAAGCATTGTGACCTCCAAAACCAAAAGTATTACTCATAGCAACATTCACTTCTCTTTCTTGCGCTTTATTAAGCGTAAGATTGAGTGAAGAATCAATATTTTCATCTGCCGTCTCATGATTTATAGTTGGTGGCACTATACTATGTTTCATTGCTAAAATAGAGGCAATTGCTTCTATAGCTCCAGCAGCACCTAGTAAGTGACCAGTCATAGACTTGGTAGAGTTAATATTAATGTTCTTAGCGTGTTCTCCAAAAACTTTTGTAATTGCTTTTAATTCGGCTACATCACCTAGTGGCGTTGAAGTACCGTGTGTATTAATTGTATCTACATCTTCTGGTTTTAAACCAGCATTTTGTAAACAATTTTCCATCACAGCTACAACTCCTATTCCTTCTGGGTGTGGTGCTGTCATATGATAAGCATCAGAAGACATTCCGCCTCCTACAACTTCTGCATAAATTTTTGCTCCACGTGCTTTTGCATGCTCGTATTCTTCTAAAACTAAAGCTCCTGCTCCTTCTCCTAATACAAAACCATCTCTGGTTGAATCAAAAGGTCTTGAAGCTTTTTGTGGATCTTCATTTCTAGTGGAAAGTGCGTGCATCGCATTAAAACCACCCATACCTGCTTGTGTTACTGCTGCTTCACTACCTCCTGTTACCATTACATCACTATACCCTAAACGGATATAATTCAAGGCATCAATCATTGCGTTTGCTGATGATGCACAAGCTGAAACAGTCGTGTAGTTTGGCCCCATAAACCCATGTTTAATAGAGATATTACCAGGAGCAATATCGGCTATCATCTTAGGAATAAAAAATGGGTTAAAACGCGGAGTACCATCACCATTGGCAAAGTTTTTAACCTCTTCTTGAAAGGTTTCTAAGCCACCAATACCAGCTCCCCAAATAACACCAACACGGTATTTATTGATGGTATCTAAATCTATAGCAGAATCTTTAATAGCTTCGTCTGATGCTACAATAGCATACTGAGCAAATCTATCTAATCTTCTCTTCTCTTTACGATCAAAATACGCATCAAAATCGAAGTTTTTTATTTCACAAGCGAACTTAGTTTTAAATTTTTCAGTATCAAAATAAGTAATTGGGGCACCCCCACTCTTACCATTAACCAATCCGTCCCAATATTCTTCAATATTGTTACCAATTGGGGTCAATGCACCTAAACCTGTAACTACTACTCGCTTTAACTCCATACTATAGGTTTGTTATTTTTTTGCTTCCTCGATGTAAGAAATAGCTTGACCAACAGTAGCTATATTTTCTGCCTGGTCGTCTGGAATTTGAATGTCGAATTCTTTTTCGAACTCCATAATTAATTCTACGGTATCTAATGAATCCGCACCTAAATCGTTAGTAAAGCTAGCTTCGTTTACTACTTCGTTTTCGTCAACTCCTAATTTATCAACGATAATTGCTTTTACTCTTGATGCAATGTCTGACATAATCTTATATTTTTAATTTTGATTAAGTGGCAAAAATAAAAAACTTTATTTTAAAACAAGTTTTAATACCAAAAATGTGGTGTCAATTTACGTATTTTTACATTAATAGCTATTTTTACCTTTTAATATTTTGCAAAATTTATGGTTTCAGAATCAAATAACAGTCCCTCTATCAAGAAAATTGTCATCTTCGCCTCTGGGCAAGGATCTAACGCTAAGCGAATTATCGAATATTTCTCTAACACGAACCAAATTGAGGTTACCCATGTGTTTTCAAATAATATAAAAGCACCAGTTTTAAGAACTGCTCACGATTTAGAAGTTAATGCGCTTCATTTTGATAGATCTGCCTTTTATGACACGCATGAAGTGCTAAATTTATTAAAAGATATTGAGCCAGACCTAATCGTACTGGCTGGATTTTTATGGATGATGCCTAAAAATATCATCAAAAACTTTCCTAATAAAATAATCAATCTACATCCTGCTCTTTTACCTAAATATGGAGGAAAAGGAATGTATGGTGCTAATGTACATAAGGCTGTTCTAGATAATAAAGAAGCAGAAACGGGCATTAGTTTTCATTATGTAAATGAAAAATACGATGAAGGAAAAATGATAGCTCAAGAAATAATTCCGGTAAACGAAAATGAAACGGTAGCTACTTTACAAAAGAGAATTCACGAATTAGAGCACAAACATTTTGTCAAAGTAATCGAAGACCTTCTTATTAATGAGTAAGAAAAAGAAATTTTACGTCGTCTGGAAAGGAAACAAAACTGGTATTTTTGAATCTTGGGAAGATTGTAAAGCTGCCATTAAAAGTTTCAAAGGGGCTCAATACAAGTCTTTCCCTACTTTTGCAGAGGCAAAAAAAGCATTTAATGGCGCTTACGCGGATTTTATCACTTCCAAGAAAAATAAAAACAAACCTTCTCCGCTTCAGCAAAAAAAAGTAGCAGAAGAAGTCAATTTTCATTCTATTGCTGTAGATGCTGCCTCTAGCGGAAATCCTGGTAAAGTAGAATACCGCGGTGTAGATACTCAAACCAAAAAACAGCTCTTTCACCAAGGACCTTTTGCTCAAGGCACTAACAATATTGGTGAATTTCTAGCTTTAGTACACGGCTTGGCTCTATTAAATAATCAAAAAAGCGATAAAGTTATTTACTCTGATTCTAAAATAGCGATGAGTTGGGTGCGCAAAAAAAATTGCAATACCAAATTACCTCGAAGTAAAAAGAATGCCGATATTTTCGCTTTAGTAGATCGTGCCGAAGCTTGGCTAAATACCAATCGAGTAGCTACTAAAGTGCTCAAGTGGAATACTAAAGAATGGGGTGAAATTCCTGCAGATTTTGGAAGAAAGTAAGCTTAAGTAAAAAATCGTCAACACTCGGTTGACGATTTTTTTTATATTATTTAAAATTTCAGTGTAAATTGACAAAAATGATAACTATCATAAAGTAAATACAAGCAGAATAGATTATTCTTTGAATAGAGCCATTTTGTTTGTACATCTCATAATTCAGCCATAGATTCATAGCTAAAAATGGAATTAATATTATAAGAACTATCAGGCTTATCAATTTCATATTAATTAAAAATAGCACTAACATCGCAACTACGGATTGCAAGAAAAATAAGCTTTTTCCAAATTTTATTTTCGCCAATATTTCCTTATTACTCTCGTATTCCTTATAAAAATAAAATAAAGATGCTAAAAAAATTATAATCAAAAAATTAGTATTTCCCTGCATGATCCACTCAATCTTATTATATATTAAAACTTAAAAAAATTAATAACCACTCATATTAGGATTGTCACAACAGGTATGTCTATCAATTGCTAGCCCTGTAGCTAAAACCGCATCACCACCTGCCTTTGCACAACAAGCTGACATATATGTCACTTTTCATAATGATATTGCTGACCAATACGCTACAGCAGTATCACAATTATAATGAATTCCACTCATATCATCATTAAATTGATCATCACATTGATTAAATATTGCTTTACCGCCATCGCAAGGTAAGTTAGATCTTACTATTAACACATTATAAACGGCACTCTGAATAAATTTGAAAAAAGGATAAGCTTTATACTGTCTTTAACATTTTTTAAAAACAATTTGAAATTCCTGCAGATTTTGGAAGAAAATAAACTACTTATTTTTTCTTCTTCTTATAATTTCTTCCGTACCACATTAAAAATCCGGTAACGGGTAAACTTGCAGTCAACAGACTTATAATAAAGGCCAAGATTTTTCCTGCTATACCTCCAATGGCACCTATGTGAATATCATAATTCATTCGCAGTACTTTATCAGATAGTTTAGCGTCTTTATATTTCCCGTAAATTCCTGGAGTTTCAATTTCTTCTAAGGTATGCTGATCAAAAAAACGATAATCATTATTATAATAAAGGCCTTCGCTATTTGCTAATTCTACATATATACTTTCATCTTCGTCATGAGGGTAATGTAATTCATAAGAAACCGCGTTGGGCGACTCTTTCATTAATTTTACAATTAACCGATCAATAGGTTTTTCTTGTGTTACTAGTTTTAGAGGAGCACTATTATTATCAGGAATGATAAAACTAGCTTCTTTTTCTCCTCCTATAGATTTATATACCACATATTTTAACCAATTGTAAGAAATAACAGAACCCGTAAAAGCTAACACAAAAGCTAATGAACATATATAAAATCCTGTAATAGCATGTAAATCATAATTTTTACGTTTCCACTTGGTGTTTTTTTTCCACTTAAATTTGAGTCGCTGATCTAAGTTTTTACGCTTTTTTGGAAACCATACTACAATCCCCGAAATGATAATCAATAGGAATATTAATACTGAAGCCGACACTAATTGTTCTCCAATTTCTTTAGGAAGCCACATACGAATATGCCCTTTTAGAATAAACGCAAAGAAACCACTCATATGATCTTTCACTTCTATTACTTCACCAGAATAGGGATTCAAAAAAACACTTTGGTAAAATTCTGGTTCGGCATCATAAAAAATCACCTCTACAGGCTGAGCTCCATGTTCAAATAAAACTCCGTGTATACTTTGATTGGGAAATACCTCTTTAGCAAATGTTTTAGCTTGAGTAGGAGTAAGTATAGGTTGGTCTTGAAGGCTTACCTGCACAGAATCATCTAACAAGCTTTCTATTTCTTCTTTAAACGCCCAACAACAACCTGTTATGGCAACCACAAAAACTACAATCCCAGTGACTAACCCAAGGTATTTGTGCAATTGAAAAAAAATCTTTTTTGTAGAAGCCATAACGGATGGTGGAGTTTAAAATTTGTAAGCTACTTTAGCTAATAGAGTTCTTGGAGTTTGTGGACTAATAGTGGTCCAACCTTTATAATACTCTTTATTAAAAGCATTATTTAATTTTAAGCTAAGACTGTACTTTTTAGCTTGATAATAAATACTTGCATTAGCAATAGTATATGAGGGTAAAATAAACTCTCCAGTAGAAACATAGTTAATAGCAAATCTTTCACTTGCACCATTAATACCTGCACCAAAACCTAAACCTTTAAACTTCCCATTTGTAAGCTCATAATTTGCCCACGCATGGTAAAGACTTTCTGGTCCTGCTTCTAATGGTCTCTTATTTAGGATTTCCAAATTGTCAGATTTTGTGGTTTCACTATCATTATAGCTATAACCCGCTCTTATATTTAGTCCTTTTATAGGATTAGCATTTAACTCTATCTCAACTCCTCTACTTTCAACCTCACCACCTTGAATTTTATTAAAAAGAGAGTTAGGGTCTGTTATAACTCTATCTTTAACCTTAATATCATAATAACTAATGGTGGCATTTAATCGGTTGGTAAATAAGTTTGTTTTTACCCCAAACTCCATTTGGTTTGCTTGTTCTGGATCAAATGTTTTTAAAGTTTGAGCTCCTTGATCTGGATCACCTACTAATTTTGGAGCAACATTCGTAAACCCGTTTTGATAGTTTGCAAAGACAGAAAGTTGCTCTTCTATAGGCTGATAAACCAATCCGACTTTTGGTGATAAAGTGGTTTGATCATAATTATCATCTTCTACCAAAATATCTCCATCATTATTAAAATGATCTAAACGAACTCCTACCATCGCAGATAATTGCTTGGTAATATTCACAACATCTGAAACATAGAAACTATAAGTTTCATATTTAGATGTAGCGTTGTTTATAGGTTGGTTTTCTAAAACACTATCTACACCAGAAGTAGATAAAGGAGAAAAAACATCTTCTACTACATCTAGAGTTAATGGATTATCTCCATTTGATAGTCCTTCTGGAGTTACATTTCCGTAAAAAGCGAATTTCGAACTATTATCAGTTTCTTTTGCCGTAAAGTAATCTAAACCAATTACCATTCGGTTTCTTAAAGATCCTAATTTAAAATCCCCAATAAAATTTTGCTGAATATCTGTAGTTTGTGTGTTAGAATTTTGTTTACTCAAGAATCTAGAAAAAGTATCATCTCCTAAGGTTCCGTAATCAATTAAATAAGTATAATATCCTTTTGTAGAAGTATTACTTCTAGACAATAAGGTTTGAGATTTCCATGAGTCGCTTAACTTATAATCAGTCTCAAAACGGTAATTTTGATTAGGATTTTCTAAGGTCAAATCATTACTTGTAAATGAAAGTTTATTGTTGTAGTTAAGCTCATTTAAATCCTGAGATTCTGTAGGGGCGCTTCTATTTAAGAATAGAAACATAGGATTAGTTTGTTCGGCTTGAGTGATTTCAGCATAAAAAGAGAACGATAATTTATTATTCACTTTATATGACAAAGAAGGAGCTACAAAAAAAGATTTACTAAAACCTGCATCCTGAAAGCTTTGCTGTGAAGTATAAGCTGTATTAACTCTAAAATAAATGTTATCCTTTTCGCTTAAAGCGGAATTCACATCGGCCACGACTTGATTAAAGCCATAAGAGCCGGCAGTATAAGAAATTTGTCCTCCAGTTCCAACATATGGTTTTTTTGTCACCACATTAATTAAACCTCCATAAGAGCTCACTGCATTACCAAACAAGGTAGCCGAGGGTCCTTTTAAAACCTCTATTCGCTCAATATTCGCTGGATTAATTGTTCCATTAGTTAAACCTGGCAAACCATTGACCAATTGCGGCTGAACAGAAAACCCTCTTAAAGAAAAGTAACCTGCTCCATCCCCTCCTCTACCTGTAGAAGTCCACAACTGCTCTACCCCAGTTGCATTTTTTAATGCATCATCAAAATTAGTTACTACTTGCGATTCTAATAATTCATTTGTTACCGTACTATATACCTGTGTGTTTTCTAAATCTTTTAAAGGCAGTTTAGCGACATAAGCCGTTTGTTTTCTAGAAAATTTATTCCTTCTTTCACTTTTAATAATTACTTCATTCAAAATCTCATTTCCTTCATACAAAACTATGCTCCCCAAATTTTGATTGCTTCCGTTAAACACTTCTACATTTAATTCTTTAGTTTTATAACCTAAATAAGTTACGGTTACTTTATAATTCCCCACAGGAACTCGTTCCAACAAAAATGTACCATCTTCCCGAGTTTGAGCACCTATATTTTGAGAATTAATCACCACGTTAACTCCCGCTAATGCTTGCTGTTGGTTATTGGCTATTTTACCTGAAATTGTAGAGGTTTGCGCTACAACACCAACCGAAAATAATAAAGCTAAAAGAAAACAAAAATTTCTCATTCTATACTTAGACTAAATTTAAATAATTTTGGCTGCAAAAGTAATAGGGTTTATTCTCTCCTGCAAGCTATTCTTAATAAATCTAAATAAGCTAATTTATTTGAAATTTTAATTAGCAGTTTAAAGCATACTTATCAACTTATTTTTAATGGTCTCATTAGAAATCCCGGCTAAATCTTTTAGCTCTTCTGTAGTACCTTGATGGATAAATTTATCTGGAATACCTAAACTTTCAACTTTACCTGCAAAATTTTCTTCCAGTGCTATTCGGGAAATCTCTTCCCCTATTCCTCCTTTTATACTTCCGTCCTCAACTGTTAAGATGTGCTGGTGTTGTCTTAATGTTTTTTTTATCAAATCTAGATCTAGCGGCTTTATAAATATTAGATCTGTTAATGTAAAATTTGAAGGGTCTTGAGTTTTCTGTATGGCTTTTTTAGCATCTGCAACACAAGAACCAACAGCAATTACTGCAATTTTGTTTCCGCTAAGGAGAGTTTTAGATTTCCCTAACTCCAATTTTTTAAATTCTTTTCGCCAATCTTTATCTTGACTTCTTCCTCTTGGGTAACGTATCGCAATAGGGTTTTCAATTCCTAAAGAAACAGTATAAAGAAGGTTTCTCAAATCTGAGGCATTTGATGGACTGGCAATAATAATATTAGGAATACAACGCAGATAAGCAATATCAAATACTCCGTGATGGGTAGCTCCGTCTTCCCCTACTAGTCCCGCCCTATCTATACAAAAAATGACTGGTAAATTTTGTAAGGCTACATCGTGAATCACTTGATCATATGCTCTTTGTAAAAAAGTAGAATAAATAGCACAATAAACAATCATTCCTTGTGTTGCCATTCCCGCCGAAAGTGTAACCGCATGTTGTTCTGCGATACCTACATCTAATGCTCTTTCAGGAAATTTTTGCATCATATATTTTAATGAGCTTCCTGTAGGCATGGCTGGAGTAATCCCTATGATCTTTTCATTTTTTTCGGCTAATTCTAACAATGTAAGACCGAATACATCTTGATATTTTGGCGGAAGGTTTTTATCTAAAGTATCGATCAACTCTCCCGTTCTTTTATCAAATTTCCCAGGAGCGTGATATTTTACTTGGTCTTCTTCTGCCTTTTGTAAACCTTTTCCTTTCTTAGTAATGACATGTAAAAATTTAGGCCCTTCTACTTTTTCCATTTCCGCGAAAGCGCCAAGCAATTCTTCAAAATTATGCCCATCAATAGGGCCAGAATAATGAAAATTTAAAGCTTCAATCATATTTGCTTGCAACGGACGTTTGTCTACAGTTGCTTTCAATAAATACTCTTTTAAAGCTCCAACACTAGGATCTATTCCTATAGCATTATCATTTAAAATCACCCAAAGGTTGGCACTTGTAACTCCTGCGTGGTTAAGACCTTCAAACGCCATTCCACTAGCAATAGAAGCATCCCCTATAACTGCAATATGTTTTTTTTTGTGCTCGCCCTTTAATTGAGAAGCCAACGCCATTCCTAAAGCCGCAGAGATAGATGTAGAACTATGCCCAACTCCAAATGTATCATATTCACTTTCCGACCGCTTTGGAAATCCGCTAAGGCCGTTTAATCTCCTATTGGTTTCAAAATTATCTCTTCTTCCTGTTAGAATTTTATGTCCGTAGGCTTGGTGACCCACATCCCAAATTAATTGGTCATATGGAGTATTAAAGTAATAATGTAATGCAATTGTGAGTTCTGTTACGCCCAAACTTGCACCAAGATGCCCTTCTTTGGTCGAAACTATATCTATAATAAATTCTCTAAGCTCTCTGGCTAAAAAACTCAACTGCTTTTTATTAAGCTTCCTTAAATCTTTGGGAGAATTGATCTGTTTTAAAAAGGCACTTTCCATATCTTGCAAAGGTAAAACTTGTCACGAAATAATTACTTATGCTTACTCCTTTTGATGATACCTATTTTATGAAAAAAGCTTTACAAGAAGCCGAAACTGCTTTTAACAGAGGAGAAATACCTGTAGGATGTATTATCGTTAGCCAGAATACTATAATTGCCAAAGGACATAACTTAACAGAAATGCTTCAGGATGTCACCGCACACGCTGAGATGCAAACCATTACTGCAGCTGCAAACTACCTTGGCGGAAAATACTTAAAAGACTGTACGATGTATGTAACTTTAGAGCCTTGCCAAATGTGTGCAGGCGCTTTATATTGGAGTCAAATATCTAAAGTAGTAGTTGCTGCAGAAGATACTGAGCGTGGTTATCGCGCTCAAGGCGGAAAAATTCACCCTAAAACAAAAATTTCGTTTGGATTATTAGCTGAAGAATCTTCTAGATTACTTCAGAGCTTTTTTAAAAGCAAAAGGAGATAAGCACTTCATTTTAATAATATAAATAAAAAAGCCTTACATTTCTGTAAGGCTTTTCTTTTTGCTCCTCTTCTTGGGCTCGAACCAAGGACCCTCTGATTAACAGTCAGATGCTCTAACCAACTGAGCTAAAGAGGAGTTTATGTCTTTGCCTCACAATAACTGCTTAGCGGATGCAAATATAAAACCTTTTTTAGTTTGCGCAAACATTTTTTTAATTTTTTTTTAATCAAATAACCATCGGTAGACATCATTACCATTGGCAAAAAGCACTAAAGCTATGAGAATGAAGAATCCAACCATTTGAGCATACTCCATAAATTTATCGTTTGGCTTTCTTCCAGTAATAATTTCATACAGTAAAAACATGACGTGACCACCATCTAAAGCAGGAATAGGCAAAATATTCATAAATGCCAAAATCATAGATATAAGCGCCGTTGTTCCCCAAAAAGCTCTCCAATCCCAAGCATCTGGGAAAAGATTCCCTATCGCTCCAAAACCACCCACTTGAGTAGCTCCTTTCTTAGTAAATACGTATTTAAATTGGGCCGCATAATCATGTAGGGTCCAATACCCATAGTCAAAGCCTTTAGCTATACTTTCTCCCACACTGTATTCTCTTGTTTGAATATTTACAGGTTTCGCTTTAGGAAACACTCCAAATTCTTTATCATCATTTAAAGTAAATGGGATTTCTTTCTTATTCCCATCACGTAAGACGGTTAAAGTTCCACTTAATGACTCTAAATTAGTTTTCTGTTCTTGAAAATCTTGCCATTTTGAAAGAGGCTCATTATTAAAAGCAATCACTTCATCTCCCTTTCTTAAATCTATTTTTTTAGCTATAGAATTATCAACTACAGAATCTATTGTTGTAGACGCCATTCTATTAAATGGTTTCATATGACCAGATTGAAACAACTGCGTCCCTATATCTTCAGGAATATTAATTAATTGTTGAGAACCATCTTGATGCAAAACTTTTACCGTTTCCACATCCCTAACCATAAAATGTTGGTTAATGGCAATTTGATTTTCAAATTCTTCTCCATTAACTTCTAAAATTCGATCTCCATCTTTAAATCCAAACTCTTCTAAAGGTTGTGCAACTGCAAACCCGTCTGGAATATCATCTTTAGTTACAAAATCACTTCCCCAAACAAATAGAACCATCATATAGATAAGAAACCCTAAAAGAACATTTACCGTCACACCTCCTAACATAATAATAAGACGTTGCCAAGCTGGCTTGCTTCTAAATTCCCAAGGTTGTGGTGGTTTTGCCATTTGCTCTTTGTCCATACTCTCATCGATCATTCCGGCTATTTTCACGTATCCGCCAAGAGGCAACCAACCTATTCCGTACTCGGTGCCTCCTATTTTCTTCTTGAAAAGTGCAAACTTTACATCAAAAAATAAGAAGAATTTTTCTACCCTTGTTTTAAATAGTTTAGCTGGAATAAAATGTCCTAATTCATGAAGAACAATTAAAAATGATAAACTTAAAAGTAATTGTATGGCTTTTATAGCAAATGGACTCATAGTCGTTTTTCTTAATTCTTTATAATAATTTAACCTTTAGAGACTTCTCTCGAATAATTAAAGTGGTTTTTTAATCGCAATCTCCTTTATGTAAATGGAAGCTCTTGATTTCTAAAATCGCACAAAAGTAATCTTTTCTTTCCGCTTAGAAAAACACTCCTTTATTTTCCTTTGTGTTAATTCATTCATAACACAAAATCATTAGCTTATCTCGCTTTTTTAATCGGTATGGTTTGAACTTTTTTTTCCGCGAAAGCGTAAATAAATAACAATTTTTAGATTTCCTTAGCGGAATAAATTTGCCTACATATTTCATCCTCTCGGTCAAAGAGCTTATTTTTGTAACTCCTAAAATAATTACCTGCAATGCTCAAATTCTTTGCCAAGTATAAGTATTTTGCTGTTGTTCTCTTTATCCTATCAGCAATTATCATCACAATCATCTACCAGTTATTAAAACCGGCGCCTAATTTACCAATTTATCAACCGAGTATGGTGAATACCGAATTGGTAGATTCTACCATGCAATACATTAGAAAATACCACAAAGTAGCCGATTTTAAGTTGATTAACCAAAATGGTGACACTGTTACACAAGAGAATTACAAAGATAAAATATATGTAGCTGATTTCTTTTTTACCACTTGTCAAACTATTTGCCCGATTATGACAGACCATATGAAGAAAATCCAAGAAGAGTTTAAGGATGATGATGAAGTTTTACTTCTCTCTCATACGGTCACTCCAAAAATTGATAGTGTTGAACAGCTTAGAAAATACGCAGATAAGAAAGGCGTAATTGACAGTAAATGGAATCTAGTTACTGGCGATAAAAAGCAAATTTACGAATTGGCAAGAAAATCTTATTTTGTAGTCAAAAACCAAGGAAACGGAGGTCCGTATGACATGATTCATACCGAAAATTTCGCACTTATAGATAACCAACGCCGTATTAGAAAATTTTATGATGGCACCAATCCCGATGCCATTGAGGAGTTAATTGAAGACATCGCCACCTTAAAAAAGATACAAAATTCAGAAGAATGAGGTTTTAACGATTAAGGCTTTACTATGAAGTTTTTTTCTGTTACTTTTGCGTTGTTTAAATTCAATCTAAATAAACTTTGAAATTAACTATAGCCGACTTAAAGCGCGGACAGCGCGGAATCATTAAAGAATTTACTGATGATACCATCCCTCTTAAACTTTTAGAAATGGGATGCTTACCCGGTAATGACGTTGAGTTAGTGCAAATTGCACCTTTTAAAGATCCTTTGTACCTCAATATTAATGGAAGTCATTTAGCAATAAGAAAGGAAACCGCCTTAAAAGTAGAAATAGAACTGGTAGAATAGTATGGCAAAGCAAATAAATGTCGCTCTTATAGGAAACCCAAATACTGGTAAAACCTCTGTATTTAATCACCTAACAGGTCTCAACCAACAGGTAGGAAACTATCCTGGAATAACGGTTGAAAAAAAAGAAGGTATTTGTAAACTTCCGCGTGGTTTAAAAGCTCACATTATAGATTTACCAGGCACCTATAGCCTTAACGCTTCCTCTCTTGATGAAAATCTAGTTATAGAGTTATTGCTTAACAAAAACGACAAAGATTACCCAGATGTAGCGGTCGTTGTAAGCGATGTAGAAAATTTAAAAAGAAACTTACTCTTATATACCCAAATTAAAGATTTAGGTATTCCCACGATATTAGTCATTAATATGGCAGATCGCATGGAGCTCAAGGGAATAAGTATAGATATAGATTTACTAGAAGAACGCTTAAAAACCAAAATTGCCCTCGTTAGTTCTCGTAAAAATACAGGGATTGAAGAATTAAAAGAACTCATCATTAATTATGGTAGAATCCCTACCGAACCATGTTTAAATGCCTCTTCTATAGATCCTGAATATTTTGATCGTTTAAGAAAAGCATTTCCTAACCAGTCTTTATACAAACTTTGGTTAGTTATTACTCAAGATGTAAATTTTGGAAACCTCAACCGAAAGGAAATTAATCTTACTCAAGATTTTCTACCTAAAAAGAAAAGCGAACTTAAACGACTTCAGCAAAAAGAAACCATTGCAAGATATCAATTTATTAATGGTGTTTTAAAAGAAACCCACACCGTAGATATTAATGCTGCCAAAGATTTACGTGCAAAATTAGATCGTATACTTACTCACAAAGTTTGGGGGTACGTTATATTCTTTTCTATCATGCTACTCATCTTTCAAGCGATTTATGATTGGTCTAGCTACCCAATGGATTTTATAGATATGGCTTTCGCCGAATTAAGCGAATGGTCTAAAAATGTATTGCCTGCAGGTGTTTTCACTAATCTAATTTCTGAAGGAATTATTCCTGGCCTTGGCGGAATCGTTATTTTCATTCCACAAATTGCCTTTCTATTTCTATTTATTTCGCTCCTTGAAGAAAGTGGCTATATGAGCCGTGTAGTATTCTTAATGGATAAAATTATGAAACGTTTTGGCCTTAGCGGAAAAAGTGTAGTTCCTTTAGTGTCGGGAACAGCCTGCGCCATTCCTGCAGTTATGGCCACTAGAAATATAGAAAATTGGAAGGAGCGCTTAATTACTATTTTAGTAGTACCCTTTACCACTTGTTCTGCTAGATTACCCGTTTACCTTATTATTATTGCCTTAGTTATTCCCGATGAGCGTTTTCTTGGGATTTTTAATTATCAAGGATTAACACTTATGCTCCTTTACCTTCTTGGTTTTGGTATGTCTGTATTCTCTGCTTGGGTGCTCAATAAAATTATGGACATCAAAGGGAAAAGCTATTTTGTCATTGAAATGCCCGACTATAAGCTTCCTATGTTCAAAAACGTAGCTATAAACGTTGTAGAAAAAACAAAGTCTTTTGTATTTGGCGCCGGTAAAATAATTCTAGCCATTTCAATTGTTTTGTGGGTTTTGGCTAGTTATGGTCCTGGAGACGATTTTAATAATGCTGAAGCCGTTGTCACTCAAGAGTATGGAAATAGTTTATCTGAAGAAGAATTTAATAAACATGTTTCTTCCGTAAAGTTAGAAAACTCATATATAGGTATTATGGGTAAAGCTATAGAACCAGCTGTAGCTCCCTTAGGTTACGACTGGAAAATTGGTATAGCTATTGTAAGTTCTTTTGCTGCGAGAGAAGTTTTTGTAGGAACGCTAGCAACCATATATAGTGTAGGAAGTGATGATGAAAAAACTATAAAAAATAGAATGGCAGCAGAGGTAAATCCTATATTAGGAGGCCCATTGTTTAATTTTGCCAGCGGTATTAGCTTACTTCTTTTTTATGCTTTTGCTATGCAATGTATGAGTACTCTGGCTATCGTAAAAAGAGAAACAAATTCTTGGAAATGGCCTGCTTTGCAATTATTTATTATGTCGGGAATAGCTTATGTCGCTGCTTTAGCCGCATTCCAAATTTTAAAATAGAAAAATTATGTTACAGGAAATTTTAGTTTTACTTACATTTTTAGTGGCTCTTTTTTATTTGTTTACCAAACTTATATGGACACCACCATTTATGCAAAAGAATGCAGCCAAGAGCAAGGGTTGCGGCTCTTCTGGTTCAGATTGTGGATGCCATTAATTATTAGTTCTTAGTTTCTGCTATTTGAAGGTAATAATCTAGATTATTTTTGTTTTCTATAGTAGGATGTGGCTTTAACTGATATATATTAACCTTAATAGATGGCGCTAAAGTAAGTTGGAAAGGGTTTTCTGTACTTAAATCTTTAAGTATAACTTCCTTTTTTTCCATTTCCTCGCCATCTTTACATATCATTAACAGCACTTTTACTTGACCCGCCCAAATACATTCTGTTCCTGTAGGACAACGTGAATCTTCAGTAACTTCTAAAAAGTCGACACTATAGTTAGTATGTACAATAATAGACTTTCCTAAAGGTAATTTTTTTACTATCACAGGTGTAGCGGTTTTTTGTTGAGCCTGAATTACTAGACCGGTTAACAATAAAACAAGGGTAAGAATTGATTTTTTCATAGTTTAAATATATAAATCTGAGAATAGCAATATTGTTATAATTAGCTTGTCGAGATTCAAGAATTACTTCTTCTGCAACCATAAATATCGTGGCTTCAGCAGCAAAAGCTAACGCATAAGATAATATAGACTGAAAAGACATTACAGAAAATACTCTTAAAGGTTATTTCTTACTTTTTTTCTAAAATTTAACATTAATGTAAATATTATAAAAATCAACAATTTAGATAAAGTTACATTGAATCACCCTCTAAATAGAAAAAACTTAGCTTTTAGATCTTCAATTGCTGTTTCCTTATTAGTTGTGATATATCTTAAAGCCTCTTCAGTAAATTCTGTTCCTTTTTCAGTTAAATTAACAATATTTCCAGATAGTTTAATCAAATTATTTTTTTGAGCCAAATCTAAAATTGTTTTAGATTTTACTTTTCCCCAATTGATATGTTTTTGTAAATGGTCAACATGACGTTCTTCTATTTCTACATGATTTTGAAGATGTAACAAAAATACAAGTAATGACACTTCTATTCGCTGATGTTTTTCTTTATATATTACAGAAAAAACACCTCTCTTAGGTGCAAAAAGATAGACTATAAGAAATATAATTCCTAACATAGTAGTCATTGATCCTGCAATAGATGCATCTAAGAAATTTGCCATCCAATATCCTGAAATAGCAGAAAAAACTCCTAGAAAACAGCTTATTAATAACATTTTTTTTAAACTGTCTGTAAGCAAATAAGCGGTGGCCGCTGGCGCTATTATGAGGGCAACTACCAAAATTGCTCCAACTGCATCAAAAGCTCCTACTACAGTTATTGAAGAAACGGTCATTAATCCATAATGTAATAATAAAGGAGAAAAACCCAATGTAGTCGCTAAACCTTTATCAAAAGTGCTCAATTTGAGTTCTTTAAAAAATAAAAGTAACAGACTAATTGTTGTTAACAATATAGTCCCTATTACCCAAAGAGATTTAGGTCCTATATCTATTGCATTCACCTCTAAGCGATCAAAGGGTGCAAAAGCAAGTTCTCCTAGTAATACTGCATCAATATCCAAATGCACATCATTTGCATTTTTAGCAATAAGAATTACACCTATGCTAAATAATGCAGGAAATACAAGTCCTATCGCTGTATCCTCTTTTACAAGACCTGTCTTTTGAATAAATTCTACTAAAACAACAGTAACGACCCCAGTAATAGCTGCTAATAAAATTAGAAATGGAGAATTAAGATCATTCGTAATGAAAAAACCCAAAACCAAGCCTGGAAGTATGGAGTGACTTATTGCGTCACTAATCATTGCCATTTTTCTTAATACTAAAAATGTACCTGGTATTGCACATGCCATCGCTACCAATGCAGCTATAATTTGTATTTCTAATTGTGCGCTAGTCATCGCTTTTTCCTAATTTCTTATTTATAGATGCAGCTTCTTCATATCCTTTTTTTGTAAGTGCCCATTGTTTACCACTTAAACTTATGAGTTCTTGATTTTCTAATTTAAGTAAGCTTTTTTTGGTAAAACCTTGAAAGTTGTTGAGGATACGAATAGCATGGGGGTGCGATATATTATCATGGTTTTGAGCAATGCGGTACATAAAAGTTAGAGTCTTTTTTAAATGAAGTTCTTTTCGATTTTTGCGGAACCTCATTTCTCTAAAAATCAAACCTCTACTTGGAGAAAAAGCAAATGAGATAAGCACAAAACTTGCTGCAATTAAAACAATTACTGGACCAGTAGAGAGGTTATTTTGGGTGGCACTAATTGCTGTTCCAAAAATACCAGAAAGAGCTCCAAATATTGAAGCCAATATAATCATAGTACTCAAATTATTTGTCCATTGTCGTGCTGCTGCTGCTGGCGCCAAGAGCATTGCACTCATTAAAATAACACCAACAGTTTGCAATCCTAAAACAATGGCGAGCACAATAAAAAAAGTAATAAGAATATCTAAAAACCGCGTATTAAACCCTAAAGTTTTAGTATAATCTGGATCAAAAAGTAATAATTTAAATTCTTTCCAAAAAAGAAGCAATACAATTAGACTTACCCCTGTAACCGATGCCATAATTAAAACATCTTGTTCTACCAAAGTAGCAGCTTGTCCAAAAAGATATTTATCTAAGCCTGCTTGATTGGCATTTGGCATTTTTTGAATAAAGGTTAACAGTAAAATCCCTAGACCAAAAAATAAAGAAAGTATTAAACCTAATGCAGTGTCACTTTTCAAGCGTGTTCGTTTAGTAATACCTTTAATCCAAAAAGTACCTATAAGTCCGCTTATAAGAGCACCTAGTAAAATAAGATTTGGATCTTTTACTCCTGTAATTATAAATGCCAAAGCTATACCTGGAAGGGACGCGTGAGAAATAGCATCTCCTAGTAGGCTTTGTTTGCGTAATACCGCAAAACTACCTAACATTCCACAAATAGCTCCCAAAATGGCAGTTCCTAAAGTTATGGTACGCAATGTATAATTGGTAAAAAAATCTATTAAATCCATAATTGCTATTTATTTATAGCTACTTTATAATTGATACCATAGGTTTTTGTAAGATTATTGTCATTGAAAATTTCTTTGACTTGACCCGAAGCTATTCCTTTTACATTGAGAAATGTCACCCAATCAAAATACTCTGGTACGGTTTGCAAATCATGATGAACCACCACTAATGTTTTACCTGCTTTACGTAGCTCTTTTAAAATATTAATAATTGCTTTTTCCGTAGTAGCATCTACCCCTTGAAAAGGTTCATCCATTAAATATATAGAGGCATTTTGAACCAATGCCCTTGCCAAAAATATACGTTGTTGCTGACCTCCACTTAACTGACTTATCTGTCTATTTTTAAATTCAAGCATTCCTACTTTCTCTAATGCTTCCAGAGCCTGTTTTTTCTCTTTACTTCCTGGTCGTTTAATCCATCCCAAACTACCATATGTTCCCATCATTACAACATCTAGCGAGGTTGTTGGAAAATCCCAATCTACACTCCCTTTTTGTGGTACATAGGCCACTTTATTTACTTGTTTTTTGTATGGTTTTCCAAAAATTTTTACACTACCAGCAATAGGCTTTATAATACCTAAAATAGCTTTAATAAGAGTAGATTTTCCAGCACCATTAGGACCAACAACCGCCATTAACACCCCTTCAGGAATTAATAAATCTATATCCCAAAGCACAGGTTTATAGTTGTAAGCTACTGTAAGGTCATCTATTTGAATAGCGTATTTTTTTTGAATCATTTCTTTTAAAATTCAAAATTTATAATTTGGTTTATTTTAAAGCTTTCACTATGGTATTGACATTATATTGAAACATCCCAATATAATTACCTTCATTTGTCTCTGCATTACCTAGTGCATCAGAATATAATGTACCACCTATTTTCACATCAAAACCTTCTGCTTTTACAGCTTCTTGGAGTGCTTCGATGGTTCTTTTGGGAACACTTGATTCTATAAAAATTGCTTTTACTTGTTTTTCTATTATAAGTTTGGCCAAGTTCTGTACATCTTGTACACCAGCCTCTGTCGCAGTACTTAAGCCCTGCAAACCAATAACTTCAAAACCATATTGTTTTCCAAAATAATTAAAAGCATCATGAGCAGTTATCAAGATACGTTTATCTTTTGGTAGTGTAGCTATAGTTTGAATAATCTTATTTTCAAGAATATCAAGCTTATCAAGGTAAGCTTTACTATTTTTTTCAAATAGCAAAGAATTCTTGGGATCTAATTCACTTAATTTCTCAGTTAAATAGATTGTTATTTCTTTCCAATATTTGATATTAAACCAAATATGAGGATCATAATTAGAAGCAAAGTATTCTGAACCTATTAAACCTCTTTTATCTAACACTTCTGCTAACGCAACTGTGTTGGTATTTCTTCCCATTTTTTCAAATACGTCTACTAATTTCCCTTCCAGATGCAATCCACTGTAAAATACTACATCTGCATTTGTTAACTTAGAAACATCTCCTTCACTTGCCTTATAAAGGTGAGGATCTACACCACTTCCCATTAGACCTTTTACCTCAATCACATCTCCCCCTATATTTTTAACTAAATCTGTAATCATAGTGGTTGTAGTTACCACATATAATTTATCACCTTTTTTTGTTTTATTAGAATTAACACAACTAATTGAAAAAATGAAAATAAGAGAGAAAAATAAAATTTTTTTGATCATAATCTTGAGTGCATTTAAATATGTAAAAGGCTAATTTTAAAAACTATAATTTTTTATGATTTGCTTTCAACATAAATATTATCTGTAGCTGTTTTAGAAAGTAGTATCTCTTTATTTTTAATAAGTACTGTCATACTTTCATCAAATGATTCTATATGAGTAACTTTTAAATGGGTGTTAAGTCCAATATCTTGTTTAGCTAAGAATTTTAAGAAAGATGAAGAATCATCATTAAAACCCTTACAGATTCCTTCTTCATTCTCATTTAATTCAGATAATTTCTTTTTTGTGAATTTTGGCAAATTTCCATTTGCATCAGGAATAGGATCTCCGTGCGGATCGTAAGTTGGCCTACCCAAAAACTTGTCAAGTTCTTCTGTTAATTTCTCTGACTGAATGTGCTCCAATTGCTCTGCAACATCGTGCACTTCATCCCAATTAAAATTTAGTTTTTCAACTAAAAAACATTCCCATAAACGATGTTTACGAATTACTTTGATAGCACTTTTTTTACCATTTGCAGTAAGTTTGGCTCCTTGATAAGGTTTATAAGAAAGATATTTTTTTTCCGCTAAGCGTTTTATCATATCAGTTGCAGAAGAGGCTTTAGTTTTCATTTCTTCTGCAATAGCGTTGGTAGGCACACCTTTAGAAAAGTTTAATTCTAAATGATATACCGCTTTTAAGTAATTTTCTTCCGATAACGTCATTTTGTTTTTTTTAAGTCAATGCAAATATACATTTTATAATTTAAAAAATTATATTTAGATTTGCCTAAAATTTAATTAAACTAAGACTAAAAAATGAAAAACTTATTACTAATTATTTTTATGATACCCTTGTATATATTTTCTCAAGAAAATAATAACATTAAAGGGAAAATTAGCAACGGAGAGACTCCTATTCCCTTTGCTAACATTACGGTTATCAATTCGAGCGTAGGAACAGCCGCAGATATTGACGGAAACTACCAATTAACATTGCAACCAGGTAATTACACTATTCAAATACAAGCGGTAGGGTTTAGAACACTTAAACAAAACATAGCCCTTGAAGATTTTGAAAAAAATTCTATTAACTTTCAACTAAAACAAGATTTATTGGGGCTGGAGGAAGTCGTAGTAAGTGCAACCCGAAATAGAATAAGAAAAAAAGATGCTCCCGTCATTGTAAATGTGCTGAGTCCAAAACTATTTGAAGCCACACAATCCATCTCTTTAGCAGACGGTTTAAATTATCAACCAGGTGTTCGTGTTGAAACCAATTGCCAAAATTGTGGTTTTACACAAGTTCGCCTTAACGGATTGGGAGGACAATACACTCAAGTTTTAGTAAATAGCCGCCCTGTTTTTAGTGCATTAAATGGAGTATATGGTTTAGAACAAATCCCAGTAAGTATTATAGATCGTGTAGAAGTAGTTCGCAGTGGCGGCTCTGCTCTATTTGGCTCTAATGCTATTGCAGGTACCGTAAATGTTATCACTAAAGAACCAATTAATAATAGTTGGGCAGTAACATCTAACTTAGGACTAATTGACGGTACCACAGCAGATCGTAACGTAAATTTAAATGCTTCTATTGTAAGTGAAGATTTATCTAGCGGCGTTACAGTTTACGGAATTTTTCGTGATCGTGATGCTTATGACGCCAACAACGATGGTTTTAGTGAAATTACAAAACTCACCAACAATTCTCTTGGCGCCAAAGCATTTTTAAAACCTAATGACAATAGCCGTATTGGATTTGATTTTACGGGAATTCGTGAATACAGACGTGGTGGAGATCGCATTGAATTAGCCCCTCAGTTTACTGATGTGACCGAAGAACTTGATCATAATACCGTTTTCTCTGGTATCGATTATGAACTTTTTGACGATGAACGTAAAAACACCGGTACGGCTTATATATCTGTACAGCATACAAATCGCGACAGTTATTATGGTGGTTTGGGCGGTGGCAGAACCGCTGCCGACTCTATTGCTGCCAATAGTGCATTTGGTAAAACTACTGATGTTGCTATGGTAGCTGGAGCGAAATATGCTCATACTTTTAACAATAAAAACGTTCTTACCGTTGGGGCAGAATATCAATTAAACGATACTGAAGATGCTATCTTAGGATACAATAGGTTAGTAGACCAACAAGTAAATAGTATTGGGCTTTACGGACAGTATGAATGGAAACCTACCGAACGTTTTACAGCGCTTGTGGGTACTCGTTTAGACCATGTTAATGTAGATGGTTTTTATACCATTCAAGATATTGCACGTTCTTCACAGGTAGATGAAACCGTATTAAGTCCAAGGTTGACAGTTTTGTTCGATATTTCTCAAGAATTGCAGTTTAGAGGGGGTTATTCAAGAGGTTTTCGTGCACCACAAGCCTTTAATGAAGATTTACATATTTCTTCTGTAGGAGGAGAACAACGTTTTGTAATTCTTTCAGATAATCTAGAAAGTGAATTCTCAAATGCCTACACAGCTTCATTTAACTACAGTAAAGACTTTAATAAAACCCAAACCAGTTTTTTATTAGAAGGGTTTTATACAGACCTTCAAAATCCCTTTACAATTGTAAGCACAGGGACTTCTTTGCCTAATGGTTCTATTTTAGAAGAATCTAGAAACGGTTCTGGCGCTTATGTAACAGGTATTAATTTAGAATTAAACGTTTCTCCAAATTCAGATTTTATGTTTACCACTGGAGCGACAATTCAACGCTCTGTTTTTAAAGAAGATCAATTGCTTTTTGAAGCCGATGGAAGTGTACAAGGTGAGCAAGATGTTATTTTGGATGATTTTGTACGTTCTCCCAATGTTTATGGTTTTATGAATACGAATTGGAGCGTATCCGAAGCTCTTAATTTAGATCTTACCGGAAGTTATACTGGATCGATGATTGCTCCACACGTAATAAGTGATTCTGGATTTATAGATTTAGTAGACACGAAAGCTTTTTTTGATATGACTACTAAATTAACGTATCATTTTGATCCTATAGAAAATTTTCACGTTGAGTTAAGTGGAGGCGTTCAAAATATATTTGACAGCTATCAAGATGATTTTGATAAAGGACCGCTTAGGGATTCTGTTTACATTTATGGCCCTAACCGTCCAAGAACTTTTTTTATAGGGTTAAAATTTGGTGATTTTTAAAAATAAATAATGAAAACAAAGTATTCTATATTACTGATTTTTCTCCTCGGATTATTTTATCCGTTAAGGGCTCAACAAAACCAAGAAATTAACTGGTTAACTTGGGAGGAACTAGATCGTGCTTTAGAAGAAAACCCTAAACCAGTATTTATTTTTTTTCATGCAGAATGGTGTGCCTACTGCAAGAAAATTGAACGAGAAATTTTCACCAAAGAAAAAGTTATCGAAAAATTAAATAAAAAATATTATGCCGTAGAGATGGATGTAGAAACTGAAGATACTATTCATTTTGATGGTCAAAAATTTAGCAATATTCAATCAAAAACAAAACGTAATGGAGTACATCAATTACCCTTACTACTAGCTTCAAGAAAAAACATTCCTTTCTCGTTGCCTGTTACTTTAATATTTGACAAAGATTTTAGGCTCCAAACAAGAGTTTTCGAATATTATACTACAAAAAAATTATTGCAATTACTTTAAACCATATACACTATAAATTTAATGTATAAAACTCTTCAAGAAAGCTACAATTTAAAAATTAGCTTTTTTGAAGAGTTTATTTTTATTAGATATTAAATAGTTGTTGGGAATTTTGATGTTATTCTAGAAGCCAACTATACTTAGTTTAAGATTTACTGAAAATATTTCATCCTATATTTCGTCGAGTTAAATATTATATTTAGATTTGTCTAAATTAATTTTAAGTAAAACAATAACTAAAAGTTTTGTTGATCTTAAACTTTGGTTGTTCAAGATTAGCCTCTTTTCCACAAATGAAAAGGGGCTATTTGTTTTAACCCTTACTAAATCATTTAGTAGTTATAAACCTCTTTCTTTTTGAATTTTTTCATAAGCTTCTTGAACCTTTAAGAATTTTTCTTGAGCTCCTTTTTTATAAGCCTCATCCATACTTTCTAACTTATCGGGATGGTATTTTTTCGCCATAGTTCTAAAAGCTTTTTTCACTTCAGCATCTGTAGCGGTTTTATCAATCTCTAAAATTTTGTAGGCGCTTGAGGTATCATTAGATTTTACGAACATCGCTTGTATACTCTCAAAATCCCGTTGATTGATTTGCAAATGATGTGCTATATTTCTTAACTCATTTACCTCTGCATTAGAGATATGACCATCTGCTTGGGTAATTCCGAAAAGGAAATGAAGAATTTGCAAACGCACCTCATAGGTAGTTCTAGAACGCATATAAGCACAAATTCTTGCAGAATCTATTTCACGGTTTTTAATAACCTCATTAAAAGTTTTAAAAGTCGCATTGGCCCTTTCTTTACCATAGGCTTGCACAAAATAAGAACGCACATAGTCGAGTTCTTTTTGATTTACCTTCCCGTCAGATTTAATTACAACAGAACAAAGGGTGAGTAAATTTAATTCAAAATCACCCATAGAGACATTTTGCCCCTTTTGTTGATTAAACATATCTTGAAAAACACTTCCTCCTCCTTTTGCTCGTTTCCCTTTTAAAGAAACTTCTATAAGGCTACCTAATAAAAAACCAAGAATTGCTCCTGGCCATTTCATATAAACCATTCCTAGAATGGCTCCAATCCACTTGATCATAATTTTGCTTTGAAATGCAAATATATAAGCTTCTTTGGTTTTAAAGGTATGAATAAAAATATCCTATAGATGTATTAGAAAATGAGATATAAGTTGTAACTAGTTTTTGGTATCTTTGTATTCTATAATTTATACAAAAAAATATCAAAATATGTATCCAGCAGATTTAGTAAAACCTATGCGAGAAGAATTAACTTCTATAGGTTTTGAAGAATTACAAAGCTCAGAAGCAGTAGACAGTGCTATTAACCAATCGGGAACTACATTGGTAGTTGTAAATTCGGTTTGTGGTTGTGCTGCAGCGAATGCAAGACCAGGAGCTAGAATGTCTTTAGATAACAGTAAAAAACCTGCAAACTTGGTAACGGTTTTTGCTGGTGTAGACAAAGAAGCTACAGATAAAGCTCGTGCTCATATGGTACCATTCCCTCCTAGCTCTCCTTCTATGGCTTTATTTAAAGACGGAGAATTAGTTCACATGTTAGAGCGTCACCACATTGAAGGTAGACCTGCCGAAATGATTGCAGAAAACTTAAAAGATGCTTATAACGAATATTGCTAAAATTCAATCATTTTAATAAATAATAAAGCCGTTCATTTCTTGCACGGCTTTTTTTATTATGCAAGCACAATTGTTTTAAAAAAATAATAGTTACTACTCTAATTTAAAACTTATTTTTGCTGCTTAGACGTCGTATTTGTTATGAAGACTATATTATCTTATCCTGTTTCGGTTATATATTACCTTTGTTTTGGTTTGGTTTTGGTGATTTTTCATCCCATTCAATGGATTTGTTTTAATGTGTTTGGATATAACGCACATAAAAAAAGTGTAGATTATCTTAATTTCTCGCTACTTCGATGTCTTAATATTTTAGGAACTAGAATTACGTTTGAAAATAATGAAACGCTTCAACAAGATGTTCCCCATATTATTGTTGCCAATCACCAGAGCCATTACGATATTTCTCCTATCATTTGGAATTTGAGAAAAATTCACCCTAAATTTATAAGCAAAAAAGAGTTAGGAAAAGGTATTCCTAGTATCTCCTATAACTTAAGGCATGGGGGTTCTATTTTAATAGACAGAAAAAACCCAAGACAATCTTTGCCTGAAATTAAAAAATTTGCACAATATTTGAACGATACTAATAGAGCTGCTGTTATTTTTCCTGAAGGAACACGTAGTAAAACGGGAATGCCTAAAAAGTTTTCTCCTAACGGATTAAAAATGTTATTCAAGTTTTGTCCCGATGCTGTAATTGTTCCTTTAACCATTAATAACTCTTGGAAAATTGTGAAAAATGGACAATTTCCGTTAAGTTTAGGGATACATTTAAAATGCAAAGTTCAACCTACAATAAAAGTAAGTGATTACTCTACAGAAGAATTAATAGAAAAAGTAGAGCAAGTTATCATACAAGACATTAAAAATCTATAAAATACACATCACCATGGAACCTCAAAAAAATATAAGACTAGAAGTAATGCAACAACTGGAAAGTAAGGTTGATGGCTTTATAGATCAATTTCTTATTCCTGTGGAAGAAATTTGGCAACCTACCGACTTTCTACCTAACTCTCAAGGCGATCAGTTTTTTGATGAGGTAAAAGAAATTAGAGAGCTCGCTAAAGAGCTTCCTTATGATTTTTGGGTGGTTTTAGTAGGTGATACAATCACTGAAGAGGCTTTACCTACCTACGAATCTTGGTTGATGGATGTAGAAGGAATTAACCAACACGATGGAGGTTCTGCTTGGTCTAAATGGGTTCGTTATTGGACAGGAGAAGAAAACCGTCATGGAGATACCCTTAACAAATACCTATACCTTTCTGGTAGGGTAAATATGATTGAGGTAGAGCGTACCACACAACACTTAATTAATGATGGTTTTGACATTGGAACCGATAGAGATCCTTACAAAAACTTTGTCTATACTAGTTTCCAAGAGCTTGCAACTTATGTTTCTCATAACCGTGTTGCAAAATTAGCTCGTAATTATGGCAATAAATCTTTAGCAAAAATGTGTAAAATTATAAGTGGAGACGAAATGCGCCACTTTAATGCTTACAGCACTTTTGTTGATGAGATCTTTAAGTTAGACCCCAACAATATGATGATCGCTTTTAGAGACATGATGAAAAACAAAATTGTTATGCCCGCTATGTTTTTGAGAGAGTCTGGTGATAGTATGGGAGCTGCATTTGATGAATTTTCTAATTCGGCTCAACGTATAGGCGTTTACACTGGTCAAGATTATGTAGATATTATGAGACGATTAATTAAACGTTGGGATATCGAAAACCTTACCGGCCTTAAAGAAGACGGTGAGAAAGCGAGAGATTTTGTTACCAGTTTACCAGCAAGAATGGAACGTGTTAATCAGCGTATAAGAATTCCCGAAAAAATAACTCATTTTAAATGGGTAAACCCAGCACTTACAAAATAAGATGAGAGAAGAGTCTAAAGTTATTCAGGCCACCAAAGCGTTTGTTCAAAGTGAATTGAAAGATGCAGAAGGTGGTCATGATTGGTTTCATATTGAACGTGTTTATAAAAACGCTTTACTTTTGGCGCGGGATGAAAACGTTAATCTAGAAATCGTTTCTTTAGGTGCGCTTTTACACGATATCGCAGACTCAAAATTTCATCAAGGAAATGAAAATGTTGGTCCGCAAACAGCTAGAACTTTTTTAGAAAGTTTACACGTACAAGACTTCGTTATTGATCACGTGGTGAAAATCATTGAGAATATTTCTTTTAAAGGAGGCAATATTAAACAAGAGTTTACTTCTCCCGAATTAGATGTAATTCAAGATGCCGATAGATTAGATGCTATGGGTGCAATTGGTATTGCAAGAACCTTTAATTATGGTGGGTTCAAAAATCGTAAAATTTACGATCCATCTATTGCTCCTAAATTAAATATGAGCAAGGAAGAATATAAAAAAGATGAAAATCCTACTATCAATCATTTTTACGAAAAGCTTTTATTACTTAAAGAAAGAATGAATACTGTGACCGGAAAAAAACTTGCTCAAAAGCGACACGAGTTTATGGAACAATTTTTAGAGCAATTTTACGCCGAATGGGAAGGGAAATGCTAAAACAATTTGTACTGAGGATTTTTAATTTTTAAATAATGACTATTATCTAAAGGCTCTATTTCCTTTACGGAAGAAAGGTATTTTGCTCTCGCTATTTTAAACTGTAGAGCTATTTGCTTAGCAAACTCACCTTCTCCCTTCATTCTTGTACCAAACCGACTGTCATTCAAATTTCCGCCATGGCAAGCTTCAATTTGGTGCAATACCTTTTCAGCACGATCGGGAAGGGTTTTTTCAATCCAATCTTTAAATATATCCGCAATAGCGCCATTTAAACGCACTATAGTATAACCTACAGATCTTGCTCCTAATTCGCTTACTTTTTTCACCAAAGGCAAAATTTCGTGACTGTTAATACTTGGAATAATTGGTGCCATCATTACATTTACCGGAATGTTATGTTTAGCAAGTACTTCTACAGTTTTTAACCGCTGTTTAATACTTGCTGTTCTTGGCTCAACGATTCGACGGGTTTCTTCCGATAAGGATGTTATAGATATGCTCACTCTAATTAAATGAAGCTCTGCCAATTCTTTTAATACGTCTAAATCTCTTAAAATAAGACTGTTTTTAGTAATAATACCTGTGGGGTGTTTGTACTTAAGCATAAGCTCTAAACACTTTCTGGTGATTTTTAACTTCCTTTCTATGGGCTGGTAGCAATCTGTATTTCCCGAAAAAATAATCGTATCGCCTTGCCAATTTTTACTCTGTAGTTTTTGTTCTAATAGTTGAGGTGCATTTTTCTTTACTAGTATTTTCTTTTCAAAATCTAAGCCAGCACTATAACCCCAATATTCGTGTGAATTCCTAGCATAACAATAAATACAACCATGTTCGCAACCTTGGTAAGGATTGGCAGAATACCCCATACCTACATCGGGGCTGTTCACTTTGTTAACAAAGGTCTTAGGGAAAACTTCTTGATACTGGGTAGCAAGTTTAGAAGGTTCTTCTCCTTCTTTATAGCAATATTCTAAAAATTCTGGATCTACCGTATGTTCTTGCTCTAGGAATTTATTAGGAGTATTTTGCTGAGCGCCACGACCTTTTAGGTAAGAAATAGACATAAGGGAATAATTTGTACTTTTCAAATATAAGTACAAAATGGTAATATTTCCAAAAATTAGGATTTAATCCTTATTGATTCTTTAAATCTGGTTCGTCTTTTCAAAGTATTTTTTAAGTACCAAAAGCGAAATAAGGTCTTCTTTGTTTTTATTATTGAATTGATCAATAAAACGGTGAGCATTCTGTATGATAGCTAGAGCTTTTTCAGGATGTTCTATATAGTAAGTGAGTTTTTCTTCCATATTAGAATAGTCATCAGCTAAACAGATATAATGATAATCTGGTATTAACAAACCTTCCATAAACCAAGTTTCAAATTTGGGTTGTGGCATTACAGCAATTGAATTGGAAGACATGACCCACTTTAAATTGGTCGCTACATCATTACCTTCAATACATAAAATAAACTTATAAGCTAGCTGCTGCTGAATACCCATTCTTTCTACTAGCCATTTCGAGTTGAGCTCATTATTATTAACCTTTCCTATATTACAAAGCGGATGGTTAAAATATTTCTCTAAAAATTGAATGCGTTGGGGTTGCGTTGGGTGGACTTTCCCTCTACTCACCAACATATTCTTTTTTTCTAAAAAAGACTTGGAGTCATTTTTAATAAATAAAAAATGCCTGATTTTATTCCATTTTAAGAGAATAGAATTTTCATTAGAAGGATGTATGGGTCTGCTTTTTACAAATGAAGGTTGAGAAGGTACTTCAACAATATCTCCAAACAAAAAAGAACATTTTAAATGCTTCTTAAAATACCTTGTGTATTCTCTAAAATCGAAAAAATAGGTTTTTCCATCTTTTAGCTTAAGATTTAAAAGTTTAGGTGTAGCTGTAGGTAAATCAACTTTCTCTTCTAATTTGTTGTAATAATTTACTCTTTTTAAAATTTCTTCCTGTTCTTTCTTTGGAATAGATTTTAATTTATTTATTAGTCTTTTTTGATAATAAGCATCAGGTAACAATAACCTTGTATAGTTTTTTATGTAATACAAAAGCTTATTATTTTTATGTTTTCCAGAAATACGTTGAAGCTCCATTCTTTTGTTTTAATCTTGTAGTTCTAGCCTTACGATTTGCTTTTTTATTTTCTTACTACCTATAAAATATATATTCTTTGTAGGCTTTGAAACACTTCCTTCACCAATTTTATAGCTTACTTCCGCTTCATCGCTATCGATAATTTTATGGTACCCCATATTACCTGTAGAATCAATCTCAAATCTATATAAATTTAGGTTTTTCAGGTTAGTTGTCGTAATTACCGATCTACCGTCTTTTAATTCTTTTATCTCCCTAGGAGCATTTATAAAAAGATAAGTAATACCATCTTTAACCGTACTTAAAAAAGAATAGTGTTCCGCTTCAATTCCACGTGAAGTTTGAATTTTATTTATATTCCTAGCCCATTCTAAATTTCCGGTAGCATTAATTTTAGCACATAAAATATCATCAAAATGTAATAACACTCCAGACCTCATACCGTAATGTCTTCCTCCTCCGTAATTCGGTAATTGACTATAATACACCTCTTCTGCTGTTAGATAAATATTGTAATTATCATCAAAGTGAAAGTTTCTATAAGTTAGACTTCTTTTGAGTTCTTTTTCATTCTTTCGTCTACGTTTACCTTTTTCTTCTCCATACTTATCTATCATAAACTGCTCCGTAAACGGATTAAATACTTCTCGTTTAATAGTGAAATCTTCTGGATGAATTTGATAATTTACTATTCCCATGTATTGGTCGTCATCTTTTTCAGAATAAAAACCCACACATGCTAACTGATTATTTTTAGTTAATACTTTTAATGATGAGATAAAGTTTTCATTAGTATTGAAACTCAATTCTTTTTCTCCCTTATTATTAATCTTGAAGAGCTTGTATAAATAATCAACCTTTCCAAAAATCTTAGATTTTTTAAGGTAATTTTTATACGATTTTCCTAAAAAATAAACTGTAGTGTCACTTTCATTGGTTGCAATTGAATTAAAATCGAACAGTCGGTCTTTAGTATCCTCTATAAGATTATGTTCAAAAATTTTATTAAAATCAGTATCATAGACTTTTATCAAATGACGTTGTTTATCACTATCCAACAAATCAAAATTAAAGGTTACGAGCTTGTTGTTTTCAGAAAAAGTAACCTCTCCTGTTTCATCAATATCCCTGTTTTCACTCCTCACATATCTTAAAATTTTACCCGCCTTTGACGAATTCTCAAAATAATCGTCTGAAATAGAAAATAGATTTCTTGAGTGGAATTTAAAATCATTTAAACTTGCCGTTAGGACATTATAATCATTTGACTTCTTCTCCTTATCCCAACGATATTCAATAAGATTAACTTTATTATCTTTTATAAAAAGTGCTTTTAACCTATTGTGTTCTATTCTTATATCATAGTGATTCTTTAAATTTAAATTTGCATCATAATGCTCTACAACATAAAGTTTAGGCATATAAATATCGCCTCCATAAAACACTCTAACCAATACAGCACCGCCTAATTTATCTTCTGCAGAATATAATAGGCTTGATGTTCTCCCCCTATCTTTAAATATTTCGCTTTTATCAACTTTAATTCTGCTGTTTTGAGCACTCACAGTAGAGTTGAAAGTGACTGCAAGAACAATGAAAGCATAAAGCGTAAAAAAATAGAATTTCATTAGTTATAAAATTAATCTTAAGATGTAGTAAACAAGAAAGCTATCTAAAAGCATAAAAAATGTCATTCTGAATAGATTTCAGAATTTTATCATCCTTACTTGTACATAAGTATGATAACCTGATTCAAACTCTCCTAAATTAAATATTCAATTCAGACAAGTTCAGGTTGACGAAAATACACTTTTAGACAGCTTTACTTTAAATAAATTTCGCTCTTTATTTTCCTGGAAAATCTGCTTTTCTTTTTTCTAAAAAAGCGGTTGTTCCTTCTTTAAAATCTTCTGTTCCAAAACTCTTTCCAAAGTTTTCAATTTCTTTATCAAAACCATTTACTCCGTCTTCATCATTTGCATTTATGGCTTCTATGGCTTTACCAATCGCTACCATAGAATTTCTCATGATTTTCTGAGCCGTTTTTGTGGTGAATTCCATAAGTTCTTCTGCAGGAGTTACATGATTCACTAACCCGTATTGTAAAGCTTGTTTAGCATCTATCATTCCTGCGGTCATAATCATTTCCATCGCTCTTCCTTTCCCTACTAATTGCGGTAAACGTTGTGTACCTCCATACCCAGGAATTACTCCAAGAGATGTTTCTGGAAGTCCCATTTTGGCATTATCACTAGCAATTCTAAAATGTGCTGCCATGGCTAATTCTAATCCTCCCCCAAGAGCAAAACCATTGATGGCTGCAATTACAGGTTTATGAAAATTGGCGATGCGATCAAAAACTTCCTCTTGTCCTTTTGCTGCCAAGTTTTTTCCTTCTGCTATGCTATAATCGGCAAATTCAGAGATGTCTGCTCCAGCTACAAAGGCTTTTTCTCCGCTTCCGGTAAGGACAATTATTTTCACATTCTCGTCGCTTTCTAATTCCGCGAAAGCGTTATGTATCTCTTCTAAAGTTTCTCTATTGAGAGCGTTTAATTTTTTAGGACGGTTAATCGTTAATTGCGCCAGTCCGTTTTCTTTTTCTATTAAAATATTGTTGTAACTCATGGTTTATATTTTAGGAAATTTAACTTCAAATGTAGTGCCTTCACCTTCTTGTGAGGTAAAGGTAATAGTGCCTTTGTAGGCTTCTATAATGGTTTTAATAATTCCTAAACCTAGTCCCATTCCGCTAGATTTAGTAGTAAACTTAGGTTCAAAAATACGGGTTTTATTTTCTTCTGAAATACCAGAACCATTATCTTTTATTAGAATACAAGCATAATTTTCGTCGGTTTTTACACTCACTTCTATACGCTGCTGCGGATTTTCTTCTGAGGCTTGCAAAGCGTTTTTCACCAAATTGGTCACTACTCTAATAAGCTGTGTACGATCGAAAATGGCTAAGATTTCTTCTTCTTCCGTAAAGAAAATAATATTTCTTTCATTGAAAATATCAAGTGCTAATTTTACAATTTTAGGCACGTTGAGGGTTTCATTTTGTTGCGCTGGCATCTTGGCAAAGTTTGAAAATGCTGATGCGATAGAACTCATCGTATCTATTTGCTGAATTAGTGTTTTAGTGTAATCATTGAGTTTTTCTTTTATGTCTGGATCATCGGGATCAAATCTTCTCTCAAAACTTTGCACGGTAAGACGCATAGGAGTAAGCGGATTTTTAATCTCGTGGGCTACTTGTTTTGCCATTTCTCGCCAAGCTTGTTCTCGTTCGTTGGTAGCTAATTTTACAGCACTTTCTTCCAATTCATCAATCATAGAATTGTAAGCTTTTATAAGTGATTTTATCTCCTCGGAAGTGTCTTTAATCGCAATTTTCTTATTCTTTTTATCTAATCGCGTAGCGTGAATCTTCTCACTTACCGCCTTTAAAGAAGAGGTAATGTATTTAGAAAGAAAATAGGAAAGCAAAATGGCAGCAAGAATAAGAAGTAAATAAACTTGAGCTAAAATGGTTAGAAAATCTTTTAGCTGCATATCAATAAAACCATCATCTTCAATTTTTGGCAAATTGAGAATAGCTAAAGGTTTAAAATAAGTATCAGTGATATAAGTATAAGAAGATTGGTACTTTACTCCGTCTTCTTTATAGTATTGAACGTATTTTTTGTTTTCTGAATTTTCTAACTGTGTAAGAGCCATTTCGGGCATCTTAGTAATCGAAGTATCTTTAAAAAAAGTAGGTTTAGACGATTTGAGCAATCTACCTTTGAGGTCGTAAAAGTTAATCTCGGTATTATGAATATTCTTAAGCTCGTAGATTTTCTTTCTAAAAATTAAAGGAATATTCTCTGTGGTTACTTCATAGGTGGTGGTTTGTATCTCGTAATTGATACTTGCCCGTATAGAAGCTTCTTTTTGTTTTAGTTTATCTTTTTGGTAAGCTTCAGCTTCTTTTTTATATTGATAGATCGTAACAATAGCAATAAGCACAGAAGCTCCCAGCACTAAAAAAATCATGCTTAAGAATATACGAGTTCTTAAAGAGCGCTTAAGCCACCTCATCTTATTTACCTTTATTTCTAATTCGTTTATAAATTTTTATTCCTAACATTAACAAAATTCCCAACACAAAAATTCCTGCTACACCAAAAATCCAATTCAAAGAGTTTTTTAAAATCACTAAAAACACTACTGAAAACAAGATAAGTGTAGAACCCTCGTTAAATAATCGCATTTGGTTAGATGACCATTTAAAAACATTTCGCTGTAATTGCCTAAAAATTTGATGACATTTAAAGTGATAGACAAACAATAACAAAACAAATGCCAGCTTTACATGCATCCAATCCTGTTGTAACCAAACAGGTTGTAGAATTAATAGTATAATCGCAAATAATGTAGCTAAAATTGCAGAAGGCCAAGTAATTATAAACCATAACCTCTTGGTCATAATCTTAAATTGATTACTTAAAATCTCCCTTTCGGTGGAATCTTTATCTTGTGCTTCTATATGATATATAAATAGCCTTGGAATGTAGAATAAGCCTGCAAACCAAGTAATCACAAAGATTAAATGAAGAGATTTGATGTAATTATAATACTCCATATTCAAATTTAATTATTCTTCTATCGGTAAAGCTGTTTTCGGGACTAAATTCTTTCTAATCTCCTTATTAAGAAAGATACCTGTAACTATAGTTGAAATTACATCCGCTAAGGGAAAAGAGATCCATACTCCTAGTTCTCCATAGTATTTTGGTAAAATTAAAATTAACGGTATAAAAAAAAAGCCTTGTCTCGTGAGCGTTAATAACAAAGCTGGAGTTGCTTTCCCAACGGCTTGAAAATAAGCTGAACCAATTAATTGTAAACTAATAATGGGTAATGCTGCAAAAACCCAACGCATAGCCGAAGGTGTTTCTGCCAAAATGGTTTTATCTGTCGTAAAAATAGCTACAATAGATTCTGGAAAAATCATGATAATCGCAAAAACTACTAGCGCCAATACTCCCGCATATAAAATAGCTTTATTAATAGATTCTCTTACCCTTGACGGATTGTTTGCTCCATAATTATAACCTGCAATAGGCAAAAATCCTTGAGTAACTCCCAATACTGGGAATAAAGCAAACATGAGCATTCTACCTATAATCGCATAAACCGTAACCGAGGCAGCTCCGCCAAGATTATATAAAATATTATTCAGTAATAAGTAAGTAATACTCACCACTGCTTGTCTTGCTAATGTCACAAAACCTAAAGAACTTATTTCTTTTAAAATGGGAAGATCTAACCTAAAATGAGCGCTTTGTAGTTTTAATTCAGAGTTTTTAGAAAGAAAAAACCATAAAACATATAAAAAACAGATTACATAAGAACCTGTGGTTGCCCAAGCTGCACCTGCCATCCCTAAGTCTAAAACATTAATGAGAAAATAATCTGCTATTAGATTAACTATAGAAGGTAAAATCATAGCGATCATGGCAAACTTAGGTTTTCCTTCTGCCCTAATTACTGTATTTCCCATCATGCTTAAGGCTAAAATAGGAACTCCGTAAAGCACAATACGATAATAAATTTCTGCAGGAGCATAAATTTCTCCTTTTCCTCCAAATGCAGGAATTAATTGTTCTATAAATGTCAACCCTAAAATTACTAACGTAATACACAGCACTATGATTAGGGTAATTTGATTGCCAAAAGTTTTTAATGCCTTGCTACTATCATTTGCTCCTAAAGCACGAGAGATAATTGATGAACCTCCTATCCCAATCGCCATTCCTAAAGCAGCAATAAAAAAGGAGACCGGTAAAACAACATTTATAGCGGCAATGGCGGTAGGTCCAATCCAATTACCTACAAAAATAGTATCGACCAAAATATTTAGAGACATTACTAAAATGCCTATAGAGGCTGGTAAAGATTGCTTTATAAGAAGCTTCCCTATAGGTTCTTGTCCTAAGGCGGTCGAATTTACCTTTGCCATTATTTAACGATACTTTCTTCTTCTGTTAATTCTGCCCAAGAATTTATCCAACTGCTTAACGTCTTTACCCAATCTTCCCGATCATTTAAACACGGAATCACCGTAAATTCTTTTCCGCCATTTTCATGGAAAATTTCTTCGCCTTCCATGGCAATTTCTTCTAAGGTTTCTAAACAATCTGAAACAAATGCCGGTGTAACAATTGCCATTTTTTTTATTCCGTTAAGAGCAAACTTCTCAATTGTTCTATCGGTATAGGGTTGTAACCAAGGATCAAATCCTAAACGGGACTGGAACGAAGTGCTAAACGCATCTGGATTTAAATCTAATTTCTCTGCGACCAAACGCGTGGTTTCATAACATTGGTGACGATAACAAAATTGGTGTGCTGGTGACGGAGTTTTACAACATGTACCATCTATTTGACAATGCGATTTGGTAATATCACTCTTTTTAATGTGTCTTTCTGGAACGCCGTGGTAACTAAATAATAAATGTTCGTAATCTAAGTTTTCTATTTTTTCGGCAATACTACGGGAAAGAACCTCTATATAATCTGGACGGTTATAAAACGGTGGTAACGTAGTAAGCTTCATTTGCGGAAATTTTTCCTTTTGTAACTCTTCTGCTAAAACCAAAATTGTTTCTGTAGTAGCCATCGCAAATTGTGGGTACAATGGCAATAGTAATACCTCATCCACACCTTTTGCGCTTAACTCTTTTAAACCTTGTTCTATATTTGGTTTTCCATAACGCATCGCCAGAGATATAGGAACTTCAGTAAACTTATCTATTTTTTCTTGCAAACGTTCTGATAGTACGATAAGTGGAGACCCTTCTTCCCACCATATTTTTTGGTACGCTGCCGCGGATTTTTTTGGTCTTGTATTTAAAACAATTCCCTTTACTATAAAAGCACGCAGAAGCCATGGTACGTCTATTACGCGCTCATCCATTAAAAATTCATCTAAATACTTCTTTACATCTTTTGGATTGGTACTCTCTGGAGAACCTAAATTAACGAGTAAAACTCCTTTCATTTCAATTTATTTATTTCAAAAATAATCGATTATACTAACAAAATTCTTTCTAATTCCTTCTATTTATCAATCACACAATAGTTAAATTAAATTAACCGACTGTATATATTTTTTTGGGGTAGTCCCAAATTTCTTTTTAAAAGCGGCAATAAAATGACTTGCTGTACTGTAACCTACTTTTAAACCTACTTCATTTACATTGTGTTGTCCTGTCTCTAAAAGTTTTCGAGCAAAATCCATTTTGTAATCAAATAAAAATCCAAATACAGTATCGCCATACACCTCTTTAAACCCTTCCTTTAATTTCTTTAAGCTAAGTCCAATTTCATTCGCTAATTCTTGTAAGCTTGGTGGTTCTGCCATGCGCTGTATCATTATATCTTTTGCTTTGCGAATACGGCGTACATTATCTTCATCAATCAAAAAAGGGCATTGCTCAACATCTGCTTCTTCGGGTCTATTAAAGTATAACCCCATAAGTTCGTAAGCCTTTCCTTTTAGATAAATTTTCTTTACTGATGGGTGTAAATTAAAGTTTAAAATCTGACTAATAACTACAGCCATAGACGGACTTATAGATTGTTCTTGATAGTATTTTTTGTCTCTATTATCATCTGTTAAAAAATCTATATAATTGGCTTCATCAGAAAAAAGTGAATGCAGTTTCTGTATAGAAATAATGACACTTACCATCCAAGAATTAGCACTTACCGTGACACTAAGCGGTAAATTTTTAGTAGGATTATAAAGCAACAACGATTTTTCATCACCTAAGTCTAGGGTATAGTTTCCTTGATTAAAACTAAACTGACCTGAGCCTTTTAAACAAAAATGAAACTGAATAAAATCAAGATGAATATCTTTTTCAAAAACCTGATTATCAGTAGTGTTATTTTGAAAAGTAAGAATATGAATCCCTTCCTCAATAACTAATTTATGAAAAGTACTTTGAGCGTTATTTTCTAATGAAATATTCATAGACAAAATCTTGTTTTTATTTAGAATCATTCTAAAATAATGATCTTCAAATGCTTGTTGATACTACAAAAATAGCTTAATTCATTAAATTAGAGTAAATTCTAGATCAAAATAACTTATAGCGACAATAAAAGTACTTTTAACGTTATTTTTAGAAAATGTAAGCGGTTACTTTTGTAGTCTAAATATTCAGGACTTTTTTCTTCTATGAAGAACTACCATATATCTAAACACAATTCTTTTTATGCCATTGGTCTAAGCTATCAAAAAGCTGACGCCGACATTAGGGGACACTTTAGTCTCGATGAAGAGAAAAAAAAGAATTTAATTGAGGACGCAAAAAAAGACGGTGTAGACGGCATACTTGTAACTTCTACGTGTAACCGAACCGAAATTTACGGATTTGCTCAACACCCTTTTCAACTTATAAAACTTCTTTGCCAACATACGCACGGCACGGTAGAAGAATTTGAAAGAGTGGCTTATGTTTATAAAAACCAAGAAGCCATTTCTCATATTTTTAAGGTGGGAACAGGTTTGGACAGTCAGATCTTGGGTGATTTCGAGATTATTAGTCAGTTAAAATTTGCTTTTTCTCTTTCCAAGAATTTACAAATGACCAATCCGTTTTTAGAACGTTTAGTCAATTCTGTGATTCAAGCAAGCAAGAGAATTAAAAATGAAACCGAAATCTCTTCAGGAGCAACCTCGGTTTCTTTTGCTTCAGTACAATATATTTTAAATAACTACGAAAATGTTTCCGATAAGAATATTCTCCTTTTCGGAACAGGAAAAATTGGACGTAACACGTGTGAAAATTTGGTGAAACACACCAAAAATGATCATATTACGTTAATTAATCGTACTAAAGATAAAGCTGAAAAAGTTGCAGGAAAGTTTAATCTTATCGTAAAAGATCATGCCGATTTGCAAACCGAGATTCGGGACACCGATATCCTTATCGTTGCAACAGGAGCACAAAATCCTACCATTTCTAAAGAACTTATCTATTCCAATAAAGAATTGCTAATTTTAGATTTATCGATTCCTAAAAATGTATCTGATGATGTGGCCGATTTGGAGAATGTAAAACTCATTCATTTAGATCATCTTTCTCAAATGACCGATGCTACTTTAGCAAAGCGAAAAACATTTATTCCACAAGCTAAAATTATTATAGAAGAGGTAAGAAAAGATTTTAATGCTTGGTTAGAGACACGTAAATTTGCTCCCACCATCAAGGCTTTAAAACATAAGCTAAGAAATATGAAAGACGAAGAATTGGACTTTCAAAGCAAAAAACTTAGCGACTTTAATAATGAACACGCCGAAATTGTAAGTAATCGTATTATTCAAAAAATAATGAATCAATTTGCTAGTCACCTTAAAGAGGATAGCGATTCTAACGATGAAAGCTTGGCACTTATACAAAAGGTTTTTCAACTAGAAGATTTTTCGAAATAAGTTTACATGGGGACAACAATAAGAATTGGTACTCGCGATAGTGAATTAGCGCTGTGGCAAGCCAATACGGTAAAAGATAAACTCGAAGCCTTAGGGTACAAAACTCAATTATTACCCGTAAAATCTACAGGTGATCTTAATTTAGATCAACCGCTTTACGAAATGGGTATTACAGGCATTTTTACCAAAACGCTAGATATTGCGATGGTAAAAGGCGAAATAGACATTGCCGTACATTCTATGAAAGACGTTCCTACAGCATTACCAAAAGGTATTGTGCAAGCTGCGGTATTACCACGCGCCAATGTACACGATATTTTAATTCATAAAGGTTTAGATTTTCTAGCTTCAGAAGGTGTAATAGCTACAGGAAGCTTACGCAGAAAAGCACAATGGTTAAACCAATACCCTTTTCATAAAATTGTAAACCTTCGCGGAAATGTTAATACAAGACTTCAAAAGCTACAAGATAACCAAGATTGGAACGGAGCTATTTTTGCTGCAGCAGGTCTAGAGCGTATTAATTTAAAACCAGAAAATCACACCGTTTTAGATTGGATGACTCCAGCCCCAGCTCAAGGTGCAATGCTAATTGTTGTGAATGAATCTAACTCTTATGCAAAAGAGGCTGTAGAAAAGCTTAATGATGAAAAAACAGCTATGTGCGTTCACGTTGAACGTGAGTTTTTAAGAACTTTAGAAGGAGGTTGTACCGCCCCTATTGGAGCTTTAGCAGAATTTAAAAATGAAGAAAAAATTTCGTTTACCGGAAATCTTTTTAGCCTTGACGGAAAAGAAAAAATAGAAGAAAAAGCTACTTTTAACGTAAGTGACTACCAAGATGTGGGTCAAAATTTAGCTCATAAAATATTACAACAAGGAGGAAAAGAACTTATGCACTCCATAAAAGCCAAACTAGAGCACTAATGTTTAAAAAGGTGGCACATTCAAATATTGCCCTTTGGTTTTTAGACATTATTCTGCTATCTTTTTTAATATTTGATTTTGGCTTTGATAGTTTTAAAGAATATAGACTCTACAAGCTTATTGCTTTGCCAGTTTTGTTATTCGCCCTTATTGCTTTTAACTATTACAAGTATCAATATTTACAATCAATACACAGAGTTAAGCGCACTTCTCGATTCAATCTAATTTTACTTTCATTTCTAATCGTTTTAGAAATTATTTTAGTCTTAGTAAATTATGAAGGTTCTTTTATAGATACGTTTTTTAGAGAACGCTATTTTATGGAATACGGCCTAATCTTCTACTTTTTCATAAGACTTACCTTTCTAGTAAGAGGTATTTATGATCTCTATTTTAATCCGGCTATATTATTTGTGGGTAGTTTTGCGCTAATTGCCATAGCGGGTACTTTTTTGTTAATGCTACCTGCAGCTACCACCTCTGGCATTAGCTTTACCGATGCTTTGTTTACATCAACAAGTGCTGTTGCCGTAACTGGCTTAATTGTTCTTGATACCGCCAAAGATTTTACTCCATTTGGGCAGACCGTAATTATGATATTGTTTCAGCTTGGAGGTTTAGGGATGTTGACCTTTACTTCATTTTTTGCTTACTTCTTTAAAAGTGGTGCTTCATTTAAAGAAAGTCTTTTTATGAAAGATATTCTAGGGAATGAAAAATTAAACAGCATTATGCAAACTGCTATGCGTATTGTGGTATTTTCTTTAATCATAGAAGGTATTGGAGCTTTATTAATTTACAGCTCACTTCAAGATGTAGAGAATATGGAACATAAAAGTTTTTTTGCTATGTTCCATGCCGTTTCTGCGTATTGTAATGCTGGTTTTTCTACATCATCTACTGGTTTATATGACGCTAATTTTAGATTTAATTACTATATGCAATGGGTGGTTATGGCGCTAATTGTATTTGGGGGGTTAGGTTATGCTATTGCCTCTAATTTTATTCAATATGTAAGAAAGTTTTTCTATAATATTTTTAACAAGAAAAATCAAAAATTTATATCTAGGGTCATTACACTCAACACTAAAATTGTGATGTATACTACCCTTATATTAATTGTGGCCGGTACCGCTTTCTTTTTATTATCTGAACAACAAACCAATTTAGCGGAGCATAAAACTGCTTTCGGGAAATTTACAACCGCTATGTTCTCTTCCGTTACCACAAGAACTGCAGGATTTAATACGGTAGATATGACCAATTTTACCATTCCTGGAATCTTATTTATGATTTTCCTTATGTGGATTGGAGCTTCCCCGGCATCTACAGGTGGTGGTATAAAAACCACAACGTTTGCTTTAGCTACACTTAATATTTTTTCTATCGCTAAAGACAAACCAAATATAGAAATTGGAACAAGACGTGTTGCCAAAGAAGCAGTTTTGCGAGCTTTTGCAATTATCGCTATTTCTTTAACCTCTATAGGAACAGGAATTTTATTATTGCTTATTTTTAATCCAGAGTTTACATTATTACAAATTGCTTTTGAAACTTTTTCTGCTTACAGTACAGTGGGACTTTCTTTAGGAATTACCCCTGCACTTAGTGAAAACAGTAAATATGTAATTATATTTTTAATGTTTTTTGGCAGAATAGGTCTTATTAATCTAATGATAGGAATCTTAAAAAGTGTAAATACAACAGAGTATACATACCCAAAAGAAAATATTCTTATCAATTAAAAAATACTAAATGAAAATAGTTGTCATTGGCCTTGGAAATTTTGGAATGTCGCTCGCTATTCATTTAGCCGATTCTGGCAATGAAGTGATTGCTTCCGATAAGGATTTAAAAAAAATAGAGCTTATAAAAAACAAGGTTTCCCATGCCGTTTCAATGGATGCTACCAACGAAAGTGCATACCAATCTCTACCTTTAAAAAATACAGATGTGGTGATTGTTGCCATTGGAGAGCACGGAGGAACTGGCCTTATGGTAACTGCCATTGTTAAAAAAATCACTAAAGCAAAAATTATTACCAGATCCTCTTCAGAGATTCAAGATACTATATTAGAGGCGATGGGAATAGACCAAATAGTACATCCCGAACAAGAATTTGCTGAGAGACTTACTAAAAAAATTAACCTGAAAGGTAGTATTGATAATTTTGAAACCGATGATGATCACTTAGTTTCAGAAGTAGCTGTTTACAAAAAACATGTGGGAGAAAAATTATTTGAATCTGATTTTAGGAAGAAATACAAATTAAATATCATTACCATATTAAGAAATAAAAATTACAATAACCTTATCGGAAGAAAAACTCATAAAAAAGAGGGATTAGGAATGCCTACCCCCGATACCGTTTTTAAAGAAGACGATACATTGGTAGTATTTGGAAAAAAGAGTGATGTCGAAAATTATTTAAAAAACAATGACAACGATACTCAGCACTAAAAAACTTGACAAACACCAAGAGTCATTATTATTAAATGCAGGCATTAGCTATGTATCATACGATGCTATACGCATTTCACCAATATCTAATTTTAGTTTCTCTAAAGAAGTGATAAATGCTATTATTACTAGCCAAAACACCTGGAAGGTAATAAAAGATAAGGTTAGTATTGAAAATGCATATGTGGTAGGTGAAAAAACCTCACAGTTATTAAGAGAGAACAATATTAATATTATTGAATCTCAAGATTACGGTAAAGATTTAGCTCATAAAATATGTGAATCCCATAATAATGAAGAGTTTTATTTCTTCTGTGGAAAAAAGAGAAGGAATGAAATTCCTCAAAAACTAAAAGAAAATAATATTTCCTTTACAGAAATACAGGTATATGATACCTTAGAAAATCATAAAGAATTTAAACAAGAATTTGATGGCGTCTTGTTTTTTAGTCCGAGTGCTGTAAAAAGCTTTTTCGCTGTAAATACTTTAAAATCTGCAATTGCATTTTGTATAGGTACTACCACAGCTAAAGAATTAGAAAAACACACTAATCATATCATAATTGCGAACCAACCCACTATAGAAAATGTCATCGTGCAAGTGGTAAAAAAATATAAAAATGATTAAAAACGATTTATTTTTAAAAGCCCTTAAAGGAGAAACGGTAGAACGTCCGCCAGTTTGGATGATGCGTCAAGCAGGTCGTTATTTACCAGACTTCATGAAGCTTAAGGAGAAATATGACTTCTTTACACGTTGTAGAACTCCAGAGTTAGCTACCGAGATTACGGTAATGCCTATTCACCAAGTAGGAACAGATGCAGCTATTCTTTTTAGCGATATTCTTGTAGTTCCTCAAGCCATGGGAGTAGAAATAGAAATGAAACCTGGCGTTGGTCCTTGGTTACCTAACCCAGTAAGAACTCCAGTACAAGTAAATGATATCGTTGTACCAGATGTGTATGAAGAATTAGGTTACGTTTACGAAGCCATTAAGATGACCAAACAAGCTTTGAATGACGAAGTGCCGTTAATAGGTTTTGCAGGTTCACCGTGGACTATTCTTTGCTACTTAGTACAAGGACAAGGTTCTAAAAACTTTGATAAAGCCAAAGAGTTTTGTTTTAAACGACCTATGGCAGCGCATATTTTATTACAAAAAATAACCGATACTACTATTGCTTACCTAAAAGGAAAAGTAGAAGCTGGAGTAGATGCAGTTCAGTTATTCGATTCTTGGGGAGGAATGCTTTCTCCTGTAGATTATCAAGAGTTTTCTTGGAAGTATATGCAACAAATTATAGACGCTTTAAAAGACGATATTCCTGTAATTGCCTTCGGGAAAGGATGCTGGTTTGCCCTAAAAGAAATGAGCGAATCTGGTGCTTCGGCCTTAGGTGTAGATTGGACATGTTCTGCAAGAAATGCGCGTTACTTAAGCGGTGGTAACATTACATTGCAAGGTAATTTTGATCCGTCAAGGTTATTTTCTCCTCCAAGAGAGATTAAACAAATGGTTCACCAAATGATTAATGAGTTTGGAAAAGACAAATATATTGTCAATTTAGGTCACGGTATTTTACCTAACATACCGGTAGAAAATGCTAAAGCCTTTGTTGATGCTGTAAAAGAATATCAAGGATAGTGGCAATTTGGGCTCGTATAAAAAACTTAAATTTTAAGCAGTTTTTCGTGCTGGCCCAACATTTTACACTTCACCCTACTTATATTATTCCTACGTATAAGGCAACTCAAAAAAGTGTAAGCATATGCAATCAACTTTTTGGAAAATCACACCATAAAAACAATAAAGCCAATGCATTTAGACATGCATTATGGAATTTTTTAATTGCTCAATATTGCTTCCGCGGAAATAATTCCGTAAAGAAGTCTTTAGAATGGGCAAGAAAAATAACTCATTTGCACGAGCAACTCTCGCCCAATGAAGAATTGGCAAAAATTATGGATTTACATAATAATCAACAAGGCAGAAATCTTTTTGAACAAGGAATAAACGAAGAAAATATTGTAGCTGTTCTTCAGCAAGAAATGAAAAAGGCTTTAAAAGTTTCTACTCCAAATGAGGCTAAAAAAGCAACACAACAATTGATTTATATTGAAAATGAAAGATAAATTTTATAATTACATTCAAGATTTACAAGATCGTATTACACAAAAGCTAGAAGAGGTAGACGGTGAAGCTAAGTTTCATGAAGATATTTGGAAGCGTGAAGAAGGCGGTGGCGGAAGGACACGCGTCATCGAAAACGGAAATGTTTTCGAAAAAGGCGGTGTAAATATTTCTGCTGTTCACGGGCCTTTAGCTCCGGCTATGCAAAAATACTTTAATGTAGGTGATGTTAATTTCTTTGCATGCGGACTTAGTCTAGTTATTCACCCAAAAAACCCAATGGTTCCTACAGTACACGCTAACTGGCGTTATTTTGAAATGTACGACAAACAGGGTAACACGGTAGATCAATGGTTTGGTGGTGGTCAAGATTTAACACCTTATTATTTATTTGATGAAGATGCTCAACATTTTCATGAAGTTTCTAAAAGTGCTTGTGAGAAACACGATAAATCTTTCTACCCAGAATATAAGAAAAAATGTGATGAATATTTTTGGAATGCTCACCGTAATGAAGCTCGCGGTATTGGAGGTTTATTTTTTGATCATTTAAAAGTTTCCGAAGAAAAAAGTATGCAAGACTGGTATAATTTTGTTACCGAAGTAGGTGACAGTTTTTTAGAAGCTTACGTTCCCATTGTTGAAAAAAGAAAAACCTTAAGCTTTACGGAAGAAAACAGAACTTGGCAAGAAATACGTAGAGGTCGTTATGTCGAGTTTAATTTAGTACACGATAAGGGCACCTTGTTCGGTTTAAAAACCAACGGAAGAATAGAAAGTATTTTAATGAGTTTGCCTCCACACGTGCAATGGGTTTATGATCACCAGCCTACAGAAGGAAGCGAAGAAGAAAAACTACTAAAAGTTTTAGAAAAGCCTAAAGATTGGATTAAAGCTTAAAGCAATTAGCTTTTAGCTTTTAGCTTTTAATAGAAAGAAGAATAATTGAAATGAGGGATTATAAAAAATATTTAGTTTGGCAAAAAGGACATGAATTAACGCTAGCTATTTATAAACACACAAAAACATATCCTAAAGAAGAATTATTTAATTTGGTTAGTCAGATGAAAAGGTCTTCTAGTTCTATACCGACAAATATTGCTGAAGGCTGTGGAAGAAAATCAGAAAAAGATTTCTCAAGATTTCTTTACTTTGCATTCGGTTCTGCTAATGAGTTGGAGTATCAGCTTTTATTAAGTATTGAACTTCATTTCATTCCGAAAGAAATTGGAGCAAGTTTACTGATTCAGGTAGAAGAAATAAAAAAGATGCTTAATTCATTAATTCAAAAATTATCAAGCTAAAATTTTCAGTTATTAGTTAATAACAATAATCTAAGAAGAAGAAGAAATAAAAATATAACAAGCTAAAGGCTAAAAGCTAATAGCTAATGCCAAAAACCTATGTTCCCACTAAGAAGAAATAGAAGATTAAGAACAAACGAAGCCATTAGAAGCTTAGTAAGACAAAACTTTCTAACTCCTAACGATTTTCAGGCTCCATTATTTATAGTAGAAGGCAAAAATAAAAAAGAGGAAATTGCCTCGATGCCCAATTATTTTAGGTTCAGTTTAGATTTACTTCAGCAAGAAGTAAAAGACCTGTGGAGCTTGGGTATAAAATCAGTTTTATTATTTGTAAAAGTTGATGATCAACTAAAAGATAATAAAGGAACCGAAGCTGTAAATGCAGATGGACTTATGCAACGAGCTATTAAGACTGTAAAAGATGCTGTTCCAGAAATGGTGGTGATGACCGATGTTGCTTTAGATCCTTATTCCATTTATGGCCACGATGGGATTATAGAAAATGGAAAAGTACTCAACGACGAATCTGTAAAAGCATTAGCACAAATGGCTTTATCTCACGCCCAAGCTGGAGCCGATTTTGTTGCCCCAAGCGATATGATGGATGGTAGAATATTGGTGATGAGAGAAACTTTAGAAACGGAAGGTTTCACTAATACCGGGATTATGAGCTACAGTGCTAAATTTGCTTCTGCTTTTTATGGTCCATTTAGAGATGCTCTAGATTCGGCTCCTGTAGATGCTAAAGACATTCCAAAAGATAAGAAAACTTACCAAATGGACCCTGCAAATCGCGATGAAGCTATTAAAGAAACACTTATGGATATTGAAGAAGGCGCCGATATCGTTATGGTAAAACCAGGATTATGTTATTTAGATATTGTAAGAGATATAAAAAATAACGTGAATGTTCCTATTTCTGTATATCAAGTAAGTGGTGAATATGCTATGATCAAAGCCGCCTCAGAAAAAGGTTGGTTAGATCATGATGCTGTCATTTTAGAACAACTTACTGCCATTAAAAGAGCGGGAGCTGACTTTATTGCCACTTATTTTGCCAAAGATGCTGCCAAATTACTTTCATAATTAACTTGGCAAGCTTTTAGCTCAACTTCGCTTTATGAACTTAACGTTAGCATCTTATTCTAGATTTCTCACTGCTTTTTGCATACTTCTACTCTCGTTAGTAAGTACTGCAAAAAGCGGTGATGGTCTTTTTTTGCTAGATAATAGCGTTAAAGAAACTATTAGCTCTTCGGCAAATGAACATAAATTCTATGCCGTAGAAGAAATTTCATCTTCTGCACCTTCTTATGAAATTGATCACCAATGGAGTTATGATTTCACTACAGCGTATCATTCTAAGGTCGATGCTTTTTCAACAACCAAAACTCTTTTTATACAATTTCTCTGTGTAGATCAAAGAGCGAAAATCTTTCGATACCTTTTTCCATTTCATTTCTTTTTGTGATTGTTTACTTTTTTAAATGTGAAAGCCTGTAATAGGTTTCCCTCTTTGCGGATTTCACACTTACCCTAGATTTATTTAAAAATTTATTCGAGTTCGCTTCCGCGGAAGCGTAACTGCCATCTCAAAAAAGAAAAATATGGATACTTCATCTATTGTATTAGGGTTAGTTTTCCTAATCGTATTTACAGCCCCAGTCGCTTATGCCGTTATGGGAAAATCAAAAAGAAAAAAACAAGCTTTAAAAAATATTCAAGAAAAAGCTGCGATTCATCAAATTCAACTGAATGAAATTGATGTTTTTGGTGATGATTATATAGGAATAGATCATAAAAGTGAACAATTAATATATGGAAATTTAGAAAGTTTAGAGAAAAAAATGCACATAATAGATTTTAAAAACTTCTCTATCGATCTTTTAGAAATTAGAAAAAATGATAAGTCTATAGAGCAAATTTCTTTAGTCTTTAAATCTTCTAACACCCAACATCAATTTGATTTTTATAAAGATAATGATGATGTAAAAGTTTCTGCAATTGAGCAATTTGAACTTGCTAAAAAATGGAAAGCAAAACTAAGTTAGTTTCTAAAAACCCCGAGCCACAAATTACTCGGGGTTTTTAAATTTTAAATAGAAATTAAGAGTAACAGCCATAATAATTTTTAACTTGTTGAAAATTACTTTATCACTATGACGCTACTCATCGTTTATGCCTTTGTTTCTATTTTTGTTTCTTTTTTATGCTCTATTCTAGAGGCGGCATTGTTAAGCTTTACCCCTACTTTTATTCGTATTAAAACGAAAGAAGGAAAAAGTTACGCTAAAACTTTAGCGGGTTTTAAAAAAAATATAGATACACCACTCACCGCAATTTTAACGCTTAATACTATAGCGCACACGGTAGGTGCAATTCTAGTGGGAAACCAAGCTGGGAAACTAGCTGTAGAAGGTGGATTTGATTACTCAATTTTAGGAATCAATTTTGTAGGATTGGTATCTGCGATTATGACCATCCTTATTTTAATATTATCAGAAATTATACCTAAAACCATTGGTGCCAGTTACTGGAAATCTTTAGGTAATTTTACTGCCAAAACGCTACGTATCATTATTTTTCCTTTAAAATACACAGGTATTTTGTGGCTACTTTTGTTAACTACCAAACTTATTGGCAAATCTGCTCACGCCAATACAATGAGCAGAGAAGAGTTTATGGCCATTACAGATGCGGCAGAAAAAGAAGGTATTTTTCAAGAAAATGAAACCACTTTTATAAAAAATATGCTCGTTTTTAAATCGGTTTTAGCAAAAGATGTGATGACGCCGTTTTCTGTTGCGGTCACAGCCGAAGAAGAAACGACCATTCAAGATTTTATTTCTACTCATAAAAATTTAAAATTTTCAAGAATTCCTATCTTCAAAACTCAACCCAATAATATAACAGGTTTTGTGTTGAAAGATGAAGTTTTAGAACATATGATTGAAAATAAAGGAAACGATACTCTAAATCAGTTAAAAAAAGATGTTTTAGTTACACATTCTCATACCGCAATTCCCAAATTGTTTGAGCTGTTTATAGACAAAAAATCACACTTGGCTATTGTTACTGACGAATTTGGAAATACTGTAGGGTTAATTACCATGGAAGATATTATTGAAACTCTTTTGGGGCTTGAAATCATGGATGAGAGTGATAGCGTAGAGGATATGCAACTCTTGGCTAGGAAAAATTGGGAGCGTAGAGCAAAACGTTTAGGTTTATTTACAGGAGAAGAGAAAGATGAAAAATAAATATCACCTCCCAACTCCCATTGGAATCGCTCTTATTGAAGGAAACGCAAATGGGGTTGAAAAAATTTCAGTTTTATCTGAAACTCCAGAGAGAAATTTTCAGGATACAGAATTAACTGAAGCAGCTGAGCAGTTAAAAGCTTACTTTAAAGGTGAGTTACAAGAATTCAATTTCTCTATTCAGCCACAGGGAACTGCGTTTCAGCAGCGTGTTTGGCAAGAACTTTTAAAAATTCCTTTTGGAAAAACTACTTCATATCTAGAACTTTCTAAACGTTTAGGCGACCCTAAAGCTATTCGAGCAGTGGCTTCCGCTAACGGAAAAAATCCTTTATGGATTGTAGTTCCGTGTCATCGAGTGATTGGAAGCGATGGTTCTCTTACAGGTTATGCTGGTGGAATTTGGAGAAAAAAGTGGTTACTTGAGCACGAAAGTCCTGCTCAACAACAACGTTTGTTTTAATTAGCGTCGCTATCGTTTAATCCCCATTCGTCCATACTTCTTAAAATAATTTCGAGAGATTTTCCTCTATGAGTTAATCCATATTCTACTTTGGGTGGTACAACGGGATATACTTTTCTAAAAATAAGCCCGTCTTTTTCTAACTCTCTTACCGTCTGAGTGAACATTTTATTGGAGATACCCAGAATTTTCTTTTGTAAAATTCCCGAACGTAAATTTTCATCTAACAAATGAAATAGAATTAGAGGTTTCCATTTTGTTCCAATCAAATTCATGGTATAATTTAAAGGGCAATCCATATCTTTATTTAATTTACATAATTTAAAATATTAAAAAACAGCATTTTACTCCTTTTAGTAACTATATCACTTTAAGGTAAGTTATTGCCTAACAAGCAAATATATACTAATTTTGAAATCTAAATTAGATCTTATGACTACAATAAAAAATTATCCTAAATCATTCTCCCATATTGGGCTTACTGTTCCAGATATTCATAAAGCAGTTAAATTCTATTCAGAAGTAATGGGATGGTACGTAATCATGCAGCCTTCTACAGTAAAAAAAGAAAAAGAAACAGCTATTGGACAAATGTGTATAGATGTGTTTGGAGACGACTGGAGCGAATTTGAAATTGCTCATTTGGCAACTTCAGATGGAATTGGAGTAGAGTTATTTTCTTTTCCGCACGGAATTAAAGAAGCTCCAGAGTTTAATCCCTTCAATACTGGTCTATTTCATTTTTGCATACAAGACCCAAATATTGAAGAGCTTATCGACAAAATTGTAGCTTATGGGGGAAAACAAAGGATGCCAATTAGAGAATATTACCCTAAAGAAAAACCTTTTAAAATGTGTTACGTAGAAGATCCTTTTGGAATCGTCTTTGAAATTTACACACACAGTTACGAGCTTACCTATTCTTCTGGTGCGTATTCTAAATAGATTATATGCTTGAAATAGTAAAATTTATGTTGAGGATTTCAATACACATTTATTAAGAATAAATTCTTAGTTTTAAAGATTGTGCCATATGTGCAATCTTTAAAACTACTTGTAACCTTCACAAAATAATAATGGACTCTTCGAAACTGAAAAAAGAATTTACCTTAACTCAATGGTTTCAAGTTTTATCTATTCTCGCTGCCCTTATGATTATCATAGATTTTATAATTCCGGGTAAAGTATATACAGATCCTATTCTAAATATTAAAAAAGAACGCCAGCAATATTACAATGCCGCTGGAAATTCTCATTCTTCTTACAAGGTATTTACAGAAAGAGAAGACTTTAATGTTTCAGGATCTTTCGCAAAACAAATTAAGGATGTTGAAAAAATAACCTACTCTATTTCTCCACTTTTTAATGAGGTGAATTACTATTCCCTTATAGATTCAGAAAAAAGAAACGTTTATTCGTTAAGATTAGTTTCTGGTCTCGCATTGCCTTTAATTACTATTCTTATATTACTGTTGGCCATAAGATATAAAAAACGAGTCGAGATTTTAAGTTTTGTATTTCAGGTTTTAATCATTGCAGACTTTATATATTTACTGCTATAAAACAAGAAGTTTTAAATCGCTATAATTCTACCATAAATCATGTCTACAAAAAAACAAGTAAAATCAAGATTACACCTTCGGAATAAAAACCGCGAAAGATATGATTTAGAAGCGCTATTAAAAGCTAAACCCGAGCTTAAAAATTATTTAAAACTCAACAAAGTACGAGTAGAATCAATAGATTTTTCTAATCCTAATGCTGTAAAAATTTTAAATAAAGCTCTACTCCATCACTATTACGGAATTAAATATTGGGAATTTCCCGATGAGAATTTATGTCCGCCAATTCCTGGAAGAGCAGATTATCTCCACCATATAGCCGATTTATTATCTGAAAGTAATTCTGGCACTATTCCAACTGGTGATAAAATTACCTGCCTTGATGTTGGCGTAGGCGCAAGTTGTATCTATCCCATACTTGGTGCTACAGAATACGACTGGCAATTTATAGCATCTGATATTGATGCAAAATCTATATCTTCTGCCAAAAACATTGTCAATGCAAATCCTAGTCTTAAAGATAAAATTGACTGCCGACTGCAAAAAAGTCCGAGAGATTTTTTTCATCACATACTAAAACCTAAAGAAAAAGTAGATGTTGTTATTTGCAACCCTCCCTTTCACTCCTCTATAGAAGAAGCTCAAAAGGGAACACGAAGAAAAATAAAAAACCTATCTGGTAAGAAAGTAAAAACTCCAGAGCTTAATTTTTCTGGTGCAAACAATGAACTTATTTATGAAGGCGGAGAATCTAAGTTTATTCAAAATATGATCTGGGAAAGTAGAAAGTTTGCAAACGATATTTATTGGTTTTCTTCCTTAGTTTCAAAAGAATCTAACCTTAAAGGAATTCATAAATTATTAAAAAAGCTAGAAGCTCAACAAATAAAAGAGATTTCTATGGGCACAGGTAATAAAACTAGCCGAATAGTAGTTTGGACATTCCTGCCAAAAGAAAAGCAAGAAGAATGGGTAAAAAAGCGATGGTAACAATAGCTTTTAAACCAACCTCTTAACTAAGTTTACTTTTGTTTTAATATATTTAAGCTTGACAATTAACAGCATTCTTTTATATGAAATTTTTTAAAAAGCTTCTTCTTAGCCTAGCTACCCTATTGGGTTTAGCCATTTTGGCGCTTTACCTTTTTGATGCCGATTATATTTTGCGTGGCGTTAAAATTACTTACTTAAAAGGATATAAAACTGCGTATATAGACGATTACTCGGAATTTGATAATCGCACGATTAAAACTTCAGGAAAACCTCAACCTTGGCCTTTACATAAAAAATATAATTCCGCGGAAGCGACACAAAAATTACAATCGATAAACGAAGAGTTAGGAACCGTTGCATTTCTTATCATTAAAAATGACAGCATTTGGTATGAAAAATATGCAGATGATTATGGTAAAACATCCCATACCAATTCATTTTCGATGGCAAAAAGTATTACCTCTGCTTTGTTAGGAAAAGCGATTAAAGATGGATTTATAAAGAGCTTAGATCAACCTGTTGCAGATTTTTATCCCCAATTTGATAAGCGATTAAGCGTAGGTGATTTATCATCGATGTCCTCTGGCTTAAATTGGGAAGAAAATTATTACAGTCCGTTTTCTATGACAGCTAGGGCGTATTTAGATGACGATATTAAAGAACTTATCTTGTCGTTAAAAGTAGAAGAAGTACCAGGAAAAGCTTATAAATACCTTAGCGGAAACACCCAGTTATTATCTATGGTTATAGCCAAAGCAAGTGAAAAAACACTTTCAGATTATTTAAGCGAAAGCTTTTGGCAGCCTATGGGAATGCAAGATAAAGCTTTTTGGCAGTTAGATGATAATGAAGAGGGTGATGAAAAAGCCTATTGTTGTATTGCCAGCAACGCTAGAGACTTTGCAAAATTTGGAAAACTGTATAAAAATCATGGGAAATGGAATGAGGAACAACTTTTAGATTCTAGTTTTGTGGCTACTTCTATTCAGCCAAAATTTAAAGATAGCCCAGAATACGGTTATGGTTTTTGGTTAAGCAACCACCTCAACAAAAAAATGTTTGTAATGCGAGGTATTTTGGGACAGTACGTAATCACGATTCCTGAAGATGATATGATTATTGTTCGACTGGGGCATCAACGCGAAGAAAAAACTAACGATAGAGCTTTTACAGATGATTTTTACACTTACGTGGAAGAAGCTTATCAAATGATCCATCGCTAAACTAAAACAAATGAAATATTTTAATGAGCTTCCTTCAAAAACTTATGCTGCCTTTAAGAGGTTTCCACTCACAATTTTATGGTCGGTTTTAGGAAGCGGATTTCTCATTATACTTATTTTAGTCGAAGCCAATATATTTGATAATTATAATGCAGAATTACTTACGCTAATCTTGGGTGTAAGTTGGCTTATTGGCGCTCAATTTTTTACTGAAAGCTTAGCAGATAAAAAGAAAGGTTGGCTTTTAAAAATTACAATCATTGTATTCCTAATTGTCTATTATTTCTCATTACCAAAAAATGATTTTTCTTCTAATCCTATTGTTTACATCAGATGGTTTTTGCTCCTATTGGCAGGTCATGTTTTTATTTTTTTTGCTCCGTTTTTAAAAAAATGGAACAAAACTGATTATTGGAATTATTTACAAAGAATTATCATTGCCATTGCAAGAAGTAGCCTGTTCTCATTTGTAATTTTTTCTGGTGTTTCTCTAGCCATTGTAGCGATAGATAACCTATTTAATATAGCAATAGATGATAAAATTTATCTTCAGTTATGGGTAGCTTGCGTTGGTATTATCAATACATTCATTTATTTATCAGACTTTCCTAAGAAAATTTACGACACCCAACAACTTTATTATACTAAGGCCTTAGATGTTTTTTTAAAGTTTATTTTAATTCCTATTTTATCGCTTTACCTTTTTATTGTTTATGCCTATTCCATTAAAATTTTCATTGCTTGGGAGCTTCCAAAAGGATGGGTCTCTTATTTAATTAGTATTTTGGCTATAATTGGGTTTATTATTCAGATTATTATAGAACCGATAAGAAAAACACATCCCAACCAAATCATTAAAAAGTTTTATCCTCTATTTTACCTGTTATTATTGCCTTTGCTTGTTTTACTTTTCGTGGCGATTTACACCCGAATAAGCGATTATAGCTTTACAGAAAACAGGTACTTTTTAATGCTACTTGGTGTTTGGATTTTAGGAATGAGTTTGTATATGCTTTTCAGTAAAAAGAAAAGATTAAGCCTGTTTCCTATTTCATTATTTATACTTTGTGTTTTGGCTTCTTATGGCCCTTGGAGTGCTTTTAATGTTTCTGTTAAAGCACAAGTTAATGAGTTGAAGCAAATTGTTTCTGAAATAAAGAATAAAGAAAACCAGCTTATCTCTCAAGAAAAAGCCAACCAGTTTAAAAGTATTGCTCGTTACTTAAAAGAAAGGGACAAGCTCTTTTTGGCAGATGAGTTTTTAGGCTTTAAAACCAATTATATTACCAATAGATATAGTTCTGGGAATTATATTTTAGATTCCCTTTACGGAAAAGAAAAAGCAAAACAATTTTCTAATTCTTCTTATTATAACAATAATCATTATTATTATAACTCTTATAATAATAACAAGGGCGATAAAATACTTGTAAAAGACTATGACTATTTTGTAGAGGTTAATTTAAGTAATTATCATAATGCTAACTATCAATTCTCCCACTCTCCCAAAGAACTTAAATTACAGCAAGGTGAAAACCTATTATTTACTTTTAATCTAGATGAGAAATTACTAAAAACATTATCTGCTTATCCGGACTTAAAAAGTGCTCCTAAAGAAAGTTTTACATATATATTTTCTAATGATATAGGAAGCTATAAGTTGATTATTAGAAACTTTAATTTTGAAAAAATCGATGCTAATTCTATAAAGCTAAGAAACCTTAGTGCCTATGTCCTTATAGGTTACAAAAAGTATTAAATTTTAGCATTTTTCAAACAACATCTTTTGATTGTTTTTTTTGTATCTTCAATAGGTATAATTTTTTTTAATATGCTTAAAAAACTCAACTTAGAGAATATCTTATTCTTAGATATAGAAACCGTACCCGAATTTTCTTCTTATGATGAATTAAGCGACGAAAAGAAAACTTTGTGGGAATTAAAATCTCAATACCAACGCAAAGATGAGTTTACAGCTAAAGAATTTTATGATCGAGCAGGTATTTGGGCAGAATTTGGGAAGATAGTATGTATTTCTGTAGGGTATTTTGTCTTAAAAGAAAATAATAGAAGTTTTAGAACTACCACTTTTCATGGGGAAGAGAAAAAGCTTTTACAAGGTTTTAAAGAACTACTTAATAATTACTTTCACCAAGCTCAGCATTTACTGTGTGCGCACAACGGTAAAGAATTTGATTTTCCTTATATCGCTCGTAGAATGCTTATTCACAGTATAGAACTACCTTCTAAATTAGATTTATTCGGGAAGAAACCTTGGGAAGTACCTCATTTAGACACTTTAGAATTATGGAAGTTTGGCGATTATAAACACTATACTTCTCTTAAATTGATGACTCACGTATTAGGTGTCCCATCCCCAAAAGATGATATAGATGGCTCTCAAGTAAGAGATGTTTTTTATGAAGAGAATAATGTATTAAGAATTGTATCGTATTGTGAAAAAGACGTAGTCGCTATTGCACAGATTTTCTTAAAACTCCGACAAGAAAAACTATTAGAAGAATCAGAAATTACTTCTGTGTAATAAAAAAGCCCGGGAACCACCCCGAGCTTTAACCCATATGAAAAATTGATGCTTACTGTTTTACAAATTTTTTGGTAATAGACTTTTGTCCATCTCCTAATTGTAACATATAAACACCGCCCGAAAGCCTATTTAATTGTATAGCATTTTGCGTTAATTCTCCGCTTAATACTAATTTCCCTAACATATCGTAAATTTTGTAAGTTGCATCTCTAGCATCTTCCATTTTTACAAATATTTCATTTCCAGTAACTGGGTTAGGATAAATGGTAGTAGCAAATATTGCACTTTCATTTCCAATTGCTGTGGCAGCTAAACTATTGTTATTAAATCCTTGAGCAGCTGCTTGCCCAACGTTAACGGTATAATCTTCAACTTCTCCATAACCAAAACTTTCACAAGCAGTTTGGGAAGCATTATATTTCATAGAAACTCTCATTCTGGTGTTACCACTAATCGCAGAAGTTGGTACACTAAAAGTTCCGCTAAGGGAATTACTACTGCTAGAACTTCCTGAAACTACTTTCTCATTGGTTTCAAAAGCACCATTTTGATTATAATCTATATAAACCGCCCAATGCTCGGTATAACTAGAACTTGCAAAACCTGCACTTATTTGAATCGTATTAGATCCGTAAGGCAAATTAGCAATTAAATTTGTATTATCAGCATATCCACCGTCATTTCCACTAGAATTATTCAAATTATTTAAGCTTACCAAGTCAATCCATTCATAAGAAGAATTATTTCCTTGAGAATTACAGTAATCTGGAGTACTTCCTCCTGCCGTAGTAATACTAACAACGTTAGATCTAGGAGAAATATTCCCAACTACATCTTTTGCTTTAACTGAAAATGAATAAGAGCTTCCAGCCGTTAATCCCGTAATCTGTGTAGAAGTACTGGTTGTTGTTCCTAAAGAAGAACTTCCTTGAAAAACTTCATATGTATCCACACCAACATTATCTGAAGAAGCATTCCAAGATAAATCTACTGTGGTTTGTGTAACATTATTTGCGCTTAAAGCGGAAGGAGCTGATGGCGCTTCACTGTCTAAAGAAGTACCTCCACCTTCTATACAGAAATTGGTTGCTTCAGAATTACCAAAATTTCCTCCTGAAGAAATAGTACCATCATCACTAGATAAGGTATAAGAACCAGAACCGTAGCTACAGCATATCCCATCTCCATATTGATCGGTAATCGTAAAAGTATAATCTCCATCAGTTAACCCACTAATTGTTTTTGTAACTGTAGAACCATCTGCATTCGATGTAGAATATGCTGCGCTATCTACTGTATTTCCAGAAGCATCTTTCAAAGTCCAAGAAGTTTCTTCTGGGTAATTGTCAAACGTAATCGATAAATAAATATCTCCACTTGTACAATCTTCAGGTTCTGGATTTCCTCCACCGCTATATGCTGCACCCACACCTACGGCGTGCCATGCATTAGTCACTGCGATTTCTTCTGTACTTCCTGTTCCGTAAAGATCTTTTGCTGCTTGAATCGCACCATTACGAGCATCAGCATATTGAGAATTTGAACTAAGGTAAGTAGTTAAATTTCTGTAAGCTACAGCAGCAGCTTTCTCCATACCAATAGAAGTAACACTATAACTATCTCCATTATCGTTAGTTCCAGAACCTCCTGTACTCAACAAGTAAAACCAAAAATTTTGAACTCCAGAGTTATAATGAACACCACCATTATCTCCAGAACCACTATACCAGCTAGTTCCTAAATACGTATCGGGTTGACCGTAAGCATTTGGGTTACTAATAGAGCGTAGTGCACCTCCGCTTCCGCCAGATCCTATTTCATCACCCATTAACCAATCGTTGGTTCCTGTAGCGAAGGCTTCAATAGCTTCTCCAAAAATATCTGAAAAAGATTCATTTAAAGCTCCAGACTCATAACTGTAAACGAGATTAGCCGCATATTCTGTAACACCGTGACCTATCTCATGACCCACAATATCTAATGCTACTAATGGTCCATAATTAACACCATCACCATCACCATAAGTCATTCTACTACCATCCCAAAATGCATTTACATAATTACTATCATAACTAACGTATGAGCGTATGATTGCTCCGTTACCGTTATAAGAGTTTCTATTATGCTTTTGTGAGAAATATTTATGGGTTTGTTCTGCTCCCCAATGTGCTTGTACCGCAGTTGGATTATTTGTAAAATTACTAGAACTACTCGTTACTTCTTGAGCATTGTTATAGTTTGTACTGTTATTCATATCATACGTCTGGATTCCGCCGCCATCTGCCGTTTGTCTTAAACGGTAACTTCCATTGTAACTATCTGTAGTAATAGAAACATTACCATTATAAAGTGTACTTCCGCTTGACGGAGTATTAGCATGGTGAATTTTTTTATTTTCCATTATAAAATCACCCGTTTGCGCATCTACGTAAACATCTGCTCTGTAAAGAGGAGCTGTTGCATAAATGTCATACTTATATGCAAGTTTATTTTCTTCTGTAACTCCTTTAATTTTAGGCAGAATAACTAATTCTCCAGCAGGAAGATGGTAGGATATATGTTTAGATTCTTCTTTATTCTCCCACATATACTCAGTGGCTCCTACATGTTGTTTAGCTTTATTAAATGCCATCTCTTTAGAAATAGATGGGGTGGTTGGTAAATCTTTAATTCTATAAAGGTTATTAGAAGAAGATTTTACTTTGCCTTCTTTGGCGTGTAAAACTGTGGTTGCAAACTCTACGGGAATAGAATTATAATATTGTTGAAATTTTTGATGATGGTATCCCAATTCATCTGTTCTTTGTTCTACTAAAGATAATGTATTTTCTGGCGGCAAGCCTAAGCTTCTTTTAAAGCTATCATCTGCAGTTTGAAAGCTTTGTGATTCCTCATATACATTTAATTTTTTAATTGGTTTTTTAGGACTTTCTTGAGAAAACCCGAAAGTAGATCCTAATAAAAAAGTAGCCATTACAGCCAAGCTCTTATAGTCTTTTTTCATAATATAAAGATTTGATTAATAAACAACTGTTTGCGTTTTGACAATAAATATTACCGTCAAAACATTACGTTTGAAATTTTTTAAATTTTAAAATTTAATTGAAAACTGGAGTTTCGTAAATTCTTGGCCTATAAAATTGAAGGGGATGTAGGGGGTGGTTAATTTTAGACCAGAATTCTAAAAAAGGGAATTTATGCGTAAACTGCTGAATGGCTAATTGCTTTTCGTATTGTAGTTTAGGCGGTTGTTTTACGTTACGTTGCTCATCCTTAAAAGTATGGTACAACATAACTATTTGCTGAGAGAAATAGTTTTGTTTCATTTAAAAAATTATTAATTTATAATTAACTTGCTTACGAATTAAATAAATTTTATCGACTAAATGAAATTTTAATCGTTAAAATGCATTTTTATTCGCAAAATAAGCCCTTAAAAAGTGCTTTTTCCTCAATAATAAGCCTCATTTATTACACATGAAACAACACGAATTATTAGATGTAAAACAATTGGAAGTTAGCTTTAACACAAGTGATATAAAGCAAACTGTTCTCCATAATATTTCTTTTCAGCTTTATAAAAATGAAATTTTAGGTGTAGTGGGAGAATCTGGTTCAGGAAAATCGATTACTTCGCTTAGTATTTTAAAATTATTACCTTCAATTGCACAAATTACGAAAGGCGAAATTCAGTTTTTAGGTAAAGATTTAGCGTCATTTTCAGATAAAGAAATGCAAAGCTTACGCGGAAATGAGATCTCCATGATTTTTCAAGAACCCATGAGTTCGTTAAACCCATCTTTAACTTGTGGTTTTCAGGTACAAGAAATTCTTTTAAGACATACTAATATCGCTTCCGCGGAAGCAAAACAAGAAACTTTACATTTATTTGAAAAGGTAAAATTGCCTCGACCCGAAAAGATTTTTGAATCTTACCCTCATCAAATAAGCGGCGGACAAAAACAACGGGTAATGATTGCGATGGCAATTGCTTGTAAACCAAAATTACTCATCGCAGATGAACCTACTACCGCATTAGATGTTACCGTGCAAAAAGAAATTTTAAACCTTTTAAAAGAGCTCCAAGTGGAAACAGAAATGAGTGTTTTATTTATCTCACACGATTTGGCATTAGTTTCTGAAATTGCCGATAGAGTCTTGGTTATGTTTAAAGGTTCTATCGTTGAGCAAGGCACCACAAAAGAAATTTTTCATCATCCAAAACAACAATACACCAAAGCTTTATTAGCATCTAAACCCGACACCCAAGAGCGCTTAAAACGATTACCAACGGTTAAAGATTTTATAGAAAACCAACCCATAAGTATAGCTGAAACTCAAACAGAAAGAAAGGAAAGACACCATAAGATTTACAACCAAACGCCTTTATTAGAGGTTAAGAATGTAGAAAAAGAATTTATTTCTAATGCTGGGTTTTTTAAAAAACCCAGTGTAGTAAAAGCGGTAAATAATGTTAGTTTTAAAATATTTGAGGGAGAGACTTTAGGTTTAGTTGGAGAATCGGGCTGTGGAAAATCAACTCTGGGAGATGTAATTTTACAACTTACCAAACCTAGTGAAGGAAAAGTACTTTATAAAGGGAATGATATCACGCAACTTTCTAAGAAAGAATTGAGAAAACTCCGTAAAGAAATACAACTCATATTTCAAGATCCTTTTTCTTCTTTAAACCCTCGTATTCCTGTAGGAAAAGCGATCATGGAGCCGATGGAAGTCCACGGTTTGTATAAAAGTAAAAAAGAGCGAAAGGAAAAAACACTCGAGTTACTAAAACGAGTAGGCTTAGAGGAAGCTCATTTTTATCGTTATCCGCACGAGTTTAGTGGTGGTCAGCGTCAACGTATCGGAATCGCTAGAACCATTGCCGTAGAACCCAAACTTATTATTTGTGATGAGTCGGTTTCTGCTTTAGATATTTCGGTGCAAGCACAAGTGTTAAACTTGTTAAATGAGTTGAAGGAAAAGTTTGGTTTTACTTATATTTTCATCTCACACGATTTGGCAGTAGTGAAATTTATGGCTGACCAACTTTTAGTGATGCATAAGGGTGAAATCGTAGAACGTGGCGATGCCGACGTTGTTTATGCTCATCCCGAAAAAGAATATACACAACAATTGATTGATGCAATACCAAAAGGATTGTAATTTATGAAGAAAAAGATAACGCTTGATCACGTAATGTCTAATGCGCCAGATTTAATTTTCTACGCCGCGCCAATTCTAATTGGTTTAGCCTTACTCGAATGTTATTTTAGTTGGAAACATAAGAAACAGCTTTATGAGAAAAAAGACTTCTTTGCTTCTTTGAGCATCGGCTTAGTTTCTGTAGTTCAAAACTTGTTTATTAAAACCCTTTTATTTGGGTCGGTAATATGGCTTTATAATCTGGTCCCGTGGAGTATTCCTGTTAATTGGGTAACTTCAATTCTTTGTTTTGTTGTTTTAGATTTTTTTAGATATTGGGCGCACCGGTTTGGGCATGAAACTAGTATTTTTTGGGCAACCCATGTGACGCACCACAATTCAGAAAAATATAATCTATCTACTTCTTTCCGGCTTTCTTGGACTCAACAAATTAAAGTGGTTTTCTTCCTACCTATAAGCTTTTTAGGCTTTCACCCTGTTATCTTCTTTATTTGTCACCAAATTGCCGTTCTATATCAATTCTGGATTCATACCGAATATATTAGAAAGCTTCCAAAGTGGATAAGCTTTATTTTTGTAACTCCCTCTCACCACCGTGTGCATCATGGAAAAAATAAGCATTATTTAGATAAAAATTATGGCTCTACTTTTATTATTTGGGATAGAATGTTTGGCACTTTTCAACCTGAAGATGAACAAGCGGTTTATGGGATTTTAGAACAACCTAAACATTACAATCCCGTTAAATTGGTCTTTCACGTATGGGTAGATATTTATAAAAACATGCGAAAAGCGGGCAGTTTAAAGAAAGCTGCCCTTATTTTATTTCGATCCCCAAGTAACTTAAAAAAATATGAATAGTTAGATATTTTGATATTCCATAAAATACAAATCAAAACCTTTAGCCCAATAATCTTTTTTAATCTCTATGAGTTGAAATCCGTTTTTTCTATAAAAAGGTTCAACCAATTGAGAGGTTCTTACTTGTATTTTTGAACTGTTTTTTTGCTGAAGAAGACGCTGTATTCTATACTGTCGCAGTTGACTGCCTATACCTTGTTGTTGAAAATCGGGATGTAAAAGAGCCCAACTTAAAATACCAATATCTCCTTGTGTATTTATTCCACCACAATCCACAATTTTAGATGAGAGTTCTACCACAAAATAATCTTCTCGTTCTTTTTCTAAATAATGAATGAAGTCTATTTCTTCCTCTTCAGAAAAATATTTTGGAGTATTGAGTTGGAGAAGGTTTATTAAATGAGATTGATCTTTTTTATGATAAGGTCGAATATGTAATATCTGGTTACCCAAGTAATTAAATAAGCTTAAAGCTGAAAAAAATATTAAAGTACTTTTTCTGCTAAATACCGTTGTACCTCGTACACATCTATACTTTTATTGAATTTTTTACTTACGGAAGGAAGATCTTCACTAGAAATCCAAATTTTAAGTTCGGCATCTAAATCGAATGTCCCTGCTGTTTCTAAAGAAAATCTAGAAATATTTTTATAAGGTAAGGATTTATACTCTGCCTTACTACCAGAAATTCCTTGAACATCGATTAATACCAAACGTTTGTTGGTAAACATAAAGGTATCTCGAAATAGTTTGAAACCGATTTCAATTTGCTCCCCTTCTACCAACAAACGCCCGTATTTTTCTAAAAGCTTCTCTACAGAAACCTCACTAGAGTTACCTAAAATATTATTAAATAAACCCATGTTTAAAGTTTCATTTCAGGAATTTCTCCATCCATAATTAATATTCCTTCTGTAGCGGCTTGAATTTCTTCTACACTTACGCCTGGAGCTCTTTCTAAAAGTTTAAATCCTTTTTCGGTAACTTCTAAAACTGCCAAATTGGTAACAATTTTAGTTACACAACCAACACCAGTAAGTGGCAAAGAACAGCGTTTTAATAACTTAGATTCTCCTGCTCTATTGGTATGCATCATCGCTACAATAATGTTTTCCGCGGAAGCGACCAAATCCATAGCGCCACCCATTCCTTTTACCATTTTCCCAGGTATTTTCCAGTTGGCGATATCTCCATTTTCTGCAACTTCCATCGCTCCTAGAATGGTTAAATCAACGTGTTTTCCTCGAATCATACCAAAACTTGTAGCTGAATCGAAAAAACTCGCTCCGGGTAATGCAGTAATAGTTTGTTTTCCTGCATTGATTAAATCTGGATCCTCTTCACCTTCAAAAGGAAAAGGCCCCATTCCTAAAATTCCATTTTCACTTTGAAACTCTACTTCTATATCGTCATTTACAAAATTGGCTACCAACGTAGGAATTCCTATTCCTAAATTTACATAATACCCATCTTTAACCTCTTTTGCAATGCGTTGTGCTATTCCGTTTTTATCTAAAGCCATAATTTATTTTTTTTGACGAACGGTTCTTTGTTCAATTCTCTTTTCGTAATCTTTTCCTTGAAAAATACGTTGTACAAAAATTCCTGGAATATGAATTTGGTTAGGATCTAGTTCTCCTGGTTTTACCAACTCTTCTACCTCAACCACCGTTACTTTTGCAGCTCCGCACATACAAGGGTTAAAATTTCTTGCAGTTCCTTTAAAAATAAGATTTCCTGCTTCGTCTCCCTTCCATGCTTTTATAAAGGCAAAATCTGCTTTATATGCTTCTTCTAAAACATACATTTTCCCATCAAACTCACGTACCTCTTTCCCTTCGGCTACTTCTGTTCCGTAACCTGCTGGAGTAAAAATAGCAGGAAAACCTTGTTGAGCCGCTTGACATTTAGCTGCTAATGTTCCTTGCGGAGTAAGCTCTACATCTAATTCACCGCTTAACATCTGACGCTCAAACTCGGCGTTTTCACCTACATAAGAAGATATCATTTTTTTAATCTGATTTTTTTTCAGCAATAAACCCAATCCAAAATCATCTACTCCTGCATTGTTTGAAATACAAGTAATATCTTTTACATTTTTATTGACTAGTTCTGTTATAGAGTTCTCAGGAATTCCGCTAAGGCCAAATCCGCCAAGCATAAAAGTCATCCCATCTTGAATGCCTTCTAAAGCTTCTTGAACATTATTTACCGTTTTTCTTATCATAAGAATATATTTTAAAGATCTAATTCTTTTGTTATTTCTCCTCCTTCTGTAGTTGTATTTTCAGATGAAGTAGTATCGCAATCTGTTTGAATAGTAAGTACCTCTGGTTTTTCAAAAGCTCCTTTAGAAACTTCTAAATCTTCATCTTCATATACTTTTTTCATATAAATTCCCCAAATAGGCAAAGCCATCGTTGCTCCTTGACCGTAAGTAATCGTAGGAAAATGCACCGATCTATCTTCCCCTCCTACCCAAACTCCTGTGGTAAGGTTAGGAACAATACCCATAAACCACCCATCACTTTGATTTTGTGTGGTTCCTGTTTTACCTGCGATAGGGTTTTTAAATGCATAAGGGTAACCCGTTACCGCTCGTTTATAATGGGTAAGATTTGCAGCGTAATTACTATCGGTTTTTAATCTCGTACCCGAACCTCCTTGAGTTACGCCTTCCATTAAGTTGATGGTTACATAAGCTGTTTCTTCACTCATTACATCTCTGCTTTCTGGCACATGTTGGTAAAGTATAGTTCCGTTTTTATCTTCAATACGAGTAACAATTACAGGTTTTACATAAACGCCTTTATTGGCAAATGTACTATAAGCAGAAACCATTTCGAATACACTTAAATCTACAGATCCCAGAGCTATAGCCGCAACAGGATCTATATTCTCTGTATTTGCACCCAGTTTGTCTAATAAATCAATTACTGGCTCTGGACCAATTTTATCAATTAATCTAGATGTTATGGTATTTAATGAATTTGCTAACGCCTCTTTTAAACTTACCATTCCGCCGTATTTCCCACCACTATTTTTTGGGGTCCAATCTTTAGTTACTCCATGTTTTCCTGCAGGAATGGTGTGTTGGGTGTTTGGTAATTCGTAACATGGTGAAAGATGTAGTTGATCAATCGCCGTTGCGTATACAAATGGCTTAAAAGTAGAACCTACTTGTCTACGCGCTTGCTTTACGTGTTCGTATTTAAAATGTCTTAGATCTATTCCTCCAACCCATGCTTTTACCTCTCCTGTTTGAGGCTCCATCGACATCATTCCCGTATTTAGGAAAGATTTATAGTAATAGATGGAGTCTCTAGGCGTCATAATTGTATCTTTTTCTCTTTTCTTATTCCATGCAAAAACAGACATAGGTGTTTTTTTATCGAATGAGGCTCTTATTTTTTCTTCTGAAAAACCTTTATCTTTCATCTCCCACCAACGCACACTATTTTTCATAGAGCGTTCTATAATACGATCTATTTCTTCTGAAGATACTTTTCTAAAAGGAGCCGTTTTATTCTTTTCATTCTGCCTATCAAATTCTTTTTGAAGATTTGACATATGCGCTTGCACTGCTTCTTCTGCATAAGTTTGCATTCTAGAGTCTATGCTGGTATATACTTTAAGTCCGTCTCTATAGATATTGTATGTTTCACCATTCGCTTGCGGATTTTCTTTTGCCCAGTCTTTAAGAAACTCTCTTAGATGCATTCTAAAATAAGTAGCTAAACCAGATTGGTGACTTTCTGGATGATAATCTATTGTTAAAGGGAGTGCTTGAAGCGAATCTTTTTGTTTTTCATTTATAAAACCAGCTTTTTCCATTTGTAGTAAAACCACATTTCTTCTATTGGTTACTCCAACTGGATTTCTACGAGGATTGTAAAGGGAAGAGTTTTTAAACATTCCTACCAAAACAGCAGCTTCTTCAATTTTTAATTCTTGAGGTTCTTTTCCTCCAAAATAAATTCTGGAAGCCGATCTAATACCTACCGCATTATTGTTAAAGTCGTAAATATTGAAATACATGGCCAGTATTTCTTGCTTGGTATAACTTCGTTCTAAACGAACCGCTATTACCCACTCTTTAATCTTTTGAGTTACCGCTTCAAAAATATTACTTGATCTTACTCCAGTAAATAACTGCTTAGCTAATTGCTGAGAAATAGTACTCGCCCCACCATTTGATCCCAAATAGGCTACTGCTCTTAATGTACCTCTTGCATCGATACCAGAATGATCATAATACCTTATATCTTCGGTTGCAACTAAAGCATTGATAAGGTTTGAGGGAAGCTCTTCATATTTTATAGGAGTACGATTTTCGTTATAATACTTTCCTAAGGTCTCCCCATCTGAAGAGAAAACCTCTGTAGCTAAATTAGTTTCAGGGTTTTCTAATTGTTCAAAAGTTGGCATTTCACCCAAAAGTCCCCAACTCGCCAAAAGAAATATGCTTACTACTAAAACGATCCCTAAGGCGAAAAGCTTCCAAAAAATACCAATGTATTTTCTAAAAGAACTTGTTTCTTTTTTCTTTTTCTTATTTGCTTTTACGTTTGCCACCTTTATACGTATTAATTAGTTGTTTTTTCTACCCTAAAACCTATTTCTAAAATCCCTTCTAAATTCTTTATACCTTCTACTTCTCCATTTTCACGCATTGCTTGTTCTAAGGTAACAGTATATGCTCCATCCTCTAAAAAGCGTACGTTTTCTTTGTACCAAAGTTTATTCTCTTTTACTTCTCCAGCTCCCGTTCCCATAAAATCTCCATTAGGGTAAGCCATTTCATATTCTAAAGTATCTGTAATTTGTTTTCCGTTGGGAAATTGCATTTTTGATATTAGAAAAAGGTTATTATACTTATAATCACTATTATTTCTAACGTTAAAAAACAAGTTATAAGTCTGTAAGCTATCAATATTTTTTATTTCAAATTTAACTACAGAGTCTTTTGCCCACGTATTTGGTATACTTTTATATTCATCATACACTTGCTTAGAGTCACAAGAAATTGCGCTAACCAGAAAAATAGACCCTAAAAGAAAAACTCCTAATTTATGCATTTTTAGAATTATTTTTTCTCCTGTTATTTGACTTGTTCTGAGGTTTTTTACTACCCGTTTTTTGATTAGGTTTAGAGATTGTATTCGTATTTGCATTTGCCTTTTGTGGCTTTCTCTTTTTCTTTCTTCTCTTTTTAGGTTGAGATGATTTAGGTTTATCAAATCGGGTTAAACTATCTTGCCCAACTACATTACTAAAATCTATCTCTACTTCTTGCTGAAGTTGAGTTGCAAACTCTTCCAAACTTGCTACTGGCTTTTTCTCCTTTGCAGCTTTAATAATGATCTTAACCTGATCTGTAGTTAACTCATGCCAATTCATCCATTCCCCTTCATACGCATACCAAAGAGAACCTTTAAAAATGTCTATTTTTTGACAAACCGCCGTCCCCTTTTGAGTTTGGAGTTTTGTATCCTGTCTTGGAAATTCTTTAAGAGCATCTAAATAAGAATCTAATTCGTAATTTAAACAACACTTCAATTTACCACATTGACCCGCCAATTTTTGCGGATTTAATGATAGCTGTTGGTATCTAGCCGCCGATGTGGTTACACTTCTAAAGTCGGTTAACCAAGTAGAACAGCATAATTCACGCCCACAAGAACCAATTCCGCCAAGGCGAGCCGCTTCTTGTCTAAAACCAATTTGACGCATTTCAATACGCGTTCTAAATTCTTGTGCAAACTCTTTAATAAGCTGTCTAAAATCTACACGCTCTTCTGCGGTATAATAAAAAGTAGCTTTAGAAGCATCTCCTTGAAATTCAATATCACTAATCTTCATTTTTAACTGAAGACGAATTGCTATTTCACGAGCTCTCACCTTCATAGGCTCTTCTTTTTCTCGTGCAGTTTGCCAAATATCAATATCTTTTTGTGAAGCTTTTCTATAAATTTTCAATACCTCCTCACTATCTACTTTTACGCGTTTTTTCTTCATTTGTACGCGAACCAATTCCCCCGTTAGGGTAACAATTCCTATATCATGACCTGGTGAAGCTTCTACTGCCACCACATCACCCATACTTAAAGTAAGGTTTTCTGTATTCTTGAAAAAGTGTTTTCTTCCGTTCTTAAAACGTACTTCTACACATTGAAAAGTTTCTTGCCCATTAGGCAAACTCATATTTGATAACCAATCGAATACAGTTAGTTTATTACAACCATCTGTACCGCAGGTTCCATTATTCTTACATCCTTTTGGCTGACCGTCTTTGCCAGTCGAGCAACTTCCACACGCCATATGTTCTATATATTGAGATACAATCGCAGCTATTTCATTACTGCGTGTATTGAAAAATTAATACTTTATTTAAAAGGGTAAATATACCAATTTATTGTGAGGCAAGAGAAAATGAAAAAAGATAATAGATTTCTCTTCTTAGAAAGAGATTTTAACGAGAAAATAGATAAGAAAAAGTGTTACCAAAATAGCGGCTAACGGAAAAGAAACAGGATTCCATTTACTTTTGTACCACAAAAAAAATGACGCTACTAATATAACAGGAGTAGCCAAAAATGCGGGAATGGTTAATAACTCTACAAAAACACCTACAATTACAGGAGTATCTTTAATGTCAAAATAAGTAAAACTGTAGAGCCACAAAAAATATAAAAGCACGCTTAAAGCGGAAAAAAACACAAGTTTATTGATGAGTTGAATTTTCATAAACTATTGAAGTACTTGAAAAGGCATTATTATAAATTAAAACATCGATTACACAAATTGTTTTTACATTTGTAATTCTTGTCTTCAAAAGACACATTTATATTATAATCTAAAAATATGAAAGTAAAATTAATATCACAAGCTTCTGCAATAATCACATGTTCTGATTGTAAAATATGGACAGACCCTTGGTTAGTGGGAAAAGCTTTTAATAACTCTTGGAGCTTACACCCAAAACCTAACTTTAAGGAAGAATGGTATAATGAAATAGATTATTTATGGATTTCTCATGAACACCCAGATCACTTTCATATTGAAACCCTTAAAAATTTACCCGCTTCATTTAAGGAAAGAGTTACTGTTCTTTTTCAGAAGAAAAATTCTGATAAAATGCCAAACGCATTTAAACGTTTAGGTTTTAAAACTGTAAAATTACTTACGCATTCTAAATTAACTAAGCTTACCGATCAAACAGAAGTTTTTGTTTATCAAGTAGGTATTATGGACTCTGCTTTAGGTGTTAAAAATAAGGGGTTTTCTGTTTTTAATATGAATGATTGCGAGCCTAATGCCAATGATTATAAGATAATTTCAAAGAAGTTTGATTCTAAAATAGATGCTTTACTCAATCAATTTTCGTTAGCGGGTAATAATGGTTCTAGAGAAAACATTCCTCAAATTGAAACCAAAGCTAAGGGCATTTTACAGAATATGATCACAGATCATAAAGGTCTAAATGCTAAAATTACAATTCCGTTTGCAAGTTTTGTATATTTTTCGAGTATCACCAATAAATACATTAACGCTTACCACAATACAGTAAGTGATGTAAAAAATATTTTCGATCAAGAAGGCTTAGGATTAAAAGCTCTTTATATTAATGATGAGTTAGATTTGAATAATGAAAATTATGATGATTCTAAAGCTCTCAAAAAATTTGAAGAACAATCTAATTTTGCCTCTTTAGATTATGACAGTTATCCTGAAATTTCTTTTGAAACTATAAAAGAAGGGTTTTTCAAAAGAAGAGATCAGTTGCTTTTAAGCTACCCAAAATTTATTTTAAATAAGTTAGGGAAAATGTCTGTGTTTTTAGAAGATAGCAATTACGGAATATCTTTTTCGATGGCCTCGGGAATAATTGAGAAAAATCTTGATATTTCAATAGATAATGCCGATTTGATTATGCATTCCCAACCCTTTCATCAAGCCTTTAGCACAACTTGGGGGGTACAGACTTTAGGAGTAGGAGCTCAATATTTTATCGAAAAAAATGAATCTACTTGGAAATGGTATAGACTCATAACTAATTTAAATAATTCTGAAATTTATTTAAAAAGCAAATATCTTTTCTCTAAGAAAATGTTCAATTATACGGTGGCGAGATTAAAAGCAAATGGAATAAGTCAACTTCTTTATAGACTAAAAAAAGCTTAAATAAAAAAACCCTTCAAATTCTTGAAGGGTTTTTTGTAATTATATTTTAAACTTCAGCACTTCAGATCTTCCTTTTTTAAAGATTTTATTACTGTTGTGTTTTCCTTTTCTTAGTGCTTTTTGCTCTTCATAAGATAGCGCATTCACCTCTTTACATTCTTGAGAACAACAGTTATCCATTTTTTCTGCACAAGATGTACATTGTATAAATAATAAATGGCAAGCTTCGTTATCGCAATTTACGTGCGTGTCGCAGGCTTCGCCACACTGGTGACACTTGGCAATAACATCATCGGTGATTTTTTCCGCTCGACGGTGATCAAACACAAAGTTCTTACCTATAAATTTATTTTCTAATTGTAAATTTTCTACTTGGCGGGCGTATTCTATAATACCACCTTCTAACTGAAATACGTTCTTAAAACCTTTATGCTTATAGTAAGCACTAGCTTTTTCGCAACGAATACCTCCCGTGCAATACATCACTAAATTTTTATCTTCTTTGTGCTCTTTTAAATCTTCTTCTATAATATCTAAAGAATCACGAAAAGTGTCTACATCTGGTGTAACAGCTCCTTTAAAATGACCTATTTCACTTTCGTAATGGTTTCGCATATCTACCAAAACCGTGTTAGGATCACTAATAAGATCATTAAATTTTTGTGCGTCTACGTGAACTCCTTTTTGGGTGACATCGAAGGTTTCATCATTAAGACCGTCGGCTACAATTTTATCACGCACTTTCACTTTTAATTTTAAAAAAGATTTGGTGTCGTGCTCTATGGCAACATTTAAACGTACGCCTTCTAAGAAAAAAATTCCGTCAAAGAAATTTTTAAATTCATTAAATCGGGTTGCAGGAACAGAAAGTTGGGCATTAATCCCTTCGTTTGCTACATAAATTCTACCTAAGACCTCTAGTTGGTCCCAAGCCACAAATAAATGGTTTCTAAAAAGTTCTGGATTGCCAATTTTGGCGTACTGATAAAAAGAAAGCGTTAAACGGTCTTCACCGGCATCATCTAAAAGCTGCGCTCTCTCTTGTGCACTTAGCTTATTGTACAGTTGCATGCTATACTAATTTTAAGTTATACAAAAGTTGAAGCGGCAAAGATAATATAAAAATAAAGAACTTGGGAATAAGCTTAAATGTGTGGATTAGAAGTTGCTTAAAATTAAAAACAAGCCTACATAAGCTTTTGTGATAAATTAAAGGTAAAAAAAAATGCCCGAAGCTTTTGCTTGGGGCATTTTTTTGAACGGCTAATTCGTTATTTATATTTTTTTAAAAAAAATCAAAAAATAGAAATAACGTTAGCCACCGTCCACTTTACAGCTACTCATAAAACTTATGGTAGCACCGCCGTGACGGGAATTCAAAATCATATTTTTTTTGAGAAATTTCATAAATGTTCTCCTTGCTTTTAAAGTAGATGCAAGAAATATAAAAAGGTTGCGTATAAGATTGTAATGAAACAAAACTTATAGTACTTTAGCACCACTTGAAGATAACATAGAAAGCGATAGATTATGAGCAAAGAAAAAGATAACGAAAAAGAAGCAAAACTAAAAGCGTTAAAATTAACGTTAGACAAGTTAGATAAAACTTACGGTAAGGGAACGGTGATGAAAATGAGTGATCAAGCCGTACAAGATGTAGATGCTATCCCTTCGGGTTCTTTAGGCTTAGATTTAGCCTTAGGAGTGGGAGGTTATCCTAGAGGTAGAGTAATTGAAATTTACGGACCAGAATCTTCTGGTAAAACTACATTAACGTTACACGCTATTGCGGAAGCTCAAAAAGCAGGAGGTATTGCAGCATTCATTGATGCAGAGCATGCCTTTGATCGTACATATGCTGAAAAGTTAGGAATTGATATTGAAAATCTAATTATTTCTCAGCCAGATCATGGGGAGCAAGCATTAGAAATTGCCGATAACCTGATTCGTTCTGGAGCAATAGATATAATTGTAGTCGATTCTGTAGCAGCATTAACTCCTAAAAGTGAAATTGAAGGAGAAATGGGAGACTCAAAAATGGGGCTTCATGCTAGGTTAATGTCACAAGCGTTGAGAAAATTAACGGCTTCTATTAGTAAAACCAATTGTACCGTTATTTTTATTAACCAGTTACGTGAGAAGATTGGAGTAATGTTTGGAAATCCAGAAACGACTACGGGAGGTAACGCTCTTAAGTTTTATGCTTCTGTAAGATTAGATATTAGAAGATCTACTCAAATTAAAAACAGCAATAGCGACGTAATGGGGAATAAAACCCGTGTAAAAGTAGTGAAGAACAAAGTTGCTCCTCCTTTTAAAATGGCAGAATTTGATATTATGTACGGCGAAGGGGTTTCTAAAGTTGGAGAAATCATTGATATAGGTGTAGACTATGAAATTGTAAAGAAAAGTGGTTCTTGGTTTAGCTATGAAGACACTAAATTAGGTCAAGGTAGAGACGCCGTTAAAGCACTTTTAAAAGACAATCCAGATTTAATGGATGAGTTGGAAACTAAAATTACTGAAGCTATTAAATTAGCTAAAGCTTAAAAACATTTTGCCTTTTAGATTAAAGAATCTCGCCAATGGCGAGATTCTTTTGTTTTACACGCAACCATTCTGATAATTAAACATCTATAACTAAACCCTTATATTTGTATTGTAAGATATACATTCTCAAGTGATGAAGAAAATTACCCTGTTTTTTGCCCTCCTTGTCTTAGTTACAAGCTGTAGTGTTGATGATATAAATGATATTGATTTTACCTATGAATTAATGCCAGTTACTTCTATTGATTTTCCCGACACTATAAATTTTAACGAAACCTATAATTTCCCGCTAAGTTATAACCGTCCTTCTACCTGTTATGGCTTTGCAGGATTTAACGTTATTGAAAACGAACAAGAAGTTAAATTAAGTATTTTAAACACTGTAATAAAAAACAGTTCTAATTGTAAAAATTTAGAAAATACTACTGTTACTGAAGTATTTGAATTCTTTGTAAAACGCAACGATTATTATACTTTTAAAATATACCAAGGTGAAGATGAAGAAGGAAATGAATTGTATCTAACTAAAGAAATAATGATTCAGCAATAGTTATTAATGAGTATTGAGAAGCTTATAAAACAATGTAAAAAGCAAGATTTAAAATCTCAGGAAAAGTTATATCAACTTTTCTCACATAAACTTTTTTCAGTTTCTTTAAAGTACTCAAGAAATTATGCCGAGGCCGAAGATAATTTACAAGATGCCTTTATCACTATTTTTAAGAAAATTAACCAGTTTAACTTTAAAGGCTCTTTTGAAGGCTGGATGAAAAGAATTGTGATTAACACTGCGTTACAACGTTATCGCAAACAACACGTTTTTGAAATTGTAAATGAAGAAAATATAGAACAACCCGAAGTAGAAATCAATGAAGAAAATACCCCTTTAAATTTTTTACTTCAAATAATTCAAGAGCTGCCAGACCGTTACCGTATGGTTTTCAACCTCTATGCTTTAGACGGCTACTCTCACAAAGAAATTGCAGAAACCATGGGTATTTCTATAGGCACCTCAAAATCTAATCTTGCTAGGGCAAGAGCGATTTTAAAACGAAAAATAGAAGAAAGTCAAAAAAAAAATAACGTACAGTCTGTTTAAAGATGAGTAACAAGAAGAATATAGATCGTTTATACCAAGAGAAGTTCAAAGATTTTGAAGCAACTCCGCATAAACGTGTATGGAAAAATATTGAGCAAGAATTAAAGAAAGACAAAAAACGCAGAGTTATACCTATATTTTGGTATAAAACCGCAGGTGTGGCTGCGGCAATTGCACTTTTAATATTTTTGGGAGATACTTTATTTGAGCCCGAACAAGTAGAGATTGTTAACTCTAGCAATCCTAAAGAAGAAACTTTAAAAGATGAATCTGTCCCTTCTTTAAAAAATACTGTAATAAATAAAAGTAAAGAAAGCTCTGTTTCACTTCAGGAAAATGACAAATTGAAAACCGAAATTAAAATTGCAGAAACCAGTCCAAGTACTACCCCCAAGAAAGAGAATAATACCGATTTTTATTCTCAGCAAGAATCGGTAAAAAAATCAAATAAACGATTCAACTCTTATAATTCTGCTCACGAAAATAAAACTCAAAATATAGCTCAAACTAATCACGCTTCCGCGGAAGCGAAAACTAAAAAGAACCTTCTAGAAACCACTGAAAATTTTAAGGAAGAAACTGACTTTAATCAAGACGGAAATTTAAAATTAGACAATACCAACCTTGCTGCTACAGTAATTAATAAAGACAGTACATTAACAAAAGAAAATTTAGAAAAAGAGAATGCCTTAGCACAGCGGGAGAAAGAGCTTAAAGAAGAAAATAATGATGAGAAAGAGGATGATGAAACTGAAAGTTTTGCTCGTTGGAATATTAGACCCAATGTTTCTCCAGTTTATTACGGAAATCTAAGTGATTCTGGAAGCCCTATAGATCCGCAATTTTCTAATAACAATGCTTCCGGGGAAGTCAGTATGGCATACGGAGTTAATTTTGCTTATGCTGTTTCTAAGAAATTAAAAGTTAGAACAGGGGTGAGTAGAGTTAAATTAAATTATAGTACTAATGATGTTGCCTTCACCTCATCGGTAGAGCCTATGAATCTAAGTGGAGTAAATAGTAATGCACGTACTAAAAACATACAAGTGGTAAGTGCACGACCTTCTGGAAATCAAGATCAAAGCATACAAGGACGCAATATAAACCCATATACTTCTGGTGCTCTAAAACAGCAAGTTGGTTTTATTGAAGTACCATTAGAGATTGAATATGCTATATTAGATAAACGTTTTGGAATTCATCTTATAGGTGGAGCTAGTAGTCTTATTCTTAATGAAAATGAAGTCGCTATTTCCTCTTCTGAAGGTGTTACCAATTTAGGAAAAGCTAACAACCTTAACTCAGTAAGTTTTAGTACAAACTTAGGGGTTGGACTTGGGTATGAGATTTCAGAAAAATTAGATTTTAATGTAGAGCCTACCTTTAAATATCAACTCAATACATTTTCGGGAAATACTAATGGTTTTAAACCCTATTATTTTGGGATATATACAGGATTAAATTTTAAGTTTTAGTTAAGTTAAAGTAGTAAGTAAAAAGGCTTATCTTATATAAAAAGATAAGCCTTTTTACTTTTCAGAAGTTAATTCGTCTAAGATTACTTGCCTTACTTTTTCTTTTAGCTGCGCTTTATTTTCGTGGGAATATGGTTGAGTAGAAAAGAAAGGAAGGATTTTTGCTCTCATTCTACCCGGGCTTCCGCTAAAAAATGTATATGAAAATCTTTTTTTATTATCGTAGAATACTAAAGGCACAATAGCTATTTTATGATCTATAGCCAACCTAAAAGCGCCATCTTTAAAAGGGTCTAATATTGTAGTTTCATCATCGGGCACGCCTCCTTCGGGAAAAATGCAAATACTTACTCCTTGATTAAGCCTACGCTGGGCTTGATTAAAAACTTCTTTTCGACTGCGTATATTTTTTCGGTCAACCAAAATACAAGTACGCTTATAGAAAAAACCGAAGATGGGAATCTTTGCTAGCTCTTTTTTACCAACGAAGACAAATGGATTTTTTACCATATGCAACATCATCATAATATCCATCATAGAAGTGTGATTAGCCACGAACATATAGCTAGAACCTAATTGAGGTTCTGCTTCTCGTTTTACAATAGGCCTAAAGCCCATACCGTAGATTATGATTCTCGCCCAAAACCGAGCTAACACAAAAAATTGTGGATAAAACTTCTCCTTAGAGGTAAACAATAGCAATAGCGGAAACATGAGTATAATAGGAACTCCCATTAGCACGTAAAACCAAATCCGCCACAGCAAAATTATAGATTTCTTTAAAATCTTCATTTTCCAAAAATATGAAAATGTATTTAGCAAACTCTATAAAAAAAGTACCTTTACAAAAAATATAATTATGTCTAGAATACTAACAGGCGTGCAAAGTACAGGCACACCTCACTTAGGAAACCTTTTAGGAGCCATTATTCCCGCTATTGAGATGGCAAACGATTCTAAAAACGAATCGTATTTGTTTATTGCTAACTTGCATACGTTAACGCAAATTAAAGATGCAGAAACACTTAGGCACAACACCTACTCTGTCGCAGCAACTTGGCTTGCATTTGGTTTAGACATTCATAAGACTGTTTTTTATAGACAAAGTGATGTTCCGCAAACAACCGAACTTTCTTGGTATTTAAGTTGTTTCTTTCCTTTTCAGCGTCTTACCTTGGCACATTCTTTTAAAGATAAAGCCGATAGATTGGCAGATGTTAACTCGGGGTTATTTACTTACCCAATGTTAATGGCAGCAGATATTTTATTATACGATGCCGAATTAGTTCCTGTAGGAAAAGATCAATTGCAACACATAGAGATGACCCGCGATGTAGCTTCTCGTTTTCATACCCAAATGGGAGAAACTTTTGTCATGCCTGAAGGAAAAATACAAGAAGAAACCAAATATATTCCTGGTACCGATGGCGAAAAAATGAGTAAATCTAGAGGGAATTATATCAATCTTTTTGAGACCGATAAAAAATTACGCAAGCAAGTGATGGGTATCGAGACTGACAGTACTCCTTTAGAAGAACCTAAAAATCCCGATACGTGTAATGTGTATAACCTTTATAAAGTAATCGCTTCCGCGGAACAAATTAAAGAAATGAGGGCTAATTATGAAGGTGGTAATTACGGTTATGGCCACGCAAAACAAGCTCTATTCGACCTTTTAATTGACAAATATGCGGTACAGAGAGAAAAGTATAAGTATTATATGACTCACCTTGAAGAAATAGATTCAGCTTTAGAAACTGGAGCTCAAAAAGCACAACAAACTGCTAACGGAGTACTCGCTAGAGTAAGAGAAAAATTAGGGTATTAATTTTATAAGAAATTAGATATAAAAAAGCCACTTTCATAAAAAGAAGTGGCTTTTATGATTTAAAAGGTATATCCTAACCTAATATGAAGGTCTAAAACTGCAAAACCTTTTTCGGGAGGAAAGAAATAATCTTGTTCATCAAAAAAAGCGTATCGATAACCTAAGCCTATTCCTGCTTCGTAAGTAAGATGTTTTGCTATTGTTCTCTTTATAGCCCATTTGGAAACAATACGTATTTGATTAAATACGTTTACGTTATCAACGTTAGAGATTACAAACAAATCGGGATTATAACTAAAAGAAATAGTGAAAAAAATTGCGCTGTTTTTATCAATAGCTTTTCCTTTTTCAAATCTTTTTCCAATATTATAATACCATCTAGGTTCAATTGTAATTACTGGCGCAAAGGCATAATTGGTTCTGTTATCTTCAAAATAAATACTTCCACCAAAAAGCGCAGCATCTAAACCTATTTCGGCTCTTAATGCTATTTTATTAGTTAACCTTCTCTCTGTATGTCATCAAAAACCTAAAACTCCCGTTTGTATTCCATAAATAGATTCTTGTGCATTTACTGATACTAAACTAAGTACAAAGACTAAACAGTAAATTAATTTTTTCATTATGTATTATTTCTGTTAAAGTTGCAATATATATTCCGAAATAAAACTTTTAAATTACCTCAAATTGTTTTCCAGGTAATGGTCTCACAACACCTTTTAATTCTAAGGCCAATAATATAGGATTGAGTTTAAACGTAGGTAATTTACATTGTAAGGCGAGCACATCCACTTCAGACTTTCCTAATTTTTTTAAAGTATCAAATACAAATTGTTCTTCAGTAGAAAGTTCAACAAAAAGCTGAGTTTGTTGTTTTTTTTGATCCTGAATATCCCAATTAAGCACATATACCAAATCAGCTACACTCGTTAATAACCGTGCTTGTTGAGTTTTTATAAGATTATTACAGCCTTTACTCAACTGATCGGTATTTCTTCCTGGCACGGCAAACACTTCTCTATTATAAGAGTTCGCTATATCGGCAGTGACCAAAGAGCCACCCTTTTCGGCACTTTCAATAACAATGGTAGCTTCACTTAAACCGGCGATGATACGGTTTCTTTTTAAAAAGTTTTTTCTATCAAAGTGGGAACCGCTCCAAAAATCAGTCATAAAACCTCCATGATCCATCACTTCACTCTCATATTTAGCATGAGCTTTAGGATAAATTTGATCTAATCCATGAGCCAAACAACCTATAGTTTGCAATCCATGAGTCATAGCTGCCTTATGTGCACAAATATCTACTCCGTACGCAAAGCCTGAAACTATTACAGGATTTAAGGGTGCAAGTTCTTCTATAAGTTGTTCGCAAAAAGCCACTCCGTGAGTGGTTACTTTTCTTGTTCCTACAATACTTATAATTTTTTTGTGTGCTAAGTCTATATTTCCATTCTGAAATAGTAAAATAGGAGCATCAATGCAATGTTTTAAATAATCGGGATAATTTCTGTCTTCAAAATAACGCACTTTAATATTTTCTTTTTCTATAAATAAAAGCTCTTGTTCTGCTTCTTCCATATAAGAAGAATCGTGAATGCTATTAATTTTTAAATCTCCAAAACCTTCAATTAATTTAAGTTCTTTTTTGGTACTTTTAAAAATCGCTTCCGCGGAACCTAATGTTCTTAATAGCTTTTTCGCAGAAATATCTCCGATGTTTGGTACTTTTTGTAATGCTAGTAAATAAATTAGTTCTTGCTCGCTCATAGTGTGTTAGGCTCTTTCTAAAATTACATAAAAACATTTGTTAATAAAATTTTGACATCTTATTTTTCGTTTTACAAAAAACGTCTACTTTTGTTTTAATGAGAATGGAACACTACATAAAAGAATTATTATACCGCTACGAATGCGTTGTTATACCTGGTTTTGGAGGTTTTTTAACCCAAAGAAAATCGGCTTATTTAGACATTCAAAATCAGCAATTTATAGCACCTTCTAAAAGCATTTCTTTTAACCGACAGTTAATTGAGAATGACGGAATTTTAGCTAACTATATCGCTAAAGCGGAAAATATTAGCTATCAACAAGCGGTAGATAAAATCAATTTATTTGTAGAACAACTTTCTAGTTCTCTCGCTAAACACAAAGAAATAAAGTTATCTGAAATAGGTACTTTCTATCAAAAAGATGACAAAATATTATTCTTTGTTAATGGCAGTCAAAATTTCCTATTAGATTCTTTTGGGTTACAGAGTACGAAAGCTAATTCCGTAAAGGTAAAAGTATCAAAAACTTTACCTCAACAAGAAGAAACTGCTACAGCTTCTATAAAAGAAATTTCTTTACAAGAAGCTATTGTAAAGCGAAATACTTCTAGCTATGCATTTGCTAAATATGCTGCTGTAGGAGTTATTGCATTAGGTGTTGCTGGATTATTTGGAGCCAATTGGTACAGCCAAAATGTAACCGAACATAACTTAGTAGAACAACAAAAAGCAACCAAAAAAGTAGAACAGCAAATACAAGAAGCTACTTTTGTCATTAACAATCCCCTACCAGAAATTGTATTTAAAGTAAAAACCGAAATAGGCAATTATCATATTGTTGCGGGAGCTTTTAGAGAAAAAGAAAATGCAGCCAAAAAAGTAACTCAGTTGAAAGCCGAAGGTTTCTCTCCAAGAGAAATTGGTGCTAACAAATATGGTTTACATCAAGTAGTTTATGGCAGTTTTGAAACTCGAGAAGAAGCTTTAGCTAAACTTCGCGAAATTAAAAAATCAAACAATCCTGGAGCTTGGTTGTTAGTTAAAGAACTTTAATCTCTTTTTAACATTCATAAGCTTATCTTTGCACAAAAAAGAAGATGGAGCCAAAACATCCTAAAGATTCAAAAACTATACTTACCGATTTAGTCTTACCTAGTGAGACCAATCCTCTAAATAATCTTTTTGGGGGAGAGCTACTTGCAAGAATGGATAGAGCTGCGAGTATTGCTGCAAGAAGACATAGCCGAAGAATTGTGGTTACTGCCTCTGTGAATCACGTAGCATTTAAAAAAACAATTCCGTTAGGAAGTGTAGTTACCGTAGAAGCCAATATTTCACGATCTTTTAAAAGCTCTATGGAGGTAATTATAGATGTGTGGATTGAAGATCGCGAAAGCGGAATTCGTTCTAAAGCCAATGATGCTATTTATACTTTTGTTGCAGTAGACGATAGCGGTTTACCCGTTCCTGTTCCTCCTCTACAGCCAGAGACTGATGTAGAAAAGGAAAGATACGATGCCGCATTACGTAGAAAACAACTTAGTTTGGTCTTGGCAGGAAAAATGAAACCCCAAGAAGCAACCGAACTAAAAGCGCTTTTTGAAAATTAACTTCCTAAAAGTTTATAGTTTCTAAATAAAACCTTAACAACCAACAGCTTCCTCTTAAATTAAAGCCAAAGTTGTTTTTGCAATACTCCTAAACGTTGTTTTATTTTTAATTTAACAGAAGAAAATGTTTCCCAGTTTTTTTGGAAAAATGTTTCTCTAACTAATTAAAAATAAAACTTCGCTTAGCAATGCTTCATATCTCTAGTTTTTCAGAAAAATCTATAGAAAAGATTTTAACTACTCTTGAAGAATCTTCTGAGGTTAATTGTGAACTTCCAGGAGGAGGATGGATGCATATAGAAAATAACCTCCCTTACCTCATTATCTATCGTCAAGTAAATGAAGATACTGGAATCAAAAAAATGATTAATAGTGGCGGTGCTTACCTTATTATTGGTGAAAAAGATTTTCAGGGCTATCAAAAACTATTAAAAACTTTATCACATAAGCTTTCTATAAAATTTGGTTCTTACATGCTCTTTGAGATGTATCTAAGCGCTTTAGAAAGTAAAAATTTTTACATAAAAGGTCCTGCACAAAAGATCTCCACTACCTTAGAGATTCTTAAAGAAGAGCTTACCAAATCTTCTGGTTTATCACAAGGAATTAGCCTTTCGGCGGAAATAAAAAATGTTGAAAACCGTCAAGCGGAAGGAAATTATCCCTTAATTTCTATTGAAGACGCCAAAGATTCTGGTGCCTTATGGATAGGCTTAGAAATACCTCCCATTTTTAGAGATAAAGAATATCACTTGTATCCTTTATTTTTTAGGAAGTTTAGAGATTTTCTTATCAACTCCGTTCAAAAAGCGGTATATGATTTTATAAGGGTACAAACTAAAAATCCTATAAAGAGTTATTATGCTTTAGGAAGAAAAAGTTTAAAGCAAAAGGTTTTTGAAATCGATAAAGAATTAGCTGATATTGAAAAATCATTTCAGTTTTTATGGCTGGTATCTCCTGTTAATATTCAAAATATAAAACAAACTTTCTTTGAAAGTAACTACAAAAAAGTTTTAGACTACCATTATCGTCTTCTTCCTATAGATCCAGATATTTTAAAAAGAAAGCTTTACAATCTAAAAATTGAAGACATTAATGATCCTGCTATGTCTTATATTTTTCACGAAAAAAGAGAGGAATTAGATCAGCAAATTACGATGCTTAATGAAAGGGGAAGTAAAAATTTTTTCTATAACAGCATCCGACTTTATAAGGGAATAGACAACGAAATTTGCCAACAAGCAGAACTAATATTACAAGACATTTCCGAAAAGGAAAAAACCGAAGATAATGATATATGCGATGCTACTTATTTTAGAGATTTAGCTCATCAAGAATTTTCTTACTACAAACAGCAAGACAAAAATTTTAAATGTAAAGTTCATTTAAGAGACGATGTAAATATTATGATGGTCTCTCAAGGGGAGTTGTATATTCCTAGCGATTATAAAATGAGTGCTACAGAAGCTGAAGCACTAATTCAGCACGAGGTTGGCACGCACGCGCTTACTTTTTATAATGGTCAACAGCAACCTTTACAGCAATTAAGTGTCGGGTTAGCCGACTATGATACCTTACAAGAAGGACTCGCTGTAATGTCTGAGTATTTAATTGGAGGACTTACTGCTAATCGATTACGAACCTTGGCAGGAAGAGTAGTTGCAGGAAAAGCTCTAATGGATGGAGGAGATTTTCAACAAATATTTAGATTGCTTACTCAAGAAAAAGATTTTTCTCCCGAGAGTGCTTTTAATATCACTTCGAGAATTATGCAAGGTGGAGGATTCATAAAAGATATAATTTATTTAAAAGGATTAGTGCTTTTACGCAATTACCTACAAAATGATGGAGATTATGAGCCATTGCTAGCTGGTAAATTCAGCTTAAAGCATTTAGAAGTCGTCAAAGAATTAACCGAAAGACAAGTTTTACATCCACCAAAATTACGACCTAGTTATTTAACTAGTAATAAAGCAAAAGAGAGATTACAACTAATTAGAGAAGGCCTGCCCATCTCACAAATGATCAACCCATGAAAATATGTTTTGTAGTAAATAACGTCCACGAAGAGAACTATAACAGTTCTGTTTTGCTTATGCACAATGCTCACCAAAGAGGTCATACCGTATTAATGATGGATGTAGGTGATTTTAATTTCACACATAATGAACCGCTAAGTATTTATGTACTTCAAGTGCCTAAATCCGTGAAAACGAAATCGGCTAAAAAGTTTATTGATGATGTTAAGAAGGCTAAGCTCAAGAAAAAGAAGATCTCTTCTAAAAATGTAGATGTGCTTTTTATTAGGAATAACCCTACTGAAGAAGTAGAAAGACAATGGGCAGAACATGCAGGTGTCGCTTTTGGAAAAATGATGCAACAAGAAGGTGTTTTAGTACTTAATGATGCTTATGCGCTATCGCACGCTTTTATAGATAAACTTTACTTTGAAGAACTTCCGTTAAGTATAAAACCCGATTCTGTCATTACCCGCAAGAAAGAAGATATTTTAGAATTCTTTGAAAAGCAAAACAAAAAAATGGTGCTTAAACCCTTGGAGGGTTCGGGTGGAAGAGATGTTTATCTTATTGATGAAAATGAAAAAAACCTCAACCAAATTATCGAAACCTTATTAAATCAAGGTTATGTGATTGGGCAAGAATATTTACCCGATGTAAAAGACGGCGATGTGAGAATTTTGCTAATGAACGGTAGACTTATTGAACGTGACGGTAAACACTCTATGATTAGAAGAAAAATGGGAGAAGGTGAATTTAGAAGTAATTTTAATCAAGGAGCAACGGCAGAAGCAGTTGAGCTTACCGATGATTTTAAAAAGATTATTGAGGTGGTTGCACCAAAATTAATTCAAGATGGTTTGTTCTTTGTTGGTCTAGATGTGGTTAAAGACAAGTTGATAGAAATTAATGTATTAAGTCCGGGGGGGTTAGATTATTTCCATCAAATAGATTATCCCGATTTTGGTGACGAAATTATCGATGCAATAGAGAGAAAGCTAAAATATAAAAAAATGTATGGTCATCACCTTTCTAACAGGGTTTTGGCTACTATGGAATAATTTTTAGAAAAGAGAAAAATGAAAGAGAACGTAACAAGAATATTAGGAGAATATACCTCTGGCAATAAAGGCCCTTTATTATTTATAAGTGCAGGAATTCATGGGAATGAACCCAGCGGAGTTATTGCTCTCCAAAAAGTGTTTAAAGAATTAGAAAAAACCCAACCTCACATTAACGGAACCCTTGTCGGAATTTCTGGAAACCATAAAGCACTTAATAAAAATCAACGTTATATAGACGAAGATCTTAATCGGGTTTGGACAGAAGAAAACATAGAAAAGGGGAAAGCTGAAAGTCACGAAGAGAAAGAGATGTACGAGATTATTGAAGTACTAAAAAAATATCCTGAAGCTAATTTTACCAAGCGCTATTTTATGGATTGTCATACCACTTCTTCTGATAGTCTCCCTTACCTTTCTGTACAAGAAGTAAACGATAACGATGCGTGGTCGCGTAACTTCCCTACTTATATCGTAAGAGGATTTAGCGACATTATTACGGGCGATTTTGATCATTACCTAAGTAGAACTGGTCTTACTGGCTTTGTTTTTGAAGCTGGTCAACACGAAAGCAAATCTTCTGTAGAAAACCAAGAAGGGATGATTTGGCTTTGCTTAAAAGAAGCCTGCAACTTAGATTTAAGTCTTATTTCTTGCTACCCCGATTGTGTCGAAAATTTTAAAACTAAAAATGCACCCGCACAAAAAGTTTTTGATATTGAATACCGCCACGGATTAGAAAATAACGACGATTTTAAAATGCAACCTGGTTTTCAAAATTTTCAAGAAATAAAAAAGGGGGAATTGCTTGCCATTCAAAACGGAAAAGAAATTAAAAGTCAGTGGAACGCAAGAATTTTTATGCCTTTATATCAAGCGCAAGGAAATGATGGTTTTTTTGTAATTAAAGAAGTGAAAGATTGAGGTTTTTAAAATCCTTTTAAAGAAATTTGTGGCTTAAAATTTTAAGTCTTGGCCACAACTCCAAAAGTATCTTTTAAAGAAATAAACAAAATTGCAATTCCAGCTATTATTGCAGGAATAGCAGAACCGCTTATTTCTTTAACCGATATCGCAGTAATTGGAAATGTAGAAAAAAACTCTATTGAAGCCTTGGCTGCTGCCGGAATTGTAGGATCATTCTTATCGGCTATTATTTGGATTGTCGCACAAACCAAAACCGCTATTTCTTCTATTATTTCTCAACACTTAGGAGCCAATAGAATTCATGCGGTAAAGACTTTAATACCACAGGCCATTCTTTTTAATTTGTTTTTGAGTCTCGTTATTTACGGACTTACAGCCTTTTTTGCTGAAGCTATTTTTAGCGCTTACAATGCCGATGGATTAATACTTCAATACACGCAAGAATACTACACGATTAGGGCCCTTGGCTATCCACTCACCTTAGTCACTTTTGCTATTTTCGGAATTTTTCGCGGGCTTCAAAATACACTTTGGGCCATGAAGTGTAGTTTGGCAGGAGCGGCAGTTAACGTAGGGCTAGATTTTTTACTTGTCTATGGCGTTGAAGGTTATATTCCTCCTCTGCATTTGGCTGGAGCCGCTTATGCGAGTCTTGCTGCACAAGCTACCATGCTTATTATGGCTTTGTATTACTTCTTTAAAAAAACACCATTCCATTTAAAGCTGAGTTTCAATATTAACCCTCAAATGAAACCACTTCTTATTATGGCAGCTAATCTGTTCGTAAGAACGGCAGCGCTCAATTTCGCCATTTATTTAGCAAATGCTTACGCTACAGATTATGGTAAAAACTATATTGCTGCGCAGAGTATTTTGATGAACATTTGGCTCTTCTTTTCCTTTTTTATTGATGGTTATGCTAATGCAGGGAACGCTATAAGTGGAAGACTTTTAGGTGCAAAAGATTATACCAGACTATGGAATTTAAGTAAAGACATTTGCAAGTATGCGGTGTTTATCGCTTTTATTTTAGTAGGAATTTGTGGGTTATTTTACGATGAAATCGGACTTATCTTTAACAAAGAAGAAAGTGTATTGGTTTTATTCTCTTCAGTATTTTGGTTAGTACTTTTAATGCAACCTATAAACGCTATTGCTTTTATGTTCGACGGTATTTTTAAAGGCTTGGGAGAAGCTAAATACCTTCGCAATATTTTATTGGCAGCCACTTTTTTAGGTTTTACACCTACCCTTTTGTTGGCAGACTATTTTGGATTAAAGCTTTATGCCATTTGGCTTGGTTTTTTGGTTTGGATGCTCATCCGCAGCAGCGCATTGGTTATTCAGTTTAGAAGAAAATATTTGAATTAAAACATTAAGGTTTATGCAAGATCAACACAAAGCTTACCTCTACGCTGGCATTTCTGTTCTGTTATGGGCAACTGTGGCTTCTGCGATGAAAATTAGCTTAGCATATCTCGATTTTTTACAATTGCTCTTTCTTTCTGTTTCGGTTTCTTTAGTGGTGCTTTTTATCGTCATAGTAGGTCAAGGAAAGTTGAAAAATGTGTTTAAACTTCCTTTAAAAGCTTACTTAAAATCTGCTGTTTTTGGACTCATAAATCCCTTTCTTTACTATATCGTTTTATTTAAAGCTTATGATCTATTGCCTGCTCAAGAAGCCCAGCCTTTAAATTATACGTGGCCTATTATGATGACGCTTTTGTCTATTCCCATCTTAAAGCAAAAGATAAATATTCAAAATTTTTTAGCGATTCTCATTAGCTTTTTAGGTGTTCTCACCATTTCTACACGAGGTAATTTACTAGGTTTCTCTTTTAGCAACCCTTACGGAGCTATTTTAGGAATTGCTTCTGCTGTAATTTGGGCGCTGTTTTGGATTTACAATATCAAAGATAAACGAGATGAAATTAGCAAGCTCTTTCTCAATTTCCTTTTCGGAATCGTTTACATTAGTATTGCTCTAGCTGCTTTTTCGAGTTTCCCTACTTTTTCCGCTAAGCATTATATGGGTGCTGTTTATGTAGGATTGTTTGAAATGGGAGTTACTTTTATTATTTGGTCTATGGCTTTAAAAAAATCGACGCACACAGCTAAAGTAAGTCGATTAATCTACCTCGTCCCATTTTTGTCTTTAATCGTTATTTACTTTACGGTTGGGGAAAACATCCAAAGCTCAACCCTTATAGGTTTAGGATTAATCGTTGGCGGATTAATTTTTGATAACATTAATTTTGTACGTCTTATGGAAAAAGTGTTGAAGAGAAAAAAAACCAAAATCTAAAAACTTCTATTTATAATATTAATTTCAGTTTAACATCTGTCTATTTAAAATTGCTTTAAAAAGTCGTAATTTTAAGGTATGAATAGAAACGATGTTAGTAGTGGTTTTATTTTTAAAACCTACAAAAAACCATATCAATCTCCCTTTGAAGTTCTTTTTGAGGTTTTTAAAGAATTAATTACCCACACGTCTGGAGATTTTGATGAAGCTATAGATTGGCTTCGTCAACTCGATAAGGAATATGAATTGACCACTCCAGATTATAGTATCGAAGACTTTATTGAAGATCTTAAAGCAAAAGGCTACATTCAAGAACGTGTAAAACCTGATGGTAAAAACGGAATTGAAATTACTTCAAAAACCGAAAAAGCGATACGACAACGTGCATTAAAACAAATTTTTGGGAAAATGCGTAAAGGCGCCTCGGGTAACCATAAAACAAAACATACAGGAAATACCCAGGATTCTACAGAAGATTTTAGGAATTATCAATATGGAGATGCGCTAGATAAAATCTCTATGACAGAGAGTTTGAGAAATGCACAAATTAACCATGGTTTAGACGATTTTCATTTAAGCGAAGATGATTTGGTGGTAGAAGAAAGCAATCATAAATCGCAAATGAGCACGGTTTTAATGATCGATATAAGTCATAGTATGATTTTATATGGTGAAGACCGTATTACTCCTGCCAAAAAAGTGGCGATGGCCTTAGCGGAATTAATTCTTACTCAATATCCCAAAGACTCCTTAGATGTAATCGTTTTTGGAAATGATGCTTGGCCTATAAAAATTAAAGATTTGCCTTATCTACAAGTAGGTCCGTTTCATACCAATACCGTTGCCGGATTGCAATTGGCGATGGATATTTTAAGAAGAAAACGAAATGCCAATAAACAAATTTTTATGATTACTGATGGTAAACCCAGTTGCTTGCGCTTACCCGATGGTACATATTACAAAAACTCTATGGGCTTAGATGAATATATTACCCAACGCTGCTATAATATGGCAGCACAAGCCAGAAAATTAAATATTCCTATCACTACATTTATGATAGCATCAGACCCTTATTTACAACAATTTGTAGATGAATTTTCTGCTTCCAATCAAGGAAAAGCTTATTACACTGGACTTTCGGGATTAGGAGAGATGATTTTTGAAGATTATGAAGCGAATAGAAAAAAGAGAATACGGTAAATAATAGGTTTTGACTTCGTTCAGCCTAAAGAGAAAAAGAATAAATATTAATGCGCAAGGGATTGAGCGATTGTTGAAGCTCTTTTTAAAATGTTGCGAGAGCTACAGTTTAAAAAAGCGACTCGTGAAAGCCCGACCCGCAGGGTTGCGCCCAAAGAAATATAAAAATGAATTTAACTGAAATAAAAACATTTGGCGAGTTAAAAAATACAGGATACCAAAGTAAAAGTATCAAAGAAGAACTTCGCCAAAATCTTATTGATAAAATAAAGCGTAAAGAACAAGTTTTTGAAAGAATTCACGGCTATGAAAAAACAGTAATTCCAGAATTGGAACGTGCAATTCTATCTAAACATAACATTAATCTTTTAGGATTAAGAGGACAAGCAAAGACAAGACTTGCGCGTTTAATGCTTCAGTTATTAGATGAATATATACCTGTAGTTAAAGGTTCAGAAATTAATGATGATCCTTTTCATCCTATCTCTAGGTTTGCACAAGAGACTTTAAATGAAATGGGAGATGACACTCCGTTAAGTTGGTTGCATAGAGACGATCGTTTTGCTGAAAAATTAGCAACGCCAGATGTCACTGTAGCCGATTTAATTGGGGATGTAGATCCTATTAAAGCTGCTAATTTAAAATTGACTTATGCCGATGATCGTGTTATTCATTTTGGGATGATACCACGCGCAAACCGCTGTATTTTTGTAATTAACGAGTTGCCCGATTTACAAGCCAGAATACAGGTGGCTCTTTTTAATATTTTACAAGAAGGAGACATTCAAATACGTGGTTTTAAGTTAAGAATGCCGCTAGATCTTCAGTTTATCTTTACCGCAAACCCTGAAGATTACACCAACCGAGGAAGCATTGTCACGCCACTTAAAGATAGAATTGGCTCTCAAATTCTGACGCACTATCCTAAAGATATAGAAACGGCTAAAAAGATTACAGCACAAGAAGCAAAACTAGAAGAGAATCAAAATACCCGAGTAAGTGTCCCTGAAATTGCTAAAGATGTATTAGAACAAATTAGTTTTGAGGCGAGAAAAAGCGAATATGTAGATGTAAAAAGTGGTATTAGTGCAAGAATGAGTATTACTGCTTTTCAAAACTTATTGAGTACGGCAGAGCGTAGAGCAATAATAGCTGATGATAAGCATACGCAACTTCGATTAAGTGATTTTATAGGAATAATCCCTGCTATCACTGGGAAAATAGAATTGGTATATGAAGGTGAACAAGAAGGAGCCGATTTTGTAGCCAAAGAATTAATGACCGAAGCTGTAAAAACGTTATTCACTACTTACTTCCCGAAAATTGAAAAGCTTCAAAAACAAGACGAAGAAACGCCTTATGATGATTTACTTAATTGGTTTTTTAATCAGGAAGGGGTTGCAATAACGTCAGATTTGAGTGATGAAGAATACCAGCAAACTTTATTAAGAATTACTCCCTTACCTCAACTTGTAAAAAAATACGTTCCCGATGTAAATGAGAATGATCAATTTTTTATGATGGAGATGGTATTGTGGGGATTAGCTGCCTATCAAAAACTAAGTAAGCACGACTTTTCTGAAGGCACTCAATTTCAAGACCTATATGGTAATTTTATCAATAATTTATAAGGGTTAAAGCTAAGCTAAAACGCATGGTCTTGTAATTCATTTTTTCTAACTTTAAGAAAAATACAAGACCATGCTTCAACAAATTCATATACCTAACGAAGAAAAAACAGATACGAATCAGCAATTTGGTTGGTATACTTTAGGAGATTTTATAGCTGCCAATTGGTTTTATATTACGGCAGTTGTTGTTATTGCTTTAATCGTTCTTATGTATTCTAAGAGGTTGAAACGAGAACGTTTAAAAAGGCAAGAAGAAGCTCGACAAAATACTAACGAGTCTTCAACCAACCGGTGATACTTAAACGTTGATCGTTGGTGACCTTTTTTACTTCGTGTTCTAAAACCTGACTTTCAAAAATTACAACTCTACCAGGCATAGGATAAATCACTTCTTCGCCACCATAGGGTTTGTAAATAACCAATTCCCCACCGTTGGTAGTTAACCAATTCTCTTCATTTAAATAGCAAACAATCGACAGTTTTCTACGAGAATCATTTTGGAAAGTATCTAAATGCCTCTTGTAAAATGTTCCTGTAGGATATACCGCATAATGAAACTCTTTATGTAAAATTCCCATAAAGCAAGTTTTATTAAGGTAAGCTACAAGGTTATTTATTTTTGTAAAAAAAATACTTTCTGCCCGATCTGCCTTTTGTTCATCTATCCATAAAATAAAATCACCTCGTATGGCTTTTTCAATTACCTCGTTAGTTCGGTTTCCTATGGCAGATTTTTTAAATTGGTCTTCTTCAAACTTCTGTAATGTCGCTGTACGTAGAATTTCTATTTCCGAGGCATCGAAAAATGTATCAATGATACTGTATTGATCTTTTAATAAGTCTTCAATTATTTTCTCAAATTTTAGATTTACTTCAAAATCTACTTGCTCAAAAAGTTCGGTATTTAGCATTAAAATATTTATAAAATAGCCCGGCAATATTAGTCCTTTTTTTTGATTGTATAGTTTTAAAAAAATCAGAAAAATTAAAATTTAATTCAACTCAAGTTTAATCCTTAACTTTGCAGCACAAATAAAATTTTTACTAGTGGAAATATTACAATTTTTAAGCGGCCCAGGACTTTTCTTAATTTTAGGTATAGCAGTAGTTGCAGTGGTTCTTTATAATAAATTCAAGAAATAATGAGTCAAATTCGCCTTACCAAACAATTTAATTTTGAAACGGGTCACGCCCTTTATGGTTACGATGGTAAATGTAAAAACGTACACGGTCATAGCTATAAACTTAACGTTACGGTAATAGGACAACCTATTAACGACCGTAACCACGTAAAAAACGGAATGGTGATCGATTTTAGCGATCTAAAAAAAATTGTGAAAGAAGAAATTGTAGACCAATTTGATCACGCTACGGTACTCAATAAAACTACGCCGCATATAGAACTGGCAGAAGAATTGATAAAGAGAGATCATAATGTTATTTTGGTAGATTATCAACCCACAAGCGAGCAAATGATCATAGATTTTGCCGAAAAAATTAAAGCAAGACTTCCTAAAGAAATACAATTACACAGCTTAAAACTTCAAGAAACTGAAACTAGTTTTGCCGAGTGGTTTGCGAGTGATAATTAGGGCGTTTCCCTGCGGGTCGGGCTTTACATTGCAATCTTTAAAAGTTTTCTTCAAAAACTCTTAAAGGATTTTCATTTCAATCCCTAACGCAAAAAAAAATCTTCTTAGAAATAAGTATATTTGATTTCTACAATGAAAACCATGCAGATTCCTCCAGGTAAAAAAGTTTATTTTTCAAGTGATAATCACTTAGGCGCTCCTACTCAAGAATTAAGCAAACCCAGAGAGAAAAAATTTGTGCAATGGCTAGATGAGGTAAAAGAAGATGCAGCAGCCATTTTTTTGCTGGGAGATCTATTCGATTTTTGGTTTGAATATAAACACGTAGTCCCCAAAGGATTTGTACGTGTTTTAGGAAAATTAGCCGAAATCCGTGACAGCGGAATCCCTATTTACTTTTTTGTTGGTAACCATGATCTTTGGATGAACTCTTATTTTGAAGACGAATTAAACATTCCTGTCTTTCACCAACCCAAAGAATTTATTTTTAATAACAAAACCTTTCTCATAGGACACGGCGATGGTCTAGGCCCGGGAGACAAAGGCTACAAACGAATGAAAAAGGTGTTTACCAATCCTTTTTCTAAATGGTTGTACCGTTGGTTTCATCCAGATTTGGGGGTGCCATTAGCACAGCACCTCTCAGTTAAAAATAAACTGATCTCTGGCGATGACGATGCCAAATTTTTAGGAGAAGAAAATGAGTGGTTAGTACAATATGCTAAGCGAAAATTAGAAAGTAAACATTACGATTATTTTGTTTTTGGACACCGACATTTACCTATGAGTATAGAAGTAGGAAAAGACTCTACTTATCACAATCTTGGAGATTGGATTAATTATTACACCTATGGAGTTTTTAACGGAAATACATTTGAGTTAAAGGAATATTAATTAGCGCAAACTTCTAAATATTTTTTAAGGTCTAATTGAAATAATGTTGCTCCTAATAAGGTATTAATTTCTTCTAATTCTATTTTACTAACCGCCAATTCAATTTTTGAAGATGGCGTTTTTAGAAGAATAGACTTGCAGTCTTTTGGCGTCTTGCATTGTGAACAACAGCCTTGTTCTACTGCTTCAATTACATTTTTTTGAAACAACTTTACCTCTTCTACGCTAAGAAAAAAACCCGTGTCTCTAAATACCACTTGTAATTTATCTTTTTTTGATTTCCAAAAAAAAGAAATTCCGAATTGGGTTTTGTGTATGATATCTATTTCTTCCATGCTTATCTTTTGAATCAAAGATAAACTTATTTAGAATAATTCTAAACTAAAAATGCGTTTTATTTTTCCTGCTTTTTAGCAATCTCTTTTCCAAGAAAATAAGCTCCTAAAAGCGGTATCAATACAAATGCGGAATAATTTTGCCACCACCCTAAAGAATAAGCTAAAATGGCAAAGCCTGTTAAAAAAATTATGGCGAATATATCTAAGTAATATTTATTCAAGTTGATAGTTGTTTAAAATGCTATATAATTAATCTTTGAGTTTTCTTTAATTTCTAAGATTTCAGAAGTAAAGATATCTACTAAAATAATTTTATTCCAGTTATGTAATTCAAATTTATCATTGGATGAGATATCCCTCAAGTCTAAATCACTCGATCTAGATGCACCAGCACATATAATTAACCAATTACTCTCAAAATTTGAAAACCATTTGGATGCTAATTGACTTTTACTTTTAACTATACAATTAATGTATTCTTCTTTAGTGTCTTCATAATTTGAAGTTACACTTAGATTAATTATAGTACTATGATTCCTTTTAAGGATAGTTACTCTTCTAATATTTGGAGTTGGGTTTATAATTTGTCTTTCATTAATATAGTTTCTGATTTCTTCTTCTAAGCTTTTAGCTTCTTCAATAAATTTTAAATGATTTATTACTATGTGATTATAATGTATAGTGATGCTATAACCTTTAGGATATCTTTCTTTAATTCGCTTTCTTGCGATTTTATGTAGACGATTTACATAAACTTCACTCCTTTTCAAAATAGAGCCAGTATCAGAATAGTCTGAATAAAAGTCTGTGATTTCGCATCCAATTTTATAATTATTTCTAGTTAAAATAAAATCTGGCGATTCTGTACTTTCTATCTCGAACTTTTCTTCTAGTTGATCAAGATATTTCTCCAGAAATAATCTTTCCTTTTCTTTCTTTGTTAACATTTACTTATCGAATATCTTTCAGTTTTAATTGGAGACTAACATTGCCTTTCCATTCATTCTCATCAACTGAATAAACAGCATCAAAAGGCTCTTTGTTAGCTACAGTTTTTAATTTTTTTCCTAAATTAAAACCTATTGCTCCCAGCATTCCTTGGTTAGGAAGTTGCTGTACACAACATTTTAAATGATCATTTTCTTGGCCTACGGCTTTTGCATAACCCGTATCTGTAAGGTTGGTCGTTAGAAAAGTAGGAGCCATATTCCCAGGTCCAAAAGGCGCAAACTGTTTAAGGATTCTATAAAATTTAGGGGTAATCTCTGTTAAAGATAATGCTGCATCTATTTTAATTTCGGGCGTAAGAAGACGAGGTTCTATAGTTGCCGCAACTACTTCTTCAAATTTTTGTTTAAATTTTTCATATTGGTTTTCGTGCAGTGTTAAACCCGCAGCATATTTATGTCCGCCAAATTGCTCTATATATTCTTGGCAAGCTTCTAAAGCATTATAAACATCAAAGCCTTTAACGGATCTTGCCGAAGCTGCTAATTTTTCACCGCTTTTAGTAAAAACCAACGTTGGTCTGTAATACGTTTCGGTGAGACGGGAAGCCACAATCCCAATGACTCCCTTATGCCAATCTTCTTGATAAACTACCGTAGTAAATTTATCTTCTTCCTTATGATCTAAAATTTGTTGCAAAGCCAACTCAGTAATACTTCTATCCTCTTCCCTTCTTTCTTTATTGTACTGTTCTATTTCTTGTGCAAAAAGTTGAGCTTGTTCCTCATTCTCTTCAGTAAGTAATTCTACAGCGTGTAAACCGTGTTTCATTCTTCCGGCAGCATTTATTCTGGGAGCGATGATAAAAACTACATCTGTAATGGTTAACGTTGTTTTTTTTATCTGATTGATAATCGCCTTGAATCCATTCCGCGGAAGCGTATTTATAACATGTAAACCGTGATAGGCTAATATTCTATTTTCCCCTGTTATAGGGACAATATCGGCTCCTATTGCGGTTGCCACTAAATCTAAATATGGAATTAAACTTTGTACCGTATTTCCTTTATCTTGCTCTAAAGCTTGTATAAGTTTAAACCCTACACCGCAACCACAAAGTTCTTTATAGGGATAATTACAATCTTCTCGTTTAGGGTCTAAAACGGCTATTGCTTGGGGAATTTGATTTCCTGGTCTGTGGTGATCACAAATAATAAAATCTATCCCTTTTTCTCTAGCATAAGCTACCTTTTCTATGGCTTTAATACCACAATCTAAGGCTACAATTAGGGTTATTCCATTGTCGTGTGCATAATCTATTCCCGCATAAGAAACGCCATATCCTTCTTTATAGCGATCGGGAATATAGGTAGTGACTAAGTTGGTTTGTGTTCTCAAATAAGAGCTCATTAATGCTACGCTTGTAGTCCCATCTACATCATAATCGCCATAAACCATAATGAATTCTTCTTCGCGTACAGCTTCCTGAATTCTTTTAACCGCTACATCCATATCTTTCATAAGAAATGGGTCATGTAAATCTTCTAGCTGCGGCCGAAAAAATTTCTTAGCTTGTTGAAAAGTTTCAATGCCTCGCTGGACTAACAAAAAAGCAATAGCTTCTTCTACTCCCAAGCTTTTTTGAAGTTGTGCTACTTTTTCTTGATCTGGTTTTGGGGCAAGCGTCCAACGCATTTTCTATATTTTGATATTTATTAAGAGTAAAGTTACAAAAGTATAGCGCTACAAGTAAGAATATCGCTTACACTTTATAATATTAGGTTCTAGTTTTTTTGTCTCAAAAGAAGTTTATTACATTTGAAAAAACCTAAACCTATTTTATGCCCGCTAGACCTATTCAATTTAAGCAACGTAATTTATTAAAGATTTTTAGTTTTGTTTTGTTAGGGCTTATCTTACTAGTCGGCGGATTAATAGGCTATTTTATTTCTCAAGATTTTATCTATTTCTATCTCGTGGCTGCAGCTAATATTATATTAGCTTACATTTTCTTTACCTCCCGAATTAAAAAGAATCAAGTCATATACGATCCTGTTTTTGTAAAATTTAAACTTACCCAAAAAGAGAGTAAGAAAATAAAAACCGATTTAATAGAAAAAGCGCTTCTCACCGATGACCATTTAGAAGTGATACTCAAAGATCGTGAAAATTTAAAAATTGATCTTAAAGAATACAGTAAGCAAGATCAGGTTTATTTTGAAAAACTTCTCAACTCATTTCATTAATGACTTAAACCCTACTTCACATTTAGTCATTAAAACTTACTTTAAAATAAACATTTCTTTAAATCTTATAAAGATTTTTGAAACATTTAATAATTAATTTGGTCTTTAGAATATAGTAAGTAACTATAAACTAATTCATTAATCAAAATTAATTCATTATGAGAAAATTATTTTTTACACTAGCCGCGATGAGTTTGTTAGCAGCATCTAGTTATGCAACAGCTTTAGAAAATCATGAAACTTACGTTTCTGTTTCGACTTACGAAATGAACGAGAATAACGAAACTTTAAGCTCTTTTTGTAAAGCAATCGTAAAAGGAGATCTAAAAATGGTACAGCAACTTATTGATCTAGGAGAAGATATTAATCAAAAATCTTTAGGAAAAACACCAGCGATGTATGCTGCAAGATATAATAAAGTAGAGATCCTAACGCTTCTTATTGAAAATGGAGCAGATCTTTCTATGCGCTCTAGCAAAGAAAGATACACTGCCAAAAAATTCGCTGAACTTTCTAATGCAAAAGAATCATTAATGCTTTTAGAAAAATCTTCTAAGTAATAATCTTCTTATTAAATATAAAATAAGGTGGCTTGCAGCCACCTTATTTTTTTCCTTCTACAATAATTACGATTTCACCTTTAGGAGGTTTTTGAGTATAATACTCTAATACTTTTTGTACCTCTCCTCGTTGGGTTTCTTCGTGCAACTTACTTATTTCTCTTGAAACAGAAATCTGCCGTTCCCCTCCAAAATATTCTTTAAAATGTTGAAGTGTCTTTAAAAGCTTATGCGGAGATTCATAAAAAATCATGGTTCGGGTTTCTTCCGCTAAGAGTTGAAGCCGAGTTTGTCTTCCTTTTTTTACGGGCAAAAATCCTTCAAATATAAATTTGTCGTTGGGCAAACCACTATTCACTAAAGCAGGAACAAAAGCGGTAGCTCCCGGCAAGCAATCTACTTCTAAACCCTCTTCAACACAAGCACGTGTCAACAAAAAGCCAGGATCTGAAATTGCTGGTGTACCTGCATCGCTTATTAATGCCGCATTTCCCCCCTGTTTTAATCTATTTACAATCATCTCTAAAGTTTTATGCTCATTGTGCATATGATGACTGTACATTTGTGTAGAAACTTCAAAATGTTTTAAAAGTTTTCCGCTGGTTCGTGTGTCTTCGGCTAAAATAAAATCAACTTCTTTTAAAACTCGAATGGCTCTAAAAGTCATATCTTCTAAATTACCGATAGGTGTAGGAACAATAAATAGTTTTCCCATTAGGCATATTTATTTTCGATAGCTTGAAGAAATCTATTTTCATAAACCTCTTTATTCTCCCAATGGTTATAGTCTGGTTTTACGACTTCATTAATAAATCTCTCTGCTTCAGGGTAGCTTTCTATAGTATTTAATTGAGAAAGCACTCTGTTGTAGTCTGATGCATCTCCATCAAAAAGATGTTTAATATAGCTTAGCCGATCATTAAGTCCTATTTGAATTCCTTTTTTTAAACGATCATTTAATGATTTTTTCTTGTCAGAATGTTTACTGTTAAAGTCTTCTTTGCGTTCAAACTCTGGCATAATTCCAAAGAGATTTTGCTGCTCTTCCGTTAATAAATTCTCATCTTTCGCTTTTTCTATATCGTTTTTTACTTCTTTTTCTTCAAATTGAGGTTCTTCTGTAGAGGTTATTTCGTGAGCAATTTCATTTTCGTTCTTCTCTTCTTTCTTTTCGGAAGGTCTTTCAAATTGAGGCAAATCGTCATAATGTATACCTCCTAAATTTCTAAACTCATCTTTTTTATCTTCCTCTTTTTGTGGTAAGATATCTTCTAACACCTCATCTACTTTTTGAGTTTCTGGAGCCATTGAAGCTACAATATCTTTAATTTTTTCGGTATTAGGTTCTGTAATGGCTTGGGTGTTATGTTCTGTCCCATCAGGCCTAGCATCATCTTTAATAGAAGTGTTATCCTCTTTCTTTGATTTTGATGGAGCTACAATTTCTTCCGTTAAGGCTTTTTCAATATTTTTTCTACCAATAGTGGGTTGCGGTCCTTCAAAATACTTTTCGGTGAAAGAAAGCACCGAAAGTTTTTCGTACAATACACCCGTTACTGCTTTAAGTTCATGAACATCTGCTTTATTTTTTAATTGCAAAATTCTATGAGCTATACTCATAAGCTCTGCTTCTAGGGTCTTCTTCATAACTTTATGATTTACTTTGCTACTGCAGCTTTATTTTTAGTAAATTTATCTCAACTTTACTCTAACAGGAATTTTCCTGTTGAATGCTGAAAATTACAAAATGTTTCTCGAAAATACTGTAAATCACGAAGAGCAATTTGGATGGATTGAAGTAATTTGTGGAAGTATGTTCTCTGGTAAAACAGAAGAACTTATTCGCAGGTTAAAACGAGCCCAGTTTGCCAAACAAAAAGTAGAAATTTTTAAACCCGCTATCGATACGCGCTACGATGATGAGATGGTAATTTCTCACGATGCTAACGAAATTAGGTCTACACCCGTTCCTGCCGCTGCTAACATTAGACTTTTAGCAGATGGTTGCGATGTTGTGGGCATTGATGAAGCTCAATTTTTTGATGATGAGATTGTAAGCGTTTGCAACGATTTGGCGAATAAAGGAATTCGAGTAGTGGTTGCTGGTTTAGATATGGATTTTAAAGGAAACCCTTTTGGACCTATGCCTAATCTTATGGCCACTGCAGAGTATGTGACTAAAGTACACGCTGTTTGCACACGAACGGGAAATTTAGCCCAATACAGCTTTAGAAAAGCAGCTAGTAAAGATTTAGTGCTTTTAGGAGAAACCGAAGAATATGAACCTCTAAGTAGGGCTGCCTACTACAAAGCCATGCTCGATCAAAAGGTGAGAAAAATGGATATTGAAATAAAAGAGATTTTACCTAAAGAAGAAAAAAAACTATGAAAGCTTCAGAAACTGTTCTCGAAATAGATCTTAAAGCTTTAGAACATAATTACCGCTACCTTGCTTCTAAAGTAAATAGTCAAGTAAAAAAACTAGCGGTGATCAAAGCTTTTGCGTATGGGAGTGACTCTGTAGCTTTAGCAAAAAGATTAGAGAAGCTAGAAGTAGACTATTTTGCAGTTGCATACACCAAAGAAGGAGTTGCATTAAGAGATGGAGGGGTTACTAAACCCATTTTAGTGCTTCATCCACAGTCTGCCCATTTTCAAGAAATTATAGATCGTTGTCTTACTCCGAGTATTTATAGTGATTTTGTACTTACTCATTTTATCGCTTCCGCGGAAGCGAACAATCAACAGCATTATCCTATTCACTTAAAATTGAATACAGGTTTAAACCGACTTGGTTTTGACCCTGATGAAGCCCCGTTGATTATTGAAAAGTTGCAACAGACTTCGAGTATAAAAGTAGACGGGATTTTTTCTCATCTAGCAGCAAGTGAAGACCCAGAAGAAAAAGAATTTACTACCTCTCAAATAAACACATTTAAAAAAGTAAGTGAAGATATCATCGCAGGTATTGGTTATCAACCCCTAAAACATTTATGTAATACCAGCGGAATTTTAAATTATCCCGAAGCTCATTTTGATATGGTAAGAACAGGGATCGGACTATATGGCTACGGAAATTCAGATGAAATCGATAAACAGCTTATTCCCGTAGGAACCTTAAAAACGATTATTTCTCAAATTCATCATATCAAAGAAGGGGAAAGTGTAGGTTATAACCGAAAGTTTAAAGCCGAAAAAGATACCAAAACAGCTACCTTACCTTTAGGTCACGCCGATGGCATCAATAGAATTTACGGAAAACAAAAAACAAATGTTTCTATAAACGGACATCTAGCGCCCATCATTGGAAATGTATGTATGGATATGATTATGATAGATATTTCGGGAATTAACTGTAAAGAAGGGGATGAAGTCATCCTTTTTGGAAAAGAAAAAAGCGCCGAAGAATTTGCCCATAATGCCGGAACCATCTCTTATGAACTGATAACCTCTGTCTCTCAACGAGTAAAAAGAAAAATTATAGAATAATTTTAAAATTTATTCTATATTTAATTATACTAACCAAACAAAAATAAACTATGGGGTTCTTTAGTGACTTTAAAAAATTCTTAATGAAGGGCGATATCGTTGCCCTTGCTACAGCAGTTGTTATTGGCGCTGCTTTTAAAACAATTGTAGATTCTTTTGTAAAAGATGTCATCACTCCTATCATAGGAATGTTAACAGGTGGAATAGATTTCACGAAAAAATTTATCTCCTTAGATGGCGTAACTTATGAAAGCTTAGAAGCTGCAAGAGAAGCAAAAGCTGCTGTAATTACTTACGGTAACTTAATACAAGCCATTATTAACTTTATTATTGTTGGTCTTTTTATCTTCTTATTTTTAAAGTATTATGAAAAAGTAAAGAAAAAAGAAGATCCAAAACCTGTTGCAGCACCTGCAGGACCAACCCAAGAAGAATTGCTTATTCAAATTAGAGATGAGTTGAAAAGACAAAATACAGCTTCATAAAGATAACGTAGTAACCGCTACACCATTCATTTAATAACTAAACCCCGAATTGTTGAAAAACAGTTCGGGGTCTTTTTTTGTATAATTTTTCATGTTTTTAAGGCCTATTAAAATACCTTTGCAAAAACCACATTTTATAAATTTTAAAGGTTTATAAAACTTAAACTCAACCCATGAAAATAGCTGTAGTTGGAGCCACCGGAATGGTGGGGAAAGTAATGCTCAAAGTTTTAGCAGAAAGAAATTTTCCGTTAACGGAATTAATTCCTGTTGCCTCAGAAAAATCTGTAGGAAAAGAAATAGATTTTAAAGGAAAGAAATATAAAGTAGTTAACCTTCAAACTGCTGTAGATTTACAACCAGATATTGCATTGTTTTCTGCAGGTGGAGATACTTCAAAAGAATGGGCTCCAAAATTTGCTGAAGCAGGAATTACCGTAATTGATAATTCATCTGCATGGCGAATGGATCCTACTAAAAAATTAGTAGTTCCAGAAATTAACGCTAGCAGTTTAAGTCAAGAAGATAAAATTATAGCCAACCCTAATTGCTCTACGATACAGTTGGTGTTAACTTTAAAACCATTGCACGATAAGTACAAAATTAAGCGTGTTATTGTTTCTACTTACCAATCTATTACAGGAACCGGAGTTAAAGCTGTACAACAGTTAGAAAATGAATATAAAGGTGAACAGGGAGAAATGGCTTACCCTTACCCTATTCACCGCAATGCTATCCCTCATTGTGATGTTTTCTTAGAAAATGATTATACCAAGGAAGAGATGAAACTCACCCACGAAACTAAAAAAATTCTTAACGATAATTCCGTTTTAGTTTCCGCTACAGCGGTAAGAATTCCAGTAGTAGGCGGTCACAGCGAATCGGTGAATATCGAGTTTGAAAATGACTTTGAAATTACTGATGTTAAAAAGCTTTTAAGCGAAACTCCAGGCATTACCTTACAGGATAATCCTAGTGTAAACACTTACCCTATGCCGATTTATGCTGAAGGAAAAAATGATGTTTTTGTAGGTAGAGTAAGAAAAGATCATTCTCATGCTAAAGCATTGCAGCTATGGATAGTTGCCGATAACTTAAGAAAAGGTGCAGCGACCAATGCTATACAAATTGCAGAATATTTAGTAGAAAATAAATTACGTTAATACACGTCTAAAATTTTGACTTCTTTTTCACGGAAAGTAAAAACATCACCTTTTTGCTTTCCGTTTAAAAGTTGAGCCATCGGCGAATTAATTCCTATGGCATAAAATTTCTCTTTATTGATATTGACTTCTCCTACAGGAATCGCTACAAAATAATTAGCAGTATTTGTGATTACAATACTCCCCAACTGAATTGCTGTAGATGCTTTTTGAAGCTGCGGCAAACTTAAAATTCCTTTCAGTTTTTTAAACTCTTTTAGTTGCCGTTCTAATTGAGAAATTTCTGCATTGATCATTTCTCTAGAAGTCTCATATTTATCACCTGCGCTACTTTTAGTTTCGTTACCTAAATCGTGCTCTAAATCTCGAACCGATGCCTCTAAACGCAGTATCCGTTCGTTTACATACCCATAACAAGATCTTAAAAGTTCTTCTCTCACTTTCACTTTTTCTTTTCTTCTACATTAAATTTTAACGGACCGTAATAACCCATTTGTTTTGTGATCCAAGCTTTTCTAGATTGAATATATCCCGATGGCGGATTCGCTTTATAACTTAGCGGATTAGGTAAAATCGCTGCAATCGCTGCCGCTTGTGATACCGTTAATTGATTCGCAGATTTTTTAAACCAATAGATAGAAGCCGCTTCGGCTCCATAAACACCATTTCCCATTTCTATACTATTAAGGTATACTTCTAAAATGCGCTCTTTACTCCAAATAGTTTCAATTAAAAAGGTAAAATACACTTCTAAACCTTTTCTCACCCAATTTCTGCCAGGCCATAAAAAAACATTTTTAGCAGTTTGTTGGCTTATCGTACTGGCACCACGCAAACGTTTTCCCTTTTTATTATTTTCTATAGCTTCTTCTATGGCTTTTATATCAAAACCATTATGCTTTATAAAATTTTGATCTTCACTGCTAATCACCGCTTTTTGTAAATTAACCGAAATATTTTCTAGAGGTTCCCAATCGTGTTTCCAAAAGTTTCTATTTTCTGAAGGAGCTTCTATGTATCTTATCACCATTAAAGGCGTTATAGGAACAGGAACCCATTTGTAAACTACCACCCATAAAATAGTGAGTCCAAAAAACCATAAAATAAGTTTCCCTATAAATCGTAAAAATCTTTTCATATGCTATGAAGACAAGTTAGCTAATTCTTTTCCCACTAAACTACCTATTGCAACGCCCATTCCGCCAAGTCGAACCCCGCAGAAAACCTTTGGAGATAACTTTTCTAGGATAGGTTTTTTTTGATTACCCACACCCATTATTCCGCTCCAACGCTGATCGATTTCAAAGGACGTTTGAGGTAAAATTACTTCTTTCAACAATTCTTCTAGCTTTCGCTGAATTAATGCTGTAAGTGTCATTTGCATGGTTTCTTCGGCTTTAAAATTTAAGTTTCTACCTCCACCTAACAAAATACGGTTGTCGATATTTCTAAAATAATAATAGCCTTCTTCTAAATGAAAAGTTCCTTGTATGTGAAGGTTTTTAATCGGTTTCGTAATTAAAACCTGTGCCCTAGCAGGTTTAACTTCATCTATGTTTAATTTCTTTGCAAAGCCATTGGTAGCAATGCATAGTTTTTGAGTTTCTAATTCAAAATTATTTGTAATTACCTTAACGGAATTTTGATTCTCTTCGTACTTTAAGACCTCTACTCCGTTTAAAATTTGGATGTTTGCATGATGAGCTTTGTGCATTAATGCTTGCATCATTTTACCGGTATCCAGTTGTCCTTCAGACTTGTTAAATATAAGCTGCTGCTGAATTTTCTTAAAGCCAAAATTATTATCTACTACACTAAATACTTCCTCTTTAAAAATAGGAAATAACAACTCATTCAATGTTTTTAATTGAGACTCACAGGATTTAAATAAGGTTTTATTTTCTTTCGTAAAGAGTTCGTAACCGCCGTGGGTTTTAAATTGTAGAGCTTTATCGCCAATGGTTTCTCTTAAAATTTGAAGGCCTTCTACCCTTCTATTTACTAAAGCGAGCATTTCTTCTTTAGTATGGATTTTTAGATCGTCTAACAATTCTGATGCGCTTCCAAAACAAGCAAAGCCGGCATTTTTGGTACTAGCACCGTTAGGTAAAAGATCACGTTCTAAAATGAGAATTTTTGCTTTTGGATGGTTTTTTCTTAATTGCAAAGCACAATTTAAACCCGTAATACCGCTGCCTACAATGGTGAAGTCTATATGTTTAAACCACGTAGTTTTTTCCCAATAGGAGAAATTCATTCCTTTTTTTTATCTAAAGTAAGGAAGTTTTTTGCGTTAGGGATAGAAGCGGCATCCTTTTTTGCGTGGAACACCTAAAAAGATATAGCGAATAGCCCGACCTTTAGGTAACGCCATAAAAAAGAAAACCCTCAAGCTAACTTGAGGGTTTATAGTATTATTCTTCGTCTTTATATTTATCATCCATCACAAAATCTTCCATAAATTTAGTGGTGTAATTACCTGCTAAATAATCTGGATGATCCATTAATTGACGGTGAAATGGAATAGTTGTTTTCACTCCTTCAATGACAAATTCATCTAAAGCACGCTTCATTTTATTGATAGCTTCTTCTCTAGTTTGCGCTGTTGTAATTAACTTCGCGATCATAGAATCGTAGTTAGGAGGGATTGAATAACCACTATATACGTGGGTGTCAATTCTTACTCCGTGACCTCCTGGCGCGTGTAAATTAGTAATTTTACCTGGAGAAGGTCTAAACCCATTATATGGATCTTCAGCATTAATTCGACATTCTACAGAGTGTAATTTTGGGAAGTAGTTCTTTCCTGAAATTGGCACTCCTGCCGCAACTAAGATTTGCTCTCTAATAAGATCGTAATCGATTACTTGCTCTGTAATAGGGTGCTCCACTTGAATACGAGTATTCATTTCCATAAAGTAGAAGTTGCGGTGCTTGTCTACCAAAAATTCTACGGTACCTGCTCCTTCGTATTTGATATATTCAGCAGCTTTTACAGCAGCTTCACCCATTTTCTCACGAAGTTCATCGGTCATAAATGGCGATGGAGTTTCTTCGGTAAGTTTTTGGTGACGGCGTTGTACCGAGCAATCTCTTTCTGAAAGATGGCAAGCTTTTCCTTTGCTATCTCCTACAACTTGTATCTCGATATGGCGAGGCTCTTCAATAAGCTTTTCCATATACATACCATCATTACCAAATGCTGCTTTTGATTCTTGTCTTGCTGAATCCCAAGCGTCTTGAAGTTGCTCTTCTTTCCAAACGGCACGCATTCCTTTACCTCCACCACCTGCTGTGGCTTTAAGCATTACAGGAAAGCCCATACTTTTGGCAGTCTTAAGACAGTCTGCGTAATCATCTAAAAGTCCGTCTGATCCTGGAATACAAGGAACTCCTGCTGATTGCATGGTAGCTCTTGCCGAAGCTTTGTCTCCCATTCTATCGATCATCTCTGGAGATGCTCCTATAAATTTGATATCGTGTTCTTGACAAATTTTTGAGAATTTAGAATTCTCTGCCAAGAAACCGTAACCTGGGTGGATAGCGTCTGCATTGGTAATTTCCGCGGCAGCGATAATATTTGATATTTTTAAATAAGAATCACTACTTGGTGCTGGACCTATACATACAGCTTCATCTGCAAAACGCACGTGTAAACTATCGGCATCTGCTTTTGAGTATACTGCCACAGTTTGGATTCCCATTTCTTTACAGGTTCTAATTACACGTAGTGCAATTTCACCTCTATTGGCAATTAATATCTTTTTAAACATGGTGTTGTGTTTAAATTTATTAAGAATAAAATTTTACTCTTAATTGTTAAATTAAGAAGGGTCTACCAAAAATAATGGTTGATCGAATTCTACTGGAGAAGAATCATCTACTAAGACTTTTACAATCTTACCGCTTACTTCACTTTCTATCTCGTTGAAAAGTTTCATTGCTTCAATTACACAAAGCACGTCTCCTTCTTTTATTGAATCTCCCACCTCAATAAATGCAGGTTTGTCTGGAGATGGTTTACGGTAAAAAGTTCCGATAATTGGAGATTTTACTGTAATATACTTAGAATCATCATCGGCAGCTGGTGCATCTTGAGTTGCTGCAGGAGCTTCTTGAGTTGGAGCTGCTGGTTGCTGCATTTGTTGATGACCTTGCATTTGTGGCTGCATTCCTCCCATTGGGATTTGCTGAACGATGGTTGTTTCTTTTTCGTCTGAACTAGTTTTAATGGTGATTTTGATATCATCCATTTCTAATTTTACTTCGCTAGCTCCAGATTTAGCTACAAATTTTATTAAATTTTGAATTTCCTTTAATTCCATAATTATAAGGTATTTGTCATTTTTAATCCCTCAGTAAGGGTCTAATCTCTCGAGGTTTGTCCCGAAAATTTAAAATAGTTTTTATATTTATCTGCCCAGTGCGCGCACCGAGGTTTTCGATTTATGAGTTATATGCCCATTTTAAATAAATGGATCCCCACGTAAATCCGCCTCCAAAGGAAGCAAATACTAAATTATCTCCTTTTTTAAATTGTTTCTCGTAATCACTTAATAATAAAGGTAGTGTTGCTGATGTGGTGTTTCCATAACGCTGAATATTCATAAGCACTTTTTCTTCGCTTAATCCCATTCTCTTTGCTGTAGCGTCTATAATACGTTTGTTAGCTTGATGTGCTATCAACCAATTTACATCTTCTTCTTTTAAGTTGTTGCGCTCCATTATTTTTTCACTTACTCCAGCCATATTGGAAACTGCATACTTAAATACGGTTTTACCATCTTGCTGTACGTAATGTTGTCTATTGGCAACTGTTTCTTGACTTGCTGGTAAGAGTGAACCTCCTGCATCAATTTTTAAAAAATTTCTTCCTACACCATCACTTCTTAAAAATTCATCTTGCAATCCAAACCCTTCTTCATTAGGTTCAAAAAGTGCAGCTCCAGCTCCATCACCAAAGATGATACATGTAGCTCTATCGGTATAATCAATTATAGAAGACATTTTATCTGCGCCTATAACTAAAACTTTTTTATATCTACCTGATTCTATATAGCTTGCTGCAGTAGACATTCCGTAAAGAAAACTAGAGCAAGCAGCTTGTAAATCGTATGAAAAAGCGTTGGTTGCACCTAACTGAGAAGCGGTATAGGCTCCTGTTGAGGCAACAGGAAGGTCTGGGGTGGTGGTTGCAAAAATTAATAAATCGATCTCTAAAGGATCGATATTATTTTTTTCTATAAGGTTTTTTGCGGCTTGTATACCTAAATAAGAGGTTCCTTTATTAGGATCTTTTAGTATTCTTCTTTCTTTTATACCTGTTCTAGTAGTAATCCATTCATCATTGGTTTCTACCATTTCTTCTAACATTTTATTAGTTAAAATGTCATCGGGCACATAAGATCCTACAGCTGTTATTGCTGCTTTAATTTTGTTCATAAAATGGATTTTATTTCACAAAAGTAGGTTTCCCTACATTAATGATTTTAGAAATTTTTTAAATTCTAAAACTGAGGTGCAAAGTAATATGTTTTTGCCACTTATTCAACTTATTAACTCAAACATTTATAGTTTTATAAGCCAAAAGGTCTTAAAAAAACAAAAACCCTCGCCTTTTGAGCGAGAGTTTTTTATAATTTCTATGAGCTTAATCTCTAAGCTTCAACTTCTTCAGTATTATCAATAAGGATTTGACCTCTATAATAAAGTTTTCCTTCGTGCCAGTGAGCTCTGTGATATAAGTGCGCTTCTCCTGTAGTAGGATCTGTAGCTATTTGTGGTGCTTTCGCCTTATAATGCGTTCTTCTTTTATCTCTTCTGGTCTTAGATATTTTTCTCTTAGGATGTGCCATAGCTAAGTATTAATTTTTATCGTTTAATAGGTTTTTTAATTTATTCCAGCGAGGGTCTACCTCATTTACTTCTTCTTCTTTTTCTTGCCCAATCTTAGGCTGTAATTCTTCTAGTTTATCAAGTATGTCTGAGTCTAATGTTCCATCTTCTACACCTGGGTGAATCCTTTTTATAGGAACTCCCAAAACAATGGCTTCGTAGATATATTGCTGCACTTTTATTTCGTATTCCCCGTGAGGCAAAATAAGCAACTCTTCATTTTCATCATTTAATTCTTCTCCAAATTTTACCACTAAAGAAATGTTATTCTCTACCGGTTGATCATATGGCTCATTAGTAACATCACAGTTAATATTAATGTTGCCGTGAACGTGAAAATCGAGCTCTAGCATAGTTGACTTTTTCTCAAAAGTCAAATCTACTTTTACATCGATATCATTAAAATCTTCGTACTCAAAAAATTCAAAGAACGTATTATCTATATGATAATCGTAATGATGCCTTCCTATCTTTAATCCCACAAATGGGATGGTAAACTCTTTTAATTTCTTCATCACATCGTCAATTTCAGGCGTGCAAATATATAAAATATAATGAATTAACTATCTTTATTAACAAAAAAATGTTTATAATTTTTTATTCTGTTTTTTTAGTGGGTTTTTGGTAAGCTTTTCATACTCTTTGCGACTCTTAAATATCTCTATAGAAGCAAATACCGCTTCTTTGAATGAGGTATAATCTGCCTCTCCTTTTCCTGCAATTTCATAAGCAGTCCCGTGGTCTGGAGAGGTTCTCACTTTTTCTAAGCCTGCAGTAAAGTTAACTCCGTTACCAAAAGACAGAGTTTTAAAGGGAATTAATCCTTGATCGTGATATGCAGCTACGACTGCATCAAAATTCTGATAATTTTTTGTTCCAAAGAAACTATCTGCAGCATAAGGTCCATATACTAAGTTACCTTTATCTTGTAATTTCTTGATGGTAGGTTTTAAAACCTCTTCATCTTCTTTGCCTATGACTCCATTATCTCCACTATGTGGATTAATTCCTAGAATAGCTATTTTTGGTTTTCTTACTTTAAAATCCGCTTTAAGCGAATTAGAAATCATATTTACTTTCTTTTCTATGAGAGAAGGTGTAATGACTTCTGAAACTTCTTTTACAGCCACATGATCTGTAAGTAATCCCACTTTTAAATTTTGAGAAATCATGAACATTAGACTTTCTCCTCCCCCTAAATGCTTAGCTAAATAATCGGTGTGACCAGGAAAATTAAATTTATCTGACTGGATAACATTTTTGTTAATAGGGGCAGTAACCAAAGTATCGATATCTCCTTTTTTTAAAGCTTGTGTAGCAGCTTCTAAAGATTGAAGTGTAAACTTTCCTAAAAATTTATCTTCTTCTCCAAAATTAATTTTCAAATTATCTTTCCAGATATTGACCACATTAAACTTACCGTCAATAATTTTCTGCGCGTCGTCTACTCCTTGAAAATTAATATTCATTTTAAAATGCTTTTTATAAAAAGAAAGCAATTTATTATTTGCAAAAATCACTGGAGTACAAAAATCTAACATACGTTGGTCGGCAAAAGTTTTTAAAATAACTTCACTGCCAATTCCGTTTAAATCACCTATACTTATTCCAACTCTTACCTTATGTGCTTTTTTCATCAAAATAATATCTATTTTTGCTCAAACAAAGGTAACTAATTATTAATAACTATGTTTACAGGAATAGTAGAAGTGCTTGGGAAAATTATTAACTTAACTCAAGAAGATGATAACATACATTTCACAGTTGAGTCTTCCTTTGCGGAAGAATTAAAAATTGACCAAAGTGTTGCTCACAACGGGGTTTGTTTGACGGTTACCTCTATAGAGAATAAAAATTATACCGTAACAGCAATCAGGGAAACACTAGATAAAACAAATTTGTCTTCCCTTAGCATAGGAGATATGGTGAATTTAGAAAGAGGAATGATGATGAATGCTAGATTAGACGGACATATTGTTCAAGGTCATGTCGATCAAACGGCAACTTGTACTCAAATACAAGAGCAAAATGGAAGTCACATTTTCACTTTTTCCTACGACTCTACTTTAAATAATGTTACTATAGAAAAAGGTTCTATTACTGTAAATGGTGTTAGTCTAACTGTAATAAATAGTAAAAGAAATAGTTTTAGCGTAGCTATTATTCCTTATACATATGAACATACTACATTTAAATATCTTAAAGAAGGAGCAACTGTAAACTTAGAGTTTGATGTGATTGGAAAATATGTGCAAAGACTTTTAAATTTAAGAAGCTAATCTTCTTTTTTTCTAAGTTTGCTAATTCCAAAAACACTTCCTGCTATAAGTAAATAAGTTAAAAAACCGTCTATAGGTAATCCAGGTGGAGGGGTACCGATAGTTCCTGATGGCGAATCTGGTGGATCTGGTGGAGGTGGCCCAATAACTTGAAAAGAAAAAGCCTGCATAGACATAAACGTCATTGCAAGAGTCAAAATTGTAGTTTTCAAATACTTCTTCTTCATATCGAAAGCTAAAATAGTAAAAACTTTAACATTTAAAGAAATCTACTACATTAAATGATCATTAAATATATAAAATCCCCTATAACATTATAAAACATTAAGGGGATTTTTAAAATATTTAACCTTGTGGTCCCACATGGGCTCGAACCATGGACCCCCTGATTATGAGTCAGGTGCTCTAACCAGCTGAGCTATGGGACCGAAATCAGGAGGCAAAAATAGTCATATCTATGATATCTCCCAATAAAAATCTTACTTTTTTATTTCTTGGCATAATTCTACCAAAACTCCGTGCGAAGATTTTGGGTGTAAAAAAGCTACTAACTTATTATCTGCCCCTCTTTTAGGAGTTTCATTTAGCACGACAAAACCTTCGGTTTTCAATTCTTCTATCTTTTTTTTAATATCTTCTACTGCAAATGCAATGTGATGAATACCTTCTCCTTTTTTCTTTAAGAATTTAGCGATAGGACTATTTTCATTTGTAGCACCTAAAAGTTCAATTTTACTTTCGCCGGTTTTAAAGAATGAGGTTTTTACACCTTCACTTTCAACTTTTTCTTGTTTGTATGGAGCTGCTCCCAGTAACTTCTCGTAAGTAATATTTGCTTCTTCAATGTTATTAACGGCAATCCCAATATGTTCAATTTTATCCATTTTTATTAAAATTTTGTTTTACAAAAATACTATAACTTTTAAAAAGGCTATTTTTGCCATATGGAAGAAACAAACAGACAAAAAAAAATAGGCGGAGTCTTACAAAAAGATTTAGCCGATGTTATACAGCAAGAGCTTAGAAATGCTGGGAAAACCAATATTATTATTTCGGTTTCGAAAGTAAAAGTAACGACAGATTTATCTATCGCTAAGGCATACTTAAGTATTTTCCCTAGTTCTCAAGGAGCAGCTCTTTTAGAAGAATTAAGAGAAATTAAGCATCTTTTAAAACATCAAGTAGCTTTAAAAACTAAAAATCAATTAAGAAAAATGCCTGATTTGGACTTATTTTTAGATGATTCTTTAGATTATATCGAGAAAATTGATGAAGCCGTAAAAGGAAAAGAAAATCCTATCGAAAATCCAAACCTTTTAGATAAAAGAAAAAAATCTTAATTTGAATTTCTCCTATTACATCGCAAAGCGGTACTTAGCCACTAAAAGTAAAAATAGTGCTATTAATATTATTACCATCATTGCGGGGATAGGTGTTTTTGCCGGAGCGTTGGCGCTCTTTATTGTACTCTCTGGGTTTGCAGGTTTAAAAGAGTTTAGCGTCTCATTTTCTAATGAATTTGATCCCGATTTAAAAGTTCTTCCGTCAAGCGGAAAAACAATTATAGTAGATCAAAACAAATTAGAACAAATTAAAGCTTTACAGGGAGTTCAAGCATTTTCTAAAATTATTGAAGAACGAGTTTTATTAAGTTTTGATAATAAGCATACCCCAGCAAATATCAAATCTATAGATAAAGAATATCTAAATGTAAACCCTGTAGATAGTTCTTTGATTGGAGGTGTTTGGGTTCATCCACAAGAAAATCAAGTGGTGATTGGGAGTGCCATTTCTAGAAAATTATCTTTAGGAATTGGCGGTTATGGTGATGCTTTAAAAATTATGGTTCCTAAACCAGGGAAAGGACAAATCTCACAAGTAAGTGATGCTTTTTCAACTAAATCTGCTTTAGTGACTGGAGTTTATAGTATTAATGAAGACCTCAATTCTAAGTATATATTTACGCCTTATTTCTTTGCGGAAGAATTACTTCAGTTAAAAGAGAATGAATTTTCTGCTTTAGAAATAAAGTTAAATCCCAATGCCGCTGAAGACGATGTTAAAGAACAACTCATTTCTATTCTTGGTGAAAAGGTTATCATCAAAAACAGAATTCAGTTAAATGATAAGTTATACAAAATGTTGAATACTGAAAATTTAGCGGTATATCTTATTTTTACTTTAGTTCTTATTATAGCACTTTTTAATGTGGGCGGAGCTATTGTTATGGCCATTTTAGATAAACAACACAACATACGAACGCTTCATCATTTAGGTGCTTCTGCCAAAGGAATTAAACGCATATTTTTGTTACAAGGAACATTATTAACCCTTGTTGGTGGGGCTTTAGGATTAATGCTTGGGATTGTTATTATTTTATTACAATTACAATTTGACCTTATTATGATTACGCCTACCTTACCTTATCCTGTAGCTCTAAAAGCTGAAAATATTCTAGTGGTCTTTGCTACCATTATGGTATTAGGAATAACAGCCACCTATATTGGTACCACGAGAATTACTAAAGTTTTGACTTAGATTTAGATGAATTGGAAATCTCCAAACTCTTTTTCGGCTTCATCAAAAGCTTTAAACACATCTTCGGCCTCATCACTGGTAACCATCTTCATTCGGTGTTCTTTAAAATGCGGAATTCCTTTAAAGTAATTGGTGTAGTGACGACGAGTTTCAAAAACGCCTAACTTATCTCCTTTCCAATCTATAGCCATTTGTAGGTGTCTTCTTGCAGCTTCTAAACGCTCTGCCATGGTTGGAGGATCTAAATGTTCTCCAGTTTCAAAAAAGTGTTTTACTTCTCTAAAAAACCAAGGATAACCAATACTTGCTCGCCCAATCATGGCTCCGTCTAAACCAAACTCATCTCGCATTTTAACCGCTTTTTCGGGCGTATCTACATCTCCGTTACCAAAAACAGGAATGTGCATTCGAGGATTGTTTTTTACGTCGGCTATGGGTTTCCAATCGGCTTCGCCTTTATACATTTGTGCACGTGTTCTTCCGTGAATAGAAATGGCTTTGCAACCAACATCTTGTAGACGTTCGGCTACTTCGACAATTTTTATGGAGTCGTGATCCCAACCTAAACGGGTTTTTACAGTAATAGGCAAATTGGTATGTTTTACCATCGCTTCCGTTAAGGAAACCATCAAATCTATGTCTTTTAAAATTCCGGCGCCAGCTCCTTTAGAAACTACTTTTTTAACGGGACAACCAAAATTGATATCTATAATATCTGGACCCGATTTTTCTACAATCTCTACCGATTCTAACATCGATTCTAGATTGGCTCCAAAAATTTGAATTCCTACAGGGCGTTCTTTCTCATAAATATCGAGTTTCATGACACTTTTTGCCGCATCACGAATTAATCCTTCTGAAGAAATAAACTCTGTATATACGACATCTGCTCCCTGTTCTTTACATAAGGCTCTAAATGGAGGATCGCTTACATCTTCCATAGGTGCCAAAAGTAATGGGAACTCTCCTACCTCTATATCTCCTATTTTTGCCAAAATTGAATGCTTTTTGTTTAGACTGCAAAATTAGTAAATAAGATGTAAATCTTAAGTTTAAATCTTGTCATTCTAGATTCGACTAAGAATCTCATGCTTGGTAGTCGAATCATTCAAGTATCATGAAATCAATTCCGTAAAGTGATTTTTCTATTGAAATATTTTCCCAAAAAAACTATTTCGGTAAGCTAGGCTGAAAAAGCAAACGTAAGAGCAGCACGCTTTAAGATTCCTGCCTCCGCAAGAATTTTTTAGAGTTTATAAGATAGTTTAAATAAAATTGTTCTAGGCTGAATAAAAATATTGGTGTCACTTACCAAAAATTGATTAAAAGAGTTTTCGTTTTTGTAATGAACGTCAAATAAGTTATCTACATCAATCTCAAAACCCCACGGACTGTCTTCTTTATTATAATATAAAGAAAGATTACCTATATCAAAACGGTTAATTTGATTGGTATTTAAATTTTCATAATAATTGTAGGTATAATCTGCCGAAAAGATAAAATCATTTAAAAAATCCCAATCTAAAACGGCATACGGGTTAATTTGCGTAAACTTATTTTCTAAACGATTAGATTTAAAACTACTTAATCGTTGTTCCCAACCTATTTCTAAATTAGGCCAATTTTTAAACCGCGTTTCTGCTTTTAGCGTGTAACCGTAATTATTAGATTGGTAGTCATTAACCTCATCGTTTACCAATCTACTATAATCGGCTAGACTTAAATTTCCGCGAAGCGTAAATTTATATTTAGAGATTTGCTTAGCAAAAGACCCCATAAAAGAATAATTATTTTCTGGTAAGCTGGTATAAATAGATGTATTCACTTGGTCTATTCCTTCTATTTGGGTAATATTTCTAATCGATTTTTCTCGTTTGGTATAACTTAGATTAGCATTGAGAAAAATACCTTTATACATATTAAATTGATGATAACGCAATGAAGCCGAATGATACAATTGGTTTTCTAGATTTTCATTACCGCGATATAATTGATTAAAACTTACTAAGCGTAAACGATTAGCATATTGCTGTACATTAGAAAAACTTGTTTTTAAACCATAGTCTAATTCTATTTTTTCTGCGGAAGAAAGCTCATATTCTATATTTAATTCGGGTAACCAAGCACTTTTTTGCTTATTGGCAATTTCATCAGTAAACTGGTTCACATTCCAAACATAAGAATGATACATCACCCCAGGTTTAAAAATAAAATCGCCTGCTTTTACTTTATATTGAAAACCTGCATACATATCGGTTAACCGAAAACGGGTATCATTATTAAATCCGTTGGCTTGGAAACTGTTAAAACGACCGTCTTGTAATTGTTGCCTATCTACACTCGCAAAACTTTGATTAAGATAAGTTAAACCCACTCTTGGATAAATATGGTTAAAATTATTAAGCACCCAATAATGTTTAAGGTCTAAGGTAGCTTGGTGCTTTTTGGTAGCGTTGTTTTGCAATAAATTAAAAAAATCTCCTTCTTCTTGAAATGGAATTAAATTACTGAATACTGGTTGGTTAAACAACCAATTATTATCATTTTGCTGGTCGCTATAGGTATAGTTAGCGATTAAAGTTGACGTATGCTCATAAGAAAACTGCTTGTTGTAACGCACTTCTTGATTTACCGAAACATTTTTTGGCTGCTCATTAATTTGCGTAAGTGTAGTATCTTCTGCTGTAAAAGAGTTGAGATTTTGAGAAGCATCACCATTAGAGGTTTTAATAAAAGCCTCGTAAGCCAAATCGTTATCGCTATTAGGTTGATAGCGCAGTTTGAGTTTATTTAAGGTGAAAAACACCTTATTGTGGGTTTGTGTTTCTCTATTTTCATCTACAGCAGCATCGGTAAGGTATGTGATGTTATTGGTTGTACGCGTATCGGTTTTTCCTTTATTTACAATAGAAAAAGCCTCTAAACGCAACGCATTGCTTAATTGCTGAGAAATGCTTCCTGCACCAAAATCATTTTTTTGGTAGGTAAAATCCTCTTGATTAAGAAATTGTGCAAAATCGCTGTTATAAATACTTCCAAAAGAAGTAGAACCGTCCATCATAGCCGCATAACCACCTTCAAAATTAATGTAGTCTTGCATGGTAAACGACTTTTTACCTATGTTATTAACATCTCCTATCACATTGACAGCCGTTTTTGGGCTGTAGTAAAATAAGGTAGGATGAAATAAAAAGCGCTCTTTAATGCCGCCACCAACTTCTATGTCGCCAAAAACAAACTCTTTTTTACCATCTTTAAGTTTTATGTTAAGTGCCATTTGGTCGCTATCGCTTAAACCTTTTAAAAAACTTACTTCACTGTAGTTGTCTAAAGCTTCTACTTCATCTACCGCATCTGCAGGAATGTTGTTTACTGCCAGTTTGGTATCTCCTGTAAAAAAGGTTTTTCCCTCTACCATGAGTTTGGTCACCTTTTTCCCATTTACAGTGACATTACCTTCTCGATCTACTTCTACGCCAGGCAGTTTTTTTAAAACTTCTCTTAATTTTCGTTCTTCTCCAGTTTTAAACTGGTCTGTACGGTAAGTAATGGTATCTTCTTTTACGATCACCGCCATTTCTTGTTTAATGATGACTTGCTCTAGGCTCTCTGTACTTTTTTCTAAAGTGTAGTTTTTTTCTTGGTTGGTGGCAAGTTGCAGTGTGTCTGTTTGTTTAGAAAACCCCATATGGGTAATCTCTATTTGATACTTAACACCTTGCTCCAAATTGAGTTTATAGCGCCCTTGGTTATCGGTAATGGCAAAGGTAATGTCTTGGTTTTCTGCTAAAGGGGAAGCAATAAGGTTGGTGTAAGGTATAGGGTTTTGGGTACTGTCTATAACCGTCCCTTTTAATTGAACTTGTTGTGCGAATAATGAAGAAAACCCTGTTAAAAATAACAGGGTTAAAAATAATTTATTTAAATAAATTTTCTTAATTTGGATTAAAATTAGAGTTCATTTTAGCAAAAATTTCATTTAATTCCTCCTCAGAAATTACTTTATTTGTTTCCTTTGGAGCTTTTTGTACAGATTTATTTACTTCTTCAATAGATTTTAATAAAAAAGTGTATTTTAAACCCTTTTTAGATTTCTCCTCTGCAATAATTTCTGTTATTAAGCCTGGCAAACCATTAAACATTACAGGTCCATAATTATAGGGTAAATCTTTACAATACCAAGCTTCAAGTGAAATTAATGTATTATTCTTATTTAATGTTCCATTAGCTTTAAAAACAGTTAGCCCATTGACGACTTTACTTTGATTTGTTAATTTCCAATTAAAATTATTAAACGGGTATAAAACCAAAGCTTCAACGCCTCCAGCTTCAATTTTTTTATAAAATTCATTACATTCTCCTGAAGTAAAAATTTTGGCCTCTGCATTAATTGTCGACAGAATACCCAATCCAAAACTTAATCCCTCATTTTTGTTTACTGTAAGAGATTCTTTAGGTTCAAATACAGCATTGGTTGAATTAAACAAAATTGTATAATCTAAACTTTCAGCATTATTAATCATTGTTTTGATTAACATATTATACTTCATTGCATCCCTATTGCTTTTATCTTTATATAAATTTTGCAACTTTTCTTTATCAAATTTGACATGATAAGTTGCATTAAAAGTAGTTTGAGCAAAAGAGAATTTAACAACTAAGCTGAAAAGGAATAAAATCAAATATCTCATTTTTTGAAATATGTTAAATTAAGATTTAAGTTATAATCCTGTACATATTCTATAAGCTGTATCTGTCATTGCCCAGTATTGATAATCAGAGCATCCTCCTTCACGCTCAGCACAAAAATCTGAAGCTGCATTCCAAGCAAATTCTGCACAATTATTATTTGTGTCTGGCAACTTCTTGGCATTGGCATCTAAACTGGTGAACGAAAACGCTGTAAACAATACAGCAACTGTTAGTAATTTTTTCATAATCATAAAGGTTTTATGATTAATAATATCCGAATATCAAAAAAAAAACGGTTTAACAAAGGAAAAATTACATTTTAACGGTTTTTGATGTGGTTTAATCGTTTTTTAGATTCTTGAAATTACCAAAAATTTAAAACTCTAATTATCAATAAATTTTTTGTTCAATCTCGAAATCAGGTCTTCATATTCTTTTTGCGTCATTGCTTTAGAGTCATCTATTCTTTCTATTTTTAGATCGTCGCATTGTTCAATATTTTTAGCTGTCACAACAGCTCCTTTTAAATGAACTTCTGCTATTAAACCAGGTAAACCCATAAAAATATCTGGCCCTGACTGCAATGAAATAGATGGAATAAACCAAGCTTCTACTTCTAACTCTTCATTTGTTACAGGATAATAATATTTGCCTACAGCTTTTCTAGCATCAAAGCCCAAAATCTTTTTACTGTCTTGCTTTATCATCCAATTAAAGTCATAATAATCTCTTTTTACCGTAAAATTTTGACTTACCAGATTTTTAACAAAAACAATTTCTCTAACTTTATGATTAGAGTGTACTTTTGTATTAAAAGATGTAAATTGTTTCACCGCTTTGTAGTAAAGCGATTCCATTCGTGAATCACTTTCTATTATTAAGGTTTCCTCAGCTTCAAAATACGAATTTTCTTTATTGCTAAAAAGTGTATAATTTACATCTTTTGAACGGTCAGCAATTTTTTTGATAAAGTGCTTGGAGCTCTCATTTAAGCTATCTATAGGGCGACGTAATCTTATTTCAGAAATTCCGTAAGTTATTTTAAAAGAAGTCTGTGCATTTAAGTTTAGATGAAAAAACCAAAAAGAATTACAAAGTGCTACTTTTAAAAAATTATATGACATCATATTTCTGTGTTGATCAATTTTTACAAGCGTTCACGTTCTTGATTATTAATAGTACGTTGATTGTCTTTGAGTCTAAAATTCCCAAAGTTGTATTTAAAACCTATACGGATATACCTATTTTCTGGTTGAGCAAAAAAGCCATTATCTTGATTAAGGTAAGTTGAATTTAGCTGCGTAGCATAACTATTAAAAGCATCGGCTAGGTGTAGAGAGAGTTCTGCGCGATTGTTCCAAATGGTTTTACGCACCCCTAAAGAAAGGTTAAGCATATCGTCTAATTGATATGATCCTTGAAGTAGAGAAGAAATGTATAAAAAAGTAACATCTCCTGTAAATGTTCCATCTTTAGAAAGCGTAAGTCCGTTATACAAAGACAGGTAAAAACCATTAATATCATTGGTTACCTCAGCATTATTACTTTCAAGCGCAACAAACGTTTCTTCTTCATGAAAACCTGAAAAAACAACTTGAGCATACCACCAATTTTTTAATGAGCGACCATGTAAAAAATCAATCCCGTAAGATTTACTTTCTAACATATTAGCTTGAACACTTCGTAAAAATTGATTTTCATTATTTTGAAAAACTAATTGAGCGACATTTTCTCCGTTATCACGGAAATAAAAATCAAAAGAGTATGCGTCTTTATAAGTATAGTTAAGATTAAAACTATTACTTAAAGCTGCGTTTAAATTAGGATTCCCTGCCTGATAGCTATTCTCATTAATATAATATCTAAAAGGATTTAAGCTGGTATAACTAGGCCGAGCAATTTTTCTTCCGTAATCAAAACTAAAGTTATGATTTTCTGTTGCTTGATATGAAATAAATAAAGAGGGAAAAAAATTGGTATAATTTCTATTTGTTTCTTGGTTTAAAGCAACTGAGTTTCCTTCTCTGTAAGTGTTTTCAATTCGCAACCCAGCTTTTGCCTTCCATTTACTCCAATCTTTACTTATTGAAGTATAAACAGCGCTTATTGCTTCATTATAAGTAAACTTATCGGCTAAATTATTATTATTATGAAAAGTCTCTGCAAGGGTATGTACGTCAAAAAAGAATAAACTACTCGTGGAGTTTACGAAAGCATATTTTGCTCCTGCTAAAAACTCATAGGTGTCAAATACTGTTTCAAAATCGGCTTGACCCGCATAGATATTTATTTTTTGATACCCTTCTGATGAAAAACTGTTTTCAGTTAAAAGTAAATTTTCTTTATTAAAATATTGAGTGAACAGTTGCTGATCATTATTTTGTTCAAAATAAGTAGCATGAGCATTAAAACTTAATTGGGTGTTTTCTTTCTCAAAATTATGTGAAAAAGTGAGGTCTACTGCAGCATTAAAAAGGTCATTTTGTAACTGACTGTTGGTTGTAAAAGTAGAATCTAATACTTTATTATTGTCAAAAATTCTTGTTATTCCACTATTATCTAAATCCTTTTTAGGGGTTAACGAGCTTGTTCCGTTAAGGCTAATTTTATTTTTCTCATTAAATTGATAATCTAATACAAGATTAATATTGTGCTGTTGCTCCTGTGTAGTTTTATTAAAATCTGTATCCCAATATTGAAATACTTCTTTATTATTTAAAAAATTGATATAGCTTTCATCTTCTTTAAAATGTTTGGCTTTTGTAAAGCTATAATTAGCAAACAAATTGAGTTTTTCATTTTTATAGAAGTGACTCGTTCCTAAGTTATATTTAGGAAAGATTGCTTGAGTATAATTTCCGTTAAGGCTTGCTTTGTAACCTGGAGTATGATTTTTTGTAGTAACGATATTTAATATGGGTCCGTTTCCTGCATCGTATTTAGCCGGCGGATTTCTTATGACTTCTATTTGCTTAATATTTTCTGCCGAAAGACCATCTAAAAATTGTTTTAACTCACTAGAAGTTAAATATACTTTTTTATCATTTATATAAACCGTAGCCGAAGTATTTCTAATTTTTAAATCGCCATTTATATTAATGACTCCGGGAGTTTTGTTTAAAATATCCCAACTATTTCCGCTAGAAAGACTTGTATTTTCTACGTCAAAAATAATTCGATCTACCTCTTTTATAATTCTGGGTCTTTTAGAGTAAATTTTTATATCACTAAGTTGAGCTATTTCTTCTTCTAATTGAATAGGGTTTATTTGCTCATCGCTATCTATTATTACAGGAATAATTTTGGTTTGATAACCTACAAAACTCACCTTTAGATAATATTCTCCAGCATTAATTTGATCAATTAAAAAGCTTCCGTTTTCTTCAGTAATGGTTCCTTTTACAAAAATAGAATCTATAGTAGCATTCAAAGAAATGTTACTGTAGCTAATAGGCTCATTAGCATTATCTACTATTTTTCCACTAATTTCATATTGTGCAAAAGTGATAAAAGGGGAAAAAGTTAGGAGTATTAATAAATATTTAAAAATTATTTGCAAAATAAATAATCATTTTCTTTATCAAAATGCCAAGATAATATATTCTTAGTGATTCTTAGCCACTTGTATTGTTTTTCAAAAAACTATATTTGCAAAAATATCTTACAGCAAATCGAAGCAAGGAATTTTGAAATGAGCGTGTAAGAACTAAGAAGATGTTATGAAGCATATAAGGAATTTTTGTATAATCGCACATATTGATCACGGTAAGAGTACCTTAGCCGATAGATTATTAGATTTTACAGGATCTGTAACCGACCGTGAAAAACAAGAGCAGTTATTAGATAGTATGGATTTAGAACGTGAACGTGGTATTACCATTAAAAGTCACGCCATACAAATGAATTATCAACACAATGGAGAAGAATTTGTTTTAAACCTCATTGATACTCCAGGACACGTAGATTTCTCTTACGAAGTTTCTCGTTCTATTGCTGCCTGCGAAGGTGCGCTATTGGTAGTTGATGCCGCTCAAAGTATACAAGCACAAACCATTTCTAACCTTTATTTGGCTTTAGAAAATGATTTAGAAATTATACCTGTCCTTAATAAAGTAGATTTACCTAGTGCAAATCCCGAAGAAGTAACCGATGATATCGTAGATCTTTTAGGTTGCGATGCCTCGGAAGTGATTCCGGCAAGTGCAAAAACGGGTATAGGAATTGAAGAAATTTTAACTGCAATTATCGAACGTGTTCCAGCACCTACAGGAAAAGTAGACGCTCCTTTAAGAGCTTTAATCTTTGATTCGGTTTACAATCCTTTTCGTGGAGTAGAAACCTACTTTAGAGTAATTAACGGAAGTATTAAAAAAGGACAAAATATAAAGTTTGTAGCTACAGATAAAAATTATTTTGCTGATGAAGTAGGAACGTTACGCTTGAAACAATTTCCTCAAAAAGAAATTAAAACCGGAGATGTAGGTTACTTAATAACAGGGATTAAAGATGCTAGAGAAGTAAAGGTAGGAGATACCATTACCGATGCTAAAAATCCAACTACCGAGGCTGTTGCAGGTTTTGAAGATGTAAAACCAATGGTTTTTGCAGGGATTTACCCTGTAGATACAGAAGATTATGAAGAATTGCGTTCTTCTATGGAAAAACTGCAATTAAATGATGCTTCGTTAGTATTTACACCAGAGAGTTCGGCGGCATTAGGATTCGGGTTTAGATGTGGTTTTCTAGGAATGTTGCACTTAGAAATTATTCAGGAAAGATTAGAGCGAGAATTTGATATGACGGTAATTACTACTGTACCTAACGTATCTTACCACGCTTTTACCAATAAAAATCCAGATGAGATAGTTTTGGTAAACAATCCATCAGATTTACCCGAACCTTCTAAATTAGATCGAGTAGAGGAACCTTTTATAAAAGCGACCATTATTACAAAAGCTGACTTTGTTGGCCCAGTAATGTCTTTATGTATAGAAAAAAGAGGGGAGATTACCGCTCAAACTTACTTAACGACAGAGAGAGTTGAACTTTCTTTTGATATGCCTTTAGCTGAGATTGTTTTTGATTTCTATGATCGTTTAAAAACTGTTTCTAAAGGTTATGCCTCTTTTGATTATACTCCTATTGGTTTAAGACAATCTAAATTGGTAAAAGTAGATGTTCTTCTTAATGCAAGTAATGTTGATGCTTTATCTGCCTTATTACACGTTGATAATGCTTATGATATTGGTAAGAAAATGTGCGAGAAATTAAAAGAGTTAATTCCGCGACAGCAATTTGATATTCCAATACAAGCGGCAATCGGAGCAAAAATTATAGCTCGAGAAACCGTAAAAGCTCTACGTAAAGATGTTACTGCAAAATGTTATGGTGGTGATATTTCTCGTAAACGTAAGCTTTTGGAGAAACAAAAGAAAGGTAAAAAACGTATGCGCCAAGTGGGTAATGTAGAAATACCGCAAGAAGCGTTTATGGCTGTATTAAAGCTTAATGATTAAAAACAAAAAACCCTCTGAAAATCTCAGAGGGTTTTTTGTTATATTTTATTTATTAAGAGTTTTCACAATCTCCTAATTGCTCTTGAGCTGAAATAAAGTCGCTATAAGAATTGCCCTCTAGATCGAGAGTTGTTTCATTACCATCTTCATCAGTAGCCGTTACAGTTCCATCACCGTTATCACAATATTCAGTAACATTATCCAATGCTCCTAATGATATCGTACAAGTGTGACAATCAGACGAAGATCCTCCATCATCATCACTAGAGCAAGAAGTAAATGCAAATAAACCAGCGGCAAAAGCCATTAACATAATTTTTTTCATAAGATTTTAGGTTTTTGTTAATATTTGCACCAATATAATAGGATTACTTCAATTAAAGAACATATTTTTTAATTTTATTTAAGAAAAATTATATGTTAAACGATAGAATTATAACAACCTAATTTAGTCTTCAGTAACTGTCTCTTCTAAGTCCGTTTTATGAGTTTGATTCTCAGGATCAAAAGTTTTCCCTAGATACACCAATTGAAAACCTTCTTCAATTTCAACTTCTTTACTATTGGAAGGTAAAATACTTAAGTCTCCTTCTAAGTTTTTAACAAATAGAGGTATAATTTCACTATCACTTTTAGAAATTTCTATAAGCCCTTCATAGTGATCTTTAGAGTTGATTTTTATTTCTTGAATTTTAGGATATTTTCGAGCGACTTCTGTTAACTTTATAAAATCATCAGTATGAGAAAATAAGCCATCGTTAGGATTATTTTCTGGATCATTCATTTCATCTGCAGATACGACTCTAAAAGAACCATTCTCTCCAAAATGTTTTTGAAATTTACTGATGGCAGTTTTGTTTATTTCGGTATTACCAGTCATAGCCATTAAATACCCAACATCATTTAGTTCTATATTATTTCCTAATTCATCAGAAAAAACACTTCCCTCAATAGCTTCTATTCCTAAATCTTTTGCCTTTTGAATGTTAGTTCTATTGTTATCTACTAAAACTACGTGACGATTATTCTTTTTGAGATAAGCTCCAATTAATCTAGAAATAGAAGAAGCTCCAATAATTAAAATACCTTCAGAGTTCTTTAGGAAAACTCCTACCAATTGTGCAAAAAGTCGCGCTGTGGTAGCGTTTAATAATACTGTACCCAATACGATCATAAATACTAACGGAGTAATATATTCGGCTCCTTCAACACCTTGACTTGCTAATTTTAATCCGAAAAGAGAAGCAATACCTGCAGCTACAATACCACGTGGTCCTACCCAGCTAATAAATAGTTTCTCATTAACTTTTAATGAAGAATTGATACTACTTAAGAAAACTCCAATGGGCCTAACTAAAAATACAACTATAGCAAATAGAATAAGTGCATTCCAATTATATATTAATAATAGATCATCAATATTAATATTGGCAGCCAATAAAATAAATAAGATAGAAATTAATAGGACACTTAATGATTCTTTAAAGTAGAGTAGTTCTTTTATATTGGGTAGGTTAGTATTCCCTAATACCATTCCCATTACCACTACCGCCAATAAACCACTTTCGTGTGCAAAAGCATCAGAGAGTACAAATACTCCAAGAACAGTTGCTAAAGTGAATACGTTTAATAAGTAATGAGGAATTACGTTTTTCTTTATTGAAAAAGCTAAGGCGTGTGCAAAAGTAAATCCGAAAGTAAATCCGAAAAGCACAATTTTTCCAAATTCAATCAAAGCCGTTTGGGTAAATTCTCTCCCTTCTCCAGCACTTATAAATTCAAATACCAATACCGCAAATAAAGCGCCTATAGGATCTATTAAAATCCCTTCCCATTTTAAGATAGCAGATACATCTTTCTTTAACGGAATGTTTCTTAAGATAGGTGTAATTACGGTAGGACCTGTCACGATTATTAAGGCAGCAAATAAGAATGAAATTTGCCAGGATAAATCAAAAATTAAATGTGCGGCAATTCCTGCACCTATAAAAGTAACAATTACAGCAACGGTAATGAGTTTTACAATAACCGGACCCACATTGAGTATTTCTCCTTTTCTTAGCGTAAGTCCTCCTTCAAAAAGTATAATACTAATAGCTAAAGAAACAAAGTAAAATAAACTTTCTCCAGGAAAAAGTCCCGATTCTCCATTCCAAATAGGTTCAATAAGTTTACCTCCATCAGCAGTAAAAAGTGTCGCAATGGGACCCACTGCCAAACCGATTAAAATTAAGGGTAAAATAGCTGGAATTTTAAATTTCCAAGCACTCCATTGAGCTAATATTCCTAAGATAATAATTCCAGCAAGTTCTAACATAAGGGTTAATGAGTTAAAAGTAATCGTATTGAATCAACGAAAATAGTTTTTTTATCTTTTATTGTTTTATTTTCCTAGTGAAAGGAATGTTAAATCCATTGCAAAAATAGAGCTTAAAACCTTGTTTTTTGCTATTTTGCGGCGCATACAATATAAACAAAACTTTTTATATGACCTTACACCCAATTGAAGCTGGTAATTTTAAGTTAGATGGTGGAGCTATGTTTGGTGTTGTTCCTAAAACTTTATGGACAAGAACCAATCCTGCAGACGCTAATAATATGATAGATATTGCTGCTCGATGTTTACTTATTGAAGACGGTGATAAGCTTATACTTATAGATAACGGTCTTGGGGATAAACAAGATGAAAAATTCTTTAAGCATTACCACCGCTGGGGAAATCATTCTTTAGATAAATCATTACAAGAAAAAGGATTTCATCGTGATGATATTACCGATGTTTTCTTAACTCATCTTCATTTTGATCACTGTGGAGGAAGCATACAATGGAATAAAGATCGAACAGGGTTTGAACCTGCTTTTAAAAGAGCTAAATTTTGGACCAATCAAGAACATTGGGAATGGGCTACACAACCTAATGCCAGAGAAAAAGCCTCTTTTCTAAGAGAAAATTTACTTCCTATGGAAGAAAGCGGTCAATTACACTTTTTAGATCGCGAAAAAGGATCTCATTTTTATGAGCATTTAGGGTTTGGAGCTTTATTTGTAGACGGTCATACTGAAAAACAAATGATCCCTCATATACAGTACCAAGGAAAAACTATCGTTTTTATGGCAGATTTGCTTCCAACAGCTGGTCACGTTCCTTTGCCTTATGTAATGGGATATGACACCAGACCTTTAATTACGTTAACCGAGAAAAAAGGTTTTCTAGAAAAAGCTGCCGAAGAAGGATTTTACCTATTTTTGGAGCACGATGCCCACAATGAAATCATTACACTTAAAAATACCGAAAAAGGAGTGAGACTCGATCAATCCTATACTTTTAATCAAATATTTAATTCATAATTATATTCATGAGAACACCATTTTTAAAATCAACTTTTGCTGCAGCAACTGTAGCTATGATTGCTGCTAGTTGTGGTACTACTAGTCCAGTAATTACTTCTACACCTATAGATAATATAGACCAACAACCGCTTAAAAATGTTACTTTAACAGATACCCAAATGAAAGGATGGGGAGGATCTGATTTAGTGACAGACACCATTCCTGGAATGAGCGTACAAAAAGCTTACGATGAAATCCTTAAAGATTATGAAGGTAAAACCGTAATTGTAGGAGTTATTGATAGCGGTGTAGATATTGAACACGAAGATTTAAAAAATATCATTTGGGTAAACGAAGATGAAATTCCAGGAAATGGAATTGACGATGATAAAAACGGTTACATAGATGATATTCACGGGTGGAATTTCTTAGGAGACGCTGTAGCGGAAAACTTAGAATTTGTACGTATTGTAAAAAGATTACAACCTAAATACGAAGGAAAAACTCCAACTGAAATTAGTGCTGAAAACAAAGCTGAGTACGATATGTACCAAAGAGCACAGCAAGAATTTGAGAAAAAATTTAATGAGACTACTCAAAACAAAAATTACTATACTCAATTACTTCAAACTTTAGAAGATTCAGAGAAAGCGGTAAGTGAAAAACTAGGAAAAGAAGATTTTAATCAAAAAGAATTAGCTCGATTAAATCCAGACACTCCAGAACTTGAGCAGGCTAAAGGATTTTTAGTAAATATCATGTCTCAAATTGGAGATTTAGATAAAGCAAAAGAGCAATTAAAAGGAGGAATAGATTATTTCTCTGGTGGTTTAGATACTCATTACAATTTAGATCTTAATGGTCGTGATGTAATTGGTGATGACCCATACGATATTACAGATACCAATTATGGTAATGGGGATGTTGATGGTCCAGATCCTAAAAAAGAAGATGCTAAACATGGTACTCACGTAGCAGGAATTATCGCTGCAGAAAGAAACAACGGAATCGGGATTAACGGTGTAGCCAAAAACGTAAAAATCATGGCGGTAAGAGCTGTGCCAGATGGTGATGAGTACGATAAAGATATCGCTTTAGCTATTCGTTATGCAGTAGATAACGGTGCGAAAGTTTTGAACACAAGCTTTGGTAAATATTTTTCTCAAAATCCAGAATGGGTGAGAGACGCTATAAAATATGCAGCAGATAATGATGTATTAATTGTTAATGCAGCAGGTAATGATGCTTTAGATATGGATGTAACTAATATCTTTCCTAATGATCAAGACCCAGAAAACGTAGCAGAATATGCCGATAACTTTTTAACTGTTGGTGCATCTAACTATGAATACGGATCTAAATTAGTAGCTAACTTTTCTAATTATGGTAAAACCAACGTAGATGTATTTGCTCCAGGTACTAAAATTTGGTCTACAACTCCATTAAACGAGTACGAGTTTTTACAAGGTACTTCTATGGCTTCTCCAGCAGTAGCAGGAGTTGCAGCTTTAATAAGATCTTATTATCCTAAACTTACAGCTGCACAAGTTAAAAATGTGATTATGCAAAGTGGTTTAGCTTCTTCTTCAGATGTTGTTGTAGGAGGTGATGCTAAAGATGTAAGAGCATTTAACGAACTTTCAGTTTCTGGAAGAATGGTAAATCTTTACAATGCTTTAATTTTAGCAGATAAAATGTCTAAATAATAAGTATTAACATTCACTTTAAAAGGTGTTCTATTCTTTAAGTTTTCAATTAATGTTAACTTTACGGAATTAGAACACCTTTTTTATTTAAAACCTAAAACCTTATGATAAATATGAAATCTCAATGGCTTTTTATTGGACTTTGTATCTGTACAGCTATAACCAGTTTAGCACAAAACACTACTTCTTATTGGCAGCAACATGTCGATTATAAGATGGAAGTAGATGTAAATGTAAAAGATTACACCTACACAGGTACTCAAGAATTAGAATACACCAATAACTCTCCAGATACACTCAATCAAGTATTTTACCATCTCTTTTTTAATGCTTTCCAACCAGGAAGTGATATGGATGTAAGATCGAGAACCATTAAAGATCCAGATGGTAGAGTAGGAGACCGCATTAGTAAACTTTCCGATAAGGAAATAGGATTTTTAAAAGTTGAAACGTTAAAACAAAATAATAAAGAATTAGACTACAAAGTTGTAGGAACTGTTCTTCAAGTAAATTTAGCACAACCTCTTTTACCTGGAGAAAAGACTAAATTTAATATGAAATTTAACGGTCAAGTTCCCGTGCAAATACGTCGTTCAGGAAGAAATAATGCCGAAGGTGTGGCTTTATCTATGACTCAATGGTATCCTAAATTAGCCGAATATGATTTTGAAGGTTGGCACGCAGATCCTTATATAGGAAGAGAATTTCAAGGAGTTTGGGGAGATTTTGATGTAAAAATCACTATTGATAAAGATTATATCCTTGGTGGAACAGGTTACTTGCAAAACCCACAAGAAATTGGTTACGGTTATGAAAAAGAAGGAACCAAAGTAAAACGCAAAGGCAAAAAGTTAACTTGGCATTTTAACGCGCCTCAAGTACACGATTTTACTTGGGCTGCAGATCCTGAATTTGTTCACGATAGTAGAGTCGCTAAAGACGGAACTGTTTTACATTTCTTATATAAAGATAAACCAGCTTACGAAAAAGAAAATAATTTTACTGAAAACTGGAAAAATCTTCAATCTAAAACCGAAGATCTTTTGCTGTATTTCAACGAACACATAGGAGAATATCCTTACGATCAATATTCAGTTATTCAAGGAGGAGATGGAGGGATGGAGTACGCTATGTGTACTTTAATTACTGGTAATCGCTCTTTTGGAAGCCTAGTGGGTGTAACCGCACACGAAATGGCACACGCTTGGTTTCAGCATATTTTAGCTACCAACGAATCTAAACACGAGTGGATGGATGAAGGTTTTACCACTTATATTTCTACTTTAGCTCAAAATGAAGTCCTTTCAGAAGGAAAAGAAAATCCGTTAAGTGGCGCTTACCGCGGATACACTTACTTGGCAAATTCTGGTGCAGAACAACCACAAAGTACGCACGCAGATCGTTACCATCTTAACCAAGCTTATGGTTTAGCAGCGTATTCTAAAGGTGCTGTATTCTTGGGACAATTAGAATACCTAATTGGAAAAGAAAATGTTTCAAAAACTTTGAAGCAATATTACAAGGAGTGGAAATTCAAACACCCAACGCCTAATGATTTTAAACGTGTAGCCGAAAAGGTAAGTGGAGCGCAGCTCGACTGGTATTTAACCGATTGGACGCAAACTACCAATACTATAGATTACAGTATAGAAAATGTAGAAGCTAAAAATCAAAATACTGTTGTTACTCTAAAACGTAATGGGCAAATGCCTATGCCAATAGAACTTAGAGTTACTTTTACCAATGGCAAAACACAAGATTTCTATATTCCTCTACAAATGATGTATTGGCAAAAACCAAATACTGGAGAATTAGGAGAAACTTGGTCTTGGGCAAATCCTAATTATGAAATGACATTAATGTTAGCAAAAGATCAAATTTCTAAAATAGAAATAGACCCGTCACAAAAAATGGCAGATATAAAGAGAGACAATAACGTATTTGAAAACTAAAAACCTCTTTTTTCAAGATTTTAAAACCCTTGTTCACTCAAGGGTTTTTGTTTTTTACATTGCTTATCTTTACCACATGAAACAAACCTTCCCAAAAGAAGAAAAACTTAAAAGCAAGATTCTTATTGGTCAGCTTTTTGAAGAAGGAAAATCTGTAAAAAGTTTTCCGCTTAAGCTTATATATCATGCTATTCAAGGAGAAGAATCTCAAGATAAAGTAGGCGTTTCTGTACCCAAACGTAATTTTAAATTGGCAGTAACCCGTAATAGAATCAAACGTTTGCTAAGAGAAAACTACCGCAAACAAAAGAATTTACTTCCTCCTCATGTAAATAAATTTAGTATGATGTTTATTTATACGGGACGAAAAGAATTGGATTATAACGAAATTGAAATCGCTATGAGAAAATTAATCCATAAATTTATAGAGAAAGAATTGACAGACGACGCCTTATGAAAAAACGCATTCTTGTTCCCATACTTGCTATTGGTATTTTAATCACCACTGCAAGCGCTAGTTATAAATCAGATTTTTTTGAGATCGCTAAGCAAATAGAAATTTTCACTACGCTTTTCAAAGAATTGAATATGAACTACGTAGATGAAACCAATCCAGCAGATTTAATGGATACTGCTATTACTGCTATGTTGGCCGATTTAGATCCCTATACCAATTACTGGAATCAACAAGAAGTAGAACAAGCTAAGATTCAAAATTTTGGACAGTATACCGGGATTGGAGCCAATGTATTTACCCAAAAAAATAAGATTAAACTCTTGGAAGTCTATAAAGGTTACCCTGCAGATAAAGCAGGTTTAAAGCCAGGAGATGAGATTATTCAAATTGGTGATGTTGCACTTAAAGATTTTAACGAAGATGCAGGAGAGTTATTAAAAGGCGCTCCAAATAGTAAAGTAACCTTAAAATACATCCGTCAAGGAAAATCACAACAAACTACACTTAACAGAGAAGCGGTAGAAATTAAAGCGGTTCCTTTTTACGAATTAACGCCAGATAAAATTGGTTATATCGTACTTTCTAAATTTAACCGTAAAGCTTCCGCGGAAGTGGCCACAGCACTTAAAAACTTAAAAGAACAAGGCGCTGAAAAAATAATATTAGATTTAAGAGGAAATCCTGGAGGATTACTTACCGAAGCAGTTAATGTGACCAATATTTTTGTTCCAAAGGGAGAGATTATTACCACCACAAAATCTTCTATAGAAAAATACAATCAGGTCTATAAAACCCAAAAAGATCCTATGGATACAGAGATTCCTTTGGCAGTTTTAATCAACGGGAAAAGTGCTTCTGCTAGTGAAATTGTCTCGGGAAGTTTACAAGATTTAGACAGAGCTGTTGTAATTGGTGCAAGAAGTTTTGGTAAAGGTTTAGTACAACGTCCTAAACAGTTGTCTTACGGCACGCAGTTAAAAATTACCATTTCTAGATATTACACCCCTAGTGGTCGTTGTATACAAGCTTTAGATTATTGGAATAGAGATGAAGAAGGAAATGCCACTAAAACTAAAGTGGAGGATTATAACGAATTTACGACCCGAAACGGAAGAAAAGTATATGATGGTGGTGGTATTTTACCCGATGTTACCTTAGAAACATCAGAATATAGTGCGGTAACCAACGCTTTAATTGAAGAGCAAATTATCTTTAATTATGCAACTCAATATTACTACAATCAGCCTGAAATTAGTTTAGATAATTTCGTTTTCACGGATAAAGATTTTGGTGCATTTAAGCAATTTTTAAAGCAAGCTGACTTCACCTATGAAACCGAAACCGAAAAAGAGTTGAAAGAATTAATGTTAGTTTCTAAAAAGGAAGGTTACGAAAAGGCTATCGCAAAAACACAGCAAAATATGTTAGCTGAAATTGAAATTGCCAAGCAAAAACAAATTGAAGCTAAGAAACACGAAATAGAGCGTTTATTAAGTGATGAAATTATAAAACGTTATCATTACGAAGAAGGATTATATACTTATTATCTAGCTCATAATCCAGAAATTAAAAAAGCAAAAGAGATCTTAAATAATGCATCTACTTATAAAAAGATTTTAAACTAATAAGGATTAATAACGAGCTCGCATATCAAGGATTTTTATCTACTGCATCTATTTTTAAGTCAGAAAAAAATAGATTTAATTTAGACGTCTTTACTTTACCAAAAAATAACTCAATTCCCTTTTCGGAAGAAATATCTCCGCAATTAGTATTGGGTAAAAGAGCAGAGGTATTTTTTAATTTTACGATTAAAAATACTTCTCGGTATGAGATGGCGGCACAAAATCTCCAGGTGATTCACGAGAAAAAAACCTTAGGAGAATTCGATTTTTTCTTAAGAGATAGAGAACTTAAGGAAGTACTTCACGTAGAACTAGTCTATAAATTTTACTTGTTCGATCCTTCTATCTCAAAGGATGATGAATTAAAATGTTGGATTGGTCCTAACAGAAAAGATAGCTTCTTAAGAAAGATCAACCGATTAAAAGAGCATCAATTTCCTTTATTATACCGTCCAGAGAGTGAAAAAGTTTTATCTAGAATTCAATTAAATCCGCGGCAGCTAAAACAAAAAGTGTGTTTTAAAGCCAATTTATTCGTTCCAAAAAATGATAACCAATCTACTTATCATCTTATAAATCCTAATGCAATTATTGGTTATTGGATGCACTTAAACGAATTTACGGAAGCAGAGTATGGTCAAGATAAATATTTTTCTCCGCAAAAAAAAGATTGGCCCATTGATCCTGCACATCTAAAAGATTGGATGGATTTTAAGGGAATCCTTACAGAAATTGACTACCTTTTCAAACACAATAAGGCAGCTTATGTTTGGAGAAAAATACAAAATGGTGGTTATGAACGTTTTTTTATTGTTTGGTGGTAAATAAAAATACTTCTTATCAAAAACTTGTAGGTATCTTTTTTCGTAAGTCTATAAGCATCCTAACGACAAAGTTCTATAGCACTTATAAGAATTTTAAGAACTTAAAAAAATTGATATGAAACTAAAAATGAATTTATACAAAAGCATTTGTACTGTCGTTGCTTTATTTTTTTCGATGTTATTAATTGCATGTGGAACCAGTAATAATGAAACCATTGAACTTAGCTTAGAACAACAACAGATAAAACCTTTCGAGATTTCTAAGAATTTCTATGATGCAGTAAAAAGTGGAGGTAATGCAGATAAATATGCAAAACAGTTAGCTGAACTTTCTCCCGAAGTGCTTAAAAACACTTTAAAAACAGATGCACAGAAAAAAGCGTTTTGGTTAAATACTTATAACACTTATGTACAATACCTTTTAAAAGATAATCCCGATTTATATAAAGATAGATCTGCTTTTTTCAAAGAAAAGCGTTTTGTCATTGTAGGGGAAGAAGTGAGTTTAGATATTTTAGAACATGGTTTATTAAGAAATTCTAGAATTAAGGCATCGTTAGGCTATGTAAAAGATCCTTTTCCGTCTAGTTTTGAAAAAGATTTTAGAGTAGAAGAGATTGATTGGCGTATTCACTTCGCATTAAATTGTGGAGCAAAAAGCTGTCCTCCAGTTTTTTATTATACGGTAAATGCTTTAGATAAAGAACTAGAAGATTCTTCTAAAAAATATCTAAAGAAAGAGGTAGAGTATAAGAAAAATGAAGAAGAAGTACACGTTCCTGCTTTAATGAGCTGGTTTAGAGGAGATTTTGGAGGAAAAGATGGTGTTATTCAAATTCTTAAAAACTATCAATTAATTCCTACTGACAAGGATCCCGATGTGGAGTTTTTAGATTATAACTGGGAATTAGATTTAGATAATTACAGAAAATAACAATTTAAATCACCTTAGCTACAATCTTTAAGTCATAGTATGGTTAGTATTATTATTCCCGTTGTAAATGAAGAAAATCATCTAAAAAAATTACTCCCACTTTTAGTGAATAGTGAAGCAAAAGAAGTAATTGTTGTTGATGGGGGTAGTAATGATAACAGTAAACTAATAGCAAAAGAGTTAGGAGCTAAAGTGATTGATTCTCCAAAAAGTAGAGCAAAACAAATGAATGCTGGGGCAAAAGCTGCTGTAGAAAATATACTCTATTTTGTTCATGCCGATAGTATACCGCCTTCAAGTTTTCATGAAGATATTAAAACCCATCAAGATAAAAACATTCCCTTTGGTTGTTTTAGATCATTATTTGATACCAAAAATTGGTTTTTGAGAATCAATAGTTATTTTTCTCGTTATAAAGGAATGATGTTTAGAGGAGGCGGACAAACCCTTTGGATTACTAAAGAATTTTTTCAAGAATTAAACGGTTATGATGAATCGCTTAAATTAATGGAAGAATATGATTTTATTAAAAGAGCTAGTCAAAAGGCCGATTATAAGGTGATTCAAAAAGATGTTTTGGTAAGTACCAGAACGTATGATGAGAATGGAAATTTTAAAACTCAGTTCATTTACGGACTAATTATGTTTGGATTTTTTCGAGGGATAGACCAAGATAAATTAATCAAATTTGGTAAGCGTTGGCTTAAATAAAAAAACCCCGAGAAAGCATCTCGAGGTTTAATTGATTTTTAGGAAATCTAATTATTTTCCGACTACCTTGTAGCTTGGATCTTCAATAATGTTGACATCAATAATAGTTTCAGCGTTATGTAATAATCTTCTACAATCAGCACTTAAATGTTTTAAATGTACTTTTTTTCCTTGTTTTAAATAACGATCTGTAATTTTATTAACAGCATCTATAGCACTCATATCGGTTATTTTACTGTCTGCAAAATCAATAACTACCTCTTCAGGATCGTTTTCTACATCAAATTTATCTGTAAAAGCCGTTGTAGAACCAAAAAATAAAGGACCATATAACTCATAATGTTTTACTCCGTTTTCATCAATTCTTTTTCTCGCTCTAATTCGCTTAGCACTTTCCCAAGCAAAAACTAAAGCAGAAATAATTACTCCAATTAATACAGCAAGAGCCAAATTATGTAGGAATACGGTGATTAAAGTAACAACAAGCATCACAAAAATATCGTGCTTTGGCATTCTCGTAAAGGCTTTAAAACTTGCCCATTCAAATGTACCAAATGCAACCATAATCATAACTCCTACAAGAGCTGCCATGGGTAATAATTCTATAACGGGCGCACCTACTAAAATAATGGTTAAAATAGTTAAGGCTGCTATAATTCCAGATAATCGAGCTCTAGAACCAGACGATAAATTAACCAAGGTTTGTGCAATCATCGGGCAACCACCCATTCCAAAAAAGAAACCATTGGCAATGTTTGCAGTTCCTTGAGCTAGACATTCTTTATTACTATTTCCTTTTGTTCCTGTAATTTCGTCTACTAAATTAAGTGTAAGTAAACCTTCTGTAAGTCCTACTGCGGCCATAATTAAACCGTAAGGAAGAATAATTTGTAAAGTTTCTAACGTAAAAGGAACGTTTGGAATATTAAAAGGAGGTAAGCTTCCGCTAACGGAAGCAATATCAACTACCTGTTTGGTGTCTATATTAAAAATTAAAACAACAGCAAATACTACTAAAATTGCGACTAAAGATGCAGGAATAGCTTTGGTAAACTTAGGTAAGATTACAATAATTGCGATCGTTAACGCTACCAAAACACCCATAATCAAAAGGGGAGTGCCTGTTAACCATTCTACTTCGCCATTAAAAACCGTCTTAAACTGTTCTAGTTGAGACATAAAAATGATGACAGCTAAACCGTTTACAAAACCAAACATGACGGGTTGAGGAACTAAGCGTATAAATTTTCCCAATTTAAACAGACCCACCATAATTTGAATGATTCCTGCCATTGCAACGGCAGCAAATACGTAATCTAAACCATGGGAATTCATGAGAGCAATTAAAACCACTACCGTAGCTCCAGCACCTCCAGAAACCATTCCTGGTCTACCGCCAAATACTGCTGTGATCAATCCCATAATAAAAGCTGCATATAATCCTACTAAAGGTGGAAATCCTGCAAGAATAGCAAATGAAAGTGATTCAGGAATCATGGTCATTGCCACGGTAAGACCTGCTAATATTTCAATTTTATAATCTACTTTTTGCTTGAAGTCAAAAAGGTTGAATACTTTTTTCATTTATAAATAAATTAGTTTTCTTCCGTTTAACGGAAAAAATTTTAGTAAAAAATGGTATGTTTCTTTAAAATTTAAAGAGAATTGGAAAGATAATTACGGCTGTTATGGCGGCGTAATTTTAAATATATATGTACAAGTAGTGTAATTCATAATTGGCTGCAAAATTATTCATAAAAAACATGTTGTACAAACGATTACAAAAAATAGTTTAAGCTTTCTCTTTCTTAATCATGCCTATATGAGGAATTCCATCTTCTAAATAACCATCACCTATTTGAACAAATTGATGAGATTCATAAAACTTTGTAAGATACTGTTGCGCAGATAGTTTAATAGTTTTAGTTTGATAGTGATCTTCTATTGCCTTAACGGAAGCCTCTAAAATATCATGACCAAAACCAAATTTTCGGTGAGATTCATTTACAACCACTCTTCCTATGGCAGCTTCTTCAAAGTATATATTGGGAGCAAAACAACGGGTATAAGCCACTATTTTTTCATTGTAATATCCTATAATATGTAAAGCTTTTTCATCTTTTCCATCAATATCCTGGTACACACAATCTTGTTCTACTACAAAAACTTCAGCTCGTAATTGCAAAATGTCGTATACCTCATGAAGTGTTAATTCTTCAAAATGCTTAACTTTTATTTCTAATTGTGATTTTTCCATAGCTTAATCTTGAACAATAATATCTTTTGGATCTTTTCTATTAAATTCTGGCTGAATATTTATATGATTAATATTAAATTCATCATTCGCCACTTTCTCAATTTTTGTGAGCACCTCATCAAATTCCGATAAGGAAATATTTTCATAAAATTCTACATGAGCTTCTAAGTGAACTTCTAATTCATTAAGCTGCCATATATGTATATGATGTATATTTTTTACTTCTTTAATTTTACATACCGTTTCTACAATATCTTTAATGACAATATCGTGGGGTGTAAAAAGCATTAATACATTAAATGAAGATTTTAAAAGGTCATAACCTACAACAATGAGGTAAATTGCAATTCCTGCAGTTAATACGCTATCTACCCAATAAAGTTGATAGTATTTCATTAACAAACCACCTATCAAAACCGCTACAGATGCTAACATATCGGTAAATAAATGTAGGTATGCAGAACGCATATTCATATTGGTTTTACTATCAGCTTTCATGAGTAAAACACTAAATCCGTTTCCTATAATAGCTAAAACTGCTAACCAAATTACTAAGGTAGAATCTATAGTTTGCGGATTTAAAAAACGGTGTACTGCTTCTTTAATTAACAAAACAGCAATTACTATTAAAGATGCTGCATTGATGAAAGCTGCAATAATTTCGGCTCTTTTGTAGCCAAATGTTTTACTCACAGATGCTTCTTTAGAAGATAGTTTATTGGCTATAAAACTGATGATTAAAGAAAGGACATCACTAAAATTATGAAGCGCATCTGAAAGTAGAGATAAACTACCACTTATGAGCCCACCTACAACTTGCGCAGCAGTTATAACGATATTCAAAAGAATGGATATCATTAAATTTCTCCCTTTTACAGGAGCGTGGGAGTGTTGATGGTTATGCGTACTCAAAATAATTAGCTACAAGCTATTTTTTCTACTCTTCTTTCATGTCTTCCACCTTCAAATTCAGTTTCTAAGAATATTTTTACCATATCTAAAGCTTGATGAACAGATGTAAATCTTGCCGGAATACTTAAAATATTGGCATTGTTATGTTCTCTAGCAAGCTGTGTAATTTCGGCAGTCCAACACAAAGCACATCTCACTTTTTGATGTTTATTAGCGGTCATTGAAGCACCATTACCGCTCCCACAAATAATAATACCAAAATCTACTTTACCATTTTCTACATCATTTGCTACAGGATGCACAAAATCTGGATAATCTACACTATCATTAGTATTTGTACCATGGTTAATAACCTGGATTTGCTTACTTTCTAAATAAGAAATAATTTCATTCTTATATATTGTACCTGCGTGATCGTTACCTATAGAAATTGTCATGAGCTTATAATTTTTAGTTGTTACAAAGGTAAAATAAAGGATAAAACCATTCGATTTTTAGAGATGTTAATTGAGAAACTTATAAGCTTGAAGGTGAACCCTCTACTATTAACTATAAATTGTGAATAAGTGTAGGTTACTTTTTACAAGTATAATTTGCTTTTAAAATTTATTTTTCCATACAGCGTAGGTGATCAATAATCCTAGTTAACTTGTTATTATTTTAAAAAAACTTATCAGCATTAAAAACACACTTATCAACAAGAAAATTTTAAACTTTAAATTAACTATTCAGTATTAACTTCCTTGTTAACCATTGTTAATAACTAAAAATAATTCAATAGATTTCAAGGAGTTATAATTAACAATTAATTAAGAAGCCTGTTTAGAAGATTTAAAAACAGATAAAACCTAATTAATAGAAGTATTTTTCTACCGCTATAAACACGCTATTATAATCATTATTTATTTTTTAAAATTTATAAAAGAAAAAAGATAATTATATATAATGTTCATAACATCTAAGATAAATTACTTTTAAATATACTTAGTAGTTTAATCTTGATTTAGATTTTTAAAATACTTTTATATTCAAAAAAAAATTGAAAGATTTTAAATTAAAAAAAGTAGCTAAAAATTATCTGTAGGTAGAAGTAGTCTCCACTTGGTGACTATTGGTAGGGTTTGTGTCTAAGGCAATATTTATGTATAAGGCTATAAAGAAGAAGCCTAATATAAAAATCACTATAAAAAAAAGAAGTAATTTTTTAGAATTATACATAATATAAGATGCTAAATAATAGCTTGTTGATTAGATCATATAAAGATATAAAAATTTTAAGTTTATTTTAACATATAACATTTAAATAATCGTAAATTAAATTTTAAGTCTTGTTGTAAATAGATTCTTAACAAAACATTAAACAGATATTTCTTTCAACTAAATTAATAACTGTAATTTTAGACCAGATAAACGATTAAATGACAAAAAGAAAAAAGAAAGCGGGAGGTAAAAAAATTAATAACCTCTCCAAAAGTATACTTACCATATTGAGAAAAAATAGTTCTCAAGTATTTAACTATAAGCAAATTGCTGCAAAACTGGATGTTGATGATGCAAATAGCAGAAATCAAATTATAAAAGCTTTAGCAGAATTAGCTATAAAAAAACAAATTAGCGAAGTTGATAGAGGGAAATTTCAAATTAACGGTAGTACCGATTATTTTGAAGGTAAACTCGATATGACCACTCGAAAAGACGGATATGTAATTGTAGATGAATTAGAAGAAGATGTTTACATTCCACATAAAAGTTTAAATAAAGCTTTAGACGGTGATATTGTAAAAATTTATGTTTACCGCAGGAGAAGAAATAGAAAAAATGAAGGAGAAGTTGTAGAAATTATAAAACGTAGTAAAACTCAATTTGTAGGAAAACTTCAATTAAATGAAAATTTTGGATTTGTAGAAATGCAAAACCCAAAAATGTATACCGATATCTTTATTCCTAAAGATGAGATGGATAAAGCCCAAAACGGAATGGTAGTTTTGGTCGAATTGAAAGATTGGCCAGAAAAAGCAGATTCTCCTATTGGTAAAATTATTGAAGTTCTTGGGGAAGCAGGAAGTCACGAAACCGAGATGCAGTCTATTTTGGCAGAAAATGGCTTACCGAGAGAATTCCCTAAAGAAATAGAAGATTTCGCAAATAAAATCGATACTTCAATTCAGGAAATTGAAATTAAAAAGCGTCGGGATATGCGGGAGACTTTAACGTTTACTATAGATCCTAAAGATGCAAAAGATTTTGACGATGCCTTAAGCTTCCAACCTTTAGACAATGGAAATTATGAAGTGGGTATTCACATTGCCGATGTTTCTCATTATCTACAACCTGGGACCATCTTAGACGATGAAGCTTACGATCGTGCAACTTCAATATATTTGGTAGATAGGGTAGTACCTATGTTACCAGAAGTTTTATCAAACAATGCATGTTCTTTAAGACCGCACGAAGAGAAATATACTTTTTCTGCAGTTTTTGAAATTGACAAAAAAGCGAATGTGGTAGACCAGTGGTTTGGAAGAACGGTAACCTATAGTGATGCTCGTTTTGCTTATGAAGAAGCACAACATATTATAGAAACTCAGTCGGGGGATATTCCGGCAAATATTTCTATACAAGATGCTGCTTACACTACCAAACAGCCTATTGTAGATGCTATTTTAACTTTAGACAGTCTTGCTAAAAAGATGCGATCTTTAAGAATGAAAAATGGCGCAATCTCTTTTGATAAGGTAGAAGTAAAATTTAATCTAGACGAACAAAACGACCCTATTGGAGTTTACTTTAAAACTGCCAAAGATGCCAATAAGTTGATTGAAGAATTTATGTTGTTGGCCAATAAAAAAGTATCGGAATTTATCGGGAAACAAAATCCGAAGAAAACATTTGTCTATAGATGTCATGATGAGCCCAACGACGATAAATTAGCTGCTTTAGAAACCCTTGTAGGTAAATTTGGCCATAAGCTTAATCTAAAAGATAAAAAGTCTATTTCTAGCTCTTTAAATAGTTTATTAAAGAACGTAGAAGGCAAAAAAGAACAAAACCTGGTAGATACGCTTACGATTCGTACCATGAGTAAAGCCTATTACAGTACTCAAAATATAGGTCATTACGGGTTAGCGTTCGATTATTATTCGCACTTTACATCGCCTATTAGACGTTATCCAGATGTGATGGTTCATCGTTTATTGCAGCGTTATTTAGAAGAAAAACCTTCGGCAGATCAAGAAGCGTATGAAGAAAAATCTGCTCACTGTAGCGATATGGAAAATTTTGCTACAAGTGCAGAACGAGATTCTATTAAATACATGCAAGTAAAATTCATGAAAGATCATGAAAACGAACAATTTTTGGGTGTAATTTCTGGCGTAACCGAATGGGGTATTTATGTTGAAATAGAACAAAATAAATGCGAAGGAATGGTGAAATTAAGAGATATTAAAGAAGACCATTTCGATTTTGACAAAGAAAACTATGCTATAGAAGGTCGTAATACAGGAAAAACCTACCAACTAGGAGATGAGGTTTATGTGACTGTAAAAAATGCCGATTTGGTAAAACGACAATTAGATTTTAATTTGGTTGGAAGCAAAGCAGAAGTAGAAATGTAATTAGGGCGTTCAGCTTTTAGCAAAGCTGCCGGTTGTACACTATAACTTTTTATGATGATTAGATAGAATAGAACTTATTTAATAATAGGTTCTGTTCTTATTATCAATTACTTATCGAAATTTAAAAAAGGTTGCCGTTTCCATCCCTAACGCAAAAAGACAAAAAGATGAAAAATATTTTAGTATTCGTAATGGTAGCGATTTCCGCGTTAAGCGTAAAAGCACAAGAAGAAATATTAATTGGCAAAGATTTTCAAGAAATTAAAATTTTTGATAAAATAGAAGCTGTTTTAATCGCTTCTTCAGAAAATAAAATTATCGCTACGGGTTTCGATAAAGACGAAATTAAAGCCGAAGTTAATGAGGGTGTTCTTCATATTAAACTGTCGTTAAGTAACATTTGGAGTGAGAACGATACGCAGGTAAAAGTCTATTACAAATCTATTCATACCGTAGATGTAAATGAAGGCGCTTTCGCGGAATTAAAAGAGTTTAATGATAATAGGTTAATTCTAAGAGCACAAGAAGGAGGGAGAATTTATGCCACAGCAAATGTAAAAGAATTAGAAGTGAAAGCTGTTACTGGCGGTGTTATCGAAACCAATGGGACGGTAGATTCTCAATTAGTAGAAATAAGAACTGGAGGCCAATATGAAGGTCAAGAAATGAAGTCTAAAAATACCGAAGCCAATATTAAGGCAGGCGGAAATGCAGAGGTTTTTGTAACCGATTATTGTAAAGCAAAAGTAACTGCTGGGGGAAGTGTAGACGTGTATGGAGACCCTAAGAAATTGGATAAAAAGACCAGTTTAGGCGGAAAAATTAAAAAACGATCTTAGTGATTTCTATTTGCTATCTTTGTTTATAGAATAAATTTTTATGCTTCAGGATATATTTGCAGCGATTCCTCTAGGTTTTTTTTTAGCATTCCTATTAGGTCCTGTATTCTTTGTTTTATTAGAAACAGCGGCTATTAAAGGCTTTAGAGCTGCTATATCATTTGATATAGGTGTTCTTTTAGCCGATATTGTTTTTCTTTCTATCGCTTATTTTAGTACCAGTAAATTATTACAAAGTATAAAAGACGATCCTGCGCTATTTATTTTTGGAGGAGCTGTTCTAGCTACTTATGGTACGATTACTTACGTCAAAGAAAAGAAAGCTATACCGCATCCCGATGATGCAGAAGTGAGAAAACTAAAAAAGAGTGATGTTTTAGGCTTAATGGTTAAAGGCTTTTTACTCAACTTTGTAAATATTGGTGTATTGGGTTTTTGGCTAGGATTAATCATCGTATTTGGTCCGCAATTAGATATGGATGCCGATAGGTTATTGGTATTTTTTAGTAGCGTGCTTATCACCTATTTTGTGATAGATATTTTTAAAATTCTTTTAGCAAAAAAGCTTAATCATAAACTTACTCCTAAAAGAATTTACGTTTTTAAGAAAGCAATAAGTGTACTTATTATTGTCTTTGGAGTTATTTTAATTAGTAGAGGTCTATTTCCTAATGAATTAGATAAATTAGAAAATAAAGTAGAAGAAATAATGCCAGAAAATTCTTAGAAATGATTAAATCTCCTTTAATTGCTCTATCCCATAGATATTTTAATTTAGTATCTAATTGTTTGAACGAATTAATTTTAAGTGGCAATAAAACTAATATTATATCTCGCCTAGAGGATAATATAGATTTTGACGAGGCAACAAAATGGAGTGATATTAGAATAATTGAACCAATTCTATTTAATTTTTATCACGGAATAGAATTAATGCTAAAAGGTATTCTCAAATTGTACGGTATCGAATTTGGAAAAAATCATAATATTGAAACATTATATAAAAATGTACATGATTTATTAATTGATAATAAGAAAACAAAACCAATATTAGAAATATTGGGTAAGTATACTTCTCGAGATAATAGTGACAATTTATTTAATGGATTTTTTAAATTAAATGACATTTCTCCTAAAAAATACTATATCGCTTTACGATATCCATATTTAAATAATGAATTTAAATTGTTTAATTATAAGTGTTTACGATATATGGAAAATACAGATAAAAATTTTTCAGAAGAAATTATTTCAGATATAAAATTGCTAAAAAATAATCTAGTAAATCTATAAAAAAAGCCCTTGAAATTTCAAGGGCTTTTTTTTGAGGTGTCGAGCGGATTCGAACCGCTGTAGATGGTGTTGCAGACCACTGCCTAGCCACTCGGCCACGACACCTTATTTGTATAAGGACTGCAAATGTAATCATTTTTATGAAAAAGAAACAAATTATCTTTCTTTAGATAAAATAATCGTTACTTTTTCTACATCTCCGCCTAAAGGAGGATTAATTTTAGACACTTCTACTTCGGCAAAAGTAATTAAATTGTCATCCCTAAATATACGATCTAATATACGCTGGGCAACATGTTCTAAAAGTTTAGAACGTATGGCCATTTCTTCTTTCACCACTTTATTAAGATACACATAATCAACAGTATCTTCTAGTTGATCGCTTTCCGCGGAAGCTTTTAAACTGGCTTGTATAGTTAAATTAACACTGTATTCACTTCCTATTTTTCCCTCTTCATCAAGGCATCCATGGTTAGTAAATACACGTATGTTTTGAAGTTTTATTTTTCCCATTTTATTTTAAAATAATTACGGCAAAGGTACTTGTTTTTAGGAACCTATTAATTTTTCTCCTACAATTCCTATTAAAAAACCAATGTTGGCACCAAATGCAGGCAGCCATTTATGTTCTAATTTGGCAGATGGAGCAATGTCTTCAAATATAAGATATAAAATTCCGCCACTAGCAAAAAGCATTAATCCTGAGGTTACTTGTGGCTGGTCTTGTAAAAAATAATAACCAATTAAAGCTCCCACAATTCCAGAAAAACTTAATAGTAATAGTATAATTAGTGATTTTTTACTTTCAAAACCACTTTTTATTAAATCTTGGTAAGAGTTAAAAGATTCTGGTAAATTTTGTAATCCTATAAAAACGGCGAGTAAAGTTCCTGTTTGTGTATCGGTAGCAAAAATAGCTCCTAGCGCAATAGCTTCAGGAACAAAATCCATAAGCATGGCAAGTAATTGACTTACTTTTCCACCTTTTTTTGATAAGTATCTGTCTAAAAATAAAAAAGTGCTAGAACCTAATAAAAACAAAATTACCATAGGAAAAAGAGAAAGTTCTTCCATTCCTTTAGGTACTAATACCAATGCTAAAGCAGAAAGAATAATTCCGCCTCCAAAAGCGGTAATAAAATGATTAATTTCTATTTTGTAGGAATAGTTTTCAAATTTAGATAAAAAGATTTTTGCTAAAATTCCGCCAAGGAAAACTGTAATACCAGAAAGTCCAGAGAAAAGAATGATTTTAGTTATTTCATTCATAACCTATATTTTTTATTAAAATTACAATTCCTATTTAAACTATAAAGGCTTGTGAGGTAATTTTTGATAACTTTGCGCATATTGAATTTTAGTTATGACAGAAGAAAAAAAATCATTGAATTTTATAGAGCAAATTATTGAAGAAGATCTTCAAAATGGATATAAAAAAGAGGAGTTAAAATTTCGATTTCCTCCAGAACCTAATGGTTATTTACACATTGGTCACGCCTCGTCTATCAATTTAAATTTTGGCTTAGGTTTACGTTACAATGCGCCAGTTAATTTGCGTTTTGATGATACGAACCCCATTAAAGAAGAACAAGAATTTGTAGATGCGATTAAACGAGATGTAGAGTGGCTAGGTTTTAAATGGGAGAAAGAATGCTACGCTTCAGATTATTTTCAGCAGCTGTATGATTGGGCTGTAGAAATGATTAAAAATGGAGATGCATATGTAGATAGTCAAGCTTCGGCTAAAATAGCAGAACAAAAAGGAACTCCAACACAAGCAGGTGTAGCTAGTCCTTATCGTGAAAGATCTATAGAAGAAAATTTATCTCTTTTTGAAGCCATGAAAAATGGAGAAACAGAAGAAGGTAAGCACGTGCTAAGAGCTAAAATTGATATGGCTTCGGGAAATATGCTTATGCGAGATCCTATTATGTATAGAACATTACATAAACCTCACCACCGTACCCATAACGATTGGAAAATCTATCCTATGTATGATTGGGCACACGGGGAGAGTGATTTCATTGAAAGCATATCACATTCTTTTTGTACATTAGAATTTTTACCGCATAGAGAATTATACAATTGGTTTGTAAATAAAGTGAGTCAGCCTCAAGAATTTCAACCTAAACAAAGAGAGTTTGCACGACGCAATTTAAGCCATACGGTAGTAAGTAAACGTAAATTGGCTCAATTGGTAGAAAAGAAAGTAGTAGAGTCGTGGGATGATCCTAGAATGCCTACTATTTCTGGTTTACGCCGAAGAGGTTACACCGCAAATTCAATTAGAAAATTTGCAGATTCTATTGGTGTAGGAAAACGCGAAAATGTAATTGATATGTCTCACCTTGAGTTTTGTGCTCGAGAAGATTTAAATAAGACAGCTATTCGAGTAATGGGGGTTTTAAATCCTTTAAAAGTTATAATTACAAACTACGAAGAAGGAAAAGAAGAGTGGTTAGATGCAGAAAATAACCCCGAAGATGAAACTGCAGGAAGTAGAGAAATTCCTCTTTCTAGAGAAATTTATATAGAACAAGAAGACTTTAAAGAAGAAGCGAATCGTAAGTTTTTCCGCTTAACTTTAGGAAAAGAGGTACGCTTAAAGAATGCATATATTATTAAAGGCGAGTCTGTCGTAAAAGATGATGATGGTAATATCGTAGAAGTACACTGTACATACGATCCTAAAAGTAAAAGTGGTAGCGGTACAGAAGAATCTAAGCGTAAAGTAAAAGGTACTTTACATTGGGTTTCTATCCCTCACGCGGTGAAAGCAGAAGTAAGACTGTATGATCGTTTATTTACAGTAGAATCACCAGATGCAGATAAAGAAAAAGACTTCTTAGAATTTGTAAATCCTAATTCTTTAGAAACTATTACTGGTTATGTAGAACCTAGTTTAAAAAATGCTACTGCGTTACAACATTTTCAGTTTCAACGTATCGGTTATTTTTGTGCAGATCAATCTACAAGTGTAGAAAAACCTGTATTTAATCGTACGGTAACTTTACGTGATTCTTGGAGTAAAAAGTCTCATTAAGAATAATTTAAGACTGTTACTTTATTTATTAACCGGTTATTAACAGCAATATATTGTGATGCCACGTATATTTGGTAGTATAAATTAACTAATCAAACTTATAGAAAATGGCAAATACAGGAAACACACTTTTAGCTTTAATAACAGGAGCAGCGATTGGAGCAGGAGTTGGACTTTTATACGCTCCAGATAAAGGAGAAAACACAAGAAAGAAATTAAATAAAGAAGCTAAAAAAGCGAAAACTAAATTAGATAAGCAGGTTAACGAAACGAGTAAACACTTAACGGAATCTGCAAAAAAAGCTAAATATAGTTTTGAGTCTAAGTTGGATGAAACTTTATCATCTGCGAGTTATAAAGCCGATGATATTTTGTCTGCGATGGAACATAAATTGGAAGAACTAAGAGCAAAAAATGCTAAATTTCATGCAGAGTCTAAGGTAGATGAGTTGAAAAATAAAGCGAAAAATGCAACTTCTTAAAATATGTCCATTAATAACCTAACTAACCATATTGATGAACTTAGCGATAATATTCAAGCGTATATAAACAGTACGCTTGAATATTATAAATTAGACGCCTTTAAAAAAGTAACTAGAGGATCATCAATTATTATTAGGCTTTTAATTATAGGAAGTGTTTTTCTTCTCTTTTTAGGCTTCATTTCTGTAGGTTTTTCAATACTTATTGGAGAAAGTATAGGACAGCTTAGTTATGGTTTCTTTATCGTAGGTGGTGTATATTTTTTGATATTTATTTTACTACTACTTTACGGAAAGAACCTTTTTAATAAATTGATTTTAGAAAAAGCTTCTAAGATTGTATTTAATGAAAGCACCTTAAAAGATGTAGTAGACGAACCTTTAGAAAGTGAACTCCACAAAAGTTAGTATATGAAAGTTTATAGTTCTTACGATGAAATAAATCATGATTTGAAGATTTTAAAACTTCAAAGTCAGATTAATAAGGAGAAATTAAAGATCAATGCAGAAGAAATTAAGGAAGATTTATCTCCAGTTTCCATCATTACTGGGTTAGCTACATCAATAGCAAAAAAAGCATTTATACTTAAAATTGTAAGTAAAATTATAGGATCTAGAAGATAACAGAATATAATGTGACAAAAAAATCCTGAGTGAAAACTCAGGATTTTTTGTTTTAAAATTCAAAGTTCGTCTAAAATTCTAAATCATTATTATCATTAGAGTTTCGGTTATCTTTATTCTTCTTGTTTACAATTCCTTTAGCTTTATTTTGTTCTTTCATCTTTTCTCCAATTTGATTGGAAGCGGTAAATGAAGCAATCATATTGTTTAACATATCACTACCCGCTTGTGGAGAGTTTGGTAATAAAATTAAATTGGTATCAGTTTCACTACCAATAGACTGCAAAGTATCATAATGTTGAGTCACAACGATCAGTGCCGATGCTTCTTGTGAATTAATTCCTACATTGTTAAGTACATCTACAGATTCTTCTAAACCACGAGCAATTTCTCTACGCTGGTCTGCAATACCTTGTCCTTGTAAACGTTTACTTTCCGCTTCTGCTCTAGCTTTAGCTACAATTTTAATTCGGTCTGCTTCTGCCTCATACTCCGCCGCTACTTTTTCTCTTTCAGAAGCGTTAATACGGTTCATAGCTTCTTTTACTTTTACATCAGGATCAATATCAGTAACTAATGTTTTGATAATATCATATCCATAATCCATCATGGCATCATTAAGTTCTTCTTTTACAGCGATAGCAATATCATCTTTACGCTCAAAAACATCATCTAACTTCATTTTAGGCACCTCTGCACGTACAACATCAAAAACATAAGAAGTAATCTGATTTTGCGGATTTTCAAGCTTGTAGAATGCGTCATAAACCTTATCTCGAATTACTTGAAATTGTACAGATATTTTCAAGTGAACGAAAACATCATCTTTAGTTTTAGTTTCTACAATAACATCTAATTGCTGAATTTTTAAGTTAACTCTCCCAGCAATTTTATCAATGATCGGTATCTTAAATTGTAAACCTGAATTTCTAATACTTAAGAATCTCCCAAAGCGTTCAACCACAGCAGCAGTTTGTTGTTTTACCGTAAATATTCCGGTAATGATGATGATTAAACCAAAAAAGATGGCAAAACCCAATAAAAATGGTCCCATAAATAAATTTGAATTAAATTAGCATTTAAATATAATTGTTAAATTTTTAACTTTCCTCTAATGATTCAATTTTTTAAGTTTTTTTCTTTATTTGTTATACTTTTATTCGGTTTTTCTGCCCAAGCTCAATACCGATCTCAATACAATTATATAGGAATTCATGGTGGCGTAAGTTCTTTTAATATTCTTACCGACAATTTTAATACAACTCCACAAACTGGTTTTACAGGAGGTTTTTCTGTAAGAGGAGGAATTATGAATAGTTTTGATATGGTTTACGGAATTGATTTCTATAGTCAAAAATTTGGGATAGATGCGAGAGAGACCATTCTATCCAATACAAGCGAAGTAGATATGAGTATGCTTGCCGTACAAGTAAAACTTTTAGGAAGTTTGGTTTTAATCCACAAACATTTGAGTTTAGAATTAGGACCAGCACTTCAATTAAACAGTAAATTGAATTATGATGATAGAAATGAAAATTATATTATAGATGGTTACAACACCTTACAAATAAAAGACATTGAAGAAGTTTCTACCATCAATTTTAATGTAATCGCTGGTGCTACAGCTGGTTTTGAACATTTTAGAGTATTTGCTCGCTATCAATACGGAGTTAATAATTTTTTTAAACCTTTAAATGATGAAACTTTAGAAAATAATGAAGAAGAATTTAAAGGAAATATAAGTATGTTAGAAGCTGGTTTAACGATCTATTTTTAATAGCTATAGTGACCAATTATTTTAAAGTTGAAAAGGCAATCTTCTAATACTTGGCCCGCACCAATGTTATGCACAATTTTATATCTTTTACCATCGATAGATTTCTTATGTGTGACCATCCCAATATGTGTCTTACCGCCTCCCAAACTCCAACAGACAATATCTCCAGGTAAATAGTCATTAGGGTTTTGTGTAATAGGTTTTTCTGTTCCCTTTCGTTTGAAAAACACCATTAAATTGGGTACTCTTCTGTGATCTATGTTGGTATCGGTAGTTTTGAGTCCCCAAAAATTTGGATACTTATCAAAATGAGCTTTCATATCGTGATGAACCAACTCTTGTAAATCAATGTCCAATTTTCGGTAGGTTCTTATCACTACATCGGTGCAAACTCCTTTATTTGAAGGTACATCTCCGTTAGGATAATTTATAGAAAAATAACTAGGATCGTAAGTAACGTTTTGTTTTGTAAGCGCTAAAGCGGAATTAGACAGTTGTTGCGCTTTAGAGGAGGACTGCGAAAAGCTTGAAGCAGAAACAAATAATAAGAGATAAAAAAATATTCCTTTCATGACGAGATTTTTAAATGATAACTCCATTCACGAAAGGAATATTGTAGAAATTTTATGCTTGTGCTATAGCAGACTCCATTCTTTTAATAGTTTCTTCTTTTCCTATAGAAGAAATAATATGAAATAAATCTGGTCCTTTCATCGCACCTACGATAGAAAGTCTTAAAGGTTGCATGACCTTACCAAACCCTATTTCTTGTGAAGTAATCCACGATTTTATTTGATCCTGAGTATTTTCTTGAGAAAAATCTTCAATTTTTTGAATCTCTTCAATCACCTGCCTCATAATACTAGATGTATCGTCTTTCCAAGCTTTTTTAAAGCCTTTAGCATCTAATTCTGCTGGAGCTTCAAAATAAAAACTACTCAAATCCCAAAAATCGCTTATAAATGTTGCTCTTTCTTTAATGGTAGCTACCACTTCTTTTACATATTCTTGAGAAGGTGCAAACCCTTTTTCTTTAAGAATTTCATTATATTCAGTAGCTAGAGCATCATTATTTTCTAATTGTAAATATTGATGTTGAAACCATTTAGTTTTCTCTGGATCAAATTTAGCGCCCGATTTTGACACGTGTCCCAAACTAAAAGCATCTACCAATTCTGCTAAAGAATACATTTCTTTTTCTGAACCTTCTCCTTCATTCCAACCTAAAAATGCAAGCATATTAACTACCGTTTCTGGCAAATAACCATCTTCTCTATACCCTGAAGCGATCTCTCCTGTCTTAGGATCTTTCCATTGTAATGGAAATACAGGGAACCCTAATTTATCGCCATCACGCTTACTTAATTTTCCTTTTCCGGTAGGTTTTAAAATTAAGGGTAGATGAGCAAATTTTGGAGCTTCCCAACCAAATGCTTTATATAATAATACGTGTAAAGGCATAGAAGGCAACCATTCTTCTCCACGAATTACGTGAGATATTTCCATCAAATGGTCATCTACAATATTCGCTAAGTGATACGTAGGCATGCCGTCACTTTTAAAAAGCACCTTATCGTCTAAAACATTCGTATCTATTTGAATGTCACCTCTAATTTCATCATACATGTGTAAGCTTTCATCTTGAGGTGATTTAAAACGAATTACGTAGGCTTCTCCTGCATCAATCTTTTGCTGAACTTCTTCCGCGCTAAGCGAAAGAGAATTATTTAGTTTTAATCTATTGTGCCAATTGTAAATAAATGTTTTTCCATTGGCTTCGTGATCTTTTCTATGTGCGCCTAACTCTTCTGCAGTATCAAACGCATAGTAAGCGTGTCCATTATCTATAAGCTGTTGAGCATATTGGTGATACAAATCTTTACGTTCACTTTGGCGATAAGGTCCGCAGTCTTTCTCTTTTCCTGGTCCTTCATCGTAAGGAATATTGCACCAGTTTAAAGCTTCTTTAATATAATCTTCTGCGCCTTCTACATAACGAGTTTGATCTGTATCTTCTATACGTAAGACAAAATCACCATCATGTTTTTTTGCAAATAAATAGTTGAAAAGGGCAGTTCTAACACCACCAATATGTAAAGGTCCTGTAGGACTAGGAGCAAATCGTACTCTTATTTTTTGTGCCATGAAATTATTTTTTGGCAAATATACCATGTTCTTAAGAAGTAAACGAATAGAGTATAGATCGTATTTAAGCATTTGTGTTAGTTACTAATCTAACATTGGGATAATGACTATTTAATATATGATATAAGCGTTTAAATATTTAAATCTCAATTATCGAGTAAATTATGTACTTTTATAGGTTAGAGAAGAAGAGGAGCAACTTTATGAGCAATTACCAAGAAATACATCACAAGCTAGAAGGTTTTATTAAAAAGTTTTATATCAATGAACTTTTAAAAGGTGCCATTTTATTTTTTGCGATCGGTTTCTTATACTTTCTCATCATTGTTTTTTTAGAATATTTTTTATGGTTTAGTTCTCTGGGGAGAAGTATTCTATTTTGGATTTTCGTTGGGGTAGAAGTTGGTCTATTTGTAAAATTTATTATCATTCCTATTACCAAACTTTTTAAACTTTCAGGAGGAATAAGTCACGAAGAAGCATCTTATATGATTGGGAAACATTTTCCCCAAGTAGATGATAAGCTTTTAAATGTATTGCAATTACAAAAAGGGAAACAAGCTCAAGACTCAGATCTTTTATTGGCAAGTATTGAGCAAAAATCTAAAGAATTACAACCTGTTCCTTTTTCTACGGCAATTAACTTTAAGCACAACTTAAGTTATTTAAAGTATGCCGTAATTCCATTAGCCATTTTCTTGGCTATTTATATTTCTGGGAACGAACAATTATTTACAGATAGTTATGCGCGAGTGGTAAATTATGAAACAGAATATGAACCACCAGCGCCATTTTATTTTAAGATAGATGAAAGTAAACTTCAAGTAAAGGAGAATGATGAAGTGACGCTAAAAATCTCTACGGAAGGAAAACTAATTCCGGAAACGGCGAAAATTCATATCAACGATAAAGAATTTATATTAAAACAAATAACTCATGGCGTTTTTGAATATACGTTTACACGGATTAAAAAGAATACTCAATTTTATTTGAGTTCTAATAAAGTTACCTCTCGACCTTATGAAATTGAGGTTACTCAAGTCCCAACGCTTGTAGATTTTAAAATGTATTTAGATTATCCTTCGTACATCAATCAAACTGATGAAGTAATCGAGGGAACTGGAAATGCAACTATTCCTGAAGGAACAAAAGTGAGATGGCAATTAATGACCAATGCTACCGATGAGGTTCAACTAAATTTAGCCGATAGTTTGTATAAGTTTACTAAACAAAAAAACGAATTTTCATTAAAAAAAAGTATTTACAATTCTCTAGATTACGCGGTAGTGACTAGTAATAAAGCATTAAAAGATTACGAAAAATTGTACTATTCATTAAAGGTGATTAAAGATGAATTCCCAACCATAGAAGTAAAGAAGAAGGAAGATTCTACTAACATCGATATTCATTATTTTAAGGGAACAATAACCGATGATCATGCCATTACCAATTTACAAATTGTGTATTATCCTATTCGTGATCGTGAAAATATAGAAACAAAAAAACTTCCGTTTAACGGAAAAGATTACGCCGAATTTTACTATCAATTTCCTAATGATTTAGAATTGGAAAAAGGTATTCCTTATGAGTTTTATTTTCAAGTAACTGATAATGATGCAGTTCATAACTATAAATCTAAAAAAAGTGAAGTTTTTGGTTATCAGTTACTTACCGATAAAGAAGAAAAAGAAAAAAACTTAAACAATCAAGAAAATGCAATTGAAGGTATGAGTGAATCTCTTAAAGAAATGAAAGAGAGTAATGAACAAATAAAACAGTTAGACCAATCTCAACGTGAGAAGAAACAACTGAATTATCAAGACAAAGAAAAGCTAAAAAACTTTACGGAAAGACAACGTCGACAAGATGAGTTGATGAAATCTTACACCGAAAAGATGAAGCAAAATCTACAAGAATTAAAAACCAACGATCCATTTAAAAAGGAACTCGAACAACGCATAGAAAAAAGTCAGCAAGAAATTGAAAAGGACAATAAGCTGTTGGAAGAGTTAGAAAAATATCAAGAAAAGTTAGATAAAGAAAATTTGCACAAGCAAATGGAAGAATTATCTAAACGAAATACAACTCAGCAAAAATCTTTAGAGCAATTGTTGGAGTTAACGAAACGTTATTATGTAGAACAAAAAGCAGAGAAGATAGCGTCAGATTTAGAAGAATTAGCCAAAGAACAAGAGAAATTAAGTTTGCAGGAAGAAGAAAATACCGCTAAAGCTCAAGAAGAATTGAACAAAGATTTTGAAGATATTCAAAAAGAAATGGATGAGCTTGAAAAGGAAAATGAGCAGCTTAAAGAGCCTATGGATATGCCAAGGGAAGAATCTCAAGAAGATGCCATAAAAAAAGATCAGAAAGGAGCGAAAGAAGACTTAGAAAATAATGAGAGTGAAGAGAATTCTTCTTCATCACCACAAAAAAAATCTGCACAACAAAAGCAACAGTCTGCCGCTGAAAAGATGCAGCAGATGTCAAAAAAAATGCAATCTATGATGGCTCAATCAGGAGCTGATCAAATGCAAGAAGACGCCGAAATGTTACGTCAGATTTTAGATAACCTAATCACTTTTTCTTTCGAACAAGAAGATCTTATGCTCCAATTTGAAAGGCTAAATGATAATAGTCCGCGTTATGTACAAAATCTCAAACAACAGCAAAGCTTAAAAGAAAACTTTAAGCACGTAGATGATAGTTTGTTTGCTTTGGCTTCTAGAAACCCTATGATATCTGAAAATATAACATCAGTAATTACAGATATTAATTTTAATATTGATAAATCCTTAGAACGTTTTGCAGAAAATCAATTATTAAGAGGAGTCGCCAGTCAACAATACGTTTTTAAGGGTGCAAATGATTTAGCCAATATGCTGAATGAAAGTTTAGACCAAATGCAGATGCAAATGAATGCAAAAGGAAAAGGACAAGGTTCTAGCGGAAAGGGTAAAGAAGGAGAAGGACAAGGATCAGGTTTTCAATTAAAAGATATTATTAAGAAACAAGGAGAGCTAGGAGAGAAAGCTGGAGAAAAAGGAAAAAAACCTAGAGAGGGACAAAAGAAGGGTGATTCACCAAACGGTAAAAAACCTGGGGATGGCCAAGAAGGAAAAGATGGTGATAAGGGACAAAAGTCTGGGGAAGGTAAACCTGGTAGTCAAGGTAATAATGGAGAGAGTGGAGGAGATGGTGATTCAGAAAAAATGAGTAAAGAGCTTTTTGAAATATTTAAAGAGCAACAATCTTTGAGGATGCAATTAAATGATATTATCCAACAACAAGGTTTAGGAAAAAAAGCTCAGCAATTGTCCCGTGCGATGGAACAGATAGAAGATGAATTGCTAACCAAAGGTGTTACCCAAAATACTGGTAGTAAAATGAAGAATATTGAGCACCGCCTATTAGAAATGGAAAAAGCTTTAATACAACAAGGAGAAGAACAAAAGAGAACTTCTCAAAGCAATGAAAAAAAATATTCTAATGAAGCTAACCGTTTAAAAACAAAGGCTAAAGATTATTTTAATACTACTGAAATATTAAATAGACAAGCCTTACCTTTGCAAAAAAATTATCAGGAGATAGTTAAAGAATATTTTACACAAGAATAATGATTCAATTTTTTAGTGAAAATGATTTTACTTTAGAGAATAAATCCACCTATGAAGAGTGGATTTCTTCTATTATAAATTCAGAAGGTCATTCTGAAGGTGAGATTAATTATATTTTTTGTGATGATGATTATTTGCTTAACTTAAATAATGATTTTTTAAATCACGATACGTTAACCGATATTATAACATTCAATTACAATATGGGTAAACAGGTAAATAGTGATATTTATATATCTACTGAAAGAGTGAGAGATAATGCTCAAGATTTTGATGTAAGTTTTGAAACTGAACTTCGACGGGTAATGTGTCATGGTGTTTTACATCTTTGTGGTTTTAATGATAAAACCGACGAAGAACAAGCGCTAATGACAGAGAAAGAAAATGAAAAAATGAAAATGTTCCACGTGGAACAATAGAAGGTGATTTTATGTTTTTAGATGAATATGACGTAATAGTTGTTGGTGGTGGTCACGCCGGTAGTGAAGCAGCTGCTTCTGCTGCAAATATGGGTAGTAAGACTTTATTGATTACTATGAGCCTTCAAAATATTGCACAAATGTCTTGTAATCCTGCAATGGGAGGTATCGCAAAAGGACAAATCGTTCGCGAAATTGATGCATTAGGAGGTTATAGCGGTATCGTTAGCGATACCAGTGCTATACAATTCAAAATGCTTAATAAAAGTAAGGGACCTGCTATGTGGAGTCCTAGAGTGCAGAGTGATCGAATGCGTTTTGCAGAAGACTGGAGGTTGATGCTGGAAAAAACTAAAAATCTTGATTTTTATCAAGAAATGGTTTCAGGATTAATTATAGAAGGTGAAGAAATTAAGGGGGTGAAAACTTCTTTAGGAATTGAAATTAAAGCCAAATCTGTAATTCTTACTAATGGAACTTTCCTTAACGGATTAATTCACATTGGGGATAAAAATTTTGGTGGAGGTAGAGCAGGTGAAAGAGCTGCAACAGGAATTACTGCAGATCTTGTTGAACTAGGTTTTGAATCTGGTAGAATGAAAACGGGTACACCTCCAAGAGTTGATGGTCGTTCTTTAGATTTCTCTAAAATGATTGAACAACCAGGAGATGAAGTACCGGCTAAATTTTCTTATTTAGATATCACACAGCCTTTAAAGAATCAACGTTCTTGTCATATGACATACACTTCTACTCAAGTGCATGATCTTTTACGTGAAGGCTTTGACCGTTCTCCAATGTTTAATGGTAGAATTGAAAGTGTCGGGCCAAGATATTGTCCGAGTATAGAAGATAAAATTAACCGATTTGCAGATAAAGATCGTCATCAATTGTTTGTAGAGCCAGAAGGATGGAATACCGTAGAATATTATGTTAATGGTTTTTCTACTAGTTTACCAGAAGATGTTCAATACAAAGCTCTAAAATCTGTAGCAGGTTTTGAAAACGTTAAATTCTTTAGACCTGGCTATGCGATAGAATATGATTATTTTCCACCAACACAGCTCAAACATACCTTAGAAACCAAATTGGTTAAAGGGCTTTATTTTGCGGGTCAAATTAACGGAACTACTGGTTATGAAGAAGCGGCTTCTCAAGGGTTAATGGCAGGAATAAACGCCGCTTTAAAAGTTCAAGAAAGAGAAGAATTTATATTAAAAAGAGATGAAGCATATATAGGGGTTCTTATAGACGATCTAATTACAAAAGGTACAGAAGAGCCATATAGAATGTTTACCTCTCGTGCAGAGTATCGTACGTTGTTAAGACAAGATAATGCAGATTTCCGTTTAACGGAGAAAAGCTATAATATTGGTTTAGCCTCAGAGAAAAGATTAAAAAGAATGCATGAGAAAAAAGAGGCCTCACAAAATTTCGTGAACTTCTTTAAAGAAACAAGCGTTTCTCCCGAAGAAGCAAACCCTGTTTTAGAAGAAAACAATTCTGCTTCAGTAAAACAAAGCGGCAAAATGTTTAAACTTTTTGCAAGACCTAATATAGCTATGCAAGATGTTAGAAAATTTGTTGCTGTAGAAAATTACGTGCAAAAGCATCAATTAGATGAAGAGGTTTTAGAACAAGCTGAAATACAAGTTAAATATTCGGGTTATATTGATAAGGAAAAAAATAACGCTGATAAACTTCAACGTTTAGAAAATTTAAAAATTCCTGCAAATTTTGATTATTCTCCTATCCAATCGATGTCTTTAGAAGCTAGGGAAAAATTAAATAAAATACAGCCTACTACGGTTTCACAAGCTTCTCGTGTAAGTGGAGTAAGTCCGGCAGATATTTCAGTTTTATTGGTGTATTTAGGAAGATAAATTTTAAATGTTCCACGTGGAACATTTCAATTGATGAGAAAAATTTTCGTTTTAATTTTAATTTCATTTTTGTTTCAATCTTGTTTTTATATTCATAAAGCAAGAGATATAGAAGTTTATGAATTAGACCAAATAAAAAACGAAAATAGTTCGATATTTGTTTTTGAATACACAGGAAATAGAACAAATTTTGAAAAAAAATCTAAGTCTTTTTTCAAAATTAAGACCTCTTACATGCCTCAATATTTTACGACAGATCAGCTTTTTCCTGATGAGAATTTAAACGTTTTTATTTACAGTAGTAGAGATAAAGATGTCATGGTTAATTTGCTTGGGTTTATAATAAAAGAATCTTTAAAAAGCGATGATGAAAATTTGAATAGGAAAAACGAAGACCCTCATCCAGATACCACGTATTACAATTATCTTCACGTTCAAGTAACCGATGATAATGGTAAAGATGTTTTATCACCTCCTTCTATGAAAAGTAAAGCTATTATTAATAAACTTCTTCGTTATAAAAATTATCTAAATTAATCCATGGAAAAAACGACTGAGGTTTATCTATCTTGTAAAGATTATACTGTTTCTCAACAAGAGTTTCAATTAGTTTGGAATGCGGAAAAGGATATTTTAATAACTCATCCGCAACCTTCTTTAGAAGAACTTCCTTCATATTATAAAAGTGAAGATTATATTTCGCATACAGATTCTTCAAAAAGTCTATTTGATAAAGCGTATCAATCTGTAAAAAAAATGATGCTTGCGCAGAAGCTAAAATTGATCAATTCATTTGCTACAGAAGAAAAAACAATCTTAGATATTGGTGCAGGGACAGGAGATTTTTTACAATATATTTCTAAGCATAATTGGAAGGTAAGTGGAGTAGAACCAAACGAAAAAGCAAGAAACTTAGCCAAAAGCAAAAATCTAAATTTATTAAGAGATCTATCAAGTTTCAATAATGAAAAGTTTGATGTCATTACACTTTGGCATGTATTAGAACATATTCCAAATCTAAAAGAACAAATTGAACAGTTTCATCATTTATTAAAGCCAAACGGAGTTTTAGTAATTGCTGTTCCTAATTTTGAAAGCTACGATGCAAAATACTATAAGGAGTATTGGGCAGCCTATGATGTACCAAGACATTTATGGCATTTTTCAAAACAAGGAATTAAAAGTTTATTTACTAAATATAATTTTGTTCAAAAATCAATTCATCCACTTTGGTTTGATTCTTTTTATGTAAGTTTATTATCTGAAAAATATAAAAATAAGTCTCCAAATTATTTCAAAGCATTTAAAGTGGGTTTAAAGAGTAATTTCAAAGCTAAAACCACTCAAAACTATTCTTCTCATATCTATACCTTTCAAAAAGCCAAATAAGCCGCTCTAAGAGCGGTTCATGTAGTAATATAACAACTTAGTGTTTAAATTTAAATAAAACGTTTAAATAGCATTATATTTACTAATTATATATAGATAATATCTATAGAAATGTATTTTGTGATTGATTTTAAATATATGTCTATTTTAATCAGATTTTTATAGAATACTTATTACTTTAGCAAAAAATTTTAATAAAATGAAAATGAAGAAAGTCATCCTTTTAGTTTTTGGTGCGGTAGTATTATCTTCTTGTAATCAAGAAAAAACTGCTTATGTAGATAATACACAATTGATTCAAGATTTTAAAGAAATGAAATCTACTGAAGCAAAATTTACCAAAAAGTCTGAAAAGCTTAAAAAAGAATTAGATTCTGTAGCTCAACAATTTCAATTAGAAGTACAGCAGTATCAACAAAAATCTGCTTCGTTATCATCTGCAGAAAAGCAAGAAAAAGAATCTATGCTTATGCAAAAACAACAGCAGTTACAACGTCAGCAACAAATGCAAAGCAATCAATTGAGAGAGGAAAGCGACGTGGTAATTGACTCATTGATTACTAAAGTAAAAGATTTTGTGGCAGACTATGGAGAGAAAAATGGATATACTTACATTTTTGGTTCTAACGAGTCAGCTAACATTATGTATGCAAAAGAAGGTAGAGATATTACCGAAGAAGTTTTGAAAGCATTAAATGAAAGTGCAAAATAAACTGAATCTTATTATAAAAAAAAAGCCTGCTATTTAGCAGGCTTTTTTTGTTTGTATTTTAAATACTTATTCTTTTTGATGTAACAAACGAGTAAGTTTTATAGATAAATCTGCCAAAGTAATTTTAGAATTTACATTGCGTTCTATATGATAGATAGCCTTTTCTACCTCTTCAGTAATTTGCAAAATATTATTACTATGTATAAACGGAGCGAATTTTTTAAGCTCAAACCCGGGAGTTTCTGGCTCTAAATAAACTAGAGATTGACTGTTATAATTGTACAGTAAAGCTTGTCTAAAAAAATCGAGGCAATAGTGTAAAAATTTCTTTTGGGTTTCTCTTCCTGTAGCAGCAATATCTTCGCTCCACTGTAAAATATCTTTAATGGCAGCTTTATTACCTTTTGCTCTAAACGCAGATCTTACCCAAGTGATAAACCAACTTTCAAATAAGTCTTCACTCTCGTGATGCTCTAGCATATGCAATGCTAACGTATAACTTCCGTCAGATTTGTGCGCTATTTTTATCGCTTCTGCGGAAGCGACCCCCTTTTCTTCTAATGCTTTTGCAATAACGCTTTCCCCTAACGGAGGAAAATGTAAAGCCTGGCAACGCGAACGGATAGTTTGTAAAATTTGCTCTTCATTTTCTGTAACTAAAATGAAAATGGTTTTCTCTGGCGGTTCTTCAATCAGTTTTAATAATTTGTTAGAGGCAGAAGTGTTTAGTTTATCGGCTTCCCAAATAATCATCACCTTGTAACCTCCTTCATAAGATTTTAAACTTAGAGTCTTAAGAATATTTTGAGCATCTCTAACACTAATATTTCCTTGTTTGTTTTCTATTCCTAGGGTTTGATACCAATCAAATACACTTCCGTAAGGAAAAGATAGAGCAAACTCTCGCCACTCGGCAGTAAAATCTTCGGCAGCAGCGTTCTTTTTAACTTTATCATTGTTTGCAACAGGATAAGTAAAATGTAAATCTGGATGAGCAAGTTTGTTAAACGCAAGATTACAAGCCTCTTTTCTATCGCTGTCATTGCACAATAAATACCTTGCATAAGCAATGGCAGTAGGCAAAGTTCCGCTCCCGTTTTTACCTACAAAAAGTTGAGCATGGGGTATTCTTCCGCTATCTATACTCGTGGTAAGATGCTTCTTAATGTGGTCTAAACCTAAAATTTCTGAAAACAACATAGGAAGACGAAATTAACTAAATTTTAATTTATTTTACCGCTTGATGCACTCAAATGTGATAATTATTTAACTTTGAAAAAAACTTTTCATGAAAACACTTAACGATTTCAATTTTAAAGATAAAAAAGCTCTTATTCGCGTAGATTTTAATGTACCCTTAAACGATAATTTTGAGGTAACCGATGCGACTAGAATACAATCGGCTAAAGAAACCATTACTAAAGTTTTAGAAGACGGCGGTAGCGTAGTGCTTATGTCACATTTGGGCAGACCTTCAGGAAAAGAAGAAAAATACTCTCTAAAACATATTGTAGATAAAGTTACTGAAGTAATTGGAGTGCAAATAAAATTTGTTGATGACTGCGTTGGGAAAGATGCTCTAGAAGCTTCTAAAAATTTACAAAACGGGGAAGTGTTGTTGTTAGAAAACTTAAGGTTTCATGAGGAGGAGAAAAAAGGAAATGACGCTTTCGCGGAACAACTAGCTCAACATGGTGATATTTATGTAAACGACGCTTTTGGTACTGCACACAGGGCACATGCTTCTACAACTGTAGTGGCTAAATATTTTAAAGATAAATGCTTTGGTACTTTACTGGCTAAGGAAATTGAAAGTATTGATAAAGTATTCAATTCTTCCGAAAAGCCTGTAACCGCAATTTTAGGCGGAGCTAAAGTTTCTTCAAAAATTACGGTTATTGAAAATATTTTAGATAAAATAGACCACCTAATTATAGGTGGAGGAATGACCTTTACTTTCATTAAAGCTCAAGGCGGAAATGTAGGAGATTCACTTGTAGAAGATGATAAATTAGATTTGGCTTTAGAAATTTTAAAACAAGCCAAAGAAAAAAATGTGGAAGTTCACCTACCTGTAGACGCTCTAATCGCTGATGCTTTTTCTAACGATGCAAACATTAAAACAGAAAAAATAAATGAAATCCCTGCCGGATGGATGGGGTTAGATGTAGGAGAAGAAACCAACAAAAACTTCGCTAATGTTATCGCTAAATCTAAAATTATATTGTGGAACGGACCTCTAGGTGTATTTGAAATGCCTAAGTTCTCTACAGGAACGGTTGCTTTAGGAAATGCTATTGCAGAAGCAACAAAAAACGGAGCTTTTTCGTTAGTAGGTGGAGGAGACAGTGTGGCTGCTGTGAAACAATTTGGTTTTGAAAATAAAGTAAGTTATGTTTCTACAGGAGGAGGAGCAATGCTAGAAATGCTAGAAGGAAAATCTTTACCAGGCATTGAAGCTATTAAAGATAATTAAGGAACAATTTTTGATAAAAAACAGAAAACCATTTTTGATGAATAAATTTTTGCCAATTCTATTTTTGCTTACATCGTTAACGGGTTTAGCTCAAGACAAACCCAAAAAGAAAGTAAAAGATACTGTAAGTAAGAGAGAGATTATTGTAATAGATAGTACAAGACAATTGGTAAAAGAGGTAGTGCCAAATTTTTCTGCGGTAACTCCCATGCCAAGTATTGAAAAGGATTCTACGCAAATTTTTCTAGGAGATTATCACGAAGCTAGAAAGATAGATTCTTTATGGAAATCTAAACTTTTAAATTCAGATCTTTATGAAACTATGAGTGAGTCTGTTTTGGTAGCGGGAAGTTTAGATTCGGTTACCTATAAGGAGATTCCTACCGATACCTTAAAAGCAAGGTTAGCCAAGATCAATGCTAAAACGCCATTTAGGGTAGAGTATAACCCATCTTTAGAAAGTGTTATCAATTACTACATTAAAAGAAGGAAAGAGTCGGTAGAAAAGCTGTTATCCTTAAGTCAGTATTATTTTCCTATGTTCGAGGAAAAATTAGATAAGTACGACATTCCTTTAGAAATGAAATATTTAGCCATAGTAGAGTCGGCTTTAAATCCCAGAGCAAAGTCTAGAGTGGGAGCTACAGGTTTATGGCAGTTTATGTTTGCTACGGGGAAAATGCACGGCTTAGATGTGAGTAGCTATGTAGATGAACGTATGGATCCTGTTTTAGCCACCGAAGCTGCTTGCCAGTATTTATCTAATCTTTACGGAACTTTTGGCGATTGGGATTTAGCATTGGCCTCTTACAACTCGGGTCCAGGAAATGTAGCTAAAGCGATAAGAAGAAGCGGAGGAAACAAAGACTATTGGGAGTTAAGAAACTATTTACCAAGAGAAACCGCAGGTTACGTACCAGCTTTTATTGCTACCATGTATTTATTTGAATATGCAGATGAGCACGGTTTTAAACCTTACCGCCCAGAAATTACGTATTTTGAAACCGATACAATTAAGGTTAAAAAACTCATCAAATTTGATCAAATATCAACGGTTACTGGAGTAGATAAAGAGTTGTTGAGTTTCTTAAATCCAAGTTATAAAATAGATATTATTCCTTATATAGATGATGAAGAGTATTACGTAAGACTTCCGTTAAGGGAAGCAGGAGTATTTGTCTCTAATGAAGATCTCATTTATAATTTTGTAGAAGAGCAAATTGCCAAAGAACAAGAAGAAAAAGGATTACCCAACTTAGTTGAAGCAGAAGATAGAATACGTTATAGAGTAAGAAGCGGAGATTATTTAGGAAAAATTGCTGAAAAATACGGGGTGGGAATTAGCAGTATAAAACGCTGGAATGGCTTACGAAGCAATAGCTTAAAAATAGGTCAGCGATTAACAATTTACCCTCGAAAGCCAGTAGCTACAGCGAGTGTAAGTAGTACCAAAAAAGCAAGAACAATTTCTGGCAAAACGTATACTGTAAAACAAGGAGACTCTTTATGGAGTATTTCTAGAAAATTTCCTGGAGTTAGTGTTAAGAATATTCAAAAGTGGAATGATATTAGCGGTAACAAATTAAAACCGGGAATGAAATTAAAAATTTCTAACGGTTAAAAGCAGATATCAAAAATCATAAGCTAACCATGATGAAAAACTTTTTATACCTTTTCCTTATCGGAATTTTATTTACTTCTTGTGATGATGAAGTGAATAAGAAGCAAAACTTAAGTAATTCTAGCGGAAGACTCAACAATCTTTCTATAATTGTAGATAACAACCTTTGGGAAGGAGAAATAGGAGAAGTTCTAAGAGAAAACTTGGCATCCCCTGTAGATGGTTTACCACAACAGGAGCCTTTGTTTTCTATGAATCAAATTCCGCCAAAAGCATTTTCGGGCTTTGTACAGAATAATAGAACGTTCTTAAAAGTAGGTCAATCTAAAGCTCCACAATTTGAAGTAGTTAAAGATACTTTTGCTAAACCGCAGACAGGTATTTTTGTTTCTGGACCTTCTAAAGAGGCGATCATAGAGACTTTAAATGCTCATAATGATGAAATCATTAAAAGTTTTAAGGATACTGAAATTAAAGAACAACAGCGAAGAATTTCAAAATCGCTAAAAGCAGATAAATTATTAGAAGAAAATTTAGGAGTAAGCTTAAAGTTTCCTACAGCCTATCGCTATGCTAAAACCGATGAAGATTTCTTTTGGATAAGAAAGGACATTCCTAATGGAAGTATGGAGATTTTGGTTTACGAAGTCCCTTTTCGTGTTATAGATAAAGATACAAACGTGATCGGGAATATCATAAAAATGAGAGACTCTATAGGAAAAGAGCGTGTTCCTGGACCTACAGAAGGCTCTTTTTTAATTACAGAAGAAGCTTATGCTCCATATTTATTTACCTCTAAAATAGATGGTAAATTTGCATACGAGACAAGAGGTACATGGGAAGTGAAAAATGCATTTATGGCAGGTCCTTTTATTAACTATGCTGTAAAAGATGAGAAAAACAATCGTTATGTAATTTTAGAAGGGTTTGTATTTAGGCCTTCAGCAACTAAGCGTGATAATATTTTTGAGCTAGAAGCTATTTTAAAATCAGCTAAACTCAAATAAAAAATAACTTTACGGAATAAAAAAAGCAGGATTTTAAAATCCTGCTTTTTTGTTTTTATACTAAAATAAATTATTTTTTATCTTCTACGTGTTTGCTTGTATCGGGCTTTACGCTACCTTCTTCCTCTTCATCTTTAGAAGCATCTTTAAACTCTTTGATACCACTACCAAGTCCTCTCATTAATTCTGGAATTTTCTTTCCTCCAAAAATCAATAAAATTACGATTACAATTAGAATAATTTGAGGAGCCCCAATCATTCCTAAAAATATACTTAATGACATAATTTCTAATTTAAAACTAAACAAATTTAGTAATTAATATTTAATCCTTACGTTAACAAGAGCATAAATCCTCACAATATATTATCTTATATTTGTAACTCGTTACACGTTTTATTACATATAATATACGAAATAGGAAACGGAGCGGTTTTTGAGATTCAAACTTCATTTATAAGAAAGAGTGAAATTTAATAGAATTTATAAATTTTTTAAAATGCACAACAGGTATTTATAACTAATTTTAGTGTATGACCAAAAAAAGAAAGGATAAAAAAAAATTTGCAAAAAAATTATTGCATAAATACCGATTGGTAATCCTCAATGAAGACACTTTTGAAGAACGTTTTTCATATCGGCTTACCCAACTTAATGTGTTTGTCACCATTGGGATTTCTGCGATTGTATTAATTGTATTAACCACATTATTAATAGCTTTTACTCCTTTAAGAGAATACATTCCAGGATATTCTTCACCTAAGCTTAAAGAAACCGCTACCCAGTTGGTTTATAAAACAGATTCTTTACAGCAGGTGATACATAAACAAAATCAATATTTTACTTCTATAAAACGAGTTTTAAATGGAGAGATAAGTCCGTTAGACTTTAAAGAAGATACTTTAGATACGAGTACTTCCATTAGCTCAGACTCTGTTAACTTTCAACCTTCGGTTACCGATTCTATATTGCGAAAAGAAGTCGAGCAAGAGGATAAATATAATGTAGTAGACGAAGCCGTTGCTAAGACAGCAGTAAAGCTTTTTCCTCCGTTAAACGGAAAAATTTCTGAAGGTTATAATGCTAAAGAAAAACACTATGCCGTAGATATTATTGCTAAAGAAAACTCTCCGGTTAAATCTACCGCAGATGGAACAGTGATCTTTGCCGAATGGACTGCAGATACTGGCTATGTAATGATTATAGAGCATAGCTACGGATTGATTTCTGTATATAAACACAATTCTTCTTTAACTAAAGAGCAAGGGGAATTGGTAAAAGCAGGAGAAGTAATTGCGATGTCGGGATCTACGGGAGATTTCTCAACAGGACCGCATTTACATTTTGAATTATGGAGTGACGGTTATCCTGTGAACCCCGCCGATTTTTTAGAGTTTCAATAAACGCCTATGTCAGTAAAAACTTTTGGAGCTAAACTATTTGCTAAAGTGATTAAATCCCAAATTAATAAATGGGCTAATAATCCTGTAGAGACACAACAAAAAGTCTTTAAGCAATTAGTCAATACAGCTAAAGAAACAAAATTTGGAAAAGATCATCAGTTTAATAAAATAAGTAATCATAAAGATTTTATAGACCAAGTTCCTATTAGGGATTATGAAGCTTTAAAACCTTATGTAGATGAAGTGACAAAGGGAGAAGAAAATATACTTTGGCCAGGAAAACCCCTTTATTTTGCTAAAACCTCGGGGACTACAAGTGGTGCTAAATACATTCCGCTTACTAAAGAATCTATGCCTACCCATATTTCGGGAGCTAGAAATGCCATACTTAATTACATTGCAGAAACGGGAAAAGCAAATTTCGTTTCAGGAAAAATGATTTTTTTGCAAGGGAGTCCAGAGATGGAAGAAAAGAACGGGATTAAACTGGGACGATTATCGGGTATTGTAGCTCATTATGTTCCTAGTTACCTTCAAAAAAACAGGTTACCGAGTTGGGAAACCAATTGCATTGAAGACTGGGAAACCAAAGTAGATGCAATCGTAGAAGAAACATTACCTGAAAACATGAGTGTTTTTAGCGGAATCCCTTCTTGGTTGCAAATGTATTTTGAACGTCTAGTAGAAAAAACTGGAAAAAAAGTGGGAGAGATTTTCCCTGATTTTGATTTACTCATTTATGGAGGAGTAAATTTTGAACCTTACCGTACTAAGTTTGATTCCCTTATCGGAAGAAAAATAGACAGTATAGAACTTTTTCCTGCCTCTGAAGGATTTTTTGCTTACCAAGACAAGCAAAACCAACCAGGGATGTTACTTAGACTTGATGCGGGAATTTTCTATGAATTTATTAAAACTGAGGAATTTTTTGAAGAGAACCCAATAAGATTAACGATTGGAGAAGTAGAAAAAGACGTTAATTACGTGATGATTATTTCTACCAATGCAGGACTTTGGGCGTATAATTTGGGAGATACAGTAATGTTTACTTCTGTTAAACCATATCGAGTAATTGTATCGGGAAGAATAAAACACTTTACTTCGGCATTTGGAGAACATGTTATTGCAAAAGAAGTGGAGTATGCTATGAAAAAAGCGGTAAAAGAACATGGCATAGAAATTAGCGAATTTACGGTCGCTCCACAAACCAATCCGCCAGAAGGCTTACCTTATCACGAATGGTTGATAGAGTTTGAAGGAGAACCTAAAAATTTAGATATATTTGCCCAAAGTTTAGATAAATACTTACAAGAACAAAATAGTTATTATTTAGATTTAATATCGGGGAAAATTTTAAAACCCTTGGTAATCACTTCCGTAAAGAAAAATGGATTTCAAGAATATATGAAGTCTATTGGGAAATTGGGAGGTCAAAATAAGATTCCTAGATTATCGAATGAAAGAAAAATTGCCGATGCTTTACATCAACAACTATAAAATATAAGCGTGTGAATAAATTTAAAACACAAGGACGAAATAGAGCGCAAGAAAGCTCTAATGCTATTGAGCGTTTGTATATTACAATGCGCCACTTGTTTAATCGTGGTTTTTATAAACCTATGGGAGTATCGGGAGAAACTCTACGAGAAGCACTGCTTACCTTAAGACCAGAAATTTATGGATCTGTAGGAGAAGATAAATTAGAATTAAATGGTTTATTATACGTGATAGACCGTTTACCTATAGGAATTGAAGAATGTAGATTCATTAACCTAACCAGTGATGAAGGTTATGCAAATTCACATTTTAAACCTATAGTTCCGCCTAAGCGTAGAAGAAATTGCTATCGCATAGATGAGGAACAAATGAATATAGAAATTACCAGAGGAAGATCTGAGATCTATGATATTCTAACTCATCTTACTTTCTTATTTATTGAATCGCATAAGATTATGCGAAGAGTAATGATTGATGAAGAGGGAAACGTTACACGAGACTGGAAAAAATTAGAAATTGCAGTTCAACAACCGTCTTTAACAGAAGCAGAAAGAGAAATTGCTTTGACACATACTGCCAATATTTTAGGAAGAACTTTTAATGAAGTAAGGTTAGTACATCCTTTATTTAGTCAGCCTAAAAATGAAGAAAGATTTTTACATATTATTTACCATTTAGGTAAGCTTGCTATAGATGAAGTAATTAATAATAATAAACGTATTGTAACTTTTAGTCCGGTTTTGAGAGAGCGATTGGGACATCACATTCACGGAGAAATTTGGGCAGATCATATAAAGAAAACGCTTGTTGAAAAAGGTTTACTCAATAGAAAGTTACATATCATTAGTGCGAATATGCATAGTGTAATGAATACGCTTTATGCACCTTTGGCTTTGCAAACTGAATTAAAGAAAAAATCTACACAGGAGGTTTATGAAGCATTAAGTAACTCTGCAAATGGTAAATTAAGAACTAAAGTGATGAAAGTTGCTTTAGAAAAAGGAATGACTTTTTTAGAAGATCATAGCGGTACCAATATTGATGTTCAAATTTTTGATACTGGTAAAATTAACCATCACGAAGATCGCTTTAAAGCGGAAGAAGAAGAGGCTCCAGTTATTATTGTGATGGATTATGCTTTCGGAGAGCAAGCCTATGAAACGATGGATGAATTGCTTAAACCTTACGCTATTGAAGATGAAGAATTTCATCTCCATGTAGATTCTATATCTATCATGGGAAAAGCAGGGATTTTAGAAGGTGGTAAAAGCGATATAATGATACCTAATGCTCATTTATTTGAAGGCACAGCAGATAATTATCCTTTTATTAATGAATTGAGTAAAGAAGATTTAGAAGGTAACGGCATAGATGTTTTTGACGGAGCTATGGTTACTGTATTAGGAACATCTTTGCAAAATAAAGATATATTACGTTTTTTCCACGATTCTACTTGGAATGTTATTGGTTTAGAGATGGAAGGAGCGCATTACCAAAAAGCCATTCAAGCAGCGGCAAAATTACGAAGTAATATTCAGTCAGATGTCAAAGTAAGATATGCTTATTATGCAAGTGATAATCCCTTAGAGACGGGAAGCACGTTAGCTTCAGGAGGTTTAGGAACTTCAGGAGTAAAACCAACATATTTAATTACAGAAAAAATACTAGAACAAATTTTTAAATCATAATGAGCAAAACAAATCATAAAGAGGAAATAGATCTTTTGGATCTTTTACAAATTATAAAAAACGGATTTAGATCTATAGGAAACTCATTTCTTAGAATGATTAATTTCTTTTTAAGCTATGGTATCATTTTAACTGTAATAATAATTATAGGGTTAATTTTAGGGTATTTCTGGAATAAAAATACGGTAAACTATTTGCAAACTGATACTATTGTTTCTACTGATTTTGAAGGAGCAGCATATCTTTACAAAAAGGTGGAAGAGCTAAATTTTAAATTATCTGTTGCAGATGAGGGGATTAAAAAAGAATTTCAGCAAGAAGGCTTGTCTAAAATTAGCTTAAAAGTAAAACCCGTTTATTTCTTTAGAGAAATATCAAACGAGGAAGAAGCTTATATGGAATATTTGGAAGAATCTAAATCTTTAGAAGATAATGAAAGAGAGGAGTTCCTTAAAAATTCGGTTAAGACTCATAAATTAACACTTCAACATCCAAGCGATTATGATTCTAAAATGCTTCTAAAAAAGGTTTTAAAGTACCTTAGAAATAATGAGTATTTCAATGAACTTTATAAAGATCAAACGGCTTATATAACTTCTCAAATTTCTCACAATAAGGATTTTATAAAATCTCTTAATCTATTAATAGAAAACTATAGTCAGAACAAACCAGACGGATCAAATAGTATTGTTGTAAATGGTGCAAACTTTGATTTTAACGGTCTTATTTCAAGAAGGTCAGAACTTCAAAAAGAAACAAGTGACCTTATTCAACAAAGAATAAAAAATCAAGAATTCTTAAAAGTTTTAGACGAAGGGTCCCCTAAAAAATTAGATGAAAAGCCTTTCATGAGTAAAAATAAGATGATTTTGACGCCTATATTTTTAATCTTATTATTTTTTGTAATCTTATTTATAAAAGGGATTCTTGTTAAAGCTAGAAACCTTGAAAGAAAATAAATATGAAAACCATTTTGATTACTGGTGGAGCAGGCTTTATAGGCTCTAACTATATTAATTATCTTTTAAATTCCCAAAACGATGATATAAAGGTTATTAATTTGGATAAGCTAACCTATGCAGGAGATTTAAATAATATTGAACAACCAGAACATCAAAATTATAAATTTGTAGAAGGAGATATTTGTAACTTAAAATTAATCAAAGAACTCTTTGATCAATATCAATTTGAGGAGGTGGTACATTTTGCAGCCGAATCTCACGTAGACAATTCTATTTCAAATCCGTCGGTATTTATTGAAACTAATATTAACGGAACTTTTAATTTACTCCAAACTGCCTATAAACTATGGATGAAAGAACCTTTTCAGATAAATGAAAAGTTTTCTAACGCTCGTTTTCTTCATGTTTCAACCGATGAGGTTTATGGTACGCTAGGCGAGACAGGTTTATTTACAGAAGAAACTCCTTACGCTCCTAACAGTCCTTATAGTGCTTCAAAAGCAGCATCAGATATGTTGGTAAGAAGTTATTTTCATACCTATGGGATGCCTGTGATAACCACCAATTGTTCTAATAATTACGGTCCGCATCAACACGATGAAAAGTTAATTCCCACCATTATCCGTAAAGCTATACAAGAAGAAAATATTCCCATTTATGGCGAAGGCACCAACATTAGAGACTGGCTGTATGTGCTGGATCATTGTAAAGGAATACAATTAGCCTTAGCGGAAGGAAAATTAGGAGAAACCTATAATATAGGAGGTAAAAATGAACGTCAAAACTTATATATAGCTCAAACTATTTGTGAGATCTTAGACGATACTTATCCAAGAAAAAACAATGACTCTTATAAAAATTTAATTGCCTTTGTAAAAGATAGACCAGGTCATGATTTTAGGTATGCTATCGATGCTTCTAAAATAGAAAATCAATTAAATTGGAAAGCAGAAGAAAATTTTGAGTCAGGAATTAAGAAAACCATCCAATGGTACCTAAATAAATATACCCAATGAAAGGAATTATTTTAGCAGGAGGTTCAGGAACAAGGTTACATCCTCTTACTTTAGCGGTAAGTAAGCAATTACTTCCTGTATATGATAAACCTATGATTTATTATCCGCTGTCTACATTGATGTTAGCTGGGATAAAAGAAATATTAATCATAAGCACACCTCACGATTTACCTTTATTTGAAAATTTATTAGGAAATGGAGAGCAATTAGGCTGCCGCTTTGAATATAAAGTACAAGCTCAACCTAATGGTCTTGCAGAAGCTTTTATCATAGGAGAAGATTTTATTGGAGACGATAAAGTAGCTCTTATTTTAGGAGATAATATTTTTTATGGTTCTGGATTAGAAAAACTACTTCAAGAGAATAATGATCCCGATGGAGGTGTAGTCTATGCATACCACGTTCACGATCCCGAACGTTACGGGGTGGTCGAATTTAATGATGAAGGAAAAGCAATTTCTATTGAAGAAAAACCCGAAAATCCAAAATCAAAATATGCTGTTCCCGGAATCTATTTTTACGACAATGAAGTCATAGAAATAGCAAAAAGTATTAAACCAAGTCATCGCGGTGAATTAGAGATTACCGATGTTAATAATGCCTATTTAAATAAAGGAAAGCTTCAAGTAGGTATCCTAGATAAAGGTACAGCTTGGTTAGATACAGGTACTTTCAAATCACTTATGCAAGCTTCAAATTTTGTAGAAGCTATTGAAGAGCGACAAGGTTTAAAAGTAGGAGCTATAGAAGAAGCAGCCTATACTATGGGTTATATTTCTAAACAACAATATCAAAAATTATTGAAACCACTTCTTAAAAGCGGATACAGTAAAAATTTACAATAAATGACAGTAGAAAAAACACCATTAGAAGGATGTTTACTTATAAAACCTCAAGTTTTTAAAGATGATAGAGGAAGTTTTTTTGAAAGTTATAATCATAAGTTATTTCAAGAAAAGACGGGTTTAAATGTTAATTTCATTCAAGATAATCAATCTATTTCTCAGCGTGGCGCTTTACGCGGAATTCACTTACAAATGGGAGATAATGCACAAGCGAAATTAGTAAGAGTAGTACAAGGTGAAGTATTAGATGTAGCGGTAGATCTTAGAAAAGGCTCACCTACTTTTGGGAAAACCTACAGCATAATTCTAAATGAAGAAAATAACTTTCAGCTTTTTATTCCTAAAGATTTTGGACACGGCTTTATAACACTTTCTAAAACAGCTATTTTCGCCTATAAATGCGATAATTATTATCATAAAACTTCAGAAGCAGGAGTTATTTACAACGATCCTACGTTAAATATTGACTGGCAATTACCTAAAAAAGAATTTATTTTATCTCCAAAAGATCAAGAACATCCCACTTTAGAAGAATTTAAATCATGAACATTCTTGTTACAGGAGCTGCAGGACAACTAGGACAATGTTTGCAAATTGCTGCAAAAGCTTACCCTAATTATCATTTTAATTTTAAGAATTCAACCGATTTAGATATCGCTTCCGCGGAAGCGATTGAGAGTATTTTTTCTCAAAAAAAGTATGACTTTTGCATTAATGCAGCAGCTTACACCAATGTAGAAAAAGCAGAATCTAAACCGGAAAGAGCATTTCTTATTAATGCAGAAGCAGTAAAAAATCTAGCTAAAACCTGCAAAAAATATCAGACAAAGCTTATCCATGTGTCAACAGATTATGTATTTGACGGAGAAAAAGAAGAGTCTTATTCAGAAGAAGATAAAGTCAACCCAATTAATGTTTACGGTGCTTCAAAATTAAAAGGAGAAAAATACATACAAGAAACCTTAGAGACGTTTTTTATCATTCGTACTTCTTGGTTGTACTCGCAATTCGGACATAACTTTTTTAAAACTATTCTTCAAAAAGCAAAAGAAGGTGCTACGTTAAATATTACAACCGAACAAAAAGGAAACCCCACCAATGCGAACGATTTAGCAGCTCTTATTTTAAAAATAATTGAAAAAAAATCTGAAGCTTATGGCATATACCATTTTAGCAATTTAGAAGAGGCAACCTGGTATGATTTTGCTAAATCTATTGTAAGCTTACAACCCCACACTAAAGCGGTTTTACATGCGTCAAACTCATATAAAACAAAAGCGAAAAGACCTTTGAATAGTTGCCTAGATAAGAAAAAAGTTATTAGTACTTTTGGAGTTTCTATTTTGTCTTGGCGTAATAGTTTAGAAAACTTATATCAAACCTATATTAAATAGTAAGTGGCACAAAAAATTTCCCATAAACGACATATAGCCAAGGCAATTACATGGCGTTGTGTGGGAACTATAGATACTATAGTTCTTTCTTGGGTAATGACAGGCAATCCGTTTACGGGTTTAAAGATTGGTTTTTCAGAAACGATCACCAAGATGTTATTGTATTATGCCCATGAACGAGTTTGGATACGGGTTAATTTAGATAAAAATAAAGAGCTTAAAGAAAGCAGACTTCGTCATATCATAAAAACCATTACGTGGCGATTAATAGGAACGATCGATACTATTCTATTAAGCTGGTTAATCTCTGGAGATATAATTACAGGCCTTAAAATAGGGGGAGCCGAGTTGGCTACTAAACCTATTTTATACTATCTGCACGAGCGTGTTTGGTATAGAAGTAACTACGGAATTAAAAAAGAAATAAAGCCTACTTATGAATAAAAACGTTATTCATCAAGATTATAGCATTACTCAACAGGATAGAACCGCTAGAAATCAACATCAAGCTAAGCTTTTGTGGTTTACGGGACTATCGGGTTCAGGGAAATCTACCTTAGCCAATGAAGTAGAAAAACAATTGTTTGCACAAGGAATGCAAACCTATGTGCTAGATGGCGATAATATAAGGCGAGGAATTAATACCGATTTATCGTTTACGCCAGAGGATCGCAAAGAAAACTTGCGAAGAATAGCAGAGGCCTCAAAGTTGTTTATCGATGCAGGAGTTGTTACCTTAGCTGCCTTTATTTCCCCTATGCGAGAAGACCGAGAAATGATTAAGCAAATTGTTGGTGAAGAGAACTTTATAGAAATTTATGTGGATGCAAAAATTGAAGATTGTGAACATAGAGATGTAAAAGGACTTTACCAAAAAGCAAGACAAGGAGAAATAAAGAATTTTACAGGAATTAGCGCTCCATATGAAGCTCCTGCAAATCCTGAAATAAAAGTGAACACCAGCAATCAAACGATAGAAGAATCGTTAACTATCATTATCAATAAAGTTACCCAAAAACTAAGCTAGTCAGTTATGAGCAAGTATTATTTAAACTATCTAGATGAATTAGAATCTGAAGCTATCTATATTTTGAGAGAAGTATGGGCGCAGTTTCAAAACCCAGTAATCTTATTTTCTGGAGGGAAAGATTCTATTTTGGTAACACACTTGGCAAAGAAAGCCTTTTACCCATCAAAAATTCCGTTTGCATTAATGCACGTAGATACGGGACATAATTTTCCAGAAACGATCGAATTCCGCGATAAGCTTATTAAAGAGTTAGATGCGCGACTTATTGTAGGTTCTGTACAAGAATCTATCGACACTGGAAGAGTAGCCGAAGAAAAAGGGAAAAATGCCACTAGAAACGCTTTACAGATCACCACGCTATTAGATGCAATTGAGCACAATAAAGTAGATTGTGCTATTGGAGGAGGAAGACGAGATGAAGAAAAGGCAAGAGCGAAAGAACGTTTCTTTTCTCATAGAGATGATTTTGGACAATGGGATCCTAAAAATCAACGTCCCGAACTTTGGAATATCCTTAACGGAAAATATTTTGAAGGGGAGCACTTTAGAGCTTTTCCGATAAGCAATTGGACAGAGATGGATGTGTGGAACTATATTCAGCGAGAAAACATAGAAATTCCTTCATTATACTTAGCCCACGAGAGGGAAGTAGTAAGACGTCAGGATTCTTGGATACCCAACTCAGATTTCTTAAAATTGGAAGAGAATGAAGAAATAGTGACCAAGAAAATACGTTTTAGGACTTTAGGAGATATCACCATTACGGGAGGTATAGAAAGCGATGCCGATACGATAGAAAAAGTAGCATTAGAAGTCTCCGCTATGCGTCAAACTGAGCGAGGAAACCGTTCGGATGACAAACGTTCAGAAACGGCAATGGAAGACAGAAAAAGAGAAGGGTATTTTTAAATTTAGCCCACAGCACAAAGCTAACAGCTAACAGCCTAAAGCCTAAAACCAAAGCATTTAAAATGGAAATAGATAAAAATCAACTTTTACGATTTACCACAGCTGGAAGTGTAGATGATGGAAAGAGCACATTAATAGGAAGACTTCTATATGATTCAAAATCTATTTTTGAAGATCAATTAGAAGCAGTAGAGAACACCAGTAGAAAAAAAGGACAAGAAGGAGTAGATCTAGCCTTGTTTACAGACGGGTTAAAAGATGAGCGCGAGCAGGGAATTACCATCGATGTAGCTTATCGTTATTTTACTACTCCCAAACGTAAATTTATCATTGCCGATACACCAGGACATATTCAATATACGCGTAATATGGTGACAGGAGCTTCTACGGCCAATGCTGCTATTATATTGATCGATGCCCGCCACGGAGTGATAGAACAAACCAAACGTCACACGTTTATAGCTTCTTTGTTACAAATCCCACACATTATTGTATGTATCAATAAGATGGATTTGGTAGAATATAAGCAAGAGACTTACGAAAACATCATTGCTCAATTTGAAGAATTCTCTTCCAAATTGATGATCAAGGATGTACGCTTTATTCCAATAAGTGCTTTGTATGGAGATAATGTGGTGAACCGATCAAAGCATATGGACTGGTATCAAGGCGCTCCGCTTTTATACGAGTTAGAAACTCTTCATATTAGTAGTGATATTAATAAAATAGATACCCGTTTTCCGGTGCAAACCGTATTGAGACCTCAACGAGAAGGTTTTATAGATTATAGAGGATACGCAGGAAGGTTGGCTAGTGGAATTTTAAGAAAAGGAGATGAGATCTCGGTTCTTCCATCAGGGTTTACGTCTAGAATAAAAAGTATTAATGCGGGAGATAAAGAGATTGAAGAAGCTTTTGCGCCTATGAGTATTGCGGTAACTCTAGAAGATGATATTGATATTAGCAGAGGAGATATGTTGGTGAAGAAAAACAATCAGCCAGAACCCTCCCAAGATATAGAAGCGATGATTTGCTGGTTAAATAACGATGCCGCAAAACCAAGAGCTAAATACACGTTAATGCATACTTCTAACGAACAAAAGGCGTTAATTAAAGAAGTAGTTTATAAAATAGATATCAATACTTACGATAGAAATAATGAAGACAAGGATCTAAAGATGAATGATATTGGTCGGGTAAAAATAAGAACGACCAAACCTTTAATGAAAGATGATTATCGAGAAAACAGAATAACAGGAAGTATTATATTAATAGATGAAAGCACCAATGAAACAGTGGCTGCAGGAATGATAATTTAACTATGGAGATAAAAAAATATATACCGCTTATTATTGATGCGGCTAGAGATGCAGGTATCAAAATTTTAGAAGTTTATAATTCTGAAGATTTTGGTGTAGAAGAAAAAGGAGATCATAGTCCGTTAACCAAAGCAGATCAACTAGCGCATGAAACTATTGTTGAAAAATTAAAAGAAACAGAATTACCAATCCTTTCTGAAGAAGGTGCAAAAATTCCTTATGAAGAAAGAAAAGAATGGGAATATTTTTGGATGGTAGATCCGCTTGATGGAACTAAAGAATTTATCAAAAAAAATGGAGAGTTTACGGTTAATATAGCTCTAATTCATAATCAAAAGCCAATTCTAGGCGTAGTTTATGCACCTGTTCTCGATAAGCTTTATTTTGGAGGAGAAGGAATAGGAGCTTTTAAGTCTGAAAACATGGATCCTCAAGTGGAGCTTAAAATCATTGAAAATGAAAACGGAGCTAAAAGAATTGTAGCTTCTAGATCGCATTTAAACGAAGAGACAAAGAAGTATATTGAAAAGTACAAAGATGCAGAAACGGTTTCTATGGGGAGTTCTCTCAAGTTTATGCTCATTGCAGATAGCGAGGCTGATATTTATCCTCGTTTCGCTCCAACTATGGAATGGGATACAGCAGCTGCAAATGCTATTTTAAGAGGTTTAAATATTGAAGTTATAAGTATGGAAGATAATAAGCCTTTACGTTATAATAAAGAGAATTTATTAAATCCACATTTTAAGGTAAGTAGGTAAAATATACCATTAGTTTAGAGATATAGAAGAGTTTTGTTCAATTGCTTCTATAGGCTTTAAGTACATTTTTAAGTAAGTAATATACAATCTATTTTGAGAGATAAAATTTCAAAAATTTTAAAAAAATCTGATCAAGATCAAAAGGAAATTATCAAAAAGGGTATTTTCTTTATGGGTTTTAGAGCTACAGGAATTTTAGGTGGTTATCTCTTTACATTATATATCACCAATAATTACGGAGCTTCGTTAAACGGATTGGTGGTTTTAAGTTTCTCAATTTTTATGTTTGCTACCATAATAGGGAGATTAGGTATAGATGTTAACCTTATAAAATTTTATTCTACTGAAAAAAACTGGGAGGAAAATCCTGGTTTATTTTATAGGGTTCTTTTAAAGTCATTTTTATTCAGTTCCTTTTTAGTCGCTATTCTATACTTGTCAAGAGATTTTGTAATTATCAATCTTTTTGATAAGCCTCAATTAAAACCCTATTATTTTTGGGCAGTTCTCTCCATTCCAGGCTGGGTGATCACTATGTTATGTGCTGGAGTTTTAAGGGCAAAAGGCTACAATAACTGGTTTGCATTTTTTATTAATACGGGAAGATTTTCACTAGCATTTATATTTGTTTGTATATTGGGTTGGATCGAAATGAACCCTATAAATGTGATGATAGCACATTTGTATGGAATTTACGTACTTACGCTTATCGCTTTAATTGTAACGGTAAAGAAGTTTAAGAGAGTTTCCTTTAAGTCAGAAATCAATTCCTGGGCATTTTTGAAAGAATCTTTCCCAATGATGTTATCTTCCACTATTATGATCTTTTTAGGGTGGATGGATACTTTTATTTTAGGAATTTATGAAACCGATGAAAGTATAGGTATTTATAATGTAGCTTTAAAACTCGCATTAGTGACAAGTTTTTCAATAGAAGCTATTAATTCTAGTTTAGCACCTAAAATTGCTAACCTTTATTTAAATGACCTTAGAGAAAAATTTCTAAATTTGGTTAAATTTTCTACTCGACTAAATTTTATCCTAACGCTTTTAATTGTTACTGTGTTAGTCATTTTTAATCAGTGGTTTTTAGGCATATTTGGTGAAGAATTTAAAGCGGGTAGTATAGCGTTAATCATTTTATGCTCTATACATCTAATCAATAGTTCTGTAGGCTCTGTAGGGATCATAATGCAAATGACAGGCAAGCAAAAACAATATCAATACATTGCAATTATATCTCTATGTATCAACTTATTGCTTAATTTTATTTTAATTCCTAAATATGGAATTAATGGAGCTGCAATTGCTACAGCAGTTAGTTTATCGGTATGGAATGTATCTGGATGTGTTTACTTAAAGAGGAAAGAAAATATTAAAACCTATTTATAATACTATTGAATGGCAGGGATTTACGGTGTTTTATTAAAGAAAAATCAGCAAAGAAAAATATATAACAATTTTTACAACAGTAAATTTGAAAACTCTATTCAGGAAGAAATTGTTAGCAATGATTTTTGTTTTGGAAGATCTGTATTAGATAAATTTAAAGATGATCGTTTTCTATTTGAAGATGATAACTATATCATTTGTTTTGAAGGAATCAATTATTCTACGATTAATACTCCGCAGAAGATAATTAAAGCTTATCAAGAGAAGGGAAGCGATTTTATCTCGTTATTAAAAGGAACTTTTGCCGGATTTATTTTTTCAAAAAAAGAAGAAAAGTTAATCATGTTCAATGATCCCTTATCTACAAAGAGCCTATTTTATTTTTACGATAAAGAATTAGGTTTTGCTTTCTCTTCTGAAATGCACGTATTATCTAAATTACTTCGTGAGAACCACATTTCAATTAGTTACGATTATGATGGAATATATTCTTTAGCTCTTTACGGACAAATGTTTAATGACTTTACCTTAGTCAAAGAGATAAAAAAATTAAATTATGGTTCCTCTTTAACTTTCAATATTTCAGAAAATTCGATAAAAACCAAACAATATTATAAAATATCAAAAAAAGAAACTTCTCAATCTTTAAACGACGTAATAGAATCTATAGAGAAGTTTATGGTAAATGCCATTGAAGAAGAGTGGCAAAAAGATAGAAGTAATAATTATCAACAGCATTTAAGTTTATTGAGTGGAGGAATGGACTCTAGAATTAATGCTATGATTGCTCAAGAACTTGGGTTTAATAAAATCAATACATATACCTACGGGAATCCCAACTCCAGCGACGTTAAATACGCCAATCATATCGCCGAGAAAAACTTTTATTCTCATTTACAATTTAATATTCATAAAGGAGATTTTTTAGTTGAAAACGTACTAGATAATTACGTAAAAGCTACCGATGGTTTAACCCACTTTACTGCGAACGCAATTATTTACAATGCGTTGAGTAAAATAGAAAGGCGTAATTTTGGGTTGATTCATTCAGGACAAATAGGAGATGTTTTATTTGGCTCCTTTTTAAAGCCCAATTATGATTTTAAAACAAATAAAGCTTCCATTGGATTAACAGGTTTTGTGAAAAACAAGGTAATGCTTGAGAAAATGCACTTTTTAGATGATCTAACGACCTATTATGACCAATCTGACTACGAAGTATATACCTTTGAGCAACGACAAGTACACGGCACTTTAATGGGGGATAAGGTCTTTAATAACTTTATAGATCAAGCTTCACCATTCTACAATACTCAGTTATTAGATTATTGCTCCAGTATTCCCAACAAATTTAAATTTAATCAAAAGATTTATTTTGACTGGTTAAAAGCAAAACATCCTAAAACACTTGATTATAAGTGGGAAAAAATAGGATTAAAACCTAATTCAGATTTTAATATTAATTATGGTAGGTTAATTAAGAAATATGTGAATGGAGGAAAAAAATATTTTGGGCTTAATTACGACAGTATGAACCCTATTACCAATTGGTTTAAAACAAACCCTAATCTTCTAAAACAATTTAACCTCATCTTTGAAGAAAATATTGTAAATATTGATAACAAGGAGCTTAAAGCAGATTTAAAAGAGATTTATAATGATGATATTTTTGAATACCGTAACAAGTTTGCTGTAATTACAGTTATTCTTGCGATTAAGCTTCATTTTTATAGTTAGAGTTAATAATATAAAATAAACTAAATAGAAGGCCTACATAAATACCTGCCATTCCTGAACTGAAAACATGTCCAGCGGTAGATGAAATGGCTATAAGCATTATAAGCATCATCAATACAAAATTTGCATAAGGATATTTATTTATATTTTTTGAAAACATAATGGCTTGCAGCCATATAAATAATAGAGCCATAATAAATATAGATAACCCTATAAAAGAGTAGGTGAAAAATATATCTACAATGTCAATTTCTACCAACCTATAGTCATTTAACTGTTCATAAGTTGTTTGTCCTACGCCAATAATTTTTTCTAAAAAATTATAATCTTGAGTGTATACCTCAAAAGAATCTTTAAAAAAAACATTTCTATTGGATAACATAAAAGTTAGAAAATCAAATTTATCATAGAAGTAAGAAATCCTATTGTAAAGATTAGATGATTTTACGAATGCCCAACCAAAATAAATAATTGCTGGAAGAGAAAGCATAGATATTATAGAAACATTAGATAGAGCTTTGAGGTTTATTTTTTTTACAGTAGGTCTTTTTATTGGAATTAAAATATGTATCAATAGAATTCCGAAAACACTCGTTTTTGAGGCAATACTCAATGCGACAAGAATGTTGAATAATGCAATTACCACGTAGAAAATCCTATTCCGGCTCCATAGATTAAAAGAAATAATACTACTCAAAATTAGTAATAAAGCAGAGATTTCATTTCCAGCATAAAAAAAACCTTTACTTCCTATATCACCAAATTCATACATGGGATAGCCTAAGCCTACATGTTTTAATAAAATATTTACAACTAGAACGAAATAAGAAAAATGAAGCATCTTAAATACTAAGCTTCCATCATTATTTTTAAAGTAGTTTTGAAAGAAGAAAAAACCGTAAAAAGGTATAATGTATCTATTTATTTTAATCAAATCATTAACTAAAAAAACTACATTGAAACTTTTTAAAATCTGAAAAAAAGAGGGAATCAGTAAAACAATAATAAGAAAAAATAATAGAAAAAGTTGTTTAGGATAGCGTATAAGACTAAAAAAAATAAGTAGAACAATAACCAGTTTTAAAGCTTGACTTACACTAATAGGTAAAATTATTCCATTTGTTAATAAAACTCCATTTACCATATCTACGGGCAATAGGAGAAACATCATACAGATTATGAGTTTATCTAGAGGAAGTTTAAGAATAGAGTTTTTCATTAAAATTCAATGAGGTGGCAAAAGTAATATTCTAAAGATTATTAAAATTGTGTAATCAAAAATAATCTTTAATAAATAATAGGTTAAGAAAGATCTAATCTTGTTTTCTCATAACTTCAGTTAAACGCTTTAAAAGCTTTTGAGCTACAATATCTTTTCTAAAGTTTTTTGAAGTATTTAAAGCTTCCAATTTAAACTTATCTTTTTGTTCGGGTTGGAGGCGTTGATATTGTATGATAGATTCAATTAAAGCTTCAGAATTTTTTGGTTCAAATAGAAACCCATTTTTATGTGACTGAATATAGGTAGCGGGCCCAGCAATATTGCACGCAATAACGGGTGTACCACAAGCCATAGCCTCTAAACCTGTTAAACCTAAACTCTCGGCTTCCCGATAGGTAGGAAACACATATAAATCTATTTCATTATAGATATCAACTAATTTGTCTTGTGGTACTAAACCTAAAAATTGCACATCTTCTTCTAATCCATACTGCTTTATTGTATTTAGAATTTTCTGTTCATCTGGGCCTTTTCCCGCTATAGAAGCCACAAATGGAACACGTTTTTCTTTAAGTCCCAAAAGAGCATCTAGAAATGTTTTCCATCCTTTTTCTTCAATAAAACGAGAAACAAAGCCTAAATGCAATTTGGATATATCAGCATCTTTCTCTTTCATAAAAAACTTCGTAGAATCAATTCCGCCAGAAGGCGATACAAAAACATCTTGCTCTTCTAAAAAGGAATAGCTTTGAAGAACCTTACTTTTGAAGTAGCTTGTAGGAACAACTAGTAAATCGGTTTTTTTTAAAACCTTTTCAGCAAAAATATTAAGGTATTTATTCTTTTGTAAATCTATTATATCTGTTCCGTGAGCATTCATCACCCAAGGTTTTCTTTTGAAAGGTAAAAGAAGAAATAAAATTGGAATATGATGACTCACATAGTGTACATATACTAGATCAAATTTTTTAAAGATCCCGATAAGAATATTAAAGTAGTGAATGCTATAGTTGAAAACTTTCTTAATAGGCTTTCCTGCCAAGCCTTTAATAAGAGAAATAGGTTCGAATAAAACATTATTTTTCTCTAATTCATCTTTAAAATTTTTCACAAAGACACCAAATAATGGATCCTTAGTGGAGGGAAACATATTTGAAATTAAAAAGATTTTCATATAAGGATGTATTTTGATATTTTAAACTAAACTATATTAGTAATTTTGTGCAAAATGCTAATTTACAATCTAAGTTTATTTAAACAATTAAGTTTACTATTATTTACGTATGCTTCATAAATTAAAGTTGGTTTTTTATTATGCTGTAATACAGCATTTACCTCATTCTAGGCTAATAGGCTTGTGTAATAAAATTAGGGTAGCTTACGTTTCCAAAGTACTAAAGGTTATGCCATACGATAGCAGAACCAAGTTAGAACCTAATGTTTATTTATCAAATGGTATAGGTACTACAATTGGACTAAATTGCAGAATCAACGAAAACGTTTTTATACAACAAGCTACTATAGAAGATGAGGTGCTTATTGCTCCTAATGTAGCTATATTATGTTTACCTCATAAACATGATAGAGTAGATATCCCCATAATAGAACAGGGAGATGAGGAGTTACAACCTCCAATGATTAAAAGAGGAGCCTGGTTAGGTCGTAATGTCGTCGTCATGCCAGGAGTTACTATTGGCGAAGGTGCAATTGTAGGTGCAGGAGCGGTAGTTACAAAAAATGTAGAGCCATTTACAATCGTAGGAGGCGTACCTGCAAAATTTATTAAAAAGAGGTGATTTTAATTGAAAGCTAAAACTTATATATAGTTAAAAAAGTAAATTATTTTTAGACATTATAAGATGAATAAACAGGAAACCATTAAAGATAAATACCACATATTAAACGTATTAACCTTAGCCTGTATTCTTATAGCTACTTTTTTCCTGCCCTTAAAGACGTCATTGAGTAACTTTGGACTTATTGGGTTGGTGATTACTACATTTATAGCTTTTGGTGTTAGTGGGTTTCAGAAGAAAGGGAAATTGAGCTTTTTTCTTTTATTTTCTCCCATGGTTTTTTTTCTACCTCTCATTTGGGGTTGGATCTATTCTCCTATACAGCCTGAAGCGTTCAAGGAAATAAGTAAGTATGTTTTTTTAGGTTTAGTCCCATTACTTCTTTTCCGTAAAGATATTCAAGCTACTACCTTTAGAAAATATGCATCTATGGGGCTATTGACAGGAGCTGTTTTAAGTGCTGTAATATTGATTACCATTAATTTATATAATTACAGTAAAACCGATCTACAGCTACACTGGCTATTAAACAATGACTTTACTGGGATAAACTTTGTAGAACCTTTTTCTGGAATGCATACCATATATATGGGAATTTACTATGTGATGGCTGTCGCTATTCTTCTATTCGGAAATCTAAAATTAAGAATATTGTGGCGGGTTTTAATTTTCACGATTCTGGTGTTAGGAATAATCTTTATCGCTTCAAGAATTTCCTATTTTATTACTGTGTTATTAATAGGACTTTACTTAATTCATAACCTATCATTTAAAATATTTTCAATAATAGCTACCATCACGATAATAATAGGTGTGCTTAGTTTTTCATTTTTAAAGCAAACCTATATTTACAAGAAAACGGTAGAGGGAACAGAGTGGGAGCTTCGAGATAATATAGGTACGTATAATACAGATAATACATTTAAAGTCGATTCCCGCTATTCTAGGTGGAAAGTAGCTTTAGAAGCGATCAAAGAAAAACCCATTTTAGGCTTTGGAGGAGGTACAGAAAATGAAATTCTCTTAGAAAAATATAAGACGAATAAAATGCAAAACTCTATAAACCGAGAATATAATGCCCATAACCAATTTTTAGGGGCAACTTTAAGGTTTGGAATATTTAGTTTTCTACTTATGCTGGTCTATTTTGTAAGAAATTCTATCACTGCTTTCAAATATCAAAACTTGTTATTCCTAAGCTTCCTAACGATTTTATTTTGGTCCTTTATGATTGAAAATGTTTTAGATCGCAATATGGGAATTAATTTCGTAGCCCTTTTCGGAACGCTTTTTTATGCTGAATTTTTAGCTAAAGAATCAAAATTAGAAAACGATGAATTGGCTCAGTAAAATTGAAAAATCACATCTCATCTTTCTTTTTTTACTGATTTTTTTTGGCATAGAGGCATTAAATAAAGTACAAGACTATTATTTCGGACTCCATTTTGAAATTCAGAAATACTTAAAAGGTTTGTGTCTCGTGGGGATATTGCTTTACTTTTTATTTAAAGATAGAATCAAGCTATTTGCCCTGACTGTTTTCATAATCTTATTTTGTTTAGGTCAATATTTTTTAAGTGAATCATTTACTTTGCCAGCGGTTATAGGGTTTTTGAAATACTTTTTCTTCTTAAGTCTAATTTTGTTTTTTGCTGAAATCAACTCCACTAAGGGAAAAATAAAAGTCTTTAAATTATTTGAAATCATCTTATGGGTTAATAACGCTATCATTTTAATATCGGCCTTATTTGGTTTAGAGATTTTTGAGTCTTACCCAGGTGATCGCTGGGGATACAACGGTTTATTTATGGCCTCATCTAATAGTACATATTTTTATATTATAGCCATTCTCTATTTTGTTATTTATAATTCTAAAACTTACTATAAAAACGCTTTATTTTGGTTCACTGTCTTGGCAAGTTTACTAATAGGGACTAAATCTATATACTTAGCAATCATTTTAATAGGCTTAGTGTTAACGATTAGATTAGTGAAAAAACTGAAATTGAAAGTAATAATTGCAAGCTTTTTTTTATTGTTTTCAGCCGCGTTGGGTTATATCTTCTTTTCAACCGATTTGTTTTCAGAAATTATAAAACAAGAAGGTTGGCTTACAGCAATATTATCTTATAGAGATCAATTATTCATTAAAGATACAATTCCTTACATTCAAGAACATTGGGAAACCATTCACTACTTTATAGGAGGTTTATCTAATCCGTATGTAAGACCTCAATTAGAATTAATAGATTTGTGGCTGTACTTTGGTTTTTTAGGAATGATTCTTTATCTCTTTGTCTTTGCTAAAAGCTATTTTAATTTTTCATTAGCAGTTTATTCAAAGTGTTTATTGGCAATCCTATTTATTGTACCTTTTATAACAGGAAACTTCTTTTACAACGCTTCAGTGCCCATTTATCTTGTGGTTTTAAAATTAGCTATTATAAAATCGCAAGAGAAACTTTCAAATGGTGTAGAATACTCCTAATTTTGAAAATTCTTAGACAGAGTATATATGCCGCAAAGAATTCATATTCTAAATACAAAAATTGATAACTATACCATGCAAGAAACCTTGCAAATAGTAGATAAATCAATTCAGCAAAAAGAACAGTTGCATCATACGGTGGTGAATGCTGGAAAAATTGTTGCCATGCAAAAGGATGAAGCTTTACGGGAGAGCGTAAATGAAGCAGATCTTATTAACGCAGATGGCCAAGCGGTAATTTGGGCTTCAAAAATTTTAAATAAGCCATTAAAAGAACGTGTTGCTGGAATAGACTTGTTCGAAAACCTGGTAAAATTAGCGAATCAAAAAGAATATTCTGTTTACTTATTAGGAGCAAAACAAGATGTGGTAGAAACTGTAGCTAATAATTTCAAGCAAACTCATAACTCCAATATCATTGCTGGTTATAGAAACGGATATTTTTCTGCTGCTGAAGAAAAACAAATTGTCGAAAAAATCGTTGCTTCTAAAGCAAATATGTTGTTTGTGGCCATGAGCTCTCCTAAAAAAGAGATATTTTTGCACAAACATCGAGAAGCGCTAAAGGCTGTTAACTTTATAATGGGCGTTGGCGGTAGCTTCGATGTGCTTTCTGGAAAAACTAAAAGAGCTCCGTTATGGATGCAAAATAGCGGACTAGAATGGTTTTATCGTTTTGCACAAGAACCTAAGCGTATGTGGAAACGTTATTTAGTTGGAAATACTAAATTCATACTTTTAGTATTAAAAGAGAAGTTAAAGTAAACCCTTAGTTAAGGAAATAAGAATGAAAAGAGTTTTAATTACAGGAGCCGCAGGTTTTTTGGGATCACACTTATGCGATAAATTTATCACAGAAGGCTACCATGTAATTGCTATGGATAATCTAATTACGGGCGATTTAAAAAACATAGAGCATCTTTTTCATTTAGAACACTTTGAGTTTTATCATCACGATGTAACCAAATTTGTACACGTTCCAGAAAATTTAGATTATATATTACACTTTGCAAGCCCAGCAAGTCCAATAGATTACCTAAAAATCCCTATACAAACTTTAAAAGTTGGATCTCTAGGAACTCATAATTTATTAGGTCTAGCAAAAGAAAAAAATGCCCGGATTTTAATTGCAAGTACATCTGAAGTATACGGAGATCCTTTAGTACATCCTCAAAGTGAAGATTACTATGGTAATGTAAATACTATAGGTCCGCGTGGTGTTTATGATGAAGCTAAGCGTTTTCAAGAATCAATTACAATGGCTTACCACCGTTTTCACGGATTAGATACGCGTATTGTAAGAATTTTTAATACTTATGGTCCAAGAATGCGACTTAATGATGGTCGAGTAATTCCGGCATTTATAGGTCAGGCATTAAGAGGGGAAGACTTAACTGTTTTTGGAGACGGAGCTCAAACTCGTTCTTTTTGTTATGTAACCGATCAAATTGAAGGGATTTATAAACTTTTACTTAGCGATTACAGAGAACCCGTAAATATTGGAAATCCATACGAAATTACAATTAAGGATTTTGCAGAGGAAATCATCAAACTAACAGGAACCGATCAAAAGATTATTTATCAACCACTTCCTCAAGATGATCCTATGCAACGACAGCCAGACATCTCATTAGCTAAAAAAATATTAAGTTGGGAGCCGACAGTAACAAGAGAAGAAGGAATGAAACTTACCTATGAATACTTTAAAAATCTTTCTCAAGAAGAATTATCTAAGAAAGAACATAAAGATTTCAGTAAACACATAAGAAAATAAAGTATGCAAATTAAGCAAGGGAGATATTCTGCTTATTTACGACCACTGGTTTATCTTATAGATTTAGCAGTGATTTTGTTGTTTGCGTTTCAGTTTAAATTAGAAATGACAGACTACATTAACTACACGGTATTTATTACTGCAGGTTGGTTAGTGATGTCTATTAAAACAGACTTTTATGAGGTTTATCGTTTTACCAAAGTCACCAAAATTATTTCGCTTAACTTTTTGCAGGCTGCTATTTTTGCCTTGTTTGTTTTCTCCTTTTTTGGTTTTTTTGAAGAACTAAGTAGGCCTAAAGAAAAAATATTTCTTTACATCACTAAGGTGTTTTTTACCATTCTTGCCATAAAACTCCTTATATTTTATTTACTGAAAAGTTACCGAAAAGATTTAGGCGGTAACTATAGAAGAACAATTATCTTAGGTGCTAATCATAGAACTCAAAATCTCGAAAGATTTTTTAAATCTAATCCAGAGTACGGATATCAATCTAAAAAACTAGTAGATTTTTCTCAGAAAAACTTTGATTTAGATGAGGTTTTTAAATGGATTTTAGAAAATGAAATTGACGAAATTTATTGCTCTGTAGCCGAATTAGACAATGAACAAATCAACCAAGTAATTGATTTTGCAGACAACAACCTAAAGCCTTTAAAGTTTCTTCCAGATAATAAAGATATTTATACCCGTCAGTTAAAAATGGAGTATTACGGTTATTTACCTATTCTTTCTTTACGAAATATCCCTATAGACGATGCTTTAAATAAACTAATCAAAAGAACATTTGATATTCTTATGTCTGTTTTTGTCATTGTGTTTATACTCTCTTGGCTTACCCCAATTTTGGCTATTTTAATCAGGATGGAATCAAAAGGTCCAGTCTTTTTTAGACAAAAAAGAAACGGATTAGATTACAAAGAGTTTTACTGTTATAAGTTTCGCTCTATGCGAGAAAATCCACAAGCACATTTACATCAAGTAAAACGTGGCGATAAAAGGATCACTAAGATTGGAAAATTTATTCGGAAAACAAGTTTAGATGAAATGCCACAATTTTACAATGTACTTTTAGGAGATATGTCGGTAGTGGGGCCAAGACCGCATATGGTAAGCCACACTCATATGTATGCCGAACGTATCGATAAATTTATGGTGCGTCATTTTATAAAGCCAGGAATTACCGGCTTAGCGCAAACCAGTGGTTTTAGAGGAGAGATAGAAACAGAAAATGATATTATTAACCGTGTACGTTATGATATTTTCTACTTAGAAAACTGGTCACTTTTATTAGATTTAAAAATAATCTTCCAGACAGTGCAAAATGCTGTCAAAGGAGAAGATAAGGCTTATTAAACAATTGTCTTTGCTAAGTCATCTAATTGCTTTTCAATATTAAAATGAGTTCTCGCAATTTCTAAGATTTTGGGTTTTATATTTTCTAAGTCTTTAAATTCTAAATGCGCGATACAAGTATTTAAGCTTTTAAAATCCCCAGGCGTTATTACATATCCCAATTTAAATTCTTTAATTACATTTTCTCCCTCTCCGCCAGCAAAATAAAGTATTGGGAGAGCGTTATGGGTCATTTCGTAGATTTTTGAAGGTGTAGAACCATAAATAGCATGAACAAGTGGTACTAATGCGATATGATATTTAGAGAGCTCTTTTAATAGCTTTTCCCTAGTAACTTCCCCGTGATAATAAATGTTTTTAGAAGATGTTTTTAAGTAATCTTCTAAAGCTTCCTTTTCAGCTCCTGCACCATAAATATGTAATTCTTTTTCTCCTAATTCTATATGCTGGCACAGTTTTACAATTCCTTGAGCTATACCTAGTAAACCTGCATAAACTAATTTTACCGTATTATTTTCTTCCGTTAAACGGAAATCATTCTGGGGCGATACAGCAGGGTAGTTGCGATATAAAAATATTTGCTGCTGCGGAAAAATACTTGTAACACGTTCAAGAATTTCTTGCGATTGTCCCAAGACCAGATTTGCTTTTTTATAGTTGTAAACTTCCATTTTTTCTAAAAGCTCATAAAACCGACCTTTCTTTAGTGCTCCTAATTCATATCCTGCCGAAGGCCATAAATCTGACACATTCAAGATAAGCTGCCTTTTTTGATTACTAAACAATCGCAATGCCGTATTGGCGATGATAAGTGGCGGACTTTGAATTAAAATTTTATTTGGAAAATCTTTTGGTTGTAATAATTTATGGATGATTAAGCTTAAAGAAAATGAAACCATAGAAAGTAAACGCTTTACTTTATGGGAAGAGTTATTGGCATAAACCCAAAGGCGAGTTACCTCTACACCTTTATAGTTTTCTGTTAACTTCCATTTACCTTGATAATTTTCAAAAATTTTTCCTTTGGGATAATTAGGTAAGGGGCAAATTACTTTTACAGCAAAACCTCTTTCTTTTAAGCCTAGAGCAAGCTTCACAATTCTATTAGAAGCAGCTCCAGTTTCTGGTGGAAAATAATTGGTAATGATGCAAATATCTTTCATATAAAACTTTCAAACTGTTTTAATTTCCCTCCTTTGGTACGTTTAAGAATAGTAACGCGCTCTAATTCTACCTGTAGATTTGGTTCTAAATAAGTTTCTACGGCTTTAATTATTTCCTGAAATTTATGCTGAGATAAATCCGCTTCAGCGACATAAAGAATTTTAAATTTATCTTTTGCTAATTGATGGATTACAAACTCGTTTACTATACTATTTTCTTCAATAATGCTTTTAGTAACGTAGTAAAAAGTAAGTCCGGGAACCACTTTTCCGCTCGGAAGGTGTGCCACATCGCTGGTTCTACCAATCAATTTTTTTAAAATAGGATTTTTAGGAGTGCTCTTTTCATCTAATACGCCAATATCACCTATTTCATATCGTATAAAAGGGTGAGCCTTGTTATATAGTGAAGTAATTACTAATCTACCTTCTTTTCCAAGTGGTAAGGCTTGCCCATTTTTATCTACTACTTCAATAAATAAAGTCTCGTGATTAAGTGACCAATTTCCATTTGGGTTTTGAAAAGCGATGAGGTCTAATTCACTTGCACCATATTCGTTCACAATAGGAATTCCTAGGTGTTTTTCAAGCAAAACTTTGTCTTCTTCAAACAACATTTCACTAGTTACCATACACACTTTTAGGCTTGGGCAAATGTCTTTTAAAATAAGATCTTTTTGCTGAAGGTATTTAGCGAAAAGGACAATTGAGCTAGTATAACCATTTATGTAGTCAAACTTTTTCTTTTTAAAATGACCCAAAAACTCTTCTAATTTGGCTTCGTTTAAATTAAAAATAGGAAAACGATAACGAGTGGCTAACCAGTCTTTTAATCTTTCGGTGTAGTAACCAATTTTATCTAACGGAATTCCATAAAATCGTGCTTGGTAGGACAAGTTAAAGTCAATACCAAACCAGCCAAACCGATTCATAATTACCGACCAGGTTAAGGCATGTGCGTATTTGTCTTTAGCAAAAATAAAAGGGTGACCGCTAGAGCCAGAAGTTTTGTTTACATAAACTTTTGTAATAGAATAACCATCACTTAATCTTTCTTCTAAAGGTTGTTGTAAATCTTTCTTGGTAACAATGGGTAGATCTTCCCACTTGGTAACTTTTTTTCCTTGTAAGAGGGCTTTGTAAAAATTATTATGGGTTTGATGATGGTTTAAAATTTCTTGTTTTTGCTTCGTTAAATATGCAGCATAATCATCGTTAGAAATTTCTTGTATTTGTTTTAAATGCTGTTTAGCTTCCGTTAACGGAAATTTTTTGAGCTTTAAAGTAAAATCAAACCAATTCACAAGACTATTTTATAGGAAAATATTAGTGGGTCAATTTACAAACAATTATTTTTGAAGCCACAAACAAAACCATACAAAATGAACATTCTTATTCTAGGATCTGGCGGTAGAGAACATACTTTTGCTTACAAAATAGCTCAAAGTGAACATTGTAAACAATTATTTGTAGCTCCAGGAAACGCAGGGACTTCACAAATTGCTACCAATATAGCTTTAAATGTTAATGATTTTGAAGCGATTAAAACCACAGTTTTAGAAAAGAATATAGAAATGTTGGTAGTGGGGCCAGAAGATCCTCTAGTCAATGGTATTTATGATTTCTTTACGGAAGATGATGCACTAAAGAATGTGATGGTTATAGGACCTTCAAAAAGAGGTGCATTGTTGGAAGGTAGTAAAGAAAGAGCCAAAGAGTTTATGGCCATGCATAGTATTCCTACAGCGGCTTATGAAAGCTTTACGGAAGAAAGCGTAGAAGCAGGGAAGGCTTTCTTAGAAACTTTAAAACCTCCGTATGTATTAAAAGCCGACGGTTTAGCAGCAGGAAAAGGAGTTTTAATTTTAGAAAATTTAGAGGAAGCTAAAACAGAATTAGAAGAAATGTTAAGCGGTAAGTTTGGAAATGCAAGCCAAACTGTGGTAATCGAAGAGTTTTTAGATGGTATAGAATTAAGCGTATTTGTATTAACCGACGGTAAAAACTATAAAATACTGCCAACTGCTAAAGATTATAAACGTATTGGAGAAGGAGATACAGGATTAAATACGGGTGGAATGGGAGCTATTTCTCCAGTTCCTTTTGCCGACGACGAGTTGATGCAAAAAATTGAAGAACGTATCGTAAAACCAACCGTAAACGGACTTCAAAAAGAAGAGATAGAATATAAAGGTTTTGTATTTATTGGTTTAATTAAAGTGGGTGATGAACCTTACGTAATAGAGTATAATGTGCGTATGGGAGATCCCGAAACCGAAGTGGTTTTACCTAGAGTAAAAACAGACTTAGTAGAGTTATTTCAAAAAGTAGCGCAAGAAGAATTATCTACGGCTAGTTTAGAGATAGATGAAAGATCGGCGACTACAGTAATGACAGTTTCAGGAGGATATCCAGAGGCTTATGAAAAAGGAAAAGAAATTACAGGTATAGAAACTATAGAAGATTCTATTGTTTTTCACGCAGGTACAAAAGAGGAAAATGGTAAAGTATTAACCAATGGAGGTCGAGTAATTGCAGTGACTTCTTTTGGGAAAGATTATAAAGAAGCACTAAAAAAATCTTATCAAAACGTAGAGAAACTACATTTTGATAAGATGTATTATAGAAAAGATTTAGGAAAAGACCTCAGTTAATACTGAGCGTTTTTTCCTAAAAATGTATGTGCTTTAGTAGAACGGTCTTCTTCGTTGTTTTCATTGAATTTTTTCAATTGAAGCATCCAGTAAACAAAAGCTACGGCTGCAATAATCATAAATATCCAGTTTAAACCATTAGCAGCAAACCAGGCAGACAATTCTAACTCACGAAGAGCGTCAAAAGGTAAAAACAAAACATCTTCAAAAAGAGATGCAATAAGATCAAGAAAATCTTTCATCGTTAGGAACTTTGTTATAAATTTCTACAAAAGTAAGAAATTACTCTATGTTAGCAAGCTTTTTTAAAAAATCTAAACCAATCAATTTTTTAATTGTAGGGCTTTTTATGGCTATATATTTTATTGTAGCTAACTTTCTTGATCAAAATACAGCGTATTCTTGGCAGTTTCTTACCAAAAAAATAGGCTACCTTATTACCTATATTTTGCTTATGGTGGTATTAAATTTTATTGTTAAACGCAATACAATCAGTAAAAAGAATACTTATACTATTTTATTATTCGGGTTTTTAACCACTTTATGTTTACCTGTCTTACAAGCAAATGAGTTATTTATCGCGGCATTTTTTGTGTTGCTAGCTTTAAGAAGAGTAATAAGTTTAAGATCGGGTTTAGAAATAAAAAAGAAAATTTTCGATGCATCTTTATGGGTAGTAGTGGCGAGTTTATTCTATCCATTAAGCATTCTATTTTTAATACTACCTTTTGTAGGAATATTCTATTATGCAATACAAGACTTCAAAAATCTTTTTATTCCCCTCGTTGCCGTTTTTTGTGTTTACTTTTTGGTTACAACGGGTTATTTCTTGGTTTTAGACACTCCTTTTTATTTAAGTCAGTATTTTGTGTTTCCCAGTCTTAATTTGGAGGTTTATCAAGAGGCAGATGTTTTTATTCCTTTAATTATCATAGGCTTGTTTACTATACTAAGTCTATTTTTCTTTTTAAAAGAATTACAGTTAACCATAAGAAAAAGAAAACCTATGCTTTTTCTTATTTTTTTGTTTTTTATTATAGGCTTGTTACTAGTGTTATTATCTCCTCAAAAAACAGGAAGCGAACTTATTTTTCCCTTTATAGGCGTGAGTGTTATTGGGACAATTTTCTTAGAGCATAAAGGAGGCAAAATTTTAAAGGAAATAACATTAGGAATATTAGGTTTAGCTGTACTCATTATTCCTTTTGTGTTATGGTAAATCTTTCTTTATACGACATAGAGCAAGAGTTAAAAAAAAGACATCCTTATGCTTATGAATGGGGAAGAAAACAAAATGATATTTGGGACGGTTACACCAATTTTATCTATAAAACTCCTTTTTGGGATGAGGTGGTAGAGGTGATGAAAATTACAATAGAAGCCTATAATTTAGACAAAAAAGAGTTATTTCAATACGCCGCCAATCGTTGGTATAACTTCTGGAGTGCGGTAGCGGTGGAGAAAATTTTCACCCAAATTGAAGGAGTAACTCCTGCAGTAAACAACAAAGATAGATTAGTTGATTTTAACCTTAACGGAATTAATTTTGACCACAAAACCTCAGTTTTTCCTAAGGGATTTAAGCAAACCATATATTATGCTCAAAACCACAAAGAAGAACTACTGTATTGGTTATACAAGAATCAAAGTCAGCAGCAGCGAAAACATTTAGAAAACCGACTTTTTTTAATGGTGTATGCAGAAAATGGTGAGCATTGGAAGTTAAAAGCAGAAATCACGTGGTTGCAATCTATCATTCAAAAATATGTAAGTACCTTTGATGCTTCTTTATTAACTCCATTACAATGGAAAGAAAAATCGGCTTTATCCGATATAATTTGGGCAGTTAAATGAATTACATAGGCTCTAAAAAAAAACTCTCCTCTTGGATCTTAGAAGTAGTATCTCAAGAAATTTCTATACCCTTAAAAGATGCTGTATTTTGCGATTTATTTGCAGGAACAGGCAGGGTTGGGCGAACTTTTAAACCTTTAGTAAAACAAGTTATTGCTAATGATGTAGAGTTTTACAGTTACGTCCTGCTTCAAAATTATATTGGCAACCACAGTTCGCTTCCGCGGAAGCAAGACTACATAAAAAAACTGAATGAGCTTAACCCTCAATTAGGTTTTATTGCCGAGCATTATGGTGAAAACGGAAATGCCGATCGTCTTTTTTTCTCTCAAGAAAATGCACAAAAAATAGATGCGGTTAGACAGCAAATTGAAACGTGGAAAAATCAAGAAGAAATTGATGATGCGCTTTATTACTTTTTGCTAACATCACTCTTAGAAAGCGCCGATAAGGTAGCTAATACCGCTTCGGTATATGGAGCTTACTTAAAAAAGATAAAAAAATCTGCCGCTAAAGCTATCGAAATTGTTGGAGCAGATTTTGATAAAACCAAAAATGCTCATCAAGTCTATCAAGAAGACGGTAATGAATTGATAAAAAAAATAAGCGGAGATATTTTATATTTAGATCCGCCTTATAATGCAAGGCAATACGGTGCAAACTATCATTTACTTACTACTATCGCAAAATATGATACCTTTGTACCTAAAGGTAAAACCGGTTTGCGCGATTACTATAAATCTGCTTATTGTAGAAAAGGAGAAGTAGTCAAGCAATTTGAAAATTTGATTAAAGATGCTCAATTTTCAACCGTATTTTTAAGTTACAATAATGAAGGTTTGATGCCTCCCGAAACCATAAAAGAAATTATGGAAAAGTATGGAAGTTATAGCTTAAAGGTAAAAGATTACCAACGTTTTAAAGCAGATAAAACCGAAAATAGAAATCACAAGGCGAATGCCACACAAGAATATTTACATATTTTAAAGAAATAAAAAAAGAAATTATGTTTTCAGACAAGGCAAATAAAATATTTCAAGAAGTAATAGAAAAATACCACGAGGTAAATACAGTAGATCAACCTTTTGAGAATCCTTATGGAGAAAAAGATGACTTACTAGCGCATTTGCTTTATAGAAAATCTTGGATAGATACGGTGCAATGGCATTATGAAGATATTATACGCGATCCACAAATTGATCCTGTTTCTGCGTTAAAATTAAAACGTCAAATTGATGCTTCTAACCAAGATCGTACCGATATGGTAGAGTATATAGATTCTTATTTCTTAGAGAAGTATAAAGATGCAACTCCAAAGGCAGATGCTACCATTAATACCGAGAGTCCAGCTTGGGGGGTAGATCGTTTATCGATTTTAGCTTTAAAAATTTATCATATGCATGAAGAGGCAACACGTAAAGATGCTTCTCAAGAACACCAAATGGCTTGCCAAGCAAAATTAGATGTGTTGTTAGAGCAACGTGTAGATTTGTCTACAGCGATTAATCAATTGCTTACCGATATTGAAAATGGTGACAAGTACATGAAAGTGTACAAGCAAATGAAAATGTACAATGATGACGAGCTTAATCCTGTTTTAAGAGGTCAAAAATAATTCACGCTAAGTGAAAACAACAGTTCAACACATCGCCATTATAAGACTCTCAGCCTTGGGCGATGTGGCGATGCTGGTTCCCATATTAAGAAGATTTTTAAAGCAGCATCCACACGTAAAAGTGACGATGGTGACCAAACCTTTTTTTGGTAAGCTTTTTAAAGATTTACCAGAAGTCAACGTGCTTGCTGCAGATGTAAAAACAAAGCACAAAGGTATTTTTGGTCTGTGGAAATTAGCGAAAGAGATAAAAAGTCTAGAGGTAGACGCGGTAGCCGATGTTCATAACGTCTTGCGTTCTAAGATTCTTCGGTTTTTCTTTTTCCTTTACGGAATTAAATCTGCAGCGATAGACAAAGGCAGAACAGAGAAAAAACAACTTACAGCTTTAAAACTTAAAAGCATTCGCCCTTTACAAACGACTCACGAGCGTTATGAAAAGGTGTTGGCACAATTAGGTTTTCCTGTAGATCTATCACAAGAGGTTAAGTTTAAAAATCCAAATTTACCTAAGCAATTTCAGCAGCAGCTACAACCGAATACCAAAAAATGGATAGGGATAGCTCCGTTTGCTGCCCACAAATCAAAAATGTATCCGCTTTCTTTAATGGAAGAGGTAATTGCCGAGTTAAATGCAGAAGAGAATCTTCAAGTTTTCTTGTTTGGCGGCGGTGAAAATGAAAAGCAATTATTATCTGCTTTAGCTTCAAAATATCAAAATGTCACCAGCTTGGTAGGTGTTTATGCTTTCGCGGAAGAATTGCATATCATCGCCAATCTAGACGTAATGCTTTCTATGGATAGTGGAAACGGGCATATGGCTGCTATGTATCAAATTCCGGTAATCACGGTGTGGGGAGCCACACATCCTTATGCAGGATTTGCACCATTTAAGCAACCAATAGAAAATCAAGTGCTTCCGAGTTTAAAGAAATATCCTTTCTTACCTACTTCCATCTATGGAAATAAGCAAGTAGAAGGCTATGAAACGGTGATGGAAAGTATTCCGCCAAGGAAGATTATAGATAAAATTAAATCATTTGTATAAATGTTTAAAAATACCCTCAAAAACTGGCTCTTAAAACTTGGTGTAGCTAGCTTTACTTTATTGATCTTTTTATACGCGATATTTTCAGCTTTAGGAATAGAATATCCACCTATTTCTAGAGATATGATAGGAGATAAGCTTTCATTTGAGTGGTTTGTTGTGATGGCAGTTATTCTTGCTCCGCTTTTAGAAGAAGTCGCTTTTAGAGGTTTTTTTACCGCTAAAAGATGGCTTAGGATTATATCTTTTATAGTTCTGCTTGTTTTTATAGGATTGTCGTTTAGCTATTTTGCTTTAGCATTACTAGTGTTATATATCGCGACGATATTTGTGAATGATAGAAGTGGCAAAAAACACATTAATACATTACTTATTATGAATGCGGTACTCTTTGCAGGGATTCATTATACCGCAGAAGATTTTATGACCTCATTAGGTACGATAGCCATTTTAGCACAATTTGGGATGGGATTAATTTTATTGTGGATCACCATTAACTTCGGACTTATAAAAGCGATGTTATTTCATGCTTTTTACAACGGGTTATTAATGTTATTGCTATTTATGGCATTACAATATCCTTCTTCTAAAAATCACCGCATAGAAAGTGAAAATTTAGTCGTAGAATATAAAGAACGAGCTATTTTAGATAGTAATACAAGCTCGTTTTCATCGAGTGCAAATAAAGATACTTTGTATATTCATAATATGTCTATTGGAAAAGCAAAACCCATGCTCGAACAAACAAATAATGTTGAAGAAGGAAGTATTTGGGTAGAAAATATTCCTTTTATGAAATATGATTTTAAAATCTACACCAACAATCAAGAAGAGGTATATCAATACAGCAAAGAGCTAGAGCAATTACTAAAACAAGAAGAACTTATTAATTAAACTATGGATTTTAACACCCCAATTTTTACGTATATCATTATAGGAATATGTGCTTTATATATTTCGGTAAACTTGTATCGTTTTAAAGAACTCGATCAAAATAAGAGAAGAAGATTGTATATACTTATCGGAGTTTTTGTGCTTTACGTGATTGCTAAAATATGGAGGATAACTCAGGAATAGTTTTTCGTGTAAAAGATTTTCTTTAAATTTATTTTTAAATACTTGAATTATGACACTACAAACTCCGTTATTTTTGCTAATTCTTTTAATTTTTTCCATCTTTTTTATTGGTGGCAGCTTATTTTTAATTCTTAAAAACGAAAAAGAAAGCTTACCAAAAGTTCTTTGGGTACTCATCGTGTTGGCTTTTCCTCTCGTTGGTGCAGCTGTTTATTATGTAAATGCACTTATGCAATACCAAAGAGCAAAACAACAACCTGCTTATTAATTAAAATTTAATGAAGAAAAAATAAATATTACACCTATTAAATTCATAAAAAAACCTCTCTGTATAAGAGAGGTTTTTAAATTTTTTATACTGATGAGATGCTGAACTTATTCAGCATGAAAAGCCTGAGGCTCATATCGTCTCGTCTCTCACTACTAAACTCTCACTTCTTATTACTAATTAAACATCATCAAAATCAACTTTAATCGTCGATGTCGTAGGATGTGCTTGGCACGTAAGTGTTAAACCTTCTTCGATCTCTTCGTCGGTTAAGATTTGGTTTTTCATCATTTCGGCTTTTCCTTCGGTGATGCGAGCAATGCAGCTACTGCAAATTCCGCCTTGGCAAGAATAAGGAGCGTCTAGATCTTTATCAAGAACCGCATCTAAAATTGTCGCTTTTTGGTCCATTTCAAAGGTAGTTTCCTCATCATCTACCATCACCGTAATCGTGGTTTTTCCGTCAAGGTTGGCATCTACTTCTCCTGTTTCTGTTGAGGTAAACAATTCAAAATGTATGCGTTCTTTTTCAACCTCATTTTCTTGTAACACTTCAGAGACTAAATCGATCATTTGTTCAGGTCCGCAAAGGTAAACCGCTTCAAAATGATGACCTTTGAATTTATTTTTCAGTACAAAATTAACGGTGCTGCGTTCAATTCTGCCAAAGAAAGAATCTTTATCTTTTGCTTGACTGTATACAAACTCAATAAATACACGGTCTGGAAACTCTTGCTGAATTTCTAACAACTCTTTAAAGTAGATGGTTTCTTGCGGAGTTTTATTTCCGTAAACTAAGACAAACCTGCTGTGCTGTTCTTTCTTTAAAACACTTTTTAAGATAGAAAGTATAGGAGTTATTCCGCTACCTGCTGCAAAAGCTGCATAATCATGAGATTTTCCATCGCTTGGAGCTTGATAGGTAAATTTGCCTTCTGGCGGAAAAACTTCTAATATCTCTCCCTCTTTTAGTTGATTGTTGGCGTAGGATGAAAATAAACCACCTTCTACCTGCTTAACGCTCACTTTTAAATTATTACTACCAGGAGTAGATGAAATAGAATAAGAACGTCTTACTTCTTTACCATCAAATTTTTTCTTGATCGTGATATATTGTCCCGCATCGAAGTGAAATACTTCTTTTAATTCTTGCGGAATCTCAAAAACAATACTAATTGCTTTTGGAGTTTCTCTTATGATTTCTTTTACCGTTAACGGATGAAAATTTTTCATTTTCTTCAAAATTTTTGGCAAAAATACAAAGTCCGCCGTTCTTTTAAAGCAAATAAGATAAAAACTAATACCTAAGTTTTTTATGCATAAGAAATTTATGTATGTTTGGATTCTAGTTGAAACCAAAATTTATGTCGAATTCAAAGTTATATAAGGGAAGTCTTTCGACCATCATTTTAAAATTGCTTTCTAAGGAAGATAAAATGTATGGCTACGAAATAACCCAACGAGTAAAAGAACTTACAAAGGGAGAATTAAAAATTACCGAAGGTGCACTTTATCCCGCTTTGCATAAGTTAGAAGCCGATGGTTTACTAGAAGTAGAAATGCAAAAAGTAGATAATCGTTTGCGTAAATATTATAAACTTACCCAAAAAGGAACTACCGAAACAGTATCTAAACTCGAAGAGCTAGAGCGCTTTATGGAAACCATGAACGGACTTATGAATCCAAAACCGAGTTTAGGATGATAAAGTTAGGTCAGGAAGAATTGGAGTTTATAGACAATTACCTAAAAAATTCTGGGGTAGAATATATAGATGTTCGCTTAGAAATGTTAGACCATGTAGCAAGCGCGGTAGAAGCTAAAATGAAAGAGAAGCAAACCGATTTTTATGAGACTTTTAAAGCTTATATGGTAATGAATAAAAAGGAGCTTTTAAAACAAACAGATTCTTTTGCTAAAGAATCTTTAAAGAAAGTTTTACAAATGGTAGGCAAAAATCTATTTCATCCTTTGTCATTAGTAATTACTGCTGCTGTTGTAATAATAACTGTTGTTTTATTTGATTTCTTAAAACAACATTTGATACTTTTTAGTTTGGGCTTGTTCTTTTTAGAATTTGTAGCCATTGTATTAATTACAAAGACTTATAAAAAACAAAAATACCTCCATCTTCAGAAGTTGGTTTCTATCATTATGTCTTTTGATTATATCATGCACATGTATGTGTTAGAAAGAGAAATACCCTATTATGAATGGATTTTAGCTTTATTTATTCTTATTAATATTTCATTCTTCCTATCACTTTATCAACTTTTTAATGAATATAAAAAACAGTTTGATTTAGTATGAGAAAGTTAGGCAAGAGAGAATTAGAGTTTATAGACAATTACCTTAAAAACTCTGGGGTAGAATATATAGATGTTCGTTTAGAAATGCTAGACCACGTAGCCAGTGCGGTAGAAGCTAAAATGCAAGCAGAGCAAACTGAATTTTATGAAGCTTTTAAAGCTTATATGGTGGTTAATAAAAAGGAGCTTTTAAAAAGTAGCACAAAATATTCTTGGAGTGTAGATAAAAAATTACTTGTTTTGGTTTGCAAAAACTTATTTTCTTTTCCTGTGGTTATAAGCCTATTTTTATTAGGCGTCACTACTTATTTAAGTGAAGTAAATAAAATTTATTGGCTTTACTCGGTTCTCGTATTTTCTCCAATTTTATACATAGGTGTTCCTGCAATCATTTATAGAAAGTTTAAATATTCCTTTTTACATCGTTTCGCTTTATATGCTGTATTAATAAACTCAATTACAAATAATTTTTTTCTTAGATCTTTAGAAGGAAATAGTTCTAATTTTTATGTGTTGATTTTTGTTTTTTGGTTAAACCTTAGTATTGCTTTTTCAGCTTATCATTTTATCAAAATGTATAAAAATAAAATGTCATTGACATGAAAAAAGTAACCTCACTTCAAATAGAGCGTCTTTTTCAGTTTACCGATCAGCATTTTGTAGATTATTACGATGTACAATTAGAATTGGTAGATCACCTTGCCAATGCTATTGAAGAGCAGTGGCAAGAAAATCCAGACAAAGATTTTGAAACTGCTTTGCAAGAAGAATTTAAAAAGTTTGGTGTCTTTGGTTTTCTAGAAGTGGTAGAAGCGAGACAAGCTGCAATGCAAAAACGCTATCATCAACTCATGTGGAAAGAAGCTAAAGAATTTTTAAAACTGCCTAAGGTGGTAATTTTAGCTACTGCGTTTTTGGTAAGTTTTACCTTGATAACACAAATTACTTATGGCGTTTACATTTTAATAGGAATTTTACTTTGTCTCGTAATCTTATTTAGTTTGAGGTTTTATAAAAATAATAAAGAAATAAAAAGATTAAGAAAACAGAGTAAGCAGAAACCCTATTTATTAGAAACCTTACTTAATCATACTGGGCAATTTGGAGCTTTTTTAAATTTACCTATCCAACTTCTAGTTTTAATAACAAAAGAAGTGGAGATAAATATTTGGATAGGCATTATATATGGCTTACTACTTACAGGAGTTACCTTAGTATTTTACATTACCCTGTTTTTACTTCCGCGGAAGCGAGATGAAATACTGCAAGAGGCATACCCCGAATTAAAGATGCAGACTTTGTAACATTTTCAACATTTTAGCACTAATCAAATGGTAGGTACTAACTTACTCTAAGAAATAAAAAAGAAGAAACTTTATGTTTAAACGATTTCTATCACTAGAGTGGAAGCAATTTTCTCGTTCTTCCTATTTTCAAAAAGGCTTAGCCATTAAAATATTACTCATTTTAGCAGCACTTTATTTTATCGTTTGCTTTGGGGTTTTAGGTGTATTTTCATTCTTTCTTATAGAAGATGGTTTCCCAAATGAAGATCCTTTAGAGGTGGTAAATAATTATTTGGTGTTTTGGTTTCTGATCGATTTAGGTTTCCGGTTTTTTATGCAGCAATTACCAGTGATGAATATTAAACCCTATATGATTATTCCCATAAAACGAGAAACGGTGATTCATTATTTATTAGGGAAAACAACCCTTTCTTTTTTTAATATTTTACCGCTTTTCTTTTTTCTTCCTTTTAGTATCGTCTTGTTAGCGCAAGGTTATAATCCGTTTCAAGTCATTTGTTGGTTCTTCTCGATGGTGTTTTTTACCATTTCCCTAAACTACCTCAATTTTTTACTAAATAAAAACAACAAAGTTTTCTATGCAATCGTAGCGGTTTTAGGAGCTTTAATCTTATTAGAGTTTTATCATATTTATCCTATTGCAGAATATGCTGGTTTGTTTTTTAATGAAATTTATAACAAGTGGTATGCGGTAAGTATTCCGTTATTGTTAATGATTTTGTTGTATCGTAGGAATTATAAATTTATAAGAGAGGGTTTTTATTTAGACGATGCCATCCGTAAAGAAAGTAAAGAAGTAAGTTCTACAGATTTAGGTTTTCTAAACCGTTTTGGCTCGATTGCACCATTCTTAAAAAACGATGTAAAACTCATTATTCGTAACGCAAGACCTAAGCAAGTTTTAATGATGTCTTTTCTTTTTTTATTTTATGGACTCATATTTTACACGCAAGATATGTATAGAGATATGCCTGCATTTTTAGCTTTTGCTTCGATTTTTGTCACGGGCGGATTTTTACTTTCCTTCGGACAATTAGTTCCTTCTTGGGATAGCGAATATTATAAAATGTTGATGAGTCAGAATATTCCTTATCGGAAATATTTAGAGTCTAAATGGTATTTAATGGTCGTAGCTGTAGTAGCTTCCTTTATTTTAAGTACCCCATATTTATATTTTGGCTACAAGATTTATAGTATGATTGCTGCTGGAGCCTTATTTAATATCGGCTTAAACTCTTTTATTACTTTGTATGGAGGCGTTCTAAATCGTGTTCCGGTAGAACTTAACGTAAAAGCAAAAGCCTTTAGCAATACACAAGGTTTTAACCCAACGCAATTGTTAATTGCCTTACCTAAAATGGCTGGGCCGATGCTTATTTTTTACCTTCCGTATAAGTTTATCAATTTTGAAGCTGGGATTTTAGCGCTCGCTTTAAGCGGAATTTTAGGTTTGGTATTTAAAAATTTCTTTCTCAATCAAATTGAAAAAGTGTACCAAAAAGGAAAATACAAAACCATAGCCGCATTCGACGAAAAAAAATAATTAAGACTCTCAATTTTAGATCATGATAGAAGTACATAATTTAAGCAAATCTTATAACAGCACCCAAGTGTTGAACATTCCATCCTTAGACATTCCTAAAGGACAAAGTTTTGGTTTGGTAGGAAATAACGGAGCAGGAAAAACCACGTTTTTTAGTCTGTTGCTAGATTTAATTCAGCCCACTACAGGGAACATAAAAAATAAACAAGTCGTAGTAAACGAAAGTGAAGATTGGAAACCTTTTACGTCTTCTTTTATCGACGAAAGTTTCCTCATAGGTTACCTTACGGCAGAAGAATATTTTTACTTTATAGGAGAATTACGCGGACAAACCAAAGCCGATGTAGATACTCTCCTTAACGGATTTGAAGATTTCTTTCACGGAGAAATACTTCAGCAAAAAAAATACTTAAGAGATCTATCTAAAGGAAACCAGAAAAAAGCAGGTATTGTAGCTTCATTTATTGGTAATCCAGAAGTGGTGATTCTCGATGAACCTTTTGCTAATCTAGATCCGACCACACAAATTAGATTAAAACAGATCATTAAAGATTTGGCACAAACCAAAGGTGTAACGGTGTTGGTTTCTAGTCACGACCTCATTCACGTAACCGAAGTTTGCGAACGTATAGTATTGTTAGACAAAGGCGAAGTGGTAAGAGATATGATGACAAGCGAAGCTACACTTCAAGAATTAGAAACCTATTTTGCGAGGTAGTTTTAAAATATTTTTTTATAACTTTAGTTATTAAACTTTAAAAGTTCAAGCCATGAAAAAAATTATTTTTTTTCTATTAACGTTTCCTTTTTTTACAAACGCACAAACCTACAAAGCAGTTTATGATGTAAGCTTAAAAGCGGAAGATAGCTTAATAAACTTAACCTTTTCTCAGTTTGATAATAATAAAGTGGTAATAGCAAATAGCGATTACGCTTTTTATTATTCAGCAAATTTTGACATTAAAGAAGAAAAATCATTTAAAACTCCTGGGGGTAGCGTAAATATGAAGATGACATCTTCAACAACCGAAGATGCTTCTATTAATTTTCTACTTAAACAAGAACAAATACTTTTTGAAATTGATACTACAAAATCAAGGAAAGATAAAATAGTAGGATTAAAAAAAATACAACCAAAATTTGAGGTGGTAGAAGAAAAAGATACAATCATTAAAGGAAAAACCTATCATTTTTTAAAAGTGAAAAGCCTCTCTGGGGATACTGTCATCAATTATTATTTTGACCCTACTTTACCAAAAGGTATTATGCCTTATGTCGATTCACTTGGCGATAAAGCTCCCAAAGGAGGAGTTTATAAATTTGAACGTACCAACTTAGTAAGCCCATCACCAGCAACTACTGTAGCAACGCTTATAAGTGTGGAGCAAATAGAGTTTAACTTTAAACCTTATCTACAAATTATTAAGAATATCAAGGTAAGTGAGGATAAAATATCGGTGCTAAATTTTTAGAAATAAACCAGTATAGGTGATTTTTACGCTTCAAGTCCAAACTCAAATTTATTATGGGTTTACATTTGTTTTTCTTAAAAGAAATGTATTTTTACGCACTCCCATACTAAAAACGGGAAGAATAAGTTATTCTTTATACCTATTTTAACTTAATGAAACGTAATTACTTACCTACATATACAAGAATCTTAATTATCCTGCTTGCTACGGTTTCTATAGCTTCGTGTTCGAGAAAAAAGAACAAATGGCTTAATAGAAACTTCCATGCTATGGGCGCTTATTATAATATCATCTACAATGGCAACTTGGCTTTAGAGTTAGGAAAAGATGAGGTAGAGCAAACTTATATAGACAACTACTGGGAAATACTTCCTATAGAACGCATGCAGGTTGTAGAAGAAGCTCGTTTGCCTGGAGAAAGCAAAAATGAAAATTTTGAACGAGCCGAAGATAAAGCTGCAAAGGCCATTCAAAAACACAACATCAACATAGGAGGCACAGAGTATAATCCTCAAATGGATGAAGCTTTTTTGCTTTTAGGAAAAGCTCGCTATTACGATCAGCGTTTTTTCCCAGCCATAGAAGCCTTTAATTATATCATTACCGATTATCCAGAAAGTGACCGTATTGCTACCGCAAAGATTTGGCGTGAGAAGACCAATATGCGTATGGGAAATAACGAAACGGCGCTTAAAAATTTAAAAGAATTATTAGCTCAAGATTTAGAATTTGAGGAAGAAGATTTAGCCGATGCTTCGGCGACTTTAGCCCAAGCTTATATTAATTTAGAGCAAAATGATAGCGCTATCGCTCCGTTAACCGAAGCGATTAGAGTAACGCCTTCTAATGAAAAAAGAGGAAGGTATTTATATATTAAAGGTCAGTTATATGACAGGTTAGCGCAAATAGATAGTGCTAATAAAACTTTTGATGAGGTTATTGCGCTCAATAGAAAATCTCCACGAGTATATATGATTAATGCATATATGGAGAAAGCAAGAAACTACGATTTTGATGAGCAAGACCGTTTGGCTTTATTAGAACTGCTTCAGGAGTTGGAAGAAGATAGAGAAAACCGACCTTTCTTAGATAAGATTTACTATCAAATTGCAGAATATTATCGCGCTAATGATACCATTCCGGGATCGGTCACTTTTTACAATAAATCATTAAGAACCGACACACGAGACACGTATTTAAAATCTAGAAATTACCTCACTTTAGGGAATATCAATTTTGATGCGGCACAGTACAAAGACGCAGGAGCTTATTACGATAGCACCTTAACCAACTTACCTGAAAATACCAGAGAATATAGAGCAATTAGAAAGAAACGTGTCAATTTAGACGATGTGATTCTTTATGAAGATATTGCTGCTAAAAATGACAGTATTCTCAATTTGGTAAATATGTCTGAAGCAGACCGTTTGACTTTCTTTACGGAATATACTAATAGCTTAAAAGAAACTGCAATAGCGGAAGCCAAAGAAGAAGCGAAAAATAAAAATCAAACCCCTAGTAACCTTTTCGGAAAACAAAGAAGTACTGCTGGTGGAGCAAGCAGCGGTGGAGATTTTTATTTCTATGATAGCAAGCAAGTCGCAAAAGGAGTTATGAAATTTAACAGAACCTGGGGAAATCGTGCTTTAGCCGATAATTGGCGTTATGAAAAAGGAGGTAAAAACGAGAGTCAGGAAGATGAAATCGACCCTGAAGAAGCAATTTTAGCCGAGATAGAAAGCGATCCTCAATATCAGCCAGTCACCTATGTAGAGAGCATTCCTAAAGATGAAAAGCTCATCGATAGTTTGGGTAAAGAGAGAAATTTCGCTTATTACCAATTAGGAGTTATTTATAAAGAGAAATTTAAAGAATATCAATTGGCAGCTAATAAGCTAGAAGCATTATTAGAAAATAAACCAGAAGAGCGTCTTATTTTACCTTCTAAATACAACTTGTACAAAATCTATGAGGCCATGGGAGATGATGCCAATGCTAATAGATGGAAGCAAAACATATTAACCAATCATTCAGATTCTCGTTATGCTACTATTTTAAGGAACCCAAGAGGTTTGTTAGACGATCAAAATAGTCCTGAAGCTGTTTATGCTAGTGTTTATCGTAAGTTTGAGAATCAAGAATATAAAACTGTTATAGAAGAGGCCAATAAAAATATAGAAGTGTTTACGGGAAATGATATTGTCCCAAAATTCGAGTTATTAAAAGCAACTGCTTCTGGAAGGTATTATGGTTTTGAAGAATATAAGAAAGGCTTAAACTATGTTGCGCTTACCTATCCTCAAAGTGAAGAAGGGAAAAGGGCCGAAGAGATTGTTTCTAAATCTTTACCAGTATTAAAAAATAAGACGTTTAAATTTCCGAAAAATGCTAAGGAATATAAGTTGGTTTATCCGTTTGAGTTAGCTATCCAACAAGTAGATACTAACCAAGTAAATTCCGATAAGGAAAAAGAAAAAATAGCAGATAAAGAAGAATTTACAATAGATGATGTTGTGGCTTTAAAGGAAAAAATTGATGAAGCTATAGTAGAGTTTGGCTTTACGGATTTATATACCTCTATAGATATTTATTCTCCTAATAAAACTTTATTGATTGTTCATGGTCTTAAAAGTAAATTGGGAGCAGAAGGTTTTGGAGAAAAACTTTTAAAAGAAAAGGATTATAAAATTGATTATCAAAATATAGGAATTGCATCAGAAGATTATAAAACGGTACAAGTTCATAAAAATTTAAGCGATTACATCTCTCAAGCAACAAAATAAAAAAAACCACGTCATGTTTTCAGACAATAAAAAATCGAGAAAAGAAACGTCTAACCCTAATAAGGACCAAAATAAAATAGCTCAAGGAACTACTATCAAAGGAGATATTGAAGCTCAAGGAAGTTTTAGAATAGAAGGAACTTTAGAAGGAACTTTAACTACTACAGGGAAAGTAGTATTAGGTAAGTCTGGTTTTATAAAAGGAGAGATGCAGTGTGAAAATGCTGACTTAGAAGGTAAATTTTCTGGAAAATTAAAAGTGAATAATACACTTTCTTTAAGATCTACAGCCCAAATAGAGGGAGAGGTTATTACAGGCAAATTAGCCATAGAGCCAGGAGCCGATTTTAATGCTACGTGTGCAATGAAAAGCTCAGTAAAAAATTTAAACGATGACCGAAGAACCAAAAAAAAAGAAGGAAAAACCGCTTAATAATTGGGCTGTTTTTACAGGTATAGCTTTTCAAATGGCCGTGGTCATTACAGGAGGCGTGCTTTTGGGTATTTGGCTAGACAAAAAGATCGAAAATAAATATTCTGCCTTTACAATTTCATGTTCCTTGCTGGGGGTTTTTGTAGCGCTTTATCAAGTGTATAAAACCGTTAAAGACTTAGATAATGACAAAAAATAAACTTTCCTTTTTTCAATTCTCAAAATACTTACTTTCTTTTACCTTAGTCCTGGGGCTGCTTCAATATTTTGTGGTTGAACAGTTCTTGCAAAAAGAAGTCTATTATTCCACCTTTATCATTTATGGTTTCCTTTTTATGGTAACCATGGGTATTTATGCTATTCTCCTTTTTATTCACAAAGGTTTTGAAGATAAAACTGGCTTTGCCTTTATGGGCTTAAGTTTCTTTAAAATGTTTTTATCTATCCTCTTTCTTCTTCCTATTATACTTGCAGAAGGAGGTAAGGCTAATATGGTCTTAGATATTTTTACTTTTTTTATACCTTACTTTTTGTTTCTTCTTTTTGAGACTATTTTTGTGGTAAGATTATTACGATCTAAATAGCTGCTTTTCAGTAATTTGTTAGGATATTTTACGTAGAGTCAAATTTTTTACAGCAAGTCTTTCAGATAAAGATTAAAAGTATATCTTTGCAGCAAAATTTAGAGAGCATAATTCGGGTACTATGAAAGCACACCAATCTTTAAAGAAGATAATGATATTAACAATAGCCTTTGCTATGTTGCCTTTAATGTCATTTGCTAAAAAAGATATCGCTGAAGCGGAAGAAGAGTTTAATCCAACCGATATGATTATGCATCACATTGGTGATTCTCACGGATGGCATTTTTTTGGAAGCGGAGATAGTTCATTTACATTACCATTACCTGTAATATTGTATACAGATAATGGATTGGTTACTTTTATGTCTAGTGAGTTTCATCACGATACAGAAGGTCATCACGTTGTTGAGAAAAACGGAATGCGTTTTGTGAACTTTCACGAAAAAATTTACCAATTAGAAGCGGATGCAAGTGAAGTTGAGTTTGATGCAGATCATCACCCTTTAAATGCAGAGAAGCCTCTTGATCTTTCTATTACAAAAAATGTTGCAGCAATGCTTTTGACTGTTGTCTTGATGTTGTTGTTCTTTTTTAGCTTAGCTAAACATCACAAGAAACACGCGCACGCTCCAAAAGGATTAAATAACGCATTGGAAGCTTTAGTTCTTTTTGTGAGAGATGATATCGCAAAACCACAAATAGGAGATAAGAAGTATAAGAAATTTATGCCATTCTTATTGACCGTTTTCTTTTTTATCTGGATCACGAACTTATTAGGTTTATTACCAGGTGCAGCAAACGTAACAGGTAATATTTCTGTAACAGTTTCTTTAGGTTTATTTACTTTAGTTTTAATTATCGTAAACGGAAATTCAGATTTCTGGAAGCACACATTGTGGATGCCAGGTATCCCTACATTTGTTAAACCTATTTTGGCTGTAGTAGAAGTTTTAGGTTTAATAATTAAGCCAGTGGCATTAATGATACGTTTATTTGCTAACATTACAGCTGGACACATTATTATTTTAAGTTTATTAGGATTAATATTTATATTAGAAAGTGCAGGTGTTGCAGGAGTTTCTGTTCCATTTGCATTATTTATTACTGTATTGGAGTTATTGGTAGCGTTTCTTCAAGCGTTTATTTTTACAATGCTATCAGCGCTATTCATTGGAATGGCAGTACAAGAACATGAACATCATTAATTTTTAATTTTTTTAATTTTTTTTACTATGGAATTATTATATGTAGGATTGGCAGCTTTAGGAGCTGGATTAGCAGTTGTTGGAGCAGCAATTGGTGTTGGTAAAATTGGTGGATCAGCGATGGAAGCTATCGCTCGTCAGCCAGAAGCATCAGGGAAAATCCAAACAGCAATGATTATTGCAGCGGCACTTGTAGAAGGTGTAGCATTATTCGGAGTAGTAGCAGCTTTATTAGGTGTGTTACGTTAAGAATTAGAAAGAGAGATTCCTTCACAACGGTTGGTTGTGAAGGGGTTTTCTTAAAAATTGATGTGAGTTAACTATTATAGAATAAATTATGGATTTAATTAAACCTGAATTTGGGTTATTTTTCTGGCAAACCATCGTTTTTTTGGTATTGTTGTTTTTAATGGCAAAATTTGCTTGGAAACCTATTTTAAACTCTGTAAAAGATCGTGAAGATTCTATTAATGATGCATTAGCATCTGCAGAGAATGCACGTCTTGAAATGAAGAATTTAAAAGCCAACAATGAAAAGCTTTTAAAGGAAGCAAGAGAAGAGCGCGACATCATGATTAAAGAAGCGCGTCAAATTAAAGAGAAAATGATCGCCGATGCTTCTGGGGAGGCAGAAATAAAAGCAAAAAGTATGATCGCTTCTGCTCAAGAAGCTATCAAGATGGAAAAACAAGCAGCATTAAATGAGATAAAAACTCAGGTAGCTAGTCTTTCTATAGAAATTGCAGAGAAAGTAGTAAGTAAAGAATTAACTAGCAAAGAAGACCATATGAAATTGGTAGATTCAATGTTAGATGATGTGAAGTTAAACTAATCAAATTAGTTAAAAGATGGCTAATACAAGAGCAGCTCAACGTTACGCAAAAGCAATTTTAGATCTTTCTAAAGAGAAATCTATGCTTGCAGAGGTAAATAATGATATGCGTTTAATCGCAAATACATTAGAGCAAAACAAAGAGCTTAGGAATGTGTTACAAAGTCCGGTGGTTAAGCCATCCGTAAAGCAAAGCATACTTAAGGAAATCTTTAAAGAGGTAAATGAAATTAGCTCTAAGGCCTTTGATGTATTGTTAGAAAACAATAGAATTAATATATTATCTATTGTCGTAGATCGTTTTATCTACCTTTACGATGAGCTCAACAACATTAAAGTAGCTAAAGTAACTACTGTAGAAGCTTTAACTCCAGAGATGGAGCAAAGAGTTTTGAGTAAGGTAAAAGAGCTTACAGGTAGTCAAGTTACTTTAATCAATAAAATAGATACTTCTATTATAGGAGGCTTTATTCTACGTGTAGGAGATTTACAATATGATGCAAGTGTATTAGGTAAATTAAATACATTAAGAAAGAAGTTTAATAATCAAGCATACGCATAAAAAATATTAATAAAAAGGATACGATTGAGTATCCAGTTATAATAAATAATTATGGCAGACGTAAATCCTGCTGAAGTTTCAGCAATTTTAAAAGAGCAACTATCTGGTTTCGAAGCAAAAGCTTCTTTAGACGAGGTAGGTACAGTATTAACCGTAGGAGATGGTATTGCGAATGTATACGGTCTTGAAAATGCAGAATATGGAGAGCTTGTAGAGTTTGAAAGTGGACTGCAAGGAATGGTGCTTAACCTAGCAGAAGATAATGTTGGGGTAGTATTACTTGGTCCTTCAAAAGAAATTAGCGAAGGCGATACGGTAAAACGTACTCAGAAAATTGCTTCTATCAATGTAGGAGAAGGAATTGTAGGACGTGTTGTTGATACTTTAGGTAAGCCTATTGATGGAAAAGGTCCTATTTCTGGAGACACTATCCAGATGCCATTAGAAAGAAAAGCTCCTGGTGTAATTTACCGTGAGCCTGTAACCGAACCTTTACAAACAGGTATCAAATCTATTGATGCACTTGTTCCTGTAGGAAGAGGACAAAGAGAATTGGTAATTGGTGATCGTCAAACAGGAAAAACTACTGTTTGTATTGATACCATTCTTAATCAAAAAGAATTTTACGATGCTGGGGAACCAGTATACTGTATATATGTAGCGATAGGGCAAAAAGCTTCTACCGTTGCCGGAATTGCACAAACATTAGAAGATAAAGGAGCATTAGCTTATACTACGATTGTTGCTGCAAACGCATCAGATCCTGCAACTATGCAGGTTTATGCACCGTTTGCTGGAGCAGCAATTGGAGAATATTTTAGAGATACAGGTAGGCCAGCATTAATTATTTATGATGATTTATCTAAACAAGCGGTAGCTTACCGTGAAGTTTCTCTTTTATTACGTCGTCCACCGGGACGTGAGGCGTATCCTGGAGATGTATTCTTCTTACACTCTAGATTATTAGAGCGTTCTGCAAAAGTGATCAATGATGATAGTATCGCTAAAGATATGAACGATCTTCCAGATTCTTTAAAAGACAAAGTAAAAGGAGGAGGTTCTTTAACAGCTTTACCTATTATTGAAACTCAAGCAGGAGATGTATCTGCATATATTCCAACCAACGTAATTTCGATTACCGATGGTCAAATTTTCTTAACCTCAGATTTATTTAACTCTGGAGTTCGTCCTGCAATTAACGTTGGTATTTCTGTATCGCGTGTAGGAGGTAACGCACAGATTAAGTCGATGAAGAAAGTATCTGGAACTTTAAAATTAGATCAAGCTCAATATAGAGAATTAGAAGCTTTTGCTAAATTTGGATCAGATTTAGATGCATCTACTTTAAGCACAATTGAAAAAGGAAAGCGTAACGTAGAGATCTTAAAGCAAGCTCAAAATGACCCTTATCCAGTAGAGAATCAAATCGCTATTGTTTACGCTGGTTCTAAGAATTTATTGAGAGATGTTCCTGTAGAAAAAGTAAAAGAATTTGAGGCAGATTATTTAGCGTTCTTAGATGCTAAACATAGAGATACCTTAGATACTTTAAAATCAGGTAAATTAACTGATGAAGCTTTAGATGTATTAACGAATGCAGCTAAAGAAATTTCAGCAAAGTATAAAAAATAAAAAGTATTGAGTACTGAGGTTTGGGTAGTAAAATACTCAAATTAAAGAATAGTAAAGTACAATATAAATTACAAGTATTGAGTATTTAGTTTTTCTAAATGCTCAATACTCAATACTAAGAACAAATGGCAAATTTAAAAGAATTACGTAGTAGGATTACCTCGGTTTCTTCAACCATGCAGATTACCAGTGCCATGAAAATGGTTTCTGCTGCTAAGTTGAGTAAAGCGCAAGATGCTATTACAGCAATGCGTCCTTACGCAGATAAACTTACAGAGCTTTTACAAGGTTTAAGTGCTACGTTGAGTGAAGGTGCAAGTAGTAAGTTTGCAGAAGAACGTGAAGTACAAAATGTACTTATTGTTCCTATTTCTTCTAACAGAGGTTTAGCGGGAGCGTTTAACAGTAATATCATTAAAGGGGTTAAAAAGATTGCTGCTGAAGAATTTGCAGATAAGAATATACATTTGTTTACCTTAGGGAAAAAAGCAGATGATATTTTAAAGAAAACCTTTACCGTAGACAAAAATGACAATACCATTTTTGATCATTTAGAATATGAGCCTGTAGCCGAAATTGCAGAGCATATTATGGATGAGTTTGTAAAAGGAAATTACGATAAAGTAGTCTTAGTATACAACAAATTTAAAAATGCAGCGACTCAAATCGTAATGAACGAACAGTTTTTACCAATCGTTCCTATTGAAACTGAAGAGAAGGTTACTTTAGATTATGTATTTGAGCCAAATAAAGAAGAGATTATTGAAGAATTAATTCCTAAGTCTCTTAAAATGCAATTGTTTAAAGCACTAAGAGACTCTTTTGCATCAGAACACGGAGCACGTATGACAGCAATGCATAAAGCAACCGATAACGCTACGGAATTAAGAGATTCATTAAAATTATCTTATAACAAAGCGCGTCAAGCATCGATTACCAATGAAATTTTAGAGATTGTTGGTGGAGCAGAAGCGGCAGCAAATAGTTAGACTTATAGTTTTTAGGTTTATTTCTTAGTAAACTAAAACATATAGAAATTTAAAAGCCCTGATTTTTTCAGGGCTTTTTCTTTTTATCCAATTCTATTGAAAAGCTCCGCTTAATTCTATACATTTATTCCCTTAATTATTAGCGCATTTGAGTACTTTAAAACGATTTTTTCAAGACACTTTTATCTACGGATTAGCAACGGTTTTACCACGGTTGATGAACTTTTTGCTTTTACCACTTTTAACAGGTTCTCTTGAAAATGCGGGCTACTCAGACAATACGACTTTTTATATCTATGCGGCATTTTTCAATGTGTTGCTTACTTATGGGATGGAAACCTCTTTTTTTCGATTCTTTAGTCGGCACAAAGAAAAAAATAAAGTTTTTTCTACAGCGTTCATTAGCTTAACACTCACCACCATTTTATTTTTTGCTTTGGTATGGTCTTACAATGTAGAGTTAGCTAACTATGTAAACCTCAAATTGAGATATTTCAATCTTTTGATAAGTGTAATTGCTTTAGATACGTTGGTAGTGATTCCTTTTGCTCTATTAAGGGCTACAGGAAAACCAATTAAATTTTCTATCATAAAAGTGCTGAATATTGCTTTATATGTAGCTTTAAATTATTTCTTCTTATGGATAGTTCCCGAGTTTAATATACCGTTAGGGATTCTAGATTATAGTCATGATTTGGTTACATATGTTTTTATAGCTAATCTAATAGCTAGCTTATTTACCTTTTTCTTGCTCTCCCCATATTTCTTTAAAACTCAACTTGTATTTGATTGGAAAATTTTAAACCAATTACTTCATTATGGCTGGCCTATTATGGTCGCAGGTTTGGCTTATGTAATTAATGAAAATTTTGATAAATGGTTAATACCACAATTATTAGGGAAAGAGATTAATGGAGCTTATGCCGCTTGTTATAAAATAGCTGTTTTTATGACAATATTTATTCAGGGATTTCGCCTGGGAGCAGAACCTTTTTTCTTTAATCATGCACAAGAAAAAAATGCAAAAAACACCTATGCTCTTATTATGAAATATTTTGTAGTGTTGGGAAGTTTAATGCTAGTGTTCATTGTGGCTTACCTACATGTGTTTAAAGAAATGATTGTGGTACGATCATCTTATTGGATAGCCATAGAAATTGTTCCTGTTGTACTTCTTGCTAATTTGATGTTAGGTATTTACTTTAACTTAGCATACTGGTATAAATTAACCGATAAAACCCGTTTTGGGATGTACTTTTCCATCATCGGAGCGGTATTAACAATCGGTCTTAATTATATTCTATTACCAATAATAGGCTTTATGGGAGCTGCCTATGCAACTTTGATGGCTTATACTGCTATGGTGGTAATCTCTTACCTTATCGGAAAAAAACACTATAACATTCCCTACGATTTAAAAAATATCGGAATCTATCTTGCTTTGGGTATTAGCTTTGCCTTTAGTTCATTTTATATTTTTGATAACAATTTAATTATCGGAACCTTATTAGTTTTCTTATTTTTGGGAATCATCTATTTTAAAGAAAGAAAATACCTTACTCAATTATTACAACGTTAATACATTATGACCATAAAGATCATCAACAAATCAAGTCACGATTTACCTCACTACGAAACTGAAGCTTCTGCTGGAATGGATTTAAGAGCACATCTAGAAGATAAAATCATACTAGGTCCGTTAGAGAGAATCATTGTAAAAACGGGATTATTCATAGAGTTACCTGTGGGTTATGAAGCTCAAGTAAGACCAAGAAGTGGCTTAGCGGCAAAAAAAGGAATTACGGTATTAAATGCACCAGGAACCATAGATGCTGATTATCGTGGAGAAATTGGTGTAATTTTAGTCAACCTTTCTAAAGAAGCTTTTGTCATTAATGATGGCGAACGTATTGCACAACTTGTGATAGCAAAACACGAAAGAGCTAATTGGGAGAATGTTGAAATTTTGGGAGAAACCGACCGCGGAGAAGGTGGTTTTGGAAGTACCGGAGTTTAAATTTTCTGAAATAGAATAAAACAAAATTATTTAATTTAAAAGATACGCTGCAAAAGCGAATAGAGATATGAAAATAATTGTACCAATGGCGGGAAGAGGATCTCGTCTAAGACCACATACATTAACAGTTCCAAAACCATTAATTCCAGTGGCTGGAGAACCTATAGTTCATCGTTTAGTAAAAGATATAGCCAAAGTATTAGATCAGCCTATTGAAGAAGTTGCTTTTATTTTGGGTGATCCAGCATTTTTTGGAACAGATGTAGAAGAAAGTTTAAAAGAGCTAGCAAAAGGCTTAAATGCTAAAGCATCTATTTATCGCCAAGATCAACCTTTGGGAACAGGACATGCGATTATGAGTGCAAAGGAATCACTTTCGGGGCCTGCTGTAGTCGCTTACGCGGATACTTTAATCAAAGCCGATTTTAAATTAGATGAAGCTGCAGATGCTGTAATCTGGACCAAAAAGGTTGAGAACCCTGAAGCTTATGGAGTTGTTAACTTAAATGATAAGGAAGAAATTATAGAATTAGTAGAAAAACCAACCAGCTTTGTAAGTGATCAAGCGGTAATAGGAATATACTATTTTAAAGATATTTCAGTTTTAAAAGGTAAGTTGCAAGAAGTTCTTGAAGAAAATATCATGCATGGAGGAGAATATCAAATCAATGATGGCATTAAGAAAATGATGGCAGAAGGCAAAATTTTCAAGACGGGAACAGTAGATGAATGGATGGATTGTGGGAACAAAAAAGTAACTGTAGAAACCAATACTAGAATGCTTAACTTTCTTCATTCCGATAAGGAGAAATTGGTTGCAGATACTGTTCAATTAAACAACTCAAAAATTATAGAACCTTGTTTTATTGGAGAAAATGTAGTGTTAGAAAACACAACAGTAGGACCTAATGTTTCGATTGGTAAAAATTGTACAGTGAGTAATTCGACAATCAAAAACAGTTTAATACAAACTCATAGTGAAATTAAAAATGCCGAATTAGACCAGGCGATGATAGGTAATCACGCAAGATTTGATGGTAATTTTAAACAAATAAGTATAGGAGATTATTCCGTTTTAGAATAAACATTTGAAAAATAAGTCTTTTACATATCATATTTTCTTACTGCTTTTCGGGATAATAATTATTCCGAAAAGTACTATAGCGCAAGTTCGAGAACCTCTTAAAGATACACTTGTTCAAGATAATTTAGGAAATGTAGAAGATCAATTCCAAGAACATTTTTTTGAAGCTTTAGCTCAAAAAGGAATAGAAAATTACGAGAAAGCAATTGACGCTTTAATGCAATGCAAGAAAATTGCTCCTAAGAAGACAATTGTAGATTTTGAATTAGGAAAAAATTATAAGGCTTTAAAAAACTATGATAATGCAGAGGATAGTTTTAAAAAAGTTTTAAAAGAGCGTCCTAATGATAAAGATGTTTTAAGCGAAATCTATGAAGTCTATTACCTTATTCAAAATTATAAAAAGGCAATTCCAATTGCTGAGTCTTTAGCAAAATATAGTGTAAATTATTATGAAGATTTAGCCAACCTTTACGGACTTACCAAACAGTATGAAAAAGCTTTAGATGCATTAGAAAAAATAGATGAAAGTGAAGGTTATAGTGATTACCGAGAAGCTTTACGGAATAAGATTTTTTCTGAATCTAATGATCCCAAGTTACGGGAAGCCTATCTAAAAAAGGAAATTGAGAAGTTTCCTAATATGGAAGATAATTATTTAGAGCTTATGCATTTTTATGCGACTCAAAATAATATGGATAAGGCCTACAAAGTTGTAGAAGAGCTTCAGCAAAGAAAACCTAATTCTAGTGCCGCACATTTTATTTTATTTAAAAAGCACTTAGTCAATTATGAGGATGAGAAAGCGATTGCTTCTATGAAGATCGTTTTAGAGAATACGAATAATGAGGTTATAAAAAAGTCGGTTATACAAGCATTTATTCAGTTAGTAAAAGAAAAGCCACAATATGAAGATGAGCTAATTTCTACCTTAGAGAATCAAATGGATTCAAGTGAAGAGTCAGATGAGCTTGTGGGGCAATATTTAGCAAAAAATAACAATAATAAAGCTTATGAACATTATTTAAACCGTTTAAAAAACGATCCTAATAATTTTGAACTATTAAAGAAAGTGATACATTTAGAGGTGAAAAACCAAAAATTCGAAACGGCACTTAAACGTTCTAATGAAGCTCTAAATGTTTACCCAACTCAACCTTTCTTCTACTACTATAAAGGAGTTGCGCTAAGAAATTTAAGCAAACCAAATTTAGCGATAGACAGTTTTCAAGAAGGTTTAGAGTATTTAATAGAAAACAAGGAGTTAGAACTTTATTTTTACCAAGAAATGTTTGAGAGTTATAAAGTTTTAAGTGATGTAGAGATGATAAAAAAATATCAACAGAAAATAGAAGCCTTAAAAAATAATAAATCTTAATGAGTCAATTGAAATCCATATTTGCTTTTATGTCCATTTTTTTCTTTGTTTCCTGCGGAACAAAAAAAGCTGTGACAGGTACTGTTTCTGAAAATGTAAGTACTAAGAGTATCATTAAAACACACAATAATTCCGAGGCATCGTTCAATACTTTACAAGCACGAATAAAAGGTTCTTATAAAACGGAAGATGAAGACCAGTCTATCTCTATAAGCGTAAGAATGGAAAAAGACAAAGCTATTTGGATGAGTGCTAAACTCGCTGGTATTATTCCGTTGGCAAAAGTATACATTACTCCAAATCAAGTGCAGTATTACGAAAAAATTGAAGGAACTTATTTTGATGGAGATTTTAGTTTATTGAGTGATTGGTTGGGGATGGAATTGGATTTTAATAAAGTACAAAATCTATTATTAGGACAAGCCATTTATCCATTAGAAAAAAATGAATTGTCTTTAAGCTTTACGGAAACGGACTATATTTTAAAATCTAACGAATCTTCATTACTCAAAACTATGTTTGCTATACAATCTTCTAATTTTAGATTAAAAGGGCAACGTATTGAAAGAGTCGCTAAAAATGAATCGGTTTTTATTACTTATGAAGATTATGAGGAAATAGAAAAACAATGGTTTCCAAAAAAGATAAAAATTATCGTTACTCAGGAGGAAAAAAGTACTCAAATAGAAGTGGATTATCGAGATATAGATCTAGATGAGCCCGTAAGTTTTCCTTTTAGTATCCCATCTGGTTACAAAGAAATTACCATAGAATGATTAGCAATAAAAAGACCTTTATTTTAAGCTTATTATTAATCTGTTTCAGCTTTTTGAACGGCTTTAGTCAAAGTAAAGAAAGAAAGCAGTTAGAGCAGCGTCGTTTGGCTCTTAGAGAAGAAATTAAGGAGATTAATAGTTTATTGATAGATAATAAAAAGAAAAAACAATCTGTTTTAGTTCAAGTAGAAGATTTAGATAAACGAATTAACGCTACTCAAAACCTTATAAAAGTTACCAATCAAGAAGCAAATTTACTTACCAGAGAGATTAATGAAAATCTCAACAAGATTACTAAATTAAGAAAAGATCTAGAAGCTTTAAAAGAGGATTATGCAAAAATGATTCGTAAATCATATAAAAGCAAGTCTAATCAAAGTAGAATTATGTTTCTTTTTTCTTCAGAAAACTTTCTACAGGCCTATAAACGTTTGCAATATATGAAGCAGTATGCAAATTATAGGAAACAACAAGGGGATGAAATAAAAGCTCAAACTAAACTTCTTCAACAGCTAAACGAAGATTTGATTGAGCAACGTAAAGCTAAAGAAACGCTTTTGGCGGAAAATAGAGTAACTCAAAAGAAATTACAAGAAGATAAAAAACAGCAACAAATTCTAATTGCCTCAATTCAAGAGAAACAAGGCACATTTGAAAACCAATTGAAAGAAAGACAAAAAGAAGTTTCTAGAATTGATGACCAAATAGAGAAATTGATTCGGGAAGCTATTGCTGCTGAAAATAAAAAGAAAGGCAGTACCCCATCAAAAACTTTTGCACTTACACCAGAAGCAAAAGCTTTAGCAGCCGATTTCACTTCTAATAAAGGAAAATTGCCTTGGCCAGTAAAATCTGGAGTAATCTCTATGCGTTTTGGTGTACACGCACATAAAACTGTTCCTTCAGTTAAAGTAAAAAGTAATGGAGTTAGAATAGAAACGAATGCTAATGAACCTATAAAAGCTATTTTTAAAGGAGAGGTAATGAAAATCTTGGCTATTAAAGGCGCTAATAAAGCGGTAATGGTAAGGCATGGAAATTATATCTCTGTTTATAACAACCTTGAATCTCTTCAAGTTCAAACAGGGGACCCAATCACTACAGGGCAAATTTTAGGATTGGTTGGGAATGCAACTTCTACAAGACGTCCAACACTTTATCTTTCTCTTTTCAAGGATACCATTTCGTTGGATCCTGCTTTATGGATTTATAAGATGTAAAGAGGTCATATAATTTAGCCGATTAGTAGCGTATAGATTTTGTATTATATTTAATATCTTTTAAGGTAGATATATCTTTAGATGAATCTTTACTATTACTCGTTTAATTACTAACAATAGCATTCATTGTTACATTAGCTGAATTAACCCTTAAGCCTGGTCTTAATAAAGCTTATTTTTAGTGACTTTTATCTCTGTTTGATATATTACCTTTTTAAATTTTTTGAAGGTCTTAAAAATTATGATATACAGCATTAGATGTGTATAAAATTAAAAGAGCCTCTTGAATTTTCAAGAGGCTCTTTTTTATGAAAACAGTATTTATTTTACTTACTGAATAATTAATTTTTCAGTTTGAGAATTGCCATTCGAATTTATTTTTACTACATACACACCAATCGCTAAACTATTAATATTAATCTGTGCGTTATGAGTGTTTTGAAGAAATTGATTAACAACCATTCTTCCGTTAAGGTCATAAATTGCTACCGTAACATCATTTTGAACCGAGCTAGCTTTTATATTCACATATCCTGAAGCAGGATTAGGGTATATACTAAATTCTTTTTCATTTAAAAAAGAATTAGCATTTAAAGAACAATCTAAGACATTTAATGGAGGCATATCAAAAGCTTGTATTTGATCAAATCGATCTAAAGAACTTCCTTGATCTGCACTATAACCTAAGCCTCTATCTGCAAATGCTTGCCAAATTAAGCACTGATTTGCGCCACCATTATTCAGTATATCCGCTTGTAAAATGGCATCTCTTCCGTCAACAAAACCAGGATTGCAAGTTTGTAATTTTAAACCATCCATCACTAATTGCATGGCGATATTATTTCCTCCTGTGCCATTTAATAGATCGTTATCATAACCATATTCATCTATTAAATCCCAAGTAATGTCCCATAACATAGTAGCCCATACAAAACCAACACCGTGTGGAGCAGAGATATTACCATTATTTGTAGTTCCATAAGTTGCAGGGTTAATTGAAGTATCTCTTGAATATGGTGCAGGTCTCAATCCTGATCCATTTTGATTTTGGCTCAGTGCATAATTTGCGATAGTTTTTGGATCATCTGCCGTGTCACCAGGTTTTAAAGTCATGATAAGAGCAAAAAAGTCACTCCATCCTTCTCCCATCTGTTCTGTATATTGGTCGCAATCACCATCATTGCCAAAAACCTGACAAGCATATAAACAGCTAGCATTCGCTGGACCACCTGTCAATCTATTTGAAATACCATGCCCATATTCGTGAGCAACAATTCCAGAATCTAAAGAACCGTCTTTTTCAAATCCAGCACTAGTCTGCCAAGTAAACATTCTCATGGTAGGATTTTGACCATCTGGAGGTGTTGAAAAGGTAGCATTATTCCCTGGACCAGCATCTGCATCATCCTGGGCTCTTGCTAAAACAAAGTCGAATTCGTTTCCTTCGCTAGAATAATTTCTATTCTGAAAATTACCACTTGCTTCATTAAATCCGTATTCATACCAAACATCATGCATCATATTGTTTAGATAAAATAAATTAGTAACGGAAGCGTCAATATAACCTTCTGGATCTTGATTTAAATTAAGAGGAAAGTCGAAATTCAATAAATCGCCACCATCGGGAAATGAACCAGGACCATCACCTCTATTTTCAAAGGCAAATACGTTATTACCTCTTGTTATAGTAAATTCAACTCCAGGTGATCCATTATTATCGTGCCAACCATTTGGAGATGCATTTAAATTTGCAGGTTGTTTAACAATTTGTCTAACTCCATCTATAGGTGATTCAATTGGAATAGGAAAAACATTATAGTCAGAATTATCAACTAAAGTGGTGATATTAAAAAATCCAAATTGGTTATTTGAATTTTGAATAGGGTGATCTAATTTTTCAAATTTAGTGTGGGTGTGCTCTTTGTTATCAAAATTACAAGATAATACCCAGTCATTTTTAAATAAAATCTCTCCATTGCTCGCATCTATAGAAATATCCCACCAGTGTTTGTCATCTAGCGTATTAATATTAATATTCCAAGCCAATTTAATAGATTCTCCTACAGTTTGGTACATTAACTTAACTGGAATCTCTTTTTGGGAGATACCACCATTGGATAACAAAAATTCTTTACCATTTGAATTAATAATTTCAAAATTAGAAGGACTTAAATTCAATTTTGAAGCTAATTTTTGTACAGCAGTGATAGGGTCTAAACTAGGGGAAGAATTGTTAGTTTTAGTATTTATTTTATTTTGAAAACTATTTGAAAAATAAACCACTTTATTATTTTTAATGGCAAAGTTTCCTTGGGCATTAAAGATCTTAACATCATTATGGTTTTGATTTACATAAACGTGCTGAGTTTCTGTGTTCTTAGAATAATAGGAATTAGTAATCTCTAATTCAGAGACATCTGATGCAGAAAATCCATTCAGGTTTTCTGATAAATATTTTTTTATTATAGGCAAGTATTCATCTTGTGCTTGAACAGAATTACCTGTAAATAATGCTATTAAAAACATTATCGGGTAGAAATTTCTTATCATTAATTTGGAGTATTTAAAGTGTTAAATAAATGTAAAAATATAGAATTTAATCCTTTTATATTGTTCAACAACTGTTAAAATATCTTTTTTACTATTTAAGTTCAGTGTATTAGATGTAAAATCCATTAATTTTTTGATAAATCCTTAGTGCATTTCCGTCGCTTAATGAAGCTACATAACTACAAATATCAATTAGCCAATGGTGGGTGTTTTGATTAGCATATGAGTTTTTTAAATACGTATTACTTATTAATGTATCGTAATTGGTAGCAGTTTGGTTTGACTCTCTTTCAATACTAGTACAAAATTTATCTAATAAGGTATTTATAATTTGATAACCTGTAATTTCTTTCTCTGTTACTTCTTGACTTTGATAAATGTTTTTTATTGAGATACTAATAATATCTTCTATTTGTGCGGTATATTTTGATTGATCTAAAAGTGATGAGTGAAATTCACCATTTAGAATTTTTTCTTCATTCTCAATAAATATATTCGAGGCTTCTTCAATTAGAGTATTAATAGCTAATGATCTTAAATAGCTTAGACGGCTTTGTGTGGTAGTAAGTTGAGAATAGTTTTCGGGTTTTATATTATTTTCCACTAATTTAATTAATAATTCTAGTGCTTTTTCCTCTTCTATTAACCCAAGATTAATTCCATCTTCAAAGTCTATAATTGTATAACAAATATCATCGGCAGCTTCAACTAGAAAACTTAGGGGATGGCGCTTGTAGTGAATGTCGGTCTCAATTCCTGTTTTAATTAAGCCCAATTCTTTTGCTATGTCTTTAAAAATCTCTTTTTCTGACTGAAAATAACCAAATTTTTTATCGTTTATAGCCTTTGTGGGCTTGTGGGGTAACGACTCTTTTGGGTATTTCATAAAAGCCCCCAAAGTGGCGTATGATAATCTTAATCCGTTTTTGTTACCATTTTTAGTTTCGGTGAGTAGCTTAAAACCATTGGCATTACCTTCAAAATGTGTTAAATCATGGTATTCTTTATCTGTGAGTTGTTCTTTAAAACGAAGTCCCTTTCCGTTAAGGAAATATTCTCCTATTGCTTTTTCACCAGAATGTCCAAATGGAGGATTTCCTATATCGTGAGCTAATGCGGCAGCAGCGACAATAGTGCCAAAATCATTAAAGTGATAGCCGTGGGTTGCAGCAAGATGCGGATGCTTTTCTATAATTTTCTTACCTGCTTTTCTTCCTAAAGACCTTCCTACTACCGATACTTCTAAACTATGGGTTAACCTTGTGTGAACAAAATCTGTTTTTGATAGGGGGATGACTTGAGTTTTATCTTGTAAGCTTCTAAAGGCAGAAGAGAAGATAATTCTGTCATAATCTACTTCAAAACCCAGACGCGTATCATCTTGATCTATGCGTAATCGCTTTTGAGTATCTCCAAATCTTTTTAAAGAAAGTAATTGTTCCCAGTTCATAAAATATTTTGTTTAGTTGCCTTGCAAAAATAACAAACTCAGTAGTCTATTTAATTTTAATTATAAAAAAAGAAAAGGCCAGTTTCTCAACCGACCTTTTCTTTTTTTAAGTTTGATTAAGCTTCACAGCTCGCACATTCTTTCTTTTGTTTAAATTTTTGAGCGGCATTCATACTGTGTTGATAGTATAAAGACTTTAAGCCTAACTTCCACGCAGTAACGTGAATGTTGTTAATCTCTTTTACAGGCATTTCTGGATGCACAATAATATTTAAGGACTGTCCTTGATCTATAAAATCCTGCCTTCCTGCTGCTTGATAAATAATGTTTAACTGATCAATCTCTGAGTAGGTTTTAAATACTTCTTTTTCATTTTCAGATAAAAAATCTAAGTGTTGTACAGAACCATCCATATCTCTAACACTTCTCCACACTTCTAATGTATTTTCTCCTTTCTCTTCTAATAAAGCTTCTAAAAACGGGTTCTTAATGGTGGTTTTTATTTTAGCAATATCTTTCACATAAATATTAGACCATATTGGCTCAATTCCTTGAGAAACTTGACCTAGAATAAATGCTGAAGAAGTCGTTGGGGCAATAGCGTTTAAGGTTGTATTTCTTCTGCCATAGCCTTTTAAAACTTTTGGCTCTCCAAATCTTTCAGCCAATTCTTCTGAAGCTTTGTAAGATTTCTCTTTTATAGTTTTAAATATTTCACGGTTAAGATTAAAAGCTTCTTGACTTTCAAAAGAAACCATTTTAGATTGTAATAAAGAATGCCATCCTAAAACCCCTAATCCTAAAGCGCGATTTTCTTTTGCAAAATTATATGCACGCTCCATGAACATAAAGGTTTGTTGGTCTTCTTTCTTGTCGGAATCACGGTAAACTTCTAACTTTTCTACAAATTCAGTAATCACAGCATCTAAGAAATAGATCATGGTTTCGACAGCATCTGTATCTTTCCATTTGTCATAATGTAAAGCGTTTACGCTAGAAAGTACACAAACAAAAGACCACTCATCATTAGAAGGCAACATAATTTCTGTACAAAGATTACTAGCATAGATTGGTAAATCTTTGTCTTTGTAAACTTCTGGTTTTCCTTCATTAGCATTATCCGTAAAGAAAATATATGGATAACCCATTTCTCCTCTACTTTGCAATACTTTAGCCCAAAGAGAACGTTTTTCTTCATCGCCTGCTATCATCTCATCCATCCATTTGCTTGTCACAGTAACCCCGTGAGTAAGACCTTGAATAGGATTACCTTCGGTACCTATTTCTAAAAACTCTTTTACATCTGGATGCTCAATTGGTAAATATGGAGAGAAGCGACCTCTACGTACAGAACCTTGACTTACCACATCGACCATAGATTCGAACAATTGCATAATGTGAACAGCACCAGACGCCTGTCCATTATTTTTTACAGCAGCTCCACGGTGACGAATTTTACCAAAGTATCCAGAAGTACCTCCACCAAGTTTAGACATCATTCCTACTTCAGATTGGGTGTATAAAATATTACCCATATCATCATCTACGTGAGATCCAAAACAACTAATTGGCAAACCTCTTTCTTTTCCAAAATTTGACCAAACTGGAGAAGCTAATGAAAAGAAACCTTGCGACATATAGTGATAAAACTTATCGGCATAACCAGGAATATCCAAAATTTGTTCGGCTCTTTCTGCAATTTCTCTAATTCGTCCTTTAGGAGTAACCCCTTCAGTAAGATAACCAGATAATAAGAATTTCTGACTAAAATCATTTAACCATTCAAAATCACCTTCTTGATTAGCGGTGTTGTGTAAAGCTTCTTTTCTTGCGTTAACAAGTTGCTGAGTGCTATCTTTTTGTAGCTCTTTTTGCTGTAATGTGTTGTTCTCCATAGGTTAAAATAAATCGTCGCTGGTTATACTTTGTGTTCTCTTACTATAATTGATAGATCGTTTCACGAAAAAGTCTCCGTGTTTCGTTCCTATAATCTCATCATCAAACCATTCGGTTTGTGCTAATAATTTTTCGTCGATGCTAAATACTTTATCAATACCAATACTCTCTAAAGATTTATTGAAACGGTTTTTAATAAATTCATTTATTACATCTTTTGGTAAAAAGTCTAATTCTCCTTCTTCAAAAATCCAGTCAATAATTTTGCTTTCGGCTAAAAATGCTTCTTCACACATTTGCTGAATCATGTAGTTATAATTATCATCAAACCACTCTGGGTGTTCGTCTTTGATAATATTAATAATATCAATACCAAAATCTCCGTGAATTTGCTCTTCTTTAGAAGTAGCCTCTACTACATTAGAAATACCTTTTAGCATATTTTTATGCTTGTTAAAGGCCATGATAATTAAGAACTGAGAGAATAGAGATACGTGTTCAATGAACAAAGAGAATAACAAAACAGATTCTGAATATTCTCGGTTGTTTTCACTTTTAGAATTTTTAAGAGCGGTTTCTAAATATTGAACCCTTTTCATAATCACGGGCTTTCTCTTTAATTCTTCAAACTCTTTATTGAGTCCTAATATTTCTAGTAAGTGAGAATAAGCGTCGTGGTGCCTTACTTCACTCTCTGCAAAAGTTGAACCTACCGAACCAATTTCGGGTTTGGGCATTCTGTGGTGAATATCTCCCCAAAATGTTTTTACGGCTACTTCTATTTGAGAAATAGCTAGCATGGTATTTTTGATAGCATTTTTTTCAGCTTCATTCAAGTTGGATTTAAAATCTTGAATGTCACTGGTGAAGTTAAACTCTGTATGGATCCAGTAAGAATGTCTTATCGCAGCCACATAATCGTTAAGCTGTGGATATTCATAAGGTTTAAGGTTAATTCGTTTTTCAAAAACATTGGTTTTTCTACCTTGAGCTTGTTTATTTCTGTAAAGAATATAAGCTTTTGCAACATTAGGAAACTCGCTTCTCATTAATTGTTCTTCAACAATATCCTGAACTTCCTCTACCATGGGAGTGTAGTCTGTATCTTGCTTTTTACGCTCTAATAGTGTTTCATGTACATGATTCGCAATAAGTTGCGCGTCTTCAATTTCTCCAACGCCAACTGCCTTCATAGATTTATATATGGCTAGAGTAATTTTACTAAGTTCAAATGTCTTGTGGCTAAAATCTCTTTTGGTAATATGGGTAATGGTCATAATTTAAACTTAAAAATAAACAAGAATTAATGGGGATAAAAACGATATATGTAAAGATGATAAATTAATTTAAATGATTTTAAGTGAGTGCTTTTTTGTTCTTAACATGTTATGAACAGGCTTTAAGTGTTTGGTGTTAAGTTAGTTTGCAGCTTTTAAAAACATAGTGTTTTCACTTGGTGACATAAGATTTTATTAATTTAAAATGCAATTTTTTTATCCTTTTAAGAGGTTTAGTTTTTAAAAACTTCAACCCAAAATCTTTAATTTGGTTACTATTTATTGTTTTTTGTCAAATAAAATTCAGCTTATAAACCTCTGGAATGATTAACATTTAAAAATAAAATCTTACCAAGCTTTCTTGTAAAATTGAAATTTATTTTCGTCGTCGGTTCAATTTATTTACTGAAAATTATAGTCTGCAAATATCTAAAATATTCATGGCTTTTACATCAAAAAAAGAGCTTAGGTTTTCAACAAGTTTTAAACATCGTTGCAACTCAAAGAGTCTAAGAAGATTAGCGTGATTTGTTAAATAATGTGTTGATAATCAAAAAAATATAAAAATTTATTTGTTTAACTGAAAAAAGATTTTCTTCGATATTATTAGAAAAATGAATCTCTTTATTTTAAAGGGGTTTAGGTAAAATGGAATAGAATAATTAAGAGATTTGTTTGTAGTTTCTAAAAAATAGAATTAGAAAAAATAACGCTTAAAGTTCATTTTTATGAGTTTACAATTGTAAAGCTGTTTTCTCTACTTCTTCATACCAATCTTCGCCAAACTTTTTGATAAGCGCTTCTTTTACGAATTTGTAAATAGGAGTTTGTAATTCTTTACCTAAAGAACAGGCGTCATCACAAATTGGCCAACGATGATAATTTACAGCAGAAAACTCGGAGTATTTCTGAACTCTTACGGGGTAAAGTTCGCAAGAGATTGGCTTTTTCCAAGAAATTTCACCTGCTCGGTATGCAGCTTCAATTCCGCAAAGGGCAGTTCCGCGGTCATCAAAAGTAACGTAAGCACATTCTGCACCATTTACAAGAGGTGTTTCTAGTTCGCCAAAATCATTTGTAATGTAAGTGCCTTGCTCTTCAATAGATTCTATTCCTTCCTTTCTAAGAAAAGGCTTAACTTTTGAATAAACGTCTTTTAAAAGTTCTACTTCTTCAGGTTCTACAGGGGCTCCTGCTTCTCCTGCTACACAGCAAGCTCCTTTGCAAGCATTTAGATTACAAACAAAATCCTTAGTTAGGATATCTTCTGAAACGATGGTTTTTCCTATTTGAAACATAGGGCAAATTTAAATTTATTTTACAAGAATTAAGGAGAAATATGGGATTTAACTTTTAAGAAAAAATTCACTTTTAAATACTTGTATACTAAGGTTTTTGGAATAATTTTGCCCCCTTTAAAAAATCTGAATATTCTAAGTTATGAATTTTGACTTCAAAGAAATAATTACAGCGAGCTTAATCTTATTTGCAGTTATTGATATTATTGGAAGCATACCTATTATCGTAGATCTACGAAAAAAAGTAGGGCATATAGAAAGTGAAAAGGCCTCTATTGTCGCTGCTATTTTAATGGTGATGTTTCTTTTTGTGGGAGAAGAGATCTTAAGTCTTATTGGTATAGACGTTAATTCTTTTGCGGTTGCAGGTGCTTTTATTCTCTTCTTTTTAGCATTAGAAATGATTTTAGGAATTCAATTATATAAAGATGATGCGCCAGAGACGGCGTCTATAGTGCCGTTGGCTTTTCCTCTTATTGCGGGTGCGGGAACCATGACTACTTTGTTGTCATTACGTTCGGAGTATGAAACTGTAAATATTATATGTGCGATTGTTATAAATGTAGTTTTTGTGTACTTGGTGCTTAAATCTTCTGGAAAAATTGAAAAGGTTTTAGGTTCTCAAGGAATTAACGTTATACGTAAAATATTTGGTGTAATTTTGTTAGCCATCGCAGTAAAACTTTTTGCGACCAACATTCAAAATCTATTTTCTTAGAAATGAAATATTTTATTTACTTTTTAATTATATCGGCCAGTATTTTATTAGGTTATAATGCTACATTATTAGATTTTAATGATCTTATGGCGAAAGATAGCAGTATAGCTTTAGCAGGAATTTTAGCTTGTTTGTGTGTAATTGTGCTTATGCTTATCTTATTAATGTCTAGAGCAATCAAAGAAAAATACGAAAATTAGACTTTAATTTTCTTTAGCAACTTCGATTACTTTTTGGATCATTACATCTTCTTGATTCACAATTTTTTCCATGGCGTTAGAGCCAAACAATTGTTGAGCGATGGTGGCTTTAAGGTAGCGTTTTAATAAAGGCTTGTATTTTCCTGTTTGGTAATCAAAACTAAACTGTCTTAAGTAATCGATGAAATTTTCTACTAATTCGTCGGTAATTTTAAAAGAGTTGGAAAACTCATTTAAGCTCAGTGACTTATAGTAAAGTCTATCTTTTTCTAATTCCGAAAAGATAAAACGATCCATTACTCCGCTTCTAAGCATATATTTAAGGCTTTCGGAATTGTAGTTAGTGTCTTTAGGAATAAAAATATCGGGTATAATTCCGCCTCCGCCATAAACAATTTTTCCTTTAGGGGTTTTAAATTTTAAAGAGTCGTTTACATGTATGCTGTCTCTATTTTCTAGCTCTCCGTTTTTATACCTATTTTCATAATCTTTGAAGTAGGCGTCATTTCCGTTGGTGTATGGTCTTTGAATAGATCTTCCTGTAGGTGTGTAATACCTGGCCACAGTAAGTCTCACGGCGCTACCATCCCCTAAGTCCATTTCTCTTTGTACTAAGCCTTTTCCAAAAGAACGTCTCCCAATAATAGTTCCTACGTCATTGTCTTGTAACGCTCCGGCAATAACTTCACTTGCTGAAGCTGTATTTTCATTGATAAGCACATATACTTTACTGTTTTCAAATTTGCCACCGTTGGTAGAAAAAGTTTCTTTAACCGAGTTATTTTTATTTTTAGTAAACAAAATAAGTTGGTCTTCTTTTAGAAATTCATCGGCAATTTGTATGGCTTGTTCAACGTATCCTCCGCCGTTATCTCTTAGGTCTAAGACAAGATTTTTGGCGCCTTCTTTTAATAACGCTTCCGCGGAAGCGTTAAATTCATCATACGTAGTCTCAGCAAAACGGTTTACTTTAATGTAGCCTAAAGTATTGCTTAACATATAGGTTGCATCTACACTTTGTATGGGGATGTGATCTCTTTTTACTTTAAACTCTAAAAGGTTTTCTTTGCCTTTGCGAAATACTTTTAAGTTTACTGACGTGTTTACCTTTCCTTTTAAAATACTGGTTAAAGAATCATTATCTACTTGCTGGTTAAACAAGGGAATATTGTTAGCATATAATATTCTATCGCCTGCTTCTATTCCTGCTTTTTCACTGGGGCTTCCGGTTAACGGGCGAATAACAGTTATAGTGTCGTCTATTTTATAAAAATTGATACCAATACCTACAAAGTCGCCTTTCATATTTTGGGCTACTCCTTCGTAATCGCTTTTAGGAATATAGGTAGAGTGAGGGTCTAAATTGGTAAGGATTGAGTTAACGGTTACATCTACAATACTGTCAGTATTTACACTGTCTACATATTCGTAGTCTATGTAATCTATAAGTTTGTTAAGTTTAGCTTTTTTTGCGTTAGAGGTGAACGTGTTTTTAGTGTCTCCGCCAAAATTAAAAAATCCGCCAAGTAAAACTCCTACAGCTAAAGCCGCTCCTATAATAAGTGGCAAATATTTTTGAGCGTATGTTTTCAATAATTATTCGTTTAAGTCGGTTATATGATCAATAATAACTCCTGCTTTTTCTAGAAAAGATAAGCCAGAATTGTCTTTATAATCTATATGGTACACTACACGTTTGATGCCAGACTGGTGTATAAGCTTGCTACATTCTTTACAAGGACTCATAGTAATGTATAATGTGGCATCTTTACAAGATTGAGTTGAACCAGCGACTTTTAAAATAGCATTTGCTTCGGCGTGTAAAACATACCATTTGGTGTAGCCTTCGTCGTCTTCGCAAGGATTTTCAAAGCCGGTAGGTGTGCCATTATAACCATCTGAAATTATCATACGGTCTTTTACAATAAGTGCGCCTACTTGCTTTCGATTGCAGTGAGATAGTTTTCCCCACTCTTTGGCAATACGTAGGTAGGCTTTATCAAATTTAAGTTGTTTTTTATCTTTCATGATTAAAACTTAGAGCGAGTTTTGTAAGGTTTTATGAATTCAGCTGTTATAAAATCCAATTTGCAATTAACATAGGAATTACTAAACCTATAACTATAGATGAAATAACCAAAGTCCAATCTCTTTTAGAAAATTTAAAAATAGACTGAAAGATAAAAGATAGTATAAGAACTACTAGTACTACAATAAGTTGAGCTGCTTCAATCCCTAATGCGAATTCTAAGAGTCTTAATATTTCGACTCCTTTACTGCCCGTTGTGCTTAGAAAGAAAGAAGAGAAACCTAACCCATGGATGATTCCAAAAAATAGGGTAGTAGCGTATAAAATACTGATTCTGGAATTATTGTTTTTTCCCGCTGTAAATAAATTATAAAGTGCGGTTATAAATATAGTGATGGGGATTAAAAATTCAATAATGCTGCTACTTACATTTACTATGTCGTAAGAAGCTAGTATAAGTGATATGGTATGCCCAATAGTGAAAACTGTTACTAAGCCCACAACGTTTTTCCATTCGTAAAAAGTGTAGGCAGCGACTAGAACGGTTAAAAATAATACGTGATCGTAGGCGTTGTAGTCTAAAACGTGGGTAAGTCCTAATTTAAAGTAAATCCAAAATTCATTCATAGGTAAAAATTTATGCTATTTCAAACATACATTTGAAAATAGAAAATACCTAAAAAAATGAATGGAAATACGCTTTTAAAATAAAAAACCCAAAGAAAATTTTCTTTGGGTTTTGTTGTACTCAAGGCGGGAATCGAACCCGCACTTCCTAAGAAACTGGATTTTGAATCCAGCGCGTCTACCAGTTCCGCCACTTGAGCAATTTTGGAAGTGCAAAATTAGAAATAAAAATGATTATAACGCAAGAAATAAATTATAATATTACTTTTTAGCTTCAAATTTATTTTTAAATTTGCAAACTTATTGATAGTCAGAAAGTACAATAGGTTTAAAACAACAAATCGTTATGTCACAAGTAGTTACCGATGCTAAACTTTTTGCTTGTACGCAAAGTATGAGCCTAGCTCAAGATATTGCCAAGCATTATGGAATTCCTTTAGGGAATGTAATTACTTCTACCTATAGTGATGGGGAGTTTCAACCTTCGTTTGAAGAATCTGTAAGAGGGGCACGTGTTTTTATTATTGGTTCTACCAATCCTAGTAGCGATCACCTTATGGAAATGTTGTTGATGTTAGATGCAGCTAAAAGAGCATCGGCTAGACACATTACCGCAGTGATGCCATACTTTGGTTGGGCGAGACAAGATAGAAAAGACAAACCTAGAGTGCCAATTGCAGCAAAATTGATTGCTAAGATGCTAGAAACTGCTGGAGCCACTCGAATTATTACGATGGATTTACATGCAGATCAAATTCAAGGATTTTTTGAAAAACCAGTAGATCACTTATTTGCTTCAACGGTATTTTTACCATACTTAAGAAACTTAGCTTTAGATAATTTGACAATTGCTTCACCAGATATGGGAGGTTCAAAAAGAGCTTACGCTTATTCTAAAGCTTTAGAAAGTGATGTGGTAATCTGTTATAAGCAACGTGCTAAAGCTAATTTAATTTCTCATATGGAATTAATTGGTGATGTATCTGGTAAAAATGTGGTACTAGTAGACGATATGGTAGATACGGCAGGTACGCTTACTAAAGCTGCCGATGTGATGATCGAAAAAGGAGCAAAAAGTGTAAGAGCAATTTGTACACATCCTGTATTGTCTGGTAATGCATATGAAAGAATCAATAACTCAAAACTAGAAGAATTAATTGTTACCGATTCTATTCCGTTAACGGAAAAGAGCGATAAGATAAAAGTAGTTTCTTGTGCACATCTTTTTGCAGATGTAATGAAAGCTGTACACGAAAACAAATCGATTAGTTCAAAGTTTTTAATGTAAATATTATTTATTAACACTTATATATTTAAAAATGAAGTCAATTACGATCAAAGGATCTAAAAGAGAAAGCGTAGGTAAAAAAGTAACAAAAGCCTTACGTAATGCTGGAGAGGTTCCTTGCGTGTTATACGGAGGGGAACAAGCATTACATTTTTCGGCACCAGAAGTGTCATTCAATAGCTTGATTTATACACCAGACGTTCACACGGTAGTGATCGAATTAGAAGATGGTAAGTCGTACAACGCAGTTCTTCAAGATATTCAATTTCACCCAGTAACAGATAATATCCTACATATGGATTTTTATGAGTTTGGTGAAGATCAAGAAATTAGCATGGAAATTCCTGTACACGCAGAAGGTGTACCAAGAGGGGTTAAAAATGGTGGTGTTTTACGTTTTAACTTACGTAGAATGAAAGTGAAAGGTTTAGCAAGCAAATTACCAGATTATATTATTGCTGATGTTTCTCCACTTAAAATTGGAAATAAATTATATGTTACCGCTGTAGAGAACGAAGATTATACTATTCTTCACCCAGATAACACTGTAATTTGCCAAGTGAAAACATCTAGAAACATCGTTGCAGATGCAGATGATGAAGATGATGTTGATGCAGGAGATGTGCCAGCTACCGAAGTTAAAGACGAAGGAGCAGCAGCAGCATCTAATGACGCATAAGCAGCATTCAAGAATTTATTTATTAGAAAAGCATTCCTTTACGGAATGCTTTTTTATTTTTACTAAAATTTAAAAACATGCTTTCTTTCTTCGGAAAAATTTTAGCAACATCTAAAAATATTGAAACTGATATGAAAAAGTTTCTAATAGTAGGACTTGGTAACATAGGACCTAAATATCATAATACAAGGCATAATATAGGCTTTAAAGTATTAGATCATCTTGCGCAAGAAAATGAGATCACATTTGAAACTGTGAAATTGGGAGATAAAGCAACCTATAAATTTAAAGGGAGAACATTTATTCTTTTAAAACCTAGTACGTATATGAACCTTAGCGGAAAAGCAGTAAGATACTGGCTAGAAAAAGAAAAAGTAGATTTAGAAAATTTATTAGTCATTACCGACGATTTAAATCTTCCATACGGAACGTTAAGACTAAAAGCTAAAGGTAGTGATGGAGGTCACAATGGTTTAAAAGATATTCAGCAGCAGCTTAATACAACTAAATACAATCGTTTTAGGTTTGGCATTAGTGACGAATTCTCTAAAGGCAAACAAATAGATTATGTGTTAGGAGAATGGAGTGAAGAAGAAAATAAACAAATGAAAGAACGACTAGATAAGTCGGTTGCCTTGATAAAATCTTTTGGTACCGCAGGTTTATCTAACACTATGAACAGCTTTAACGGAAAATAAAAAAAGAGGAAGCATTTGCTTCCTCTTTTTTTTATCAAAATGAAATTCAAATTACTGAACTATTATTTTTTTGGTAATAGAGTTGTTACCATCACTTACATTTACAAAGTAAACACCAGCTTGAGCATTTGCTAGACTTACATTTTCTTGAACCTTGGTTTGGGTTTGTAAGTCTTTGCTATAAAATAACCTTCCAGTAACATCATATACTGCTAATTTGGTAGGTTGGGAACTTGTAGAGTTTAAGCTAACCGTAAACTCCCCGTGATTTGGGTTTGGCCATAAATTAAAAGTAGAAGTCATAGAATTACTATCAGTAGAAAGAGTTCCTACATTAAGAGTATAATCTTCAACCTCACCATCAAAATCATCTGCACAAGAAGTAGGATTTTGGCTATATCTTGTAGAAACACGCATAGTAGTACTTCCTGTTAAAGCTGTCTCAGGTACTAAGATGCTTAAGGGTGAAGAACTAGTAGCGCCATTGGTTACTCCAAAGGCGGTTCCCATATTGTACTCCTCACCTGGGTCATCAAAACTACAGTTTTGATTCCAATCTATCCACACCAAAGTTCTTGATAAATAATTACCATCAGTATTCACATTTACAGAAAGGTCATAGCTTTGATTTTTTACTATCTCTGTAGAAATTGAAGTAAAATCGTTATATCCTACACTTTTAATTGATGGTGTGCTATTGTTAATGGTATTAAAAGTTACTAAAGTTACGCCAGTATCATAATTTATATTTCCTGAAGACGGACAGCTTTCACAAGAAATAGTAGTAAAGCTAAAAATTTCAGAGAAATCTGAGCTCAGACAGTTGTTAGTAGCTAATATTCTCCAGTAATATGTAGTTTCATTTTCTGCAGATAGGAATGCATACGTATTACCGGTATATACATCTGAATTCTCTATGATATCTGTAAATTCTAAATCTGTAGCAATTTGTACGGTATAGAATTCTACATTCTCTGAAGTTTCCCAAGTCAATACAGGTGTGCTAGATACATCAACATCACCGTCTATAGGATTCAACAAGACAGGAGTCATAATATTGTTTCCAAAAATATCTAGTTGTGCATCAAAAGTTTTAACTATTGTGGCAGATGTACCTACAATTTGAAAAGGATAATTACCTACACTTACATCCTCTGTTCCAGATATGGTCATAGTAACATCTGTTCCATCTGCTGTTGCAGATGCTGTATCGAAAGAAGCAGTTAATTCGTTTGGAAGACCTTCTACTGAAAATGTAGTTGTTTCATCAAATCCTAAAAAAGTATTATAGGTAAAACTGTATATTGCATCTTCTGGTTGACAAATAGATATTTCACTTTCTTCTAGTGTTACAATAAACTCTGACTCTTGAGTTGTTATAACTTCTTGATTTACAGCATAAAAAATATTATCAACAGCTTCAATCATAATTCTGGCATTTGAAACTGTTCCTACAGAAGGTACTACAATGTCAGCAGAACCATTGTTTGGTAAATTCTCGGCTATCGTAATATCAAAATTTACACCACCATCTATACTCATTAATATATTAACGTTAGACGTGTTGATTGGTGCTACATTTGTATTTGCGACATCCCAAGTTATGGTTTGATTTTCTCCAACATTCCAGGTAACACCTTCGTTATTTTGAGAAGTAACTAAAAACGGACCAGCCGTACCGTTTACAGTTACCTTCATTAGGTCTGCATCAGTTTGTCCAACACCTTCAGCAAACCCACTTCCATTATCTCTCACTAAAAATGAGAAATTCATCTCTCTAGCAACAGAAGGTGTAACCTCCCAAGTAGGTGTTAAGTTACCATTTACTACACTGGCTAAATTAGGCATATATCTATTAGGAGAATTGTTAGGCATTATAGATCTGTATAAAGGTCCCTGCGCCCAGTTGGATTGTGGTGTTCCACTTCCTGGAGCTTGTTCTGGATCATTTTGAGACCAATTATAAGTAAGAGTTTCACTACCATCTGCGTCGGTTGCATTTCCTCTCAATACGAATGCAGTAGACTTAGGGATAATATAATCATTTCCTGCATCAGCTATTGGAGCTTGATTTGAAATTATTGTTTCTTCATCACAAGAACTACTTACTCCATTTTTAATATTGGCGCTAATATCTCTTATGTTTACATAATTGAAATGTGCATCACTGTTAGATTGCACGTTAGTTGGACAAATTCCTGCGTATCCCATTATAGAACTACCGCTAGCAGGCTCAACTTCAGTCTGTCCACTACCACTTCTAGAACAGGTGTTCATGGTGTGGTAGCCACCAAACTGGTGTCCCATTTCGTGAGCTACATAATCAATATCGAATGGGTCACCAGTAGGATTAGGGCGTCCTGTGTATCCGCTTCCTTTTTCTCCGCTACTACAAACGCAACCAATACATCCAGCGTTACCTCCACCCGAAGTGTTAAAATTATGACCAATATCATAGTTGGTATCACCAATAATATTGTCGATTACGTTTTGAGTAGTGTTGTTGTACTCTCCAGCCCAAGGATCTGAATTGGTTGCACCGTAGTAAATAATTTCGTCGTTATTAGCTACAAACAATAAGGTAATTGCTAAATCTCTTTCATAGATTTCATTTACTCTATTAATTGTAATGGTCATTTGTGCCTGAATATCTTCTACTTCAGTTCCTGGATTAGCGAAAATGTTACCATATTCGGCATTACAAGATTGAGCTAGTCTATAAGTTCTATGAACACTGTCATCTACATTTAAGACGCGACTTGAAGATCCATTTAAAGAGGGTAAATCTATTCCTTGCTCTGTTAAACATTCGAAACTTGATGACCCTTTTGTTAAATCTTTTCTATTATATATTATATAGTTTTCTGTATTGGTGGTATAGGGATCTATGTAAGTTGCACTTCTAACTCCAGAAAGGCTCATAGTGTGTAAGCCAAATTGAGTAACGCTAAACCTCATCGTTGCAGTTGGATCATCAATTCCAACAGCCTTATATGTTTTTATATTTGGAAATTTAGCTTGTAATTCATCTTCCATGATTGAAGAAGAAGTTACTCTAAATTTTTCTAGCTTACCTGTTTCCATAGGAAACTCAACTACGACAGGAGATTGTCCTGTGAAGGTACCTTTTTTTGGAGCTTGCTCCACAATATTCTTAAATGCATTTAGATCTAAGTGAAATAAATGATAAGATGTAGGGTTCGATGATCTTTTGGTTTTCTCTAAATTACTTAGAGCTTTTTTAGATGTTTTGGTCCAATAGTTATCTTGTCCTGAAACTGAAAAAGCCAAGAAAAATAATACTAAACCTAAAACATGACGTAAATTTGTATTCATTGTGTATGTAGGATTAAGTTAAGCTTTAAAATTAGTGTATTTTTAAGGTTTAAGAAAAGATATTTAAGTTAAAATATGAATAACTCTAAGGAAATGAGTGAGATAATAAACCCTTCTGTAGTTACGATTGGTACATTTGATGGGGTGCATGTGGGTCATCAAAAAATTATTGACCGATTAATAGATGTAGCTCAAAAAAATCATTTGGAGTCTGCGATCCTTACTTTTTTTCCGCATCCAAGAATGGTCTTGCAAAAAGAAGTGGGAATCAAGTTAATAAATACTATAGAGGAGAGAAAGAAGATTATAAAGAGTAAAGGAGTAGATCATTTAGTGATTTACCCTTTTACAAAAGAATTTTCTAGACTTACAGCAAGAGAATATGTGGAGCAAATTTTAGTCAATAAATTAAATGCAAAAAAAATTATCATTGGCTACGACCACCGCTTTGGTAGAAATAGGAACGCTAATATTCAAGATTTAAAAGAATTAGGAAAGACCTTTGGTTTTACGGTAGAAGAAATTTCTAAACAAGATGTAGAAGAAGTTGCAGTAAGTTCTACTAAAATTAGAAAAGCTATAGAAGAAGGCGACATAGAAAAAGCTAATACATTTTTGGGCAATCTTTTTTCCCTTAACGGAAAAATAGTAAAAGGAAAGAGCTTAGGTAAAACTTTAGGTTTCCCAACAGCCAATTTAGAGATTAAAGAAGATTATAAAATTATTCCAAAAAACGGAGTTTACATTGTAAAAGCTCACTTAGATAATAAGTGGGTTTTCGGTATGATGAATATCGGGACTAATCCCACCGTTGGAGGAGATACACAAACCATCGAAACTTATTTTTTAGATTTTAGTCAAGATTTATACGGTCAAGAACTCAGCATTCAAATCCTAAAAAGAATACGTGATGAAATAAAATTTGGAGATGTCGATCAATTAATTGAGGCTATGAATAATGATTTAAATTATACAAAAAGCTATATTCAAGACTCAAAAGCGATTAATAATGATTAATAAGTGGTTGTTTAAGCATATAGATAATAGTGCTCTCATTCTTTTTAGAATTTTCTTTGGGGTATTAATTACATTAGAAGCTTGGGGAGCCATTTTTACTGGATGGATTACTAGAACCTTACTAGAACCTCAACAAACTTTTAATTTTATAGGTTTCGATTTTTTACAACCGCTTCCAGGAAACGGTATGTATTTCTATTATTTTTTAATGGGAGTATTTGGTGTATTAGTGACCATTGGTTATAAATACCGCTGGAGCCTTTCTGCCTATACTATTATGTGGACATGCGTCTATCTGATGCAAAAATCCAGTTACAACAACCATTATTATTTACTTGTTCTTATTTGCATATTTATGTTATTGGTGCCAGCAAACGCCTATTTCTCTATCGATGCAAAACAAAATGATAGAATACGGTCCTTATCTACACCACGTTGGGTACACTTATTTATTATTTTGCAGCTACTAATTGTTTATACCTATGCATCTTGTGCAAAACTATACCCCGATTGGTTAGATGGTTCTGTGCCAGAGCTGCTAATGAAATCTAAAAAAGACTATTGGTTAATTGGCGATATACTTCAAGAAAAATGGACACACGTAACCATCACTTATTTTGGGATATTATTCGATTTACTCGTTGTTCCATTATTGTTGTGGAAGAGAACTAGAACTCCAGTATTTATCTTTGCTATCTTTTTTCATTTATTTAATAGTATTGTTTTTCAAATAGGAATTTTCCCTTATTTGTCACTTGCCTTTTGTTTGTTTTTCTTTCCTACGCAAATTATTCATAAGCGTTTTAAATTAAAAAAAGAATATTATGATCAAGGAGAGGTGAAAGTACCATCTAAAAGCGGATTAATGAAAGCTTTTTTTATAACGTGGTTTGTGGTTCAAATTAGTCTTCCGTTAAGGCATTGGTTTATTAAAGGCGATGTTTTATTAACCGAAGAAGGCCACCGCTTAAGCTGGCGCATGATGTTACGTAGCAAAAGCGGAATTAGCACGTTTAAAGTAGTCGATAAAAATACAGGAAAAACTACCATCATAAAAAAAGGCGATTACCTCTCTAAAAAGCAATTACGTACGGTAAGCACCAAACCCGATGTTATTTGGCAATTTTCTAGACGTTTAAAGCAAGAATACGCAGCAAAAGGACGAGATGTTGCCGTGTATGTAGATGCTAAAGTGAGCATTAATCGCGGTCCGTATGTCTCTCTTATAGATTCATCTGTAGATATGGCATCGGCAGAGTGGGATTATTTCTTTCATAACGAATGGATTTTACTACCCGAAGAGCGCTAAATCTTAAATCAAATCTTTAACTTTGAGGCTTTATTTTATTTCCGTCAAGCGGAAGTAAAAACGTAACCGTTATATAAATTGAACATTCTATGTTACAAGTAGCTCAAATTAAAGCAAACAAAGAAGCTTACATTAAAGCTTTAGAAAAGCGAAATTTTAAGGCAGAAGCCCTTTTTGAAGAAGTTTTGCAGTTAGATGAAACCCGAAGAACAACTCAGGCAGAGTTAGATCAAACTTTGGCAGAATCTAATCGTTTGTCCAAAGAAATTGGGTTGCTATTTAAATCTGGTGAACAGCAAAAAGCCAATAAAGTTAAAGAGCAAACAGGAGCGTTAAAAGAAACCTCTAAAGAACTGAACGAAAAACTTAATGAAGTTTCTAATCAGTTAAATGAGATTTTATATACTATTCCTAACGTTCCGCACGACTCTGTTCCTGCTGGAGTATCTGAAGATGATAATGAAGAGATTTTTAAAGAGGGAGAAATTCCAACTTTAGAAAAAGATGCTTTACCTCATTGGGAATTAGCAAAAAAATACGACCTCATAGATTTTGAATTAGGTAATAAAATCACAGGAGCTGGTTTTCCTGTTTATAAAGGAAAAGGAGCAAGGCTACAACGTGCTTTGATTACTTACTTTTTAGATAAAAATACGGCAGCGGGATATACCGAATATCAAGTGCCATTGGCGGTAAACGCAGAGTCTGGTTTTGGTACGGGACAATTGCCCGATAAAGAAGGACAAATGTATCATATGCCAGAAGATGACTTATATCTAATTCCAACTTCAGAGGTACCTTTAACCAATATGTTTAGAGGAAATTTACTAGAGGCAAACCAATTACCTATTTCTTGTACAGCATTTACGCCTTGTTTTAGAAGAGAGGCAGGTTCTTATGGAGCGCACGTTCGTGGTCTTAACCGTTTGCACCAATTTGATAAAGTAGAATTGGTGAATTTGGTAAAACCAGAAGATTCTTATGCTACGTTGGATAACATGGTAGAGCACGTAAAAGAGATTTTGAGAGAATTAGAATTACCTTATCGTGTGTTACGCTTATGCGGAGGCGATTTAGGATTTACTTCGGCATTAACTTACGATTTCGAATTGTTTTCTGCCGGTCAAGACCGTTGGTTAGAAATTTCTTCGGTATCTAATTTTGAAACTTTCCAAGCCAATAGATTAAAGGTAAGATATAAGAACGAGCAAGGTAAAAAGGAGTTAATCCATACCCTTAACGGAAGTTCTTTAGCATTGCCTCGTGTTATCGCAGGTATTTTAGAAAACTACCAAACTCCAAATGGGATTAAAATACCAAAAGTATTAGTGCCTTACACAGGTTTTGATATGATAGATTAAAAACATTTTAAAACTATATTTAAACGCATTTTGCTATCTTAGCGAGATGCGTTTTTTAGTTTCTATCATATTATTTTTTTCAGTAAGTATAGGCTTTTCACAATCTTCAGCTTTGGCGAATAATTATTTTGACCAAGGAGAATATGAAAAAGCAAAAGCTATTTATGAAAAAATTTATGAGCAAAGTCCGCGCGATTTAAAAAATATCAATCAGTTAGTAGCGACCTACCAAGAGCTTCAAGAATATGCTTCTGCAGAAAAATTGCTATTAGAACAGTTACAAGGCAATGTAACATATCCTAATTTATGGGTAGATTTAGGTTACAACTATCAATTACAAGATCAGCCCGAAAAAGCACAAGAAAACTATCAAAAAGCGATTGACAGAGTGGGAGAATCTTCGGCTTATGCTTACACCATTGGGAGATCTTTTCAGCAGTATAATTTATTAGATGAAGCAGTGATCACTTATGAGACTGCACTAAAGGAAAAAGCAAATGCCACTTTTACGGTAGAATTAGCCAGAATTTATGGAGAAAAAGGGGAGTTGAATAAGATGTTTGAAAGCTACCTTAACCTCATAGAAAAAGAACCGAAATATGTTTATGCTATTAAACGCAATTTCGCAGAGTTTGTTACCGAAGATAAGGAAAATGAAGCCAATCAAATGCTTCGAAAAAGCTTATTGGTAAAAAATCAGCAAACACCAGATGTGATGTATAATTCATTATTAAGTTGGTTGTTTACGCAACAAAAAGAATATCAAAAAGCATTTGTGCAAGAACGCGCTATATATGTGAGATCTCCCCAAAAAAATATGCGCCCTATGTTTGAGTTGGCCAACTTAGCGCAAGAAGAAAATCAATTAGAAGCGGCGAGTGAAATTTACAATTACCTAATTACAAACGAAGATATTATTGCAAGAAAAATTGAAGCACAGGCCGCACTTTTACAGCTAGAAATAAATGAAGCCACAGCAAAAGAATATCAAAAAATAGAAGAAGACTTTCAACAAGTTTTTGAAGCTTACACTCAAGCTTCCTCGACAGAAATTTTCCCCATTCAATTGCAATATGCTCAATTTTTAGCTTTTCAAAAGGGTGATAAAAATTCCGCTTTAGCGAAATTAGACACGCTCTTAAATTCGAGAATCAATAGGTATGAAGAGGCTCAGGCAAAAATGATAAAAGCCGATATTTTGGTATTACAAGAAAAGTTTAACCAAGCGCTTATTTATTATAGTCAAATTCAAAAATTGTTAGAAAACTCTGAAATAGCGCAAGAAGCTACTTTTAAAATTGCTAAAACCAGTTTTTATAAAGGTGATTTTGATTGGGCAAAAACCCAACTCAAAGTATTAAAAACGGCAACCTCAAAATTAATCGCTAATGATGCTTTGCAGCTACATTTGTTAATTGGAGATAATATGCAAACCGAAGTAGATTCTACACATACAGCTTTAAAGCAATTCGCTAAAGCGGATTTATTAGCTTATCAGAAAAAAAATACAGAAGCTATTTCTCTTCTCAATACTATTTTAGCAGAAAATAAAGGTCAGCCTATAGAAGATGATGTCTTGTTTATGAAAGCAAATATCCTTTTTGTGCAGAAAAAATACCAAGAAGCCTTAGAGAGCTTTAAAGATATAGCTGTGAGTACTCAACGCAGTATTTATGCAGATGAAACCTACTTTACAATGGCAAAAATCTACGAAGAACAGTTAAATAATCCTGAAGAGGCAAAAAGTAATTACGAAAAAATTATTTTTGAGCACGAAGATAGTATTTACTATAATGAAGCGCGTAAAAAATATAGGCAGCTTCGTGGAGACGCTATCAATTAAATTAGTCTTAATTTTACGTTTTAACCCAAAAGCATTTTATGTATATATATAACGTTACGATCAATGTAGTGGAAGAAGCCCATGAAGAATGGTTACAATGGATGAAAGAGGAACATATTCCACAAATGTTAGATACAGGAAAATTTACCAAAGCTTTAATGACTAGAGTATTGGTAGAAGAAGCCATGGGAGGAATCACCTATTCTGTACAATATACCACCAAAGATAAAGCTACCTTAGAAGCGTATTACAATGAAAATGCCACCGAATTAAGGGCTGCTTCTAAACGATTTAAAGGTAAATTTGTAGCTTTTAGAACCGAGTTAGAAGTAGTAAGCGAGCAATGAAGAAAAAACCTAAATACTTTAAAAAGAAAAACTTTTCTTCGGGAAAACCAGAGCAAGATGCGGTTAAGGCAAAGAAGCATTTAGGTCAGCATTTTCTAAAAGACGAAGAGGTAGCTCAACGTATTGGAGATACGCTTACGCTGAATAATTATGAAAATGTATTAGAGATAGGTCCAGGGACTGGAGTACTTACCAAGTATATTCTTCAAAAAGGAAAAATAGTAAAGGCGATGGATTTGGATACAGAATCTATCCATTATTTAAAGAATAGCTTTGCATTAGAACACCCAGAAGTTCCTGTAAGAGATTTTGAAATTTTAGAAGCCGATTTCCTTAAAGCAGATTTGACTACTTTGTTTGACGGGGAACCTTTTGCCATTACTGGAAATTTCCCCTATAATATTTCTTCACAAATTGTATTTAAAGCCATTGAAAATAGAGATTTAGTGCCCGAATTCACAGGGATGTTTCAAAAGGAAGTGGCCAAACGTATTTGTGAAAAGGAAGGAAGCAAAACCTACGGAATCTTATCTGTATTTACGCAAGCTTATTTTGAAGCTGAATATTTGTTTACCGTTCCACCAACCGTATTTAATCCTCCGCCAAAAGTAGATAGCGGTGTGTTAAGGCTCATTCGTAAAGCAGATTATTCTCTTCCCGTAGAGGAGAAGTTATTTTTTAAAGTGGTAAAAACAGCTTTTAATCAACGTCGAAAGACGTTAAGAAATAGTTTAAAAACCTTCCAACTATCAGACAAATTAAAAGAAGATAGTATATTTGACCAGCGACCAGAACAATTATCGGTGGCAAAATTTTTAGAACTCACCCAAAAAATAGCTGAAGATGCAGTTTCAGATAAGTAAAGAACTTATAGAACGTATTGAGCAACTCGTTGAAGAAAGAAACAACGAGGAGCTAAAGCTGCATTTAGAAGAATTACACCACGCCGATATTGCCGAAATTTTAGACGAAATTTCGCTAGATGACGCTACTTATGTCATTAAACTCCTAGAAAGTGATAAAACCGCAGAGGTTTTAATGGAGCTAGATGAAGATGATCGAGATAAGATCATTAACAATCTTTCTGCTAAAGAAATAGCCGAAGAGATTGAAGAAATGGATACCGATGATGCTGCAGATATTGTAGCAGAACTTTCTGACGATCTTAAGCAGAGCGTAATTTCTCATATTGAAGATGAAGAACACGCCGATAATATTGTAGAACTCTTACGCTACGATGAAGATTCTGCCGGTGGTTTAATGGCGAAAGAATTGGTGAAAGTAAACGAAAATTGGAGTGTTACGGGTTGCATGAGCGAGATGCGAGAGCAGGCCGAAGAAGTAACACGCGTACATTCTATTTATGTGGTAGACAATAAAGATCGTCTTAAAGGAAGACTTTCTTTAAAAGATTTACTTACCGCTTCTAGCGATGCTCAAATAAGCGACATTTATATAGATAAAGTAGATTATGTAAGCGTTCATACTCCAGGTGATGAGGTGGCTAGAATCATGCAAAAATATGATTTAGAAGCTATTCCCGTTATTAATGAAATGGGTCGCTTGGTAGGAAGAATTACCGTTGATGATATTATCGATTTTATTAAAGAAGAAGCCGAAAAAGATTACCAAATGGCTGCGGGTATTTCTGAAGATGTAGAAGCAGATGATAGTGTTTGGCAATTAACTCGCGCACGATTACCTTGGTTAATTTTAGCGCTTATTGGAGGTTTTGTTTCTGTAAAAGTCTTAGGAACTTTTGATGCTGCTATGGAAAAACACGGAGAGCTTTTCTTTTTTGTACCCCTTATTGCCGCTATGGCAGGGAACGTGGGTGTACAATCTTCGGCGATAGTATTGCAAGGTTTGGCCAATCAAAGCTTAAAAGGCTCTTTGTTTAAACGTCTTATAAAAGAAGTATTACTAAGCTTACTTAATGGTGCAGTGTTAGCCATTTTACTAATTGTAGGAGGTATGTTTTTATTAAACCTTAATTTAGACTTTGGTCTAACGGTAGGTATATCTCTTATTTCGGTAATTATTATAGCTTCTTTAATAGGTACATTTGTTCCTATTATTTTAGATAAACAAGGCATAGATCCCGCTATGGCTACAGGACCGTTTATTACGACTAGTAATGACATTTGTGGTATTCTTATTTATTTTACCATTGCTAAACTTATTTTAGGGTTTTAGGGCATTTCCCTTCGGGTCGGGCTATACGTTTGTAGTTTTTGTAAGCTAAAGCCATACAAAAAGCTATCACTACTATCCCTAATGCGAAATTTTGTAACTTAAATAAAACCATAAGGGTCAGTTTTAACGTTAATCTATTTCAAAAGAATTTTATTGTAAATTCGCCCACAAATTAAAAAAATGAAACCCATCCCCTTTATAGATGAACTGGTAGTAACTCCAGAGGTTATCGATGATCTTAACCATGTAAATAACGTTACCTATTTACAATGGGTACAAGATATAGGAGAAAAGCATTGGAAAGCAAAAGCGCCAGAAGATATCAGAAAAAAATATGGATGGGTAGTTCTCAATCACTATATAGAATATAAATACCCTGCTTTTGAGGGGGAAACTCTAACGTTAAAAACGTGGATAGAAAATTACGGCGGAGTAAAAAGTGAGCGTAGAACCGAAATATACCGACAAAAAGATCAAAAGATAGTAGCCAAAGCAAAAACACTTTGGTGTTTTATAGATCTAGAAAAACAGAAGCCGCAGCGTATTCAGCCAAAAATCACAGAACCTTTTTTTGAATCTTAGTTATGAAAATTTTACACGTAGATCGCAACCATTCATTAATGCTAGAACAGCTTCAGGCTTACGGTTTTCAAAATGATGAAGACTATAATTCCGCGAAAAGCGAAATAGAGGATAAAATTTCTAACTATGACGGCCTTATTATAAGAAGCCGATTTACGATAGATCAAACTTTCTTAGATGCAGCAACCAACCTCAAATTTATAGGAAGGTTGGGCGCAGGACTAGAAAATATTGATACTGCTTATGCCGAGAAAAAAGGGATACAATTATTTTCTGCTCCCGAAGGGAATCGCAATGCGGTAGGTGAACATGCCTTGGGAATGTTACTTAGTTTATTTAATCATTTGAGAAGAGCAGATCAAGAGGTTAGAAATGGTATTTGGAAACGAGAAGAAAACCGCGGACTAGAACTTGAAGGGAAAACCGTTGGTATCATTGGCTTTGGAAATATGGGAAAAGCATTTGCAAAAAAGCTAAGAGGTTTTGATTGCGAAGTGATTTTTTATGATTTAAAAGAAAATATAGCTAACCAAGATGCAAGACAGGTAAGTTTAAAAGAGTTACAAGAAAATGCTGAGGTGTTAAGTTTACATACTCCACTTACAAGTCTTACTAAAAATATGATAAATAGCGATTTTATAAACCAATTTAAAAATCCTTTTTGGCTTATTAATACGGCGAGAGGAAAATCTGTAGTGACAAAACATTTGGTTTCTGCACTAAAATCGGGTGCTATTCTAGGAGCGGGATTAGATGTACTTGAGTATGAAAAATCTTCATTTGAAAATCTTTTTAGCGACGAACATGCACTTCCAGAAGCTTTTCAATATCTTATTGAAACAGATAATGTGTTATTAAGTCCGCACATTGCAGGATGGACCATAGAAAGTAAAGAGAAATTGGCTCAAGTTATCGTCGATAAAATCAAGCAAGTTTTTTAAATTTATGTTTTCGCTTCCGCGGAAGCGTAATAACGAAAGATTAGATATAAAAGTAATTTAGAGAAATACCCACAAGTATTTTACTGCCAATTACTGAATAAAAAGTATAAAATGACCTCAAAAGCTACTACACCAGAAGAATATATTCAAAAAGCTCCAGAAGAGCGCCAAGAGGCTTTAAAAAAGCTAAGAAAAACGATTCAACAAAATTTACCAAAGGGTTTTGAAGAAGGGATGCAATATGGGATGATAGGATATTATGTACCACATTCGGCTTATCCTGCAGGTTATCATTGCAAGCCAGAAGAACCTTTACCTTTTATGAGTTTTGCCTCTCAAAAAAACTCGGTTAATTTGTATCATTCGGGGATTTATGCAAATAAGAAATTACATGATTGGTTTGTAAATGAATATCCCAAACACGTAAAAACGAAATTAGACATGGGGAAAAGCTGTGTGCGTTTTAAAAAAGTTGAAAATATCCCTTATGGTTTAATAGCCGAACTCGTACAAAAGATGTCAATGGAAGAGTGGATTTCTATCTACGAAGAAAACATAAAACGATAATTTAAGATGAAAAATAGAGTAACAGGTTTAGGAGGTTTTTTCTTTAAAACTAAAGATGCAAAGAAAACCAAAGAATGGTATGATAAGCATTTGGGTTTAGGAACCGATGAGTACGGTAAAACTTTTTGGTGGAAAGATGAAGAAGGGAATGATTGTACTACCCAGTGGAGCCCAATGGGCGAAGAAACTAAATATTTTGAGCCTTCGCAAAAGCAATTTATGATGAATTTTCGTGTAGAAAATTTAGTAGAGTTGTTGAAGGTATTAAAAGAAGAGGGTGTAGAAGTTGTAGGAGAGATGGAGGAGTTTGAGTATGGAAAATTTGGTTGGATATTAGATCCTGAAGGCAATAAAATTGAATTATGGGAGCCTAAGGATGATGCTTTTAAATAAAAAAATAGCCTTGTAAAATTTACAAGGCTATTTTCTTTAAGTGATTCTTTACTAAGAAACCTGATCGATTTCTTGTAAGGCTAATTCTGTTGCTCTTTCACCACTTAAAATTTCAAAGGTTTTATTTTTAAGCATATTAGGCTGTAGGCAATCTACTAAAACTTGCGCTACATCTTTTCTTGGGATTTCTCCGTATTCTCCTAATTTTTCAGCAGCTTTAATTTTATTTGTTTTTTCGTTGTTGGTTAATGCTCCAGGACGTACAATGCTATATTCTAAAAAACTAGATTTTAAATGCTCATCTGCTTCTTTTTTAGCTTCTAAATACTCTTGTAGTTCTTCGTTTTGTGAAGGATCATCTGTTCCCATAGAGCTTAGCATTACAAATTTTCTTACTCCTGCCGCCTTAGAACGGTCAATAAGATTGATTGCGCCATCACGGTCTACTTCTTTTACTTTCTTTCCTCCAGATCCGGCAGCAAAAATAACACGATCTATACCTTGTACTGCAGGCTCTACATCACCTTCTAAGTCTGCGATAATACTTTTTACATTCATATTATCAAAAGTAGCTTGTTGCTCTTCTTTTCTTATCATTGCGATGGGCTCAAAACTTGGATGACCTTGTAGGTTTTTTACTATTTCCATTCCTGTAGTTCCGTTTGCTCCTGCTATCAATACTTTTTCCATCTTTTTTCTTTTTTTATTTAAAGGTATAGTTAGTAGCCCATAAGTTGTATTAATAAATACTTAAATAACAAAGGCTTAACGGAAATTACATTGTTTTAAGAATTATTTATATTGCATTGCAACTTAGATTTTCACTGAAAGAAGGAAAATGAATAGATCAGCAAAGAAATTAGTGATAGGAATCGTATTGGTTTCAATTCCGATATCGAAATTAGTGTATTGGTTCATTATCTCAGAAAATAGTAACTCTTTTATAGAAGCTAAAAATATCTTTGCAAATAATTATCCTTTTTTCTTAAGGAGTAATTGGATACATATTAGTTTGCTATGTGTTGCCATGGGGTTATTTATAAAAGCAGCATCAAGATATTCTATTTTAAGCGCATTGCTTTTGTTTCTAGCAATGGCTCTAATATTCATACAGTTTTGGGAAATGATGTGACTAGGGTTGAGGTTTAAAATTTAAAGGAAGAAGGGAGGACATTTTTTCTTTACCCATTTTTCCGCCAAAATATAAAGAATTAATAGGAGCAAAGTTTCCGTAAGCATCAATGTAGAATGTTGTTGGGGTTTTATCTATTTGAATAAAAGACTGGTCAAAACCATCGTACAATACTGTAATTCTATTGGTTAAGATATCCACGGCAGTGCGATTTTTTCCTTCAACTACATTAAAAAATTTATAGAAAGGCACTTGAAATCTCCTGTTGAAAATTTTGTACTTGTTTTCTTCTAATTTTTTAGAGGCTAGGCTTCGCATAAAATGCAAAATAGAACCTTCGTAAGTTTTTTCTCTTCGCTGTAAGATTTTCTTCTTGGTTTTATCTTTTATTTCCTTAAAAAAAGAAGTCCCAGCGTAATAAGACGAATGTTCGTTATAGTGAGTTTTTCTCTTCCCATCTCTTTTGTAAACTATTTTTTTAAAGACTAATTCAAAATCCATAAGATCATACTCAATCAAATAACCTAAATATTTATTTTGGATCCTTAACGGAATTTTACTCGTTGCCACCAAGGTATTTGTAGAAGGAATAAACCGAAGTTTTACGTCATTTTCATTTAAAATTTTAGTCTTTTTATCTTTGTGATCTTCTCCTAGAAACCATTTTCTAAAATAAGCGAGTTTCCTTTTTCTTGGCCAAGGATCATTCTCTATATAAACTTCTTCTAAATCATTAACTCCTTCTTTTAGTACAATAGTTTTTAATACGATAATTTCCTTATTAAGAGAAACCTCTTTAAATACTGAATTGTATCCTAAGGAACTTATAATTAACGGAGCTTGAGTAGCTTTATCTAGTTGTAAAGAGAATTTACCTTGAGAATTGGTGACCGTGCCAAAAGTGGTTCCGTCAAAGTAAATATTGGCGCTTTCAATAGGTTGTTGAGATGCGTCTACAATCGTTCCTTTAATGGTGTGTTGTGCAAATATAAAATAGCTATAAAAGAGAAAAGAAAATAAGAAGATTACTTTCTTATACATCTTGCTGACTAATTTTTTTCTCTAATTCTTCCTGAAATTCTTCCATTACAGGTTTTACAGTACTTTCGGGTAAATCGGATATACGAATATACATAAGTCCGTCTACCGAATTATTAAAAAGCGGGTCTACATTAAAAGCAATTACCTTTGCGTTTTGTTTGATGTATTTTTTAAGCAAGACAGGCATTCTTAAACTATCTGGCTCTAGTTCGTCTATAATTTTATCAAACTTATTTAAATCGGCTTCAGTTTCATCAAAGACAAAATCTTTATCGGCATCTTTAAGCTTTACTTTATACTCCTTTTTTGGTCTCACGTATTGAGCTACATAGGGATCGTAGTAATGAGATTTCATAAATTCAATCATCATAGATTTAGAGAATTCAGAAAATTTATTACTTATACTTACCCCTCCTATGAGGTATTTATGATCAGGAAAACGCAATGTGCAATGAACTATTCCTTTCCAAAGTAAAAAAAGCGGCATAGGTTTTTGCTGATATTCTTTTACAATAAAGGCCCGACCCATTTCTATAGATTCGCTCATAAGCTTGTGAAGCTCGGGTTCGAACCTAAATAATTGCTGCAAATAAAAGCCGTCAATACCATATTTAGGGAAGATGTTTAATCCAAATCCCATTCGGTAAGCACCTACAATTTTATCGGCGTCAGAATCATACAGGAAAAGATGGTGATAAAAATCGTCAAACTCATCTAAATCTGTTGGATTGTTAGTTCCTTCTCCAATGGCTCTAAAAGTAATTTCGCGCAAGCGTCCAATTTCTTTTACAATATTTGGAATATCTTTTCTTTCAGCCAAAAAGACTTCGTAGTTTTTACTTACTAAAAGACGTTTTTCATTTTCTCTACAAAAGTCAATTTCTTGTTGCATCAAAAACTCTGATGTTTCTTTTACAATAGCTTTTGGAGGTCTGCTAGGAAATTTTATTTGCTTAGGAATATTCTTAAGTAAACTTTTCTTACCATCAAAACCACTAGAAAGCATATAGGTTTTTTTTCTTAAGAAAAGTGTATAATCTTCTAAGGTTTTATGCTGATTTTGGTCTTCAACCGAAATAGGGTTTCCAATTCTTACCTTTATTTTTCGATGCTTTTGCGTAAGCATTTCCCCGGGTAACTTTGCCGTCCTAAATGAGTCATTCAATTTTGCTAGACGGTAAAAAGAACTACTGTTTTTAGCATGAAAATAGATAGGAACTACGGGAACCTGAGATTTTTGTATCAATTTCATCGCTTCTTGCAGCCATGGTCTGTCTACAATAGTTTTATCTTCTTTATGTGTTGAAACTTCTCCAGCAGGAAAAATTCCTAAAGGGTGTCCTTTGCGTAAATGTTGAATAGATTCTTTTATCCCCACCATGCTCGATTTTACTTCCTTTCGATTTTCAAAAGGATTAACAGGCATGATAAAAGGTTTCAAAGGCTCTAGTCTATGCAATAAAAAGTTGGCAATGATTTTAAAATCATCACGCTGCTTAATAAGTGTTTGCATGAGGATGATCCCATCAATTCCGCCAAGGGGATGGTTAGAAATAGTTATAAAAGGACCTGTTTTTGGGATTCTTTTCAAATCCTTTTCGGGGATTTCATAATCTATCTCTAAATGCTCTAAACAGGATGCTAGAAATTCTGGACCGGAAAGATGTTTACGGTCATCATAAATTTCATTGAGTGCATTTATTTTGGTAACACTCATTAGTGTAGCACTTAGAGCGGTACCTAAAAAGCCAAACTTGTTTAAGTTAAGTCCTTTAGCGACTTCTTTGGCGGTTACAATTCCCATTTATAGATTAGTTTATCTACAAAGATAGTAAAATAAGGCTTTTACGAATTTTTTATTCTCTGGTAACTAATTGAACCGTTTCTCGAGTAAGCTGCTTTAATAAAACTTCTTTATCTTTTTCTATCTGATTTATAGCACTTTCGGTAAAATGTCTAATGGTATATAAGGATACATTTTTGTTAAAAGAAACTCTAAATTTACCTCTTAAATGATTGATAAGTTGGTCTACTTGGTTAAATCGATTATCTACGCAAACTGAAAAACTAATCGCAGAATTTTGAATAAGGTCTACCTTAACTTGGTATTTATGCAATAGAGCAAAAACTTCGCTAATATTTTCTTCTACAAAAAAAGAAAAGTCTAACGCTGAGAGGGAAAGTAAAACCAAGTTTTTCTTGACAATAAAACAAGGAATATGTGGATTTATCTTTTGACCATTAGAAACGATAGTTCCTGCGTTTTCTGGATGGAAGAACGATTTTACAAATAAAGGAATTTCTCTTTTTTGAAGCGGTTGTAATGTTTTAGGGTGAATAATAGAAGCTCCGTAAAAAGCAAGTTCAATAGCTTCAGAATAAGAAACTTCATTTAAAAGAGTTGTGTTTTCAAAAACTCTGGGGTCACCGTTAAAAACGCCGTCTACATCTTTCCAAATTGTAACGTCTTCTACTTTTAAACAGTAAGCAAAAATTGCAGCACTGTAGTCACTACCCTCACGCCCTAATGTGGTGGTAAAATTATTAGCGTCTGAAGCTATAAAACCTTGTGTAATGTAGAGTTTGCTTTTTTCGACGGCTTTATTGATGTTTTCACAAGTAGAATCCCAATTAACTTTAGCGTCGCGATAAGTATGATCGGTTTTCACTAAATTTCTCGCATCTAACCAAGTGTTTTGAACCTCATTTTTTTCTAGATAAGCACTAATAATTGTGGTGCTTATTAATTCTCCAAAAGAAATAACTTGGTCGTACACATAGTCATAATTTGGAGATTTGTTTCGCTGTAAAAATGATTCAAGTTCATGAAAAAGAAGATTTACTTTTGCATAAACTGGATGAGATGTGTTCTCAAACAACGGGTTTAAAATAGCTGTATGATAAGTTTTTAGATATTCGGTATCTATTTTATTCTCACTAAAATAAATTTCAATAACTTTTTCTAAGGCATTCGTAGTTTTACCCATTGCAGAGATAATAACTACTTTATTAGATATTCCTGTTTTTTGTAATACTGAAGCGAGATTTCTTACTCCATCGGCATCTTTCACAGAGGCACCTCCAAATTTGAAAATCTTCATGAATTTAAAAAGTTTTTTATAGAGGTTTCGTCAAATTGTACTGTATTCCAATCGGTCATTACGTTTGCGCCTGTATTTTTATAAAATTCGATAGCATTTTTATTCCAATCAATCACTACCCATTCTACTCGTTTTACGTTCTGCTCTAAAGCATAGGTCATTACTTTTTTATACAGTGCAATACCTAATCCTTTTCCGCGAAAGCGATCTCTTACCATTAAATCTTCTAAATGTACTGTTTTTCCTTTCCAGGTAGAATATCTAAAGTAAATTAAAGCCATACCTTGTATTTTATCATCAACTTCGGCTACAAAACATTTAAAAAGTGGTTGTTTGCCAAACCCATCCTTTTTTAATTGTTCTGCATCTATGATGACAGCGTTAGGTTCTTTTTCAAAATGCGCTAGTTCTTTAATAAGTTCTAGCACTTGTGGCATATCTTCTGGTTGAGATTCTCTTACATTTATATTCATAGATTAAGGCTTTATCACAAAAATAGTGATTAGAAAGTCTTTTTTTCTATTTTTGTGGGATAAACCAATCATATAATGGCAAAAAAGAACCAAACTTTAGGAGAATTTATTATTGAGAATCAAGAAGCCTTTCAATATTCTTCGGGAGAATTATCAAGATTAATCAATTCTATTCGTTTGGCAGCCAAAGTGGTCAACCACGAGGTAAACAAAGCTGGTTTAGTAGATATTTTAGGCGCTGCAGGAGAGACAAATATACAAGGCGAAGATCAGCAAAAGTTAGATGTTTATGCTAACGAAAAATTTATACAAACGCTTACCAATAGAGAAATTGTTTGCGGAATAGCTTCTGAAGAAAATGATGATTTTATTACCATTTGTGGACAAAAGGAAGATCATAACAATAAGTATGTAGTGTTAATGGATCCGCTTGACGGAAGTTCTAACATAGATGTGAATGTATCTGTAGGAACTATCTTTTCAGTTTATCGAAGAGTAACTCCGTTAGGAACTCCAGTAACTATTGACGATTTCTTACAACCAGGAAGTGAACAAGTAGCTGCAGGATATATAGTATATGGTACTTCTACCATGCTAGTTTATACTACAGGTCACGGGGTAAATGGATTTACTTTAAACCCTGCGATTGGGACTTATTATTTATCACACCCAGATATGAAATTTCCAGAAGACGGAAATATCTATTCAATAAATGAAGGGAATTATGCTCATTTCCCACAGGGAGTAAAAGATTATATAAAATACTGCCAAACCGAGGAAGACAATCGTCCTTATACTTCGCGATATATAGGAAGTTTGGTGTCAGACATTCATAGAAATATGATAAAAGGAGGAATTTATATTTACCCTAAAAGCTCAAAATCTTCTAATGGAAAATTGAGGTTATTGTATGAATGTAATCCTATGGCTTTTATTGTAGAGCAAGCTGGTGGTAAAGCTAGTGACGGTCACCAAAGAATTATGGATTTAAAACCTACAGAGCTTCATCAAAGAGTTCCTTTTTTCTGCGGAAGTAAAAATATGGTAGAAAAAGCAGAAGAATTTATGAAGAAAAAATAAAACGGGAAGCTCCCGTTTTATTTTTTATAATATTAAAAAGGTCTTTTCATAGTAATTTGAAAAGGCTTTTTTTATTTTCTATTCAATAAGTAGATGTAATCATCAAAAGATAAACTACCTAAAATTTGATTTGATCTTTTTATGATTTTATCAGAATCTTCTGTAGAGAATCCTAAACCAATAGCAAATCTCTTCAATAAGAAAGCTTCTTGCTCATCTATTTCGTGATCTGCATAAATAACCGTAAGTAAATCAAATAAACGCTCTAATCTCTTCTCGGTAGTATTAGGAGGGTTTATTGGGAATCCTGAAGGATTCTTAATTATTTTAGCGTAATCTTCTTCGTTAATATCTAACTTTCTGGCAAGGCGCTTTAATACCTTTTCCTCTTCTGGATTAATCTCACCATCTACTGATGCTAACGTTACAATAGAAGCAAAGTGACCAAGATTACGAGAATGTTCTCCTGTACCAAACAAATCTGAAAATGACATAATTTCTTAGTTTTTTATAAGGCAAATATAACCAAATCGCTGTACATAAGCCTTTAAAATTTCTCTATAATATTTAGCTTACGCTGAAATAAATTACAAATATTTTTCTTGTGTATAAATACCACTAGTTTTTTTTAATTCAGTTACTTCTGTTTAGCAAAAATCCTTAATTTCGCAAATCATTTTGAAAGCGCATACCATGAGTACAAAATTTACTGAATATAAAGAACTTAACCTTCCCGTAATCGCTAAGGAAATCTTAGATTTTTGGAAAGAGGAAAACATATTTGATAAAAGTGTAAGTACAAGAGAAGGAAAAGAACCTTTCGTATTTTTTGAAGGACCGCCATCGGCTAATGGTCTTCCAGGAATTCACCATGTGATGGCGCGAAGTATAAAAGACATTTTTTGCCGTTATAAAACCCAAAAAGGTTTCTTAGTAAAGCGTAAAGCAGGATGGGATACACACGGTTTACCTGTTGAGTTAGGTGTAGAAAAAGAATTAGGCATTACCAAAGAAGATATAGGTACTAAAATTAGTGTAGAAGCCTACAATGATGCGTGTAAAAATGCGGTGATGCGTTATACCGATGTTTGGAAAAACCTTACCGAACAAATGGGCTATTGGGTAAATATGGATGATCCTTATGTTACCTATAAGTCTAAGTATATGGAAACCGTTTGGTGGTTACTTTCAGAGATTTATAAAAAAGACCTTATTTATAAGGGTTATACGATACAACCATATTCTCCAAAGGCTGGGACAGGTTTAAGTTCACATGAGTTAAACCAACCAGGAACCTACCAAGATGTAACCGATACTACCGTAACGGCACAATTTAAAGCAGTTTCTAGTACGTTACCAGATAATTTAGCAGAATATGGTACTATACATTTTATTGCTTGGACGACCACCCCGTGGACTTTACCCAGTAATACAGCATTAACCGTAGGTCCAAAAATTGAATATGCACTAGTAAAAACATATAATCAATATACGTTTGAGCCTGTACAAATTGTTGTGGCTAAAAATTTAGTCAGTAAACAGTTTGATAAAAAATTCGTAGAGACTGAAAACGAAGAGGTGATTGAAGCCTATAAACAGGGAGATAAAAAAATCCCTTATATGGTAATCGATACCTTTATGGGGAAAGATTTGGTAGGTATAAAATATGAGCAATTATTGCCTTACGTTTTACCTTTTGAAAATCCAGAAAATGCGTTTAGAATTATTTCGGGAGATTTTGTAACTACAGAAGATGGAACAGGGATCGTTCATACCGCGCCAACTTTTGGAGCAGATGATGCGTTGGTTGCTAAACAAGCTACACCGCAAATTCCTCCAATGTTAGTTAAAGACGAGAACGATAATTTAGTTCCGTTGGTAGATTTACAAGGTAGATTCAGACTAGAAATGGGTGAATTTGCTGGCAAATACGTAAAGAACGAATATTATGATGAAGAAGATGCTCCAGAGAAATCTGTAGACGTAGAAATTGCTATTAAATTAAAAGAAGAAAATAAAGCTTTTAAAGTAGAAAAATACGTACACAGTTATCCAAATTGCTGGCGTACAGATAAACCTATATTATATTATCCATTAGATTCTTGGTTTATTAAAGTGACCGAAGTAAAAGATCGTATGCACGAACTTAACAAAGGCATTAATTGGAAACCTAAATCTACAGGAGAAGGCCGTTTTGGTAATTGGTTGGCAAACGCTAATGACTGGAACCTTTCTCGTTCACGATATTGGGGAATCCCACTACCTATTTGGCGTACCGAAGATGGTAGAGAAGAAATTCTTATTGGTTCTATCGCAGAATTAAAGCAGGAAATGCAAAAATCTGTAGAAGCTGGCTTTATGAAAAATGACGCTTTCGCGGAATTTGAAGTCGGTAATATGACAGATGAGAACTACGAAAAAGTAGATTTACATAAAAATGTTGTAGATCAAATCACGCTAGTTTCTCCTTCCGGGAAACCGATGAAAAGAGAGGCAGATTTGATAGACGTTTGGTTTGATTCTGGTTCTATGCCTTACGCACAATGGCATTATCCATTTGAGAATAAAGAACAAGTAGAAAACGGAGATAAAAAAGCAGATTTTATTGCAGAAGGAGTAGATCAAACGCGTGGATGGTTCTATACGTTGCATGCCATTGCAACCATGATCTTCGATGATGTAGCCTATAAAAATGTGGTTTCAAACGGATTGGTACTCGATAAACACGGACAAAAAATGTCTAAACGTTTAGGAAACGCTGCAGATCCTTTCGATACTTTGGCAGCTTTTGGTCCAGATGCTACCCGTTGGTATATGATTTCTAACGCTAATCCTTGGGATAATTTAAAATTTGATATTGAAGGAATTGCAGAAGTAAGAAGAAAATTCTTTGGGACTTTATACAACACCTATTCGTTCTTTACTTTATATGCAAATATTGATCAATTCACGTACAAAGAAGATGACGTTGCTTTAGAAAACAGACCAGAAATTGATCGTTGGATATTGTCTGAACTACATACCCTTATCGGAAAAGTAGACAAGTTTTATGAAGAATATGAGCCTACGAGAGCAGCTAGAGCTATCTCTGAGTTTGTACAAGAAAATCTAAGCAACTGGTTTGTGCGTTTAAGCAGAAGAAGATTTTGGAAAGGAGATTATGAACAAGATAAAATATCTGCTTATCAAACCTTATATACGTGTTTAGAAACCGTAGCAAAATTAAGTGCGCCAATCGCTCCATTTTATATGGATAGGCTTTACAAAGACTTAACAAATACTACGCAAAAAGAAAATTTTGAAAGTGTACATTTGGCTGCTTTTCCACAGCAAGATAAAACGTTTATAGATGAAGCGTTAGAAAGAAAAATGGAAAAGGCTCAAATCATTTCTTCTTTAGTATTATCACTACGTAAAAAAGAAATGATTAAAGTGCGTCAACCTTTACAACGTATTATGATTCCTGTGTTAGATGATCAAGTACGTGAGGAAATTATGGCGGTTAAAGATCTTATTATGTCAGAGGTGAATGTAAAAGAAATCGAACTAATCGATGACACTTCGGGGATTTTGGTTAAGAATATTAAGCCTAATTTTAAAACTCTAGGTCCGCGTTTTGGTAAAGACATGAAACTCGTTGTGGCAGCGATAAATAAGCTCGAGGCAAACGATATTTCTACTATAGAAATGAAGGGTGAAATTTCTTTAGAAATTAACGGAAAAATGACTACTTTGCAGCTCATCGATGTAGAAATTTCTTCTGAAGATATCGAAGGTTGGTTAGTCGCAAGTAACGCAGGTATCACTGTTGCTTTAGATGCTACGATTAATGAAAGTCTTAGAAAAGAGGGAGTTGCGCGCGAAATGGTCAATAGAATTCAAAACTTAAGAAAAGACTCTGGTTTTGAAGTGACCGATAAGATAACGGTGACGATTAAAAAAGACGGCGTGGTCGAGCAGGCAGTCTTAGATAACGAAGAGTATATTAAAAACGAAACACTTACTGCTCAGCTCGAACTAGCAGAAAGTATGGACGAAGGTATAGAAGTTGTATTTGATGATGTGAATACCTTTTTGTCTATTAAAAAACAATAATTAACTATGAACACAGAAACTACAGAAAGATACAGCGATGCAGATTTAGAAGAATTTAGAACAATTATTCTAGAGAAAATGGCTAGTGCTAACAAACAACTAGAGATGTATAAAAGTGCCTATATGAACGATAGTTCTAATGGTACAGATGATACTTCTCCAACCTTTAAAGCATTTGATGAAGGTAGCGAAACCATGAGTAAAGAAGCGAACTCACAGTTAGCAATTCGTCAAGAGAAATTTATAAGAGACCTAAAAAATGCGATTATTCGTATAGAAAATAAGTCTTACGGAATTTGCCGTGTAACAGGAAAACTAATTAAGAAAGAAAGATTAATGTTGGTTCCTCATGCAACTTTAAGTATTGAAGCGAAGAACCTTCAAAAATAAACATATTATTTTATAATCAATTTAAACGCTCCTTTTAGGAGCGTTTTTTGATATATTAAGTTGATGAGGTATACTTTTTTTATTCTTTTCTTAGCACTAGTTTTTTCAGCGAAAGCACAATCTATCGTAGAGAGAAAAATAGCTGTTGACCACATAGAGCAGCTTCATTTAAAAGTTGATGAAGTTTTTGCTGTATATATATCTACTAATCCAAAAATTAACGAGCTAAAGATAAAATCTTATTCTGAAGGGGAATATGCTCAAAATATAGGGTTTAACTTTACGGAAGAAAATAAAACCTTAACTGTTCAAACCGTTTTTCCTGAAATTTTAACCAGTGGTTACGATAAGTTAAGCGCTCACAAAGTATTTGCAGTACGTTTAGAGATAGAAATACCAGAACATAAAAGCGTCATTATTCAATCTGATCTTGCTTCCGTTTACGGAAGTGGAAATTATACTTATTTTGAAGCAGAGTTGAAATCGGGAAGGTGTGAATTACATCAATTTTCGGGTAAAGCGCTTATCAACACCTTTAAAGGAGATATTGAGGTGGGAACTCTCGAAGAAAAGATAACAGCTTTTTCTACTCACGGTACGGTGAAAATGGAACCTACTTTTAAAAAAGGAAATAAAATTTCTTTAAAAAGTATTGATGGTGACATTAATGTAAGGCATGAAGAATAAAAATAGTATTTTTACGACCTTAAAATGCCTAATCCATGTCCATTAAGAAAGCGACGCTATTTATTATCTTAGTCTTACTCATAGACCAAATCTCAAAAATTTATATTAAAACCAATTTTGTATTGGGCGAAGACGTTCACGTTTTTGACTGGTTTAAAATACTTTTTATAGAAAATAATGGTATGGCTTGGGGAGCCCAAATCCCAGGTGAGTATGGGAAATTAATTTTAACCCTTTTTAGATTAGTTGCCATCGTTGGTATTGGGTACTGGCTTTGGGATTCGGTAAGAAAAAACGGATCTAGGGTTTTAATTATATCTATTTCTTTAATTTTTGCTGGTGCTCTGGGAAATATTATCGATTCCGTTTTTTACGGACTTATATTTAACGACAGTACTAATCAATTAGCGAGCTTTATGCCTGCTGAAGGTGGTTACGGAACCTTATTTCACGGTAAGGTTGTAGATATGCTTTATTTCCCGCTATGGAGCGGCGTTTTACCCGAATGGATTCCTTTTTGGGGTGGAGAATACTTTACCTTTTTTGAACCTGTATTTAATATCGCAGATTCTGCTATTACAATTGGGGTAATTTTATTGATTATCTTCAATAAAAGAGCATTTCCTAAAGAGGAGAAACAAGATTAAAACGTATAAACTTTCTCTGGTGTAACACAATAATCCAAAGGTATATCTAAGGGGGAAGCTTCAATAGGATGTTTTTCTGCTTCAAAAAAAGAGAGACCTATTTTGACCACATTTGGTGAGCATTTTTCTAAAAATCGGTCGTAAAAACCTTTACCGTAGCCAATTCTATTTCCGTTAAGGTCAAAAGCAAGAAGCGGAAGAAAAACTACTTCTAGTTGTTGAGGTTGTATTTCTATTCCGTTTTGTGGTTCAGGAATTCCCCACTCATTTACTTTTATAGGTGTAGCATCTGTCAATAAAAAATGTTGCATTTCTAAAGTTTTAAAATCACTTTTAGAAACCACCACGTTTTTATCTTTTCCGCTAAGGATATGGAGTAGAAATTCGGTATCCACTTCTTTATGTTGAGCAATACTTAGAAATAAGTGATAAAACTGATAATCCCAAACAGGCAGGGACAAAAGTTGATTGGCAATTGCCATACTTTTCTCTTCTATTTCCTCTTTAGATAATAGCGTTCTTTTTGTTTTGTATGCTTTACGGATTTGATTTTTACTCACTCTAAGCGTGTTTTGAAATATGAAAAATAGCATCTCCTTGGTAAACAATAGGAGCCTGATTAACATTGATCACATAACCTGTAGTGTTGGCTTTTACTTTATGTCTAAACTCTCCATAAGGATCGGTAATAATGGCAATGTATTCTCCTTTTTCTACCGCTTTCCCAATAGGAATTTTTATGTGTAGAAGTCCGCTATATTTAGCTCTTACCCAAGCGCTTTGTTCTATAAGAATAGTTTTATCTTCTTTTACAGGTACTTCTATACTATCTTGAAGCATCTCTAAATGACTTAAAATACGCATGGTTCCTTCTACACCTGCTTTTGCAATGTTTTTATTGCTATCTAAAGATTTTCCTCCTTCAAATAATAAAATAGGTTTTCCCATTTTGGCACAAGCATCTCTAAAAGACTTAGCAATGTTTGCAGAATATACGGTAAATGGAGCATTAAATATTTGAGCATATTTCATAAGCTCATCGTCGTTTTTTCTAATTCTAATTTGCGAAGCATTAAAACGACTGGCTCCACCCGTATGAAAATCTAAACAAAGATCTGCTACTGGTAATATTTCTTGCACAAATTGGTAGGCAAATCTACTGGCTAAAGCTCCATTTTGAGATCCAGGAAACATTCGGTTAAGGTCACGACCATCGGGAAACTCTCTCGTTAGATTGAGAAACCCAAAAATATTAACTACAGGAATACAAATGACTGTACCTTTTTTAGGCTTATTGATTTTTTTGGCAATAATTTGCCGAATTACCTCAATCCCATTAATTTCATCTCCGTGAATACCTGCCGTAAGTAAAATAATGGGACCTGGATTTTTAGAGCGCTCAATAATAATAGGCACTTCTACTGGGCTGGTGGTAAAAAGTTTTGCGGTATTAAAATTAATACGAGCACTTTCACCTGGCTTTATACGTTGTTCTAAAATAGTAAGAACATTTTTTTTATCGATATAAGCCATATCGTCTATATGTTTTTTTCGATGTATCTAATAATGGTTTTAGCAATATCTTTTCCAGTGGCTTTTTCTATTCCTTCTAAGCCTGGAGAAGAGTTAACCTCAAGAATTAAAGGTCCGCGTGTACTTTGTAATAAATCTACTCCGGCAACACCTAAGCCCATGGCTTTACAGGCTTTTACAGCTGCAATTTCTTCTTCATCGGTCAACTGAATCACTTCTGCAGAGCCTCCACGGTGTAAATTAGATCTAAATTCTCCTTCTTTTCCTTGTCTTTTCATGGCACCTACTACGTGACCATCGACCACAAAAGCTCTAATATCTGCTCCTTTTGCTTCTTTGATAAATTCTTGAACTATCACACGAGCTTGTAAGCCGTTAAATGCTTCAATAACCGATTGTGCTGCATTTTTAGTTTCTGCTAAAACTACACCAAGACCTTGAGTTCCTTCTAAAAGTTTTATGACCAAGGGCGTGCCACCAACTTGATTAATAACTCCTTCTACGTCTCGAGAATAGTTAGTAAAAACAGTTTTTGGTAAACCTATTTTAGCACGAGATAATACCTGTAAGCTTCTTAATTTATCTCTACTTCTTACTAAAGCTTCAGAATCTATGGTGGTGAAAGCACCCATCATTTCAAATTGGCGTACCACAGCAGTACCGTAAAAGGTAACCGATGATCCTATTCTAGGAATAATAGCATCTACGTTTTCTATGTACCCACCTTTATAATAAATGTTGGGTTTTCTTTTTTCAATTACGATATCGCATTTAAGCGGATCAATAACTTCTACTTCGTGCTTTCTTTTTTTAGCCGCTTCAACCAAACGTTTAGTAGAGTATAAATTGGCGTTTCTTGATAATATTTTAATATTCATAATAGTGTTATTGATCTTGTTGTTGAAAAGATAAATCTTTTAGTTGGGTATCGACGATAAATTTATCGTTTAAAAACTTTCTTCCGATAAGGACAGGGAATTTCATTTCTTGTCGATCATTCAGCGAAAGCGAAATTTTATAAGTCTTATTAAATAATTGAATGGTAGATTTTACTTCATAACGCTTTTGCGCTAGTCCGTTACTACTTCTAACTGTAATTTTTTTGTATTCTTTAAATGTAAATATCATCGAGTTATATTGGGGGTGATCTTCATCTAAAAATGTACATTTAAGAATGCCATTTTCTTCTCTAATGTCTTTACAGTGAATAGAGGAGGTGTATGCACCCGTATCTATCTTTATAGCAATCTCTTCGAGTTGTAAATCGGGAAAATTTACAATATCACTTCGTCCAATAATTTTTTTCTCTTTCTTATACATGTGGTAAAAATAACAATCTCACTGTTTTAACCATAAAATTTGTTTTAAACTAACAGTTTCTTAATCTACTTAAAAATAAACGAAGCAAAAAATATAGGTTTGATTTTCTTTAAAAATAAGAATACCTGGTATTAAAAACTTAAATTTATGGAAGAAATAAGGCTCCAAAAATAAACTAAAATGTTTAATAAAAAATAGTTTTTAAGGATACTCACAGTTTCTTTTAAAAGTATAAAACATACTTTATCTTTGAGGGTATGGAGCAGGCATCTTTAGAGGTACAAATAAAAACCCTTCCTTCTAGTCCGGGGGTCTATCAATACTATGATAAGAACGGGAAAATTCTTTATGTAGGAAAGGCTAAAAATCTAAAAAAAAGGGTAAACTCTTATTTTAATAAAAAGCACGATAGCCACCGCATTGGCGTGATGGTTAAGAAAATACACGATATAAAACATATCGTTGTTAATTCTGAAACCGATGCTTTACTGTTAGAAAACAACCTTATAAAAAAATACCAGCCACGTTTTAACGTGATGCTTAAGGATGATAAAACCTATCCTTGGATTTGTATAAAAAACGAACGTTTTCCTAGAGTGTTTCCTACGCGTAGAGTCATAAAAGATGGGAGTGAATATTACGGGCCTTTTACCAGTTTTAAAACAGTAAATACTTTACTAGATCTTATTAAAGGTTTATATCAATTGCGAACTTGTAATTATGATTTGGCCGAAGAAAAAATTCAGCAAGGAAAATATAAAGTTTGCTTAGAATATCATTTAGGAAACTGTAAAGGTCCTTGTGAAGGAAATCAATATGAGATTGAGTACAATAAAAATATAGAGCACATTCGGCAAATTGTAAAAGGAGATTTTAAAGACTCTTTATTAAAGTTTAGGGAGCAAATGAAAATGCACGCCGAAGCTATGGAGTTTGAAGAAGCTCAAAAAATTAAAGATAAAATAGATGTTCTAGAAAAGTATCAATCTAAATCTACGGTAGTTAATCCTAAAATTAATAATGTAGATGTTTTCTCTATAACGAGTGATGAAGGCTATGGTTATGTCAATTTTTTACAGCTTTCTCACGGTTCAATTATTCGATCACATACTATCGAAATGAAAAAAAAGCTAGAGGAAAGCGATAAAGAACTCCTTGAACTTGCGGTTGTAGAAATTAGGCAACGTTTTAACTCTCTGTCGAGGGAAATTTATGTGCCTTTTTCAATTAACTTAGGAGAAGATATAAAAGTGACAGTTCCTAAATTAGGTGATAAAAAAGCGATTGTAGATTTATCTTTACGGAATGCGAAATACTTCCGTCAAGATCGTTTTAAGCAAATGAAAATTATTGATCCAGATCGTCATGTCAATCGATTAATGGCGCAAATGAAAAAAGATTTGCGACTTCATGAAGAACCAAGACATATAGAATGTTTTGATAATTCTAACATACAAGGAACCAACCCAGTTGCAGCTTGTGTAGTTTTTAAGAACGGAAAGCCAAGTAAAAGAGATTACCGTAAATTTAATATTAAAACCGTAGAAGGTCCAGATGATTTTGCATCTATGGAAGAAGTGGTGTTTAGAAGGTATAGAAGACTTTTAAATGAGGATGAACCTTTACCGCAACTCATTATTATTGATGGAGGAAAAGGTCAATTATCTTCTGCGGTAAAAGCATTAGATGATTTAGGCTTACGCGGAAAAATAGCCATAATAGGTATTGCTAAACGTTTAGAAGAATTGTTTTATCCGGGAGATAAATATCCTCTATATTTAGACAAAAAAACGGAAACCTTAAAAATTATTCAACAGTTAAGAAATGAAGCCCACCGTTTTGGGATAACTTTTCATAGAAATAAGAGAAGTAATGCTGCGCTAGGAACCGAACTAGAATCTATAGAAGGGATTGGAGAAAAGACAGCGGTAGAGTTATTAAAGCAATTTAGATCGATTAAGAGAATTTCAGAGGCTACAAAAAAAGAGCTAGTAGATGTGGTAGGAGTTTCTAAAGGGAGCTTAGTGTTCGAGTTTTATCAGAAAAAAAAGGAAAAAGAATGAAAAACCTGCTTTACATTTTCTTGTTCTTGACAGGAAGTATTTTTGCTCAGGAAAACACCGCTTCAAAAAAAGATTTGAAAGTAGGAGTGGTTCTAAGCGGTGGCGGAGCAAAAGGGTTGGCGCATATTGGTGCGTTAAAAAAAATTGATGAAGCAGGGATAAGAGTAGATTATATTGCAGGAACAAGTATGGGGGCAATAATAGGCTCATTGTATGCAGCAGGATATACACCTCACCAATTAGATTCTATTTTTAGAGAAACCAATTTCAATACTTTAATACAAGATGATCTTCCTCGAAGTGTAAAAACTTTTTACGAACGTAAAGATTCAGAACGTTATACACTTACCTTGCCTTTTGATGATTTTAAGCTTTCATTTCCTTCGGGATTATCAAAAGGACAAAATCTTTATAATCTTCTTTCGCAGTTAACAGCTCATGTAAATAACATTCAGCAATTTGAAAATCTACCAATTCCATTTTTTTGCATAGGAACTAATATGGAAACTGGGGAAGCTGTTATTTTAGAAAATGGGTCTTTGGCGCAGGCAGTTTCTGCAAGCGGAGCAATCCCTACATTATTTAGTCCAGTAGAAATTGAAGGAAAATTGATGACAGATGGAGGAATTGCTAATAACTATCCTATTGAAGAACTAAAATCTAGGGGAGTCGATTTTATTATTGGTGTAGATGTACAAGATAGTTTGGTAGATAGAAAGAAGCTCCAATCGGTTTTTGAGATTATGACACAGGTCAATAATTTTAGAACGATTGAAGCCATGAAAGAAAAAAGAGAAAAAACAGATTTATATATAAAACCAGATATTATAGATTTTTCAGTTCTTTCTTTTGAAAAGGGCAGTAAAATTATAGAAAAAGGAGAAGAAGCTGCTGATAAAAAAATTCAAGAATTGAAAGCAATTGCAGCTCAACAAAACCCTCAAAAATATGAAGTAAGAAAACCCGTCATACTTCAAGATTCAATTTACATTCATCAAATAGAGATTGTAGGAAATCACAATTATCCTAGAAATTATATTCGTGGTAAATTAAAGTTGGAGACACAAAGATTAACTTCATATCAAGATTTAAACAGGGGGATTAATACACTCTCTGCCACAGGAAATTTTAAACGCGTAGAATACAGTCTTGTGCCTAATGCGAAAAACACCTATAACCTAAGATTGAGAGTAACCGAAAATAAAAATAACACCTATTTACGCTTAGGCTTACATTATGATGAGTTGTTTAGAAGTGCTGCATTGGTAAACCTCACGAAAAAAAGTTTGTTTTTAACTAACGATATTATTTCGTTAGATTTCATTGCGGGAGATAATTTTAGATACGATTTTCAATACTATATAGATAAAGGAAACTATTGGAGTATAGGAGTCAACTCGAGAGTGAGTCAATTTAATAAGGACGTAGACTTCGATTTTTTAAAACAAAATTCAACTATTGGTGATTATAATGTAAATAAAGTAGAGTTAGAAAACTTTGATTTTACCAATCAAATTTACGCAGAAACCTTCTTTTTAAAATTTTTTAAATTAGGTTTAGGTGCGGAACATAAATATTCAAAAGTTGAAACCGAAACTATTATAGATCAAGAGGCAGATGAACAACTTCCATTTACTATATTAGAACAAAGCAATGTATTTAGTGCTTTAGGTTATTTAGAATATGATACCTACGATAATTCTTATTTTCCGAGTAAGGGGATTCATTTTAGAGGAGATTTTAATCTATATCTTTTCGACTCTAGGTCTACTTTTAATTTTTCAGAATTTTCAATAGCAAAAGGAACAGTAGGCTATGCATTTAGTCCGTTGCCAAAAGTAAGTACCAGATTGCAAACCGAAACAGGATTTCGAGTAGGAAATAACGATATGTCTTTTCTTAATTTTTCCCTTGGCGGATATGGTAACCTACCTATTAATAATATTGTTCAATTTTATGGATATGACTTTTTTACCATTACAGGAGACAGTTATATAAAAGGGTTAATAGATATAGATTATGAATTTATTAAAAAAAACCACCTTATTGCCAGCTATAATATAGCCAACGTAGATGATGATTTGTATAAAACAGGAGAATGGTTTTCTTCACCAGATTTTACAGGTTTCGCTCTTGGTTATGGCTTAGAAACTATTTTAGGACCTGTAGAGTTAAAGTACACCTATTCTCCAGAGAGAGGTGAAAGCGAATGGTTTTTTGCACTAGGGTATTATTTCTAGGTTTTAAAGAGCATTTAAAATTTTAAAAAGCAAGCTCACAAAAAACAATAGAATAGAAAATTTTCCGATATTTGTGAAAAGCCCATTTAGTTATGCCATTTTATCATAAATTAGGAAAAATACCTCCCAAACGTCATACGATATTCAAAAAGCCCAATGGTGATTTGTATTATGAACAACTTTTTGGGACCATAGGTTTTGACGGGATGTCTACCAATCTTTATCACGAACATCGACCAACACAAATAAAGAGTGTAAAAGACCCTTATAGCATAAAGCCTAAAATTGCAGTAGAAAACAATATAAAATCATATCGCTTTCGCGGATTTCAAACTGTTCCCGCGCCAGATTTTTTAGAAAGTAGAAAAGTAGTTTTAACCAATTCAGATTGTTCGATTGCCTTAGCGGCACCACAAGAATCTATGGGAGACTATTTTTATAAAAATTCAGATGAAGATGAACTTCTTTTTATTCATAAAGGAACAGGGAAGTTAAGAACTCACTTAGGGAATCTCGACTTTAAATATGGAGATTATCTTTTAATACCAAGAGGGACTATTTATAAAATAGATTTTGATGATGAAGATAATCGCTTATTTATTGTAGAGTCTAACAGACCTATTTATACTCCAAAGCGCTATAGAAATCATTTTGGTCAATTACTAGAACATTCTCCTTTTTGCGAAAGAGATATAAGAAGACCTTATGAGTTAGAAACCAATGATGAGAAAGGAGAATTTCTCATGAAAATAAAAAAACAAGGAGAAATATTTGACGTTACTTATGCTACTCACCCTTTTGATGTAGTAGGTTATGACGGTTACAATTATCCTTACGCATTTTCAATTCACGATTTTGAGCCTATTACAGGTCGAATTCATCAACCACCACCAGTACATCAAACCTTTGAAACCGATGCTTTCGTAGTATGCAGTTTCTGTCCGAGATTATACGATTATCATCCAGAATCTATTCCGGCGCCTTATAATCATAGTAATATTGATAGTGATGAGGTGTTGTATTATGTAGACGGAGATTTTATGAGTAGAAATGATATTGATGCAGGTCATATCTCCTTGCATCCTTCAGGAATTCCTCACGGTCCACATCCAGGAGCGGTAGAAAGAAGCATAGGGCAAACTAAAACTGAAGAGCTTGCAGTGATGGTAGATACTTTTAAGCCTTTAAAAGTTACTGAGGAAGGAATGAAAATAGCAGATGACACTTATCACAAATCTTGGTTAGACGAAAATCATGCTTAGCGAAAAATTACAATTAAACATTTCCGCGCAAGCGAGAGCTATGTGGTAAACTATTTATAGATAGTGCATAGTTTTAAGAATGTTTAATAATATAAAAATAAGAAAATGAGTAAAAAAAATATAGAATCAGTTAATTACGGATTAGAAAAAATATTTGAAGGAGCGCAAGATTTTTTGCCGCTCTTGGGTACAGATTACGTAGAGTTATATGTAGGTAATGCAAAGCAAGCCGCACATTTTTATAAGACAGCGTTTGGATTCCAGTCGCTAGCTTATAAAGGACTTGAAACTGGAAGTAGAGATACTGTCTCTTACGTATTAAAACAAGATAAAATAAGATTGGTGTTAACTTCTCCTTTAACTTCAAAACAAGAAGACATCAATAACCATATTGTTAAGCATGGGGACGGAGTTAAAGTTGTCGCTCTATGGGTAGAAGATGCAAGATCTGCTTGGGAAGAAACTACAAAACGCGGAGCTAAATCTTTTTTAGAGCCAACGGTTGAGAAAGATGAAAGTGGAGAAATTGTAAAAGCTGGAATCTACACTTACGGAGAAACGGTTCATATGTTTATTGAGCGTAAAAACTTTAACGGAACATTTTTACCTGGTTACGTAAAATGGGAATCAGATTATAGTCCAGAACCAGTTGGTTTAAAATTTATTGACCATATGGTAGGAAATGTAGGTTGGAATGAAATGGACGTATGGGTAAAATGGTATGAGGATGTAATGGGGTTTGTTAACTTCCTTTCTTTTGATGATAAACAAATACATACTGAATACTCTGCTTTGATGAGTAAGGTGATGAGTAATGGTAATGGAAGAATAAAATTCCCAATCAATGAACCTGCTGAAGGGATGAAGAAATCTCAAATTGAAGAGTATTTAGATTTTTATGAAGGTCCTGGGGTACAACACATCGCAGTAGCAACAGATGATATTATTAAAACCGTATCAGATTTAAGATCACGAGGTATCGAGTTTCTTTCTACACCACCAGAAGAATATTATAAAGCGGTACCGGGTAGATTAGAAGAACACAGCCACGAATTAAGAGAAGATATTGAAAGATTAAAAAGTTTAGGAATTATGGTAGATGCCGACGAAGAAGGTTATTTACTACAAATCTTTACTAAGCCAATACAAGACAGGCCAACCTTATTTTTTGAGATAATTCAACGAATGGGAGCTCGAGGATTTGGTGCAGGTAACTTTAAAGCTCTTTTTGAGTCTATTGAAAGAGAGCAAGAATTGCGAGGAACACTTAACTAACTCACAAATAGTTAGAGATTGATTAGCTAAAATGTGTTTTATTTACTGATTTGATATAGAAAAGGTTAAAGTTTATTTTTTTACATTCTACCTTTGCAAGTTGCTGTACTTTTGCACAGCATTTTTGGAGTGGTTACCAAAATTGTAAATTTGAAATTTTTTTTCATAAATTTAAGTTTTAGTTGGTTAATAAGCATTAAACCCCATCATTAAATTTGATGGGGTTTTTTGTTTTTCTATTTTTGGAATAGAAATTGTAAAATAATTAAAAGAGCCTCCATTAACCAACTTGTCATTTATGAAAAAATCAGTTTTAATTATAGCAATTTGCTTGATAAATATTTCCGCTTTAGCGCAATCAGAAAAAGCATATAAGGCAGGAGAATGGTTTAAATTTAGAATTCACTATGGGTGGTTTAATGCTAGTTATGCTACACTAGAGGTGAAAGATGAAGTTTATAATAATAAAGAAGCCTTTTATATAATTGGTAAAGGAAAATCTACCGGATTACTAGATTTATTTTTTGAGGTTGATGATGATTACCAAACTTATATTTCTAAAGAAACACAACTGCCTTTACATTTTATAAGAAAAATAAGCGAAGGAGGTCATACTAAAGACAAAGAGATATATTTTAATCAAAATAAAAATGTCGCAAGAGTAGTTGACAATAAGCATAAAACAGAAAAGACTTTTTCAACTAAAAAAGAAGTTCAGGATATGTTATCTGTTTTTTATTTTTTAAGAAATAAAATAGATCGTAAAACCATTGAGCCTGGAGATGAAATTGTACTCGATTTGTTTTTTGACGATGAAAATTATCGTTTTAAAACTGTTTTTTTAAAGAGAGAAGTCGTAAAAACTAAGTTTGGAAAGGTTAAATGTTTAAAATTTAGACCTTATGTACAGGCAGATCGCATATTTGAAGAAGAAGAAAGTCTAACGTTTTGGGTAAGTGATGATGAAAATAAAATGCCTGTAAAAATTAAAGCAGAGCTGGCTGTAGGTTCTCTCGAAGCAGATTTAGAAGAATACAAAGGTTTAAAAAATCCATTCTCAGCAAAAAAATAGAACAAAGCTTATCTAAAGGTTAAATAAAGCATAATAAATAAGCTGCTATTAAGTTGTATAGAAGTATAGCATTAAATATTTTTGATAAAATTTTTTAAAAATATAACTGAACCAATTTCTTTTGAAAAAAATATCTTACCTCCCTTTAATATTATTAATTCTAATTGCAGTTGGCTGTGAGTTTGACGAGGCGCCAAAAGAAGAAGTCCAAACAGAAATAAAAAAACCAAAACCTTCTATTAAAGAGTATGGTTTTACACTAGATGATTATCAAGTCTATAGAGATACGGTAAGATCGGGCGATAGTTTTGGAGCGATAATGGATTCTCATGGAGTTACTAGAGGGAGAGTTTTTGAGGTTTCAGAAAAAGTAAAAGATGTTTTTGATCCTGCTAGAATCAATGTTGGTAAACCCTACACTATATTAAAGTCAAAAGATTCTTTATCTAATGTGGAGGTATTCATCTACGAAGAAAGTAGAATAAATTATACGGTTGTTAATTTAAAAGATAGTATTTCTGCTTTAAGAAATAAAAAGCCGGTAACTATTAAAAAAAATATAGTATCAGGAGTGATAACTTCTTCTCTTTCTGCTGCTATGGACAATGAGGGATTAAGTATTTTACTAGCAGATAAGTTAGCCGATATTTACCAATGGAAAATAGATTTCTTTAAAATTCAAAAAGGAGATCAGTTCAAAATTATTTATAACGAAAAATATATAAACGATACGGTCTACGCCGGATTAGCAAACATAGAGGCGGCTGTATTAACGCATTATAAGAATCCATATTACGCTTTTGAATTTGGTAAAGACTCCCTTAGCGGATTTGCGAAATTTTATGATGAAGAAGCTAATTCACTTCAAAGTTTCTTTCTAAAAGCTCCATTAAAATATTCTAGAATCTCTTCACGATATACCAAAAGAAGGTTTCATCCTGTTCAAAAAAGATGGAAAGCTCATAAAGGAACAGATTATGCTGCACCTACAGGCACTCCAATCTGGTCAACTGCAGATGGTGTAGTTATTAAGTCGAGTTACACGAGAGGAAATGGAAATTACGTAAAAGTACGTCACAATGATAAGTACACCACTCAATATTTGCACATGTCTAAACGTAATGCAAAAGTGGGTCAACGTGTAAAACAAGGTGATGTTATAGGCTATGTAGGTAGTACAGGGCTTGCAACAGGTCCACACGTTTGTTATCGTTTTTGGGTTTACGGAAAACAGGTGGATCCTTACAAGCAAAATTTACCCAGTTCAGAACCTCTTAAAGAGTCTCTAAAGCCTATGTATTTTGCGAAAATGGACTCTCTAAAAAAAGATTTAGGTCAGATAAAATTCAAAGAAATTTAGACCTTCAGGAGACTTAAAATAATACTTAACATTTTAGTAACCCAAAAGTTAAGATTTTCATAATAAAAAATGAACTTTTTATTGTTAGATTTGCGGCGACAAAACAAAACAAATAAAAGTCTTCAAAATGAAAAACTTATTTTTATTAACGATGTTGTTATCAACATCTTTTCTTTTCGCTCAGGGTATCGTGACAGGTACTATTACTGATTCTGAGATGAAAACACCATTGCCTGGTGCAAACGTTACTGTAGCAGGGACAAACAATGGAACCACTACAAATTTTGATGGTAAATTCTCTTTAAACGTAGAAACTACAACTGGTAAAATTGTACTTTCATACGTAGGGTTTCAAAAACAAGAAATTGAATTCACTGTAAAAAATGGGGAAACCGTAGATTTAGGTTCATTTGCTTTAATGGCTGATGAAAATGCACTAGGTGAAATTGTAGTTATAGGAAAAGGGGTAGTCGATGTTGCTATAGGTAGAGACACTCCGGTTGCTGTAAGTACCGTAACATCAAAGGACATTCAGAGAAGATCGGGTAACGAAGAATTTCCTACTTTATTAAGAACTATGCCTTCTGTGTATGCCAATACTTCTGGAGGAGGTTATGGAGATTCAGAAGTACGTGTACGTGGTTTTGATCAAAGTAATACTGCTGTGTTATTAAACGGTCAACCAATTAACGGTATGGAAGATGGTAAAATGTACTGGTCTAACTGGCAAGGGGTAAAAGATATTGCAAGTGCAGTACAAGTACAAAGAGGTTTAGGAGCTTCAAAATTAGCTATTTCATCTGTAGGTGGTACTATTAATATTGTTACTCAAACTTATAATAGTGTAGAAAGAGGTTATGTTCAGCAAGAAATTGCTAATAATAATTATACAAAATCTACAGCTTACTACTCAACAGGAGCAAATGATAAAGGTTGGTCTTCTACTTACATGCTTTCTTACTGGAAAGGAGATGGTAACTTCTATGAAGGTACAGAAGGAAACGGATTAACGTATTTCTTTTCTGTAGGATATAAGCCATCAGATGAACATGCTTTCAACTTATTGCTTACAGGTGCGCCTCAAACTCACGACCAAGCTTATCAAAACAGTATAGGTGATGCACTGCAATATGGACGTAAGTATAACTCTAACTGGGGTTATAAAGATGGAAAATACTATAATGAAAGAACTAATTTTTACCATAAGCCAGTATTAAACTTAAACTGGGACTGGAATATTAGTGAAAAATCTGATTTATCTACTGTTGTATATGCTTCTATAGGTAGAGGTGGAGGAACTGGCCCTTTAGGTTCTTTTGATAATAAATACAATAGTAACGGTCAAATAGATTTTGATGCAATAGTTGCAAATAATAGAAGTTTAGCTACTACAGATGTTGCTGGTAATGATTTACTTATTGGTGAAGATGAAGATAATATGGGTTACATCACCAGAGCTTCAATGAACAATCACTTTTGGGTAGGTGCGGTGTCTAACTTTAATCATAAGATTAATGAAAATTTAGAGTTTAATGTTGGTTTGGATTATCGTTTTTATCACGGAGATCACTACAGACAGGTAAATGATTTCTTAGGATTAGACGGTTGGAGAGAAACTGGTAATGGTTCTATTCCTAATGGGCAAATTGTATTGCAAGATTATAAGGTTAATCTTTTTAACCCAACGTTTAATGTAGCAAAATCAGATCAGCAAATTGATTATAGTAACTCTGAAGATATTGCATATATTGGAGGTTTTGGTCAGGTTGAATATAAAACAGATAAATTTTCTACTTTTTTACAAGGAGCTTTATCTAACCAAAAACATACACGATACGATTACTTTGCTTATACTTTACCATCAGAACAAGAATCAGAAAGTGTAGAAAATGTAGGGTACAATGTAAAAGGTGGTGCTAATTATAATATTAATGATCAGCATAATATATATGCTAATGCAGGTTTTTACTCAAGACAACCTTTTCATGATAATGTTTATTTAACTTATACTAATGATATTAATCCTTTAGCGGAAAATGAAGATATTACAGGATTAGAATTAGGATATGGTTTCAAAAGTAAAATCTTTAGCGCTAATTTAAATGCTTATTATACAAAATGGGCAAATAGAACTAATACAGAAGAAGATCGCTTAGACTTGGATGAAGATGGAATAGATGAATTTTACTTCTCTAACTATACGCAGATTGAGCAGACACATATGGGATTAGAGTTAGATTTTATCTCTAGACCCGTTGAAACTTTACCGTTAACCATAAAAGGTTTTGCATCTGTAGGAAACTGGAAATACTCAGATAATCCTAATTTAAACTTAATTAGACAAGACGATTTATCTGTAGTAGAGTCTCAGTCTGGAAAATCTTATGTAGATGGTGAAAAAATTGGTGACGCACCACAACTATCTTTCAATTTAGGAGTACAGTACAATATTTTAGATAATTTATCTATAGATGCAGACTGGTTCTTATATGATCAATTATTTGCAGGGATTAGTCCTTTAGATTTTACAGATCCTGAAGCAGATAATAAAGTAGTAGAATTGCCTTCTTATGATATTTTTAGACTAGGAGCTTCTTACAGACTAAAGTTAGAAGGAAAAAAATCTTTAGACTTTAGAGCAAATGTAGATAACTTATTCAATGAAGTTTATTTAACTAGTTTAAGTTCTAACAGAGCAGTTACTGCAGATACAGATGCAGGGAATGTTTATAGAGGTATTAACACGTCTAACAGAGGTAGCTTTGGTTTTGATAGACAATGGAGTTTAAGCGTTAAATTTAACTTCTAGATTTGCTTTAATACTTAATTTTTAGAGAAAAAGCCTGCTGATTTCAGCAGGCTTTTTTTTATGTGTTAATTTATATGTTAGGAGTAACTTATAATAAATAGTATATTTGAATTTAAAAATTTAAAACATGTATAGAGCTATTTATTATTTACATTCTTATTGGGCGTATATGGTGATTTTAGTTGTTTTTTTAGCAACTATCAATGCGCTTATTGGGGCGTTTACTAAAAAACCTTATGGAGCAAAAGATTTTAGAATTTCCCTGTTTGCTTTAATTTGCACACACCTTCAATTACTTATTGGTCTTATCTTATTTTTTGTTTCTCCAAAAATAGTTTGGTTTTCAGAAAACGTTGATATGGGACTAATCATGAAAAACAGTACCATGAGAATGTATAATGTAGAGCATCCTTTGCTTATGATTATTGCTATTGTGCTAATTACTATAGGATATTCTAAGCATAAGAAGAAATTATCTTCAGCGCCAAAATTTAAAACTTTAGCTATATTTTATACCTTGGCGTTTGCTGCAATATTAGCAATGATACCTTGGTCTATTTGGATATAAAGTTCTATTGTAACTATTGGTCAGCTTTAACTTTATTGACCACCGTTAGATGGTGAAATCTACAAACAAAAAATCCGCTCATTTGAGCGGATTTTTTGTTTGTAGATTTTCAGGTTTTATTCTATTGTATTTCTTTTATAAGATGAACATATACAGGAAAGTGATCACTGTATCCTCCAGAGAATCCTCCATCAGAGAAACTTCTGTATGGGTAACCTTTATATCTTCCTCTTGGGTTACTTAAAAATTGAGGATTGTAAACTCCAGCTTTGTAAAATCGGTAGGTAGAATAATCTTTTTCAATTAAAGGTTTGCTTAAAATCATTTGGTCAAATAAATCCCAGCTATCTCTATAGGCAATGGTTCCTATACCTTTCTTTTGCATATTCTCCATAGGATTGTATAAACCTTTCAGTTCAACATCTTCCATTTCCGCTTTAGCTCCTAAAACTTCTTTTACACTTGTATTATAAGGGCCGTCATTTAAATCTCCCATAGTTATAATTTTTGCATAAGGATCTATTACGTGTAAAGAGTCTATTATTTCTTTATTAAGTGCTGCAGCTTTCTCTCTTTTAAAACGACTTCTTGCTTCTCCTCCACTTCTTGAAGGCCAGTGATTTACGATGAAATGAATATCATCTCCATCTAATTTACCAGATACTACTAATTGATCCCTTGTATATACTCTTTTCTCTGGGTCGTTAGCATCATAAATCAATAATTCGTGAGAATTGGTATTAGTTACTTTAAACAATTTCTTTTGATATAAAAGAGCGACATCGATTCCTCTTCTATCGGGAGAATCAAAATGAACAATGCCATAGTCGTAAGGCAATAAGGCTTCTTGGTTCGCAAGGTCTTCCAAGACTTTTCTGTTTTCAGCTTCACAAACACCTACAACTGCTGGTGCATTCTTAGAAACATCGGCACCAATTTTTGGAATCACATAGGCCATGTTTTTTAATTTCTTTTGATAAACCCCTTCTCTTAGACCTTCACCCATTTCCATAATAGGAGAATACTCATCCATAATAGTTTCATCATTTTCAGCATCAAAAAGGTTTTCCAAATTGTAAAAAGCAACAGTATTTACTTTAAAAGTTTTTTCTTTATTACTTTTAGAGTTGTTGTTTTCGCTCGTTTTTTGTGTGGAGCCGCAACTAAACATTAATAGAGCAGCAGCGAAGTACAATAGTTTATTCATGATTGTTAAATATTATTTAAATGTAAAATTTTTATGTTAAGAGTTTCCAAAAGTAGGTATTGTAGATAAAATATGTACATTTGCAGCCGGAAAATAATGTTTTCTTAACTTAAACTAATGTTAATCAATATTTTAAAGATGAAAAAAGGATTTATTCTTTTTGCATTATTGCTTTTCTCAGCAATTTCGTTTTCACAAACGAATGTGATGGGAAGTGTAGTAGATGCGACAACTAATGAAAATTTACCCGATGTAGAGGTTGCTATCGAAGATAGTAATTTAAGAGTGATGACTAATGCATCAGGAGAGTTTAACTTTGTTGCTTTTGAAGTCCCATTGGGGGAACAAATTGTAACTTTTACAAAAGATGGCTTTATCTCGAAGAGATTTCCTGTTATTATTAATGAGAATGAATCTTTAAATTTAGATGTAATTTCTTTAGAAGTTGATATCAATGAAGAAAATTTTCAAATAGGTACTATAAGTTTATCTGATAATGAATTAAGTAGTGACGAAAGTGCTGCTGACAATTTATCTGGTTTGTTGCAAGCTTCAAGAGATGTTTTTCTAAATGCTGCAGCATACGATTTTAGTGCAACTTTTTTTAGACCTAGAGGTTTTGATTCTGAAAATGGGAAAGTTCTTATTAATGGAATTGAAATGAATAAAATGTATAACGGTAGACCACAATGGAGTAATTGGGGAGGGTTGAACGATGCTATGCGTAATCAAGTCTTTACAATGGGGTTATCTGCCAACGAGAATACATTTGGAGATTTAGCAGGAACTACAAATGTAGTTATGAGAGCTTCTCAATATCAAAAAGGGGGGCGTGTTTCTTACGCTTCTTCTAATAGAAGTTATAGAGGTAGAGTAATGGCTTCATATAATTCAGGACTTACGGACAATGGTTGGGCTTATAGTTTTTTAGCTTCTAGAAGATTTGGTGAAGAAGGTTTTAATGATGGTTCTTTATATGATGCTAATTCATTTTTTGCTGCTGTAGAAAAGAAAATAAATGAAAAGCATAGTTTAAATTTAACGGCATTTTACACGCCTAATAGAAGAGGGAAGTCTTCTCCTAATACACAAGAAGTTTTCGACTTAAAAGATATCAGCTATAATTCTTATTGGGGATATCAAGATGGAGAAATAAGAAACTCTAGAGTAAGAGAGATTGAAGAGCCTGTTATAATGTTAAATCATTATTGGGATATTTCAAAGAAGACAAGATTAAATACGAATGTTGCCTATCAATTTGGTAAAGTAGGAAATAGTAGATTAGGTTATGATAATGCTCCTAACCCAGATCCAACGTATTACCAAAAATTACCAAGTTATTTTTTAGGTAATCCAGATGGAGCAGATTATGCAGGCGCTTATGGTGCTTCAGAGTCTTTTAGAAATGATGGACAAATTGACTGGGATGCAATGTATCAAGCAAATATTTTTAGCGGAGGAACTTCTAAATATTATTTGTACGAGGATCGTAATGATGATAAGCAATTGACAGCTAATACTATTATATCTTCAGATATTACCAATAATATCACATTAAATGGATCATTAGGTTATAAGAGATTGAACTCTCGTAATTTTGCTAATATGATCGATTTACTAGGAGGTAGTGGTTATTTAGATATCGATACTTTTAATCAAGGTGATGCTGCTCAAAATAACTTAGAAAATCCAAATAGAGTTTTAGGAGAGGGTGATACTTTTAAATATGATTATGAATTAGATGCTTCTGAATATAATGGTTTTGCTCAAGCGCAATTTAGTTATAACAAAATAGATTTTTATGCTGGTGCAAATGTTGAAAAAACAACTTACCAGAGAAATGGTTTATATAGAAATGGTAGTTTTCCTACCAATTCATTAGGTGAAAGTGAAGAATTAGATTTTACTACTTACGGTGTTAAAGCTGGAGCTACCTATAAAATAACAGGACGTCATTTAGTAACCTTGAACGGAGCTTACTTTACGGATGCCCCAACGTTAAGAAACTCTTTTTCAAATTCTAGACAAAATAATAGTACTGTTTTAGGTTTAGAAGAGGAAACTGTAAAAAATGTAGATTTAAGTTATGTATATAGATCACCTAAAGTAAAAGCAAGGCTTACGGGGTATTATACAAAAATGGAAGATGCTACCGAAATTGCTTTTTACTATGCAGATGGAATCTCTGGTTTAGGTAGAAATGTAAATACAGCTTTTGTACAAGAGGTATTAACCAATATCGATAAAAGACATATAGGTGCAGAATTAGGTATTGAAGCTCAAGTAACACCAACGATTAAATTAAAAGGGGCGGCTTCTTATGGAGAGTATGTATATGCTAATAATCCAGATTTATATTTAACTTCAGATGATTTTCAACAAGAATTAGATTTCGGGAAATCTTATTTAAAAGATTATAAAGTAGCTGGAGGGCCTCAACAAGCTTACCAAATAGGTTTTGAATATAGAGATCCAGATTACTGGTGGTTTGGAGCAACTTCAAACTTTTTCTCTAATGCTTACGTAGATGTATCTCCGATTACAAGATCTCAAAATTTTTATGCAGATTTTGACGGAGCACCATTTAATGATTATGATGCTGAAACTGCAAGGGGATTATTAAAACAAGAAGAGTTTGATAGTTATATGTTGGTGAATGTAGTAGGAGGAAAGTCTTGGAAAGTAAATGATTACTTTGTAGGTTTCTTTGCTACAATAAATAATGTGCTAGATAAAGAGTATAAAACTGGAGGTTTTGAGCAAGGAAGAAGTGCTAATTATAGAACTTTATCTGAGGATGTAAGTAATGAAAAGAGAGTATTCGGGCCTAAGTACTGGTATGGATATGGAACTACTTACTATTTGAATGTTTACGTTAGATTTTAAAAAAATAAATTAATTAGAATTATGAAAAATATCAATAAGATTTTAGCAGTTAGTAGCCTGTTTTTTGCAGGTTTGATGATTACATCTTGTGTTCAGGATGATGACTTTAGTACGCCAGAGATTACTTATGAAGAGCCAAATGTAAATGTAAATACTACAATTGAATCTGTTAAAGAAATGTATGGTGGTTTTGAATCTGTAAAGATATCTGCAGGAGAAGATTCACAAGAAGAATTGTACTTAGAGGCTTACGTAATTTCAAGTGATGAAGCAGGGAATTTTTATAAATCTATAGTAATACAAGATAGTCCAGAAAATCCTACAGGAGGTTTGGCTATTTCAACAGAAGCTACAGATGCTTATTTGACCTATGATATAGGAAGAAAAATTTACTTTAGAGTTGATGGTCTTTACATTGGTCAATATGCTGGTTTACCTACCATAGGAACTAATGAAGGTGATGAAATTGGTAGAATTGGTGTAGATGATTTCTATGATAGAATCTTGCGTTCAAACGATAAGGAAGAAATTATTCCAACTGTGATTTCTATCTCAGAAATTTCTGAGCAATACTTAAACACTTTAGTGCAGTTCAATGATGTGCAGTTTGAAGATGATTTAGAAGGAGAATCTTTTGGAACTATAGGAAGTACTTTTAGTGTAAATAGAGATTTTGAAAATTGTGATGGTCAAACAGCAACCTTAAGAACAAGTGGTTTTTCTGATTTTAAAGACATGGTTTTGCCTTCAGATAATGGTTCGTTAACAGCGGTTTTAAATATTTTCAATACCTCTTACCAATTGTCTTTAAGGGATGAAAACGATATAAACTTTAACGAATCGCGTTGTGGAGAAGGAGAAGGTGAAGGAGAAGGAGAAGGAGAAGGAGAAGGAGAAGGAGAAGGAGAAGGAGAAGGTGAAATTTTAACTTCTTTGTCTGAAGGTTTTGAAGGTCAACCTGCAGGACAGGGAGAAGATTTAACTTTAGAGAATTGGGTTAATGTAAATGTTAACGGTGGTGAGAGAAGATTTGAGATTAGAGAATTTAGTAGTAACAATTATGCTCAGACTTCAGCATACAATTCAAATGAAAATCCTTATAATGTATGGTTAGTAACTCCAGGTGTAGATTTAAGTGCTGCTACTTCGGCAACTTTATCATTTGAAACTAATGATGGTTTTAATAATGGTGAAGCTTTAAAGACATACATTTCAACTGATTTTACGGGTGATCCAACTCAGGCTACTTGGGTAGAATTAACTGAAGTAACTTATTCTACAGGTAACACAACAGGTTATGGTACAGGTTTTACACCATCAGGAGATGTAGATTTATCATCTTATATAGGAGAAACTGTATATGTTGGTTTTGAATATTCTGGTGCTTCAGATGGTATAACTACTACTTACCAAATTGACAACGTTAATATAGTTACAGAATAGTAGGGTTATAGTTTTTAAACATAAAAAAACCGCTTCTAAAGTTAGAAGCGGTTTTTTTGTGTTTAAAATTTGATAAAAAGATTAATCTTCTTCTATTTCACCGGTATATTTATCATATTCAGGGTAAAGAAAATTATTGTAAGGGAAGCGAGTAATATGAATTTCCCTAACTGCTTCATACACCTTCTTTCTAAACTCTTCCATATTCTCCTTATTAATAGCCGATATGAAAAGTACATTGTCACCTAGGCGGTTCATCCAAGTACGTTTCCATTCCGTTAAGGTATTATGAGCAGGAGTCTTTTCTGTAATTAGATCGTCTTCTTCAATAACTTCTGGGGAATAAGCATCAATTTTATTAAAGACCATAAGAGTCGGTTTGTCCGCACTTTCTATTTCATCTAAAATTTGGTTAACTGAAGCAATGTGATCCTCAAAATTTGGGTGAGCAATATCTACCACATGCAAAAGTAAATCGGCTTCTCTAACTTCATCAAGTGTAGACTTAAATGATTCTACCAATTGCGTAGGAAGTTTTCTAATAAAACCTACTGTATCAGTTAATAAAAAAGGCAGATTTCTAATCACCACTTTACGAACAGTAGTATCTAAAGTAGCGAATAATTTATTTTCGGCAAATACCTCACTTTTACTTATCACATTCATTAAAGTAGATTTACCAACATTGGTATAACCTACAAGAGCAACTCTAACTAGTTGACCGCGATTTCCTCGTTGAACAGCCATTTGCTTATCAATGGTTTTAAGCTTGTCCTTTAATTGAGAAATTTTATCTCTTACGATACGTCTATCTGTTTCAATTTCTGTCTCTCCAGGACCGCGCATACCAATTCCTCCACGTTGCCTTTCTAAGTGAGTCCATAGTCCAACTAAACGCGGTAAAAGATATTCGTATTGAGCCAATTCTACTTGCGTTCTAGCATAACTTGTTTTGGCTCTTTGAGCAAAAATATCTAAAATGAGATAGGTTCTATCTACTACTTTACATTTTAAAATTTTCTCAATATTCTTTTGCTGGGCAGGGCTCAATTCATCATCAAAAATAGCGGTACCTACGTCATTTTGTTCAATAAACTCTCTTACCTCCTCCATTTTCCCTGTACCAATAAAGGTTTTAGGATTAGGAACATCTAATTTTTGTGTAAATCGTTTTAAAACTTCACCACCGGCAGTGTAGGCTAAAAATTCTAGTTCATCTAGATATTCTTCAGACTTCTCTTCATCTTGAAATTTATTAATAATCCCAATCAAGACCGATTTTTCATATTCAATTTCTTCTTTCTCTATCATTTAATTGTAATTTATATTTCAAAAATACAAAAAGAAATGTTAGCGGTTTTAAGTATTAGCTTCCAAAAATCTTTTAACAATTTTTGGTTAAAAAATATTTAAATCTTTGTATATTTATCGGCATTATTCATAATTGAATGTTAAATGAGAACCCAAATTTTAAAACTTAATACAATATGAAAAAAATTACTTACGGAATTTTCTTATTTTTTTGTTTGTTTAGCTATCAGCTAAGCGCTCAAATATATACGGAGGATTTTGAATCAGGCTTAGGAACATATGAAAATGCGGTTGGGAATGATGTCGACTGGGAGGTGAATACATCCCTCTATCAAGACGGTTTACAATCGATATCAAATGCATACGGTAGTAGTAATGATAATAGTATTTTTCAATCAATTTCTTTAGACTTAACCACAGCTAATAACCCTCAGCTTTCATTTTGGCACATTGCCAAAACAGAAGGTGGTTATGATGAAGCTATCGTAGAGATTTCTACCGATGGTGGTGTAACATTTACACCTTTTGCTTTAGAAGATTATTCAGGAGGGGGAGTTTTAGAAGCTCCAGGAATTTTTGATGAAGATTCTTATGCAGATTGGGGTACATCAGACACGGAGCCTACGAATGCCTGGTGGAAAAAAGAGTTTTTTGACCTATCTGATTATATTACAGATGCTGTTGTGATTCGATTTAGATTAACATCAGATGGATCAGCAAATCGAGCAGGATGGTTTATAGATAATATTCAAATAAATGAAGTAACATGTCCTACTCCTTCTGATATCGTAGTCGATAATATTATGGCAAACTCTGCAGATATTAGTTGGACTATCGGAAACTCAGAAGCAGAATGGGAAATTGTTTATGGTATTGATGGTTTTGATCCTAATACAGAAGGAGATACTGTTGTAGATAATGATGGAGTTTTAGGAGAATCTATAAGTTCTTTAAATTCTAGCTCTGATTATGATGTGTATGTAAGAGCAATTTGTGGTGCTGGAGATGAAAGTGAGCTTACTGGGCCTTTTTCATTCACTACCGCTTGCGATGTTATATCATTACCTTGGTCTGAAGATTTTTCTTCTTCTACCACACCAAATTGTTGGGAAGAAACAGGTGATGCTGCATGGGATTATAGTTTAAATGCAGATTATGCTGCTCAAGATGTTGAGGATCATACTGCTGGAGGCGGTACTAATTATGCGTGGTTGGATGGTTCTGATAATAATGATGGCAATTCTAGTTCTCTAACTTCACCTTTTATAGATGTATCTACCTTAGCTCAACCTGCTTTGGAGTTTTATTTATTTAGTAACAATACAGATGATGCGGCAATCAATACAGTTGAGATTGAACTTTATGATGGAGCCGCTTGGAACTCTGTATTGTCTGTTAATAATTTATTAGGTGAAGATTGGTTTCAGTACGTTATAGATTTATCGCCATATACTATTACTGGAGCAGTCCAAGTAAAATTTACAATTACTGGACAAGCAAATGGAGGATTTACTTTTTCTAATGATATATTATTAGATGATGTTACTTTTATAGAAATGCCAGCTTGTACTAACCCTATAGCATCATATTCTGTGGTGGGTAATTGTATTGATGGTCCAGAGTTTTTTGTAGAAGTAGATATTACCAATATGGGTGGAAGTGATGATGTCGTTATTACGGATAATCAAACTCCAGAGGAATCCCAAACTGTATCAGCAGTAGGTGTATATTCTTTTGGTCCTTATGATAATGGTACAGATGTTATTATAACTTTAGAAAATAGTTTAGACTCTAACTGTAATACTGTAAGTAATGTTCTTACGCAAGAATTTTGTACTGAAACTTTTATAGACTGTGTTAACGATGGCCCTTTAAATGTAAATTATTGTTATGATAATGATGAAGATTATGAAGTTACCTATGTAAGTACAGATGGTACCCCTTTAAATTTAACTCTCAATGGTGGGTTTCTTGAAAGCTGTTGTGATGAATTAATCGTTCTAGATACAGATGGGACAGAGTTATTTAATAGTGGAGGAGATATTTCAGGGAATACTTTCCAATCTACTGGAGCAGAAATAACAGTAATTATTTCTTCTGACGGTTCTGTAAACTGTGGCGGAAACGATTATGACCCTATAGATTATACAGTGTCTTGCGCAACTTGTGTTAATCCGCAAGTAGCCTTTGAAGTTGTTGGAGATTGTATAAATGGACCTCAATTCTTTGTAGAGGTTGATATTGCAGATTTAGGAAGTTCGGCAAGTTTGACTTTAACGGATAATCAAACTCCAGCTCAAACAATTCCAGCTACGGCAATTGATGTTTATAGTTTTGGACCATATCCTAATGGAACAGACGTAATAATTACAGTAGCAAACGATGATGATGCTAATTGTACTCTTGCAAGTTCAGAGCTTACTCAAGAACTTTGTACAGAAACTTTCATAGATTGTGTGACAGATGGTCCGCTAAGTGTGAATTATTGTTATGATAATAATGAAGACTATGAAGTTACTTATGTAAGTACAGATGGTACCCCTTTAAATTTAATTATTAATGGTGGGTTTCTTGAAAGCTGTTGTGATGAATTAATCGTTTTAGATACAGATGGTACAGAGTTATTTAATAGTGGAGGAGATATTTCAGGGAATACATTCCAATCTACTGGAGCAGAAATAACAGTGATTATTACTTCTGATGGTTCTGTAAACTGTAGTGGAAATGATTATGATCCTATAGATTATACAGTATCTTGTGCTACTTGTGTTAATCCACAAGTTAACTTTGAAGTTGTAGCAGATTGCGATGTAGATCCTCAGTTTTTAATCGATGTAGAAATAACTGATTTAGGAAGTGCTACTGAATTATTGCTTTCCGATGGCGATGTTGCCAATGATCAAACTATTGATGCTGTAGGAACCTATACTTTTGGACCTTATGCAAATGGTGATTTAATGAATATATCTGTTTTAAACACAGGTGACAATAATTGTGAAATTAATAGTGGAGAGCTTACGCAAGAATATTGTTCTGCATTAAATGTAGATTGTTCTGTAGGGCCGCAAAACTCTGTATTTTGTTATGATGATGATGAAACTGTTGAAATTGTCTACACAAGTATAGATGGTACCGTTTTAAATTTAATGGTTAACTCTGGACAAATGGCAACATTTGGAGATAGTTTTGTTATTTTAGATAGTGATGGTACAGAATTATATAATGGAACAGGTAATGCCGGAGATTTATCAGGTATAAACTTCCAATCGACTGGAGATAATATAACAGTTCAATTGATTTCAAATGGATTTACTAGTTGTCAATCTAATGATTATACTCCGGTAGATATTACAGTGTCTTGTGCAACCTGTGTTAATCCAGAGGTTAATTTTGAAGTAGTAGCCGATTGTGATGTAGATCCTCAATTTTTAATCGATGTAGAAATAACTGATTTAGGAAGTGCTACTGAATTATTGCTTTCCGATGGCGATGCTGCCAATGATCAAACTGTAGATGCTATAGGAACTTACACTTTCGGTCCTTATCCAAATGGAGATTTAATTAATATATCTGTTTTAAATACAGGAGACAATAACTGTGAGATAAACAGTCAAGGGCTTACCCAAGAATATTGTTCTACATTAAATGTAGATTGTTCAGAGGGGCCAGAAAACACTGTTTTTTGCTATGATTCAAATGAAACAGTAGAAATTGTTTATACAAGTACAGATGGTGGTCCACTAAATTTAACTGTAAACTCAGGAGATATTTATACTTTTGGTGGAGATTTTGTGATAACTGATACAGATGGATCAGTTTTGTACACAGGAACAGGAGTTGATGGTGATTTATCTGGTATTTTTGTACAATCTACGGGAAATCAGATTACAGTTACTTATAATGCTGGGTTCTATGCTTGTGGTGAATCAACTTATACTGAAATAGACTTAACAGTTTCTTGTGCTACTTGCGTTAATCCTCAGGTAGAATACTTTAAGGAATGCGATCCAACAAATCAAGAATACTCAATATCTGTAGAAGTTACTGATTTAGGTTCAGCTGCTTCTGTAGAGATTACAGATGATCAAGGAAGTACTCCAGAAGTATTAACCACTTTAGGTACGGTTACTTTTGGTCCTTATTCTTATGATACAGATGTAGTAATAACTACACAAAATTTAGATGATGTAAACTGTACAATTAACAGTCCTATTATCAACTCAGATAGTTGTCCTCCAATTCCTTGTTTAGAGGCAGAACCTTTTTGTTCTTCAGAAGGTTTGTTATTTGAAAATGTAGATGATGATTCTAATACAACAGCACCTCCAGGAATTGATTATGGATGTCTATTTACTCAGCCAAATCCAGTATGGTATTTCTTGCAAATAGATGAGCCTGGAGACTTATCTATAGATATAGTTCAAAACACATCTTTTGATAATAATGGTAACCCTAACGGAGACGGTTTAGATGTAGATTTTATAGCTTGGGGACCTTTTGATAGTGTAGAAAGTGCTTGTAATGGTTTAACGATACAAAATCAAGTAGCTGATAATGATTTTGGAGATGGTTGTAGTTACTCTATAGATGCAGAAGAGACTTTAGGTTTAGAAAATGCACAAGAAGGAGAAGTTTATGTGTTATTAATTACTAATTATGACGGTGCTGCAGGTTATATAAGTCTTAACCAATCAGCAGGAGATGGTTCTACAGATTGTAGCATTATAGATGAAAATACGACTTATGCTTGTAGTGATGATCCAGTTACATTAACTTCTCAATATCCAACAGCTTTAGCTTATGTGTGGTATATTCAAAATACAAGTGGTGGTTTTGATGAAATAACTGGTGAAACTAATATGAGTATAACTGTTAATGAGGGAGGAATATATAGATTAGATACATTTAATAATGAAGGAGAATTACAACAAGAAATATTTACTGTAATATTTTCTGAAGGCCCAGATTTATCTTCTGTTAACGATACAGTTTCGTTTTGTGGATCAACTTCTGCAACTATAGATGCAACTATAGCTAATCCTGATGCTTTTGATGCAGTAACTTATCAATGGTCAGATGAAAATGGTCCTATAGTAGGTGAAGATCAAGCCATATTATCTGTTTCAGAAGCTGGAATGTATACAGTAATGGTTTCAGGAGTTATTTTAGATAATGATGGAAACCCTACTAGTCAAACTTGTGACACTTCTAAAACTATTGAAGTTACCACAGCAGATTTTGCTGTAGATGCGGGAGATGATCAATCTGCTTGTGATGTAAATGATTTTACGTTAACGGCTACGGTAGTTGATGGAGATATTACAAATGCTGTTTATGAGTGGTTAGATTCATCAGGAAATGTAGTAGGAACTACAGAAACTATTATAGTTACAGAAAGTGATATTTATACGGTAACAGTTACTATAGATGGTTGTTCAAACTCAGATGATGTTGAAGTTGTTTTTGGTCAAAGTCCAGATTTATCAAATGTAATTACGGCAGATTCTTTCTGTGAAGGAACTGATGTAACTTTAGATGGTACAATAAATAATGAAAATGTATTTGGAACAATAACCTACGAGTGGTCAGATGAAAATGGTCCTATCGCTGGAGCGGATCAATCAACTTATACTGCAACTGTTGAAGGGCAGTATACAGTAACCGTTGCAGGAACAATTATCGATGGTTCTGGTAATGAAACAGCTTTTACTTGTTCAAGTTCACAAACCATACAAGTAAATGAAATTATATTTACCGTAGATGCAGGTTCAGACCAAGATATTTGTGTAAACACTACAGATTTAACAGCAGTAGTAGCTGGAGAAGATGCTACGAATGCCACTTATGAGTGGATTGATTCTGCAGGTAATAATGTTGGTAATACGGCTACGGTTTCAGTAAGCGATTCTGATACTTATGAGGTTACAGTGACCATTAATGGTTGTTCAGTCTCTGATTCTGTAATTTTAGACTTCATAGAAACTCCTCTAATTGATTTAGGATCAGACGTTGTGACTTGTGATATAGGCGGAGTTGTTATCGATGCTACTCCTGTTATGGGTACTTCGGGAGTTACTTTTGAG
>NZ_QKYV01000002.1 GCF_003253545.1 Mesonia algae
AAGTCATAATTAATAATTGATGATTCAATTTCGTGTTCTCCTTTATAAGTTGTTAAAATGATTGTCGTAAATTTGTCTGAAATGTTTAGTTTATAAGAGGAAGCTACTTTAAAATCATCTTTTGTAGAATAATATGTGTATGGTGGTTTTCCATCTTTGTTGGTTGATTCATATTCAATTTCATTATCTATTTCAGGATAGATTTTTTTAATTTGCAATACTTTTAGTTGCTCGGCATTGTAAAAATCTGTAGATTTAAAATTATCGAAATTTGTTGAGTCAATTAACGGAACTTTTCTTTCTTTTATTTTGTTAATAATCTTTTTAAGAGAGTATACATTTTCTAATACAATTTTTTTTGGTTGATTATGGTCTGAATCAGTTTTTTTTTCAATTTTTTCAACTTTTCCATTCCAGCAACTAATTAATGTTAGTGTAATTAATAAAATTGTAATTTTCAATGTTTTCATCATTTTTTTTAGCTTGTTGCCAACGTGTTTGTATATGGCTCGTAGCGTGCAAATTAGCGATTACTTTTCGGTTAAGCACGAGCCGAATTTTTTAATTTTCTTATTACCTTTCTTTTCAATAAGCCAAATTAAAAAATTTGGCGGACTAGCAAATATGCCTTAACTTCGATTAAGTAACTATCTAGCTATGAGTTATATACGTTGTTGTGCAACGTATTATTTCGCTATATTTTTTTTCATTCGTTCATTAAATGTTCTGTACATACGCTTTGCATTATAGTCAATTTCATCAATAATACAAGTTCCACTACCCATTAGTAAAATTCGTACTTTTTTGTTGTTATATATTTTTTCTTCATCACTGAAAGTTGGACGATAACCAACAGAATGTTCTAAAAATATTAATTTATTTTTTTCATAAAACATATCAGCCATTTCAACCATCCGCATTAACAGCCTTGTTTGTTCTTCAATTTCAAAGTCGAGTGTTTCCGCATACTTATAATTCAATATTATTGATGCAAGAGTATTTAATTCAGAATTTGTTTTCTTTTTTAAATTATTCAGTATTTCATTTTCGGTCAAGTTTGAAACCTGATAGTTGAGAAGTTCATTAATTTGAATATTCGCAAGTTCACTTTCATATTCTGTATATTCAGCATCACGATTTTGCGCCAAAAGTGAATTCGAAATCAGAAGTAATAATATTATGAATATGGTTTTTTTCATATGTTGCACAACGGTCTTGTGTATGATTAGTTGCGTGGTTTGGCAACTAATTTAGCAAAAATTGACCGAACCCGAGAAAATTCCATCGGAATTTTCGCACGTAAGCTCAAAAAAGCAATTAATTATACACGGTGTTGTAAGTAGTTATTTTCTTTTATTCAATTCAGATGTCATTATTTTATATAATTCCTCAAATTTAATTTTCAACCCATTTGTTGATATTTGAATAGGTGAACCAAACTTTTTAAAATTAGTTTCAACGTTTTTTCTTGTTAGAATATTTTTTTGTTTGTCGATAAAATCATTCGGGTTATTCACAATTACTCGTATAAAATTTTGATTTACGACTTTACTTTTTTCAATACTTTCAATATTCTCCCATTTTATAAGTCCAGAATTTATGGAAGAAGAGTTGTCATATATTCCTTCATCATTAATTTTTATTCCGTATTTATTTTCAAAGAGTTTTTTTGTAATTAATATTCCCATTCCTCCAAAGAAGATTATGGAAAGAAATCCAATTGATTTTCGAAAAATATTATTATTTAGTATCTCAACATTAACAATTGGCGCATAATATGCAATCCATATTCCTAAAAATACGAAGATTAGAGATAGTCCAATTAATCCAATTATTTTAATTTTACTTATTTCTATTATTTTTTCTTCCATTTTCGTTTTTGGGTTTAATTACTTACAACGGTTTTGTATATGGCTCGTAGCGTGTAAATTAGAAAATTATTTTCGGCTGAGCACAAGCCAGATTTTTAAATTTTACTATTTTATCTTTTTTCTTGGAAATCGTCAAATTTAAAAATTTGGCGACTTTCCAAATATGCCCTAACATCGTTTAGGCAAATAATTAGCTATGAGCTATATACGGTGTTAGGGGTAGTTATTTCTGTGCTTTCTTTGAATTTATTAGCTCAATTAATTTAGTCAATGATGACTTAATTTTACTCGACTGACTTTTTTTTAGCATTAATTCCGCTTTATTTTTCATTCCGCTATAATTTGCGTTTGGATAAAGCTCAATCAATTCTGTAAAATAGGTGTCAATACCTTCTGCAAGTTTGGTTTTTCCTTCTTCGGTAAACGCATCTTCGTTATTAATTTCGTCTAAATAAATCAAATAGTTGCTTATTAACGTACCTACATTAGAGTTGATATTATTTTTAACTCTTGAAGAATTTGGGTCGTCTGCATTCTCTCTTATTTGGTCATTACCTAATTTAAAATACTTTAATTGTAACCCTAATCCAAATTTAAAAACTGCTAACATCTCTTTATCGTAAAGATATTTATCCTTGCGGTCAGTTGCATTGTAAATTTGGTTCATATCTTTCCATTCATTGAAAAAGGAAGTTGCAACTTCATTACGATGTTTAATTCCTAATTCTTCATCATCTAATACAACTTTATAATTTTGGTGATCCGTTAGCTTTTCTACTATTAATCTTGTTTCTGGGTTGTCAAAAGTTGGTTTCTTTTCATCGTCTTTGTAACCAAATCTCAATTCGAGAACTGCTTTGTCATAATCTGCTGTGTTCCAATATCTTTTGTCAAGTGGGAATTCGTGTTCTTCTGTCTTGCAATTTGTTAATGATAGGCAAATGATTGCTAAAAATGCGTACTTAATTAGTTTCATTAATTATAATTTTTGGATTTTCAAATTTGGTCAAAATATTTAGTAAACTGTCAACTTCCTTTTCGTAGCGTTTTTGTTCGCTCAATACATAACTATGAAAAGTGTTATAATCGTATTCTTTTTGATATGCTCTTTCTTCTCTTCTCGTATTATCAATTATTCCTTCAACTTTGTTTTCGTCAAAAGTATTAAGATTTGATAATTTTTCTTTGGCTTTTCTGGTAAAAAGCTCTGTTATCTTAAAATGGTATTTTTCGTGGCTCAAAAGTTCCTTGCTGTAAGTTTGTTTATTATAAACGAAAGAACGAGAAGGATGAAATAGTGATTTTACGGTTACTGAGTTATCATCAATTTCACTTTCAATAGTTGTATTTATATAGGCAAACCTCTCGTTTCCATATAATGATTTTTTGAAAAACTCCAAGCCTCTAAAATTCTCAAATGTAATTTGGTCATATTTATCAAAAGTCATAGGTTTTTCGTAATTCAGATAATTTGTGTGGCTGATTATTGCAAATCCAATCAAGCACAAAATTAAAATCGCAAAACTATATTTTATAAATTTCAAAAACTTCTTTAAAGGCAATCGGTTTCCTCTTTTATTTTCTTTAATTAAGAGAAATAATTGGTAAAATACTGGCGAGAAATAAAGCAATAAAATCAATATTGCCACTAAATTTTCATTCATTCACGGAATTTTTTTTTCTAATTACCCCTAACGTGTTTGTGTATGGTTAGTTGCGTGGTTTAGCGAGTAAGTTAACAAATAATCGCGACATAGAAAATCCGAAGGGATTTTCGTACGTAAGCTCTACAAAGCAATTAACTATACACGGTGTTAGCCACAGTATTTTTTTACATTGTCGTTTTTCCATCGTAATATATGTAATGTAAAGCTCTTAATGCATTTATACAATGATTTCCCCAATGAGAAGTAAATCCAAATTTCAATTGCCAAAGTCCGTCTTCAATAGATTCATCTGTTCTGATTTGGTCTATTTTATATAATTCTTCTTTTAAATCTGCATAAATGTCTCCAATATCATCTACAAGCCAACCTTGTGTCGGTTCATTTTCTTTTTCGTAAGTTGGGTCAAAAACTTCCCAATAAAAACAATCTTTTCCAAGTGAGGAAATCAAATTTGCGTTTTTCATTTCGATTCGCTTTTCAGTCGCAATTTTAAATTCCGTTTTTTCACTTGAGTGAATTAATTCGACCGATTTTAGAGAAATTCCAGCGTTATATAATTCAGTCAGTTTTTTGTGCAATTCAGGATAAAATTCTTTTTCCTTTATTTCTTTATTTTCTATTAATTCAATAAATCCACGAGCGACTTTTAGGAAATCTTGAGTTTCTTTTGATTCAAGTAATGATTGTATTTCTTTAGTCAAATTTTGCATTCGTGGCATATTGTGGCTAACGTGATTGTATATGGAAAGTAGCGTAAAAACAAGCACAATCTTTTCGGTTTGGAACAAGCCAAAACTTTTGCGTTTTGTTTTTAACTTTACTTTTCAAAAGCCAAATCAAAAGATTTGGCGACTTACCAAATATACCAAAATTATCAATTTAGAAATAACATAGCTATTTTTTATATACGTTGTTGGTTACTTTAGCGACACGTCTTGTTGAGAACGTTCTGCTTAGCGATCCCATTTTATCGTTCCTGCTTCAAACGGCAAACACGTTGGTAACAATAGCTCCGAAAACGAAATCAGAGTATTTTATCATCAAACTCACTGAAGCTTATACAACAAGAATTATAAAATTAAATTAGCCTGAAATATTACCTTTAAAACGAATTTTAATGCAGGTTAAATGCGTAACGATTCAGAAAAATAGAGTAGTGCTGAGAAATTTTTATCCGCAACAGTTTATCCATTTCAATTTATCCGCCTGAGTAAGTTTGTCAGTTAACTTTAAATTTCATTTAGAATTCTCAATTTTCTTTCCGCTCAGATTAGCCATCCAGATTATCGTTTCTGCTTTTGCCTGGTGTTTGATAAGCTTCAGTGAGTTTGATGATAAAATACTCTGATTTCGTTTTCGGAGCTATTGTTACCAACGTGTTTCTTTAGTTTGTATTAAATAACTTTATATAGAAAGAGAGGAGAACTATAACGTGTTTTAGATTAGTGATCCCTTACACGTACGAGTCCTCTCATTCTATAAAGTTGCAAAGAACCATTTGGAATACCAGGCGTATAAGATCCCGATAAAGGAAGTAGTTTTTGCAACCTATTTAATCACTCTAATTGTAAAAATATGAAAAATTACAAAGAAGTAGTCGGAATTGATGTATCAAAAAAAACAATAGATGCGTATTGCTACCATGGTCAAGTACACAAAGAGTTTGTGAATGATATTGTTGGTTATAAAAGCCTTATAAAATGGGTTTTTAAGGTTTGTAAAGAAGATACTGTTTTTTACTGTTTTGAGAATACAGGATATTATTCTTTAAAGTTAGCACTTTATTTATCTAGTCAAAACATCGTTTATGTAGAAGAGAGTCCGTTGAAAATTAAGCGTTCATCTGGGATAGTAAAAGAAAAAACAGATGTATTAGACGCTTGCTTAATCGCTCGTTATGCATGGTTATATCGCGAAGAATTAAAGCCAAGTACAGTAAAGAGTACGTCTCATTTAGAGTTAGGAAGATTGCTAGCCTTAAGAGATCAAATAGTGCGGAATAATGCAGGTCTAAAAGGAACATTAAAAGAGATGAAAGTCCTTTTGAGTAGTCCAACAACAGATGCTGGATGTATCAGTCTAAAACGAAGTATTGAATACCTAACAAAGCAAGTTACATGCATAGAAAAGCGGATAAAAGAGATTATGTCTGAAGACACTTCTATGCAGAAAAATTATGAATTACTAACCAGCCTTAAAGGTTTTGGTTTAGTCGTAGCAAGTCAGTTAATCTACCATACGGGAAACTTTACACGTTTCGATAATTGGCGAGCCTTTTCCAGTTATTGCGGAACGGCTCCCTTCGAGCATCGTTCAGGAACTAGTATTCATCGCAGAAAGCAATGTCATTATTTGGGAGACAGGAAAATGAAAAGCTTATTGAGTATGGCCAGTGTATCGGCAATCCAACACGATAGTGAATTACGGTTATATTATAACAAAAAATTAGCCGAAGGAAAAGATAAAATGTTAGCAGTAAATAATGTTAGAAATAAACTAATAGCTCGAGCATTTGCTGTAGTTAAGCGAGGGACACCTTATGTGGTTCTTCAGCAACACGCAGCATAATAAAAACTGGTTTTTATTAGGATTTGATCTTGGAATACGTATAAGATTAGTTGCGTTGTTTAAGCACCTAATTTAGCAAATACAAACTGAATAGAAAATCCGCAAGGATTTTCGTAAGTAGGCTTGCACTAGCAATTAATTTTATACGGTGTTGGCAAATCGTATTTTATATTCAATAGACAATTTCTGTTACGATTAACCGCTTTATGAAATAGTCATTTAAGTTAACTTTAGTTTCTAACATTCGGTCTGCAATAAGTCTTGGGTCAATTGTTCCAGCTGCATCTCGCATTTCAAGATATCCAGTTAAAAAACGAGATTTGTTCTCAATTGAATTCAATGCTCTAGTATAGCTTCCAACATAATTTATACCAATCCAATTTTTTCGAGATTCGATGATAGAATCTTCATAAATCGGTTCTCTGTATCGGAATGAAGATTCAGAAGTACTGTAGCCGAAAGTTCCGTCTGGCATTAAGTATTTACGTTTAATTTTTAACATTGGAACGTCGCTAAGACTCAAAGTCAGTTTTTCAGGGTCACGTTCAATCCAAATCGAGTCAGGAACGCTATAAATTTCCAATCTTAAATCACTATCTTTTAGATATTCTCGACTGCTTTTTGAAATCTTTTTCCAATATTCAGTTTCTCCTTTTGATAATTCGGTCAAAAATTGTTTGTAAGCGTTTTTCGTGTCCAAATTCGGATACAATCTTTTTAGAAAATCCGATTCAAAGTCGTTCACGAGATAGGTTAGAGTTTCGCTGTTTTCTTTTCCCAAAATTTTTTCAAATTCCGCTATATCTTTTTCGTTTGAACAACTAAAAGTCAGAAGTAAAATTATGGTTAGATAGATGAATTTCATTGTTCGGTTATATGTTTGCCAACTGGTTATATCAACTCAAATATAGTCGTTTATAACTATAATTTGCCGGATAACAACACTTTTTTGTTTTCATAACCGGATTCTTTTAATCTTAAAACCGCCATATCTAACGGACTTTTAATGCGCAGCAGATCTTTCTTGGTCACGTGCGTATAAATCATAGTTGTTTCAGGTTTACTGTGTCCCAATAATGTTTGGATATATCGTAAATCCACCCCATCTTCTAACATATGTGTTGCATACGAATGTCTTAAAGTGTGAGGCGTTACCCTTTTTAAAATTTGAGCTTGCTTGCAAGATTTCTTTAAAAAAGCTCTTATGCTAGTTGGGCTGTATTTTCCTGCTTCATTACCTTCTATTAAATAATAATCAGGTCGGTAAGTTTGTAAATAATTATAGAGTAGAGGCATAACACTTTCAGCTAACATCACAGTTCTATCTTTTCTTCCTTTTCCTGCCTTAATAAAAACTTGTTTTCTAAGTACATCAATATGTTTTACCTCCATATTTATTAGCTCTCCAATCCGCAAACCCGAAGAATAGATAATAGCCAAAATAAAACGATGTTTTAAATTTTTTGTTACCTGTAAAATTCTAATGACTTCCTCTTGCGCAAGGACCGTAGGTAATTGCCTACTTTTTTTAGGACGTAAATTTTCTAGCTCTTCGATACCCTCTATTGCAAAAAGTGCAGCAAAATGTTTTAATGCACCTATGCATTGCCGGTGTGAGCTTACTGAATAAGATTGTTTGGTAATTACATTTTCTAAAAAATGTTGAAAGTCAGCCTGACTTATATCTTGGATCTCTTTTCTGGTAAAAGCAACAAATTTTAATAAAAAACCGTAATAAGATTTTACCGTACTTTCACTAAATCTTTTTCCGCGTAAATAAGAAACATATTTTTTTAATATTTTTATTTGATAGGGGTTTAGATCCTTCTTACTGACCGAAATAAACTTTGATTTTTCTTTTCGCTTTTGCGGATTTAATTCTTTAACTCCTTTCAGTTTTTCGTAATCTACAAAATAACCACCTTCATTAAAATGCTTAAACAAGAAGAATTGATTGTCTCTAGAGTGGTCTACATAATATGATCTATGGGTAGAAGACCATCTTACCTTCGGAATTTTTTTAGTATGAGCTTTTAACCGTATATCAAAAACAGAAAACCTAATTCCTATTTTTAAAATATTATTGTGTATAAAAGTATCTAATATTATAAAAGCCATAATAATTTTGTTTAAAAAATAACCTTTCAATTTAACTAAAAAAAAGAACATAAACTAAAAAAGTGCTTCCTGAATTAGGAAGCACTTTTAAAAAATGGGTAGAGTAGGTATTATAAGTAAGACAACAATTTTAAAACTTTAAAGTTTAGAACTTGTTTTTTTAAGCTTATTTATCTTTTATTATTTGATCTTTTTTATACCAACCTAACGTTTCAACTTTAATCGAAGGGTTATTCGTCTCTACAATGTTTTTAAATTTTTTAATATCGCTCATTCCGTTTTTTCCACTATAGTGATAAGGATAAACTACTTTTGGTTTAAAGTCCAAAACCGCATCTGCAGCAGGCTCTACGGGCATCGTGTATGGTAAGTTCATACAAACGAAGGCTTTTGTGATTCCTTCTAAATTTCTCATTTCAGTAATATCCTCTGTATCTCCAGAAATGTAAATTTTTTCATCTTCCCAAGTAATTATATAGCCATTTCCTCTACCTTTAGGATGAAATTCTAAAGCTTCTTTTCTTAAATTATACATAGGCATAGCTTCAATAAGCAATCCGTTTATTTTCTTACTATCTCCATTTTCCATCACCATAAGGTTTGGTTGTAAAGCTTCAGGGAGTTGTACTGCTACAGCTTTAGGTGCGATGATTTTGGCCTTACCATTATATATTTCTTTTAAAGTAGTAAGATCAAAATGATCAGCGTGTATATCAGTAATCAATATATGAGTAGGGCTTTCTTGTCCTTTAAAAGCTTTAGCTCCTCCTACAGGATCAATAAACAAAACTTGTTCTCCCATAGTTAGTACCATAGTGGCATGAGAAATAGGTATTATTTTTAAACTCTCCTTAGCAGTTTCATTTACAGCCACTGGCTCACTAATTTCAATTTTTTCTTTTTTTTCCGCATCGTTTTTACAACTTAAAAATGTAAATACAAGACAGATCGATAGGGCATATATTTTTTTCATAAAGTCTAATTTTAATTGTTTTCTGTTCTAATAAAATCTGATACAAAATAAGATAAAGCTTTCGCTATAAGCGGATTTCTACTAGCGTCCGCTTCACAAATATGTAAATAATGTACATGTTGTTTTTTTGCTAGGTTGATAAAGCTTCTAATCTCATTTACAGAAAATCCTGACGGAGTTCTGGCGCTGCTATCAAAATCCTGAATGGCATCACAATCCAATTCAAAACCAAAGCTGTTCTTGACAAAATCTGTTGCTTTTTTGAATTTAATTAATTGATCTATAGTCGTTAAATGTAAATATTCTTCAAATAAACTATAGCTAATACTTTTATCATTATCCATTAAATCAAAAATATATTGCGGAGTGTAATTTTGGTGTAATCCCACAATAGCATAACGATCTAAGTACTCTTCTTGTTTAGCATAACTAAAACCATTTCCGCTATGACGGTAATTGGTTTCGCGTAAATCTGTATGCGCATCGATATTAATCACGTGTATTTTTTTATCTAAGGCTTTTGCGGTTCCCATAATATTCCCATAACTATTGTTATGGCCGCCACCAATGATAACCGGGATTTTATCTAAGGAAATGATTTTTTCTACCAAATGGGTAACCATAAGGTCAATTTCAGATACCAGAGATCCGAGTTGACTTGCTTCTTTTATTTGGGTTGCTTTATCGTGTAAAGCTTCTGTATCTAGACTTCCTAAAACGATACAATTATTATCATTAAATTGATTGTGCTGTATGTTTAAAAAAGCTTCTAAAAAGGGCTCCCAAGTTTTAGAAGTACCAGGTTGCCCAAGATTTGCTCGAACTCCAATATCTTCTGGAATACCAAAGATCACATATTTTTCAGAAAGATTTTCTAAATCCTCAAAAGAAGATACATACGTGATGCTTTCTCCCAATTTGGTTTCGCCTTCTCTGGAGTTGATATACGCTTTCGCGGAATTTTTGGTAAGAAAATTAAAAAATTTCATACTTAAGTTAGTTTAGGGGTTGTCCTTCTAAAAATACATTTTCAATATGATTACTACCAAATGAATAAGGTAAAAATCCGTAAGACGGAATTTCTTTGGTAAGGATCAAATTCGCTTTCTTTCCTTTGGTGATAGAACCGTGCGTTTCAGAAATTCCCATCGCATAGGCTGCATTTACCGTAGCGGCATTAATAGCTTCTTCTGGGGTCATTCTCATTTTAATACAAGCTAAAGAAACCACCAAGTTCATATTTCCGCTTGGTGTACTTCCTGGATTATAATCGGTTGCTAAAGCTAAAGGTAAACCAGCATCAATCATTTCTCTAGCCGGAGTGTATGGTATGCTTAAAAATAAAGAGCAGGAGGGAAGTGCTACTGGCATAGTTTCACTACCCTTCAATGCTTCAATATCTTCTGTATTCATCACTTCAAGGTGATCTACGCTTAACGCGGAATTTTCTACTCCAGCTTTTATACCGCCAATTGCATTAAATTGATTTACGTGTATTTTGGCAGGCATTCCGTATTTTTTACCAGCTTCCATCACACGAATGGTGTCTTCTACCGTAAAATAACCCTTTTCACAAAAGGCATCAACATAATCTGCCAATTGCTCTTCGGCTATTTTAGGAATCATCACATTGACAATTTCATCAATGTAAGCTTCTCTATTATCTTTATATTCTTTTGGTAAAGCGTGAGCTCCCAAAAAAGTAGCTTTTATGGTGATAGGAAATTCTTCTTTTAATCGCTTAATAACCCGAAGCATCTTTAATTCCGCTTCAAGCGTTAATCCGTACCCCGACTTAATTTCAATGGCTCCAGTTCCTAACTGAATAACCTCTTTTAAACGTTTTACCGTTTGTTCATACAAACTATCTTCCTCGGTTTGCTGCAATTTTTGAGCGCTATTTACTATTCCGCCACCTTTATTAGCAATTTCTTCATAAGTTAATCCGTTAATGCGATCTACAAACTCCTGTTCTCTATTTCCTGCATAGACTAAATGAGTATGAGAATCTACCCAGCTCGGCAAAATCATTTTTCCAGTAGCATCGATCTTAGAATCGACTTCGAGTGTAGGAAGAGAATCCATAGATCCAAAATCGGCTATGCATTCATTTTCAATTAATAACCAAGCATTTTTTATGCTAGGTAACTCTTTCATCTCTATTCCTTGTAATTTGCTAATAGTGTGTTCTCTAACTTGAACAAGTTCTTTTATATTGGTAATAAGTGTTTTCATACGATAAAGATATAAAAAGCTAATAAAAAATGATTTTAAATCTTTCGTATTCTCAATGAAACAAGGGTAAATAGTGTAAACTTATAGTGTTTTTAAATATGTATAGATTATATTTATTACAGTATAAAAAATTATAAGAAAAAATTAAATAAAAAATTGAACTAAGCCTGTATTTTTGTATCAGAAAAATTAATTAATCTATAAAAATTTAAAATATGTCTATTGTAGGAAAAAAATTCCCAAATTTAAAAGTAAACGCAATGAATGAAATGGGCGATACTTTTCAAATTAATGTTTTAGAAGAAGCTCAAAAGAATAACAAGAAAGTAATTCTTTTTTGGTACCCAAAAGACTTTACATACGTTTGTCCTACAGAGCTTCACGCTTTTCAAGAAGCTTTACCAGAATTCGAAAAAAAGAATACTATTGTAATTGGAGCATCTTGTGATACAGCAGAAGTACATTTTGCTTGGTTAAATACTTCTAAAGATAATGGAGGTATCGAAGGTGTAACTTACCCAATTTTAGCAGATTCTAATAGAAACTTAAGTTCTAGATTAGGTATTTTAGACGCAACAGATGAACGTTACGACGATGAGACTGGAGATATCACTATAGAAGGAGATAATGTATCTTACAGAGCTACTTACTTAATCGATGAAGAAGGAACTGTATTTCACGAAGGTGTAAACCATATGCCAGTAGGTAGAAATGTAAATGAATATTTAAGAATGATCGATGCTTACACTCACGTACAAAAGCACGGTGAAGTTTGTCCTGCAAACTGGGAAGAAGGAAAAGATGCTATGAAAGCAAATAGAGAAGGAGTAGCTTCTTATTTAGCTAACTAATCTTTCAATTATAAAGATTATATATATTGCAAAGAAAACCTGGCGGGTTCGCTCGTCAGGTTCATTAAAAAAAATCATTTTAGTATTTAGTTTTATATAACTAAATATTAAGTTCGCTAAAGCGGAATAAAAAAATTGCTATGTTAAAAGAATTAGAACAAGATAATTTAAGTGAAATAGTTTCAGATAACGATACAGTTATAGTACAATATATGGCTGGATGGTGTGGAAACTGTCGCTTAATGAAGCCTAAATTTAAAAAGTTAGCTTCTGAAAATGAAAATGCACTGTTTATTTTAGTAGATGCAGAGAAATTTCCTGAATCAAGAAAATTAGCAAACGTAGATAACTTACCTACATTCGCTACTTTTAAAGGAGGATCTTTTGTAAAACAAGTGCAAACAAATAAATTAGAATCATTAAAAGAGATTGTAGATGAAGTTACCAGTAATTAGACACCTGCAAAAAAATAACGAGCAAGAGAAACTAGAACACACCGTTGATGTTTTAGAATCTTTTACAGAACACCGCTCGGTAACCGATGAAGATATGGATGTTATTGGGGAATTAATCACCAATATTTGCGGAGCCATTGAAGTGCATAAAATGGTCGCCGATGGTGTACCAGAAAGAGATGCCGCTAACAACTTTGTCAAAAAAGTAATGGGATCTATCGATAAATAACAACTCTATAATTTAATATAGAATGTGAGGCTACTTTTATGTAGCCTTTTTTTGTAGATTTATTTTAAGGTCTTAAGATTATAGTTACTTTTAGCTTTTAGAAGTATGAAAAAGAAAAATAATTTTATCATTAGTAGACTCAAAGGAGGAGTTTATGCTGTAAAAGGTGCATTTTTATTATTAAAAACAGAACCTAGCGTGCAAGTGCAAGCAATAATCGCAATATGTATGATCTTTGCTGGCTGTTATTTTAATATCTCAAAAGAAGAATGGATACTACAAACTTTAGCTATAGGTTTGGTTATGAGTTTAGAAGGTGCAAATACAGCTATTGAAGAAATAGCTGATTTTATTCATCCCGATTTTCACCAAAAAATAGGTTTAATTAAAGATTTTGCCGCTGGAGCTGTTTTTTTTGCCGCTTTAGTAGCTGTAATTATTGGGATACTAATTTATTACCCTTACATTGTTAATATTAATCTATAAACCCTAATATTTACAGCCTAAAATTTAGAATCATATTTGTATTTTTGCGGCTTATTAAGAACATAAATGGCGAAGAAAAAAACAAAAGCAAAAAAAAATAAAAAAGCCCCTTCTAAGTTTCCAAAAGTAATTATTACAAGGAAGCACAAAGTACTTTTAGGTAGCTTTTTAATGCTTTTGGGTATAGCACTTACAATTGCGTTTATATCATTTCTTTTTAATTGGAAATATGACCAAGATACCATTGGATATTTTACCGATAGAAACATAGAAACTAAAAACTGGCTGAGTAAATTTGGAGCAGAAATAAGCCACTTTTTTATTTATAAAGGCTTTGGGATCGCTTCTTTTAGTCTTGCCATTCTCACTTCTCTCACAGGAATTTATTTATTTTTTAATCTCAATTCTAAGTCTCTTAAAAACTTTTGGTTTTGGGGAATTTTAGTGATGATATGGTTTTCAACGCTATTGGGTTTTTTCGCTACAAAAAATGCCTTGTTGGGCGGAGTTATAGGTTACGAAACAAATGACTTTTTACAAGATTACTTAGGATTTACAGGAACTCTTTTAGTGCTTATTTTTGTAATGATTGCTTATTTAGTAATTAGACTTAACATCACCCCAGAGTTGGTTGCCAGCTATTTTGAACGTACCAAAAAGGAAGTTTCTCAAGACTTTGAAGATTCTAAAGCCAAAGAAGAAGAAATACTTCAAGATTTTTTAAAGAAAGAACAAGAAGAGCAAACCCAACAAACCCATAACGTTCAAGATAACGCTTCCGCGGAAGCGAAAGATGTAAAAGCCGAAACAGAAGAAACTTTACAAGAATCAACGCCCGCGCCTAAACCTGAACCTAAATCAGAAAAAATAGTGATTGAAGGTAATGAAGAAGAAGGAGACGTTTCGATGGAAGTTGAAACCACGGTTGAAGAAGAAGAAGAGGTAGATACATTAAGTAAAAAATTGGTCAAAGATTTTGGAGAATTCGACCCTACTTTAGAACTTCAAAATTATAGATTCCCTACCATAGAATTATTAAAAGATTACAATGCAGGCGGCGGTGGGATCACCATTAATCAAGAAGAACTAGAAGAGAACAAAAATAATATTGTCAATACGCTTAAAAACTATAAGATTGAAATTGCTCAAATTAAAGCAACTGTAGGACCTACGGTTACCTTATATGAGATTGTACCAGAAGCAGGAGTTCGTATTTCTAAAATTAAAAACTTAGAAGATGATATTGCATTATCACTTTCGGCTTTAGGAATAAGGATTATTGCTCCAATTCCTGGAAAAGGAACTATTGGTATTGAGGTTCCTAATAAGAACTCTACGATTGTAAGTATGAGGTCGGTGGTGGCTTCAGCTAAATTTCAAAATGCCGAAATGCAACTTCCGGTGGCTTTAGGGAAAACCATTTCTAATGAAACTTATGTAGTTGATTTGGCTAAAATGCCTCACTTGTTAATGGCAGGAGCAACGGGTCAAGGAAAATCGGTTGGGTTAAATGCGGTATTAACATCATTACTGTACCAAAAACATCCTGCAGAGGTAAAGTTTGTATTGGTAGATCCTAAAAAAGTAGAACTTACCTTATTCAATAAAATTGAAAGACATTATTTAGCCAAACTTCCAAATTCTGAAGAGGCGATTATTACGGATAATACCAAAGTAATTAACACGCTTAACTCACTCTGTATTGAGATGGATAGCCGTTACGACTTGTTAAAAGACGCCATGGTTAGAAATATTAAAGAGTATAACGAGAAGTTTAAAGCTAGAAAATTAAATCCGGAAAACGGACATAAATATCTTCCATACATTGTATTAGTGGTGGATGAATTCGCCGATTTAATTATGACTGCAGGGAAAGAAGTAGAAACTCCTATTGCCAGATTGGCGCAGTTAGCACGTGCGATTGGAATTCACTTAATTATAGCTACACAGCGACCATCGGTAAATGTAATTACAGGTATGATTAAAGCCAACTTTCCTGCAAGAATCGCTTTTAGGGTAACCAGTAAAATAGATTCTAGAACTATATTAGATACGGGAGGAGCCGATCAATTAATTGGTAAAGGAGATATGTTGTACACACAAGGAAATAATTTGGTGCGTTTACAATGTGCTTTTGTAGATACTCCAGAGGTAGAAAAAATCGTAGATTTTATTGGTGCACAAAAAGCTTATCCAGATGCTCATTTACTGCCAGAATATGAAGGCGAAGAAAGTGGCACAGGACTTGATATAGATGTTAGCGAAAGAGATAAACTGTTTCGTGAAGCTGCCGAAATTTTGGTTACTGCTCAGCAAGGATCTGCTTCTTTATTACAAAGAAAATTGAAAGTAGGTTATAATAGAGCGGGTAGAATAATAGACCAGATGGAAGCTGCAGGAATTGTAGGTCCTTTTGAAGGAAGTAAAGCCAGACAAGTTTTAATAACCGATTTGGTTGCTTTAGATGAATTTTTAAATAACGAATAATAAGTATAATGAAAAAGATTGTTTTACTAGTTTTAGCCATAGGATTATCAGGTTTAGTGCAAGCTCAAAATTCTGCGAAAGCTGAAAAATTATTAACTGAAGTTTCTCAAAAAGTTAAATCTTACGATAATATTGTAGTGGATTTTAAATATGTTTTAGAAAACACGGCAGAAAATATTAAGCAAGAAACAAGAGGAGATGTAAGTCTTAAAGGAGAACTTTACCGCCTTAATTTGATGGGAATAACTCGTGTTTTCGATGGAAAAAAATTATATACAATCGTTCCCGAGGATGAAGAAATTACGATTTCTACTTACAACCCTAATGACGATCAAGGTATTACTCCATCAAAAATGCTAACCTTTTATGAAGATGGTTATACCTATAAATGGGATACTACACAAGATATAAAAGGTAGAAAAATACAGTATATAAAATTAAACCCAATTGATTCTGAAGCTGAGATAAAAGAAATTTTATTAGGAATAGATGTGCAGACTAAGCATATTTATAACTTAATTCAAAAACAAGATAACGGTACCAAAGTGACTATTAAAGTGAATAGTTTCAAAACCAACGAACCTCTTTCTAATAATTTATTTTCTTTTGATGAAAGTAAATATGCTGGATATTACATCAATAGACTCGACTAATTGAAAATAATAGATCGTTACATATTTAAGAGTTATCTAAAAACTTTCTTAGCAGTTTTTACGATTTTAATGTTCATTTTTTTACTCCAAACCATCTGGTTATACATATCAGAGCTTGCGGGTAAAGATTTGGACTTTTTAATTATAGCTCGCTTTCTGTTTTATTTTGCTCCCAATTTAATTCCATTAGTGTTACCATTAACTATTTTGGTAACTTCTATTATGACGTTTGGTAGCTTTGCAGAAAACTATGAGTTTGCAGCTATGAAATCTTCTGGGATTTCTTTACAGCGCGCTATGCGAAGTCTTATTATATTTATTTCTTTTTTAAGTATTACGGCTTTTTTCTTTGCAAACAACGTAATTCCGTGGGCAGAATTTAAATCTATTAATTTAAGAAAGAATATCTCTAAGTTAAAACCTGCAATGGCTATTGTAGAAGGAGCTTTTAATGAAATAGGAGATGTAAATATTAAAGTGAAGGACAAATCTGGTGATAATGATCAGTTTCTTAAGGATGTCATTATTCATAAGAAAAATCCTAATATGAGAGGGAATTTCACTGTCATTAAAGCCAAAGATGGTGAACTGGTAGGAGATAAAGATTCAGATATATTATCACTTATTCTTTTTGATGGTAATTATTATGATGAAGTTCAGCCTAATGACTATGAAGCCAGAAGAAAAAAACCTTTTGTAAAAAGTTACTTTGATGAATACAAGATCAATATAGATTTATCGAGCTTTAATGAAGTAGACTTGAGCGAAGAAAAATATAACTATTCTTACAAAATGTTAGATAGTAAAGAACTTCGTGTAGCGATAGATTCTTTGTCAGAAGACCTTAATCAAGATAAAAAAAGCTTTTCAGATAATATTTTAAATAGGAGTGGAGTTGAAAAAATTGGCATAGCTCCTAAAAAGTTGAACGATACTATAGCATCCAAAAAAATAGCTATAAAAAGTGTTCAAGGAGATAAACCTGAAAAGTACAATATTAAAAATTTAGAAGAATTATATGACTCTTACACATTTCTAGATCAACAACAACACTTAAATATTGCTATAGGATCTGTGCGAGGAACCTTATCAAATATTAAAGGAAAAAGATCTATACTTAGAAAAAAAGGAGAAACCATTAATAAAACCGAAATTCAATTACACAACAAGTATGCTTTAGCGCTCGCTTGCTTTATTTTATTTTTTGTGGGAGCACCTTTAGGAGCTATTATTCGTAAAGGAGGATTAGGTTTACCTATGGTTATTGCAATCTTATTATTTTTAACCTATCACTTTATTGGGATATTTGCTAAAAATAGTGCAGAAAATGGCGCTGTAAGTCCGTTTTTTGCTTCTTGGCTCTCGACATTTATTATGTTACCTTTAGGGGCATTTTTAACTTATAGAGCAACGACAGATCAAGGTTTCTTTAACCCAGACGTAATTATTTTACCCATTAAAAAATTCTTCAGAAAAATAGGATTAGCAAAGAAAGACAAAGAATAGATACTTAACTTTGCACAAAAGAAAAAGAAAATGACTCAAGATATCACACCTACCAAAATACAACTCAATACTGTAAAAGAAGCTATAGACGACATCCGTAAAGGAAAAATGGTAATCGTTGTAGATGATGAAGATAGAGAAAATGAAGGTGATTTTATCGCTGCCGCGGAAGCAGTAACACCAGAGATGATTAATTTTATGGCTAAACACGGCCGCGGATTAATATGTGCTCCACTTACTGAAGATCGTTGTGATGAGTTAGGCTTAAATATGATGGTAGATAATAATACCGTTTTGCACCATACCCAATTTACAGTATCGGTAGATTTGATAGGTCACGGTTGTACCACAGGAATTTCAGTGCACGATAGAGCAAAAACCATAAAATCTTTAGTTGAAAAAGAAACTAAACCTAGTGATTTGGGAAGACCTGGTCATATTTTTCCGCTTAAAGCGAAAAATGGGGGAGTTTTAAGAAGAACAGGTCATACAGAAGCTGCGGTAGATTTAGCTCGATTAGCAGGTTTTGAATCGGCTGGGATTTTAGTTGAAATTCTTAATGATGATGGGACTATGGCACGTTTACCACAACTGGTAGAAGTAGCTAAGAGATTTGATCTTAAATTAATCTCTATTGAAGATATGGTGGCTTATAGAATGCAGCACGACTCTTTAATAGAGAAAAAAGAAGATTTTGATATTGAAACTCGTTTTGGAAACTATAGAATTAGAGCTTACAAGCAAACCACCAACAATCAAGTTCATATTGCTTTAACCAAAGGAAACTGGAGTACAGAAGAACCAGTTTTAGTTAGAGTAAATTCTACTTTGGTAAATAATGACATTTTAGGTACGCTTACTAATAACGCCGACAAGAAACTAGACGAAATGTTTAAAGCGTTGAATAAAGAGGAGAGTGGAGCTATTGTATTTATTAATCAAGAAATGGCCAACCTTAATATTCTTACTCGTTTAGAAGAATTAAAAGAGTTGCAAAAGAATGGTGAAATAAAAGCACCAAGATTAGCCTTAGATAATAAAGATTTTGGTATTGGGGCGCAAATATTACACGATTTGGGAATTCATAAAATAAAACTACTATCAAACTCTAAACAAACGAAAAGAGTAGGGATGATAGGTTACGGATTAGAAATTACAGAGTACGTTAATTACTAATTTTAATTGCTTATCATAATCTCGATAGGAAAATTATACATTATGAAAAATACTTATTTTTCATAATGTATAATCGTATCTTCTAAAGTTTTTCTTACTTTTTTAAACTCAGCAAACATATCATCTTTTGCTCGATAACCAACGGGTAACAACAAAACGGGTTTTAATCGATACTTATCTAAACCTAAAATTTCTTCTACTTTTTTTGGCTGAAACCCTTCCATAGGACAAGCGTCAATTTTTTCAATGGCGCAAACCGTTAGTAAATTTCCCATCGTTAAATACAATTGGTTTTTTGCCCAAGTTTCAATTTTCTCTTTACTGCTTTTTTCAAAATCTTTAATAAGAAAATCTTTAAACGGATTTAAAATTTCGTCTGGCGTATTTCTTAGATCCTTTACTCTCTCGAAATAGTTGAGAATAAATTGCTCATCAATATTATCCTCAATGCATAGAACAAGTACGTGAGAAGCTGTACTTATTTGTTGCTGATTAAAACAAGGTTCTAAAAGTTGTTCTTGAACTTTTTTATTTTCAACGACGAGCATTTTTATAGGCTGCAATCCATAAGAGGTTGCCGTAAGTGAAAAAGCTTTTTCTAAGATTTCTATTTTATTTTGAGAAATCTTTTTTTCGGTGTCAAATTTTTTAACGGCATAACGCCATTCTAACGAATCTATAACATTCATTAACTTAAGGTTTGTTTATCTTTGCGGCAATTTACAAAGATTCGCACTCAATTACAGAAAATTAAATCTATAAATTATACTTTCGATTTCCACTTATGAATAACATATACATTATTGCTTTATTTTTAGGATTGAGTCTTCAAATGACTGCTCAAGACGACAGCTTACCTTCTCAAAACAATAACCGACACCAGATTGTAGCTTCTACAGATAACGATTTCTTTGCGGTATTTACTAATAAAGATAGATCATACTCCTTTGGCGTTTCAGCAGGTTATAGATTTATTCCAAACAAGGAAAACTTATTTACGCGTATTTTTTCAGATAAAAAGGACTTTCTTCATTTTATTAATTTAAAATTAGAAGCTTATACTCCAAATTATAATTTTAATACAGGTGAAACTACTGGAATTAGACCTTTTGCGGGTTGGTCATATGCTACATTAGGTACTACTTATGCGTTCGATAAAAGTATAATAACATTTAAAGCAGAAATTGGTGTTTTAGGTGAAATTTCTCAAGCACACGAGTTACAAGATTGGTTTCATTCACAAGTTTCCGGAGATGTAGTGCTAGAAGGTTGGGACAAGCAAGTACCCAATCAGCTAGGAGTAAATTTAAAAGCGAACTATACACGCTCTATTTTTACAAATAATAGTTTTAACGGTTTTGTAGAAGGAAATGCTTCTTTAGGAAACGTAAGAACTTTTGTGAACCCTCAGTTAGGAATACGTTTTGGTAGGTTTTTAGAAATTCAAAAATCTACAGCATTTCAAAACTCATTATTTAATTCTAATGATGAAGTAGAGTATTTTATAAAGTTGACAGGAGGATTTAAATTAAAAGCTTACGATGCCACTTTACAAGGTAATATGTTTGGATCTAACAAGAATGATTACATTTTAGAAGATATAGATCATACTACTTTTCATGCTAGTTTAGGAGGTTTTATTCATTATAGGGATTTAGATTTTTCTGCTATTTATTATATTAATAGTGGTGAAATAGACTCTATAAGAACACATAGTTATGGTGCTATAAGTATCGCCTACCAATTTTAAGTATTAACATTTAAGTTACTTTAGTCTTATTTGGTCATAGTATCTTTGCGAAAAATCATACATATGAAATCTATTTTTACCCTCTTTTTTTTATTTCTCACCTCATTAACGACTTATTCACAGTTGGTTATTAATGAATTAGATTCAGATAGCGATAGCATCGATGATCTAGAATTTGTCGAAATAAAATCTAACACTCCTAATTTTAACCTTAACGGATATGTACTCGTATTCTTTAATGCTTCCACCTCTGGAGGTAATTCTAGCTACTTAACCTTCGATTTGTCGGGCTATACTACAGATGTGAACGGACTTTTACTTATAGGAAGTAGTCAAGTTTCTCCAGTTCCGCAGTATATTATTTCTCCCAATTTAATTCAAAACGGTGCTGATGGAGTAGCAATTTATCAGGATAGTCCCTCGGCATTTCCTGAAGGAACTCTAGCGACACAAACCAATTTGATTGATGCTTTAGTTTACGATACAAGTGACGCCGATGCTACTGGTTTAATGGCTTTATTAGGCGAAACAGTACAGATTGATGAAGATGAAAATAATAATAAAGATTTTGAATCTATTCAGTTAAATAATGATGGAGTTACCTATACTGTGACTACGCCAACGCCAAGACAATTAAATGATGGTAGCGGTATTGTTTTAAACGGACTTACAATTTCGACCACCGCAACTCAGTATGATGAGGGAAATAATTTTGATATTACTTTCACCACAGAAAATGCAGTATCACAAGATGAAACCTTCAGCTTTAGCTTAAATAATGCAGGTTTTGATAATTCAGATTTTACAGGCTCTACTACATTGACGATCCTTAGCGGAAATAATTCCGTGACAACGAATATTCAATTGATAGATGATACTAGCGATGAGGGTGACGAAGTGGCTCTTATTCAGTTAACAAATTTACCTAGTGATTTTATTGCTCTAAATGATCAAATTGAATTACGTATTGTAGATAATGATTTTGTAGTTTCTCCTTGGGGAACACCTATAAATCCTACTTTTGGCACTGTTGCGAATACCAAACCAGCAGGATATTATAGTCCTATAGATGGTTTATCAGGTACTAATCTAACAGATGCTTTACAAGATATTATATCAGAAGAAGGCGTGGTTAGAGCGCAAACCTATGCAGACGTAATTGATATTTTAAAAGAAGCAGATCAAAACCCAGCAAATAGTAATGAAGTATGGTTGGTATACTTAGAGATTTCTAGACCAAAATTAGATTTTCAAACTACTTCAAATAATTTTGGAACTTGGAATAGAGAACATACTTATCCAAGATCTAGAGGAGGTTTTGCTAGTATCGAAGATGATGATATCGCCGATGGGAAGAATATCTTTTGGAACACCAATGCAGATTCCCTTCGTCATGGAAACTCAGACGCTCACGCTTTAAGAGCTGTAGACGGACCTGAAAACAGTTCTCGAAACAACCAACATTATGGGGAATATACAGGTCCGCAAAACACTCAGGGTAGCTTTAAAGGTGATGTAGCTAGAAGTGTATTATATATGGCGATTCGTTATAATAATTTAGCGATAGTAAATGGTTTTCCAGAGAATGGTCCTGGCGAATTAGGAGATCTAGCTACCTTGTTGACTTGGCATAGAAATGACCCTCCAGATGATTTTGAAATGAATAGAAATAATGTCGTATACGAATGGCAAAAGAATAGAAATCCATTTATTGATTATCCAGATTTAGTGGAATACATCTGGGGAAATCAAGTAGGAAATACGTGGAATAATCCTTTAAATGTTGATTCTTTAAGTGAAAATGAAATTAGTGTATATCCAAATCCGTCAAGCGGAAGTATTTTCGTGAATGGAGTAAATGGAAATTTCACATTATCTGTTTATAATGTTACAGGTCAAAAACTAAACACTTTTGAAGCTACTCATACGGAAGAGATTCAACTTAATTTATCTACGGGAGTTTATTTACTTCAAATTGATAAAAACCATCATAAATTCACTAAAAAGCTTATAGTGAAATAAGCTTTTATACTACTGAATATTAAAGCCTTACTTCTTAAAAAGTAAGGTTTTTTTTATGAAAAATTTTTATTTTTTCAATTGAATTTTAGTTTACATTAGCTCGGTTTTATAAAATTCAAATGAATAAATTTATAGTTGTAGATCAACCTAAATCTTGGCATTTTTTAGAAGAAAATGCCAAAATAATTTCTGCCAAAGATTACCTTACCAACCCTTCTTATGCATCTTTAAAAAATGCAAGGGTTTTTAATTTATGTAAGAACTTTTCTTATCAATCTAAAGGCTATTATGTTTCCCTGTTGGCAGAGGCAAGAGGTCACTCTCCATTACCTACAGTGAAAAACCTAGTAGACTTACGGGCTTTAAAACTGGTTAAGATCGTATCAGAAGAGTTTGATGATCTTATTCAGCAAAGCTTAAAGAATATAAAGTCTAGAGAGTTTGTGTTGAGTATCTATTTTGGTCAGAACGTAGCTCAAAAATACAAAGATTTAAGTGCGATGATTCATCGTCATTTTCAAATACCTTTTCTAAGAGTAAAATTTAATTATACTCATAAGTGGCATATTCAGCAAATAAAAGCTATTGGTGGATCAGATATTCCAGAAGATCATCAAGAAAGTTTAAAGTTGTTTGCTCAGCAATATTTTTCTAAAAAAAGATATGATACTGCACGCCCTTCAAAAGCGATGTACGATTTGGCTATTTTGGTAAAAGAGGGAGATGTAGCTCCGCCAAGTAATGCAAAAGCGATTAAGAAATTTATAGAAATTGCCGAAAAAATGCATTTTTATGTAGAGGTTGTTACACCTAAAGATCTATCTAGACTTTCTTCGTTTGATGCTTTGTTGATAAGACAAAGTACCGAGGTGATGAATGAAGCTTATGCATTTGCAAGAAAAGCACAACAAGAAAATATAGCCATTGTAGATGAACCCGATGCTATCTTAAAATGCTGTAATAAAGTATTTATGGCCGAAGCTCTAGAAATTGCAGGTATTGCTGCACCAAAAACTAAAATTGTTCATCAAGAAAATATTCAAGCTGTATTAGATTATATCCCATTACCTTGTGTGTTAAAATCTCCAGATTCTACCTTTTCTTTTGGAGTAAAGAAAGCTACAACAGTAGAGGAGTATCATAGCTTAGTAAAAGATATGCTCAAAACTTCAGAACTTATTATCGCGCAAGAATTTTGTCCGTCAGATTATGATTGGCGTATAGGTATGCTAGATGGAGTTCCATTTTATGCTTGTCGTTACTATATGGCAAAAGGACACTGGCAAATTTATAATTGGGATGCTAAAGATAAAGACGACCAAGACGGTAATGCCGATTGTTTACCCATAGAGAAAGTGCCTAAACCTATTTTAGAAGCTGCGATAAAAGCAACTAAAATTATGGGAAAAGGACTTTTTGGAATTGATATTAAAGAGATAAATGGTAAAGCTTTAGTTATTGAAATTAACGATAATCCTAATATAGATGCAGGAGTAGAAGATGCCTATTACGGAGACGAAATTTACATCAAAATCCTAGAAGCATTAATTAAACGTTTAAATGAAAAGTAAAAAGTATCATTTGTTCGAAGTGGTAGGGATAGAATTAGAGTATATGCTCGTTCAACAAGAGAGTTTAAAAATAGCCCCGAATGTAGATGAACTATTTATGCTTAAAAGCGGAAGTATTACTTCAGATATTGATAATGGTGCTATAAGTTGGAGCAATGAGTTGGTAGCTCACGTGGTGGAAATAAAAACAAATGGACCTGCTGCAGATATTAAAAAACTATCTCAGGATTTTTATAAAAACATTCAAGAGATCAACATCCTTCTAAAGCAGAAAGGATTGCAATTATTACCAACAGCTTCGCACCCTTTTATGAATCCGTTGACGGAAACTGTATTATGGAAACATAGCTATAGTGAAGTGTATGAGTTGTATAATCGAATTTTTGACTGTAAGGGTCACGGTTGGTCCAACGTGCAAAGTATGCATATTAACCTACCCTTTTACTACGATGAAGAATTTGAACAACTTCACGCCGCTATACGTATATTATTGCCTATTATTCCTGCGTTGACCGCTAGTTCTCCTATTTTAGAAGGAAAAACTACCGGTGTTTTAGATACACGTTTAGAGTACTATAAAAACAATCAACAGAAAATTCCTGTAATGACAGGGAAAGTGATTCCAGAGCAGGTTTTTTCTAAAGAGACTTATCATCAAAAAATTTTTCAGCCTATTCAAAAAGCGATTACTCCTTATGATAAGCATAAAATTTTAGATCATTTATTTTTAAACTCTAGAGGAGCTATAGCTCGGTTTGATAGAAATGCTATTGAAATTAGAGTGATCGACCTACAAGAATGCTCCAAAGCAGATCTCGCTGTCGCGGAATTAATTATAGAAACGCTAAAGTGGATGATTAAAAATTTAAATTTAGAAGAATTAAAATCGTGGCACGAAAATGATTTGTTGAAAATATTTGATCAAGCCATTACAAAAGGGAATGAAGTGATCTTGCCAGAAATCTTTATAGAACTTTTCTTATTCGAAAGAAGAGAGGTTTCCGTAAAACAATTGTGGAGTTATATTTTAGAGAATGTTTCTTTTCAACTTTCTAAGGAAGCTAAGGAAGCCATCCAAATTATTTTAAGTGAAGGTTCATTATCACAACGTATTTTAAAGGTTTTTTCTAAAGATAATTCTGAAAATAGTATTCGAGAAATCTATCAACAATTAGCAGGTTGTTTAGCTAAGAATCAATTGTTTCAACCTTGAAACTTATAATCACATGCGAGCATGGAGGAAACAAAATTCCTCTTGCTTACTCTTCATTATTTGGACAAAAAAATACACTTTTAGATGCTCATCAAGGTTGGGATCTAGGGATTTTAGAGGTGTTTGAGTTCGTGAAAATAGAAGCGGATTTTTATAAATCTTCTTCTATCTCTCGTTTGCTCATTGAAAAAAATAGATCATTACACCATCCAAATTTATTTTCAGAAATTACGCAATCATTGAAAATTTCCGCTAAGCAAAAAATTATTGAAAAGTATTATTTGCCTTATCGGAATGAGATAGAACAACAAATACATAATTTCGTAAGCAAAGGAGAGGAAGTTTTACATGTCTCTCTGCATTCTTTTACCCCTATATTAAACGGACAAAAACGTAATGCTGATCTAGGATTTTTATACGATCCAAAAAGAAACGCTGAGTTATTTTGGGTGAAAAAAATGATAGATTACTTGGATAAATCTACTAACTTAAAAATAAGAAGAAACTATCCTTATTTAGGAACGGCAGATGGTTTTACCACCTATTTAAGAAAACAATTTTCCGAAAATTATGGTGGAATTGAGATAGAAATTAATCAGTGTTTGTTGGTTAATAATCAATTCCCATTACCAATCCAAAAAAGTCTAAAGTCAATGATTCAAAAATTATGAAAATTTCTCTTCAACTTCTTGAGTAACTTCTATTACTTCTCCAGCATTTAACTCGTCAACTTTTATATTACCTACTCTTACTCTAACTAGTCTAAGTGTGGGAAAGCCAACTGCAGCAGTCATCTTTTTCACTTGTCTAAACTTCCCTTCCGTTAAGGTAATCGAAGCCCAACTGGTGGGGCCGTGTCTTTCATCTCTAATTTTTTTAGCTCTTTCTGGGAATGTGGGTTTTTCTTCAAGTAAAAAAGCATTACAAGGAAGTGTGGTGTATGGCTTCCCGTTGATACTAATCTCTAAACCTTTCTTAAGCTGTTCTATAGCTTCTAAAGTTATTTCTCCATCGACTTGAACATAGTATTCTTTCTCTACAGATTGAGACAAAATTTTATAGCTCATTTTTCCATCCGTAGTTAAAATAAGTAAACCTTCTGAATCTTCATCTAATCGGCCAACGGACATAGTTTCTTTTGGGAAATCATACAATTCCCCTAACATCTTTTTGTTTTTTCGTCTTTTATGCTGGTTTACAAACTGACTTAAATATCCGTAAGGTTTATAGATTTTAAAATGTTGATGCATTACTTAAAAGCTTTATTTAAAATGCTCATTACCCCTCTAATAAATGTTGCACTAGTTAACACTTTTAAAATATGATCTGATGCAGATTTGCCATTACTTCTCGTAGAACGACTCGTTTTTTTCTCTACAGTTTTACGTTGTTCTTTAGCTTTTTCTTTTTGGGTTTCTTCTTCAGCTTCTTTAATTTTCTTAGTAAGCATCTCATAAGCACTTTCGCGATCCACAGGTTGATTATACTTATCTATTAATTTTGAAGCTTTAAGCACTTCTTCAATTTCGCTAGAGGTAAGTATATCCATTCTGCTCATAGGAGCTCGTAACATAGTTGCAGCTAGGGGAGTAGGTCTTCCTTTTTCATCTAGCGCGGTTACTAAGGCTTCTCCTATACCTAATGAAGTTAATATTTCTTCGGTATCATAATAATCAGATAAAGGATAATTTTGTGCTGTAAGCTTAATAGCTTTTCGGTCTTTTGCAGTAAAAGCTCTTAAGGCATGCTGAATTTTAAGTCCGAGCTGACTTAACACTTCGCTTGGAATATCTGTAGGATTTTGGGTTACAAAATATATACCAACCCCTTTAGAACGAATAAGTTTAATAATGCTTTCAATTTGATCTAAGAGTGCATCTGAGGCTTCTTTAAAAATAAGATGTGCTTCATCAATAAACATGACCAATTCGGGTTGGTCACTATCTCCTTTTTCTGGAAAAGTGGAGTAAATTTCAGCTAAAAGACTTAATATAAATGTAGAAAATAATGCAGGCTTATCTTGAATATCGTTTAATCTAATAATATTTATAAATGCTTCGCCTAAATCATTTTTTTTTAGCAAATCTTTCACTTCAAATGAAGGTTCTCCAAAAAACCGATCTCCTCCTTGTTGCTCTAATGCAACAATTTTTCTTAAAATGGCACCTGTAGATGACTTTGAAACTCTTCCATATTTTTTTTCAAAATCATCTTCTCCTTCTTCAGTAATATAGCGAACTAATTTTTTTAAATCCTCTAGATCTAATAACGGCATGTGTTTATCATCACAATATTTAAAAATGATCGCTAGAATTCCCGTTTGAGTCGGACTCAAATCTAAAATACGAGACAGTAACACAGGACCAAATTCACTTACAGTAGCTCTCAATTTTACTCCATTTTGATTAGAAAGTGATAAAATTTCTACGGGAGAAGCTTTTGGAGTAAATTCAAACCCTATTTTTTCATGTCTACCAGCTAATTTGTCTGCTATTGGTGATGGTTTTGCTAATCCGCTTAAATCCCCTTTCATATCCATCAGTACAACAGGAATACCTTTTTGGGATAAGTTTTCTGCTAAAATTTGAAGCGTCTTTGTTTTTCCAGTACCTGTAGCTCCAGCAATTAAACCATGTCTATTTAACGTTTTTAAAGGAATCTTTACGGAAGCACAGGAGTGTGGAGCTCCTTCTTTCATGGCTGCACCTAGATAAATATAATCGGCTTTTGTTTGATAGCCTTCTTGTATATGTTTAATAAATTTTTCTTCTGTTCCCATAGTTAGATCAATAGCATAATTAAAAAAGCCCCATCAATTAAGATAGGGCTTTAAATATAAGAGATAAATTTAAAATTTACTCAATTATTAATTTCTTTACAGATTCTTGAGATCCGTTAGAAACTTTTAGAATATAAATTCCAGATTGAGGTTGATTTAAATCAATGTTTTTTGTTAAAGATTCTGAAGTAGAAATCATAGTATTACTAATCAATCTTCCTCTTAAATCGTAAACTTTTGCAGAATAATCTGCACCAGAAGCTTCATTAAAATTAATTGTAAAGTTTCCGTTGTTTGGATTAGGGTAAACTGAGTAAAGTTGTGATAACTCATTTGTATCAGCCGCTAATTGATTCGTAATTTGGAAAAGCTCAGAGTTTACTGCATAAAAAACATTTCCTCTTCCTTTTACTTTAATTCTACAAATAGAAGATGATGTACCTATTGGCAATTGAAAAGTAGATGAACCACTATTTTCATGACCTATTCCAACTAATTCAAAGCTTATTCCAGCATTATAAGATAAGTAAATATCTACATTAGAGGTGTTTATTCCGTTACTATTAGTTCCAGCAACATCCCAAGTAACAGTTATAGGTTCATTTTGATCATAACTAAGGCCTGGAGTATTTTGCGAAGTTACCACAAATGGTCCTGTATTAGCAACGGTAATGTTTAAATCTTCACGAGAGCTCTGTCCACCTAAGACATTATTATCTCTTACGGTTACTGCAAATTCATAGTCTCTAGGTCCGTCTGATATTACTTCCCATGTAGGAGCTAGGTTTCCTTGAAGAACACTATTAGCTTTAGGAAAAGAACGTGTTGGTGATGATACTGGAAGAAAAGATCTAAATACCGGTCCTTGTGTAGCACCTGGTGTAGGTGGTGCAGGAGTTATTTCTGTATCCATTTGTTCCCAGCAATAGGTTAAATCGTCTCCATCTACATCAGTCGCAGTTGCTGTTAATTCAAAAGCTGTTCCGTATGGAATAGTATAATCTGGAAGTGAATTAACTTGAGGAGCAGTATTATTTATATTTATCTCTTCGGCACAATTACCTCCTGTTGAGAAAGAAAGATTATTGTAAATTACATTAATACTTTCTGCGTGAAAATAAGGATCACTTGCGTCTTGAACATTTTCTGGAGAACAGATTCCAGCATATGCCATAATAGTTGTACCACTTCCTGGTTCTACTGCGGTTGCATTACTTCTATTTCCACCTGAACAGTTGCCTTCGTCACCATTAAAAGTATGTGGACTTCCAAACTGGTGACCAATTTCGTGAGCTACAAAATCTATGGCATAAGGGTCACCTATAGGTGTGGGTAAACCAGTAATACCACGTGCTTTAGCTGTATTAGAACAAACAGATGCCAATTGTGCTAAACCACCTCCACCAGTACTAAAAGTATGACCAATATCGTAATTTGCATTACCTATTAAACCATTTATTACTTGTTGACTTTGGTTTATTAATACTTGAGAGTTGTTATTGTTAAAAGGATCGGTACTACCATCTAAATATACAACCGTATCATTATTATCTACAAGAATAAATGTAGAGGCAAGATCTTGTTCATATATTTCATTTACCCTGTCTACAACAGCGACAATAGCATCCATTACTACTTGTTTCTTAACTGCATCAGAACTTCCATTGTTGCCAGTTAAGTTTACATGGTACTGAGAGTATTCTCCAGTCGTAGCAACAGCTAACCTGTATCTTCTTAATATTGATTCGTCTACATCTGCTAAATTAGAAGTGTTTTCACTTGACCTCTCACTACTCATTTCATCGGTAGATAAACAATAAAAATCAGAAGAGTTTTCTGTATTTTTTCTAAAAAATACTTGATATTGATTACCAGATAAAGTGTATGGGTTTATATACAAAGGACCATTTTCTGTTGATATAGATCCAAATAAACCTTGACTCGTTAAAGTAAGTCTGACCGTATTTTTTTTATCTTTAGAAATACCAACATAAGATGAAATTGCAGGAAATTTAGCTGCTAATTCATCACTCATAGTTTGAGCTTTGTATATTTTGAATTTTTGAAAAGCTTCATTACCTATAGGTAAAACCAAATCAACAGTACTATTAACTCCTTTAAATCTCAATGGAGCCTGTAAAATTTCATTTTTAAAACTTGATAAATTTAAATTATAAGTTTCGAATTTTTCAATAATTGTAGTACTTTGTCTAATGTCCTCTTGACTAATATTCGAAGCTTCAGTTTGTGTCCAAAAATTTCTATTTTGAGCAAAAGCTAAGGTAGGTAGCGCTATCACAATTAATAGCAAATTTGTAATTTTTTTGTTTTTCATAATCTAACTTTATTATTAAGCCATAAATATAAGACTGAAATCCTAACTTTTAAAGTTTATGATGTTTTTTTTACATATAAATGGAGAATTCTATACTAGTGTTTTGTATTTTTACCTTTATATAAATCCATATAATTTTTTAAATAAGTTATGAAAAAATTTACAATTTTATTCGTCTGTATTTTGTTAGCTAATCTTTCTTTTGCACAAATTCAAACGCCACAACCAAGTCCTAGTGCTAAAATGGAACAAATGGTAGGACTAACTACAATTAATGTAGAATACTCTAGACCTTCTATGAAAGGAAGAGAAATTTTTGGAAATCTAGTTCCTTTTGGAAAAATGTGGAGAATGGGTGCTAATAATAATACGACTATCTCATTTAGTGATGATGTAATGATTGGCGGTAAGAAGTTAGCTGCTGGAGATTATGCCCTTTTTGCAAATCCTACTAAAAATTCTTGGGAAATCGTATTTTATAATGATACTAACAACTGGGGACTTCCTCAAAAATGGGATGAAAGCAAAGTAGCTTTAAAAGCTAAAGCTGAAGTTCAAAAAATGCCAATGACAATGGAAACTTTTACTATTGTTATTGATGAGTTAAAAAACGATTCTGCAGCGATTAACTTTTTATGGGAGGATACGGTTGCTTATTTGACAGTAAACGTTCCTACGGAAGATAAAACTATGACCAGCATCAATAAAGTTTTAAATGGTCCTTCTGCTAATGATTATTATGCTGCAGCTAGCTATTTTCTTGAAGAAGGAAAAGATATCAATCAAGCTTTAAAATGGATCAACAAATCTGTTGAGATGCAAGAAAATGCTCCTTTCTATGTATTGAGAAAAAAATCTTTAATAGAAGCAAAAGCTGGAAAGAAAAAAGATGCTATTGCAACGGCTAAGAAATCTTTGGCTGCAGCTAAAAAAGCTGGAAACCAAGATTACGTAAAAATGAATGAAGACTCTCTAAAAGAGTGGGGAGCTAAATAAATCTTAGTTCTAATTCTAATCTTCAAATAAGGAAGTAGTTTTTTTACTTCCTTATTTTTTGTCAAAAAGTTGAAGTATCATCGCAATTCCCATTACCAAAGCACAACCAAATAGGTTGAGCCATAAATAAGGCATCCAATCGTTCCACCAACCTATAATTACAATTACTTGTGTAATTATTGCCGCTATAAATGTAGCATTGCTTTTTACATATTTTACGAAGAAAGCAAGTAAAAATATTCCTAATACATTTCCGTAGAAAATAGAGCCAATAATATTAACAAGCTGTATTAAATTGTCAAATAGGTTTGCCGTACAAGCGATAATGATGGCGAAAATTCCCCAGATCAAAGTGAAAACTCTCGATGCATTTAAGTAATGCTGGTCAGATTTTTCTGATTTGACGTTTCTTTTATACAAGTCTATAACCGTAGTAGAAGCTAATGAATTTAACTCTGAAGCAGTAGAAGACATTGCTGCCGATAATATCACAGCCAATAACAATCCAATTAGCCCAATTGGTAAATGATTTAGTATAAAATGAATAAAGACATAATCTTTATCGTTGGTTTGTATGGTCTCATCTGCTTGTTTAATTAAAACACTTGCTTCTTCTCGAAGTTGAAATTCTTGCTCTTGTAATTCATTTAATTCCGCTTTAGCGATATCAATCTCTTGCGTATTAGATAGAGCTACAAATGCAGTCGATTTTTCTGCTTTTTTTAGCTGAAGCTGATTTAGCTCCTCCTGTAATTCATGATATTCTTCTTGATAAGCAGAATTTTCAATCACTTGCGTGGAAACAGGATTAAAATTAAGCGGAGAAGGGTTGTATTGATAAAACACAAAGACCATAATCCCTACCAAAAGAATAAAAAATTGCATCGGAACTTTTAACAATCCATTAAAAATTAAACCCATCTGACTTTGCTTTAAACTCTTAGCCGAAAGGTATCGTTGCACCTGGCTTTGATCTGTGCCAAAGTAGGAGAGGGCTAAAAAAGTTCCACCAATGAGTCCGCTCCAAATGGTATATCTATTTTCAAAATCAAAAGAAAAGTCTAAAATTTCCATTCTTCCACTAGCGCCAGCAATATCTAATGCTTTAGTGAACGTAACTTCTTCTGGTAAATATTTAAGGACTAGAAAAAAAGCGATAAACATTCCGGTGAAGATAATCGCCATTTGTTGTTTTTGAGTAACGCTTACCGCTTTGGTTCCTCCAGATACGGTGTAGATAATTACTAAAATTCCGATAAGGATATTAAGAGTAAATAAATCCCAACCCAGTACTGCTGAAAGTACTATAGAAGGAGCAAAAATGGTTATTCCTGCAGCCAAACCTCGCTGAACTAAAAACAGTAATGCCGTAAGAGTTCTGGTCTTTAAATCGAAACGAGTTTCTAAATACTCATAAGCAGTATATACTTTTAAACGATGATAAATAGGAATAAAAACCATGCAAATGACAATCATCGCAATAGGAACACCAATATAAAATTGCACAAAACCCATCCCACTATGAAATGCTTGTCCTGGAGTAGATAAAAAGGTAATTGCACTGGCTTGTGTTGCCATAACCGATAAACCAATCGTCCACCAACGTGCTTCGTTACCTCCTTTTAAATAATCGCTTACGTTTTTGCTGCCGCGAGAATGATAATAACCATAGATGACAATAAACGCCAAGGTTGAAAATAAAATAATGAGATCAATATAATGCATGGCTTATTGAAAGAATTTCATAAGGATATAAAAAAAGAGAATATAGACTACATTCATTACTAATAGTAGAGTGTAGCTTTTTTTCCAGGTATATTTTTCGGGTTTTTCCATTATTTCCCTAATGAAATTAAATTGGCAAATAAACGGTAAGAACCTGACACACCTGCGGGAAATTCTCTAAAAAAACTAAGTCCTGTATAGATATAATTTCCTTTTCCGTAAGAAGCAACTAATAAGCTTCCGTCCATCCAAGATTCTCCTTTTTCTTTCAAAGATAAAATAGGGGTAAAGTGTTCTTTATCCCATTCGTTAGGAAAATACAATCCGCGTTCTTGTACCCAGTTTTCAAAATCACTTGATGTAATTTGGTTGGGTGAGTTGAGAATAGGGTGTTTTTTTGCTAAAAATTTTACCTCAGAAAATTCATCGGTAACACGATCTCTAGAAACGTGAAGAGCGTAGGGTGCTAAATTCTCGGTGATCAATCCACGATTGGTATTATATTGCACGATCATATTACCGCCTTGATTTACATATTCAAATAAAATAGATTGTTTAAAAGCTAAATCGTTAACCGTATTATAAGCTCTAATGCCTATCACCACAGCGTCAAATTCATTTAACTTTTTTAGAGTAATTTGTTTGGGTTGTAAAATAGTGACTTGGTAACCAATTTCTCTCAAACTCTCTGGAACAACATCTCCTGCACCTTCTATATAAGCAATTTTATCTCCTTTCTTTTTAATGTCTAACGCAATAAGTTTTGCCGTAGCAGCTTCTAATAAAATTTGCTTTGGGATATGCTCGTAATCTATTTCTACCACGTGTTGATCGTATTCTTTTTCTGATGTGATAAAACGAGCTTCTAATTGAGCTTCTGAGCCTTTATGTGGAGGAGTGACCGTAATATAAATTAATTTTTCTTCTCCTTTTTTACTGAATCGTATGTCTTCTTGAGTGTAATCAATCTTCCACTTCTTTGGAACATTTAATTTTAATTGACCAGAAATGTTATTAGAAAAAGATTTGATGGTAATCGGTAAAACTTTAGAATTTTCATTCCCGAAAATAAGAATGGGTTTTCCCATTTTTACTGAAATAGCAGGAACTATTTGAAAAGGTTCATATACTTCACCCTCCACCGGGTCATTGTATTTATAGACTAATTCTTTTTCAAAATTAAGTCTTTGGCCTTCAATTTCTAAAACAAAATTAGCTTTTAAAGTAGACGGCGTTTCTGGTAAACCAATATACGCTTTGTTACTTACCTCGTACATGCCTAATTCACTCGGTTTTTCTAACCAGTAAGGATTCGTATAAGGAGTTGTTGTAGGAATTGTAAACTTCTCTGTTAAAGAAATACGCTGATTGGAGTTTAAAGTTGTTGTGAACTTCTTTTTAAAGTTAGAGTTACTAATCGATATTTCTTTTAATACTCCATTTGCTTCTCTTTGTGTGGCTTCTATTTGTAAAGAAATAGTTTCTCCTGGCGTAGTTAAAGCCGATTGAGTTACAGCTTCTAAATACAATCCCGCACAGGCAGCAATTAGGTTTTTAGTTTCTTCTAATTTAATAGTTCTCCAATGATCATCGTCTAATTTTTCAATGAGTTGGTAAACCTTTATTAGATCCTTTAAACTTTTTGAAGGCGCAGTAAAATCATATTCTTTCTTAATTTTGGCTACCAATTTTCCAATCTTTTCTCCGCCTTTTATACGGCTCCATGTGGTATTAATACCTTCAAAAACATCATTATTTGTAGGTTTTTTTCCTTTTATAAGTTCAATATATTCCAATTGTTCACCTCTTACAGGGGTATTCCCGAAACCTTGAGATTTATGCTGACTTCTACTATGGGATGCGATTTCACTATTTGAAGTTCCGATAAGTGGGTTGTAAACCCCAGCGTCTATGGCTAACATTTTAGATTTATCTGCTTGTTCAAATTTTTCTTGGCTGCCGTAAAACCACCATGAAGTATTAAAAAATAATCTTTGTGGTTGCCAAGTACCTAAGGTTTTCGCTTCCGCGGAAGCAAAATTATCATCGGCTGCTTTATCAAAAGCTTCTAAACTCAATCTAGCCGAAGAAGTGTGATGCCCGTGGGTGTTTCCTTCAGTACGATGATCAAAGCGGTTGATAATTACATCGGGTTGAAATTTGCGAATGGTTTTTACCACATCTTTTAAAACCTCTTCTTTATTCCAAATTTCTAAAGTCTCTTGTGGGGTTTTAGAATATCCAAAATCGTTGGCACGAGAAAAAAATTGTTGACCGCCATCAATCTTCCTTGCCGCTAATAATTCTTGAGTTCGTATAAGTCCGAGTTTTTCTCTTAGCTCAGAGCCAATTAGATTTTGTCCTCCGTCACCACGAGTAAGCGATAAGTAAGCAGTATTAGCATGTATTTGATTAGAAAAATAAGAGATGAGTTTGGTGTTTTCATCATCGGGATGCGCTGCTACATATAAAACGGAACCTAGAAAATCTAATTTTTCTAGCTGCTGATAGATTTGAGAACTGTTGAGTTGAGATGGTTGTTGTGCGAATAAATTATAACTACCTAATAGAACGAGTAGAACTAAATAGTGTTTTTTCATTGGGATAAATTTGGGTGCTCCCAAATATAAGAACTTTCAAATCATCAAAAAGTTAATGTTATAAAGAATCTGACCCATCATCTACAAAAGCATCTTTTTTAACTAATGAGATGGCTTTTTGTAATACCAAATTGTTTGGGTAAGTGATTAATTCTCCTTCGTGTGTTCTTAAGTAAAGATGAAAAGCTTTAATATCTTCAATAATACCTTCTAACGGAGCATCTTTATCATGTATTTTTATCTCGTCCCCAATTTTATAAGGAAAAGAGAAAAACATAATCACACCAGAAGTGATGTTACTCAAAATAGACCATACAGCAAATAAACCAATCCCAATTACTGCAAATACTGATGAGAAAACAAGCGATAATTGTTCGGCTTTAACACCCCAAACAAACATTAATAAAAAAGTAGCGATAAAGACCATTAAAAAATTAATGTATCTTACCATAAGTCTTACCCGTGCTAAATTAATACCCTGTCTTTTACCTACTTTATTAGCTGTTGTAGTTAAAATAAGCCGAATTAGTAAAAGACCAATAATTACGCCCAGGGTATAAATACTATCTGAAGAATGATTTAAAATAAAATCACGCATAAGTTCTTAATTTATGTGCAAAATTACATAAATCGCATTCAATTTGTGATTTTTAAAAACGTAAAACTTAGTTAATTTCCTCTAAAATTTCATGAGGTTTTCATAGAGAAGATGAATAGGCATGCCCATAACTGTATAATAAGAACCTTCAATTTTGTTGATTCCTATTTGTCCTATCCATTCTTGTATGCCGTAGGCGCCAGCTTTATCGAAAGGTTGGTAATAATCCAGGTAATAATCAATTTCTAATTTGGTGAGCTCTTTAAAGTAAACCGTGGTATAATCTTTAAATACAGCTGTTTTATTTTTAGATTTTAAACAGACCGAAGAAATCACATCGTGTTTATTATTAGACAGAGTACTTATCATCTCATATGCCTCTTTACGATCTCTAGGTTTTCCTAAAACCTCACCTTCAAAACATACAATAGTATCTCCTGTAATTAGGATGTCGTCTTCGCCTAAATCATTTTTGAAAGGTTCAGCTTTTAATTCTGCTAAATATAAGGCAACCTCTGGAGTACTAAGATGGCTAGGGTAGGTTTCAATAACTTTTCTAATTTCTACCGAAAAAGAAAGACCTAATTCTTCTAAAATTTGTTTTCTCCTAGGAGAACCTGAAGCTAAAATTAAATTCTTATTTTTTAACTTCTCTTTTAAAGGGTTTACTTCCATAAAAAGGGATATAAGGCTATAGATATAATTCCGAAAATTAATATCAGTTTTAATAATCCGTTTAAAGTACTAAATTCTTTTTTATGTTTCGTAGAAATAATTTTAAACATAAACCACAATAGAGGTGCTAATACAAAAAGAACAGCATATACAAGTGCATATATATTATTGTATAAATAAGCATAAATGTAATATAGAATAGCTACCAGAGGTAAAATACTTATAACAAAAATGAGCTTATTTGTTCTTTCTTGTCCCAAAGAAATGGGAAGAGTATTTACTCCTGCTTTATGATCCCCTTGAATATCTTGTTGGTCTTTTACCATCTCTCTTAGCCAATTAATAAGAAAAGCAAAAATGGCATAATCTAATATAATGGAGAAAAAGGTTCGTTGTGTGGCTTGGTTTTGAGGTGTAATTGCAGGTAGTAAATCGTAAAGCGCAGGAAGAATAATCACTAAAGCGACCAGTGCGCTAATGATAATATTACCTACGACTAGATATGATTTTAAAGAAGTTGCATATAAATATAAGATTCCAGATACCATTATAAAGATACCACTAAAAATAGGTCTGCCAATCATATTAGAAAGGTAGAAACCTAATAAAACTCCAATTACGTTTAATCCAATAAATAAATTATAAGCTTTCTTTTCAGAAAGATGCTTACCTATAATCACTCTGTTGGGTTTATTAATAGAATCGGCTTGAACGTCGTTGATATCATTTATAATATTCCCGGCAGCAGCCAGACATACCGTAGCTATGATTAATAAAGAATAACCAAAGCCGTTGAGTGTAATTTCTACAGCAAAGGGTTCAAAAAAGCAATATTTAATGACTAGTTGTGTAGCAATAATCATTAATAAGTTAGGAAAGCGAACCAGTTGTAAATATTTCTTCATAGATATAAATTAGTCGTTAAGCCATTTACCCTGAACTTTTAATACTTGTTCGATAAGGTCACGAGCAGAACCTTTACCGCCATCTTTATGAGAAATGTATTTAGAGATAGCTTTAACTTCTGGTGCAGCATCTTGTGGACATGTAGGCAATCCTATAATCCTCATAGGGTAGAGGTCTGGAATGTCATCTCCCATATAGGCTACATTTTTAGCATCAATATGGTGAGTTTTAAAAAACTGATTTAAACACGTTACTTTATCTTCTACACCTAAGTGAATTTCTGTAATTCCTAATCCGCTTAAACGTTTTCTCACCGCTTCATTTTTACCGCCAGAAATGATACAAATCTTATAACCGCTAGATACGGCTTTTTTTAGCGCGTAACCATCTTTAATATTCATGCTACGTAATAATTCTCCTTCTACAGAAACGTGTACTGTACCGTCTGTAAGTACGCCGTCTACATCAAAAACAAAAGTGGTAATATCATTGAGAATTTCTTTATAATTTCTTTCCATAAGTGGTTTGTATCGATTGGGTGAGCAATTTATAAATTTCTGAATATTTTTCGTTGGTTAACTGATTTAAATGTGAAGCCAGAGTTTTTTCATCGTTTCTAATAGCAGGTCCTGTTTGCACATCTTTTGGAGAGTTTTCTGTAGCTTTTCTGGAAGTTTCGGTAATTAGAGCGTGTAAAATTTCAAATGGTACTTCATTTTGTTTACATAATTCTTCTCCTATTTGATATAAGTGATTGGTGAAATTACAAACAAATACAGCGGAGAGATGTAGCGATTTTCGTTGCTCACTTGAAATTGGAAACACTTTATCAGAAATTGTTGAAGCAAGCTTCTCCAGTACAGTATAACTTTCCTTATCGGAAGCTTCTAAACATAATGGAATAGTCTCAAAATCTACTGCGGTATCTTTAGAAAAAGTTTGCAAAGGATAAAAAACCCCATTTTTAGATGCCAAATTAGACATGGGCACACTCCCAGAAGTATGTGCAATAACCTCTTTTCGGTTTTTTAATTTTTCTATTATTCCATTAACGGCATCGTCTTTAATAGCAATAATGAGAACATCTACTTCTTCTAAATCCTCTAAACGACTACAGGTATTGGTCTTACCCTTAAAATGTTTAAGATTTTTATCATTGCGTGCGTAAACCTGAATAACCTTTACAGTATCACTTTCCGCGAAAGCCTTATAAAAATGTGTAGCTACATTTCCCGAACCTATAATAGAAACTTTAATCATATCAAATTACTTAAAAAATGAGTCGGTTAATTTTAACTAATAACTCCATATTTTACCGCTAAAATAAGAAGTATATCCCACAAAAATGGGTAAATTTGCAGCGTTTATAAAATCGCCCTTATGTTTCAAAAGAAGATTACCCAAATTCTTTTTTCAACCCGTACAATGGCTATGTTGTTTATTAGTTTTGCTGTAGCTATGGCAATCGGGACTTTTGTAGAAAATTCTTACAGTACAGCTACCGCCAGAGCGTGGATTTATAATGCTTGGTGGTTTGAAGCTATTATGATTTTATTTGCTTTAAATTTTTTAGGTAACATTAAAAGGTATAGGTTATTAAGAAAAGAAAAGCTAAATACATTAATCTTACACTTGTCTTTTTTACTGATAATTATTGGTGCAGGAGTTACACGATATATTGGATATGAAGGAATTATGCCAATTAGAGAAGGAGAAACTTCTAATATTATGTTATCTGAAAAAACTTACCTTTCTATATTAATAGACGGAGAGGTAAATGGGGAACCTTTAAGAAGATCCCAGGCATTGCCTTTAAATTTGGCGCCTAAAATTGATAATAATAAAACGCTTAGCACCGATTTTAAAGGTCAAGAAGTAACTTTTGAAGTGGTAGATTTTATCGCTGGAGCGGAAGAAGGATTAGTTGAAACTGAAGATGGTAAAAACTATTTTAAAATAGTTGAAGCCGGTGGCGGAAATAGACACGATCATTACTTAGAAGAGAACGAAGTTACCTCAATTCATAATATATTATTTGCATACAATAAACCAACTGAAGGAGCTATAAATATTAATCTTTCAGAAGAAGGATATACAATTTCGTCCCCATTTGAAGGAGATTATATGCGTATGGCCGATCAAAAAAAGGGAGAAGTGGTGGCAGATACGGTGCAACCCTTAATGATGCGCTCTTTATATAATATGGCAGGAATGCAATTTGTTTTTCCAGACCCTCCAGTAAAAGGAAAATATGATCTAATTGCTTCCGAGGAAAAAGAACAAGGACAACCAGATGGGGTAGTAGTAAATATTACCAGCAATGGTGAAACTAAGCAAGTAAAAATGTTGGGTGCAAAAGGTTATGTAAATGACTATAAGCAAGTAAATGTAGGCGGATTAGAAATATATTCTCGCTACGGAAGTAAAGAATATGAGCTTCCATTTTCGATAAAAGTGAATGATTTTATTGCTGAAAAATATCCTGGTACTGAAGATAATCCTATGCCAAGCTATTCTTCATTTAAAAGTAAAGTAGACTTAATTGATGGAGGAGAAGTGACCAAGCACGAAATTTATATGAACCATGTATTGGATCATAGAGGATACCGATTTTTTCAAGCTTCTTTTGACGCCGATGAAAAAGGAACCGTTCTATCTGTTAACCATGATTGGTGGGGTACCTGGATTACTTATATAGGTTACTTTTTGTTGTACATAGGGATGATGATTATCTTATTTGAAAGAGGATCTCGTTTTGGAGAGTTAACCAAAAGATTGGATAAATTAAAAGCTAAAAAAGCTTCATTAGGAATTATAGCAGCGCTGTTATTTAGTATTTCAGGTTTCGCTCAAGATAATCACGAAGGTCATAACCACGAAGCAGGAGATGTAGATCATGAGCATTCAAGTAGTTCTATGATTATGCCTAAAGCACAAGTAGATTCTACATTACAGGCTACGGCAATCGATAAGGAACATGCTTCAAAATTTGGTAGAATAATTATTCAAGATGCAGGAGGTAGAATGAAACCTGCAAATACCTATTCTTCAGAGTTGATTAGAAAATTAAGTAAAAGTGATCATTATGAAGGATTAAATAGTGATCAGGTCTTGATTTCTATGACAGAAAATCCTTCTCTATGGTATAATGTTCCGTTAATCTATGTAAAAGCTAAAAATGATAGTTTACATCACGTTATCGGGGCAAAAGAAGGGGAAAAGCATATTCCGTTAGCACAGTTTTTTGATAATCAAGGTAATTATAAACTATCTCCTTTTTTAGAAGAAGCTTACAGAACAGAAGTGAAGAATCAATTTCAAAAAGATTTCATTTCTGCCGATGAAAAAGTAAATTTACTTTACAATGCCTTGGAAGGAAAAGTATTAAAGATTTTTCCTATTCCCAATGCAGAAAATAATAAGTGGGTTTCATACCCAGAAGCTATCAAAGCTGAAGGTAAATTTAAAGGAGTAGATTCATTATATACAGTAAATGTATTGCCACTTTATATGCAAACCTTAAGAATGGCTCGCAGTAGTGGTGATTATTCTAAAGCTAATGATGTTTTAAATAGTATTGAAGGTTTTCAAAAAAAGTACGGAGAAGAAGTAATGCCTTCTCAAGAGAAAATAGATACCGAAATATTATATAATAAATATGATGTGTTTAAAAACTTGTTCTGGCAATATATGGCAGCAGGTTTATTAATGTTCATCTTTGTTATTATACAAATTTTTAAAGACAATAAAACTATACGAACTACCATTAAAGTTTTTCAAATAGCTATTCTAATATTATTTTTCGTTCATACAGCAGGTTTAATTGCTCGATGGTATATCTCTGGTCACGCTCCTTGGAGTGATGCCTACGAAAGTATGATTTACGTAGCTTGGGCCACGATGTTTTTTGGTTTAGCATTTGGTAGAAAAAGTGATTTCACTACCGCTTCAACCGCTTTTGTTACCGCAATGATCCTTATGATAGCTCATTGGAACTGGATGGATCCTTCTATAGCCAATTTAGTACCTGTATTAGACTCGTATTGGTTAATGATTCACGTAGCAGTTATCGTAGCTAGTTATGGTCCGTTTACTTTAGGAATGATTTTAGGCTTAGTTTCTCTTATTCTTATGATTCTTACTACAGAAAAGAATAAAAAGAAAATGAGTATTAATATTCAAGAATTAACCATTATTACTGAGCTGGCTTTAACGGTAGGTTTAGTTATGTTAACCATAGGTAACTTCTTAGGAGGACAATGGGCTAACGAAAGTTGGGGAAGATATTGGGGTTGGGACCCCAAAGAAACGTGGGCTTTAATTAGTATAATGGTATATGCTTTTGTTATTCATATGAGATTAGTGCCAGGCTTACGCGGAAGATTTGCCTTTAACTGGGCAGCGATTATAGCCTTTGCTTCTATATTAATGACTTATTTTGGAGTGAATTTTTACCTTACGGGCTTACATTCTTATGCAAGTGGTGATCAAATTATTAGCTACCAGTTTATTATAGGTGCTTTTGTAGCTTGGATAATATTAGGGTTTTTAGCACATAGAAAGTATAAGCAGTTTTATAAAAAATAAACAAAAGAATTTTTAATAAATTAAAAAGCTAAGTATAATTTACTTAGCTTTTTTTTGTGATAAAACTTTAGTGAAATTAACACTATAATGTAATTTAAAACGAGAATAGGAAACATAAGGATCAGATAAAAAACTAAAATTATCGATTAAGTAAAATTTTTTAAAATTTTATGAAGAAAACTCAATATATTTTCGTAATAGATATATGATTTTCAACTTTTTATATATCTTTCAAGTATAAATTAGATTTATGATATACTTTAAATGATTAGAAATACTACTCAAGAAATATATAATTTAGAGCGTTTTTTTAGTTTGAGTCCAGATATTATATGCGTTGCTGGTTTTGATGGTTATTTCAAAAAAATAAATCCTGCGCTCTCAAATTTACTTGGTTACTCCGAAGAAGAGCTGTTGGAAAAACCAATACAATATTTTATACATAAAGAAGATATTTTGCCTACCACTATATCTTTACAGTCTTTATTAAATAACACTCCTCTTGTAAATTTTCAAAATAGATACATTACAAAGAGTGGCGAAACAGTATGGCTATCTTGGAGTTCAATTCTTGAAGATAGAGAAAATGTAGTTTACGCTATCGCAAAAAATATTACTCATTTAAAAACAGTAGAAAATGAACGTAATAATCTTTTAAAGAATCTTACAAGTTTAAATTCGAGCCTTAAAAAGTTTTCGTATATGGTATCTCACGATTTAAGATCACCCGTATCTAATATCATTTCTATTTTTGAATTATTAGATCTTTCTCAAGTTAACGATCAAGATACTAGAGAAAATATTGAATATATAAATGAAGCTAATTTAGAGATAAAAAAAACCTTGAATAAATATGTAGATGTTATAAAAAGTAATAAAAATATTAACACAGATGTAGAATTTCTAAATATTGCAAGAGTATTTTCAAAAGTCAAAAATTCTATTGAAGAATTATCAAAAAATACAAACGCTAAATTTGATGTAGATTTTACAGAATTACCTTATATTAATTTTAATAAATTATACTTGCAGAGTATTTTTCTGAATTTAATTACTAATTCATTAAAATTCAATAACCCCAAAAACCCATTAATTATTACAATTAAATCGAAATTGAATAATGATATCCCCCAACTTATCTTTTCTGATAATGGTAGAGGATTTGATGAAAATACAATAGGTAAGAATATTTTCAAATTAAAGAATAGTCATGAGAGTTCTGAAGAAAGTAAAGGTATAGGTCTATATCTCGTTAAAAGTTATATGGACTGTTTTAATGGTGAAATACAAGTTTCTAGTAAATTGAATGTTGGAACAACTTTTACTCTAACATTTTCAACCTAATTTAAATAGATTTGAAATTAGCAACTAATCCTATATAATGCGCTAAATACAGGGAGAGTTAAAAAAATTCCGCTAAGGGAAATAACCAATAGCGGAATTAATTTAATCTAATATATAACTTATTTTATCTCACCAACCATATCTTCTGGTTTTACCCAATCATCAAACTCTTCTGCAGTAGTATAACCTAAATTTACAGCTTCTTCTTTTAAAGTAGTACCGTTTTTATGTGCAGTATTTGCAATTTCAGCAGCTTTGTAATAACCAATTTTGGTATTCAAAGCGGTAACCAACATTAAGCTATTCTGTAGCAACTCATTAATACGTTCTTGATTTGGTTCAATTCCGTTAGCACAGTGTTCTTCAAAAGAAGCACAAGCATCCCCAATAAGCTGAGCACTTTGTAATAAATTAGCCGCCATTACAGGTTTAAATACGTTCAGTTCAAATTGACCTTGCATACCACCAACGCTAATAGCTACGTCATTACCCATTACTTGAGCACAAACCATAGTTAAAGCTTCACATTGTGTTGGATTTACTTTCCCTGGCATAATTGAAGATCCTGGTTCGTTTGCAGGAATAATAATTTCTCCAATTCCACTACGAGGACCAGAAGCTAACATTCTAATGTCATTTCCTATTTTATTTAAAGAAACAGCTAATTGCTTTAAAGCTCCGTGGCTTTCAACTAAGGCATCGTGAGCCGCTAATGCTTCAAATTTATTTTCTGCAGAAGTAAAAGGAAGTTCTGTAAAGTCGGCGATAAATTTAGCAACGTTTACCGCGTATCCTTTAGGAGTATTTAATCCTGTTCCTACCGCTGTTCCCCCTAGTGCTAATTCCGCTAAATGCGGAAGTGTTGCTTTTAAGGCTTTTAAACCGTGATCTAATTGAGAAACGTAACCTCCAAATTCTTGTCCTAAAGTTAAAGGTGTAGCATCCATAAAGTGAGTACGACCTATTTTTACTACATTTTTAAAATCTTCAGATTTTTTTTGAAGCGTATCTCTTAACTGTTTTACTCCTGGAATAGTAACTTCTACAATTTTCTTATAGGTCGCAATATGCATTCCTGTAGGGAAAGTATCATTAGAAGATTGAGATTTGTTAACATCATCGTTAGGTAAAAGAGTTTTTTCTCCTTCACCAATAGTTTTTCCTGCTATTTGATGCGCACGATTTGCTATAACTTCATTTACATTCATATTACTTTGAGTACCAGATCCTGTCTGCCAAATCACTAATGGAAACTGATCGTCATGTTTACCTTCTAAAATCTCATCACAAGCTTTGGCAATAAAATCCCTTTTTTCTGTAGAAAGTACACCAGCAGCTTCATTCGTATAAGCTGCAGCTTTCTTTAAATAAGCAAAACCGTACACTATTTCTAGCGGCATAGATGCAGCTGGACCTATTTTAAAGTTATTTCTTGAGCGTTCGGTTTGGGCACCCCAAAGTTTATCGGCAGGTACTTTTACCTCACCCATAGTATCTTTTTCAATTCTATATTCCATGAAATGTAAGTTTTTTATAAGAAGCTACAAATTTAATGATTTCCGATAGGATAGCGTAAAAACTTTTCACATTTAGTTTTCATTTTTAAGATATGAATCTTATGCTACGTATGTGTTTAAATAATTATGTTTTTTAAACTCTACGAATTAATTATAAAGTTAACTGAAAAGTAGTACAACTTGCTTGTAAGTTTACAGATCCACTCCAAGTATATCCTTGACAACTTGCAGAATAACTGTAAGTTCCTGGATCTAAGCCTGAAAAGTAACCGCCATAATCTGTGGAATTACAATTTGGACCTCCACTAAAATAACCCGAAAGCTGACTACTTCCCACACCATTTAAGCTTACGCTTATATGACCATAATTGTAATCTTGATTTGTCCAAAATTTAATTGCAACAGTCTCATTTTCATTACCTCCATCATCATTTCCATTACAGGGGAAACTACTTGAAACTGAATAATTAGCAGGATCATGTGTTTGTTGAACTTCTGGATCGTACGGAGCAAGGATAAGTCCGTTTCCATTTTTTCTAATTTCAAAATTTACTACGTCTCCAGCATTAGTAAGTGTAAAATATCCCACATTGGTACTATGCCAATCAACTTGAGAATATGTTCCGCCAACGATCTCTCCATTGGCACAAAATACAGGTCTTGAAGAAGTCAAATCTAAATATGTTCCTGCATTATCACGTTTCCAATAGTCTTTAGCCCAAGCGGTAGAACCCGAATTATTGCCTGAATCTTGACCACTAGGATCTTCAGTATAAGGATCTAAATAAGAATCATCTTCTTCTTCGCAACTTGTGATTAGTAAAGCAATACTAAACATCAAAATAAATTTAAAATTTCTCATGACTTAATAATTTAGGTTATAGAAAATAAATTTATTGATAAAATTCATGAAGGGAAATACCCATAATTAGGTATTTATTGATCTAATTGCTTTTAATTCAGTTAACTAAACCTAATTTTTAAATATGGGGAATACAATGAACGGGAATAGATTGGTTGATTTTTGTCTTTATTTAGAATTTAAAAAAGTAATTAAACTTTAAATAGAAAGGTTATTTAGAAAGTCCTCAACGAGAGATTTTCAACAAAAAGTAGAAAAAGGTTAATATCTAGTTAATAAAATAGAATTTTGATTTGGTAAAATTCCTAGGAATATTATATCTTTGTCGGAGTTAAAAGAAAAAACTATGTTTGAATTTGATCAGTACCTTGGCTTTTTAGCATTTTTAACCATCCTAACGATTGGATTTTGGTTAATGATTTTTTTATTAACTTTTGCAGTTCCTTATTGGATAGGCGGTTCTCTGCTAGAAATGTATAAAGAAAAGAAAGAAGAAAGACGTAAGAAAAAGGAAGCTTTAAAATAAGCATTCTATATATTATAAATAAAAAAAGGAAGCTAAATTTTAGCTTCCTTTTTTTGTTCTCATTATTTATTAAGGAGAAATTTTGAAGGTATTAACCTTCAAAATCTCCACCTTCGTCCATTCCTGCGCCTCCCTCATTACCTCTTCTGCCACTTTTCGCATTTCTAGGTTGGTTAAACCTATAGATTAGACCTAAAGTAATTTGTCTTTCTCTCCACTGAAATTCACTATCTGAAGTAAAATAATTTAAATCGTTAGCACCATCTCTATTATCTGTAAAAGATCTTCTTTTTCTAGAATTTAATAAATCACTTACGTTAAGAGAAATTGTAGCAACATCTTTAATTAAATCTTTACTAAACGCAAGGTTCATAGAAAATATACCATCACTTTCTGTAGTTGCATTTTTATTTGGTCCTCTATAAAAACCTGTAGTTTGCCATTGTATTTCACTAGGTAAAGTAATTTTAGAACTAAAACGAGCAAACCAACTGGTGTTATTTGTACCGTAATCTACGCCGTTAAAATTACCTTCAGTTTGTGAATTAAAAATATTGAAACTTCCGTTAAAACGTAACCATTTTTCTGGGTTATAGATAATACCGAACTCACCTCCAAAACGATCATTGGTTGCTAGGTTAATAGGTATAGAACGTATAATGCTTTCTCCGTCTATAGTTGTATTTCCTGTATCTTCTTGTATACGTTCAAACGATTCAGTTTCGTGTTGGTAGTATAGTGAAGAAGTTAAAGTTAATTTATCCCATTGTTTTAAATATCCAATATCAAATGCATCAGAATAGGCAGGATCTAAATCTGGGTTACCTTGAAAAATATTCGTTCTACTAGATCTTGACGGAAAAGGATTGATGTACCAACCACGCGGACGGTTAATTCTTCGGTTATAACCTAAAGAGATATTTTCTTCTTCACCTAATTCATAAATTAAGTTTACAGTAGGGAAGAGACCTAAGTAATTTTTATCGAAGTTAATGTCTACATCTGTTCCTAGTTCTTGCTCTAAAGCTTCTTGATTATCAAATTCTGAACTTATTTTTCCTTTTAGCTGTGTTTGTTCTAAACGTAATCCTAATAAGAAAGAGAATTTGCCTATTTTATTTCCGTATTGAGTATAAACAGCATTTACATTCTCATTATAGGTAAATTTGTTTGTTAGTAAAGAATCTATTACAAACTGATTTGTTCCTAAATCTAAACTCTCCAAAGTATAATCAGTAACTTCTTCCTCAAAATTACCTCGGTAACCGGCTTCAAATTGCGCATCACCCATTGGAAGAACATAATCTGCTTGTATTAAGAATTCATTCTTTTTTTTACTTTCAAAAATGCGATCTTCTCCTTGTAAAGTTTCTGTAGGGAAAGTGAAATTCTCTACAATAGAGGTAGGTTTATCTTCATTATCATATGAATATTGAAAATCTGCAGTTAGCTTATGCCCTTCATCATTAAATTTATTTTCATAATTTAACGCATATTGGTAGCTTTCATCTTCTTCTTTTTCAATTTCAGTACGTGTAGTTTTATTGATTAAGTTGTTGTTTAAGAAACGAGATGTATTGTTTTCGCTAATGTCTTTATCGTCACCAAAACGCATAAATACACTACCTGTAATAGAAGAATTATCGTTAAGGAAATACTGCATTCCTAGGTTGGTATTAATTCCTTGACGCCTACGATCGTATTCTCTATCTTCTAACGATTGATCTACAGAAATGTCATCTCCATAATAACGGTTATCGAAAGAAGCGTTTCCTGGAGATTTTCTATAATAAACACCAGTAGTATTAAAAATATTGAATTTATCGGTTCTTAAGTTTAAGTTAGCCGAAATAGAGCTGTTGGTAGGGTATCCTAAGTTGGCAGAAACCGAACCGTTTAAACCTAGAGTCTTTTCTTTTCTTAAAATAATATTTAAGATACCGGCTGTACCTTCAGCATCATAACGAGCGGAAGGGGAAGTGATCACCTCAACACGTTCAATTGCATCTGCGGGAAGTTGCTGAAAAACGTCGGTATCGCCAAAACCTGCCATTGCAGAAGGCTTGCCGTTAATTAATATTCTTACGTTTTCATTTCCGCGTAAGCTAATAGCTCCTTCTACATCTACGGTAACCGAAGGAACATTACTTAAAGCATCACTTATAGTAGCGCCTTGGGTGGTTAAATCTTTACCAATATTGTATATTTTTTTATCTAAGCGCACATCTACTTGTGTGGTTTCAGACCTTATCACTACTTCATCTAAGCTATCTGCGTTAAGCCCTAGAGCAACGGTGCCTAAATTTATATTAGAACCAATGGTTCTGTTATTGTATTTTTTAGGTTCAAAAGAAATATATTCAACTACAATATTGTATTTACCTTCTTTTACTTCAATAGAAAAATTTCCGTCAAAATCGGTAACACCTCCTTGCGGAGATAACTGACCAGTGACATCATTAAAAGTGATGGTTGCATACTCTAAAGGGATTCCAGCATCTTTATCTACTACTTTCCCTGAAACGGTATAATCGTTTTGAGAAAAACTTACTAAAGAAAGGAACATAAATAATTTTAAGGGTATAAAATTACGTAGGTATTGTTTTATTGTCATTTGGGATGTTTTTGTTGTAAGACCAAATTTACTTTGCAAGGTTTAACTGCATTTTGTTAAAATTTGGTTAATAAAAAATCCGCTCTATTAAGCTAAAGCGGATTTTATCTATAATTCTAATATTTTTTTATTTTTCTAACATTTCAGCCCTATTGGTTTTTCTCTTTTCTTTGGTAAGTTTTACATATTTATCGTGCTGAGGACCACTTAAGATATCTCTCATCTCGTTAATTTTATTAATGTTTAATGCTGAAATTTGTTTTTGTTTTTCATCTATGGTCATATTAGACCTTATAAGTTGTTTCTCTTTCATGGCAAACTCAGTCAACTTGAGTTTAGTTAATTTTTGTTGCTTACCGGTTAGTGCAAGTTCTTGTGTTAAGTATTTGAGCTCATCATCAACTTGCTCATTGACTTCTGATGTAGGTCTGCCTTGTGTTAAATCTTGTGCATTTAGGTGTATTGAACCTAAACTAAATAAAGATATGAATAAAATAAAAACTAGCTTTTTCATGATTTTTTATTTTAATATAATAAAAATTAATACTTTAATCAGTTAATAGCTCGTTAAATGTATAAGAACAAAAAGCATCAAAATGAATAATTTTGATGCTTTTTAAAAATTTTATTTATTCTTCTCTTAGTTAAATAACCTCTTTTATTTTTTCTGGAGGTCTCCCTATAATTGCTTTGTTTTCATTTACTACAATTGGTCTTTCGATGAGTTTTGGATGCTCTTGCATCGCCTCTAGAATATCTTCTTCAGATAGATCTTTACCTTTATAGTTTTCTTTCCAGACTTTCTCATTTTTTCTGATTAATTCTTCTGCAGAAATATCTAATAATTCTAATACTTTTTTTATTTCCTCCTTTTTCATAGGAATGTCTAAATATTTTACAATGAGAAAATCTTTTCCAGATTCTTCTAAAATTTTAAGACCTTCTCTTGATTTTGAACATCTAGGATTGTGATATATTTTAATCATAGTTTTATATTTTTAGAATGAAAGTTAATAAGTTAAAGATAAAAAGTAGAAATATTTGGAAAGTTTTTACTTTTCAAATCAGAAAAATCTTCAATTTCGTTAATTGCTAACTCTCGTCTTTTTGGCCCATCATCATTAAATATGCTTTCAAGAAAGCGTCTATATTTCCGTCCATAACGGCATCTACATTTCCAGTTTCTTCAGCAGTTCTCACATCTTTCACTAATTTATAAGGATGCATAACGTAATTTCTAATTTGAGAACCCCATTCGATTTTCATTTTACCCGCTTCAATATCTTCCCGCTGTGCAAGTTGTTTTTGAAGCTCAATCTCATACAATTGAGAGCGTAACATTTGCATAGCACGCTGTCTATTATCTTGCTGAGATCGCGTTTCTGAACATGAAATATGAATACCACTAGGGTGGTGTACCAATTGTACTTTAGTTTCTACTTTATTTACATTTTGCCCCCCAGCACCACTAGAACGAGCCGTGGTAATTTCAATATCTGCGGGATTAATTTCAATTTCAATAGAATCATCTACTAACGGATATACGTAAACGGAAGCAAATGAAGTATGTCTTTTTGCATTACTATCAAACGGAGAAATACGTACCAAACGATGTACACCATTTTCTCCTTTTAACCAACCAAAAGCATAGTCTCCTTCAATTTCTAGAGTCACGGTCTTTATACCAGCCACATCACCCTCTTGGTAGTTAAGCTCTTTAATTTTAAAACCTTGTTTTTCTGCCCACATTAAATACATTCTCATGAGCATTTGTGCCCAATCACAACTCTCTGTTCCTCCAGCACCGGCAGTAATTTGCAAAACAGCAGAAAGATCATCTCCTTCTTCTGAAAGCATATTTTTAAACTCTAAATCTTCTAAAAGGTCTTTTAATTTTTCGTATCGCTGAATTAAATCACTTTCTGAAGCATCTCCTTCTTTATAGAATTCAAAAATAACTTCTAGATCTTCATAATAGGTGAGGGCAGTTTCATAATCTTCTACCCATTTTTTTTCTTGATTAAGAGCGCGAACTATTTTTTGGGCTTCTTGAGGATTGTCCCAAAAATCTGGAGCAAAGGTTTTCTCTTCCTCATTAGCAATCTCAATACGTTTGGCATCTATGTCAAAGATATTGTTTTAGGGCGGTGACACGTTCTGCGAAGTCTTTCAAGTTATCTTGGGTAATCGTCATTTTAAGAAGTTTTTTATTCTAATAAACAAAAATAGAAGTTCGGCACACTCAAAAAAAAGATTTAAGCATTTATTTCTTATTCAATTTTATTTTATAATGAGGATGCAACACTTGGCAATAACTAGGTTCGACTTTGATAGCTCACTTCCTAGTCTTTAATAAAAGCAAAAGAGAGTCCAATTATGTGATATAATCCTTTGCGCAAAACTTTACACTTCGATCATTTCTTGTAAATTTGGTTTCTTTACAAAAATATAGATAGAATGATAGATTTAAAAAGTGATACGGTTACAAAGCCTACTCCCGCAATGTTAGAAGCTATTATGAAAGCGGAAGTTGGTGATGACGTATATAAAGAAGATCCAACTGTAAATTTGTTAGAAGAGCGTTTAGCAAAGCTATTTGGAAAAGAAAAAGCCTTGTTTTTTCCTACTGGAAGTATGGCTAATCAAGCTGCCATAAAATTACATACTCAACCTAGCGAACAACTTATTTGTGATAAATGGGCCCATGTATATAATTATGAAGGTGGAGGTGTTTCCTTCAACAGTGGCGTTTCTTGTAAACTTATAGATGGTCACCGTGGAATGATTACTGCCGAGCAGGTTTTAGATTCTATCAATCCGCCAGATTTTTATCACAGTCCGCTAACCAGTTTAGTCTGTTTAGAAAATACTACTAATAAAGGCGGCGGTGCTTGCTACGATTTTGAAGAGATTAAAAAAATTAGAAAAGTATGTGATGATCATGGTTTAGGCTTACACTTAGATGGTGCACGTTTATTTAATGCTTTAGTAGCGAAAAACGAAAGTCCAAAACAATATGGAGAAGTATTTGATACTATATCTATTTGTCTATCAAAAGGTTTAGGCACTCCCTTAGGATCTGTTTTAATAGGAGGTGAGCAAATTATGAAAAATGCTATGAGAGTAAGAAAAGTATTGGGTGGCGGAATGCGACAAATTGGTTTTATGGCTGCCGCTGGACTTTATGCTTTAGAAAATAATATCGAACGATTGGCAGATGATCATACTCGTGCCCAAGAACTAAGTGAAATTTTAAAGAAACAATCTTACGTAAAAGAAGTTGAAAAAGTAGAAACGAATATAATTATCTTTTATTTAAATGAGAAGATTCAAGAAACTGATTTCTTGAAGCACTTAATAGATAATGGTATTATCATTAGTTCGATGGGTGAGGGGAAGCTAAGAATAGTTACTCATTTAGATTATACCCAAGCAATGCACGAAGAATTTATGGAGGTTTTGCAAAGTTTACACTAAGCTAACCTTAACAATACCTTACCAGTATTTTAAGAGAAGCAGAGATTTTCTTTTATAAATTTACAAAAAAAGGAAAACATGAAAAATTTTAAACCAAGACAAGAAGTTCCAGAATTAGTAGTTAATACCGTAAACGGGATGGATTGGAACCTAAGAGAGACTGAACCAGAAAACTTCAATTTGATCATATTTTATAGAGGTCTTCATTGTCCTGTTTGTAAGTCTTATTTGGAAGAATTAAACGGATTAATAAGTGATTATAGTGAACGTGGAGTAAATGTGATTGCTATAAGTTCTAATAATAAAGAACTTGCTGAAAAGACAGTAAAAAACTGGGATATAGAAAATGTAACTATTGGATACGATATGCCTATAGAAGAGGCGAGAAAATGGGATTTATATATTTCTGAAGGTATAAATGATAAAGAACCAAACGAGTTTATTGAGCCAGCTTTATTTTTAATCCGACCAGATCAAACCTTATATGCATCTTCTATACAGTCTATGCCATTTGCAAGACCCAAATTAAAAGAACTTTTAAAATCTATAGATTTTGTTTTAGATAAAGATTATCCCGCAAGAGGAGAGAAATAAAATAAAAAAGCCTTTCAAATTAATTTGAAAGGCTTTTTTTTGTCTATTCTTCTTCGTTATCGTCATCATCTTCCTCGTCGTCCTCTATATCTTCATTCAGTAATTTTTTATCATTAGAGCTTATTTCTTCTATAGGTTCATTAAAATCATCTTCATCGTAATCGTCCTCTTCATAATTTGCCATGGTATTCTCTAAACGTGTACTTACTTTTACTAAGTATATAGAGTCTTCAGTTCTTACCTCTACAGCTTCTATGGTTTCGTTCTTTGCATTTTTAAATGTGATCACGTGATCGTCATCGTAGCCATCAGGGTATTTTTCCACCAATAAGCTTAGAATTTCAGGGGTAAGTTTTTTGTAATCAACTATTACTCTTTTCATAAATACAACTCTTTTTTGTTTTGCAATTTTATCGACAATAATAATTAAAAGAATAAATATTTAATCACTTTTGAAAATATTTTTACCTTAATCTTTCTTAAAATTTATTTGCTGAATAGTGGCTTGGTTTTCACAGTTTTCTATTCTTAAGATTAGGTTTTTATTATCTACTTCTCCTTCAACAACGTAAATTTTACAAGAATCAAGTGTCGTGTTGCTATTTGAAAAATCAACATCACCAGAATTTAAAATATTTCTTACTACAGAAGTATCTAATTGATTCTCTTTTAAGAATAAAAGAACACTAGGGTCATAAGATTTGCTTTTAATTCTAATATTTTTTAGAACTCTTGCATCTGGACCGTAATCACACGAGGTTTTTTTTCCGCTAAGGAAAAACATAAGAATCATAATGCCTATAAAAAAACCCACTGAGTAGTAGGCAAGTCTTGCTGCTAGCTTCATAGTTATTTAAAAAATAAGCAGATTAATGTCTCTATACGAGAGATTAAACCAATCTGCTACGGATTTGTTGGTTAAAATACCGTGGTAAAAATACAATCCATTTCTTAAACCACGATCAAATCTTAATGTATTTTCTAAGCCTCCAGATTCTGCTATATGCAATAAAGAAGGAGTAAATATGTTACTGATTGAAATAGAGGAGGTTCTTGAGTATTTTGAAGGGATATTGGGTACTCCGTAATGAATTACATTGTGTTTAATTTGTGTAGGCTCATCATGCGAGGTTACTTCTGAAGTTTCAAAACAACCTCCCATATCGATACTTACATCAATGATTACCGATCCTTTTTTCATAGATTGAACCATATCTTCAGTCACAATAATAGGGGAGCGGTCATTACCTCTTACAGCACCTATTACGACATCTGCTCGTTTAAGAGCTTTGGTTAAATTTTTAGGTTGCAAGGTAGAAGTGTAGAGCGGTCTGCCTAAATTGGTTTGAATATTTCTTAGTTTTGTAAGTGAATTATCAAATACTTTTACATTTGCTCCCAACCCAATAGCCGATCTTCCTGCAAACTCTCCAACAGTACCCGCGCCAATAATAACGACTTCTACTGGAGGTACACCACTTATATTTCCAAACATAAGGCCGCTACCTAAAGGGTTTGCTAAAAGTTCAGAAGCGATTAAAATAGAAGCTGTTCCTGCAATTTCACTTAATGCTCTTACTGCGGGATAACTACCATCTTCATCTTTAATAAATTCAAAAGCTAAGGCAGTAATACGTTTTTCTGCTAGTTTTTGGAAGTAATCTTTACATTGTGTCTTTAACTGAAGAGCAGAAATTAAAATAGTTTGAGGGTTCATAAGGTTTAGCTCCTCAAATGATGGAGGCTCAACCTTAAGTATAATGGGACAAGAGAAGACTTTCGCAGTATCTTTAGTAATTTTAGCTCCAGCTTCGCTATAATCTTTATCTGAAAAATTAGCATCTATGCCTGCATTACTTTCGATAAGCACTCGATGACCGTGAGCTGTAATTGCCGCAACGGCATCTGGGGTTAAGCATACTCTTTTTTCTTGGTAAGAAGTTTCTTTTGGTAAACCAATATATAGTTTTCCTTTTGTTTTTTGTATTTCTAAGGTTTCCTCTTGTGGAATTAATTCAGCTTGACTGAATGGAGTAGATGGCTTGCCCATAGATATTCGCGTTTATATAAAGAAAGAAAAAAAAGAAGAAACCTACAAGTGTTTGAAGAAGTACAGTTAAAAAAGATCCTTTATTTGACCAAAAAAGCCTTTTTGTTTTAACAACTCTTCTTCTATATCATCAAGATCATTTCTATGAATACTGGCGAAAAGTTTAGCTCTAATTAAATAGACCACAGGTACAATTACCGCCATTATGGGTATTAAGAACCAGATTTCAACAACGTCAAAATATGTTATATCATCATTAATAACACTAACCAGTTGAAATAAATACATTCCTATAGGTATAAGTATCACATGATACCACCAGTGCTTACATGTTGTAAACCAAATTATAAGCAGTAAGATAGGGACAAATTTCCCCATAATTGTCCATACGCTTACACTTACGTTTTCGTAAAAATTACTTTGAAAAGTAAATAAAAAAGTTTCCCAGCTATCTGTGCTTGGGAAACTTTTGTAAATATAAAATATATAAGGTGTTGCCGCTATAACTAGCGCAATTAAACTACCCGTTAGTAGGGATTTTGACGTCTTTCTTTTCGATCGATTTGATGTTGTCTTGCGTTGTGTGTTCATCAATGGCTTGTGGGCTACAAGATGTTGCTAAAAATCCTAAAGTTGCAATAGCGAAGATAAAGTTTTTTGTATTCATGGTGTTTGTTTTTTTGATTATTTATGATACAAACCTATGAACAAAATAGTTAAAAATGTTAATTATCTTTGCCGTACCTTTGCAAATTTTTTAAACAAAAAACCATTGATTTACAGTTATTTACAGCGCTTTACTTCAACTAAAGTATTCAGTAAATATACGTTAATTCTTAAAATTTAGTTTTCTTTTTAATTCACTCAATTTAGAGATGTAAATTTCATGTTTGTCTAATGGTAATAAATTTCCCACATTTTGCGGCCATTCTATTAAGCACCAATTTTGTGACTCTAGATACTCTTCAAATCCTATATCGTAAGCTTCATCTTCATTCTCTATTCTGTGAAAGTCAAAGTGAAAAATAGGATTATTTATTCCTTTGTATTCATTCACTAAAGAAAAGGTTGGGCTGCTTACTTTATCAAGAGATCCTAATTGTTTTACAATTTCTTTGATAAGAGTGGTTTTTCCTGCTCCCATTTCTCCATAAAATAAAAGTGTCTTGCTAGAAGACACTTTTATAATTTTTTTTGCAACATCAGAAATTTCTGATAAGTTATATTCTATTTGCATTACTTCTCAATTTATCTAGGTTTGAGTACTGAAAAAGGAATAATCATTTCTTCTAAAGAAACCCCACCGTGTTGATAAGTGTTTCTATAATAACTCACATAGTGATTGTAGTTATTAGGGTAAGCAAAGAAAAGATCTCCTTTTGCAAAGATAAAAGAACTGCTCATATTTATACTTGGCAAGTGAAAGTCTTTGGGGTTTTTAGCTGCAATTACGTCTTTATCTTCATATGTGAGACTTTTTCCTGTTTTGTAGCGTAAATTAAGACTCGTGTTTTTGTCACCGATGACTTTAGAAGGATTCTTAGCATTAATAGTTCCGTGGTCTGTTGTGATAATTAATTTAAATCCTAATTGTTGTGCTTGCTGTATAATCTCTAGTAAAGGTGAATTTTTAAACCAGCTTTCGGTTAACGAACGATAAGACTTATCGTTAGAAGCCAATTCTTTTATAACTTCCATTTCTGTTTTTGAGTGTGAAAGCATATCAACAAAATTGTAAACTACAACGGTTAAATCGTTTTCTTTTTGCGATTTAAAGTTGTCTACCAACTTTTTTCCGCCTTTAAGGCTAGTTATTTTATGGTATGCAGTTTTATAATCTAAGCCTAAGCGTTTCATTTGGGCAATAAGAAAATCTTCTTCGTGCAAGTTTTTACCTCCGTCATCTGTATCATTTAACCACCATTCTGGATGTTTCTTTTCCATATCGGAAGGCATTAAGCCCGAAAAAATGGCATTTCTAGCATATTGGGTTGCTGTAGGTAAAATACTATAGAAAGGAATCTCACTTTCTTTTTTGTAATAATTATTAACTATTGGCTCAAAAGCACGCCATTGATCATAACGGAGATTGTCAATTACCACTAAGAGTGTAGGTTGTTCTTTATTAAGTTGCGGAACTACTTTTTCTTTAAATAAAGTATGAGACATAACTGGCTTATCATCGCCATCGAACCAAGTGGTGTAATTTTTCTCTACAAATTTACAAAATTGACTATTGGCTTCAGTTTTTTGAGATTCTAGAATTTCAAACATTCCAGTGTCTTCAATATTTTCTAACTGCAGTTCCCAGTAAACTAAACGTTGATAAATTTCTGCCCATTCTTCAAAAGTGTTAACCATAGACATATCCATTGCGATTTTTCTAAACTCTTGTTGATAGTTAGAAGTAGTTTTTTCTGAAACTAAGCGCGAGTGGTCTAAATTTTTCTTTAAACTTAATAGAATTTGATTGGGATTAACAGGCTTAATAAGGTAATCGGCTATTTTAGAACCAATAGCTTCCTCCATAATATATTCCTCTTCGCTTTTGGTAATCATTACTACAGGAAGTGTGCTGCGTTTTGATTTTATTTCCGATAAGGTTTCTAGTCCGGTTAAACCAGGCATATTCTCATCTAATAATACAATATCAAAATTATTTTCATTTACCTCCTCAATTGCTTCAGTTCCACTTTGGCATGTGGTTACATTGTAGCCTTTTCCTTCTAAAAAAATAATATGAGGTTTTAATAAATCTATTTCGTCATCTACCCAAAGTACTTTGATATGGTTCATATATGTATATTTGCTTTAATTATTAAATTTTTGATTTGAATCAGAGAAACAAACTTAAAATATTAAACGATCCAATTTACGGATTTATTACCATTCCCAACGAACGGATTTTTGATATTATCGAGCATCCATATTTTCAACGCTTAAGAAGAATATCTCAAATGGGCATGTCTTATTTGGTATATCCAGGAGCTCATCATACTCGATTTCATCATGCTTTAGGTTGCATGCATCTTATGAGAAAATCTTTAGATGTGCTTAGATTTAAAGGAGTTAAGGTTTCAGACAAAGAAGAAGAAGCTTTACTTATTGCTATATTGTTGCACGATATTGGACACGGACCTTTCTCTCATGCTATGGAACATAGTATTGTAAATGGGATTAGTCACGAGTCAATTTCGCTTCAATTTATGGAAAAAATGAATGCTGACTTTAACCAAAGTTTAACGTTGGCTATTCAGATCTTTAAAGGTGAATATCACAGAAAATTTTTTAAGCAGCTAATTGCAAGTCAGCTCGATGTAGACCGCTTAGATTATTTAAAACGAGATAGTTTCTATACAGGTGTTGCCGAAGGTAGTATTAATAGTGAGCGACTCATTACCATGCTAAATGTTGTTAATGATGAGTTAGTGGTAGAACAAAAAGGAATTTATTCAGTAGAAAAATTCTTAGTAGCTAGAAGACTTATGTATTGGCAAGTGTATTTGCACAAAACTAGTTTAGGTGCAGAGCAACTGTTAATTAGAGTTTTAAAAAGAGCTAAATATTTATCTAGTACGGGAGTTAAGCTTCATGCGAGTAGAGCTTTAAATTATTTTTTAAATAATGAAATTGCTCAAGATAACTTTACGGAAGAGACTCTAGATATATTCAGCAAGTTAGATGATTACGATATTGTGTCGGCCATGAAAGAATGGGTTTATATAGATGACTTTGTGTTAAGTAATTTATGTAAAATGGTCATAGATCGAGATTTGTTGAAGGTAAAATTAAAAAAGCAACCCGTTTCTGAAAAGAAAAAAGAACGACATTTAAAAAGATTAATTGAAAAGTATAATATTAGCGAAGAAGAGGCTTCTTATTTTGTTTTTACAGGTAAAGTTGCTAACCTTGCATATAATACTAACTTAGAGAATATAAATATTTTACATAAGAACGGGAAGATAAGCGATGTAGCAAAAGTTTCAGATCAATTAAACTTAGATGCATTATCAAAAGCTGTTGTAAAATATTATATCTGCTATCCAAAACAAAAAGATTAACATTTTTTTCTATTTTTGTCAGAATGAAATTTAAAGCAGCACAAATAGCCGAAATATTAGAAGGGGAGATTCATGGTAATCCTGAGGTAGAAGTTTCTCAGCTTGCCAAAATTGAAGAAGGCACCGAAGGGTCACTAACTTTTCTTTCTAATCCAAAATACGAATCTTTTATTTACAGTACTAATGCATCTATTTGTATAGTCAATAAAGATTTCGTTCTAGAAAAACCAGTCGACACTACGCTTATAAAGGTAGAAGATTCATACAAATCGTTTACGACACTTTTAGAATATTATAATCAAGTAAAACTAAATAAATCTGGAATAGAGCAACCTAGTTTTATAGGGGAGTCTTCAAATTATGGAGATAATATTTATTTAGGAGCATTTGCATATATAGGTAATAATGTAAAGTTAGGTAATAATGTAAAAGTTTACCCTAATGCTTATATAGGTGATAATGTAACAATAGGAGATAATGTAATTGTTTTTGCTGGAGCAAAAATATATTCAGAATCTATTATAGGTAATTACTGTGTAATTCATAGTGGCGTTATAGTTGGTGCAGACGGATTTGGCTTTATGCCCAATGAGAGTGGAGAGTACCAAAAGGTTCCTCAAATAGGAAATGTTATCGTTGAAGATTATGTAGATATAGGAGCAGGCACAACGATAGATCGTGCTACATTAGGTTCTACCATAATAAGAAAAGGAGTAAAATTAGATAACCAAATTCAAATAGCTCATAATGTAGAAATTGGTGAACATACTGCTATTGCTGCACAAACGGGTATTGCAGGTTCTACTAAAATTGGTAAAAACTGTATTATTGGTGGGCAAGTAGGTATTGTTGGGCACATAAGAATTGGGGATCGAGTTAAAATACAAGCACAATCTGGTATAGGTAGAAATGTAAAAGATGATGAGGTTTTACAAGGTTCTCCTGCTTTAAATTACGGAGATTTTAATAAATCTTATGTGCATTTTAAAAATTTATCAAAATCGATCAATAGATTAAATCAAGTAGAAAAACAGCTAAATAGTAAGAAAGCTTAAAAAAATGAAACAACAAACTATCCAAAAAGAGGTCTCTTTAAAAGGTGTAGGACTTCATACAGGAAAAGAGGTAAACTTAACTTTTAAGCCAGCTCCTGAAAATCATGGCTATGTTTTTAAAAGAATGGATTTAGAAGGTCATCCTTCTTTACCTGCTGAAGCAGCTTATGTTGTAAATACACAACGAGGTACTTCTTTAGAGAAAAACGGAGTTCAAATACAAACCTCAGAACATGTATTAGCTGCTTGTGTAGGTCTAGAAATTGATAACGTACTTATAGAGATGGATGCTAGTGAACCTCCTATTATGGATGGTTCTTCTAAATATTTTGTAGAAGCTTTAGAGCAAGCAGGAGTAAAAGAGCAAGAAAGTGAAAGAGAGATCTACGAGGTAAAAGAAATCACAAGTTATGTAGATGAAGAAACCGGGAGTGAAATTATGGTAGTTCCTGCTTGTGATTATGAAATTACCACCATGGTAGATTTTGGCACTAAAGTATTAGGTACTCAAAATGCTAGCATTAAAAACCTTAAAGAGTTTAAAGAAGAAATAGCAGATTCAAGAACTTTTAGTTTCTTACATGAAATAGAAACCTTATTAGATCACGGCCTTATTCGAGGAGGAGATTTAAATAATGCTATAGTTTATGTGGACAAAGAATTGTCTCCAGAAACAATGGAAAAACTAAAGAAAGTTTTTGATAAAGATGAAATTTCAGTAAAATCTAATGGAATTTTAGATAACTTAACTCTTCATCACCCTAATGAAGCAGCGAGACATAAATTACTAGATATTATTGGTGATTTAGCTTTAATAGGAACAAGAATAAAAGGAAGAATTATTGCCAATAAGCCAGGACATAAAGTAAACACTGAGTTTGCAAAGAAAATGGCAAAAAAGATCAAAGCTGAAAAGCGAAATCAAGTTCCTCAAGTAGATTTGAATCAGGCTCCGTTAATGGATGTCAATCAAATCATGAAAATGTTACCACATAGACAACCTATGTTGTTAATAGATAAGATTTTTGAACTAACAGATAATCACGTTTTGGGAACAAAAAATGTGACTATGAATGAAGAGTTCTTTAAAGGTCACTTCCCAGGAGCTCCAGTTATGCCTGGTGTTCTTATTGTAGAAGCAATGGCCCAAACAGGTGGAATTCTTATTTTAAGTACCGTTCCAGATCCAGAAAATTACTTAACCTATTTTATGAAAATAGATAACGTTAAGTTTAAACAAAAAGTAGTTCCAGGAGATACTCTAATTTTTAGATGTCACTTAATTTCTCCAATTCGAAGAGGGATTTGTCATATGCAAGGTTATGCATATACTAATGGAAAATTATGTGCCGAAGCAGAGTTAATGGCACAAATAGTAAAATCAAAATAATTTAATTTTATGAACCAACCTTTGGCATATGTGCACCCAGGTGCAAAAATCGCAAAAAATGTTGTAATTGAGCCTTTTACAACGATTCATAATAATGTAGTAATAGGAGAAGGAAGTTGGATTGGTTCTAACGTAACCATAATGGAAGGTGCTAGAATTGGTAAGAATGTTAGCATTTTTCCTGGAGCAGTAATTTCTGCAGTTCCACAAGATAAAAAGTTTAATGATGAAGATACGCTTACTATTATTGGAGACAACACTACTATAAGAGAGTGCGTTACCATTAATAGAGGAACTTCAGACCGTATGAAAACGGTTGTAGGAAACAATTGTTGGATTATGGCTTATTGTCATATTGCACACGATTGTATTGTAGGTGACAATTGTATTTTTTCTAATAACAGTACCCTTGCAGGACACATTAATGTAGGAGACTACGTTATTTTAGCGGGGATGACAGCAATACAGCAGTTTTGTAGTATTGGAAGCCACGCTTTTATAACGGGTGGTTCTTTAGTAAGAAAAGATGTACCTCCATTTGTAAAAGCAGCAAGAGAACCTTTATCATATGTAGGAATTAACTCTATAGGCTTACGCCGAAGAGGTTTTACTACCGAAAAGATTAGAGAAGTTCAAGATATATATAGAATTTTATACCAAAAGAATTATAACAACTCTCAAGCAGTTACTATTATTGAAGCTGAAATGGAAGCTACACCAGAGAGAGATGATATTTTAGAGTTTATCAAAAACTCTCAGCGAGGAATTATGAAAGGTTATTTTTCAAACTAAAAACAAAACAGAATGGCAACGACTAGCGATATTAGAAACGGATTGTGTATTAAATACAATCATGATATATATAAAATTATAGAGTTTTTACATGTTAAACCAGGAAAAGGTCCAGCATTTGTAAGAACGAAAATGAAAAGTGTTACTAACGGAAAAATTTTAGAAAACACTTTTTCTGCAGGTCATAAAATTGAAGATGTTCGTGTAGAAACTCATAAATTTCAATTTTTATATAATGATGGAGAATTTTATCATTTTATGAATACTGAAGATTATACTCAAATTAGATTATTAGAGTCTGCTTTAGACACTCCTGGATTATTAAAAGAAGGGGAAGTGGTAACAGTAATTATCAATTCAGAAGATAATATGCCGCTTTCTGTAGAAATGCCACCAAGTGTAATTCTTGAAGTAACACACACAGAACCTGGTGTAAAAGGAAATACAGCAACGAATGCTACAAAACCTGCAACAGTAGAAACTGGTGCAGAGGTAAACGTTCCACTTTTTATAAATGAGGGAGATAAAATAAAGGTAGAAACCGATAAAGGAACTTACAAAGAACGTATCAAAGAGTAATTTGAGATGAATTTCCCTCAACAACATACCCTTCAGCAAATTGCCACAATTATTCAGTCAGAGTTTGTAGGCGATAAAGATTTTCCTGTATGGGGAATGAATGAGATCCATGTCGTTAGGGAAGGAGATATTGTATTTGTAGATCATCCAAAATACTACGATAAAGCTTTAAATTCCGCTGCGACGGTAATTCTTATCAATAAGAACGTAGAATGTCCAAAAGGAAAAGCTTTATTAATTTCAGACGATCCATTTAGAGATTTTAATAAACTCACAACGTTTTTTAAACCCTTTAAAAATTCTACTCAACAAATTTCAGCTTCCGCGGAAGTAGGAGAGAGAACAACCATTCAGCCAAATGTATTTATTGGTAATCACGTTCGCATTGGTAAGAATTGTATTATTCATTCTAATGTGAGTATTTATGATCATACGTTTATAGGCGATAATGTTACCATACATGCAGGAACTGTTTTAGGTGGTGATGCTTTTTATTACAAAAACAGACCTGAAGGTTTTGATAAATTAAAATCTGGAGGGAAAGTGGTTATTGAAGATAACGTAGATATAGGAGCTGCTTGTACTATTGATAGAGGAGTAACTGGAGAAACTACAATTGGTGAAGGTTCTAAAATAGATAATCAAGTACAGATAGGTCATGATACGATAATTGGTAAGAAGTGTTTGATAGCTTCTCAAGTAGGTATTGCTGGTTGTGTAGTTATAGAAGATGAAGTGACTATATGGGGACAAGTAGGGATTACTAGCGGAATTATTATTGGTAAAAAAGCAGTTATTTCCGCGCAAAGCGGAGTAAGTAAATCACTTGCGGGAAATACTTCTTATTTTGGGACGCCAGCAGACAGTTTTAGAAAAAAATATAAAGAAATTGCTTCTATACGCTTAATACCAAGTTTAATTGAAAAAATAGATAAGTTGTAATGATGAAACAAGCTAAGGATATTGTTAGAGAATTTTATGATTCAGATATAGCAAATGATGCATCAATCATAGAAAAATACTTTCACCCAAATGCTGTTTTAACGTGGAATGGAATTGAAGGTCTTACTAATCTAGGTTTTGATAAAATTTCTGACTTTTTCGCAGATATTAGAAAAAACTATAAAGAACTTAAAATTGAAGTAAGTCACTTACTTCAAGACAATGATACTGTAACCATTCGTTATAAGTATTATGTGCATCCTATAGAGAATCCTGATGAAGAAATAGGAATTGCTCATTTTATTTGTATTTGGGAGATTAAAGATGAAAAATTATACCGAGGATATCAAGTAAGTCAGCCTTTTAAGGATCAAGACGAAAAAGATAATTCTTATGAGAAGGTAAAAGCCTAATTTTTTTTCAAAGCTGTAGTAAAAAAGTTACCTTTGCGCAGCTACTTATAAAATAAGACGTAGTAAACTGAAATAGAAAACAATTAATAAAACCAACTAGTAAAATGAGTGTTTTAGTAAATAAAGATTCAAATATAATCGTTCAAGGTTTTACCGGAAGTGAAGGAACTTTTCACGCTGAACAAATGATTGAATACGGTACAAATGTAGTAGGTGGAGTTACTCCAGGAAAAGGAGGGCAAAAACACCTAGACAAGCCTGTTTTTAATACTGTAGCCGAAGCGGTGAAAGAAGTTAATGCAGATACTACTATTATTTTTGTACCACCAGCTTTTGCAGCAGATGCTATTATGGAAGCAGCAGACGCAGGTATTAAAGTAATCATTACCATTACAGAAGGTATTCCCGTTGCAGATATGATTAAAGCTGCAGAATATATTAAAGATAAAGAATGTAGATTAATAGGTCCTAACTGTCCAGGTGTAATTACTCCAGGTGAAGCTAAAGTTGGTATTATGCCAGGTTTTGTTTTCAAGAAAGGAAAAGTAGGAATTGTATCTAAATCTGGTACATTAACTTATGAAGCTGCAGACCAAGTTGTAAAACAAGGATTAGGTATAACTACTGCCATAGGTATTGGTGGAGATCCAATTATTGGGACTACAACAAAAGAAGCTGTTGAGTTATTGATTAATGACGAAGAGACTGAATGTGTTGTAATGATCGGAGAAATTGGAGGTCAATTAGAAGCAGATGCTGCAGAGTGGTACAAAGCAAGTGGTTCTAAAAAGCCAATCGTAGGTTTTATCGCAGGAGAAACTGCTCCAGCAGGAAGAACCATGGGACACGCAGGAGCTATTGTAGGAGGTAGTGAAGATACGGCTCAAGCTAAAAAGAAAATTATGAGAGAATGTGGTATTCACGTAGTAGATTCTCCAGCAGAAATAGGTAAAAAAGTAGCTGAAGTATTAGGTTAATATAAAATTTGTTAAATTTTAACAAATTTACTTTATATAAAAGTTCGTTAGTAAGTATTTACTAACGAACTTTTTTTATTTTTAACCATCTCTTAACAAATTATTTAAAATAATGAAAAAAATCTATTTACCATTTTTTCTTTTCTTATCTAGTTTAGCAATTATCAGTTGTGGCGAAAAGAAAGAAAATGAAACTTCAGATGAAAATAAGTATCAGCATACAGATGATGCGGGATTTGCTTATCAAACATTTAAAGACGACCCTACAGGACTTAGACTGTATACCTTAGACAACGGACTTAAAGTTTATTTAGGGAAAAATGAAGAAGAACCTAAAATTCAAACTTTAATTGCTGTAAGAGCTGGCTCTACTTATGATCCTGCAGATAATACAGGATTGGCTCATTACTTAGAGCATATGGTTTTTAAAGGAACCCATAAAATTGGAACCCAAGATTGGGAAAAAGAAAAAGTACTCTTAGACAGTATTTCAGATCTATATGAAATGCATAAAGCTGAAAAAGACGAGGAGAAAAAACTGAATCTTTATAAACAAATAGATAGTGTTTCTCAAAAAGCTTCAGAATATTCTATTGCTAATGAATATGATAAAATGGTAGCCTCTTTGGGAGCAGAGGGTACGAATGCATTTACTTCTAATGAACAAACGGTTTATGTAAATAAAATTCCTTCAAATGAATTAAATAAATGGTTACAAGTAGAAAGTGAACGTTTTAGTACATTAGTTTTACGTTTATTCCATACAGAATTAGAAGCGGTTTATGAAGAATTTAATCGCGGTCAAGATAGCGATGGTCGTAAGCAATACCAAGCTACCTTAGAAGGTTTGTTCCCAACTCACCCTTATGGTACGCAAAGCACCATTGGTAAGTCTGAACATTTAAAAAATCCATCTATGGAAGCTATTCATAATTATTTCAATACTTATTACGTGCCAAATAATATGGCAGTGGTTTTGGTAGGGGATATAGATTTTGATGGAACTATAAAAAAAGTAAATGACGCTTTTGGAAGCTATGAGAAGAAGGAGGTTACTCATCCAACATTTAAGAAAGAACAACCTATTACCTCTCCAATAGAAAAGGAAGTTTTTGGACCAACATCAGAGTCGGTGTATGTTGCGTTTAGAACTGGAGGAATAGGTAGCAAGGATGAAAAAATAGTAACTTTAATCGATTATATTTTAGCAAATTCTCAAGCGGGTTTAATCGATTTAGATTTAAATCAGCAGCAAAAAGTACAAAATGCATCTTCGTTTACAAACTTTGATAACGATTACGGTTTTCATCTCCTTTACGGAATGCCAAAAGCAAACCAAACACTAGAAGAAGTTCAAGCTTTACTCTTAGAAGAAGTTGAAAAAATAAAAAAGGGAGAGTTTGATGATTGGTTGATAGAAGCGGTTATTAATGATTTAAAACTTTCAGAAATTCGTGAATATGAAAATGCTTCATCTACAGCTTACGCCTATATGGATGCTTTTATACATTTTCAAGATTGGCAGTCTAGATTAGATTTTATAGAAGGTTTAAAATCAGTTACTAAAGAAGAACTAGTAAATTATGCTAACGAGCACTACAACGACAATTATGTTGCCGTATATAAACGTAAAGGAGAAGATGCAAACATCGCTAAAGTTGAAAACCCAGGAATAACTCCAGTAAAATTAAATCGCGATAAGCAATCTGTATTCATTCAAAATTTTAACAAAGAAGAATCTCCTGCCTTAGAGCCACAATATATTGACTATAAAAAAGCTATAGGAAATTCAGAAACCAAAAACGGATTACCCGTAGCTTACATAGAAAATGAAAACAATGATTTGTTCAACTTGTACTTTATTTTTGATATGGGTCAAGATAACGACAAAGAAATTTCTCTAGCTGCTGGTTATCTAGATTATTTAGGAACAAATAAGTTATCACCCGAGCAAGTAAAACAAGAATTCTATAAATTAGGAATTAATTATTCTGTAAACTCAGGAACAGATAAAACTTACGTTGGTTTATCTGGTTTAAAAGAGAATTTACCAGCAGGTTTATCACTTCTAGAAGATCTTTGGCAAAATGCGGAAGCTAATCAAGAAACCTATGACAAGTATGTAGAGCAGATTTTAAAAGGTCGTGAAGATAATAAAACACAAAAAGGAAATATTTTATTTAACGGATTAATGAACTACGGTAAATATGGAGAAGAATCTAGGTTAAGAGATATTTATTCAGCTGCTGAATTAAAATCTAAAGACCCACAAGAATTGGTTCAGAAAGTTAAAGATTTACGTAATTACAAACAACGTATTTTTTATTACGGAAAAGATTTAGATAAGGCCATTACTTCTTTAGATAAAGAACACCAATTGCCAAGTGAATTAAAGGAATACCCAGAAGCTAAAAAGTTTAATGAGGTAGAAACTGGCGGTAAAGTGTACTTTGTAGATTACGATATGGTGCAAAGTGAAATGGTTTTCTTAGCAAAAGGAGATAAATTTGATGCTGAAAATATGGCAGCAACCGAATTGTTTAATACCTATTTTGGTAGCGGTCTTTCCTCTATTGTTTTTCAAGAAATTAGAGAATCAAAATCTTTAGCTTACTCTGCCTATTCATCTTACCAAATGGCAAATGAAAAGGAAAAGCCAAATTATGTAATGGCTTATATAGGGACTCAAGCCAACAAGATGCCACAAGCCGTAGATGCCATGATGGAGTTAATGACCAATATGCCAGAAGCTGAAGAGCAATTTCAGTCGGCTAAAGAAGCGGCGTTAAAACAAATTGCTGCTAATAGAATTACTAAAACATCTATTTTCTGGAATTATGAAAGTTTAAAGAAAAGAGGCTTAGAGGAAGATTATAGAAAAGAAATGTACAATACTATTAAAGGCATGTCTTTAGAAGATTTAAAAACTTTCTTCAACAACAATATTAAAGGACAAGAATATAATGTATTAGTAATAGGAAACAAGAAAGATGTAGATATGCAATCGCTTTCTAAACTAGGGAAAGTAGAAGAATTAGATGTAGATTATTTGTTTAACTATGAAAAATCTGGAGATAAATTAAAGTTATAAATATAACTCCTTACAAATATGAAAACCTCTTGAAATCTCAAGAGGTTTTTTTATGCCTTCCCGCTATAGTTGCTTATATTTGAGGCTAGGTTATTAATTACACCATCAACTATGAAATTATTAGAAGGAAAAAATGCAATTATTACTGGAGCTAGTAGAGGAATAGGTAAAGGAATTGCCATGATATTTGCTCAGCACGGCGCAAATGTAGCTTTTACTTATAGTTCTTCTGTAGAAGCAGCTCAAGATTTAGAAAAAGAATTAACCGATTTAGGGATTAAAGCAAAAGGTTACAAAAGTAATGCAGCCAATTTTGAAGATGCTCAGAAACTAATAGAAGACGTAAATAAAGACTTTTCTAGTATAGATATTTTAGTAAATAATGCAGGGATTACCAAAGACAATTTGTTAATGCGTATGACCGAAGAAGATTTTGATAAAGTTATAGAAGTTAACTTAAAATCAATTTTTAACATGACTAAAGCAGTACAGCGTACTATGCTTAAGCAACGTAAAGGAAGCATTATTAATATGAGTTCTGTAGTTGGAGTAAAAGGAAATGCAGGCCAAGCAAATTATGCAGCTTCTAAAGCAGGTATGATTGGTTTTTCTAAATCTATGGCTTTAGAATTAGGTTCTCGTAACATTAGAACTAATGTTATTGCGCCAGGATTTATTGAAACAGAAATGACTGCAAAACTTGACGAAAAAACGGTTGAAGGTTGGAGAAATGCTATTCCTTTAAAACGAGGAGGTAGCCCAGAAGACATAGCTAATGCTTGCGTATTTTTAGGTAGTGACCTTAGTGGTTACATTACAGGACAAGTATTAAATGTAGATGGCGGTATGCTTACCTAACCAATCAATTATAAAGTAACTTAATGTCAGGACAAACCCTAATTTTTATTATTCTATCTGCAATTGCAGCGTTAGGTTTGTCTTTATTATTTTATTTATTCAATAAAAAAAAGAAACGCCCAAAACACTGGATCATTTTCAGTGTTTTGCGTTTTTTAAGTCTCTTTTCACTCTTTCTATTGTTGATTAATCCAACTTTAGAATCCCTTCAACTTTCTACAGAAAAACCGAACCTCGTTGTAGCGATAGATAATTCTTCCTCTATAGCTTACTTTAAAGAAGAAAATAAGGTTTCTTCCTTCGTACAACAAATTAAAGAGCACCAAGAATTACAAAAAAAGTTTAATGTTCATTATTATAGCTTCGGGGAGCAAATTAAAAAATTAGATACACTTTCCTTTACGGAAAACAAAACCCAAATTACTCCTTTATTCTATGATTTAGCAGACATTTATGAAAACCAAATAACACCCACCGTTTTAGTAACCGACGGGAATCAAACCTATGGCGAAGATTATTTGTATAAAGCTTCTCAGTTTCCACAAGATATCTATGCAGTTGCGGTAGGTGATACGACGAGTTATAGTGACTTAAAGATTGAAAGAGTCAATGTAAATAAATATGCCTTTCTAAATAATAAATTCCCTGTAGAACTTTTTTTAAATTATAAAGGAGAAAAAGCAGTGCAAAAAGAGGTTTCTATTCAATTAGGTAATTCAACTGTTTTTTCACAGAAAGTCACATTTTCTAAAGAAGATAAAAGCGAAATTCTACAAATAAAATTACCAGCCAATCAAATTGGTTTACTCAATTATACAGTTAGTGTAGAAACGATCGACAATGAGAAAAATATAGCTAATAACACTAAAAAGTTTTTGGTAGAAGTGATCGATGAAAAAACGAAGGTTTTAATTTTATCATCGTTTTTACATCCAGATCTAGGTTCTCTTAAAAAGTCTATAGAGAGTAATCAACAAAGGGAAGCTAATATAGAACTCGTTTCTAATTTCCGAGGAAGTTTGTTAGACTATCAATTAGTTATCTTATATCAACCTAATCCTCTTTTTAAGACTATCTTTGATCAAGTTGCTAAGGAAAATTTAAACTCTTTTATTATTACAGGAACAAAAACTGACTATGATTTTTTAAATAGGAGTCAGGATAATTTCCGTAAAGAAATATTTACTCAATTAGAAGAATTTCAACCCAGTTACAATTCGGATTATAGTAGTTTTCAGCAACCCGATATTCAATTTGGTAGTTTCCCTCCTTTACAAGATTACTTTGGCGGAATATCTTTTAATAAAACACCGCAAATACTGCTTTACCAGAATATAAACGGAATAAAAACCAAAACTCCTGTAATTGCAACCTTAGAAGAAAATCAACGAAAAACAGGTTTTTTATTCGGAGAAAATAGTTGGCAATGGCGTTCTAAAAGCTTTGTTCAGCAAAAAAGTTTTGAAAGTTATGATGATTTTTTAGGAAAGCTAATTCAATACCTTTCTTCAAATAAACGAAGAGAGCGTCTAACAGTAGATGCACAACCATTTTATAATTTCGGAGATAAAATCATAATTCAGGCAGGATATTTTGATAAAAACTATGCTTTTGATGATCGTGCAAAATTAAATATTTCAGTAAAAGAAAAAGAAACTAAAAAGAATAATGAATACCCTTTTATACTTCAGGACAATACTTATGAGGTGAATTTAAGTCAGCTTCAACCTGGTGATTATACTTACAAAGTTTTTACTGAAGAGGAAAATATTCAGAAAACAGGCAGTTTTACCATTATAGATTTTGAAGTAGAAAAGCAGTTTTTAAATGCAGATGTAGAGAAACTGACACAAGTAAGTCAAGATAAAATTTATTTTTTATCTGAAAGCGAGCAACTTTTTAAGCAACTTCTTGAAAACAAAAAATACCAACCCGTTCAAAAAAGCGAGGTTAAAAAAAGCAGTTTAATAGATTGGAAAATCCTTTTAGGTATAATTATAATTTGCCTTTCGGCGGAATGGTTCTTCCGAAAATATAAAGGATTAATATAAATTAATAAGTAAAATTATATGGAAAGATTACCAAAAATAGCATTACCAATAGTATTTATTGGGATTGTAGTAGTTATTTTAATTTTTAAAAGTACAGTAACTATTGGCTCTGGAGAGGCAGGAGTACTTTATAAAACTTTTGATGGTGGAGTTGTAGCCGATGAGCCGCCATTAAGTGAGGGGTTTCACTTTGTTGCTCCTTGGAACAGTGTTTTTGTTTATGAAGCAAGACAACAATCTTTAGAAGAAAAAATGCAAGTTTTAAGTTCTAACGGATTGGAAATTAGATTAGATGCCTCAACTTGGTTTCAACCTAAATATGCAGATTTAGGAAAATTACATAAAGAAAAAGGAGAAAAATATATTGAGCGTTTACTTAAACCTGCTGTAAGATCTGCAGCTAGAGCAGTGGTAGGGAGGTATAGTCCTGAACAATTGTATGCCAGTAAAAGAGAAGCGATACAAAATGAAATCTTAGAAGAAACTCAAATTCTTTTAAAAGATCAGTATGTACAAGTTAATGAAGTATTGGTGCGAGATGTGTCTTTACCAACAACCATTAAAGATGCTATTGAGCGTAAGTTAAGACAAGAGCAAGAATCTTTAGAATATGAATTTAGGCTGACTAAAGCTACAAAAGAAGCAGAACGTCAAAAGATTGAAGCTGAAGGTAAAGCTAGAGCAAATAGCATCCTAAGCCAGTCTCTTACCGATAAAGTATTACAAGAAAAAGGAATTCAGGCCACTATAGAACTTTCTAAATCGAATAATGCAAAAACTGTGATTATCGGTAATTCAGATAATGGTATGCCACTTATATTAGGAAATAATTAGACAAATACTAAAGTTATCTAAAAACCCATTTTTTTGAAAAATAATCTCTAAGTTTGTACCCACAATGAGAAATTTAAATTTACATCATCATCATTTTCATATCCACGCTCAAGCGAGGTGATTTTGTATTTGATGTAATTCAAAAATAATTTACAAACCCGTTTGAGTAATTTCAAACGGGTTTTTTGTTTCCTGTCTGCAATTATTCAAACTATAATTTACCTAAATGAAAAAATTAAAAATTGCGATTCAAAAGTCAGGACGATTGAACGAAGACTCCGTTAAAGTATTAAAAGAAGCTGGTATTTATATAGATAATGGGAAGGAGCAGCTTAAAGCATCTGCTCGTAATTTCCCTTTAGAAGTTCTATATTTAAGAAATGGCGATATTCCTCAATATTTAAGAGATGGAGTGGTAGATATTGCTATTGTAGGTGAAAATTTATTGATAGAAAAAGGAGAAGATTTACAAATTATAGAAAAGCTAGGTTTTTCTAAATGTAAAGTTTCTATCGCCATACCTAAGGAACAAACTTATAGCGGAATTCAAGTTTTACAAGGCAAAAAAATTGCTACTTCTTACCCAAACACTGTCAAAAACTACCTAGCTAAACAAAATATTACAGCAGATTTACACCAAATATCAGGTTCTGTAGAGATTGCGCCAAGCATTGGTTTGGCAGATGCTATTGTAGATATTGTTTCTAGCGGTAGTACTTTATTTAAAAATAATTTAAAGGAAGTAGAGCAAATTTTAACTAGCGAAGCTGTTTTAGCAGTTTCTCCTAGAATATCTGTAGAAGCAAATGAAATTTTAGAGAAATTACAATTCAGAATTCAATCGGTTTTAAAAGCAAGAACTTCTAAATATGTATTGTTAAACGCTCCTAATAGTAAAATTGAAGATATTATAAAAATCTTACCAGGTATGAAAAGTCCAACTGTTTTACCACTTGCAAAAGAAGGTTGGAGTTCTTTACACTCAGTTATTAATGAAGAAGCTTTTTGGGAAGTAATTGATGAGTTAAAAAATAACGGAGCAGAAGGAATCCTTATTTGTCCAATAGAAAAAATGGTGTTGTAAATTTTTATTTAGCTGAATTGTCACACTGAGCGTGTCGAATTGTGTTCTTGTATTAGGTATAAATTCATAAATAAAAAAATTAAAACGCGTCATGCTGAACTTGATTCAGCATCACATCAGCGATATAAAATTGAAATAAGATAGATGAGATCCCGGATCAGGTCTGGGATGACGAAGCAATAAAATAAATATAGTCTGTCATTTCGAGAGAAGTCGAGAGATAAAAAACATAAATATGAAAATCATAAAAAATCCGCTTCAAGAAAATTGGCAAGAAGTCTTAAAAAGACCAACACAGACCATAGATGATATTGAGGCAACGGTTAACGAGATTTTTACAGAAGTAAAAGCAAAAGGAAATCAAGCCATTGCAAAATATACAAGTTTGTTTGATGGTACTTCTATAAGTAATATTGAAGTTTCTGCAGAAGAAATTGAACAAGCAGAAAAGAAAATTTCTACCGAGTTAAAAAATGCTATACAACTTGCTAAAGAAAATATTACCAAATTTCACGCTGCTCAAAAAACAGATAAGGTAGAAGTTGAGACGCAAAGTGGGGTAAAATGTTGGCAAGAAAAACGAGCTATTCAAAAAGTAGGTTTATACATTCCAGGTGGTTCAGCTCCTTTATTTTCAACAATTTTAATGCTAGCTATACCAGCTAATTTAGCAGGTTGTAAAGAGATTGTGTTGTGTACACCACCTAATAAAGAAGGTAAAATAAATCCAGCTATTTTATATACTGCGAACTTATGCGGAGTTACTAAAATATTTAAAGTTGGCGGTATTCAAGCAATTGCAGGAATGACTTTTGGTACAGAAAGTATACCTAAAGTGTACAAAATTTTTGGTCCAGGTAACCAATTTGTTACGGTAGCCAAACAATTGGCAACTAGATTTGATGTAGCTATAGATATGCCTGCTGGGCCTTCAGAATTGTTGGTATTTGCAGATAAAACCGCTAACGCAAGTTTTGTAGCATCAGATTTACTTTCTCAAGCAGAACACGGTGCAGATAGCCAAGTTATTTTGGTAACTACTTCTGAATATATTTTAGAGAAAGTAGAAAAAGAAGTACAAAGTCAATTAGAGAAATTGCCAAGAAAAGAAATTGCTACTAAAGCTATTGAAAATTCTAAACTTATCTTGGTAAAAGATGATGAAGTAGCTTTAAACTTAATTAATCAATATGCTCCAGAACATTTTATTGTAGTAGCAGAAAACGAAGAATTTTTTGTTGACGGAATTGAAAATGCAGGTTCTGTGTTTATTGGCAATTACACACCAGAAAGTGCTGGAGATTATGCTTCAGGTACTAACCATACGTTACCAACTAATGCTTATGCTAGACAATATAGTGGTGTAAATTTAGATAGTTTTCAGAAGAGTATGACTTTTCAAAAAATTGATGAAAATGGAATTAAAACCATAGGGGAAGCTATTGAATTAATGGCAGAAGCAGAAGGTTTGCAAGCGCATAAAAATGCTGTAACTTTAAGATTAAAAAGTTTAGAGTAAGGCAATAATATAGAGAAAACTTTAAATAAAACGTCATACTGAACTTGTATCAGTATCTCATCATCAAGGATAGATTCAAAATGAATAAAATTTTCAATATACAAAATCTGGTACGTGCTAACGTTCAAAAACTAAAACCATATTCGTCAGCAAGAGATGAATATAAAGCCAACGGAACAGATATGGTTTTTCTAGATGCAAATGAAAACCCGTTTGAAAACGGAGTAAATCGTTATCCAGATCCGCAACAGCGTGATTTAAAATTGGCTTTAGCAAAACTGAAAAACCTAAAACCAGAGCAAGTTTTATTAGGGAATGGTAGTGATGAAGTTTTAGATTTAATTTTTAGAGCATTTTGTGAACCTCAAATAGATAACATCCTTACTTTGCCGCCAACTTACGGAATGTACAACGTATTGGCTGGTATTAATAATGTAGAAAATAAAGAAGTTTTACTTACTGTAGATTATGAATTAGATATAAAATCAATTCTAAATGAAGTTACAGAAACTACAAAGCTTATTTTTATTTGTAATCCTAACAACCCAACAGGAAATGCTTTTGATGCACGATCTATTAAAACTTTAATTGAAAATTTTAATGGAATTGTAGTAATAGATGAAGCATATATTGATTTCTCTTCTTATGAAAGTTGGATTAACTTCTTAGATATTTACCCAAATATTATTATTACTCAAACCCTTTCTAAAGCATATGGGATGGCAGGAGTAAGGTTAGGCGTTTGTTATGCTTCCGCAGAAATAATTTCTGTTTTAAATAAAATAAAACCTCCTTATAATGTTAATGAATTAACTCAACAAAAAGCATTAGAGCGTGTTTTAGCGTTTGATGAAGTTTTTAACGAAGTAGAAACTATTATCATTGAAAGAGAAAAAATGATCTCTAATTTGGAGCAAATAGGTTTTATAGAAACGGTTTACACTACAGATGCTAACTTTGTATTGGTAAAAGTAGATGATGCTACTAAAAGATACAATCAATTGTTAGAAAGAGGAATTGTGATTAGAAATAGAACTAACCAGCCTCTATGTGAAAATACATTGCGTTTTACCGTGGGTACAAAACAAGAAAATAAGAAGTTAATAGAAGTTTTACAAACTTTAGATAAATAAATATGTCATCCCAGACTTGATTTGGGATCTCATCCAAAGAAAATAAAAATGAAAAAAATACTTTTTATAGATCGTGATGGTACTTTAATTCAAGAACCAGAAGATTACCAAGTAGATAGATTAGAAAAATTAGAATTTTATCCAGAGGCTATTTACTATGTTTCTAAAATTGCAAAAGAGTTAGATTTTGAATTAGTGATGGTAACTAATCAAGACGGTTTAGGAACCGATAGTTTTCCTGAAAAAGAATTTTGGCCAATTCAAAATTTTATAGAAAACGTATTTGCTAATGAAGGAGCAACATTTAAAGAAAGTTTAATTGACAAAACTTTTGCTAAAGATAATGCAGATACCAGAAAACCAAATATTGGTTTATTACAAAAAAAAGGATATTTAGAAGAAGGGAAATACGATTTAGAGAACTCTTTTATGGTAGGTGATCGTTTAACAGATGTTGAATTTGCTTACAATTTTGGAGGAAAAGGAATTTTCATTAACACTCACGTAGAATTAGGTGCAGATGAAATTAAAAATGATAAAAGTAAAGTAGAAAATGCCATAGCATTAGAAACTAACTCTTGGAAACAGATTTATGAGTTTTTAAAACTGAATGATAGATCTGTTCAAATTTCTAGAAAAACCAATGAAACAGATATTTTTATCGATTTAAATTTAGACGGTACAGGAAAAAGTAAGATAGATACTGGTATTGCTTTTTTTGATCATATGTTAGATCAAATTGCTCGTCACGGTCAAATGGATTTAACTATTCAAGTAAAAGGAGATTTAGAAGTAGATGAACATCATACTATAGAAGATACGGCTATTGCTTTAGGAGAAGTTTTTAATCAAGCTTTAGGTAACAAATTAGGTATTGAACGTTACGGATTTTGCCTACCTATGGATGATTGTCTTGCGCAAGTATCCATAGATTTTGGTGGTAGAAATTGGTTAGTTTGGGAAGCAGATTTTAAACGAGAAATGGTAGGTAAAATGCCAACAGAAATGTTTTATCACTTCTTTAAATCGTTTACAGATGGAGCTAAAGCAAATTTAAATATAAAAGCAGAAGGTACTAATGAGCATCATAAAATTGAAGCCATCTTTAAAGCCTTTGCTAAAGCTATAAAAGTTGCTGTAAAAAGAGATACAGAAAAAATGATCTTGCCAAGCACTAAAGGAATGTTATAAAATAGAATTGAGGATTTTAGAGATGAGAAAATTAGTCATACTGAACTTGATTCAGTATCACATCAGGTTGATAAAAGTTAAGTTGAATAAAAAAACAGGATGAGATTCCAGATCAAGTCTGGAATGACGAAATTTAAATATAACCTAGAGTACGTCATGCTGAACTTGATTCAGCATCTCATTTGAGTAAGGTTTTATGAAATAAGAACTCAGTACTCAATTCTAACTATCAATTACCAATAGAAAATGAAAATAGTCATTATTAATTACGGAGCAGGAAACATACAAAGTATAAAATTTGCTATTCAACGGCTAGGTTTTGAAGCAGTTTTATCTCATAATGTAGAAGAAATTCTGCAAGCAGATAAAGTGATATTTCCTGGAGTGGGAGAGGCAAGTAGCGCTATGCAAATGTTAAAGTCTACAGGTCTAGATAAAATTATACAACAGCTAAAACAACCCGTTTTAGGTATTTGTTTAGGGATGCAGTTAATGTGTAATTATTCGGAAGAAGGAGATACAAACGGACTTGGTATTTTTGATGTTAAAGTAAAACGTTTTTCAAACCAAGTAAAAGTTCCGCAAATTGGGTGGAACCAAATAAACAATTTAAAATCAGAGCTTTTTAAGGGTGTAAAAGAAAACGAGTTTATGTATTTAGTCCATAGTTTTTATGCTGAAAAATGTTCAGAAATGATTGCTGAAACTAATTATGATTTACCATACGCTTCGGCATTGAAAAAAGATAATTTTTACGGAGTTCAGTTTCACCCAGAGAAAAGTAGTAACGCTGGAGAAAAGATATTAGAGAATTTTTTGAATATAAATATTTGAACTGTTTAATTTTAAACTGAAATAACAAAAAGCGTCATGCTGAACTTGATTCAGCATCACATCATAATTATATTTTAATTAAATATAAAAGCTTAAACAAAATGAGAATAATTCCTGCCATAGATATTATAGACGGTAAATGTGTACGACTGTCAAAAGGAGATTATAACACTAAAAAAATATATAATGAAAGTCCGTTAGAGGTTGCAAAGCAATTTGAAGCACACGGAATTCAGCATTTACATTTAGTAGATTTAGATGGCGCTAAAAGTAAGCACATTGTAAATTATAAAATATTAGAACAAATTGCCTCTAAAACAAAAATGAATATTGATTTTGGTGGCGGACTAAAATCGGATGAAGATCTTAAAATTGCTTTTGAAAGTGGAGCAAAACAAATTACCGGAGGAAGTATTGCGGTTAAGGATAAAGTAATTTTTGAGAGTTGGATTGAAAAATATGGAGCCGAAAAAATAATTTTAGGGGCAGATGCTAAAGATGAAATGATTGCAGTTTCAGGTTGGCAAGAAGAGTCTAAAGAGGAGTTAATTCCTTTTATTCAATCTTACCAAGAAAAAGGAATTGAATACGTAATTTGTACTGATATTAGCAAAGATGGTATGTTAGAAGGTCCTTCTTTTGATTTGTATAAAAAAATATTAGAAGAAACTGTCACTTCAACCGGAGACAAGAAAATCAAATTAATAGCTTCAGGAGGGATTTCAACATTTGATGAGCTTCCTAAACTTGCAGAAATGGGCTGTGAAGGGACAATTATTGGTAAAGCCATCTATGAAAACAGAATCTCTTTAAAACAATTAGAAGATTACATATTAAACTACTAATAATAAAATTAGAAGTATAAATGTCATTTTAAGCGGAGTCGAGAAGTCTTTATGATTGATAAAAACAAGATGAGATCCTAGGTCAAGTCTGGAATGACGAAATTTAAAAATAACTAGAGTACGTCATGTTGAACTTGACTCAGCATTGCATCAACAGAGAAAATAGAACATTGAATACATTTCAATAAAAAAAATATATTATGCTTACCAAAAGAATAGTTCCTTGTCTAGATATTAAAAACGGAAGAACGGTAAAAGGCGTGAACTTTTTAGATTTACGGGATGCGGGAGATCCTGTAGAATTAGCTCAAATTTATGCTGAAAATGGAGCAGATGAGTTGGTTTTTTTGGATATATCTGCTACAGAAGAAAAACGAAAAACACTAGCTAATTTGGTACTTCACGTAGCAGAGAAAGTAAATATTCCGTTTACAGTTGGTGGAGGTATTTCTTCGGTAGAAGATGTAGATATTCTTTTGCAATCTGGAGCAGATAAAGTTTCTATTAATTCTTCCGCAGTAAAAAGACCAGATTTAATTAATGAGCTTTCAGCTAAATTTGGTAGTCAATGTGTGGTAGTAGCCATAGATGCAAAACAAGTTGATGACGAATGGATTGTGCATTTAGTTGGTGGTAAAGTACCTACTAAATTAAACTTATTTGATTGGGCAAAAGAAGTGGAAAAACGTGGAGCTGGTGAAATTTTATTCACTTCTATGAATAATGACGGAACTAAAAATGGATTTGCTAATGAAGCTTTGGCTAAACTATCTAATGAGTTGAATATACCTATTATTGCTTCTGGAGGTGCAGGAAATATGCAACATTTTGCAGATACATTTAAAGAAGGAAAAGCAGATGCAGCTTTAGCAGCAAGTGTATTTCATTTTAAAGAAATAGCAATACCAGAATTAAAAAGTTTTTTGAGTAAAGAAGGAGTCTTAGTAAGAAGATAAATTAATAGGATGTGTCATACTCAACAGGATTCAATATCACATTAAGATGACAAAAATATAAGGTTACGTCATGCTGAATTTATTTCAGCATCGCATTGAGAGAGAAAAAAGTTAAGTATTACGATTGCTGTACTGAATTTACTTCGGTATATCACGCATTAATAAAGCATCACAGAGATACTAATAAGATTCTGAAACAACTTCAGGATAATGAACAAATAATAAATTACTACCTCAAGCAAAGTCATGAGGTTGCATAAATTACAAAACAATGAATATAGATTTTAATAAAAACAATGACGGACTTGTGCCTGCGGTGATTCAAGACGCTAAAACCTTAAAAGTTTTGATGTTGGGGTATATGAATGAAGAAGCATTTTTAAAAACTAACGAATCTAAAAAAGTAACTTTTTATAGTAGAACTAAAAAACGTTTATGGACCAAAGGGGAAGAAAGTGGAAACTTTTTACAATTAGTAGACATCAAATTAGATTGTGATAATGATACGCTTTTAATACACGTAAACCCAGTAGGTCCTGTTTGTCATAAAGGAGATGATACTTGTTGGCAAGAGAAAAATAAACAAGACTATGGGTTTATTTCAGAATTAGAACAAATTATTGAAAACCGTAAAAATCAATCTACGCCAGACGATAGTTATGTAGCTTCACTTTTTGCTAAAGGGATGAATAAAATTGCGCAAAAAGTAGGGGAAGAGGCAGTAGAAGTAGTTATTGAAGCAAAAGATGATAATGAAAACCTGTTCTTAAATGAGTCAGCAGATTTATTATTTCATTATTTAATTTTATTAAAAGCAAAAGGCTATGAATTAAACGATATTGTAAAGGTTTTACAAAATAGACATTAATGAATATACATCGTAACAATTATAGGTTTGAAAGTGAGGTAGTTTTATTTATCAACGGACAATTTCCTGAAAAAATTCCGCAATTAACTCACTTTCAAAAAATATACTGTACTGACGGTGCTTATAAAAGTTTAAAAGCTAAAGGTATTCAGCCAGATGTAGTCTCTGGTGATTTTGATTCTATTGCAATTACTGAAATTTCTTCTGAAATAAAAATTATTGAAACGCCAGATCAAAATGCTACAGATTTTGAAAAAGCACTGAGAATCATTATTCAAGATGGTTTTAATAGTGTTTCTGTATTTGGTTGTAGCGGATTAGAACAAGACCACTTTCTAGGGAATTTAACCTCGATGTTAAAACATAAAGCGGAGATTAATATTAGGTGTTTTGATGATTACGGATTTTATTTTTTTGCTGAAAAACATACACTTTTAGAAGGATTTAAAACAGAAATATTTTCTCTTTATCCATTTCCAGAAACAAATAACGTTACTTCTACTGGTGTAAAATATCCATTATCTAATGAAGATTTAAGTATAACTACCAAAATAGGCACTCGTAATACTATTATAGAAAATACTGCCACGGTAAGTTTTGAAGAAGGTAATTTGTTACTTTTTGTTCAAGATCAATCAAAGTAAATTCTCATCGTCATAGGGTATTTGATTCAGCATCCCATACCGCTGAGTAATTTCAATACAAAAAATGAAGAAGTATGATGAGATCCCAAATCAAGTTTGGGATGACGATAATTCAAATACAAAGTAAATTCTCATCGTCATGCTGAACTTGATTCAGCATCACATCAAAATAATAAAAGTGATTGTCTGCAAACCTGTATGTGATCCCTAAATCAAGTTAGGGATGACTTTTGGCTTTTTTTATTGTAGTTAATTTTGATTAATTTCATTTTGATATTTCTTCACAGAAAATAATTTATAATGAAAACTTCCTATGTTTATATAATGACTAATGAATATAGAACTACACTCTATATTGGTGTTACATCTAATTTAAGCAAACGAATAACAGAGCACCAATTAGGTAAAGCTTCTTTATTTACTGCAAAATATAACTTGAAGTATTTAATTTATTTCGAAGAATTTTTAGACATTCAAGAAGCGATAAAAAGAGAGAAACAACTGAAAAGTTGGAAAAAGAATTGGAAAATTGATTTGGTTAAAAAACTAAACCCTGAATTAAAAACAATTGAACTAACCTAACCGAATGAGATCCCAGATCAAGTCTGGGATGACGATATGTAGAAGGCAAAATTAATTCTTTAGTCATGCTGAACTTGATTCAGCATCGCATCAAAATAATAAAAGTGATTGTCTGCAAACTTGTATGTGATCCCAAATCAAGTTTGGGGTGACGATAATTCAAAAGAAGAATAAGTTTTATAACTTTGAAGAAAAACACTTGTTATGAAATCTATACCCCAAGAAGCACTCCCATTTCTACTTCAGCTGCAAAATAATAACAATAGAGACTGGTTTGATGAGCATAAACCCAAATTCAAATCTATTGAAGCAGAAATGAAAGAATTCTATAAAGAAATTGAATTTCAACTAAATCAGCATGATCAAATTGAAAAAACAAAAGCTTTTAGAATTTATAGAGATGTTCGTTTTTCTAAAGATAAAACTCCATATAAAACTAATTTTGGCGCTAGTTTTACTCGTAAAAAACCAGAATTAAGAGGTGGGTATTACGTACATATTCAGCCAGATAATAAGTCTTTTATTGCTGTAGGTTTTTGGAATCCGGCTAAAGAAGATTTATACCGAATTAGAAAAGAGGTAGAAACGGATGCAGAAGAGATAAAAGAAATTCTTCAGCAAAAAGAATTAAAAAAGTTTTGGGGTAAAGTAGAAGGGGAGCGTTTAAAAACAGCACCTAAAGGTTTTGATAAATCGCATCCAGATATTGATTTATTGAATTTAAAACAATGGACATTTACTAAAAAGTTTAACGATAAGGAGGTACTGGAGCCGAAGTTTGCTAGTACCGTTAATGATCATTTTAAAGCAATAAAACCATTTTTTAATTATATGAGTAGTGTTTTAACTACAGATTTAAACGGAGTTTCTTTAATTGATTAATCTATTTCTTTACGTTTAAAGAATTCATGATTTCTGCTGCGGTACTTTTCCATTCTGATAAAATTTCTTCAGAACAATTAAAAGTACAAAGTAATAGTTTATCGTTTAAATTGGTAAAGAAAATTAAATTATAAATATTGGTGTCAGCTGCTGGAGTAATTAGTTCTAAATAACCTACATTTTGTCCGTTTATATTTCTTATACCTTGATCTTTCCATTCTGAAGAAGGATAAAATGATTTGAAAGTCTTAACAAATGTATTTTTATATGTTTCAATAAGCTCTTGGTTAGCAGGGCTTGGTGTTAAATTAAATGCTACATTTATATTTCCTTTTTCATTAGAATATGCCAATGTTGGTCTTCTAGATAAGGGATATTTTATTTTGAGGAGTTCTTCAGACATTACTTCAAAACCAACTGGGACTTTAATTTGCAGTTTATCTTCGAACAAAGAAATTTCTTTAAGTTGATGAATTTGAGCAGATATGGTATATGCTGGAATAACTAAAAAACAAAAGACTAGTGATTTGAAATATTTCATTAGAAGAGGGATGCTAATTAAAAATGATGGCTTGTAAATATAAAATTCGGAAATAATAAGATGTCCATCATATCATTATTTCCGAATTCACAAAAATAGACTTTTAAATCAAAAACTATTCTTCAAACAAATTAGAAGAAAGATAACGGTCTCCACGATCACAAACAATAGATACTACCACACCTTCTTCCATAGTATCTATAAGTTTTAATGCTGCTGCTGCTGCACCGCCGCTACTCATACCTGCAAAAATCCCTTCTTCTTTTGCTAAGCGTTTGGTCATTGCTCTAGCTTCCTTTTCACTAATTTCAATTACTTGATCTACTTTTTTAGGATTAAAAATTTTAGGTAAATATTCTGTTGGCCATTTTCTAATTCCAGGAATCTTAGAATTATCTGTAGGTTGTACGCCAATAATTTGAATAGCTTCGTTTTGTTCTTTTAAATAAGTAGAAGTCCCCATAATAGTACCTGTAGTACCCATAGAGGAGACAAAATGAGTTATTTTTTGGTTAGTATCTCTCCAAATTTCTGGTCCGGTGGTTTTGTAATGCGCTTTCCAATTGTCATTATTTGCAAATTGATTTAAACCTACATAGCCTTCATTTTTCACTTTATTTTCAGCATAATCACGAGAACCCATAATTCCAGTTTCACTAGAAGTTAAAGTCACTTTTGCACCATAAGCACGCATAGTTTGTATACGCTCTTTGGTAGAATTTTCTGGCATGACTAACTCTATATTTAGATTAAAAAGTTTTGCAATAAGTGCCAGTGCAATACCTGTATTACCACTAGTGGCTTCAATAAGTTTCGAGTCTTCGTTAATATCGCCACGCTCTAAAGCACTTTTAATCATATTATAAGCAGGACGGTCTTTTACACTTCCGCCAGGATTATTTCCTTCCAACTTAAAAAATAACTTTACATTTTTATTTTTCACTAAGTTTTGTGCTTCCGCTAAAGGAGTGTTTCCTATTAAATCTAATATACTACTCATAATTTTGTCTAATTTTAATTTCAGGACTGTGCGTGACTAAAGAATTTTCAGGAATAGAAGAAGTAATCCATACATTTCCACCAATAATGCTGTTTTTTCCGACAATAGTCTTTCCTCCTAATATGGTTGCATTTGCATAAATAGTCACATTATTTTCTACTGTAGGATGTCTTTTCGTGTTTTTTAAATTCTTTTCTACATATAATGCGCCTAAAGTTACTCCTTGATAAATTTTTACGTTATTTTTAATTTCGGCAGTTTCACCAATCACGATACCTGTCGCGTGGTCTATAAAAAATGATGTACCTATAGTTGCTCCAGGATGAATATCTACACCCGTTAAACGATGAGCATATTCTGTCATCATTCTTGGGACTAACGGAAAACCAGCTTCATGAAACTCGTGAGCAAAACGATAGATAGCTACAGCAAAAAAACCAGGATAACTTAAGTAAACCTCTTCTATAGAATTAGAAGCAGGGTCGTTAGTAAAAATAGCTTCTGCATCTTTGTTTAATTTACATAACAACTCGGGTAATTTAGCTAGATAATTGTCCCAGAGTTTAAAACAAGGTTTCTCAAGATCCCAACAAGCTAAATCTACTAGCGTTTCAAAATCTTTTTCTAACTCTTCTAAATTTTTTGCAACGGGAATTTCAGCATCAAAAAGCGTGTGAAATAATTTATTGGTAAAACTTTCAGTAGAAGTTTTAAGTCGGAATTTTAAATGCGGTACCTTCTTCTGATTCTCTATTTGTTGAATGACTTCTTCTTTGTTCATATATTACTGATTACAAAAACTAAATTATGAATATTGATCTTGTTAATCCTTATTATAAAGAAATAAATGCATTAATGAGTTAGCTTAGACGAAAAATTGATTTTATATTGACATTTTCCAATAAGTATTTATTTTTAAGATAAAAGATATGCAAAGAATTAGGTTTTACTACCTTATTAAACTTCAATATTTAGGTTTTCGTTACCACGGTTGGCAAAAACAACCCGATGTAAATACAGTAGAAAGAATGGTAGAAAGAACCATCTCTTATGTTTTAGAGCGCAAAAAATTTAAACTTATTGCTGCAGGAAGAACAGATGCTAAAGTTTCTGTAAATCAGACTTATGTGGAGTTGTTTGTAGATAATGAACCGTTGAATATTGAGGGATTTTTTCCATTATTAAATCAAAATCTACCACCAGATATAAGAGCTTTAGCAGTAACAGAAACCACTAAAGATTTTAATATTATAAACCATCCTAAACAAAAAGAGTATTTGTATTTTTTTGCGTTTGCAGAAAAGTTTCATCCCTTTTGTGCTCCATTTATGGTGTTTATGAAAGAAGATTTGAATATTGAATTAATGAAAAAGGGAGCAAAGCTTTTTGAAGGAGAACATGATTTTTGGTCTTATGCATACAAACCAAAACCAGAAACGCAAACACAAGGTAAGATAGATGAGTGTGAAATTGTAGAAAATGATATTTACACGGCTAATTTTTTTCCGAAGAAAAGTTATGTGTTAAAAGTGAGAGGAAAAGGCTTTAAACGTCATCAAATACGTTTAATGATGGGTACATTATTTGATTTAGGTAGAGGTCTAGTTACTTTAGAATTTATACAATCTACGCTAAATGCGGAAAATAAAATTAAGTTAGAACATATAGCACAACCATCGGGCTTGATATTGAATAAAGTAGATTTAGATGACTAACTTTGTAATCAATTTTTTTATAAATCCTAAATTTATCTACGTTTGAAAGCTACTAAAATTGCTAAATACGGTTCTCTTTATTTTACGCTTGCTATTGTTTTAGTGTTAGTTGGTTTATTTTTTATCTATCCACCTTTTCAAGACTCAATGAAAGAGCTTTGGAATGCATTAATGTCAGGTAATCAACAGGAGATTTCATCTGTAATAAAAAGTTTTGGTGCTTGGGGTATTGCAGCGATTATTCTTATCATAATTTTACAAATGTTCCTAGTGGTTATACCTTCTTGGTTACCAATGATAGCTGCTGCTTTAGTATATGGAACCTTTTCTTCTATTTTAATTTCTTCTACGGGAGTTTTTCTAGCCTCTACAATAGGTTATTCTTTAGGTATTAGCCTTAGTGAGAATGCATTACATAAATTTATAAGTGATAAAACTTTTGATAAACTTAATTATTGGGTTTCTCACTATGGGTTTTTGAGTATTGTTTTATTTAGAGTTTCTCCTTTTTTATCTAATGACGCCATTAGCGTATTAGCAGGTGGGCTAAAAATGAATTATATAAAATTTATTACAGCAACCATGATTGGTATTGTGCCACTAGCTACAGCTATTGCCTTTTTTGCTAGTGATATTGAAACTTTAAAAACAGGTCTTTATTGGATTGGTGGAGCTGGAATTGTATTTTATGGAATTTTCGTATTCATAGATCATAAAAAAAGAAAAGGATAACCAACTTTTTTCAACCTTCAATTTCCCTAGGTTTATTGAATTTTTTGTCCCTGTGTGGTAAACGATAAGCCTTGCTGACTTGTAGTCGAAATCATAACGCCCTCAAACAAAGGCTCGGGAGAAGTGCTAGGAATAGACCATTCAAAAATAAAATTACCTCCTGTGCCTCCTAAATCTTCTTTTTCATTAATTACAATCTCGATAGTTTCCATTGGTTTTAAATACACTGTTTTATTTATATAAGAACTTACCATTTTTCCTTCCGTAGAGTAATGATCTGCTTTACTTATAAAAAGAGTATCTTTTAAACTCGTATTCCTCATACTAACCGTAGCCGTAAGATTATTTTTTTTATGTTCAGATAGACTGTAAATTTGAGAGTATAGAGACAGATAAGTAATTCCAGTATTCATTAAAGAATCTGTGAGAGGTTGGCTACTAATTCTTTCTTGCCACTCAAAAGATCTTACTTCACTTTCATTTTGTTCTTGTTTGCAAGAAAAAAAAAGGAATATGACTCCTATATAACATAAAGCAATTGCACTATTTTTCATAAATGAATATTAGTTAAAGCCATTTTTTTCTTTTAAAATACCAAAGTAGCCCAAAGAAAACGATTAACATAGCGGCCCACAGGTAAAAATAACCATATTTTAACTGAAGCTCTGGAATATATTCAAAATTCATCCCATAAATTCCAGCCATAAAAGTTAACGGAATAAAAATACTTGCCATAATTGTAAGCACCTTCATCACTTCGTTCATTTTATTACTTATAGTGGTCATATACATATCCATTAAGCCCCAAGTCATTTCGCGATAGATCTCAATATTTTCAGAAACCTGAATAATATGATCGTATAAATCTCTTAAATAATGGTTCGTTTTCTCTTGGATTAATGGATGCTCTCCTTTTTCTAAACGATTTATTACTTCCCTTAACGGATATATAGCGCGTCTAATACGTATAATTTCTTTTTTTAAATCTTGGATATCTTGAGTTATAGTTTCTTCAGGATCATCAAGAAAAAGGCTATCTTCTAATTCTTCAATTTTATCACCCATGGTTTCAATAATGATAAAATAATTATCAATTATAGCATCTATAAAGGTGTAAGTGAGGTAATCTGGTCCAGAATTTCTAATTCTCCCTTTTGCATTTTTTATACGATCTCGAACACCATCAAATACATCTCCATCTGCCTCTTGAAAAGTGAGTACATACTTTTCTCCTAGAACAATACTCATATGTTCTTTAATCAATTCACCATCTTCAGCATAATACATCATTTTAAGAACCATAAAAATATATGTATCATACTCATCAATTTTAGGACGCTGTTGTGTATTTACTATATCTTCTAGAATTAAAGGATGTAATCCATAAAACTTTCCAAGTTGTTCAATTTCTTCAGTAGCATTAAGACCATTGACATTTACCCACGTAATATCTTCCGAATCTCTATATTGAAAAACTTCATTAATATTATTGGTATGTTTAACCTCATGTTTCTCTTTATTATAATCAATAATCTCTAAAGAAGTTGACGTATTTTCTTTACTACCTACATAGATAACCTGTCCGGGAACTTGATTAACAGATGTGTTTTTAACCTTTACCGGTTTATTCTTTTTCTTTTTTCTTCTCATAATTTATGCAACAGAAGACGTAGGCTCTAATAACTGAATACTATCTATCACTCGTTTTTTTACTAAGTTCATCATGCGTTTGTTTAATGCTGAAGAGTTTTGAGTGTACAATTCATATTCTTCAATCGTAAATTGACCAATGATAATACCTTTCAAACTGTTTCTAAATTTAATATCTTTTTGAATAGCGTTTTCTATATAAGTTATTCTTTTTTCTAAAGATATTTGATAAAAAACATTTTTATGTTTTCTAATATAATTTTTAAAAACCTCAATAATTAAATAATGCTGTAATTTAATCACAGGACGCAAAGTTTTGTTTTGAAAACTCTCATCAAATGAAACACTGTTATGTCGTTGAATACCTTCAATAACAGGCCTTACCTCTAATAAACCTAAATCTCGCTGACTCATAATTAATCGATTTTTATTAAAATTACAAATCAAACTCTTCCCATATGTTAAATTCCTAATAGGTTATTCACTATTTGTCCACAAAATGAATAGTTAAAGTAGTCTTAATAAAATAGCCATCTATGACACTATTCTTAATTTTATAGGCAAAGAATATATTAAATTATGATTAAGTCTATCAATCCATATACTAACGAAATCATTGAAAAATTTAAACAAGATTCAAAGAGTAGCGTTAATAAAAAAGTAAAATTAGCTGATAAAACTTTTCAAACTTGGAGTAGAACCAATTTTGAGAGAAAAAAAACTTTAATGCTTCAGTTAGCTAAAGAATTAAAGCAAAATAAAAAGGATTATGCATTAGCTATCACTCGAGAAATGGGTAAACCCATAACCCAGGCAATCGCCGAAATAGAAAAATGTGCTTGGTTGTGTGAATATTACGCAAACAATGCAGAATCTCAATTACAGTCACAAGAAATAAAAACTGATGCATCAAAATCTTATGTAAGGTTTGATCCACTAGGGGTAATATTTGCAGTAATGCCTTGGAATTACCCTTTTTGGCAAGTTTTTAGATTTGCTGTACCTTCATTAATGGCAGGAAATGTTTGTTTACTCAAACATTCTAGTAATGTTATGCGTAGTGCAGAAAACATACAACAAGCATTTAAAAATGCAGGTTTTCCTGAAGGTTGCTTTCAAAACTTAATTATTAAAAGTAGTAAAGTTGAAGATGTAATTAGAAATAAAAGGGTAAAAGCAGTTACTCTTACTGGTAGTAAACCTGCAGGAAGTTCGGTTGCTTCTATTGCTGCAGAAGAAATAAAAAAATCTGTATTAGAATTAGGAGGTAGTAATGCATTAGTGGTATTTGAAGATGCCGATATTGATAAAACTATAAAAGCTTGTGTACAAGCAAGATTTCAAAACACAGGTCAAAGTTGCATTGCAGGTAAGAGATTATTAATTCACGAATCAATTTACCTAAAGTTTATAGAGAGTTTTATAACCGAGGTAAGAGAACTTAAAAGCGGAAACCCAGAAGAAGAGGATACCTATATTGGTGTAATGGCGACAGAAGAATTGGCTAAAGAACTAGAAGAGCAATTAAAATCTTCTATAGATAAAGGAGCCAAAGTGATACTAGGAGGGAAGCGAAACAAAGCATATTTTGAGCCTACAGTCGTTATTAATGTAAATAAAAAATCTCCTATTTTTGAAGAAGAAACTTTTGGCCCAGTCATGGCAGTAACTTCTTTTAAAACAGATATGGAAGCGTTAGATTTAGTGAATCGTTCTAAATTCGGGTTAGGAGTATCTATCTTTACGGAAGATCTAGAACGTGCTAAAGCAATGATACCGCAAATTGAAGACGGAGCTGTATTTATTAATGAATTAGTAAAAAGCGATCCTCGTTTGCCTTTCGGCGGAACAAAAGAGTCAGGTTTTGGTCGAGAATTGTCTTCTTTCGGAATTCATGAATTTATAAATAAAAAAACTGTTTATATTAAATAAGTATTTCTAACTGATTATTAGTAGGTTAAAATTAAAAACAAATATTTATTAAAATTAACACATTCAAAAGCTTGATTTTTTTAAAACTATTAATATATTTGCACCGCCTTAGGGCATAAGGGTCGCATAGCTCAGCTGGATAGAGCACCTGCCTTCTAAGCAGGCGGTCCCAGGTTCGAATCCTGGTGCGATCACTTATTAAACTTAAAACCCCTTGATTTTCAAGGGGTTTTTTAGTTTAAAAACTACTCTTTCTTATTTTAAAGCTACATAATCATCTTAATGAGTTTTAAATTTTTCTGATTTTCGGAAAGTGCACATTTTTTTATCTATAATGATGAACTCTTAAAGAATTGTTTAATAACATTTTATTAGGAAAAAGCGCTAATGTTCTTTCTATCTTTAAAATAAAAAAACTATGTCAAATTTATTTAAGACTACCAATCCAGCAACCGAAGAGGTATTAGAAACTTACGAGTATATGTCCTCAAAAGAAATGGAGGATGCTATTGAAAGTTGTCATGAAGCCTTTTTAGAATGGAAAAAGAAATTACCAGAAGAAAGAGCTTCATATATCAAGAAAGTAGGAGAATCACTAAAAAACCACAAAGAGGAGTTGACTCAGTTAATGACCAATGAAATGGGGAAACTTCTCAAGCAAAGTAAGCAAGAAGTAGATCTTTGCGCCCAAATTTGTGATTGGACTGCAGAAAACGGTCCTGAAAATCTCAAAGATGAAGAAAAAGAACTTCCCAATGGAGGAAAGGGAGTAATCACTTATTCGCCTATTGGCGTTATTTACGGAATTCAACCTTGGAACTTTCCCGTTTACCAAGTAGTGCGTTACGCAATCGCTAACCTTATGGCGGGTAACGGAGTTTTATTAAAACATGCGGCTAATGTAACTGGAACAGGGTTATTATTGGAGAAAGTATTTGCAGAAGCAGGATTACCTAAGAACCTTTTTAAAGTCCTCGTAATTGACCACGATGCTTCAGATAATGTTATAAAAAATAAAAGGGTTAGAGGAGTTACTTTAACAGGAAGTCCAGATGCAGGAAAAGTTATTGGAGAAAAAGCAGGAGCAGAATTGAAGAAAACAGTCTTAGAATTAGGATCTAATGACGCATATGTTGTCTTAAAAGATGCCGATATCGAAACAGCGGTTAAAGCCTGTGTAAATGGAAGAATTTACAACAATGGTGAGACTTGTGTAGCAGCAAAACGTTTTGTTATTGTAGAAGAAGTTTACGAAGAGTTTAGGGACGCCTATGTAGAGAAAATGAAGTCTATTAAAGCAGGAGATCCAAACGATAAAGATTCAAAAATCGGTCCTATGGCTCGCAAAGATTTAAGAGAAAAACTTCACGATCAAGTAGAGAAAAGTGTGGAAAACGGAGCTAAAGTTTTATGTGGAGGAGAAATTCCAGACCAAAAAGGATATTATTATCCAGCTACTGTTTTAGAAAATGTTGCTTCAGGACAACCAGCTTATGATGATGAATTATTTGGTCCAGTAGCTTCTTTAATTAAAGTGAAAGACGAAGAAGAAGCTTTCAAAGTAGCTAACGATAGTAGATTTGGGTTAGGCGGTGGAATCTTTACAAAAGATGAATCTCGAGCATTTGAACTTGCTAAAAATCATTTTGATACTGGTATGGTGTTTATTAACTCTTTTGGTTTAGCACAACCCAATATGCCTTTCGGCGGAGTAAAAGATTCGGGTTATGGAAGAGAGCATGGAGGTTTTGGAATGAAAGAATTTGTGAATGCAAAAGCAATGATGAGCTTAAATTCATAAATTATTTAAAGGGAAATTAAATATAAACCTTTAAATAATATTTAAAAAAAGCTACATATTAATTTATGTAGCTTTTTTATTCTAATAGCTCTACCGCTTCTTTAATTAACGTTTTAGATTCTTCCGTAAAGGAAATTTCTCTATTTGAAAAAGTAACATCGGTTCGATAAAGAGGAAACTGAGTAATAATGTTCGCTTTCATAGCCTTTAAAGAACTAAGTAGAGATTGCATCGCAAATTTTCCACGTGGTTCATACGGTGTAAATGTCATCGCAATTATTTTTTTACTTTCAAATTCTCCTGAATGCGTGCACCATTCTATCATATTTTTTAAAACAGCTGGTATATTGTGAGTATATTCAGGGGTACTAAGAATTATAGCATCATTATGTATAAGCTCTTTTTTAAAATTAAGAACAGATTTTGGTATACCATTCTCCAAACGTTGAGGTGTAAATAAGGGAAACTCAGACAAATTCTCTATTATTTTCATTGAATGTTTTTCATTGATTTCATTTTGTATAGCTTTCAGTAAATAAAAATTACTACTCTGTAAACTTGCTGACCCCGAAATCCCTAAAATTTTCATGACTTATATTCTATATGAAGTTAAAAAAGGCTTAATGCTCAATCTGTTGAATTTAATAATTTGTAAATTTAAAAGTCAACTTCAAAGACTGCTTCAAACCGATTAAATTTAAACATTGCTATGAAAGAAACCATCCAAAACTTAAAAAAACAATTAAAAACTTCTAAAGGAGAGCTAAACTTCATCAGTCTTGAAAAGCTTAGTAAAGAATTTCCCAAGATTGAAAAACTTCCCTTTTCCATAAAAATTCTATTAGAAAATGCTTTACGGAATTATGATGGCTTTTTAGTAGATGATGATCATATCAAAAATCTTATTAACTGGAATCCAAAAGGAAGTGAAAACGCAGTACCATATAAGCCGGCTCGCGTTTTAATGCAAGACTTTACAGGAGTTCCGGCAGTCGTAGATATTGCAGCCATAAGGTCTGAAGCTATCCGTAAAGGTAAAGATGGTTCTAAGATTAATCCTAAAGTACCTGTAGATTTAGTGATAGACCATTCGGTTCAAGTAGATTTCTTCGGTACGGACTATGCTTATAAGAAAAATGTTGAATACGAATATAAAAGAAACAAAGAACGTTACGAAGTATTAAAGTGGGCTCAAAATGCTTTTGAAAATTTCACGGTTGTCCCTCCAGGAATGGGAATTTGTCACCAAGTAAACTTAGAATACTTGGCAAAAGGAGTGGTAGAAAGAGATGGGTGGGCATTTCCCGATAGTTTGGTAGGAACAGATTCTCACACTCCTATGGTAAATGGTATAGGTGTTGTTGGTTGGGGAGTTGGAGGAATAGAAGCAGAAGCTGCACTTTTAGGTCAGCCTATTTACTTTACCACCCCAAAAGTGATTGGTTTGGAGTTGACAGGTAAACTGCCAGAAGGAATTACAGCTACCGATATGGTTTTAGAAATTACTAATAAGTTACGATCTTATGGAGTAGTGGGAGATTTTGTTGAAGTTTTTGGAGATGGTTTAGATCACCTTTCGGTTCCTGATAGAGCTACAATTTCTAATATGTCTCCAGAATTTGGTTGCACGGTAACTTATTTTCCTATAGATGATCAAACCATTCGCTATATGGAAAAAACCAATAGAGATGAAGAGCAATTAGAGTTGGTTGAAACTTACTGTAAAGAAAACTTGCTTTGGCGAACTGGAAAAGAAAATATTGAGTATTCAGATGTATTGATGGTAGATTTATCAAGTTTAGAGCCTTCAGTATCTGGACCAAAACGTCCGCAAGATAAAATATTAGTTAAAAAACTTAAAGATCAATTTAGCAATTTACTTAGTGAAGTTCACGGCAGAGATTATTTACCACGAGAGAAAAGAGAATTATGGTACGATGAGGGAGGTAGCGGAACAGAGTTACATCAAGATGAAGAAGGTGCAAAAGGACAACAAAAGGAGGAAGATGTTGAGGTAGAAGTAGAACGAAATGAGTTACAATCAGTTCGCATTAAGCGAGAAAATGAAGAATATTTATTAAGTGATGGTTCAATTGTAGTAGCTGCCATTACATCGTGTACCAACACCTCAAATCCATCGGTAATGTTAGGAGCAGGTTTGGTAGCTCGCAAAGCTATAGAAAAAGGAATAGATGTAAAACCTTGGGTGAAAACATCGTTAGCACCAGGTTCTAAAGTAGTAACAAACTACTTAAAAAGGGCAGGACTTTTAAAAGATTTAGAAGCCTTGAGATTTCATGTGGTAGGGTATGGTTGTACCACCTGTATAGGAAATTCGGGGCCTCTACCAACCCATATTGAAAAAGCAATTGATAAAAGTGACTTGGTAGTATCTTCCGTCTTAAGCGGAAATAGAAACTTTGAAGCTCGTATTCATCCTAAAATTCAAATGAACTTTTTAGCTTCTCCAATGTTGGTGGTGGCTTATGCTATTGCTGGTAGGGTAGATATTAATTTAATGGAAGAACCCTTGGCAACCGATGCGAATGGGCAAGATGTTTTTCTCAAAGATATTTGGCCGACACAAGGCGAAATCCAAGAAGCGATAGAATCTGCTACCAGTAAAGAAGATTATGAACACGAATATAAAGTAATTTTTGACGGGGAAGAACAGTGGAAAAAATTAGAAGCACCTAAAAGTTTGGATTATCAATGGAAAGAAGATTCTACGTACATTAAAGAAATTCCTTTTTTTAAAGACATAAGTGAAAACCCTGAAGCTATGCAAAACATTAAAAATGCAAGGGTTCTTATGAAGTTGGGAGATTCGGTTACTACAGATCATATTTCACCTGCTGGCGCTTTCGCGGAAGACAGTCCCGCTGGGAAATATTTAAAATCTAAAGGAGTGGAAAAAGGAATGTTTAACTCTTACGGTTCACGTAGAGGAAATCATGAAGTGATGATGCGCGGAACTTTTGCTAACGTGCGAATAAATAATGAAATAGCTAGTAGACAAGGAGGTTATACGCATTATTATCCTGAGGACAAAGAAATGACCGTTTATGATGCTGCTATGAAATATCAAGAAAGTAAAACTCCTTTGGTTGTTTTAGCAGGAACAGAATATGGTTCTGGTTCTTCTCGAGATTGGGCTGCGAAAGGAACCGATTTACTCGGAGTAAAAGCTGTCATTGCAGCATCATATGAAAGAATTCATCGATCTAACTTAGTAGGTTTGGGGGTTCTACCTTTAGAGTTTAAAGAAAATGAAAATGCTAAATCCTTAGGATTAAGCGGAGAAGAAACTTTTGATATTGTAGGGATTGAAGATGGCTTAACGCCAGGAAAAGAGTTGAGTGTTATCGCAAGAAATACAAATGGTGAAGAAACTCAATTTAAAGTAATTACCCGGTTAGATTCTCAAATAGAAATTGAATATGTAAAACACGGAGGAATACTTCAATACGTTTTAAGACAGTTTCTAGAAGAATAAACCCGATAAAGATTTTGTCACTTAATTTTATAAAAGAGCAAGCTTTTAAAGCTTGCTCTTTTTTTGATTATAATTTTAAATCCGTTAAGAAAAAATAAAAGAACATTACATTAAGAATACCTTTTAGGGAATTAGCTAGATATAAAATGTACTTTAATAATTATTTAAAATTAATCTAAATAATAGTTGTTTGTTATGAATACTATAATATTTTTGCAGGCTATAAAACTTCAGAAACAAATAAAATTTAGCGTGATTTCTTACAGCTTTAAATAGGATAGGTATGATAAAGAAGAAAAAATATACTTTTAAAAAATTTATAAATGATGTTCATTTATGGTTGGGAGTAGGAAGTGGAATTATACTTTTTTTAGTTTGCCTTAGCGGAACTTTACTGGTTTTTGAAAACGAAATCAAAGACGTATTTAAAGAAAAGCTTACCATAAACCCTGCTGAAAGTGAAGTGCAATCTATCACACAATTAAGTCAGAAATTAAGTGTAAACGGAGAAGTAAAACGTTTAACCATCCCAGTAGAAAAAGATGCGCTTTATGAGTTTAATATCAAAACTTCACCAGAAGATCGCCGCGGTACCACTTTTCTAGTCAATCCATATACCAGCGAAACCCTACTGCCTAAAAAAACAAGTTTAGACGAGTTTTTCTCTACGATGTTTAAAATGCATCGTTGGTTATTATTGGATGTTCCAGTGGGAAGACCTATAGTTGGTATTGCCACCATTATATTTTTAGTCCTTTCGGTTACTGGAATTATTTTATGGTTTCCAAAAAAATATAAATGGAAGAACTTTAAACCTGGGTTTAAAATTAAATTTTCAGCCAACTGGAAGCGTATTAATCATGATTTACATAATACTTTAGGATTTTATGCCTGTATTTTTATAATAATTATGGCTTTAACAGGTTTAAACTGGTCTTTTGATTGGTATAGAGAAGGTGCAAGTGATGTAATAGAAGCAAAGATTTTTGATAGAGGAGGAGGACCAAAATTTAAATCATCTATACCAAAAAATGAGAAAAGTGTAGAAGAACTAATAGAAATTTCTTCACAAGAATTAAATTATTCTGGAAAGTTAAGAATTACATTTCCTGCTACCTCAAATGATATAATAGAGATTCGAAAGTACAATTCAAACAATTTTTCTCCAGTAACTTCAGATCAACTAATTTTAGACAGAGATGGAAAAGTTCTGCATAAAGAGATCTTCAATGAAAAGCCTTTAAATGTGCAATTAGCATCTGTAATTAAACCCTTACATACGGGAGAAATTTATGGTTCTTTCTCTAAAATAATTTATTTTATAACTTGTTTAATCGCTACAAGTTTGCCCGTTACCGGAACTATTATTTGGTTGAATAAATTAAAGAAGAAAAAAAAGAAATCTTAATAGATATAAAAAAAGCTTCAGGTAAAACCTGAAGCTTTTTTTATATCTATAGATTAGAATCTAAATCCTAATGTAAAAATAAGCCTATTATCTTCATCACTTAAATAATAACCAACATTAGCGGTAAATGCATTAAATCCGTTAAGGAATACTGAACCACCATAACTGGTATGTATTTTATTGGAGTCTTCTCCTTCAACCCAAACTCTACCATAATCAAAACCTCCAGTTACTCCTAATCTAATAGGAACAAAATTGGTTCTAAACTTGGTAATCCCTACACGTAAATCTGTACTGTGAAAGAAAGATGTCTCTCCTAAAAATCGATCGTTTCTAAATCCGCGTAAGCTTTCATTTCCTCCTACACTTGCAGCGTGATAAAATTCATAATCTTCACCCAAATCACCTAATATAAAATCGGCACTCGCACGTGTTGCTATGGTTGCTGCTCCACTTTCGTGAATAGGATATACAAATGAAACTGTTGGGTTTAAATAGGTAAATTGGTTATCATAATCTTCGTTTATACTCGATTTGTAACCTGCCTTTAAGTCTAGTTCCATTCCTCTTCTTGGGTAACCAATAAGGCTTCCTTTGTTGTTGAAATTAAATCCAACTTCTGCTCCTGCGTACATTTGCTTTTCGAAGATGTCGTTATTTTCATCGTAAAAATTACTTACAAAATCATTAAATGAATTATCTACTTCGTAAGACTCTATACTTGGCTTAAAATAAGCTTTCATAGTTGAGTTTTTTCTATAAATTAAAGACGGAGCAACATGCCATTGTTTGATAGGTACTCGGTTAAAATCTTTATCAATATCGTTATCATAACTTGTTCCATTTCCTACTCCAAAAAAGTTTATAGCGTAGTTAGCGCTTGTATATTTAGCATCTAACCCTAAATTCCAATTGTAGAAAATATGTGCGAACTCTCCGTAATAGTTAAATTCAAAACCTTGAGTTGCAGAAAAATAATTAGCACTTAATGTATGTTGTGTACTAAATGGATTTCTAGCTAAACCGTAGGTAGTAAAAGTATTTGATAAACCTACTTTAAAACCAGCATCTGGATCAAATCCTAAGCTAGGTAATACCACATTACTCGAATACTTTTTTCTGGTAGGGTCGTAATTATTAATTTCATAAGAGTCGGTTAATCTTTTTGATCCTACATTTTTAAAGGTGTTATTTTTTGATTTGTAATCGTAAACTTTAGTTTTAGCTTTTCTATCAAAATCATAGATATCATTTTCTTCTCCACCTAATATTTTCAATTTTATGGGGTTATTTCCGTCTCCTTCAACTTTGAATTCGTCATCTCCATCTAATCCATATACCCAAATTTCTTTGGTCTCTTTTGCGTCATATTCATTAGAGAAAATAACTTCATTATCTTCTTCAATTTCAATTTTTGTAATACCGTTATCTTTTCTTGTAATAAGAAACTTATTGTCTTCATTTGTTCCTATTACCGTTTCAAACTTTTTAAAATATGTGAAATAATCTTTAGTAATATCTACGATATTTTCTCTTCTTAATTTAAGAGTTTTCTTAATTTGATCAATAGTTTCATCTTGCGTATCTTTAGGTAATTCCGCGAAAGCGTTATCTATATCTTCATCACTTAAATTATTTTGAATATATAGCGCCTGCTTTTTCCAGTCTTCCCAGCTTGAGGTATTAATGAAGTTTTTATCTAAAGGATATCCCGCCAAGTTGAACCATTTTGTGTTTTTAATTGTAGGTTCATAATTTTGCATTACTCTTAAGGCTGGGACACCAATTTTTAATAGAGAAATAATAGGCCCGTCATACTTAGGAAACGCTTGATCACGATCTCTTGGTATAGGTTTATATATATCTTTACCATCTTCTTCGAACTTAGACCATCTCCATTGGTCTTGGTGTCTATCCCAATCTCCAATTAACATATCAAAAATACGAGCTTTGATATACTCATCTTCATCAATTCTAGCGTCTTTGTTATCTTGAATTTCCAAAAGCATGTCTGAAGTGCTAATGATATCATCTGAGTTTCCAAAGGTTTCAAAATCTTTGTTTTCATCTCCTACGTGCTCTTCTAGCATATATAACTTATCTCCATATGATTCGTTAAATCTACCTAATGCTTTTTGTTTAGGAACGTAAACGACTTTAGGATTTGCATGATAAATATTTAAATTCTTTGATAATCCATTTACAGCAAAGGGAGCGTAAGGATGTGCAGTTGTGTAAAAATCTAAAACGATATCTTCTGCTAAGGTATTTCTCATATAATCTACCACATAATGGTCTTGTATAGTAGACTGAATAAATCTTACTGCACTTTTGCGTAATTCTCTAATGTTATATTCACGCCCTTCGTCATTAGCTATTCTTAAAGTTCTAGATTGGTTTCCTCCTCCAGCTCTAGAAGCTTTCATATTGTTAGGTAAAGTATCTATAAATAATACAGGAGCTTCAATTTTTTTACTATAAACATCTCGGTAATGATCTCCCCAAGCCCATTCGTGAAAATTAGACTTATCGGTTTCCTCTTCTGTATAAATTGAAGCTTTATAAGTAGATCCAAATTCGTCTTTAGTATGATAATCGAAGTCTTCTAATTTTCCTTTTTTTCTAGTAATTTCTTTGGTATAAACTAAAGTAGATTTACCGTCTTGGACTTCATACATTTCTACAAGAGAATTACCGTCTTTATATGCTATTAATTTAGCAAACCCATTTTTATTACTTGCGAAATATCCTTTATCTTCTTCTGGTCTTGTTTTTTCAATTTTTCCTGAAGCACCACTAATAATTTGTGGGATTCCATCATCTACTAAATATTGAAGGTTTTTATGGGCACCTGAAACAAAAATTACATCTTCAAACTGGCTAGCCAAACTCTCTAATCTTCCTACTAACTCTTGCATTTGAGTATTATAATATGCCTGATTAGAAAAACCACCCATTCTACCAAAAAATCCTTTTCTATTAGCACTTAAAACAGGGTGGTGAATTGCAACAATTATTGTTTTATTTTGCTCATCTTTTAACTCGTCTTTAAATTGTGCAAAAAACTGCTCTCTGGTTTTGAGTTCACATTTGTTGTTTAAATAAGGATAATCATCCCAATTTTCTATATACCATTGAGAATCTATCATTACCAGTTCTACCTCATCACTTAAAGATTCACGTTCGATGGGACAACCATCATTGGGCCAAAACTCAGACTTGCTATTGTCTTGTAAAAAAGACTCTAAATCGTCTATGTTTTTATGTCCGCCTTTATTCCATTCATTTTTTCCTGGTGTAAAGATTACATTTCCGTTAAAATTTTTAAGAGGATTTAAAAGACTGTTGGTTAAAAAGTCTTCTTCTTTCTTTCTATCTTTTTTATTTTTAGGATATCCATCCTTTCTAGTAATATTTCCTATCACTACGATAGCTGCATCTTTATCCTGTTGAGAAGATTTTACAATTTCGCTAAGGATTTCATCGGTTTTTGATTCTTTTTCCAAGCCTGTATTAGCAGTGAAATAGATAGTTTTAGAAACTTCTTGATCCTTTTCCTGTGCAAATGCACTAAAAGTAAAGAAGAATAAAATACTAGAAAAAATCAATAAAAATTTAGGATTTTCTTTGATTTGAGTAAAGTAATTTCGCATAGTTTATGATTATGGTCTTTTGTTTAGTGAGCTAAAATTCATGAAAATATTTAAGATGTAATTTTTTTTAACTCATTATAACATTTCAACAAGTTTTCTTTAAGTGTATTAAATTAATATATCTACTTACCTGTAGGTTAAACTTTAACTTAATTTAAACAGAGTAAAACCCCTTTATTACGCTTTTGCTGAATAAATTTGAAGATTAATAAGATATTCGAGTGAATAAACCCAAAAAAGATAATAAGAATACATCTGTGCTAAAGAAAGTCTTGCGAATTACCGCTAAGTCTTTCCTCACTTTACTTACTATAATTATTCTATTATTACTATTTGTAAGAAGCCCATGGGGGCAGGATATTATTGTAAATAAGGTAACACAATACATATCCAACAAAACAGAGACAAAAGTAAACATAGATAAGCTTTTTATTACTTTCTCTGGTGATATTTCTATTGAAGAACTTTACTTAGAAGATAAAAAAGGCGACACTTTATTATATACCAAATCGCTAGAAGCAGATATTCCTTTATGGAGTATTTATAAAAATAACGAGATTAATATTGATGATGTAGAAATAGAAGAGTTAACCGCAAATATTGTTCAAAAAGATAGCCTGAATGGATTTAACTATCAGTTTATAATTGATGCCTTTGCTACAGATACTACTCAAGCTACAACTCCAAAAACTAATAATCCTGGGAAACCTTATACCTTTTCGTTAGGTACTGTAGCTTTACAAAAGATAAAATTGAATTATCAAGATGAAGTTGCAGGTACGTTTTTAGATTTAAAATTAAACAACCTAGAAACCGAAGGAAAAAAATTAGATTTAGATAAAAGTATTTATGAATTAAAATACATTAATCTTAGTAATACGACTGTTAATTACAAGCAAACCAAACCTTTGGTAAGCGAATCTCAAGATACTATTCCTTTGCCTATACTTGCGGTAGGAGAAATAGAAATAAAAAACGTAAATGCTGTTTACGATTCTCAACCAGATGAGTTGAAAGCAAATGTGACAATTCAAGATTTTTTTGCCGAAGTTCCCCTTATTAACCTTCAAAACCAACAAGTTGAAGTTAATAACTTAAAATTACACAATTCTCTTGTAGAATTAAATACAGGCAAACCACAAGAAAATATAGAGAATGAGACTGTTGCAGAATCTACTTTCTGGCCAAAATGGGACGTAAAAATTAATGCGGTAGATATTAAAGATAATACGATTGCTTTCCGTCAAGCGGAAGAAAAAGTTACTTCCGGAGAGTTTAATCCCCTAGCTTTTGAACTGAGTAACTTTACTTTATTAGCCAATAAATTAGCACTTTCTAAAGAAGAAACCGCCGTTGTAAATTTAGATCAGCTTACCTTTAAAGAAATAGGAGGTTTTGAATTACAAGAATTTTCTACGCAAATCTCTTTAAGTCCGCAAGCTTTGCAAGTCAATAATTTGAATGCAGTAACCCCAAAAAGTAATTTAAACGGAAGTTTAACTACAAGTTTTGCATCCTTAGAAAGTTTTATAGAAAATCCAAATAAAGGAAGTTTTCAGGTTTCAGTTCCTAATTTTAATGTAAATGCTCAAGAAGCATATTATTTTGTCCCAGAATTACGAAAAAATACAGAATTTAAAAAGGTAGCTTCTAAAAAATTCTATGGAAAAATTAATGCTAACGGTACTTTAGCTAACCTTCAGTTAAAGAATACACAAGTTAATTGGGGCGGTAAAACTTCGGTAGTTGCAAACGGAAATTTAAAAAATGTTTTAGATACAAATAACCTCACTTTCGATATTCAGCAATTTGAAATCAATTCCGTTAAGGAAGATATTTTAGTATTCACTTCAGAGAAAGAGTTGGGAATTAGTCTTCCAAAAACATTAAACATTAACGGAAATCTAAAAGGACGTCTAGATCGACTTTCCGCGAAAGCGCAAATGACTATTCCTGAAGGAAAAATTAAAATAAGCGGATCGTTTAGAAACGACAACCAGATTGCTTTTGATACACAGGTAGAAACTATCGATCTAGATTTAGGAAAAATCTTACAAATGCCAGAATTGGGAGAGGTTTCATTGGTGTTAGAAACTTCAGGAAGCGGTAAAGATATCAATTCTTTAGACGCTACTTTAGACTCTCGTTTTACTCAACTTACTTATAATGAGTACGATTTATCTGCGGTAAAACTTTCTGGGGAAATTGTGAACGGTACGGGGAATGTAAATTTGGGTTTTAAAGATAAAAGTGTAAATCTAAAATTAGATTCTCAAGTAGTTTTAGACTCTGTTGCACCAGAATTGGATTTTAAAGCCGAACTAGAAGGAATAGATTTGTATGCTTTGGGATTCACTAAAAAAGATATTAAAGCAAAAGTTTATGTAGATGGTCATTTTAAAGGAAATGCTGAGGATTTTACTACACAAGTAAATATTACTGAGGGTGTGGCAGTATATGAAGATAAGCCTTATTATTTGGGGGATATTGCTATCAATTCTCAAGTGACAAAAGACAGCACCGCTTTAAATATTGATGGTACTTTCTTAAAAACCCAATTAAATTCTAATGCAAGTCCGGCGCAGATTATAACCGCCTTGCAGCATCACGCCAATCATTATTTTAAAGACCACATTGAAAAGGATAGTATTTCTCATTTTGTAAATCTCAAAATGGAAACTACCATTACTGAATCGCCTATTATTACCGATGTTTTCCTTGACGGAATTCAACAAATGGATACCGTTTATTTTAAGGTAGATTTTAATGAAAAAGAAGAAGATTTAAAAGCTAGAGTTTCTTTACCAAGTTTGGTTTATCAAGAAAATAGACTAGATAGTTTACACATTAATATAAACTCTAACAGTAAAGAAGCGAAATTTAATATAGGATTCGGCAATTTAGAAGCAGGACCTCTTGCCATTAATAAAACCTATTTTGATGGGAGCTTAACCCAAGATACACTTTACTTAGATTTTAATTCTTTTGCAAATGACGAGAAGCTTTTTCGTATTCAATCAGAAATTACGGGAAATGATGAGGAGCTCAATTTTAGGATCAACCCATCAGATTTAATATTGAATAGAAACCCTTGGGAAATTCCAAATTCTAATCAAATTTCCTTTTCAAAAGAAGCAATTACGTTTAATGACTTTGTACTTTCTAGAAATAGTCAAGAAATTAAGTTAAGTGATGATTTAGGAGAAGCAAAAAATCATATTGGCGTAGCGTTAAAAAACTTTAAGCTTTCTACGTTTATGAGTTATTTTAATCCCGATGAATATTTGGCTTCGGGTATCGTAAATGGAGATTTTAAAATTATCAACCCGTTGGCAGACTGGGGAATGGTTGCCGATATGAATATTACAGATTTTAAAGCTATAGAAGTTCCGTTAGGAGAATTGCAACTTAAAGCTAAATCTATTAATAATAAAAAGTACGATTTTAAATTAGACCTTAACGGACAAAATGTTGACTTAAATATAAATGGAGATTATTTAGCAGAAGAAACAGGTCCGCAACTCAATTTAAATGTAGATTTAAATAAGTTGGCGTTGTCTATTATAGAAGGTTTTTCAAATGAAGAGCTACAGGAGTCTGAAGGAAGTATAGCCGCTAATTTTGAATTAGATGGACCTATAACTGATTTAAATTATAAAGGCGAAATTAATTTTAATGAAGCCGCATTTTTGGTAAGTAAACTCAATTCTAAATTTAGATTAAGTGACGATAAAGTTAAAGTAGATAATCAAGGAGTTTATTTTAATCAGTTTTCTATTGCTGACTCACAAAACAATAAATTTAAGGTAAGTGGAGAAGTCCTTACTAAAGAAATTACAGATCCAACCTTTAACTTAAGCATAAAAGCAAACGATTTTGAAGCTCTTAATTCTACCAAAGAAGATAACGAGTTATATTATGGAAAAGTAGTTTTTGATGTAGATGCAACCGTAGGAGGAAAATTAAGTTTTCCTAAAATTGAAGCAAAACTTATTGTAAATGAAAATACTAATGCTACGTATGTTTTACCAGAAACGCAAGTAGATGTAGTAGAGAGAGATGGAGTAGTGGTGTTTGTAAATAAAGAAAACCCCGATGCTATTTTAACCCGAAATGATGAAAAAGAAACCTCTGCTGTAATTACAGGTATAGAACTCAATACAGAGCTAATCATTGAGCCTGAAGCTACTTTTAATATTGTTTTAAATGAGAGAACAGGAGATAATTTACAAGTAGTAGGCGAAGGAAATTTATTTTTTGATATTGATAGAAATGGAAGAACATCGTTAACTGGAAGATATGAAATTAGTGACGGTCATTATGAAATGAGCCTTTATAATTTGGTAAAAAGAAAGTTTGATATTGCACCAGAAAGTTCGGTGACTTGGCAAGGAGATCCTATGAATGCAGATTTGGATGTAAAAGCTATTTATGATGTGAAAACCTCTGCTTCGGCTCTTATGGCAAGTCAAACCTCGGGAGAATCAGCTTCTTCTCAAAATAGATTTAAACAGCGACTTCCGTTTTTCGTTTATTTAAATATCAAAGGAGAATTAAATCAGCCAGTTTTAGATTTTAGTTTAGATATGCCTGAAGATGAGCGAGGAGCCATTGGTGGTGCCGTTTACGGAAGAATCTCTCAACTTAACCAACAAGAAGATGAACTTAACAAGCAAGTTTTTTCTTTACTGGTTTTAAATAGATTTTTTCCTCAATCGGGAACCGATGGAAGTGAGGGAGGAGCAGCTGTTGTAGCACGTGATAACCTCAACCAAGCGCTTTCAGATCAACTAAATGTGTTTTCAGATAAACTTACTGGCGATACAGGAATCGAACTTAATTTTGGACTTAATAGCTATACCGATTATCAAGGATCTTCTCCAGAAAGTAGAACCGATTTAAATATAAGTGCCAGCAAAAAATTATTAAACGACCGGTTAGTGGTCACCGCAGGGAGTGAAGTTGGCGTTCAAGGAGAAGCGAGACCAGGAGAAAATAACCCTGTTATAGGGAATGTGAGTATAGAATATTTATTAACCGAAGATGGAATATGGCGCTTACGCGGATTTAGAAAAAGTGAATATGAAAACATTATTGACGGTCAGGTATTTGTAAGTGGAATTGCTCTAATTTTCACGAGAGAATTCAATAAGTTTAGCGAATTATTTGAGAAAGAAATTCAGCAAATAGAAGAAGAGAAATCTCAAAATGAAGAAGGTGAAAATCCTTCTCCCGAAAAGGAAGAGAATAACTCCACTTCCGCGGAAGCGATAAAAGAAGAAGAAAACTAATGAGAGAGATCATGAAAATAAATTATTCTTTTGTTTTGATAACGTTTGTGACTGCAATAGTTCTTAGCTCTTGCGCGGTGAAAAAATTTATTCCAGAAGGAGAATACTTGTATCGTGGTGGGACAATAAAATTAGAAGATACTATAGGGATAAAAAACAAAACCGATTTACAATTAGAATTAGATAACTTACTTTATCCGCAAGCGAATTCTAAGTTTTTAGGTCTTTATCCTGGATTACATTATTACTACAAAGGACAGCAAGAAAAACCTGGTTTTATAAATAAGTTTTTAAATAAAAAGTTTGGTGAAGAGCCAGTATATTTATCAGATGTTGACGTTCCAAGCACAGAAGAAATTATAGAAAATCGATTAGAAAATAATGGATTTTTTAGTAGCAGAATTACTTCCGCCGTAGAGCGAGATAGCAGCGCAAAAACAGGAAAAACAATTTATGAAGTAACGCTTTCTCAGCCTTATAAGATGGAAACTTTTACGGTAGAAAAGGACTCTGTAGATACTTTATCCTTAAAACTTTTGGAAGATATAGAATCATCTATGAAAGAAACGCTTATAGAAGATGATATGCGTTTTAATTTGACGAGTTTTAAAGCCGAAAGAGAACGAATTGATGATTATTTAAAGCAAAAAGGTTACTATAACTTCAATTCTAATTTTATCATTTTTGAAGCAGATACCAATCAATACGATAATAGAAAATACGATTTGTTTCTTCGCCTTAAAGGAGGTGTTCCAGAGAAATCTAAGGTTACCTATATCGTAGATAAAGTAAGGGTTTATCCTAATGAGACATTAGCTTCTGAAAAAGAATTACAGGACACTGTAGTGTTTGACAGTTTGCATTATATACAAAAGGATAATTTTTTTAAGCCACATCGTATGGATCCGTATGTGTTATTGCAACCTGGCGAGAAGTATGATCCGTTGTTATCAAAATATACAAGTAGACGATTGTCTTCTATAGGGATTTATAAATATGTAAATATTCGATATAAAGAAAAAGATACCATTACCGATGAAAACGGATTTAGACATTTAGATGCTGAAATTCACCTTTCACCATTTAATAAGAGAACTTTAAGGGCAGAATTGCAAGGAGTTACTAAATCTAATAATTTTGCAGGTCCAGGTTTAGGACTCACTTACGTGAACCGAAATTTATTTAGAGGAGGAGAAATTTTAAGAATTACTGGAAGTTTTGCTTACGAACAACAATTTTCTAGTAGTGGTGACCAATCGGGGCTACGTAGCTTGCAATTAGGCTTAGGGTCTTCGTTGACATTTCCTAGACTTTTATTTCCTATAGATTTAAATAATAGGTTTAAATATTCCATTCCGCAAACTCAAATTAAAGCTGGGATAGATTACTTAGACCGAAGTCAATTATACTCATTAAATTCATTTTCAACCTCCTTTGGTTATATTTGGAAGGCAAATAGGTTCGTTACTCACCAACTAAACCCTATTAATATAAACTATGTGAAATTGGGCAATACAACCGATGAATTTGATGAAATACTAAATGAGAACCCTTTTCTAAGACGTAGCTTTGAGCAACAATTTATCGCAGGCTTAACCTATAGTTTTACGTATAACGAATTAGTAGATGCTTCAAAAAAAGGTAGTTTTTATTTCAATTTTAATTTTGACATTGCAGGTAATACTATCGATTTGTTTGCAAAAGAAAACAGTGAAGGTGATAAAACTTTTTTAGGACTTAAATATGCTCAATACGCTAAAGCGGATATAGATTTACGTTACCATTATAAAATAGGAACTAATGGAGATGTACTTATAGGACGACTTTTTGGCGGACTTGGTTTGCCTTATGGAAACTCCAAATCTTTACCCTTTGTAAAGCAATACTTTTCTGGAGGACCATATAGTGTAAGAGCTTTTAATATACGTTCATTAGGACCAGGAACTTATCAGCCAGAAGAAGAGGGCGTAGATTCTTATTACGATCAGGCGGGAGATATACGTTTAGAAGCAAATATAGAATACAGATTTCCTTTATTTACGTATTTGAACGGAGCTGTTTTTGCCGATGCAGGAAATGTGTGGTTAACCGAAGAAAATGAAGCTTTACCAGGAGGAAAATTCTCGAGTAGTTTTTCAGACGAATTGGGAATAGGAACAGGAGTAGGTCTTAGAGTTGATATTCAGGGGTTTGTAATTCGTTTTGATTTGGCATCACCATTAAAAAGACCAGCAAAGAAATGGGAGTTTGAATATGATAAACCAGTGTTTAATTTTGCCATAGGTTACCCTTTTTAATAATTTATAAAAAAAGACTTCTAAAATGAAAGCTAATTTAAAATCTCATTGGGAAAATGTTTATAAAACTAAAACGCCTCAAGAAGTAAGCTGGACACAAAAAACACCAACAGCTTCTTTAGAATTGATCCAATCTTTTTCTTTAAGCAAAAAAGCTAAGATTATTGATGTAGGAGGTGGGGATAGTAATTTAGTAGATCACCTGTTGGAAAATGGTTATGAGAATATTACAGTTTTAGATATTTCTGCGAAAGCAATAGAAAGCGCTAAAATAAGATTAGGAACTAAAGCGGAAAAAGTAAATTGGATAGTGTGTGATATATTAGATTTTAAGCCTAATACTACTTTTGATATTTGGCATGACAGAGCAGCTTTTCATTTTTTAACTACTAACGAGCAAACTAGTAAATATATAGATTTGGTATCTAGGTATGTAGAAAACTATTTAGTTTTAGGTACATTTTCTAAAAATGGTCCGCAAAAATGTAGCGGATTAGAAATTAAACAATACTCTGAAGAAACGCTCACCAATAAGTTTAAAAGCAATTTTAATAAAATAGCTTGCTTTACGGAAGATCACATGACTCCATTTAAAACCACTCAAAATTTCTTATTTTGTAGTTTTAAGAAAGTTTAGTTTCAGTCCCAGTTAAACTTTTTTCTTTTCTTTATAAAAACCTTTCTTACCATGTCGTGGTAGCATTCGTTTGTGGTAAAATAAATGATTTTTGACCATTGTGTCGAAATCTTTTTTTTTAGAATTTTAAATTATATTATTATAACTTTAGTTGGTTAGAGTATACTTCAACTGGTTTTCATGATCTTAACTATTTCCAACTCTACTACTACCAATTTTCAAATCATCTACAAGGAGTTTTTCTTGCTGGGCTATTTCTTCTTTTGCTTTAAAAATATATTCTTTTCCATTTTTTGGAGTCGTTGCCAAACGTTTTAGGCTACGAACATCAAGATTAATAAATTTTGTAGCTTGATCATGAGTTGCATCTCTGTCAAATCCCATAAAATGGAGTACATCACTAGCCATTTTTACCGATGTGTCTAATGATTCTCGGTAAATATGTTCGACACCTATATTATGTAAATCATAAGCATCATAACGGTTTCTTGCTCGAACTAATAATTTTACATGTGGATATTTATCTTTCACTTTCTTTACAATACCAAGAGCTACATCGGGATTATCAATAGCACAGATTAAATAATCGGCTTCAGCAATTCCTGCAGATTCTAATAAATCCATTCTGGAAGCATCTCCGTAAAATACTTCAAACCCCATTTTCCTTAAAAAATCTACTCTATTTGAGTCTATATCCAGTACAGTTGTAGATATACCGTGCGCCCGTAGAAACCTTCCTATAGTACTTCCAAAATGACCAAAACCAACTAAGATGGTTTTGTTGTTTACTTGAATGTCGTCCATGGGTTTATTTTCAGATTCCTTCGTACCAATCTTGGGTAAACATAGGTGTTCATTTATTATCCAAAGAATAGGAGTAAGTGTCATGGTAAGAGCTGTGACAACCAACAGGATATCTAATTGTTCCTTTTCAAAAATATTTAGTTGAAAGGCAAAGGAAAGCAAAACAAAAGCAAATTCTCCAATTTGAGCTAACCCTACCATAAGCAATAAACGCTGGTCGATCTTCATTTTAAAAATGATTCCTATAATAAAAAGGACAATGGCTTTAATTAAAATTACTGAAATTACGAGTCCCGAAATTAAAAGTGGGTTCTCTTCTATGACTGCAAAATTAATCGAAGCTCCAACTGCCATAAAAAATAAGCCTAGAAGTAAATCTTTAAAAGGATCTAATGTGCTTTCTAATTCGTGTTTAAATTCGCTCGTTGCTAAAACTACACCTCCCAAAAAAGCTCCTAATGCTGGACTTAAACCTACTAACTCCATTAAAAAAGAGATGCCAGCCACGATTAATAATGCTGATGCGACTAACAGCTCACGAACTTTAGATTTAGCAACAATCCGTAACATGGGTACTACTAAAAATCTACCCGCTACAATAATGAGTATGATTGATGAAACGATACTTAAAGCTTGCCAGCCTAAAGGTAAGTTTTCAAGAAAACTTGTGTGAGAGTTATGTCCGTTTGTTTCAACTGTAGCGCCATCTGAAAGATTGGATAAAAGAGGCAAAACGGCCAACATCACAATAACAATAATATCTTGAAACAATAGAATTGAAAAGGAAGATGTCCCGTAGGTGGTTTGCATTAACCCTTTTTCTTTATTGGTTTGTAAGGTAATTGCTGTAGATGATAGAGCCACAGCCATGGCAACTGTTAATGAAAGTTTCCATTCAATATCAAAACCGTATAAGATAGCAAAGGTGAGTGCTATGGTTCCAAACACCTGTATGCTCCCCATGCCTAAAACGATTTTTCGCATTTGCCAAAAACTCTTAGGTTTTATTTCTAACCCAATAATAAAAAGCATCATTACGACTCCAAATTCAGCAAATTCTAAAATATCTTCACCTTCTTGACCTACGAAGCCTAAAATAAACGGACCGAGTAACATTCCTGCCATTAAATAACCAATAACAGAACTTAAGCCAAAACGTTTAGCAATAGGTACGCATAGTATTGCTCCCGCTAGAAATACAATAGATTGAAAAAGGATGCTACCAGTCATAATGAGTAATTGAGTTTTTAATTCTTTTAGTTAACTTCTTAATACTTCTTTTTATGAGGTTGTACACTCAGCACGTTTTAAGAGCATATATTCTCCATTGCTTTTAAAATCACGAACAGACTGTCCTACATGACGTTTAAAAGTTTTAGATAAATGACTAACATCAGTAAATCCTAACTCGTCAGCGATTTCAGTAAGAGTATAATCAGAATTTAGAAGGCGTATTTCTACTAACCTTAATTTAGCTTTTATAATATATTCCCGTAAAGATATCCCAACCTGTTTTCTAAAAAACTCACTTACATAAGTAGGTGACATAGAAAACTCATCTGCTAAGTGTTCTACTTTTAAAAGATCTGTTTTATGAATGTTCTCACTTATATAGGTTAACATTTTAGTGGCTCTATCATTGCTGTTTTTCTTAGCAACTTCATAATGACTACTTTTTTTTATATTCCGAATTAAAATTTCCAGAATACTAGTCATTAAGCTAGAAACTAGTGATATAGATTCCTCTCCATAATTTCGTGATTCCTGCAATATCATAGCTATTAACCTTTTTAAATGCTGTCTATCAATATCATTATTAATCACATCCCCAGGAAGTTGATTATAATTAGAAAGAATATAAGCAGCTTCATTAAACCACTCAGATCTATTTACAGCAAGTCGATTTGAATTTTTAAAAAAGGCATCAGTAAATTTTAAAAACACAAATTTGGAAGTTGATTCAATATTAAAAGAATGACACCTTAGTGGTGGAAGTAAAAATATATTTCCTTCCTCATAAGGATGAAAATTATAATTGATACATTGTGTACCATTGCCTTCCTTAATTAGAACTAGTTCGAAAAAATTATTTTTTACAGGACGCTGCTTCCATTCAGATAATTTTAATTCTTGTATTTCAAAAGGTTTTTGAGCTTCTAATATTTGCATTTCAGTCCATTTTAAGTCCAAAACTATATAAAAAAAAGTTAAGGTTATTTATTTTTAGATGAATAACCTCTATTTGTACATAAATACCCATTTTTTGTACAAGATTACTACTTTAATATATACTTACTTTTGTAATGAAAATTAAAACAACTTATTAAAAACACATACAAATGAATTTAAAAGAAACATTAAACTGGAGATACACAACCAAGGAATATGATGCAAGCAAGAAAATATCTGATACAGATATGGCTGAAATCAAAAACTTATTGAGAATGAGTCCTTCTAGTGTAAACTTACAACCTTGGCATTTTATCGTTGCTGAAACTGCAGCAGGTAAAGCACGTATGGCTAAAGGAACTCAGGGCTTTTTCAGTTTTAATGAACCTAAAGTTACCAATGCTTCAGCAGTAGTATTGTTTTGTGTAAAAACAGATGCTGATGATGCTTATTATCAACATATTGCCGATACCGAAGATAAAAGCGGAAGATTTCCAAATGATGATGTTAAAAACCGGTTTTTAGGTGCTGTAAAAGCATTTACGGGTATTCATAAATACGATTTAAAAGATTTACAACATTGGATGGAAAAGCAAGTGTACCTTAATATTGGTAGCTTTTTATTAGGAGTGGCTAGTTTAGGTTTAGATGCTACACCAATGGAGGGTATTGATGTAAAAGCTTTAGATGAAGAATTTGGGTTAAGAGAAAAAGGGTACACTTCATTAGTTGCTGTTTCTTTAGGATATAGAACGAAATCAGATTTTAATTCTACCGAAAAGACTCCTAAATCTAGATTAGCAGAAAGCGAAATTTTTACTGTGATTTAATTGCTATCTATCATTAAACTTCAAAGTATGAAAAGATATGTTTAATTTACATTAATAATAATAATAACAACGACCGGCATTTATAAGTGTGCAAACATTACTAGCATATTTTACAAAATCTGTAAATGAAGTAGTAACTCAAAATAATGTAGAATGAGGATGGTTAAATCCGTTTCAAGGGGATAGGAATCCTGCTGTATGAAAATTTTTGGGAGACAGGACCAAAAATGATATAGCAGGATTTTTAGTGAAATTTAAAAAAGGATTTTCTTCGCTACCATACAGTCAGAACAATGGCTATCGTAATGTAGGTATAAAAGTAATGTTGAAACTACTTTTTTATGGAGAAGACTCAAGGAAAATTTATTGCGTGCAACATTTTTATGTGCCACTTGGTGTTGGGGTACATTTAGAAGCTTGGGGAATTCCTTCAGAAAAAATTACAGAAATGGATTGGTGGCAAGAAACGCAATTTGAAACTTTAAAATATAGTAAACGTTACTATGATTGTCCATTATTTACAAGAACCAACCTAAATAAAAATTATTTGGTTGAATTTGAACACTTTTAAAAAGCTATTTTGCTTCATCAGAATTGGTATAAGAAGGATTGCCAAATATTATTCAGTTGATAAAATAATCTATTATTTAAAGTTTTAATATTCTCAGCATTTCATTAAAATCTTCAAAAATAAAACCTTTATAAGTCCTCTGGAGTTTCGCATAGTTTAAATTAAAGTTCTCATAGTTATAAAATTTCGTTAGATGTTTTTATATATCTAGATTTATAGATATATTTGATCTATGGATTTAAAACTTGCAACTGAAATAGGGAAATGTTTATCTAACCAAACTAGATTTCAAATTATGGAATGGTTAAAAGAGCCAGAAAAGAATTTTCCTCCTCACGAATCATTAAGACATTTTGATGAAGGGGTTTGTGTAACCTATATTCAAGAGAAAGCAGGTTTATCTCAATCTACCATTTCAACTTATTTGACCAATATGGAGAAATGCGGACTTTTAATTTCTACTAGACATGGTAAATGGTCTTATTTTAGAAGAAATGAAGAAACAATAAAGCAATTTGTAAAATACATAACCTAAAAAAAATTTAAAAAAACATATCGACATATAGCAATATAACAAACTATGAAATTATTAATTGATATTTTAGGATGGTCAGGCTCAAGCTTAATTATTTTCGCCTATGCGTTAACGCTTATAGAAAATAAAAAATACTTAACTTTTAGCAAATATTTGAATTTGCTGGGCGGAATATTCATTGCGATAAATTGTTATTATTATAATGCAATACCTCCCTTTGTTACCAATTTACTATGGAGCATTATTGCCACGTTAACGATATATAAAACAAGAAAAAAGAAAATACACTGTAGTAAAAATAAATGTTTAACATAATATATAAAGCATGAAAATTTTAATTATTGGAGGAAACGGAACTATTGGTAAAAAAGTAGTTTCAAATTTTAAAAATGAAGATGAAGTAATTATTGCTGGACGTACAAGCGGTGATGTTACAGTAGATATTTCTAGTAGCGATTCTATAAAAGAAATGTTTGAAAAAACAGGTAAACTTGATGCTATAATCTGTATCGCAGGAGAAGCAAAATGGGCAAAGTTTAATGACCTTACCGAAGAGGATTATTATATAGGCTTAAAGAGTAAACTTATGGGGCAAGTTAATTTAGTGAGAATAGGACAAAATTATTTAAACCCAAAAGGTTCTATTACGCTTACCACTGGAGTACTAGCCACTAATCCTGTTGTGCAAACTACAAGTGCTGCTATGGTAAATGGAGGAATTCACAGTTTTGTAAAAGCAGTTGTGCTAGAAATGGAAAACGGTATTAGAGTAAATGTAGTATCTTCAGATATGGTAGAGGATGCATATGAAAAATATAAAGACGTTTTTCCTGGCCATAATCCTGTACCTATGAATAAAGTTGTTAATGCTTACATAAAAAGTGTAAAAGGAAGAGTAAATGGAGAAGTCATTCAAGTAAGTGCATAATATTGAATAGCATACCCAATATATTATTTAATAGTAGTGAAGGTGCCACTGATATAGAATTTCTAAGTTTATCTGAAATTTTCTTTAGGGTAGCTAAAAACCCTACTCATAATCCAAAAAAACTTCATAGAATCAATTTCTTCGCGTTGTTAATCGTGACTTCTGGTAGTGGAACGCATCAGGTAGATTTAGAACGTTATGCTATTCAAAAAGGTTCAGTGTTAAAAATCGCCAAAGGTCAGGTTCACGCGTTTCAAGAAGATTTAGGCTATGATGGCTATTTGGTGATTTTCACAGAAGAATTTGTATTGAAATATTTTTCAACATCTACAATCAACTTTATCTCTCAACTTTATAATTATCATATTTCCAATCCGTTGGTCGAAAATAGTACGTTTAATGATTTTTTTCTCAAACAGGTTTCAGAAGAACTTCAAAATATAGATTCTTACGCAAAAAAAGAGATAATTGCTAAAATGCTGGAGTTGTATTTACTGAAGTTAGAACGACTTGCGCATAGTTCTAATTCAGATAAACTGAATAAAGATTATTTCGCACATTTTATAAATTTCAAGAATTTAGTAGAAAACGATTTTTCTAAAACTCGAAATGCTAAAGATTATGCAGACCGCCTTTCTATTACCCCTAAACATCTTAATACTATTGTAAAAACCGTTACATTAAACACTACAAAAGCCTTCATTGATCAATATGTTATTCTGGAATCAAAACGGGCCATTCTTAGTGGTAGTAATTCCTTAAAAGAAGTTTCATATCAAATGGGCTTTGACGAAATAACTAATTTTTCAAAATTTTTCAAAAAGCATACAGGCTTATCCCCCAAAGAATATAAATCAGTATTATAAGCTGTAGGTTCCATATTTACCATTTTTAGAAATAGATTTACCTTGTTTAAAACTGTTCATCAAAAGAACTTTACACAAAAAATAATAGTATGAGTAAAGTAGCAATTTGCCCAACATGTGGCAGTAAATCTAAGATAAAAGAAAAAGACGGAGTAGTAACTTATAAAGCCATTCAAGATGAAGAAGCTTTTAAAAAAGTAGGGCAAATGAAGAAAGCTATGGAGAAATTTAAAACCAAAGCAGAAGAACTTCAGAAGGAATTGGACATATTAAAATCAGATAAATAATGAAAATAGCGGTAACTTCAGCAAGCGGACAGTTAGGATCTACTATTGTAAAAAATTTAATTAAAGAAATAGGAAAAGAGAATGTTGTAGCCATTGCAAGAACTCCACAAAAAGCAAAACATCTAGGAGTAAAGGTAAGAAAAGGAGATTATAATAATAGAGAGCAATTTAATGAAGCTTTAAAAGGAATTGATAAAGTATTATTAGTTTCGGGAATGGATGAACCAAAAAAGAGGATTCAACAACATAGAAATGTAATTGATGCGGCGAAACATAATGGTGTTCAAAAAATCGTGTATACAAGTATAATAGGTGATGAAGAGAAAACGGCATTCCGTTCTATTGTAAAAAGCAACAGGCAAACGGAAAAAGACATACAAGCTTCTGGTTTAGATTGGGTAATTGGTAGAAATGGTATTTATATAGAACCTGATTTAGAATATTTGGAAACCTATATTAAAGAAGGTGAAATTAGAAATTGTGCTGCAGATGGTAAATGCGCTTATACAAGTCGGGAAGAATTGGGCCATGCTTATACCCAAATGTTATTAAAAGATCATCTTAATAACAATAGATTTAACTTAGCTGGAGAATCAATTACACAATCTGATTTGGCAGAACTTATAAATAAAGTATTTCAAACAAATTTAAAATATAACCCTGTTTCTGTAGAAGCTTACGCAGCAGAAAGAAAAGTAGAATTGGGGGATTTTATGGGAACCATAATCGCTGGTATTTATGAAGGAATTAAGATTGGAGTAAACGATGTGAGTTCAGATTTTGAAAAAGTAGCTCAAAGACCGCATCAATCTTCAATAGAAATGATAGAAAGCTATCGTAATCAGCACAATAAAATTTAGTTGAAAAATTATAAAGTATTGAATATAAAACAGCTTCAGGATTAATTCTGAAGCTGTTAAAGGTTTACTTACGTTAAAGCGATCTTTATCCCTATGACGATAAAAACTATGCCGCTTAACTTATTTAACCAAAACCCTGCTCTGGGATTATTTTCAAATTTTTGAGAGAAAGCACTCGCAAATATCGTTAAAAGTAAATACCATAAAACCCCAATTAAAGCATAAGTAATCCCTAATGCAATGAATGGCATTGGATTTTCAATTTGAGTAGGATTAATAAATTGCGGAAAAAAAGCTAAAAAGAATAATGCAACTTTTGGATTTAATGTGTTTGTTAAAAAACCAGACCAAAAATCATTTTTCTTATCTTTATGGACTTTATTTTTTGTTTCATTAGGTAAAAAATCTTCTCTATTTCTAAATTTCACAAAGCCTAAATAAATCAAATAAATAGCCCCTGCAAATTTGATTATAGTAAAGCCATATTCAGATTTAGAAAGAAGAACAGATAAGCCCAAAGCTGCAAATAAAGTATGTGTTAAAACCCCTGCATTAATACCAAAAGTGGCATAAATACCCGATTTTCTTCCTTGACCAATAGACTTGTTTAAAACAAACGCAGTATCTATTCCTGGAGTCATTGTGAAGAACACAGCAGTTATAAAAAAACCAAAAAAATTTTCAATTCCCATAGCACCTATGTTTTTTAAGAGTTAAATAAAATATCTATGCAAATAAATTCTTTTGAGCGCTTTTAAAAAATACTTATTTTTGATTAACTAATGCGAAAACTGCATTAAATATGACTTTACAACAGATCAATTATTTTTTAATACTCGCCAAAGAATTGCATTTTTGGAAAACTGCTGAAAAGATTTTCATTTCTCAATCTTCATTAAGTAGACACATACAATCTTTAGAAGAAGAATTAGGAGTTGTGCTTTTCGAAAGAGATAAAAGAAATGTGAAGTTAACTAATGCAGGAAAGTTTTTGCAAGAACAATGGACAATAAAACTCAAAGAGTTTGATCAAATCCATCGTCAGGCTAAAAAGATAGAAGAAGGGGAGTTTGGAGTAGTTTCCATTACTTATCCTGGTTCTATATCTTATAAATTTCTTCCTAATTTTTTAGAAGTGCTAAATTCTAATTTACCTGATTTAAAATTAGAACTTACAGAACCTACAGATGAGAATCACGAAAAGCTATTACTTGATTATCGAACAGATATTGCTTTTAGTAGAGATCAATTAAAGAACCCAAGTATTGAGTCTTTAAAATTGTATTCGGAGCCTATTTGCCTGGCAGTACCCAAGGATCACTGGTTTGTTCAACAAAAATCTAGAGATATTAGTAAACTAAAGAATGAAAAATTTCTTATTTCGGGATTACATCAAACCACTTTCTTTGGTTCTCTATTAAGAGAATTATTTATAAAATATGATTTTGAACCTATTACTACAATAGAGTCTGATTTTGGGGGAATGATTGTAAACCTTGTCGCTAAAAAAATTGGAATTTCCATACTTCCTTATTCTTATAAATTTTCTAATACGAAAGATGTAAAGTTTATTGAATTAGATGAAAAAATAGATTTATATATTAATTGGAGAAAGGGCGAATTAAATAAAACCATTCATAAAGTGGTTGAGTTTGCTGTACTTATTAATAAATAATTGTTAAAAGCTTTCTGTTAACTAAACGATTGTTTAGTTTTGAATTGTAATTAGAACTATGGCTAGAAAAAAAGAATATATAGAAGAAGAAGTTATTGATAAAGCAATGCATTTGTTTTGGCATAACGGTTATGAAAACACCTCTATGAAGATGTTAGAGCAAGAAATGGGGATTAATAAGTTTTCTATATATTCAAGTTTTGGAAGTAAACACGGGCTTTTTCTTAAGAGTTTAAAATGCTACAATTCTAAAATTAAAAACATCTTTGAAAAACTTAAAAATGCTTCAAACGGTGTTGAAGACATCAAAGAATTTTTTTATGATTCTGTAAATATCGGATCTCAATTAGGTAATAAAAAAGGTTGTTTGCTTACTAATACTTATAATGAGTTTTCGGAAAGTGATGATGTTTTAATTAAAAATGAAATGAATGTTTTTATGAGTAACCTTAAAAACATTTTTATTGAAAAGCTAAAAACTGATGCATCCAAAAGCGAGGAAACAGTATTAAAGCAAGCTAACTTTTTACTATTAGCTAAGCACGGTTTAGCCGCAGCGTCTAGAGTCAATACCCAAAAAGAAATAGAAGACTATATTGAAATGACGTTTAAAAACATATAAAAATTTTTTAACCCAAATCTAAACGATTGTTTAGATATTTATTAATAATAATTAAAGTTTAAAATTATGACAAGTTTAAAAATTCAGAGTTTAGAATCTGCTCCAGAAGAGAGCAAAGAATTATTAGAAAAATCTAAAAAGGCTTATGGTATGATACCTGGTTTACATGGTGTTTTGGCCGGAGCTCCAGGGATTCTTGATGCTTACCAAAAATTACATGAGTTATTTGTAGATTCCTCTTTTAATAATGAAGAGTTAACTGTAGTATGGCAATCTATAAATGTAGAACACGAATGTCATTATTGTGTGCCAGCACACACAGGTATTGCTAAAATGATGAAAGTAGATGATGCTATTACAGAAGCGCTACGTAACGAAACCAAATTAGAAGATTCTAAGTTAGAAGCCCTTCGAACTATGACATTAAAAATTGTTCGTAATCGTGGTAATGTAACTCAAGAAGATTTAGATGCTTTTTACGAAGCAGGTTACGGTGAGAGACAAGTACTGGAAATTATCTTAGGCTTATCTCAAAAAACCATTAGTAATTATGTAAATCATATTGCTAATACACCAGTTGATGAGGGATTTAAAAAATACGACTGGAGTAAATAAATCTTCGTTTTATTCTAAATCTTAAAATAGGTTAGTTGTTATAAACCTTCCGTTTAGTCGGAAGGTTTATAAACTAAAAATTAAGAATCTAAAAAAATAGATATATGAGCATGATAGTAGAAAATAAAGTAGCATTAGTAACTGGCGCAAACAGGGGAATTGGTAAATCTATTGTAGAATCATTTATAAAATACGGTGCTAAAAAAGTATACCTAGCAGTTCGAGATTTAGATTCTACGAAAGAATTAGAAGATAAGTATGGAAATAAAGTTGTAAAGGTAAAAGCAGATCTGTCCAATACAGAATCTATAGAAAATTTAGCACAACAAACAACAGATGTAGAGATTGTTGTTAATAATGCTGGTATTGGTAACCCACAGGTAACCATTGGTAAAGAAGTAGAAAAAGAGCTTCAAAAACAGTTAGACGTTAATGTATTCGGTTTTTTACGAGTGGCAAATGCTTTTGCTAAAATATTAGAAAAAAACAAAGGAGCACTAGTTCAAATGAATTCTGTAGCTTCTTTAAAAAACTTCCCTCATCTTTCTATCTATTCCGCATCAAAGGCAGCTTCTTATTCTTTAACACAGGGTTTAAGAGCAGACTTAAAAGATAAAGGAGTAAATATTTTAAGTGTACATCCAGGTCCTATAGATACTGAAATGGCAGCTGAAGCAGGTTTTGATAATCCTTCTTCTCCAGAAACTGTTTCAGAAGGAATTGTAGCCACACTCAAATCTGGAGATTTTCATTTATTTCCAGACGAGATGGCAAAAGAGGTAGAACAGGCTTACCAGAGTTTTTCTGAAAATGTTGTTTTAGCAGAATAAATATATAAAATAAAAATATGATAAAAGTATCCGTAATGTATCCGAACGGTAAAGATGTGCAATTTGATACAGAATATTACAAAAACAAACATTTACCAATGATTGTAAATGCTCTAGGTGATGCCTTAAAAGGTTTAGAATTAGATTTAGGTGTGGCTAGTAGGGGTCTTGAAGAATCTGCACCTTACGTAGCAATCGCACATTTAAAATTTGATAGCATAACCTCGTTTCAAGAGTCTTTTGGACCTCATGGAGAAACTTTTGCTGCAGATGTTAAAAATTATAGTAACGTGCAAGGAGTGCTTCAAATTAGTGAATTGATTACTTTTTAAAAAAGGCTAGAAAGGTGTTGTAATGAAAATTAAAGAAGAAACTATAAAAAATATAGCAGAAAAGAGTTTCAAGTTAGTTTTTAGAACTACTACTGAAGCTCCAGGTTTTGTGCATCTAGTTTTCAATAAAAAAGAGATTACACCTTATCGATTTAGATATATTATGATAGATCTAAAAAAAGAATTATCCAAACTTAGTGTTTCTACATTCAACAAAAAATTAAGCTACCATTGGCTTGTACGCTTTGACCAACAAGTAAACACACCTTTTCATATAGACAATGCTGCAGATGAATCTATACTTATGTTAGGTTATGAGCCTAGTGAAATTAAAAGTGAGTTGCATGTGGCAGATTATCATGCTTACGCTAATAAAGCTTATAAAACATCCGAAGACTATGCTAATAAATTTACACCTGTTTTTAAAGAGGACGATGATTTATTAAAGCCTTTTACATCAAAAATAAATTCAGTAAAAGAGGACAATTATTCTATTGTTATAATTAATAATAGTAATCCAAAATCAAATGTAGAAACATTAGGTATATATCATAAAGCATTAATTATAAATAAAGATTTAAGTAAAAACAGAGTTGTGAATTCTATGGTTTTAAATGTGGTATCAATAGATGAAATCACAGAGGATGAAAAAAAGGAAACCATTTTTCTTAACACTAATCTAATTAGTAAATAACTAGTTTAGAGGTTTAAATAATAAATACAATATTTAATTAAAAAAATAAAATTATGGCTGATAAATTAAAAATAGATATCGTTTCAGATGTGGTGTGTCCTTGGTGTACTATTGGATACAAGCGTTTGGAAAAAGCAATTACAGAACTTGGTGTTCAAGATCAAATAGAAATAGAATGGCAACCTTTTGAGTTAAACCCTAATATGCCCGTTGAAGGTCAAAATGTAAAAGAACATATTACTGAAAAATATGGATCTACGCCTGAGCAACAAAAAGAGTCACAACAGCATATGACCGAAGTAGGAGAAGAGCTTGGTTTTAAATTTGATTATTTTGATGATATGCGAATGGTAAATACTTTTAATGCTCATATTTTATTAGATTATGCAAAAGACTTCGGAAAGCAAACCGAACTTAAAATGCGATTAACTACCGCTTTCTTTAGTGAACGAAAAGATGTTTCAGATAAAGATATCCTAAAACAAGCTTTACTAGATGTTGGTTTAAATGCAGATGAAGCACTTGCAAGGTTAGATATTGAAGAAATACGCTATGATATAAGAAACAAGCAAGGTTATTGGAAAAATATGGGAGTTAATTCGGTGCCAACAATTGTTTTTAACCGAAAAAGTGCAGTCACCGGAGCTCAACCTGTAGATACTTTTAAACAAGTATTAACCGAATTAATTAAAGAATAAGTGAACTATGAAAGATAGAAGACAATTTATAAAAAATCTAGGAATATTAGGAGCTACAGGAGCATTAATGCCCAATATAGGACTAGGACAAACAACAAATAATATGGAAAATAGTAACAATGTAAGACCAAAAGTTTTATTCTTTGATGTTAATGAAACCTTGCTAGATCTTACCGATATGAAACAAGTAGTGAGTGAAGCTCTTAATGGTAGAGATGATTTACTTTCATTATGGTTTACTACCATGCTTCAGTATTCTTTAGTTACTACTGCAAGTGGTCAATATGAACACTTTGGAAATATAGGAGCTGCAGCTTTACAAATGGTAGCAGCGAATAACGGTATTAAAATATCAGAAAAAGAAGCACGCAAAACTATTTTAAATTCCTTACGAGGTTTGCCAGCACACCCAGAAGTTAAAGAAGCTTTATCTCAGTTAAAAAAAGACGGTTATAAACTGGTATCTTTTACAAATTCTTCAAACGAAGGGGTGAAAAAACAGTTTGAAAGCGCGGGTTTAACTGAGTATTTTGATGAACGTTTAAGTGTTGAAGACATTGGGAAATTTAAACCTTTTACAGATACATATACTTGGGCTGCACGAAAAATGGGAATAAAGCCAGAAGAGTGCATGCTTATAGCGGCTCATGGTTGGGATGTAGCTGGTGCGTTGTGGGCTGGTTGGCGTGCTGCATTCATCAGTAGACCAGGACAGCAAATATTTCCTTTGGCCCCACAGACAGAGATTAGTGAAGATGATTTGAAAAAAGTTGCCGAAGTTTTGTTATCATATAAATAATAAAATATAGATAAGTGGTATTGCTTAGAAGGAGTTAAGATGACAATAAATAAATTAATGACAATCTTGACAAATACCAGAAACGACACTATTAAAATTTTCAAAAGTGTAGCCCTTCGGAAGGTTAATTACCGGTTCTTCTTCTAAGCATTCTACTTTTTCACAATTATTACATTGAAAATGAATGTGGTTGTGACGATGTTCTTCGTGTTTACACGTGGTACACATCGCAAAATATTGTTTACCATTCATTCCAACGATTCGATGTACAATACCATCTTTACAAAACCTATTAAGAATTCGATAAATAGTCGCTCTATTATAGCCTTCTATTTCATTTTCAATCATATCGTGGCTCATAGCAGTACCTTTTAATTTTAAAATTTCTAATACATCGTCCTTTGATTTTGTGTTTCTCCGTTTCATCATAAATTTATTTATTGCGACTATATCGCAATAATACAAAAGTTTCATACCTTTACCAAAAATAATTGAAACAATGAATCACATAAAAGAATTTGATGTAGTAATTATCGGTGGAAGTTACGCAGGTTTATCTGCAGCTATGGCTCTAGGGAGATCATTAAGGAAAGTTTTAATAATTGATAATGGTAAACCTTGCAATAGACAAACACCACATTCTCATAATTTTATAACTCAAGATGGAGCAACACCTAAAGAAATTTTTAATAAAGCAAAAGAACAAGTTCTACAATACCCAACAGTTAAATTCTTAAAAGATTTAGCTGTTTCCGCCACTAAAACTACAAATGGATTTGAAATCTTTACGGAAGCAAAAAAGAAGTTTATTGCTAAGAAGATTCTTTTCGCAACAGGAGTAAAAGACATCATGCCAAATTTAAAAGGTTTTAATGAGTGTTGGGGAGTTAGTGTTTTACACTGTCCTTATTGCCATGGCTATGAAGTGGCAAATAAAAAATTAGGTATAATAGCAAACGGTGATACAGCATTAGAACTTTGTAATCTTATTCAAAATTGGACAGATAAATTAACCTTGTTTACGAATGGAAAATCAGAATTGACGCAAGACCAAAGGAATTATATTTCAAAGTTAAAAATTGATATTGTAGAGAAAGAGATTCAAGAATTAGATCATACTAACGGAAATATAGAAAGTTTAATTTTTAATGATGGTTCTATGACTAAAATTGAAGCTATATTTTCTAGAGTTCCATTTGAACAACACTCTAAAATTCCAATAGAATTGGGATGCAAAACTGCAGAATCAGGACATATAGAAGTAGAATTCTCACAGAAAACAAATATTGAAGGTGTTTTTTGTGCTGGAGATAATACTACACCATTTCGAGCCGTTTCAATCTCAACCGCTTCAGGAACAAAAGCAGGAGCTTTCATTAATATGGAATTGATTAATGAAATATTGCCAAAATATAACGTAACTCACGATTCATAATCATATTTGATAAATATTATATTTGTACACAAAATCGTCATAAATAATTTTGCAAGAAAATTTAATAAGAAAACATACTATTGATGAACTAATTGAAATTATGGGGGACAAACCTCAAAATGACGATTTACACGTACATATTTCAAAAAATAAATATGAAGAAATTCCAATAACTTATCCTTTTAGAACAGATGAGTATTGTTTGTTATTCGTGGTTGAAGGAGAAATTAAGATTCAATTAAATTTATTTGAGATTAGCATTAGAAGTGGAGAAATCATACCCATCAAACCAAAAGTGGCAGTTCAAATCCTTGAACTCAGTGAAAATCTAGAAATTATTGGTGTTAGCTTTAGTATAGACTTTATTTTAAAGAATTCTTTTTCTAAGATAGAATTCGATAAAATGGAATTTTTTACTCAAGAGAACACCACAAAACTAAAATTAACACCACCCGAAAGCGAAACGGTAGTAACACTTTCAAAACTTTTAGAAGAATATAATAATTCAAAAAATATAAATAAACCTTTCAAAGAGGAATTAATAAAATTCACTTTTGGGACATTGGTTTTTCATTACTCATCAATTTTTAAACAGAATAATCCTAATCTAGATTTATCTTTATCTAGAAATGAAGAATTAGCACTTCGTTTTTTTAAAATTCTTAATGATAATTTTAAGTTTGAACGCTCTGTGCAATTTTATGCAGATCATTTATCTATGACCTCTGGTCACTTATCTAAAGTTTTAAAAGAAGTATCTGGTAAAACTGCGGGTCAATTAATTGTTGACACTGTTATTATGGAAGCTAAAATATTATTAGGAAATCCTTCACTTTCTATAGCCCAAGTAGCTGATGAACTCCAATTTAGCGATCAGTCATTTTTTGGAAAATATTTTAAAAAACATTCTGGTTTATCTCCATCTCAGTTCAAAAATGTTAAATTAAAGTTACAGAGTTAGACCAAGTCTGGTTTTAACGAATAATTATAAGTACTTGATAGTTATAATTTTGTATTTTTTTGTTTCTTTATTTAAGTATAAAAAATGCTTAAAATTGACCAATTTTACCCTTTTATAGACCTTTTCTATTTATAATTATAGATGCATTTTTGCGGGGTAAATTATTTTAGCCGAACCCTTATATAGGTTCATTTGATTTAAAAAATAATAGAAACTTTAAAAGCTAATTAAATGCTACGTAAACCTTTTTTGTACTCTATCATATTAGGATTTCTCTTGCTCGCTTGTAATGAAAAAGAAACTTCTAAGAAAATAACACCTATTGGAGTAAAAACCATAACTATTGGAAACACAAACGGTACAACTGAAATCACTTCGGAAAGTTACCCAGGAACAATACAAGCTCAACTAGACGCTCAATTGAGTTTTCAAGTATCTGGTGATATCAATAAAATTCATGTTAGTATTGGAGACTATGTTGAAAAAGGAAGTCTCATTGCTAGTATAGATCCTACTACTTATGTAGAACAATATGAAGCAAAAAAAGCACAAGCTAATTTAGCACAAGAGAATTACACTCGTATTAATGAGGTGTATAAAAAAGGGAGTATTGCTGAGATTAGAATGATTGAAGCACGCTCTAATTTTAAGCAGGCTCAGTCTGCCGCAAATGCAGCATATCAAAATGTAAAGAAAACAAAGTTAAGAGCACCATTTTCAGGATATATTGGTAATAAAATGATGGAAACTGGGGATGTGGCAAGTCCAGGAATGCCTGTAGTAGAGTTACTTGATATGAATAAGGTGCAGGCTCTTATCTCTTTATCAGATAGAGAAGTGAACACTTATAAAGTAGGAGATAGTGCTACGGTTACTATAAATGCCTTAGATAAAAAATTTACAGGAGTACTTACCGAGATTGCTGTTCAGTCTGGGAGTCAAAGCCCTGTATATAAAGCTAAGATTACTTTACCAAATCCAGAGAATGTATTAAAACCAGGAATGGCTTGTCAAGCTAGTTTTAATAAATCAGTTAAAAAGACTAATACAGAGACAGAAAACAATTTACAATCAATTATACTTCCTGTGCAGGTGGTTTCTATAACCGATGATGGACAAAATTTTGTATATATTGTAGATACTAATAAAAATACCGCACAACGAAAATTCGTTGAAATCGGTACTCTCTACAATGACGGTATCGCTATAGAAAAAGGCTTGAAGAAAGGTGATGTAATTATTACATCTGGATACCATAAACTTACCAATAACACACCTGTAAAAGTTTTAAGTAAGTAGCCCTATGAAAAAGCAAGGAACCGTTATAGAATGGGGGATGAAGCATAAAGCTTTTCCTCTAGCATTAGCTCTTACATTATTAGTAATTGGACTTATTGGGCTATTTAATATGTCTCGAAATGAGTTTCCCGATTTTACAACTCGAACAGGACTTGTCATTGGATCCTTTCCAGGAGCAAGTTCAGAAGAGGTAGAAACCCAATTAACTTCTAAACTTGAAGAATACTTATTTACGTTTAATGAAGTGGATAAAACTAAAACCTATTCCTATTCAAAAAATGGGATGAGTTATGTGTATCTAGAAGTTTCAGACAGAATTGGGAAAGATGAAACTCAACAATTTTGGAATAAGCTAAAAAATAATTTATTTGTATTTCAGCAGCAATCTTTACCTAAAGGAGTACGAGGTATTGCTGTAAATAGCGATTTTGGTAATACCGCTGCGATGATTTTGTCGGTACAATCTAAAACGAGACCCTATAAAGATCTTCAACTACATGTAGAAGATATTATTGACAACCTTCGCCAAATAGAAGATATGGCGAAAATCACTTACTCTGGTGGACTTACAGAACAAATAGCTGTTTCGGTAGATCAAAATAAATTAGCTCAGTATGGTATAAGTCCGGGGATGCTAATGCAAAGTCTGCAAACCCGAGGAACTATATTACCTGGAGGAACTTTAGAAAACAAAAATTTTGATCGCCCAATACATATTGATGCATTTTTAAATGATGTTAGCGATGTGGCACAACATATCATTAGATCTGATAAAAATGGAAATGTAATTAGACTAAGCGATATAGCCAATGTAAAGCGGGAATATGAAGATCCCGACTCTTATATACAAACGGGAGGTACAAAAGCAATGATTATAACTTTGGAAATGGCTAAAGGGAATAATATTGTACAATTTGGAGAAGAAATAAAAGAGCATTTAGCCCAGCTAAAACAAGATTTACCAGAAGATATTGAAGTTAGAACTATAGCAGATCAACCTGTAGTGGTAGATCATTCTATAGGTCACTTTATGAAAGAATTTGGCTATGCGCTTTTAGGCGTCATCTTAGTATGTATGCTTTTACTCCCTTTTAGAGTAGCTTCTTTAGCTGCAGCAACCATACCTATTACTATTTCTGCAACGCTGGCACTTATGTATCTATTCAGCATGGAACTTAATACCGTAACCTTAGCCGCTTTAATTGTTGTGCTTGGTATTGTGGTAGATGATCCTATTGTTGTCATAGACAATTATGTAGAAAAATTAGATGAAGGCGAATCTAGATTTGAGGCAGCTTACCACAGTGCTGTAGAATTATTCCCATCGGTTTTTACGGCAACGCTTGCTATTTCTGCTACGTTTTTTCCGCTTATGTTTTTTATGACTGGAACAGCAAAAGATTTCTTAAGTACGTTTCCTTTTACAATTTCTATAGCTTTATTTCTTTCTCTGGCGATTTCCATTTTGTTAGTTCCTTTTCTTAATACCGTTTTTATAAAAAAGGGGTTGCATTCAGAAAAAGATGAAGACGATGCTAAAAAGAAAAAATCTATGTTAGATAGACTTCAAGATTTCTTTAACAATAGTGTTGAAAAAGCTATGGAACATTATAAAATAACTGTTTTCATGGGAGTTTTCTCTATCATATTGGGAGTATTCCTTTTTTCAAATGTAAGTCAAGAACTATTTCCAATTGTAGAAAGAGATCAATTTGCAATAGAAGTGAATCTTAGTAAAGGAAGTAATTTACAAGAAACGGCAGCTATTGTAGAAGAGTTTGAAGAGATTTTAGCAAAAGATGAGAGAATCTTAGACTACACCAGTTTTATTGGAGAAAGTTCTCCTCGATTTCATATGGTTTATGCTCCAAATCTTCCAGCAAAAAATTATGCTCAAATATTGGTGACAACAGCTTCAAACGATGCTACGGAGGAAGTACTAAGAGAATATGACGATAAGTATTCTAAGATGTTTCCTAATGCCTATTTAAGGATGAAACAACTTAACATGGTAGGAAAGCCGGCACCAATTGAGGTAAGGCTTTACGGAAATGATATTTCAGAATTAAAAAAATACGGAGATCAAATTATAGATTTAGCTCGAGAAACTCCTCAAACTATTTGGTCTAGAAGTAATTTTGGAGAATTATACAGTTCGGTAAGTATTGATATTAAAGAAGAACAAGCCGCTCAAGCAGGTCTTACCAAAGAAAATATAGGTAATGCCATCGCTATGAATATGGAAGGCTTACAAACAACTCAAATCTATGAGGATGATTATGCCATTAATATTAAAATAAAAGCAGAAAATCATGCGGCACAGACAATTTCAGATTTAAGTCAACTTTCAATATTAGCACCTAACACAGGTAATGTAATTCCATTAAAACAAGTAGCAAATATAACCCCAGCTTGGGAGCAAGAACAAATTGTTAGACGTAATGGGATGCGCTGTTTAACCATTAGAGTTGATATTGAAAAGGGAGCTGTAGCTAACGTTGTTCAAGGCAAAATGACGCCTAAAATAGAAGAATTAGATATTCCTAGTCATATTAGAATAAACTATGGAGGAGAACATGAAATGTCTGAAGAGAATCTATTACCAATGGGGATTTCTTTATTGATAAGTGTATTGCTTATTATCCTAATTCTTATTTGGCATTTTAAATCCTTCAAACACGCAGCTTTAAGTTTTATTACTATGCCGTTAAGTATTCTTGGAGCCGCATTAGGTTTATTATTAATGCAATATCCTTTCGGATTTACTTCCTTTTTAGGAATATTAGCTCTCTGTGGTATCGTAGTAAGAAACGGAATTATTCTTATTGATTTTGCAGATGAATTACGTATTCACCACGGTAAAAATGTTCTACAAGCTGCTATACTTTCTGCACAACGTAGAATGAGGCCTATTTTTCTTACTTCGTCTGCTGCTGCAGTAGGAGTTACTCCAATGATTATTAGTAGATCTAGTCTATGGGGACCATTGGGGACTGTAATTGCATTTGGTCTTTTGGTTTCTATGGTTTTAACACTTTATGTATTACCTGCTCTTTACTGGTTATTTTTTAGAAACGAAGAAAAGACTGAAGAAGAAAATAATGAAGAAGAATTAAAAACAATAAATTCATAAAAAATGGACGTTATAAACCATTCACTATATAAAAAAGTAAGCGTTTTATTAGTACTTCTTTTATCGCTAACGACAATTAACGCTCAGGACAAAAAATTAGAATTAGAAGACTTAAAAAAGTCAGCTTTAGAATATAGCAATCATATTAAAAATGGAAATCTTCGTGCTGAAAAAGCTGAGGTTGCTAGACAAGAAGCATATTCTAAATATTTTCCTGAAGTTGAGGCTACTGGATTGGCATTATATGGTTTTAATGACCTTATACCACCTATTCCACAAACGCTTCCCAACGGAATTGATAATATTTATAGCATAGGCGCGACTGCTACACAAGCTATATATGCTGGAGGAAAAATTAGATTGGCAAATCAATTAGCTCAGGTACAATTAGAAAGTCGTAAACTGGGTACAGAAGAAACTATGGATTCTGTTGTTCTTGCCACCGAAACTAAATTTTGGCAGTTGATTAATATTCAAGAACAGCAAAAAGTAGTGAGGGCGAGTAAAACCTATCTTAATAATTTATTAAAACAACAAGAAGATCTTTTGGATGCAGGACTTATTTCAAAAAATCAGCTACTTCAGGTAAAAGTAGAGAAAAGCGGACTTTTATTAAGGGAAAATGAATTATCAAACCAAAGAAAAATCGCTTTATTAGATTTGGTATTATATGCAGGAATTTCATATGATACTACTTTAGTAGCCTCAAAGAAATCTAATATAGAAATTGCGTCCCCTCATTTAACCTACAAAAACCCTGAACTAGATATTAAAAACAATACGATGTATCGTCTTTTAGAAAAACAGGTAGAAGTAGCACACTTGCAAGTAGAAAATGAAAAAGCCAATTTATTACCTCAAATAGGAGTGGGGCTAAATGCATCAAAATTTGATTCTTTTAATAATGATTTAGGAATAGATATACAACCCATTGCCTTTGGTACTATTACTATCCCTATTTCTGCCTGGTGGGGAGGAGAAAAAAAGCAAATTAGACAGAGTAAAATAGAGGTAGAAATTGCAGAAAATAAGTTGAAAGATGGAAAAGATCAATTAACAGTTGGAATTATGAAAAGCTGGTATGACCTTCTTAACGCTTACAAACAAATTCAATACTCAAAAGATAAGTTGCTTTATGCTACCGAAAACCTAGAAACTCAAAGAGATTATTATGATAGTGGATTAACTAATTTAACAGATTTATTAGATGCACAACAATCTAAGGAAGAAGCAGAAGCTTCAGTGGTAAACGCTTTTGCTAACTACGAACAAAAAGAAGCTGTATACCTTTATAGAACTCATCAATTAGAAATACCTACTATAAAAAATAATTAGCCGTGAACAAAAGCACAAGCTATGTATAAAAAAGCTTTAACTGAAAATATTCTGTTTGTTATCTTTCTTATATTAGGTGCCTGTGTTTTTGTTTATTCAAGATTTACAGGTTTAGAAGACTTAGTAATAGACCCAACTTATATAGTTCCGTTTGATAAAAAACAATTCTATTTTAAAACTGTTTTTGTAGCATTCTTTCAAGGACTCTTTATTCTAAGTTTTGAAAAATTTCTTCATAAAAAATTATCCCAACATCTTATCTGGAAAAAAAGAATAATATGGGTACTAGGAGTTTTTATTTTAATTTTTTTAAACATCTTTTTTATATCTATTTTTTATGATGTGTTATTTGAAGACTTTACATTTTCCCAAGCGTTTAAGGCCATTAGGACTTTGATACAAACCAATCTCTTTATTGTATTTCTAATTTATTTTTTTTCTTTTAGTGCATTTCTTTCTTTTCTAAAACATCTAAGAGAATTGTTTGGAGAACCTGTATTACTTAATTATATCACTGGAAAGTATGAGAACCCAATTGAGGAAAATCGAGCTTTTATGTTTTTAGATTTAAATAATTCTACACAATTAGCAGAAGAAATGGGCCATTTAAAATATAGTAATTTGTTAAACACATGTTTTAAAGATATACTAGACGGTTTACAGAAATTTGATATAGAAATCTATCAATTTGTAGGTGATGAAATTGTTTTTACCTGGAAATCTGAAACGGATTTAAACAACAAAGCTTTTAAAATTTTCAGTAAAATTGAAAAAAATCTTCAAAGAAAACAGAAAGACTATCTACTAAAATTTAAAATGTTACCCAAGTTTAAATCTGCAGTACATTTGGGAGCCGTTTCGGCAACAATTATTGGAGGACAAAATTACAAAGAAATGGCCTACCATGGAGATGTTCTTAATACTACATCGCGTTTGTTAGAACAATGTCACTTACATAAAAAGAAAATTGTTTTTTCTGAAAACTATTTAAAAAACCAAACCAATCTAATAGATGAAGCTCTTCAATATTTAGGAAGTGTACAATTGAGAGGGAAGCAAAGTTACTTAAATATTTACGGGGTATAATTTCCTATACATAAAGATAATTTTTATTAATAGGGTTCCTATAAATAGGATTATTAGTAGTTCTTCTGCTGATGTAAAATATCAAATAAGTTTTAAACAAATTCTGACTAGAGATAAATTTTCTTGAGATACTTATTTACTCTTAACCTATACTCAGCAAGCATTTTACAATATTTACGAATATTCTTTTTCTTTTATAAAAGTTAATTTTAATCCTACAACAGCTTTAAGAAAGCCTATATTTAATACAAATCATATTTTATAAGAAATGGTAATAATGATAAAACACAATTTTAATTAAAGTGATAATGTTTCTTCTAAAAGTTGGAATAGGTTAACGGATTAAACCTTGACGGAAGAAAGGCATAATTCGATTATAAATTTATTATAACCTTCAAAAACCAGCACTCTAATCAATATAATCTTAAAATGATATCTTGGTCAAGCAGAAAGATTACTCAATTATGAACAGGCCGTAAATATGCTGATAATTGCATTTCTACTTATTCTAAACTAGCTCTTTCCTCAGTTTCTATTAACTTACCGTTTACATCATAAGTCTCTATGATTGTTTTTTTTCTCTTATATTGATAAAGTTGATATGTTTCTAAATCCTCATTTTCATTATAATAATTTACTTTAGTAAAATCAAAACTAGACTTTTTATAAAAGGCTTGAGTTACTAAAAGACCGTTTTCTCGGTAACTTTTTATTTCAACAGGATTACCGTTTTTAAAATTACCTTTCATTTTTATATTCCCGTTTTGGTAATACTGGGTTTCAATGCCGTTACAAACTTGATCGCAATTCATGCTAAGTTGACGTTTAGATTTTGATTGATTTTTACTATCAAATGCAAATAAAATCTTAGGAACTCTTAGGGTATCACTATGATTTTCAAGAGTTGTTATAAAGTGACCAATTAAATCACCACGTTTTACAAATACAGTAATTAATTTGTAATTGAATTCTGAAAAATCTTCAATTTCATATTCAGGTTCAATTATTTGTCCGTTACATTCGTCAAGAAAAACAAGATCTAATTTTTTAGTGTTTTTATTTTGGCTTGTGCAAGAAATAGTAGTGATTAGTAATAAACTTATGCGAAGTAATATTTTCATAACAATTATTTATAGGAATTATTTTTTACTGAATTGAAAAGGCTCATAACGATCTTCATCATCAAAATAGCGTTGAGGAACTAATTTACCTACTAAAGGTTCATAAATTTCTGATTTCATATTGCTTCCAGAAAATTTAGACGTCCAATAAACTAATTTTTCGAGATTTAAATTTCTAAACGATTCAGAAATACGCTCCGTAAAATCACAACCATTAATGCTTAAAACTTTAAGTTGCGTTAATGCTGCTAATTCTTCTGGCAATGTAACTTGTTTAAATCCTTCAACTCCCAAAACACGTAAACTTTTCATTGTCCCAAGCCACTTCGGAATTTTTCTTTTGCTATACTTTCCATTAATTACAAGAGTATCTAAATTTAAATTAGAAATGGCTTTCGGGTACGATTTCATTGCGTTACTAATCTGTTCAAACCAAAGGTATTTTAAACTTTTCCATTGCGATACAGAAGACACAGCATCATAATCAAAATGCTCACAAAAACTAACTTTAAAAGCTTCAATTTTTGGGACATTTAATCCTGAAATGGTTTTAATATCACACTCATAGACTACCATAATTTTCAAGGAATTCAAATTCACCTTCGGGAAATCATTAAGTCCTTCGCAACTTCTCAATTCTAAATATTCTAGATTTGGGAGCTGTTCTAACACTGTTTTCAAGGTCTCACTATCGCCTTTATAATTTTGAATTTCTAACTTTTTGAGATTTAAACTTTTATAAGCTGAAAATTCCTCACAATATTCAGGTTTTTCTTTAGGAAATTCAACGGTTAAATCTTCTAAATTGGGACACCTTTTTAATAAGCCTCCAATGTTTTTAGCAGGACCAGCATATTGGTAAGTTTTAATTTGCTCGGGTTGTTTAAGAAAACTAAACGTCGGGTCGCTTAATACAAACGAATTATTTTTTCCTAAGTTCATTTCATCAGCATCGATAAGTTTATAAAATGCTTTTAAATTTGTTATCGGAGTATGCTCAACATTAACATTTTTGGCTGTAATTTTAGTATTTCCAAGCTCTATTTCTTTTAAACCTTTTAAGGTTAGTTGTTCCATTTGCTTGGGTAAAACATCGGTATTCAACACCAAATGATTTTCAAACTGAATGGTTAATTCCTTTAATTTTTCAATTTCCGAAAGTCCTTTAGGAATAACCGCTAAACTCGCTTCTTCATCCACACGCGTAGCATAAGAGGTGTTTTTGAATAGCGTAATCGATTCTAAATTTCCGCAGGTATTAAGACCATCAAAAAGCCACTCTAAATTCGGCTCAAGTTTATAACTCAGGTGTTCTAAACTTTTAAACGCAGCTAATGTGTTCGTGTTTTTGGTTTCTGGAGCCGGACAATTAATACTTATGGTTTTTAATTCAGTAAAAAAAGCAGCATTATCTAAAACATAATTCAAGAGTTTAGGTGTATCTAGAACCACTTCGTTTCGTGTTGAAACTTCAGTCATTGGTTCAATATCTACATTTCTGTTTCCGATTTTGGTGACCAAATTTGGTTTAGAATCAAATCCAAAAAAGAAATCGGCAGAAATAGATTTTAATTCTGAGGCATTAACTTCAAATAGTTCTAGTTTCGGTAAATTTTCTATACCACTAGGCAACTGTTGCAAACTATTAGAGGTTACTTTAAAACGCTTTAGTTTTTTGAGATGCTGAAGATCTTGCGGTAAGGCTGTCAATGCATCTAAACTGAATAATTCAATGTCTTTTAAAGAAGCCGGAAATACAACTTCAGATAAATCTTGAACGTCAACATAATGTAGTTTTAAGACCTTTAATTTTGGGAGTTCTGTTAGCCAACCAAACTCAATTAGGTTTGTATTAGCAGCTCTATTACCAAATACATAAGCGCCTTTAATACTTAATTTTTTTAAAGCTTTTAAATTTACTATTGAAGCTGGTATGTCCTTTAAAAAAGGCATTGTAAGCTTCATTTTTTTTAGGTTTGCAAGATTACCTAGATCTTCAGGTAATTGTGTAAAATCAGCCTCAATCTCTAAAGATTTTAAACTTGTTAATTTAGGCACTTCCTGAATTAAGGAGGCATAACCTTCTCCTTCTTTTTTTAAACCGATTTTTAATGATTCCATACCATTAAATCGACCTAACAAATACGGATGCTTTAATAATCGATCTAAAAATTCAGTAGAAAAACTAAACAACCCTAATTCTGGTTCTTTATGAATCAATGTGTAAAGTTTAAACAGATCTAACTCTTCAGATAACAACCCATATTCTAAAATAGAAATTAGCCTAGCGTTTACGGATTTTACACCGCCTTTTTGAGTTAATTTCTTTCGGCTTTTAAAGGCGAGTTGTAAAGCTTCTGGGGCTTGTTTTTTTATAATATTGGCACATTCGGTTCTAATCTCTTTATTTGCTGCGGCTTTAGCAATTACAAAGATTTCATAGTAAAAAGCTTCGGGATAATTCTCACAAGATTTAATGGCTTCAAAAGAAGTCTCAATTTCAAAAAAATTAAATAGTGGCGCTTTTATAATGGTTGACATAACAGAGTTTCATTTTAGAATTACAAACTTATTTTAAAATGTCTAAATTTTATTCACGGTATTCTGTGATATTATATATAATTGCAAACCTTCAATAGAAAAAATCCCCAAATACCGTGAGCGAAAAAATTGAGATTCCATTTATCTTGCCAACTGTTATTCGCCTTATTTTAGGTAAATAATTTACATTTATAACAGCTATAAGTATAACAAGATATGATCCCAATAGAAGAAGCTCAAAAATACATTCACAGTCATAAAAAACCAGCCGTAGATCGTTTTGAATTTCGTGCGTTTTCCGAACCTTATCGTGTGTTAGCCAAAATTTTAGGTCGTATTGATAAAGGTGAGAGAAGAGATTATTACACCGCAACAGACTATATTGCGGTTGCTGAAGATGCCATTAATGCTAACCCTTGGCGAACCGAAGAAGGAATGCGTTTAGGGATGCAGTTGTTTGGCATTATTCAAACACCATATTTAGCCGATATGTGGGATTTTATGGACACTTTGCCTTACCAAAAAGGGTACTCTAGAAAAGCATTTAGATCTGTAAAAACTATAGATACTTTACGTAATAAATTACAACTTTTCTCCTCTTTTTTAAGTTTAAGTAGACAAGGTTTTGGTGGCTTGTCTTTACAGGAACATTTTCAATACAGTACCTATTTTCCGCACGGAAATAGTTACTTTTTAGCCACTTTACTCCATAATGGTAATGGAATGTTTGATGAATTGTTAGACGATATTCTCCAAGCAGAAGATGAAATTGGTGGCGTTAGCAAAGATATTATTGAGGCGTTGCTACTTTCTGAAGATGAAAAACATTGGGAAATGGTTGCCAAGCTATTGCTCGCAGCTCAACGTCAAGAAGGTTTACGACAGACCATTTTAGAATCTTTAGACACGTCTGGTCTTGGCGCTCTAAAATATATAATTAATGTTGTTTTAGAAAACGACTTAACCCGTTTTACAAGTGTTACTAGAGCTGTAAGTATGTGGTTTGGTTTAAATTGGGACACACCTAAAAAGTCGGTTATTAATCGCGTTTTAGAATTAGCACATTCTCTAATTTTAAACCTCAAAGAAGTAGATACTTACCTAAAAAGTAAGGATAATTTAGAAGTATTAGTAGGCTTATGGGCTATTGGTATTTTAGATGTCGATACGGCAAACAAAAAAGCCTTAGATATTGTGTTTGAGTCGGAAGATCGACACAAAAAGATTTTAGCTTTATACTTCATCAGTAATACAGATAGAACCAATGATTCTTTAGTTGAATTTTTCAAAAAAGAGATCGGTAAAGATTATGCGTTAGACCATTGGGTTGCGGTTAACTTGCCCAACCAAACTTTAGATGACGAAACCTTTTTAAAGCTATTTACCGTAGCAAAAACTACTGAAGACAAAGGGAAAACTTTTGAGAGTAAAATATTCTCTTGGTGGAGTTTTACACCAAATTCATCGTATTTCTATCGCTTTTTAGTTTATGGTGCAACAGAAACTCAATTAGAGTTAATTGCTAATGATTTAGAGGTGCTACCAACAGAATTTAGAGAAGATTATATTCGTAAGGTATTCCCTAAACATTACAGCTACTCTTTTTATGATTACAACCAAAAATCTGAGAAAAAAGAGCTTTTACCTTACGATAAAAACCATTGGAAACGTACGTTAGCCAGAAAAGCCATTTACAATAGAAATGAGTTATTAATGGCTACAGGGTTAAACTTGTTCAGCAAAATGCATCTTTACGATGAAGATTTAGCAATTGTTGAAGATTTATTAAGACGAAAACATAAAAACTTAAGAACCTCGTTAATTCAGATCATCCTCAACTTAAATTCAGTAGATTTAAGACAAAGTACCACAAACTTAGTCGGCTCAAAAAGCATAGATCAACGTTTGGCAGGTTTAGAGTTATTAACGCTTTTACACGATAATAATAGACACGCAGATTTGGTTGAAACGCAAATTAAGATTTATAATGAGCGACCAAAAATTACTAAAAACGAGCAAGTTTATTTAGATAAATTTTCAGATAATTCAGAAGAATTGAATTATTCTAATGGTTTTGGTGCCATAGATTATGATAACTTAACGCCGTTATACATTCCAAAAACACGTTTTGAGAAAAAAACCAGTTTCTTTGATAAATTAGGAATCACCACTTCTGAAGCTTCAGGGTTTAAATTCAAAGATTTTATAGATGTTAATAAAATCATCAAGGAAGTTAATCGCCTGATTGATCTTGTAACGCAAAATAGAAACCACGAGTACCAAACCGAAGTTTTTAAAGGTGAGATTACTACTACCTATATTGCAAAAGGCATTAGAGACATCAAAAAATTGAGTAAGGATGCAACGCCAGAAGAACATTTACATAATATTCCTTTAGCTAATGTTTGGATTGCTTGGTACAAAGAGAGTCAACTTAACGATTTTGAAATGTATGCTGCAATTCGCTACATTGCAAACCGCAATAACCCATTTGGAGATTATAAAGATTTAGAGCCTTTTGCAAGACAATATTATCCAGATTTAAATGGTCTCAATTTAGGAGATGCAAGACACTATTTCACTACATCAGACACTTACGAAACTATTTTAAGACGCTTAGCTAAGGCGTATTCAGATATGAAAACCATCGTTGCCTTTAAATTGGATATGATGGAAGATATGATTGCTAATTTCCCTAACAACCTAAAATTAGTAAATTTTCAATCCTCTAGTTATCGTTATAATAGTAAAACTTACAATTGGGCCAATGTTATTTTACCGCTTTCACCAGGAGTAAGCCATAACAATTTAGACGATTTATCTGAAGAACAACTTCAACGCTATTGGGGACTTTATATGTATTTGGTGGCACAAGATATTAGTCATCCCATTGCCACAACAGATGTTAAAGTCATTACAGAGCAGCAAAAAAGACCAGGTATTGTACCATTTCCAAATTTAGATGTCACTTTAAAACTTTATAAATTAGGGTTAATCAATGAAGATGATTTACGTTTTCAGGCTTTAAATTCTCACGAATTAATGGTGATTATGGACGGTGGTTTTAATTACCGAATGAATTACAAATTAATTGAACGTAACTGTGTTCCAAAACACGTCATTGCGCCATTAAAAACCAATTTATTAGAAACAGAATTAGAACGTGGCGATTTAGGAACCACAGCAACCTCTTATATGAAATCTATTCACCGTGTAGAAGGTGTAGATTATGTTTTCAGAATATTAGAACGTTTAGGAAAAGATAATTTTGAACGCGGTTATAGTTATTATGGCGATAGCCGAAAAACAATTTTTAGTGCCATTCTAAAAAAAACAGACTTTAAAGATACCGAGAGTTATGCCGACTTTGCTCAGCTTGCAGATACCTCTAAAATCACAAAAAAACGATTGGTAGAACTTGCTTGTTATGCCACACAATGGACAGGTGTAGTTGGTGAATATCTAAGTTTAGAAAATTTAGAAAGCGCCGTTTGGTGGTTTCAGGCGCACGCTTCAGATTATATGAATTCTGAAAAAGAAACTATTATTTCGCGTTATTCTAACATCCCAAAAAGTGATTTTGCTCTTGGTGCCATAGATGTGGATTGGTTTAATAAAGTGTACCAAACCATCGGAAAATCGAATTGGAAATTACTTCACGATGCTGCCAAATATATTTCAGATGGTAATGGTCACCGCCAAGTAAAACTTTACTCTAGCGTAATGTTGGGGGAAGTAAAAATCACCGAAACACTAAAGAAAATTAAAGACAAGCGCGATAAAGATTACGTGCGTGCTTTAGGATTAATTCCGCTTAGTAAAACCGTTCCGCAGAAAGATTTATTAAAACGTTACAATCTGCTGCAAGATTTCTTAAAAGAAAGCAAGCAATTTGGAGCGCAGCGTCAAGAAAGTGAAGCGATTGCTGTAGAAATTGGTTTAGACAATTTATCGCGTACTGCGGGTTATAAAGACCGTGTACGTTTCAGTTGGGCAATGGAAGCCAAAGCCACACAAACCATTATGGAAAATGCTACAATAGCCATAGAAGAAACTGAGCTTGAATTGTTAATTAACGATCTTGGTAAAGCAGAAATTAAAGTTACCAAAGCTGGAAAATTACTCAAAAATATTCCTGCTAAATTGCGCAAAGACAAACAAGTTGTGGCTCTAAAGGATAACAAATCTTACTTGTCTAGACAGTACAGTAGAACGCGTTTATCTTTAGAAAACGCAATGGTGAACGAAGATGAATTTTCAGCGTTAGAAATTCATAATATGATGCAACATCCTATTGTAAGAGTGATGTTGAGCAAATTGGTAATGTACGTTTCAGAAAAAGAAATTTCAGGATTTTATAGTGAAGGTAAATTAACCAATGCTGTAGGAAAAACTTATCAGCTAGACGAAGACGATCTTTTGGTGATTGCACATCCGTCGCATCTGTACAAAGCTGTAGAATGGGATATTTACCAAAAACACCTGTTTGCAGAGCGTTTGGTACAACCTTTTAAGCAAGTATTTAGAGAATTGTATTTAATTACCGATGATGAACGCGAACACAGTAACCGATCTGAGCGTTACCAAGGACACCAAATTCAGCCTAAAAAAACCGTTGCTCTTCTGCGTGGTCGCGGTTGGACGGTAAGTATGGAAGACGGTTTGCAAGAAGTGTATCACAAACGTGGTTTCATTGCCACAATGTACGCGATGGCCGATTGGTATTCGCCTTCAGAGTCAGAAGCACCAACGCTAGAAGACATCTGTTTCCATTCCATCGATACGTACGAGAGAATTCCGTTAACTGAAATTCCATCGGTAGTTTTTAGTGAAATTATGCGCGATGTAGATCTTGTGGTTAGTGTGGCTCACGTTGGTGGCGTAGATCCAGAAGCCAGCCATAGCACAATGCAAATGCGTGCTGCTTTGGCCGAAGAATCTGCAAGATTATTCAAGTTAGAAAACATTACCGTAAAGGAGCGTCACGTGTTTATTACAGGAAAACTTGGCGAATACACCATTCATTTAGGAAGTGGATTGGTGAGCAAAAACGGGCTAGCTTTATCCATCATTCCGGTGCACAGTCAGCATCGCGGCCGACTATTTTTACCATTTGTAGACGAAGATCCAAAATCGGCAGAAATTATTTCTAAAATGAAATTATTATCTGAAGATCATAAAATTCAAGATCCAACTATTTTAGCACAAATCAATAGCTAACTTTAAACTAATTAGGGCGTTCCCTCACTTAGGTGAGGGCGGGCTTTCTGTTGCAAGTCCTCGTGCTACCGCACTGTGGGCTTTCCACGGCAATCCCTAACGCAAAAACATCTGTACATTAATGGAACTTACGTTACAACTTAAAAGATTAGGTAAAAAAAAGGTCAAACAAGTGCCTTTTACATTACAAGAAACACCAAAAAACCTTGAAGAATTATTAATTGGTTGTGTAAAACATCAAGTAGAAGCTTTTAATAAAAAACGTTTAGAAGTAAATGTCATAGGTTTTTTAAGTCCGGCAGAAATTCAAGAACAAGCCCAAAGCGGAAAAGTAGACTTTGGAGAAATCAACAACAAGGACTTAGCAAATTTAGAAAAAGCCATAGATAATGTGTTACTCGCTTTTAAAGACGGTTTATTCGTAGTTTTTGTAGATGATGATGAAATCACTGACTTAAAAACACCTCTAGAACTCACTTCAGATAGTGTGATTGCTTTTATAAGAATGACATTTTTGGTAGGTACCTATTGGTAAACTCTTAAATAATGACAACCGAAATCATACAAGATCAATTGGCCAATCAAATTGCAAACCATAATAAAACTTGGGGAAATTTACTAGCCGAAACTGAATTGGGAAATACAGCTTCTAGTTATTGGGATGTGACGTTAAATTTTAACGATATCATTATAAACAACACAAAAAAGAGCTTCAAATTTAAAAATGCAGCCTTCACGTTTGATGTTAATTCGGGGATTTCATATGGCGATGAGCATCATTTATTTACAAAAAAAGTTTCTGGCAGTGGTACTTATTTTGAGACAAATAATAAAACCATTCAACTTCAAACTTTAATTCTAGATTAAAATTTAAACTTTTATAAAACTTAATACAAAACACATTATGAAAAACTACACTAGCGCCATTATATTTGGCATCGCAATTGTTGCCGCATCCATATTTTTAGGCAAAGCCTATACCGACAGAAATAAAGTAGACGGACAAATTGAAGTCACCGGTCTTGGTAAAACCGATTTCTCATCAGATCTTATTGTTTGGGAAGGCAGTTTTGGTTCAGAAAACACCAATCTAAAACAAGCTTACCTCAGTTTAGAAGAAAAAAAATCAACGATAAATGCTTACCTAACAAATAAAGGAATTCAACCCGAAGAACTAATTTATAGTGCGGTGTCTACCAGCAAAAAAACAAAAACAATTTATACCATTAATGGCGATTATGCAGGTGAAGAATTTGTAGGTTATCAACTGAACCAATCCTTAGAAATTGAATCTAAAGAAGTTGATAAAATTGAAAAAGTATCTCGAGAAATCACCGAATTATTAAATCAAGGCGTTCAGTTTTATTCGCAAGCACCAAGATATTACTATACGAAGCTAGCCGATTTAAAAATTGAAATGATTTCTAAAGCTACTGAAGATGCAAGATTACGTGCCGAGAAAATCGCTGAATTTTCTGGTGGTGCATTAAGTGATTTAGAATCTGCTAGAATGGGAATATTTCAAATAACGGGTCAAAATTCTGGTGAAGATTATTCTTGGGGTGGAACATTTAATACGAGTTCTAGAGAAAAAACAGCATCAATTACTATGAAATTGGTTTATAAAGTAGATTAATCCTCTACTTAATTTCAAACATAAAAAAGGTATTCTTATTCATTAGAATACCTTTCTTTTTCTATTTAATTAAAATAATTTAGCAAAAAAATAGAAAAGTATATAATGGTCGAAATTATAAAAGCAAATGCAACAGATTCTGATGTCATTGTTGCCTTAGGAAAACAAACATTTTTAGAATCTCACGGCCACAGCGCTTCTAAAGAAAATATTGAAGATTATATTACCAAAACCTATCATAAGGACGTTATTCTTAAAGAATTTGAAAACAATAACGTGCATTATCATCTTATTTATAGCGATGGTGTGATTGCTGGTTTTTCAAAAATTGAACTATATACCACCAACAAAAATATAGCCGGTTCATCAATTACCAAGTTAGATAGAATATACCTCTTAAAATCTTTTCACGGAAAAAAATTAGGCAAAGAACTGTTTAACTTTAATATCAAATTATCTAAATCTAATAAGCAAAATGGCATTTGGCTTGCCGTTTGGGTAGAGAATAAAAAAGCTGTTGATTTTTATATGAAGCAAGGATTTAAAATTGTGGGTGAATTTGATTTTAAAATATCTGAGACGCATTCCAACCCAAATTATATTTTGTATTTAGAATACTAAAATAATGAAAAGCATATTTATTGAAGATACATCGCGTTATTCTCTACAAGAAAAAAGGGACGAGAATTCTTATTATGTTATAAATATTTCAGGTGCTAATCTCTATAAAAAACCTTCTTTAGATTCAGAAATTATTGAGAACATTAAAGTTGGAGAGAAAATTGTAGCAAACAGAATTCTTAAAACAGAACAACCTATACATATTGGTGTAGAATTTCAGCTTCAGGGAGGTTTTATTGAAGTTAAAAATCAAGTATATTCAGGGTTTATTCATAGTTCAGATTTAACAAGATTTAAACCTCAATTAGAAGAAATATTGGATGGAATTATAATTCCAGATTTTAAAGGGAAAGTAAAAAGCAAAACATCAGAAAAAAAAATTGAAACGTTCAACAACAAAGAATATGAAGTTGAAGTGGAAATAACAACATACGAAAATGTAATTCATACTTATACTGATTTAAATGAATGCTTAGAGAATACTTATCTTTATAAGGATATGACTTTGAATGAGGTTTATCACCAATTGCCAGTTCATAATCCTAATATTGATATAACTTCAAAAGGAAGTGTTATTTTAATGCCTGAGTTTATAGAAAAAAAACGAAGTAAATATTTTTTTAGTGGAATAGGGATAACACGCTATACTACCATTGTTGAAAATCTAGACGGTCAGTATTTGATATCCTCATTGGATTGTCCATAAATAACGATAAGCTTACACACGCTAATTACCCCTTACAGTCAAGGTTTTCTTTTCAATAAGAAGACCTTTTTTTATGGAGTAAAATAGGTAGCATTAATCTTAAACAAACAACTACTAAATCTATAAATGGCGGAATACCGTGATTAAAAAAACTAGATGCTTTTTTAATTTTGAACTCTATTTTAAAATGCAAAAACTAATAAGTGAGTAATGTATTATTTGCAATAGTTTATTGAGCATAAATAGTAAAAAAATAAAACGATTAAAAATGAAATATTTAGACTTTAGCATTAACGGTAGAGTACAAAATTTAATGGTAGATGTTTTTGATGCTATAAGCACATCAACAGAATCAAAAATAAAAATCGCTGAACTTTTAGATACTAGAAGCATTTTTGAACTTGTCTTTGAAATTGTAAAAGAAACAGGATTTTATAACCTAGATGAAAATTTTAATCTTATTAAATCCCTAAATATAGATACCCAAGAAGAGAATAGGGAAGAGGCGCTTTACAATACTTGGGCAACTATGGGTGAAAACTTAAACACGGCTAAAACTCAAGAAGAATTCAATGCCAAGTTTGCTTTATTTGTGCCTATTATTTTAAAACGTATGGAAGCAATTAACCGTATGTCGGCTTAATGTCTTTTCGCATTACTTAAATTCTTTTAATCTAATACCAACTACATTTTAGCTTATAAACTTACACTATGATCCTAGACCTTTCTAACCTTAACCAGTATTACAAGCAATTACAGTCGCAACCCAATTATCCAAAAGCTTATTTATATGAGCTTTTTGCTGTTGGTAAAACGTCTAGAGATGAAATTATTGTTGCAGAAATTACTGAAACTATAGAGCAATACGTTACAGCAGAGATTATTGCGGCTTTTAAAACCCGTAATAAATTGCCTGAAGATGGTGAAAATTCAGGAGAAATTTTAGAGACCTTACTTAAATATGGACTTAAAGACCCATTATTTCCCATAGGTAAAATCTACAACGCTTTTCAATTTTCTTTGCTTTCTATTAGAACAAAAAGTATTGCAGAAATACTAGAAAAACAACCCGATCTTATTTCGCGTTTAAACGGTGTTACTAGACTAAAAATAGCTAATGTATTTACTAACGGTTTGCCAAAAGAAATTTGTGACATTACCTCTTTAACGGGTTTAAACATTAAAGGCGATTACCAAGCCTTACCCGTTTCTATAGGGAATTTACAACAGTTAGAAAGTGTGACTCTAGAATTACCAAAACTCGCTTCCTTTCCTGAATCGTTTTGGTTTTTAAAAAACATAAAAGAACTAGAATTAAGCGATATAGAAACAGATTTCCAAGCGTCGCTTCAGCTAGAAAAACTCACAAAACTAGAAGAATTAGGCTTCTACGTCGTTAATTTAAAAGACACTTCTCAATTACAACTTCCTTCGAGTTTAAAAGAATTAGATTTTATAAGATTAGAACATTTAACTCAACTTCCTGCTAGTATTTCTACACTCGTAAACCTTGAAAAATTTAATTTATTTAAATGTCCACTGTTAGTTGAAATACCAAAGGTCTTTCACAATTTAAACAAGCTTTTTGTTCTTAAGTTTAAAGCTGTTCCTTTAATTAAAACCATTGAAGACAATCAAATATTTACCAAGAAATGTGAATACATTACTTTAGACGATAGTCTACAAATTGTACCAGGAAGTTCACCTATTCCAAATACTGAATTATTAGTTAGAGATACTAAAACCTTAAATTACGTATTATCTCATCCTGAACGCTTTACCTCTTTAGAAAAAATAATAATTCAATATATCACAGATTTTTCTGAGGTCACACTCGGTTTCGGACAATTAACAACACTTAAAGCTATCGATATTCATCAAGGAATTCATATGGAAACCTTGTTTCAAGATATTGAAAAATGTACGCAATTACGCTATTTAAAAATGTACGGCGCTAGTATAGAAAGTATTCCTGAAGGTTTAAAAGACCTGGAGTATTTAGACTTTTTAAGTTTTAATAGTTGTCGTGAATTGGTATTAAATGCTGCTAATTTACCTTCTAAAATTAAAGAATTATACCTATTTGATATTAAAGCATATGTTCCTGCTGAAAAATTACTTGAAGCTGAACAAGCTTATTTTGGGAATTTAGCGATTGAAGAACCTAAGGTATTATTTAGCAACTTAATAACTAAATCGCTTCATTTTTCGGGTATTAATGAATGCGAAAATACGCAAGAAGATTTAACGCAATACTTACCAAAACCGAAACTATTAACCACACTAAAAGCTTATACAAATACAGGTCATTTTAAAGATGTACTTCACTATTGCACAAACTTAGAGCATTTACATTTAGATAATAATGAAGCTAGTCTGGGAACATTAACTAGCTTACCTGCTCCGAAATTAAAATATTTTAAATTAGATTTTTATAAGGGAGACAACCTAGAATCTATTATTAAAAATATGCCCAATTTAGAGGGCTTAAATATGGCACATTATGACGTTTCAACTACGTTTCCTAAAGTAACGTTGCCGAATTTAAAAGCTTTAGATTTAAGTTATACCACTTTTGAAAGTCTTGAAACTTTAGAAGCACCTGTTTTAGAATCGATTTATATTGCCTTAAGTTATCAATTTGGAATGGAAGCTTATGCGAAATTAAATCAGTTTAAAGCCTTGAAAAAATTAAGTTTTAGGGGCATTAGTGACGAGGTAAATAGTATTCCGGAAAGTATTTCAGAATTAAAACTAACCGAATTTTTAATAAACCATAAGTTTGAAGTGTTGCCAGAATTCATTCAGCATATGACCACTTTAAAAACCTTATCCTTAGGCGGAAATGACTTTGTCGATTTACCAACTTGGATAGCCGATTTACCCCATTTAGAACGCTTAGACATTGATGGTTGTAAGTTTGAAAATGCCGTGCCAGAATACTTTCAGAAACTAAAACTGAAAGAACTAAAATATTACATCTCTGGTTTTGATGGATATAATATGAATCCAAAAAAATACAATAACTTAATAACGCCAGGTTATACGAAGTTGAAAAAAGAGTTCAGTAAAGAAGCAAATGTGTAATTTTTGATGCTATTTACTATTTAAAACAAAACTTATGAACATAGAAAAATTAATTAGAACTCGAGAGCCTTACCAAGAAATGTTATTTGACAGTTTTTTAATCGAAAATATAAAGTCGTACGAGGAACTTATTGAGGTTTATAAAACCTATAAACAAAATCATCCTGACAAGACCATAATCTTAACGCTTGATGATTTAGGTCAAGCTGAATATACCAGCGGTCACGCTTGTGATTATAATTCTCTGCTAGATACAGACAGTTATGATTTATCTGGACTCGATGAAGCTTGTTATGATGACGATAACGAGCATTTGGGACATCTTTCTACACCATCAGAATATTTCATTATCAGAGAAAACTTTTTGAAACAAACAAAAGGTATTGATTTTAAAACCATTTGTGAAAAAGGCATAGACAATTCTGATGACGATGTTTTAGATTTAGAAAACATTAATGAATCTCCATTGGCTTTTTTAGACCAACAGGTGATTCTTAAAATTCTTCCTGTTGATAAACCATACGAAGGCCTTACCGGATTTCCGAATGGATATTTTGATGCCGACTTCAGTCCTTTTGAAAATTATGCATTATCAAAACACCTCTTTGAAACCTACAATTTTGAACTTTTTGGTATAGGTGCTTCTTTTTTAGGATTTATTAGAAATGAAAAATTAGAAGACAATGAATTAAAAGCATTGGTAACTGACTTGGCAAAATTGTATAACACCACCGAACCAGAGTTTGAAAAATTAGCAGATATCATCAAAAATAAAAAACATTTGTTTTTAAGATATACGGAGTAATTTCAATCCTAAAAATCCCAATTATAAAATTTATAATTGGGCTTTTATTATATAAGAAAACTCATTAAAATTTACTCTGAAAATTGTTTAATAATTTCAAACAAGGTCAATTTAGTTCTCTTTATACTGCCATCATCGTGACGAAATAAATGTACTTTAGTATTATCATAGCAACCAAAAAACAATAAATCCCCTTCGGAATTAGCACCTATAGCTTTACCTAAAGCCAACTTTTCTAAACTCCACTTATAACCATCTAAATCTTTAAATGTCGGATTCATAAATTCACTTAACGTCTTTACATATGGTTTTAATGCGTGAATTCGACTGACTTCCATTCCATCTATGTTGGTAAGCTCCATCATCTTTTCAAAATTATACAAGGTAAATTCTTCTTCCTCAAAAATTACAGTTCTTGGTTTTTCAGCAATAAACTCCCTGTAATTTTTTCTAAATAGTGGTTTTAGTTCATCTTCAGAGCTTACGATTAAGTCTTCATTCATAATTATATTTTTTTTAATATTAGTTCTTAGTATTTTCTTTTGTTTTTGTATCTACAATCTGCAGTAATGTTGGCATTCGGTATTTACCGTGCATACGTTCTATGGCATTACAAACCTCATCTCTATCTGTACCAATAGAGGTCACATACATTGGTTTTTTACTTTCGCCACGACATACTTCCTTAAATACAGAAGTTTTAGATACAAACTCAGATTTCGCAATTCCAACAACAGGAATTTTACCTTCTAAAGCTTGGTACAAATAGCCCCCTAAGCCCAAATGTTTTTCCTCTAAAATCACGTAACCATCAACGATAATTAAGTCGACTTCATCTAAATTCACTTGTTTAAGTAGACTTAAAATACACGGTAATTCGCGTTTGTAAAAAGACCCTGGCTCGTATGGTGCTACGCCTTCAATAATATCGGTGTAAATTTTTGTTGGTTCGTCGTCTTCCCAATCGTTAAAACTTACTGCTATGGTTTTGGCTTTGCCGTCGTAATAATAAGTATCAAAAGCGAGTATCATAATTGTTGTTTTTTTTGTAATTACTGTTCTGTCTTTAAAGGCAACATTAAATCAGCTTTACTAAGTGTATATTTTAAAGCAGGATAAGTAAAATCTAGACTTCTATTTTCCTGTCCTCTTAGTTTATAAAATTCTTTTTCTTGCGTTTCACTTGCGAGATCCATTACTGTACAACCTTCAAAATACGGGATATTATTTCTGAATTCAACCAAGGTTTTAGAAGTTCTAAAAGTGATACCAAGCCATTTATTATCGGCTAATTTAAGCGCCTCACGATTTGGGTTTTCTAAAATTATTTTATGTGAATATTTAGCATTCATTTTCACAGAAAATAAAACGAATGAATGATGCGTAAGCTTAATATCAAATTCTTCCGCAGTAGATTTATCTTTAATTCTAAGTATACGAGTGGATGCATCTGTAAGTGTTTCAGGATGTTTATAACAAGAAAATAACCCAATATAAGAGTCGGATTCAAGGTCTAAATTTTGATCGGAATGATAGCCCATTTTTGTATAGTTCTCGTCATATATTTCAATAAGTCCACAGTTAAAAGCTGTTTTTGGTTGATTTTCGGCTTCTAATGTATTATTTATATGATTTAAAATATCTAGATGATTTTCAGTAAAATAATGAGCAGGAATACTAAACTTTGTTGTTGTTCTTACTACGGGAATGCCTTTATCTAAGCACTTTATTATATTATTCCCAACACGTCCTTTTCCTAAGACTTCAAAATTGATTTCTTTAGATAAAGAGTCAAAACAATTAGCTTTTAATGGAAGTGTCGTTTTATAAAACGGATACATATTCATACAATAATGCTTTCAGATTAATAGATTGGTTTTTTATAATCTCCAGTATTCATACTAAAGTGAACTTTACCATAATCTACACGTTTAACGGTCTTGTTTTCTTCGTAATAAGACGTTCTTAAATCTTCTAGATTTTCAGTAACCATTGGTTCTAACTTAATACGTTCGTCTTCATTTTTAATGTAGGTTTGGCCGTTTGTGTAAACAACTTCTAGATTAGAACAACGAATGACATAGCCCATTCTAATCGGAATTAAATCGATATCTAAAACCGATGGTCTTATCTCGTGCGTGTACAAACGGTTTGTAGATAATGGGATAATAAATACCGAATTAGGATATAAAGTGACACTAAACTCTTTAACCAAAGTGTCATCATTTACAGACGATTTAAGTTTGAAAAGCAGACGACTTAATCCGCTAGATTTCCCGTAAATTCTATCGAACTTATTCGTTTTAGAACGACTTAACTTATTTAAATTAGTTTGATTGTAAAACGTACAGAAGGCAATTAAACCCTCTTTTGGCATATCTTTCGTTTTGTCGGAATGCGCTTTTATCTTCGCTTTTACATCTTTAGGATGGTCTTTATCTTTCTTTTTATTCTCGTAAATCTGAGCTAAAACGTGGTTTAATTCGGTGGCTTTTTCAAAATCAAATTTTACAGCCTCATTAATTGCATTTACAATATGTGTATCTGTTGCTCTAAAATTATCTGTTGGTCCTGTTAAGTTAGTAGAACATCTTAATAATTTAAAATGAAGTTGTTCTTCGTTTTTAGTCGATTTTTCTTGGGTGATTTTACTTAGATAAATGCCTTTTCTTAAAGCTACAGATTGTTTTGTAGATTCTGTTAAATGTTGAAATTGATGCTCTGTCTCTATATTTGAAAAATAATTTTCATCCTCAAAAAACTCACGATAAAACACGCCTGCATTGTGTACATTTATTGGGACTTGCCCTTCATTTATCACTTTTATATTTGGGGTTGAAAGATTTTCGTAATGAGAAGAAAATTCTTTGATAATGAAAACGTCTTCAGATTTAGCGTCTAACAAAGTTATATCTCCCAGAGCAAAAATTCGGATTGAGTTTTTTGTGTTTTCAATATCTGAAAAACGTGTTACTACATTTCCGTTAAAGTTGGCTTTTAAATCATTTAAGGCTTCCGAAGTATCTTCAGAATTCGTTAAATCAATTAAAATATTTTTAGTTTTAGAAAGTACGTTTTCAGCCTTCATAACTATTGTGTTTGATGTTCATAATAACCCAATGCTTCAGCTCTCACTAAATCGGTATAATTAGTATTCTCAGAAATCAATTTTAGGAGTTCTATATATTTTTTGCGTTCCTCTTTTTTTAAACCATTAATACATCTATTTAATAAAAGTGTCGAAGTAATTGTACCGTTCTCTTTATTGAATTTCAGCAATTCAGCATTATAAATTTTGTAGTTTGGTTGATCTATAGCTTCTATTAAATGAATAAAAGAGAAATCTTCATCTAATTCTGGATCTTGACGTTTTAAGAAACCGAAAAGCGTTTGAATGAGTTGCTGCTTTTGTGAATCTGTAAAACGATTTACATCTTCTAATTGGTAGCCAATAGCATCAAAGAATTCACTAATTTCATAATCTTCCATTTCGTCATTTACTTGGAAGTTTTTAATTAGTGTGATGGTGTCTTCTAAATTCATTTTATGATTTGGTTAAAAATTATTCTATTCTAAATAACCTTCTCGTATAAAAGAAAATTTATTATCGATTAGTATTTGTAAATAGGCTTCAAAGCTATCTGCAATCACTTCAAACTCGTTAGGATCGTGAAGATACCTCACGATTTGGCCTATTTTTCCTTTATCAGAAGGACTATAATCTATGTAAAGCTGGGAGGTTCCGCCGTTATTTGTGCAATTTGCAAAATGAAGCCAATCAAGATCTTTTGCGTGTTTTAAGAGTTTTTCATCGATGTCTACACCATCATATTCTCCATCTAAATAATCTTGAAAATTATAAGGTGCATCACCTTGATTTTCTAAGATTTGTTGAGACGACAATAAATAATAATCACGTTTAACTAGATCTGAACCCAATAAAGTAAACGCAATATCTTCATCGCCATACGTTCTCCAATACGTACCATCAACATACTGCAATAGATGAATTAATGCCTCAGGAATCTCAGGACAAGCGGCTTTAAGCTCGTCTATATGGTCTTGAGATGCACCGTGTTTTACGCTCTCAAAATGATTCCAAATTTCTTTGCCTTTAACGTTATAATAAGCGTTTTTTAATCCGGAAATGTATGAATCTACGATGTTATTCATTCTGTTTTATTGTTTTAAAGAAAGAACGTACCTGTTTCAGACATTCCGATAGGATGTGCTGTTCGTGCTGTCCATTCTTCATTATTTAAAATAGAATTAGGTTGCATTTCTATTTTAGTATCTAAACTTTTTCTACCTACAAGAACCATTTTGTTTTCTATGTTAGATTTAGTAGTGTTGAAAATTTCTAAATATTCCTCATTAAAATGCATTAGCATAATCTGTGTTTTATGCTGAATTTTATAAATATCTAATACTTTAAAATAGGCTCCAGAAGCAATTAAATGAAATCCATATTTAGCTACTTCAGGATTTATACCTCCTAAGTTAGAAGCTGAATTAGATGCAATAGCAAAGCGTACATTTTTAGCTAAGCCTTCTGCTTGGTTAGAAACATCTGTAAAACCACGCTCTTGTATAATTTGATCTATTTTATAACGCGTAACCAAATCTTCTGAAAGCTCACAATCTCTATAATACATTGTTAAACCCGAAAACGTATTTTGATAGGCTTGTTCTATTTTTGTGTTTTCCATTTTATAATTTTCAATTAATAGAAATCGTAATACAAACTCCACTGGTTGGTGTCGTTATTTTTGGCGAACATTAAACTGCCTCCATCAACTACGTTGAAATTTGCCTTATAATCTGATACAATTTGAAACACAAACTGAAAGCCTTCTCCAAAACCTTCTGCGTCGCCTATTCCAGATTGACAAAAAGAGGGATAACCACCTATTTTATGATCGTAAATATGATCGGTAATATCAAAATAATCTTCAATAATGCCTTCATTTTCGAGTCTTAAAACTTCATTTTCATCTTCCATAGACAAACCGCCACCATCCCATAACGGGAAATCATTTTCATCTAATTCTGCTTGTAACGGAAAAGCATTTATAAATGAATTTGGGTTTTCTAAATTCTTAATCTGAATAGTGTCTAGATTTTCATATTCACGTATTACCCAATTATCTCCCATAGGCTCAAAACATTCTGGCCATTCTGCGGAAACAAAAACCGTGATAAGCTTCGTGTTTTTAAGATTTGGATGTAGGTAAGGTAAATTAGGTAAGTAAAATTGTGCCAGAGGAAGCATTTGATCTCCGTTTTTATCTAACGGAATGTCTTCGTTTTCGTGATAAGCAAAGACTTTACCAATCCAACTTTCTTCAATCGTATTTTTTGGTCTAAAGCCGCCTGTGGTAAATTTAGTAATGGGTTTAGATATTTTATTTTTTAGGTCTTCTACAGTCATTTGTGTGTTTTTTATCCAAACATTGTGCTATCGGCAAAAGTTTTACCATCGTAAGATTGTGCAATTAAATAATGATTCCCGAACATACCATCTTCATTATAAACAACGTCTATTAAATCTTTTGCGTAAAAATGAATAGCTGTTATTGTTAACTTCTCTCTGAATTCTTGCTTGCTTAACTCTGGATATCCATTATCTTCATCTGCCCAGTTTTCATTATAATTTTCGTAAAACGCACTTACGATTTCATCTGTGGCTTTGTTCTTTTTATCCTCAAAATCTTCAAAAAATGAATTTCCTAAAGCAATCATTTCCTCTAAACTAATGTCTTCTAAATTTAGACTGACATTAATTTTTTTCTGATCTGATTCAATTGTTGTTCTATAACAATCTTCACTTCTTGGATCTTTTTTGAGTTGATCTTTTGTAATATTCATTAGTGTATTTTATTAATTAATAGCGCTGTACTATTATCCTAAATCGGTTCTAATGTTAGAGAAGTCGCCTTTGGCAAGTTTATCTTTTTCAATAAAAAACATTAAAAACTCATCCCAATCCCAGTCCCAAGAAAAACTGATATTATTACGTAATGTAAGTAAAGACACCCATTCATCTGTTTTACGAGGATCGTAACCTAACGTGTTGTAATACGGATATCCAAATAAATAGCTATATGTTTTTTTGCTTACCATATCTGGTATCTTATCACACACATAATCCATCTGTTTTTTATTTAATCCTTTTTCTTTAAATAAATCTTCTCTATAAGGTATATCAACATTTTCGTGTAAGTCTATGCGTAGGCAATATTCTATGTTAAAGTAATTTAAATTAGGGTTTACATAGGTTTTTAACGGTGTACCTTCTTCAAAATAATAAATTTTAGCGTAATCTTTTGCTCCAAAAAACACATTTTTATCATCATCATTAGCAATGAAAAAACTCAACATTCCTGTTTTTGGTAGTGGCGTTTCAAATTTAATTTCACTTAAATTAATCTGTAACGCAAACTGGTAATCACCAAACTCGTGTTTAGGCCATTCAAAATCTTCAGGTACTTCTGGGAAACCACCTTGCTTACTTAAACCTACATTTTCTTTGCTACGGTTTTCGTGTTCTATTTTAATAGAAGGCAACATAATGGACCTTAGGTACGCTTCTTTTTTATATAAATCGTATTTTTCAATTTTAACTATCTCTTCAAATTTAGCTTTATCCATAAGAATTTTTTTACTCGTGTTTCTTTACAAAGATGAAACTTTACTTAAGTTTTTAAGTAACGGTTTACAGTGATATTATAAATTCTATTAGTTTATAATGTGGCTTTACGCTCTTTAAGTTTTTCAAGAAGTAAATTGATATTTTGTAACTTTTCTTTATAAGCTTTCTCAATTGCTATTTGAGATTCTGTGGTAGTTTGAGAAGAGTTAAATTCTATAGGTTCTATATTTTCTATATCATTAATTATCCTTTCTGTATTATTTATTTTGAATAAAACAGGGAATGATTTGTTAGTAGCTTTTAAATCATCTTTAGTAATTCTTCTTATAGACCCGTATTGAGCAATGTTTAATTTTTTAGAATCTAGTTTTACATCATTAATTTTGGCAGTTAATAGAGTAGAGGAGGATTGAAGACAAATAATACCTTCTGTTGGATCTTCTTTAGAAGAAGTAGGGATTTTAAGTTCTTGCAATTTAGGTGTAGTTAATTTTATAGTATCTAAAAGAATACTATTCTCTTCAAATATATGAGATGGATATATAGTATGATAAAGTTGATTGTCTTTCAATTTAGACCATTTACCCCCTTCGGTATATAGTTTTGCAGGATCAATAACTACCGTGTATTTTATTTTTGATTTTTTTATATAAGGTTTAAAATCATTGTTTAGTGTTTTAAACTGCGCTTTATAAAACGAAACTAGATTATACGTCATCTCTAAATCTTTCTTGGTTTTAATTTTAGAAATGTTATTCAATATTTCTAACACGCTTTTATAAGCTTCAGCTTCTATACTAGAAACTGTTAAGTTTATAGATGGAGTAGAAGTAGTGTTATTTTGAATAGTAATGGTAGTTGTTTCTTCTTCGTACATATTTTTTTGCACTGAATTACCATTAATAAATTGCGAGTTTGTTAATTGTTTTCCTGTAATTACAAATTTTCTAGAAGTGTCTGCCGCTAACAGATTGGTTACTTGTATAGGATCTTCAATAGTAATTTTAGTATTACTAGTGTTTAGTGGTAAATCTATTCCATTTTTTTCTACTCTTGGCTCATTCAACGTATAAATTACCTCTAATTGTAGTAAGTTTTTTGGTAAATAATATGGAGTTTGATTAGAAACTGAAATGTCACTTTCTTGGTATAAAGCCGTATATGTTTTACTACTACAAGAAGAAAGTATAACTAATAATAATACGAAATAAGAATATTGATTTTTCAATTTAATTTTTTTTTAAGTGAATGTTTTTATAAGAATAGTTACCACTTAGTGCATTATTTTATCAAATATTATAGCACTAGTAAGCTTGCCTACGTGTAAAACTCAAGCAGGAAATAATATCTTATTTTAAAATATAAGTGAAACGAATTACGTCTCTATAAAGGATGTTTTACCATTTTAAAACAGGTTCTTCTTTCCAAAAAATTATACGGAAGTCTTCATAATGGTTAGCAGTACCAATGGTGTGGTTATCTCTTAATCCTTGGTTTAATTGTAGTTTATGTAGCATTCCAGAAGCAGCACCAATCCATAAGGTTTTTTCATCTTCAGAAATAGTAATACCAGTAATTGTAGATCCTAAAAAGTGTTTCCAAATACAGTTTCCTTTGGTATCTACGGCTTTAATATAACCAAAAGCGTCTCCTAGTATATAGAATTCTGAGGTTGAAACACCACAGTAAACTCGCATTCCATCTTCAATAGTGATACAATCTTCACCACCTTCATAAGCTGGAATATTTATACTTTCAAAATCTGAAGTTGCTACACCAATGGTTATACCGTTATAAAAATGACACGAATTGGTAATTAACTGTTTATCATCTTTAGAAAACAAACAAAAATCTGGATAAGAAGATTGTGTGCCTATTTCTGCAATTTCTTTACCATTATTATCTAAAACTCTATGGTCATAACATTGATCACCAACTACAATGTATTTATTGTCGTTAGAAAGTGTTGCATTTTCCATATCCATATAAGGTTCCCACTCGTCATCTTCTGGATCTGGTAATGGGTGAATCATATTTTCCCCTGTATTAGAGATAACATAAATTCCATCTGATGATACCAATAGAATTTTAAGTCCGTCGTTAAAAGGGATCAATTCTGTAATTCCAATATTCTTTGTTTCATCTAATTGGAACGTTGCTATAATATCACCTTCCCAACCTTGAGTAGTACTAATAATATTATTTGCAGCAATAGCAAACACATTATTTTGTTTAGATTTCCCTACAGCAGCAATAGAAGTATCGAGTTCTAAAATATCATTATTATCCAAGATATAAGCTTGTCTTTGCTCGTATGGCGCTCCTGTTACAAAAACAATTTTCTGTTCATTTATAAATTGTAACTGCATTATACTTTGCCCTTTTTCTTTCATTAACTGAACTAAAGGCGTGTGCGCAGGCGGAAAATCTGTTCTAAATTGAGAAACAGTATTATTTTTATTAGCGTCTTTTAAAAGTTGAAAAAGCGTATCTGCTAAATGGCCTCTACCATCTCTAGGTTCTTCGCCTTTCCAATTTTCCCAACCCTTAGTTTCACCAAATTCAACCATAGCATTTACATCAGAAGCATATTTACTTCCTTGTTTATTCCATTCATCTTTAATTTGTTGAATATCTTTATTTGTAATTTCCATTTGTGATAGGTATTGAAATAGTGAAACTAATGTTGAATTATTTTAAAAGCACTCTTAGTGAAATAAGATTGCGGTTTTATTAAGGATACTAAATTTAGCAGCATCTAAAAGTGTAGCACAAACTAAGGTCTCTACCCAAAAATCACCTTTGTCTTGTATTTTCTGATTAATTTCTGGTAAATTAGAAATGATATCGTCTTCGTTTAACTGAATATTCAAAAATTTGATTAAGCTTTTTAACTCACTTAATAAATCATAGGAAGAACCAATCATTGCTCCAGGAACAGGATTTTCGTCAGTATCAAAAAGCACTTCCGGTAACTCCACAGGAAGATAAAAACCTTCCGCATCAGAGTGTGTTAAAAGGTGACTAGACAAGTAAGAATAATGTTCCTCTAAAATAGGATCTTTTCCAGGCTCATCGTCTATAGGAAATGGTGTTGGTGTCCAATCCCAATTTTCATTATCTCTGTTTTCCCATACGTGTGCAGCAAAACGTTTCAAAAAATGTAAAAATACATAAGGAAAACCTCCAGAATGTAAAGGTGCTCGATCTAAAGTTTCTGGTTCTTGGTGTGGCTCTATATTATTTTTAGCCAAGATGTTATTGATGTTCTCAAAAATTACTTTATAAGCTTGGTAACCTTCAGGTTCGTTTTCTATAAAGTCTGCTAAAATGCCGCTAGTAATTGCTAATCCCATTGTTTTGTTTTTAAAACCAAAATTAGGGCTTAAGCATCTTATCTCTATCACTGAAATTAGTGATAATTATATATAGCGAGATTTTATTTTCTATAATATTAAATGTGTTGCATAAAAAAAGTACGCCTATTTGGCGTACTTTTATAAAATCTCACAAGTAAATTATAACCATTCTGCCTCAATCCCCATTTGCTCAAACTCATTATAAGCTTTTTCGCTGGCATAGCACAACGTTACTTTTTTTAAGTTAGGAAATTGCTTAGCATCTATGGCCGTTTCAATATCCCAGTACTCCACATCACCGCCAGAAAATGGGCATAAATTCATATAAATATCGTTTCCGCCGTCTTGATAAAAATCAGTAATTTCGGTAGCTAAGCGTTTTGGTATGGGTAAATCTTTAAAATATTGGGTAACTTCTGCAATGGGTTCATACCCTTCTTCATCAATATCTATTGCCCTTCCTCTGTACCATTTTGCAAATTCGTGGAGGTCAAACTGTGGTTTTATTAAACCTTTCATATACATCAACTCTTCAATTATAGATAATTTAAATCCGAAATCTGTAAATGTAAGTCCTTCTTCATCTAAAGGTGTGATGCTGTATTTATCCTTAGGAATGCCCGCACCACGTTCATAAGGCGTATATTCACTAATTTCAATAGCTTCTATTTGTTCTTTTCTCACAGAGAACCAAGCACTAATATCATTGACCACCAATGCACCACTTCTATCACCTTCAAAAAGTTTTACAAGATTTTTTTTATGAGATTTATAATAGCTAATAATGTCTTGATTGTTATAGTGAAATATGCCAGTAAAAATCTGCTTCGGACTAAATTCATATTCTTCTAATTCTAAAGCTACGGTTATCGACTCTACGACCTCTCCGTTTTTAGAATAGGCTAAAATACCTAAATCGTCCCAAGTAAAAACGGTATTACTTTTCCTTTTTACGGTTCTATAATTTTCATTTAAACATGCTTTTAATTGTGTTAACGGTACTGGAAATGTGATGTTTTCTGAATTAATTTGAAATCCTTTTGATGATAAAAACAATGCAATCATAAATCTATTTTTAAGAGTACCAAAAGTAAGTTGGTTATTTAAATCACTAATGCCTGTATTCCGTGATTTTTTCTTCGGAAGTATTAATCATAAATTAATATCACTGTTATCAGGGATAAAATAATCACTGACTAAATTTAATTTTGTAGAAAACCTTTTTTATGGAAGATCAAGTTAATAAAGCGGCGTTTTTAGAATCTCTAAAACGCAACAATGAAAAAATAAGAGACGATCGTGCAAGTGCTATTGCAGAAGATGCACAATTAATGTACAAACGTGAAACTGAAGATTTAGCCTTGTCTTTAAAACGTCTAAGACGCGAGCAAGAAAATATGCTAGATATGAGTCCTACAGATGCTAATAGCTTAGTGTTGGCCTCAGATTTTGATGCAAAAGATTATGTAGCAAAAGACTTAGAAATGTCAGTTAAAATAAGAAACTTAGAAATTAAATTAGAATTAGCCAAAAAGCGTTATACACACTTATTTGGTGGCACAATAAACGAACTATAATTATGGGAGGAGGAAGATTTAGCCAAGATGCTTACGCACGATTAAGAAAAACAAAAGATTACAGTAATAAATCTAGAGAAGAGATTTTTACTTCTAGAGCAATAGACCCAGAAATGGATCCGGTTAAAGTTCTTGTAAGAGAATCACGCGATTCTGAAGAACACCCTGAAACCGTTTCTATTATTGTAGCTTTAGATGTTACAGGAAGTATGGGTTTTGTACCAGAACATATTGTAAAAGAAGCTTTACCAGACCTTATAGGTTCTTTAATGGAGGCTGGTATTGAAGATCCGCAAGTCTTGTTTTTAGGGATTGGTGATTTTATTTATGATCACGCACCTTTGCAAGTGGGGCAATTTGAATCTTCTGCAGAATTGTTAGACCGTTGGTTAACGCGCGTTTATTTAGAAGGCGGTGGCGGCGGAAACAATCAAGAAGGCTATAATTTGGCACATTTATTTGCGGCGCGTCATACGTCTATTGATTGTTGGGAAAAGAGAAAACAAAAAGGCTTTTTATTTACCATTGGAGACGAACCTGTTTTTCCTACTATTCCTGCGGAAATTATTAAAAGATACACGTGCACCAATGAAGCTGAAACTATTACTACGGAAGCTATTATTGAAGAAGCAAAAGAAAAATACAATGTATTTCATATGCACTTAGAACACAATGAGTGGTCTAAACAAGAAAGTCGTAAAGGCAATTGGAAAACGCTTTTAGGTGATCATTTTATGGAGATTCCAGACTATAAAACTGTTGCTAAGCGTATTGCTGAAGTTGTGATTCAAAATCATAATCCAAGCCCTACATCTGCTAAAAGTTCTACCTCTTCAAGTGTAGATATAGACGTAGAAAATATGCTTTAAATGACAAAATGTAGTCTTGTTATAGATTTAGGATTTGGCGATGCCGGAAAAGGATTAACAACCGATTTTCTGGCATCGCAAAACCCTGAAGAAAGTCTAGTGGTCCGGTTTTCTGGCGGACATCAAATTGGGCACACCGTAAGTACAAAAATGCTTTCACACACGTTTAGCAATTTTGGTTCAGGAACCTTTTTGAACGTACCAACCTATTATTCTGAATACACCACACTTTTTCCACCAGCTATTTTAGATGAAGGTCATTTCTTGAAAAATTATCAGCCAAAACTGTATTTTCATCCGCTAGCAATGATTACCACGTTTTATGATATTGCTTTTAACCGAGCGATAGAAAAACAACAGCAACACGGCTCTTGCGGTTTAGGTTTTGGAACTACCATCGCCAGAAATAAAGCTGAAGTTTACCTTTATGCCAATGACTTACAATTTCAATGGGTTTTAAAACAGCGCTTACAGAGTATAAAAACTTATTATGAAACTAAAATCGCGCATCAGCCAAAATCGGTTCAAGATTATTACAACAACGAACTAAAAGATTACAACGAAACTTATTTTATAGATAGTTGTAAATCTATTGAGACGTTTTATGATATAAGAACACTTTCAGAATTAGCTACTAGTTATAAGCATTTTATTTTTGAAGGTAGCCAAGGTATTTTACTCGATACCCAACACGGGTTTCATCCGCATACCACTTGGAGTTACACCACTTCTAAAAACGCCCTTCAGCTTATAAAATCACATATAGGCAATGATGTGGAAATAAATATTTATTACGTATCGCGTTGTTATCAAACGCGTCACGGTAACGGACCAATGGCTGAAACGGAAGCTGTAACACTTCAGCATAATGAAAATGAAGCGAATGTCACTAACGAGTTTCAGGGTGAATTTAGAACTCAAGCTTTAGCGCCTGAATTGCTCAATTATGCCTTAAGCTGCGATGCTATTCATCATCAAAATTTAAAAGTGAAAAAACATTTAATGTTAACTTGCCTCGATCAATTACCTAGTTTTAATTACGAGCTTCTGCTTCAAACATTAAATGTGAAATTTCAGACGGTTTACGGAAGTTACGGACCAAGACGAGAATGTATTAAAGAAATTTCAAAATAAGATTTTGAAGGAATTCAACTCGACTTTAAAATTATAAAAAAAATCACTAAAATTTATGATGACTAAATCACACACAAAATCTGGCATTGAATTAAGTTCCAAAGCAAAATATAAACCTTTAGTTTTTGCTCTATTTATGATAGGGCTTTGCCTAATTTCCCTACAAGACATATCTATAGAATCAGTGATTCCTTTAGGCGCTGCTATCATATTCTTTGGTCTCTATGTTTTTAATAAAAAGCTTAAAGTTTTCAATTTTTTTGAGACTCATTTTGTGTTTCAACCAGGAGTTATAGGCAAAATAACGGTGCCTTATAACGCACTTAAATCTTTTGCGGTTGAAAAAAAAGTCATCCTGATTACGTATGAGAATTCAGATAAAAAAGAAAAAAAGATTAGATTCCTTGTTAGTCAGATTGAACCTAAGCAATTTCCGTTATTAGAAAGCACTTTAAAAAGCAAGATTAGCAATTAAACAGGGAACTTCTTTTACAAAATCACTAGTTTCAGTGATGAAAATTTTAATATTCCAAAGTACCTTAGCATTATTAAAAATAAGAGAAAATGAAGCATAGTTTAGCCTATTCTAAAGACTTTAAAGCCTTAAAATGGAATGATTTTAATTTTGAAACCCTTCAAATTAAAACCCTTCCTGTACTTGAAGATCCTTTTCATTATAGCAATTGTTTTACATTTAGAGATGCCCTTTTAGAAGCTGTTGAAAAACATTCTGGGAAATCCGTTTTTAAACTCTTATTTATTACTCCAGATCACAGTAATATTCACCAATTTTATGGTGTTGCTTATCTTGAAGGTAAAATTGTTTACGCCTTCGAAATAGAAAAAACACCGCTCTTTAATGAATGGTACGACATTATTATAGATGATGATGGTGAAAAACCGCTAAAATCTTCTGTGTATTCATTTCAACAGAATAGCTATAGCTCACAACCCGTGAGTAATTTAAAAAACATCACTTTTCAAGAAGAAACAGGTGCTTTTATAGATCATTTTATCCCAAATCAATTTATAGCCGAACAATTGGCCAAAGAAAAATCAGATTTCTTAAATCCTTTTATTCAATTGGAAGCTAAAATAGATATGAAAGACTTGGTGCAAACATTTATGACTTTAGTGACCGAAAAGCGATTAAGCATTAATCCACCTAATAACAACGACGCTATTTATGCAAAGTTTGAAGCAGAATCTGGTTATCCTTTTCCGCAACTTATTAAAGAATATTTAAGCTTGCATAATGGCATAAACCGCTGTGCTATTATGGGTGCAGAAGATATTTATAACGAATGGAAACAGTGGAAAGAAATTTATGATGATTGGACGCAAGAAGAGTTGTTAGATACCTATTCTACCAACGAGGGTAAAGCACTTTTAATGTATACCACACCGTATTGGATTCCTTTTTTCGATTTACAAAATGGTAATTTTTTAGCCTTCGATTTTGCACCGAATACTAAAGGTAAAGCCGGACAAATTATTCGCTTTGGTGCCGATCAAGAAATTGGATATATCGAAGCAGAAGATCTTATTACTTTCTTAAATAGTTTAAAGGGTAACGAAGGTGAAATTGAAGACCACGAATGGTTTTACAGTGCTTAAAACTTTCAAAAACACACAACCTATAATTTAGATAATACACAGCAAATGCCTGCGATTTTTAAAACACATATCATCCCAAAAATAAAAACAACGTCTCTACAGGCTACAGAAACTACAGCTTTGCTTCAGGTTTTAGAGTTAATTGACGCCACAGAAACCGATGTTTATAGCAATACTAAAAAAAGTTTAGACACAACAGATACCACAGTAAATTTTACTGAGCAACTGGCACAACACATCTATTTTCATCCAGAAATTTACGCTAACGAACAAGAAGGTTTAGAGTTTGTTGCTTCTTGGCTTCCGTTAGTAGAAAACGGATTTTATCCTGATAAAAAAAGTGCCGACAAGCTTGTGACGTTTTTATATTTTAGCTTGAGTTATTTTCAATCTGAAGCGATTTCAGAAACGCTAAAAACACAAATTTTTAACGTTCTGAAAGCTTTGATGCAAAGTAAATCTGAAGCCTCATTTCCTATAGCTCGCTTTTTAGTCCACCGTATTTTTGACATTCGTGATGTGTTGAGTTCAGATTTTTTAATTCAACATTGTATCATTCATCAAATTCTAAACGAATCCTATACCGTTGTCAATGCTGATAAAACAGTTAATACCTTTCCATTTCAAATAGATAACGATTTTATTCAACACTTTTTTGATAATAATTGGAGAAAATTCATCACAGAATTCCATCTCCTTTTACCCGTAGGTCGTGTGTATGCCAAAGGCGCTTACGATTTAATGTTGCCTTGGTTTTCTGAAGATTTAGCCGACTATTACGATAATAATGTAGAACTTATTTTTGAAGCGCATAAAGCAATAAAAGAGCGCTTCATTTTTGTAGAAGCTAAAAGTTCAGAATTATTAAATTTAAAAACCTCTGAAGATTTTTATCCGTTAATTGCTTCTTTAGGTGATAAAGTTTGGGATGCTGGCGATGTGTTATTATTTCATTTTCGTGATAAAGATATCCCGCAAATTCAGTTAGAAAAAAGTCATTTAAGATTTATAGCGTGGCTGAATGCCGATGGCGGAAGTAATTTTCAAACCGAAGCTTTTAAAGACTATGGAAAACAAATTCTTACTGAAAATGCAGCTGAAGTGCTTCCCGCACAATTAATTCCGTTTTGGTTTAATAAATGTCATCCTAAAACAGGAATTAAATCTCAGACTGAAACTTTCAACACTATTTTTACCAATTTACTTATTGAAGGACGCAACGGAAAATTGCCACAAATGCGTTTTGGTGATGCCGATTTTGAAGTGACAGGTGCATTTCTAATTCGTGAAGTGTTTCAAGTTAAAGACAACCTAGATGCGTGGCTTCAAGGTTTTATAAAAGAAGGCATTTCGAATCCGTTAAATCAATTTTTAGTTCGCACATTTTACGATGCAGGAGAAGCATTACTAGAACTTTACACCCCAGAACAACAAAATAGTTTACAGTTATATTTATTAGAACTAGCCTATACTTCACGAACTGTTGAAGACACAGTTAGAACACAAAATTTACCACTAATTGTTGATGCCTTAGCCAATTTATGTGTAGAATCTGGCAATTTTACCCGTGTTAATGAAATTTGGGCTTTAAAAGATATTGATACTTGTGTAATCAAATCTTGTAACGATTTTGCACGCGCTCATTATATAAATGAAGACCATCCGTTAACGCTTCATCTTGTTCAGGCTTGGTTTAATTATTTAGCCGATTATTATTACAGCTTTACGGAAGAAGCCATTTGGGTAGAAACGGTTTTAAACACCCAAGGTTGTAGAATGGCTACTTATTTTAATACCTATGAAAATGATATTAGTTTCTTTTTAGACCGTGCATTAAATAGAATAATAACTTTTCATAGAAAATCTAAACTAAAACAGGCTGAAAATAACGTTTTAGGTCGTATTTCTGAACAAATTGAAATGTTTTTGATTGATTTTCTAACAGAATTAGGCGAAAATAAACTCCACAAAAACACCGTAGGATATTTAAAGGATTACAATAAAAATGACGTTGCTAATTTTAACCAGCAACCTAAATTAGTTACGATCATTGATGCCTTTTACGATTTCCATTTTGAAAGTGAACCACAACAAGAAATTAGCACTGTTATAGAGCAATTACAAACTTCTAACATAGAAATTGAGTTTGTAGAAATTAATCAGAATTACGTAGAAACGATTCTTCAAAACCTAGAACAGTACAAGGATGTTGGTATTTGCGACGTTAAACTTTTAGAAGTTTTAGAAGAAAGAAAAGACGATTTTAAACTTTGGTTGGCTAACGATGAAACAGGACTTGATGCCCGTTTTAGTCAGGCGCTGTATATGACCTTACTGGACACCAATTTAGCCCCAGGAACCGATAAAGAGACCTACGGAAACCTATGCAGAAGCTTATTTACGCATTTGGTAAAAGGCTCAAAAATGGCAGCATCTTACGCAATGGGATTACAAGCAATGGCAAAATCTGGAGCCTATTCAGAAGATTTAACAACCGCCTTATTAGAAGTGGTAAACGGTTTAAATGCTTAGAAAATGACACACGAAATTACCCCCCAAATACAAGACCAATTAAATTTATCGGCCTTGATATTAAAGAAGAATTATAAAAAAGCCGAATTAACAACTTGGTCTGGGTTTGATTTAGAAAATGAAATGGATGTTAAACAAGCTAAACGTCTTTTAAATGTATTCGGAATAAAGTCTGGTTTGCATTTACGCAATAGTTTGCAGCGTTACGAAACCGGACAAATGGTCTCTCATAATTTTGATAAACTAGCTTTAGAATTTAGGATGATGACCACAACCGATTTTGATGCTAAATACAATGCAGAACAAAACCCGAGAACAAAAGCAATTTATAAAATGGTTTGGAAATACCGTTTTATACTCAAAACTCAAAAGCTTATTGGATACGAAATGGCGTATTATGTTTTTCAAATGCGTCTAGGACACGTTTTAGGTTTAATACAAACCGATGAAATAATTTTGCGCCTAGAAGAAGCTAACCATATTATAAAATCTAACTTTTCTAATTGGGGAGAATTTCATCGTAATGTCTGTTTAGGAGGTGAGTATGTTTTAGGAGCAACTGAACAAGATGTTAGTAAATTTCCAGGAACAGAAACCCTTTGGGAATGCTACCAACGCTTACATATACAACACGCCGACTGGTTTAAAGAATGGAAATAATGAGTAAAGAGATAATAAACCTTAACAAAAAATTAGAGCGTGCCGAAGAACTTTACAAGGCCAATCTATACGAACCTTTAGGAACGCTTCTTAGTAATTTACAAGAAAGCATTGAAATGCTATCCGATAAATATCCAGCCATAAATGCAAGATATTACCGCATTTATATGCTATATATTAGTGCTTTTGAAGAGCTTAATATGAAAGCTATGGAATCCTATCTGCAAGCTTTAATTAGTATTGGACAAGAGCTTCCATCAGATTACGAATACATTTGTAGTTTTTATAAAGAATGTAATGAATGGGTATACACCACGGCCTTAATGACCAATCCATATAACGATACTTTACATTTACTTTATGCGCTAAAATTAAAGGAGGAACAACGATATGATGAGGCTATATTGACCTTAAAATATATGTTGGAATGTTATCCTGCGCTTACCGAAACTCGTTTCTTACTTTGGGAGATTGAAGCAGCACATCTAGAAAATCTATGTCATTCTGACGATGAAGTAGATGCTAATCAATTATTAGAACTAGCTTCAGAAACCCATAACACTAGTATTTTAAAAGGTTTAGAAATTGATGAGCGTTTAGACCAAGCGAGTCAGAATCTAGCAGGAATTCAGGTGGCTTTATGGGAAAATAAGGCTTCTGAAAATAAAAAACGATGGATTGCCGAATGGAGACATCTAGAATTAAGTCATACTACTCGCATTTTACTTGCAGATTATGCCAAATCATTTATGATGTACGATATGGTCTCTCAGCTAATAAGTGCTCCAGCAGAACCTGTTTTTCCAGAAGAAAACTATACCAATTTTTCAGAATATGAAAAGTATATGGAGGCGCTTGTTAATTCTGGTTGGCAATTAGCACAGCATCAATATTTGTTATTAGGAAATTCATCTTATTATTACTCTAAAAACAAAACAACTATAGACCTTTGTGTACAACGCGGACTGGCTCTAAATCCTAAAAATCCGTTGCTATTGGTATTAAAAGCGCAATCTTTTTTATCAGAAGAAAATTATAACGAGACTGGTGCGGCTTATCACGAGGCCTTTAAAAACGGACTTAGAATGAGTGAGTATCTGTTTAATTTACTAACCGTTAACAGTAGAATAGAAAGTTGGCAAGGTATTTTAAATATTGTTACACAATTTCATAGACGACAAACACCAACGTTAAAAACGTTATTTTTTCAGGCGAGAGCATTAGTTAAGTTAGGTCGTTATGATGAAGCTTTGGTTATAATTAATGAATCACTTTCAGATTATCCATTACCACAACATTCATATGCGCCTTGGTTGTATAATTTACGAATGGTGATTCATAAAATAAATCATAACTACACGGCGTTTTTTGAAGATATGCAATCAGAAATCAACTTTTATGTAGATGGTGATTCTGATTATTTTAGCACAATGAATATGTGCATTGAGACGCTTGTAGAAATGGGAGATTATGAAGAATGCTATAAATACGCTATATATAATTTTGAGCAAGGGGAATTACCGCAAGAGTTAAAACCAGTTTTTCAATGGATTTGTTATCAAACTTTTTTAGAAAATCCAGAAGAATTAGGCGAAGCTACAGCAGAGGATTTAATAGATAACCCAATGACATTTGCCCAATACCGAAACAACGGATTTATTCAATGGATGTTAATGGACTTTACGGGCGGAGCAAACTCTTTACAACAAGCTGCAGAATTATCGACTAACAAAGCATATTATTTAAAATTAGCTTTAGAATGTGGAAGCTCAGGGAGTGATAATATAGCAGTAATAAAACTCTGTGAAACTATAAAAAAAGAAGCTCCAGAAGCCAGAGATTGGAAAGTAGATTTTGCTTATGCCTCTGCTTTACAACAAGAAAAACGCTACGAAGAGAGTTTGGTGGCGCACAACGATTTGTTACAACGTTATACGGAATATACCTTTTTTAATTTTGAAAAAAATGAGTTTCATAAGATGTTAAAAACCGCAAAAGACACGATGAAAGATTTAGGAAATGTAGAAGATTACACCAAATACAACGCAATGTATTTAAGTAAGGATAATCCGTCTGAAATGGCCTTATTAGATCATTTAGAAATAGCACAAACACATTATAAAGAAGATTTATTTCTTCAGCATAATTTACTAGAAAGCATTTCTAAGCTAGATATTGAATTTGAAAATGGAGAATTACAAATGTTAAAAGAAATGAAATCTAAAATAAGAACTGACTATTTCAATCAAAGAGATTAAGTTTGTCTTTTCTTTAATGAAGCTATTTAGAAAACATATTATTTTAATAGTATTCCTTTTTTTAGGATTACAAGATGTAGCTATTGCACAAACATCGCAAAATACTCCTTTAATAGATTCTCTTTCTATAGTCTATAACAAAAATGTATATGAAAATCCGCAACTAGCAAAAGAGGCAGCTTTACAATGGCTTAGTGAAAGTAAAAAATTAGAAATGGACCTACAGGTGGCTAGAGCACTTTATGCTTTAGGTCATCTTGGGAATATATCGGGAGATTATAAAAGCACAATTAAGTACTCCCATGATGCAATTACTTTACTTAAATCTCTCCAAGTTGAAAAAGGTTTAGCAGCCTGTTATAATATTTTAGGCACAGGTTATAAAAACTTAGGAGAATATCCAAAGTCTATGGATAGCTTTGTAGAATGTTTAAATTATTCAAAACAAACAGAGAATAGGGTACAAGAAGCTAATGCATATCAAAATATAGCTACACTATATTTACTTCAGAATGAATATAAAAAATCTGCAGAAAATTTAGATCGCGCAGCCAATCTTTATCGAGAACTAGGTGATGATGATGGTGTACTTACCACACTCTTTAATTTTGCTAATATTTTAAAAGAAGAAGGTAAGTTTGATCAAGCTAGAAAACATTACCAAACCGTTTTAGGTTATAGAGAAAGAGAAGGTAATAAAGCGGTTATCGCCTATGTAAACATTAATCTTTCACAAATGCTGGTGGAAGAAGAACGTTGTGCTGAGGCGGTAATTTCATTAGAAAAAACATTGATTCTTTTGAAAGAGCTTCAGTTTAATTCAGATATAGCAATTGTCCTAAACGACTTGGGATTATGCGAGAGTAAATTGGGACATACACAAAAAGCAATCAACTATTTTCAGCAAGCATTAGAAATAGGAGAGGAGCACTCGTTATTAATGTATAATTCTAACATCTATAAAAATCTTTCCCAGCTTTACCAAGATGAAGGAAATTATAAAAATGCTTTAAAATTTTATGAAAAATCTATCACAACCATAGAAGAACAAAATTCTCTAGATAAAGAGAAATATGTAGCCAATATACAAGAACGCTATGAAACTCAATTAAAAGAAACTAGAATAAAACTTTTAGAAAAAGAACAAAAGTTAAGTGAAGCTGAGTTGCAAAAAGCAGAGCTTACTGTAAAAAGACAACGTATTGTGAGAAATACGTTTATTGCTGGTTTTGTGCTAATATTATTAACCCTAATTGTTTTGAGATTTTTCTATGTACAGCGATTAAGAGCACAAAAAGAATTGAGTTTGCAACAAGAAGAAAATGCTAAGCAGCAAATAAATCAGATGATAAAAGATCATAAATTATCTGTTATAGAGCGTTATCAAGAAGGCCAAGATGAAGAAAGGTCTCGATTAGCAAGAGAAATACACGATGGTATAGGGAGTGATTTAGCAGGTATAAAAATTGCCTTTGAGCATTATGCAGAGCAGCACGAAGAAAAACAACAATCTAAAAGAATTGCATCAGCTATAAACAATGCTTGTATTGATGTACGCGGACTTTCACATCAGCTTCATCCTTTGCCGTTTTCTAAAATAGGATTTACTAGTTTTCTACACGATTTTATTAACCAGATTTCAGAAAAATCAACAGTAGAAATTAAAGCTTTCTTCTTTCCGGAAGAAGATATAGATAGTTTACCAGAAGCATTATTAGCAGATACCTACAGAATTGTTCAGGAATTGGTGAATAATATACTTAAACACGCAGCGGCAACTCAGGCAGAAGTACAACTTACTAAACATGAAGATCACTTAAATATGGTGATTAATGATAATGGCAAAGGATTTCAAAAAAATAAAAAACAAGGAATAGGCCTACGTAATATTAAAGAAAGACTCCATAAAATGCAAGGAACATTAGATATAGATAGTGCTTCAGCAAATGGCACATCTATTATGATAGACATTCCTATAAAAAAAGAATTGTGAAGAAGATAAACATTGTTATAGCAGACGATCACCTAATGTTTCTTGAAGGTATTAATACCATTCTAAGCGACATGGAAGAAATTAATGAAGTTCACCTAGCTACAGAAGGGAAGCAAGTGATTAGACTACTTAATCAATTTGATATTAATTTAATTATAAGTGATATCAGTATGCCAAAAATGGATGGTATTGAATTGCTTACAGAAATTAAAAAGAAACATAGTGACGTAAAAATTATTATGCTAAGTATGCTAGATAATCATAGAACGGTGCATAAAGTAATTCAAAAAGGCGCAGATGGTTTTGTACCAAAGTTCACGAGTAAAGAAGAATTGCAAAAAGCTGTAAGAACTGTTTTAAATGATGAACAATATTTTTCTGAAATAATTAAACAACGTTATATGGAAAGTATTTTTGAACGTAAAAAATATAAAAACATAGAACTTTCACCAAGAGAAAAAGAAGTATTATCTCTATTGGGAGAAGAATTAACGTCTAAAGAAATTTCTGAGAAATTATTTATTTCTGTAAATACAGTAGAAACGCATAGAAAAAATATTCTTTTAAAAACTGGATCTAAAACAACCACAGGAGCGGTTAAATTTGCTATCGAATCAGGTTTATTTGATTAACATAAAAAAATACGTCTGAGTTTTGAACTCAAGCAAATTTTTAATGTTTTAAAGTAAACTAAAGAATTTTATTGAATTTTAATTCCTTCTGCTTCTAGAGCTTCTTTTATTTGTAGATTTTCTTGGTCTTTAGAAGTTTTATCATTTTCTTCAGAAAGCATTTCAGCACGATAAATGAAAGAAGATTGTAAATCGAAATAGACTACAAACAGTCCTTTTTGCGGATTTACCCATCTACCACTTTCTGTATTTTTTACTCTTTTATCATCTAAATATTGTATCCAAGCGCCTTTTGACAAAGAAGATTTATCCATATAAATTTTCCTATGACTTATAATTTTAAAATACGGATAATTAGTATCTAATTTAGCTTGCATATAAGCTTCTAATTTTGTCTCTAGCATTTCAAAATTAGTCAGATTTTCTGATAACAAATAGGGACCTGGTGTGTATTGAGCGTTTTCTATATCTAAGGTAATGTTGATAAATCCACCTGGGTATTCTGGAGTTTTAATAAGTAAACTCAATTCGTAAGCACTATCTATTTGCTTAAAAGATTGGTTTAAGCGATTTATAAAACGGGTAACGATATCATTTAGTTTATTTGGGTTTAAATCTTCATTAAACGTAAATTCAATATCATTATCAGAAAAAACTATTTTTGAAATTTCAGCTTTAAAATCTGCTATGACCTCTTGTCTAATGTTATAACGTTTTAAAATTTCCCGATATAAATCATCAAAAACTATTGCATCAGCTTTAGGGTATAGAGGAAGAGTGTCATTTTCTAATATGGTTTTTGCATTGATATGGGTATAAAATTCTATTTCAGGTACTTGTTTATCATAAACAACAACACTAAATATATTAGGATCCATTGTTGCTGCATTAAAATATCTATTTAGATCTTTAAATGTAAGCTGGCCATTATATTTTATTTGTAAATATTGCTCCAGATTTGTTGCTGCTTTCTTTTGAGAAATACCACCAACTATTTGTGCACAACCAGTGGTAATAAGTAAAATTATAAGTAGAAATACAGCTACTAGTATTACAAATTTCATGAAGTTTTAATTTAGAAAGCATAAATCTAGTATTATAAGTAAATGTGAGCCTCCCTGAATTCCGTGAATTTTGAGTATCACTTATACAAGGTGCTATTTAAAAAGGATGTTATGATAAATTTGAATTATAAAATTCATTTAAAATAATACGACATGGGATTACAAGAAAAAAGGGCTGCAAAATCTATAGAAGATCAATATTTAGGAGATTATCAGAAAGAAATTAATGAAATTGTAGGTAAAGAATTACCCATCAATATTAATTGGGATACTTTTGAAATGGACTTTATAAAGTTTGTACCAAGTGTTTGTCTACAACGTCTTACAGATGGGTTAAGAGAAGTTTGTAAAGATGATATGGGCAGAGAAGCTGTAGCAGAGAGCTTGAATTCTATAGAGGTTTATTGCATACCAAATGAAGGAGCAGAAGCTAAAAAAGAACTAAAGTTAGAAGATGGTGTATTTTCTTTAACGGCTTGTTGGGGAGGTCATCACAGCGGGTATTTTATAGATATAACTATACGTGAATATTTAGAAAATAATTTATAGTATTAAAAAATAACATCTTCTTGTTATTTTTAAAAAAGGAAAATCTTTATAGATTTTCCTTTTTTAATGGCTAATATATCTTGTAGTTTACAACTAAAAAAAGCCTTTAAGAATTAAATCATTAAAGGCTTTACAATAGAGTTTTTTTATTAATGCAGTTTTACATCGTTAAAGGTAACGTCTTTTAATATCATACTAAAATAAGCATCGCTATGAGAATTATATTCAGAGAAAGACTGACTAAAGCTCACTACAGTAGCTTTGTTAAAGACCAATGAAATTGATGGAGTCTCTTGCTCTCTATGAAATACTTTAGCATAACCAGACCATTCTCCAGGTTGGTTAGAAATCCATTCAATAAAAATAGGATCATTAACCATTTTTGTTGTTCCTGAGAAATTTACATCTATAGGTTTTTTCTCTTCCGTATAATAGTCCATATTAAAACTATAATCGCACTGGCTTAAGACAAACGATTTTTCTGTGCTATTATCTTTTCTTATTAATAATTCTATTCGGCTAACTACATTAGAATCTTGCATAATTTTTAGTTTATATTTATAATTCTTTTTCTATTAGATCTTGTAATTTTTTTGATGTAGGAAAGCTTTTTAAGCCCTTGGTTGTATCTAGAGTTATAGATAGTGTTTCTTCCTCTAAAGTAGTCTTAATCTCTTTTCCTAATGTGAATTTTACTGTTGAAATTGATTCTGTAAACGCCTCTTTAGCCAAATTATCTTCAGCTATTTTAGAAAGCGTCTCTTTTAACAAGTCCACAATTTTTGAAATATAATACTTATCTAGATTTTCTGGGTTTTCTTCAAATTCATAAACAATAGTTACTTTTTTATCGAAAACTTCTTTAAGCTCTATTTCTAAATAATTTATCTCTTTTTTTAACTGAAGTAAAGTTGGTATTTCATCATCTTCGGGAGTAAAAGGAATCTTTCCATCAGATAAAAGATAACCGTATTTATTAATATTACTCATAGAGATGGAAGAAATAGAAAGCGTTTCTAAGTATTGAAATTGTGCCTTGCGATCATAAATATCACATAATAAAACTACATTCTTCTCGCTGTCATAGTTCACAAAAAAACCAGAAGCACCACCTGAATGCGTACTAATTGTAACTTGCGGCATTTGAGGTTTTTCTTTTTTTCTCTCTATATCTGCAATTTCTTGAAGTATTTTTAAAACTTCATTTGTATTTAAAACTGGTAATTGTAACATTGTTTTAAAATCCATAGTAATCCTTTTTTTGTTTTATACAAAGTTGGATTATTAGGTTTAAAACAGACTAACTGTTTTCAGTGATATTGTAAATTAGTAAACTTAGTTTTGATCTAGGTTGTAGATCTACTTGCGCGAGGTTATATATTCTCAGAAAAAGAAATAATAGCTATTACGATAGAAAAAGCCCAATTTTAAAAATATAATTCATTTGAGTTTAAGGCAAAAAAAAAAGAGTAATCAAATGATTACTCTTTTTCTAGTCGGGGTGGCAGGATTCGAACCTGCGACCTCCTGCTCCCAAAGCAGGCGCGATGACCGGGCTACGCTACACCCCGAGGTGTATAACTTAAAGATGTTTAGCGGAGAGACAGGGACTCGAACCCTGGCGACAGTTACCCGTCGACAGATTAGCAATCTGCTCCATTACCACTCTGGCACCTCTCCGTTAAAATTATGAACTTTCGCTTTGTTATTGCGGTTGCAAATATAAGACGTCTTTATCTTCTCGGCAAGTTTTTGAGTAGTTTTTTTTAGCTTTTTTTTTAAGTATTCTATAGTGTTCTAACTATGAGAATTTTATAGATTATTTTTTTTTAAATTATTTTCTAAATCTATTAACCGTGCTACGTTTTTTACCAACTTATGATGTTTTCTTACAAAAGGATTTTCTTCATTCCATACATAACCGGCTAAGACAGCACATACTTGTTGCTTTATTTCTTCATTAGGTTGTTGATGCATTAAAATTTTTTGAAGATTACCATTATAAAACTCTTTTACATACGTAGAAAAAACATTTACGCCGCTTTTTATATAATCTACATATTCTTTTTCCCAGTCAACTGCACTATTTTTAAGTTCTTTCACTATTAATTTGGCAGCTAAGAGGCCCGATTCTGTAGCAAAAGAAACACCAGAAGAAAAAACAGGATCTAAAAATTCTGCACTATTGCCTGTAAGGACAAAACGATTTCCGTAAAGCTTAGTTACATTTTTAGCAATATTCTTTACTTGTATAGGCTCAAATAGAAAGGGTAACTCTTTAAATTGAGGATAATATTTTTCCGTTAACGGAAGCATTTGACGAAGCTTTTCATTAGTGTTACCTTTAAATTGAAGAAACCAATCGTTGGGTGCTACAAAACCAATGCTTGTATTTCCGTTAGATAGCGGAATGTACCAAAACCAAACTTCTTCTTCTATAATATCGAAAGTAATAAGTGAACCTTCCTTTCCGTTTGGTCGTCTAATGTCTTTTATTTGTGTAAAGATAGATGAGTGTTGTGCAACTTGTGGAGGAGCTTCAAGATTTAAAAGTTGAGCTAAAACTCTTCCAAATCCGCTAGAATCTATTACATATTTAGCATCTAATTGAGATATTTCGTGTTCTTCATTTTTTAAAGTTAAAGTAGCTTTTTCTTCCGTAAAGCAAGCATCTATAACTGTGGTTTCAAACTCAATCTCAACTCCTTTTTTAATGCATTCTTTTGCTAGCACCTGATCAAAATGATCTCGGGGCACTTGCCACGTCCAATCCCAACCCTTGCCAAATTTTTTACTAAAGTCAAACTCACTTTTCTTTCCATTTTTTATAAATCGAGCTCCAGTTTTAACTTGGTAGTTTTGCTTTAGAAGACAATCGAGTAATCCTGCTTCTTCAAAATTATCCATACATCGGGGAATGAGGCTTTCACCAATACTATACCTGGGGAATTTTGACTTTTCAATAATTTTTACAGAAATACCTTGTTGTCGTAAATAAGAAGCAGAAACAGTTCCTGAAGGGCCAGCGCCAATAATAGCGACATCTACCTTTTCTTTTTTCATTCTATTTTGTTTGCTTGGTAAATATACTACATTTGCGAAACTAGAAAGATTTTAATCTACTTTCTCCCGTTATGATTGCAATTAAAGAAGAGATTACTTTTCAAGATTTTTATAAGGTATTATTTGAGAGTGAATCACTTTCATGGGACCCATCCATACTTAATAGAGTAGAGGAGAGTTTTTCTTTTTTACAAGAATTTGCTAAAGACAAGGTGATTTACGGAGTAAATACCGGTTTTGGACCTATGGCGCAATATCAAATTGAAGCTAAAGATAAAAACGCTTTACAGTACAATTTGATAAGAAGTCATGCTGCAGGTACGGGAAAACCTTTAAGTTCTTTATACGTAAAATCTCTAATGCTTGCGCGCCTTAATACTTTGGCTTTAGGAAAATCAGGAATTCATTTAAGTGTAATTCAAGTAATGACGCAATTGCTCAACAAGAATATTACACCTTTAATCTTTGAACATGGAGGAGTTGGAGCAAGTGGAGATTTGGTTCAATTAGCTCATTTAGCCTTAGTACTTATAGGAGAAGGAGAAGTATTTTATAAAGGAAAGCGTTATGCGACTAAAGAAGTTTTTAAACTAGAAAAGATTGATCCTATTAAAGTAGAAGGCAGAGAAGGCCTAGGAATTATGAACGGTACTTCTGCTATGACGGGAATTGGAATTGTAAATACCGTGTACGCTAAGCGCCTATTAAATTGGTCGGTTTTTGCTAGCTCTTTGCTCAATGAGTTGGTAGAAGCTTATGATGATCATTTTTCTGAACCTTTAAATGCTGCAAAAAAGCATAAAGGTCAGCAAGAGATTTCAAGTTTAATGCGATCCCATTTAAACGATAGTGAGCTTATAAAAAATAGGGTTCAGCATCTATATAATCCGAAGCAAGAAAAAGTTTTTAAAGAGAAAGTACAAGAATATTACAGTTTGCGTTGTGTACCTCAAATTTTAGGACCTATAAAAGATACGCTGAAAAATACTGAATCTATTTTGATGGAAGAAGTAAACTCTGCCAATGATAATCCTATAATTGATGTAGCGTCCCAACAAGTTTATCACGGTGGAAATTTTCATGGGGATTATGTAGCTTTAGAAATGGATAAATTAAAGCTGGCGATGACTAAACTGAGTATGTTAGCAGAACGACAACTTAATTATACTCTAAATGCTAAGCTTAATGATATTTTTCCGCCCTTTATAAATTTAGGAACTTTAGGATTAAATTTTGGTGTACAAGGCATGCAATTTACAGCAGTTTCTACCACAGCCGAAAATCAAGCTTTATCTAATTCTATGTATGTACATAGTATCCCTAACAATAACGATAATCAAGATATTGTAAGTATGGGGACAAATGCGGCAAATATGACCAAAACTGTGATAGAGAATGCTTATGAAGTAATATCAATTCAGTTGATCGCATTAACACAAGCAGTATATTTTTCCGATAAGGCAGAGAAATTATCATCGGCTTCAACCAATATTTTAAAAGACTTGCAAGAAATTGTACCACCTTTTAAAACAGATGAGCCTATCTATCCGTATATACAAACGGTTAAAGATTATTTATTAGATAATGAAGCGTATAAAATTACGCAAGCTTAATAAAAGTTCAATAGGACTTAATATATAGAGAAATGAAATACGCAATCATCACTGGCGGTTCTAGAGGTTTGGGAAAAACCATCGCTATACAATTGGCAAAAGATTTAAATTACCATATTCTTTTCACTTTTAAATCTAATCAAGAAGCGGCAGCTATCGCTAAAGCGGAAATTGAGGAGTGCGGAGTTTCTTGCGATTCACTTCAATTTGACGTAGCGAGCAAAGAGGAAACTACTAAAGCTTTTGATAATTGGATAACCCAAAACCCTGAAGCACAAATTGAGGTGATTGTCAACAACGCAGGTATCACTAAGGATGGTCTTTTTATGTGGATGCCAGAACAAGATTGGAATAGTGTAATACAAACCAGCTTGCAAGGTTTTTATAATGTTACACAATATTTTTTACAATCTTTATTAAAGCAACGCTACGGGAGAGTCATCAATATGGTTTCGGTTTCTGGAGTAAAAGGAACTCCAGGACAAACCAACTATTCTGCAGCAAAAGGAGCTGTAATCGCAGCAACTAAAGCTTTAGCGCAAGAAATTGCAAAAAGAAAAGTGACTGTTAATGCTGTAGCTCCAGGTTTTATTCATTCAGATATGACCAAAGATCTAGATGAAAAAGAGCTTAAAAAACTTATTCCAGCCAATAGATTTGGGAAAGCTCAAGAAGTAGCCGATTTGGTAAGCTTTTTAGCTTCAAAAAAATCTTCTTACATTACAGGAGAAGTTATAAATATAAACGGAGGAATTTATTCATAAGGATATGCGTAGAGTTGTTATTACAGGTATGGGGATTTATTCTTGTATAGGCACTAACCAAGAAGAAGTAACTGCTTCTTTAAGAGCAGGTAAATCTGGAATTGTTTATGATAAAAAACGAAAAGAGTTTGGTTATCGTTCTGCTTTAACGGGTATGGTTCCGCCTTTAAATCTTAAAAAAGAACTTACTAGAAGACAGCGCATAAGTATTGGGCCAGAGACAGAATATGCCTTTGTGGCTTCTCAGCAAGCTTTTAATCAAGCAGGTATAGATCAACAGTTTTTAGATACGCAAGAAATAGGAATTCTTTTTGGTAATGACAGTACGGCAAATTCGGTAATAGAATCTACAGATAAGATAAGAGAAAAAAAAGATACTACACTTGTGGGGTCAGGGAGTGTTTTTAAATCTATGAATTCTACGTGTAGTATGAATTTGGCCACCATTTTTAAGTTAAAAGGGATTAATTTTACGGTAAGTGCAGCTTGCGCGAGTGGCTCTCATAGTATTGGGATGGCTTCTCTATTAATTCAGCAAGGACTACAAGATTATATTTTATGTGGCGGTACACAAGAAATTAATGAATATGCCATGGGTAGCTTTGATGGTTTGGGTGTGTTTTCTCCCCGAGAGAATGAGCCACAAAAAGCAAGTAGACCTTTTGATAAAAACCGAGACGGACTTGTGCCTAGCGGCGGGAGCGCAGCTTTGTTTTTAGAAAGTTATGAATCTGCTAAAAAACGCGGAGCTACTATTTTAGGAGAAATTACAGGTTATGGTTTCTCTTCTAATGGTGATCATATTTCTACGCCTAATCAAGAAGGTCCAGCTAGAGCGATGAGACGCGCCTTAGAAATGGCAAAAATTTCACCAGAAAAGGTTAATTATGTAAATGCTCACGCTACATCAACTCCCATTGGTGATACTAATGAAGCTAAAGCTATTCATGAAGTTTTTGAAAAAGGAAAACCTTATGTAAGTTCTACAAAATCTATGACAGGACATGAGTGTTGGATGGCTGGTGCCAGTGAGGTAGTCTATTCTTTATTAATGATGCAAAACAATTTTGTCGCACCTAATATTAACTTGGACGAACCCGATGAAGATTCAGGAAAATTAAATTTAGTTAAGGAAACGTTAAACGCAAAAATTGATGTATTTTTGAGCAATTCTTTTGGATTCGGGGGAACCAACTCTGCACTAGTAGTCCAAAAGGTAAAAGAATAACAGTAAAATCTTAATTAATGGAGAGAAGTGAAATCATTTCAAAAATAGATGATTTTTTGATCGACGAGTTCGAAGTAGAACAAAGTGAAATTTCCGCGGAAGCGAATTTAAAAGAAACTTTAGATTTAGATAGTTTAGATTACGTAGATTTAGTAGTAGCTATAGAGTCTAATTTTGGGATAAAATTAGTTGGTGAAGACTTTGTAAATATACATACGTTTAATGATTTCTATACCCTTATCGACACCAAGCTTAACGCATAATTGCCATGGCAGATTGGAAAGGACAATCTAAAGGAAGTATTCTTGGGTATAAAATCTTCATTTTTTTTATTAAATATCTAGGCTTAAGAGCTTCTTATGGTTTACTTTATTTTGTAGCTTTTTATTTTGTTTTTTCTTCTTATACCACCAGTAGAAACATCTATACTTATTACCACAGGCGCTTAAACTACTCAAAATTTAAAGCGATGATGAGTATTTTTACATCGTATGTGCAATTTGGTAAAACATTAATAGATAGAGTTGCTGTTACCGTGGGGTTAAAGAATAGGTTTACTTTCGAATTTGACGGAATTAAAAATATAAAAGCACTTATAGCTCAAGGCAAAGGAGGAATCATTTTTACCGCTCATATTGGAAATTTTAATATCTCTAGATCTTTCTTTACGGAAATTTCAGATACTGAGATCAATATTCATATGGTGGTTACAGATACGGAGCACGAGCAAATAAAAAACTATTTAAATTCAATTACTGGGGAGAGTAAACTAAAATTTATTATAGTTAAAGAAGATTTGTCACATATATTTTTAATTAATAAAGCCATACAAAATAATGAATTGTTAGTTTTCGCTGCCGATAGAAGTGGGGAAGGCAAGCACTTAAAAGAACTCTTTTTAGGGAAAGAAGCCCAGTTTTTTCAAGGTCCTTTTAAATTAGCAGCACAAAAAAAGCTACCTATTTTATTTGCTTATATTATGCGAGAAAAGAAATTTCATTATCATTTCTATGCAAGGCCTTTTATTCCTAATAATTATAATGCTATTGAAATTTTGAAAGGCTATACAGAATCTTTGGAGAATATGGTAAAAGAATATCCACATCAGTGGTTTAATTTTTACGATTTTTGGAAAGAATATAAATCATGAAAAAAGACACTCTTATAAATCATCAATTGTTGTTGCAGCTTATTCCGCAAAAAGATCCTTTTGTAATGGTAAGCGAACTATATGAGGCTAATGAAAACGAAGCTTTAACAGGCTTTTCAATTCATAGCGAAAATATTCTGAATCATGATGATCATTTTTCTGAAGCCGGACTTATAGAACATATGGCACAAAGTGTAGCTTTACAAGACGGTTATTTGGCTTATCAAGCCAAAGAAACTGAAGCTAAAATAGGTTATATTGGAGCTATTAAAACTGCTAAATTTCATCGTTTACCACACATAGGAGAAAAGATTTTTACTCAAGTTAGTTTAATACAAGAATTTATGGGTATCAAACTTTCAAAAATAGAGGTCCGTGATGAAAAAGAAAAACTTATAGCTTCCGCGGAAATAAAAACAGCAATTGCACCTTCTTAATGCTAAAGGAAAGATTTAAATCTCAAAAAACTAAGTTAACCAACGAATACGAAATACGTGTTCGGTTTAATGACTGTGACCCTTTACAGGTGGTTTGGCATGGTAATTACATCACTTATTTTGAAGATGGGAGAGAAGCTTTTAATAGAGAACACGGTATTGCTTATATGAAAATGTTTGAACAAGGTTTTGCGACGCCAATCGTAAAATCATATTGTGAGCATAAGTTACCGTTACGATACGAAGATGTTGCTACTGTAAAAACGACATTTTATAATACGCCTGCTGCAAAAATTCATTTTAAATACGAAATTTTTAATCAGCGACAAGAACTAGTTTGCATAGGAGAAACCTTACAAGTCTTTACTGATAATCAAGGACAACTTTCTTTGACAATTCCTGATTTTTTCAAAAAATGGAAAGCACAAAACGGTTTATCATGAGAAAAGTATATCTAGGTAATCATCAAATCATTTCTCCGTTGGGCTTTACTTCTTTACAAAATTTAGAGTCTGTAAGTCAAGGTATATCAGCAATTAAAAAGCACAAATCGTCTCATGTTGGAGAATATTACGCAGGTCATATCTCTACTAATTTATTAGATGAAGCATTTCTAGAGTTGGGAAAGGTTGAAGAATATACCAAGTTAGAAAAAATGATGATTTTGGCTGTCGCTGAAGTATTACAGCAACATTCAGAAATCTCTAAAGACAAGATAGCCTTTATTATAGCCACAACTAAAGGAAATATTGATACCTTATCGGAAGAGAATTTGTTTTCTAAAGAAAAAGCAAAACTTCCTGCATTGGCAAAAACGCTTCAAGAGTTTTTTAATTTAAAAGAAACCCCGATTATTGTTTCAAATGCATGTATCTCTGGAGGTTTAGGGGTAAGTGTTGCTAAAAAAATGATTGAAAACGAAAGTTATGATCATGCCATCGTCGTAGGTGGTGATTTGGTAAGTGAATTTACATTAACAGGTTTTAATTCTTTTCAAGCATTAGCAAAAGAAATTTGCAAGCCTTTCTCTAAAGATAGAACCGGAATTAATATTGGAGAAGCTGCAGCCGCACTTTGGGTGACTTCCGTAAAGCCAAAAATAGATGCAGTTCAAATTATAGGAGAAGCTACAGCTAATGACGCTAACCATATTTCGGGTCCGTCACGAACTGGCGAAGGTTTATATATAAGTATTCAAAATGCAGTTAGAGAAGCCGACATAGAAAGTCACGAAATAGATTTTATTTCTGCTCACGGCACCGCTACTATTTTTAATGATGAAATGGAAGCTATTGCCTTTAACAGAGCAGGACTTAAAAATACACCATTAAATAGTTTAAAAGCTTATTATGGGCACACGCTTGGTGTTTCTGCTTTATTAGAACTTATCTTTACGCAAGAAAGTTTACTGCAAAACAAAGTATTTAAATCTTTAGGTTTTAAAGAAAAAGGCACGACAAAGGCTTTAAATGTTATCACCAAAACAGAAGAGAAACCTTTGAATATAACTTTAAAAACAGCTTCTGGATTTGGAGGGTGTAATTTTGCCATGCTTTTAAAAAAGGAAACTGTATGAGAAAGGAATTCTACATCACCGCTTCCGTAAAGATAAAAAATAATGAAATCTTTAAAAACGATCGATCTATATTCAAAGTAAATAGGGGTCTTTCGATTCAAGATTTTTTAAAAGAAGCTTATCAATTTTTAGATTTGAGTTATGCGAAATTTCATAAAATGGATGTGCTATGTAAATTAGGGATTATCGCAACCACTGTTTTAAAAGAAGATTATTCTAGCGATACAGCTTTGGTTTTTCAAAATAAATCAAGTAGTGAGGTGAGTGATTTTCAACATCAAGAGAAATTAAACGATTTTCCTTCTCCAGCAAATTTTGTTTATACTTTACCTAATATTGTGATGGGGGAAATAAGTATAAAGCATCAATTGCAAAGTGAAAATGCTTTTTTTATAGCAGAAGAATTTCAACCTCAAATAATAGTTTCACATACCGAATCTTTACTAAAAAATAACAAAGCTTCAACTACTATTTGCGGCTGGTTAGAGGCTAATTTAAATGATTATTACGTTTTTTTAAATTATATTGAGCCGCAAGGTGAGGTTGTATTTTCCGCACCAACGTTATTAGAAAATTATATACATGAGTAATTTACGAGTAGAATTAAAAGAAAAAATAATTGAACAGTTAAATTTAGAAGATTTAAGTGTTGAAGATATACAAAATGACGATTTATTATTTGGGGATGAAATAGGTTTAGATTCTATCGATGCACTCGAGTTAATCGTATTATTAGAAAAAGATTACGGAATAAAACTAACCGATCCTGCCGAAGGAAAAGAGGTTTTTAAAAGTATTGAAACCTTAGCTCAATTTATTGAAAGTAAGCAGTAAATGGATAATGAAAGGATTGTAGTCACAGGAATGGGGGTTACTTCTGCAATTGGTAACAATGTAGAAGAAAACTTTAGCGCCTTACAACAATCAAAAAGTGGAATTGGTAAAATAGAGATTTTAGAGACTGTACATCAAGATCATTTCCCAGTGGGGGAAATTAAAATGAGTAACGAAGCCTTAGCGGAATACTTAAAACTTCCCGATTTTCATTATTTTACTCGAGCTGCTTTATTAGGGGCTTACGCTGCAAAACAAGCTTTACAACAAGCAAATATTGAAGAAATAGATTTTCAAACAGGTTTTGTGAATGGAACTAGCGTTGGAGGTATGGACGTTACAGAAAAATTATATCATAAGTATAAAGAAAATCCTAGCAACTTTCCTTTTATAGAAGCTCAACATCCAGGATTTACCACCAATAAGATTGCTGATTATTTAGGAATAAATGGAGTGGTGACTACCATTAGCACGGCATGTTCTTCAGGGGCTAATGCGGTAATGATGGGAGCAAAGTTATTAAAACAAAATCGATTAAAGCGAGTATTGGTGGGAGCTACCGATTGTCTTTCTAAATTTACATTAAACGGATTTCATTCTTTACGCATTTTATCTCCAGATCTTTGTCAGCCTTTCGATCAACATAGAAAAGGACTTAATCTAGGTGAAGCTGCAGGATATTTAGTTTTAGAAACTGAAGAAGATGCTAAAAAAAGAAATCAGCCTATTTTGGCTTACTTAGAAGGTTATGCGAATGCTAACGATGCACATCACCAAACGGCATCTTCCGCAACGGGAGAGGGTTCTTTTTTGGCGATGCAACAAGCTTTAAATAATGCCAATTTAAATCCTAAACAAATAGATTACATCAACGCCCACGGGACGGCAACTCCCAATAATGATTTATCTGAAGGAACTGCGATTCAACGTTTATTTCAAGAAACTCCTACGCTAAGCAGTACGAAAGCTTTTACGGGGCATACCCTAGCTGCTGCTGGTGCTATTGAAGCCGTTTTTTCAATTTTAAGTTTGCAATATCAATGTGTTTTTCCAAATTTAAATTTTCAAACTAAAATGGAAGACTTAAATTTTTCTCCACATAATAGTTTTCAAAAACAGGAAGTAAACTATGTGCTTTCTAATTCTTTTGGTTTTGGTGGCAATTGTTCTAGTCTAATTTTCTCTAAAGCTTTATAAATGTTTGTCAACGGAATTTCTACCTTAAATGCGCAAGATATTTCTTCCAGTGAAGAATCCTTTTTTGGAGAAGTACAAACGTACTCATCACCTATATTAAAGACTTATTTTTCAGATTTTAGGAAGTATATTAAACCCGCAGCCATGCGTAGAATGTCTTCATCGGTAAAGATGGGTGTAGTAGCAGCTTCTAAAGTATTGGCATCTATAAACATCACACAGCCCGATGCGATAATTGTAGGAACTGGAATGGGATGCAAAACCGATTCTGATGTTTTTTTAGAAAATCTTTTAGCGAGTAATGAAGGTTTGTTATCACCTACAAAATTTATACAATCAACACACAACACCGTAGCCGGTCAAATTGCATTACAATTAAAATGTAAGGCTTATAATATGACTTTTGTTCAAGGAGCAGCTTCATTTGAGACCGCTTTGTTAGATGCTTTTTTACAATCCATCTCTTCTAAAAATAGACATTTATTAGTAGGCGGAGTAGATGAAATATCTAAGTATTCGAATGAATTACACCAATTAGACGGTCAGTTAAAAACCGAACAAGAAATATGTAATTTTAACTTATTAGATTATGCTTCTACTGGAAGTATTAGTGGGGAAGGAGCTTCATTTTTTGTAGTCTCTGGGGAGAAAAGTGAACCTAGTTATGCTTCCGTAAAGGATATTGAAACCTATAATCAATTAGATAAAGAAGGTCTCAAAAATAAAGCTCTTAATTTCTTAAAGAAAAACGAATTAAGTACAGATGATATAGACGTTTTTATTTGTGGAAACAACGGCGATGTTAATTATGATGACTTTTACCATAGTTTACAATCCGATATTTTCTCTCAAATTCCGCAACTTTACTACAAACATTTAGTGGGAGAATTTTATACGTCAAGCGGATTTGCCTTTTGGTTAGCTTGTAAAATATTAAGATTACAAGAAATTCCAGAAATCTGTCAGTTAAATAATTTCAAACCTAATTCATCTATCAAAACGATATTGCTTTATAATCAATATAAAGGTAGAGATCATAGTTTTATATTATTGCAAGCATGCTAAAGTTTAAAAATGTAAATATTACATTTTTTCTTTTAGGTATTCTTATTATTATGGGAATCGAAAAAGGATTTTTCCCTATTTATTCCGTTTTAATTGTAGGCGGAATTTGGTTGTTGATCACAAGTATTGGTGCCACCAACGTGCGTATGAATTATTTCTATTCTGCATGGCATTTTAAGCGAAACTCAAAAAAACAAATAGCCTTAACTTTTGATGATGGTCCTACTGAAAATACATTACAAATATTAGAGCTTTTAAAAAAGTATAATGCTAAAGCTACTTTTTTTTGCATTGGCCATCGGGTAGACGAAAATCCTTCTATTGCAAACAAAATAATTGAGGATGGTCATACGATAGCCAATCATACTTATTCACACGCTAAGAACATTGGGTTTTTTAGTACAAAAACAATGATACAAGAAATGGAATCTTGTAATCGAGCTATCATTGCTGCTACAGGAAAATCTCCTGTTTTTTTTAGGTCTCCATTCGGGATTAGTAATCCTAAGATTAAACGAGCTTTACTTAAAACTGAAATGCAGCCCATAGGTTGGAGTTTACGTTCTTTTGATGCATTGTTAACTTCAAAAAATACAATTTATAAGAATATCGTTAGGCAAATAAAACCCGGTTCTGTTATTTTGTTGCACGACGATCGAGAATTAACACAAGAGGTTTTGGAGCAGTTATTGCTATTCTTAAATGAAAAAAAATATAATTTAGTAACCATAGATCAATTATTTAAAAGCAATGCGTATCGCTAAATCTACCTTCCTACTTTTATTTTTCGTTTGTTATTGGAGTTGGGCGCAAGAACCATTAAATCCACAAGAAGAAGAAACTTTTATAAATAATGTAGAAGCATTTTCTCAAGAAACCAAAACGCTTAAAGGAAATTTTATCCAAACAAAAGAATTAAGTTTTGTCGAAAAAAGTATAAAATCTAATGGGGATTTTTATTATAAATCTCCTAATTTGGTGAAATGGGAGTATAAAACACCTTATTTATACAGTGTAATTTTTAAAAACGGAGAACTATTAATTAATGATGATGGTAAAAAACAACAAATAGATTTATCTTCTAATAAGCTATTTGAAAAATTAAGCGATCTAATTGCTAATAGTATAAATGGCAAAATGCTTTTAGATGAAGGTTTTTCTACACATTTTGTAAAACAAAATGGTATTGTATTAGCGAAAATGATCCCCAAAGAAAAAGAGTTATCTGAATTTTTTAAAGCCATAGAACTCTATTTTAACACCAAGAATTATTTAGTAGAAAAAGTAAAACTGATTGAAAAATCTGGTGATTTCACTAGTATTGAATTCACTAATTTAAAACATAATCCTTCCTTAGATGCGTCAGTTTTTACTCATTAGTGCTTTTTTTCTGTTTTTTTCTTGTGGCTTATCTACACTAAAAAACTTAGAGGAAACTCAAATTAAAGACGCGCCCCAACAAATAGAAAACCCTTATTTTCAGAACTTAGAAGCATCAGTTTTTAAAAGTTCTATTAATGTTTACGGTAAAGAAGTAAGCGGTATTTTAATTATCAAAAAGCAAGAGAAAGATATTTCTAGATTGGCTTTTACAACAGAGTTTGGAAATACTCTTCTCGATATCACGGTAATGCCAACGGGTTATATTAAAAATTTTGCCATTGCTCAACTCGATAAAAAAATAATTTTAAAGACTTTAGCGGCAGATATTAGAACCCTTACAGCTAGCGGATTAAAAGTGGAAAAAACTTTCCGTCAAGCGGAAAAAAAAGTATATCTCACCAAGTTAAATGATTATCAGCTATTTTATTATTGTGAAAACGGAAACTTGAAAGAAATCATCAAAACCACTAAAACTAAAGAAAAATTAAAGATTCTATTTGAATTTGGTGAAGACGAGCAGGTAAAATTAATTAATTTAGCCCATTCGGGAATCAAATTAAATATTCAGCTTACTCCAATCGAATAATCATATATGCTGTTACATCAATTTACAAGCCTTATTTCAGAGCAAAAGGAAACAAACAGTTTAACTTCTGTTTTAAAAATTAATGCTAATCATGAAATTTTCGAAGGTCATTTTCCGGGACAACCGGTAACACCTGGAGTAGTATTAATTCAGTTATTTAAAGAAGAAGCAGAGCGTTTTTACAGCAAGTCCTTTAAAATAGAACAAACCAACCAGGCAAAGTTTTTGGCAGTGGTAAACCCACAAGAAAATAATGAAATAGAACTTCAATCTGTTTTTTTAGAAAAAGAAGACCAAATTCAACTTACAGGAAAAGCTCTTCAAAAAAATAATGTAGTACTTAAATTAAAACTCATTTTAAAACCTTTATAATCTATGCCGTTGGCATCTTTACAATCGCAATTTGAGTTACATAAAGTAGCCGTTATTATACCTACCTATAATAATGAGCTTACTTTAGTACGCGTTTTAGAAGATGTTTTACGTTTTACTACACATATTATTATTGTAAACGACGGTTCTACCGATGCTACCTCTTCAATACTTTCTTCCTATAAGTTCTTAACTCAAATACATTTTACTAAAAATAAAGGTAAAGGTTTTGCTTTAAGACAAGCTTTTAAAAAAGCCGAAGTGTTGGGTTTTGAATACGGAATCACCATAGATTCGGACGGGCAGCATTTTGCAGATGACCTTCCTGTTTTTATAAATGAATTAGAGAAAAATCATTTAAAAGATATTCTGCTGATTGGCTCTAGAACGATGACAGGACCAGAAATCCCTCAAAAAAGTAGCTTTGGTAATAAGTTTTCCAATTTTTGGTTTTGGATAGAAACAGGCATTAAATTAACTGATACGCAATGTGGATACAGACTTTATCCCATTCGTCGTATGAATGAAATGCGTTTACTTACTTTTAAATTTGAACTCGAAATTGAAGCCATTGTAAAAGCTGCTTGGCGCGGAATTAAAGTGAAAAATGTTCCCGTAAAAGTTCTTTACGATCCGCAAGAAAGGGTCAGCCATTTTAGGCCATTTCAAGATTTTACCCGTATTAGTATTTTAAATACGTTTTTGGTTGCTGCCACTTTACTCTACATTTTACCCAAAAAAGGTTTTCAAGAAATAAAAAACACCAATAGTCAAAAACTTTCTCGTATTTGGAAAGAGAAAATTTTAAAAGTAAATGAATCACCTCAAAAGAAAGCATTAGCCATCTCATTAGGTGTTTTTATAGGTATAGCTCCGCTTTGGGGATTTCAAACCCTACTGGTATTGTTTTTAGCACAAATAACCAAGCTTAATAAAGCACTAGCTTTTTTATTTTCTAATGTAAGTCTTCCACCATTCATCCCTTTTATTATTTTTATAAGTTATCAAATAGGAGCTTTGGTTCTAGGAAAACCATTAGAGGCTAACTTAGACAGCTTTGAGATAGAAAATGCATTAGATGTTTATAGAAATGTAAAACAATATCTAATTGGAGCTACAGCTTTTGCTGCGATTAGTAGTATGTTGGTGGGAATTGTGTTTTATTTTATATTTTCGGTGCATCAAAATAAGCAAGCCAGAAGCCATTAATGTCAACCTTTTTACTTCACATTTCAAAGTTTTTTCAAAGACACACGTGGTGGTCTTGGCTAATTATTGCTTGCATTCTTACCGTAAGTTTGACTTTAGCGAGTCGAATGAAATTTAAGGAGGATATCAATCAACTTATTCCTAAAAGTGAACAGTCTTTAATTACTCAAGAAGTATTAAAGACCGTAGATTTTACCGATAAGATTATTGTAAATATTGGTGTAGAAGAAGGGGGGAATGAAGATAAATTGGTCGCTTTCGCGGAAAATTTTTTAGAAAAGCTTCAAGATAGTACTGCTTTTGAAATTAAAAAGGTACAAGGAAAAGTAGCTGAAGAAGATATGCTACAAACCTATGATTTTATTTATGAGCATTTACCTCTTTTTTTGAACGAAAGAGATTATAAGACCATAGAGAAAAAATTACATCAAGATTCTATAGCACAAATTGTAAAGTCGAGTTATAAGAGTTTAATTTCTCCTGCAGGATTAATTACCAAACAGTATATTATTAAGGACCCTTTACAATTAACTAGTCTGGGTCTAGAAAAATTAAAGCGTCTCCAAGTAGGTGATGATTTTGATCTTTATAAAGGGTTTTTATTGACCAATAACCGAAAGAACATACTTTTATTCATCAGTTCTAAATTTAAGACGTCTAATTCCGCGAAAAGCGAAATTTTAAGTGAAAATTTATATACAATTGTAAATGAACTAAATGAGAATTCTCCAGATGTAGAAGCAAATCTTTTGGGATCTATGCTTTATGCTGTGGCCAATGCCAAGCAAATAAAACAAGATATACAATATACAATTAGTTTTGCCTTAGTATTATTGTTAGTTATTCTTATATCCTTTTATAAAAAAATATATATACCTCTTATTTTATTTATCCCCACTTTAATTGGAGCTACTGTGGCTATTGGAGTTTTAGCTCTATTTAAAACTCAAGTTTCATTAATTTCACTAGGTATTGGCTCTATTTTACTAGGAATTACGTTAGATTATGCTTTACATACCCTTACGCATAGTCGGGAGAGTTTGACCATAAAAGAACTTTACAAACAAATTTCTCCTTCTATTTTAGTAAGTAGTTTTACTACGGCAACTGCTTTTTTTTGTTTGTTCTTTGTGAAAAGTGAAGCTTTAAAAGATCTAGGACTTTTTGCAGCTATAAGTGTGATTGTTGCTGCATTTTCTGCTTTGATCGTTATTCCGCAATTATATAAACCACAGAAAAATAATAAAAGCCACCAGACTTGGCTAGATAGGTTTTCTAAAATTTCTATAGAAGAAAATAAATGGCTCGTTGGAGGAGTCGTAGTTATATTTATTATTGGCTTGTTTTTCTTTCAAAAAGTAGGGTTTGATGAAGATCTTTCACATTTAAATTATCAGCCAGAAGTTCTAGCTAAAGCGGAAGCAAAACTACAAGAAACAGCACAAACTTCCTTGAAATCTCTTTACGTGGTTTCTTATGCCGAAGAAATTGAAGGTGCGTTGCAAACCAATCATAAGTTATTTGAAAAGCTCCAAACTTTAGAAAAAAAGAATGAGATAGAGCGTTTTAGCAGTCTTGGCGGAATTGTACTTTCTGATGAAGATCAACAACGAAAAATAAATACTTGGAAAACTTTCTGGAATGCGAATCGAGTAGATTCACTTCAAATGAATTTTAAGAAAGCAGGAGGAGAAGTTGGATTTAAGGAAGATACTTTTAATAATTTTTACAACACTGTAAATAAAGAATATAAGTCCATTTACTTAAATGAATACCAAAAGGTTAGTAATTTATTTATTGATGAATTTTTAACCACTGCTAAAGATGAGAAATTAAGCACTGTTCTATCTATAGTTCAAGTAAATGAAACACAGCGCGAGGCTTTTACTAATTTTATAGAAAAGGAAAATGGGGTATTGGCAATTGATAAAAAAGCACTTAATGAATCTTTATTAGGAACTTTACAATCTGACTTTAGTAAACTCATAAGCTATTCATTTGTGGCCATTTTTATTATTCTATGGCTTGCTTTTAGACAAATTGAATTAGTGGTTATTACACTCATTCCTATTGCGATTACCTGGGTTATCTCTCTTTTTTGTATGTATATGTTAAGTATTCCTTTTAATATTCTTAATATTATTATCTCCACTTTTATTTTTGGGCTAGGAATAGATTACAGTATTTTTATTACTAATGGGTTACAACATCAATATCTAGATAATCAACCCAAATTAGCTACGTATAGGAGCTCTATTGTCTTATCAGTAATTACCACACTCTTAGGGATGGGAGTACTAATTTTTGCAAAACACCCCGCTTTAATTTCAATTGCAACCGTTTCTATAATTGGAGTGCTAACAGCGGCTTTAGTATCTTTTACTTTACAACCTTGGTTATTTAAGTGGGCGATTACCAATCGTGCTAAAAAAGGTTTAGCTCCTTTACAACTCCAAAATTTTGTAATGACTTCTTTAGGTTTTATATATTTTGGCGTAGGAGCTTTTATGGTGAGTACCTTAAGCTTTATATTACTACCCATTTTACCATTCCGTAAAGAAAAAAAGATGAGATATTTTCATCAAATCATTTCTTCTTTAATGGGATCTGTATTGGCAACAAACCCATTTGTAAAGAAAACAAGTTTAAATTTTTCTGAAGATATTTGGGCAAAACCAAGTATTCTTATTGCCAACCACTCTTCATTTTTAGATATACTATCTTTAGGAAAATTAAACCCTAAGCTTATATTTTTGGTAAATGACTGGGTATATAATTCTCCTGTTTTTGGGAAAGCAGTTAAATTAGCAGGCTTTTACCCAGTGAGTAATGGTATTGATGACGGCATAGCTCATTTACAACATAAAGTAGATGAGGGATACTCTTTGGTTGCTTTTCCTGAAGGAAGCAGATCTTTAAACAATAAAATAAATAGGTTTCATAAAGGTTCTTTTTACTTGGCTGAAAAGCTTCAAATCCCTATTACACCCATTTTAATTCACGGAACTTCAGAAGTGCTTCCTAAAGGGGATTTTATTATTAATAATGGAAAGATTACTTTAAAATGTTTATCACAAATAGATCCTAAATCTTCAAGTTTTGGTACAGGTTATAGAGAACAATGCAAATCTATTAGTACTTATTTCCGTAAAGAATACCAAAAACTAAAAGATCGTGTGGAACAGGAGGGGTATTTTAAAAACTACTTACTTTCTAATTATCGCTATACGTCTTTGTATCAAAAAATGAAAAAAGAATATGTAGCTAATATAGATGCACATCTTAAAATTTCTTATAATTTACAAGAGGTAAAACAATTGGTTATCTGGGATTCTTCTTATGGAATGTGGTCTTTTTACCACCAAATTAGACATCCTTATATAAAGGTTAATGCAGTTTTCGCTACTACTGAAGAAAAACAAATTACTGCTGCAAGAAGATCTGAAAAACATTTAAAAGTCAAATTATTTAATTTTGCTCAATTTGAGTGGGAAAAAGCAACACATCTTCTCATTGATGGAAATCAACTTGCTAAAACTCCTGTAGAAAAGTCAAAAAATTTACAAGTTATTTATGTGATGGTAGATAAAGAAACCGACTTTAAAGAATTTAGTGGGTTTACTTTACATAAAAAAGAAGAAGGATTGTTAATTTTGATGCGAGAAAAAGGATTACATGAAGAATGATACTTATGATGTTGTAGTAATGGGAAGTGGCCTTGGCGGATTGGTTTCAGCAACTATTTTGGCTAAAGAAGGTTATAAAGTTTGCGTTTTAGAAAAAAACAATCAATTTGGTGGAAACCTGCAAACCTTTGTACGCGACAAGAAAATTTTTGATACTGGAGTACATTACATTGGCGGACTTGCGAAAGGAGAGAACCTATATACTTATTTTAAGTATTTAGGAATTATGGATAAGCTCAAAATTAAACGATTAAATATAGATAAATACGACGCTATTAGCATTGGTGATGAAAAAATAGAATATCCACACGCACAGGGTTATGATAATTTTGTAGATCAATTATTAGAATATTTTCCCGAAGAGAAAGAAGCTTTGGTGACTTATACCCAAAAACTTCAAGAGATTTGTAAAAACTTTCCTATGTATAATCTAAAATTAGGAAAGCCTTATACCGATAACCCTGAGTTACTTTCAGTAAATGCAAAAGAGTACATAGAATCCATTACAAAAAATAAAACTTTGCAAGCGGTCTTAGCGGGTACTAACTTACTGTATGCAGGAATCCCTGAAAAATCCCCGCTTTACGTACATGCCTTATCAGTAAATTCTTATATGCAAAGCGCTTGGCGTTGTGAACATGGGGGAAGTCAAATTGCTAAACATTTGGTAAAAGAAATTAGAACTCATGGTGGAAAAGTGTTTAAATATCAAGAAGTAGATCAGTTTCATATTTCAGAAAGTAAAAAGTTAACGGCTGTTTCTACAAAATCTGGAGAAACTTATAAGGCTCAGTATTTTATCTCCAATATGGAGCCAAAAACTACGGTAGATCTTATCGGTAAAGAAAACATCCGTAAAGCTTATTATAACCGTATAAAAGCCCAAGAAAATATTATTTCTTCTTTTAGTATTTATGTAGTTTTTAAAGAAGCAACAATTCCTTATAAAAACTACAATTTATATTATAGCGACTCTATAGATAATATATGGAATAGTCAAAACTACACTCAAGATTCTTGGCCCGAATCCTATATGGTGGGTATGGCAGAAGATCCTAAAAACAAAGGATTTGCCGAAAGTTTAACTTCTATTGCTTATATGCATTTTGAAGAGATGAAACCTTGGCAAAACACTTTTAACACCGTCGCTAAAGAGCAAGAACGAGGAGAAAACTATGAGAAGTTTAAAGCTAAAAAAGTGGAGGATTATTTAAGCGTATTAGAAAAAAAATTTCCCAATTTAAGGGAGAACATCAAATCTATTCACACCTCTACACCTTTATCATATAGAGACTACATTGGTAATGAAAGCGGATCTATGTATGGATATGTAAAAGATGCCGCTCAACCTTTAAAATCTTTTTTAGCACCCAAAACGAAGATTTCTAATTTGCTTTTAACAGGGCAAAGCGTAAATATGCACGGTATTTTAGGCGTAACCATTGGCGCGGTATTAACGAGTTCAGAGATTTTAGGGTTGGAATACCTTATGAAGAAAATTCAAGCGTATATTGAACCTAAAGAATCTTAAAGAAATGGGAAGGTGGTCTTTTCTTATTATTATTCTAAGTTTTTTCGCTTCATGCGGAATTAACAGGTCTTTAAATGATAGACCACAGAATACAGGTATTTCTCACATAGATACACTCCGTATTCAAAAAGGGCAAGATCATTACACTTTAGGCAACAATTCTTTACGAAAAAATAAAGAAGGACTTTGGGAGTTGTATGTAGAAGGAGACGCTTTAGAACGTGGTGTTGCTATTGGGAGTTTAACCAAAGAGTTGTTGCAAAAACAAGAAGAAGTGTTTATGACTAAAGTGGAAGATTTAGTCGATTCTCCTTCTTATTTAAAATTTCTAAGCAAAGTAGTCGGTTTTTATAACCGCAAGCTATACAAACACGTAAAAGAAGAATATAAAGAAGAAATTTACGGACTTTCAAGATTCAGTTCTTCTAAATACGAGTCTTTTGCAGATCCTTATATTTTATCCTTATACTTACACGGCGCACACGATATTGGTCATGCGTTAAAAGATTTAATGTTAGTAGGTTGTACCTCCTTTGCTACTTGGGGAGAAAACACACTCGATGGAGAATTACTTATTGGAAGAAATTTCGATTTTTATGCTGGTGATGAGTTTGCCGAAGAAAAAATTATAGCCTTTGTGAACCCAAGTGAGGGAGAAAAATTTATGATCTACACGTGGCCAGGATTTGTGGGCGCTGTAAGCGGAATGAATGCAAGCGGAATTACCGTTACCATTAATGCAGGAAAATCTAAAATTCCGTTGTTGGCGAAGACACCAATTGCTTTGCTTACGCGAGAAATCTTACAATATGCAACGACCACACAAGAAGCCATTGATATCGCTAAAAGTAGAGAGGTTTTTGTATCTGAATCTATTATGGTTGGGAGCGCTAAAGAACAGAAAGCTATTTTAATAGAAGTTTCTCCTAAGAATTTTGGAGTATATGAAGTTGAAAATTCTTCTCGTTTAGTGTGTTCTAATCATTTTCAAAGTGAAGTTTATGCCAACGATAAGCGAAACCAACAAGCGATAGAGAATAGCCATACACAACCTAGATATGAGCGGATGACACAATTAGTTCAGCAAGAAGAAAAAATTAATCCGCGTAAAGCGATAAAAATTTTAAGAAATAGAAAAGGAGTAGACGAAACCCTTCTCGGAAACGGAAACGAATTAGCTATCAATCAACTTTTGGCTCATCATGGTATTGTTTTTCAGCCTCAAAAAAGCTTGGTTTGGGTATCTTCTCATCCATATCAAATGGGTGCTTTCGTGGCTTATGATCTAGATAACGCTTTCGCGGAATTTGAGCAAGGCGATTTTTCTTTAAAAGGAATTGATAGTTTGAAAGTAGCATCAGATCCTTTTTTAGAGACTGAAGATTATCAGAATTATGAAAAATATCGGGTAGAAGAGCGTCAGTTGGAAGTTTCTATTTCAGAAGAAAATTTTATAAAATCTGAAATCGAATTAATGCATTTTATTACGTTAAACCCTAATTACTGGAAAGCACATTATTTAGTAGGGAACTATTTTTATATTCAGAAAAAATATGCCTTAGCTTTGCCGTATTTTGAAAAGGCATTAAGTTTAGAAATACCTACGACTTCTAATCAAAAAGAACTTAAAAAATTAATTAAAAAAAGTAAGCGTAAACTTTAATGATCACATCGCAAAAAATAAAAAATAATAATTGGGATTTACTCACTCAACAGATTGAATATACGATAAATAAATCGCCTTATTATAAGCGATTGTTTAAACGTAAAAATATAGATATTACTTCTTTTGAATATAAGGATTTTTTGAAATTTCCGCTAACTCAAAAAAAAGATTTAGCACAGTATAATGATGATTTTATTGCTGTAGAAAAGCACGAGATTATTGAGTATGTCACCACATCGGGAACCTTAGGTAACCCAGTAACTTTTGCTCTAAATGAAGAAGATTTACAGCGATTAGCATTAAATGAACAAAAGTCATTTAACCTGGCTGGCGTTACTAAAAATGATATAGTACAACTTACCACTACCTTAGATAAACGTTTTATTGCAGGATTAGCTTATTTTTTAGGTTTACGTAAAATTGGAGCCGGATTAATTAGAGTAGGAGCTGGTGCTCCAGCTTTACAATGGGATTCAATACAACGCTTTAAGCCTACGTATTTAGTAGCTGTGCCTTCCTTTCTTGTTAAATTAGTTCTATACGCACAAGAGAATCAGATAGACTTTAAAAACTCCTCTATTAAAGGTGTGATATGTATTGGAGAAGCCTTAAGAGATGAAAATCATGAATTGAACAGCTTAGGAAAAAAAATAAATTCGCTTTGGGATGTAGAGTTATTTTCTACGTATGCAAGTACAGAAATGTGTACCGCTTTTACCGAGTGTCCTCAACATCAAGGTTTGCACATTCCCGAAGATCTTATCTATACTGAAATCTTAAATGAAGAGGGAAAAGAAGTTGAAATTGGAGAAGTAGGAGAGTTGGTGGTTACTACATTGGGCGTAAAAACAATGCCTTTACTAAGATATGCCACAGGAGATTTGGTAAAGAAATTAGGACAAACTTGTAGTTGTGAACAAGCCAGACAGCTTATATCTTCAGTCTTAGGCAGAAAACAACAACTCATTAAATATAAGGGTACAAGTGTTTATCCGCAGCAAATTATCAATGTTTTAGCAACTTTAGAAAATTTGCCCGAATATCAAATACAAGTCGCTCTTAATGAGATGGAAACAGATGAACTTACGGTTGTCATTCCGTTGGAAGTAAGCGAGAATTTAGAACAATCTATTAAAGAAATTTTAAAAGGAACTTTACGGGTAACTCCCCTTATAAAACGTTTAGCCTTAACGGAATTAAAATCAAGAATTTTCCCAGAGGGCAGTAGAAAACCTGTCCGGTTTTTAGATCTTAGAAAGCATTAAACTTTCTGAGTATGAATTACTATTTTTTCTCCGCTTTGTTGCGTGGTAAAAAAAAGATAATCATTTCCGCCATCTTTAATTTTGAATTTTTTTCTAATATTTTCTACTGAAATCGGGAAGTTTCGAGTGGTAATATTTGCTTTTTGTTGTTTCCAAGTTTTCATGTCTTGCTTGGAAAAGATAGAGGTTTCTATAACTTTAAAACGTCTTCCAGGAAATGTAATAAGATTCTCTGAAGTATAAAGATGACTGTGTTGTGCTATTTTTTTTAGATTGAGTTTTTCTGCTATAAGCTTAAAAAAACCTGCTTTTAAAATAGCAGAATTAGGTTCGTAGATATAATTAACAGGATTGGCATATTCCGCTTTAGCTAAAGTTTCTTCTTCTAAAAAAGCTGTAAAATCTTGTTCTTCTGCTTTTGTGAAATTTTTAGAGATCACCTTAGTTTTTCCGTCGTATGCTTTATCAATAAGCCATAGAAGCTCTTTTACCTCATTATTTACAGCAACGATATGAATTTCTTTTATAAAAGAAAGTTCTTTTAACCCCAATTGAATATCGAGTAATGGAGCGGTTTTGATGAGTGTAAAATGTGATTTATCTAAAAGAAGGTTAAGGTGTGAAAGTACATCGGGTTCACAATCTTGCAAACGAAAAACTTTCCCGCCACGATCGTCTCTTCTTGCAGGGTCTACAAAAATCCAATCGTAATGAGTAGAGGAGTTTTTAAGGTATTCTAGACTATTCCCTGTTTCAAAATCTATATTCTCCTTACTCGAAAGTTGTTTAAAATTATGCTCAGCGATTTGTGATAATTCTTTATTGAGCTCAACGTGAGTAACGTTAGTAACTTCTTTAGCAAAGTAAAAACAATCAATTCCAAACCCGCCAGTTAAATCTATTAGTTGATCACCATTAACAAGCGAAGCTTTGTATTTTGCCGTAATCTCTGAAGAGGTCTGTTCTAAATTTAAACTTGGAGGAAAATAAATTTTCTGAGTTTCATACCAAGTGGGAATTTTACTTTTAGCTTTTTTACGAGCTTCAATTTGTTGGGCAATTTCTGCAGAAGTAATTCCGGTAAACGGACTTCCTTTTAAAATAAGTTGTGCAATATTGGTATTTTCGTTTTCACGGATATAATCCTGCACATTTAAATCTAATAAAGTAAAATTCATAACCTTACATATCTTTAGTAAGATTCTTTACAATCTTATATTCGCTAAAAGCTTCTTTAGCAATTACTTTTAAAGCAGTGTAGACAGGAATGGCGACAATCATACCAATTACGTTAAATAAAAGTCCCGCAATAAGAATGACTAAGAATATTTCTAACGGATGAGATTTTACACTCTTCCCAAATATTAAGGGTTGATTAATAAAGTTATCTATAAGTTGAGCTACGCCATAACCAGCCATAACATACATTAATTTAGGAAGAATTATAGTAGAAAAATCGGCTCCTAAATTACTAGAAATCACAAACAACATCATAAGAACTCCTGCAACTAAAGGACCTAAGTATGGAACTATATTTAAAAAAGCGCAAATAAATGCAATAGCAATAGGGTTATCTACTTCATAAATCATGAGCAAAGCAGAGTAGAGGACGAAAAGCACAAATATTTGTAAGGTAAGTCCTACAAAGTATCTAGATAATAAAGCTTTTATTTTTTCAAAAACTCTTTTAAATCGGTCTTCGTCACCACGATTAGAAAAAACCAAAATGCTGTTTAGCATTAATTTACTATCCTTTAAAAGAAAAAAAGAGATAAAGACAATAGAAAAAACACCAATTAACGCAGTTCCTAATCCGCCAAAAATAAGATTCATAAAATTCGGTATCACCTCTAAATCAAAATTACGGACAAAACTGGTTTGTCTTAAACCCTGAATAATATCAATTTGTTCAACTCCCAAGTATTCTCTTACCTGAATATTGAGCTCATTTAGATCTGTTTTAAAAGCGTCAAAGTCAATCTGACCTAGATTTTCACTTTGCTGAACTATAATCGGAACAAAAAGTGCTATGATTCCTATAAAAATAGCCGTGACCATCAGTAAAACAATAATTACAGCAAGTTTAATAGGGATTTTAAGTCGTTTTTTTAAAAACCAAACGATTGGTCTTCCTATTAAAGAGATTACCGCCGCAATAGCAATATAAACAATAACTGATTGTATTTTGTATACGAACAAGCAGAATAAAAGTATAGCTACGATTATTCCTAATGCTCTTAAAATACCAAGCGTAATTGTTTTTGCTTTCATAAGTTAAAGATATTATTTATTAACGATTGGCTACAATTTTTTTAGTAATCTCATATAGGCTTATTCCTGTAGCTTGTGCTACATTCATACTACTATTATTACCATACATAGTTATATGTGTTACAGCAGCACTTTTTTCTAGTAATTCTTTTTGAACGCCCGTACGTTCTTCTCCTACAATTAAAATAAGCTTTTTAAAACTTTCAATTTTCAAATTTTCTATAGGAATACTGTCTTCAGTAATTTCTAAACTTATAAATTGAGAATGCTCCACATCTATCACTTCTAAAAGCTTTTCTATATTTTCATAAAAATCTATGGCTACGCTTTTTTCTGTAGATCTAGCAGTTCTTTTTAAACGATTGCTATTAAGGTCTACTATAGAATCTAACACCATGATCTTTTCTATATGAAAAGCATCTGCTAACCTTAATAAACTTCCAAGATTAGCAGGACTCGATATACGATCTGCAATAAGAATAATGGGAAATTTTTCTTTATTAAACTCCACTTCGTCGTGATTAAGTTGTCTAGACATATTAATATTCAAAAGCGTATTGAACAATGTTAGCTCCCATTTTTAAAGCTTTTAAACGAACGCTTTCGGGATCATTATGAATTTCAGGGTTTTCCCAACCATCTCCTAAATCACTTTCAACGGTGAATAATAGCATAAGTCGGTTATTTTCAAAAAGTCCTAAAGCTTGGGGGCGTTCTCCGTCGTGTTCATGAATTTTAGGCAAACCATCAGGAAAGCTGTAAGCGATAGAAAATATAGGATGATTAGAAGGAATTTCTTGTAATTCCTTATCGGGAAAAATTTTGATTAATTCTTTTCTCAGGTATTGATTCATCCCATAATTATCATCAATATGTAAGAAACCTCCACTAAGCAGATAATTTCTTAGGTTTTGAGCTTCTTCATTATTAAAATGAACATTCCCGTGCCCAGTCATATGAACAAAAGGATAGTTGAAAATTTCAGGAGAAGAAGGAGTTACTTCAACAATTTTGGTGTTTATTTTGGTCTCAATATTACTATTGCAAAACTTTACTAGATTAGGTAATGCTGTGGGATTTCCATACCAATCACCACCACCATTATATTTTAATACCGCGACCTCTTGCGCTTGAATACTTCCGATAAGTAAAAAAAATATGATAGATAGATAACGCATAAGGTGCTTTAAAATTTAAAGATAGAAATTATTTTTTACTCGTGCATTAAGGCAAAAGTATGCGTTCCTACAATAGCAGCAGTTTCGGTTCTTAATCGTGTATTTCCTAAACTTACAGGTTTAAAATGATGTTCTTTTGCCGATTCAATTTCAGCAGTAGAAAAATCACCTTCAGGACCTATCAATAAAGTATAACTTTGCTGAAGCGGAATTGATTTAGAAAGCAATTGCTTATCGGTTTCTTCGCAATGAGCTATAAAACAGTTTTCATCTTCATTCTTCTTCAAAAACTCTGAAAAAGGAATCAGCTGGTTTAATTTGGGTAATCTATAATGAAGTGATTGCTTCATCGCACTTTGTAAAACTCGCTCATAGCGTTCGAGCTTTATTTTTTTTCTCTCACTGTGATCACATAAAAGCGGAGTGATTTCATCGATACCAATTTCAGTAGCTTTTTCTAAGAACCACTCAAATCTATCATTCATTTTGGTAGGAGCAACTACCAAATGTAAACGGTAAGGCTTCGGGGTATCTGTTTGTTGATCGGTAATTTTTGCTAAACACTGGCTGGGATTTGCCTGAACAATTTCAGCAATAAAAAGATAACCTTTACCGTTTGTAACGTGTAATACATCACCTTCCTTTTTTCGTAAAACTTTGGCTATATGTCTACTCTCATCTTTGGTGAAAACGATAGATGTATCTTCGGGGTTAATATGTTCTTGATAAAATAGTTGCATACTAAATACTGTATCTTGCTTTTGCACTTATGGAAGAATCGGTAAAATCTTTTTGTAAGAACTTATAGTGTCCTACAATAGCTATCATAGCCGCATTATCTGTAGTATATTCAAATTTTGGGATGTGTGTAATCCAATTTCTTTTTTGCTCTTGTTCTTTTAACATGGTTCTTATTCCTTTGTTAGCAGAAACACCCCCACCAATGGCAATTTCTTTAATTCCGGTTTCTTTGACAGCTTTTTTAAGCTTATCTAATAATATTTGAACTACGGTATATTGAAAAGAAGCACAAATATCTTTAAGATTTTCTTCAATAAAATGAGGATTATTTTTCTCCTCGCGCTGTAAAAAGTACAAGACCGCAGTTTTTAATCCGCTAAAGCTAAAATTAAGTCCGTCTACTTTTGGTTTTGTAAATGGGAACGCTTTCTCATTTCCTTCTTGAGCATATTTATCGATCAAAGGTCCGCCTGGATAAGGAAGTCCTAACATTTTCCCACATTTATCATAAGCTTCTCCAACGGCATCATCTAAAGTTTCACCAATAACTTTCATTTTAAAATAATCATCTACCTGAACAATTTGGGTATGACCGCCACTAATAGTTACTCCTAAAAAAGGAAAATTAGGTTTACGTTCACTCGCATCATCAATAAAATGAGCTAGAATATGGGCTTGCATATGATTTACTTCAATAAGAGGAATCTGTAAAGCCATCGCTAAAGATTTAGCAAAAGAAGTGCCTACCAATAAGGAACCCATTAATCCAGGACCTCGAGTAAACGCTATGGCAGATAGTTGTTCTTTGGTAACTCCAGCCTCTTTTAAAGCCTGATCTATTACAGGAACAATGTTTTGTTGATGTGCTCTAGAAGCTAATTCTGGTACTACACCACCATATTTTTTATGCACTTCTTGAGTCGCTACAATGTTGCTAAGAATTTTCCCGTTGTGCAATACAGCAGATGCGGTATCATCACAAGAAGACTCAATGCCAAGAATATAGATATTTTGTGTGTTCATTATGAAATATTAGGCACAAAAATTGTTAATATTGTTGCTAAAGCTGCTTATTTTTGTAATCGTATACTTACGAAGTTAACAGCTTAATTAAAACAAACAAAATTAGGATTATTCTTTTTTATATCAACCAATTCAATAAGAAACTCCATTAAAAAATTTCTCAAAATATTAGGAAGGGTTATAGTAGCTATTTTACTATTGTTTTTACTATTGGTATTGGTGTTTTCAATTCCTAGTGTACAAACTTCAGTAGCCAATAAACTAACCGATTTTCTTTATGAGAAATATGATGCTAAAATTGATGTAGAAAGTTTAAGTGTTTCCTACGACGGGAGAGTGGTTTTGGAAGAGGTTTTTATTGAAGATCACCACCAAGACACCTTGATAACTGCAAAAGAAATAAGCACCTCGCTATTAAATATTTCAGGACTAATAACAGGTTATGATTTAGATTTTGGAAACGCAGAGATCAATGAGCTACAACTAAATTTAAAACGTTATAAAGGCGAAGAAAGTGATAACCTTACTATTTTCGGTGAAAAGTTTGATTCGGGTCAACCCAAAACGCAAGACTTTTCTTTAACTATTGACGATATAAATATCCTTAACGGAAATTTTACCTACGTAGACGAAAATAATAAATACCCCAATCTAGTTTCAATAAGTAATCTAAATATCAATGCCTCTAATCTTTTAGTGGATAATAGCGATGTTTTTGTAGACGTAAACAGTTTAAACGGATTAGAAGGTAGAGGAATTCCTATAGAAAATTTAAAAACTAAATTCTCTTATACTTCACAATTTATGAGTTTAAAAGATCTTCAGCTAAAAACTGAAGAGTCATCACTCTCTGGAAGTATAAAATTTAACTACGAAAGCCCTGAAGCCTTTAGTGATTTTGAAAATAAAGTGAATCTAGAAGCACAGTTTAAACCTTCTTCTATTAATACAAAAGATTTAAAGGTCTTTTATGAAGAGTTTGGAGAAAACGAAAATTTTGAATTTGAAGGAAATCTTTCTGGCACTTTTAACGATTTAAATTTAGAAAACTGGAAAATGCGCGGAATGGATAGAAGCGTAATTAACGGTAATCTTAATTTAAAAAATATGCTGGCAGAAAATTCCAGTGATTTTAAAGTGAGTGGTAATTTTAATCAATTATCTACAAATTATTATGACCTCGTAAATCTATTACCCAATGTATTAGGAAGAAATTTACCTAAAGAACTTATCGAAATTGGTAATATTAACCTTAACGGATATTTAGAAGCGACACCTACCACGGTTTCTACCAAATCTACAGTAACCAGCCAATTGGGTAATGCAAATCTAGACCTTCAATTAGGTGCTTTAAATGATACCAATTTTGCTACTTATAAGGGAAACATTGTTTTTAAAGACTTCAATTTAGGCCGATTGGTAGGGAATAATCAATTAGGAAAAACTACTTTTAATTTAAGAGTAGATGGAACAGGTTTTACACAAAATACTTTAAACACAAAATTAAACGGAACCATTGAAAAACTTCGCTTTAACGGATATACTTATCGAAATTTAAAAGTGTTGGGTATTCTAAGAAACCCTTATTTTAATGGAAAGCTAATTAGCAAGGATCCCAATTTAAAATTTGAGTTTGATGGCTTGGTAGATGTTTCTGAAAAGGAAAATATATTCGATTTTAATGCTCACGTAGAATATGCTAATTTGTATAACCTCAATTTTGTAGAGCGAGACTCACTTTCTATATTCAAGGGAGATGTTCTTATGAATATGAGAGGTACGACTCTCGATAATGCTAAGGGAGAAATTGTGTTAACTGGAGCTTCTTATCAAAATCAAAAAGCAACTTACAATTTTGAGCAATTTACTATTACTTCAAGTTTTGAAAACGAAGTAAGAGAAATTACTGTAAGTTCTCCCGACATCATTAGTGGAGAAGTGAAAGGTAAGTTTAACCTAAGGGAGGTTCCAGCTTTATTTCAAAATTCTATAGGAAGTTTATATGCCAATTATCAACCTATAGAAATAGAATCCAATCAATATTTAGATTTTAATTTTGATATTTATAATAAGATCGTAGAAGTTGTATTGCCTGACATTAAACTCTCGCCCAATACATTTATCCGCGGCAGCGTAGAATCTGAAGAAGATGATTTTAAACTTACATTTAACGCTCCGCAAATGGAAGTTTTCGCCAATAAATTACAAGATATTAATTTACAAATCGATAATTCTAATCCGCTTTTTAATGCCTATTTAGAAGTAGATAGCATTTCAACATCGTTTTATAATGCATCAAAATTTAATCTGATTAATGTAACATTACGAGATACATTATTTATAAGAACAGAGTTTCAAGGCGGAGATAAAAACAATGATGATTTTAACCTAAGTTTATACCATACGATTAATGAAGACAATCAATCTGTTGTAGGTTTTAGAAAATCAAACTTTAAGTTTAAAGAAGCTAAATGGTATATAAATAAAGAAAATTTAAAAAGTCAAAAGTTAATTTTTAATAATGAACTGACTACCTTTAATTTAGATACGCTGCTAATTTCTCATGAAGATGAGTTAATTAAGCTAAGCGGTAAATTAACAGACTCTACTTATAAAAATTTTCATGCAGATTTTAACGATGTAGATTTAAAGAAAATCACTCCGTATATTGATAGTTTAGACCTTGGCGGAATTGTAAACGGAGAGCTTAATTTTCTTCAAAAAGAAGGAGTTTACTATCCCAGTAGTTCATTGGAAATTAAAAACGTATCGATCAACGAGATTGATTACGGGAATTTAGACCTTTCTATTGAAGGAAATAAGTCACTTACTTCTTATCAAATAGATGCTATTTTAAAAGATGAAGAATATGAATTTCTTAAAGCAAAAGGGGGTATAAATGTAAGCTCAGAGAACTCTAATATAGATTTAACGGTAGATCTTAATAAATTTAAATTAGAAGCTTTTAGTGCGTTGGGAGCAGATGTCATATCTAATATAAGGGGAGAAGCATCTGGGCGGGCAAGCATAACTGGCGATTATAGTAATCCAGATATTTCAGGAAGATTAACTTTAGATCAAGCCGGAGTAAAATTTCCTTATTTAAATGTCGATTTAGATTTTGAAGATCAGGCAATCGTAGATTTATCTAAGCAACAATTTCTATTTAATAAAATTGATATTACCGATACAAAATTTAAAACTAAAGGAGTCCTTAACGGAACAATTTCCCACCAAAATTTCTCTAAATGGGAACTCGATTTGGATATTGATGCGCCAGAAAGACTAGTAGTTTTAGATACAGAAGCTACTGAAGACGCTTTGTATTACGGTACAGCTTTCATTAGTGGGAATGCTTCTATTAAAGGTCCTACAGAAGAATTAAAAATAGATGTTACTGCAACTACAGAGAGTGGTACGGTATTTAAAATTCCGTTAAGTGATACCGAAACCATTGGAGATAACTCCTTTATATACTTCTTAACGCGAGAAGAAAAAATAGCAAGAGAACAAGGTAAGGAAGTAGAAACTAAACCTGTAAAGGGGCTAGAGTTAGTTTTTGATCTAGATGTTACCAACGATGCCGAAGTGGAGATTGTAGTCGATCAAAATAGTGGAAGTACGCTAAGAGGTCGTGGAGCTGGAACTTTATTAATAGAAATAAACACCAATGGTAAATTTAATATGTGGGGAGATTTTGTAGCTTATGAAGGAGTCTACAATTTTAAATATGGAGGTTTAGTGCAAAAAGAGTTTCAAGTGGTATCAGGAGGAAACATAACTTGGGATGGTAGCCCTACACGAGCTAATCTTAATGTAAGAGCTTTGTATGAAACTTCTGCAAACCCTGCGATTTTACTAGAAAACCCTACCATTAATAGAAATATACCAATTGAAGTTTATATTAACCTTAACGGAGAATTAACTTCAACCGATTTGACTTTCGATATAGAGTATCCTAACTTAAGTTCTGTGGTAAAATCAGAATTAGAATATAGAATTAGTGATAGACAAAATACCGAATTGCAAGCTCTTTCATTAATTACACAAGGTAGTTTTTACAGTCAGACTTCTCGTGGGCAAAACGCTCCAGGAAATTTATTACTAGAAAGAGCTTCAGGATTATTTGATGATATTTTTAGTGATGAAGATGGTAAATTTAAGGTAGGGGTAAACTATGTTCAGGGAGATAGAACTCCAGATCAAGATGTGGCTGACCGTTTTGGGGTAACCTTGAGCACTCAAATAAGCAAACGTATTTTGCTTAACGGAAGAGTAGGGGTTCCAGTAGGTGGAGTAACCGAATCTGTAGTTGTAGGAAATGTAGAAATAGACCTTTTATTAAATGAAGATGGTAGTCTTAGAGCAAAATTATTTAATAGAGAAAACAACATTCAGTATATAGGAGAACAATTAGGCTATACTCAAGGTGTAGGACTATCTTACTCAGTAGATTTTGACACGTTTAGAGAGCTAATCAATAAAATATTAAACAAAGAAATTGAAAAAGTAGAACAAGTGCCAGAAGAAGTAGAAGAAAACCCTAAATCTTTAGCGCCAGATTATATTCAATTTCCAGGAGTTAATTAAACAATTTTACTCCAGTTTTTAATTAAGTATAAAAAGCTTATGGCAGTAATGCTAAATGAAATTATAGCCTCCACATAATCTCCATAGATTAAAAAACCAGTACCAAAAAGACAGGTATATATTCCTAAAGTACCTAAAAGAAAAGCCCCAACTTTATAGTTTATATGTTTAAATTTTCCGTCACTAAATACTAATTTTTCAAATTTCTCTAAAGTTTTCTGATCACTTGGCTGCGTTAAAAGCGTTACACTTACCCAAGAAATAGTAGTAATGATTACCCCAATGACTAATTGCCAATGAGAAGCAAGTTCAAACCAAGGAGTTTCAAGCTTACTATTAACAAAGAAAATTACGGCTACTAAAAAAGAAGCTACCATTGCAGCAATTTCACTATACGGATTGATTTTATACCAAAACCAACGGAGAATAAATAATAACCCCGTACCTGCACCAATTTGCAATAAAAGATTAAAAGCATCCCTAGCTTCTTCTAAAATTAAAGAAAGTAGACCTGCTAAAACCATCATAATAATGGTAGAAAGTCTACCAACTCTTACTTTAGATTTCTCTGAAGCCTGTTTATGAACAAAACGAGCATAAAAGTCATTCACTACATAACTACTTCCCCAATTGAGGTGTGTTGAAATGGTGCTCATAAAAGCTGCAATTAATGAGGTAATCACAATTCCTAATAACCCTGAAGGTAGAAAAACTAACATAGCAGAATAGGATAAATCATCTTTTACAAATGACGCATCTAAATTAGGAAAAGCCGTTTGTAAACTTTGTAAGTCGGGATAAATAATAAGAGAAGCTAATCCAATAATAATCCAAGGCCAAGGACGTAAAGCATAGTGAGCAATATTGAAAAATAAGGTGGCAAGCACTGCATTTTTTTCATCTTTTGCCGCAAGCATACGCTGGGCAATGTATCCACCACCTCCAGGCTCTGCGCCAGGATACCAGACACTCCACCATTGTACTGAAAGTGGAATTATCAATAAAGGAATGATGATTTCTGGTTGAGAAAAATCTGGAAAGAATGGAGTTTTGCTTTCTACTAAATCGTGACTCAATAAATTTTCTAATCCTCCAATTTGAGGCAAATTAATTATGTAGTAACTGGCCCATATACTTCCTACCATGGCAATGATAAACTGTATGAAATCTGTAATAAGAACACCTCTTAATCCGCCAAGGAGCGAATAAAAAACAGTTACTAAAGATGCGATAACAAGAGTTTGAATTTCAGAAAAGCCAAATAATACGTGTCCTATTTTTATCGCTGCTAGACACACGGTAGCCATAATAACTATATTGAAAAAAACTCCTAAATAAAGAGCTCTAAAACCTCGTAATAAGGCTGCGCTTTTTCCGCTGTAGCGGATTTCATAAAATTCTAAATCGGTAGTAATGTTACTTCTACGCCAAAGTTTAGCATAAAAGAAAACGGTAAGCATTCCTGTTAACAAAAAAGACCACCAAATCCAATTTCCGTAAACTCCATCTTTACGTACGATTCCTGCAACAAGACCTGGAGTATCGGCGGCAAATGTTGTAGCCACCATAGAAACTCCTAATAACCACCACGGCATATTTCTTCCGCTAAGAAAAAAACTATCTACATTTTTACTACTTTTTCGATAAACGAGAACGCCAACAAGAAGACTGATGATAAAAAATGAAATAATAAGTACCCAGTCTAAAGTAGATAATGCCATAGGTTGTGTTTTGAGAAATAAAAGTACTTAAATTATTTTACTCGATAATCGATATTTAAATGCTTGGAGATAGTACTTAGAATTAGGTATGATAATTAAAATGCCTCATAATTTTCTTTGAGATATCTTATTTTACTGCAATAGCACTAATTTCTACATTTACAAATTTAGGAAGATTAGCAACCTCTACAGTTTCCCTTGCAGGGGCTGTTTCTTCGTTAAAATAGGTAGCGTAAACTTTATTAATTTGCTGAAAGTTATTCATATCACTAATAAAGATTGAGGTTTTAATTACATTCTCAAAATTCATATCTGCAGCTTCTAAAACAGCTTTTAAATTTTGCATCACGAGGTTAGTTTCTTTTTCGAGATCATCGATAACCAACTCATTAGTTTGTGGATCTATTGCAATTTGACCACTCGTATATAACGTATTTCCTGATAACACAGCCTGATTGTAAGGACCAATGGGAGCAGGAGCTTGGACAGTTTTTATAATTTTTTTCATCTTATTGTTTTTATAAACTTCTATCTCGTTCTCTGTTTTTGTCGTATTTAATATCACTTAAGATACTGGCTTTAATCCCGATAAAAAAGTACCAAGACTCACGATCTCCAAAAGGAGTCCAGTTAAAAGATAGTCGCCAGCTTTCTAAATCTCGTTGAAACCTAAGTTGAGTAAAGGTAAATCCTGGGTTTTTGAAATCGTAACCAGATGATGCACCAACCGTCCAGCGAGGAGAAAGTTCGACATCTCCAGAAAACATGAGCGAGTGTGAAGAAATTTCATCTTCTCGTCTTAAATTATTATAGGTTGCGGTATAAGCAAACCTAATTTTCCAAGGAATAGAATAGCGATAATGTTCGGTGTCATTTTCAACAACTTCCTCTTCTTCCTCTTCTTCATAAAGCCGACCATCTAAATCAGTAGATTTCCCAAATAAATCATCAGGTCTTCCACCGTTTCTAAAGGTTTCGTTTTCTACTTTATCGGTATCTTTTTCTCCGCGTTCAAAATCTTTATTAGAAATGTTATATCCAAAACTTACATTGGCTCTCGTAAGTCTAAATAAGCTTCCGCCGTTATTTATATTCCAAGTATCAATGCGTTGATTATTACTATTAAGTGCATAAGGATCTAATGCGCCATTAAAATTGATATCTAATTTATTTTCTATAATTGGCAAAACTCCACGTACGGTAACAGGTTGAAAATTTAAAGAATCGGCAGCCAAATCATAAGAAGATGATAATGATAAATTACTAAGTAATTTACGCTTTATAGGTTCGGTGACTGTGGTATCTTTAGATCTAATTTTAGCTTCAAAATCATTGGTTACAGAAAAACCAATATTACTAGAATAACGATTACCAGGAGCTCCAAAAATCCCTCCTTCAAACCTAGAATACTCTACAATTTCTTCAGGCAAACCAGAAGTTTCTGGAACTAAGTAAGTATCATAAAATTCATCAAATGCAGGATTAATGCTATAACTCAATGATGGTCTAACTACGTGACGAATAGCTTGTATTTTTCCTTCTTCTTTAAATTTAAACAAACCATAAACTGTTGTCCCTATACTCGAATTGAAATTGTAGGTTCTAAAAGAGTCGAAACCATTAACGGTATCGGTTACCACTTCTTGTAGATTTGAATTGTATGAACGATCAATAGTTTTAAAAACCCAATTTTCTTGTAAAGAAGTACCTGCACTTACACTAAAGTAATTAAACAGTTTAAAGTTAGTACTTACAGGGACAGTATGCTGAATACCAGATTGTAAATCTCTAAACATTTGTGGTTTAAAGAAAAGGGAGTCGGTCGTGTTGACTCTATTTTCTCCTCGTAAACTATATTGAAAATTAATGTTCTGAATGATTCCTTTTTTAGTTCCGTTTTTAGGTTCAAAAGGAAAAATACGTGACATACTTGCCTGTACTGTAGGCAAAGTCATATTAATTTCTTGTGTATTCGTATTTTGATTATGGGTAGCAGCAATACTCAAATTTACTTGAGGTTCCCAATCAAAAGTTTTGGAGTAAGAAACAGAAGAACTTAAGTTGTTATTCAAGAAATTACCTGTGTTGGTTTGATTAATAGTTTCTTGATAATAACGACTACTACCCAAATTCACTGAGGCTTGAAACCTGCTTGACGGACTTGCTTTTTGATCTTGAGAATGATTCCAACGTAAGTTGTAAATAGAACTTTCCGAGAAATCGGGGAAACCACGTTCACTGTTTAGGAGTTTTTCATACCTAAAACTTACATTTCCGTTAAAACGATAGCGTAATGCATAATTAGATTCTATCCTAACACCATAACTTCCATTAGTATAGTAATCACCTAAAACTGCAAGATCTACATAATCACTCATATTAAAGTAGTACCCACCATTTTGTAAAAAATAACCTCTATTTCGATTATCACCAAAAGAAGGAATAATAAAACCTGATGCTCTTTCATCCGTTAAGGGAAAATACCCAAAAGGTAAACCTAGCGGAGTAGGGACGTCTGCGATATACATATTTACCAACCCAGTGACGATTTTCTTTTCAGGAACCAATTTAATTTTTCGGGCGTAAAAATAATATTCGGGATTATCTATATCTTTAGAAGTAGTGAATTTTACATTCTTCATGTAATAGACCGAGTCATTTTCTCGTTTGGTGGTTTCTCCTTTTACATTAAAGCCGCCTTGCTCGGTTCTAGAATTATGAATTAAAGCTTTTTCAGTAGTAAAATTAAAGCGAATACTATCTGGTTTTACAATATTTTCTCCTTGAGTAAAAATAGGGCTTTGTGTATACGTACCCGTAGAATCTTCTATCCCAAAGGCGTAAATTTCATTTTTTTGCTTATCTAAAATAATAAGTCCCGCTTCAATGATTAAATCACCATATACAATTTTAGCCTCATTATATAAATAAGCCTGTCCATTTTTCCTGTCGTAACGCATATAATCTTTTGCTGTAGCAACCACGTTTGCAGTTAAGAAAGATTCTTTTTTCGGTTTAATGGTATCCGTTTTCACGGAATCAATTACAGATAAAGGTTTGCTGTTAAGACTATCACTTAAAGGGAAAACAACTTCTCTTTGTGCAGGAATATTTACTTTTGTAATGGTATCAATTTCTTGAGCATAGATTGCCGTAGAACCTAGTATCACAAAAAAATACGTGAAAAGTATGTAAATGAAGTTTGTTTGCAATGCTTAGAGTACTATTTTTGTGTGATTTTGGCTTGCTTTTTGAAACTCCAAAATTACATATATTTTTTAAAGGTCTATATAGATTTTATAAAAATAAAAAACCAAGTGTTAATTTTAAAAGACTAACTCATTCATTATGAAAAACAATATAGTTTTAATTATATTTTTTTGTTTCTTTTTATCTATCAATAGTTATTCCAAAGGAGAAAAGCCCACTAAACCATTTACTGTAGTTTTGGATGCTGGCCACGGCGGAAAAGATCCTGGTAATCGTGGGAATGGATTTTATGAAAAACATATTGCACTAGACATCGTTTTACAGGTTGGCAAGCTTTTAGAAAAAAATACGGATATTAAAGTAATATATACACGTAAAACCGATGTGTTTATTCCTTTACATAAGCGAGCAGAAATCGCAAATGATGCTAAAGCGGATTTGTTTGTATCTGTACATTGTAACGCTGCTCATAGTACCAGTGCCCATGGAACAGAAACTTTTGTTTTAGGATTACATAACAACAAAGCAAACTTAGAAGTAGCAATGAAAGAAAACTCTGTAATTTATCTCGAGGAAAATTATGAGGTAACTTATGATGGTTTTGATCCAAATGATAGAGGTTCATATATAGGAATGACTTTAATGCAAGAAGAATATTTAGATCAGAGTATTTTGTTAGCAGATTTTATCCAAAAAAAATATACAAATTCTCTAAAACGTAGAGATAGAGGAGTGAAACAGGCTGGATTGCTTGTATTGAGAGAAACTTATATGCCCAGTGTACTGACTGAGATAGGTTTTCTTACAAATAAAGCTGAAGGAGCTTATTTAAATTCAGTTAAGGGTAAAAATAAAATTTCTAAATCAATAGAGGAAGGAATTATAAATTATAAAAACAGTATTAACCTTATTTTATCTAATGATACTAAAATTGTAGATGAAACATTAAAGGTTAAAGATGGATATAATGACAACTATCAAGGAATTATATTTAAGGTTCAAATAGCAGCAGGTTCTACAGCTTTAGAAACCGCACCCTATAATTTTAAAGGCCTTAAAGGTATAGAAAGACAAAAAGAAGCTAAGTTATATAAATATTACTACGGAAATACTTCTAGTCATAATAAAGGAAAAGATTTTCTTGCTCAAGCAAAAGCAGCGGGTTATAAGAGTAGTTACTTGGTGGCATTTAAAGATGGAAAAAAAATTAGCGTTAATGAGGCGTTAAAAAGTCCGAAGAAATAAAGTGACTTTTCTATATTTAATCATTAAATTTGCTAACCTATAAAAACACATTCATTTGAAGATTACTAAAGAAGTAAAAACAGCTTTGTTAGCTATTGTAGCTATTGCCTTATTAATTTTTGGTTATAGCTTTTTAAAAGGAAATAATTTACTCCAAGACAATAGAACTTTTTACGCTACTTATAATGAAGTAGAAGGTCTAGCAAAATCATCTACGGTAACCATTAACGGACTTAAAGTAGGTTCTATTACCGATATTTCTTTTCTTAATAAAAAAGGAAGAGTTTTAGTGACCATGAACATAGAAGATGATTTCGAATTCACTAAAAAAAGTGTTGCGAGAATTTATGGTGGTAGCCTAATAGGAGGAAAGAGCATGGCGATAATCCCTCATTACGAAGGTGAATTGGCAAATTCTGGAGATACCTTAGTTGGCGATATTGAAGAAGGATTATTAGAGTTGGTTAACGATCGATTAACTCCGCTTCAGCAAAAAGTAGAAAGTGCTATCGTTAGTGCAGATTCTTTATTATATGCCATTAATGATATTTTAAACGAAAAAACTAGAGAAGATCTTAAGCAGACATTTGCAAATCTTAACCAAACCGTTGCTTCATTTAATGGTGTAGCAAACAAAGCAAATAATATTCTTGGTAATAACGAAGAAAAGTTAAATAGAACTTTTACCAACTTAGATGAAATGTCTGGGAATTTTAATAAATTTTCAGATTCAATAGCTCAAATTGATCTTAATAAGATGGTAGGAGATTTTGAAGGCGTGATCGCAGATTTTAAGAAAATCTCAGACGACTTAAACAACGGGAAAGGAACAGCTGGTAAACTTTTAAAAGATGATAAAGTTTACAATAATATGGATAGAGCTACAAAGCAATTAGAACAATTGCTGCAAGACATTAAGCTTAATCCAAAACGTTATGTTCACTTCTCTGTATTCGGAAAAAACGGAGATAAATATAAAAAACCAAAAGATTCGCTCAAATAATTACAAAACAATATGGCATTATTAGGACAAATTTTATTTGTTATCGCTTTAGTTTTTGGCTTTGGCTTCTTTGCTAGAAATGTAAAGAAATTAGTAAGAAACATACGCTTAGGAAAAGAGATAGACAGAAACGACAAACCCAAAGAACGCTTTGCTAATATGGCAAGAGTAGCATTGGGTCAATCAAAGATGGTAAAAAGACCTATTGCAGGGTTTTTACATATTGTTGTCTACGTAGGTTTTGTGATCATTAACATAGAAGTTTTAGAAATTATCATTGATGGTATTTTTGGAACTCACAGAATCTTTTCTTTTTTAGGAACTACATATGACGTTCTCATTGGTTCATTTGAAGTTTTAGCATTTCTTGTCTTTTTAGGAGTTGTTATTTTTTGGATTCGTAGAAATGTAGTTAGAATTAAACGTTTTTGGGCAAATGAAATGACGGGCTGGCCTAAAAATGATGCTAATAATATTTTGTATTTTGAAATGATTTTAATGGTTTTCTTTCTCTTAATGAATGCCGCCGATTTTCAATTACAAACCTTAGGAGCCGATCATTATGCAAGTGAAGCTGGAATAGTAGGATCTTTTCCTATAAGTCAGTTTTTAGTGCCACTTATTGATGGTTTAAGTATTTCCACTTTAATTATTGTAGAAAGAACAGCTTGGTGGTTACATATATTAGGAATTTTATTCTTCTTGAATTACTTATATTATTCAAAACATTTACATATACTTTTAGCTTTTCCAAATACTTATTATGCTAAATTAAAACCTCAAGGTGAATTTGATAATTTAGAAGCTGTAAAGAAAGAAGTAGAATTAATGATGGATCCTAATGCAGATCCTTTTGCAGCACCAGACGCTTCCGCGGAAGCAGAAGAACCAGAGAAATTTGGAGCAAGCGATGTACAAGATTTAAATTGGGTACAACTACTTAACTCATATACCTGTACAGAATGTGGGCGTTGTACTTCAGAGTGTCCCGCAAACCAAACCGGAAAAAAACTATCTCCTCGAAAAATTATGATGGATACGCGCGATCGCTTAGAAGAAGTGGGAGTAAACATCGATACCAATAAAGGAGAATTTAAAGAAGATGGCAAACAACTATTAAACGATTATATCACCAAAGAAGAGCTTTGGGCTTGTACTACCTGTAATGCTTGTGTAGAAGCTTGTCCTATAGGAATAGATCCTTTATCTATTATTTTAGAAATGAGAAGATATTTAGTGATGGAAGAAAGTGCAGCACCTAATGAATTAAATATTGCTATGGGTAATATTGAAAACAATGGAGCACCTTGGCCTTACAACCAGATGGATCGTTTAAATTGGGCAGAAGAAAAATAAAATTTAAAAAATTACTCTTTCAAAAAGAGAAAAAGATATATTGATTATGGCAGAAGCGATTAAAGTACCAACAATGGCTGAATATATGGCAGAAGGTAAAAAACCTGAAGTTTTATTTTGGGTAGGTTGTGCTGGAAGTTTTGATGATAGAGCCAAAAAAATCACCAAAGCTTTTGTGAAGATACTCTCTAATGCTGGAGTAGATTATGCGGTACTAGGAACAGAAGAAGGTTGTACTGGAGATCCTGCAAAACGAGCAGGAAATGAGTTTTTATTTCAAATGCAGGCAGCTCAAAATATTGAGGTATTAAATGGTTATGAAATAGAAAAAATTGTAACCGCATGTCCGCATTGTTTTAATACGATTAAAAATGAATATCCAGAGCTTGGTGGTAATTACAAAGTAATGCATCATACTCAGTTCTTAAAATCTCTTTTAGAAGAAGGGAAATTGAAAGTTGAGGGAGGTAAATTTAAAGGTAAAAGAATTACTTTTCACGATCCTTGTTACTTAGGGAGAGCTAATAATGAGTATGAAGCTCCTAGAGACTTACTTCGTAAATTAGAAGTAGAGTTAGTCGAAATGAAAAACTGCAAGAAGAAAGGACTTTGTTGCGGAGCAGGGGGAGGACAAATGTTTAAAGAACCAGAACCTGGTAATAAAGATGTAAATGTATTGCGTACAGAGCAAGCCATGGAAACTAAACCAGATATGATTGCAGCAGGTTGCCCTTTTTGTAATACCATGATGACCGATGGTGTTAAAAGCAAAAATAAAGAAGGCGAAATTGAAGTTATGGATGTAGCTGAAATGATTGCCCAAGCAGATGAATTATAAGTTTAATATAGAGGATGCAGCGTTGATATGTATGTAGATTTTAAAGAATTACCCAATGAATCCAGAATCTGGATTTACCAATCAAATAGACCTTTTACAGAAGAAGAAGTTATGCAACTTAACGAAGAAGTTGCGCAATTTTTGAAGCAATGGACAGCTCATGGAGCAAATCTTAATGCTGGATTCGAAATTAAGCACAAGCGTTTTATCATCATAGGTTTAGATCAATCGCAACAAGGTGCTACGGGTTGTTCTATAGATGCATCTGTGCATTTTATACAAGAATTAGAGAAGAAATATGAGGTAGATTTATTAGACAAGATGAATGTATCTTTTAAGCAAGGAGAATTTATTGCCTATAAGCCTCTTATAGATTTCAAAAAAATAGTTAAAAACAGATCTGTTTCTCCTAAAACCATTGTATTCAATAATTTAGTGAATACAAAAGAAGAGTACCTACACGAATGGGAAATTCCGTTAGAAGAAAGTTGGCATAATAGGTTCTTATAGAACAACTTTTTACTGCTAATCTCGTTTCTTTTATACCCTGTTTTTAATTACGTGAAGTTTATGAAATTTATTCTTAATACCCTTCTTATACTATTTTTAGTACCCGTTAGTTTTGCCCAAACACAAAACCCTTTGATAGCTAAAAATAAAGCAGATCAAAAAAAATGGGTAGATAGTATTTATAAGAATATGACCTTAGAAGAAAAAGTAGGCCAATTATTTATGGTCGATATTTTTTCCAGTAAAGGTGACGCTGCTGCGGATAAAATAAAACAACTTATTCATGATTATCATATTGGTGGAGTAATCTTCTCTAAAGGAGGACCCCAGCAACAAGCCAAAATGAATAATAAATTTCAAGAATTATCTCGCGTAAAACTTCTTATAGGGATGGATGCCGAATGGGGATTATCCATGAGATTAGATTCTACTTACGCCTTTCCTTGGAATATGACATTGGGCGCAGTAGAAGATAATGAATTGATTAAACAAGTAGGGCAACAAGTAGCAAAACATTGTAAACGTTTAGGTGTTCATATAAATTTTGCTCCAGTAGTAGATATTAATACCAACCCAGCAAACCCTATTATTGGCAATCGCTCTTTTGGGGAGAATAAAGATCGAGTAACAGAGAAGGCATTAGCATTTATGCAGGGTATGCATTTAGAAAATGTATTGAGCAGTGCTAAACATTTTCCAGGACACGGAGACACAGATACCGATTCTCATAAAGCTTTACCTACACTTAATTTTACTAAAAAACGTTTAGATAGTCTTGAATTATATCCTTATTATAGGATGATTCAAGAAGGGGTTTCTAGTATTATGGTCGGACATTTAAATGTACCTGCTTTAGAACCTAGAGAAAATTTCCCTTCTTCTTTATCTAAAAAAATTATCACAGGCTTATTAAAAGATAGTCTCAATTATAAAGGTTTAGTCTTTACCGACGCTTTAAATATGCGTGGAGTAGCAGATTTTGATGAGCCAGGAGAAATTGATTTAGCAGCTTTCCTTGCCGGTAATGATATTCTATTAATATCTGAAGATATTCCTAAGGCCCATGAAAAAATTGTTACTGCTTATCAAGAGAATATATTTACAGAAGAGCGTTTAGCAAATTCCGTAAAGAAAATTTTACAAGCAAAATATAAAGTTGGTTTAAATGATTACCAACCTGTAAATACAAATTATTTGGTTGAAGAATTGAATACTCTACACAACGATGTATTATATGAAGATGTTATAGAAAAAGCAATTACTGTCATTAAAAACGACAAAGCCATTTTGCCCATTAAAGATCTTCAGTCTAAAAAAATAGCTTACGTTCCTTTTGGAAACGATAGTGGAGATAGTTTTTACCATCAACTTCAAAAATATACACAGGTTGACCGAGTAAGTAGCGAACATTTAGGAGATTTATTAGAGAAGTTACAGCCTTATAATTACGTGATTGTGGGACATCACACTTCCAATGAAAATCCTTGGAAATCTTATCAGTTTACTGATAAAGAATTGGTTTGGTTATATGAGATTTCTCGCTTAAATACGACTGTTTTAGCCTCATTCGCTAGACCTTATTCAATTTTAGATTTAAAATCTACTACCAATCTAGAAGGTATAATATTAGGTTATCAAAATAGTGAAATTGGTCAAAAGAAAGTAGCTCAAATCCTTTTTGGAGCGATAGGAGCTCAAGGAAAATTACCGGTAAGTGTCGGTGATAATTTTCCTGAAGGAACTCGCTATATTACCAAACCTTTAAAACGATTATCTTACGGTTTACCGGAAACGGTTGGAATGAGTTCTGCTTACCTATACAAAATTGATTCATTAGCTCAAAGCGTGGTAGATCAAGAAATGGCACCTGGAGTTCAACTTCTAGTAGCTAGAAAGGGAAGAGTAGTTTATCAAAAAAACTTTGGCTACCATACTTATGAAAAAACAATCCCTGTAAGTGATAGTACAGTTTATGACCTTGCTTCATTAACTAAAATATTAGCTAGCCTTCCATTAATTATGGAATTAAAAGAAAATGAAACTGTAGATTTAAATACAAGACTTAAAGAAATTCTGCCAGAATTAGAAGGTACCAATAAGGCTAATATCTCTTTAAAGGAAATGTTAAGTCATTATGCACGTTTACAGGCTTGGATCCCGTTTTACGTAGCAACCCTAGATAAAGAAACTAAAGAAGCTTCGATTAAATACTTTAGACCACAACCCGACAAAGTCTTTAGTATTAAAGTAGCAGATGATTTTTATATGCGTAATGATATCAATGATTCTATTTTTAAACAAATAACCGATAGTGACCTTAGAAAAAGAAAAGAATATAAATATAGTGATCTTCCTTATTATATTTTAAAGAAATATTTAGAAGAACATTATAAAAGTTCTCTACATCAACTTACTCAAGAAAAGATCTATGAAAATTTAGGCGCAAATTACATGGGTTACCTGCCTTTAGAACGATTTGAAGCAGATCAAATTCCGCCTACAGAAGTTGATGACTATTGGAGAGATCAAAAAGTTCAAGGTCATGTTCATGATCAAGGAGCCGCTATGTTAGGTGGAGTAGGAGGTCACGCCGGACTTTTTAGTAATAGTAATGATGTCGCAAAGATTATGCAAATGTATTTGAACAATGGGTATTACGGGGGAAAACGTTATTTTAATGAAGAAACCATACATGCTTTTAACACTTGTTATTATTGTGAAGATGAAGTGAGAAGAGGAGTTGGATTCGATAAACCTCAGTTAGGAACAGCGGGACCTACTTGTGGATGTATTTCTATGAAGAGTTTTGGACATAGTGGATTTACAGGAACTTATGCTTGGGCAGACCCAGAAGAGGAAATTGTGTATGTATTTTTATCTAATAGAACATTTCCAGATGCTACGAATAGAAAACTAATTAGCGAAGATATAAGAACTAAAATACAGCGGTTAATTTATGAATCGATTATGTATTAAAGTTCCTGTTTAGTAGCAAAAGTTTTACCTTTAAACAAAAAATTATGAAGATAGGTATTGTATGTTATCCTACTTTTGGAGGAAGTGGAGTTGTAGCTACCGAATTAGGAATGGGGTTAGCAAAAAGAGGTCACGAAATTCACTTTATAACCTATAAACAACCAGTACGGTTAGAACAATTATCTAAAAGCATTCATTACCACGAGGTAAATGTTCCAGAATATCCTTTATTTCATTATCAACCTTATGAACTTGCGCTATCAAGTAAATTGGTAGATATGGTAAGGCTTCATAAAATAGAATTACTTCATGTGCATTATGCTATTCCTCATGCTTATGCAGGTTATATGGCAAAAAAAATGCTTCAAGAGGAAGGAATTCATATTCCTATGGTTACTACTCTTCATGGAACCGATATTACTCTGGTAGGAAATCATCCTTTTTATAAACCAGCAGTAACCTTTAGTATTAATAAAAGTGATTATGTAACTTCTGTATCACAAAGCTTAAAAGATGATACTCTTCGCTTATTTGATGTGAAAACTCCTATAGAGGTTGTGCCTAATTTTATCGATGCAAAAAAAGAAAAAAATCAGTTTACAGATTGTCAGCGAGAATTGATGGCGGAAGACGATGAAAAAATAATCACCCATATTAGTAACTTTAGAAAAGTTAAGCGAGTAGATGATGTGGTCAAAATTTTTTACAAAACACAACAAACAATCAATTCTAAGTTAATTATGGTTGGCGAAGGACCAGAAGTACAACCAGCTAAAAAATTAGCCCATGAGTTGGGGATCTCAGATAATATTATGTTTTTAGGAGAAAGCAATGATATTGATAAGATTCTATGTTTTTCAGATTTATTTTTATTGCCTTCAGAAAAAGAAAGTTTTGGTTTAGCTGCTTTAGAAGCTATGGTGAACGGTGTCCCTGTAATCTCTTCTAATACTGGAGGTTTACCTGAAGTAAATAAAGAAGGATTTTCTGGATATTTAAGTGAAGTAGGAAATGTAGAAGAAATGGCAAAAAACGCCATTCATATTTTAAGTGATGATCATCGTTTGCAGCAATTTAAATTAAATGCCAAAAAAATGGCATTAAAATTCGATACGGATACTGTAATTCCTCAATATGAAGAAATTTACAATAGAGCTGCATCCAATCTCAATGCCAAATTTACTGATTAGATAATCAATTTTTTAGAATTGATAACGAACTCCAACTGCAATATCTGGAGCAAAATCATCAATAACATCATAATCAGAAAAACCAAATTCTGGTCTAAAATCTAATGATAATAATAACGGAATATCAAAGTTATATTCTATACCAATATTCCCAGCAATAAATACAAATGCACCATCATTATCATCAAAATCATCTCTAAAATCTCTTTTATCATCAACGGTTCCTAAACCTGCTCCTGCACCTGCATACCAGTTAAAACCTCCTTCTATATTCCAAACCCATTGGTAAAGTCCGGCTAGTTTCACAGCATCAAAGTTATCGTCGTTTCTCCAACCTAGGTCCAATTCTAAACGGTTGTTATCGTTTCCAATTGCTCTTTGGTAAGAAACTTCTGCTCCAAAACCATCACCTCCACCCAAGCGAAGTCCAATAGCATTCTCAGAAATTTCTTGAGCATTCATCGTTAAAAAAGCTCCCATACTAAGCGCTAATGTTAAAAAAACTTTTTTCATTTTCATTTAATTTTCAGATTGAAGGCAAATATATTTTCAATTTTAATACCTTTCGGTTATGCTTAAATAATCTTTTGTTAATCTTCCTTAAAAACTGTTAACTCCAGTGAATTTACCTCTATTAGAACTATTAGGATCCCGAATTGAAGGCGAGTTTTATGTTGATAAAACATTTAAAGAACTATATGCTACAGATGCTTCTGTCTACAGAAAGTTACCACTAGGTGTTGCTATTCCTAAATCTAGAAAAGATATTCAGCAAATCATAAATTTTGCAAATCAAGAAGGGGTAGGGTTAATTCCTCGTGCCGCAGGTACATCATTAGCAGGACAATGCGTAGGAGATGGTTTAGTGGTTGATATTTCTAAATATTTAAATTCTGTAATAGAGTTTAATGAAGACGAACAAATTATAGTAGTAGAACCAGGAGTTATCAGGGATGATTTGAATAGATTTTTAATGCCTTTTAATTTATTTTTTGGTCCTAACACTTCTACATCCAATCGATGTACGATAGGCGGTATGGTGGGGAATAATTCTAGCGGTACCACTTCTATTCAGTACGGGGTTACAAGAGATAAAGTTTTAGAATTAGAGGCAATTCTATCGGATGGAAGTGTTGTAACTTTCAAATCGCTTAACGCGGAAGAATTTCAGCAAAAGCTTCAACAACATAATCTTGAAGGTGATATTTACCGAAAATTCTATGATATGTTGCTTCCGCAAGAAGTTCAGCAAGAAATAAGAGAACAATTTCCCTTGCCAGAAATTCATCGAAGAAATACAGGTTACGCTTTAGATGCTTTGATTGATTGTGATATTTTTTCTAAATCTACCCAAACCTTTAATTTTTGTAAATTATTATGTGGTAGTGAAGGAACGTTAGCATTTACTACAAAAATTAAACTTCAATTAGATGAGTTGCCTCCTAAACATTCGGCTATGATCGCAGCACATTTTTCTTCTATAGAAGACTGTTTAGCTGCTGTAGAACCTGTAATGCAAGAAGATTTGTACACTTGCGAGATGATGGATAAGATTATTTTAGATTGTACTAAAGACAGTCTTAAGTATAAAGAAAATAGGTTTTTTATTGAGGGTGATCCGTTAGGGATTTTGATGTTAGAAATTAAAGCAGAAACACCTAAAGCCTTACAACATAAAATCTCTCTTTTAGAAAATAATCTAAGCACAAAATCTAAGTCATACGCTAATAAAATACTTTTTGGGGAAGAAATTAATTTAACTTTAGAGTTAAGGAAAGCGGGATTGGGTTTGTTGGGAAATATTAAGGGAGATAAAAAAGCAGTGGCTTGCATAGAAGATACAGCTGTTGCTTTAAAAGATCTGTCTTCTTATATAAATGAGTTTACCCAGCTTATGAAAGACTTTCATCAACGTGCGGTGTATTACGCTCATGCGGGAGCTGGAGAATTACATTTGAGACCTATATTAAACTTGAAGAAAGAAGAAGATGTAAAGCTTTTTAAAGAAATTACATACGAAGTTGCCATTTTAGTGAAGAAATATAGAGGTTCTTTTAGTGGAGAACACGGGGATGGTAGGGTAAGAGCATCTTTTATAAACATGTTAGTCGGTGATAAAAATTATCAACTTTTTAGAGAAACCAAACAAATATTTGATCCTAAAAACATTTTTAATCCTGGAAAAATAGTAGACGCTCTTCCTATGGAAACCGATTTACGTTATAAATCTAACCGTAAAGAGCCTAAGGTGGAAACTCTAATGAACTTTGATGATTCACAAGGCTTTTTACGTGCTGTAGAGAATTGTAATGGTAGCGGAGATTGTAGAAAGAGTGTAGAGTCTGGAGGGACTATGTGCCCAAGTTACCGCGCTACTAAAAGTGAAATGGACTCTACTCGTGGTAGAGCTAATGTATTGAGAGAGCTGATGACTCAAACTGATTCTATTAAGAAATTTGATGATAAGCATACAAAAGAAGTATTAAATTTATGCATTAGTTGCAAAGGTTGTAAAAGCGAATGTCCATCTAATGTAGATATGGCTAGTTATAAAGCAGAATTTTTGTATCAATACCATCAATTTAATTCACCTAGTTTTAGAGATCAACTTTTTGCTAAAAATTATACTTGGAATAAACGAGGAAGAATAAGCACTATACTTACCAACGCTCTATTTTCTACGTCTTGGACCTCAAAGCTTATTAAGCAAACTTTTAATATAGCTTCGCAACGAAGTTTGCCACAGCTTTCAAAAAAATCTTTACGGAAAATCATACAGGAAAAACCTAGTTTACTTTCCGCGAAAGCGAAATACATACAGACGGTTTATTTATTTATAGATGAATTTACAGATCAATTAGATACCCAAGTAGGAATAGATGCAATCAAAGTGTTAACACATTTAGGTTATGAAATAAAAGTAGTTCCGCATAAAGAAAGCGGACGCGCCCAAATATCTAAAGGTTTTTTGAAGGAAGCTAAAAAGTTAGCAAATAAAAATATCGAGATCTTTACTCCATTAATCTCTAAACAAACTCCTTTACTAGGGATAGAACCCAGCGCTGTTCTTTCCTTTCGGGATGAATATCTACGACTTGCGAATCAACCTGAAGAGGCTATAAAACTATCAAAAAATGTTTTTTTAATAGAAGAGTTTTTAGCTAAAGAAATTAAGAAAGGAAAGATTTCTTCTAATCAATTCCGTAAAGAGAAAAAAACGATTAAGATTCATGGTCATTGTCATCAAAAAGCTTTGAGTAGTGTAAAACCTACATTCGACATTTTAAATCTTCCAGAGAATTACACGGTAACCATAATCCCTTCTGGATGTTGCGGGATGGCAGGGAGTTTTGGTTATGAAAAAGAGCATTATGAGGTGAGTATGCAAATAGGAAATCAGACACTTTTTCCTGCTATAAGAAAAGCTAAAGATGATGTTTTAATTTCAGCAAACGGAACAAGTTGTAGGCACCAGATTTATGATGGTACCCAAAAAAAATCAATGCATCCTATAAGTATTTTAAAGAATGCATTGATTGAATTGTAGATTTAAATTAGTTTATTCAACTACATATGATTCAATAGATTGTGATGAATCTATACTTGTTAGGTCCATATTAGGAACGCCAAATTGAGAAAGGTCTTCAAAATTGTAATTAGCTTGATTTTCGCTATATATAAGTCCGATATTTTCTGCGTAATAATTTGAAGAAGTTAACACTTCTTGCTCTTCTAAGAGTGGGATTGATACCATGATATCAGCATTAACTTCTAGAGTTAATGAAACGCTAGATTTTAAAACATTTTCATAAGAAGTTCCACTTACATTATAACTTTCCAAAATTTCATTTTGCTGTGTATTTAAAGAATACTCTATAACTAAGGGGATTGCTTGACCTTGAATATTAAAAGTTTGGTCGATGGTATTTGAAATGTTAGATAGATTTTCACCAGCAGAAGCATTGATATCATACACGACCAAATCTGTAAGCGGTATGGTTAAGTTGTCTAAATTATAAAGACTAAGATCTACTACATACTCTCCATTATAGACTAATTGACCATTTTGTTTTGAAAGATTACCATTTGCCAAAATACCAGTAATGATCCCTCTTTCTAATGGATCTGCAGAAGAATTAAAAGCATAAGCATTGTCATTTTCTGAAGTTATTGTGAGCATCTCGTCATCGGTAACTTCTTGCTCTTCTTGAGTTTGGGAGGAGTTGCTGTAATTCCATTCATTGCCTGTAGTTAACGGGAAATAATCACTGTTGTTGGTATCGTTCATAGATGTATCATCTGATGAACATGAAAATAGACTGATCATCACCAAAGCGATACTTAATATTCGTAGTTTCATAGGGTTATAATTTCCCCAAATATATAGATTTTTTTTAATTTCCTTTTTTAGGAGTGGTAATAGTTATAGCAGCTAATAAATCCTGAAATTCGGTTTTTACATTCTTTTCAATTTCTTCTTGGTAAAGGTTTGCATAATCTTCTTTACGGAATTGATGCAACTTCCAACGCTTTTGATGGTACTCTAAAGAAGTAAGGTTTTCTACCCAATCTCCTGAGTTTAAATATAAACAAGTTCCGTTTCTATTAACCTTTCGTACAATTTGAGGCTGATGAATATGACCACAAACCACATATTTATAGTTCTTTTCTATCGCTAAATCTGAAGCTACTTCTTCAAAATCATTAATATGTTTTACTGCTTTTTTTACACCATTTTTAATTTTCTTAGAAAGAGAGAACTTTTCTCTTTTAAACTTTAATAACCACCAATTAAGAAACCTATTAATTAAAATAAGAATATCATAGCCCCAACCCCCAAGCTTTGCAAGCCATTTTGCGTTTTGTATAGAAGCATCAAATACATCTCCGTGAAAAAACCAAGCTTTTTTTCCGTCAAGGTTAAGCACCACTTTATTTACCAAGGAAATCTTTCCCATTTTAACATCACAAAACTTTCTAAGAAGATCATCATGATTTCCTGTGATATAAATCACTTCAGTTCCATTAGCTGAAAGGTCTATAATTTTTTTTATAACCTCGAGATGTGATTTGGGAAAATAACGTTTTCTAAATTGCCAAATATCTATAATGTCCCCATTTAAGATCAGTTTCTTAGGCTTTATGCTATTCAAATAAAGTAAAAGTTCTTTTGCGTGGCATCCAAAAGTACCTAAATGCACATCAGAAATTACAACGAGTTCAACTTTTCTTTTTTTCATTAGCCATCAATTTACATGCAAAGATGAGTTTTATTTAAAGGCTTATTATTTCTATAGTATTAAGTGTTGTTAAACAAAAAGTTATATCTAATCTGTATTTTTTATATTAAAGTTTAGTTAACTAGAACTTTTAATTATCTTTCTAAAAATTTACATTTGTTAAAAATTGCTCATGGCAGGAAATTCTATTGGTACATTATTTCAACTCACCACCTTTGGCGAATCTCACGGAGAAGCATTAGGGGGTATTATTGAGGGTTGTCCTTCGGGAGTTGTTATAGACTTCGATTTTATTAAAAAAGAATTAAAAAGAAGGAAACCAGGTCAGTCAAAAATTGTTACTCAACGAAAGGAGGCCGATGAAGTAGAATTTTATTCAGGCATTTTTGAAGGGAAAACTACAGGAACTCCAATTGGTTTTGTGGTTAAAAACACCAATCAGAAATCTAAAGATTATGATCACATAAAAGACGTTTACAGACCTAGCCATGCCGATTTTACGTATGACGAGAAATATGGCGAACGTGATTATAGAGGAGGAGGAAGGTCTAGTGCTAGAGAAACCGTTTGCAGAGTAGTAGCGGGTGCCATTGCAAAACTTTTTCTAACCGATATCAAAATCACTGCTTATACAAGTGGGGTAGGTGAAATTCAGCTAACTAAAAAGGATCCTATAGATTTTAATGAGATCGAAAACAATATAGTACGATGTCCTAATGCTAATCTAGCCTCAAAAATGGAATCTTTAATCACTTCTGTTAAAAAAGAGGGAGATAGCCTTGGCGGAATTATTTCTTGTGTCATTGAAAATGTCCCGACCGGTTTGGGAGAACCTGTTTTTGATAAATTACATGCCAATTTAGGAAAGGCAATGCTTTCTATAAACGCTGTAAAAGGATTTGAATACGGTAGCGGTTTTGAAGGTTCAAAAATGAGAGGTAGTGAACATAATGATGCATTTACATCTAGTAAAAAAACCACTACCAATTATAGTGGAGGCATTCAAGGCGGGATTTCTAACGGAATGCCTATTTATTTTAACGTAGCCTTTAAGCCTGTTGCCACTTTAATTCAAAAGCAAACTACCATAAATAATAAAGGAGAAACTGTTGAGATGCAAGGTAAAGGGAGACACGATCCTTGTGTGGTTCCTAGAGCTGTTCCTATAGTTGAAGCTATGGCAGCATTGGTTTTAGCAGACTTTATTTTATTACAAAGAAGATTTAATTCATAAAATTATTTTTATTTAAATGAAGAAATTAGCATTACACTGGCAAATATTAACAGGAATGGCTCTCGGAGTTATATTCGCATTGATTTTAAGTAACTTTGAATGGGGTTCGGGTTTTATCAATGATTGGATAAAACCTTTCGGTACCATTTTTATTAATGCTTTAAAATTAATAGCTGTACCGTTAATTTTGGCTTCATTAATTAAAGGAGTATCAGATTTAAAAGATATATCTAAACTTTCCCAAATGGGAGCCCGAACCATTCTTACCTACATCGCTACTACCGTAATTGCTGTTTCTATTGGCTTAGGAGTAGTAAACTTAGTCAAACCAGGTAACACCATTACCGATGAAACTAGAGAAGAATTAGTAGCAAGTTATGGAGGAGAAGCAGATTTAAAACGACAAGATGCTGAAAAGCAAAAAAATGCAGGACCCTTACAGGCCTTAGTAGATATTGTTCCAGGAAATATAATTGGAGCTTCTTCTAGTAACTCTAATATGTTACAAGTTATTTTCTTTGCTATTTTCTTTGGAATAGGACTTATTCTCATCCCAGAAAAAACAGCCCAACCTGTAAAATCCTTTTTTGATGGCTTTAATGAAGTAATTTTAAAAATGATTGATATCATTATGCTTGCAGCACCTTATGGGGTTTTTGCTCTATTAGCTGCTCTAGTAGTTGAATCTCCAAGTGCCGATTTATTTGCGGCCTTAGCCATGTACGCGTTATGTGTAATTTCAGGCTTGTTGATGATGATAGGAGTTTATATATTGATCGTATGGATATTTACTAAGAAATCTCCTAAATTTTTCCTTAACGGAATTTCACCTGCACAACTCTTAGCTTTTTCAACAAGTTCTAGTGCAGCTACTTTACCAGTAACAATGGAAAGGGTAGAGGAGCATTTAGGTGTCGAAAAAGAAGTTTCTAGTTTTGTGTTACCTATTGGAGCGACAATTAATATGGACGGTACCAGCTTATATCAAGCTGTAGCTGCAGTTTTTATTGCACAAGCATTTGGTATGGATCTTTCTTTTACAACCCAATTAGGTATCATTGCTACAGCTACTTTAGCGTCTATCGGTTCAGCCGCTGTTCCAGGAGCAGGAATGGTCATGTTAGTTATCGTACTTGCACAAGCAGGAATTCCAGAAGCTGGTCTAGCTCTTATTTTTGCGATCGATAGACCTTTAGATATGTGTAGAACTACTGTAAATGTTACTGGAGATGCATCGGTGTCTATGTTAGTTGCAAAAGCTGTTGGTAGGCTAAGAGATCAACCTTTGGTTAAAAACTGGAATGACAGCTATAAAAAACAATAGTCTGATATACTGTTAGATGAAAAAGATATACTTATTTATATATTGTTTCTATTTGCAAGTTGTGGAACTCAGCAAAATAAGAAAACACTAGACAAACGAAATGCTGAAGAAAAATTAGAAGCAGTTGACTATGAGTTAGTTATTTTAAAAAAATAAATTTTCAGCTTTAATCTAAGAATTTAGCTTTCTCTTCAGGACTAGGCATTCTGCATGTTTCCTTTTTTCCAAACCATTTGTATCGATTTTTTGCAATAATATCATATACACCATCTCTAAAACTTTGAGGAAGTGGTAAAAAAATCCGCGTAAGCGAAATAATCCCTTTTAATCTTTTGAAGATTTGTAGTGCAGCGGTAGATTTTATGTAATAAGCTTCGCCTGGAATAATTAAAATCATGGAGTCTATTTGAGAAGTATCAATTCCGCGTTCTTCTGTGAGTTTTTTTCCAGCCTCACTTTGTAAGGAAGCAAAAACAAATTGATTTTTATGATCTTTTCTTATGATTAAATCAATAGCATTATTACAGAGGGTACAAACTCCATCAAAAAGGATTATTTTTTTGTTTTCTGGTAGATTTTCCATTATTTTTTTGCTCTTTGCACCAGTTCTATCTGCTCAATAGGAACAGAAGAGGTAAACATGCCATAATTAATAATAGCTTTGCCTTTTTCAATTTTATCGATTGTTCCCACAGACCGACTTCCTTCTAAACGAACACGGTCATTTATTTTAAAAGAAACGATTTTTTTCTCTGCTGCTTCTTTTTCAATGATATCTTGTTTAACTTTTTCTTCTTTTTTCTTTTGTCGGATAACCTCTATTTTCTTAACGGCTTCTTTTTTTATCGACTCTTCTTTCTTTTTCTTTTCTTGTATTTTCTTTTTAGATTCTTTCTTTCTCTTAGAATTTTCTATCGCAACAAGCTTTAAAAACTCAGCAATAAGATCTTTCTTTTTATTGTTTCTAAAGAATTTATCGGCTAGATCATCTAATTTCTGACCTAAATAAATATGTTTTTGATTACTATCATATAATTCTTGAAAGCCTTCTAATTTTTGCTGAACTCTGGTATTGATTTCATCTAACTTTTGTTGTTCTTCTTGAGCTTTAAGTTCTTTCTCTTTTAAGTTAGAAGTAGTTTTAGCTAGCTTAGATCGTTCTTGTTGCAACTTAGCAATACTCTTATCGAATCGTATTTTGCCGCGTTCTACTTTCTTTTTAGAACGATTGATTAAGCTGTAAGGGATACCGTTTTTTTGGGCAACTTCAAAAGTGAAAGAACTACCAGCTTCTCCTAGATGCAGTTTAAATAAGGGCTCTAATGTTTTAGAATCGAATAACATATTTGCATTGCTAATCGCTTCGGTTTCTTGAGCCATTTTTTTAAGGTTGGCATAATGCGTAGTGATGATTCCAAAAGATTCTTTTTCGTAAAAAACTTCTAGAAAAGTTTCCGCTAAGGCACCTCCCAGTTCTGGATCACTACCTGTACCAAATTCATCGATTAAAAAAAGTGTCTTATCATTACACTTTCTTAAAAAATGCTTCATGTTTTTTAAGCGGTATGAATAGGTACTTAAATGATTTTCTATACTTTGATTGTCACCAATATCGGTTAATATCTTATCAAAAAAGCATACTCGAGAATATTCGTGAACCGGAATTAATAAACCAGACTGAAGCATAATTTGCAATAATCCCACCGTTTTGAGCGTAATACTCTTACCTCCTGCATTAGGTCCAGAAATAACTATTATTCTATTGTCTTTTGATAACTTTATACTTTGTGGATATGTATTTTCATTCTTCTTTTTATTATTCAAATAAAGAAGCGGATGATATGCTTCCTTAATATCTAACTCTCTTTCATTGCTCAATTTTGGCAATACCGCATTCATAGATTTGCCATATTTTGTTTTGGCAGCAATAACATCTATATCGCTCAATAGGTTTTGATATTCGATGAGCAGTGGACGATATGGTCTAATAATTTCGGTAAGCTGCTTTAAAATGCGATTTATTTCTTCTTTTTCGTCGTATTCTAAATTATTGAGTTCACGAGAGTACCTTAATGTATTTTCGGGTTGCATATAAATGATGCTTCCCGTTTTAGAAGTACCTAAAATTGACCCTTTTACTTTTTTTCGATACATCGCATTTACAGCGAGAACCCGAATGTTATCAACTACAGATTCTTTTATATCATCTAAGTATCCATAACTTTGGTATTTAGATAAATCGCTTACAAAACTAGAATTGATTTGTGAGCGAACGCTATTAATAGACCTACGTATGCTTTGTAAGAGGGGAGAGGCGTTATCTTTAATTTCTCCAAATCTATCGATGACTAACTCTATACCTTCGATTATTTCTTTGGTAAATTCTACCTCGTTAGTAGTCTTGTAGAGCGTAGGGTAGATTTCTTTATATTTTCTAAAAAATAAAATTTGAGCGTTTGCTGTTTGAGAAATAGCAGCAATACGTCTAAAACCTAGTAGTTCCAAACTACTATCTTCTATGGTAAGAAATTTTATTTCATTAAAAATAGGATCAAATCCGTGATTAGGGATTTTAGCCTCTTGCAAATCTGAAGAAAGATATTCTTGGGTTTGATGTAACGCAAATACGGTCTCTTCTTTAGAAGTGAAAGGTTTTAGATTTAATGCTTTTTCTTTACCTAAATTGGTAATGCAATATTCTTCAACTTGACTACAAACTGTAGTAAATTCTAAATCTTTTAAAGTCTTTTCTGTAATTTTTATCATAGCAATTTTCTACTTTCGTAGTAAGGCAAATTTAACGATAATTTTATGAAGGTAAATATCCATGACAGCTGGAAAAATCAATTAAATGAAGAATTTGAAAAATCTTACTTTAAAGATCTAATTTCATTTGTAAAAAATGAATATCAAACTGAAATTTGTTATCCAAAAGGAAGTGATATTTTTGCAGCTTTTGAGTACTGTCATTTTAATGATTTAAAAGTAGTTATCTTGGGGCAAGACCCTTATCACGGAGTCAACCAAGCGAATGGCTTATGTTTCTCTGTAAAAGATGATGTAAAAATGCCACCTTCTTTAATTAATATTTTTAAGGAAATTGAACAAGATGTTGGTCAACCATTTCCAAGTACTGGAAATCTAGAAAGATGGGCTAATCAAGGCGTTTTACTTTTAAATGCCACACTTACTGTTAGAGCTCACGAAGCAGGAAGCCACCAAAAGAAAGGTTGGGAACAGTTTACAGATCAAGTTATTTCAAAGATTTCTAAGAATAGAGAAAATGTAATTTTCTTGCTATGGGGAGGCTTTGCTAAAAAGAAGGTTAAACTTATAGATACTAAAAAGCATCATATTTTAACTTCTGGACATCCTTCACCCTTAAGTGCAAATAGAGGATACTGGTTCGGAAATAAGCATTTTAGTAAAACTAATGCTATTTTAAAAGAAATGAAGCAAAAACCAATAAGTTGGTAACTACTTCACTTCGTATTTCTCTGTATCGATATTTTCATTTTTATTTCTACTGAATAAAAACAAAAAAAGATTAATAAGAAGAAGACTAAATAACACAATTGAAAATATAAACATACCTAAGTTCTTTATCTACTAGATGTAAAAAAGCTGCAAAGGTTGCGTTTATTTTATGATTTATTAATACAAAAGTAATATTAAGTTGTATTTTTTATTTAACCTATTGATTTACAAATGCTTTCGAAATTAGATTTTTGAGTAATTAGATTTAAATCTTCCAATTGATCTTGAATAATTTTAACTTCTTTAGAATTTATTTGCTTTTGACTCCATTCCGTTAGGTCTAACCATTCTAAAATATCTTCTTCGTTTTGCTGATAGTTCTTAGCCAACTGTGTACTTATTTTAGGGATGCTTTTAAAGTCTTTAGTAATTCCGTTAAGGGTATTCAGCATATTTTTTAAATCTGAAGAATTATCAGCAATAAAATCATCTTTACTAACAATAACAAAACATGGCCAAGGAGTAGGACAGTCTGTTATTCTTCTAAATGTACCGTTATCTACCAGTGGTTTTGTTGTAAAATGCTCCCACATAAAATATTGAGCATCATCGTTAGGCAAAGCTTTTACAGCACCTTCAAGGTTTTTTACTACTTCAAATTTTAGATTTCGAGTATCCCACTTTTCATTTTTAGCGTTTACATAAGTCATAAGGTGAGAACCAGAACCAAATCTGCTAATAGCAGAAGTTGTGTTTTCTAATTCATTCATATGCTCATAATCAGACTCTGCTGCGACATGAATTCCCCAAATAAGTGGTGTAGCTATATATTCTTGAATGATTTTAAAAGGTGCTCCATCTTCAATTTCTTTTATGATACCCTCGGTTAAAACAAGCGCAACATCTATCTCATCATTGTGCAAGGCTCTACTTAACTCTCCTGTTCCTCCGTAAAAATCTTGCCAAGTAACATTTATGTTTTGTTCTTTAAATAAACCTTTTTTTAAACCAATATGCCAAGGGTAATTAAAATGTTCTGGTACACCACCAACTCTTATTGACTTCATGCGGAATGCTTTTCTTTTAAATATTGATAAATTTTTGCTTGAGAATTAATTTTCTCGTCTCCTTTTTTAACTTTTACATATTCATTCGCTTCAGAGGCATCTTGTATTCTTGCTTTTTGGTTATCCTTTAATTGTATTTCAAGAATATCCTTTAATTCCTTAAATATTTGTTCATCCATAACGGGAGCAAGAACTTCTATTCTTCGGTCTAAATTTCTTGTCATCCAATCTGCACTTCCAAAATACATTTTTTCCTCTCCATTATTATGAAAAAGGTAGATTCTACCATGTTCCAAAAAGCGATCTACAATACTTGTAATATATATATTTTCACTAATTTGAGGTAAGCCTGCGATTAAGCAAGTAAAACCTCTAACTATTAGTCTTATTTTTACACCACTTTCACTCGCCTTATATAAAAGATTAATGATCTCTGGATCTTCAAGACTATTCATTTTTGCAGTGATTTTAGCTTCTAACCCTGCTTTAGCATAATCTATTTCTTGCAAAATAAGTTTTGTGAAATCTCTTCTTGTATTAAAAGGCGAAATTAACAAGTTTTTAGCTCTAGGGATGATAAGATCCCCCTCTAAAACCTTAAATACTCGTTCTAATTCTTTGGTGATTTTTTTATTTGCAGTAAATAATCCGTGGTCACAATAAATTTTACTGGTTTCACTGTTAAAATTACCTGTCCCAATATATGCGTATCTTAATTTTTCTCCATTTTCTATTCGTTCTACGAAAAATATTTTTGAATGAACTTTTATTTTTGGATAACTATAAATAACTTTAGCTCCTTTCTTCTCGAATTTTCTTCCCCAAGTAATATTATTTTCTTCATCAAAACGAGCTTTCGCTTCAATAAAAACGGTCACTTCTTTCCCTTGTTCTAAAGCTTTTAGAAGCGATGTAGTAAGTTTAGACTCATCGGCAACTCGGTAAAAAGAAATTTTAATTGCGGTGACATCATTATCATTTGCTGCTTTTTCTATAAAATTTTCTACATAAGAAAAAGACATATAAGGAAAATGAACTAATAAATCCTTTTCTTTAATTGAAGCAAAGTAATCCTGAGAATTTTCTAATTCGCGATGCGGAATAGGAGATAGAGGTTCAAATTTTAAACTTTTATTATCGGAAGGATTTGGGAAACTGAAAAAATCACTAAAATTATGATACCTTCCTCCAGGCATCATATCTATTTTTCCTAAACCTAAATGCCTTCTTAGTTTTTTCTGAAAATCTTTTGGCATTTGGGCATCGTACAATAAACGTGTAGGTTGCCCATCTGTTCGCTGAGCTAAAGAATCGTAAATCTTTTCAGCTAAAACACCATCATATTGATCATCGATATATAACTCTGCATCTCGAGACATTTTTATCTCATAAATGCCTGTAACTTCTTCATTGGGAAACACCGATGACATTTTATAGCGAACAATATCGTCTATAAATGTGATGTAAAAATCTTTCTTAGAATTAAATGTATAAAATCTACCGTGATCGTTTAATGGAATATTTACAAAACCTACTTTTTCATTTTCTTTGAAAGTCACAAAAAAATAAATCGTATTATTTTCAATAAAAATACGTTTCTCCTTTTCAAAATCTACAATTTGAGGCTGCAGAGATTTTTCAATATTATTTTTATAAAATGTATTTATTTCTTGTTTTTGGTCGGCAGAAAAATCCGTATCATTTATAAGATGAATGTTGTTTTTTGCTAATTCAGGAATAATCTGATCGTGAAAAATTTCACCAAACTCTTGTTGTTGTTGAGAAACTATGCTTAGAATTTGTTTTACTTTTTTAGAAGGTTTTAAGGCAAGCTTTTTACGTAAACTCTTTTTAATTCTTTTAATTTGCCTAAGTTGTGATACCCTAACCCTAAAATACTCATCTAAATTAGAAGAAAAAATAGCTAAGAATTTTAATCTTTCATAAAGCGGATTATCTTCATCTTCCGCTTCTTGTAAAACACGTTTATTGAAGTTTAACCAATCAAGATCTCTGTGTTTTAGATTATTAAATTCTGGGTCTAGCATAGATTATAATTTCTTCAAAACTACAAATTAAGCCCTCCTTTAGCGGCTAAAGTTCTGTTAAATAAAGCCTATTATATAGTAGCCATTTTGTTTAAAGTAAATATAATGAGGTCTTCTACGGCTTGTAAAGGATCATTACTAAAATCTCCAGTTTCTCTATTCGCTATAATTGCATTCATAGATAGCGCTCTGTGACCTAATAGCTTAGACATACCGTAAATACCACTTGTTTCCATTTCTAGATTAGTAATTTTATAATCTTGATACTTAAAACTGGTTAATTCATCTATAAAATTTTCATCTTGTAAGCTTGCTCTCAAAACACGGCCTTGCGGACCGTAAAAGCCAACGTTTGTACCTGTGATTCCTTTAAAAACCTTTTCATCTTTTGTAAAGTGATTTAAAAGGGTTTTACTAGAATTTACTACATAAGGTGTCGCTTTATGTGGATGTAAATTTAAGTGTTCTTGAAGTTTATTGGCAATACCTTTCTCTAAGAATTCATCACTCTCGTAATAGTATAGGAGTCCATCAAAACCAATCGCTTTTTCTGACGCTAAAAAAGAATTTACAGGAATATCTTTTTGAATAGATCCCGATGTTCCAATTCTTACAAAAGTAAGTTGTTGGTGTTCTTTTTTGATCTTCCTAGTTTCTAAATCTATATTTACTAAAGCATCTAACTCATTAAAAACAATATCTATATTATCAGTACCAATACCAGTTGAAACTACCGTTATTCTTCTGTTTTTATAAGTTCCCGTTTGGGTTTGAAACTCCCTTTTTTGGGTTTTAAATTCAACATTATCAAAATGTTTTGTAATGCTATCTATACGGTCTGGATCACCAACCGTAATGATGTAATTAGATATGTTTTCTGGTTTTAAATTAAGATGATATATACTACCATCTGGATTTAATATTAGCTCAGATTCTTTAATCATATTTATAATTTTAATAGCTTATGAGAGTCTTTATTGTAGAGGAAATCATATTTATAGGCTCCACCAAAAACCATATTATCCTTCATCTCTCTATAAAAGTTTTCTTCGTTATTTATAATAGACATTCCCTTCTCATTGAGAATTAACCTATCTTTTGTGTAGACCGTAAAATTACTTAACTTATCAATTAATTTTTGCATTTGTAAATCCCCATAACCATAATAGCCTTGATATTGTAAGCTATACCCTAACCATTGATGGGCAGAAGTAATATGGTAGTTATTTATTAAATTTAAAAGATTTTCTTCTAATACATTTAATCCTGTTGTAGCGTTAGGAAATCGTTCTAAATGAGCCCTTAGACAACTTGATAAATATTTAAAATTAGAATCTTTGCTAAGTAAGGGAACTATTTTTTTTGGATTTTTTTCGTTGTAAAGCGTCCAAATATGTAAAGCAAGCTCTATATCATCTTTTGTTAGTAAAATACGATTCTCGTATTCTTGCTTAACTTCTTCGGAAGTTAATTCGGCTAGACCTTTCAATTTGTTTTCGCCTTTAATTCTTCCGCTACAGATAAGGTAAATAGGAATATCAAATTCTAAATCGGATAACAACTGAATAGCTGCCAGCATATTCATGTGACAAAACAGATCATATTCAAACCACAAGTTGATTTCAGAATATTGATTATTTTCAAGAATAGAAAATTGAGATATAAATTTATCTTCATATTCACTTGGCGGAATATGATAATACTTAGATAAAAAAGCTTTTCTAACTTCTTTAAAACTTGAAGTATTAAGATGTATTTCTGTAGGTCCCTCGCAAAGCATCTCTCTCCAAACGAATTTTTTTCCGTTAAGGTTTAGATGAATTAAAGAGGTTAAAACACTATCACCATTTATGATATGTAGTGTACGAGAATTATCCACCAACGCGCTTTACTTGAAAGCCCTTTTCTTTTAACATTTCCATAATTTGGGGACGATAATCACCTTGAATAATGATTTGCTCATTTTTAGTAGATCCGCCAACACCTAGAGTTGTTTTGAGGTCTTTAGCTAAAATTTTAAAATCTTCATCGGCTCCTGTGTAACCTTCAATGATGGTAACAGGCTTACCTTTTCTTTTTTCATATTTGCAAATAAGCGGATCGTCTTGTAACCAAATTCCGTTTTGGTCCTCCTCATGATTTTCTGGTTCACTGACTTCGTGATCTGGAAAAAGATTTTTTAACTGATCTTTTAAATCCATAATTACTATGCTTTATCTTCTTTAATCAAACCTATTTCTACCAATCGCTGGTGTAAAAATTCTCCGGCAGTAATATCTTCATATTGCTTAGGGTGATTTTCATCAATACACTCTTCTAAACAATCTAATTTCATTTCACTACGAGGATGCATAAAAAATGGAATTGAATACCTAGGTTGTGACCATTGTTCTTTTGGTGGGTTGATCACACGGTGAATAGTTGATCTCAATTTATTATTGGTGTGTCTTTCTAACATATCACCTACGTTTATCACCAATTCGTCTTCTTCAGGAATAGCATCAATCCATTCTCCATCTTTTCTTAATACTTGTAAACCGCCAGTAGAAGCACCCATTAACAGAGTAATAAGATTAATATCACCGTGAGCTCCAGCTCTTACTGCGCCTTTAGGTTCTTCAGTAATAGGAGGGTAGTGGATAGGTCTTAAAATACTATTACCATTACTCGCCCAATGATCAAAATAGTTTTCGTCTAAATTGATATATAAGGCTAATGCACGAAGAACATAAATTCCTGTTTTTTCTAGCATTCTATAAGCTTCCATCCCGGTTTTATTAAAGTCTTTTAGCTCTTCAACCTGAACGTTTTCTGGATAATCTTCTATTAAATTTACATCTTCTGAGGGTTCTTGACCAAAATGCCAAAATTCTTTTAGATCGCCCTCTTTCTTTCCCTTAGCATGCTCTTTCCCAAAAGAGATATAACCTCTTTGTCCGCCTAATCCTTCGATTTCGTATTTCTCTTTAGTCTCTAAAGAAAGATCAAAAAAGGACTTTACTTCTTTATAGAGTTCACTTACAAGATCATCGCTTAAAAAGTGGTTTTTTAAAGATACAAAACCTATTTCTTCATAAGCTTTACCAATTTCGTTTACAAACTTTTCTTTACGTTTAGGATCATCAGACAAAAAATCTGAAAGATCTACACTTGGTATATTATTCATTGACATATGTATTCAAATTCTGGTTATCTAACAAAGTTAATTAAATTCTTTCATTCTTTTATAATTACTCAGTTATAACATAAAAAAAGCTTTTATAAAATATTTATTTTTAAAATTATTCGTTTTTAAAATAAATCTATTGTTGATGAAAATTATATATAAAAAAGTCTAACGTATAATTTAATTCTTTTTAAATTTGATTAACTAAAATGTAATTATAAACTATGCTTCCCGAAATAAGTTATTCTTCAACTACCTTAGATTCTAATCAACTTACTCAACTTTTCTTTAAAATGCTAAAACCTAGGCTTATTGAAGAAAAAATGCTCATTTTACTTCGTCAAGGGCGTATTTCTAAATGGTTTAGTGGGATTGGTCAAGAAGCTATATCGGTAGGAGTAACCAGTTGTTTGTTCCCTGATGAATATGTACTTCCCATGCATCGTAATTTGGGAGTTTTTACTGCTAAAGAAGTTCCGCTTCATCGCTTGTTCTCTCAGTGGCAAGGGAAAAAATCTGGTTTTACTAAAGGTCGTGACCGTAGTTTTCATTTTGGTACTCAAGAGTATAAAATTATAGGAATGATTTCGCATTTGGGTCCGCAATTAGGTGTAGCCGATGGCATCGCTTTAGCGCATCAATTCCGTAAAGAAAAAAAAATAACAGCTGTATTTACAGGTGAAGGAGGGACAAGCGAAGGTGATTTTCACGAAGCTTTAAACATCGCATCTGTATGGGATTTACCAGTGTTATTTTGTATAGAAAATAATGGATACGGATTATCAACTCCTACAACAGAACAATATAAGTGTGAAAATCTTGCTGACAGAGGTGCTGGCTACGGAATTGAATCTCATATTATTGATGGTAATAATATCATTGAAGTATATACTAAAGTTAATGAGATTGCAGAAAGCATGCGAGAAAACCCTCGACCTATTTTAATTGAGTTTAAAACATTTAGAATGCGAGGGCATGAAGAAGCAAGTGGTACCAAATATGTTCCGCAAGAATTGATGGATTTTTGGGAAAAGAAAGATCCTATAGAAAATTTTAAAAAGTATTTATTGTCAGAAGGAATCTTAACGGAAGAAAAAATAGCACACCAAGAAGACTTAATAAAGGCAGAAATTAGTGCACACCTTAAGATGGCTGATGATGAAGAGGTAATTTCTTCTACTGTAGAGAATGAGATTAAAGATGTATACCAACATTTTAATTTTACACCTACACTCCCTAAAACATCACAAAAAGAAGAAGTTCGATTTATTGATGCTATTTCTCAAGGTTTAAAACAATCTATGCAACGCCATGAAAATCTAATTCTCATGGGGCAAGATGTAGCAGATTATGGAGGGGTTTTCAAAATTACCGAAGGTTTTTTAGAAGAATTTGGTCGTGAACGTATAAAAAACACTCCTATTTGTGAATCTGGGATTGTAAGTACTGCCATGGGATTGTCTATTAACGGAATCAAATCTGTCGTAGAATTACAGTTTAGTGATTTCGTTTCTTCAGGTTTTAATCCTATTGTGAATTACTTGGCAAAAGTACATTACCGATGGAATCAAAACGCCGATGTTGTTTTAAGAATGCCATGTGGTGCAGGAGTAGGTGCAGGACCATTTCATAGTCAAACCAATGAAGCTTGGTTTACAAAAACTCCCGGATTAAAAGTTGTTTACCCTGCTTTTCCATACGATGCTAAGGGTTTGATGGCTACTGCGATTGAAGATCCTAACCCTGTACTTTTCTTTGAACATAAAGCCTTATATAGAAGTATTCGTCAAGAAGTACCAGTAGATTACTATAGCTTACCTTTTGGTAAAGCGGCACAGCTTAGGGAAGGAGATAAAGTAAGTATCATTACTTATGGAGCGGGTGTTCATTGGGCGATTGAGGTTTTAAATAAAAACTCTCATATTCAGGCAGATTTATTAGATTTAAGAAGCTTACAGCCTTTAGATAAAGAAGCTATATTTAATTCCGTAAAGAAAACAGGGAAAGTGATTATTCTTCAAGAAGACAGTTTATTTGGAGGGATTGCTTCAGATATTTCGGCGATGATATCAGAAGAGTGTTTTGAATATCTTGATGCTCCTGTAAAACGAGTAGGGAGTTTAGAGACCCCAATTCCTTTTTCAAAAAATTTAGAAGATCAATATCTCGCTAAAGCGGAATTTGAAACAGAACTAGAAAAACTAATAGCTTATTAATCCCTCAACTTTTAGGTGTTTTTTAACAAGTTTTCGTTAATTTTTCTTAATTCTAAATTTTTAACTGAAGTTCATAATTATTTTTGAACTCATAACAACCAAATATTAATTATGAAAAAAACAGTTTTATTGCTTTTAGTAGCTATCGTTGCAGTTTCTTGTGGTACTACTAAAATTGAAAGACAAGCAGAAAGAACCTTTAAAGGAGATTGGACATTAACTAGTATTACTTATCCAAATAATTCTGGATTTGTAGACGTTACTTTATTCCAAGATGCTTCATCTAAATGTTTTACCAATTCTAGTTGGAATTTTGTATCTAATAATAACCAAGGTAGCTATATGCAAAGCGGTTCTGGTTGCGATACAGCTATGAGAGAATTTGTATGGTCTGTACAAGAAATAAATCAAACAACTGGTCTTTATAACTTTACACTTAAAGTGCTAAAAGAAGGAGAAAACGCAAGAAAAGTAGATACAGGTTACCGACTAAAATTAGCAAGTCTAAGCGAAAATAACATGACTTGGGAACAAACTGTTTCTTATGAAGGAAAGCCATTCTTAATTAGAATGGAATTTATTAAAAGCATTAACCAATAAATCTCAATAAAAATTATGAAATACGTAAATAAATCTCTAGCTCTAATTGTCGCAGTTGCTTTTCTTTTAACTGGGTGTGACGCTATAAAAAATGCTAATAATACTCAAAAAGGTGGTGCCATTGGTGCCGGTGGAGGAGCTGTAATTGGCGGTGTAATAGGTAACAATGTAGGTGATGGAAATAATACTGCTTTAGGTGCCATTATAGGTGGTGTCGTAGGTGGTGCTGCAGGAGCTTACATTGGTAATAGAATGGATAAGCAAGCACAAGAAATTGAGAATGAAATCCCTGGTGCCGAAGTGACTAGAGTAGGAGAGGGAATTAGTGTAACATTTGATGAAAATAGTGGTGTTTACTTTGATACCAACAAATCTGGTGTAAATGCAAAATCTCAAGAAACTTTAAATACCCTTATCGGAATTTTTAAAGAATATCCTAATACAAACGTATTAGTTGAAGGACATACAGATAATACAGGAAGTGAAGAATACAACCTTACTTTATCGAAGAAAAGAGCACAATCTGTAACTGATTACTTAACCTCAAGCGGTCTTTCTTCTGGAAGATTTACTACCAAATGGTACGGAGAAACTCAGCCAAAATATGATAACAATACGGTTGATGGAAGAGCAAAAAACAGAAGAGTTGAATTAGCTATTGTTGCTAATGAAGAACTTAAAGAAGAAGCAAAGCAACAGTCAGGGAACTAGTAGTATATAAATTTTATTTTATCATTAAAACCCACTCATTATATGAGTGGGTTTTTTGTATCTAATTGCTTTATTTAAATTAAATGAACTCCTTTAAAATATTACTAAGACAGTTAAATAGAAATTTTTGATTAAATCTATATACGTTATAGCTTTATATTAACAAATCTTGTTTTGGTTGATCTTAAAAAGTATAAATTTTTAGAATAATATGAAACTAATGGTCAATAAAATTAATACTCTTAAAGTTTGGGGATCTTAATTTAATATTATAAAGAACTAAAATTAAAGTTGAATGCATAAAAAAGGTCTTGTAATTAACTACAAGACCTTTTCTTAATTAAATATGCGTTACAACTAATGCGTTTGCATTTTCTCTTTTCTCTTTTGAAGCTGAGTTTTTATCTCATTTGTACATTTACTAATTGCCATATCAAAATTCTCTTCATTTGCAGAGGCAAATACTAAAGGACCTGGTAAACTTAGTTTAATTTCACAAATTCTACCTTCATCTGTTGATGATGAATTTTCAGTTTTAAAGTAAACTTCAGCACCAACTAAAAAATCAAATCTGGTTTTTAATTTATTAATTTTTTCTGTTACAACTTCTTCTAAGCGTGTACTCGCTTTTACGTGTACATAATTAAAATTTATATCCATAGTTAAGTTTTTTGTTACCTCTAAGATACATCTATAATGACATTTTTCCTAACTATTTAATAGTCTTTTAGTAAAAATTTGGTAATAACCGAGAGATACTATTTCTTTTCAATTTCTCCAGTATCTGGCTTAAATAGCTTAGATATGTCGGCTGTTTTGCTAGCTTGTAAAGCTTTTTCTCCTCTAATAGCAATAGGATAAACAAGCGTCTCTGGGTGATTTTCTAAAACCTTCATTGCATCGTGATCTTCTAAACTCACTTTAGTATCGCCATACTTATTTTTGAAAGTAGGATGATCTTGCTGTATTAAATCAAAAACATTTTTACCAAGCATTTCTGCAATTTCTGCCCACTCGGTTCCTGTGATTTTAGTCTCTTTTAAATCTATCGTTAAAGCCTTTGCATCTGAAGCTTCGGCTTGTGCTCTACATTGTTTACCCAATTCACTATCAGAATGGAATAAAACGAGTAATTGTCTTTCACTTTTGGCTAGTATGCTCATATCCATATTTTGTGTTTTATCTACAATAACGTAGAAATCTTGTATCTTTCCTAAACATTTATAATACCATTAAGATTTAATTTTTACCTAAATAATATTTTAAACCTAAATTAAAGTTGTTAGAGTAGAAATTTTCTAACGTATAAAATTCCGCATTAGCGTTAATATAAAATCTAGAAGTAACAGGAAGTTTTAGATTACCAATGTAACGCTGAAAACTATCTGAGTAAGTATCTATAAAAGCGCTAGCATCCAAATTCAATTCAATGCCTGTAGTTTCATTTTTTAAAGTGTAAGTTAATCCCAATCCTCCAAATAAACGTTCTTTCGTACTCCAATAAGGATATCCATCTTCTCTGTTAGTGTTTCCTAGCGTACCCGAAATTTCTGAATAGGGTGTAAAGCTATGATCTTTTTGCCATAAAAAGCTTTTACTAAATTTTCCCGTAAGTGTTGCATCTAAAACTCCGTCACTGTAATAATTGGTTTCTAAGTTAGCAATGCCTGTATAATTTTTCTTTAGTGTGAGTTCTTCATAAATATTTAATTGAGTCTGATAAATATTTAAACTATAAGCTGGTCCGGTTATAGCAGGCTGTACTAATAATTGAGCAGAACTGTATAAACTATCTTTGGCGTAACTTACATTTACAGAGGCCATGACAAAAACGTCACTTTTTTGATCTATTTGCGCTCCTAAGCTACCGCTATAATTTATTTTACTATCTCTTTCTTTTCTTTTAAAAGAATATTCTGCTCCGTATAAATAATGATTAATATCTTCTGGATGGTTAGTTTTTAATTGATAAGCATTAAACTGAGTTACCCCAATTTTATGAGTATTTAAATTTCTATCTCTAAACCCATAAGCTAATTTATTACCCAATGTGGTGGGTTCTAACCTGTCGGCTACAAGAACCGATGTTGTTTCTATAAAATCATTTTCATTTTTAATCACTTCCCGCTTTATTTTTTTTGTTACTTGAGGGTAGAATAAATTGGGGTAATTCTTTAAAAGGAACTTTTGGTTTTTGGTAGAAGCATATATAACATCCTTATTTAAAAGTTGCTGGTACTTCAATTTTGTAGGTGAATCTGGTAAATCATTGACCCATTTCCAAGCGTTTACTATATCTCCTTCTCCTAAATAATAATCTATAAGCATAACATTTGCTTTTGTTTTATCTGGATTAGTGTCTTCCATAGATTTTATCACCAATTCTATAGCTTCAATATTTCCTAATTCTTGATACCAAATAAGTTGATCAATTACATAAAAATCTTCTACACAATTAGACCACTCTAAAGCTTTTCTATGAGTTCCTGTTTCCGCGAAAGCGTAAGCTATATCTTGTTGAAGCGAAGGGGATAGCTGTAAAGTACAAGGCTTTTTATTAATAAGCTCCCGCAGTGCTTGTCTAGGTTTGTTATAAAGTAAATATTCTACATATTTAGAATAATTGGTTTCTTTTAAGAAGTCAAATTCTCCCGTTTGAATACGCCAATTTTCAATATTTTTTTCATCAATTGTAGTGCATTTAGACCAAGCAACTGCCTTTGTATATTCTTCCTTATCGGCGTAAAGCCAAGTGATATTTTCTGCTAAGAATGAATAATTTTTAGCACAAGGAGAAAGCTCTTTTATAAGGTCTAAAAATGCGGAAGGAAAATTATAAGAAAGTTCATCTAATAAATTTTTCGTCTTATTATGCTTCGAACTATCTTTTAATAAATTGGTTATACTTAAAATTGAGATTGGTTGATCCTTGTAATAAACACCAAAATTTGCCAGATAAGTGAGTTGCAAAAGGATATTTTTAGGGTATTTATTTAGCTGAAGCGGAAGCCATACTTTTGCTTCCTCTTTATTGGGAAAAGCCTCTTTTTCACTTATAGAAATACTAACGTTTATTAACTCTTTACTGGGACCAAAGTTTTGTAATTGGGTATGTAAAGTTTCCCAAATTTCAGAACTTTTACCTTGCCACCCTAAATAGGTATATAAATCTAATAACTCTTTTGTTGAGGCTTTTTTAGCCTTTAATGTTTTTTTAAGGTGATAAATAGCTAAGGGTACATTTCCTTCAGCTAAATATTTTTCGGTTAAAGTTTTATAGTTATTTTCTTGACTGTAGAGATTTTTACTTTTAAATGCTAAATACTCTTTATAAAGCTTTAATTTTTTACTTCTTTTTAATTGCCTTGGCGGAAGTTTTAACTGAGCATTAGACGTTTTAATTTGAAATAGAAATCCTTCTAAAAAAGGAGTCTTAGAAAACTGCAGGTTATTATTTTTGAGAAAATGTTCTGTTTTGGCAGTGTTTTTCCTTTTTACATAATTAAACCAATATTGATCATTTTCTAAAGTTTCTACATTGCTTACCAAATGAAAATCTTTACAAATTTCTCTATTATAAGATTGTTTTTGCCAATCTTGAGTATTCATCGCTCCTTGGTGAACAGTGACAAAATCTAAAAGTGGAAAGACGCCTTGAATTTCTTTTAAATAATTTTCGAATCTAGGAAGTAAACCAGGAGAGCCGTCTTTAGAAATTTTCCATCCGTAGTTTTCTTTATTTCTATATTCATAATTTCCTGCAGCAGCTATACCGTCTTCGCTTTTAATTTGATAAACATCATCTGGATGAATAAAGTGATTCCATATTCCCGTGTATAAAAAAAGAGATTGCGCATTAAATTGTTCATCCCCATCCATTACATAACCGCTAGAAATTCTAGGAAAATTATAGAAATGATCGTTATAAGGTTCTACAGCAAACTCTCTATCACCCCCTTCTTTAAAATTTCCTAAATAAAGACTACAATTGTATTTGATCGATTTAAAAGCATCTTCCAAAGCCTGAAAACCAATACTATCTATTGTGTTTGAGGGAGGTACATAAGTGACAGGCAATTTACCATATCTACTTCCTTTCCATCTTTTTTTAGCAGTTTTTAAACCTAACTCCATATATTTTTGGTTAGGCCAGTCAGTTTTTACCAGAGATTGATGATTATAACCATGCAAAGCAAGTTCGTGACGGTTACTTTTAAACGACTCCATTAAAATATCAGAAGTATATTTTTTGATTCCATTTTTTTCTGAATAGGACAACTCCCATTCCGAAAATAAAAAAGGAGGTTCAGTTTTGTTACGGTAATCAAAGCAGACGTAAGCAGAATAATCTAATTCATATTTATCTGCTAAAGCAAGCATATCTGGCCACCATATTTTATTATAATATTGTTTTTGAGTAATTCCCATTTCAGTTTTTATAGGTTCACTCAAAATAGGGTAGAGCGGTGCAGGAAAATCGTCTAAAGCAATGGTTGCTACATTCGCAATGGGATAAGCGATATTTTCTAATCCGCTAAGAATGGCTGCAAAAAGTAAACCGCGATCTTGCTTTTCTAGTTCTCCATATTTATTAAAAAGAATAACATTCCCTGTACTCAGTTTATTCTCCACAATGACTGGATAATTATCATCGTTAAATGCTGTAGCTAAAACAGCAATGTTATCGTTGAAACTTGTTCTTGTAAAACCAACGTGAGTTTGTCTATTATTAGTCTTTTTCCCTTTTAAATTAGGTAAAAAATTAGTTTTAAAATGATATCCTAGAGCCGATGTGTTATAGGTTAATTCTCCCTCTTTTTTTATTCCGCTAAGGTATTTTAGATGCTTTGAGTCATCTAAAGTAGCAAATACCACTGTTCCTCCATTTTCTATAAAAGCAATGGTTTTCTTTATGGCTTGTTCAGAAAAAAATTCTGTATCAAAAAAAACAAGAACTCTTAATTGTGCGGGTATTTTTTCTGCTGAATTATATTCGTTACCCGTAATAAATCGATGTGGAATTTTAGCATATTCTAAAGTTTTTGAAAATTGCTTACTTGAAAGTAAGTTTTTCTTAGAGGAGCTATTTTTTACAAATGCGACCAAAGGGCTATTAATAGATTCTAGATCTGGTAAGAAATCTTGATCATTCTGATCTGCTTGGCAACTTACTAAAAAAGAAAGCGTAAAAAGAAAAATAAATTTGTAAGCTATATAAAATTGCTTCATAAGTTCTAAAAAAGTAACTCTCTTACGTGAGACTGTTTAGGTTCATTTATGATTTCATAAACGCTTACTAAACTGTTTTTATAAAATATACGAATATTTCTCCCTCTTTGTTTTAAAGTTTGTAAAGCTTTTTCTATTTGAATGCTGTTTTCTCGATCTTTATAATCAAATACCAAGATACTTTTAGGAGGTATAATGTCAGGATTGTTTCTTAGATAAATGAGATTTTCTTTGTTTTTAAAATATTCTAGATCTTGGTTTAAGTATTCTGAAAAAAAGTAATTATAGGTAAGGAAAAAATGATTTCCCATACTAATTACTTTAGTTTGCTCATCGTTTACCACTCCATAGGAATAGGGCAAAAGATCATTTTCAATCTTGTCATAGGCGGCTAAAACTTGTTCATTTTTCACTTCTTTTCTAAAAGGAATTTTTGCAATAGTATCATCATATAAGGAAAAAAGAACCATTCCAATTATCGATAAACTTAGCAATAACTTTACAGCGATAAATTCTCTCTTAGGTTTCATTATAGTTTCAAAAAACAAGTTAATAAAGTAGAAAAAAATACCAGCCATAATAGGAATAAAAACCGTTAAAGCTTGATTTAACAAATCTAAATCGATAAAATCTACTTTATATATTGCGGCTAAGAGTAATAAATCCAACTGAATCAATAATATCAATATAAGACTCCATTTTTTTATGTTTTTTACAGCAAAAGGTAAAACTAATGCAGTTAAACTACAGGCGAGATATCCATAAATTAACAATAATTGGTCTATAGGAACTGCTAATTGCGGAGCGTAAGTGTAAGTATTGTAAGCATAAATATTAGAAGCTATAAAATTGAGAAAATCTTGCCCCAATACTATACTTGCTATATAATGCATTAAAAATATAAAAACGGCAGAAATGGAATAGGCATAAAACGATTTTCGAATGTATACATCTTTATACCTTAACAAAAAGCTTAATAAAACTATTGGGAATAATACATAGATCGCAACAAAGAGATTTATTAAGAAGGTGGCAGTAAAAATGTAAATCATCCATCTAAAATAAGTTGATATTTTTCCTTTCAGTATTTTAGGAGAATGAATAAACAGGATAGCGGGTAAACCGATTATTAAAGCTAAAAACACAGATTTATGCATAGTAGATAAATCTATATTAATAGGCAGAAACATATAAAAAAATATAAAAAATAAGCTTGAACTTAAGGCAGGAAAGAAAGACCTATTAAAAGATCTATAGCAAAACCAAAAAATAACTAAAGCTAGAATTGCTACTTCTATAAGTCCAAAAGATTCTAAGGCAATACTATCACTAAGTCCTGTAAGAGTTCCGTAAAGGTTAATTAATAAAAATTCTCCTGTCATGGAACCAGAATGAAAAAACCACACTTGGTCAGAAAGGTATTTCATTCTAGACAAGTCCTTATACCAAATGTCTGATAAAGCATAACGATCGAATCTATAAAAATATAGCCGTGAGAAAAAACCTAAGATTCCCATAAAAAAACCTATACCTATTTGCCAGTAAATATGAGTTGTACTTAGCTTCTGCTTAGGATTTTTAGAAGTTTGTAAAGCCGCACGTTTCTTCTTAATTTTTTTAAAATTGATTAGGGGTTGCCTATTCTCAATTGTTTTTACTATATAAATTAAAGATCTGGTCTTTATTATTTTTAACTGAGTTTTTAAAGGACTTTTTTTATTTAAATTTAAAAAAATAAGAAGCATAAAAACCCAGATAATAGTTAGCAGTACAAATGAATCGTAAGCATTTAACTGAGTAAGGAGAAAACCTGTAATAATAATTACACTCAAAAAAGTAACCAGCCTTGGGATTAAATAATCAAACCCAAATTGAGATTGCTTTTTTGCAGAAACAATCGTTTTTACCACAAATATGATAAGGCAAAAACCAATGATTCTTAAAGCACCAATAAATACAGATTCTAAATATAGCATGACATTAATCTAATGTTTTGGGTATATCTTGTAAATCTATATTGCCAATAAAATACGGCCAGCCTGTTGGTTTTACTCGTTTAGCTACTTTTTTATATAAAGATTTAGTAATCGCATATTCTATTAAAATGACAGGGATATTATATTTCTTATGAATACTTTTCAGCTCACTTAGCATTTCTAGAAAATCCTTTTCTTTTCTAAGTCTATAATTATTTTTATCAAAATCGTAATTGGTAGCAATAGACTCAATAGCTATAAAATCTATATAAGGGTTGGTTTCCTCCGTAATCAGTAACCCCGCATTTTGCATGAGTTTTTTACTGGGATATAACTCTTTTATTTCCTTTAGAAATTGAATAAGACTCTCTTTTTTTTCGGGAGTTGGACCGTAAATAGTGTAATTGTCAATATTATCTAAAAACATGCCATCATACCCTTGTTCTTCTAAATTGTAAATAAACTCTTTCTTTAAGGCTACATAAGTTTCTTTGTTTTCAATATCGATGACGTAACTGTTCCAGATTTCATTTTTTTGTAAAACATAGGGTTCAATTTTATTATAAAGAATCCCATCTTTATTTGCTTCTCCTAAACTAATGTAAGCAAATACGTAAGTGTTGTTTTGTTTTAAAATATGGATATCTTCTCGTGAGAAATGTAAAGATTCTACAATCACATAAGTGTAACCTTTTATTTGTTCGGGATAAAAATCGCCGTAACAAAATAGTACTTTTTGTTGATCGTTGGTTTGAGCGGTACTCAATTTAGGAAAACTCCAAAAAGCCATAAGTATGAATATAATTTTAATATGCTGCATAATAATAGTAATCTAAATTTTTAAAAAATTTCTTAGTGGTCCTGAAGGTTAACACCATAAAAACAAATGAGCCAACCATCATGCCTATAACACTATATTCATAAGATAATATTCGGCTTAATAAAGCTCCTATGACCAAGTTAATGACAAATGCTACTATAAGCGAAATAAGAGGTTTTTGATGCTGATTTAGAGTATATAAATATAATACGTTCAACATTCCTAAGGTAAGAAATAAATATCCAAAACCTCCTATTACACACACTTTGAGACTTAATGTAGACAATTGCTCATCAAATCCTGCTTTATAGCCCCAAGGTTGAGTAATTATTAAATATAAAAAAGCAGCTATAATGATACTGCTGATAAAAAATGTTTTTAACTGATTTTTATAGAGTTTATATAATTTAGAATTAAACTTTTCGATTTCTTGATATTTCAACTTTCGTTGATAATACTCCATAAACCGATTGAAGGATACAATACTATATTCCAATACTCCAGCTAGTAAGAAGAATACCAAAATGGCCAAATCCATACCAATTTCATAATCTTTTTCATAATAAATAATATACGGTAAATTGGTGTTTAGAGTAGAAGACCAAGCTATAATTCTATCTAAAAAAACGAATAAATACAAGAGAATACCGTAAAAGAAATAATCAAAATTGCGGTAAATAGCCAACATGATTTTTGGCTTCTCATTCGTATAAGCTTCTTTGTTTTCTATGGTTTTTTTAAAGAAGTAATTAAGGTAAACAATGGCTATAGTTATAGAGACTAAAATTCCTATCCAATGGATAAAATAAACATGTAATAGTGTAAAAAAGTATAATAATAAGCTGGTAGCTGATCCAGAAAGAATTGAAACGCTAATCATCCAGCGTTGCTTAATCGTGTATAATGGTGCAATAAATAATAGCAAAGCTCCTATGAAAAAAGCATATACAAATACTATTAAGAGGAATAAAAAAGGATATAAGTGAATAAAAAAATTAAAGACCAATGCGATTATAAACAGAAATAAAATAGATTTGAGCCCCATTTTAATAATTCCTAATACGGCATATTTGGTCATATGAAAATCACTATTATACCAGTAAAAAGAAACCTGTTTTCCTATTACTTGTACAAAACCTCCAGTTGTTATTAAACCTAAAATAACACCCAATACTACTGCTGTAGATTGAAGTCCATTAAAACCGTCATAAGTCCATAGAGAAAAACCAAAAACGATAATGGTAAATATTTGAAAAAAAACTGGGAATAAATGAATAAGTCCAGTGCTATAATCTTTAATAAATAACTTGTTCCTTACAGTTATGTAGCTAGAAACTCTAATTATTTCCTCGTCTTTTTGTTCTAATTCCTTTTGTTTACTGTTTTTTAGATTGGCATAAGCAGGGGAGTCAAGAAGCTCAAAAATGTAAATAGCTAAAGCTAAAATAGAAGAGTAACCATAATCTTCTTTTACATCGATATCTCTTATTCCTAAAGATTCAATCGTTGCCGCAACTGCAAACTTATTAACGGGTTTTCCGTTAAGGTCTTTAATTTGCTGAATTAAATCTTCTAAATTTAGACTTGGATTACTCATACTCTTTCTCTACAGCCTAATTGATCATAAATAAGTTCATATTCATCTATAAGGTTTTCTAAGGTAAAATGTTCTAAAACTCTATCTCTACATTTTAATCCCATAGAAGCTCTTAAGTTCTCATCTTTCAATAACTTAATAACAGCTTCCCCAATTTGTTGATAGTTTTTGGGTTTACAAATAATTCCTGTTTCTTTATTTAAAGCTTCACTCACACCTCCAACATCTGTAGCTACAACCGGTATCCCACAACTCATAGATTCTATTACCGTGTATGGAAAACCTTCAGAAATAGAAGTTAAAATAGAAATATCTCCTTCAGGAAATATTAAATGCGGATTGCTTTTAGGTCCCATAAACTTAAAGTTATTCTCTAAATCTAAATCTTTGATCAAACTTTTACAAGAACTTGTATATTCTGGTACCGCTTTATCATCTCCGTAAACGAGAAACTGTACTTTCGGGATTTCTTTTACCACTACAGCGCAAGATCTAATCATTGTGTGAATGTCTTTGAGGTCAAACACTCTTGCTAAAGCTACTACCGTGGGAGGCTGATTTTTTTTCTCAGGAAGATCTATAGGTTTAAAAACATCTTTATCTACAGCATTATAGATCACTTTAAGTTTGTTTTCATCTGCTCCGTAAAGTTTTTGCCATTTTTGATTGAATTTATTTACCGAAGCAATAACTTCAGATTTATGGTAAGCCAGTCGAGCAATGGTTTCAGAAAATTTAATCAGTAAATTCTTTAAAAAATAAGGATAACCCGATTGATTGATAGCCAACAAACGCTCTCTTATAAAAACGCCATGCTCTGTCACCATAATTTTAGAACCATGCTTATAATGGGCAATTAAAGCAGGAATAATCGCAAAACCGCTAATGGTTAAATGGCAAATATCTACTTTAGGAACATCGACAATAGCCAACGGAATTAAAAATCTATAAATCCAACGAAGGCCAATACTCAAATCAAATAGAGTCGCATTGGAGTTTCGTTCTTCAACAATAGCTTCAGATAAAATCTTTACGTAAGTGTCCCAAGTAGGTTGACTTTGCATCGTTTTCTTAAAGTCATAATCTTCAAAATATAACCAAAGCTCAAAAAACAAGTTATCTAAAAGCAGCATATCTTGCTCTTCGCTATAAATAACTTCTAACAACGCCTCAAAATAAGGAATAAAACGTTCGGTTACCACCTCATCAGAAGTCCATTCTTTTCTCCCCACCGTTTTATAATACTCATCGCCATAACTTATATAATCATAAGGTTCATCTGGCGTCCATAACGGAACTTGTATAATATCTTTTATATTCGGACTTAATTCATACTTGGGTTTACTTTCAAACACCGCGTTGACTGAATACAAGTAAAAATCGGCATTTTTAATTTTATTACAAAGCGTTTGGCACCAAGTAGAAACACCACCTCCGTTAAACGGAAAAGTACCTTCAGCAATAAGCATCACTTTGTTTTTCTTCATAAATGAAAATAGTTAGAAAGAGTAAAGATATAATACTTAACGTAAACCAATAGTTTTGAGTTTTTAATTATTAACGGTGTTGGTGCAAACATTTCGTTTAACTTTGCAAAAAAAAGAAGAAATGAATACATTTTTAGAATTAGGAGTAGATAGTAACTTAGTTAAAGGCTTAAAAGAACTAAATATCATTAACCCAACTCCAATTCAAGAGGAAGCGATTCCTTTATTATTAAACAGTGAAACCGATTTTATTGGTTTAGCACAAACGGGTACAGGTAAAACCGCAGCTTATGGTTTACCTATCTTACAAAAAATTGATACCGAAAAACCACAAATACAAGCGCTAATATTATCTCCTACACGAGAGTTGGTGCTCCAAATAAAGAAGCAGCTTTTTAAGTTTACGAAATACTCCGATAATAAAATCTTTACGGAAGGGGTTTATGGGGGAGAAAAAATAGACATTCAAATTAGAAATCTAAAACGTCCTACACATATTGTAGTCGCTACACCAGGAAGACTCGTAGATCTAATGGAACGTGGAGATATTAAATTAACCAACGTAAAAACTCTCATTTTAGACGAAGCCGATGAAATGTTGAGTATGGGTTTTAAAGACGATTTAAATAAAATTTTAAAGCAAACGGGTAGACAAAAATCAACTTGGTTATTCTCAGCTACGATGCCAGAAGGAATTCAGCAGATCGTAAAAAAATATATGTCTCCTCAAGCAGCGCGTGTAGAGACTAATAAAAAGTCGATTATTAATGAAAATATTACTCATCAGTTTATAAGAGTTTCAAGAGATACCAAAGACTCAGTTCTTATCAATCTCCTAGATTCTAGAAAACAAGAACGCGGGATTATTTTTACCCGTACCAAAGCTAATGCACAGCAAGTGACCAAGCTGCTTAAAGAGGAAGGATTTTCTGTTGAAGCCCTAGAAGGGAATATGCAGCAAAAAGAACGTGAAAAAGCTATGCGTGCCTTTAAAAATGAGAGCATCCAATTTATGGTTTCAACCGATGTTTCTGCTCGTGGGATCGATGTTCAAGATTTAGGTTTTGTAGCTCATTATCAATTACCAGATCAACTAGAGTATTATACACATAGAAGTGGTAGAACGGCAAGAGCAGGAAAAACAGGTTTTTCTATCGCTTTAGTTCTTCCTCATGAAATAGAGTTGATGAAAGAAATTTCAAAAAAATTAGATATTAACTTCGTTGAAAAGAGGTAATTCTTTTATTGAAGTAATGCATTTTAAACGTATGAAAATCAGGAAATTATTTTTAGTTTCCTGATTTTTCTATTACCGCCAAAGCTAAACGAATACTATGGTATGGGACTTGCTCTTCAAAATACTCATAGTAAGGTTTTAGACCCTCGGGTGATTTTAATTCCGCTTTAGCTTTTTTAATTTTTTGTACCACTTCTTGAGTCACATAATTATAGATAGGGATGTCTTTCCCTTCGGCATATAATTTTGCTAAGTGAGAGTAAATGGTAGTTTCGCTTAAATTTCTTTCTTTAGAAATTACTGCTATAGATTTTTTTTCTTGTAAAAGCTTAAGGGTTTTAAGGTAAGTATCTCCTTTTTTCTTTTTCTTCTTAGGTTTAGATTTAAGATACTCTCTTACTACAGCAATGAATTCGTTTCCGTAAACTTCTAGCTTACGCTGACCTACACCACTAACTTTCACAAATTCGCTCTCACTTAGGGGACGTTCTCTTTCAATTTCTTTTAAGGTAGCATCATTAAACACTAAGTAAGCGGGTATGTTCTCTTCTAAAGAAATTTGATAACGCAATTTTCTTAAACGTTCAAAAAGACTATCTGGCTTAGATTTAGTGGTCTCTTTAGCCGCTTTTTGTTGCTTTTCTTTTTGTTCTTTAAGACTTTGTGGTTTAGTTAAAAATACCTTCTCTTTTTCAAATAATACCTTTTTAGAAAATGCCGTGAGTTGTAAACTATTATGAAGATGAAAAGCAATCTCACAATATCCTTGATTGATTAACTGAGTTAAATAATGCTGCCAGTCTCTCCAAGAAATATCACTTCCAATGCCATAAGTTTTTAATTGTTGGTAATTCTTCTCTAAGATGACTTGGTTTTGTGCTCCTCGCAATACATCGATCACAACTCCTGCTGGAGCCGCTTCTTTAAGCCTTGCAATGCTAGAAAGTAGTTTTTGTGCAATCACCGTCCCGTTAAAAAATTCTGGAGGATTTTTACATACGTCGCAATTTCCGCAGTTTTCCGCTAATAATTCTCCAAAATAACCCAATAGTATTTTTCTTCTGCAATCGGTAGCTTCAGAAAATTGTGTCATCCGGTCTAATTTCGCATTTTGTAATTCCTCATTACTCGCACCTTCGGTAAAACGCCTTAGCTGAATTACGTCTGCATACGTATGAAAAAGTAAAGCGTGGGAGGGAAGTCCGTCTCTTCCAGCTCTTCCTATTTCTTGATAGTAGCCTTCCAAATTTTTAGGCATATTGTAATGAATCACATACCTAACGTTAGATTTATCGATTCCCATTCCAAAAGCAACAGTAGCACAAACCACTTTAGTTTTATCAAAAATAAAATCTTCTTGAACCTTAGATCGTTGCTCAAAGTTTAAACCTGCATGATAAGCGGTAGCTTCAATACCTTTATTTTGGAGTTTTTCAGCTAGAGTTTCGGTTCCTTTTCGGCTTAAGCAATAGATAATTCCCGATTCTCCTTCTCTTTTTTCTACAAATTGAAGTATTTGTGCCACTCGATTAGTTGCTGGTCGCACTTCAATTTCTATATTTTTTCGATCAAAAGAACTGATAAATTGTTGGGCATGCGGAATGTTTAGCTGTTTTACAATGTCTTGCCGCGTAGCTTTATCCGCAGTAGCGGTAAGTGCAATAATAGGAGTTTCTGAAAAAGTTTTCTTTAAGAATCCTAATTGTTGATAGGAAGGCCTAAAATCGTGACCCCAAGATGAGATACAATGCGCTTCATCTATAGCGATACAGTTAAAATAAATAGGTTTTAAAATGTCGCTCAAGGCGGAAAGACTCTCAGGCGCTACATATAAGAGTTTTAATTGTCGCTCATAGACTTGCTTGATAATCTCTTGCTGTTCCTCACTACTCTGACTGCTATTAAAATAGGCTGCAGCAATCCCGTTTGCTTTTAAACCATCTACTTGATCTTTCATCAAGGCGATTAAAGGGGAAATAACCAATGTAGTACCTTCTAATAGTAAAGAGGGAAGTTGATAGCAAATAGATTTACCACCACCCGTAGGCATAATAACCAGAACATCTTCCTTATTTAAAACATGTGTAATAATATCTTCTTGCTGACTTCTAAACGTGTCATAACCGAAGTATTTTTTTAAAGTAGGATAGAGTTGTTCTTTATAGGTTTGGGCAATCATAAAAATATAGAATAAGATTGCAAAGTTAGCTAAAACAAAGCGGATACATATAAAAAAAGCGTCTTCTAATAAGAGACGCTTTGCTTTTACTTAAAACTGGAGTATTTAGTTTTTTGTACTATGATCTTCTTCCAAATCATTGTTATTACCACCTTGACTGTAAATATCGTTTTCTTCATCTTTTAACCCAGTAGTTCCTCTGTTTTTCTTTGCTTTATCTGAATGAGGAACATCTAGATCTTTCCCTTCAAAATCTGGCTTTCTTTTGCGATTTCTTAAGACTTCATCGTCACCACCATCGGTATGCACGTTTTCATTATTTAAACGTTCTTTTTCTTGTGGTGTAATTTCACTGTTGTAATCCTCTGGCTTATTGTTTTTAGTCTTCATAGTTTTTTATTTTTAAATTACAGAAAACTCTATGTATCGTCTTAGACTTTAACTTCCTTTAACAGCAAAATCTAAAGAGAACTTTAATAAGATTTCTAGACATCTTTGAGGTAAAACCCGTAATTTTGATAAGCAATTACCTTTTATATTTAAATGTCTAAAAATGATCCATACGCAGCTTTGCGTTATAAAGAATTTAATATTTTTTTACTGGTAAGGTTTGCCATGGTTTTTGCTTGGTCCATGCAATTTATTGTGATAGAATGGGAGGTGTATAGCATTACTAAAAATCCGCTTTCACTAGGAATCATTGGTCTTATGGAAGTTATCCCTGCTGTTTCTTTGGCTTTATTTGCAGGACATATTGTAGATCAAAAGGAAAAGAAAAAGTTACTTTTCAAGTGCCTATTTGGTTTCTCGGTCATTAGCATAGGCTTATTTCTTTTAACCTGGCCTAAGATCATTTCGGGCTACGAACAAAACTATATACTATATGCTATTTACGGATTGGTTTTCCTTGGCGGAATTGTTCGCGCTTTTATGGGACCTACGATCTTTTCTCTATTTTCATTAATTGTTCCTAAAAAAGTATACCCCAACGCAGCTACTTGGAGTAGTTCGGTTTGGCAAATGGGGGCAGTTCTAGGTCCGGCATTAGCAGGTTTCTCCATACATTGGATAGGCGTTCATTGGTCGATGTGTCTTATTTTTGGATTTTCATTAGTGGCCTTAATCGGTTTATCTCAAATTTCAACAAAACCTATCTTAAATCCTAATATTGGAGAGAATGTATTTAAAAGTCTTCGGGAGGGAGTAAAGTTTGTTATTAATACCAAAGTAATTCTTGGAGCTTTAACTTTAGATATGATTGCCGTACTTTTTGGAGGAGCAGTAGCTTTATTACCCGTTTTTGCGCAAGATATTCTAAAAGTCGGACCCGAAGGTTTTGGAGTTTTACGGGCAGCTCCAGCGGTAGGTGCATTACTCACTATGTTTACATCAGCTTATTTTCCTTTAAATAAAAATGCAGGATTAAAACTCTTATTAGCCGTATTTTTATTTGGAGCAAGTATTGTTACTTTTGGAATGTCTAATATTTTCTGGATCTCTGTAATGGCTTTATTTTTTAGTGGTATAACCGATGGGATATCTATGGTAATTCGCCAAACCATACTTCAATTGAAGACACCAGACCATATGCGAGGGAGAGTGGCGTCAGTTAATTCTATGTTTATAGGCTCTTCTAATGAATTAGGTGCTTTTGAAAGTGGTCTAACTGCAAAACTTATGGGAACGGTAACCGCAGTGGTGTTTGGAGGGACAATGACTATGATAACGGTAGCAAGTACAGGAGTTTTCTTTCCTAAATTAAGAAAATTAGATTTACAAAAAGATATGGAAGATCATAATAAAAACAATATGTAAATGAGTAAAATAATATCTCATGTAGAAAAAATAATATCCCTTTCCGATAAGGAAAAAGAAGAATTTCTTAGCATTTTACAACACCTTAGCTTAAAAAAGAAAACACTTCTAATCAGGCCTGGAGAAAAAGTAGAACACGAATATTATATCTTAAAAGGAAGTTTAATCGCTTATTATCTAGACCAAAACGATAACCAACATATCATTCAATTTTCTATAGAAGACTGGTGGATTAGTGATTTTGAAGCTTTCTTTAAAGAAGAACCTGCAAAGTTATACGTACAGGCAAATGAAGATTGTGAACTTCTAGCCATTCATAAAGAAGCTTTAGAAACGCTATACCAACGCATACCCTCGTTCGAAAGATTTTTTAGAATAAAAACTACAGGTGCGTTTGTATCCTTAAGACAACGTATTTTATCTTCTTTACAAAAAAACAGTAAAGAGCGCTATGTAGAATTTTGTAAACAGTATCCCACTATGGAAAAACGTTTCGCAAACTATCACATTGCTAACTATTTAGGTATTAAAGCAGAAAGTTTAAGTCGCATTCGTAAAGAATTAGCATAGATTAACATTTTTTAACGCTATCACCTAACTTAAGTCAACCTCAAAAACAGGTTATTCTTCCTAAATTTGTCTGAAAAAAAAATTGACTATGAAAAAGATTTTATTTGTACTTACAAGCAACGATAAATTAGGAGATACAGGGAATAAGACTGGTTTTTGGATTGAAGAATTTGCAGCTCCATATTACATGTTAAAAGATGCAGGTCATGAGGTAACTTTATCATCACCTAAAGGGGGACAACCTCCTATAGATCCAAGTAGTGAATCTGAAGATGCCCAAACAGAAAGCACAAAACGTTTTTATAACGATAAAGAGACACAAGAAACTCTTTCTTCTACACTTCAACTTTCAGAGGTAGACCAAAAAGATTACGATGCTTTGTTTTATCCAGGCGGACACGGAGTTTTATGGGATTTGGTAGAAGATAAAGATTCTAAAGAAATTATAGAAAGTTTTTACAACAACAATAAGCCAGTCTCTTTTGTATGCCACGCTCCAGCGGTTTTAAAAAATATTAAAAATTCTAACGGTGAACCCTTAGTAAAAGGTAAAAAAGTAACTGGGTTTACGAATCAAGAAGAAGATGCGGTTCAGCTTACTAACGTTGTTCCTTTCCTTTTAGAAGATATGCTAATTGAAAATGGGGGAGAGTATAGTAAAATTGAAGATTGGCAACCTTATGCCGTTCAAGACGGATTGTTGATTACAGGTCAAAATCCTGCATCTTCTGAAAAAGTAGCCGATTTACTTATGAAAACTTTAAGCTAAATGAAAAAACAAGCATTATTACAAGATTATAACCTTAACGGATTAAAACTACCTAACAGAATAGCTATGGCTCCCATGACACGGAGTAGAGCTACTAATCCAGAAAAAAAAGCTACTGCAGATTTACAAGGTGAATATTATAAACAGCGATTCTCTGCTGGGTTGTTAATTACTGAAGGATCTCAAGTCTCAGAAGAAGCTGTAGGCTATGTAAATACGCCTGGTATTTATTCTAAAGAGCAAGTAGAAGGTTGGAAAGAGGTGACGCAAATGGTACACGAAGCTAACGGAAGAATTTTTATTCAACTTTGGCACGTAGGTAGAATGTCTCACCCAGATTTTCATAATGGTAAAAAGCCCTTATCTGCTTCAGCAATTAATCCCAACTCGCAATCATATACTCCAGATGGTTTTAAAGATACGGTAACACCTAAGGAAATGAGTTTAGAAGATATTAAAAGAACTATTAAAGATTTTGCGAACGCAGGAAAAAATGCGATGGATGCAGGCTTTGATGGGGTAGAAATTCATTCTTCTAACGGATATTTATTTCACCAATTTTTTAATGCCACTTCCAACACGCGAGAAGATGAATATGGAGGAAGTATCGAGAAAAGAGCTAAATTTTTGTTTGATGTTATCGATGCAATGAAGGAGGTAATGCCAGAGCAAAAAATAGGATTACGTTTAAATCCCTCTCTTCACGGTATATTTGGAATGGAAATGGACGAGGAAACTATACCTACTTTTGATTATATTGTATCAAAATTAAATAACTATGATTTAGCTTATCTACACTTATCTGAACCTTTTAACGATGTATCGGAAGTTCCTTATGCCATAGAAGAAATTGCAAAACACTATAGACCTTTATATAAAGGAACTTTAATGATTAATGCAGGGTTTGATCAAGAAAAAGGAAATAAAGTTATTGAAGATGGTGATGCCGATTTAGTAGCTTATGGTAAACCTTACATTTCCAATCCAGATTTAGTAGAGCGTTTTGAAAAAGGTGTAGAACTATCCAAATGGGATGAAGACACTTTTTACGTTCCTGGTAAAGAAGGTTATTTAGATTACGAAACGAAAGCAAGAACATAAAAAATAAAATTATGAGTCAGGTAAAAGCATACGGTGCACAAGATAAAGACGCCGATTTAAAACAAATAGATATTGAACGTCGAGAAGTAAAAGACAAGGACGTTAAAATACAAATTACGTATTGTGGGGTTTGTCATAGTGATATTCACACCGTAAGAAATGACTGGGGAGGTTCTAAATATCCAGTAGTTCCCGGCCACGAAATTATAGGTAAAGTAGTAGAAGTAGGAAACCAAGTTTCTAACTTTAAAGAAGGAGACTTAGTAGGTGTAGGTTGTATGGTTGACTCCTGTAGAGAGTGTGATCCTTGTAAAAATGACCTTGAACAATTCTGCGAGAACGGAATGGTGGGAACCTATAATGGAAAAGATAAACATTTGGGAGGTCATACCTTTGGGGGATACTCAGAGATGATTGTGGTAGAAGAACATTTTGTGCTTTCTATTCCAAAAAATTTAGATGAAAAGGCAGTTGCACCATTATTGTGTGCTGGTATTACTACCTATTCGCCATTACGCCATTGGAATGTACAAGAAGGAGACAAAGTTGGAGTAATTGGCCTTGGTGGATTAGGACATATGGGAATTAAATTAGCACACGCTATGGGAGCTAAAGTGGTTATGATCACTACCTCTCCAAAGAAAGCAGAAGATGCGAAAAGATTGGGTGCAGATGAAGTACTTATTTCTAAAGATGAAGAGGCTATGAAAAAGCATGCTAATTCTTTTGATTTTCTTTTAAATACAGTTCCTGTAAAACATGATATTAATCCTTACTTAGCCTTATTAAAAATTGATGCCACAATGGTGATGGTAGGGGCAATAGAGCCTTTAGAGCCTATGCACGGTGGAAGTTTGATTATGGGTAGAAAACGTGTAGCCGGATCTTTAATTGGGGGGATTAAAGAAACCCAAGAAATGTTAGACTTTTGTGGGGAACACAATGTAGTAAGTGATGTAGAAGTGATTGATATGCAGAATATAAATGATGCTTACGAGCGTGTAGTAAATTCTGATGTCAAATATCGTTTTGTTATTGATATGGAATCGCTAAGAAACTAGTGATATTTCATTTTTAATATTTTAAAATAAAAAGAGGCTATTTATAAGGGGTATACTTTATGGACAGTCTCTTTTTTTACCTCGACTATTAAGGAAAATGTAAGGGAGACCTTAGATTTTTTTGTAGTTTTAGGCTAAAATTATAAAATGCATATTCATCACCTATTAAGCGAAAACTCGGTCGCCAATACTTTTATTAGTGAATTAAGAAATGTAGAGGTACAAAAAGATCAAATGCGCTTTCGCAGAAATATAGAACGTGTAGGAGAAATTTTAAGTTACGAACTTAGTAAAAAACTATCCTACCAGCCTCAAACTATAACAACTCCCTTGGGAGAATCTAGCCTTCAAACGATTAAAAATGAGCTGGTAATTTGCTCTATTTTAAGAGCAGGTTTGCCTTTACACCAAGGCTTACTTAATTATTTTGATAAAGCAGAAAATTCTTTTATTTCGGCTTACCGACACCATCCCAATAATGATGATGAATTTGAGATTAAAGTAGAATATTTAGCTTCTCCTTCGTTAGAGGATAAAACTTTAATTTTAGCAGATCCTATGCTAGCTACGGGTCGGTCTTTTGTAAATGTTTTTAAGGCGCTAAAGGATGTAGGCCAACCTAAAGAAATTCATTTGGTTGCTGTAATTGGTGCAGAAGAAGGTATTCAACTTTTAGAAAAAGAGTTTCCAGAGCATACCCATTTATGGATCGCTACTATAGATCCGCATTTAAATGATAAAGGATATATCGTACCAGGTCTTGGCGATGCTGGCGATTTATGTTATGGCAGTAAAATGCAACATTAATATGGATTATTTTCAGCAGGAAACCGAACGCTTACGTTTTAGAAAATTAACCGAAAATGATATTTCCAGCTGGGCGGAATTTTTCGTGAATAACGACCGACTACAATTCTTTAATTTTGATTTATCTAAAAGTAAAGAAACCTTAGCGGAAGAGTGGATTCAACTTCAGTTAAATAGATATAAAAACGAGCAATATGGTCATTTAGCAGCAGAACTTAAAACCGACGGAACGCTTATCGGTTTATCTGGAATTCTTCCTAGAAAACTTAAAGGACAACAAGAATATGAAGTTGCTTATTCATTAAAACCCGCTTATTGGGGTAAAGGTTATGGCACCGAAATGGCTACTTGTATAAAAAACTTTGGTTTTAAGAACTTAGACACAAAACGTTTAATTTCTATGATATCTATTGGAAATCAAGCTTCTATTCACGTAGCTCAAAAGAACGAAATGTCGCTTCTTTTTAATACCCACTATCAAGGTGAAGAGGTACACGTATACGGCGTAACCCGTTAAAATTCTCTGGATATTATTAGTTATTAAATTGATTTTTATACCCTAGCAACTAAAATTACTTAGAAAACAGCCAGAATGCTGTGAAATACATTACTTTTGCAAAAAATTGAGTTTATGAGTTCTTTTGAAGATTTAGATCTATCCAAACAATTAGGTTATGCTATAGAGGATTTAGGTTTTACACAACCTACACCTATTCAGCAAGAAGCTTTTCCTGTTATTCGATCGGGTAAAGACGTTGTGGGTATTGCACAAACCGGTACAGGGAAAACTTTAGGGTATATGCTTCCTATACTACAAGATTTAAAATTTTCAAAACAAGTCAACCCTCGCGTAATGGTATTAGTTCCTACACGAGAATTGGTTGTTCAAGTCGTAGATGAGATTCATAAATTTGCAAAGTATTTAAATATTAGAGTGTTGGGGATTTACGGAGGCGTAAATATGAATCCTCAAAAAGAAATGCTATTACAAGGCTGCGACATTATTGTAGCCACTCCGGGTAGATTGTATGATTTGGCTTTAGCAAGAGCAGTTCAACTAAAATCAGTTAAAAAACTGGTGATAGATGAGGTAGATGTAATGCTAGATTTAGGCTTTCGTTTTCAACTCAAAAACATTTTTGAATTGTTGCCAGAAAAAAGACAAAATATCATGTTTTCGGCAACGATGACCGAAGAGGTTGATGCGTTAATGGACGATTATTTTGTTTCGCCGCAGCGTATTGCTATCGCTTTAAGCGGAACTCCCTTAGATAATATTTCCCAAAGCGTTTATGCAGTTCCTAACTTCTATACCAAACTTAATTTAGTATCACAGCTTTTAAAAGACAAAGAAACCTTTCAAAAAGTATTGGTCTTTGTTTCTAATAAGAAAAGTGCCGATAGAACTTTTGATGTTTTAACGGAAGAATTTCCAGATGAAGTGTGTGTAATTCACTCTAACAAATCTCAAAATTACCGAATTAGATCTATTCGCCAGTTTGATGAAGGAGACAATAGAATTTTAGTCACCACCGATGTGATGGCTCGTGGAATTGACCTCCATCAGATTTCTCATGTAATCAATATCGATACACCTAAGTATGCCGAAAATTATATGCACCGTATTGGTAGAACAGGACGTGCAGAGAAGGAGGGACGTTCAATTTTATTATATACCGAAAAAGAACAGGAAGATAAAGAAGCGATTGAAGCTTTAATGGATTATCAAATTCCTGTAGAAGAGTTTCCAGAAACGGTAGAGATCAGTAAATTACTAACTCCAGAAGAAAGACCGTTTATAAAGGAACATAACAATCCGCATAAACCCATAGACGGAGAAGAGCCTGGAGCGAGTTTTCACGAAAAGAAAGAGAAGAACCAAAAAACCAATCAGGGTGGTTCTTACCGTAGAGAAATTGCTAAAAAATATAAAAAACCTAAAACTCGAGGGGATAAAAACTATAACAGACGTAACAAAAATAAACGCAGGTAATGGAGTCACAACCTAATAACCCTCTACATGGGGTAAAATTAGCCACTATTGTAGAGTTTTTGGTGGATCATTATGGCTGGGAAGAATTAGGCGAACGCATACACATTAACTGTTTTCGGTCTAATCCTACGGTAAAATCTAGCCTCAAATTTTTAAGGAGAACTCCTTGGGCACGAGAAAAAGTAGAGAATCTTTATTTAAGAACCATCAAGAAGTGATAATTCCGCTTAAGCGAATAAAGTTTAAATCCGTTTTACCAACTACTAAGGGCTATCGTAAAGTCTTTTAATTCTATTAAAATCTAGAGGTTTTTGGATAGAATAAAAATAATTTAATTGCCATTCTTGCGTCTTTTGAGCTTGTTTATTATTTGCAATATCCCATATAGGATAGACTCTAAAGCCTCTTTTCCCTTCCTTTAATGGAGAAGAAACTATGCCTTTTTTAATTAATACAGACTTAGGAAATACAAATTGCCCTAATTCATTTTCCTTTTTTACGTTTACTATATAATAATCAAAAGAAGAAGTGTTTTTTATAGGTTGAGTAATTCCTTGTCTATTCCTTTCCCAAAAGCTTACGAACTGTCCTACCTTTTTAGGAGTTATTTTACCGCTTCTACTAATAATATTCTTTTCATTTAACCTAAACCGGCAAGCATCATATTCCTGACTTTCTTGTTCTATTTCAAAATCTAAAATTTCGTAGTTTATAAAATCATAAACTAACGACTTTATTTGAGATAAATTTTTATTCATAGGTAAGTTGACTAATTAGATGATTTAGTGGTTTCCATAAAATGTAAAATTTCGTCATAACGTTTACTCCAAGGCCAGATGTACTGAAGAACCATAGGAACGTGTTTTTTCTTTAAAACGATCTTCTTTAAATTAGGTTGAAACTCTTCTAACTTATTATAAAAATCTTGATTAGCTTCTATGATAGACAAATAAGACTTGCCCCCCCAATACTGTAAAATAGGAGGCGTGTTTTTACTAATGTAATTTATAGGTGATGCTTTTTCCCAAGTGTTGGGATGGTTACTCCAAGTAGTAAGGTAATTATTCTCGCTCGTAGGCGGATTTTTTTGCAAGTATGAAAACATATCTAATCCTGCAGCATCATTTAAAATTATACCAGAAATATCATTTTGATCTATTCCATATTTTGGGTTCATCACCGCTAATGCTACCAAATGTCCACCTGCAGAATGTCCTGTTACGTAAATTCTCTGAGGATCACCTCCATAATTTTCTATATTCTTTTTAACCCAATTTATATTTTTTGCAATTTCTTGAGTCATCTTCTTATAGTTTGCTTTGGGACTAAGTGTATAATCTGGTATAACGCTAACCACACCTTTTTTAGCGAAATTTCTTCCTAAAAAGCCATAAGTTTCTTTTTTTCCGCTATTCCAGTTTCCACCGTGTACAAAAATAAGAACTGGATGTAGTTTTGTTGTTACTTTTTTAGGCTGAAAAATATGAGAAGTTAAGTCTGTGTTTTCAGTAAGGACATAAGGAACATTTTTATGCTTTGTGACAGCACAACTAGAACAAATTAATAATAGGATACCTAAGAAATAAGAAAATAGACGCATAAAGTAAAATGAGAAAGTCAATATTCAAGCTGCTAAATATAAGATAAAAGCATATCTTATATTTCTGAAAATTAATATATGTCTCAATTTATAAAAATAGCTTTTGGTGGTGGTTGTCATTGGTGTACCGAAGCTGTTTTTCAAGCTTTAAAAGGAGTTGATAAAGTAGAACAAGGTTTTGTAGCATCAAAAGGAACAAATGATTATTTTTCTGAAGCAGTTATAGTTCATTTTTCTCCTCATATAATTTCGATAGAACAATTAATTGAAGTTCATTTAACGACCCATAAAAGTGAATCTAAACACAGTATGCGTCATAAATATAGATCGGCTATTTATACTTTCGATTCTTTACAAGAAAAAGAAGCTAAACGATGTCTTTCAAATTTTAAAAAACAAAATCCTAAAATCATTACAGAGGTGTTGCCTTTTAGTAGTTTTAGACCTAGCCGGGAAGAAATACAGAATTATTATTTAAAAAATCCTCAAAAGCCATTTTGCCAACGTTATATTTCTCCGAAGTTAGAAAACTTAGAGAGAGGTTTTAAGAACCTATTGAGTAAGAAATGAGTATGTAAGAATTTAGCTCTTTAAGATGAATACCAGTCAATTATGAAAAATTATATAATTATTTGTTTTTTACTTTACGGATTCTTTAGCCATGCCCAAACTGACATAGAAAAACAGGTGGTTGGTGTTTACCAAATAAGGCAAGGCCCAGATGATTTTCGTATGTTTATTATTTTTCCAGATCACCGTTATGTTCTTGGTTATTTTGGTGGGATGCAAAAAGGAACTTGGAATATAGAGGGAGAGGCATTGATTCTTACTCAATCTCCAGAACCTGCTTTTGCACTTTACGGAAGAAAAAGAGCCTCTTTTAAAGATAAAACCAGCATCAGGTATAATGTAGAAGCTTCTAATCGAGTATTGGTCAATTGGAAGTCATCTAATGCACATAATTATTATGCTGTTTTCAATGAGAATGCAAACTGTTTTAGTTTTCCCTATATACAGAAACTAGATAGAAATATAGAAAATATATACGTAACCTCATTAGGAAACTTATATAATGATGAAATCTCCCAAAAGGTAAAAATTTTTCATTTTAAAAATCCAAAAAAATATAACGAATTGCTTTTGGTGAATTTATCATCTCAATATATTACTAGTAATCAACTTAGGGCTTTGTTTAAAAATGATAAATTATATTTTGGTCCAAACGATGAAGGAATTCCTAAAAAACCGATAGAAGATCTATCTCAGGATGATGAAGCATTTATAAATCAATATTCAAAAACTTCGTTATTTAAGGATGAATTGAATAGAGGAGAAGAGCTATTTCCTTATACAGAAAATCCAACATTAGAAGAATTAGAAGTTTTTCATCGCATATATGTTCATGAAAAATTGATTATGGAGGCTCCAAAAGCAACAGAAGCTCCTTTATTTATAGCAAAATGTGAAAATAATTAAACCAAATAAAATCAACAAAGTGCCTGAATGTAAGCCCTTAGCACACAATTAAATAGGTTTTAAATTGAGATTCTAACTATATTTGAAAATAAATGAAAATAATAGTTAGATATCCAATTAAATGCATCATATTTGTCAATAATAAATAACAATTTTTTAATTACATTACAATGAATAAAGGAACAGTAAAATTCTTCAATGACACTAAAGGTTTTGGATTTATCACTGAAGAAGGTGCGGACAAAGATCATTTTGTACACGTATCAGGATTAATCGACGAAGTTCGCGAAGGTGACGAAGTTGAGTTTGATTTACAAGAAGGAAATAAAGGTTTAAATGCAGTAAACGTTAGAGTTCTGTAATATATATCTCTTTAAGAAAACGAGTAAAGCCCATCTTTTTAGATGGGCTTTTTTTATACCTCCCATTTACACGTAAATAAAGTTAGGTTTTACTTCACATTACTTTAGCAAAACATTATGAAGGTCTCACAGTACGTTTTGCTGCTTAAATTATATTTTAGAAACTCTAATCAGATGAAGTCTGTAACGGAGATAAAATATGATAGATCTTAAAAAAAAACCTCAAATTCATGCTAATATTCTAGAGACTTCTGGAAATACTCAACTTCTTCAACTCAAAAAGTGTTTTAAAAACAACTCTTTTAATGTTTATGGAAAATTAGAATTCTTAAACCCTAGTGGAAGTATAAAAGATCGTATTGCTATTCATATTTTAGAAGAAGCGATGAATGAAGGTTTTATCAATAAAAATACGACTATCATAGAGTCTAGCTCTGGTAATATGGCTTTAGGGTTAGCTCAAGCTTGTTTATACTTAGGTTTAAAACTAATGGTGGTGGTAGATCCTAAAATTAATAACCACACCGAAAAATTATTAGAAACTTATAAAGTTAATATAGTAAAGGTAAACACTCCAGACCCCAAAGGAGGTTTTTTAGGAGCCAGGTTAAATAAAGTAAAAGAATTATTAGCAGAAGTTCCTAATAGTTATTGGACCAACCAATATGGAAACTTAAACAACCCTCGAACTCATTACCAAACGATGAACGAAATTTGCGAAAGTCTCGACCATCAAGTAGATTATCTTTTTTTAGCCACCAGTACCTGCGGAACGTTAATGGGATGTGCAGAATATATTCAACAACACCAATTGCCTACTAAAATTATTGCCGTAGACGCTAAAGGGAGTGTATTATTTGGAGGACAACCTGGCAAGAGATTGGTTCCTGGTCACGGAGCAGGGGTTCCTTCTCAGTTTCTAGATATTTCCAAAATTACAGATCACACCGAGGTTACAGATTTAGATTGCATTAAAGGCTGTTGGACTTTACTTCAACAAGAGGCCATTTTATGCGGAGGAAGTACTGGAGGAGTGATAGAAGCTATCCATAATTACAGTCCGTATATTCCTGAAGGGAGCAATTGTGTTATGATGCTTTGTGATCGAGGAGATCGGTATTTAGATACCATTTATAACAAAGAATGGATTTTAGAAAATATTGAGGAAGCAAAAAATTTAGATTTTATAAATGAATAAAGTGAAAAACCAAAAGCAAGTTCCATTTCAAGTGGCTATTATAGGCTTTGGTCCTAAGGGGTTATATGCTTTAGAGCGGATTATTGCAGAAATTCAGCATACCAAAATTACCAGACCTCTTGAAATTCACCTTTTCAATAAAACATCTTTTTTCGGTTCGGGAGATGTTTATAGATCTGATCAGCCTTTGTCATTATTAATGAACTATTCAAATCATAACATTCAATTTAAACATCAAAAACCACCCTTTCTAAAAACCAATACTTTTCAAGACTTTTTACCTTGGTTAGCTAAAAAGACAAATCAAAAAACCGAAGAACTTCAGTATAAATATGCTCCAAGGGCTGTGGTAGGGAGTTTTTTAGAATATTGTTTCCAATCTTTACTAAAGTTACTTCCTGAACATGTAGAAGTACAAACCCATATTGCAAGTGTTATAGATGTAATTCCGGTAGAAGAAAAATATGAGATAGTTACTCAAGAAGGAAAAACACCCCCAACTAAAGTCGACAATATCTTATTTACCACAGGTCATTTTTGGAACCGACAGCAAATAAAACCAAGCAAAAAAACGTCTTCGTTTATAGATTTTATTTATCCCGTAACACAACAACTCTCTGGTATACCATCCACTGCAATCGTTGGAATAAAAGGATTAGGACTTACTTTTATTGATGCGGTTTTAGCCTTAACGGAAAATATCAATCCCTTATCTGATTCCGCTTCAGCGAAGAATGCATGTAAGATAATACCTTTCTCTAGAAGTGGGATTCCTATGATTCCTCGAACAGGAGAGCCAGATCGAGATCGAGAATTAAAATTTTTTACGGAAGAAAAATTATCTCCGTTTATAAACGGAAAAAAAGCCGACTTTGAAAAAGATCTCTTGCCTTTACTAAAACAAGAATATACCTATGCCTATTATGAAACCGCTTTTAAAATTAACGGGTTTTCAATAGGAGGTTTTGAAAATTATACCGACTTAGAAAAACAAATTACCCTATTTCATAAAAAACATCCTGAGGTTGAAAAATGGAATTGGGATAAGGTATTTTTTCCTTTTTCAGAATTGAGAGAACTAACACACGATCACGTCTGTGACTATATAGAGCAAATGTGTAAAGAAGCTACTTTAAAAAAAGGAAGTTCTCCATTAATGGAAGCCATTGCCGTGTGGAGAAAGGTAAGTCCGCTTTTTAATAAAATTTATAGTTTTGGCGGACTTACAGCCGAATCTCAAGAGAAATTTGACCGTGTCTACTTTGGATTGTTCAACAGGTTATCTTACGGTCCTCCTGTGGAAAACCTGCTTAAAATATTAACTTTAGCTAAAAATAAGGTCATAGATTTCAGTTATGCTCGTTCTCCAGAAATAGTGACTTTAAAAGATGATAAAGTTTATAAAATAGTTAATCAAACTTCCTCAACTACTATAGATTTTCTTATCAATGCCACCATCCCAAGAGCAGCAGATAAAAAAGAAAAAGAAGGTTTATATAAAAATCTAGTTCAAAGAAAACTTGTTACTGAATTTATAAATAGACATGAAGGAAAATATTCCACAGGTAGTGTCTACATCAATAAAGAAGGAAAGATAATAAATTCACAAGAAGAGGTACAACCTAACCTAAGTTGTTACGGGACCCCTACAGAAGGGATTACTTTTGATAACGATACCCTTTCTAATTCTCGAAATAATTTTAGCGAGTATTGGGCTAAATCCATCATCAAACAAATAGCTAACTAAACGAACTGTAAATGAATTACGTAAAAGGAAATAAAGAAAATAGCTTAACTCCAATCACTTCGGGTTGGATAAAAGAAATTTTAGAAAATAAATCTCTACTTGACGAATTAATGAGTACCTACGGTTCTCCCATCAATATTCATCACTTACCGAGTTTTGTCAATAACATTAAAAAATTTCAGCAAGTTTTTAAAACTAAACAAGTAAATGCTCAGTTGTTCTACGCCCGTAAAGCCAACAAATCTAAAGGTATAGTCAAAAAAGCTTTACAAACAGGAATAGGAGTAGATACTGCTAGTTTTAAAGAATTACAGCAATCTATTTCTTTAGGTGGCAAAACTGATACCTTGGTATTGACGAGCGCCATAAAAACCAAAGAACAAATAGAACTAGCCATAGATCAACAAATACCTATTGTTTTAGATAATAACGATGAATGTAAACTTACTCAGCAAATTGCTCAACAAAAAAATGCAAAAGCACTTATTGCGATTAGAGTTAGTGGTTTTATTGTTGATGGAGAAAAATTATATAGCCGATTTGGATTTGATATTGAAACAGTAAAAGAATATATACTCCAACATTTCGTAAAAGATAAAACTTATCATTTGTTAGAACTCACAGGGCTGCATTTTCATTTAGATGGGTATTCTACTCATCAACGAGGAATAGCTTTACATAGCTGTTTAGATTTGGTGGAAGAATTGAAAGCACACCACTTGATTATTAGGTTTATCGATATGGGGGGAGGCATTCTTATGAATTATCTAGAAAAGGAGGAAGAATGGCTTTCTTTTAAAGAGCAATTGAAAAATTCCGTAAAAGAACAAAAGGAGAATTTAACCTTTAACGGAACAGGATTGGGCTATGAAATAATTAATGGAAAACTAGAAGGAACCTTAAAAACATATCCTTATTTCAATAAAATTAATAGTCAACTATTTCTTGAAGAGGTACTAAATAATAAACAGCATAACAGCGGTTTAGAAAATTACAAAAGGACGAATCAACAACAAGTTCAATTAAGGATTGAACCAGGAAGATCGTTATTGAATCAGGTGGGGATTACGGTGGCCAAAGTATCTCATCGCAAACAAGATGCTAAAGGTCAATGGTTGGTAGGTTTAGAAATGAATATGAGTCAGATGCTTAGTTCTAGTGCCGATTTTCTCCTAGATCCGTATATAATTTATCAAGATGAAATTGGAGATCATCACGAAGAAGTAAAGGTATATTTTACGGGAGCTTATTGTTTAGAGCGTGATATTTTACTAAAAAGAGCTATTCAGCTTCCAAAATTACCCGCTATTGGTGATACGATAGTATTTGTAAACACTGCAGGATATATGATGCATTTCTTTGAAACCGAAGCCCATTTATTTGAATTATCAACCAATCTAATTTATGAGAAAACTCATGAAGTTCCACAAACAAGCGATTTTATAGATGATAATTTAATCTAGTAAATCTGATTGAGCCTTTCTATTATTGCATGAGAAAGGCTCAACTGGAAATCTCCATTTTGATATAAAAACTTTTCGCTGCTTAAAGAGATAGTAACCTTTTTTTTCTGAAGATGTATGTATTTACCGATTAAGCCTTAAAATTCATAATAAACCCAATTCCCAATAAAAGTGTCATTATCTTTGGCAAAAAATAAACCATGTCAAAGCAGTTTTCAGCCTTAGGAATTCAAGATGGAATTCAAAAAAGTTTAGTCGATTTAAAGTTCTCTGAACCTACCGATATACAAACCAAAACAATTCCTCATATTCTCAACCAAAAAGAAGATTTGGTGGCCGTGGCAAAAACAGGAACGGGGAAAACTGCAGCCTTTGGTCTTCCATTATTGCAATTGGTTGAAGTAAACAACACGCACATACAGACTTTAATTCTTGCTCCGACCCGAGAATTAGGTCAGCAGATTTATAATAACCTAGTTTCTTATGCTACTGCAAGTCCAGAAATAGAAATTGTTTCACTATGTGGAGGAATACCTATTAAACCTCAAATAGAGCGTTTAAAAAGTACCACACACGTTGTAGTGGCTACTCCTGGACGTTTATTAGATTTAATTAAGCGAGAAGCAATCCAGCTTAATAAACTTCAACATTTAGTGCTCGATGAAGCCGATGAAATGGCTAGTGCGCTAAAAGAAGAGTTAGAAAATATATTAAAGGAAATTCCAAAACAGAGAAGAACCTTCCTTTTTACGGCGACGATGCCAGGTTATATCAAGCAATTGGTACAGAATTATATGTCGAAACATGTAGTTCATCTTGAAGCAAATATGGAAACCTTGGGACATCAAGGCATAGACCATCAATATGTCGTGGTAGAACCTATCGAAAAATTAGAAGTTTTACTCCATTTTCTAGCAACCAAAGAAGTGGAACGCGGAATTATATTTTGTAAAACGAAAGCGGCAGTGAATAAATTAGCTAAAAAACTGGCTATTAATAAGTTTTCTTCGGGCGCATTGCACGGGAGTTTAGCACAGCCCATTCGAGATCGGATTATGGGACAATTTAGAGAAGGACATATAGATATTTTAGTGGCAACAGACTTAGCCGCTCGTGGTATTGATGTGAAAGAGATTTCTTATGTGGTGAATTATCATTTGCCAGATGTCTATGAAACCTATGTACATAGAAGTGGTAGAACGGCTAGGGCAGGAGCAAAAGGATTATCTCTAAGTATTATTCAGCAAGAAGAAGTAGAAGAAATTCCAGATTTTGAAGATGAATTAGGTTTGGTTTTTACTGAATTTAAAAAGGCAGATGCTCAGAGTATTGAAGAAAACAATACTTTATTATGGGCAAAGAAAATTTTTAAAACAAAACCTAATCGTGAAGTTTCAGAAGATTTTAAAACAAAGGTAAAAACCATATTTCACCACCTCACTAAAGAGGAACTGGTTGAAAAAATATTGGCTTATCATTTAGCAGAATCTAAAAACTCTATCTCAACTCCCGAAGAAACTAAAAAGAACAAAAAGCATTAATTCTTATGGCAAATAACATTAAAAATCAGCAAGAGATTTTAGCTAAGCTAAATATACATGTCCTTAATCCTATGCAGGAAGAGGCGGTTTCTGTAATCGAAACTTCTAAAAATACCATTTTATTATCGCCTACAGGAACAGGGAAAACCTTAGCTTTTTTACTTCCGTTAATGGAAACTTTAGATCCGCATTTAGAAGAAATTCAAGCTTTGATTTTAGTACCTTCAAGAGAATTGGCTATCCAAATAGAACAAGTAGTACGTTCTATGGGATCGGGCTATAAAGTAAATGCGGTGTATGGAGGCAGACCTATGAGTAAAGATAAGATTGAATTAAAACATAATCCTGCTATTTTAATCGGCACACCGGGAAGAATTTTAGATCATTTTATGAGTGATCGTTTTTCTAGAACCCATATTAAAACCCTTGTTTTAGATGAATATGATAAGTCTTTAGAAAACGGTTTTGAGGAAGAAATGAAGGGGATTATCAATGAATTGCCTAGTTTAAATAAACGCATCTTAACTTCAGCAACACAAGGAGTTAGTATTCCTAAGTTTGTGCAGTTAGATAAACCGAAGGTGATCAATTATTTAACTGAAAAGGCCAGTGCCAAATTAACACTTCAAACGGTTGTTGCTCCCGATAAGAGTAAATTAAATACCCTTTTAGAATTATTACAGTATGTAGGGAATGAACCTGGAATTATCTTTTGTAATTTAAAAGATAGCATCTCATTCGTGAGTTCTTTTTTAGAACGGCATAACGTAAATCATGCGTGCTTTTCTGGAGGAATGGAACAAAAAGATAGAGAGCGTGCGTTAATTAAATTTAGAAACGGAACATGTCAAATCTTAGTAGCTACAGATTTGGCGGCTAGAGGAATAGATATTCCCGAAATGAAATATATTATTCATTATGAATTACCTATTCACGAAGAAGAATTTACACACCGTAACGGAAGAACCGCACGGGTAAATGCAAAAGGAACCGCCTATCTTATTAAATGGGAAAAGGAATCTTTACCAGAATTTATTAAAGGTAGTAAGAAAGTAGATATCTCTAAAAAAGCCCCTCAAAAAGCTCAGTTTTGGGAAACTTTATTTATTTCTGGTGGCAGAAAAGATAAAATTTCTAAAGGAGATATTGCAGGATTATTCTTTAAACAAGGCGGATTAAACAAAGATCAATTAGGAGTCATCGAGTTAAAACAAGATTGTACGTTTGTTGCAGTCCCTTTGAGTATTGCAGATGAATTGGTTGATAAATTAAACAACACCAGATTAAAGAAAAAGAAGGTTAGGATTTCAGTTCTTTAAAATAACTAAGGCTTATGCAATCATTTTCCTTATTTGAAGATCTAAACATAGCTTCGTCTAAAAATATTATATTTTATAGAAGAAATAAGAGCTATATTCGCGCTTTGAAAAAATAAGCTATGCAAAATAGGAGTGAAGAAGAAGTGAACATGTTAAGTCAAGAACAAATTGATGCTTGTATAGCGGTATTAGAAAACCTTAATGCCGATACCAACCAGATTTTTGAAATCCCAAAATCACAAAGAACTGCTCTTATAAAAGCGGCAGGATTGCTCTCTAGACCTAGTCGAGAAGAATTTTCACGTCGAAAAAAGGATGCAAAAAAGGCAGCAAAGCGCAAGCAAGCTGCTCGTGATAAATGTGCTCGCAAAGAAACAGGTATTAGAAGCGCAAGAGAAGCACATGTTTTTGTAGCACCAAAATTGTTAGCTGCAGCAGATCTAGAAAATAAGGAAAGCCTAGAACTACAAACACCTAGAAACTGTTATGTCTGCAAGACTTTATTTACAAAATTGCATCATTTCTACGATACCATGTGCACAGAATGTGGTGATTTTAACTATGCTAAACGCTTTCAAACGGCAGATGTAGATGGACAAGTGGCTATCATTACCGGTTCTAGATTAAAGATTGGTTACCATATTACACTTATGCTATTGCGTGGCGGGGCAACGGTTATTGCCACCACCCGTTTTCCCGTAGATTCTGCCATTCGGTTTTCTAAGGAAGAAGATTTCCATCAATGGAAAGATAGATTACATATTCACGGATTAGACTTAAGACATATCCCAAGTGTGGAGATTTTCTGTAATTATATGGAGCAGAAATATGATCGCTTAGATATTTTAATTAATAATGCAGCACAAACCGTAAGAAGACCTGCCGGTTTTTATGCGCATTTAATGCATAATGAAGAACAACCGCTAGAGAATTTACCTATATCTGTTCAGGATTTATTAGCAGATCATTCCGATTGTTTAACTGAATTAAAATCTTTTTCAACTGGCGCTTCTCCCAATAAAAATATGCCTGTCACTTGGCACGGACCAGAACCAGGGATCGGATTAAGGGCTTCGGCTAAATTATCTCAAATTCCGTATAGTTTTGATAATTCTTTAGTAGCGCAAGAAGTGTTCCCTGAAGGAGAATTAGACGCCGATTTGCAACAAGTAGATTTAAGAAAAACGAATTCTTGGCGTTTAAAACTTGGAGCCATTGAAACTACCGAAATGATTGAAGTACAATTGGTCAATTCGGTTGCGCCATTTGTATTGTGTAATCGTTTGGCAGAATTGATGAAGAAAGAAAACACAGGTCAAAAGCATATCATTAATGTTACGGCGATGGAAGGGAAGTTCCACCGTTTCTTCAAAGAATCACGTCATCCTCATACCAATATGGCGAAAGCTGCATTAAATATGTTAACCCATACCGCTGCTGGCGATCTAGCAAAAGACGGAATTTATATGAACGCCGTAGATACAGGCTGGGTAACCGATGAAGATCCAGCAGAATTAGCGAAAAGAAAACAAGAATTACACGATTTTCAACCTCCGCTAGATATTGTAGATGGAGCTGCTCGCGTAATGGATCCGTTGTTTGATGGAATCAATACAGGGAAACATTGGTGTGGTAAGTTTTTAAAAGATTACAGACCTATAGATTGGTAATCGTATTTTGTTCTGCTGAACCTGTCCGAATCGAATTATTAATTCAGGCGGACTTGATAAACTACGTTGAATCTGCGATTTCAGCATCTCAAACTACTTTTTATTACCTGACGCATCTTTAAAATATTCTTTCATCTCTTTTACCGTTTTCCTAGCTGTTTTTCCCACTCCATAAATCGTTGCCGAGGCAAAACCAGTCCAATTTCCATAACCGACTAACCATAATTGTGGTTCTTTTATAGATCGAGTAGCTACTGTCGCTATCTTATTAGTATCTATGATATCTAATGACTCTAAATGGCTTAAATTAGCTTTAAAACCCGTACACCAAATCACGGCATCATACTCTTCTTTTGTTCCATCTTCCCAAATAACTCCGTTTTTGTAAAAAGAGGTAAAGGGACGCTGGTGCTGAAACACGCCTCTCTGAAGTCCGTCACGTACACTTTCTACTTGAACAATATCACTTAAGGAAACCTTTTCATTTTGATTCGGACTCTTTTTGCCACCAAAGAAACGTTCATTGGCTTGTTTAAAAAGATAACGACCGTCAATTTCTTCAGGTAAAAATACCGGCGATCTAAGTGTGATCCAGGTCGTTTTAGCCACTTGAGATACTTCTGCTAGAATTTGAGCTCCAGAATTTCCACTACCTACGACCAATACTTTTTTATCTTTTAAATCCTCAGGATTTTTATAATCAACAGAATGAATTTGTTCTCCCTCATATAAATCACGATCTGCGTAGTTAGGAATAAAAGGATTCTTGGCAGTACCCGTGGCACTTACAAGAGTTTTACTAAATAGGGTTCCTTTATTCGTTTCTATCTTAAAGTAGTCCTTTGTTTTGGCAACTTTTTTTACAAGAGTATTTCTTTGTATTGGAAAATCATAACGTTTCTCATAGGCAGCCATATAATCGATAAACTCCTTTTTAGTGGGGTATTCTTTTTTAGTATCGGGCATCTGCCAACCCGATAGAGAACTGTAGGTGGATGGAGAGAATAACTTTAAGCTATCCCAAGTATGCTGCCAAGCTCCTCCAGGACTTTCTTGATCATCTAAAATTAAATAGCTGAAGTCAGTCCGTTTTAAAAAATAGGCGACAGAGATTCCTGCTTGTCCGCCTCCTATAATTATAATATCATATAATTTATGACCCTTATATTCTGTCATATTTGTAGTTTTATTAATTCGAGTGAATGTAATTCTTAAGCCTATTTAAAAGAGTTAAACCCTTTTTATAAGCAAGGTAACTACTTTTAATTACAATTTTGTAAGCTTATGAATGAAAGAAGTATTACTTCCGTAGACTTTGTGAAGATCTATTGAGAAAATGGAATAGGGCAAAGCGCCAATTTTGGGTAGATTTATTTACTGATGATAAAGGTTTTTTTTAGCATATTAAGAGGTAAAAGCCTCTGCCTAAAATAATTAAATTAATAAAGCTTTTCTTAGCTCATCATGTAAAATTATCACGTACTTTCGCGCCCTCAAATAAATGTTGAATATGAAGCGTATAAATGAATATAAGAAGCTCTTTGGAGTGGAAAAAGAAATTGAATTAAAATACTTAAAAAAAAGTTACCGTAATTTGGTAAAAGAATGGCATCCAGATAAATTTCAAGATAGCGATAAAGCAAAAGAAGAAGCAGAGATTAAAAGTCGAAAAATAATTGATGGGTATCACTTTTTAGTAAGTATCGCACCAGAAACTATTGCGGCTAATTTAGATGCATACACAGAAACCATTACTAATTCTGGAATTGCAGATTACCAGCATAAAGGTTTATTGCTAGAAATTACTTTCTTAGACGGAAACACTTACGAGTATTTTGGAGTAACCAAACCTATGTACATTAAAATGATTAACAGTAATAAATTGAATCGTTTTGCAAAGCGTTCTATTTATCCAAAATATACATATAGAAAATCTAAACGTACTCAAGAAGAGGCTTAGTATATCCTAAAAAACCTACTTAGAAAATTCTAGCTAGGGTATTTTTTATAGGAAAAAGAATTAAAGAACTATTTGTTTTCCACAAATAGTTCTTCTTCTTTTAGTTCTTCAATAAATTTCTTACTAAACAATCTAATACCTTCTTCGATAAGGTAATCGCTATCAAAAGCTTGTTTTAATTCGATGTTTATTTTCCAAATTAAATCTTCCTCCAAGTCTCTTTCACAAAGACAATACAAATTTGAAGCTACTTGATGAACTTGAAAATCTTTAAATCCTTCCTCTTCCGAATAGATGTTTTTGTTCTTCATTAAGTCTTCTTCAAAACTTGCAAAAAACTCATTGTAATACCGTACGATGCCTGAATCGGAATCTTTTCCTTCAACGCCAACTACTTTCGTGACCAATACAGCATCAAATTCATCAGATTTTAATTCGCTAATGAGAGGTTTCCAAGCTTCTATATTTTCGGGTACTTCTAGAAGGTCGTCTCCAAAAAATGCTAAACTTCCCGTAGCTTGAATTCCTTTTTTGTTTAATGCGGTAGAGAGTTTACTTTCAAAAGTAGTTCTCACCTCTAGACTATTGATCATCCCAATGACTAAAACTTTATGAAATTTCTTTTGTTGAGTCTCCGGTTTACGCCAACTGCTAATTTCTTTTGTAGAAGAGCAAGAAGAAACAAGGAATAGTAAGGCGCTTAAAAACAGGTAAGTGAGCGTAATTTTTTTAGTCATTTTCTTGTTTTTTAGTTATAGGTTGTGGGTCTTTACAAAAATAACCATTCCGACAAGAAAATTATAATAAAGAAATGCTAATGTCTAGTTCTGTATAGCATTAGCACTTATTGTGCATCATCTTATTTATGAAGATTTCCCGATGTAAAGGATCAAAAACTATGACGCTGTTCTTCGGTTACCGAAGCATTCAGTAATTGGTTGTAGGTTCGAATACGATTAAAATCTCCCGTAATTTCTTCTGCGACAGCGATACCAGAAATCCCCGCTGCTAAAATATCTTTGACATCGTCTATTAAAATATTACCCGTGCCAATAATGGGAGTTTCGGTTTTTAAGACATCGGTAATGGCCGTAAACCCGTTCATACCTAAAGTCGAATTGTTTTCTTTTGTCGTTGATTTAAATGGTCCTAAAACTATATAATCAACTTCTTTGCTCAATAAGAATTCACATTCTTGTATGGTGTTCGCTGTACCTGCGATCATTTGCCAAGTATGCAAATGCTTTCGCAAAAAAGGATAGGTGGTGGTTTTCGTGATATAAACTCCATCTGCTTTGATTTCTTTAGCAATTTTATAGCGATCTTCAATGATGAGTCGTGTTTGAAAGTGAGAAGTGGTCTCTCTAGCTTCTTGGGCAAGTTTTAAAAATTTCTTATCGGAAATTTTAGGAATTCCTAATTGTACTAACTCTATACCCGATGTACAGGCATTTTGAATGTTTTCTAGGTATTCTTTGGGAGAATGACCTTGAATTATATAATGCAATTTTGGAATCATAAAACTTTTTACTACTAATTAGAAATGGAATTTAAATGCTAATACTTTTTGAATATTCCATAAAGTTAGACTCAAAACGTTTTAACTTGGGAGAAATATTTTCTGAATAAAGTACATATTGACATTTTCTAATCATTCTGGTGATAGATAACATCGCAGCATAAGCAGATTGAGGTACCAGAAATTCGGCGTCATCTACACTAAAAATTTTTAACTGTGAGGTATTGACTCCGTTTAACAGAAATAAATTATTTAAACTCTTAGGGGTGGAAATTAGGATATCTATTCCCATCATAATTTCAGATTTTTGTAAATCTACGTGCATTTTTTCATGACCTACATAGACGCGCAAAGAATTGTGTTTGGTATATTTTAAGAAAGCATCGTACATCTCCATCGCTTTTTCTTTGTCTTTTACTAAAACAATAGCTCTTGGTGATGTTCCCACTGCTTCGCATTTTAACCTCTGCAACGTTGTAATAATAAGCGTAGTCGTTTTCCCGCTTTCTTTGGGTGCAGAACAATATAAATTAGATCCGCTTTTGATCACAGGAATACTCTCTGCCTGAAAAGGAGTAGGCTCCGTAATTTCTAGAGATTCTAGTTTATAAAGTATATCTGAATGTAATTTTTTAAAAGGCTTAGGAAACATGAAATGGTTATAGGATTACAAATTATATTTTTCGAAACGCAAATATACTTACTATGGATGATTTAAACAGGAGTAGTTTCTTTTTCTATTTTTATTAAAAGAAAAAGCTTAACATTAATCAAAAAATGGATGATCAAGATGCTTTCTTCATGACCTCATTTTTAGAAGGCTCTGCCATTTGAGCTCTTATTTGCTTAATGGTAAGCGTGCTCCCGTCATGACTCCATCCTGGAGGACCAAAAACATACATATACTTATGACGCCAGTTTTTTGATTTTTTCATATCGTTCCAAATATCTTTGTATTCGTGGGTTAAAATCACAAACAAATTAAAAGAATTGGGTGGTTTAGAGACGCCAAATTCGATATCAACTGATTCATCTAATTCTTTCCACGTCCCGAACATGCGATCGAAAGCATTTAAAATACCCCCGTGATTTTTATCCATGTATTCCAAATTACGCGCGTGGTGTACTTGGTGCATGGTATGCGTATTTAAGAACTTCTCTATAAATCCCATTTTTTTAATATATTGGGTATGCAGTTGAAATTGCCAAAGCGCTTCTATTCCTAAACATACGATAAGCATTTCTGGCGGAAAGCCAATCATCACGATCCACACATAAAAAAAAGGCTTATAAAATATGGTAAACCAACCGTTACGAACCGCGGTACCTAAATTAAAATTATCTGAAGAATGATGAACAATGTGTGCCGCCCATAAAAAACGGACCATATGATTTTGACGGTGAAACCAGTAATAAGAAAAATCATCTAAAAGCATACATGCTAACCATACATACCAAGCATAACCAAATGATTCATACCCTAAGATATTAGTACGAACACCATTTACCATAGGGTTAAATAAGTCATACGCAAAATTAAAGATTAAGATGACCGATACGGTTTTTAAAAGCGCTCCGAGTATGGCAGAACCTACTCCTAGGGATAAGCTAGATCTTAGATCTTTCCATTTATAAAGTTGTTTGTTGTCAAAAGCTTTACTGTAAGTAAGTTCTATAGCTATAAATGCTAAAAAACAAGGAACTCCATATACTAGGGGGTTCGTAAAATCCATTTATGAGTAATTTTTAGGGGTACTAATAATGAGTAATCTCCTATTAATATAATATTTTTCGCAATGTACATTTTATTTTATCCTAAAACTGAACTCTAGTAAAATCTATACCCTTAGAACTTCTTTAAATTCATACAATGTATCATGGTACGGTTTAGTTCTAGGTAAAAAATGAGTAACGTAAAAGAAGAGAACCTATTTAAAATTTTCTAAAAACCTTAAGCTTAATTCAAGGACATTACTGTTACTAATGGCTTTACATAAAAAGGTATAAATGAATTCTTTTTATAAATTATAAAGCACAACAATATTCAAAAAAAAACCAAGTTTATATTTTTTTATACTTTTAACAATTCTTAGCGGAAGAAATAAAATATTCACCTTTTTAAAGAAATGCTATCTTTTATTTCTGCTGATATAAATTATTTTGAAAACCTTTGTTTAGCCGATTCGAAAAAACTCATGAAAAAAGAATGCTGTAATATTAATGAAGTTGTACAAGAGTTTTACAATTACCTAAAGTCGTATGTATTAGGAAAGGTGAATGATAAAACTTTAGCCGATGATATTGTGCAAGAGGTAATGCTAAAGCTTATCGAATCTCACCAAAAAAATAAAGAGGTAAAAAATATTAAAGCTTGGCTTTTTCAGGTAACTAGAAATACCTTATACGATTATTTTAAAAAGAATCATTTAGAATTTAATTTAGATAAGGATTGGCACCTTGAAGGTGATCTCGATTCAGAATTGTCTAAGATTCTCGTTTCAGATTATGTAATACCCATGATTCAACTTTTACCTAAGGTGGATGCTCAGCCTTTATTGATGGGTGACATCGATAAAATTCCACAAAAAGATATTGCACGCCAATTGGGATTAGAATTATCGGCTACTAAGATGCGTATTCAACGAGCTAGAACTAAATTAAGAGCTTTATTTGTAGAGTGTTGTCATGTAGAATACGATAAACAAGGTAATTTTATCGGCTGCACTATAAAAACTTCTTGCGAACCTCTTCAACATATCTCTGAAGATTTAAAAAATAAAACTCTATAAGCTACTGGTTTAAAAGGATTTATTAATTATTTCAAAAAATAATTAGGAAATCATGTGTCTTTTCTTCACTGTTTCAGACTTCATATAAACGTTTAATTATAAAAACAAATATGATGACTACTGAAATTAAAATTTTACATTCTTCTTGCTGTGCAAAAGGATCTCCTATTAAACAACAATTAGAAAAAATTGCTCTGGCAAATAATTTAAGTTTAGATATTGAGGAACTTTCGGAACTAGAAGACACCATGGTTTATGGGACTATGTCTTTTCCTTCTATTGTAATTAATGGCGATGTATACGACTACAAATCATTTCAATCTGATAAAGATATTGTTGCGGCCCTAAATGATGAGTCATGGAAAAGCTAACAGAATATCTTTCAAATTTTTCTGATTATATCGTATATGGTACTTTAAGTTTAGAAAAATCGGGATTATTTGCATCGGCCCTTCAGTATTTTATTTCGACCTTTATTTTAATATCATTATTGGTCGTTTTGGTCACCTATGTAATGGGGATGATTACAAGTTATCTCCCTATGGATAAAATACGTGTGTATTTAGAACGCAATAAAAAATCTGGCATAGGTAATATTCTAGCTTCTATATTGGGAGCTATCACTCCATTTTGTTCTTGTTCCTCTATTCCTTTATTTGTAGGAATGATGCAAGCTAGGATTCCGTTAAGTATAGCCTTATCCTTTTTAATTACATCTCCTTTAGTTAACGAAATAGCGATCGTTCTTTTTTGGGTCTCTTATGGATGGAAAGTAACCCTTATCTATATTTTATCTGGAATTATATTAGGAATTATTGGTGGAATTGTATTAGATAAGATGGGAATGTCTCAGCATGTTGCAGAATGGCTTAAGCAACTAAAACCTGCAAAAAGTAATACCACAACCGATACACGATCGATAGCACAGCGTTTTCCCGAAATTCATAAAGAAGCTTTAAGTACGCTTAAAAAACTAATTCCCTATATTTTTATAGGAATAGGGATAGGGTCATTTATTCACGGTTATGTACCACAATCTTTTTTTGAAACATACATCTCTGCTTCTAATCCTTTAGCGGTGCCTATTGCTGTTATCATAGGCATACCCTTATATATTGATGCAGTAGGAGTATTACCCGTGGTAGAAACCTTAGTGGATAAAGGAGTTCCCTTAGGTACTGCTATTGCTTTTATGATGGGATCTATTGGTTTGTCATTACCAGAAGCTTTATTACTTAAAAAGGTAATGCAAAAGAAACTTATAATCGCTTTTTTTTCCGTTATCGGAATTGGAATGATCATCTCGGGATACCTCTTTAATCTTATGTTTTAAATTATGAAATCAATTTTATCATCCATTAGTGCTGTCTTTGTAGCCTTAATAGCTTGTAGTTGTTGCGTCGGACCTTTAATGGCTTTAGCCGGAATGCTAGGTGCAAGTGTATCACAGCTAGTCTGGTTGGCAACAATTAAACCCTATTTGATCGCTTTTAGTTTAATCGCGATTACTTATAATCTTTATCGAGCCTATTTTCCTAATCATAAAGAATGTTGTTCGGTAGAAGGGGATAAGCCTATAAAAAAACTCCATAAAGAAGAGAGAAAAATATTTTCATTTTTAAACTCAAAAAGATTTTTATGGAGTATTGCGATCCTTACTATACTCATATTACTATTACCCTATATTATTAATTAAAACTCAAATCAAATGAAACATTTAAAAACTATTAACCTTATTATATTTATGGCTATGCTTCTTATTACTTTAAACATTGAAGCACAAACCCAGGTAAAATCTAATACAAAATCTAAAGTTGTACAGAATAATAGTATTCAAAAGAAATACAAATTAAAAGGCTTTAAACAATCTTGTTGCACAGGAATTGTAGCTTACTCTCTAAGTAAAGTAGAAGGCTACTTAAAGTCTGAAGCAGACGTAAAAAATCAAGAATTAAGAGTTTGGTACGATACCTCTATATGCACCGAAAAACAAATAAAAGAAGCCATAAACAAAACTCCTTATAAGATTATTGAGTAAAAAAGTAAGGACAGTAATTGAAAAAAGAAGCTGTCTAAAAGTAATTTAAAGCATCCTTTTTTAAATTTATAATCAGACTAGAACCTGAATCAATTTTAGAAAGATGAAATTTTACTTTTTAGATGGTTTTTTTCTATTTAAAAATAATAATTAAATGTTGTATCACATGTTTTAAACACCAAGCTTAACCTACAAATCACAGAAAGAAAGACCGCCAGAACTAAACTAAGAATTATTCACATTTTTGGCAACGGTAATTTATTTTGGGTAGGTAACTACTTCTCCTTTAGCTATAAAAACAAGAGCGTCAAAGTTATTCAGTAATTTTGTCTTGTTGTTTGGTAAATTAAAAATATACATATCATTAAAAACTTTATTTGTCAATTCTACATTTTCTGATATTATCTTTTTTGCATCAAGAAAGTAATTTTTTTCAAGGCTAGGCAAAAGAGACAAAACATTATTACTTTTTCTTCCAGCTTTTATGATTTCTTTTTCCTTTCTTTCAGGTAATCTAATTGAGCCAAAAGCAATATGATAAGAACTATTGGGATTTTGTTCTCTAAATTGATATCCCATAGTTTGTCCTTTCATTAATTTGCTATTAGATTTTGACATATGGCCATTAGCAAGCCAAACAATAAACTTTTTATTAGGGTTAGTTTTAATCAAAAAGTCAAGGTTTTTAGCCATTTGTTTATCCCTAATAGTTATTAAATTCTTATTTGATAAATTATCTTTTACTGTATAAAGTTCAATCGTACTTTCAAAGCTTTTTAAAATTTGATGCCAAAGCTTATTGGATTTAATTATTTCATTATTTTGAAGTTCTAAAGTATATTTTTTTAAAAATTCTACTTCTTTTTGAGATAACTTTTTTCTACTATCATATTGATTACTAATAATTAATTTAGTAAGTTTTATGAATTCTTCGTTTAGTTCAAAATTACTTTCTCTAAGAATTGATGATAGTTTTTCTGTAAAATTTTGATAAGAAAATCTTGAGTATAATTTGTTGTCAAATCCCCAAATTGTGACATTATTTTCTTTAAGAAATACGAAAAGTTCTTTACATTGATTAGATTCACTCCACATTTTATATAAATTACGCTTTTCATGTTCAAATAATAAAGCAAAAAAATCACTTTCAAACGCAATATCCTTGTAATCGTGTTCAATTACCAAATATTTTACAAATTCAATTTTAGCAAGAAAATCTGAACCGCTATAATGAACCGCTTCCCCAAGAAATACAGTTTGTTTTTTATTAATATTTAAGTCTATCATTTTTTTAACTTCAACTGTCAACAATTCATTTATTGAATTTAATTCATAAACATTTTTCTTGATTTGAGAAGAGGTAATTTGATTTAAAAAAAAGAATATTGAAAGTAATACTGATTTTCTCATAATTGTCGCTAACGTATTTACAAAGTTTTTTTTGCAGATTGTAGGCTCTTAATTTAGCAAATAAAAAATGAATAGGAGATCCAAAAAGACCTATGTAAGTAGGGGGGGGGGAACCAAAAAATTTATTATATCTGGTGTTGGCAAAGTTTTTTTCAGTTATACTTTTCTTTATTGGCTATAGATTAAGGTATTGAGATAGATAATGTGTATTTCAAATTTAATGTAGAAATAAGTTTTTTTTCAGTTGTTTAGTTGATTAGGTTTTACAAATGGAGCAATTCGATTCTCCAATCAACTTCCCGTTTTTATTAAATTCATATTTGCAACATTCTTTAAAATTTTTCTTTAAAATATCTTTTGCCCTCTTAACCCTTGCTTTTACATTTTCAAGGCTAATGCCTAATTCTTTTGCAACATCCTTTTGTTTTAATCCTTTTATATAAATCAGTTCAATTGCTTGTCTATAAATTATAGGTAAATCATTTATAAATTTATCAAAACAGCATATATGTTGATATTTTTGTAAAGGGATATCTTTAGTACTATGTAATTTCTCAACATACATAGATTTATCCTTAAAGTAATTATTCATCTCATTACGAGCAATTTGAAAAACCCAAGCTTTTGCTTTTTCTTCTTTTTCGAGTTGAGATAAATTTTTATGTATTTTTAAGAAAGTATTTTGAAAAATATCGTTTGCAGCATCCTTACTTTTAACTTTTTTAAGAATAAAAAAGTACAGTTGATCATTAAACTTGTTCCATATTTTTATCGTTTCCATAATCAAAATTACAAAAAAAGGCTAGTTTAAAAAACCAGCCTTTTTAAATTTAACAGCAATCACATTTCTTACATTCACATTTAAAACAAGTACAATCATTTTCTAGACAATTTATACAATTGCACTTATTACAGTCACAATTCGTGCATTTACAATTATTCATAATTTTTATATTTTATAGTTTGTCATGTAGACTCATAAACTATAAAAAAGATACAATTATTTTAATATTTTGTATATCTGCCTACAACAATCTATTGTTATAATCCTAGTTTCTTAGTGGAATGCAGATGCTCCTTACCATAGATAATCCCTCAGCCTCACCTTAATGTGCAAACAACCTTAGAACATATTTTACAATTACTCCCTATAGATGAAATGGAAACTCTTGAAGACCTCATTAAAGAAAGTCAAAACAAAAAATAAGATATGAAGAAAAAAAACAAAAAGCTTAGAAAGCTACAGCAATTAGCTACCAGTAAACTGAACGCTTTACGTGAAACCCAAGGAGGTAATTTTAAACCCACCCATTTAAATTTTAAAGGCTATTGGGAATTGTTGGTGACTATAGATTCTTTACTCGCAGTTTGTCTTTTAGCGAGTCAAAATGAGCAATACGATCCGGCTAAATTAGTACCAAAAGAGCATATTGGCAACTGTTTTGACTTGGCTAGAGATCTCTTGCCCTTTGAAGAAGAAGAATTTTTAGATGAAACTCATCAATTTTCTAAAGAGATAGACTCGTAGGTAGTACATAGCAATAACTAACGTTAATAAATTTATAGCTACGCTAATCCTAATTGAATTGAAACAGACTTAAAGTTCCAAAAGCTGTTTTTACACCATTTAAGCTAAGCAAAAACAGCTTTTAGATAGTTCTTTTTATAAAGCTTACTCGGTTTCTGTTACCAGTGAGTCGGCCGTCTCTAATTCTCCATCGGGTTGATTGTCAAAAGGCACCGAATCTTTAAGTCGGGTAAACTCTTCTAAGCGTTCTGTTTCATCTTCATCACCAGAAAAATAAGGAAATACATCTACAATTGGAGATTCAGAAACTGCTGGGATACTATATTCTCCCATACTGTCTTTCATGACGTGGACTGTATTTTCGTAAGCTTCTTTAACATCATTCGCTTGCACCAATAAATATTGATTGGTTTTACGTTCCTTTCCGCTTTCTTCATCAAATGCAATTAAGGCTACTTTAGATTTAAACCAACGATCTGCATTTTCAAACGGGTGAATTTCAGCAAAGTTAGCTACCTTAATATTGGTGATTTTTATTTCCTCACCCTCTAATAAGTAAGCCGACATCTCTTCGGTGATTCTACTTTCAGCTTCAGTATACGAAATCGCATCGACTAAAAAAGGTTCTGTTTTTACTTTCTGTGTCGCCGAAGCTTCATCAAATTTTCTATATTTTACTTTACACTCATACCAAGTTGCACTCATATCTTTTTATTTTAAGGATGCCAAAAGTAAGGTTTAGCTTAGAGGGAACGTGTGTAAAAATAAGATAGATATTCACAATTTAGAGAAGGACTTTATAGCAGTTTTAAAAAGAGGAGGTTAGCGGTTCTAAAATCTATAACCTTTAGAAATTTTAACAATCTCTCACAATTATTTTCAATTCATACTAGAAACCTCTCTCTTTCATATTTCACCCTTCTTTCCCTTATAGCATCCTCCTAGTGAGTCCACACTCAACCCACACCCAATATATAGCCTAGCCACAGTATCGTGGGAAAACGTGGACTCAGTTTAAATTCAACATTTTATAGGTATTCAAAAATGAAAAGGGTGGTATAGCGTATCATGGGTATTTTAGTTAAGTATTTATAAGAACTTTTGTAATCGATCCTCAATTTTAACTGTTTACGTATGTTAAAAAAACAATTAAGATCTTGGTAAGAACTAATATTTTAATAAGTTTGTGGAGTAGACTTTAGGGGTGTTCTAATTTTTTTAGAACTGAGAAAAACCCTTTGAACCTGATCTGGTTAGTACCAGCGAAGGGAAAAGTATGAAACACATCCTAACTTGGGTGTTTACACTCCTTTTCATAAGAGTACCTATTTGCGTACATCTATTTCAAAACAATTTTTTCTCGAAGCCTTTAAAATCTACAGCATATCTAAAAATATACTGTGCTATGATTACTATACAGGTTAATGAAAAAACCTTTGAGGTCCATACTGATTTCAATATTCTACAATTGCTTAAGCAACTAAAATCACGGCAAGATGGCATCGCTGTAGCCGTCAACAATGCCATTATTTCAAAAAATTCATGGGAATCAACAACATTGGTTGAAAACGATTCTGTTTTAATTATTCAAGCCACTCAAGGTGGATAATACCTTCATTTAATTCTCGCTAACTCGCTTAAAACTATACCTTATGAAAAATAAAGACACTGCTCCCAAAAAAGGGACGATCTCAAGAAAACCATTTCCAAATTCTAAAAAAATCTATGTATCTGGTACTATCCATCCGCAAATAAAAGTTGCCATGCGAGAAATAGCCTTAAGCGATACAAAAGACTCGATAACCGGAAAGATAACTTCTAACGAACCTGTTACCGTTTACGATACATCGGGACCCTATACAGATCCTAACAAGGAGATTGATATTCATCAAGGTATTGAAAGAATCCGTGAGCCATGGATTTTAGACAGAAATAATGTCGAACAATTAGATAAATTTTCTTCAGATTATTCCAACCAACGTTTAAACAACAAAGCCTTGGATCATATGCGATTTTCTTTACTAAAAAAGCCTTTTCGTGCTAAAAAGGGTGAAAATGTTACTCAATTGCATTATGCCAAAAAAGGAATCATCACTCCAGAAATGGAATACATCGCCATTCGTGAAAATCAACGAATCGATGAAATGACAGAAATAAGAAAACAACATAAAGGAGAACACTTTGGCGCTTCTATCCCAGATAAAATTACACCCGAATTTGTTCGAGAGGAAGTGGCTAGAGGTCGTGCTGTAATCCCTTCGAATATCAATCATCCAGAAGCTGAACCTATGATTTTAGGGAGAAATTTTTTGGTGAAAATAAATGCAAATATTGGAAACTCTGCCACCACCTCTTCTATAGAAGAGGAAGTAGAAAAAGCCGTGTGGGCTAGCCGTTGGGGAGCCGATAATATAATGGACTTATCTACAGGTCAAAACATTCATGAAACGCGGGAATGGATTATACGCAACTCGCCAGTACCTGTTGGGACGGTGCCTATTTATCAAGCTTTAGAGAAAGTAAATGGAGTTGCTGAAGATTTAACGTGGGAGATTTTTCGTGATACGTTAATAGAACAAGCCGAGCAAGGCGTTGATTACTTTACCATTCATGCTGGAGTATTGTTAAGATATGTGCCGATGACGGCTAACCGAGTAACGGGAATTGTTTCTCGTGGCGGCTCTATCATGGCAAAATGGTGTTTGGCACATCATAAAGAGAGTTTTCTATACACTCATTTTGAAGACATTTGCAAGATCTTAAAACAATATGATGTTGCCTTTTCTCTAGGTGACGGCTTACGTCCAGGTTCTATTGCCGATGCCAATGATAAAGCACAGTTTGCAGAATTGGAAACTTTGGGGGAATTAACGAAAATCGCCCGAAAGCATGAAGTACAATGTTTTATTGAAGGTCCGGGTCACGTACCAATGCATATGATCAAGGAAAATATGGAAAAACAAATTGAGGTGTGTGATGAAGCTCCTTTCTATACCTTAGGCCCCTTGACAACCGATATCGCTCCTGGTTATGACCATATTACTTCTGGTATTGGTGCCGCTATGATTGGTTGGTTTGGCTGTGCGATGTTGTGTTACGTAACGCCAAAAGAACATTTAGGACTGCCCAATAAAGAAGATGTTCGCGTGGGGGTAATCACCTATAAATTAGCTGCACATGCGGCCGATTTAGCTAAAGGTCATCCAGGTGCCCAGCACAGAGACAATGCGTTGAGTATGGCGCGTTTTGAATTCCGTTGGGAAGATCAATTTAACCTAGGGCTAGATCCTGAACGTGCTTTAGAATACCACGATGAAACCCTGCCGGCAGCTGGTGCGAAGTTAGCACACTTCTGTTCTATGTGTGGTCCTAAGTTTTGTTCTATGAAAATATCTCAGGAAGTCCGTGATTTCGCTAAAGAAAATGATATTGTAAATAATGAGGTGATTCAAAAAGGAATGGACGAAAAATCAAAAGAATTTAAAGACAAAGGGTCAGAAGTGTATTTGTAATATAATGCGGAAGTTCCTACGCCTTTTACGATGTAAGGCGTAGGCGGGCTTTTCGTTATATCTTTTGCTAAAAAAAGCAAAAGGATGCCACTGCAATCCCTAACTTAAAAATAAAATAACAAAATGATTGTACTTATAGCACCAGAAGAAGATGTCCCTAATGAAATAGAAATACTCCATGAGTTATTCAAGGCTGGGGTACAATATTATCATTTAAGAAAACCTTTTAAAGATCTAGAACAGCATAAAGACTATCTAAATAAAATAAAGCCAAAATACCACAACCGCATAGTTTTACATAACCATCATGAACTAATAAATAGCTACAACTTAAAAGGTATTCATTTTCAAGAACAAAAACGTAGAGATACTATAGACAATCCTACACGTTATTTTAAAAACTTAAATATGTTTGGCAAAACCATAAGTTCTTCATTCCATGATCCAGAAGAATTAAACCGTTGTTATTTTGAGTTTGATTATCATCTGTTGAGTCCTGTTTTTAATTCTATATCCAAACAAGCTTATAAAGGGCAGGGTTTTAATGTAAATCATATAGACAAAACAATTGTGGGTATGGGAGGTGTTACAGCTAAAAACCTTAGCAAGTTCAATAAATTGGGGTATAAAGGAGTTGGTGTATTAGGAGGCGTTTGGAATAATACAAATCCTTTAGCAGCATTTAAGCAAATAAATGAGGCTTATACTATTTGCCTAAACAACAGAAATAATGATTAGCAAATTACACTATATATCACAAGGTGACAGTCCCGAACAACATCTGGATCACATACAACAAGCCTGCATTTTTGGAGCTAAATTGGTACAGTTGCGTCTTAAAAATAGCGATGATGCCACTATTTTTAAAACGGCAGAAAAAGCGAGGGAGATTACTAAAGTCTATCAAAGTCAATTAATCATTAACGACCATTATAAAATAGCCAAAGCGGTGCAAGCAGATGGCGTACATCTAGGAAAAACCGATGCTTGCCCTTCCGAAGCTAAAAAATTTTTACATGCTTGGCAGCTTATTGGTGGTACCTCAAATAGCTTGGAAGATTGCAACAAGCTTATAGAAAAAAAAGTAGATTATATAGGTTTGGGACCTTTTAGATTTACACCTACCAAACATAATCTAAGTCCTATTTTAGGCTTGCAAAAATATTCAAGCATATTAAATATACTTCATACAGAGATTCCCATTATTGCTATTGGCGGAATTACAATTCAGGATGTGCCCGAGTTAATAGCAACAGGTGTGTATGGGATTGCTGCCTCGGGTACCATTACTAAGGATTTTAATACCATCAATCGGTTTCACCACCTATTGCAAACTGCTACTACACAAGAGTAAAGTTGCAAACCAATTAAAAACGCATAATATGACAGACATACTTAAAATAGCCGATAAAACATTCCATTCCAGATTATTTACTGGAACTGGCAAATTCAATAGCTCGAAAACCATGGAAGAAGCCCTTAATGCTTCAGAAAGCGAATTGGTTACCGTGGCCTTAAAAAGGGTAGAGCTGCATCATGAAAACGATGATATATTAATGCATCTTAAGAAAAAACATATCAATTTACTACCTAATACTTCTGGCGTTCGAACAGCTAAAGAGGCTGTTTTTGCTGCTCAATTGGCTAGAGAAGCCTTAGGTACCCAGTGGATAAAATTAGAGATTCATCCCGATCCTAAATATTTATTACCAGACCCCATAGAAACTCTTAAAGCAGCTGAAATTCTAGTTAAAGAAGGTTTTGTGGTCATGCCTTACATCCACGCAGATCCTGTTTTATGTAAACGATTGGAAGAAGTTGGCGTACCATGCGTGATGCCTTTGGGCGCTCCAATAGGGAGTAATAAAGGAATAAAAACAAAAGATTTTTTAGAAATTATCATTGAACAAAGCAACGTACCCGTAATCGTGGATGCTGGTATTGGAGCACCCTCTCATGCCGCATACGCCATGGAATTAGGAGCTGATGCCGTTTTGGTGAATACGGCTATTGCTGTTTCTCAAAATCCCGTACAAATGGGAATAGCTTTTAAAATGGCTGTAGAAGCTGGTAGAATGGCATACAAAGCAAAATTAGCTTCTGTAAAACATCATGCCGAAGCTAGTAGCCCTTTAACTTCTTTCTTACATGAGTAATTTTATAAACACCTTTAATTTATACGACTGGGACAGTCTGGAACAAGAAATCTATGGATTCTCTTCTCAAGACGTGCAACAAGTTTTACTGAAAGATAAGATCACAATAGACGATTTTAAAGTATTGATTTCTCCTGCTGCCAAACCTTTTATAGAGGAAATGGCACAACGAAGTCATTCGCTTACAAAAAAACGTTTTGGAAATACCATCCAAATGTATGTACCGATGTACCTCTCCAATGAATGCCAGAATATTTGTACCTATTGCGGGTTTAGTTTAACCAATAAAATACCTAGGAAAACACTTACCGATAAGGAGATACTTCAGGAGGTAGCTCATATAAAAAAACTGGGATACGACCATATTCTTTTGGTTACTGGAGAAGCGAACAGTACCGTAGGCGTTTCGTATTTAAAAAACGCCATTTCTTTAATTCAAAAACATTTTTCCAACATTAGTATTGAGGTTCAACCCTTAGACCAAAAAGAGTATGAAATTCTGATTAAAGAAGGTTTATATGCGGTTTTGGTATATCAAGAAACCTACCATAAGGCAACCTATAAAACACACCATCCAAAAGGTAAAAAGTCAAATTTTGAATATCGACTAGACACGCCAGATCGGTTGGGGAAAGCGGGTGTTCATAAAATTGGCATAGGTGCGTTATTTGGTTTGGAAGATTGGCGGATCGATAGTTTTTATACTGCATTGCATTTAAAATACTTGCAAAAGACTTATTGGAAGACAAAATACTCCATTTCATTTCCTAGGCTACGTCCGCATGAGGGCGAAGTACAACCCAAAGTTGAAATGACAGATACCGATCTAGCACAATTAATTTGCGCCTACCGTTTATTAGATGAAGATGTAGAACTGTCCATGTCCACACGAGAGAGCGAAACCTTTAGAAACCATATTATCAATTTAGGAATTACCTCCATAAGTGCTGAATCTAAAACCAACCCAGGTGGATATGCTGTTGCTCCACAGTCTCTGGAGCAGTTTGAGATTTCAGATGAACGGAATACGCAAGAAATTAAACAGATGATACAGTCTCAAGGCTATGAAGTGGTCTGGAAAGACTGGGATAAAGCCTTTTCAAAATTAATTTAAAATGGAATTCACAGTAGAAGAGAAACAGCAATACAGCAGACACCTATTGCTGGAAAAGGTTGGTTTACAAGGTCAGTTAAAACTAAAACGAGCAAAGGTAGTAGTTATAGGAGCTGGTGGACTTAGTTGTCCTGTATTACAATATCTAACGGCTGCAGGAGTGGGTACAATTGGAATTGTGGATGATGATTTGGTAGAACAAACGAACCTGCAACGACAAATACTGTATACTCACGAGGATCTTGGAAAAAGCAAAGTGACAGCTGCTGTTCATCGGTTACAGAAATTAAACCCATTTATCCAATTTAACTCTCATCAAACACGGCTAACAAAAAATAATGCTCTTGAATTATTAGAACCCTACGATATTATTGTAGATGGAACCGATAATTTCCCCACTCGGTATTTACTTAACGATGCTGCGGTATTGTTGCATAAGCCTATTGTATTTGGCTCTATTCATACGTTTACGGGACAGGTATCTGTATTTAATTTTAAAATGGGGCCTACGTATAGGTGTTTATATCCCACGCCGCCAGCACCTCACGAAGTTCCCAATTGTTCAGAAATAGGTGTATTAGGTATCTTACCCGGTATTATTGGAAGCTTGCAGGCCAATGAAGTTTTAAAGATTATTCTAGGTCTAGGATCGATATTATCTGGACAACTATTGACGTTCGATGCACTTTCTATGAAACAGAGCCTTTTTTATTTTGATAGAAATACGACAAGTAGCGTAGACTCCTTAGCGGAAGATTACGAAGTGTTTTGTGGTATTCATAGCACCATAAAGGAAATTAGTTATCAAGAATATATAAAACAAGCATCAAACTTTAACGTACTTGACGTACGAACCCAAGTTGAGCGAGATGCGTTTTATATGGAGAGCATACATATCCCCTTGGATGAATTACCCAAACGCTATACTGAAATCCCAGAAGATAAAGACTTGTTAGTGTTTTGCAAGTCGGGTGCACGAAGTAAATCGGCAATCCACCTACTGCACAAGCATGATTTTAAAAAGGAGTTAATAAACTTGAAGGGTGGATTATTTAACCCAAAATGAAATATTGCCTAAGATTTAAATCTTTATAAATACAGTAATGTTGGTTAATTGAATAGAATGTTGAAAATAATAGAACCTCATTTAAAGCTATTTATGTATAAACTACTTCAACTTGATTTGAAAGAGGAATACTTTGGCAACTTAAAATATAACCTTGTTCCACTTCTTGATCTGTTAGTGCAAGATTAATTTTCATATGTACTTTACCTGATTTTATCTTACACCTGCAAGTAGAACAAACCCCAGCTTCGCAAGAATAGGGTGGTTCTTTTCCAGCATCTATAAGCGTTCTTAAAACAGTTTTACCTTTTGGGATTATAGTATTAATTGTTTCTCCATCAAGTTTTGCTATAAGTTGAGCATTTTCAAAAGCTTCAGTGGTATCTTTTAAGTTACTACCTCCAAAACTTTCTATAAATATACGCTCGTCTGGAACGTCTATACTTTTTAAGGCTTTTGTAGTATTTTCAATCATAGTACCAGGGCCACAAATATAATATTCTGCATTTTGAGCATAAGGTGGATATTCCTCTAGAAACCAATTAATCGCAGCTGTATCTACACGGCCTTTTCTATAAGTTTGTTCTTTAGATGTTTTCCATAAATCACTCCAACTACTTTTAGGTCGGCTTAACGTATATTCCAAGATAAATCGCTCTTTATAATTTTCCTGTAATTTATCTAAGGTATTTTTAAACATGATAGAATCTTCACTTCGGTTTCCATAAATCATGTGCACATAACTGTGTTCTTCTGTAAATAGCACCGTTTTTAATATAGAAAGAATAGGGGTGATACCACTTCCTGCTGAAAATAAATAATAGGTTTTGTAATTTTCTTTTTTTACATCTGCAAAAAAACGACCATCTGGTTTCATAACTTCTACCAAGTCACCTACCTTAATATTGTTGTTGATATGATTAGAGACTAAACCATCTTTAACTCTTTTTACACCAATACATAAAGGTTCACCTATCACTGGAGAACTACAAAGTGAATAAGACCTACGTACATCTTCAGTATTAATCGTAAACCTTAAGGTGAGGTATTGTCCTGGTTTATAATTAAAGGTTTCGTACAGTTCTTGAGGAACCTTAAAAGAAATAGAAGTTGAATCTTCGGTTTCTTTTATTACTTCTAGTACTTTTAGTTGATGAAATTCACTCATTTTTTAGTGATTTTAAAATACATTAGTCTTGATGGTTTTCTATCCATTCTTTAACGACACTTTGAAATTTACTCACGGCAAATTCTCCTTTTTTAGCCTGTGCACCCACACTAAATAATGGAGAACTCAAAGATTTTTGTTGTTGCTCACACGCATAAACATCTTCTAGCATGAAATCTCCTGATGCCATTGGATCGCTAGCCTCTCCTTCATATTTACCTTTATTACCCATGGTTTTCCAAACACTACTAGCCATAGATTTTGTGTATTGTTTGGTATATTCCCATTCGCTCACATTCATAGTTTTAGATCGAATTACCACCAAAGTTCTGTCTGGTGCTAATGGAATGGCGTGAAAGGTATTCCAAGCGCTTTCACTTTCGGTAATACCGATATTAGGAAATAACCACGGTACATAAGCGCCCATTTTATCATCTGGCATTTTATCCATTAAGGGATAAGGAGATGCATTTTTGATGTCAGCCAGATATGCAGGTACTAAAGGTTCATAAAAGTGATAATGCGACCCAGCCCAACCAAATTCCGCTTTAGCGTGATCATACATATTTAAGGTACCTTCATGTAAATGTGCTAAATGATATTGATCGATATAATTTTCAACAATTATTTTCCAATTGGCATTAATCTCTTTGGTATAAAATGGAGCTTGTTTTTTTTCTTTATATTCAATAAGCTCTTCTGGAATATGCGGACCAAGATAGGGGGCAACTTCGCCAAAAAATTCCATAATGTTAGGGGCATTTTTTTCTGGATGAACAAATAACATGCCTTTAAAAATATCTACGGATGCTTCGTGAAGATTTAAGCCACAGTCGTGCAATTCTTTATCACATAAATCTGGAAATTCTTCTTCCTTTTTGGGAATACTTACTAGTTTTCCTTCTAAATTGTACGTCCAATCGTGGTAAGGACAAGTAATTGCTTTTTGTGCTTTACCAACGGCACGTAATAATTGTGTACCTCTATGTCGGCACATATTATGAAAGGCTCGTAACCGGTGATCTCTCCCTTTTACAATAAAAATATTGTTTAAACCTGCTTGCACAGAAACATAATCGCCAGGGTTGGCTACATCTTCTACCAAACCAGCAAATTGCCAAGTTTTGCTAAAAATATGTTTTTGTTCTAAGTCGAACCACTCTTGAGATGTGTAGGCACTAACAGGTAGTTCGTGCATCATGTTTTCTTTTTTCATAATTCTAAAATTTAATGAGCTCCACTCATATTTAATCCGATAATGCCTAGAATAATTAAAGCAATAGAACCAATTTTTAAGGCTGAAAAGCTATCTCCAAACGCAAAATATCCAATAATGGCTAATATAGAAATACCAATTCCAGACCAAATGGCATAAACAGTTCCTAATTCAAAGAATTTCATGGCATATTGCAATAACCCGAAGCAAATAATATAGGCCACCCAAACCGTGATATTCCAAAGCAGGGCATTTTTTCCATTTTGGGAAGCCATTTTCATAGCTGTTGTACCCAGTACTTCAAAAGCAATTGAAGCTAATAAATAAATCCATTTCATAAATAATCGTTTTAATCTGTAGTTTATCTTGTCCAAATTTCGGTATAAGGTTGTTCTTCAACAGTCATTAAAGCCTGTAAAGTATTTTTATCTTTTAGGGTGAAATTTACATTATAAAAGCTACCATTTGGCATGTACATTTTCCCGTTCATATATTTACCGTCTTTATATTCAATATCTGTTAAAAAATAATCTTCTTCTTCATTTTTACCTTCATAAGTTGTGGTTCCATCATTATAATAATGCACTTTCCCGAAGAATTTACTATCCTGTTCTACAATTTCATATACGGCTTCATAGTAATCATTTTTAACCTCCCAAACACCTACAATAGTAGCTTTTTGAGCACAAGAATTAAGTGATAATACACCGAGAAGAATGATAACAACTGATTTAAAATAGTACATAATTGACAAGGTTTTAAGTGTTACAAAGGTGGAAGAACTTTTGAGTTTTAATTTTGACATACATCAAAAAACCGATAAATAATTTAAAATGGAATAAAGCGCCAATATCATCCAAATAAAAACCATAACCCAATAAAGCTTAGGGGTTTCCTTTCTGGTAACGGATTCTACAAAATGAATTTCTCCACTTTTAATAACATTTATTAATCCTAAAACAATAAAAATAGCCCAAAACCAATTCCATTCTAGAATTATAGCAAAAGCCATTAATAAAAGGGCGATAATGGTTTTCCATTTTTTCATATTAATAGTAGAATTGATTATAATCTATAAACAAGGTAGAAATGGAATAGATAGCCATTAAAATCCAGCTTGCGATAATGATCCAGTAGAGTAGTGGGTTTTCCTTTTTTTCTATAGGTTCTATAAAATAGGTGATGCCTGTGTTTATATCTGGTATTACCCAAAGCAAAAATAAAATTCCCCAAGCCCAAGACCAATTCATAATCATGGCTACATACATTAATACCAAGGCTAGAATAGTTCGCCACTTCGTTATTTTTCTCATGAGTTAAGAGTTTACGTTATGAAAGTTAAATCCAAATCTGCGTAACATTTTTTTCTCCATTTTCCAGAAAAAAGCAAACTGACCAAATAACCATCCATAAAATACTAAAAATAGTTGGTAGAAGATAAAACTTGAAATTATAAATAAAGGATAATATAGAAAAGCATTCAAATTTTCTAACGTAATCCCTACAGCTTTTAAAAGCGGTCTACCTAACGCTATAGATGAAGATCCGGTTATAGAAAAGACAAAAAAGATGATTAGCAGTTGCCAAGGATTTTCAATATTCCATCGTCTCATTAATTTATTCATAGTAGAATTTTTTTAGTTACTGCAAATCTATAACCTGCTATAAGATTAAGTTTTGATTTATGTCAAAATCAACACAATGCTGCATTAAAGAAGGATTTTGACTTAAGTCAAAAAAATAAAACAAGCTCCATCATAGATTTGTCCCAAGCAATAAACCAATGAAAAAACAAATTTGTGTTTTACTACTTATCAGCATTTACTCTTGTTCTAAAAACGGAGCAGAATTATTAGGCACGTGGCAAGTAAAAAATAATTACTACAAGGCCACTTATAAAATTATGGAAGAGCATGATTCTATAAAGGCTAAGGTCTTGTATTACCATGACGGCACCACCATTATTAAACCAGAAGATCAAAAAGAATATTATGCTTTTGAAAATTTAAAATATACTAAAAATCAATATGTAGATGCTATTTCTGGAGCTACAAAAACCAAAGAATTACATCCAAATATAGCGCTAAAATTAATCCATAAAGACACGATACACGTGACAAAATATATAAGCAAAAAGCCATTAAAAGAAGTTTGGATAAGAATTAATAAATAACAATGTAAATGAAAAAGACAATTAAATTTTTGAGCCTAAGTGCTGTGCTATCAGTATTTTTAATTAGCTGCACGACCGAAGATGTAAGAAACATCTCTGGACCAAGAGAAGAAGTAACACCACCACCAAAAACTACAGAGGTTATCCCCGTAGATATTAATGTAGACGGGTTTGATTTTATGGAGAAAATGCAAGGCCATTGGGTGGGGAGTAATTTGGTGATTAATGATGAATTTCCATTTTTTGCTTGGGATTATAGAGCCATTTCACCATCGCACACCTTTGGGATTCACGAAGGAGGTTCTGCTGGGAATTTATTAACCTCTTTTTTTGTAACCAATTTTAAAGGGAAACGTACCATTATGGCCAGAAACGGAGGATTGCTTAACGGTATTTATAGATCGAGCTATTTTGTTTTAGATAAAGTTGAAAATAGAGAAAACGGACGTTATTACCGATTAGTAGATGCCATTGGTGGAGATGGTATAATGTATATGGAGCTGCGTTTTCCTAACCATACAGACAGCCTTTATTATAATGCTTATACAAGCGGGTTAGGGAATAGGCTTCCTAATAGACATATGACGTTTAAAAGCAAACGAATGCACACAGAGTTGGCTGAAACTGCGGCAATAGAAACAGGTTACCCACAAAATACTGTAGATACGGATTTAGATTTTGCAAACGGATTTAATAAAGATTATTTGTATGTAAAAGATGGATTAACAGAACCCAATTCGGCAACCTTTTTAGCCGTGCAAGAAACCAATAATATTTTTGATTTGGCACCACTGTCTGGTGATCCATATATCATTACAGATCATCCTAGATTGGGTTATTTACAAGTAAATATAGATCGTGGTATAATTCCCGACCATCAAAACTTACTGTTGTTTCTTTCAAGAGATCCTTTTACAGATGCTAATGGCTATTTCACTTCAAATTTAGATGCTTATAAGACCGCTTTACACTTCCCCATATTATCTGTTGAAGAGAATCAATTTTTAATGACGTATATGCATCCAGATACATATTACATTACCGTGGTAGCAGATATGGATGGTGATTTCGCTATTTCTGAAGGTGATATTACACATCCTCAGCAAATGCTTACCATAGCACCATTAGGACAAGAAGAAATAACTATAGAAAATATAAGCATTCAAAATTAACCCATATATGAATAATAATAAATTTATAATCCTATGCTTTATGCTTGGTTTTACTTTACAAAGTTGTACCACAGCAATTCTAGATGAAGTAGATAAAAACACCTTACCTCCATTAGAGAAAACGGTGACATATGAGTCAGACATCAAATCTATTATGACCAATCATTGTATTACCTGTCACGCTGGCCCCGCTCCAAATGCTGGGTTAGATTTATCTACGTATGCAAATACAAAGTATTCTGCAGAACAAGGGAGTTTAGTTGCCAGAATGAACAATGCAACTAACCCCATGCCGCCGAGTGGAAAGCTATCTCCAGAAACGCTTCAAATTTTAGATAAATGGATAACAGATAATCTACCAGAAAATTAATACTAAAACAACATCTTATGAAATACACATTTTTAGTGATGCTTTTTGTTTCTCAATTAACAATAGCACAAAAACATTTTACAAAAACAGGTATAACCACTTTTATAGCTTCCGTAGATACTTTTGAACCTATAGAAGCTAAAAACGAAAGCACCACAGTAATTTTAAATACAGAAACAGGAGCTATAGCTGCTTTACTTTTTGTGAAAGCCTTTCATTTTGAAATCGCATTAATGGAAGAGCACTTTAATGAAAATTATATGGATTCAAATAAATATCCTAAAGCCACATTTAAAGGAAAGCTGATCAATTTTAATCATGAAAATTTAACTTCTGAAACCAAAACTCTTCAACTTAAAGGTACGCTAAGCATACACGGAAAAGAAAAACAAATTGAAACAGAAGCGCAATTAAAAAAATTGAATCATAAGATCATTTTTACTTCCCACCTAAGTGTAAAACCTGAAGAGTTTGACATTAAAATCCCTGGTATTGTACGTGAGAAAATTGCTAAATCTATCAACCTAAATTTGGATTATGAGCTTATCGAAAAAAAATAAAATTACCTTATTTATGATAATATTAGTTTGTATTGCTGGTTACTCTGCCTACAAATACACCTATAAATCTCATAAATCTATCACAGAAAAAGAAGTCGTATTTTCTGGCAGTACAGCACATTTCTTAGAGAAAGTGAAAACAGGTGGTGCTAAATGGCAAGATGTAGTGGTAGCGTTAAACGGAAAAATCACCTCTATAGGTGAGAAAGGTATTACCCTGGATCATAATACTTATTGTCAATTTAAAAATAGTACAGCACTAACCCATTTAAAGGAAGGTCAACACATTGCCGTTAAAGGAAGAATGATTGGCTACGATGATCTTTTAGAAGAAATAAAATTAGACCAAACCCTTATAAAATAACAATTAATGAAAGCCTATTTATTCAGCATTTCAATTACATTCTTAAGCTTAAATGCGGTATTTGCTCAAGACGATTTATTAAATGAATTAGAACAAAGCACTACAGAAGAAGTTTATGAACAGCCCGCTTTTAAAGCCATGAAAATTGGAAATTTACAATCCACTAAAGTAGCTTCAAAAGGGGATTTATATATGTATGTCTCTCACCGTTTTGGTACATTAAAAGATGGACTAACTACTTTTTTTGGGTTTGATAACGCCAATACTAAAATTCAGTTGGTTTATGGTATTTATGAAGGTATTCAAATAGGTATAGCACGAGAATCTATTAGAAAAACCTATTCGTCTCATATTAAAGCGAAGTTAATGGGACAATCTACCAATTTCCCGTTTAATGTTGCAGCTTATGCCACAGCCAATATTAGAACAGATTTAAGAGAGGAGCAATATCCTTTATTAGAATTTGGAGATAGAATGTCATATGCTACCCAGTTATTAATCTCTAGAAAATTTAGTAACCGTTTTTCTTTTGAAATAGCACCCACTTATGTAAGACAAAATTTGGTTTTAGAATCTTTTCAAAATCACAATCAACTGGCTTTAGGTGCTGGCGGACGTTTAAAAGTAAGTAAGCGAATGTCAATTAATTTAGATTATGTTTATAATTTTAGCAGACATAAAAACTCTATTTACAACGATCCCTTAACCCTTGGGTTGGATATTGAAACGGGCGGACACGTGTTTCAATTGCTTTTTTCTAACGCACAATCTACCAACGAACCTGGATTTATTAGTAATGCCGAAGGAAAATGGTTGGAAGACGTTTTTTTCGGTTTTAATATAGTTAGAGTGTTTTAATTAGTTGTATTAAATACAGCACAAGGCTTTCATCTTGAGATGAAAGCCTTTTTATTTTCCTCTAATTCTACTTAGGGTTTCCTGTGAAATCCCTAACATAGAAGCAATATGTCCTAAATTAGCTCGTTGGGTTATTGTAGGAAAAACGTTGGTTAGCAAAGCGTATTTTTCTTTAGCAGACAAAAAATAATAACCTTTAAAAAAATCATCGATCAAAGCCATTTGTTCTTCTAAAATTAATCTACCAAAGCGTTCTAGAACAGGGTGTTTTAAATACAACTCTTGCCATTGATTATAAGATATTGAAATTAAAACAGCTTCTTCTGTAGTTTCAAGATACTCTGAAGAAGGTTTACGTAACATATAACTGTGCCAAGAAGTGATCATCATGGTATCTGGATAAATCCAATAGGTTATATCTTTACCATTTTGATAATGATAGGTTCTAACCGTGCCTTTTGAAATAAAATATATACGCTCACATATTTCTCCTTCTCTTAGAATCACTTCTCCTTTAGGAGCATTCTGAATAAGAGATAAATTACGAATGTCAGTTTCGGCTTCGCTTGACAGATGAATGTATTGTTGTATAAAAAGTATAAAATCGTTCATACCGGCAAAAATAAGAAATCTATTCCTTACCTATATCTCTTCAAATTTTATACTCTATAGTTTGAAAAATTAAAGAGTAGTTTTCATCTCTTAAGTTGGTTTTATTGAGGTGGACTATTTTGCAACGATCATGGACCTAGCATACATTCTTTTTCTAAAATGATTATTAATTTTAGCTAAAAGCGTGCATATCAACACAACTATTTATTTCTTCCCTTATTCTACCAAAAATCTCATCGATAAGATATAGGCATTGGTATAGATAATATCGCTATACTTCTATTGCAGTTTCATATAGGCTTCAATAGTTTCACTTTTACCATGTTATTTAAAAACATAGTAAAATGAAATTATATATTCTTCTTATAAGTTTTTTGTTTGTTCAATTAACTCGAGCTCAGGAAACGCCTGAATATTTATCTACACAGGTTTGGACTTTACAAGATTGTATTGATTATGCTTTGGCAAATAATATTACAATCAAAAATGCAAAAATAAATAAAAATATAGCTGCAGTAGATTATCAAAAATCAAAATCATCAAGATTACCCGATTTATTTGGGAGTGCTTCACAGAACTTTTCTAGGGGTAATTCTATTGACCCTATAACCAGCAATTATGTTACAGATCAAATACACAGCACCAATGTAGGTCTTAATAGTTCAGTAACTCTATTTCAAGGGAACCAAATCAATAATCAAATCAAACAAAACAAGCTAACCCTAGAACAAAGTGTTTTTGAGGAAGAAGTTGAACAGAATAATATTGTAATAAGCTTGCTTGAAACATATTTGCAGACTTTATATAGCAAAGAAAGTATTGTGATTGCTGAAAATAATTTATCTGCTTCTGGAAAAGAAGAGCTTCGAGCAAAAGCTAGATTAGATGCGGGAAGTATTGCTTTAAAAGATTATACCGAAGCTCAAAGCCAACTAGCGACAAATAAATACCAAGTAATCGCAGCAAAAAATGATTATCAACAATACATTATTCAATTGAAGCAATTATTAGAAATTCCCCTTACGGAAGATTTAGAAATTGTTGCTGTTAATGATAATGAAAGCTCATTACATATAGAATTAGAGAAAACAGAATTATATGATAAAGCTTTAAATTATTTACCAGAAATTAAAGCGAGTAGTTTAAATATTGCAGCAAGTGAGAAAGATTTAGCTATCGCTAAAGGGGCTTATTTACCAACTTTATCATTGCTAGGAAGTATTGGTTCTGGATATACAAGTATCAACAATAGTACATTTTCAGATCAATTTGATGTCAATTTTAATCAAAGAATCGGTTTATCCTTAAGTATTCCAATTTTCAATAGAAATCAAACTAAGGCAGCGGTAAAAACGGCATCTTATAATATAGAAAAGGCAGAGATTCAAAAACAGACGGTAGAAAAAGAGGTCTATAAAAAAGTAGAAACCGCCTATCAAAACGCACTATCGGCTCAAGAGCAAGTATTAGCTTCTGTAGCTTCTAAAACCGCAGCAGAGCAGAGTTATATTCTTGCACAAAAAAAATATGAGCTGGGAGATTTAAGCACCACCGATTTAGTCATTAGTCAGAATACATTTACCAACGCTCAACAAAACTATTTACAAGCGAAGTACCTAAATATTCTATATCATCAATTATTACAATTTTATCAAGGAAACGATATTAAACTTTAATCTATACACCATGAAAATTAAATCAAAAAAAAATATCATTATAAGTGGCTTATTCATATTAATACTAGCTATAACTGCCTATAGCTTTATAAATGCTGAGGATGAAACTCTTATTGAAGCTAAAACCATAACAGTTACTAAGGGAGATATCACTACGATGGTTACCGCTACGGGAACTATAGAACCTATTAATCAAATAGAAGTAGGTACTCAAGTATCTGGAGTGGTAGAAAAAATATATGTTGACTATAATAGTGAAGTAAAAGAAGGACAACTTATAGCCGAGTTAGACAAAACCAACTTAAAAGCTTCTCTTACTCAAGCACAAGCTTCCTATGATAATGCCGTGAGTCAGCGTAACTATATGCAAACTATTTATGACAGACAAAAAACGTTATTTGATAATCAAGTAATTAGTAAATCAGATTTTGATGATGCTACTTATAATTATACTACTGCAAAGGGAACAGTAACCCAGCGATTTTCTGACTTACAGTCCGCACGAACAAATTTAAGTTACGCAGATATTTTTGCACCCATAGATGGGGTTGTACTTTCTAGAGATATTGACGAAGGTCAAACCGTTGCTGCTAGTTTTAGCACTCCAACTTTATTTACTATTGCGCAAGATTTAAAACAAATGCAAGTAGAGGCAGATGTAGACGAAGCAGACATAGGACAAGTAAAAGAAGGTCAAAGGGTGAGCTTTACTGTAGATGCTTATTTAGGAGAAACTTTTGAGGGGGTGGTTACTCAAGTAAGGTTAGACCCAACTGTTACTTCTAATGTAGTTACTTATACGGTTGTGATAAAGGCAGATAATCCTGATTCAAAATTAAAACCAGGACTTACCGCTACCATTTCTATTTATACGTTAGAGCTTGAAAATGTATTAACTGCGGAAGCTAAAGCGATTAATTTTAAACCTACACCGCCTACATTAATGGCTTATAATGAACAGCACCACTTAAATCAAGGTTCAGAAAAAGAACGACCACAACCTATTACCGAAACCAATACCCAACTTTGGGTTCTAAGTGAAGATGGAAAAATCTCTCCTAAAAATGTACAATTAGGTGCTAGTGATGGGGTACACGTTCAAATCTTAAGCGGGGTTACTATAGGAGAAAAATTAGTTTATGATTTAAGTGGTATAAAAAGTACTGAACTGAATAAACAAGGAGAAAACGAAAGCCCATTTATGCCACAACGTCCAGGCGGTAACAGAAAGAAATAAGTTATGAATAAAGAAATTATTAAAATAGAAAACTTAAAGCGTCAGTTTACGATGGGATCTGAAACGGTTCATGCTTTAAAAGGGGTATCGTTTGACATTCAAGAAGGTGAATTTGTGACTATCATGGGTTCAAGTGGTTCTGGTAAAAGTACTATGCTAAATATTTTAGGGTGTTTAGATCAACCAAGTGGAGGTGCTTATGAAATTGATGGTGTAAAAGTAAAAGACCTAAGTAGAAACGAACTCGCTACGATAAGAAATGAAAAAATAGGCTTTATTTTTCAGTCTTATAATTTATTGCCTAGAACTTCGGCTATAGAAAATGCAGAGTTACCTCTTTTGTATAATAGCAAGGTTTCTACAGAAGAGCGCAGAGAACGAGCAATTAATGCCTTGAAATTAGTTGGACTAGGAGAACGCTTAAACCATACCCCTGCACAACTTTCTGGAGGACAACAACAAAGAGTAGCTATCGCTAGAGCTTTGGTAAATAATCCTGTTTTAATCTTAGCAGATGAGGCCACCGGGAATTTAGATACTAGAACCTCTTATGAAATCATGGCGTTGTTCCAAGAGCTTAATAGCAAAGGGATTACGATCGCTTTTGTCACTCACGAACCTGATATTGCCATATTTAGCAATCGAACAATTGTACTTAAAGATGGTCATATTATAAAAGATCAAACCCATGAAAAGGTACAATCTGCCGCAGCATATTTAGAAAAATTACCTAAAGAAGAACATTGATTATGAGAATATTAAATCTATTAAAAATCGCTTTTAAAGCTATTGTTCTTAATAAAATGAGAACCTTGCTTACCATGTTAGGAATTATTATTGGTGTCGCTTCGGTGATTGCCATGTTAGCGATAGGAGAGGGATCAAAAGAAAGTATACGTACCACTATTTCTGCTATGGGTTCTAATATGGTTACCATAAGACCTGGAGCAGATGATAAAGGACCTGCAAGAGGAAGTGGGGGAGACGTACAAACGCTTACGCTTAGTGATTACAATCATATAAAGGAAGAAGCCACCTTATTAAGTTACATTACTCCCGTAGTGAATGGTGGAGGACAAGTGATTAACGGATCTAATAACTGGCCAAGTACTATTTATGGGGTGAACCCCGATTATTTAAATATTAAAGTGGTAGGCTTACAAAGCGGAAGTATGTTTACCGAAGCAGAAGTGACCTCTTCCGCTAAGGTAGTTTTAATTGGACAAACTGTTGTAGATAATGTATTTCCCTCTATAGATGATCCGGTGGGACAAATGATTCGCTTTAATAACATTCCTTTTAAAGTAATTGGTGTGTTAGAAGAAAAAGGAGAAAACACCTTTGGTCAAGATCAAGACGATGTTGTGATAGCACCTTATACTACAGTGCAAAAGCGTATTTTAGCTATAGATTATTTAAATCAAATTATGGCTTCGGCAACTAGTGAAGATGATGCTCCTGAAGCGGTTTTACAAGTAACGAAAATATTACGTACGCGACATCAGTTAATGGCTACTGAAGAAGATGATTTCACCGTACGTTCTATGGAAGAATTAATTTCTACCTTTAGTTCTACCAGCGAAATGTTAACGGTGTTGCTCGTAGCCGTGGCAAGTATATCTTTATTAATTGGCGGAATTGGGATTATGAATATCATGTATGTTTCGGTAAAAGAACGTACCAAAGAAATTGGCTTACGCATGGCAGTAGGAGGAAAGGGGTCAGATATTTTAATGCAGTTTCTCATAGAAGCTATTTTAATAAGTATTACAGGAGGATTATTAGGCGTAATCTTAGGACTCGGAGCAACAATTTTTATTGAAAAATTCTTAAATTGGCCTACGAGTGTGGCGTTATATTCTATTATTATTTCTTTTGCAGTTTGTGCGATCACAGGTATTTTCTTCGGATGGTATCCTGCAAGAAAAGCTTCTGCATTAGATCCTATTACAGCATTACGTTATGAGTAATATTTATAACAAAAAGAGCAAAATATTTTTTTGCTCTCTTTGTTTGCTTTATTTCTTTCTTTTTCTAAACTGAGTAGCTGTTAACCCAGTATTTCTTTTAAAAAATTGATTAAAATTTGCTACTTCTTTAAAATCTAAAGCATAAGCTACATCTGCTACCGAGTTATCTAATTGATGTAAAAGTGTTTTAGCATACATAATTTTGTAATCTATAATCACTCTTTGAGCGCTTTTCCCAGTAGAATTTTTTACGCATTCTGTTAAGTAAATTGGACTAATGTGCAATTTCTTAGCATAGTCGTTCACAGATAAAAAATGATGATCATTAGACAAAATAACGTGCTCAAATTTAGACATTATAGCGTCATACCTGTTAGTGGTAACCATACCTTTATTATTTTGGGTAGAACGTTTTACTTTATAAAGTAAGATGAGAAGAAGCGACCTTACAATTTCAAAAGATTGTATCGCTTTACTTCTAGATTCAGCATATAATTCTTGTGCAATTACTAAAATGCTTTTAAAGTCAATTTCAGATAATTGGTAGATGGGCATGGTATGAATTTTAAAAAACGGAAATTCATTTTGTAATCCATAAGACTGATTCAAATTGGTAAATATAGAAGCATTAAAATAAATAATATAACCATAATCATCATTGGGTGGTACTTTACTATAATTAATGACCTGAAAAGGAGAAACAACCGCCAAACTATTCTTTAATTGTTGAAGTGTTTGATTTCCAATTTTAATATTAGTAGTACTCTTTTGTAAAATAGCGATCTCAAAAAAATCACGCTTATGTGGTTCCCAAAACTCACCATCGGGCTCCACATGCTCCATTTCTTTTGCAATTTTTCTTACAAAAAAACTATTAGCATAATCATTTGCTGGTTGTGTACCATTTAAAAAATAAGAATTGATGTCGCTATATACTTTCATGTAATTAACTATTTCTCCAAAATTAATATTAAAAACCTCTAAAAACTTAAATTATAATCCATTTAACACAAATTATAATACTCATTAAGGTTTTTGGCTGCTATATCTTTGCATTTAAAGAACTTATAACGATTGAAATGAGTACGTTAAAAATAAAATTTCAACAAATAAAACATTTAATAAAAGGAAAAATAGTTTCATATGACGACAAATCTGAAAAAGAAGCATATTCACTCACAGAAGATAGTGTTTTAAAATTATTATTCATTTTTGTTGGCCCTGCAGTTTTAGGGATGCTAATTAACGCCCTTTACAATTTTGTGGATCGTATTTTTGTAGGACAATATGTTGGTGTAGAGGGATTATCTGCGGTAACTATGGTCTTTCCTGTTACGCTTTTGCAATTTGCATTTGTATTATTATTTGGTAGTGGCGCAGGAATTTTAATTGCTAAATATTTAGGAGAATCTCAACCAGAAAAAGCAAGTCATGTTTTAGGAAATGCCATAGCAGGTATTTTTCTAATTACGTTAGTATTTATATTGCTTGGTCTTATATATTACAGACCTTTATTAGAAGTATTTGGAGCTACTGAAACCTTATTAGATTTATCTACGGAGTACTTATTAGTTATAATTTTAGGTTTTCCACTTAGTTTTTTTCTTGCTTTAGAATTTACCTGCAGAGCTGAAGGAAATCCAAAATTACCAGCCAAACTTATTGTGTTTTCTTGTATCATAAATATAGGTTTGGATTACGTATTTATGAAAATATTTAATCTTGGCATTCGTGGTGCTGCCTTAGCCACCATAATAGCACAAGCTACTAATGCCATACTTTTAATGCGATATTATTTGAGCGGAAGAAGTTTGGTAAAATTAAAATGGAAACATATAAGATTACAAAAATCTATTATTTTTCCCATATTATTCATTGGATTAGCTCCCTTTCTAATGGATTTAGCCATTAGTTTTCAAAATGTATTTGCTAATAACTTGTTATTAAATTCTGGAGGAACAGATGGTGTTGCCGCAATGGGAATATTGTTTGGAGTAAACGTCTTTTTTATGATGATCGCTTTAGGTACAGGGGATGGCATGCAACCTATTGTAAGTTATAATTTTGGTGCAAAACGATTTGATAGGACTCGTGAAACATTAGAGATGGCTATAAAAATAGTAAGTGTATTCACTATTTTAGGTCTTTTGATTTTGGAATTATTTCCAACACAAATTACACATATTTTTATAGAAGGTGATGGTAACCAAAATGTAATCACAATTACGAAAAAAGCATTGAAAATTTTCGCGATTTCTATTCCGTTTTATGCTATTCAAATTATAATTACTAGACATTTTCAGGCGCTTCAAAAGAATAAAATAGCTACGTTTTTAGCTTTGCTTAGACCCATCATTTTATTTATACCAATCGCGTATATACTTAATGAGTATTATGGTTTAACCGGTATTTGGATCGCCTTTCCTGTTAGCGATGGTATTGCTGCAATAGTGTCCTTGCTGATCGTAAAAAAATATGCCGTAAATACTTAAGAAACTGACAAATACTAAAAAAAACCATCTATAAAATCATACTATACTTAGATGTGTTTAGCGCATTAGTCTATTCGTATTGGGACTAAAAATAATAATAGATAATTTTCACTAACAAATAAGAATCAATAAAATTCATATGATACATCAAATAAATAATTTAAGGATTCCCTATTTCGTATTTATTATGGCTTTGTTTTTAACATCCTGTAATAGCGAAAAAAAGCAGGAACCTGGTAATGCCATTGCAGACTATGAGGTGCTAACCGTATCACCGAAAAACATTGGGTTATACAGAGAATTTCCTGTGACTATTGAAGGTACCGAAAACATAGAAATTTATCCTAAAGTAGAAGGATTTATAGAAAAAGTACACGTGGATGAAGGCGAATATGTAAAAAAAGGACAAGTCCTTTTTTCTTTAAATGCACCGCAATACAAACAAGAACTTTTAAGTACTAAGGCAGCTATTAGTAGTGCTAAGGCTAATGTGAGTTCTGCTCAAGTTGATGTTGAGAAAGCAAAGCCTTTGGTAGAAAGAGAAATTATTAGCAAGTTTGAGTTAACCTCTGCCGAAAACTCCCTTACCGCCGCAAATGCAGCTTTAGAACAGGCACAAGCTAATTATGTGAATGCACAAACCAATAATAGTTATACAAAAATCATAGCTCCGGTTTCTGGTTATATCGGTTCGCTACCTTATAAATTGGGGAGTTTGGTAAGTAGTAGCATTAGCGACCCCTTAACAACCGTATCTAATATTAAACAGGTATATGCTTATTTTTCAATCAATGAAAAAACGTATTTGGAGTTTGCAAAAGCAGGTTTATTAAAAAATATGGATGAAGTTTCGCTTTTGTTACCTGATTATACGGCTTTTGATCAAAAAGGGAAAATACAAACCGTTAGCGGACAAGTAGATAAAGAAACCGGTTCGTTTAATGTACGTGCTATTTTTGACAATCCAAATAATCTATTGAGAACAGGGAATAGCGCTACCATACAACTTCCTAGAACTATTGAAGAAGCTTTTCTAATCCCTCAATCTGCGACTTACGAAATCCAAGGTGGGGTTTATGTGTATGTAGTAAACGAACAATCACAAGTACAATCTACTAAGATTACGGTAACTGGCACAAATTCGGGTCAAGCTTATATTGTTACCGACGGACTCAAAGATGGAGACCGAGTGGTTCTTGAAGGTATTTCAGGCTTATCGAGTAGTAAAGAAATAAAGCCAGTTGAAGTTAAGGAGAGTGATATTAGTGCTTTACAGCAAATCACCGAAAAAGTAACCTCTACCAAATAAAAAAATAGAAATTATGTTTAATAAATTTATAAAGCGTCCGGTGCTCTCGGCGGTAATTTCTATCATCATATTGATTTTAGGAGTTATTGGAATCACCACATTACCCATCTCTCAATATCCAGATATTGCACCTCCTACGGTTCAAGTATCTGCTTCTTATGATGGCGCCAATGCAGAAGCCGTATTAAATAGTGTTATCGTTCCCTTAGAAGAAGCCATTAATGGTGTAGAGGGAATGACTTATATGACTTCAACAGCAACTAGTGGTTCTGCTAGTATCACTGTATATTTTGAATTGGGTACCGACCCAGATATTGCTGCGGTGAATGTGCAAAATAGTGTTTCTACAGCCTCCAATTTATTACCTTCTGAAGTGGTACAGGCTGGTGTGACTACAAGAAAACAGCAAAGTAGTAATGTATTTATTTTTGGATTGTATAGTGAAAATGATACTTACGACGAGGAATTTATTCTGAATTATGCCGAAATTAATTTAATACCTGTATTAAAGAGGATAGACGGTGTTGGTAGTGCCTCGGCATTTAGTTCTAGAAATTACAGTATGCGTATTTGGTTGAAAGCAAATATTATGGCTAACTATGGTTTAATTCCTGCTGATATTACAACAGCACTTAATGACCAAAACCTGGAAGCCGCGCCAGGTGAATTAGGTTTACAAGGAAATCAAGCCTATCAATATACCTTAAAGTACAAAGGTAAATTACAAAATGCTACCGATTTTGAGGAGATCATTATCAAAACGACAGATGATGGACGAATCCTACGCTTAAAAGACGTAGCAAGAGTCGAATTAGGAGCTCAGTCGTACAGTTCAAAAACGACTATTAATGGTAGGCCAGGTACAGGTGTAGCGATAGCACAATCTGCAGGATCGAATGCGCAAGAGGTCGTTGCGCTATCAATTGCAAGCTTAGAGGAAGCTTCTAAAAACTTTCCTGAAGGATTAGAATATACAGAAATGGTGAATGCCAATGACTTTTTAGATGCGTCTATTGAGAAAGTGATCAGTACATTGATTGAGGCTTTCTTGTTGGTGTTTCTTGTCGTTTTCATCTTTTTACAAGATTGGCGTTCTACCTTAATCCCTGCTATATCAGTTCCCGTAGCTATTGTAGGAACATTCTTTTTCCTAAGCGTATTTGGATTTACCATTAACCTACTAACCCTATTTGCGTTAATGCTCGCCATTGGTATTGTGGTAGATGATGCCATAGTGGTGGTAGAGGCCGTACACGCCAAATTGGATTCTGGTTACAAATCTGCAAGAAAGGCAAGTTTAGATGCCATGAGCGAGATTTCAGGAGCTATTATTTCTATTACTTTGGTGATGTCTGCCGTGTTTATTCCAGTAACGTTTATTAGTGGTTCTTCTGGAGTGTTCTATCAACAGTTTGGTATTACCCTTGCTATTGCCATTATCTTATCGGCTGTAAATGCATTAACCTTGAGTCCTGCTTTATGTGCTTTACTTTTAAAACCACACGAAGAACATAAATCAAAAAGTTATTTGCAACGTTTTTATATGGCGTTTAATGTTGGTTTTGAGAAAACAACTTCAAAATACAAAAAGGCAGTATCATTTCTAATTCGTAAAAAGGCTATTGCCGTTGGCCTTATCGTTATTTTTATTGGGGTGTTTGTCTACTTAATGAATACCACACCAACAGGATTTGTACCCGATGAAGACCAAGGTACTGTTTTCGCCGATGTGAGTTTACCAGCAGCAGCATCATTAGAAAGAACAGAGGAAGTTTTAGATGAATTACAGAAGATTGTCGAAGATATACCGGAAGTAAATGCTTTTTTACGTGCTACCGGTCGTGGATTTATGAGTGGTGAGGGATCTAATTATGGTATGTTTATCTTAAAACTCAAATCTTGGGATGAGCGTAAGGGAGAAGGACAAAGTGTTCAAGACATCATCAATCAGTTATTTGCTAGAACAGCTAATATGAAAGATGCTAAGATGATATTTTTTGCTCCGCCAACGGTTACAGGATTTGGTTTAAGTAACGGATTTGAAGTACAATTACAAGACCAAAGTGGTGGTACTGTAGATGCACTTTATAACGTAAGTCAAGATTTTATACAAGCCTTAAGTAAACGACCAGAAATTCAATATGCAAATACAACCTTCGATCCCACTTTTCCGCAATATGAAGTGGTTGTAGATGTCGCTAAAACCAAACTGGCAGGTTTAGATGTAAAAGCTGTTTTAAGTGTCATGCAAGGTTACTTAAGTGGAGTGTATGCTTCTAATTTTAATAAATTTGGAAAGCAATACCGCGTGATTTATCAAGGGGAACCTAATTTTAGAGCGAATCTTGAAAGTTTAAATGCCATAAAAGTTAAAAAAAGTAATGGAGTTATGGCGCCTATTACCGAGTTTATAAGCTTAGAAAGGGTTTATGGTCCGCAAAGTTTAACCCGTTTTAATCTGTTTACAGCAGCAAAAATAAGTGGAGCGCCTAATGAAGGTTATAGTTCTGGTGATGCTATTGCGGCGGTTGAAGAAGTTGCGGCAGAGGCATTGCCTACCGGTTATGGATATGAATACTCTGGGATCACTAGAGAAGAGATTTCTGCAGGAAGTCAAACGGTGTTTATTTTTATGCTGTGTTTTATATTCGTGTATTTCTTATTGTCTGCACAGTACGAGAGTTTTATACTTCCCATAGCCGTGCTATTATCTGTACCTGCAGGACTGTCTGGAGTGCTCATATTTGCAAATATATTTGATATTAGTAATAATATCTACATACAAATTACCTTGGTAATGTTGATTGGGTTGTTGGCTAAAAATGCCATTTTAATCGTGGAATTTGCCATACAAAGAAGGCGAGAAGGAGAAACCATTGTACAATCGGCAATAGATGGTGCTATAGCGAGGTTTAGACCTATTTTGATGACCTCATTTGCCTTTATTTTTGGTTTGTTTCCGTTGATGATTGCTACAGGTGCTGGTGCTGTAGGAAACAGAGCTATTGGTGCAGGAGCTATTGGTGGTATGTTAGTCGGTACTGTACTAGGTGTATTGTTGATACCAGTGCTTTATATTATTTTCCAATCACTTCAAGAAAAATTAGTGGGAGTTGCGAACCACGATTGGGGAGATGAAGATGTTATGGATGATAAAGACGAACAATTAAATTAGAAACAAATACAGATATGAAATTTAAAAAATTAAAATATATTATTTCCATTACGGTATTCGTTCTAACGTTGAATTCGTGTGGTGTTGTAAATAAAAAATATGTAACACCAGACGTGAAATATGCAGAAAGCTACAGAGATACTATTGTGCAAGACACTATGTCTATTGCCGATTTACCTTTAAAGGAAATTATATCTGATACTATATTGCAAAACTTAATTAAAGAAGGTCTGCAGAATAACCTAGACTTAAAGGTCGCTATTGAAAATATAAATCAGGCAAAAGCAAGTTTGGTAGAAGCTAAATTACAGTTTCTACCAAGTTTAGAAGGTAGTGCCAATGTAACACGTTCTAAAACATCGGAAGCAGCTTTAAATTTAGGAGGTGTTAATGGTATTAATTTAAATACTACCTCTTATTTAGGGCAACTTAGTAGTAGTTGGGAACTCGATGTTTGGGGAAAATTACGCAGTAACAAGCGCTCTGTACTGGCTTCTTTTTTAAAGACGGAAGCTGCAACCAGAGCTGTACAAACACAATTAATTTCTGATATTGCCACAGCGTATTATAATTTATTGGCATTAGATGAACAATTGGCTATTACTCAAGAAACTTTAGAAAACAGGATTGGCGATCAAGAAACCATGAAGTACTTAAAAGAATCGGCTGTGGTTGATGGTGCTGCTGTGGTACAAAGTGAAGCAAGCAGGTATGAGATAGAAACCTCTATACCAGATATAGAAATATCTATTTTAGAACAAGAAAATGCCCTCGCTATTTTGTTGGGAAGATTACCTGGTGTCATAGAAAGATCGTCTTTAAAAAAACAAGTAGCTTTCGCTGATTTAAAAATAGGAATACCATCTTCACTATTAAGAAACAGACCAGACATACAAGAGGCAGAAATGGCTTTTAGAAGTGCTTTTGAAGATGTAAATCTGGCAAAAACCTATTTCTACCCGTCATTGACTATTACGGCAAGCGGAGGTTTATCTTCTTTAAGCTTATCTGATTTTTTTGATAATTCTATTTTCTATAATTTAATAAGAGGATTAACACAGCCCATTTTTGCTAACGGAGAAAATAAAGCGAGACTGAAAATAAATAAATCGGTTCAGCAACAATCTTTCTACGATTATAAATCAGCTTGGCTAAATGCAGGTTCCGAAATTTCTAATGCTTTATATGCATACAATAAAACCAAGGAGAAACAAGAATCTAGAACGCATCAAATAGATGCTCTTAAAAAATCTGTAGAATTTACAGAGGCTCTTTTAGAGTATTCATCTACCACTAATTATATCGATGTGCTTACCACAAAAAACAGTTTGTTATTGGCACAATTAGATGGGGTAGAAGATAAAAAAGAAGAATTACAAGTTATTATAGAGTTGTACCGCGCTTTGGGTGGTGGTTGGAAAAACTAGAAAATGAACAAATAAATTAAAAGTCTTAAATTAAGTTTTAAGGCTTTTTTATTGAGCAGCATTCTATTCAATAGATAAAATGTCGGTTTTGATCTAGTAAATAAGTCAAAACATCTATTATACTAAAAAATAGTCATTAATTAAATTTACATTTGAGAGAAGAAGTAAAACAATTAAAATGAACATAGACATAGGATTATTAATCTTAAGCATAACAGTTGCAGGATTAATGTTATTTTACGGAATAGCTAAATTAAATGCCTTAGACAGAATTAAAAGCCTGCTTTCTGCCAATGGATTTCCAGAGTTTATGGCCTATGGTGTTTTTATAACAGAAATCATAGCCCCCCTCCTTATTGGTTTTAGAGCTAAATTTGCTTCCTTGGTATTTTTCTTCGGAATGTTATCTGCCATGTTTTTAACTCACGCTGGAGAGTTATTCTCTATCACAAAAACTGGTGGAGTAGAAATAGAGCTTATTTTGTTATATGCACTTGGAGCAGTAGTTTTTGTTCTTTACAGAATCAGGAAAATTCGCGGTATCAAAGTCAAATACTTGAGATTAATTTAAAAATAGTACAATGTATAGAAATAAGAAAATAACAATCTTTTCTCATGTATTTGCATGGCTTGTATTCTTGTCTATGCCTTATTTGTTGTCTTATGGACAAGAGCAAGATATAAATAGAATTATTGGACATTTTTGGATACCTATTGCCTTTTATGCTGTTAATTTCTATACCAATTATTTTATTTTAATTGATAAGTTCTTATTTGCAAACAAAATAGTTCTGTTTATTGTAATAAACATAGCATTAATAGCATTAAGCGTATCATTAAAAGAATTTTTTGAATATTTATTTTTTGAAGATACTTTAAAAAGATCCATTAAGAATAAAGAAAGTGGACCTCCAATTAATATGTTTATCTATGTACAAATGCTATCGTATATGGTGCCACTTTTATTTTCAATAACAATAAAGACTACCAAAAGATGGGTAAAAACAGAATCGGAACGTAAAGAAGCTATCAACTTTAAATTACAATCGGAGTTGCAACATTTACATTATCAATTACAACCACATTTCTTTTTTAATTCCTTAAATAATATATATGCCTTGGTAGATATTTCACCAGATCAGGCAAAATCGTCAATCCATAGTTTAAGTAAGTTGATGCGTTATATGTTGTATGATACTAGTGAAGAAACGGTTTCTCTTTCTAAAGAAATTGATTTTATGAAAAAGTATATCGAATTAATGAAGCTTCGAGTTTCAGATAAAACAAAAATAACCTATACTTTTCCTTCAGAAGAAACAGAAATAAGAATAGCGCCATTATTGTTTATATCTTTAATAGAAAATGCTTTTAAGCACGGAGTTTCAGCAAACAAAGAAAGTGAGATTAATTTACAAATGAGTGTGGAAGAAAAAATTGTAAAATTTACCATTGAAAATAACAACCTCCCTAAAAAGACCGATGATAAAAGTGGTTCTGGAATTGGATTACCAAATATTGAAAAAAGGATAGCATTGCTATATCCAGATAAAAGTAAATTTAAAACCTTTGTCAAAGAAAAACGATTTATAGCCACACTAGAAATTGAAACTACTTAAAAAATGAGCAACATGAAAATTACCTGTGTTATTGTAGACGATGAACCTATGGCGCTTAATTTGGTAGAAAGTTATGTTGAAAAAACTCCTTTTTTAGTATTGAAACAAAAATGTAGTAGTGCTATTGAAGCTATGGAGTTTATTAAAAATGAACCTGTAGATCTATTATTTTTAGATATACAAATGCCAGATTTAACAGGTATTGAGTTTTCTAAAATGTTACCAAAAAATACGCGAGTGATTTTCACCACGGCTTTTGATCAATATGCGCTAGAAGGTTTTAAAGTAGAAGCCTTAGATTATTTACTAAAACCTTTTGATTATGCGGAATTTTTAGGAGCTGCCAATAAAGCCCATGCTTGGTTCGAATTAGTAAATGACCAACAAGAACAAAAGCTTTCTAAAAAGAAAGAATTTTTATTTGTAAAATCTGAATACAAACAATTACGAATTAAATTAGCTGATGTTTTATATTTTGAAGGCCTAAAAGATTACATTAAAATTTGGTTAAAAGACCAACCTAAACCCATCTTAACCTTGATGAGTTTAAAATCTTTAGAAGAAGATTTACCTAAATCTCAATTTATGAGAGTTCATCGTTCTTTTATTGTTTCTTTAGCTAATATTGAAGTTATCGAGCGCAGTCAAATTATCATCAACCAACAACGTATCACCATTTCTGAACATTATAAAGCTAATTTTTTTAATTATATCAATTCAAATTCTTTTAAGTAGGTTTTATTTTCGCTTTGGCAATCGCCTTTCCTTCATTTTTTATCGATGGTAACTTTGCTTTTGGTAAAACGGTAGTGGTTACTAAAGCTCATTGAAAAATCTATTCTAAAAGTTTCTTCTACAATATTAATGAAACCGCTTGCTGTTTACGAGCATCTATTTAATAAAATAATTAGGGCGAGTAAAGACTTTTTATGCGAAGCCGTAGGAGGGAAGCGCAAGATGTGTATAACGGGTTACTAATATTAAAAACTCTGTTTTACCTAACCCTGCTGTCAGGTTGCACTTATACATTATTTTAAGGATGCCAAAAGAAATGGGTAAGTAAAAATAAAAGTTTAAAAAATAAAAAAAGTATCCACAATTTCTAGAATGACTTTATTGTCGTTTCAAAAATTATGGATACTTTTTTTTAAACGTGTTCTGTGAACTATATATCTATTATTCTTCGCTGGCTCCAGCGGCAGAAATATTTTGTAAAGCTTCAGAAATGTTAACTAAAGAAGGATTATCACTACTAATATGGTGTCTTGTTGCAATATAAACCGGATCGTTATATAAAATTTTCACCTCTCCATTTACATCTTGATAGACAAGCATTTTTTGTGGTAAATCTAATGCGGTAATTTTAGATTCCGACATTAACGGGGTTCCTAAAGCAGGGTTTCCAAAGATGATAAGCTTTGTAGGCATTAAATTCATCTCCACCGTTTGCGCATTGGCTTGATGATCTAACTCAGCTACAATAGAAATGTTTTCTATACCCTCTAATGTACTAACAATGTTATTATAGGTGGTAACAAAATCATTATTGCTTGAAACGGAGATTACACCACGTGAATCTAAACTACCTTCGGCATTTAAAATAACGTCTTCTCCAGTGGCTGAATTTACTAGATTAGAAAGTGCGTTAGCAATTCCATCTGTAGTAGATACAGTCCCTAATTGATGTCTATTAATTATATATTCTATAGAATTATAAGCCACAACGGTATCTCCATCTTCATCTACATACACACTTATACGCTGAGGCAGATCTAAACCTGCTTCTATATTATCTTGCATTAATGGTGTTCCTAAGGCAGGATTACCAAAATAAACAGTGCGAGTGAAGCTTAATGATGACCCCGCGTTCTGCGCATTAGCCGCATGATCTACTTCTGCCACAATACTTATATTTTCATTGGCGTTTAGGGAAGATACAATGCTATTATATACCGATAACGGAGTTTTATTAGTTTCTACATAACCAATATTTTCTGTTTGAGGAGAGTTGTTTTCTTGGTTTTTATTCTTGGTATCATCACTATCACAAGCAGAACAAAATAATACTGCAATCAATAAGAACGAATAAAAGCTGAGCGTTTTCATAATATTTAATTTTTAGGTCAATTTAAAAAATATATATCCGCTTCTTTCGCTTATAACAAGATTTTAAGAAATGGAGTAGGGCGTAGTCACTTAGATTTAAAACGCTTAACAACTTTTCTAAAATTTTATTCTTATGAATTGATCCTGCTATAAAAGTTGATCATACTTTAACACGTTGGTAGAAATAAGGTTGAATAGAATACACAATGTTTTTAATCCTAAAGGGACTATAATCGCATGATATTAAATAGTACCAATTTGTATGATAATGTTTGGCGTGTTTCAAGTCTATGTTTTTTGTATTGAAAGGTAACTTTGCTTTGATAAAAGTGAAGTCATTAGGCTTAACCGTTATTTTTTTCTCCTAACTAATTCTTTTTTAAAAAAAATGCAATGGAATACTCATTTTACGAAGCGACGATAGGAGAATTTTAGCTAAACAGGAAAGATCGTAAATAAAAGGTCTTGAAGATCTTTTTAGCTAAGGAGGTAGTTGGCAAAATGGTGTTTACCTAAGAGCAATCTTAAAAAGATAAAACAACTAGAGTAGGGGGTATTAAAGATTACAATGGATCCTAAAATTTAAAAATCGCCCCGTATGTTGTTTCTAAAATTAACTGTAAGTGTTTAGTTTATGTTTAGTTCATGCATTAATATTTTTTTTGAGTGTAGTTCGTTAATCTCTTTAACTTGGTCTCTTGAAACTCCTATTCTCAAAATTTATACTCTTGTATCAAGTTTACAAAAAATCTGAAGCATTCTTGAGTTCCAATAATAATATAAAGTCTCGAAAAATCGTCTAGATTTTTTAAAACGTACATTTTATCGAATACGTGATTTTTATTAATATTAAAAAGGCTAGCTTTTATTTTAGCGTTAGCACGAAATGGATACTTACTCCTTAGATGTATATGAAGCTATCAAGTTTATATCAATTAAAAGTTATAACAAAAATGCTAATGATTTAGTATAAGGAATTTAATCCTGACTAAGAAGAAAGTTAAGGTAATCATTAATAATTAAATTTTAAGATAGTTCCAATACCAAATGTAACTGTGTATAAATCAGATAATTTATTTTCAAGGAAGGTTCCATACGAATAACTAACTTTTAACTCCATCGAAGTTTTATTTGAGTTATAGAGGTGATATTTAGCTCCTATTAATCCCTCTAGTGAAATTGTATTCATATTTTCACCTTCATTTTGTTTAAACTTGTAATTTCTCATAATAGTACTAACAAATGGATCGAATTTACCACCTGTAATTATAGTATAACTTAACCAACTTTTAAAATTTGAAGATAAGTTTATTATAAAATCCTTGTAGTACGCTTTATTAGAATTCAAAATACCATATGAAGCTCCAATTTCCAAATTTTTACTTATTAATAATCCCATTCCTATGTCAATAGACAGGAATAATTCTCCGGAATTAGCTTCACTATGATTTTGGTACAAGGCAACCCCCTCCTTTGTTTTAAGGGGTTGACCTTTACTCATCAAAGAAATTGGCCCAGAATCTAAATGAAGATTAAGTAAGCTTTGTCTTATTAAATTATGTGTGATTATTGTTGGCTTACTAACAACATTTTCTTCCCCAAGACTATATAAATAAATTTGATTTTTATTATTGATTTCTGAAAATGGAAACTTAGACTCAATTTCTATTTGAAATATACCATTTTCATTATATTTTTTTAAGAAAGCAAAGTTTATTTCATTTGGATTAATAAATCTTTCATTAATTTTTTCTTGCCTTGTAAATACAGTATTAAAATCTTGATATTCGTTTTTATTATTATTTAAAAAAGCTGTTCCTTTTTGTGTTAAGCTTGAATTATAATTTAATACACTCTGTATATGAATAGTACGAACTATGGAATCCAAAAGTTGAATCTTTTTTGGTCTATCAATAGTTAAGATTTTAAACAAAATTTCTTCTGAATAACTAACTCCATCATAAACTTTAAAGCCAATATTATATGATCCTGGATTATTAATTAATATTGATTGTTTGTCTTTACCATCTAAGAACTTTAATTTTTCAAATGTTTGGAAGGTTTTTTTTGAATCTGGTATATTTCTCCATTCGTACGTAATGAATTCACTATCATAATCACCTGAATTAGAACCATCAAATAGAATTTTTTCGTTCAAAGGTAATTTAACAATATCGCCATCGTTGATATATTTATTATAAATTTTTAGCCTAGCTTCAGGAGATTTATTTGAATGCAAAAAAAGTCTTTCTATTCCATTTTTTATTTTTTCTAAGTAATCATTTGACTTTGGGTTAACGAAAAAATTTTCTACCCCTATGACTTTATCTGTAACGTTAAATGAAACACTATTATTAGTGTTAACAGTTTTATATAACTGAAATTGAAATTCTATGAGTTCTCCTAAAGTATTAGTTTTAACAGATAAAAAATACTCATATTCCATAAGTATATTAAAAATTCTTTTCCTAATTATTTTTTCATGTATTGTATATTTTGAGTTTAAAGTTCTGTTTTCAGGTGTTATTGTTCTAATTAAATCACTCAATTCTGCTTGGTATTTATTATCTGATACAAAACGATTAAATGAATTAACCTTAAAAAAATATTTTTTATTACTCTCTTTATTAGTTAAGTCTTTAATGGTTGTTTCAATGAAAGGTTGTAAAAACATATCTCCCTCAGAATAAATCAATATTGAAATAGAATCATTAATAGTTTGACTAATTGTTATGTTACTAATAAATAAAATAACAATATATAATATTAGTTTTTTATGCATTGAATAATTCGATTAGAAAATATATAGATATTCTCATTGACAATTTTATTAATAATTTTTTGTATCTCATTGGAAATTGCCTTTTTTGAGTTTGGTCTCAATTTAGGAATTTTATAGTCATTATTTATATTACAAATAGTACCATTTATTAAAACTTCGATATTTCCACCAGTAAAAATGTATGAATCAATTCCTTCTGATAATATTAATATTTCACCAGTATGTGTTACTTCAATAGAATTATCTGAATTATTGGTAATTTTTATATTACTACCGCTTTCAATTTTCTTTTTTAATTCTTGACTGTTTTTTCCAATTAATTTATATGTTATAACTTTATTATCAATTACTTTTTGTTTACTTGTTTTGTCTATATAAATATTAGTAGTAGATAAGTCATTATTATTAATAGTAGTTGAGGAGGCATCTATAACATTATTATTTTTAGATGAGTCATTCACAATACGTGAATAATCATTCATTACTGTTGTAGTCTCTATTTTATCATTACTTTCTTTATCTTCTTCACCAGTAATTAAGCTAATTATGTCACTTAAATAAGTAAAAATTAATAGAAGCGACGCAATAGAACCAATAAGTACTTTCTTTTTTATTAAGATGTCTTCACCTATTTTAAACCATCTAGAAATAACTACTATTATTTTTTTCATAAAAAATTATTAGAATACTAAATTATAACATTTAGTAGAAATGACCTTATGGAACTTTTGTAAAACAACATTGCGTACATTTTCTTAACATTTGCCCGTATGTAACTTGAAATCGCAGATTAAGAAATTCATCTAAAAATATTAATTCATCTAAAAATATTATGGTCGTAAGAAATCGTTTAAATTTTTTACAACGGATATCTTATCGAATACGCGAATTTTAAACAAATTTAAATGGCTAGTTTTATAATGGTGGTAGCTATGCGGTTGGAATTTATTCGCTTGATTTATATTATGATACTAGGTTAGACTATAATGAAAAGATTAACCCATATTTAGGTTAAAATAGCTATGACATAATCACTAGTTATAGACCTAAAGGCGCTATTCACTATTTTATTTATAATTTATATTTGTACTATAATGAAACTCAAGTCGGAAAACGGCTGTTACATAAATGCTGATGATATAGAGCTAAAGGCGCTATATCTGCATCTATGTAAAATAGAACAGAAAAAGTTCTATTCACCGTTTTACTCGTATATTATATTTGTACTATAATTTATATTATGTAAAATAGAATATTTTAAAACTAACTTGTCTTTATCAATTATCACCCACTATTATTTTTCTTTGACAAATGCAGAAATTCTCCCATCATAACTAATAGTACTTCGTTGAGAACTGTAAACGTTTATGGTTGTGCTTTGGTTATCAAAAATCGCCAGCGTAAAATCTAAAACCTCATTGGCATTTTTTGCTTCAAACTTTATGGTGGTTCTGTTTTTAGCTTTTTGATAAACCGATGAATAATTTTTCATTTCCGCATTAACTTGAATCCCTCCAGATTGTGAACTTCTATGGCTAATCATATGTCGGGTTCCGTAATATGGTAAATGCACAAAAACACTATCGTTTTGAATACGTAAAAAATTAGGATTACTTATTAAATTAATACTACTGGCATTATTTCCAGCCCCAAAGATTGAAGAATCCAATTGATTGAGTCCGTTTGAAACTTGAGGATTAGCTCTATGAGATTCAATTTCAAATGCTTTGTTTTCGATCCAAGTATGCAGTTCTTTCCTTTGTTCTTTAGAAACCACGATTGAATCTGAGCTTTTACAATTCATTAAAAACAGCGTCATAAAGACTAAAAGGATAAAATTTTTCATTTTCTTTCTTTCAATTATTTTAGATATACTACTTCAAAAACCATTCTTAAAATAACATCAGTAAAATAAATTTATTTCTAAAGATAACATTATCAAAGCTTAAGAACGATTTATCTTGGGTAAATGTGAAGGTCTTTTTAACATGATCTCCTATATAAGTTACTTAGTTTCCAAAATATAAATGATAAAATGCCTAAAATCTATGATACTGGCTTAAGTATGAGGATGGGAAAACCTATTTTTGCCGAATGCAATTTACAAAAACCAAAATTTCCCAATTCGAATTTGTTGCGCTAATGGCAGCATTAATGTCGGTTACCGCTATTTCTATAGACGCATTATTACCTGCCTTAGATGTGATTGGTAAAGACATCAACACTCAGAATGCGGCAGACAATCAGTTATTGATTACCATGATATTTTTAGGTTTAGGGGTTGGTCCTCTCCTATTTGGTCCCTTATCTGATGCTTTAGGCCGAAAACCTTCGGTATATATTGGTTTGGTGCTTTTTACTATTGCTAGTTTTATGTGTGTAAATGCACAAAGTTTAGAGTTAATGATAGCGGGTAGAATCTTGCAAGGTATTGGTTTGGCAGCACCTAGAACAATTGTCGTGGCTATCATTCGAGATTTATATGAAGGAGATTATATGGCGCGTATTATGTCTTTTGTGACCGTGGTTTTTCTTTTGGTGCCTATTATTGCTCCAGCTTCGGGACAGCTCATTTTAGATCGCTATGAATGGGAAGTTATCTTTTATGTACAAATAGTAATAAGTGCAATAATTGCTCTTTGGTTTGCTCTACGACAGCGAGAAACCTTACTTCCGCCAAAGCGAATTCCGTTATCCGCTACTCGCATACTTGATGGTTTTAAAGAAACTTTAGGCTATAAAAAAACTTTGGGTTTTACTTTAATTTCGGGGTTTGTAGTAGGTTCATTTTTAGTTTATCTAAGCGCTTCTCAGCAAATCTTCCAAAATCAATATGGCTTAGAAGATGAGTTTCCCTATATATTTGCAGGTCTGGCTATCACCATTGGTATTTCAATCTTTTTAAATGCAACCTTTGTGGTACGCTTTGGGATGGAAAAATTGGTGACCGCTTCCCTACTCGGTTTTTTTGGTGTTTCCCTAGTATACCTTCTGTTATTTTACGGAACTCCGCAGCCCAATATTTTTATCTTGTTAGGATTTATATCCCTTCAATTTTTCTTTATAGGTTTTCTTTTCGGAAATATTAGAGCTTTAGCTATGGAACCTGTAGGACATATTGCAGGAATCGCCGCCGCTATCACGGGACTTATCTCTACTTTAATGGCGGTACCTATTAGTACTTTTATAGGTAGGTTTGTGGTGAATAGTACTCTACCTCTATTTATTGGTTTTTCTATTTGCGGAGCTTTATCGCTACTTATTTTACTCTACTTAAAAAAGAATCATCACTTAAAATAAATTTCTAAGACACGATAAATAATAGAGAGTTTTTATAAAGTTTGCTTACAGAAGCAGCTTAGAGGTTTTAGTCTTCCTTTTCTTTAACGATGATCATAGAAGCCTTAAAGCCTGTCGCTAAATTCCATATGTTTTTAGAAATAAGTCCGCCTAACTCATCATAGACTTTAAACTCTGCCGTGTTGGGGCCAGACATACCTTGATTAAGAGCCAGGATTTCGATCTTATTAAATCCTACTTCTAGATCTATATATACGTTGGTATAACTACCTAAAAGCGATATTTTTTCTACTTGTACTTTATCATTTACAATAATCTGAACCATATCACCATCTACCGCCATATGGTCTCTACAGACAATTTTTACAAACTTTCCGTTGTTTTTGAAGTCTCCAAAATATTGGTTTTTCTTAAACTCTTCAGGGGTCTTATCGCCTTCTTTTTTTGCTAAATATTTAGGATCAAACTTTTTAGTAGGATCTAAAAATTCTTCTTGATCGGTGATATCTAAACCTTCCTTATCGGAAGTAAGTCGGTCTTTCCTCCCCGAATAAAAAGAATTATTAGGTTTGCTAAGTCCGGGCGTAGATCTTGTAAAGCCTCCGCTATTGATGGTACTTCCGCCAAGGCGACCTCCAGTAGTACTGGTATTAGAATTATCTAACTGGGCATGAGAAATTCCGCAAAAGGCTAAAATTCCCAAAAGGCTGCATATATATTTTATCATTTCTTGATTTTTTTCTATTCTGATAAAGGTATTGTAAGTATTTGTAATACAAGAATCAAACCAAAATATTAAGATTTTCTAAACTCTTTTTAACAAAACAATAGGAACACTCATAAAACAAAACCTATTTCATGTGGTTAATATTGTCGTAACCAAAAATAAAGAAAACCATGAAAAGATTATTGACATTAACCGTAATTTCTGCGTCTTTATTGACGTCTTGTGTTTCGAAAAAGAAATACACAGAGTTAGAGACCGAATTAGACGACACTAAGAGTGTATTGATGAAGACTCGAGTGGACAAAGAAGATTGCGAAGAAAAGTATGCGAAAATTGAAGAACGCGTTTCTAATTATTACGCAAAAATCAACTCTCTACAAGATGAGAATGATGAAAAATTAGAAATGGTAGATAATATTGCTGCTATGTCTAACAAGAACAAAGAAGCTATGCGCAAGACGCTAAAAAATGTAGATCCTAGTTTATTAGCAGGTGCAAAAACATTAGGAGATTCTATTGATCTTGCGGTATCGCACAACTTAAAGAAATCTTTATCTGATGGAGATGAAGGTATTGAGATTGATGTCAACCAGACGGTGGTACAAATTACTGTATCTGACAAACTATTATTTAAAAGTGGTAGCTATTGGGTAAGCCCTAAAGCTCACAAATTATTAGGTAGAATTGCTGAAGTAGTGAACTCTGAGCCTGCTATGGAAGTGATGGTAGAAGGACATACCGATGCTCAAACACTTAAAAAAGAATCTTACATTGAAGATAACTGGGATTTAAGTGTAAGAAGAGCTACCTCTATTGTTCGTTTATTACAAGATAAGTTTGATGTAGATGGTAAAAAATTAATCGCAGCAGGTAGAAGTAGTTTTGTACCTCTTGCAGAAAATGATACTGCCGAAGGACGTGAAAGCAATCGTAGAACAAGAATTATAATTCTACCTAACTTAGACAAATTTTTAGCTATGCTAGAAGAGTCTTAAAAACTTATAGAGTAACCAACCACCTCTAACCAAAAAAAGGAGCTGAATTTTTCAGCTCCTTTTTTTTTGAATGCGTTTCTATATTAAAACCACTCAAAATAAATTCCAGAAATCGCTACCGCAGTAATCAATAAAATAAGGACCACAATGATAAATCCTGCTCCAAATTTGGTTTTCTTATTATCTTGTAAAATATAATCTTCTTTATTTTGACTTTTATTGGTCTCTGTACTCATATAAATTATTTGTTTAGTTAGTTATGTACAATATAAAGAAAGATTTGAAAGCAGTTTCTACAATTTTTGTTAAGATTTCTTTAAAGACTTGGGATTAATGCTGTAATATCTTGGTATTCAATAGAATTCTCATAGCTTTGCAAGCTTTAAGAGAAGATGAGTCTAAAAACTTCATTTTCAATAATCTATAAATTAGTAAAAAACAAATTTATGAGTCAAGTTAAAACGAACGACACGGTAAAAGTACATTACACAGGAAAGTTACAAGACGGTCAGGTATTTGATAGTTCTTTAGAAAGAGAGCCTATCGAATTTACTATCGGACAAGGACAAATTATACCTGGGTTTGAAAATGGACTTATCGATATGCAAGTGAACGAAAAAAAGACCATTGAAATTCCACATACAGAAGCTTACGGAGAAGTACAAAAAGAGCTTTTTCAAGAAGTACCTAAAAGCCAACTTCCTCAAGAAATTGAGCCACAAGTAGGAATGGGACTTGTTTCTAAAAATCCTGACGGAAGCGAAAGACAATTAAGAGTTGCTGAAGTTAAAGAAGAGTCTATTATCATTGATGCTAATCACCCATTAGCAGGAAAAGATCTTACTTTTGAATTAGAAGTTATGGAGATCAAGTAATTTCTTACTAAGTATTACGACTAAAACGCAGGTTATTGTTTTTAATAGCCTGCGTTTTATATTATTACATAAAATGTATTTATATTGAAAATAATTTGTTTTATTGATTTTTTTATCGTATAATAAAACTTATTAGAAATCACAAACATAAGTAGAGATATATGAGGCAACTTAAAATTACCAAACAGGTTACTAATCGTGAATCAAAATCGTTAGATAAATACCTACAAGACATCAGTAAAGTAGATTTAATTACTGCTGAAGAAGAGGTAGAATTAGCACAGCGTATTAGAGAAGGTGACCAACGAGCATTAGAAAAACTAACTAATGCCAATTTAAGGTTTGTTGTTTCGGTAGCAAAACAATATCAAAATCAAGGTTTAAAACTACCCGATTTAATTAATGAAGGGAATGTAGGTTTAGTAAAAGCTGCAAAACGTTTTGATGAAACCAGAGGTTTTAAATTTATTTCTTATGCTGTTTGGTGGATTAGACAATCTATTTTACAAGCCTTAGCAGAACAGTCTCGTGTAGTTCGCTTACCGCTGAATAAAATTGGAGTGATTAATAAAATCAATAAAACTTTTTCTCATCTAGAACAGAGTTTACAGCGCCCTCCTTCGGCTGAAGAAATTGCAAAAGAATTAGATATGCCTACGGGACAAGTGAAAACAGCATTGAAAAATTCTGGAAGACACTTATCTATGGATGCACCATTTAAAGAAGGAGAAAATGACTCTAATTTATATGATGTTTTAAGTTCGGGAGAATCCCCTACTCCAGATGATAACTTAATGCAAGATTCTTTAAGCATTGAGATTAATAGAGCTTTAGATACACTTTCTACAAGAGAAGCCGATGTTATTCGCCTTAATTACGGAATAGGAAATCAACCTGCGATGACCTTACAAGAAATTGGGGATACTTTCGATTTAAGTAGAGAACGTGTAAGACAAATTAGAGAAAAAGGAATTAGAAGATTGAAACATCAATCTAAAAATAAAATTCTCAAAAAATATTTAGGTTAAACATAACCTACTTAGTAAAGAAAAAGGCTGCTTAGAATTATCTAGCAGCCTTTTTTTAATTCATAATTTTAAATTCCAAAGCAATAACGTCTCATAAATATTTAAAATATCTTAGATTAACTCTATTGGCTTTAGTTTACATTTTACTTACTTCATCTAATTTTCCCATTTCCTCAAAAGAAAGTTTCATCTCTATTGCCTCTGTAAAATTTGCTAGATGTTTAGATTTCGTAGCACTTGCGATGGGAGCGGTTACAATATCTTTTTGCATTAACCAACGCAAAGCAACTGCAGCATTATCTACTTGGTGTTCTTCAGAAATTTGATCTAATACATTTAAAATTTCTAATCCCCTCCTATTTAGATAGTCTTTTACGAAACCCTTTCGAGAAGAATCTTCCATATCTTTCTCACTTCGGTATTTACCCGTTAAAAAGCCGCTTGCTAAAGAAAAGTAAGGCGTAACTCCCAACTCATAAGTTTTACAAAGAGGAGCTAAATCTTCTTCAAATTGCTTTCGAGACATTAAATTATATTCGGGTTGAAAAACTTGATATTTGGGCAGATTTTTTTCCGCGGAAGCGTCTAAAGATTCTTTTAAACGATTCGCCGATAAGTTAGATGCACCAATTACTCTCACTTTTCCCTCTTTTATAAGTTGTTGATAAGCCTCAAGCGTTTCCTCTACTGGCGTTTTATCATCATCCCAATGGGTAAAATACAAATCTATATAGTCGGTTTGCAGTCTTTTTAAAGAATCTTCTACCTTATCTAAAATGTAATTTTTAGAAATATTGCGAGATCCTTTCCCCATATCGGCGCCTACCTTAGTGGCCAGAGTTATTTTATCTCTATTTTTTCTTTCTTTTAGCCACTTTCCTATAACACGTTCAGACTCTCCGCCTTCATTACCGTCTACCCAACGAGAATATACATCGGCCGTGTCGATCATCGTAATTCCGCGATCTAACATTTCATCTAAAATTCTAAACGATTCCTTTTCATCGAGTGTCCACCCAAAGACATTACCTCCAAAAATAATAGGAGAAGCTTTTAGGTTAGACGTTCCTAATTGTAAAGATTTCATATTTTTATTTTTGTGGAGGTCTAGAAGGTCTAATTTCTACTTTACTAGGTAAACTCCTCTTATTCATTTTAAACAAATCAACTACCAATTCCCCAATGTCTTCTTTTTGTATCTTCCAAGCTTCATCACTTTCTTCTTGATGTGGATCGTGCCCATTAAAATGAGTAGAAACAGATCCTGGCATTATGGTAGATACACTTACCCCATCGTTTCTTAAATCGAGCATCATAGCTTGTGTAAAACCAGTAACTCCAAATTTACTCGCATTATAAGCAGCTCCGCCAGCAAAGAAATTGGTTCCTGCCAAACTAGAAATGCTAATAAAATATCCTTGGGTATCTTTTAAAGCTTCTACGCTCGCTTTCGCGGAATAAAAAACTCCCGTTAAATTGGTATCAATAGTTTCTCTCCAATCGTGATCTGTTAAACTGGTAATGCTACCAAAATGTCCGATTCCCGCATTGGCAATCACATAATCCAACTGGCCGAATTTTTCGATTGTATGGCGTACTGCTTCCTCTTGATCAACTAGATTTCTAACATCTGCTTTGATACCTAAAGCCTTTGCGTTAGTATTTTTTTCTAATTCTGCAGCAGCGCTTTCAGCATTGGTTAATGACCTACTTGTTATGGCTACATTAACTCCAGCTTTCATTAATGCTTCGGCTACACCGTAACCAATTCCTTTACTTCCACCCGTAATGAGTGCAGTTTTATTGTTTAAGTTTTGCATGATTTTGTTTTTTGAAAAATAAAGATAAAAAGAAGTATGCATAATTTTAAAGGATTGAAGGGCTTTTACATCACTTTAACGCATAAAATAACTTCTTGTTAATCTTACTATAAATAACTTCATTTTTATTTAGGATGACTTTATATTTATTTCAAATTAAAGATAATCAACCTAGTATATGGACAAAAAATACAAAACTATCGCTAAATTAGGAATGTTTTCTAAAGGTCTAATTTACTTTTTAAGTGGTATTCTTACTTTAATGACTGCCCTTAATTTGGGAGGTTCAACCTCAGGAAAAAGTCAAGTGTTTGATTTTATAAAAAAACAACCTTTTGCTATGGCGCTATTGGTAGTGATTGCCGCCGGGCTAGTATGTTACGCTGTTTGGAGGTTTATTCAAAGTATTAAAAATCCTGAACATATTGAAGATGATTGGAAAGGGAAAACCAAGCGAGTGGCATATTTCCTTAGCGGAATTATCTATTTAGTTTTTTCATTTTTAGCTGTTAGACATTTATGGAGTTCATCCTCAGGAGGTGGAGGAAAAAGTATTTTAAGTAGTTTAAGTCCGACTCTCTTCACCATTTTATTTTTGCTTATTGGTGTAATTTTAATTATTAAAGCGGGTTATCATATTAAACAAGCCTATCAAAAAGAGTTTATGAAACGTTTCAGCATTAGCGATAGAAAGTGGCATAAAGCTGCTAAAAATGCAGGATATTTTGGATTTTATGCGCGTGGGTTTGTAATTTTAATAATTGCTTATTTCTTCTTAAGAGCCGGTTTATATTCTAAAGAAAATGAGGTTAAAGGTACTAAAGAAGCTTTTTCATTCTTGCAAGAATCTGATTATGGTACTATTTTAATGGCCACTGCTGCTGCAGGGTTAGCAGCCTATGGTTTGTTTATTATTCTTTTATCTAGATATAGAAGATTTGACGCTTAGAGATTGATTTACAGTTTTTAGATAAGGTAAAACGTTATAAAAATTTTAAAATCAGTATTCTTCGAAGAACTTATTCGTTAATTTGTGCTCCTTATTGAAACCAAGTTATGAGTTACAAATCTTTTTTTAAGAAAAAGTGGGTGAAATTTTTACTTTACGGAAGTCTTTCTATTATAGTCTTATTGATCGCTTTTTATGCCAGTATTTATACGGGAATGTGGGGAGAAGTACCCACAAAAAAAGAACTCGCTAGCTTAAAACAAAGTCAGGCTACACAAGTATTAGATAAAAATGCCGACTTGATTGGGAAATTCTACATTTACGATCGTCAATCTATAAAGTTTGAAAGCTTTCCAAAACATTTACTTCATGCTTTAATCGCAACTGAAGATGCTCGTTTTTATGAACATGATGGTGTGGACAATAAAAGCTTGCTAAGAGTCTTTTTTAAAACCATCTTAATGTCTGATGATTCTTCTGGAGGTGGAAGCACCATCACGCTACAACTAGCTAAAAATCTCTACGGAAGAAACGATTACGGGTATTTAAGTATTGTTGTAAATAAAGTAAGAGAAAGCATTGTAGCTCAAAGAATTGAAGATATTTATTCTAAACAAGAAATATTAACACTTTACCTGAATACTGTTCCCTTTCCCGATAACACTTATGGTATAGAAAGTGCCGCTCAAAAATTCTTTAATACAGAAACTCGTCATTTAAATTTACCTCAATCTGCCACCTTAATTGGTTCTTTAAAAGCCAATCATAGCTACAACCCGAGACTTTTCCCAGAGCGTTCTCAACTAAGAAGAGATGTGGTGATTAATCAAATGCTTAAAAATGATTATCTCACTTTAGATGAAGCCAATCTTGCCAAACAACAAAAGATAGAATTAGATTATCAATACTATGCTCCTAACCAAGGTTTAGCTCCGTATTTTAGAGCACACATTAAAAAACAATTAGATACTTTACTTCAGCAAAGGAAATTTAAAAAACCCAATGGCGAATTCTATGATGTTTACCACGATGGTTTAAAAGTTTACACCACTTTAGATAACACGTTACAAACGTATGCAGAGGAAGCCATGCAAGAACATATGAGTAATCTGCAACGTCAGTTTGAAAAAGCTTACGGACAGCGTGCTCCATGGTTAAAAGGCAAAAAAGCTTTTCTCGCCGCCAAGCAGAGGCTTAAAATTTATAAAAAGTATGCTTCGCAAGGTTTATCCGCGAAAGCGATAGAAGATTCTTTAAGTAAGAAGAAAGAAACTGAACTTTTCTCGTGGGATAAAACTGAAATTAAATCTATGTCTGTTTTAGACAGTTTAGAGTACTATTCAAAATTCTTAAATGCAGGAATGGTTTCCTTAGAACCGTCGAGCGGAAATGTCTTAGCCTATGTAGGTGGTATTGATTACAGGTTTTTTCAATATGACCACGTTTCACAAAGCAAGCGCCAAGTAGGATCTACCTTTAAACCTATTGTTTATACCGCAGCTTTAGAAAATGGCATGGAAGCTTGTACTTATTTTCCATTAAAAGCAGTTACCTATACTGATGTGGATGATTGGAAGCCTACCAATGCTTCTACCGTTGAGGGTAGTGAAAATTTAAATTATTCTTTAAAAAAGGCGTTAAGCAACTCGGTAAACACCATTGCAGTAAAAGTATTGTATGAAACAGGAATAGAAAGTGTAATTGAACAAGCGCGCGCTATGGGGATTACTAGTGACATTGAAGAAGTTCCCTCTATAGCATTAGGTTCTTCTAACCTTAAACTCATTGAAATGGCACAAGCTTATACGAGCTTTGTCAATAAAAGTATTCCCTCCTCTCCTATTTTTATTACGAAAATCGAAGATAAAAATGGAAATACTATTGCTTCTTTTGAAGATTTACATCCCCAATCTCGAAATGAGAAACAACAAGCCTATAGTGACGATACACGCCAGATAATGTTAGATTTTTTAAAGGCTACGGTAAATGAAGGAACTGCCACAAGATTGCGTTCTACCTATGGTTTAACCAATGAAATTGCTGGAAAAACTGGAACAACACAAGACAATAAAGATGGTTGGTTCGTAGGAATTACACCTCAATTAGTTACCCTTACTTGGGTAGGAAATGACAACCAGCAAATAGGATTTAGTAATACTAGAATTGGACAAGGGGCGAATTCTGCTTTACCTCTTTTTGCTAAATACTACCAGAAAATAGACGCCGATAATAAGTATAATTCTATTGCTAACGCACAATTTGAGAAACCATCAGATCATGTGATAGAAATGTTAGATTGTGAAGATAGCAAAGAGGATGGCTTTTTCAAACGCCTGTTTGGAGGGAATGAAGACGAAAAAGAGTTTGAAAAGAAGAAAAAGAAAAAAGGAATCTTTGGTTGGTTGAAAAAAGATAAAGAAAATTAATTCTTTACTTTTTTCTCTGTACCCCCTGTGTTTTTTTCATTTAAACTTACTTGTAAGATATTAGCAGATTGTAAATCTCCTTCATTAGAGATGAACATTTCCCCATTCGAATTAAAACTTAGACCCTCTGGTTGTTGAAACGCATCGGGATCTAAAACGAGTAACTTTTTAGCTTCCCATTTATTATTAAAGATCAAAATTTTTGGAATAACTCCGTCAAGCATATAGATATCATTAGTGGTAGGATGTACGCCTATCTCTGAAGTTCTAAATAATTTTTCATCTCTATCATCTTCAAAATCTTGAAAGATAGGATTATCATACATAAGTTTAAAAACCGGTGTTTTTAATAACTCCTTAGTCGGTAAATTAAATGCGTAAACCGATTTGAAATTACCTCGATGATCTTCATTCTCCTTACAAGCTAATAAAAGTCTATTATTCTTTTTATCGTAGCATAAACCTTCAATATCATAATCTTTAGTCAAGAAATTATTATGCGTAATCACCTCAAAATCAGTTTTCATAAAGTTTTTCACTTCGTATAAGGTTCCGTTGCTTTTTACTACAAAAGCATTATTATCCACGATGCTAATACCTTCATAATCGCCTTGTTCTCCAAAATTGACAGTTTTTTCTATCGATTTTGTTTCTAGATTATAAATAAAGATTTTACCCTCTTCATCTTGTACACAGGCTATTCGTTGATCATCTATATGAACAATACCCGAAACCTCTTCTAGAACACTAGGTAGTTCCCATTTTTTCTTTACGACTACCTCTAAAGGATTATCATAATTTGTAACATACTTATCTTTAAAATTAAAATACATAAAGGTCACAAAAGCCATGATGATAAGGGTGATAAAAAAAGGAGGACTTTTAAAGTATGAATTCATGTTTTTTTATTTTTTTGGTATCTTTTTTAAATTTAAAGAAATCTCATAAAGCCATTTTAATTGCTCTGTGATGAGTTGAGCTTCCTTTCTGTGGGATTGTAGCTCCTCTCTATGTTTTAAATTTTCTTTTTTTAAATATTGCGAATTTAATCGAATTGTTTCATTTTCTAAAAAAGCAGAAGCCTTTTTTAAATCTTCCGTAGAAGTAATTTTTTTCTGAGGATTTTTGTGCTCAATTCTATTAATCGTTTGTCTTAAATTACTCTCTATATGATTGATATAAGTTTCAAAGGAGTGAGAAGCTTGGGTGGTTTTATGGTTTCTTATAAAAGTTCCCAAACTCGCTAAAGAAGATAAAAAAGTGTAGTTAAAAACATTGTATTTATAGAGTCTTCTATACGCCGTCCTCTTAGATTTTGGTTCTTGTGCCATACGTTGAAAGGTTGCACTTAGATTACCCATAGCAATAAATGCCTTTTTTCTAGCTACTTTATAACTGTTGGGTAAGTTTACTTTGGTATGATAAAAGTGATCTATTTCTCTTAAATAATTAATATTGGCTTCTAAAGCATCTACTACATTCTTTTTATAAAAAGAAGATTCCCAAGAAGGCCATAGAATAAAATTACCAAAAAATGCCAGTCCTGAGCCGATGATGGTATCAATAACACGATATTGAATCACATTTAAAACATTGGGCTGTAAAAGCGCATAAATAAACACCACATTGAGCGTAATAAATGCTGCTGCACCCACATAATTTTTTTGAATCATGGAGAAAGCAAGAATCAAACAAATTACTCCTAGTATCATATAAACCAATGGATTCTGTACAAATAAAATGATAATAAAAGCAACTGCTCCTCCAATAAAAGTCCCTATAATTCTGTGTTTTGATCTTTGTTTGGTCAGACCATAACTTGGTCTTAAAATCACAATGAGCGTGAGTAAAATCCAATAAGAGTTTTGTACCTGAAAATAAGAACCTATTAATACACCAATGATCATTAGTAATGCCAATCTTAATGCATGTCTAAAAATGGGGGAATTTAAACTTAGCTGCTGAATTAAGTTTCTAAAACTATAATCTATTGGGGTTATAAATTGTTGAATTTCAGCTTTTGGTTGAATTTTGATTTTATTTCTCTGGTGTATATTTTTTAAAACCCGCTCTATTGAATTAATTTTTTCGATCTGTTTCATTTCAAAATCAAACATATTTTGTAAAAACAAAAAACGATTTGAGTTGAGCGTAGATGATTTTTCCTCTTGTAAAAAAGATTCTATCTCTTTAAAAGATTGGTACACATTAGAGGAAGATGTGATTTTTGAATTATCTATAAATACTTCAGAAATATGAAATAACTGCTGACTCATTTCAAAAATGAGTTCTTGGTACTTGGTAATCATCGAAGGCTCCTCCTCCTCTATTTCGTCGATGTATTGGTAATTGATAGGATGGGCAACCACTAATTCTAGCAAGTCTACCAAATCGATAAAAATTAATAGTTTTCTACGGGAGGAATTAGAAACCCCAGATTCTTTTCTCGAACTTAGAAGCGCTTCCCGTAAATCTTCATGTTTTTCATTGATGCTTACTTGTAACTTAAACTGTTCTTCTTTGAGTTGCTCTCTGTTATTTTTTTTTGAGAGTAATTTCCCTCTTAATATTAAAAAATCTCCTGTAAGCTTAGCGGTTTCACCTAATAGCAATTCGGTATGTTTATTGGGCCTCAAGTAAAGAAATAAAGAACTTAATCCTATATACCAAAGACTCCCTAAACCTATGTATACCGCATGTAGCCAAACCGCTACTTCTCCTAAATTAGCATAGGATAACACTATAGCTATCAAACCTGTAAAAGTGACCAAGGAAGCTCTAAATCCGTACACGGAAAGTAAAGAAACCGCAAATACAAAAATAAAAACCACCAATAAATTGAGCCAAAGAAATTCTTGAGAATATCCTCCTAAAAGCGTTCCTAAAATTCCTAATAGAGCTGCACAAAGCATACCTAATAATCGATGTCTTAAATTTCCCGCCACGTCGCTAGGCGCAACCATTAAAACTCCCAGAGCCATCGCCACTCCAATAGGTAATAAATTAAAAAGATTAGTAACATATAAGGGTACGACCATAGCTAAGGCTAAAACATAGCCTTTCGCAAAATCTAATCCGGTTACATAACGAACCGCATTTTTCTTAATTTTTTGTAGGTTGTACACAATTATAATTTCGGATGGTATGCAAATATATATCTTCCGTAAAGCTTAGCTTCCGCTTTAAGAATAGTTTTGTATTTTAAAACTAAAAATAGCGTTAAGATTTTGCTTAAGCTGTGAATCCACGTTACTTTTGTAGAAAACTGCAATTAATGACTCCATCAAAATTAACACGTTCTTTTTATCATCTATTTAAAGATTGGGGATGGCAAGATTCCCTAGCTGTGTACGGTAATTTAATCATCAATTTTACGGTGTTGATTATTGTAGTTTATATTTTCAATTTTATTCTTAGAACCATTTTAAGAAAATTTATGGTTCAGCTTTCTAAAAGAACCAAGACAGAGTTTGATGATTTTCTCTTTAAAAACAAAACCATTTATCACTTCTCACATTTGCTTACATTGTTCTTGGTGAGATGGCTTACGCCTTTAGCATTAATAGATTTTGAGCATTATAGTGATGATGCGAAAATACTTATTGATGTGGTTACGGTTATTATTGTTATTATGGTAATAAGGAGTGTTATCCTCACTTTTAGAGATTTTCTTAAAACCTTAAGTAGTTTTAAGGACAAACCAATTGATAGTTATATACAAGTGTTTATGATTTTCACTTGGTTCTGCGGATTCTTAATTATTTTCTCTCACATAACAGGAAAAGATATTTGGACCTTCCTAACGGCTTTGGGTGCACTCTCTGCTGTAATACTGCTAATTTTTAAAGACACTATATTAGGTTTTGTAGCCAGCATACAAGTTTCTGTAAATGATACTGTACGTATAGGTGATTGGATTACTATGGAAAAATATGCAGCAGACGGAGATGTGATTGAAATTAATTTAGCCTCTGTGAAAGTGCGTAATTTTGATAATACCATTACCACCATTCCCACTTATTACTTAATTTCCGATTCTTTTAAAAACTGGCGCGGGATGAGTGTTTCGGGAGGTAGAAGAATAAAAAGATCGATTTTAATTAAATCATCAAGCATCCATTTTCTTTCGGATGCTGAAATTGATCAACTTAAAGAAATTCACCTTATAAAAGACTATTTAACTACTCGTCAAACTGAAATTAATAATTACAATATAGAGAATCAAATAGAGAAATCTACTTTGCTTAACGGAAGAAATCAAACCAATTTTGGTGTATTTAGAAAGTATGTAGATACTTATCTTAAACAACATTCGGCGATTAATAAAGAAATGATGACGATGATTAGGCAGTTAGAGCCTACATCTCAAGGAATTCCGTTAGAAATATATGCTTTTAGTAAAGATAAAGTGTGGCAGAATTATGAATATATTATTGCCGATATTTTTGATCACGTTTTAGCTGCTGTTCCTTATTTTAATTTAGAGGTTTTTGAACTTCCTTCTGGAAAGAACTTTCAAGTCTCTTTAAAAAATGAAGAAGCTTCTCAACCATCAGATAAGGATGCCTGAAGCTTATAAAAAGAAATACTAATTCTTACTCAAATAGACTTGTAAACCGCTGTAGAAGCTATTACATTTGCAGCTTTTAATACTAAAGATGACACAAAAAAATAAACCAAATAAAAAACCTAGGTGGAAATTACTTCACCAATATTACTCGTATACAGGATTCTATTCGTTTGTAGGTAAGAGTTTAATAAAGGCAGCATTACCCATAATTCTATTTATCATAGCTCTAATTTGTGTACATTTTTTTGTTATTGATATTAACGATATTCTGACGTATGTAACCGATAATTTTCATCCTATTGGTGTTTTAGCGGTATTTTTTGCCTCAGAATCTATTTTAGGACTTATTCCGCCAGAGATATTTATCGCTTGGTCTGGGAAGTCTGCCCATCCTAACCTATACCTTACCGCTATTGCTTTTCTTTCTTATTTTGGAGGAATTGTCTCTTATTTTGCTGGGAGAGGAATTGCAAGTATTCCTTCTGTCTTTGTGTACCTAGAAGTAAAAATGGCAAAACACATTAAAAATATGCGTAAATGGGGTGGATTTTTAATTGTGGTAGGAGCTCTTCTACCAATTCCTTTTGCTATCTCTAGTATTGCTGCAGGAGTCATTAAATTTCCTTTTAAAAGTTACCTTTTATTTGGGTTACTAAGATTTGTACGCTTCTTACTTTACGGAATTATGATCTTTGGAGCGTTAAATTAAAACGTTTCCTTCTATAAAATAAAAAAAGCCCGATGTGAATTCTCACATCGGGCTTTTTAATTTATCAATTTCTCTACTCTTGAAATAGATCGTTAATTCTAGATCGTAATTTTCGATTATAATCTTCAAATAACCAATCTCGGTAGTTTTTAGTATTATTGATGATACAGTAAGAATATCTCTTTACACGATCTCTAATATCATCTTTTAACTCTCTAGCTAAGATTCTTGCATCAAAAACATCTTCACTATTTTCAGCACACATTTGCGCATGTTGATTCACAGATTCTTCTAATACAGCCTTAGATTTTTGTCCGTTGTTAACTGCTTCATTATAAGCTTTCTTAATATCGAACTCTATATTTTCAGAATTTTTGAAGAGTTCTCTCACCTCTTCAGGCATTTTGTATTTAAATTCTCGTTCAATTTCCTCATCTCCAGTAATATTTTCTAAGAAATAATCTGGATTCTTGAAGATTTGCTGCCAATCTACAGGAGCATCCCACATTCCAAAACGAGCGGCATTATTTCCTAAATCAATTACGTTAAAAATATCTTTATGTGGAAGTTTTCTTGATCCACGACCGATCATTTGGTAATAAAGGGTTAATGATTTGGTGGCACGGTTAAGAATAATATTTTCAACTGTAGGTTCATCAAAACCTGTGGTTAATATACTTACTGAAGTTAAAATAGCATCAGGCTTATGCTTAAACCATTTTAAAATTTCTTTTCTCTCCTTTTTACTGTGCGTATTATCTAAGTGCCTTACTTCATATCCTGCATCTTTAAAAGTCTGGTAAACGTACCAAGAAGTATTAATACCGTTATTGAAAATAAGGGTTTTCTTACCTTTACAACGCTCTTCATAAGCTTGTACCAACTTTTCTTGCATAGACATATTGGTGTACAAATCTTCAGAAGATTTTACGGTATAATCTCCGTTAATTCCTACTTGTAAAGAAGTTAATCCCACATCATAGCTATAGGTTTCCGCTTTAGCGAGAAAACCTTTTTCAATAAGTGAAGGAATAGAGTTTCCTACAATAAGTTCTTTATAGTTATCCTTCATAGGTAACTTAATATTAGAACTTAAAGGAGTAGCGGTTACCCCAAGGATAAAAGAATCTTCAAAGTATTTAAATAATTTTGTAAATGAGTTGTAGTGAGCTTCATCAATAATCACCAAACCTACATTATCTACCTCTAATTTTTCATCGTTAAGACGGTTATTAAGGGTTTCTACCATCGCAACGAAACATTGGTATTCATCTTGGTCTGGCAACTCTTTTACCTTACTATTGATAATTTTGTTGCGCACCCCAAATCCGTTAAGCATTTTAGAAGTTTGCTTACACAATTCAATTCGGTGCGTTAAGATCACTACTTTTTTGTTGGTCTGCTCAATATACCTTCTCACAATTTCAGAGAAAACTACTGTCTTTCCTCCTCCAGTAGGTAATTGATACAACAAATTAAAATTATCTGGTGCGTCGTTTAAATAGGTAAAGATTTTTTGTAAATCTCTTTCTTGATAGTCATATAATTCTTTTTCAACTATTTTCTCTCTCATAAAGCTAATTTCCTCCTTCTTATTTTTCTTATAAAACCCTGCAAAATTACGCAGTTTTAAAGGTTTATTGAAATTATTTAGCATAAAATAGATAAATAATTTTATCGGCTTGTGCGTCAATCCTTTAAAAATATTAGAACTAACGGCGTTTTGTATATAATTGTTTTCTAATGAAATTTTTTAAAATATGTAGGTATATTTAGGATTGAAAAAATTATTTTTGCAGTAATGTCAAATAAATAAACCCGTCCATTTTGAATAACTCGAAGGCCCAAAAAATTATAAAAAAGATACTAGATGATTTAGAACATGCTGGTATTATCACGAATACACTTGTTGCCGATCTTAAAGAATTAAGACCTTATGCTGTAGAAGAGAAAAGACCTGTTATTGCAAAGGCACTTAGGCTTGCTACCGAGCATATAGAGGAGCACTATACATTTGATATTCCTATTCCTGAAGATGATCCTATTGAAGATGAAGAAGAAATAGTGAAAAGTGAATTTAATGCCGATGAGAGTTTAATGTACCTTATCAATTTAATTAAAGACAGCGAAAACAAACACAATATTGAAGAAATAAGAGAGTACAATAGAGCTTTAAATGAGTATGAGTTCTAAAAAGTTACTCGATTTTATCTAATCTTAAAGAGGAGTTTTTTATAAAAGCTCCTCTTTTTTTTATATTTTAAATTAATAATTGAGCACGTATTTATGTATAAGTGGTATCTAATTTTATTTTTTTTACTGAATTACAAGGGTTATTCTCAAGCTCAAGAAATAGCTCATTTAACTAATCTAGAAGAAGTCTCTAAAAATTTTACGTTCGATATTAAATACGCTACCGAAAATAATTTTCTAGAGAAAAAAATATATGACTGCTCTAAATGCTTGTTACTTCCAAAAGTAGCCGATGCTTTAATTGCCGCTAATAACTATTTTTGTGAATTTGGTTATCAAATTAAGTTGTATGATTGTTACAGACCCCTTTCTGCACAAAAAGTGATGTGGGAAATTTTCCCTAATGCCATGTATGTAGCAAATCCTTACAGAAATAAATCGGTTCACAACAGAGCGGCAGCTGTAGATCTAACTTTGGTCGATTTTGACGGTTGTGAATTAGATATGGGAACTACGTATGATTTCTTCGGAAAAGAAGCTCATCAAGATAATTTTAATCTACCTGAAGCGGTACTTCAAAATAGAAAGCTCTTAAGGGAAGGAATGAAAAAATTCGGGTTTAACCCTATAAGAACCGAATGGTGGCATTACGATTTCACCAATGCTTACAGTTTTCCCGTACTCAATTCCTTATTTGATTGTGACTAATCTTGTTTAAGTTGCCATTCCCAAGCGCTTTTTAAAGCTTCTTCTATTCCCAATTCTGCTTTCCAGCCCAAATCATTATTAGCCTTAGTAGTATCGGCGTAAGCGGCTATAATATCTCCTTCTCTTCTGTCTACAATTTTATAAGGTAGTTTTTGTTGGGTTACTTTTTCAAAGGCATGAATCACTTCTAGAACACTGTTCCCTTTTCCTGTTCCTAAATTAAAGACCTCATAATTTTTCTTATTCTTTTTCTGAATAAGACGCTCTAAAGCTACAATATGTGCTTTGGCTAAATCTACCACATGAATATAGTCTCTTATTGCAGTACCATCTTGTGTAGGATAATCATCGCCAAATACTGATAGTTCTTTTCTTTCCCCTGCTGCTGTTTGAGTAATAAAGGGAATAAGGTTTTGTGGAACGCCAATAGGTAACTCTCCTATTTGAGTAGATTTATGAGCTCCAATAGGATTAAAGTAACGCAAAGAAATACCACTAAATTCTGAATTAACCTTTGCATATTCTTGAATGATCTCCTCTCCTATTTGCTTGGTATTGCCATAAGGAGATTCTGCTTTTTTTACAGGAGCTTCTTCTGTAATTGGTAACTCATCGGCCTGACCGTAAACTGTACAAGACGAGCTAAATATAAAATTGCTAAGCTCTTTTCTTCTCATTTCCTGTAATACCAACACAAGAGTATTGATATTATTTTCATAATACATTAAAGGTTTCTCTACACTTTCACCCACCGCTTTTGAGGCTGCAAAATGAATAATTCCGTCAAGGTCTTGGTGCTCTTCAAAAAACTCGCTTAATTCTAGTTTATCCTTTAAATCTAGTTTATAAAATTGTGGTGATTTTTGTGTAATAGAAGTGATTCCTTCCAATACAGATATACTAGAATTAGAAAGGTTATCGATGATAACCACTTCATAATTTTTTTGAAGCAATTCTACCACGGTATGCGAACCTATAAACCCAAGTCCGCCTGTAACTAATATTTTCATTTACAGAATGTTAAAATTAAACACCTAATTATAGGCATTGATTTCTTTTAAAATAGAATGCTTTTAAAAGATTAAAAATAATTTTAAACCAATTTATGTATAAGATTTTAAAAATAAATGGAAAATTGAAAAGAATATTATTAATTTAATAATCCAGATAGAATTTCTTTATAGTATTCTTCAAATGGCCTAAATTTGTATAAAATTTTACTCCATGGATAATTCAATTAAAGCTTTTAAATTCATCAGCATATTAGAAGCAATTTCTTTTCTAGTTTTGTTACTTATTGCTATGCCTCTAAAATACATTTGGGAAATGCCAGAAATGGTAAGAATTGTAGGAATGGCACATGGTATTCTATTTGTATTATATGTAATGGGAGCTTATTGGATGTACGAAAAACTTAATTGGTCTTTTAAAACATTAATGATTGTAGTTTTGTGTTCTATTCTACCATTCGGACCTTTCTACGCAGACAAAAAATATCTTCCTGCATAGTGAAACTTAAAAACTTTCTTATCGCTTTTGGAGCATTGGCAGTTTTACTAACTGTTACCCCTCTAATTACAGCGAATTATTGGTGGATAAGAATGTTTGATTACCCGCACGTTCAATTAACTATATTGACATTTACAGCATTTGTATGTTATTTTATGCGGTTTGATTTAAAAAATTATAAGGATTATTTATTTGCTTTTAGCATTGGAGCTTGTCTCTTTTTTCAGTTTTATAAAATTTACCCTTATACTCCGTTTGCAAGACATCAAGTAAAAAATGTATCTTCTTTTGATGCTTCTAAAAACCTAAAAGTTTTTATTGCTAACGTATTACAGACCAACAAGAAAACTGATTTATTATTAGCTGAAATTGAAAGCTTTGATCCAGATGTTATCGTTCTTTTAGAAACGGATAAGAAATGGGCTAAGGCCGTAAAATCATTAGAAAAAAAATTTTCATATACTTTAAAGAAACCTTTACCAAATACTTATGGAATGCTTATGTATTCTAAAAAAGAATTGATAAACCCCAAAGTTAATTTTTTAGTATCAGATTCTATACCTTCTATTGCTACCAAGATGAAATTGAATGCTAAAGATACCATTCAAGTATATGTAATACACCCAACACCCCCAATGCCACAGCATAATCCTAAATCTACCGATAGAGACGGAGAAATGATGATGGTTGGAAAAATGGCTAAAGATTCCAAATTACCAACAATTGTGATGGGTGATTTTAATGATGTCGCTTGGTCTGAAACTACCAAAGAGTTTCAGCAACTCAGTCAGTTATTAGATCCTAGAATTGGAAGAGGATTTTACACTACTTTTAATGCTAACAATATCTTGTTAAGGTGGCCTCTAGACCATGTATTTATGTCTAAAGATTTCCTTATCGATAAAATTGACAAAGGAGGGAACATTCACTCCGATCATTTTCCAATCTTCGCTAGTATCGTTCTTCAAAAGGAAAATAATAATGAAGACGTAACCCCTCTTACTCCAGAGGAAAAGAAAAGAATTAATAACACTATTAAAAAAAGTAAAGAGAGAAGAAATTAACTTTCTAATCTATTCTTTACATATTCTATTTCGGTTTTGCCATGAGGTTTTGCTTTTCCATTTTCATCTAAGCTTACCATGACAATCTTTTCTATACTAATAATGGTTTCGTGAGTCATTTTATTTCTCACCTCGCATTTTAATGTAAGAGATGCAGTTCCAAATTTTGTTACCTCCAAACCTATTTCTACAATATCGCCTTGTTTAGCTGAGCTTTTAAAATCAATCTCACTCATAAATTTGGTCACCGTTTTGGGGTTTTCCAGTTGAATGATCGCATATAAAGCCGCTTCTTCATCTATCCATTCTAGTAATCGTCCTCCAAATAAAGTTCCGTTAGGATTTAAATCTTGTGGTTTTATCCATTTTCTAGTGTGAAATCTCATAGTTTTTTGTTTTACTGAAATATAGAATAAACTAGTTAAAATTCCGGCAAGATATCATCACTGTTTATGATAATGGTATTTGTAAAATCTTGGCTGCATCTGCTATTATTCTTTGATGATCAAATGCTAATGCCGGTAAATTTAATACTGAAAACCAATCGGCTTTCTCTGCATCGTCATTTGCTATCACTTTCGTGGAATTTTTTACACAACCCGTAAATGCAACAGAAATCATCCTACCACGAGGATCTCTCTCTATCTCATCATACACCCCTACTCTTTGTAGATCGTTGATCATCAAGGAAGTTTCTTCTTCTAATTCTCTTTTGCAACCTTCAATTAACAATTCATCATCTTCTAAAAAACCACCAGGTAAAGCCCACTGACCTTTAAACGGTTCATTTTTTCTCTGAATAAGCAGTACTTGATATTTAATTTCAGTTAACTGAAAAATAACAGCATCGGTAGTAATTGAAATTTGAGGTCTTGACATTACAGTGTTTTAGGAATAGAAATTTTTGTAGAAAAACGCTCATTAAATTTTTCAATAAAATAAGCAGATAATAAGGGAGAAGATTCTTCAACATTTTGATGAATAAAAAAATAAAGGTTTTTTAAACCATGCGTATACCAATCTTCAATCCTATCTAACCAATCATCTAAACGTGTATAATCTGAAGGATGATTTGCTCCGTTATAACGGATAAAAGCAGTAGGTGTGGTTAACCGCATGTGAAGTAAATCTCTTCTTCCTGCACTATCAGTAATTAAATTGGTGATGTTATATTTTAAAAGAATGGCATTAAAGTCGTCTTCTATCTTTTTATCTTTAAACCAATTTTCATTTCTTACCTCAATCGACAATGGTATTTCTTTAGGCCATTTTTCGAAAAACGGCGCGAGCCTATCCATATCTTTTGGTAGAAAGTTATCTGGCATTTGTAAAAAAACCATCCCTAACTTATGATGAAGCCCCATAAGATTAGCCGTAAAATCGGTTACGAGTTCGTCACAATCTTGCAGTCGTTTTAAATGACTTATAAGCCTGGGAACTTTTGGAAAGAATTTAAAATTTTCTATTGTTTTTTCTTCCCATTTCTGAAACTGCTCATTGGGCCACATTCTATAAAAGGAAGCATTTAACTCTATGCTATTAAATTGAGTAGAGTAATAAGTAAGTTCTTCTTTTGTACCCCTTGGGTAAAAGTTTTTTAGGTCTTTCTTGTTCCATTTAGCACAACCAATACGTACATCCTCCCAGGTTTCAGGTTCAACTTTATGTAAGATATTATGCGTTTGCTCTTGATTAGGAGGTAAACTAAAATCTATCTGCTCAGGGTGTTCTACTTTTCCAAATTTCATAGTAAAAGTTTATTCTGGATATTCGATTCTTAAATGGTAAATATTCTTAAGCTTTCTCTTTAAAATCTTTTTGATGGCTTGTATTTCTTTAAATGTAATATTTGCATTTAAAAACTGGCCTTCGTCCATTTGTTTATTAATAATTTTTTCTACAAAGTCGTCAATTAAAGGTGCTGTGGGTTCTTTTAAACTTTTACTTGCCGCTTCCACACTATCACTCATCATTAAAATTGCTGTTTCCTTACTAAAAGGTGTTGGTCCAGGATATCTATAATCATCTTCATTAATATCTTCGCCATTTTCATAAGCTAGATCTTTTGCCTTTTTATAAAAATAAAAGACCAAGCTAGTCCCGTGATGGGTTCTAATAAAATCTATTAAACGATCTGGTAAATTATTCCTTTTAGCCATTTCGATACCATAAACGACGTGATTAATGATAATCTCTGCACTTTCTTGAGGGTCTAATTCGTCATGAGGATTAACCGATGTGGTTTGATTTTCAGTAAAAAAGGTAGGATTAGCCATTTTACCTATATCATGGTATAGAGCTCCAACTCTTACCAGCATGGCATTACCACCAATCTCATTTGCTGCAGCTTCAGCCAAATTAGCTACATTTAAGCTGTGGTGAAAAGTACCTGGTGCTTTATTAGAAAGCTCTTTTAGAAGTTTTGAATTGGTATCAGAAAGTTCTAATAAGGACATATCTGAAACTAAACCAAACAGTTTCTCATAAGCGTAAATAAGAGGCTGTACAAATAGCGTAGCAAATCCGCCAAGGAGAAACATAAGTAAGGTTTCGTAATCAATTTTACTTACATCACCTTCTTGAATAATTGTAAATGAAAAATAAGCAAAAATGTAAACTGCCGTAATTTGACCTACAGAAATGAATAGATTGGCTCTTTTATAAAGTTCTGAAATAGTTAATATGGTTACTATTCCCGCTATAATTTGCAAAAACATATACTCATAACTATTGGGAACAATAAAACCGATGATTAACACCGTGATCACATGAGTAAAAAGCCCTAGCCTAGCGTCAAAAAAAGCTTTCAGCGTAAGCGGAAGAATACAAAGTGGCACCACATAAACATAATTCACATTAATTTTCATTACCGTTGTGGTTAAGAAAACAGTGAGTAAAATATTAAAGAAGATAAAGGTAACCTTAGTGTTATTTTCAAATATATCTGGTCTGTATTTATGAATAAATAGAAAAAGCATTAATAAGGCCAGAGAAACTAATAACAAATAACCAACTACCACCACGTAATAGCTAGAGTCTGTCCAAACCTTGGTTTCATATTCTGTCTTTAAGGAGATGAGGATTCGGTATTTATTGTTGTCTATTACTTCTCCCCTTTCTATAATTCTGCTTCCTTTAGAAATACTACCTCTGGTATAAGAAATAGCTCCGAGTTTAATTTGTAAATCTTTTTCGGTTAATTCTTCATTGAGTCTAACATTAGGCTTTAAAATATTAAAGAAGAGTTCTTTTAATTGATTTTGATATTTAGCAAGTCTTGTATTGGTAATCTTTTTATCAAGGTAAGTCCCGAGATTATCTTGATGAATAATATTGTTATAAACTACTTCTTGAGCTTCATTCCCCTTCTTTAAATAAACGATGCTATTTTCATTAAAGCGGTTAACCTCAATTAAGATTCCGTTTTTGTAAATATCATCTAAAGTATTTTGAGAGAATTTTATTAACCTCACTCCATCAATAGCCATAATACTATCACCAAATACCAATCTAGCTTGTTTATCTAGATTAGATTTTATTTGTTTAGGGATGGCTGTATTGTAATTATAATAAGGGGTATGATTTTCTCTTATTTGCTCCTTTTCATCTGCTAACTCTTCATTGGTTTTTAAAATAGCAAAATCAAAAGGCGCATAGAGATTTTCATACTGCCAAGGCTTCCCTTTAGAGATATCATACTTAAATTTACTTCCTTTCGGAAAAAGATAAACAATTATAGCCGTGGTAAGTAGATATAAAAATATCTTATAGATTAAGGCCTGGTTTTTATAAATTCCGTTTACAAAATTGCTCATACGTGTAACTTAACTTTCAAATGTACTAAAAAAACAATCGTAAGTTCACAAAGCATTGGTCTGTTCTTTAGAAATTAGTTAAATTCGCAGAAATTGATTTAAAATAAAAAACCATGAATAAAGAAGTAGTTATAGTTAGTGCAGCAAGAACTCCTATTGGAAGTTTTTTAGGAAGTTTATCGAGTGTACCCGCTCCTAAATTAGGATCAATTGCAATTAAAGGAGCTTTAGAAAAAATAAATTTAGATCCTAAACTAGTACAAGAAGTATTGATGGGTAATGTGGTTCAGGCAGGTGTAGGACAAGCTCCAGCTAGACAAGCAGCCCTAGCTGCAGGTATTCCTGAAACGGTTCCTTGCACAACGATTAATAAAGTTTGTGCCAGTGGAATGAAAGCGGTTATGCAAGGAGCTCAAGCTATTGCTTTAGGTGATGCCGATATTATTGTTGCTGGTGGTATGGAGAATATGAGTTTAATCCCTCATTATATGCATTTAAGAAACGGACAAAAATTTGGACCTAAACAAATGGAAGACGGAATGCAACGTGACGGATTAGTAGATGCGTATGACCAGAATGCTATGGGTGTTTGTGCAGATTTATGTGCTAAAGAATATGAGTTTTCTAGAGAAGATCAAGATGCTTTTGCTATAAAATCTTACGAGCGTTCTAAAAAAGCATGGGATGAAGGAAGGTTTGATAATGAGGTAGTTCCTGTAGAAGTTCCACAACGAAGAGGAGAACCTGTAATTGTAAAAGAAGACGAAGAGTTTAAAAATGTGAGAATGGATAAAATTTCTTCTCTACGTGCTGCTTTTAGTAAAGAAGGTACAGTAACTGCTGCGAATGCCTCTACGATTAATGATGGTGCTGGTGCAGTAGTTTTAATGAGCAAAGAAAAAGCAGAGGAGTTAGGTTTAACTCCATTAGCTACTATAAAGAGCTTTGCGGATGCAGCGCAAGAACCAAAATGGTTTACAACTTCACCGGCTAAAGCTTTACCAAAAGCAATTGAAAAAGCAGGGATTACACAAGATGATATCGATTTCTTTGAGTTTAACGAAGCTTTTTCTGTAGTAGGTTTAGCTAATATGAAAATTTTAGGTTTATCTGATGAAAATGTAAACGTTAACGGAGGTGCTGTATCTTTAGGTCACCCACTTGGATGTTCGGGAGTAAGAATTATCATCACCCTTTTAAACGTATTGAAGCAAAATGATGCCAAATTGGGAGCTGCTGCAATTTGCAATGGTGGTGGTGGTGCTTCTGCAATGGTAATAGAAAGAAATTAATATTTTCATATATAGAGATTAGAATGCAATACGGATTTTGCAACCTTAATATTGTTCCTGTAAGGCTGGAACCTGCTGATGCAAGTGAAATGGTAACCCAACTTTTATTTGGGGATCATTTTAAAGTTTTAGAAAAAAGAAAAAAATGGAGCAAAATCCGTATCGCTTTTGATAAGTATGAAGGATGGGTAGATAATAAACAGTTTCTTGAAATTACGGAAGATCAATATCATAAGATAAATCAAACTCCTAGCGAATTGGTTGCTGATGTAATAGATTTTCTTCAAGATGATAAAAATCAGCTTATTCCTATTTCCTTAGGTGCTAATATTAATAAAATAGTAGAGTTTGGGAATTATACTTATGAAGGTCGTAAATTACAGGGGAAAAACACTAAGGAACAATTTTTAGAAACCGCATTTCTCTATCTTCATGCACCTTACTTATGGGGAGGAAAAACTCCGTTTGGAATTGATTGCAGTGGATTTACACAAATGGTTTATAAACTTAATGGTTACCAATTATTTAGGGATGCTTCTCAACAAGCAAAACAAGGTGAGGCTTTAAGCTTTATAGAAGAAAGTGAACCAGGAGATTTAGCTTTTTTTGATAACCAAGACGGAGATATTATTCACGTAGGCATAATTATGAGAGATAACTACATTATTCATGCACACGGAAAAGTTAGAATAGATCGCCTTGATCATAGCGGTATATTTAATGTAGATAATAATCAATATTCACATAATCTTAGAGTAATTAAAAAAATTGTATAATACTTATTACGTATAAAAAATAAAAAAGCTTCCAAAATTTGGAAGCTTTTTTATTTAAATATTATAGAAATACACTTAGTTCTTTAAAGCATTAGCTTTTTCAGTTTCTCCGAGTACCCCATAAATTTGAGTCAAAATCTGAACAGATTGCTTATATTCTGCTGATTCTTTAGGTTCTTTTTCAATCACTTTTTCTAAATAAGGAGCAGCATCTTTATAAAGCTTACTTCTTTCTTTTTGTAACTCTTCATAACGCTTGTTATCAGCGTTAGACATTCCCAAGCCGTTCATTTCTTCAATAATCGCTTTTTCCTTATTTAATATAGCTGAAGCAATATTAATATTGGCATTTACCATTTCTGGATCTAATTCTATCGCTCTTTTATAATAAGTAATCGCTTTTTCTTGATCACCCATTTTTCCAGTAGTTACCCCTAGGTTATAATAAAGAGTAGCATTGTTAGGATCTTTTTCTATTACCTTTTCTACTAAAGCAGAATATTTATCCATTTTCCCTAGATTGTAATAAATGTCAGCTTCTGTCAACATAAGTCCCGTATCTTCTGGACTTTCCTTTCTAGCTTGTTGAATAGCTTCCATTGCCTTATCCTTTTGGTCTTTTTGTAGATAAATAAGAGCTATATTTTTCACAATATCTGGCCTTTTAGAATCTTCTTTAATTGTTGAAGGTTTAATGTGACTTCCAGCCTTTAAATAAATATCTCTTTTATTTTCAGTATCAAAATTTTCTACTTCACCAGTTTCTTTATTCACTGCTGTAAAAATAGTTCCTCTTCCAGTATAATTCAAATCTCTTAACTCTTCGAAATATTTAAGAGCGTTATCATAATCCTTTCCTGTTGTCGCACTAGAGGCTGCATGAAAAAGATAAACGGTATCTTTCTTACTTAAAGTATAAGCAGCGTAGAGTTTATCTGCAGAGTCAGAAAATTTTTCACCTTTTTGATCTTCGATTGCAGAATTAATTAATGCATTTTTTACTTCTACTAAACCTTTTTCTCCTTCTCCTTTTTCTCCAAGTTCAATAGCACGCTCAAAAGATTTACCCGCAATTACCAAATCTTCAGTTTTTACCGCGGCTTGATTTTTTGCAGCTAAAAAAGCATTTCCTTTAGTAAGGTAATATTCTGCTTGTACTTTTTCTTTTTCATTAGAAACGGCTCCTTCAACAGAATTTAAAAGAGTTTTAGCCTCTTTATAGTTACCACTCTCAACAGCTTTACCTGCATTTCTAATTTCTTTTTTTTGTGCAATAGCTACTATTCCGATAAGGGAAATACCAATAGTTAGAGCTTTAGTTTTCATAGTCATTTGTTTTTGTTTATTCTTCTTCGTCGTTGGTGTTTTCAATAGTTGTGCCATCTTCATTTACGGTAGCATCTAAAATATCCTCATTTTCATCATCATCTTCATTAGCAACCTTAGCAACTGCAGCAATAGAATCATTTCCTTTTAAATTAATTAAACGAACTCCTTGCGTTGCACGCCCCATGGTACGTAAGCTTTCTACCGCAATTCTAATAGCTATTCCTGATTTATTAATGATCATTAAATCATCATTATCAGTTACACTTTTGATAGTTACCAGCTCTCCTGTTTTTTCGGTTATGGAAATGGTTTTTACTCCTTTACCTCCACGGTTGGTGATTCTATAAATCTCCTCTCCCGTTTCAGGGTCATTGATGAATGTACGTTTACCATAACCATTTTCAGAAACTACTAAAACGGTTTCTTCTTCTGGTTTCTCTACAGCAATCATTCCTACCACTTCATCTTTATCATGAGCCAAAGTAATACCTCTTACACCAGAAGCATTTCTACCCATTGGACGTGTTTTACTCTCTTCAAAACGGATACATTTTCCACTTTTAAGCGCTAACATTACTTGACTATCTCCTGTTGTAAGTTTAGCAGAAAGTAATTCGTCACCTTCTTTAATTGTAATGGCATTAATACCATTTGTTCTCGGACGAGAATATTGCTCTAGGGATGTTTTTTTAACCTGCCCTTTTTTAGTAGCCATAATCACATAATGACTATTAATATATTCTTCGTCTTTTAAATCTTGAGTACAAATAAAAGCGTTTACTCTATCTTCAGGATCTATATTAATCAAATTTTGAATCGCTCTCCCTTTAGAAGACTTACTTCCTTCCGGGATTTCGTAGACACGCATCCAATAACATTTTCCTTGTTGTGTAAAGAAAATCATGTATTGGTGATTGGTTCCCACAAAAAGATACTCTAAGAAATCTTCATTTCTAGTAGTCGTGGCTTTAGAACCTACTCCTCCTCTATTTTGTTTCTTATATTCTGAAAGTGGAGTCCTTTTAATATATCCTGCGTGAGAGATAGAAATTACTACCTGTTCATCTGGGATCATATCTTCTATACTAAGATCTCCTCCTGCGTGGTTAATTTCAGACCGTCTTTCATCACCATATTTTTCTTTTATCTCTAAAAGTTCTTCTTTGATGATAGACATTCTTCTTTCTTTACTTGCAAGAATATCTTTTAAGTCCTCAATCGTTTTCATTAACTCTTCATACTCAGCACGTAGTTTGTCTTGCTCAAGACCTGTTAATTGTCTTAAACGCATTTCTACGATGGCTTTCGCTTGAATTTCTGTTAACTCAAATCTATCTATTAATTTTTGACGAGCTTCTTCTGTATTACTAGATGCACGAATTAAGGCTATTACTTCATCAATATTATCAGAAGCAATAATTAAACCTTCTAAGATGTGTGCGCGATCTTCTGCTTTCTTTAATTCAAATTCAGTTCTTCTAACTACAACTTCGTGACGGTGTTCTACAAAATATTGAATCATGTCTTTTAGATTCAACATTTGAGGTCTTCCTTTTACTAGTGCAATATTATTTACACTAAACGAAGATTGTAGCGCCGTATGCTTATATAAAGTATTTAGAACAATGTTTGGGATAGCATCTCTTTTAAGAATATAAACGATACGCATACCGTTTCTATCAGACTCATCTCTAATAAGGGAAATACCTTCAATTTTCTTATCGTTTACTAGGTCAGCCGTTTTCTTAATCATATCGGCTTTATTCACCTGATATGGAATTTCAGTAACCACGATGCATTCTTTTCCTCTTACCTCTTCCATGGTGGCTTTAGCTCTCATGACAACTCTACCTCGACCAGTCTTAAAAGCTTCACGAACACCATCATAACCGTAAATAATTCCTCCAGTAGGAAAATCTGGAGCTTTTACATGTTCTATAAGTTCATCAATTTCAATATCATGGTTATCGATATAAGCCATGGTACCATCAACTACTTCCGATAAGTTGTGAGGGGGCATATTAGTAGCCATACCTACCGCAATACCACTAGCTCCATTTACCAAAAGGTTAGGAACTCGTGTAGGTAAAACCGTTGGTTCTTTTAAAGTATCATCAAAGTTAAGAGAATGATCTACCGTATCTTTATCGATATCGGCAAGCATATCTTCACTAATTTTACGCATTCTAGCCTCGGTATATCGCATTGCTGCAGGGCTATCGCCATCTACAGATCCAAAGTTACCTTGACCATCTACCAACATATAGCGAAGACTCCATTCTTGTGCCATCCTTACCATGGCATCATATACAGATGTATCTCCGTGGGGGTGGTATTTACCAAGAACTTCTCCTACAATTCTTGCTGATTTTTTATGTGCTCGGTTGGAAAGTACGCCTAATTCATACATTCCAAATAATACTCTACGGTGAACTGGTTTTAAACCATCACGTACATCTGGCAGAGCACGTGACACAATGACTGACATTGAGTAGTCAATGTAAGCCGATTTCATTTCATCTTCAATGTTGATAGGAATTAACTTCTCTCCTTCAGCCATAAAAATTTATTTAGTTAATTTAATATTCTAACGTGGCAATTTAAGCATTTCAGCTATTCTTTAAAGCCATTATGCAAGATTTTACGTATATTTTATTAACAAATATTTATCAGCCGTTCGTTAATAATTAAATGCTACTATTCTTTGATTTTACGCGGATATTTTGTCTATTAGCATAGTGTCTTTATTGAGGTACGGTTTTTGAACTTATGAGTTGAATTTAATTTAGAGAGAAGACAAAAATGGACGATAATTTTTCACCCAGAGTAAAAGATGTTATAACATACAGCAAAGAAGAGGCTCTTCGTTTAGGTCACGATTTTATTGGGACAGAACATTTAGTCTTAGGATTACTTAGAGATGGTAATGGGAAAGCCATAGATATACTAGAGTCTTTAAATATAGATTTAGATCATTTAAGAAGGAAAGTAGAAATTTTAAGTCCGCTTAACGCGGATAGCTCTACGCTTTCTAATGAGAAAAAGAATTTACATTTAACAAGACAGGCAGAAAGAGCTTTAAAAACCACCTTTCTAGAAGCTAAACTTTTTCAAAGTTCGTCGATCAATACGGCACACCTTTTATTATGTATTTTAAGAAATGAGAATGATCCTACCACCAAGCTTTTCAATAAGCTTAAAGTAGATTATGACAATGTTAAAGACGAATTTAAATCTATGATCACACAAGATAATGATTATTTAGAAAGCCCTACCTCAGAGTCTTTTCCAGATGATGATACAGCTTCTAGCGAAACCCCAAAAAACAACCCTTTTGGAGGAACAAACCCAAAGGCAGGGAAAGCTAATAAAAAGTCTAAGACTCCTGTTTTAGATAATTTCGGTAGAGATTTAACCGAAATGGCCGACGATGGAAAATTAGATCCTGTGGTAGGTCGTGAAAAGGAAATTGAAAGAGTTTCTCAAATATTAAGCAGAAGAAAGAAAAACAACCCTTTACTTATTGGAGAACCTGGAGTTGGTAAAAGTGCTATCGCTGAAGGTTTAGCTTTAAGAATCGTTCAGAGAAAAGTGTCTAGAATTCTTTTTGACAAACGTGTAGTTACTTTAGATTTAGCCAGCTTAGTAGCAGGCACCAAATACAGAGGTCAGTTTGAAGAGCGAATGAAGGCGGTAATGAATGAATTAGAAAAGAATGATGATATTATTCTTTTTATAGATGAAATTCATACTATTGTAGGTGCTGGCGGTGCTACTGGAAGTTTAGATGCTAGCAATATGTTTAAACCTGCTTTAGCACGAGGTGAGCTGCAATGTATTGGCGCTACAACTTTAGATGAGTACAGACAACATATTGAAAAAGACGGAGCTTTAGAAAGAAGATTTCAAAAAGTAATTATAGAACCTACAACCGTAGATGAAACTATAGAAATTCTTAACAATATTAAGTCGAAGTATGAATCTCATCACAATGTAAATTATACAGATGAAGCTATTGAGGCTTGTGTAAAGCTAACCAATAGATATATGACCGATCGTTTTCTTCCAGACAAAGCTATTGATGCTTTAGATGAAGCTGGATCTCGTGTTCATATTACCAATATTGAAGTTCCTAAGAAAATATTAGACTTAGAACGTCAATTAGATGAAGTTCGAGAAACTAAAAATACGGTTGTTAAGAAGCAAAAGTATGAAGAAGCAGCCAAACTTAGAGATGACGAAAAGAAAATTGAAAAGGAACTAGAAGTAGCTCAAGAACGTTGGGAAGAGGAATCTAAACAACACAAAGAAACCGTAACAGATGAGCATGTAGCCGATGTTGTTTCTATGATGACCAGTATTCCTGTAAACAGAATCGCACAAACTGAAAGTAACAAATTAGCCGAATTGCCTAATCTAATTAAAGGAAAAGTAATCGGTCAAGATGAAGCTGTTAATAAAGTAGTAAAAGCGATTCAGCGAAATAGAGCCGGACTTAAAGACCCTAATAAACCCATTGGTTCATTTATATTCTTAGGCCAAACAGGAGTCGGTAAAACTCAGTTAGCCAAAGTATTAGCAAAAGAATTATTTGACAACGAAGACACACTTATACGCATCGATATGAGTGAATATATGGAGAAATTTGCCGTTTCTAGATTAATAGGAGCACCTCCAGGATATGTAGGTTATGAAGAAGGGGGACAGTTAACTGAGAAAGTAAGACGTAAACCCTATGCGGTTGTTTTATTAGACGAGGTTGAAAAAGCGCATCCAGATGTATTTAATATGATGCTTCAGGTCTTAGATGATGGTTATTTAACCGATAGCTTAGGTCGAAAAATAGACTTTAGAAATACGATTATCATTATGACCTCTAATATTGGGGCACGTAAGTTAAAAGATTTTGGACAAGGAGTTGGTTTTGGAACGCAAGCGAGAAAAACTCAAGCCGATGAAAATACTAGAAGTATTATAGAAAATGCACTTAAAAAAGCATTTGCACCAGAATTCTTAAATAGAATTGATGACGTAGTTATTTTCAACTCTTTAGAAAGAGAGCACATTCATAAAATTATTGATATTGAATTGGCCAAGCTGTTCTTTAGAATTGAAGATTTAGGCTACAACCTAGAATTAACCGATGATGCAAAAGATTTCATTGCTGAAAAAGGATTTGATCAACAATATGGTGCAAGACCTTTAAACCGAGCGATTCAGAAATATGTAGAAGACGCTTTAGCGGAAGAAATTATTACTTCAAAAATGGCAGAAGGTGATCACGTAAAAATGGATTTAGATAAGGAGAAAAAGGAACTTACCATTGAGATAAAGAAAGCTGAAAAAAAGAAAGAAGAATCAGAATAAATTATTGATTTTATATCACAAAAAAAGCCTTCTGTAACAGAAGGCTTTTTTTATTTTTTAAGTTAACCTAATTAACTACAAAACATTAAATCTTTATCTATACTAAATTGATGCAAAAAGCGCTTAGCATTAGCAATTTCGGTAGCCATAACTTTGTCTTGTTTAACTACTGGGACCTCTTCCCTAAAACCACTCACAAGTTGTTCTATAAAAGGTGAAGATTTTAAAGGTTCTCTATAATATAATGCTTGTGATGCATTAAATAATTCAATAGCTAAAACCGAGTTTAAGTTTTCTACCACTTTAATTAGTTTGGTAGCTGAATTTGCTCCCATACTTACGTGATCTTCTTGTCCGTTTGAAGAAACAATAGAATCTATACTCGCTGGAGTACACAATTGTTTATTTTGACTTACAATACTCGCTGCTGTATATTGTGGTATCATAAACCCGTTATTTAAACCTGGGTCATCAACTAAAAACATGGGTAAACCTCGCAGACCAGAAACGAGTTGATAAATTCTTCTTTCAGAAATATTAGCTAATTCCGCGACAGCGATAGCCAAATAATCCATGGCTAAAGCTAAAGGCTGACCGTGAAAATTACCTCCTGAAATTATTTTATCCTCCTCTACAAAAAGATTAGGATTATCGGTAACGCTATTGATTTCGGTTTTAACGGTCTGATGAACAAAACGAATGGTGTCTTTTGAAGCACCGTGAACCTGAGGAATACATCTAAAAGAATACGGATCTTGTACACTTTCTTTCGTTTTTGCGGCAATCTCACTTCCTTCTAAGAAACTCAAAATTCGCTCCGCAGTTTTTACTTGTCCTCGATGTGGTCTTACTTCGTGTACCAATGGATCAAAAGGTGATAGATTGCAATCAAAACCTTCTACCGAAACCGCTCCAATAGCATCTGCCAAATAAGAATGTTTATAAACTTCTATCAATGAAAATACAGCGTGAGCACTCATAAATTGAGTTCCGTTAAGCAAAGCTAAACCTTCTTTAGATCTTAACGCTAAAGGTTCCCATTTTTTAGATTTTAATACTTTCGCGGATGTTTCTACTTTTCCTTTGTACACCACTTCTCCTCTACCTAATAATGGCAAAGACATATGTGCTAAAGGTGACAAATCCCCAGAAGCTCCAAGAGAGCCTTGTTCATAAACTACTGGTAAAATGTCGTTATTAAAAAACTCAATTAAACGCTCTACCGTTTGTAAAGCGATCCCTGAATGTCCGTAACTAAGAGATTGAATTTTTAACAACAACATGATCTTTACAATCTTGTCATTAACCTTATCCCCTGTTCCACAAGCATGAGAGATAACCAAGTTTTCTTGTAATTGAACGAGTTTATCTTTAGAGATTTTTACATTACACAAAGAACCAAATCCTGTATTTATTCCATAAAAAGGCTCAACTGAATTATCTATTTTTTGATCTAAATAATTTCTCGATTTTTGAATATATAATTTAGCTTCTTCACTTAAAGCTAATTGAATATTTTCATCAATTATTTTTTGAATATGGTGAATATCTAATATATCTCTACTTATATAATGGGTTTCTCTCATAGTTAATTTCTAAATAGGTTAATCAATTCGCAAAATTAAGCTTTTGTTTCAGGTTTTTCAAACAAACTGCGAATCGCTTTTCCTAAATATTCTATGATGTCTCCAGCGATTAATGCATCTGGAACAGAATCAGCTATTACCATATCTCCTGCTTGCGCATGAATGTAAACTCCAAATACTGCAGCAATGGCTGGATCATAGCCTTGTGCCAATAATCCTGTGATTACCCCAGATAACACATCTCCACTTCCGGCCGTTGCCATACCAGGATTACCGGTGGTATTTATATAAATATTATCGCTAGAAATAGTCATGGTATAAGAACCTTTAACCACTATGGTTACTTTATATTTTTTAGAAAACTCTTGTACCTTATCGAGCTTTTCAAAATCATTGTTCCAACTACCAATTAAACGTTCTAACTCTTTAGGATGAGGAGTTAAAACAGACTTTTCTGGTATTAACTCTAATAATTCTGGATGCTTACTCAGCATGTTAAGTCCGTCTGCATCAATAAGCATAGGCGTTTTAACTTGGTGAAGCAAACTGGTTAATAGTTCAATCGATTTTTCGTGAGTTCCTGCTCCCATTCCAAAACCAATAATATCACCTTCTTTTAATTCTAATTGGGTTTCAACTAAATGAATGTCGTGAGGTACAACATTTACCATAGCTTCGGGTAAACTAGTTTGTAAAATATCATACCCACATTGCGGAATTACCGATGTCAACTTCCCTACTCCTGTTCTTAATGCTGCTTTACTAGAAAGAACAACGCTACCCATCATACCATAACTTCCACCAACAATGTATGCATGCCCATAATCTCCTTTATGAGTAAACTTAGACCTTGGTTGGTATAAACTTACCGCTTGCTCCTTTCCTATTAATATCGCTTTCGCGGATGTTTCAGCTAAATACTTTCTATCGATACCTATATCAATAATTTGAACGTTTCCAGCATAAGAAGCTGTTTCTGGTAAGAAAAAAGCCAATTTTGGAGCCTGAAAAGTCAAAGTATAATTTGCTTCTATAATAGGTTGATCTTTAATTACACCATCTGCCAGCATACCTGAAGGCATATCAATAGCAACTTTAAAAGCTTTTGAATCGTTGATACGAGTAATTAATTTTTGCACCCAACCTACCAGTGGTCTGTTTAAACCAATTCCAAATATGGCATCAATCACAAAATCGTTAGATTTAATTTCAGGAAAATCTTCTTCAGATTTCAAAAGAACAGGCCTACTTTTAGTTTCTTCTTTAACCACTCTATAATTTGCCAAAAAACCATCGGACCTTTTATCACTGTAATTAACCACATAAACATCTACGTGATAACCTTGTTCCATTAACTTTCTAGCCACCACCAGGCCATCTCCTCCATTATTCCCTATTCCACAGAAAACTTTAATTTTTATTTCAGCTCCATTTAGTCTGTTATTGATTTCCTCAAAAATTTTAGTGGACGCTCTTTCCATAAGCTCCAAAGAAGTAATTTGTTGATTTTTTTGAGTAATTTGATCAGCTTCGTGCAATTGTTGAGCAGTAAATATTTTCATTGTTTTCTGTTTTACACAAATATAACATTCTTTAAAAACTTGATGTAAATAAACTCCAATTTGATTGTTGGTAGAATAAATGCAATACTTTACATTTGCAAAAATTTTATCCTATGAAAAACACACAACTTACCCATATACATGAACAATTAGGAGCCAAAATGGTTCCGTTTGCAGGTTATAACATGCCTGTTTCTTATGAAGGCGTAAACGCTGAACACGAAACAGTTCGTAAGAATTTAGGTGTTTTTGATGTTTCTCACATGGGAGAATTTTTGGTTTCTGGACCTCAAGCGTTAGAGCTTATTCAAAAAATAACTACGAATGACGCTTCTAAATTAGTAGATGGGAAAGCACAATATACGTGTATGCCCAACCATGATGGTGGAATTGTAGATGATTTGATTATCTACAGAATGAATGAAGAAAAATATCTTCTTGTAGTAAATGCATCTAATATCGATAAAGATTGGAACTGGATTGCGGAAAACAATACGATGGAGGCCGATATTAAAGACCTTTCTGAAGAATATTGTTTACTAGCTGTTCAAGGACCAAAAGCTATTGAAGCAATGCAGTCTTTAACACCTATTGATCTGGCTGCGATTAAATTCTACAATTTTGAAATTGGTGAATTTGCAGGAGAAGAGCACATCATCATCTCTGCTACAGGTTATACTGGAAGTGGCGGATTTGAAATTTATTGCAAAAACCAAAATGCAGAGGCTATCTGGGCTGCTATTTTAAAAGCAGGAGAAGATTACGGAATTAAGCCTATAGGACTTGCAGCAAGAGATACCTTAAGATTAGAAATGGGGTTTTGTCTTTACGGAAATGATATAGACGATACTACATCTCCTATCGAAGCAGGTTTAGGATGGATTACTAAATTCAGTAAAGATTTTATTAGTTCAGAAAAATTTAAAAAAGAAAAAGAGGAAGGTCCTACACGAAGATTAGTAGGTTTTGAAATGCAAGAGAGAGGAATCCCTAGAAAAGATTACCCTATTGTAGATAAAGATGGTAATGAGATTGGCTATGTAACCTCTGGGACGCAATCTCCTTCAACAGGTAAAGCTATTGGAATGGGATATGTAAAAACCGAATTTAAAGCAGTAGATACTCCTATTTTTATTCAAATTAGAAAGAAAACCATTCCGGCAACGGTAGTAAAATTGCCTTTTTATAAGGCTTAAATTTACTTTTCATTTATAAAAAACTAGTGTTCAAGAAAATTTAAGACCTTCTTAGCACTAGTTTTTCATTTTTACACGTTTTAAAAGAAAAACACTTATTAAAAACATAAAAAAAATATTAATCCTTGGCGGAAGCGGTTTTTTAGGTCAGGCTCTTTACAAAGAACTCCTGCCCTACTTTAACACCCACGGCACCTATCGAACTCCGCATAGTACTTGGGATAACAACCAACAATTTCATTGGTGGGATGCAGAAACAGAAAGTGTAAGCTTTTTATTAGAGTCGTTACAACCAGATCTTATTATTTGCGCTTTACGCGGAAATTTTAACGCACAAATTTACGCACATTTTGAAGCCATTGAATATGTAATGAAAACCGATAACAAAATCATTTTTCTATCTTCTTCTAATGTGTTTGACGCCTTCTCCAATTACCCCTCTTACGAATACGACAAAACCTTATCAATAAGCGTATACGGGCGTTTTAAAATTAAAATTGAAAATGCTTTACTGCGTTTGCCAGTAAAAAATTATGCTATCGCCAGAATTCCTATGATATACGGAGCTAATTCTCCGCGTTTAGAAGAATTAAAAACCTTTCATAAAATAGAAGAATCTATAGAGGTTTTTCCCAATGTAGTAATGAATGCTACTAGCATAACCCGATTTACCCAGCAAATTCATTATATAATTAATCACAATTTAGGAGGAGTTTTTCATTTAGGAAGTAAAGATTTAATTCATCATAAAGATTTGGTGATGGAAATATGCAAGAAAATAGACCTTCATGATCTTACGTTTAAAAATGTTTACGACTCTAATGAAGATCGTTTTATAGCCGTTTTACCCAAAGACAATTTGCTACCCGATAATTTACAGTTTACCGTAGAAGATGTTGTAGAAGATTCAATAGTGTTTCATTAGACTTTATTACCTTTAAGCTTAAACAAAATTGAAATCAAAAATGGAAAAATTAAGCGAAAAAGAAATCAGCGATAAGCTACAAGAATTTGAAGGTTGGGAATTTCATGAAAACTCTATTCAAACTAAATTTGAATTTGAAGATTTTAAAGAAACTTTCTCTATTATGACGCGTATTGCTTTTGAAGCAGAAGCCCAACAACACCATCCAGAATGGACCAATGTGTACAATACCCTAAGCATTTCTCTTTCCACTCATGATGCTGGCGGTGTTACCGAAAAAGACTTTAAATTGGCTGCGACCATAGAAAAGATAATCGAGGTAGAATAACAAAGGTATTTTTATTAAATTTGCTACCATTCAAATCAATATAGAATATTATGGGAAGAGCTTTTGAATTTAGAAAAGCACGAAAAATGAAACGTTGGGCAGCTATGTCTAAAGCGTTTACGAGAATAGGAAAAGATATTGTGATGGCCGTTAAAGAAGGTGGTCCAGATCCCGATGCTAATTCTAGACTTAGAGCGGTGATACAAAACGCCAAATCGGTTAACATGCCCAAAGATAATATTGAGCGTGCGATAAAAAGAGCTAGTGATAAAAGCCAAGGAGATTATAAAGAAGTATTATTTGAAGGTTACGCTCCACATGGGATTGCCATCTTGGTAGAAACCGCTACAGATAACAATACAAGAACCGTTGCTAACATTCGTTCTTATTTTAATAAATGCGATGGTAGCTTAGGTACGTCAGGATCGGTAGAATTTATGTTTGACCATACCTGTAACTTTAAAATACCTTCAGAAGGTCTAGATGCAGAAGAATTAGAATTAGAGTTTATAGATTTTGGCGCCGAAGAGGTTTTTGATGATGAAGATGGAATTTTAATTTACGCCCCTTTTGAAAGTTTTGGAGCTATTCAAAAAGAATTAGAAGATCGCGAAATTGAAATTATATCGTCAGGATTTGAGCGTATTCCTACCGTAACTAAGAAACTTACTAAAGAAGAACAAGAAGATGTAGAGAAGCTCTTAGAAAAAATTGAAGAAGATGATGATGTACAAAACGTATATCATACCATGGAAGAAAGTGAAGATTAATATCTCACACTATCTATAAAAATGTCATTTTGAGCGTTGTCTAAAAATTTTTACGTTAATGAAAAGATTTTGACGCCGCTCAAGATGACAATATGATAATTTTTTTTTAAAAGATTAATCTAATCTTTCAGACAAAACTTTTCCGTTTTTATCTAAAGTCAATACCATTTCTTTATTAGAATTTTCAACCTCTACTTCATAAGTAACCTCATTGTTAATTGTTGTCATTTCAATATCTTCTATTTCAAATGAAGCAAACTTATTTTTTAAGGTAGACAAAATACTGTTAGGCAATTGAGAAGACATTATTTCTACTTCTCTTTTAACTTCTTTTCCATTTGGTGCGTACCAAACTTCTTGTTCTTGACGGTCTAAATCAAATTCAACTTTGTAATTATCCATATCTTTTTCCCATTCTACGTCGCTAACATTGGTAAATTCTTTTTCAAATGAAGAAATTAAATTTGCAGGCACTTCTTCTTTTTTTAAATCTTGTGCGTGCATTGCAAAACTTGCAAAAAGAAATAATAAACTTGTTTTTAAGATTTTCATAGCTTTTATTTTTAAATTATACTACAAATTAAAGACCTAAAACTGTAATCAATTTGGAATTTTTATATCCGTCAAGCGGAATTATCCCAATTTCTTATAGAATTCAATTGTACATTTATAATTTCAAATTCTAAACAGATAAATAAATCCTTGCTTTAAAAGAAATATTATGAAAATATTGATTATTGAAGATGAAATAGACATGCTCGAAAACATGAAACAATCTTTAGAAAAAGAAGGTTTTTTGGTAGAAACCGCACCAAATAAACAATCTGCATTTTCGAAAATAGGGATTTATAATTACGATTGTATTTTATTAGATATAGGTTTACCCGATGGCAACGGACTTGATATTTTAAAGGAACTTAAAAATAATGGAATTAATGACGGTGTAATCATTGTTTCGGCCAAAGATTCTTTAGACGATAAATTAAAAGGGTTAAATTTAGGAGCCGATGATTACTTACCTAAACCTTTTCATATGGCCGAATTAAATGCACGGGTTAAAGCCGTTTTAAGAAGAAAGAACTTTGAAGGTAATAAGAATATTGAAATTGGTAATCTTATAGCTAATCCTGAAGAAAGAACGGTAATGGTAAATAATATTAAGGTTGATTTAAACAGAAAAGAGTTAGACATTTTACTCTACCTTATTGCTAATAAAAATAGACTTGTAAACAAGACAGCTTTAGCAGAACACGTGTGGGGAGATCATATAGACCAAGCCGATAATTTTGAATTTATATATTCTCAAATAAAAAACCTTCGTAAAAAACTAACTATCCATAAGTCAGATATTGAAATTAAATCAGTTTACGGAATAGGTTATAGATTAGACATTTTATGAAACTTCTAAATTATACCAGTAAATACTTTGTAATTATTTTGTTGTTCATCATTTTTATATGGGCAACATTCTTCTATTATTCTATGCTCGATGAAATTTATGATAGTATGGATGATGGTTTAGAAAACCAAAAAGGTTTAGTGCTACAAAAAGCAAAAAAAAATCCTTCTATACTTGAGCAAAAACAATTTGAAGATGGATATTATATGATTCATAAGTTATCTCAAAGACCAAAAAAATTAGGAATAGATCATTATAGAGATACTCTAATGTTTATGCAAAACGAGGAAGACTTTGAGCCCGTTAGGTTACTCGAAACTTCTTTTTTAATGGAAGACAATTACTACAAATTAAAGGTAATTACTTCAATGGTTGAAGAAGACGACCTTATAGCAGATCTTTTCTATTCTATTTTATGGCTCTATCTGGGCTTAATTTTGAGTATCTTAATTCTCAATAATTTTTTATTAAAAAACACCTGGAAGCCTTTTTACAATCTATTAGACAAGCTCAAGAATTTTAATATTGAAACTGAAGAGAAAATTTCTTTTGAAACCACTAAAATTGAAGAATTTTCTCTTTTAAACAAAAATATAGAACAATTACTATATAAATCTCAAGAGAGTTTTAAACAACAAAAACAGTTTATAGAAAATGCTTCCCATGAACTGCAAACTCCTATTGCTATTAGCATTAACAAATTAGAACTTATTTTAGAAAAAAATAATTTAAACGAAGAACAAGCCAAAACCTTTAGCAGCGTTTTGCAGCATCTAGAAAGATTAAAACGCTTTAATAAATCACTGTTATTATTAACTAAAATTGAAAACAATCAATTTATTGTTGAAGAAAATATTAATATAAATACATTACTTAAACAGTTAGTAGAGGATTTTTATGATTTTTCTAATTATAAAAATTTAACAATTCAACTCATCTCACAAGAAGATCTCAACTATTATATGAATAAAGATTTGGCAGTCATTTTATTTACCAATCTCATTCAAAATGCTGTAAAACACGGAAAAAAAGATTCTCAAATTGAAATACTTATTAGTAAAAACACTGTAATTATTAAAAATGAATCTGAAAAAAATATTCCGCTTGACGGAGAAAAAATATTTAATCGCTTTTATAAACAAACCGGTTTACAAAATTCTACAGGCTTAGGCTTATCTATTGCTAAAGCGATTAGCAACAAATATTCTTGTGGTTTAAGATATTATTATAAAGACCAACATTGCTTTGAAATTAACTTTTTATAAATTATAAGCTAATTGTATAAAAATTTTAAACTTGTTAAAGTCTTATAAAAATAAGTCGATTTTCCAGTTTCATTACAGATTCTAGTTTTAATTTAATTTTTGAAATTTTAAATTAAAAATCATGTTTTTTAAAAAAATAGAGTTAGCGATAATTATAGGAGTTTTAATAGTCGTTTCAGGAATTGGCTTTGCTTTTAATTATTCTCCCAAAAAAGAAGCTTTAAGTAATAAAAATTATTCTATTATAGAAAAATGGGATTTACCTAAAGAATTGCAAGAAGTTTCTGGGATTAGTTGGTTAGGAGATAATAAAATTGCTTGTATAGAAGATGAAAGTGCTGTTATTTATATTTTTAACTTAGAAACTTCTGAAGTAGAGAAAGAAATAAAATTTGGTGCTCCTGGCGACTTTGAAGGTTTAGTTATATCTAAAAACAAGGCATATGCTTTGCGAAGTGATGGGACAATTTTTGTGATTGAAAATTATAATAGTAAGGATCTCCAAACCAAGAAATATGATACTTTTTTAAACAGTAAAAACAATACAGAAAGTTTGACTTTAGATGATAAAAACAATCGCTTATTAATTTCTGTTAAAGATAATGATCCGTTTACTAAGGAAAGTAAGGGAATTTATGCATTCGATTTAAATAGCAAGAAATTAAAGAAAGAGCCCACCTATGAGTTAGACTTTAATAAAGATTTTTTCAAAAATTACAAAGAGAAGAAAATAGAAAAAACATTTAGACCTTCTGAGCTCGCAATACACCCACAAACACGAGATATTTACGTTTTAGAAGGTGTAAACCCAAAGTTACTAATATTGGATGCAAAGGGTAGGTTTAAAAGTATAATTAGGTTAGACAAAGATGATTTTAATCAAGCTGAAGGTTTAACGTTCTCCCCCAATGGTGATTTATATATCTCTAATGAAGGAAAAAAAGAATCTGGAAATATTTTAAAAGTCCACCTTAACTAAAGAGAAGACATTGAATTGGAAAAATAAAAAAAGCTGCATAAAATATTATGCAGCTTTTTTTTTAGATAACGTTTTATTATAATTCTTTGAAAATAGAATGCATTAAACGCTTTTTATCGTTTAAGCTCTCTTCTAAAGAAATCATAGTTTCAGTTCTATAAACACCTTCAATATCATCTAATTCAAAGATAATTTGTTTTGCGTGTTCTGTATCTTTTGCTCTAATCTTACAAAAGATATTAAACTTACCTGTAGTTACGTGTGCTACCGTTACAAAAGGAATTTCATTTATACGCTCTAAAACAAACTTTGTTTGAGATGTTTTTTGTAAAAATACACCTACATAAGCAATAAAAGCATAACCTAGTTTCTTATAATCTAAGGTTAAAGATGATCCAACAATAATTCCCGCTTCCTCCATTTTCTTAACACGAACGTGAACAGTACCTGCAGATATTTTCAATTTTTTTGCAATATCTGTAAAAGGAGTTCTCGTGTTGTCGATTAAAATATCTAAAATTTGATGATCAACTTCATCTAATCTAAACTTTGCCATTTATTTAATTTTGTTTTTTAAAGATTATGCAAAAATAATACAATTTTATTGATATATAATTAGTTAAATTTAAGTTTTTGTTAAATTTAGTGAAAATTTCTTACCATCTAAGCTTATTTCTTGAATTTCAGTAATTTTGCTAAAGTCTAAAATACTATTAATCGTTAGTATTGCTCCTTTAGCATCAATTTCATGATGACCATAGGTAAATTTCTTCCCAATTTCTTTTACTAAAAACGGTAAAAAGATCAACTTATTATCTTTTAAGACTTCTTTATACTGTATCGCTAAAGAGTCTTCTCTATTTCCTATATTCTTTATTAGTATATCGTAGAAACATTTTTCATTTTCAGGAATTTTGAAATAATCACGGTAATCGACGTCTTCATATTTGTTTTTGATAATTCCCCAAATCCCTTTTAGTAAAGAAATAAAGATAAATTTTCTCGTTTCCGCTCTTTGGTAATCATTTTGAAAATGTCCCGCTTCAAATAATATTGTAGGGAATCCTAGATTTTGCAATGTATCTCCCACACAGTTTAAATTAAACCCGTCATCATACCTTCCTACTTGATTAGGAATAGTTTCCTGCAAACTTTGATTCATATATACTATAAGCTTCATGGCTTTCTCTCTAGTGTCATTTAAAGCTCTAGAATCATTAAATGCAGGAGATAAAAATGAAACCGTAGCAGGTTTTGCAGGTTTTCCAACTCCAAAAATGGTTCTTTGATCATGTAGATTAAAACAAAAGTGAGGCTGAAGCTCTTTATACACCTTTTTAAAAGCTCTACTTTCTGGTTGAGTGCAATCTTGAGCATCTCTATTTAAATCGACAGCGTTTTTATTTACTCGTGTATAAGCCTTAGCTCCATCAGGATTTAATTGCGGTATAATTGTGAATGATATTTGTGACAATATTTCTTTCGCTTCCGCGGAATTACTTTGCAAAAAACCTATAAAGTCAATTAATGCCTTTGTGGTAGTCGTTTCATTTCCATGCATCTGTGACCACATAAGAACTTTAATTGATCCTTCTCCTAGTTTTAACTGAGTGATAGGACGTTTTTCAACCGATGTTCCTATTATACTTTTATGAGTTTCTGGGAAAGTATTTATAAAACTATCTATAGTTTCTTGTGATATATACCTACCTAAAAAAGAGGTATTCCTATACGTCCCTGCGATATCTAATAATTTGTTTATTTCCATAGTTTACAAAAGTAAACATTCTCTTTTTTACATTTGTAAACAAGCTAAATTCATTTAGAGGTTACATTTGTAAACAATTGCACATCTATTTAGATTTCCGCTCTTGGAAAAGCTCCAATTTACATATTTTACCGCAAATAAACACTCATTTTCAATTAGTTAGAACCTGCAGTTTAAAGTTTTAATTTATGTATTATTCTTTAAATCAAGAATCCTTGTGTGATGTATTTATTTAGTTTACATTTGTAATGTTACATATTGATTAAAAAAGTTTACAATGGTAAACAGTGAAGATTTTACAAAAAGAATAGAAAAGATAATGGGCTTTTACGAGCTTAGCGCCACTTCTTTTGCCGATAAAATTCAGGTGGGACGTTCCTCTATTTCACATATTATTTCTGGTAGAAATAAACCTAGTTTAGATTTTGTAATGAAAATAGTTCAAACTTTTCCTGAAGTAGAATTGTATTGGTTACTTAATGGAAAAGGAAACTTCCCTCCTGTTGAGGAGCAAAAAATTTCTAAAAATGAAAATGCGCCTTCTGCTCCCATTTTAGAAGAAAAAGTAATTCCTAAAAAGATAAAAAGTCAGCAACACAAAGAAATTGAAAAAGTAATTGTTTTTTACACCGATGGTACATTTGATGCTTATCATTCATAATTAATAAGGGTTTATTTTCTATTTTTGTACAACTAAAATCTCCTCATTAATGAAACCATTTATTGTAATCATTTTTAGCTTATTATTATGCAGTTGTTACAACCCAGAAAGAAATTGTAAAGACTTTAAAACGGGAACGTTTGAGTTTGAGTCTTATCTAAACGGAGAACTAAAAAAGACTCGTTTTGTAAGAAATGATACTTTAGAGATTGATTACTTTGATAATAAAGTGGATTCTTCTTCTATTCGTTGGATCAATGACTGTGAATATGTGTTGACCAATCTCAACCCAAAGAGTATGGCCGAAGAAAAGCCCTTACATATGAAAATTCTAACGACAGAAGGTGATACTTATACTTTTGAATTTTCTATCGTTGGAGAGGATAAAAAACAAAAAGGGACGGCGAGAAAGATTAAATAATATTCGATATTTTCACTTCACCAAATGTTTGGGTTGCTTTGCTAACCTTAATTTTTTTTGAAATTATTTTAGGAATAGATAATATTGTTTTTATCTCTATTACTACGAATAAGCTTCCAAAAGACCATATTAGCTTTATCTTTTCTTATTCTAATAGGATTATTTATGCTTATTACAGAAGCTGCTCACTTATCGGAGACCGTAGTGTTTAATCAGCCGGTGGGGCTATACCCAAAGGTTACTTATATTTTGTTATTACTTTTTCTTTACTTGTTGAGTTTTTGAATATGAAGTTTTGAAAAAGAAAAGCAAGTGCTAATTAGTTTTTACTAGCTTTATCTTTTAGCAATTTATTTTGCTCTAACATAATTTCTTTGAGGTCGGTTAAAAGCTCAATATCTTTAGGTGTGGTTACTTTCTTGTTCTGTGTATCTTCTGCTTTATTTCGCAACCTATTGAATAGCTTTACTACAATAAATACCGTGCAGGAGATAATAAAAAAATTGATTAAAACAGTGATAAGCTCGCCATAACCAATAGCGACTTCCTCTTTTATTACTTTTCCGTTAGCCGATAGGGCTTCTCGAAGAATTAATTTTCGGTTTTCAAAATTAAAGTCGTCTGTTAATAAAGACAATGGTGGTGTAATCACCTTTTTTACGAGAACATCGATTACTTTATTAAATGCAGCTCCAATAATTACACCTATGGCAATATCTATCATATTACCCTTAATGGCGAACTCTTTAAATTCTTTAAAAAAATTCTTTATCATTGTTTAATCGTCAAATAGTTTGGTTTGAGACTTTTCATCAGGCTTCTGAATGTTTTGTGTAAAATCATCTATAACATTATCTGGCTCATTAATTTCTTCTGGCTCGTCTTCCGCGGAAGCGATAGGCTCTAAAAGATTTAGTTGAGTAACAGACTCTGTAGTTAATTGATTCCCTTGGGCTTTTATACCTTTTATACTAATAAACTCTTCTAGATTTATTTCTTCATTAGGTTTTTGTTCTTTGCCTCGAGCTTTTCTATACACAATTTCTAAAACCGGAATATGATCTGTAGAAACTAATTCTAACTGTGATTTAGGATGATCTGAAATTATATTTTCCTCTTTGTCTTTATTTTCTACTAAGAAACGTTTTACGTAGTATCTTTCTTTTTCACCCTCCCAATATATCGCTGTAACAGGTTTTTTGGGTTTCCACTTTTCCATAACGATATAAGGCATATCGAATCGAGTAGTAAGTTCTGGTATGATGGTAGAGAGTAAACCATCTTGTGTAACTAGTAATATCCTATCTTCTCCCTTAAACTCTCCCAATAACTCTCCGCGTTCTTCTACATTTAAACGCTTGACTGTTTCATCAAACCAAATTTTTCTAGGTTTTAATGTAGAAACACCTTCTTCTTTTAATTCTACTTTTTTTATAGGATGCTTACTAGCTATATTTCCTTTAGAATTTCTTCCTTTAATTAAAATTTCGGCAAAATCTATTTCGAATCTTAACTTTTTAATACTCCCCATTTGACGAAGGTAAACCATTACCACTTCTGCCTCCCCATTCACATTCGCAGAAAAATAGTGAATCTTTGTACCTGGTTTAGCTTTACCTACACTATATTCTCTATCTCTGGTAATAGAAGTAACCGCAAAACGTTTAACATACGAGTTACCAGCTTTACCATCTTTATAAATTACGTTATAAATTGTTCTTTTATCTTTCTTCTTAAATACAGCAACATGAATAATGTTTTTACCAATGTAGGTTTTATCATCTACTTTGGTTACCTTCATTGTTCCATCTTCCGTAAAGCAAATAATGTCATCAATATCACTACAATCGGTCACATATTCATCTCTTTTTAAAGCTGTTCCTACAAAACCTTCTTTTCTATTCACATAGAGTTTAGTGTTTCTAATCACTACTTTTGTAGCTTCTATATCTTCAAAAAGTCGGATATCTGTTTTTCTTTCTCTTCCTTCGCCGTGGTTTTTCTTAAGGTTATCAAAGTAACTTATAGCATAGTCTATAAGATGTTCTAAATGATGTCTTATTTTTGCAATTTCATCTTCTAAAGCATCAATTTTTTGTTGTGCTTTATCGATATCAAATTTGGAAATCCTTTTGATTTTTATTTCGGTTAACCGAACAATATCATCTTCGGTTATAGCTCTTTTTAAGTGTGAAATATGAGGTTGTAAGCCTCTATCTATAGCTTTAATTACTCCTTCCCAAGTTTCTTCTTCCTCAATATCTCGGTAAATTCTATTTTCAATGAAAATTCTTTCTAAAGAAGCAAAATGCCATTGTTCCTGGAATTCTTCGAGCTTTATTTCCAGTTCACTTTTAAGAAGCTGTACGGTGTGATCTGTACTTAATCTAAGAATTTCTGAAACTCCTATAAAATGAGGTTTATGATCAATGATAATACAACTCAACGGAGAAATTGAAATTTCACAATTTGTAAATGCATATAAAGCATCTATCGTTTTATCTGGAGAAATATTATTGGGTAAATGAATAAGGATTTCTACATTTTCGGCTGTATTATCTTCAATATGCTTAACCTTAATCTTTCCTTTTTCATTGGCTTTAATGATAGATTCTATTAAAGTACTAGTTGTAGTACTGTAAGGTATCTCATTTATAACCAGTGTGTTTTTATCTCTCTGACTTATCTTTGCACGTACACGTAACTTCCCTCCTCTTAAACCATCATTATAATTACTAACATCCATAATCCCCGCTGTAGGAAAATCTGGAAATAGTTTAAATCGTTTACCTTGTAAATGTTTTATAGAAGCTTCAATAAGTTCTATAAAGTTGTGCGGAAGTATTTTTGTGCTTAACCCCACCGCAATTCCTTCTGCCCCTTGAGCTAAAAGTAGAGGAAACATTACTGGTAACGTAATAGGTTCTTTACGACGTCCGTCATAGGAAGCTTGCCAATCTGTAATTTTTGGATTATAAACAACGTCCATAGCAAACTTAGACAAACGTGCCTCGATATATCGAGAAGCAGCTGCTCTATCGCCTGTTAATATGTTTCCCCAGTTACCCTGAGTATCAATTAAAAGGTCTTTTTGTCCCAGTTGTACCATCGCATCTCCAATACTTGCATCCCCGTGGGGGTGATATTGCATGGTGTGACCTACAATATTAGCCACTTTATTATAACGACCATCATCTAAATCTTTCATAGACTGCATGATACGTCGATGAACAGGCTTAAAACCGTCTTCTAGTGCTGGTACTGCTCTTTCTAATATCACATAAGAAGCATAATCTAAAAACCAGTCTTTATACATGCCCGTAATTTTTGTAATTACTTCTTTAGCCTGTTGTTCTTCTGGTTGATTATTCGCCTCTAGGTTATTTTCATTTTCTATATCCATGTAATCAACGATGCTTATTTTGGTGCACTATTTTTTGTAAAGATTTTTGTAAAACTTTGATCTTATTATTACTAATAAAAGTAATATTAAATTTTATTTTTTTAACTGAATTAGAATTTTTCGATAATACTTTTACACTCAAATATTTGAAAAAAAAGTAATTAGAAACCTTATAGCTTTTTAATTTATACTTCGGAAATTCAGCTTTTTGCTCTCTATAATTATATTTTTCTGAAATTAAAACACCTCTATTTGTTAAACATAGAGTTTCTCCATCACTATCATACTCAAAATACTTACCAGATTTATATAAGTATATAATTATTAAAAGTAAAATGAATGTGAGAAGAAAAAAAACAACTTCTCCTTTATATATGTGTTGCAACTCTACACTTAAGAAAAGAAACAAGCCCATACTCACTATTATAAAGAAATAAACTATAGGTATAAGTTTAATATTTTTTGAATTATTAAACCTCATAAATTAGTTTTCCTCTATTATATCTAATTCTACTTTTAAATTTTCAATGATAAATTCTTGGCGGTGTGAAGTATTTTTCCCCATATAAAAACTTAGCAAATCTTCAATACCAGTTTCCTTATCTAACATAACAGGGTCTAATCTTATATCTTCCCCTATAAAATGTTTAAATTCATCTGGAGAAATTTCACCAAGTCCTTTAAATCGTGTTATTTCTTGTTTACCAGAAAGTTTTTCAATGGCATTTCTCTTTTCAGTTTCAGAATAGCAATAAATGGTTTCTTTTTTATTTCTAACCCTAAATAATGGTGTTTGAAGAATATATAAATGTCCTTCTTTAATCAATTCAGGAAAAAACTGTAAGAAAAAGGTAATAAGTAATAAACGAATGTGCATACCATCAACATCGGCATCAGTCGCTATTACAATATTATTATACCTTAAATCCTCCATCGAGTCCTCTATATTCAGTGCGGCTTGAAGTAAATTGAATTCTTCGTTTTCGTAAACAATTTTTTTGGTAAGACCGTAACTATTCAAAGGTTTACCTTTTAGACTAAATACCGCTTGTGTATTTACATCTCTAGATTTTGTAATACTACCACTCGCCGAATCTCCCTCGGTAATAAAAAGAGTACTTTCTAGATTACGTTCTTTTTTTACGTCTCCCAAGTGTATTCTACAATCTCTCAATTTTTTATTGTGAAGACTAGCTTTTTTAGCTCTTTCTTTAGCTAATTTTCTAATACCAGATAAATCTTTTCTTTCTTTTTCTGCTTGCAGAATTTTTCTCTGGATTTTATCTGCCGTTTCCGGATTTCTATGCAGGTAATTATCTAACTGTCGTTTTACAAAGTCTAGAATATAAGTCCTTACCGTTGGAAGGTTACCACCCATATCAGTAGAACCTAATTTAGTTTTAGTTTGACTTTCAAAAACCGGCTCCATTACTTTTATGCTTATCGCAGATACGATGGATTTTCTAATATCACTAGCTTCGTAATTTTTACCGAAGAACTCCCTTACTGTTTTTACGATTGCTTCTCTAAAAGCCGATTGATGAGTTCCTCCTTGTGTAGTATGTTGCCCATTCACAAAAGAGTGATATTCTTCACTGTATTGAGCTTTACTATAAGTAATTGCTACTTCTATATCATCTCCTCTTAAATGAATTATAGGAAACAAACGATCTTCCTCATTAATACTTTCTGAAAGTAAATCTTTTAAACCTTCTTCTGAGTAAAATTTCTCACCGTTAAAAGTAATGGTTAATCCCGTATTAAGATATACGTAATTTTTGAGCATTTTCTCTACGTACTCTGCCCTATACTTATAATTTTTAAAAATAGTTTCATCTGGAATAAAGGAAACCTTAGTTCCTTTTCTACGTGAAGTCTCTTCTAAAAACTCTTCGTTTTTAAGTTCTCCTTTTTCAAATTCCGCAGAAGCTGACTTTCCTTCTCTAGTCGATTCTACTCTAAAAAATCCTGAAAGTGCATTCACCGCTTTGGTACCAACTCCATTAAGACCTACAGATTTCTTAAAGGCTTTAGAATCATACTTTCCTCCCGTATTCATCTTAGATACTACATCTACAACTTTACCTAGAGGTATACCTCTACCATAATCTCGAACTATTACTTTTTGACCTTGTATAGAGACGTCTATAGTTTTTCCAGCCCCCATAACGTACTCGTCTATAGAGTTGTCGAGAACTTCTTTAAGCAAAATATAAATTCCGTCATCTGCACTAGAGCCATCCCCTAGCTTACCAATATACATCCCAGGACGCATTCTAATATGTTCTTTCCAATCTAAAGAACGTATGTTTTCCTCGGTATACTTTGTTTCTTCTGTCATAGATAATGTTGGTGTGAAGCTAAGATAGTACGAATTAAGAAAAAATAAAACTCGCACAAGGGAAAATAATCAACAATAAATAAAAATTTATTATTGCAAGTATTTAGAGATGGTATTTATTAAAGTTTCTTTACTAAAAGGTTTGATTAAAACATCTGTTATTCCCGCTTTTATAGCTCTTTCTTTAATTTCGCTCAACTCTGATGCGGTTACGGCTATAATGGGTTTTGTAGGATGAATTTTTCTTACAGAGGTTACAATCTCATAACCATTTAAAGTTGGAATATTTATATCTACTAAAGCAATGTCCCATTCTTTTTCAATTAATGCTTCTAACCCATCTTGACCATCACCAAATGTATTAAGATCAACATCATAATCTTTTAAAAACTTTTCAACCACTAAACGGTTGATTTGATTATCTTCTACTTGAATTATTTTTTTCTCTTTTAATGGATTAATTTTAAAAGATTGGTCTTGCACTACATTTTGTTTAAGAGGATTATCACATTCAATTTCAAAAGAGAAAATTGACCCTTGATCTACTTTACTATTCAATTTAATCTCACTATTCATAAGCAATAATAACTTTCTTACTATAGATAAACCTATACCTGTACCTTCCATAATACTTTTATCTATAGAAATTTGTGAAAAGTTATCGAAAATTATATTTTGCTTGTCTTTAGGTATGCCTACACCATCATCTATAACTTTAAATTCTATGATAGATTTATCTTGGGTATGATTAATTTGATTTACTTCTACCCTTACCTTTCCTTTACTAAATTTAATGGCGTTATCTGTTAAATTTAGTAGAACCTCATAGAGTATATTAGAATCAGAAATTATTTGGCTGGGTAATTTTGGATCAATTTTATATACCACCTCACAATTGTATTTTTCTTTATGAAATTGAACCGCATTAGAGATGTTATTAAGAAAGGTATGCAACGTAATAACCTCTGGTTTTACTTTTATTTTATTTTTATCAATTTTATTGAGAAAAAGAATATTATTAATTAAATTAAGTAAGTAATTACCTGAAAATTTTAAAGAGTTGAGAAGCTTTTTATTTGTATTGGAGGTATCATCACTTTCTAACAATAAAGATGCTATTCCTATTACTCCGTGTAATGGAGTTCTAATTTCATGGCTAATATTTGAAATAAATTGTGATTTAGCTTCTGCAGCAATTTCAGCATCTTTTTTTGCTTTTTTTAATTGTTTATTACGCTTATTTAAAGTGATAATCAATTTGTTCTTTATTTTATTTTCTCTATAAATAAGTAAGAGTATAGCAAATAAGAAAATTGATATTATAGCATACAACCAAGAAGTTCTCGATTTAGATTTGGCTAAATCTTGCATAAGTACTTTCTCTCGTTTAGAGCTCACTAAAGCTCTCTCATATTCTTTTAAATCATATCGTGCATTTTCTACAGCTAAGCGCTTTTTTAGATCTTCATTAATAAAGTTATTTTTGTTAGAAATATGTTTTTCTAAATAAAAAAATGCTTTATCAAACTTACCAATACTTTTTTCATAGCTACTTCTATAGAGGTAAATTTCACTTAATTGTTCATATAAAGGATGAGTTTCAAGCACTTCAATAGATTTATCGAAATTTATTTCTGCAAGTTCATGTTGATTAATTTGTGCATAATAACGTGCTAATAACAAATATGCTGAAGAAATTAAAGTACTATTATATCTACTGAATTCTTTATCTACATTTGTCGTTATTTTTTTTAGTTCTCCAATATAATCAGCTGTTTTTTGAGGTTGATTATTATCTAATCGATTCCATACTATATTGATAAGCACATCATTTTTAAAACTATGATTTAAAGAATCTGCTATGTGAAGTGCTTTTTTATAGTATATTTCTGAAACCTTATAATTCTTTTCTTCAAGCACCCAAACATTCCCCAACCCATTGTAATTAACCATTAAAAGCCTAGGGTAATTATGAAGTAGAGAAAGATCTTTGGATTTTGTATACTTTTCTTTTGCTGAAGAATAATTCTCCACCGCTTCATCATTTAAAGCTAATAAATTGTAGGCACTAGCTGTATAGTAAGTAGCTTGTTCTTTATAAGATTCTTCTAAAAGTTGAAGAGCAATTTTTTTTGAATCTGTAAAATTTGAAATATCATATTTAGCCAAGCTAGCTTTCTCAAGTTCTTCTAAGTGAGATATCTTTTCTTGAGCCAAAGAAAAAAAACAAACAAGGCAGAAAAAAAAGGAGGTAAAAAATTTTATCAAAAAAAATGATTTATTGAGATCGTAAATTTAAAGTATTAATGTCATTTTTTAAATAAAAAAACACTGATTTTAAACAATTTAATAAATCTTATCTAATATTGAATTGATGTATATTAAAAAAGAAGGTGACTTAATGGTAAAAAAAACGTTTAAATAAAAACGATGTAATGCAAATAAACTAGATAAAATATAGATTTAAAAAAGATTTAGGCCGACATAAATAAAGCTATTCGTACTTAAAATTATTAAAATAAAATTTTATTTCGGTTGGATGATCTATATGTATCTGCTATTAATTTAATGTGAAAAAGGCTCAAAATCTAAATTTGATTTTGAGCCTTTTTTTATATTACTGAAAATAACAATCAGTTAAACATTAAATCTAAAATGCATTACGTCCCCATCTTGAACCACATATTCTTTTCCTTCAACACTTAATTTACCTGCATCTTTTACTTTTGCTTCGCTTCCTAAAGAAACATAATCATCATATTTAATTACTTCGGCACGAATAAAACCTTTCTCAAAATCTGTATGAATAACTCCTGCTGCTTGTGGAGCTGTAGCTCCTACAGGAATTGTCCAAGCTCTTACTTCTTTTACTCCTGCAGTAAAATAGGTTTGCTGGTTTAATAATTTATAAGCCGATCTAATTAATTTAGCTGAACCTGCTTCATCTAGACCTATATCATTTAAAAACATTTTTCGTTCTTCAAAGTCATCTAGCTCTGTGATGTCTGCTTCAGTACCTACTGCTAATACTAAAACCTCTGCATGTTCGTCTTTTACCGCCTCTTTTACTTTTTCTACGTATTCATTTCCGTTAACGGCAGCATCTTCATCTACATTACAAACATAGAGAACAGGCTTATCGGTAATAAACTGTAATGGCGCTACAAGTTCTTTACGGTCATCTTCTGCAATATCAATTGCTCTTACAGATATTCCTGCTTCCAATCCTTCTTTTAATTTCAAAAGGACTTCTTGCTCTTTTATAGCTTCTTTATTTCCCGTTTTTGCTGCTCTTTTTACTTTTTCGAGTTTCTTATCTACAGTTTCTAGATCTTTTAACTGAAGTTCAATATCAATAGTTTCCTTATCTCTAATAGGATTTACATTTCCGTCAACGTGAACAACATTATCGTTATCAAAACATCTTAATACGTGTAGAATAGCATCAGTTTCTCTAATATTTCCTAAAAACTGATTTCCCAGTCCTTCTCCTTTACTTGCACCCTTAACCAATCCTGCTATATCAACGATTTCTACGGTTGCAGGTAAAACTCTTTCAGGCTTTACTAACTCCTCCAACTTCTCTAGCCTCATATCGGGCACATTCACGATTCCTATATTAGGTTCTATCGTACAGAAAGGGAAATTAGCACTTTGTGCTTTTGCGTTAGACAAACAATTAAATAATGTTGATTTCCCAACATTTGGTAATCCTACAATACCTGCTTTCATAGTTTTTCTTAATACTTTTTGAACCGCAAATATACAGAATGATTTGGTTTAATAAAGCATTATTAATGAAGTGATACTATATTATTTCTTGAGTTCTTTTAAGTAAATTTTACCGTTGCCTTATTAAAAATTAACACAATATAAATTTACCTTTAAGCTAACTAAAAAAAACAATTAAAATGAAAAAATTAATGATTACTGCTTTGTGCTTAACTTTTGGTTTTACCAATTACGCACAAACTGAAGACAAAATGAAGAAAACAGTTACTACAAAAACCATTACCAAAGATAATAAAGGCGAAAATGTAGCTGTTGAAAAGAGAACCATTAAAGCCCAACAAGAGTTAGGGGTTGAAAATAATGATAAGACCAATCAAGCGGTTAGAAGACATCAACCTCAAATTTCTACTTCCACCTCATTTATGGTAGATCAAAATAGCTATATGATATCTCCAGATAGAAAAGGGTATGTTGTTCATAAAATGAATGGGAAGGAAAGAACAGAGTATGGTGTTATTAGACAGATGCCTGATAGGGATACTTACATACTACACACCAAGGAATATGACTCTTTTGGATATTTTGACGAAGATGGAAACTTTGTAGTTGGAAATTATGATCCAAAAACAGATGATATCATCTTAAAAAAATATATGATGAAAAGGCCTACTAGATAATAGTAGTAAATAAAATAGATAAAAAAACCACTCATTCGAGTGGTTTTTTGTTTTATTGGTTATGCATAAAAGCTTGTTTCTCTAATAGTTTGTCGTCGGTTTCGACATGATCATCATCGGGCACACAACAATCTACAGGACAAACTGCCGCGCATTGAGGTTCATCGTGAAAACCTTTACATTCGGTACACTTATCTGGCACTATATAGTAAAACTCATCACTTACAGGCTCTTGAGCCTCTTCGGCGTTTGCTTCTTTTCCGTTAGGCAAAACAATATCTCCATCAAGATCGGTTCCATCGGCGTAACGCCAATCATCGGCTCCTTCGTAAATTGCAGTATTAGGACACTCAGGTTCACAAGCTCCGCAATTAATACACTCGTCTGTTATAATTATAGCCATTTTTTTCTTTTTATATATGTAACTTTGCACAAAAATAAAGCCATTCGGGTAGATAACCAAATAATATGAATGTAGAAGCACGCATCAAACCTTTTTCTTTATTAGGAAACTCATTAAAACGATTTTTAAACCACGCAGAAGCTACTTCCGATAAGGAAAATAATTTTTTCACTATTTTAAATGAAAAAATAGATAATGCTATTCATTATAATGGGTGGTTTACGAAAGAAAATATTCTTTTTTCTTTAAAACAATGGAGTCTTGCTTTAGAGGAAAAAAAATTAGAAAATTGGATTTCTAATTATTCTATTGATGAAGAGAAAAACCTTACTGTAGCTATAATTATGGCTGGGAATATTCCTTTAGTAGGTTTTCATGATTTTCTTTGTGTTCTCCTTAGCGGAAATAAAGTATTGATAAAACAATCCTCGAATGATAATCAATTACTGCCAGTAATCACTCAATATATAACGGAATTAGAATCACATTTTAAAGAAAGAATTGCGTTTTCTAAAGATCGCTTAGATAATTTTGATGCTGTAATCGCTACAGGTAGTAACAATACAGCTCGTTATTTTGAATATTACTTCTCAAAAAAACCTCACATTATTAGAAAAAACAGAAATTCTGTTGCCATTCTTACCGGAAACGAAACTAAAGAGGAACTACAACCTTTAGGAGAAGATATTTTTCGTTATTACGGGTTAGGATGCCGAAATGTCTCAAAACTATATGTTCCTAAAGAACAAAAATTAGATTACTTTTTTGAAGCTATTTATGACTGGCACCCTATAATCGATTCTAACAAGTATGCTAATAATTATGATTACAACAAGGCGGTGTATTTAATGAGTGAATATAAAATTTTAGATAACGGCTTTTTAGTGCTTAAAAAAGACGAATCTTTCTCCTCTCCTATCGCCTCTGTTTTTTATGAGGAATATGAAGATCTAGAACAATTAAAGTTAAAACTAAAAAAAGAAGAAGAAAACATACAATGTATAGTTTCTAATGGATTGGAAAACCATCACATTCCTTTTGGCAAAACTCAACAACCACAATTAGCCGATTATGCCGATAATGTAGATACCATGAAATTTTTAACTCACTTATAGTTTTTAAAATAGAATTTATGAAAAAACACAATTTTAGCGCAGGGCCTTGTATTTTACCTCACTCGGTATTTAAAGAAGCTTCTGCAGCCGTATTAGATTTTAATAATTCTGGCTTATCTATTTTAGAAATCTCACACCGTAGTAAAGATTTTGTGAATGTAATGGAAGAAGCTAGATCATTAGTTTTGGACTTATTGCAATTAAAAAATAAGGGTTATCAAGCTTTATTTTTACACGGTGGTGCGAGCACTCAATTTTTAAGTGTTGCCTACAATTTATTAGAAAAAAAGGCAGCCTATTTAAATACAGGAACTTGGTCTTCTAAAGCGATAAAAGAAGCTAAAATGTTTGGAGAAATAGTTGAAGTGGGTTCATTTAAAGACAAATCATTCAGCTACATACCTAAAAAATATTCTATAGATCGTTCTTATGATTATTTTCATTGCACAAGTAATAATACCATTTATGGAACTCAAATTAAAAAATTTCCTCAAATAGAAATTCCTCTGGTTTGCGATATGAGTAGCGATATTTTTTCGAGACAATTAGATTTTAGTCAATTTGATTTAATCTATGCTGGAGCTCAAAAAAATATGGGTCCGGCAGGAACTACTTTAGTGGTTGTAAAAGAATCAATTTTAGGAAAAGTTACTAGAAAAATCCCTTCTCTCCTTAATTATCAAATTCAAATTGAGAAAGAAAGCATGTTTAACACCCCTGCGGTTTATGCGGTTTATGTTTCTTTACTTAATTTGAGATGGCTACAATCTCTTGGTGGCATAAAAGCTATAGAAGAGATCAATGAAAAGAAAGCACAATTATTTTATTCAGAAATTGATATTAATCCTTTGTTTAAAGGTTATGCGGCCAAAGAAGATCGATCTACAATGAACGCTACTTTTAACCTAGAAGACAACAAGTTAGAGCCTTTATTTAATCAATTACTAGAAGAAGCAAATATCAATGGTCTTAATGGACATCGTAGCGTGGGTGGCTATAGAGCTTCTATGTATAACGCACTCCCGTTATCTAGTGTAGAGACTTTGGTGGAAGTAATGAGTGAATTAGAAAGAAAAGCATAATATGAATATATTAATAAATGACGGACTTTCCGTTAACGGAATAAAAGCCTTAGAAGAAGCTAAATTTAAAGTTTTCAACACTAAAGTTGCTCCATCTCAATTGGCCGATTATATCAATAAAAATAACATTGAAATCATTTTAGTTCGTAGTACCACAAAAATTAGTGAAGAACTTATAGATCAATGCCCAAAACTTCAACTTATTGGACGTGCTGGTGTTGGTTTAGATAATATAAATGTCGCTTACGCGGAAAAAAAAGGTATTAAAGTAATTCATACTCCAAATGCATCTTCCCGAAGCGTAGCCGAAATGGTTTTTGCTCATATTTTTAGTAACGTACGCTTTCTGAAAAACACAAATCAAGATATGCCTTTAGAAGGGGATTCTAGATTTAAGGAGTTAAAAAAAACATACAGTAATGCTAGCGAACTTTACGGAAAAACATTAGGGATTATAGGTTTTGGTAGAATTGGTAAAGAAGTCGCTAAAATAGCATTAGGTTTAGGAATGAAAGTTATCGCTCGTGATAACAAATTGGGGAAAGCCGAAATTAAGATTGATTTTTTTGACGGTCAAGAAGTTACTCTTTCGGTTGCTACAGCACCACTAAATGAAGTTTTAGAAAATTCAGATATCGTAACCATTCACGTTCCTACACAAGATAATTACCTTATCGGAAAGGAAGAACTTGAGCTTATGAAACCAAATGCTGGAATTATCAACACTTCTAGAGGTGGAATTGTAGATGAAGTAGCTTTAGTAAATGCTTTAAATGACAAAAAAATAGCATTTGCAGGTTTAGATGTGTTTGATAGAGAGCCCACTCCAGAAATTCAGATTTTAATGCACCCTGCCATTTCTTTAAGTCCGCATATTGCAGGATCTACGGTAGAAGCTCAAGAAAAAATAGGTGTCGAGCTTGCTAATCAAATAATTAATATATTCGCAAAGAACTAACAAAATACAAAACCAATGCAAAAAATTATTTTCATCTGTACTTTTCTCTTGCTTTCTACTTTTAGTTTCGCACAAGTTCAAACTGGGAAAGCTTCTTTTTATGCCGATAAATTTGAAGGAAGAAGAACCGCAAGCGGAGTAAAATATTACCATAACAAACCTACAGCTGCACACCGCCACTTGCCTTTTGGAACAAAAGTGAGAGTAACTAACTTAGCAAATAACAAAACTACAGTTGTTGAAATTAATGATAGAGGTCCTTTTGTGAGTGGAAGAATAATAGATCTTTCTAAATCTTCTGCACAAAAATTAGAATATATAGGAATGGGAGTTACCGATGTGGCCATTGAAGTGATTGGAGATGGCAGCGATGAAATTGCAGATGTTTCTACTCCTGCAGATAATGGAGAGACCTCTACCTCTACTCCTACTAATCCAGATGCTCCAGTAGCCAACGTAGAGCCTTTGGAGTTTTATGAGTTAAATATAAATAGAATTGAGCCAGATTGGTTTGGTGTACAAATAGGAAGCTTTCAAGAACTTGCTAACTTAATTCGTTTGGCAGATAACTTAAAAGCAAGTTACCAAAGAGATGTTACCGTGCAAGTTAAAGTAATTCAAGACATTAAAGTGTACACTCTTGTGGTTGGTAAATTTAATTCTAGAGAAAAAGCAGAAAAGTTTAGAGATGAAGTTTCAAATAGATACCCAGGAAGCTTTATAATAGATTTTTCTAAGTTTCAATAAGACTTATTAATACTATGAAAAATTTTATTCTTTTTTGCATTGTACTTTTTGGAGTCTATAGTTGCAGTAGTACTAAAAGCATTGATAAATCTGGAAAGGAAAATTCTACATCGGTTAGTAACGATACCATAAGAATTGCCAATGATAATCTAGAATATGAAATTATTATTGTAGAACCTGGTTTTAACTCTTGGCTTGCTACACAACGATCAAAGGAACATTATAGTTTAAGTTTGCTAGAAAATAAAAATTCCTTTATGGTCTCTTCCTATAATAGTAGAGTGACCACAGGTGATTACAATAGAGACTTGTATTCTTGGGAGATTAACTATGATTCGACCCTTAAGTATGGCTTAGAAGTAAATTATTTACTTTACCAATATCTTCAATATTTTCAAGAAAAATACAATCAAAAACTTTAGGAGAAATATATGGAAAAATTGAAAGAGCGCTGGGGAATTGAATCTAACTGGCAAATCATTATCATTTTTATTGTCTTTGGGATAACAGGTTCATCATCTGTCTATGTTGCAAAACCTCTTCTTGCTTGGTTAAATTTAGATAGAGGTCATTTTTCTGAAGGATTTTGGTTTGGAGGATTTATATATTATTTCCTAAGAATTATTCTTGTCTTTCCTATTTACCAAGTATTATTAGTAAGTTTTGGTTGGCTTTTTGGTCAGTTTAAATTCTTTTGGGAGTTCGAAAAGAAAATGTTAAGTCGAATTGGATTAAAATTTTTATTTAAATCATAAAAAAAGTCCGCGTAAAGCGGACTTTTTAGATTTTATTAAGCTTAAATTAAGCATGTTGTAAATCGTGCTTACCTTCTTTAATCTCTTCAATTAGTTTACTATTAAATGCAGGTAAATCATCTGGATTTCTACTTGTAACTAAGCCTTCATCTACCACTACTTCTTTATCTTCCCAATTTGCTCCAGCATTTATTAAATCCTTTTTAATAGAAGGATAAGAAGTCATGGTTCTTCCTTTTACAACATCTGCGTTGATAAGTGACCAAGGACCGTGACATATAGAAGCTACAGGTTTACTTTGTTTAAAGAAGTCTTTAATAAAAGTAATTGCATCTTTCTCTATTCTTAATTTATCTGGATTAATAACCCCACCTGGTAAAACAAGAGCATTATAGTCATTTGCAGATACACTATCTAAGGTTTTATCTACCTTGTATTCATTACTCCAATTCCCTTGATCCCAGGCTTTAATACTTCCAGATTTTAAACTCACAATATCAACTTGAAAGCCTTCATTCTCCATCGCTTCTTTAGGTGATTTTAATTCACTTTCTTCAAATCCGTCGGTTGCTAAAATGGCAATTCTCTTTTTCATAGTTCTAGTTTTTTTTAGTTTAATTTTCTTTTCGGTAAAGATAAAATACTCATTACCAAGACTCTATTAAAAAAAATGTAAACCTCGTTTTAAAAACGTTAAACTTTATTAAGTAGAGAGTTTATCTATCTGTTTTTTCTTTTTTTTTATACGGTTTTTTTCTTCTTCTAACTCTTCCATCTCTTGATAATAAGCAGGCTCGGCAAAACTATTAGGAGTGATGGTTTCATTTCTAAAAAGAGCATATTGAACGGTAAATTCTGCTCCAAAAAACATAATCAAGCAAGAATAGAAAACCCAAAGTAAAATAAGAATGACAGAAGAAGCTCCTCCGTAAACAGATGCAGGATCACTCTCGCTAAAGTAAAAGCCTAATAAATATTTACCTAACAAAAATAAAACGGTAGTAAGTGAGGCTCCTATAAAAGTAATTTTCCATCTTATTTTAATGTCAGGTAAAAGTTTAAAGATTCCTGCAAAGAGAGTTCCTATAAAAATGTAACTTAATAGAAAATTGAAAACCTCTAACGAGTAAGAAGTGATTTGTGGAGCATAAGTACTTATATATTCGCTTAAAGCGGAAACTACCGTAGAGATGACCAATGAAATTAATAACATAAAACCAATTACGATAATCATTCCAAAAGAAATGGCCCTATCTAAAATCATCCGCATTAGATTATCTTTTTTAGCTCTTACACTCCATATTCTATTCATCGCTTTTTTCAATTGAAAAAAAGCTCCTGTTGCACCAAAAATGAGCATTAAAACACTTACCGTAATATTAAGAAAGTTTTCTCCTTTTATACGAGCATTGGTAATCATCGTTTCTATAGTTAGAGCCGTTTCTTCCCCAGTGAATGAAGCAACTTCAGAAATAATTTTCCCTTGAACATCTGATGTTTCAAAGAAATATCCCGCTATGGTAATAATGATAATGAGCAAAGAAGGTAATGAAAACAAAGTATAATATGCAATTACGGCACTTTGCTCAAACGGACTATTACTCATCCATTGCTCATAGGTCTTCTTAATAAACTGAAATGTCTTTTTCATAGATTAACAATTACTTCTGTAAAATAAAAAATCCATCTGAAGCAGATGGATTTTATTTCGTTAAAAAAGCTGTAAAATTTACGCAATACGTTTGGTAAATTGTCCTTCTCTTCTTTGCTTTTCTTCTAGCAGTAAAGCATATTCCCTTCCCGTTTGACCTTTCACTGATGAGTTTTCTTGCGCTCTTCTCATTAAATAAGGGATTACATCTCTAATAGGCCCAAAAGGAACCAATTTAGCTGCATTGTATCCATTTAAACCTAAATTGAAAGAGATATGGTCACTCATTCCAAAAAGCTGACTAAACCATATACGATCATCATCTTTGCTAATGTCTTTTTCTTCCATTAACTGCATGGTTAAATAAGTACTTACCTCATTATGGGTTCCTATATAAAGAGCTATTTCATCTAGATTTTGCATTGCATAATAAATAACCGCATTAAAATTCACATCGGTAGCTTCTTTATCTTCACATATAGGAGTTGGATAACCCATTTTATCTGCTCTAGCATTTTCCTTTTCCATGTAAGCGCCACGTACAACTTTGGCTCCTATTTTAAACCCTCTATTTTTAGCTCTCTTATGTAAATCTTTAATATATTGTAGTCTATCCCAACGGTAACACTGTAAAGTATTATAAACAATTACTTTTTCTTGGTTATATTTAGACATCATTTCTTCTAGAAGATCGTCTGCAGCATCTTGCATCCAAGACTCTTCAGCATCAGCTAAAATTCTCATATCTAATTTGTAAGCCAACTCACAAATTTCATCGACACGGTCTACAATTCTATCCCACTCTTCTTGATCTTCTTTGGTAAGCTCTTCTTTGGCAGATACTTTTTCCCAAATTGCAAACCTTCCTATTCCTGTAGGTTTAAATACCGTAAACGGAATTTCTTTCCTGCGGTTAGCAAAGGTCACAATTCCTGTTTTAGTGTTTAATGCTTTATCAAATTCAGCTTCTTCTTCTTTTCCTTCAGAAGAATAATCTAATACACTATGTACATGCATTTCATGCATTTTCTTAATTACAGGTAAGCAATCTTCTTTAGAAGTTCCGCCACAAAACATCTTAAAAATAGTCTTCTTAATAATACCTTCTACGGGTAAATGAAGTTTTAGGGCTAAATTTGTAACTTTGGTTCCTATGCTAACCAAAACGCCTTTATTCATCATACTAAAAATAAATAGTGATTTTTTTAACTCACTATCGCTTTTTAAAGCAAAGGCTCTCTTTGTATTATTAAAAATCTTTGTAACCATTAACGCTATTTTTTTGCAAATATAAGTCGTGAAGTAACAATATTTTATTTTTTCTAATTAATTTCGACGTTCATTTAACATCAATTTTAATGAAGTCAATAGCATCTGTTAAAAATTTTATACATTTTGGCGAAACAGCTTACCAATACTTGAATAACTACCTTAACGACAATAATCCTTCTAAACTTTTTATACTAGTAGATTCACATACTAAGGAGCTTTGTTTGCCTAGTTTTTTACAAAATTTAGCTACCTCCATAGAAATCGAAATTATTGAAATTGAGCCAGGCGAATCAGAAAAAAATATTACTACTTGCAATGGCGTATGGGAAGCTTTAACAGAATTAGATGCCGATAGAAAATCTCTGTGTATTAATCTTGGTGGCGGTGTGGTTACAGACCTTGGCGGATTTGTTGCCTCTACCTTTAAAAGAGGAATAGCTTATATAAATATACCTACTACTCTATTAGGGATGGTTGATGCTGCCGTTGGAGGGAAAACCGGAGTTGATTTAGGTAAATTAAAAAATCAAATAGGTGTAATAAGTAATGCAGAAATGGTTCTTATAGACACTTCTTTTTTAACCACTTTAAGCGCTAACGAAATGCGAAGTGGATTAGCCGAAATGCTAAAACACGGTCTAATTGCAGATTCTTCCTACTGGAATAAAATGAGTGATTTATCTCAACTTACTTTAGAAGATTTAGATGAATTGATTTATGAATCCATCCTCATTAAAAATAATATTGTTACCCAAGATTTAAATGAAGACGGAATTAGAAAAACCTTGAATTTTGGACACACTTTAGGGCATGCTATTGAAAGTTATTTTCTAGAAAGCAATGAAAAAGAAACACTACTACATGGTGAAGCCGTTGCTGTTGGAATGATTTTAGCAGCATACCTTTCTAATCAATTACAGAACTTAGATAGCAATCAAACTCAAGAGATAAAACAAACTATTTTAAAAACTTTTCCTAAAGTAGATTTTGCTAAAGAAGACTTAGCACCTATTATAGATCTTATGAAATATGATAAAAAGAACAGTCATGGGATTATTAATTTTGTTCTCTTATCATCTATAGGTAAACCTATTATAGATTGCCAAGTCTCTAATGATTTAATTGAGAAAAGCTTTCAATTTTATAGTGAATAACTATAAAATCTGCTCTGCGTGAGCTTTGGTTTTTACTTTAGAGATTACATTAGAAATTTTCCCATTTTCATCGATTACAAAAGTAGTCCGATGAATTCCTTCGTATTCTTTACCCATAAATTTTTTAGGTCCCCAAACTCCAAAGGCATTGATTACCTCTTTTTCTTCATCTGCTAGTAATGGAAAAGGTAATTCGTGTTTATTTTTAAAATTTTGTTGACGTTTAGGAGTATCGGCACTTACGCCTAAAATGTCGTACCCTTCTTTTTGAAAAGTCTCCCAATTATCTCTTAAGTTACAAGCTTCGGCTGTGCAACCCGGCGTACTTGCTTTTGGATAGAAAAAAACGACTAATTTCTTTCCTTTATAATCTTTAAGTTGATGAGTTTTCCCATCTTGATCTTGCACCGAAAAATCTGGAGCATTATCTCCTACTTGTAATGTGGTCATAATTGTTATTTTTGTTTAAAAATACACAAAATGAACAAGCAAGAAAAAGTAAGCTTTGTTATAAATACGTTAAAGGAACTCTACCCAACGATACCGGTTCCTTTAGATCATAAAGATCCTTATACATTGTTAATTGCTGTATTGCTTTCCGCGCAAAGCACAGATAAAAAAGTAAACCAAATTACTCCTATTCTTTTCGCTAAAGCGGATAATCCTTTTGATATGGTTAAACTCTCTGTAGAAGAAATTAGAGAGATTATTAAACCTGTGGGCTTATCTCCCATGAAATCTAAAGGCATCTATGGTTTATCAAAGATTTTAATTGAAGAGCATCACGGTATAGTGCCAGAAAGTATTGAGGTTTTAGAAACTTTTCCCGCTGTAGGACATAAAACAGCAAGTGTAGTGGTAGCTCAAGCATTTGGAATTCCTGCGTTTCCAGTAGATACGCACATACATAGACTTATGTATCGATGGAATTTAAGTAATGGTAAAAATGTAAAACAGACAGAAAAAGATGCCAAAAGATTATTTCCTAAAAATTTATGGAATGAGTTACATCTTCAAATTATTTGGTATGGAAGAGAGTACTCCCCTGCCAGAGGCTGGGATTTAGAGAAAGATATTATCACAAATACTATAGGAAGAAAAAGCATTATACAAGAATATCATACTAAAGCAAAAAAAAGAACTCGCTAGCTAACAACGAGTTCTCTTCAAAGTTTAGTTAAGAAGTGCTTCAAACTTCATTTTTTTATAATCTATAACACTTAAAGCCTTAGAGTAATTTAGCAAAAAGCTTATAGTCTCTTTGCTTGGTTTCAGGTTTCCCACTTCATCTTCTTTAGAAGGTTTATTTAAGTAAAGTTTTGCCATCTATATTCATTTTCATTAGTTGTTTAAAAATAACGAAAAAAAATTGGACTTATTGTATTAATTTGTCAAAACAATATTGTGCTTATCAATAACCTTTCTTAAATTAATCAACGCATAACGCATTCTTCCTAGAGCAGTATTGATGCTAACATCGGTACGTTCTGCAATTTCTTTAAAACTCATGTCTTTATAAATACGCATGACCAACACTTCTTTTTGATCTTCAGGAAGTTCTTCAATTAGATTTTTAACGTCATTTTCAATTTGATCTTTCACCATGAGACGTTCTGCATCTAAATTGTCATCTCCTAAGACATCAAAAATGTCAAAATCTCCGCTACAATCAAATTTAGGCATACGATTGTTTTTTCTAAAATAATCGATTACAAGATTATGAGCAATTCTCATCACCCAAGGCAGAAATTTACCTTCTTCATTATATTTTCCTCGTTTTAATGTTCTAATGACTTTAATAAAAGTATCCTGAAAGATATCTTCGGTAACATCACGATCAAAAACCTTAGAATAAATAAAGTTATATAAGCGTTGTTGATGTCTATTAATTAATGTAGATAATGCATTCTCGTCACCTTTTATATAGCAACTAACAAGATGGGCATCTGTAGAAGTTTGGATTTTTTTCATACAAGTTACTTAGTTAACACATAAGAATTGCTTCTTGTGTGTAAAAATTAAAAATTTTGGTTTTTTAAAAGTAACAGTATGCTATAGGCAGAATTTTGTTTTTCTTCGTGGTAAATATATAAATATATTTAAGACAATCACAAAAAAGTTAAATATTTTAACACTTTTTCTGCTAAATCAATCCTTTTATACCGTGTGTTTATTATTTACCTTTGCTCATTAGCATTAGAAACAGTGATGATTAAAGATATTTCAAAAATAAACCCCAAAGAAAATATAATAATAAAAGGAGCTAAACTTCACAATCTAAACAATATAGATGTAGTTATCCCTCGTAATAAATTAGTGGTTATAACTGGTTTATCTGGTTCAGGGAAATCTAGTTTAGCTTTTGATACGCTTTACGCAGAAGGTCAGCGTCGCTATGTGGAGAGTTTATCTTCTTATGCAAGGCAATTTTTAGGAAGGTTGGATAAACCGAAAGTTGATTATATAAAAGGGATCGCTCCTGCCATTGCCATAGAGCAAAAAGTAAATTCTACCAATCCTCGATCTACCGTAGGAACTTCTACGGAAATTTATGATTACTTAAAATTATTATATGCGCGTATAGGAAAAACTTTTTCTCCTATTTCTGGAAATCAGGTTAAAAAGGACACGGTAACCGATGTAGTTTTATATTTTAAATCTTTACCCGAAAAAGAAAAGCTCCTTCTCCTCGCTCCTATTCATATTGAGAAAGGAAGAGATTTATTAGAAAAAATAAAAATTTTACAACAACAAGGTTTCAGTAGGATTAAATGGAAAGATAAAGTTCTGCGTATTGAAGAAACTCCGGAAGATATTAAAGGAGAAGCTTTTTTAGTTGTAGATCGTATCGTCACTAAGAATGATGAAGATTTTTACAATCGTTTGGCAGATGCTATTCAAACTGCTTTTTACGAAGGAAAAGGAGAACTTTTTGTCGAAAATTTAACACAAGGTAAAACCCAGCAGTTTAGTAATAAATTTGAGCTGGACGACATGAAATTTTTAGAACCTAACGTGCATTTGTTTAGTTTTAATAATCCTTACGGCTCCTGCCCTAAATGTGAAGGTTATGGAGATGTGATTGGGTTAGATGAAGATTTGATTTTCCCTAACACCTCGCTTTCTATATATGAAAACGCCATATTCCCTTGGCGTGGAGAAAGTATGAGCTTTTATAGAGATCAACTGGTCAATAATTCTCATAAATTTGACTTCCCTATCCACAAACCTTATTATGACCTTACGGAAGAGCAAAAAGAACTACTTTGGACAGGTAACTCCTATTTTGAAGGTTTAACAAGTTTCTTTGATCATCTAGAAGCAAAAGCCTATAAAATTCAAAATCGAGTGATGCTTTCTCGCTACCGCGGAAAAACAAAATGTTCTTCCTGTAAAGGTAAAAGGTTGAGAACTGAAGCTGAGTATGTAAAAATAGACGGAAAGGCTATTACGCAATTGGTAGAACTTCCTTTACAGGAACTAAGTGATTTTTTTAAAAATCTCAGCCTAAATGAGCAAGATAAGGCTATAGCGAAACGTCTTTTAAAGGAGATCAATAGTAGATTACAATTTCTTTCTAATGTAGGTTTAGATTACTTGACCCTCAATAGAAAATCTAATAGTCTTTCTGGTGGAGAGTCGCAGCGTATAAACCTAGCTACTTCTTTAGGTTCTAGTTTGGTAGGTTCTATGTATATTTTAGATGAGCCTTCTATCGGACTTCATCCTAGAGATACCGAAAAACTTATTCAGGTTTTAAAAGACCTAAGAGATCTGGGTAATACGGTCATTGTGGTAGAACATGATGAAGATATGATGAAAGCTGCCGATGAAATTATAGATATTGGTCCAGAAGCAGGAACCCTTGGCGGAAATGTAGTCGCGACAGGAAAATATAAAGAAATATTAAAAGCAGATTCTCTTACGGCTAAATACCTTAATGGAGAATACACGATAGAAATTCCGCGAAAGCGTAGAGATTACAAATATTATATTGATATCATTGGAGCTCGAGCTAACAACCTTAAAAATATTGATGTTAGATTCCCATTAGGTGTTTTTACTGCTGTGACAGGAGTTTCAGGAAGTGGTAAAAGTACACTGGTTAGAAAGTTACTCTATCCTTCTATTTTAAAAGAAACTGGTGGTTACGGAGCCAAAGTAGGTGAAATGACCAAAATTGAGGGCAAGTTTGAAAATGTAAAACACGTAGAGTTCGTAGATCAAAATCCTATAGGGAGATCTTCTCGTTCTAATCCTGTGACTTATATTAAAGCCTATGATGTTATAAGATCTCTTTTTGCTGCTCAAAAGTTGGCACAAGTTAGAAATTTCAAAACCAAACACTTTAGTTTTAACGTCGATGGCGGGCGCTGTGAAACCTGTAAAGGTGAAGGAGAAGTTACTATAGAAATGCAGTTTATGGCCGATGTTCATTTAATTTGTGAAACTTGCCAAGGTAAACGCTTTAAAAAAGAAGTATTAGAAATAAAGTTTGAAGGGAAGAATATCGATGATATTTTAACGATGACAATTGATGATGCAATTTCATTTTTTCAGAAAGAAAAACAGTCTAAAATTGTAAAGAAATTACAACCCTTACAAGATGTTGGTTTAGGCTATGTAACATTAGGGCAAAGCTCTTCTACTCTTTCTGGTGGAGAAGCACAACGTATTAAACTTGCTTCATTCTTAGGAAAAGCAACCACTAAAGATAAAGCCTTATTTATCTTTGATGAACCTACTACAGGTTTGCATTTTCATGATATTAAGAAACTGCTTCAATCATTTCAAGCACTTATTGAAAAAGGACATTCGGTAGTGGTTATTGAACATAATATGGATTTGGTGAAATGTGCTGATTATATTATTGATCTAGGATTAGAGGGTGGAAAAAATGGAGGTTACTTGATCTCAAATGGTACGCCTGAGGCAGTAGCAAAAGATAAAAAATCTTTTACTGCTAAATATTTAGCAGAAAAGCTATAATGGTATAATTATTGATTTTCTTAAAACATATTATATATTCATAATAATATAATTTTTGGTTGGTTAGTTAAAAGGGTTCTATTCATGGAACCCTTTTTTTAGATTTTGAAAATCAAGTGTTTATAACTTTGGCACATTAATTGATTTTTAGTTGATGAATAACAATAAAATCCATAACCATGAAAAAGTTATTAAATCTCGTACTAGGCGTATTTATAGTAACTAGTGCAATCGCAAAAGAAGAAAAAGTAGCTACGACTACTAATTTTGGCTATGGTAATTCTATTATTTTTACTGAAAACAATATAGAGTTTGCTATATATCCAGATGGTCAATTTGACTTTTACTATCAACCTGCAACTACTCATATTAATCTACAAAGCACTAATGTAAATATTAGTTTTAATAGTGGTTATAATTATGACCCCTACGTTCAATATGACGATTATGGTGCTATCATTCAAATAGAAAATGTACCTATTTATTATGATTATTATGGACGTATAGTACAAGCTGGGAATATTATTGTTAATTATAATAATTATGGAAGGCTGGTAAATGTAGGTGGACTTTATGTATTTTATGATGGATATGGTCAGTTTTCACACTTTAGAGGTTATATTAATCCTTACAACAGAGGTTATGTGGTTAGACCTTGGCACAGGTTTTACAGAAGACCATTATCGAACTATCGTATAGTTTACACTAGACCTTACCGAACTTATTATCATCCTCGCAGAGTAAGTTATAATATTTATAAAAGCAACTATCGTCCTCATACGCGAAGAAGTTATTATAGACCCAACGAAAGCGTTGCAGTATATAGAAGAGGAACAAAAAGTAATACCAGAAGAAGTATTGCTAACACCTCTACGAGGAGAGATATTAATCGTTCTGTTAATACCAATACTAGAAATTCTAGTGTGAATGTTAGAACGCAGAATAGAAGTAATTCTCGAGCTAATAACAGTAGAACAAGTAGTAATACGAGAGAGCTTTCACAGTCTAATAATAGAAGTTTGAGTACCACAAGTAGAACTCCAACAAGAACAACTACTTCTACAAGAAGTCGAAAGAACTCAAGTGCAACTCCTACTAATAATCAAAGAGTTTCAACAAGAACCAATAGTTCGAGAACAAATCCGAAAACGACTAATACTCGTACATATAATAGTCAAGACACTTCTGCTTCACGCAGAAGATAAAAGTAGTTTTGGTTGGTTAGTTTTTTTCCCCTTTTTAAATAGCTTTAGCTTTTAGAAAGGGGTTTATTTTTTTAAATAATTCTTAATAAGACTATTGATATCATTAGAGAATTTAAAATAATAAGCACCTGCCAGATAAAATAAACCTATTACAGAGGATCTTATAAGAATATCTAACACTGGATTAAAATCGAGGGGAATAAAATAAAATAAAATCCCTAAAGTGAAAATGAAGCCTAAAATTTTAAACGTATTTAAAGTTATGGGTTGCATCTTAAATTTCCAGTAAACAATAATCAGTTTAGTGGTATTGTATAAGGCAAAAGATAAAAATGTGGCAATGGCAGCTCCATAAATTCCGTAGACAGGTATCAACCAAATATTGAGTAAAATGGCCACTATAACTACCAATATTCCCGATATTAATACAATTTTATAATAATCTGAATTAAATAAAATGCTGTTACTGTTTCCTAAAACATTATCGTAAAGTTTTATAAGCGATAGTAAAACAACAATTGAAAATTCAATTTGATAATCATTAGGGATCATCTCATAAAGATTTTTCACATTAGATACAATGAGCAAAAAAATGAGTCCGCTTACTACCAGCAAATTAATAGAACTTTTTTGATATAAGTCTTTTAGCTTATCCCATTCTTTATGGTTGAGGTATTGCGCAGTAATAGGTAAAGTAATTTGATGCATAGCCCTAGAAGGAACTGCTATTACAGATGCTATGTAAACCGCAATTCCGTATACGGAAACTTTTTCTATAGGTAAATAATGTTCAATCATCACTTTATCTAAATCCAATAAAGCTGTAGCAACAGAACCTGCGATTAGAATTAACAAAGAATAATTAAATACCTGCTTTTTATTGCTAGGAAATTCAAACCTCAATTTAGGGGGTAACAAGCCAAAAGCATAAATTTTAATGATAAAGGTTCGCAAGAGATAAGCTGCAGTCAATAAATAAATGAATTGATGAACTTCAATTAAATCATAATAAAATAAGATAAGAAGAAAAGTAACACATAACCGGTGAAAAACTTCTTTCATAAAATTACCAAAGACGCTTTTCAGTTTTAATTTACTCCACGCAAAGAAAACTTCAAAATAAGCTACTGCTATAGATATCACTACAATAAGCCAAACATAAGGTTTGACTAAAGCATTCTCATCAAAATAGTTTAAGATTTGTTTTTGAAAAATTAAACTTAAAACTCCTATAAAGATCCCAACTATTAAGGGCAAAAAAATTGCTAAGGTGAGTAGTCTATTTTTATCTTTATTTCTCTTATAAGATGTATAAAACTTAATCAAGGTATTATGAACTCCAAATCCCATAATAGGCCAAACTAATGTACTTGCCGAAAGTAAATAAGTGATTAAACCATAATATTTAGGCTCTAAAAAATGAGGATATAATAGAAGAACATTTATTGCACCAATAGCAAAACCTATATAAGTAACAATAATGTTTTTAAAAGACTGATTTAATATGATCCCCATAAATTTATTTCTCCTTTAAAATAGAAGCCAATTGCGATGTTAATGCTTGCCGGTGATAAGTTGAAATTGACGCAGTTTTAACCTCTAGCCTATTTTCTAAATAAAAATTAAAGTATGCGAGTATTCTCTTTTTTAAACCCTCATAGTCGTCGTGTAAGAAATAGGTCTCCCTTTCCACCGATTTTAAAATTACCCCTACATCCCAATTTTTAGGACCCAATGCTAAAATAGGACGGTTACTTTTTAAATACTCAAACAACTTTCCAGGGACGATTCCTTGAGTAATTTCACTATCAATCTCAACCAAAAGTAATACTTGAGATGATTCTTGGTAAGATTTTATTTTTGAGTGATTTAAATATCCTAAATATTTAAAATTATCTTTCAAGTAAGAGGTTGCTAGGTCGTTTAAAACTTCTTCGCTTACTTTGCCTATAAGCTGTATATGTAAAGCTTTTTTAAAAGCTTCATTTTCCCTACAAAGGTCGTTCAATACTTTCCACAGCACCGTTGGGTTTCTTTTTGAAAGCAAAGAACCAATGTGAGAAATAGTGAATTTTTCATCTAATTCTACATCCGCTTTAGCGATCTCTCCATCAAAACCATTCGTTATAGTTACGACAGGTTGGTTGGTTTTTGATGCAAATTCTTTATGCGTAGTAAAACTGGTGACTAAAATTGTATCGGCTTGTTGCAGCACCTCCTTTTCTAAGGCAATATGCTTTTTTTTGTTCTTTTGAGTAAGCTTTAACTCTTGATGATACCCTATCGTAGTCCAAGGATCTCTAAAATCTGTAATCCATTTTATACCTAACTCTTGCTTTAATTGTAAACCAATGAGGTGCAAACTATGAGGCGGACCTGTAGTTATAACGGTTTCAATTCCTTCTTTTTGTATAAAATTTTTCAGAAACTTGACGGAAGGTTTTACCCAAAATTTTCTAGCATCGGGCACAAAAAAATTACCTCGTATAAACAACAGCATTTTTTCTAAAAATGATTGCTTTTTCTTCTTCTGAATAATTCCAGAACTTATAGTTTCAGTTTTGTTTTTAGAAAAAATTTTAGCAAAACCATAAGGCTCAAAAATGGGTTGTTTAACTATTTTTATGTTTGTTGGGATCTCTTTTAGTAGAGATTCATCTACAATAGGATAATTAGGATTTTTAGGAGCGTAAATAATAGGCTCTATGCCAAATTCTGGTAAATATTTTGCAAACTTTAGCCAACGTTGTACTCCTGGACCACCTGCAGGAGGCCAGTAATAAAGAACAATAAGTACTTTTTTTGGCATTTAAGCAGTTTTTTTTCTGTATTTGAAAAAGAAACCTAATAAAATAAGAACTAATAATATAACTCCACTAGCCAATGTGATGATACTTCCTTTTTGAACTACTTCCGGCTCAAATTTAAATACCAGTTCATGTTCTCCTTTAGGTAAAACCGCTGCACGCAGTACATAATTTGCTTTGAAATGTTCTATTTCTTGATCATCTACATATGCTTTCCATCCATAAGGATAATAAATTTCAGAAAATACCGCTACCCTATCTTCAGCAACATTGTAATCATATGCTAATTCATTAGGCTTATAACTTTTCAGCTTGATGGTATCATCATAATTTTCCTCAAAACGCTTCCGCGGAAGCTTATCAGCAAACTCTTGCTCTACAATTGCATGTTTCTTACTTTGAAGTGAGTCTAAGGCTAAAATCGCCTCATTCGCATCGTTTACTACATCTACTGAGTTTACAAACCAAGCATTTCCATTCGCATCAGGATTGAGTTGTGACATCACCTTTCCTTGATTAGAAATAATCACGTATTTGGTATTGAGCATATTCAACACTTCCTGATTTCCTGTAGCAATATGAAAATCAAATAAATCCTGAATTCTACCTGGTTTTGCAGCGTGGTAACCACCTATAGATTTGTGAAAATAGGACGCTCTAGCCGAATTAAACGGACTCCCAGAAACATCTAAGACACGGTAATGACCTTCATCTTGTAAGATTTGAGCATCGGCTTCATTTTGCTGAAAAGGCTGTTCCATTGCGATTTTAGAAACGAAATCATCGTTATTAACATACCTTCTATCAACAGCAATTAAATCAACTAAAATTAAAACACCTATTCCTACGATAGCTATGTTTTTAGTAAATTTTTCTTTTACAAAGGCCCAAAGCATTCCGGCGCAAGCCAACACAAAAAACAAAGAACGTAGAGTATCTTCCGTAAAGATAGATTTACGATCTTCTCGTAAGCTACGAACAAAATCGGGTCCCATTTGTTCAATCAACATACGGTCTCTGTTTCCTGTAAAATCAAATAACATCGATTTAAACAGTAAAAATACCAATGCTAAACCTCCAGCGACCATCGTACTTTTTTTAAGAGCATCTAGCACTTTTTCTTTAGAATGCTTTTGACTAAAGACTTGTGATAAAGCATAAACCCCTAAGATAGGCACACATAATTCAATGATGACTTGTATAGAGGATACTGCTCTAAATTTGTTATATAGAGGTACATAATTAATGAAAAATTTGGTAAGGAATGCAAAGTTATCTCCCCAAGAAAGTATCAATGCTAAAATAGAACCGCCAACAATCCACCATTTTAATCTCCCCCTGATTAAGAATAAGGCAAAAATAAACAAGAAGACAAGACTTGCTCCAATATAAGCAGGAGCGCCTATATAGGTTTGGTCTCCCCAATAAGTTGGCGCACCATCAACAAAATCTTTTGCTTGCTGAGGATTTGCTCCAATTTTCAAAAGAGCTTGGTAAGACTCTGAGTCTTCATCCAACTTTTCTGAACTAGATCCTCCCATAAAACGAGGAATAAATAAGTTGAAAGATTCAGCTATTCCATAACTATATTCTGTAATGTAATTATAATCTAAACCTGCTTTTTGTTCTTTTTCTGTTCCATCTGTATTTATAGTCAGGCCTGTTTTTCCACGTGTACTAAACTCTCCATATTCCTGCGTCGCCATTAAGCTTGTAGCATTTACACCCACAGCTATAAGGACTCCAATGACCATAAAACCTAATCTCTTAAAAAATTGCGGAATATTCTTTTTCTTATAAAAATCGATTAAATAAACCAGACCTAAAACCAAGACCAAAAGCAGTAAGTAGTAAGTCATTTGTGGGTGGTTGGCATTGATCTCTAATGCCATGGCAATGGTAAATAAGAGCGAACCGCTAAAATAGTTTCCTTTAAAGGTGTGAATGATTCCAGCTAGCACCATGGGCATATAGGCAATCGCATGGGCTTTTGCATTATGGCCAACTCCTAATATAATAATTAAATAAGTACTAAAACCAAAAGCTAAAGCACCTAAAAAAGCAATTTTGTAGTCTATTTTCAAGACTAAAAAGAGAATATAAATGCCTATAAAATAGAGAAATAAATAATCTGCAGGTCTCGGTAAAAACCGAATAGTTCTATCTATTTCTTTCACGAAATTGTAAGGATAATTTGCTCCCAATTGATACGTGGGCATTCCACCAAAAGCAGCATCGGTCCAATAAGGTTCTTGGTTTTCGCTTTCGCGGAAATCATTTTGTTGTTTGGCCATTCCTACATACTGAGCTATATCACTTTGATAAATCACTTTTCCTTGTAAAACCGGACTAAAATAAGCTAAGGCTACAGCAATAAAAGCTATCACCACAAAAAGATGCGGGAGTAATTTTTTAAAATTGAAATTCATTCAAAAGAATTTTAAGAAGTAAAAGTGTGAAATTTAGTCAATTTCTTCGTATTCAATATACTCTCCCACAGGTTTCTTCTTATTTCTTGAATTTTTAGGAGTACTGTTTATTTCAGAATTAGATTCTTGCTTATTTTGATAATTTGGAGGTCGAAATCCTTGCTGAAAACTTTGTCCTACCTTCTCTCCCATTTTTTTCATGATATATTTTAAAATCAATGGCTTAAATAGCTTAAACAAAAATTTTACCCCAAAGTAAACAAGAACTATTATAAGTACGGTTTTTATAAATCCCGTAAAAGATGCTAAGTACATAAATCTATTTTTATACAAAATTATTAATTGTCTTGCTTAAAAACAGGTTTTAAATGATAAAAAATAGTAAAAATCTATATATTTGGTTGAAACAATTTCCTTATGAAAAGATTTTTTATTGCGTCACTATTCTCAATCGCTTGCTTTAGTGCTCAAGCCCAATATACTGAAACCATTAACTCCAATCGTCCTGGAGGTTCTCAAGGCGCATTTGCTGTAGGAAACCAAGTTTTGCAGTTTGAAACTGGTGCACGAATAGGAAATGATGATCATAATAGAAAAAAAATAGAAAAAGATCTGTTTGGGATAGATTATGAAGTTAGATATGGTTTTTTAATGGAGCAGTTAGAGGTCAGCTTAAGTGGTTCTTATTTACAAACTAATCAGTACACAAATACTGGAGGAGAAACTTTAGAAGAGAAGTACAGTAATTTTCAAAGTAATACACTTGGATTAAAATACCTCGTATATGATCCTTATAAGAAAAGAAGTTTAGAAAAACCCAATATTTATAGTTGGAAAGCGAATAACGGTTTTAAATGGAGAGATCTAATTCCTGCAGTGTCTATTTATGGTGGAGCCAATTTATTATTTGGAGATAATCCTTATTTATTGGAGGAAGAATCAGCTTTAAGTCCGCGTGCGGCCTTGATTACTCAAAATAATTGGGGAAGATTTGTTTTTGTCATGAATTTTATTGCTGATAAAATTGGAGGAGAATATCCTTCTTATTCTGGAATATTTACAATGACGCATTCCGTTAACGAAAAAGTTTCGGTATTTGGAGAATATCAAGCCATTAAAAGTGATCTATATGCCGACGATATAGCTAGAGCTGGGGGAGCTTATTTAATAACTAAAGATTTACAAGTAGATATTTCGGGGTTAGTTAACTTTAAAGACACTCCTTCTAAATGGCAAGTAGCCCTTGGTGTTTCCTATAGAATTGATATGCACGCCGAAGATGAAATCATCATGGATGAAAAAACAAAAAAAGCTGAAGAAAAGGAATCAAAAAAGGAAAAGCGTAATAGCGAGTTAGTAAACCCTGATGGGACTATGAACGAATAATTAGCAGTTAACAATCATAGAATAGTGTAAACACTTAAAAACATAAAAGTAAAGTCTAAAAAATGAAAAATACTGCATTCTACCTAATTCTATCTTTTTTCATTTTTAGCTGTGGCGTTAAGCAAACCTACAATGACTCTATTCCAAAACATGATAATTTCACTATAGAATCAAAATATGTAAATGAAACCAGGATCATTAATGTATGGCTACCTCCTAATTATGAAAATACCAATTCTTTTCCGGTGCTTTATATGCCCGATGGCGGAATAAAAGAAGATTTTCCTCATATAGCAAATACTATTTCACAACTTGTAAAAAGTGAAAAAATACCACCTATTATCCTTGTCGGAATTGAAAACACGGAAAGAGGAAGAGATTTAACGGGTTTTTCTGAAATCGAGGATGACGAAAAATATTGTCCATTAACCGATGGGGCTAAAAATTTTCGAAACTTTATCACCGAAGAGTTAATGACAAAAATTAGCAAGGAATACAAAGTTTCGGCTAAAAAAGGAATTATTGGAGAGTCATTAGCAGGACTTTTTGTTATGGAAACATTTTTTCTAGAACCAGAAGCATTTGATTTTTATATTGCTATAGATCCATCGCTTTGGTGGAATAATCATTATTTAGAAAGAAAAGCCATAGATTATCTTCATAACTTTCCTCAGAAATCAAAAAAATTATGGTTTGCTGGTTCTAGTGCTAAAGATATTTCTATACACACTAATAATCTTGCAAAATCTTTAGAAGAGGATGCTCCAAGTAAATTGACTTGGAAGTATTCTGATGAACCCAACGAAAAACATCATACCATTTTTAGAGCTACAAAAGAGAAAGCTATAATCTGGTCTTTGAATGAAAATAACTAGCCTGGAGAAATATTAAAGTTAATTTAAAAAATCCGCGAAAGCACAAACTTTATAAAAACAAAAAAGGTCATCTAAAACAATATTTTAGATGACCTTTTATATATTTGAAAGAACGTTATTTTATTCTCCCATAGCTGCTGCAACTGCGGCAGACATTCTTTTATATGTTCCGTTTTCTAATCTTTCTCTAATTGCACCAAAAGCATCTAAAGTTTCCTCTACATCTTTCAACGTATGAGACGCTGTTGGAATCATTCTTAAAAGAATTAATCCTTTAGGAATTACTGGATAAACTACGATTGAGCAAAACACTCCGTGATTCTCTCTCAAATCTTTCACTAAAGCCATAGCTTCAGGAATACTTCCTTTTAAATAAACTGGTGTTACACAACTTTGCGTGGTACCAATATCAAAACCACGGTCTTTAAGACCATTTTGTAATGCGTTTACATTTTCCCAAAGTTTTTCTTTTAACTCTGGCATGGTTCTTAACATATCCAAACGTTTTAAAGCGCCTTCTACCAATTGCATTTGCAATGACTTGGCAAACATTTGAGATCTTAAATTGTATTTTAGGTAATCAATCACTTCTTGATCGGCTGCTATAAAAGCTCCTGTACTTGCCATAGATTTAGCAAAAGTCGCAAAGTAAACATCTATATCATCTTGTACTCCTTGCTCCTCTCCTGCTCCTGCTCCAGTTTTCCCTAAAGTTCCAAAACCGTGAGCATCATCTACAAACAATCTAAAGTTATATTTCTTTTTAAGCTCTACAATCTCTTTTAGCTTTCCTTGCTCTCCTCTCATTCCAAAAACACCTTCAGAAATTAAAAGAATACCACCACCTGTTTGCTCAGCTATCTTTTCGGCTCTTTGCAGGTTTTTTTCGATACTTGCTACATCGTTATGCTTGTAAGTAAATCTTTTTCCTAAATGCAACCTCACTCCATCAATAATACAAGCGTGTGCATCTACATCATAGACAATAACATCATCTTTACCTACTAATGCATCGATAGTAGAAACCATCCCTTGATAACCGAAATTCAATAAATAAGAAGCTTCTTTATTTACAAATTCCGCTAACTCATTTTGCAATTGTTCGTGTAAATGAGTGTGACCACTCATCATACGAGCTCCCATTGGGTAAGCCGAACCGTATTTAGCACCAGCTTCTGCATCTACCTTTCTTACTTCTGGGTGATTAGCAAGTCCTAAATAATCATTTACACTCCAAGTAATTACTTCTTTTCCTTGAAATTTCATTCGGTTACTAATTTCTCCTTCTAATTTAGGAAAAACAAAATACCCTTCTGCTTGTTCTGCCCATTTTCCTAATGGTCCTTTGTCTCTATATATTTTATCGAATAAATCTTTCATAAAAAATTTTTAATACAACTTAACGCGCAAAAATAATGAATAAAATGTAATGATACAGCTTACTTCCATTATTTCAATTCACTAAGTTATAAACAAAACAAAAGCATCCTTTTGGGATGCTTTTATTTTATAAGGTTATTATATTATTTAATAAATTCTATTTTTTCGGCATCGACATTGTTTTCACTATCTGAAAAGCCTTGATCGTGCATCCATTGATCACTATATATCTTACTCATATAACGCGATCCGTGATCTGGGAAAATAATCACCACTCTAGAGTTTTCATCAAACTCTCCTTCTTCTGCTAATTGTTTAACTCCTTGAAATGCTGCTCCACTAGTATAACCAACAAACATTCCTTCAGTTTTAGCTATATACCTTGCGGTATGTGCACTTTCTTCATCAGAAACTTTAATAAAACGATCTATCGTATCAAAATCTGTTGCGGTAGGGATTAAATTTTTTCCTAAACCTTCAATTCGGTATGGGTAAATTTCATCTGCATCAAATTCTCTTGTTTCGTGATATTTTTTTAGAACCGAGCCATAAGCATCAATTCCTATCACTTTAACTTGAGGGTTTTGTTCTTTTAAATAACGTGCAGTTCCAGAAATGGTTCCTCCAGTTCCGCTACAAGCGATTAAATGCGTAATTTTCCCTTCAGTTTGTTTCCAAATTTCTGGCCCTGTAGTTTTAAAATGAGCATCCATGTTCAACTCATTAAAATACTGATTGATATAAACCGAACCTTTTATTTCTTGATGTAATCTTTTTGCTACTTGATAGTATGAACGCGGATCATCTGCCGATACATTTGCAGGACAAACATATACTTTTGCTCCCATCGTTTTTAACATATCTATCTTATCGGAAGAAGACTTTGAACTAACGGCTAAAATACAGTCATAACCTTTAATTACAGAAACCATAGCAATACTAAAACCCGTATTTCCTGAAGTAGTTTCTATGATTGTATCACCTGGTTTTAAAATTCCTTTCCTCTCTGCCTCTTCAATTATATATAACGCAATCCTATCTTTGGTAGAATGTCCTGGATTAAAAGCTTCCACTTTTGCAAAAAATTCTCCTTTAATGTCTTGTGTTATACGGTTTAATTTAACTAGAGGGGTGTCTCCTATTAATTCTAAGACGTTATTATAAACCTGTAAGTCTTCTTTCATATAATGAAATTCTTATTAAAAAATGCGTTATTTACTTTTAACAAATAAGCAAAACACCGCAAATTTACATTATTTTTTTTAATTATGAATTTTTCCTTCCAAGTCTAATAAAAAAGCATAGTCTTCAGCTACTTCTTTTAAAGCTTCAAATCGCCCTGAAGCACCGCCGTGACCTGCATCCATATTGGTATGGAATAATAAAATATTTTTATCTGTTTTTAATTCTCTCAGCTTGGCAGTCCATTTTGAAGGTTCCCAATATTGAACTTGGGAATCATGAAAACCTGTAGTGATAAGAATGTTAGGATAATCTTGAGCTTTTACATTATCATATGGAGAATAAGATTTCATATAATCATAATATTCTTTCTCATTAGGATTCCCCCATTCATCATATTCTCCAGTGGTTAAAGGTATGCTATCATCTAACATTGTAGATACGACATCTACAAACGGTACAGCTGCTATAACGCCATTATATAAATGCGGAGCTTCATTAAGCACAACTCCCATTAATAAACCTCCTGCAGAACCACCCATAGCATACATATGTTGAGGTGAACTCCATTTTTGATCTATTAGATACTGTGTACAATCAATAAAATCTGTAAAAGTATTTTTCTTTTGAAGCATCTTTCCATCTTCATACCAATTTCTACCTAAATACTCTCCTCCTCTAATGTGAGCAATAGCAAAAACAAAACCTCTATTAAGTAAACTCAATCTTGTAGTAGAAAAAGAAGGATCTACTGTATGTCCGTAACTTCCGTAAGCATATTGCAAAACTGGATTGCTGCCATCTCGTTGTATACCTTTCTTATAGACTAAAGAGATAGGTATTTGAGTTCCGTCTTTTGCGGTAGCCCAAATTCGCTCTGAAATATAATTTTCTTTACGGAAAGTTTTATCTAACACACTCTGTTCTTTTTTAACCTCACTCTCTTTCGTTTTCATATTAAAATCTATGATCGATGTTGGAGTGGTTAATGAGTTATAACCATATCTTAAGATGTGAGTGTCAAAATCTGGATTAGTACCTGTTCCTGTAGTATAAGTTTCATTATCAAAAGGCAGATAATAATCTTCGGTTTCATCCCAACGCATGATTCTAATATGATTTAAACCATTTGAGCGTTCACTGACCACTAAATATTCTTTAAATATTTCTATATCTTCCAATAAAACATCTTCCCGGTGAGGCAATACATCTTCCCAATTTTCCTTTGCAAGCTTATTTATTGACGTTTTCATCAATTTGAAGTTAACAGCTTCATCTTTATTGGTTAAAATATAAAAATGATCTTCAAAGTGAGAAATACTGTATTCTAATCCGCGGCAGCGTTCTTGAAACAATTGAAACTCTCCTCTAGGCTCATCTGCATCTAAAATTCTATACTCATCACTTAGAGTACTACTCGATCCTATAATTACGTATTTATCTGACTTAGTTTTATAAACATAAGCATTATAGGTTTCATCATCTTCTTGATAAACCAGCATATCTTTTTCGGGATCGTCTCCAAGAACGTGTTGAAAAATTTGATTAGAACGTAAAGTTTCTTCATCTTTTCTGGTATAGAAAAGAGTTTTATTATCATTTGCCCAAGTAGAACTTCCTGTAGTGGTCTCGATTTTAAGTGGTAAAATAGCACCTGTTTCTAAATTCTTAATTTGAATGGTGTACTTTCTTCTACTTACATTATCTACACCAAAGGCAACTAATTTATTATCTGGACTTACATTGACTCCTGTAAGTTTATAATAACTATGACCCTCGGCCATTTCATTTACATTGAATAAAATTTCTTCAGGAGATTCTAAAGTTTCTTTTTTTCGGGCATAAATGGGATAATCTTTCCCAGTTTCAAACCTAACATAATACCAATAACCGTTATGTTTATAAGGAACAGAAGCATCATCTTCCTTTATCCTGCTCTTCATCTCATCAAACAATTCTTGTTGAAATTGTTTGGTATGAGCAGTCATTTGTTCGTTATAACCATTTTCCTCTTCTAGATATTTAATAACTTCTGGATCATCCCTATCCTTCATCCAAAAATAATCATCGACTCTTATTTCATTATGAATATTTAATTCTTTTGCTATTTTTTTCGCTCTAGGCGGAATTATTTGGGTTTTCAACATCTAATATCTTTTTTAACGACCGCAAAGGTAAAATTTAGTTTAAAAGAAAGTCTTATAGCTACTTAATAATTCTTTTAAAAATCACTTATTTTAATAAATTTGCAATTCACAAAAAATATAAAGAATATGTTTGGAGATATGATGGGTATGATGAATAAAATTAAAGAAACCCAAGCCAAAGTTGAAGAAACCAAAAAAAGATTAGATACAGTTACTTTAGAAGAAAAGTCTAGCGACGACTTACTTAAAATTACACTAACTGCTAATAGAGAAATTAAAGCTATAGAAGTGGCTGATGAACTTTTGCAGGATAAGGAGCAATTGGAAGATTATTTAGTGCTTACCTTAAATAAAGCTATAAAAAAAGCTACCGATGTTCACGAAGCAGAGTTGGGAGCTGTAGCTAAAGAAGGAATGCCAAGTATACCTGGGATGGATGCTTTTAAATAATATTTAATTTAACCATACTATTTAAGGCAGTTATTTAAATGGTATGGTTTTACAGATTTCTTTCTTTCAATTTTAAAAATTCCTGTTCTAAAAAACTTAACTTATCTTCTAAGTTATGGGAGACATTTAACTCTGGAACTCTCCTGAAAAAAACATAACGTATTTTCCAAATTTCTTTAATTTCATTAAGTTTAAAGAAAAGATCATCAATACCTTTATGATCTGCTCTTAAAGTAATTTTATTTTTTGTTACATAAAGTCTTCTTAATACAAGTTGATTGCCAACATAAGCTAAGACTATATTTCCGTTATTAAGCTTACTGTAAACTTCTTGAGGAATAAATTCACCTACTACTACATCCTTGGGGTAAAGCCCACGATCATGATCTGTCATCTCTAAATTGTTTACTGTATAAGCTCTAAATATCTTGTCAGAATTTATAGGTAATTGCAATAATGGAAGCTCTTCTACAAAATGAGGGTTTTTGTAATTAACCAAATAATCATCTAGATTTTCCTCAGTTATACAAGGGATTTTACAAATTAGAAAATATATCTTCACCTACCTATAGTCACTAAAGCTCTTTTCTCTTTCACTTGAAATCTAAAAATTAATAGGCTACTTATAAGTAAGCAAGAAAAAATAACTATAGACATAGGAAGCATACTTTTAGTATTAAAAATACTTATAATAAATGAAGCTATAGCTCCTAACGCCATTTTTAAACTCCCCACTAAAGCCGAAGCTCTACCGGCTCTTTTAGTAAATGGGTATAGTGATAAGGCCGTCGTATTTGGATTTTGAAAACCGAGAAGAAAGAGAATGAAGAAGAGATTTATAATTGTTAGGTAAAAATCATTCCACCATAAACTATTTAAAATAAGGAAAATCGATAGACCTATTAAAACTACACTTATGATTTTCGTTACCTTAAATGTAGAGTTTTTCTTTAAAACTAATCGGTTAAGTTGAGAACCTACAATAAGTCCCGCAGCGTTTAGTCCAAAAAGCCAACCAAATTCAGTTTCAGATAAATTAAAGTTATCCATAAAAAGTATAGGTGCATTTGAGATATAGGCAAATAAAGCTCCAATAGTAAAACTACCTGCTAAAGAAAAAGTGAGGAAAATTTTATCAGTAAATATTCCGTAGTATTTTTTAATGACCTTACTTAGTTTAAGCTCTACGGTTTTGTCTGGCTCTATACTTTCTGGTAAGAATTTAAATACACTAAAAAACATAAGGAGAGCAAATATGGATAAAATAATGAAAATGATATGCCAAGTAAAATAGGTGATCACAATTCCACCAATTGTAGGTGCTATAATTGGAGCTCCTCCCATGATAAGCATGAGAAATGAAATTGCTCTAGCAACTTCTTCTGGCGGAAAAATATCTCTTACTACTGCTTTTGCAGCCACCATTCCTGCAGAAGCCCCAACCGCAAGAAAAAATCTAGAGATGACTAACCACATTAGCGTAGGTGAATATGCACAACTTATGGCTGCCAAAAAATATATAAGTAATCCAAACAACAAAGGTTTTTTTCTACCATATTTATCCATAATAGGTCCATACATTAATTGCCCCAGTGCTATTCCTATAAAATAGCTAGTTAGTGACAGTCCTACATCTGTTTTGCTAATTGAAAACTCTTTGGCTATGCTCCCAAAACTGGGTAAGTACATATCTATAGAAAATGGCCCCAAGGCTATGAGTGTTCCTAAAACGAATAGAATTATTCTCTCGCGTTTATGATCTCTAACAGTAAAATCTTCTTGCATTTTGCAAATTTCGTCCAATCATAATTGCTACAATACCTATAAATTTCATTTAACATTTAATTAGTATTCTAAAGAATTTCTACTCCCTTTATACGCATTATCATTAGTTATTAAGGATGATTATCGTTTAATAAAATCTACTAAAAAAATACTGTGCGTTGCATAATGCACTTCCATTTTATTATATTCGCAAACGAAATTTACGGGATGTAGCTTAGTCCGGTTAAAGTGCGCGTCTGGGGGGCGCGAGAGCGGAGGTTCGAATCCTCTCATCCCGACTTTTAAAACCTAGGTTTTAACACAAATCAAGAGTAATTATATGAATATCATATAGTTACTCTTTTTTTTTACTATAAACTCAAGCAAATGATCTCATTCAAAACGTGAGTAAATCGTGAGTTTTTTGGTCATTGCCTGAGTTAATCGTGAGTTCATTTTTTGTATCTTTACGATCTTAAATTACTTATTTATAGCATTTTGTAATAGTTTGACTTTCGTACAGCAACTATTGTTTCATTAAAGAAAGACCAAATGCGTACAAATCAAACCTATTCCGTATCATTTTTTATCCGTAAAAAGAAAAAACAACCCCAATTAGCCGCCCTGTATTCCAGGATAACCGTCAATGGCAGATCATTGGAACTAAGTTTAAAAAGAACAATTCCGTCAGAAAAATGGGATTCCGTAAAAAACCGCTACAAAGGCAATTCCGAGGAGGCAAAAATTATTAATGCTAAGATTCAGGGTAACCATTCCAAATTGCTTTCCATTTATGACGAATTAATCAAAGAAGATAAAATTATTACTGCCCAACTTGTCAAAGCCCGGTATTTGGGCACGGACCAAAAACACAAATCCTTAACCGATCTGCTGACCTACCACAATACTAATATGGTAAATGTATTAAGCCACGGTACTTTAAAAAATTATTTTACGACTACTAAATATCTGCTTTCATTTTTAAGCACACAATACAAGACTTCCAATATTTTTTTGAAACAAATAGATTATAAGTTTTTAATTGATTTTGAAACGTATTTGAGAAGCCAACCCGACCTTCACAACAATGGGGTAATGAAACATATTGAAAGGTTCAAGAAAGTTATGCGCTTGGCCATGGATCTGGAATGGATAGACAAAAACCCAACCAGTAGGTTCAAGTTAAGGTTTGAACCTGTGGATATGGTCTACCTTACCCAAGGAGAATTGGAAAAAATTCAACTGTCAACCTTTGAAAAAAAAGGAATTGAGCTGACCAAGGATATTTTTGTTTTCGCCTGTTATACGGGACTATCCTATATGGATGTCAAAAAACTTACTTGGAACCATATTCACTCTCCAGATCAAAAGCAACAATGGATCTACACCAAACGGCAAAAAACAAATACCAGCGTAAGAATCCCTTTATTGCCAGAAGCAGAAGCCATTATTCTTAAGTATCAACAAGGTGCTAAAAATAGTATTACTGAAAATCTATTGCCTATTTATTCCAATCAAAAAACCAATCAATATCTAAAAGTAATTGCAAAGAAACTAAAGATCCGTAAAAAATTAAGTTTTCATACGGCACGACATACCTTCGCCACAAGTGTAACCCTAGAAAATGGGGTACCCATAGAGACCGTGTCAAAGCTATTGGGGCACCACAAAATTGCAACCACACAGATATATGCACGTGTAGTGGACAAAAAGATTGCAAATGACATGGAAGCCTTAAAAAATAAATTGGGTCGTAAAAAAGAAACAACCTTGACGTAATTGATCAAGGTTGTTTATTCTAGTAATTAAATTAAGTTTCTCTGTTATAATATTTAGTCTGGGTTGTTGATATGTTTGTTTTTGATTTTAAGTTGAACATTCCGTTCTCCATATTTTTCATGAAGTTCAACCTTTAGCCTTTTGTCATTGGCTAAGGAAAATTTGGGCAATACGTACACTAATTGATGGGTTTGACCTTTTCTAATTTTTTGGGGCATATGATACGTGTATATTGGTGATTTTAGAAGTTTCTGCAGAGACTTCTTTTTTCCTTTTTTTCGTGTCTCAACGTAAAAATCTAGGAAATTCACGTCATAGTCTAATGAAGACTTGTTTTCAATTTCTATTACAAAGTATAGCTCATTGTTTTCAAAAATAATGTTCTTTACTTGAAGTTTTATTCCGTAAGATCGGTTCCTCACTCCTATGGTTCTTCGTTCTTGCTTCATCAAATAGGCACAAAAACGTGGGTAATACAAAGCATCCGTAAATTTTTGTACACTTTTCTCTTGAAACGGAGCTTGCTTTATGCTAGGTATCTGGTTTCCTATACTTTGGGTTTTGGATATAAAATAATTGAGTTGATCTAACTTTTCCTTGTATTTTAAAATAAAGGAATACACGGATCCGTCGGTATTTACCACAAGCAAGTTACTCTCTTCCCCACGTTTGGCTTGAAGTAAACCTAAATATTGCTCTTTATCCCGATTATAGGTGAAGATATAATTCTCTGTGCCCGTGACCCCTTGTTGGATAGCACTTGGAAAAAATAGGGCAACGCTCTTTTTTTCATTGGCATAAAGGGTATCTAATTGAATGTTGTCTGTATGTTCTACTTCATTCTGAGCCTGGGTATTCAATATTGAACATACCGTAATTAAAATGGTAAAAAATTGATAAGTTTTCATAATTGAGGTTTTAATAAAAGTTGATAATTATTGGTTATGGTAACCTTTACATTGCGATTGCTTTGACGGAAAATTTTAGTGATACCGCTCACTTGGGGAATAGTTGGAATATTTATATCGCCTACCACATCATCTAGGACTTCTTGGCTAGCATCGGCCTGAAAACTATTCTCCACGTAAATGCCTTCATTCCCATCTTGTAAATCAAAGGCCAAGAGTTCTACGGGTTGATGGTCAATGTTGTTGATTTCCACCATAGCACGGTTCGGTTGGAATTTTATAAAACCAAAAACAGGGGTATTTTTTGGAAATATTTTCCCTGCTATTTTAGCTTTTCTCATCAGTCGCATGCGTAAACGGTAATCCTTTTTTACTACCTGCTTTCCATCTACAGCTGCGTATATATGGGCATCTGTTTCTGCTGCAAGGGAAAGCTCACCTTTAGCGGGTTCAGAGGCAAAGAAAAGTTGATGCTCCAAGCTTATCTCTTTAGCCGATAGCGTTTCTTTTTTATCGGCATCAACCCTTGTGCTATCTATATTGGTCAACGCATTGGTTTTACTTTCATAACGATTTTCGTTATAAGAGATCCTGTTGGCTAAAACTATACTATCTACGACCCTCTTCTTTTCCTTTCTTACATAATCAAGATCATAATATCCTAGGGAGTCCAATAAATTTTCATCATATGGACTTGGCGCATTGTTTTCTCTTTCTTCCTTGAGGTCATTAATAGCTTCTAATTTAGAACCATAGGTTTCCTTTTCTTCTTTTAATTTAGGAACAGTCGTCTGTTTTAGCTCTTCTGTATTTTTTTCATCCCCCAACATTAAAATGGAATAACTAATGATAAAAAGGAGAATAGTAGCGAGTACAGAAATAAAAACAATTTTATTTTTTTTTATTTTCATAATATATTTTTTATGGCAACCCATGGGGTTTACATGTTAAGTTGATTATGGGTTATCGTTGTTTATTTTTTTTAACGAATTTTCAAAGTAATTTGTGATCAATAGACCATGGGTATTGTGGGGGTAGCTTCTATCTACATGCACTAGATCGCCAGAAGAAACCAGCTGGTACTTATCGGTTACTTTCCCTCTATTGATTTCAAAAATAGTAGTGGTCCTAAATCGATAAGGCTCTTGAGACAGATCCACTTTAGAATCTATGCTAATAACTTTTTGTATAAGGGAGAATTGTAAGATTCGGTTATAGACACCATTTGATTTTTTTTGTTGATAGACATTATCAACAGAACTGTTACCTAACCAAAGTGCCTTTTCAAGATTTTTTTTAAAATTAGTAGCATTGATCTGATAAAAGTAGGTATGAAATAAACGCAGGTGATCCAAAGCTTCTACCTTTAAGTTATCTTTTTGATCTACCCATTGCAAAGGAATCACAGCACCATTAGTATTGATGGCGAACGCATGATTGAGTGCTTTTTTATTTATATCATAAACGATCCAGCCAGAGTAGATAAGGGATCCCAATGCCATGGAAACCACAAAAACGACAATGAACCGGTTGGTTTTCAAAACGGTATAAATATTTTTATAAGGTGTCTTCATTTTATCTGTTTTAATTGCTAAATAATCGAAACGTGAATGAGGTTGCCCTTTTGTATAACTTGAATTTTAAAAACACGATAAAGGCTATTGAGCCAGCCTCTACAATAATTTTGATCATCTCGTTTCCTGCGGATGACCCCAAAAGGTTCGACCAAAAATTGGTATTGATCTCCGTATAGATTTGATTGACAAAAACATTCACCAGAAAGAAAGCCGGGACCAACATATAGACCGCTGCATAAAGTTTGAAAAAGTTATAAGCCAAAGACCTAAACTTTTCAAAAACGGAGAGGCTGATTACCAAGGGGAAAAAGGCTTGCATAATTCCCAAGAGAAAATAGCGTTCCGCCAAGAAAAGTGGATAGAGAAATAAATCCAGTACCCAAAGAAACAGTCCGATTACAAAAGAGAAAACCTTAACGGGGTAAAGTGGGGTTACTAGGGCATCATAGAGTAAAGACATCGCTTTTGTAGCCGCATCCCAGCCCCCAATGTCTTTTTCCAATTCAATATCTTGTAATTGAAGCGGTAAAAGTGCCGGTGCCGTCAACCGATATTGAGACTCAATGGCCACCAAAATACCGTCAAAAAATCCAAGTACTTGAGTTGAAAAAATAACCAGCAAGACAATAACAAAGTTTTTAGCTAATTCCCCAGGACTCAATCCCCAAGTGTAACCCTCTTTATCGGTTACCCCTTCGCTATATTTTTTTAGGATATTGATCAAGAAAAAGAGTACCGCCAAAACCTTCATTCCAGCAATGGTATATTGTGAAAAATCACTGTTTTTAATCACTTGAAAGACGGAATCTATATATTCCAACCCAATTCCTAAAAAAAACATGGCAGTCATTAGAATCCGTTTTCTCGATTATTGATTTTATCCTGCATTTCGCGGAAGGAGATGATATCCCGATAACGTTTGGTTTTTTGAGTGATTTCAAAGACCATTTCCTCGGACTGGCGTTCCTTCTCTTTCAACACTTTTGCTCTTTCCCCATCACTCATTTTTAAATAATCGCTGGAGAGTATCTCATCAATAAAGTCTAGGTCATCAAGGCTCCTTTCAATAATTTTATTAAAGGAATTGGAAACCTTGGTTACCTCGTTGGCATGGATGTAGGGAGAGTTCAGTATATCCTGAAGATCATGTTGAACCGTTGAAAATAGCTGCTGGTTATTCTCATTAATCCTTTGCACCGCATTTAATTGCTTCACTACATTGTTTACTTTCTCTAAATTTTCTTTTTGTTGCTTTAGAAATTTGACGGTCTTTAACAATTGAGAGGTTTGCTTTGCAGACTCTATCAGTGATTTTGCCAAACTGATAAAGTTGGTGTTGTCATAAACAGGCATTCCTTGAGCGGTAGCAGCACTGGGCAACAAAAGCACTCCAGTAAGAACTAGTCCAATTAAAGTAGTTTTGATTTTTGTTTTCATCATAAGTGTATTTAATTAATAAATTTTAAAATTGCTTTTTCCATATTTCCGTATTGCTCATACAGTTTCATGATTTCTTCATTTTCTTCCCCATCGGTGAGGTAAGCAGCATATACTTCTCTGGGTACCTCTAATCTAAAAATGTTACTTTCCTTACCGATTTTAATGAACATTTCGGTGTACTTAAAGGTTCCCGACAAATTGTTTTTGATGGATTTTAACTGGTTCAAGTCGTGACTGGATAAATGAAGTCTTTTTATGAGTTCATCATATCCTTTCTCATTATTAAGGCTATAAATAACTTGGGTGTTTTCTAGAATACTAGCCGATGTAGAGTTGTTAGGAAGTTGATTAATAGATTGTAGAATAATACCAATAGCTCCGTTTTGTTTACGAATGGCTTGATAATAGAATTCAACACTTTCAAGTACGTTTTCAAACTTGAGTTGTTTGGCAAACTCATCGAAAAGAATAATACCCTTTTCAGCTTTGTTCTTCCAAATCGTTCGTTGTATGGCTGATTTTATCAGCTTCAACATAACAGACAGAATTTCTTTATTGTCCTTGACTTCATCCAGTTCAAAAACAATCAATCGCTTATCTTCAATTTTATAGGTCTGATCTTCGCTAACTTCAAAAAGAAAACTATATAAGCCCTCCCCAACATATTCTGACATCACATGTAAAAAACTGGTCGTGTTAAAGTAATCGGGGTGAATTTTAAGATCCTCTAGCAAACTTTCTTGGTTCTTTTCAATAAAATGATAAAAGCCGTCCAGTGAATGGTTTTCAGCGGTTTGTAGATAGTAATAACGGAGGATTTTCTTTACGGATACCGATTGTGCTTTGCTTACTTTCATATCCGAAGCGAATAATTCGAACAAGAAAATGGATAAGTCCTCTAAACGCTCTGGTGTAATATCTGTAGTGTCGCTAATATAAAATGGGTTGATCCCTAAGTTCTTTCCACTTTCATATCGTAATACCGTATATTTTTCAGGATAAAGCTTGGCAAACTTGGTGTAGGAGCCTCCCAAATCTATGATGACTAGGCGAACGCCATTTTCAAAATACTGACGTAAAATATTATTGGCTAAAAAAGATTTACCCTCTCCCGTAGGAGCAAATATGGCAAAGTTCCTAGCTTTGATGCGTTTCTTTTTTTCATCCCAAACATCTTTTAAAACTGGAATATTATGTTCTCGGTCATTGAAAATGATCCCGGTGTCGTCTGATTGATAATTGGTATTGTTAATAAAGAGACAAAGTGCATGTTTAAGATCTGTTACATATAAATCATAATTGGAATAATTAGGGGAAAAACAACAGTAACTATTCAAAATATAATTTTTGCGTTCTTCTCCCTTGGGGTAATATGGAATGATATCCAGCTCTTTAAATTCTGTTTTGATCTTGGAAGCTATTCTTTTTAAGTTTTGCTTTTGTTGATCCCAAAAAATGACATTGAGGTGTCCCCGAATAATTCTTGCATTATCATCTGCGTTAATTTGAGTAAGTATATGCTGTATTTTTTCCAGTACTACCTTGTTCTGCGAACCAAAATTGGAGCTCTTCTGGAGTTCTTCCACTTTTTTATCGAGTAGCTTTCGCCATTTGTGTTTATCGTCCAAATACAGGATTTGGTTAACCAGATGGTTCTCCTTTAAATTGAGCCCTATACCATCAATAAACCCTTGATGAAACACAAAATCATCGGATGTGAATCGTTCATTGGTCTTGCTACTCTGTACACTTTCGCCAAAGCACAGTTCGCTATTGATGGCTAGGGCATCAAAATAATTTTCTCCCATTTGGATGTGCTGTTTTTCCAACAAAATATCCGTATCAAAACCTTCATTAAATCCGTTAAAATATGCTTGTGTTAATTGTTCTATCTCCTTAGAGAGCACTGAGTTTATCTGAATTTTTCGACTATTATTGATAAAAGAAATCGAATCCCTTACCGCACTTATAAAACTTTTTACCACATCATCCATTTCCCTTACCATGCTTTTAGAAACCTTTTTAAATGGGTTTACATATTTAGAATTGTTGAGTGCTTTGTTCTTGGTCAGGATAAAAAAGAGATAGCATCGATGTTCCATATATTCCCTTCCTTTAAAATGATCATGGGTGGCTTTTTCTAAAAAAGTATGATCGGGCAATTCGTCCGAGGTATATTCTTTTTTCAGGTAGACATCCTGTTTATGTACCACGGTTCCAATAGGTAGAGATTTGAGTGCTTGGAACCAAGCCCCATGGATGTCACTGAAGTCCTTTTCAGAAAGGGAATAGATTTCGGGTAACTTAACTTCATAGCATAGGATTACGTTACCATTATTGGCAAATAGGATATTGTTCTGAATATCTATAATTGGGTTAAATGAGGTGAAGTTAATTTTATTCATAGTCGAGTCCAGAATTTCTTTTATTGCTAATCATTTTTGGAAAGGTTTTCTGCCATGTAAAAAAATGGGGATTGCCTGTTATGCGTATCAATGTCACATACAGGCCAACATTCATAGAAATTACTCCTATAATAACTCCAAAACTAAAAGAGAAGATGATGACCAAGAGAGAGGTCACTATAGAAATCATCATCAGGGCAAATAAGGAAATGGGCAGCCCAAAAATGACGGCTCTTTTCCTGATATCTTTGTATACTATAAATTTTTTCATACCTAAAATTTGAACTTTAAAATTCTTGATCATTAAACCACAATACCAATGAGATAGGTAAAGATGCCTACTACCGCTCCCGCAATTAATACGAATACGAGCACTCGGGTGATCCCTTTTTTTAGGTCAGCGTTCTCACCGAAGAAGTGACCCGCATTAAAAAGAAATCCTACTAGAAAAATCACTCCGAGAATAATGGGAAAAACAGTACGTATGGTATCGGAAACATCATTAACAGAATTTTCAATACCTCCAATTTGAGCGAAAACTGATGGGGTAAACAACGAAAGAAACGTTGCCAAGCATATTGATTTTTTCATAAAGTAATGGTTTTAATATTGTATTGTTTTGCTATGATAAAACTACATATATTAGAACTCAAATATTTGAATATCAATTATTTGTGAATAAAATAATTATACACTTTTATTGTTGTATTTTAATTTCATTTGATAGTAAATATTATGAATAGATAGAGGGAAGGTGTTGATATCTCAAAAACGGAAAATGAAAGAAGTGCTTAAAAACGTCAGTTTTGTATTTTTGCTGAGTAAGGGATGGGTTTAATTCATCTTTGGAATTTCAATTTAAGATATAATAAGACTTCCAACTTTTGTATTGATTCCCAAAAGTACGCTTCAAAAAAAAACAAATCAGTATCACCTTATACTTTGAATTATGAAAGAACTATTTATGGCCGTAATGGAAATCATTAAAGAAATCATCACCTCCTTATTTAAAAGCATCTAGATATTCTATTTTCTTTTATCCTTAGTGTTTTTTTCAAAAGCTATCAAATTAAACAGTTCTCGCATTCTACTGCGAACACGATTGCCATAGCGCTCTTCCAATTCCTCCGCATTAAGGTTGGTAGTGGCGTGGGTTTTGATTTTACGTTTCGTTTTTAAGTATAGTTCATACCGGGATAACAGCACCTCCCCTAGCACATTACAATCCTTACCATAAAACCTACCTGCAGGTTCCACTCCCAGATCGTCAAAACAAAAAGATTTAGAATCGCCATAATCTTCAATTGCTTTATAACCGATATGGTTAAAACTAAAAGTTACATTTCTACTAGGGATCATCTCGTAAGCTGGTTGAGAAGGGACGATACAAGGTATAAGTTTCATTAAACTTGTTTTCCCACAGCCCACAGGTCCCGATAGTAGAATACCTTTATGAGGATCAATCCCGTAACGTTTACAATTTTCTTTATCCTTTATAAAATAATAACAAAGTTTCAAGAGAACCTTCTTGTCTTTTTCATAGATTTTAAACTTATTTCCAAAAAGAATTTTTCCTTTGGCATTTAAGTAAATTAGAATTTTCGGAAAATTATAATGCACACATTTCCCATCAAATTTTCCCAACGAATATTCTACGCCGCCTTCAATAATTCTAGAGGGGTTGTCCATAATCCTTGTTTTTGGTGGTTCGTAAGTTGTCCTTAATTTGAGAACCTTGCTTTTTGTTTAATTTATTTTCTTGGTTGAACAGTTCGGCTCTATCCATCCAATGGATGGCCAAAGCCCGCCAATCTCTAATCGGTTTGCCATCACCCGTTTTCCAATCTCGGTCTTGGTAAAGATCAAAGAACTTATTTGCTTCGTCTGCATTAAATTTATTTTCAATAAAAAAATCAATAACAGCCTGCCTGCCCTTTGGTTGTTTTATAAGGTTTACCTGTTTGTTATTGTTTATAGTAGATACCAATGCTTGTTCATTGCTGGGACGGTGCGAGTGTAAAACCTGTCCATTTTTGAGATGCTGCTGTCCCACAATTGGTTCACGAATGGGATGGTAGTGTTCAGCTAGTTGTTCCAATTCGGGATCGTAGTGTCCCGAAATCCGTTCCCTACTTATCCCTAAAGGGGACATCTTTATTTTACTTCCTTTATAAGGATTATTAGAGGGGCAATAGGTAAGGTAATTCCATCCATCCAAATCCCTTATACAACGGTGATAGGTGGATTTCGACCCAATTTTTGAGGCCCGCATCAAATCGCGACGGTTCACGTAAAATTCACGTAAAAAACGGTTACTGTTCCATTCTTGAAATAAAGCCATGTACAAACTGATATGTGTTGGGTTCAACCGGTCATCAAAATAGAATTTTTCAAAGGCCGCATTGAGGAGTTTGATATAATTCATCTCTACAAATCCATTTTATGGTGGATACGGTTTTTATCCATCACGTGTTGAATATCTTCTGCATCGTAAAAAATAATTCCTCCAATTTTGGTGTAGGGTAAGGTTCCATTGATACGAAGGTTTTGTAAAGTACCTGGACTTACTTGAAGGAGATCCATCACTTCAGAAGACTTCAAATATTTTTTAATGGTTCCTGAAGATTGCTGGCTAAGAAGATTTTTAATATCATCGAGCAATTCCATTTTGAAATCTCTAAGATCATCGGTGGTAATAATGTTTGTCGGCATAATAAAGTGATTTTAAAAAGAGATGGGGCTATATCATTTCTTATTTATGAAAAGCCCCTCCCTAAGTTTGACTTTCGTATAACAAATCTCTCCAATCATTACCTTACTCTTTCCCTATACATATCGTAATACCGATAAAAATTAACATTTGTTTTCCCTAAAAAAGAGATTAAACCTTACGATTTAACCCCTTTTATGATAACCTGAATAAAGAATGTAATTCTCAATGGTCTTCTTTATCCATCTTATGTTTTAAATGCATACTTAACTCATCCAAAAACTTGGTTTGACTACCCCTACGCTCTTTCATTTCTGAATAAGTTTTATAAACTTGATTTAACTTGACATTAAATAAATCTTCAAAACTTGAAGTAATCATCCTAAGGTCTGCGCCTCCATGGTTGATCGAATTCACAGAGTAAAGGGCATAAATAAGTTCGATCAAAGCTGTTTTAGGAGCTGTCCATTCCAATATTTTATTTTTATTGTTTTCCCTTACTTTAGGCTTTTCTGGTTGAATCCTTTCTATGGTCTTTCTTATATAATGAATCAGTTTATTCATTCCTTTTACTTTGGACCATAGCAAATCATGAGAAGTTGAAAAATCAGGAAACTGATAATAATTACCCAAAGGACTGACAGGGAAATCAGGACTATTCTTTCGAGCAAAAAATTGATGATCTAAATAAGTATGTCCCAATTCCATATAATAAACGAAATCAGAATTTCTATAGAAAAATTTATTGATTTTCTTTAACTCTTTTTCAAGGAAATTGATTTGATATCGAAAACCAGCTTTGGGTTTTTGTAATTCACAAGTCCGTAACTCTGTAAAATAAATTAAATAACTCATCGGAATACTTTTAATGGTTTTAAAAAAATGAATTTCCGATGCCAGACTTTTAAACTCTTGATTTTCAACCGTATTTTTTAACTGGAATAGGGTCTTACTGCATAAGGCTATCCCTTGATTGGCACTTTTTAAGGGTTCGTCATTCTTTTCATTTAGGGAATCCATTTGATTGGTAAACTTTTCAATAATTTCTTCGGCTAATTTCATCACATCAAACATTTAATTAATTACTGTTGAGCTTCTAAATAATCCATTTTAAAATTGGAACTACTTTGAATATAGGCAAGTTTAGGGATTACCCTTGCCCCTAACTTTCTTTTCTCAAAGTTGGCGCTTACCCCAAAATCTATTTTTTGATAACCGCTTTTATTTGCTCGCCAAATACTTTCAAATAATAATTGTCTATAGGTTTGATATTCTTGATTGTAAGTATAATCCAAGCCTATCAAACTAGGAACATACGTAATTTCCCCATTTTTATAACAAAACATCACGCCTATCGCTTTGCTATCTTTGGTAGGAGTATTTTTAATAGAGATGCTCATAAACTCCCAAGATTTCGATCGGTTCATTTCTTGAAAAACCGATTTAGGGTAGGTAAACATATTCAATCCAAGGTTTCTATCTTTTACGTTTTTATACAACTCATAAAAGTGATCCAACTCTTCTTCGGTTACCTGCTGTAGTATTTCTACTTCTACCCGAGAACGAAAAGGTGCAATGTCTTTCTCAAAATGTTTTTTAGACCTTTTAGATAAAGTATTTAAATAACCTTCTAAGCTGTTCCAGTCCATCTCCTCTATTTGACATACCTCTGGCATAGATATTGGTACAAAACCTTGAGATTGAAAAACCTTATCATAAGGTGATGAAAGATTAAAATCCCTTAATACGATTTGAGAGGCTTTGTTTTTAGAGGCTATATCTTCTATGGTTCTAAAGAATAGGTTGAGTACTTTATGATCTTTTACAATAGCTTTATTGATATACAAGGGAAGTCCGTCAGAAAATAAAGAGCCTAGACTTAATACCTTGGAGGTAAATTCATATTTATTGTCCTTTCTTTTTAATTCGATGTCTTTTGAGACCAAGGGTTTTGCTAAGAGATCATCCTTCCATAGGCATAATGTAAATACACCCATCACCAATAAGTTCTCTTGGAGATCAAAAATTTGGATGTAAAAGAACTTCCATTGGTGTTCTTTGTCGACCTGATCCAGAAAACAATTTTCAATGAACCTAAAACCTTCCCAATCTAAAATTCCTTTTCCTAAAAAATAAGTATTCCATAACTTCTTATCGATCTGTTCTATACTGCTTTTCTCTACGAGTTTATACTTCAGCCCTTCGGATGTCTCCTCTTGAAAAGAAAAATCTTTTTTAAAGGCTTTGCTTAATCTTTGTAAGGTATTTCCTGTTTTCTCCATTACTTTAGGATATAATTGGGCTAAGGTTTGGGTCAATTGAAGAATATCTGTTTTTTGATTATGCCTAGAGATGGTAATCCTCAATCCCGTCTGGGTGGAAGGTACGGCTGGAAATAAGCCCATATTCACGTAATATCCGTGATCTAATAATTGACGTGTGAGTTGATAGCCGGTTTCAGGTATTCCAGTAGCAATAAAAAATACGGGAGATTCATTTTTTTCTACCAAAGGAATCTGATATTCTTCCAAGAGTCCATTGAAGTAATCTATTCTTTCCTTTAGTTCATTTTGAATGGTGGTTATTTCATCGGACAAGTGAATTTTTGCCGAGGCTATGGCGGCACCCACCGAAGCGGGGTCTAACTGTGCAGAAAAAGTAAGTGGTCCCCCAAAGGTTTTGATTTTTTGCTGCATCTTTTCATCCCCGCAAATAATAAAAGAACCATTGGCACCAAAGGTTTTACTTAAGGTTCCTATAACCACCACTTGAGGGGGGATCGTTTCAATTTGTTCACATACATAGCCCCGTCCATTTTTCCCCGACCAGCTCATGCCATGAACATCATCAAAATACAAACATAATTGTTTATACTTCTTAGATAAGTCTAAGAGGTCATTTACGGGAGAAAAATCTCCATACATGGAGTAAACCCCATCCGCCATATACCATATTTTATCCACCGTAGAACTTATCTCTTGAATCTTTTTTTCTAATAAGTCTAAACGGTTATGGCGTACCAACTCCACTTTTACCCCTCTTAATTTTAAACGTTTGGCAGCATCCTGAACACTCCAATGTACTTGATGATCGAGTAGTATAGCGTCACGATCTCCTGCAATTACAGGTATAGCCGCCATATGTGCCAAGGTGGCGTTTTTGGCTACCACCACGGGCTGACCGTATAGCTTGTGCAGTAATTGCTCTAATTTTTCATATAGTGGGTGCGCTATATATGATTTTGATAATGGAAACTGGGTTCCAAAATCATCAATTGCTTTCTTTGCCGCTTCCTTTAGGCGAATATCTTGCTCTAACCCTAAATATCCCGTAGTACCAAAATGAAATACTTCTTTCTTATCGATTTGGAGGGTTCTTCCATTAAAAGTGTCCCCTTCCATATTCAAATGAAGAATTTTCATTGCTTTTGCATAGTTGAAAACTTGATCTACCGTATCCAAAAAATGATTGTGTGTTACTTGTGCCATCTCAATTTATTTTAAGTTAAACATCCACCCGATCCATTCAGGTTATAAAATTTTAACCCTATATCTATGAGGGTATTGTGAAGAGGATTTAAGAAATCCCTTACAGGTAACATATTCTCCCTTATAAGTAATAATATGGTGATGAAATGCAATTTTAGAGGCTCAAATCAAGGCAAATAGGAGTAAATAAAATCTCGAGATCATATTATTTATTAATTTAAGGGTAAAATTACCAGTACATATGAACTTTTTAAAAACGGATTATGCCGAAATCCTGATCAAGGATGGCATCTTATTTTTCACCTATCTTCCCATTCCTACCTTTGACATTCAGTTGGCAGAGCAAATTGTATCAGATCGCCTGCATATCCAACGTGAGCAAGCTTACCCTGTACTTTGTGATATTCGAAAATTTAGTTTACCCGATATTAAGGCGAGAAAATACTTGGCTATCGAAGGTTCTCTCTTAACCACAGCAGTCGCCTATTTAGTAGCTCCAGCATTAAGCGTTCAATTGACTCAATTCTTTATTCGGGTCAACAAACCTTTGGTTCCTACTCAAGTTTTTACCGATAAAAGCGAAGCTATTCACTACTTAAAACAATTTTAAAATGGATCCTTTAAAACGAGAACAACGATTAGAACAACTTAGAACCATGATTCACGAACTAGCTAATGGCAATTTTTCTCATCGCATTCCACTCGGTAACCAAAGTGATGACATCGAATCCTTTGGACTAATGCTTAATCTACTTGCTGAAGAATTAGGAAGTTTCTTTGTTCATCCTGGTTCATTTGGAGAAAGAGACATAGAAGATCCTTACTCCTTAATTTTATATACTGATCTCAACATCACTGCCGTAAATTCTGTTTTCCTTAAGCTCTTAAATCATCCTAAGGAAACAACAATAGGTCAACCCATAAAACAGTTTCTTCATAGCTCCTCTTTTCATAATTTAAAAAAGCAATTTAAAAATCCTTATAAACGCAAGAAAAAGCCTTTAGTAGTCAAACTCTTAATTACTTTAACACCTCATTACTCATTACCAATAGATTGTTGGGGATATTGTCATATCCTCCAAACAAGTGAGACCTCCTTATATTTTATCAGAGGTCTACCTATTGTAATTCATAGTCCGCAATCAGTACACACGACTTCTACTGCCCATCCTTCTTTTCGTTCAGATACCGTCCTTCAATATCAAGCAGATATTCAAAAAATTAGAGCTGTTCATCAATACATATTAGAGCACCTTCACGAATCTCTTCCTAATACCTTAGCATTATCTAGACTATTTCATATTAACGAAAACAAATTAAAAAAAGGATTTAAGGAACTCTATCAAATCACCATTTTTAAACTTCACTTAGAAAAACGATTAGATCAGGCGATGGTTATGATTAAAAACACCCCCACTTCTTTAAAAGTAGTAGCCCATTCTTTAGGATTTAAAAGTTTTCCGCATTTTTCAAAAGTGTTTAAAGATAAATTTGAATACCCCCCAAGCCATTTTAGAAATCGTTAACCATAAAATATTTGTTTTCCATACCTCCATTTAAAATACGTGACAGGTAATCTTTACTCCCTTAAAAATAAATAGAATCATGCACCTTTATGATATCTATTAAAACAAAGGTTATGATTAGTAAAAGAAATAGCTTGGTTATCTTAATTTCTATCTTGGTTCTCTTATTTACGTATATAGGGATTAACCAATTGATTTTTAGAGAGGATTTTGAACTCAATTTATTGAATTCACCTCTTTTACCTATTCCCGAGACTGGAATCTTTCTATTGTCGTGGTTCATTCCAATATTGGAATTGCTAGCTGTTTTCTTATTACTATGGTCTCGTACGTATCTCCTAGGATTATATCTGGGTATATTCCTATTCATTATGTATACATCTTACAGCTTGGGAATCCTTTATTTCGCATCTTATATTCCATGCTCGTGTGGAGGGATGCTAAAATTCCTTTCCTGGAAACAACAATTATGGGTAAGTCTAGGTGGTTTGATGATTGCGATTCTGACATTTTATTTTAACAAAACCGTAAAAAAAGTATAAAAATTTTTGTTGCGCAACAACACAGGAGTAAGCCGAAAACCTGTAGAAAAGAGTAGGCATAATAGAAACATTAAATTTATACATTATGAAAAGTAAATTTTTAATTCCCGTATTGGCGATGATTTTCGCTACCGGAATGTCGTTCACTACGGCAGAACTAGGAAAAGAACAAGCCGTGGATTATATCCGCGTTGACAACCAATGGATGGCCATTCCTGAAATTGATTGTGGACAAGTGGGGCCAAACAATTGTAGGGCAAAACTACAAGACGGATCTGTACATCCGATCTATGATATTCAGAATTTGAGCTCTCTCAAAAAAACAACGAGTACGGTTCCTTTTCCATTATAATTTTTTATTCATCCTTTAAAATGAAAAGAAGCACACTGATCGTGTGCTTCTTTGTTTCTTTATAAAGCTTCATCGCTCATGATCACTTCTATTTTGTTTTTTTCTTTCAAATACTTTTTGGATAGCCTCACCATATCTTCCATCTCGATGTTATCGATAAAGGTTTCATATTTTTCCAAGGGTACCCAAGCTTCTTCATAGCGTAGGTGTTGAAAAAGCAATTCGTGTAACTGCCGATGTTGCTTCAGGTAAGAGACATTGTACCTTCTTTTCATGTTTTGCTTGGCTTGTTTCAAATATTCCTTGGGGATTTCTCCCGCTCTTAACTCTTTAACTATGAATTGGATTTCCTTTTGGATAGGATATAATTCTTTTGGATGACAAGCGACTTGAAAATAAAGCCGATAACGTTTTACCTCCGGATCGTACCTCCCATAGCCTCCGAAGTTATATACAGAAAATCCTTTCTCATAGCGTAAACGGTTCAATTTTCGTTGTATAACTTGCCCCAGCACCCTTAATTCCAAGGTCTCTTTCCAAGAATTTTTCCCCTTTTGCTCTTGGTAGTAACTTGCGTCATACATCCCGTTTTCCATGGGGATATTGGAAAGGATTTCTTTTTTAACGGGCCCTGATGCTTTAAAGGTCTTTTGACGAGTTGGGGTACACCTTAATTTTTGTACGGTTGGTTTAATATTCCCCAAGTATCGTTGTAAAAGTGGGATGACGTCCTCTGTTTTAAAATTTCCAGTTATCAAAAATGTCCACTGTTCTGGTTTTCCAAATACGTGTTGGTAGATCTCCAAACTACGTTTTTCTTCAGTTTTACCTATACTCAAAATAGCCTGCTCCCCTTTAAGGTAGCGAAAATTAAAACTAGGGGGGATAGCACTATCTTGTACGACTTTTCGAATAACATTTCTAAAATCTTCCTGTATGTTTTTCTGAGATTTTCGAGTTTCTAAGGCTTCTTTTTGCCAAGCGTCAAAATCAATATCTTGAGGATTCACAGGTTGAAAATAAAGACTCAGCAGCTGTAATATTTCTTCGGTATGCTTTAAATTACCTTCCGCTTGTAGGCTAGACTCCTTATAATCAATATAGGAGCGACAATTCATAATTTCCGCATAATCCATCAAGCTTTGGATCTCTTTAGCGTTTATACCCCCCACTCCTTGGTGAGTAACAAGATCGGTGGCATTGAGTGCCGAGTAATAATCCGAAGAAGAATAACACGCCGCCCCACGCAAGCTGAATCCTGAGATTTTAATGGATTGCTCCCCTACTCCCGGGGTCGGTTGATACGGCTTTAGTACCACCCGTACCCCATTGCTCAAAACGATTTCTTGGGTTTCCGGAATTGCTGGTGCCTTAGTGGTATAAGCTACCAAGGGAAGTTCTTCTTTTTGAATTTCATTATATAAACTCTTCACCACTTTTGGAGGTTGGTACATGGGTACAGGCCCACGGTAAGCCTCTTCTACCCAAGCTCGAATCTCTTCTTCTGTAAAGTTTAATGCCTTATTGCCTTGAGGAGCAATAATACCTATATCTTTTGGTGGAGAAGATAAAAACTGTGGGAGATAAGCATTCATCTTTTCGATGGAGAGCTCTTGCACCCATTGGTGAAATACTTTTTGTTTATTTGGGAAAAGAACTTCGTTTTTTAACCAATAGTCTCGTAACTCTTCATTCCAATAAAATACCTCCGATTGCAAACTTTCTTTGAGATAATCTTCTTTTATCTTTTTCCATTCCTGCTCCTTCACTCCCTGTTCTTTCAATTGCAAAAGGGGCATTGCGATCTGCTGAAAAGCTTCCTTGCTCTTGCTAGGAAAAGTGGTAAAATAAAGAGCCAAAGAAAAAGGGTTCCCCCCATAGCTATAGGTATCTTTATTTTTAGCAGAACCAATAAGGGCTGGGGCATTCGCTTCTTTCAACCGTTGGTGTAACACACGAGACAGTAACTGAAAAGCAATATACCGCTTATAGCCTTCTCGTGTGTGCAAGCTATTGACCAATTCTGGCTGACGAATATACCAATGGTACTCCACCTCTTCTTTTTTTTCGGGATCAAAGCCCTTCTCCCAAACCTGTGTTTTAAATTGTGGGGAGCGTTTCTGTTGTGCGCTGTGGATATCGATATGCGGATAAGAAGCTTGAGGCGTAGGGATGTCAGAAAAAGTATCTTGGATAAGTTTCTCGGTTTCTTGCATATCGTTAAGATTCCCTACCACGACGATCGCCATCAAATCGGGTCGGTACCAGTCTTTGTAGAAACGCCTTAACTCCTTGTGGGAAAAGTTTTGGATGTGTTGGGATAACTGGTCATACGATTGGCGAAAAGGAAATAGTTGTGCTTCCAAATTGCGCTCCGCCTTATAGTAATCTTGGTAATCTTGGTTCCCAGAGATCAATTCTTGCCATACGGAACCTTTCTCTTGATTGATATGCTCGCTGGTCAGCGGTAACCGCATCGCAATATCTTTAAACCAAGCCAATCCTGTCTGAAATGCTTTGGGATGATTGGGTGGGGCATCAAATAAATAACGGGTATGCAGGTTGGAGGTGGTTCCCCCTATATCCCGAAAGTTCATCCCCAATCGGTCTAAAAAAGCTTCATCTTTGATACTGGTGGGCGTGTGGAGAGTGGGCTTAAAGGCCAAATGTTCTATTAAATGTGACATTTGCTGTTGCAAGGAGTCCTCGTGATCAAAACCAGCTTTTATATAGAGACGCATGGTGGTTTTAGCCACAGGGTTCTCCACATCTTTTATAAAATATTGAAAGCCGTTAGGCAGGGTACCAGAACGAAGGGACTCGATCTCTTTTATTCCTTCTTGAGCTTGAACTATGGAACTGATAAAAAGGAGGACCCAAATCAAACTGGGTAGTCTTTTCTTTAATTGTATCATCTTATCTTTTTTTTATCCCTCGTTTAATATCCAGGATTCTGGTAAAGGTTTGGGTTACTTAAAAGTTCCTCAGCAGGGATAGGATATTTTATATCGGTCGCTTCCCAGTCTGGACTTGCGGGTGCCAATGCGCCTTGTGCCCGATCCGTTCTTTTTAGGTCTAGCCAACGGTGCCCCCATTCCGTAAAGAGTTCTTTTCGGCGTTCGATAAAAAGCTCTTCCAGTAAAGCTTCTTGGCTAATTCCCGGGTTGGATACCGATAATAAAGGGAGTCCTGCCCTAGCTTTGATGTGATCGAGGTCAGCGATCCCACCCGTCAGGTTATTTTGCCTTATTCTAGCTTCCGAGCGAATCAAGTATTGTTCTGCCAACCGCAAGACCATGGAATATTCAGCAGCTTCCCCTGTTGCGTTTTGAATTTTGTATTTGTAAGCGTGATGTACCCCGAGACCTTCGTGGTAGCCTATCCAATTTATCTTTCTCAGGTCTTGGGCTTCCATACTGTTCAATAAGCCTTCCGAAAGTTTTACATAAGACAAAGAAGGAAGGATAGGATTGATGATAAATACCGAACCTTCATTGGTATGGGTGGTCGTGGTCCCCGCTCCTAGGGGAGAAAGTTGCCAAATGGCTTCTTGGCTATTGGCTAGGAACACCTCGTTAAGATCGGTGGACAGGCTGTAGGTTCCGCTTGCAGCGATAACCTCTGCGCTATACTGTTCGGCTAATTCCCAGTTTTCTAAATAGAGGTGTACCCGTGCCAATAAAGCTTTGGCCGTATAGGCATTGATTTGTGTTCGTTCTCCAGTGAGATAAGAACCTCCCAGTTGGCTGGTTGCCACCACTAGATCGGCCAAGATCTGTTCCTCGATGGCTGTGGTTGAACTGACTTCGATTGTGGCGTTATGCTCATAATCGGTGGTCAGTACCAACGGCACCTCCCCATATAAATTCTGTAAATAGAAATAGGTAAAAGCCCTGACAAATTTGGCTTCCCCTTCCAACCGTTGAGCTATTTCGGGTGTAATTTTGGTGGAGTTTTCCAGTCCATCCAATAAAGAGTTGACCATATAGATCATATTATAGGCACTTCCCCACAGGGTTTCGTTATAGGGGTTATCGGGTTGTAAATTATGTTGCTGAAATTGCAACAAATCCAAGGTCGTGGTGTTGATCAATTCCAAGTTATCGGAAGACAATCCCCCTAACACAGTAGTGCTTCCCAACCAGCCAGCACTAAAGCCGGCTTGGTAGAGTTGGTTGTATATGCCCTGCATGGCAGCTTTTGCGGTTTCTTCCGTGTCAAACACTTCACTGCTCACCAGTTTATGATCGGGTTCTTCAATGTCTAGCCAGTCTTGGCAAGAAGTAAGGAACAATAACATCACCATGATGCCCAGTCCTTGTATATATTTCTTATTTTTCATCTGTTTTCTTTTTAAAAATTAACTTGTAGTCCTGTGGTAAAAGTGCGCAAACCTGAAAAAGCAAGCCCGCCTATGGGCGTATCGGGATCTATCCCCCTATAATCGGTGAGCGTCCACAGGTTTTGTCCGGTCATAAAAAACTTTGCCTGATTAATACCCAAAGGGCTTATCCAATCCGCGGGAAGGCTATAACTTAGGTTGAGCGTTTTCAATCGGATAAAAGAGGCGTCGTCGATTACTAGATCTGATTCCACCACCCGTGAATAAGCTAAAGAAGCTTCTGGAGTCTGGGATATTTGATGATCGGTAGCAGAAGTACTGCTAAATTCTTGGAGTTGATTTTCAGGGAAACCTGAATTGAACAAGGAAGTGAAGCTTCCTTCCTGTTTAACAAATTGAACTAAAAACTGCAAGGAAATTCCCTTGTAGCTAAGACTATTGTTGATGCCCCCAAAATACTCCCGGGTGCGGTCCTGGATAACCACCTGGTCTTCTTGGTTCAGCACTCCGTCTTCGTTTTGATCCTTAACGCTATAATAACCTGTCTCGGGATCTATTCCCGTATATTCATATAAGAGGGCAATGTTTAAAGGATGCCCTTCTCGATAGGTGTTGGCATAGGGAGATTGTTCTAGCCCCGGGTAACGGATGAGTTCATTTTTGGGAAAACTGATGTTAAAGGAAGTCTGCCAACGAAAGTTTCCTTTGCGGATATTATCACTAGAAAACTCCACTTCCCATCCCCTATTTTCTACCGTAGCAGCTAAGTTGGCCTGTACACTATTAAAACCGGTAGTCGCTGGCAAAGGATAGCCCACCAATTGGTTGGAAGAACGGTTGCGGTAAGCACTTGCCCCTAAACTAATTCTGTCTTTTAGAAAGCCCAACTGTAGGGCGATTTCTCCTTTTTTGTTTACCTCCCAAGAATATTGGGGATTGGCCAAAGCCGTGGGATAGAGACCGCCCGGTCCTTGGGTGGCTTCATAGGCGTCTAAATAGCCATAATCTGGAATCTGATCGCTCCCCGTGGTTCCATAACTTCCACGAAATTTCCCAAAAGATAACCACTCCATATTTTCTTCAAAAAAAGATGCTTCGGTAAAAATCCATGCAGCTCCTATGGCTCCGAAATTAGCAAAGCGATTCCCTTGGGCAAAACGGGAAGAACCGTCCCTTCTCCCCGTAAGGTTCAGGTAATATTTTTGATCCCAGTCAAGTCCCAACCTTGCAAATACGGCCTGGTAGCGGTATTGTGTATTTCTGGCTACCCCATTGATCAAGCTTTCTGCGGCACCTAGATTCCCAATTAAAGCTTCGGCCACATAATTTTCCCCTTGCACGCTAAAGGTATCGTATTGGTTTTCTTGCAGGGTACTTCCTACTAAAGCATTCAAGTTTAGCTTTCCCCATTGGTGTTGGTAGTTCAATTGAGGTTCTATAATCCACGATTGGCGTTGACTTTGGGTATTCAATGACCGGTGCAGGGGCATTCCTGCAGGATTATACGAGCGCTGAGGCATTTTTACGACTTCATCGCTATTGAAATCGGTAAAACCGAAGTTGGTTTTGACTTCCAATCCCTTGGCGATCTCATAAGAAAGGTTGAGGCTCGTGATTAAATTGTGAGTTCTGGTGGTACTGGTATTGAATATCCCTTCTAAGGGATTATTAAGTCCGGCTTCTCCCCACTCCTCCCAATTGAGGCTACCGTCATCTAAATAAAGTGCTGGGGCATTGGGAGAAAGTGTAAAGGCGTTAGTATTAAAGTCCACCCCATCGCCCAAAAGTTCGTTTTGGTCTACGCCATAATTAATCGCTAGACCCAGTTGAAATTTTTCATCCTTGGAACGATGATCCAAGTGTGCACCTCCCGTAATCTTTTGGTATTGTAAATCTGCTGGATAAATGGTTCCTTGTTGGTGAAAAGCGCCATTCAACCGAAAGTGTGTTCGGTCATTTCCGCCTTGAGCGGAAATACTGACATCGGTAATGTTGGCCGTACCCCCCAAAAATTCCTCCTGCCAATCGGTTTCTCGGGTTTGATCCCATAACAATAGATCGTAGGCATTAAATTCATCGGGTTCTACACCATCGTTGTTAAATGCCTGTCTTCTTACCTTGAGGTACTGTTGAGTATTTAGAAGGTCTAACTTGTTGGGTACGGTGGAAATTCCGCTATAAAGTCGCGCTTGAATTCCTTTTTGTCCCTCCCCCTTTTTGGTGCTGATCAAAATAACACCATTAGCTCCCCTAGAACCATATATCGCCGTGGCATCGGCATCTTTGAGTACTTCGATGTTTTCAATATTACTGAGGTTCATCGTACTTAAGGGATCAATCCCTGCAAAACTCAGACTCGTATTGCTTTCCACGGGAGTCGAATTGATGGGCACGCCATCGATAATGTACAAAGGGTAGTTCCCTTCGGTTCGTAAACTATTTTGTCCGCGGATGCGAATGGTAGGTGCTGCCCCCGGGGTATCGGTTCCTGAACTAATCTCTACTCCTGCCATTCTTCCTTGCAGGGCTTGTAGCGGACTTACCAAAGGTTGCAGCTCGATCTCCTCGGCAGTAATTTTAGCAATATTCCCCGTGCGTTCACGGTCTTTTACTTGGTAATACCCCGCATTGATCACCAAATCGCCCAAAGAGTTCTCGTTTTCTTGAAGCTGTATGTTAATTTGCGTCTGCTCATCTACGGCTACTTTTTGTGGGGCGTAGCCCATATAGGTAAACACTAAGGTGTCTTGCTTTCTTGCCACCAATTGGTATTCCCCCTCAAAATTTGAGGTAGTTCCTCGATTGGCGCCTTGTATTTGAATGTTGACCCCGGGAATAGGTAAATCTTGAGGACCGGTAACCTGTCCCTTGATGATTTGTTGGCAAAACCCGCTTAAGGGAAATACTCCTAATAAAAAAAGAGTTGCCCTTAACAGGTGCTGCCTGTAAGAAAATTTCATAAATTTGTTGTGTTATTAGTTAATACGTTTTAGTTAATAATGGCCTTCTCCTGTACCGTGTAAAGTTTGGAGGGGGCTTTTTTGTTTTAATTTTTAGCGTTTAGTTATTAGCTTTTAGCTGCTAGCCTTTAGCTATTTGCCTTTAGCATTCAACGTTTGCTGTCATGCTGAACCTGTATGTACGTCATGCTGAACTCGTTTCAGCATCGCATCCTGTTTATCGTCATGCTAAACCTGCCCGAATTAAATAATCATTTAGGCGGGCTTGACTCAGTATCTCATCCTCTTTAGTCTTTCTCATCCTTCTCATTTCGAGCGAAGTCGAGAAATCTCAGTATTGTTTCTTTTTATTTCATAGGCACGGATCAAATAATCAATTACTTTTTATTTATATTCTTTACTTTTTCCCATCGACGGAAAAAGTAACAAAAAGGTCTAGGCTTATGAATCTTACTCTAAATTGTAGGTTTACAAGCTAAATTTTAGGAACACACCCGATTACCATCGGTCTCAGACAGCCTAAAATTTTACACTTACTGCACTGCCAATTTTGCGAGCAATTTTCAATAGACCACATTTTACTATACTTGAATATTTAAAATTAAATTCAGCATTTAATCCATTCTAACGTCATGCTGAACCTGTACGTACGTCATGCTGAACTCGTTTCAGCATCTCATACAGTTTATCGTCATGCTGAGCTTGACTCAGCATCCCATCCTATTAAGTTTAACTCACCCTGTCATTTCAACCAAAGTCGAGAAACCTTTCATTTATTTGTTGTTTTATCCCATAAGCATTTAGTTATTAAGTTGGTCTTGATACAATAGCGAAACCTTTTAAAAAAAAAGAAATGCTTTGAAAATGTAGAAGAGAAAAGCTATATACAAAAAGGCGTGGAAACTCAACTTATCGGACAGAGGTACTGGTATACCATGCAACAATAAGAGAGCCCACGCCCCGGGTCGTGAGCATCTTGCTTATTCTCTCGTTGCATAAAAATTACCAGTTTTCTGACCGAGATTCAAAGCAATGCTTCTAATATTTTATTTTAAGAAGTATCGCAAATATAATATCTATATAAATAGATACTCAAATATATGAAAAAAATATCGGTACGCCATAGAGTACCGAAAAATATTTTTTTAAATGCTTAATTGCATTAGTGAAGAAGAATATAGAAAATAATATCAAATTAAAAATTGCTATAGCGTTAAATAGACTCTTGGAAATACGTAGAAATAACGAGAAAAGCACAAACGATATAGCTGAAAGTTTTAATAAAATTGCTATAAATGCGGATATCCGGAAAGCTACAGTATCGGATACATTTAATGCAATCACATTACCAAGTACCGCAACATTAATATTAATACTTGATGCAATGCAATTTGACTTATGTATTTTTTCAGAACATTATAAATCTATAACTGAAAAAGACATATATCAATTTTCTAATAGAAGTAAAAACTCTTGATAAACATAAATGTTTATATATTTCTATAAAACTCCCCTTTCTACAAAACTTTTTAAGCTTTCAATACCATCTCTAAAAAAATTTATATAAAACATACAGAGCAGAGCGTATATTAATTTGTAAACAATTTTCTATAAATACTCCATCCCTAAGAAGGTTAGCATACTGCTCATCTTTAATTAATAATTTAAATGCGTAGAGGGGCATTCTAATATAATTAAAATTTAATTTTTTGACGTACCAAGCCAAATAGCTTAAAATAAGCTGTATACGAAAGCTATACAGGAGCCTCTCTACGATCGCTATCATGGCCTTTCCATACTTCCATTTTTACTTTACTGTCTTTATAGACCAAATACACTATCTTCTATAAATGGAAGTAAATAGTCTTTTTTATTGGGGTTTTTGAAGAGTGTAAATATCGCTTTTTTAAAAGCTAAAAAGCCAACATTAATAGTGGAAGTATTTTGAATGTAAAAAGAAGAAAATTTACCTTCCTTGGTTTTAAATATAACTTCGTAATGTTCTTTACTTTTTGAAATCTCTGCATATTGGATTTCACCCATTAGCTTTTGCCCGTGGGTAGCGAAACTTAGTAAAAATAGCAAAGGAAAAATTCTGTACACACCTTAAATCTTGTATTTAAATATAGCTAGTTCTTATGAAATCTAGGCTTTATATTATAATTTAAGATAAATTAACAAAAAAAAGTATACTATCCCGTTATGTATATATGATTACAGCTATATTTGTTAGGATATAACTAGTTGTGCTTCATTAAAAAAACAGAATTACTCACTGAAAAAGTAAACCCAAACTAAGAGCATTATAAATGAAAAAGAAAAGTATTAGAAAGGGTACTCCTTCTGAATTCTACAAAATGAGAAGACCTGAATACTTTTCAGACTCTGAAACTATATATGAATCTCAATTACTACGTGAACATTTAGCATATGAATTGAATCAAATCACTACTAATCAAAAACAGGATGAGTTTGAAACTTTATGTCGAAGGTTAGCCGAAAAGTTCGTCACCCCAAATTTAATTCCGCAAGTTGGCCCAACAGGAGGAGGAGATGGAAAAACAGATTCAGAAACCTATCCCGTTTCGGAATCCATTTCTAACAGGTGGTTCGTTCCAGAAAATGGTTGGAGCAAAGATGAGAAATGGGCTTTTGCAATTAGTGCTAAAGCGACATGGAAAAGTAAAGCTAAAGGAGATGTAAAAAAGATAGTCGAAACTGGAAGAGAGTATACCAAAGCATACTTTATGACTAACCAAACTCCATCCAGTAAAAAGAAAAAAGAAGCGCAAGATGAATTTGAAAAAGAGTTTAATATAGAAGTAGTTATATTAGATGGAGAGTGGATACTTGAAAAAATCTACACTAATGATTTAGTTGATTTGGCAGTAGACTCTTTAAACCTATCGAGTACTTTTAAAAACAAAAGAACTTCTGTTGGACAAAACGATGCTTATCGTATAAAGAAACTTGATGAATTAGAAGAAAAAATAAGTAATTCTCAACGATATTTCGAATATGACTTTCAGCTAGTTGAAGACGCTATTGAATCTGCAATTTTATCTCGAATGCTAGAAAAATCAAAAGATGAGATTGAAGGAAAGTTTGATAGAGCCATTAGGTTATGTAAAAAAACTAATAACACGAAACAATGGCTAAGGATTCATTACCAAAAGGCTTGGACATATATGAATTGGTATGATGACTACTCCTCTTTCATCAAAGAATATAAATCTCTTAAAGAATACATTTCTGAAGACTCAAGTTTTTCAGAGGTCGAATTATACAACAACCTATTCAATTTATTAAGAGGTTTAGATGCTTCAGGTAATTGTGATTTATTGAAATTTAATATAATCATAGAAGAAGAAAAGACGCAATTTATCAATCTTCTTAACAGATTAGAAAAGAACAAACAAAAACCATCTACTTCTTTAATTGCAGGAACTTACAGGTCTATACAGAACCTAATAGATTCTATTTCAGAAGGAATTGACCCAAAAGAGCAACTTGTTGACCTATCACAGTATTTATCTAAGAGTAAAGGTCACATAGATTTTCCTTTTGATAGTTTTAAAACAATCGTTGAAGAACTAGGTAGTCATTTTCCTAATCATCAAGAATTTGATAATTTAATTGATTGTATTGCTTCACTTTCCGAAAAACGAAATTCCGAACTATCTGCAGGTGAAACTTTCTTGAAAAGAGGAGGACAAAAATTATTTGCAGGTTACAACAAGGAAAGTATAATATACTTTGGCAAAGCGGTAATGAAACTTGCGAAAGAAGAAAGTCAGAACGGTATGTATCTTTCCTTAATAGGATTATCGCAAGCTTATAGTGCAATAGGTCTAATTTGGGCTTCAAATAATTGCTTGATTTCAGCAAGTTCAATTGCTTTTAAATCATGGTATGAAAAAGGTGTCATTAATGAAAGAATTTATAGTTGCGTAAAACAATTAGCAATTAATGAACTTTATATAGGTAGGCTTCCATCCTTCTTAATTTGGCACGAGTTATTTCAAGTTATCTCTAAACAAATAGAAATAAATGAAGACGACAATGACATACCTTTATATGAGTTAATGGATGGCTGTTTTGCTGTTAGATTCCTCAATACAGATAGTAAAAAAGATGATTTACTAGCCTATCTACCAGATATTCTTGAAAACCAAACCTTATGGTTAACTCAAAATGCTTGTCTGTACAAGTTAGGTCATATAGATTTAATACTCAGTGATTTCAAAGGTATTGATATTATTGATGAAACAGGGCTTGATACTCATTTCGAATTAGTAGCGAATCAGCCGTTTGTAAATCAAATGATACACGAGACGAACTTTTTATCCGGAAGTGAAATAAAAATTTCTTCCATAATTTTAGGTTGTAAATTCAATATTAAATTTAAAAAAGACAATGAATTACTTTTGGCTTCTGAAACGTTTTTAGCATTCTTTGAAAGCTTCTTAGCAACCTCTCTAACTGATGTTTGCCCAAATACGGAGAGTATTAATATTAAACTTATTAAAAATCCTAATGTTGAATTCATCAATTTTTCCAACAAAGAGTCTTCATCTGAATATATTGTTAAAATAAATGAATTTAATTTTTCGCAGAAATCAAATGATGGAATATGGAATTCAATGCTAGAATTTGCTAGTAATCTTCTTGCGACAAATTTTGTGATGCAAGACCCCAAAAAATATCTAAAAAAACTCTTCGCCAAAGAAGAAATTCATGAACGCCTTTCTTTAATATTCGAACATAGAAATTTCACAGTTAATATTCTTGGAGATAAATCAAAATATTTCTTTGGTGATTGGGTAGATAATACATCCTTGAAAGAATATCCTTTTAAAAGGAAGAAGCCTATCTCATTCGACTTAAAAGAACAAGAAGTAAAAACGGAGAATAAGGAAACTAAATTTGATCCAAGTAATGTGGCTCATAATAAAAGAACAGTCTTTTCAATTATAGACACAACAGTTTGGGACAATGCAAAATGGAAGGGGTTTGGTTTTTTTGGTGATTCTTCAGGATTAGGAATTTTCCTTGCTTATGAAGATGAAAATGCTGGAAAGAAAATATTTGACAATTGGATAAAAAGAGTTGGCAAAGTAGATAAAGATGAACAAATTAAAATCACAATAATAAAAGGAGTAGATAAGGCCAATCCTTTTTGGTATAGAGTCCACATAAGCAGTAACATTGCCGATACAGAATTTAAATCAGGAAACTTATTTATTTCAGCATCAAGATTCCATGAAATGAATGCTAATAGTTCCACCAATCTTGATAACTTAATAAATGGCTATAAGACACTAAAACAATATCGTTTATGTCCTGCAAAAATAATTGATATCAAAACAGGAAAAATTGAACCCTATTTTGATAAGGCTATTTTAAAAAAAGAATTACATATTAAAAATGCGTGGGAAATTGGTGAAAATGATTTAGACAATGTCGTCATTTTAAAAGGGGACTCCCCTATTATTCCTAAAAGTGAAAAAGATGCACCCGTTTTAAAAGTATTACAATCAAAAAATAGTTCCTATAAAGATTTCTAAAAAAGTAAGAATAAAAACGAAAGTACAACAATATGTATAATTTACATAGCACCTGAGGGATGCTACGAACGATATACAATATATTATGAGAAATTTAATAGGATGAAAAACTACCACTAGAGACCATGAGAGAAATTAAAGTTTCCCCTGAGTTTAAAACTCAAACCGCCAAAGCAATAACCTCTATAGGCCTATTTTTATTGGTTTATATTTTAATGTTAAGCTTGGCAGTGGGTTTAACCCTTTTATGTATTTATGGTGCTGGAATGCTGATTGAAGCTTTCCCTAAGTTTATTACCCTAGCTTTAGGCATAGGGCTTATAAGTTTAGGAGTGTTGGTTTTATTTTTTCTTCTTAAATTCATATTTAAATCGCACAAAGTAGATCGCTCCCACCTCACTGAAATTAAAATTACAGATGAGCCACAGCTTTTTGAGCTTATAGACGAGATTGTAATCAAAGTAGGCACAAGCTTTCCTAAAAAAGTTTATTTATCTAACGATGTAAATGCAGCGGTATTTTACAATTCTAGCTTTTGGAGTATGTTCTTTCCCATAAAAAAGAATCTTCAAATAGGTTTAGGGCTGGTAAATACGGTTTCAGAATCTGAACTTACCGCTATTTTAAGCCACGAGTTTGGTCATTTTTCTCAGAAAACAATGAAGGTAGGAAGCTATGTGTATTATGTGAATCAAGTCATCTACAATCTTTTATATGACAACGAATCTTATGACAATTTAATTCAAAAATGGGCTAACGCCAGTAGTTATTTTTCATTCTTTGGAATTATTGCCATTAAAATTATTGAAGGTATAAAGTGGGTGCTTAAACAAATGTATGAGGTAGTCAACAAAAGTTATTTGGCTTTATCTAGAGAGATGGAATTTCATGCCGATGAGATCGCTGCAAATGTTACAGGATACGAACCCTTAAAAAGTTCATTACTCCGATTGTCGTTAGCAGATCATTCTTTTGGAAGCGTTTTATCGTTTTATGAAAAGAAAGTTTCTAATCATTTAAAAGCAGAAAATATCTTTAAAGATCAAATTTTTGCCATGAATTTTCTTGCTAAAGAGAGTGACCTAAGCATTAAAAATTATTTTCCTCAAGTATCTGTACAAGAATTAAATAAATTCAATAAATCGAAACTGGTGATTAAAGACCAGTGGGCTTCACACCCAAGTACGGAAGACCGAATAGCCATGTTGGAAAAAACAGGATTAACAGCAAAGGGAATTAATAACCAACCTGCCAACTTAATATTTAGTGATATTGAAAAAACACAAAAAGAGTTTACCGAAAAAATGTTTAAGGAGGTTGTATACGAAGGAGAGGTCTCTACCATGACAGAAGAAGCATTTCAGCAAGAATTTAAAAACGAGTTTTTAGAAAATTCTTTTCCTAGCCTGTATAATGATTACTATGACAATAAAAACCCACTACTTTTTGATCTACAAAAAATTGACAATGATGTAAAAAACATCCAACTAGCTGACCTATTTTCTGAAGACAAAATTGATATGGTGTATACCTCTATAGCACTAGAGAATGATATAGAAACCATTAAACAAATTTCAGATAAAAAAATTAAGCTTAAAACATTTGACTATGATGGTGTAAAGTATAGTCAAATAAACAGCAAGAAACTTCTTCGACAACTAAAAATAGAACAGGAAGAGCTTAACGAACAAATAAGATTTAACGACATCAAAATTTTTATGTTTTTTAAGGCCTGTGAAAAGGAAAGCAAAAGTGAGCATCAATTGGAAGGTTTATATACACAGTTTTTTGATTATGATAAAAATTTTGATTCTAAATATGAAGTGTATACCGTACTTTCTGATGCACTACAGTTTATTAATTATACCACTCCCATAGAGCAAATTGAATCTAATTTAATTGGTGTGAAGAAAATTGAAAAGCAACTGAAGAGCGAAATCCATATCTTATTGGATAACGACCTATATCAAGCAGCAATGAGTAAGGAGATAAAAGATAATTTTGATTTATATCTTTCTAGAGATTGGAAGTATTTTGGTAATGAGAGGTATTATGATGATCATTTAGAAACACTCTTTACAGCAATGAGTAATTATGCCTTTCTATTATCCCAAAGGTATTTTTTATTAAAAAAGCATTTGTTGAATTATCAAGCGCAATTGATTCAAATCACATCCATTATTCAACACGTTCAAAATACAACTTTCTAAAAACCACGCCCACTACCTCCTCCTCTACAAGAGGTGCCTGTTTTATAATAAAGGGATGGTTTTAACTACAAAAGAAAATAGCTTTTCAAAAAGTGTTTTTTTAGGTCTTAACCCATTGAAAATTTAAGACCATAAAAATGGTGCTTTAAGCACCATTTTTATTATAAATTAAGAACCAGTTTATATGGATTATTGACTGATGTTATTCCAAAAAGCTCTAAGAGCTTTACCTTGTTATTTCGGTCTGATGGATGAGTTTCTAAATATGCCTGTACCTTAGGTTGTTTTATTGAAGGTATTCGACTTTCAAAAAATGGCCATAACTCTACTGATTTATAAACCTTTTCTTTTGCTGGAAACTCAAACAATGGTTGTAGATCATCCTGATTTTTAAACCATTCAGAATAATCAAAAGACCATACAGAACCATCATAATTTAAGTACCCTATAATATCATCCTGATATTTTAATTTAAAGTTAGGATTATGATTTACTTGCTCATAAGTACAAGGCAAATCTTTTGCCTTACGTTGAGACTTGATATATTTTTTAAATTGCTTTAACATAATTATTGAATAATGCTTTTAAGCGTTTGAAACCTCAAATTAAGTATTTTCTCTATTATTAAACCCCTTTCGGGTGTGAAAAGTTTCACAAAGTCATTATTTAGAATACCTAACGTTTGTTCTAAACTTTGAATATTTGTCCATCTATCGACATGCTTTTTTTTAATATAATTATTTTCTTTGAGATATGCTATAAGCTGAAAATGATTACATTTTTTTATTGTGGGGTATACTTATCTTAGGGACTGAATTTTTAACGTATTTACCTATACTTGTAAAAAAATGTTCCGTTATGCTTTCATTGGGATACCATTTATGTCCAATTTTCGCAATATATTTAGGCCAACTTTTTGAATTTGCTATTTTACCTTTTCCATATTGATAAAACCTAATCACATCTTTTGGGGCATCTCCACCTACAGATTCAGTAAGGACTTTGTAATACTTTTTACGCATACGCTTAATCACTCCTTGTGATGGATTAGTGCCTGCTTTATGTATTAATTTTTCTTATGTTAGTGGTATAGACATAGATAATTATTTTTAAAAGGCTCACTAAAGCATTACAAAGCCTGCTAATTTGAGTTTAAAATAAATACTACATTCTCTATAAGTTTAACTACATACTTTTAAACTATTACTAATAAGGAATATGCCTTATGGAAGAAACTGTATTATTATTAATTATGTATAAAAATATAAACTTTAATTATTACCACTAATAAACTTAGCTATAAAGTCTTGTGTTTTATTGGTGAATTGAGTTATTTAGATCGTAAAGAGGTTTACGATACTGTACATTCGAATGGAGTTAAAAATCAAGTTGCCATAAAACAACTACACCACTATCCTCCCCCACAAGAGTTAGCCTGTTATAATAAAGAGGTGGTTTTGCCCACAAAAGAAAATAGCTTTTCAAGAAGGTTTAAGACCGACTTTATTTTAAAATAACACCTACTCCATCCTCTTCTAATTCCCTTAGAATAGATACCTAACTTAGTCTTACTCCACTATGCTCCCACTTTACAGTGGAATATTGTAGTTAGGGAGTATGAGCATTGTGGACTTAGTGTAGATTGGATAGAGCTTATCTAGGGGGTTCCTATTGGTTATATAGGTTATTAATACCTAGTGAGGAGATGTTTTTAATTCATTTTAAATTTGATTGTTAATTCCACTAACCTTAAAAATTAGCCCTCTCATAAAATTATACCCGCTAATGGGTATTCCATATCCCTTTGAATACCATTAATTTTAAGTATAATATTAAAACGCATTTCCTATGGTAACTTCTAAACTTATTTTAACAAGTAAGACTAAAATTATCCTATTCTGTTTTTCTTTGGTATTCGTACTTTCTTCTTGTAGAGTAACATTCGTACCCAGCTACGATGAAGAAGTAGCAGCGCAAATAGAGGACACGGCAAAGCAAATCGATAAATTCTATTTACAAATGTTAGAAAATCAAAATGAAAGGAAGTATGAGCATTATGCAAATGAATATGTAAATATTCAGGTAGAGATCAATTCTTTATATAATAAGAATAAAGTTAAGTCTTTAAATAAAAACTCTACTCGAATTTGTGAAATCACTCTACAATTATGGAAAAAGTATAAAGAAGAACATAAAAATGATGAAACGCTGAGCGATGGGATTATAAAATTAAATAGAAAAACATTTGAAGATTTATTCTACGCTATGCAAGTGGCCGAAAAAGGGAAAGAAATTATAAACAACCCAGCAAATTAAGATTAATAACTAAAACACATATAAAATGAATTTTGATATCAATGAAGTTTTAGCGGATATGCTCACTAAAATCAAAAACAATGTAGATGAAAACTGGGATCAAGTAAAAGACACTTCCAATCAATTCTTACAAAATAAAAAAGAACGATTAGAATTGCTCGCTGAATTAAGGATAAGCGGTGAATTAAGTGAAGAAAAGTTCCAATCAAGGTTAAAAGATGAGAAATTGGTCTTAGAAGCTGAATTACACGCTATAGCTGTTATTTCTAAAGCCATAGCTCAAAGAGCTACTAATGGAGCCATTGAAGTACTTGAAAAGGCAATTAGGACAGCCATTTCTACCATCTTATAAAAGAATTGTTTCTTCTCAACTACAAAATAAATTAAAACAATAACTATCTAAAACAAACATTATGGGAATTAAACCAGGACCAAAAAGAAAAGCGGATTCAACAGGTAAACCCGATCGACGCCAACGGGATAATAAAAGTACACCAGGGAATACACCATCACTTAAGCCTCATAAGCATAAGAAAGGAGATTAGATAAATAATTTCTTCAGTAATTATATAAAAAAGGCTGTCTGAAAAATTCTCATATCAGACAGCCTTTTACTTATTTTTTAGATTCTGCCACAGAAACTTTACGGAATTCTTTTAACAATTTTTCTAAAGCTAATGAAGATTTTCTTGCTCTAGTACCTGCTGCTTTATTACCACTTTCTAATTGTGCATTGGCATCGCTCTCAAAAGATTCGTAAGTGCTTTTAATGTTTTCAATCAATTCTTTCATAATTATTGCTTTTAATTTTTGCTAAAATATAATTATTCCTGATAATTTTTTATTCCGTGCTTCATTTAATTTATGAAAACAATAAACAATACAAAAAAGTGTTGTTATCCGGCAAAATATAGCTATAAACGACTATATTTGAGTTGATATAACCAGTTGTGCGTCAGCTGAAAAACAAACTCACGACAAACAAGAAAATGAAAGGAACTTTTGCAATACTAATTTTATCATTGACACTTTTTGCTTGTAATGGTCAACAAAATTCCAACGTGATAAATTTTGAGAGTGGTTTTTCTCTTATTCAAGACACAATTTCAATAAGTGTAAATGGTAGAATGACTCACGCATTAGAATATAAGGACAAATATTATGTGCTTTTTGAACAACGATTAATGAAATACGGTGGCTACGGAAAAAAATGGCTTTATATTTTTTCAAACAATCAATTAGAAAAAGTGATTGACTGCCCCGAAGAAATGAAAACAGTCTACTTGGATTTTTATGTGCAAAACGATAGCATTATTATGAAGCCGTATATGGACAAGCAAAGCTATTATCTTGATAATACAACCTTAAAATGGAACAAGGTTGATAAAACGAACGACTTAATATGGGAAGATTCAGACTTTTATGTCTACTCTTTAGATTTTGGCGAATGGGGTGGAAAAACGTGGTTTAAAGACAAGAAAACAGACAGTCAATATGTTTTAGAATCCACAACACCACTGATTAATAAGATTGACAACACCTATTATTTGACTAATTCATTTCAAGTTCTCAAAATTGACAATCCAAAGGAGCTTACAAAATGTGATAGTGATGTGACTTATGAAAACATAGAAAAGACAGGTAAGAATTACTCTTGGTACAGTCAATCAAAAGGCTACGAAGTGATTTATGAAGATGAAAATGTGGACTATTTTGACTTTTCCTATCACCCAAGGATTGTCAGCTCTTTTGTTTTTAACAATGAACTTCTTCACATTTATGAAACAGACACAGCTTCGTATCTTTCACGAATAGAAAACAACAAGATTCAACCATTTGAAAAGATACTTGATGAAGTCAGTTTTTTCAATTGGTACTACTCGTATCGTTGTAAAAACTTAAATGGCTCTAACGAATTGCTCAAATTCAACACAAGAAATGACCAAATTTATGGTCTAACAACAATCAAGGGTAACAAAATTTATGTAACCTATTTAGTCAATGATGTTGAATTAAAGCCGAAAACATTAGGAAAAAAAAGATCAAACGAAATTTTTGAAAATAGGCTTAATTCAATAATTGCTGATTTTTCAAAACTGACCCTGACGGAAATAGAAGCGAAAGAAAAGGAATGGAAATCTTTTGACATTACCCCAAATCACAAAATTGGCATTGGAGAAAGTTGGAATCCTAATAATTATGCTATTGACATTAACAAATCTTATCTCGTTGTTGAAGATTCTATTATCTCGAACTCAATTATGTATTATGCTACCAAAAAGACTGATTTGGTTCGAGCCATAACAATTAATTGGGAAAAAACGCAGACGGATAGAATAGAATTTGGAAACGAAAAGTCAGCAAGTGAAGTTTTCTTGAAAAGATTTAAAGACATTGTTTTGATTCTAACTAATGAACTTGGCGAACCTAATTCGAAAAATGAAGAAAAGAAAAATCAATCATTTGTTTGGACAACACAGAACAACATAAACGTTGAAATAAAGCTTTCAAGACAGGACAATTATAATAACATAAGAATGGTGGTATATGAGAGAAAATAAAAAAAGCCGAACGCACAACAAAGTACTGTGGTAAAAAACAAGTAAAAACTCACTAATTTTTAGCCAACGTACTTCTGTAAGAATCATCATATACTAGTCCTGATTTTGCAATAGCAAAAGCCTGTTTTAGTAACTTATTACACACAGCAATTAAAGCTAGTTTTTTACTCTTCCCTTTTGCTACTATACGGTCATAAATATCTTGGCAAGCCTTATTATATTTACAAGCATTAAAACTGCACATAAATAGTAAATTACGGAGTTTTTGATTTCCTATTTTACTTATTCGACTACGTCCATTTACACTGCTTCCACTCTTGCGAATCATAGGAGTTAATCCTGCATAAC
>NZ_QKYV01000003.1:0-202019 GCF_003253545.1 Mesonia algae
TATAAGGCTTTTATAACCAACAATATCATTCACAAACTCTTTGTGTACTTGACCATGGTAGCAATACGCATCTATTGTTTTTTTTGATACATCAATTCCGACTACTTCTTTGTAATTTTTCATATTTTTACAATTAGAGTGATTAAATAGGTTGCAAAAACTACTTCCTTTATCGGGATCTTATACGCCTGGTATTCCAAATGGTTCTTTGCAACTTTATAGAATGAGAGGACTCGTACGTGTAAGGGATCACTAATCTAAAACACGTTATAGTTCTCCTCTCTTTCTATATAAAGTTATTTAATACAAACTAAAGAAACACGTTGTACACAAGCTTCACAAAAACCTTAAATAAAAATATTCCGTAATTATCTTTAAAGTCATTCGACTATTATACTATTTTAATTAGTTATATTTTATGATTTTAATAATACTTTTCATTGCGGCTTGCTTTCTTGCATATACTAATGGTGCAAATGATAATTTTAAAGGAGTTGCAACATTATTTGGTAGTGGAACTCTTAACTATAAGAAAGCAATTACTTGGGCTACTATAACAACTTTTGCAGGATCTGTTGCAGCGATTTTTTTAGCAGAAACACTAGTTAAAAATTTTTCAGGAAAAGGTTTAGTCCCAGATACTTTAATTCAAACACCAGAATTTGCAATATCTATTGCTATTGGAGCAGCAATAACCGTTTTTATAGCCACTAAAATTGGAATGCCAATATCAACAACTCATAGTTTAGTAGGTGCATTATTTGGAAGTGGAATTGTTGCAGTTGGTGCTTCTTTTAACTTTGCAAAATTAGGCAGCACTTTTTTAATGCCTTTAATTGTAAGTCCACTTATGGCTGCAATAGTTAGTTTTCTAGCATATCTGATTTTTAGAAAAATAAGAAAGCTTGTTGGAGTTACTAAAGAAACCTGCTTATGTGTTGGAGAAGAAAGAATACCAGTCATTAAAAACAATATTACAAATGAATTTTTAACTGTCGAAAATAAAAAACAGACGAGTATAAAAATATCAAATGAATCACAATGTATCGAATCTTATAAAGGAAACTTTTTAGGTATTAATTCACAAAAATTATTGGACTTCGCACATTATACAAGTGCTGGAATAGTAAGTTTTGCAAGAGGTCTAAATGACACACCAAAAATTGTAGGACTTCTAATTGTTATTAACGCAATGGATATTAAATGGGGAATGATTGCTGTAGCTATTGCAATGGCTGTTGGTGGACTAATAAATGCCAAAAAAGTTGGAGTAATGATGAGTAAAAAGATTACACCTATGAATAGTGGTCAAGGTTTTACAGCAAATTTGGTTACCGGACTTTTAGTCACAACTGCTAGTGTACACGGAATGCCTGTATCTACTACACACGTATCTGTAGGCTCAATTTTCGGAATAGGCACTGTGACTAAAAAAGCTGATATAAAAGTAATTAGAAATATTCTATTATCTTGGTTATTAACTTTACCAATTGCAGCAATTTGCAGTGCTATGGTTTATTGGATATTAATCACAATCTAAACAGCCAGTGCACAACAACGTGCATATTTAATTGCTAACTTTAGTGCTTAAATCACGCAACGAAATCATAGCCAAATACGCTATAAACTATTCATAAAAAAAAATCAGTACATAGAATGAAACAAAAAATAATACTTCATATTCCTCATTCTTCGACAAACATACCCTTATTAGATGGTTATTTTGTAGACTCAATTACTCTTGAAGAAGAAATTTTAAAATTGACTGATTGGTATACTGATGATCTTTTTTATTCAAATAAGGACGAAATGATAGTTGCTGAATTTTCTAGAATATTTTGCGATCCTGAGAGGTTTACAGATGATACACAGGAAGTAATGGCACAATATGGAATGGGCGTATTATATGAAAAAAGTGATAATGGTGAAGAAATTAGAATCGTAACTCCTGAGCTAAAAGAAAAAGTATTAAAATCATATTATTGGAAACATCATAACAAATTCAATGCCGCTGTAAATAAACAGTTAGACTTGTATGGTAAAGCTACAATTATTGATTGTCATTCATATCCTAGCAAACCATTAAAAAGAGACCTTGACAAAAACACAAAGCGACCTGATTTTAATATTGGAACTGATTCATTTCATACGACTAAGGAGTTAATAGACATATCGGTCTTATTTTTTGAAAAAGCGGGTTACACCTTAGGCGTTGACTGGCCATACAAAGGTTCTATTGTGCCAATCGAACATTACCATAAAAACAAAAATGTTTCAACCATAATGTTAGAAATTAATAGAGAACTTTATTTAAATGAGCCAACTAATCAAAAGTCTAAGAATTATAACGAGATAAAGCAAATTGTAAGTGAATACATTAAAACAATTAAAAATAGCTTATAACAGCGCCTATCCAAAAGTGGCAGTTCATTGGTTAAATAAAGTTTTGTAATTCTATAAAAATTTGTGCTTAGCTAGACCGTGAAGTGTTTCAAAATCGCCACCTTCTACAAATCAATGTAGGCAATTTGCGGAAATTACGACCAATGTAATATGAATAATATAATTGTCGACTTAAAAACTGAAAACAATTTTGCGTTTGGAAAATTATACCAAGATAATTTTGGTAAAATTTTAAATTTCGTACAAAACAACAGTGGAAATCAAACTGATGCAGAAGATCTTTTTCAAGAAGCAATGATGGTACTTGTTGAAAAACTTCGTCAAAATGATTTTCAATTGACTGCTTCAATAGACACTTATGTTTATGCCATTTGTAAAAATTTATGGTTCAAAAAGCTTCGAGATAAAAATTACGAACTTTCTGTTGACGAATTAAAATCTTGTGATTTCTTAACCTCAATTAATGATTCCGTAGAAGACGAAAAAACGTATTTAGAAAAACTAAAAGGTTACTTATTAAAAATAACAGACCATTGTAACCGACTTATTCACGACATTTTTTTTAAAGAAAAAGCTATAGATCAAATTCAGAAAGATTATGGCTACTCTACTCGACACAATGCTCAAAATCAAAAACATAAGTGTGTTGAACAAATCAAAAAACTAAAGGAAAATGACGAGTAAAAACAAAAAATATAAAAATATTTATTCGACTTGGGTGATTTTTTGAAACTATTGGTATAAAGGTATAGATAGTTCATTTTGACTATCATAACTTTTAAAATATAAAAACAATGGTTTCAACAATCAAAACAATGGTTTTCGCAGTAGCTATTACTGCACTAAGCACTCTTTCTGTAAATGCACAAGATGCAACTATGTGGAAAATTGACAAGTCACATACTTCAGTCAATTTTTCAATCAATCATTTCTTTTCTTCTGTTCCTGGAAAATTTACCGATTTTGACGGAATGATTCATTTTGACCCAAACAATTTAAAAGGAAGCAAAGCTGATTTTTCTGTGTCTATAAACAGTGTAAATACTGATGATACAAAGAGAGATAAGCATTTACAGTCAGAGGATTTTTTCGATGCAAAAACGTATCCTAAAATGGTTTTTCAATCCACAAAATTTGAAAAAAAATCTGACAAAAAATATTTAATACACGGTAAATTAACCATTAAAGACGTTACTAAAAATGTGGCTCTTCCAATGAAAATTACAGGAGAAATGGAACACCCAATGATGAAAGGAACCATCATTTTAGGAGTAGTTATCGATACTACAATAGATAGAACAGACTATGAAGTTGGCACAGGCGATTGGGCAGCAACAATGGTTGTTGACGATGAAGTGAAAATTCACATTCCAATGGAATTAAATAGAATGAAATAAGCTTACAAACTATGAACAAAAAAATTCAAAAAACAGTTTTAGCGGGTCTTATTGGCACATTAATTATGACCATAGTTATGATGATTGCACCAATGATGGGAATGCCAAAGATGTCACCTCCCAAGATGCTTGCAGAAATGCTAGGAATGCCAATTTTTGTTGGTTGGATTATGCACTTTATGATTGGAATTGTTTTTGCATTCGCCTACACCTATTTGCACCTATTTAAGCACAAAATCAGCAATGTTTGGTTAAAAGGAGCAGTATTTGGTATAATTGCATTTGTATTTGCACAAGTTATGATGCGCGTAATGGGAATGATGATGCCAATGCCAAAAATGGAAGGCTCTATGGTTTTAATGGCTATAGGAAGTTTGATGGGACATATAGTATTTGGAATGGCAGTTGCTAAAACAGTAGGAGAAACTTACTGTAATAGTGGAACTTGCAAAACAAAAACTACCCATAGCAATGTATCCTATGAAAAACATTAATCCAGTTTTTTAAATATCTCATAATAATAAATATGTGGTGTTGAAATATTGATAATTCTTTTAGGGTTATCAGTATTTCAATGCCTTTAAATAACTTGTTCCGCATCATATATGTGGTCCATCATCAAGCGAGACCATCAACATCTATATGATTGTAAGTTATAATAACCCAGTCACAGTTTATAAAAGTGATTCTATTGTTAAATGTTCCTATATGTCGTTTTGCGATCCAAGAGATTGATTATTTATGAGCTTTACTATAGTTAATAATTTCTTTATTTTCTACTAAATTCATTTGGCTCATAAGCTATCACAGGGTTGATCACCACCAAGGTCCGACTCGCTAGATTTCGTTTTTTTTTATAATGACTGTTTTTTGAATCCTGATGTAAATGTTTTCTATAATCTAAGTAGGCTTTTATTACTGGATCGACACGTATAACCTGTTAAGAAGCATCACCAAAATAGCTACACATAATTTTATTACCTCTTTTGCTAATAACATTGCCTTGCGAATTATCCTCATTTTTGTAAATATTTGGAGCAAGACCCAAATAGCTTGCTAATTGTTATAAGCTTTTTAACCTGCGTAGATCTTTCAAAATACCACAAAAAATATCGGTAACGCAATGAACTTTCCAACTTAATTTGTGAATATCAATTCCGATGTATAACTTTGGTTGAGCAGCAGATATAGTTTTCATATCTTATTGTTTTAGTGAAGTCTAAAAGTACTGACTTTGCTAATTTTTCATCGATGCTATAATGAATGACTAGTTCGAGCTTACGTACAAAATCTTCAAAAATTTTCTATTATTTTATTGCTAAATTAGATGCTAAGACCATTACCTACTACCGTAACAAAATAATATCAATACTAAGTTATGAATGATTTACTCGTAAGCATAATTATAACTTTAATCTTGATTTGTCATTTAGTAGCCTTAATCATTGGCTATAAAATGCAAAAAACATCTTTAATAATTTCTTATTTAAATACGGTTACGGTGATAGGAGTATCTGCTTTTTGGGCCATTACTATTCCTAATATTAAACAACATAACTTTGAATTTAGAGAATTATTAGTAATATGCTTGGAGACTTGTATTTTAATTTTTGCTTTATACTCTATAATTGGTTTTCATAATAAAGCTTATGTGAAAGTCATAAATTTCATTGGATTTGGGATTCATTTGTTGGCTACAACAGCAATTTTTTATTACATGTTCGCATTTAAATATGACAAACTTTTTTAATGACAAATCACCTCTAAGAATGGAGGTTTCTAAAAATACTGTATTGATCATCCTACTTGTATTCATACATTGCACAGGATTCGCACAATCAGAAAATTCTATGACAAACAGTTCTATTAGAATTCCTTTAAAAAAAGGAAAAAAACCTAGTACTCTATATGAGAAATTAATTATAGAACCTACCAATCTATTTATACAATCCAAACCAATAAAAAACAACTCTCCACATGTTCAACTAGAATTAAATGTAGTTGAAAACAGTACTAAATACAATACTTTTTTATGGTACTATGAAGAATCTAGTGGTAATAAAAAAGTAAACTATCCAAAAGCATATCAAAACTATTCTTTTTCTTTAGAAATGAATAAAAAGAAAGTTAACTTAGTTGTAGAAAAATTAGACTTCGAAAAAACAATGTTTATTGATGTAGGCCAAACAGCAGTAATTGGTAACCTTGAAATTCTGTTTAAAGATTGTATTAGAGAATCGTCTGAAGATATAAATGGAAATCAAACAGATGCCTTTAACTCATATAATGTTTTATTAGCTGAAAATGGTGAGCATAAAACCGTGTCGTTTATATCACTTGATAAGCTTGTAGATAAAGAATTAATTATAGAGTGGAAGAACTATAAAATTTTGATTTTAGAAGATTCAGAAAAAGCTTTAAAGCTAATCGTTAATAATTCATTACAACAAAAAAGATAAAATGTCAATAACAACAGAATCAGAATTAACAGGAATGCAAAAAATTAGTGAAGTGGTTGGAACTACATTAAGAGCAATGAGAGAATACGCAAAAGTTGGAATGTCCACTAAAGAGCTTGATGAATATGGAGGAGAACTTTTAAGGGCTTATGGCGCTAAATCTGCTCCATATGAAACTTATGGATTTCCTGGTTATACTTGTATAAGTGTGAATAAAGAAGCGGCACACGGAATACCATCTAATAAAATAGTACTGCAAGAAGGAGATTTAATTAATATTGATGTTTCAGCAGAGCTAGATGGTTTTTGGTCTGATAATGGAGGTTCATTTATACTTGGTAAAGACATTCATAATCATCAACCTCTTGTAGATGCTTCTAAAAACATTTTACGTAAAGCTATAAATAATATTAAAGGCGGAGTGAAAATTTCAGAAATTGGATATTTAATAGAAACAGAAGCTAAAAAGTCTGGTTTTAAAGTCATTAAAAATTTAGCTGGTCACGGTGTGGGTAAAAGTTTGCATGAAGAGCCAGAGAATATTTTAAATTACAGAGTTAAAAGCAACAAAGAACGATTCAAGAAAAATACAACGGTAGCCGTAGAAACTTTTATTTCAACCAAATCCACAGTTGCTGTAGAGCTAAATGACGGTTGGACTTTAGTCGGAAATAAAGGTGGATACGTAACTCAACACGAGCATACCATACTTGTAACCGACAACCATCCAGTTATATTAACTGAATCTAATGAAATTTGGAGTTAAATAATTACATTTTTTATTTCCTCTAAAAGTTAATCGCCAAACCCATAACTTCTCAAAATAGAAATCGTTTTACTATATATTGATTAATGCCAGTTACTGATAAAAATATAGAAGCCAATTACAAAACCCGAATTAATCGCGTATTTGAATATATTGATCAAAACTTAGAATCGAATTTATCATTAAAGTCAGTTTCAGAAGTCGCTTTTTTTTCACCATTTCATTTTCATCGAATTTTCAAATTTATTACAGGAGAAACCTTAAATGAATATATAACACGAAAAAGAATAGAGAAGTCAGCTTCGGATTTGCTACACAAAAATATAACCTCAACTAAAATAGCACATAATTATGGTTTTAGTGACAATTCTTCTTTCTCTAGAGCGTTTAAAAAATATTTTAAAGTAAGTCCGACTGAGTTTAAAAAACAAAATCCGAATAAGTTTAGCAAGATCCGTCAACTTAAAAGCAAGAATGGACAAGATTATCCTAACTATGAAAAATACATTTGTATAATTGATAATCTTAAAAATTGGATAGAAATGAACGTAAAAGTTGAAATTAAAGAAGTAGCAAAAATGAATGTAGCTTATATCTCATGTATTGGTGCTCAAAATCTTGAAAACGCTTTCGGAAAACTAATTCAATGGGCTACACCAAAAGGGTTAATGAATGACCAAACAAAAATGATGACGATATATCATGACAGTTTTAAATTTACTGACGCTAACAAAATACGAATGAGCGCATCAATTCTACTTAATAAACCAGAAGAAATAGATGGAGAAGTTGGACTCACAGCTATTGAAGCTGGAAAATTTATCGTTGGAAATTTTATAATTGGAACAGATGAATTTGAAAAGTCGTGGACTGGATTATTTGTCTGGATGAATGAAAATGGATATAAAAAAGCAGATAGAGAACCTTTTGAAATTTATTACAATAATTTTAATGAACATCCAGAAAAGAAAGCTATCGTAGACTTTTATATACCAATTCAATAAAACACGTTTAAAGGATATAGAATTAAAACCACTGACTAGAGACTTAAAAGAAAGTTAATTAATTCTCTCTGATAACTTGGTTCATATAAGCTCCCCAATGATCAAAATGTTATTGCAATAAGAAAGAAGCTAAAGTAAATAAGGTGTCGCATAACATATATTTATCTGATAAATTTTTTTCCGTATTATTTTGAGAAGACATCTTTCAAAATAAAAAAAGTCTTGTTTAAAACAAGACTTTTTTAGTGACCCCGGAGGGATTCAAACCCCCAACCCTCAGAGCCGAAATCTGATGCGCTATTCAGTTGCGCCACGGGGCCTAATGTTATTCCTTCTCCACCTTCTTCCTGCTGCAGTCTTAAGATACTTCTCTCTTATTCTCGCTTCTGCTTGCGTATTGTATTCCTCTGTATAAACAACTTCCCAAGGTACAAATGCTTTTGTTGATGTATTCTTTTTACTATTATGTTCAGAAAGGCGTTGTTTAATGTTTTTAGTCATTCCTACATAAGAACGATTAAATTTAAAGCTAAATAGAACATAAACAAAATGCATTTATCTCAATTTTAATGCGCCCCGCCCGTACCGATAAGGCACGTTCGGGCGGGTATTCAGTTGCGTCACGAGGCCTAATATTTTAGAGAACCAAGAATTTGAGTATTTCTTGTTCTATGATATTAAAGTATTCTAAGCTAATTTTTTTCTCACAATAGCAGAAATGGTCTTACCATCTGCTTTTCCAGCTAATTCTTCACTTGCCATTCCCATGACTTTCCCCATATCCTTCATACTTTCCGCTCCAGTTTTAGAAATGATTTCTTCAACTTTTGCTTCAATCTCTGCTTCACTTAATTGTTCAGGTAAAAATGCTGCAATCACTTCTGCTTGCTTTTCTTCTGGCTCTGCTAAATCTGGTCTATTTTGCTCTCTATAGATGCTTGCACTATCCTTACGTTGTTTTACTAGTTTTTGAACTAGTTTCATCTCTTGATCTTCAGAAAGTTCTCCTGCATTACTTTCTGTTTTGGCCATAAGTATAGCACTTTTAACTGCTCTTAAAGCTTCTAATGCTGCAGCGTCTTTTGCTTTCATAGCAACTTTCATCTGCGTCATCACTTCTTTCTCTAGACTCATAATTTCTATTATTTATAGCACGAAGATAGTTATTATTGCTTAAAAAACCCGAAGCTATTTTTAAAATAACTTCGGGTTATATCTGCTTTATATTTCTATATAATTAGTCTACATTATCGTGAAGAAATGAGTTGTTTTTTCGAAAACTAACCTCATCATTACTATCTTCACTAATACTTGTTCTTGAGAGTTTTTCTCTATCATGAGAAGGATTGTCTAAATCTAATCCTGCTCTTTTATAAGCGGGTTGTTTTTCAATCTCATCTATGCTGTTATTATTTCTAAACTTGTAATTAAAGCTTTTCATTCTAGCACGTCTTTCTTCCGCTCTAGCGATTAAATCTTCAGAAATAGGATTATCAAATGGATCTTCCTCTACTGCTGGCGGAGTTGGCTTTTTCTCTACAGGCTGTGTACTTTTATATACAATCTCTTCTTCTCTCCTTACTTCAGGTTTTTTAACCTGTGGTTGTGGTTGAGGAGCAGATGGTTTAGCTTCATTAATGGTGTTCTCTAACTCCATATAATCTTCTAAACTATAACGTTTTTCTCCGTTGCTAGAAGTGCTGCTAGAGATAACCTCTATTTCATCATTTACTTCTATATTGTTGGTATCGTCTTCAGAAAGATTATGAACTATTTTTTCTGATTTCACCTCTGCTTTTGGCTCCTCTTTAACTTCTTTTTCTTCGTTTAACGGAAAATCAAACGTAAACATAGCTTGAGAATCGTCTTCTTTTGAAGAAACTTCTTGTGCTTCATTAACTTCAATATCATTAAGGTTATCTGAAGCATCTATAATAACAAAATCATCTTCGTCATAAGTTACTTCTTCGTAAGAAACATCGATGTTTTTGATTAATTCCGAAGTCGGAATTAAATTCATTTGATTTAATTTGGCAGAAGGCTCATCTTTTTTAGGCTCGCTTCGTTTAGGTTCCTCTTCTAAAACGTGAACCACCTTTTTTGGAGCTGGCTCTGGTGCTTTTTCTACTGGAGCACTAAAACTTGGAGCTATATTGCTCTTCTTAGCCGTTAGATCTTGAACTGCTTTTTGTTCGTCTTCTAACGTATGAATGATCTTTTTTGTCTCTGTATTTACAATTACATTTTGCTGCTCTACATTAAATCCCGTAGCGATAATGGTAACCGAAATAGATTCTTCTAAACTTTCATCATCTCCAACACCCATAATAATATTGGCGCTATGACCAGCTTCTGCTTGAATGTGATCGTTAATTTCTCCAATCTCATCAATAGTTATTTCTTCTGAACCAGAAACGATAAGCAACAATACATTTTGAGCACCACTAATTTTATTGTCGTTAAGCAATGGAGAATCTAAAGCTTTAGCGATTGCCTCTTGAGCTCTATTACTCCCTGAAGATACGGCCGATCCCATAATAGCGGTTCCGCTATTACTTAATACAGTTTTAGCATCGCGCAAGTCAATGTTTTGCGTGTAGTGATGTGTAATTACTTCGGCAATACCTCTAGATGCAGTTGCTAAAACTTCATCTGCTTTAGAGAAACCAGCTTTAAAACCTAAATTACCATAAACTTCGCGCAGCTTGTTATTGTTGATAACAATTAACGAGTCAACATTTTTTCTTAATCTTTCGACACCTAATTGAGCTTGATCATTTCTTGTTTTACCCTCAAACTGAAATGGTATAGTAACAATCCCAACCGTTAAAATACCCATATCTTTTGCTTGCTTAGCAATGATTGGGGCAGCACCAGTACCTGTTCCTCCACCCATACCAGCGGTGATAAAAATCATTTTGGTATTGGTATCGAGCATATTTTTTAAATCATCAAAACTTTCTAGAGCTGCTTGTTCTCCAATTTCTGGATTAGCACCTGCTCCTAATCCTTCAGTTAAATTAACTCCTAACTGAATTTTAATAGGAACTCCTGTATTTTCTAATGCTTGTGCATCTGTATTACAAACTACAAAGTCTACTCCTTTTATTCCTTGTTGGAACATGTGATTAATGGCATTGGAGCCTCCGCCTCCTACTCCTATGACTTTAATTACGTTAGACTGATTTTTGGGTAAATCGAATGAAATGTCGAATTCTGTGCTGCTCATAATTCTATTATTTTCGGTATTAATATTCTTTTTCTTTTTTTAGCTATTCTTTATTCTGCGTTGTCTAAAAAATCTTTGAAATTGTCAAACCACTTTTCAAAAATATTTTTTCTACCAACGTTAGATTCTTTTTTCTCTTCTTGTTCTGGAGCATGAGGATCTTCTACAAGATCATGTTCTTGCTCTACTTCTGTAGATACTTCTTCTTCCTCTACAAGTGGAGCTTGTGGCTGCTCTGCTTCTAAAGCTTCTCTTTCTTTCTTCTCTTCTTCTCTCTTTTTGCTCTTTTCAATACTATTAAGTACTAAACCAACTGCTGTAGCATACATAGGACTTGTAGTTTCTTCATCTGAATTTCCTGCCAAGTGTTCATTAGGATATCCTATACGTGTATCCATTCCTGTAATGTACTCTACTAATTGCTTTAAGTGCTTTAATTGAGCTCCTCCTCCAGTGATTACAATCCCAGCAATCAATTTTTTCTTTTGCTCTTCGTGACCGTAATTTTTAATTTCTAAATAAACTTGCTCTATAATTTCTACCACTCTAAAGTGAATTACTTTAGAAAGGTTTTTAAGCGTTATTTCTTTAGGCTCTCTACCTCTTAAACCTGGAATAGAAACAATCTCGTTATCTTTATTTTCTCCTGGCCAAGCCGAACCAAATTTTACTTTTAATAATTCTGCTTGCTTTTCAATGATCGAGCAACCTTCTTTAATGTCTTCGGTAATTACGTTCCCTCCAAAAGGTATAACGGCTGTATGTCTAATTATACCATCTTTAAAAATGGCCAGGTCTGTAGTTCCTCCTCCTATATCGATAAGGGCAACTCCTGCTTCTTTTTCTTCTTGACTTAATACTGCATTTGCCGAAGCTAATGGCTCTAAAGTTACTCCTGCTAATTCTAAGCCAGAACTTTTTACACATCTTCCTATATTTCTAATAGAAGATATTTGCCCTACTACTACATGAAAATTAGCTTCCAATCTACCTCCATACATTCCTATAGGTTCGGTAATTTCGGCTTGACCGTCAACTTTATATTCTTGTGGTAAAACGTGAATAATTTCTTCCCCAGGAAGCATAACCAGTTTGTGTACTTGATTACACAAAATATCTATGTCTTTATCACTAATTACTTCATCTGAATTGTTTCTAGTTATGTAATCGCTATGCTGCAAACTTCTTATATGTTGACCTGCAATACCTACCACCACATCTTCAATCTTCACGCCTGAGTCTGCTTCTGCTTCTTGTACTGCTTGCTGAATAGATTGTATGGTTTGGGTAATATTATTCACCACACCTCTATGCACGCCTAAACTTTTAGATTTGCCTATTCCCAAAATTTCCACTTTCCCGTATTCATTTTGACGGCCAATCATAGCAACTATCTTGGTGGTTCCTATATCTAATCCTACTGCAATATCTTTTTCTTCCATAGTAAAACTCATATCACTTTTTTGTGCAAACAACTTGATTGTTATACTTTAAACTCACCCACTTAAACGAATCTAATTGGTGGTCTAACATTGCTTTTTTATAAAATGCTTTTAGATTATTAGTCTTGCTTTCTATTGAATTTATTTCTCCGAATAAGATTTCGAAATCGTACAATCTCATTTCGAGTACATATTCTCCTTTTGAGTTTCTTTTAATTAGAGTAATATGTTTTTTTAAAAATTCATCCTTATCAATTTTCGCTAAAAGCGGATATACTTCTGCAATATCTTCTTTCTTAATATTTTTTATAAATGGTACTCTCGCCGAATAGTTTTTAGATAATGGCATCTTCTTACCATTTTTATCTATATAATAAGATTCATTTCCATATACTCTTGCAATGGGCTTTCTCTGAGTTATTTTTGCTCCAAGCTCCCCATTTACTGTCAAATACACATCTGCATCTTCAATCATCGCATGTGTATCTAATCTTTTTTCGAGTATATTCAAATCTAGAACTTCTTTCGCCAGGTTTTTAACCGAGTCTTGATTTTGTATCAACAACTTATTAACTGCTGTTTCAGTCACATACAGATTTTCATCGTTAGTAAATTGCACTTCAATTTTATCTAATTTCCTTTGATTATTTCGTGCAGATGAAAAACTGTAAAGAAAAATCACTAGCACCAATAATGAGAAAGCTTTTATATAATTCCAATTAACTTTCATGGTTTAACGCAATTTTAATTTTTTGAACCTCATCTCCTATATCTCCAGCTCCCAATAGTAAAATCACTTCCGCGGAAGCTTCTTTTATTTTATCTACCAACAACTCTCTATCTATCAAACTTTTTTGTTCATTATCAATCTTATCGAGTAACATTTTTGAATTGATCCCTGCAATAGGTTTTTCTCTTGCCGGATATATTTCTAATAACATTACCGCATCAAACGGAGAAAGACTTGTGGCAAACTCATTAGCAAAATCTTGAGTTCTACTAAACAAATGTGGCTGAAATATCGCCAACACTTTTTTGTTAGGGTACATTTCTCTCACTGCTTGATAAACTGCATTAATTTCACTTGGGTGATGTGCGTAATCTTCTATAAGAACCTTGTCTTCTGTCCTTAAGTGATAGGTAAATCTTCTTCTTACTCCTTTAAAACTCGCTAAGCTATGTTTCGCTTTCGCGGAATCAACTCCAAATTTTATCGCCATCGCCAAAGCCATAGCTGCATTCATAAGATTATGCTTCCCTGGTAAACTAAATTCGATTTCTTTTAAGACCTCATGCGGAGTTTTAAAATCAAAAAAATAGCTCCCATTATGTATTGAAATATCACTTATCACATAATCTGAATCTGAGGAGAAACCAATAGAGTTTCCTTGTAAGTTTAATCCTTCTGCAAAAAATAAATCTTCTTGGTTGGGCACTTTCGCTACAAACTCTCTGAAAGAATTTTCTAATTCATTCTTGCTACCATAAATATCTAAATGATCTGCATCCATAGAAGTAATGCTGGCAATATTGGGAGAAAGTTGTAAAAATGAACGATCAAATTCATCGGCTTCTACGACAACGGCTTCATTACCATCGTTGATAAAATTGGTTTGGTAGTTTTCACTAATCCCACCAAGAAAAGCAGTTAGTTTTACTCCGCACTGTTTCAAAATATGTGCTAAGATGGCAGTTGTCGTGGTTTTCCCGTGGGTACCAGCAACCGCTAGAGTTGGAATATCCTTTGTGATCAATCCTAATATTTCTGCTCTCTTAAGAATAGAAAAATTATGTTCTACAATGTATTGATACAGTAGGTTTTCCTTAGAAACAGCGGGAGTATATATGATTAAAGTATGCTCTTTATCTTTTAACTGCTTAGAAATTTTGGTCACCTCTTTTTTAAAAGTGATGTCTATTCCTTCTTCTTGCAGTTCTTTAGTAAGTTGTGTTGGAGTTTTATCGTAACCCATCACATGTTTACCATTTGCATGAAAATATCGGGCAATGGCGCTCATTCCTATTCCGCCAATGCCGAGAAAATAAATAGTCGATATGTTTTCTAAACTCTTCAAGTTATGCTTTTATCAATTTTTCGACCGCATCTACAATGTCTTTGGTAGCATTGGGTTTGGCCATTTTCTTTATATTTTCACTTAGCTCTTGTTGCTTTTTTTCATTTTTCAACAAGCCTGCAAATGTATTCTTAAATTCTTCTTTTAGCGCACTTTCTTTAAGGTAAATTGCAGCATTATTTTGCGAAATAGATCTAGCATTTTTAGTTTGGTGATCCTCAGCTACATTGGGCGATGGAATAAAAATTACTGGCTTGCCTACTACACATAATTCGCTTACAGATCCTGCTCCTGCACGTGATATAATTAGATCTGCAGCAGCATAAGCCAAATCCATTTCGTTTAAAAACTGATGCACTTTAATATGCTCATTAGCAGCGTATGCCTTAAATTTTTCATAGTACAATTTTCCTGTTTGCCAGATCAACTGTACATTTTGCTCTTTAAAGAAAACAATATTTTCTTCTATGAGTTCATTAATTTTTTTGGCGCCTAAACTTCCTCCTAAGACAAGTATGGTCTTCTTTTCTGGCCTAAGCTCAAAGTGAGCTATTGCTTTTTCATTATTTTCATCAATTTTAAGCAAATCCTGCCTTACCGGATTTCCAGTAAATTGAATCTTACTTGACGGAAAATATTTTTCCATACCTTCATAAGCCACACATATTTTTTGAACACCTTTTGCCAACCACTTATTCGTGATCCCCGCATAGGAGTTTTGCTCCTGAATTAAGGTGGGTATATTTTTTTGATTTGCTGCTTTTAATAAAGGTCCGCTTGCAAAACCTCCTGTACCAATCACCACATCTGGTTTAAATTGTTTTAATATTTGATGTGATTTAAATAGGCTTGAAATTAATTTTAACGGAAAACTTAAATTATCTAAAGTAAGCTTACGCTGAATTCCGCTAATCCAAAGTCCCTTTATAGAATAACCCGCAGCAGGAACTTTTTGCATTTCCATACGGTTTTTAGCTCCTACAAAAAGTATTTCAGCTTCAGGGTTTCTGCGTTTAATTTCATCGGCAATAGCAATAGCCGGATAAATATGTCCGCCTGTTCCTCCACCAGATAATATGACTTTTAATTTGCTCATATCGCTTCGCTTAACACTTCTAAAGGATTATCTAAATCTTCGCTGTTTTCTCGTTCTTGATCTTCCTCTTCTTTCAACTTCATCTCTTCTCGTTTTGCACTTACACTTTGTACAATTCCCAACGCCACGCAAGTCATCCAGATGGAAGAACCTCCACTACTCACCAGTGGTAAAGTTTGTCCCGTTACCGGAAATAATTCTACAGCAACCGCCATATTGATCAACGCCTGAAAAATAATCGGTAAACCAACGCCAATGACTAGCAACTGACCGAATACGGTATTGGCTTTAGTGGCAATAATCACCAATCTAAATAAGATGAGTAAATAGGCTAACATCACTCCAAAAGCTCCGAGTAATCCCATTTCTTCAACAATAATGGCATAAATAAAATCTGATGAGGATTGCGGTAAAAAGTTTCTTTGTACACTTTTTCCTATTCCCGTTCCTACAATTCCGCCTCGAGCGATAGCAATTTTTGCTCTTTCTATTTGATAATCTTCCTTGGTATCTTCTCCATTAGAAAAGTTATCTATTCTGCTAATCCATGTATCTACCCTGTTAGGAAAAACCCCTGGAAATGCTTTCGCCGAAAGCACAAAAATGGATAAGATTATAATGGCAGAAAGTAAAATAACACCTAAATATTTTAGCGGATAGCCTCCTAAAAAAACCAAAACAAAAACCATGGCAAAAATGATCGCTGTGGTAGAGAAGTTTGCCGGTAGAATTAAACCTAAAATAATACCAACGGGAACCCAAAGTGGTAAAATAGTTTCTTTAAAAGTAACCGTCCTATCCTTTATTTTTGATAAATACCTCGCTACATAAATCATTAAAACCACTGCTGCTGCGGTAGAGGTTTGAAAGGTTTTATTGATGATAGGAATTTTTATCCATCTACTTGCATTAGCGCCATCTATGGTCGTTCCTTGCGCTAGAGTATATAGTAAAAGCACAACAATAATAGGCAATAGTATTAAGGACAGTCCTTTAAAATAATGGTAAGGAATTTTATGTATAGCATAGATTAAAATAAACCCTAAGACCAAGTAAGCAAAATGATTTAACAGGTAACTAAACGTACTTCCATCTCCATATAAATAGGCCAAATTACTACTCGAACTATAAACGGGTATAAAAGAAAATATAGCTAAAAGTGCTGCTATAGCCCAAATAACCTTATCTCCCTTTAAGTAAAAGAAAATATTCTTAGATGATATGTCTGTTTTTACTGCCAATGTTTATAATTGTCTTACGTATTCTTTAAACTGTCTTCCTCTATCTTCATAATTCTTAAACAAATCGAAACTTGCACAAGCAGGAGAAAGTAAAACCGTATTTCCTTTTTCTGCTAGATGATAAGCCATTTTCACAGCCTCTTCCATCGATTTAGTTTCTACAATTGTCTCTACACAATTGCTAAATGAGTTGATGATTTTTTCGTTATCTACCCCTAAACAAATAATAGCTTTTACTTTTTCGTTTACTAACGGTAGTAACTCTTCATACACATTCCCTTTATCTACTCCTCCAACAATCCACACAGTTTCTGGCTGCACACTATCTAAAGCATAATAGGTTGCGTTAATATTTGTAGCCTTAGAATCATTGATGTATTGCACGTTATTGATTTTTAATACGCGCTCTAAACGATGCTCTACTCCTTGAAAGCTTTCTAAACTCTCACGTATCGTTTGTTTTCTAATTTTTAATAATTGCGCTACAGTAGTAGCAGCCATAGCATTTTTAGTATTATGTTCTCCTTTAAGCGCTATTTTATCTTTATGCATTATAAATTCTGTATTATTAACTTTTATGTAAATTTTATCGTCTTTTAAATAAGCTCCTTCTCCTTCATGTTCTTTTAAACTCATAGGAAGTTGAATAGAACTTATCTTATTCTTTTTGAGCCAATTACAAATGGTTTTATTATCGGCGTCATATATAAAATAATCTTTGTTCGTTTGGTTTTTTACAATTCTAAATTTCGAAGCGATATACTCCTCAAAATTATGATGATAACGATCTAAATGATCCGGCGTAATGTTGGTTAATACCGCTATATGCGGATTAAAAGTTTCAATACCATCTAATTGAAAACTACTCAACTCCAACACATAATAATCTGGATTCTTAAGAGCAACATTTTTTGCAAAACTATCTCCAATATTCCCAGCCATTATAGCATCTAAATCTCCATTTTTAAGAACATGATAAATCCAAGAGGTTACCGTGGTTTTGCCATTACTTCCTGTAATTCCTATTAAACTAGCATGGGTGTATTTACTAGCAAATTCGATTTCAGAAATAACTTTAATTCCGTTTTCCTTTAATTTTAATACCAAAGGAGCATCTTCAGGAATACCCGGACTTTTCATCACCAAATCGGCATTTAAAATTTTATCTTCCGTATGTTTTTCTGCCTCCCATTCTATTTCTTCCTGAATTAAAACTTGCTTATATTTTAATTCAATCAATCCACGATCGGATACAAAAACTTCATAGCCTTCTTTTTTTCCAAGAATAGCTGCGCCTACACCACTTTCTCCAGCACCTAATATGACCAATCGCTTACTCATTATCTTAGTTTTAAAGTGATGATAGTGATGATCGCTAACAAGATTCCTATAATCCAAAAACGGACTACAATTTTACTCTCATGATGACCTTTCTTTTGGTAATGATGATGTAATGGAGACATCAAAAAGATTCTCTTCCCTATTCCTGTTTTTTTCTTAGTGTACTTAAACCAACCTACCTGCATCACTACCGATAGATTTTCCATCAAGAAAATTCCGCAAAGGATAGGAATTAATAATTCTTTTCTAGTCGCAATAGCTAATACCGCGATAATACCACCAATAGTTAAGCTTCCTGTATCTCCCATAAAAACTTGAGCAGGAAAAGTGTTATACCATAAGAAACCGACTAATGCTCCTGCAAATGCCGTAATAAAAACCGTCATCTCTCCCGAATTGGGAATATTCATCACGTTGAGATAATCAGAGAAAATTACGTTCCCCGATACCCAAGCAAAAAGTCCTAAAGTGAGCACAATAATAGCCGATGATCCTGCTGCCAAACCATCAATTCCATCGGTTAAATTAGCTCCGTTAGAAACTGCCGTTACAATAAAAATAACAATTGGAATAAAAATAATCCAAGCATACTTTGCGTAAGAAGGGTTAATCCAAGAGATTAAAGTCGCATAATCAAACTCATTTCCTTTTACAAAAGGGATGGTGGTTTTAGTAGATTTTTCTGCTACGCTTTCGCTGATATCTTTTTCTATTAATTGCTCTTGAGCTTGAGGATCTGCCTCTACGTGTTCTTTAATAGTAACTCCAGGATGAAAATACATGGTAGCTCCCACGATAATTCCCAAACCTACTTGACCTATTACTTTAAACTTACCCTGTAAACCTTCTTTATTCTTTTTAAACGTCTTAATGTAATCATCTAAAAAACCAATTGCTCCCATCCAAAGGGTCGTGATAATGAGCAAAATAACATAGATATTCTCCAATTTAGAAAAAAGCAATACGGGAATAAGAGTAGAGAAAATAATTATCAATCCTCCCATAGTCGGTGTTCCTGCTTTTTCAGCCTGACCTTCTAACCCTAATTCTCTTACGCTTTCTCCTACTTGTTTTTTAAGTAAATAGTTAATTATTTTTTTTCCAAAAATGGTAGAAATAGACAAAGACAGAATAATCGCCATACTCGCCCTAAAAGAGATAAACTGAAAAAGTTGCGCTCCTGGCAGTTGGTATTGTTCTTCTAAAAATTCAAATAAGTAGTATAGCATCTTATTCTTTGTTGTTTTCTTTATTTATTAAATTGCTCTAACATTTCTTGAACAATTTTCATATCATCAAAATCAGATCTCACCCCATTTACTTCTTGGTAAGTTTCATGTCCTTTTCCTGCAATAAGTATAATGTCCTTAGCTTTTGCCATAGCACAAGCCGATTTAATTGCTTGTTTTCTATTGGTTACCGAAATCACTTTACTCCAATTGTGCGCCTCTACACCAGCCTCTACATCTTCAATAATTTTATCTGGATCTTCGGTTCTAGGATTATCACTGGTAAGTATTACTTTAGTACTTAAATCACTGGCTACCTTCCCCATAACAGGGCGTTTAGTGGCATCACGATCTCCACCGCAGCCCACTATCGTAATTAGTTCTTCATTTTTAGTTCTAATTGTATTAATGGTTTCTAATACATTTTTAAGCGCATCAGGCGTATGAGCGTAATCTACAATTGCAGTAATTTTTTCCTTATCGGAAATGATATATTGAAACCTTCCGCTTACCGATTTTAACTGACTTAGATATTTTAAATTCTCTAATTCTTCCAAGCCTAATAAATCCGCGGCAGCGTAAATTGCTGCAAGATTATAAGCATTGAAATTTCCTATTAGCGTTGACCAAACTTCATTATTGTTTATTTTTAACAACAAACCACTCAATTCATTTTCTAGAATTTGAGCTTTATAATCGGCATTGGTTTTTAAGGCATATGTTTTTTTAGCAGCTTTTGTGTTTTGCAACATAAAAGCTCCATTTTTATCGTCTATATTGGTAATTGCAAAAGCAGATTTTGGTAACTCATCAAAGAATTTTTTCTTTACATCGCGATATTCACTAAAACTTTTGTGATAATCTAAATGATCGTGAGAAAGGTTGGTGAAAATTCCGCCTGCAAAATCTAATCCTGTGGTTCTATGCTGAGCGATACCGTGAGAGCTTACTTCCATAAAGCAAAACTCAACCCCAGCTTCGTTCATTTTTCTTAAATACTTATTGATCGTTAATGAATCTGGAGTGGTTAATCTTGTAGGAAATTCTTCATCTCCTACGACAATTTTAATAGTAGAAATAAGTCCGACTTTATAGCCTGCTAAGGTAAAAAGTTGGTGCAGCAAAGAAGATATAGTTGTTTTCCCATTGGTTCCTGTAACCCCTACTAATTTTAATCGGCTAGATGGTTTTTCATAATAGTTGTTCGCCATTATCGCCAAAGCCTCTTTTGTATTTTCAACTAAGACATAGGTAATCCCACTAATTTGCTTTTGCGGAAGTTCTTCACAAACGATAGCTATTGCTCCATTATTTTCCGCTTTAGCGATATATTCATGACCGTCACTTGCCGCGCCACGAATGGCTACAAATACATCATTCAATGAAATATTTCTAGAATCGAAATCTATATGTTGAATCGATATGTTGGTATTCCCAACCACCGATTCTATAGCTACTTTATATAATATGTCTTTTAATAAAATCAACTTGTCGTTAAATAAATGGTTTGATTAGACTTTATTTTTACTCCACTTGTAATGGATTGATTTCTTACTTTACCTGCTCCTTTTAATACTACTTTTAAACCTAGATTTTCTAAAAGTGAGACTGCATCCATTGCAGGTAAGCCCTCAACGTTAGGCATAATAGATTTATATTTTTGAGCGGTTACGTAAAACTGTTCATAATCTTTCTGCACATTTCTATAATCTACATTTACATCTTCAAATTCATTGGTGGTAGGCGTATCGGTATAAATTTCTTGAGCAATTTCTTTAAATACTGGAGCCGCTACAATATTTCCATAATAGCCTAAGCTTCGATCTGGTTTAGTTACCACCACAATACAAGAATATTTAGGATCATCTGCAGGAAAATACCCAGCAAAGGATGCTATATATTCTGAAGAACCATCACCACGACCGTAACCTGTTAAACAAGTACCCGTTTTGCCTGCCATAGAAAACTGTTCTGTATAAATATTTCTTGCTGTTCCTCTAAGCACAGTATTCTTCATCATCTCCCTCACCTTAGAGGCGGTTTCTTTAGAACAAATAGAATTATTGATTTCTCCTTTTTCGTAATGCTCTACAACCTTATCTCTATTTCTAATTTCTTTAATTAATCTTGGCTTAATCATTACGCCATCATTAGCAATAGCATTGTAAAATGCCAGAGTTTGAAGCGGTGTAATTGAAACCCCGTAACCAAAAGACATCCACGGCAGTGTAGTACCATACCAATTGGCATCATCTGGATGTGGAATATGCGGCTGACCTTCTCCTTTTATTTCTAAACCAATCTTTTGATTTAATCCCATATAATTAAGACGGTTGACCAAAGCTTCTGGTTTACTTTTATAACCTTCATTAATAAATTTTGAAAACACCGTGTTAGAAGAAACTTCAAAAGCTTTTGCTGCTGATATCTCTCCGTATCCGCCGTAGCGTGAATCTTTTACTACGCGATCGTAATATTTAATTCTTCCTTTTTCTGAATCAAACACATCACTGGTATCTAAAACCTTATCTTCTAAGGCAGCTACCATGGTCATTAATTTAAAGGTAGAACCAGGTTCTTGAGATTCGTAAATCGCATAATTTCTCTTTTCGTAATAAGTCCCTTCAGAGGTTCTTCCTAGATTAGCCATCGCTTTAATCTCACCAGTTTCAGTTTCCATCACTACAACTGTCCCATGATCTGCTTTATATTTTTCTAATTGTTTTAAAAGAGCATGATGCGCAATATCCTGAATGGTAATATCTATAGTAGAAACCACATCTAAGCCATCTTCTGGTTCTAATTCATTTGCATCTCCAATAGGTTTCCATTGACCTTTGGCTATTTTTTGTTTTAACCTTCTCCCGTTTTGACCTTTTAAATAATCATCATAAGCACCTTCAAGACCCGCTTGACCTCGACCTACGGTACGCTCACCAATTTTACCCAAAGGCAATTCTCTTACCGTTCGTTGTTCTGCAATAAAACCTCCTTTAAATGCGCCTAAGTTGAACATAGGAAATTCCCTCATTTGCACATATTGCGTATAACTTACTCCGCGAGCTATTAAATAATATCTGTTTTTATGAGCTCTAGCTCTTCTTATATCTTGAGCGTAGTGAGAAGCTGATTTACCAAACATTTTTGATAAAGATTCCGATAGAGGTTTTAGGTTTTTTTCAAAGTTTTCTTGAGAAACCGTGACCGCATCAAACCTAATATCATATTCGGGTACCGAGGTAGCCAACAAACTTCCATTTGAATCATAAAGATTTCCTCTATTCGCAGGAATGACAAAACTTTTGTAAACACGCTGCTCTGAAAGCTCTCTATATTTATCACCATCAACCACTTGAATATTCACCAACTTAAACCCTATTGCTAAAGCAAAAAGGAGCATCCCGACTGCCACCAGGTAGATTCTTCTTAGTATGCCTTTTTCTGTTGTCATCTAGAGTTTAATTCTTATTTTTTGTGGTGGCGTGCTGGACGGACCTATACCTGTTCCTTGCATTCTTTTCTCAATGGCAGATTTCATTTTAAGCTGCATTAAGTTTTTCTGTGCTTCTATAGATTCACTTCTTAATTCTCTAACTTCGTTATTCATTTTAGCAATTAAATGCACTTTTCTTTCTGCACTATGAGAACACGCAATCATAATGATAGCGAGTAACGTACAAAAAAGAATAAAACGCCAGTTTTTCATAGCATCATCGCTAATCAAAAACTTACCTTTTAATACATTGTAAAAACCTTCTTTCATTTTATAACTTTTCCCCAACTCTTAAACGAGCACTTCTTGCTCTATTATTTTGTTTAATTTCTTCAGGAGATGGCTTTACAAGTCCGCCTACTTTTTTAAAAGGAACCGAAATATTTCCGTAGAAATCTTTTTCTGCTTCCCCTTGAAACAATCCGTTTCTTATATACCTTTTTACCAATCGGTCTTCTAAAGAGTGATAAGAAATTAAGCTAATCCTACCTCCTTTTTCTAATAATTGCTCCGTCTGTCTTAGAAACTCTTTAAGCACTTCAATTTCTTGGTTCACCTCGATTCTTATCGCTTGATAGATTTGAGCAAGTATTTTAAATTCTTTCCCTTTAAATAATAAAGGAAGTAACAACTCTTTCAACTCCTCTCCTGTTTTAATGGGAGCTTCTTCTCTAGCTTCTACAATAACCTTTGCTAATTTTGGAGCATTTTTTAGTTCTCCATACTCATAAAAAACTTTTTTTAACGCCTCTTCTTCATACTCATTAATCACCTCATAAGCACTCAGCAAACCTTCTTGATCCATTCTCATATCTAGTTTGGCATCATACCGAGTAGAAAAACCTCTTTCAGCTACATCAAATTGATGTGACGATACGCCAAAATCTCCCAAAATCCCATCTACCTTCTTATAGCCTTCAAAACGCAAAAACTTTTTAATAAACCTGAAATTCTCAGGAATTAAAGTAAAACGCTCATCATCAATTGCATTTTCTTGAGCATCTTGATCTTGATCGAAAGCTAAAAGCCTTCCGTTTTCTCCAAGTCGTTTTAAAATTTCTCGAGAATGACCTCCTCCTCCAAAAGTGACATCTACATAAACACCATCTGGTTTAATATTTAAACCTTCTACCGTTTCATGTAATAATACCGGATTATGATATTCCAAATTCTCCATTGTTTCCTCCCATTACTTCTTCCGCTAAAGCTCCAAAATCATCTGCAGCATCATCGATAGCATTTTCATATTTATTTTTATCCCAGATTTCTATAATATCTATAGCACTAGAAAGGACTAACTCTTTTTGAAGCCCTGCAAAATTCAATAAATCCTTAGGCACTAATAATCTCCCATTGGCATCTACTTCTATAATCTTTACTCCTGCAGTAAATCTTCTTATAAAATCATTATTTTTTTTATTGAAACGATTTAAGGAATTCACTTTAACCATTAACTCATTCCATTGTTTCATAGGATACAATTCTAAACAAGGCTGAAAAACAGCTCTCTTCAATACAAACCCTCCCTCCAATACTGGAAGCAGTTGCTTTTTGAGTGCCGAAGGCAGCATTAGCCTACCTTTAGCATCAATTTTACATTCGTATGTACCTATTAGATTGATCACCTTTCCTAATTCTATGTCAAATATATTGATTTTTTTACCACTTTTTACCACTTTACCCCACATTGTTAATAAGTTTTAGCTTCAGTAATCTATTAATTATGAGAACTAAAGGAATAATCTAGGCTGAAAGAAGTTTAAAATGTGGGAGAGATTTATAAAGAGGATTGCTATCCTCCTGAAAGAGAATGAAGAATAAAACAGCGAGCTTATTTCACTTTAGGTTTACTTAAAAATACTTATACTTGTAGAATTATAGTATATTTGCTTTAGCTAACCGGAAGAAAACTGAATGAAACAAGAAATTATATCTGAAGGAAAATTCAGCTATGTAGAAATTGGAGAAGGTACTCCAATTATTATTCTACACGGTCTTATGGGAGGGTTAAGTAATTTTGATGGCGTTGCCGATTATTTCCCTAAAAAAGGATACAAAGTGGTGATCCCACAACTTCCTTTATATACCATGTCTTTATTAAAAACTAATGTTGGTAATTTTGCCAAATACATTAAAGAATTTATAGATCATAAAAATTATGAAGAAGTAATTTTATTAGGAAATTCTCTAGGAGGCCATATAGCCTTACTAGCTACCAAAAGGTATCCTGAAAAAATTAAAGCTTTGGTGATCACTGGAAGTTCTGGGCTTTACGAAAGTGCCATGGGAGAAAGTTACCCAAAACGTGGTGATTATGAATTCATAAAGAAAAAAGCTGAAAACGTTTTTTACAATCCTGAAGTAGCCACAAAAGAAATTGTTGACGATGTATATGCCACTGTAAACGATAGAAACAAGTTGATTAGAACACTTTCTATTGCCAAATCGGCTATTCGTCACAATATGGCTAAAGACTTACCAAAAATGAATACTCCTACGTGTATCATTTGGGGAAAACAAGATAATGTTACTCCGCCAGAAGTTGCTGTAGATTTTGACAAACTATTACCCGATTCAACTTTATATTGGATTGATGAATGCGGGCACGCTGCCATGATGGAGCACCCAAATGAATTCAATAGGTTACTTGATAAATGGTTGACTGAAAGAAAGTTTTAAGTATGGAAATTAAGTCGGCTTCTTTTGTAATGAGTAATAGCCAAGTAGAGAAATGCCCTACCAGCAAATTACCAGAATATGCTTTTATTGGAAGAAGTAATGTTGGTAAGTCTTCTCTTATCAATATGCTTACCGGAAGAAAAAGCTTAGCAAAAACTTCAGGTAGACCAGGAAAAACGCAGCTTATCAACCACTTTCTAATTAATCATGAGTGGCATTTAGTAGATTTACCAGGCTATGGTTATGCTCGAGTAAGCAAAAAAGCAAAGAAGACTTTTCAGAAGTTTATTACCGATTATTTTCAGCAACGAGAGCCTTTAGTTTGTGCTTTTGTATTGGTTGATTCTCGCCATGAACCTCAAAAAATCGATTTAGAATTTATGCAATGGTTAGGGGAAAATCAAATACCATTTTCTATCATCTTTACCAAAGCAGATAAGGTCAAACCCAAAGCATTAGAAAAGCAGGTGAATGACTACAATGCGGTATTGTTAGAAACTTGGGAAAGCTTACCTCCTTACTTTATTACATCTTCTTCTAAAAATTTAGGTGGGGAAGAGGTTTTAAACTATATAGATGAAATTAACAAATCCCTATAATTAAATTTCTTTATCTAATAATTCAATTAAAGCTTCCGCGGAATTTAATTCATTTAAAGTGGATGCATCAACCACTACTTCCCAATCCTTAGCTGTTACTCCTAATATAATTGGAAAGTCAAACTTCTGAGAAAATTTAGATGCATATTGTTTTTTAAACTCATCTATATGCAAGAACTCCATAGGAACCTCTATACGTTTTCTAAAATTTTTCCACGTTTTATTTTCCGTGAAAACGCCATAAGTAATTGCACACAGATTACAAGAATAACTAGCTGGTTTAAAAACCTTATGGAATGCATCCAGGTAAGTATTTACCTTACCTGAATTTGCATTATACACAAATATGAGCTGTGTTAACTCTTGCTTTTTAGAAAGCATTATTCTTTTTTCAATTCTAACTTATCAGCAAAATAATCGCAAAAATCTTTCATGGTTTCCATCATCTTTTCATCTTCTGTAGCACGATAGAAAGTATCACTCATCGCCACTAAAGTTTGATGAAAGAACACTTTCATCTCATCTACTGGCATATCTTTAGTCCATAAATCTATACGTAGCGTTTCTTGATTTTTATTATCCCAAAGTGATAAAAGCATCGCTTTCGCTTCCTCTTGATCCACTCCGCCATCTTGCGCACTCCAATTTAAATTTTGTGGAATGTTATTTTCATCTACCTCTACTTGAATTTTTATTTCAGATTTTTTTGTACTCATTCTGGTTTTCTGGGTTTAAAGTTAGCTTCTTTAAAAATACGCTCGGCATCTAAAGTAAGTAACTGTTTTAATGTAATTGATTCATTTTTTTGAGCAAACTGCCTCACAATTTGCCAACCTATATATTGCCCGATTTGTGGCGGACTTTCATTGTCTAGTTCTAGTCTAAATTTACTAAAAGGCGCCAAATTGATAAATCTAGCTCTAAGCTCACTATCGGTTTCATAAATGAGTTCTCTATCTATAAAGTATCGCCAAATTTGATCTTCATTCGCCTGAGCCCATTTTAATTCTTTATCGGTATATCCCATTTTATCAGCATCACTCATCTTGGGTAAAACTTTATCTTTTAAATATAAAATCTTACCATAATAGATCATTTGATCTAAGAACGACCTTCCTTTAGGGCTTTCTATTAATTGATTTGCATATTCAAAAGCGATATCATTTACAAGCTGTCCTCTTCTAAAATTCTTTCTTAAGTAAACCTGCATCCCATCATAAAACTGATGGTCTTCCCCTAAATAAGTGTCTAACGAAATAAGCAGTAAACTATCTGTAGCCACGACTTTATTACGATAATCAACTTCAGAAATCATAGTGACTACACGGGGTGCTTTAAATTGCGGAAAGTAATATTTAAAATGTTGAAATAAAGAAGTGATCTCTTCCTTCTCTTTCTTAAAATCGGGAAATGCTTTTTGAGTTTCCCTCTCTAATTCTATTTGAATGGTGTCATTCATTTGCTGAATCCATAAACTATCAGCATACCTTGGTGGAAATAAAAAAGGATACTCTTTTTTTAATCTCGGTAATTCTTCCGCGGAAGCTTTAGCAAACTCCACATCAAAACGATCTACTTGAAAATCAATAGGAATTTGTGCTATTTCCTCTTCCAATTTATTTTCTTCTTCGCAAGAAAACAATCCTAAAAGTAAGATAAGGCCCACAAGATATTTCATCATAAAAAATAGTTTAGGTAGTCTTTAACGCAATAGACTTTTTTTACATCTAATTTCGTATTATTTTCGTGACAAAGGTAGTTGAAAATAACTAAAAAAAGGAAGGCTATGCAAACAGAAAAAGTAGTAAATCATATAACAAACTGGTTAAAAGAATATGCTACAAACAGCAAAACAAATGGTTTTGTGGTAGGGATAAGTGGTGGTATCGATTCTGCCGTAACCTCAGCGCTTTGCGCCAAAACCGGTTTACGTACACTGTGTGTAGAAATGCCTATACACCAAGCTGCAAGCCAAGTTACCCGTGGCCAACAACATATTGAAAGCTTAAAAAAGCAATTTAGAAATGTAACTAATATAGAAGTTGACCTTACTCCTACTTTTGAAACTATGAAATCTGCTTTTCCCTTAGCGGAAGAAAACGATCAACTTAGTCTAACTCTAGCCAATACTAGAGCTCGTTTAAGAATGACTAGCTTATATTATTTTGCTGGTTTACACGGATATTTAGTCGCAGGAACTGGTAATAAAATTGAAGACTTTGGAGTCGGTTTTTATACTAAATACGGAGATGGCGGTGTAGACTTAAGTCCTATTGCAGATTTACTAAAAAGTGAGGTTTACGAGATTGCCGAATATTTAGGGATCAACCAAGAAATTGTTGAAGCTGCTCCCACCGATGGTCTTTTTGGTGACAGTCGCAGTGATGAAGATCAAATTGGAGCATCTTACGATGAACTAGAATGGGCGATGCACGAGGATGATTTAGGTAAAAGGGTTGATAATTTTGAAGGTAGAAAGCGTGAGGTTTTTTCTATTTACAAAAGATTAAACAATGCCAATCAACATAAAATGAATCCCATACCGGTTTGCGAAATCCCTTTACATTTAAAGAAGGACTAAATTACGCGGTTAAGTTTTTGCGCAATAAGTACCTCTAAGCTTTTATACTCCATCGTTTCTAAGAGCACATCTCTATACTGTATTCCCAGATTAGTTTTGATACTTTCGCTTAATTCATTTACTTTTTCTTTAATCAAAAAACGGCGAAGATTTAAAATGGTTTCATTTATCTCCCGAGGTTCTAATTCGCTCTTATCTTTTACAAAAATTTCTTGATCGTCCCAACGGTGTAAAACATCTTTTTCTTGCTGCATCAAAATAGTAGTAATTTCTGAAGCTTGCTCAGGCACCAAATTATTAACAAAGGTTTCAGTTTTTATCTCCCCCCTTAAATTAAACTCCTGAATAATAACCTCATACATTTCTTTAAAACCTTGGTGTGTAAATTCAATTTCATCTTCCTGAAGATCTAAAAAAACTTTCTCATAAACTTTTAATTGCTGCGTCTCTCCTTCTAAATGCACATTTCCCTCCTCATCTTCTCGCAAAACAAAATCTTCAAAATCGTCCTCTACACTTCCATACCTCAACAACAAACTTATAATATTGCGCTCTAATTGATGTTGCTGATTTACTTTCACACGCTCTACAGGAGTTTCTTTTACCACCGACATTTCTTTGGGTGCCGAGGCTGGTTTTTTTGAAGCATCGTTATTCGCTTTCGCGGAAATTTGAGCAAGTGTACTGTATAACACATTTTCTGAAATTTCCATAATGCGAGCACATTCTTTCAGGTAGATTTCCTGCTGAATGCGATCTGGAATTTTGGCAATACTATTTACCATATCCCGAATAACTCCCGCCTTTTTTATAGGGTCTCCCTTAGCTTCATTCACTAGCAAAGAAGCTTTATAGCTTATAAAATCTTTGGAGTTATGCTCTAAATATTCTTTAATATCATTCTCTGTATTGTTTTTTGCAAAAGAGTCGGGGTCTTCACCTTCTGGGAAACCGCAAACTTTTACATTCATGCCTTGCTCCAAAATAAGATCTATCCCACGAATGGAAGCTCTTATTCCGGCCGCATCGCCATCAAACAAAACCGTAATATTTTGAGTTAGTCTATTAATTAATCTAATTTGCTCGCTGGTAAGTGCAGTACCCGAAGAAGAAACTACATTTTCAATCCCCGCTTGATGCATTTGGATCACATCGGTGTAGCCCTCAACTAAGTAACAATTATCATCTTTGGCGATACTCTGTTTTGCATAATAAATTCCGTAAAGGACTTTACTTTTATGGTAAATATCACTTTCTGGTGAGTTAAGGTATTTGGCTGCTTTTTTATCGTTGGTTAAGATTCTACCTCCAAAACCTAAAGTTCTTCCAGACATCGAATGTATAGGAAACATCACTCTGCCTTTAAAACGATCGAATTGCTTTTCTTCTTTTACAATACTTAATCCCGTTTTTTCTAAAAACTCTAATTTATATCCTTGCTTAATCGCTTCGCTCGTAAAAGCATCCCAAACATCTGGAGAGTACCCTAACTCAAACTTCTCAATAGTCTCTTTTGTAAACCCGCGTTCCTTAAAATAACTTAAACCAATGGCTTTGCCAGTTTCCGTTTTTAATAATTGACGCTTAAAGTAATCCTTCGCAAATTCACTAACCAAATACATGCTTTCGCGTTCATCTGCCTGCTGTTTTTGCTCATCGGTTTGTTCGGTTTCTTCGATTTCGATACCGTATTTTCGAGCGAGGTATTTTATTGCTTCAGGATAACTAAAATGTTCGTGTTCCATTAAGAAAGCCACGACGTTCCCTCCTTTTCCGCTACTAAAATCTTTCCAGATTTGTTTAACGGGAGAAACCATAAAACTTGGCGTCCTTTCGTCGCTAAACGGACTCAAACCTTTATAATTACTTCCCGATTTTTTTAACTGAACAAAATCACCAATTACCTCCTCTACACGAGCAGCATCAAAAACTTGGTCTATGGTCGATTTTTGGATCATAAAAATGAAATCTTGAAATTATTTTAGGCTTGCAAAAATACTAAATACAAAAAAAGGATGCTGTAAATTGAGCATCCTTTTTATAGAATAAAATTTAAATTAACACTTAATTACTAAATCGTATTCCTACAGAAATATTGTTCTGTTCTAAAGGATTGTCTTTAAAAACAGTATTAAGATCATATTTAGCATATAAAGCCCACCAATCGTAACCTATATAAGCGCTTAGCCCATAAATAAAGTTACTCGTGTTATAGCTTTGAGAAAGTTTTGTTTTACGATTACTCCCATCTTCTTCATACTTTAATTTTTGGATCGTATTCAAGTTAACTCCTGCATATCCTCCTAAACCTATTTTAAAATTACTGGTATTATAATACGTTGCTTTTTCTCCATAACTTAAGCTTCTTGGTCCGAATTCAAAATGCAGCGGAAATACCAAATTATCCATTCTTAATTTTGCTTTATCTACATCAAACTGAAACTCCTCTAAATAAGTTTGATCACCATCTTCTACGAAGTACATATTATCATCTGCTTTAAGACCGTTAAACTGAAAAGACAGCCCATATCTTAATCTTGCAAAACCAGATTTCACCAATACAGTTTCAAATTCATATCCTAATTCAAAAAAACGGCTTCCTCCTATTTTATATGGAGAATCGTCTAAAGATTGACCGTCTATCAAAGCATTGTTTAGACCGAATGCCATGGTAAAACCAGAGGTTGTTCTTTTAGGAATAGAATCATAATCTTCTTGCTCTTCCTCCTTTTCATCATATTTTAAATAATCTAAGCGTCTATAATAAGCATCTACCACTTCTTCTCCATCTTCGGTGGTAGAATTTCGTTTAAGCAAGGCGATATTAGCATCAATAATATCTAATTGATTTTCTATATTCAACGCTCTTTTTTCCGCGGCAGCTTTTTTTAAGGCTTCAGCTTCTTGTTCTCCAATCTCATTTTCATTTAAACGCTGATTAATCGCCTCGACTTCTTTTTTAAGCTTTTCTTTTTCGCTTTGTTGAACTTGATTTTTTTGCTTTTCAAGATTTTCAATTTTAAGATCAATATCAGAATTTACCTGAATATTAATTTGTGCTTGCATATTTTGAGCTACCAAAGTGCTTAATAAAATGCTTAAACTAATAATGATTGTTTTCATAATACGTTGTTTTTAGATTGTACTTTTCTAGCCGCGCTAACGGAATAGCCAGAATCATACAGGTTTTTAATAGTTATTATTGGTTATTTAATGACTGAAGATTTTACATGCTGAAATCCACTTTCTAAGGCAAAGAATATTTTTTCTTTAAAGGAATCTCTATTTTCTACTTCTATACTTTCTAATAATTCTTTAGAAGATACCCTAGCATAAGGATTATCAAACTGCCTTAATCGTACGTTTCTCCGAGCTTTTTCTAAAAGTGCATCTATCTCTTGTTCATTTACTTGGGCAAGTTCTTTTGGCGAAGCATCGAGAACCTCTGTAGCAATTTCTACTTTTCCTGAATCTCTCGCAGCTAACAAAGCTCTATTTTCAACATTCTTGTTTTGAGAAGAAAGCGTTTTTTTATGCTCTGCAATACTTGATTTACTTGGATTATTTCTTACTTTTATGTTACTTTTTTCTGTGGAAAAAACTTCACTAACCTTTGGTTTACTTTCCGGAAGTTCTCCTACTATCTCTTTTAACTGTTTAGAGTCGTACACCAATTCTCCCTCTATTTCTTCAGAAAAAATATTTTCTTTTTTTACGGGTTTAAAATTTGAAGCATCACTTTGTGGAGTGTTTACTACTTTTATTTCAGTTTCTCCACCATTCCCAAATAAAGAAGCTATTAAAATCCCTGCCAAAAAGCTTGCAGCAATGCCTATAAACCATTTATAATTTACTCTCTTCTTATCTTGATTTTCTAACTGAGACGAAAGCTTATCCCAACTCCCTGCACTCGGACTAATTTTTCTAGCCTCCAAGTTTTCTTTTATTTGTTTGTCTAACTCACCCATGACTCTCCTCTTTATGTACTGCTAGTTTTTCTTGCAATAATTTTCTTGCTTTAAATAATTGCGATTTTGATGTTCCTTCAGATATATTAAGCAAGTCTGCTATTTCCTGGTGCTTGTAGCCTTCTACGGCATACATTACAAATACCATTTTATAGCCTTCAGGCAATTTATCTATAACTTCTTGTAAATGCTGCATCGCTTCCGCGGAAGCATAATCTTGCGCATCTTCCTCTCTATCATAATTCTCGATACGGTCTGAAAAATGAATCTCTTTCTTACTTCTTAAAAAGTCGATCGACTCTCGTACCATGATTCTTCTCACCCAACCTTCAAAACTTCCTTTATGCTGAAATCCGTCAAGGTTGTTAAAAACTTTAAAGAAACCTCTAAGCATGACATCTTCGGCAAAATGTAAGTCTTTAATATACATTCTACAGACACTTAACATTTTTGGAGCATGAATTTCGTAAAGCGTTTGCTGCGCCATACGGTTCTTTTTCACCGCCTTTTGTATAAGTTTCTTTTCGTTTTTATGTAGTGGTATAATTTTCACCTCTGTTGGTTAGATGTTCTATAAATATAGACGAGAGGTTTTTAGAAATGGTTGCCTAAAGAAGAAAAAAAAATTATTTTTTTCTATCAATTACGTAGTTCATCATAATTTCTAAAGAAGATTTATAAGGAGAAGCCGGATAATTTTCTAACATTGAGAAAGCTTTTTCTTGGTACATTTTCATTTGCTTTACCGCATAATCCAATCCGCCTGAATCTTTAACAAACTGTATCACCTCTTTTACGCGTTTCTTATCTTTATTATGATTTTTAATAGAATTAATAAGCCACCTTCTTTTCTTTTCAGAACAGTTATTTAAAGTATAAATAAGCGGAAGTGTCATTTTTTGCTCCTTAATATCAATCCCCGTAGGTTTTCCTATTTTTTCATCTCCATAATCAAAAAGGTCATCTTTTATTTGAAAAGCCATCCCAATTAACTCACCAAACTCCCGCATACGTTCTACGTGTTCTGAATCTGGCTTTACGGAAGCTGCGCCCAAACTACAACATGCAGCAATAAGAGTTGCTGTTTTTTGACGAATGATCTCGTAATAAATTTCTTCGGTAATATCAAGTTTTCTAGCTTTTTCTATTTGAAGCAACTCGCCTTCGCTCATTTCGCGAACGGCCACCGAAATGATTTTTAATAAATCAAAATCGTTATTATCTATAGAAAGTAATAAGCCTTTAGAAAGTAAGAAGTCCCCAACTAATACTGCAATTTTATTTTTCCAAAGCGCGTTAATAGAGAAAAATCCGCGGCGACGGTTACTATCATCAACCACATCATCATGTACTAAGGTGGCGGTATGAATTAACTCTATTACAGAAGCACCTCGATAGGTGCGATCATTTACCTCGCCTTTAGAAACCATTTTGGCGACTAAAAAGACAAACATAGGTCGCATTTGCTTTCCCTTTCTATTCACTACATAATGCGTAATACGATTAAGCAGCGCTACCCGAGAAGACATAAAAAGCTGAAACTTTTTTTCAAAAAGCTCCATCTCATGGGTTATAGGTTCTTTTATTTGAGCTATAGGTTTCAAGATAACAACAAATATAATACACGCAATTATTAATAAGCTGTTAAAAGTCTTTATTATTTAGACTTTTTTACTATTTTAGTGTAAAATTTTAAAACTTAAACACGATGAAAAAAATTACTTTAACGCTTGCAGCTATTGCTGCAGCGATCACAATGAATGCGCAGACTACTTATTTTTCTGATGATTTTAATGATGAAGATGTTTCTGACTGGACGCTTATTGATGAAGATGGAGACGGTATTAATTGGAGTGCAGTTCAAATCGTAGACGAAGAGGATCAACCTGTAGGAACTCCTGTATTGAGATCTGCTTCTTGGAACTCAGTTTTAGGCCCACTTACCCCAGACAACTATGCTTTTTCAATGCCTATTGATTTAAGTAGTGAAGATGGTACAAATGATATCACATTATCATGGGATGTTGCTGCTGCTGACGCTGGTTATACTGATGAAAACTACACTGTATACGTTGCTACAGGAAACACAGTTGCAGATGCTATGTCTGCTACCGTATCTTTTAACGAGTTAGTTTCAGATAATGGAGCTGGAGGACTTGAAAATTTTTATACAAAAACATTAGATATTACTTCATTAGCAGGACAAGTTGTTTATGTTGCTTTTAGACACCATGATGTTTCAGATCAATTTACTATGGAGATTGATAACGTTGAAGTTGTTGCTGGAAGTTTAGCGGTAGATAATACAAGTTTCGAAAGCTTTAATCACTATGTTGCAAACAACGTATTAACGTTAAAAGCTAATACTGCAATTAACAATGCTAGATTATATAACATCTTAGGACAGCAGGTTATCTCTAAAAAATTAGGTACTCAGTCTGCAGATATCAATCTTAACGCTTTAAACAGTGGTGTTTATTTAGTACAAGTTGAAATTGAAGGACAATCTAAATCTTTTAAGATTGTAAAGAAATAATCTAAAAGCTTTATACTTTTAGAATAAAAAAAGCCCGCTCAAATTGAGCGGGCTTTTTATTTTGATTTTTCTTTAATTTACTTTGAAGACTTATTAGCTAACTGTCCGCAGGCAGCATCAATATCTTTTCCTCTAGATCTTCTTACAGTAACGGTGATTCCATTTCTTTCTAAAGCATCTTTATAGTTATCGGTTATTCTACTTTCAGCTTGCTGAAAAATACCATCATCTATAGGGTTATATTCTATAATATTAACTTTACAAGGAATTGCCTTACAAAACTCTACTAAAGCAGCGATATCTTTTTGTTTGTCATTAATATCTTTCCAAATAAGATATTCATATGTTACTTTTTTACCTGTTTTTTCATACCAATAAATTAAAGACTCTTTTAAATCACTTAAGGGAAATGTCGCATTAAAAGGCATAATTTGTGTCCGCACCTCATCAATGGCAGAGTGTAAAGAAACCGCAAGGTTAAACTTTACTTCATCATCGGCCATTTTTTTGATCATTTTTGGCACACCCGATGTAGAGACCGTAATTCTTTTTGGAGACATTCCTAGACCTTCTGGAGAGGTTATTTTTTCTATAGACTCTAGAACATTCTTATAATTCATTAATGGTTCTCCCATCCCCATATAGACAATATTAGAAAGTGGCATATTGTTATATATTCTACTTTCTTTATCTATGGCCACCACCTGATCATAAATCTCATCTGGATTAAGATTACGCATTCTTTTTAATTTTGCCGTAGCACAAAATTTACAGTCTAAGCTACACCCTACTTGTGAAGAAACGCAGGCTGTGGTTCTAGAAAATGTAGGAATTAAAACCGATTCTACCGTAAAACCATCATGAAGCTTTACTGCATTCTTAATCGTCCCATCGCTACTTCTTTGCATCTCATCTACTTCGATATGATTAATAACAAAGTTTTGGGATAGCATTTCTCTTGTTTCTTTAGAGAGATTGGTCATATCATCAAAATGATGAGCTCCTTTACTCCAAAGCCATTCGTAAACCTGTGTTCCTCGAAAGGATTTATCTCCTATAGAAACAAAGAATTCTCTCAGTTGTTCTTTGGTTAATGCACGTATATCTTTTTTCTTCTCTTTCACTTGGCAAAGGTAATTGTTTTCTATGAGACCGCATTAGGGATTGAAACGGCATCCTTTTTTTGCTTTTATATATGGCAAAAAAAGATACAGTGTAAAGCCCGACCTTTAGGTAATGCCATAAAAAAAGCCACACCTATAAGTGCAGCTTTCTTTTTATTTAAAAATATCTTATATAATTAACATAGCATCACCATAGCTATAAAATTTATATTTTTCTTTGATAGCTTCATCGTACGCACGCTCCATAAGATCGTGTCCTGCAAATGCCGATATCATCATTAATAGTGTTGATTTAGGCGTATGAAAATTAGTGATCATACAGTTTGCGATACTAAAATCGTACGGAGGGAATATAAATTTATTGGTCCATCCCTTAAATTCATTTAAAGTACCGTTTGAAGAAACTGAGCTTTCTAAAGATCTCATTACCGTAGTTCCTACAGCACAAATTCTTCTTTTGTTTTTAATAGCTTCGTTAATAGTATCAACTGCTGGTAATGCAATCTCTGCTTCTTCACTATCCATTTTATGCTTAGAAAGATCTTCTACCTCTACTGGGTTAAATGTTCCTAACCCAACGTGAAGAGTAACTTCTGCAAAGTTTACTCCTTTAATCTCTAAACGCTTTAATAAATGTTTAGAAAAGTGTAAACCTGCAGTAGGTGCCGCTACAGCTCCTTCTGTCTTTGCGTAGATAGTTTGGTAACGATCTGCATCTTCTGGCTCTACATCTCGCTTAATGTATTTAGGAAGTGGTGTTTCTCCTAATTTATTTAGTTTTTTTCTAAACTCTTCGTAAGAACCATCATATAAAAAGCGAAGCGTTCTTCCTCTTGAAGTTGTATTATCTATTACCTCGGCTACTAGACTTTCATCATCCCCAAAGTATAATTTATTTCCTATTCTAATTTTACGAGCTGGATCTACCAATACATCCCAAAGACGTGTTTCTGGATTAAGTTCTCTTAATAAGAAAACTTCTATCCTAGCACCCGTTTTTTCTTTATTTCCAAAAAGTCTAGCAGGAAATACTTTTGTATTGTTTAAGACCATCACGTCTTCTGGCTCAAAATACTCGATAAGATCTTTGAACATTTTGTGTTCAATGGTATTTTCTTTTCGATTAACCACCATTAAACGAGCTTCGTCACGATGCTCTGATGGATATTCAGCTAAAAGTTCATTTGGCAGTTCAAAACTGAACTGTGAAAGTTTCATTCCCATACTATATTTTTTAAGAACGGCAAATATACAACCTCAAAATAGGGGTTGTCAAGTAAATAGGCTTTTATTTTGAGATTTTTATTTTAAATAGCTTCTATGGTAGATGTGCACTCATAAGAAGGATAAATAAAATCTCTTTACGGAAGTATTTTATGGTAAATTTTAAAATCTTCTAAGTTTCTCCAAAAATCAGGAAAAGACTTACTAACCACCTCGGCATTCTTTATAACAATTGGCACTTTTAATGCTAATGGAGCAAATGCCATGGCCATACGATGATCTTCATAAGTTTTTATGGCTATATTTTTATGAATTTGGGAAGATGGTGCTAAACTTAAGCTGTCGTTTGTAACCGAAATGGTTGCTCCCAATTTTGTTAATTCATTTTCTAAAGCCAACAAACGGTCTGTTTCTTTAATTTTTAAAGTATGTAAACCGGTAATATGACAAGCTATTCCCAAACCAAAACAAGTCACGACGATTGTTTGAGCTAAATCTGGAGAGGAGTTTAAATCTAACCTAAGTTCATTTAGAGTTGTAGTTTCTTTTTTTATTAGAAGAATAGAATTGTCTTTAAAAGTTGTATTCACCCCCAATTGCTTATAAATACTTACGAGTGAAGAGTCTCCTTGCAAACTACTTTTATGATAGGTGGAAAGTTCTATTTCTGCGGAAGCAGATAAAGCTGCCAAACTATAAAAATAAGAAGCCGAACTCCAATCTGATTCAACAGCTATATTTTTCGCTTCTATTCTTGATGATTGAACCTGAATATAGGTGTCTTCAAAAATAGTTTCTACGCCTACCTTTTTTAAAATTTGAGCGGTCATTTTCAGGTAAGGAAGAGAAGTAACTTTTCCGTTAAGGTGAATTTTTAATCCGTTTGGAAAAGAGCTACCTACTAACATTAAAGCAGATATATATTGACTGCTGATATGAGCATCAATTTGTACTTCTTGTTTACTGATTTTTTGTCCTTCAATTTTTAATGGAGGGAACCCTTCATTTTCTTCATACTCAATTTTTGCTCCTAAAGTTCTTAAAGCATCAACCAGTGGAGAAATGGGTCTCTGTCTCATTCTACCACTCCCTGTTAAATGAACAGTTTTACCAGGCTGAACTGCATAGTATGCGGTTAGAAAACGCATTGCCGTCCCAGCGTGATGAATATCTATTATACTTTCTTGAGATTTTAAGGCATCTTTTAAAACTACCGTATCATCGCTATTTGAAATGTTATCAATAGTTAAAAGCGGCTGAAGCGCTTGCAGGATCAATAACCTATTCGATTCACTTTTCGAACCAGTAATTTTTACTTTTCCGCTAAGGTCATGGGTTTCACTATGTAATTGAAGATTCATTTAAGAAGCGTTTCTTTTTTCTTCTTCCTTAAGTCTGCTTTTAAATTTAAAATAGGTCATAATAAAACCATATAAAAAACCTCCAACGAGATTAGCGGCCAAAAATCTAAAAAGATAAGGCTGTTGTAAATTTGATTCCGCGAAAGCGCTAGTATCGAAACCAAATGAAAAACCTAGATTAATGATGTTATAAATGATGATAAACATGATGGAAAGCATCGCAACTGATTTCCAAAACGTGGGCATCTTAGTGATTTTTTTTAAGCTCATTACTTTAATTTTTTATTTTGATGATGACGATCGTGATCTCTCTTCGTTTTTAGGTCTAACTTTTTATCGAATGCTTCTTGTAAATTAATTCCTGTCTGGTTAGCTAAACATAAAACGACAAAAACTACATCGGCTAATTCTTCACCTAAGTCTTTATTTTTATCGCTCTCTTTTTCGCTTTGCTCCCCGTAACGTCTCGCTATAATTCTGGCTACTTCTCCTACTTCTTCGGTAAGTTGTGCCATATTAGTAAGTTCGTTGAAATAACGAACCCCGTGTTCCTGGATCCAACTATCTACTGCTTTTTGCGCATCTTGAATGTTCATTTATTCTCTATTTTTAGAATCTATTATTATCGTTACCGGACCATCGTTTAAGAGACTTACTTGCATATCTGCTCCAAATTCTCCCGTTCTAACAGGAGTATCTAGATGAGCATCTAACTCTTTTATAAAATCATTGTATAAAGGAATAGCAGTATTTGGCTTTGCTGATTTTATAAAACTCGGACGATTGCCTTTTTTAGTACTGGCATATAAAGTAAACTGACTTACGACTAAAATTTCTCCTTCAATATCTTTTACGGAAAGATTCATCGCCTTATTCTCATCAGAAAAAATTCTCATATTTGCTATTTTCCTACAAAGCCAATGAATATCTTCTTGAGTGTCTTCTTCTTCAATTCCCAAGAGAACCAATAAGCCTTTTTCAATAGTGCTTATTATATTTTTGTCTACACTCACACTCGCGTGACTTACACGCTGTAAAATCACTCTCATTTCTTAGGGTAAATATCGGTTCTATAATGCTCTTCATCACCTTCTAAAATTTGAAGGTAGGATTTATATCTAGACCAAGAAATATCACCTTCATCTAAAGCGTCTTTAATAGCACACTTTGGTTCTTCAATATGTAAACAATTATTAAACTTACAAAGATGTTTTAACTTAAAAAATTCTGGAAAATAATCTCCGAGTTCAAATTTCTCGATCTCTACAACTCCAAATCCTTTAATACCTGGAGTATCAATAATTTTAGCATCCATATTCAAATCAAACATCTCAGCAAACGTCGTGGTATGTTGACCTTGCATATGCTGAGATGAGATTTGTGAAGTTTTTAAATCTAAAGAAGGTTCAATTTTATTGATTAAAGTAGACTTCCCTACTCCGCTATGTCCAGAAAAAAGACAGGTTTTGCCTAACATTAATTCTTGAAGCTGATCGATATTTTTTCCCGTCTTAGCAGAAATACCCAAACAAGTATATCCTATCTCTCTGTACATCGCTGCGAGGTACCGAATTTCATCTTTTTCTTCTTCAGAATAGGTGTCAATTTTATTAAAAAGCAAAACCGCTTTAATCCCGTAGGCTTCTGCAGTCACTAAAAACCGATCTATAAATGTGGTAAAAGTGGGCGGATTATTTAAGGTTACTATTAAAAATGCAACATCTATATTCGCCGCAATAATATGGGTTTGCTTAGATAAGTTAACCGACTTACGAATAATATAATTTTGTCGCTCCTCAATCTCTTTGATAACTCCTGTAACTTCATCTCCATTTTCTTCTACATCAAAATGAACCACATCCCCTACAGAAACCGGATTAGTACTTTTTATACCCTGAATACGGAATTTCCCCTTAATCCTACAATTATAAGATTCTCCTGCTTCAGTTTTAACTAAATACCAGCTTCCTGTAGATTTATATACGGTTCCTTTCATAGATTATAAAATTCCTAAATTATAATATATTTTGGTCAAATTTACTTTGCTCTAAATTGACTGAGTTTTATTTAATATTTTTTTGATGTGCAATAGATTCTTGATGAATAGCTTTGTAAACATTTAGTATAAAATCTTTTTGCAAGCCACTTCCTTCAGATAAAGAAATCATACGCTCCAAAATTTGTTTCCATCTTTCAGGCTGTAAAATAGAAACATTATGCTCTTTCTTCACTTTCCCAATATCATCGGCCACTTGCATTCGCTTTACCAATAAATCAACCAAGTTTTCATCAATCTTATCAATCTTAGTTCTCAGCTTTTTTAACTGATAATTAAAATCTTCGTTAGAAGAAACCTTGTTCTTTACCTTCAGGTCAATTGTATATTTATCTAAAGTTTCTGGAGTTATTTGCTGCTTAGCATCACTCCACGCATTATCGGGATCATAATGTGTCTCTACCATTAAACCATCATAATTTAAATCTAAAGCGGTTTGACAAAGTTCAAATATTAAATCTCTTCTTCCTGCAATGTGCGATGGATCTAAAATAAGCGGTAAATCTGGAAATTCATTTTGAAGATCTATAGGGATTTGCCATTCAGGAATATTTCTATATTCAGAGGAGTCGTAAGTAGAAAAACCTCTATGAATTACCCCCAAATTCTCTATTCCTTGTTTGTAAAATCGCTCTACAGCACCTAACCAAAGAGCCAAATCTGGATTAACAGGATTCTTAACGAGCACCGTTTTATCGGTTCCTTTTAAAGCTTCTGCAATTTCCTGAATCATAAAAGGAGAAACGGTCGTTCTCGCCCCTATCCATAAAATATCTACGTCGTGCTTTAAAGCCAAATCTACGTGAATTGGGTTTGCCACTTCTGTAGTGGTCATCAAACCTGTTTCTTCTTTTGCTTTTTGCAACCACTTTAACCCTAATGAACCTACTCCTTCAAAATTACCAGGTCTAGTTCTAGGTTTCCAAATTCCTGCTCTTAAAACGCTGGTATCTGTATTTTTTAATTGATGGGCTATTTTTAAAACCTGCTCCTCTGTCTCTGCACTACACGGACCAGCAATAACCAATGGGTGGTTTAAGTCAAAATTATCTAACCATCCTCTAAGTTTTGTTGAATTTTCCATTTTTCTTTCTTTCGCTTTCGCTGAATTGTTAGAATAAAAATCAGCTACTTTCTTTTTTTTAACGAAGATACGTCAGATTTTGAAGATAGGTAAACGAAAAATTCAAATATGCCTCTTTATAGCTAAAGTATAGCTATTTTAATTATTTTTGAATCAAAACTAAGCATATGGGGATTGAAGTCCACAACATTTCGAAATCATATAACGACCAGCAAGCTTTAAAAAATGTTTCTTTTAAAATCGGAAATGGAGAAATTGTTGGGTTTTTAGGACCTAACGGAGCCGGTAAATCTACTTTAATGAAAATCCTAACAGGCTACATTACCCCAAGTGAAGGTTCCGCCAAGGTAGAAGGTTTAGATGTGATAAACAATAAGATAGAAATTCAAAAAAAAATAGGTTACCTACCCGAACATAACCCTCTTTATTTAGAAATGTTTGTTCGTGAATATTTAAATTATAGCGCCACCGTACATTCTATAGATAAAAAGGAAGTTGAAAATGTAATTGCTATTACAGGCCTCACCCCCGAAGCAAACAAAAAGATTGGCTCTTTATCTAAAGGATTTAGACAACGTGTAGGTCTTGCGAATGCTTTATTACACCATCCCAATGTTCTAATTTTAGATGAACCTACTACTGGTTTAGATCCTAATCAATTAATTGAAATTAGAGAACTTATTAAAAGTATAGGAAAGGAAAAAACTATTTTTCTTTCTACACACATTATGCAAGAGGTTGAAGCTATTTGTGATCGTGTAATTATCATAAAAAAAGGAGAGATTATTGCCGATAAAAAACTGGAAGATTTAAAGAGCTCTAAAGAACAAATTATTGAAGTTGAATTTGATTATAGAATTGAAGAAGTTGCTTTTAAAAACTTGTCTCATTTAGAAAAAGCAGAAAACAAAGCTGGATTTGTGTACTGGTTGTATTTTAATACCGATGAAGATATGCGTTCTCAAGTTTTTGATTTTGCTCAAGAAAACGGCTTAAAAATCTTACAACTTCACCAAAAGCATAAGAATTTGGAAGAACTATTTTTAGATTTGACACAAGAGCAAAAGACCTAACATTAAAAAATCGTTAAAAACCAAATCACTTTATTCCTTTTTCATAACTTTGCCTAGAAATTTATTCAGGGAAAAATTTGACTGATTGCAACCCTTTAAAATGCTAAAGCAGTGAAAACTCCTTTAGGTTGCCATTCTTTATTATTTCCCACTCTAAAATTAGAAATTCATGGCATATTTATTTACTTCAGAGAGTGTATCTGAAGGACACCCAGATAAGATAGCAGATCAAATTAGTGATACTTTATTAGATAATTTTTTAGCTTTTGACGAAGAGTCTAAAGTAGCTTGTGAAACCCTTGTTACTACAGGACAGGTAGTATTGGCAGGAGAAGTACGATCTAACACCTATATAGATGTTCAAGATATTGCTAGAAATGTTATTAATGATATTGGTTACACAAAAGGTGTATACAAATTTAGCGGAGACTCTTGTGGAGTAATCTCCCTTATTCACGAGCAGTCTCAAGATATTAATCAAGGAGTAGATCGCGACAGCAAGGAAGAACAAGGGGCTGGTGATCAAGGAATGATGTTTGGTTACGCAACCACCGAAACAGAAAACTATATGCCATTGGCATTAGATATTTCACACAAAATGCTAATTGAATTAGCAAAACTTCGTAGAGAAGGGAAAGAAATTACTTACCTACGTCCAGATGCTAAAAGTCAAGTTACGATAGAATATAGCGACGATAATACTCCGTTACATATTAAAGCGATTGTACTTTCTACCCAGCACGATGATTTTGATACAGATGATGAAAAGATGTTGAGTAAAATTAAGAAAGACATTTTAGAGATTTTAATGCCTCGTGTTATCGCTCAATTTCCAGAGAAAGTTCAGCAGTTATTTAAAGAAGACATTACTTATCATATTAATCCTACAGGAAAATTTGTAATTGGAGGGCCACACGGTGATGCTGGTCTTACGGGAAGAAAGATTATTGTAGACACCTATGGTGGAAAAGGAGCTCACGGTGGTGGCGCTTTTTCAGGTAAAGACCCTAGTAAAGTAGATCGATCTGCCGCTTACGCTTCAAGACATATTGCTAAAAACTTAGTCGCTGCTGGAGTAGCAAATGAAGTTTTAGTACAGGTTTCTTACGCCATTGGTGTAGCAGAACCTACCTCTATTTCCGTAGACACTTACAATTCTTCAAATGTAGATTTAACTAACGGAGAAATTGCTGAGAAAGTTTCTAAAATCTTTGATATGCGTCCTGCTGCTATTGAAAAACGCTTAAAACTAAGAAACCCTATCTATCGAGAAACTGCGGCATATGGGCATATGGGAAAAGAACCTCGCACGGTAACCAAAATTTTTGAGAGTCCGTATTCGGGTAAAGTTAAAAGAGAAGTAGAGCTATTTACTTGGGAAAAACTAGATTATGTAGATCAAATTAAAGAAGCTTTTAAATTAAATTAAAGCGCTCATATTCAATAAATAAAAGGGGATTTTTTCTAATGAAAAAATCCCCTTTTATTTTTATAAATTAGTTTCAAATATCATGAAATTTTGTGTTGATTTGCATTTTTGAAATTTAATTTGATATGACCGATCTAATTGGCTTCGCCCTACTCTCGTTTACGTCCTTTTTTACGTTAATAAATCCTATTGGAACCATGCCCATTTTTATGACCATGACTTCCGATCTAGATACACCTCATCGCAATTATACAGCTAGAAAAGCTTCTATTGCTGCTTTTGTCACCATCATCGCTTTTGCATTTTCTGGACAATTATTATTTAATTTTTTCGGAATTTCAGTAAACAGTTTTCGTGTGGTAGGTGGCGTTATTTTCTTTCTAATGGGAATGGATATGCTGCAAGCACGTTTATCGAGCATCAAAGTGAAAGGAAAAGATAATGCCGAAAAAAAAGAGATTGTAGATGACATTTCTATCACGCCCTTGGCAATACCTATGATTTCTGGACCCGGTGCCATCACCAATGCCATTGTAATGATGGAAGATGCCAATACCATTCAGCATAAACTGGTATTGATTGCTTCCATTTTTGGCGTATTACTTCTCACTTATCTCATTCTTTTAAGCTCTTCCAAAATCCTCAAAGTTTTAGGGAATACTGGTAGAAATGTATTGATGAGACTCATGGGGCTTATCGTGATGGTAATCGCAGTAGAATTTTTCTTTAGCGGAATGAAACCGATTATCATTGATATTCTAAGAGAAATCTAATTTTACTTTTTCTTATAAAGCTTTAACTGAATACGCTTTCGCGGAATATCGATTTCTAAAACTTCCACGATGATTTGTTCGTGTAAATGAACATAGTTGTTGACATCGCTTACAAATTCATCAGCGAGGTTAGAAACATGAATAAGTCCGCTTTCTTTAATTCCTATATCCACAAAGCAACCAAAATTGGTAATATTGTTGACAATCCCTGGCAGTACCTGTCCCGTATGTAAATCTTCAATACTTTTAATATTTTGATTAAACGTAAATACTTTTGCTTTTTCTCGAATATCTAATCCTGGTTTTTCTAGTTCTGATACAATATCTTTTAAAGTAGGTAAACCCACCTCATCGCTACAATACTTTTGTAAATCTATTTTTTCTAAAATTGCTTTATTACCAATTAACTCCGTTAACGTTTTATGCTGATCTTTTGCCATTCTCTCTACTAACGCATAACGCTCTGGGTGAACCGCAGAATCATCTAACGGATGTTTTGCATTTTTAATTCGCAAGAATCCTGCACTTTGCACAAAAGCTTTCTCTCCTAAACGAGGGACTTTTTTTAGCTCGTTTCGTTTTTTAAAACTTCCATATTGCGAACGATAGTCTACTATATTTTCTGCCAGCTTCTCTCCTATTCCCGATACATAACTCAGTAAAGATTTGCTCGCTGTATTAAGATTTACACCAACTGCATTTACACCACTTTCAACCACAACATCTAGAGATTTCTTAAGTTTTGATTGATCTACATCGTGTTGGTACTGACCAACTCCAATAGACTTAGGGTCGATTTTCACTAATTCTGCTAAAGGATCTTGTAAACGCCTACCAATAGAAACAGAGCCTCTCACCGTAGCATCATAATTAGGAAATTCTTCTCTAGCTATAGATGAAGCCGAGTAAATGGATGCACCTGCCTCACTCACCACAAAAACCTGAAGTTCGTGTTTAAAATGAATTCGCTTTATGAGTTGTTCTGTTTCTCTAGAAGCGGTCCCGTTACCAATGGCAATAGCTTCTATTTTATAAGCTTCCGCCAAGGTGCTTATTTTTTTTATCGCTCCTTTGGTATCATTTTTTGGAGGATGCGGATATATAGTTTCATTATGTTTTAAACTTCCGTGTTCATCTAAACAAACAATTTTACATCCTGTTCTAAATCCAGGGTCAATCGCTAAAACTTTTTTTTCTCCTAATGGAGAACCTAATAAAAGTTGTTTTAGGTTTTTAGCAAAAACTTCAATGGCCGACTCATCTGCTTTTGCTTTAGCATTCTGAAAAGCCTCGTTAGACAAGGATGGTAAGATCAAACGCTTATAAGCATCTTTAATGGCAGAAACTATGTAATCTGCTGTCGTGCTAGAAGGTTTTATCACACGCTCTTCAATTCTCTTCACACACTGTTTTTGATCTATGTCAATTTTAATACGAATAAACCCTTCAGACTCCGCCCGTTGAATGGCCAAAAAGCGATGAGATGGCATTTTATTTAAATTCTCTTCCCAGTCAAAATAATCTTTGAACTTTTGAGCCTTTTCATCTTTCGCTTTAGTTTTAATCACTTTCGTGGAAAGAACTCCGTATCGCTCTATTTGTTTTCTTATAAAATTTCTAATATCGGTACGTTCAGAAATCCACTCGGCCATAATGTGTTGAGCACCTTCTAAAGCATCTTCAACAGAAGCTACTTCTTTAGTAACATATTTTTTTGCAACCAACTCCACATCTGGTGTCTTTTGAGCCATTATAATTTTTGCTAAAGGCTCCAGTCCATGTAATCGCGCACTTTCAGCTTTGGTTTTTCGCTTCTTTTTAAAAGGTAAATACAAGTCTTCTAAATGAGTGAGATCTATAGCCGATTTAATTTTCTCACTCAACTCTACGGTTAACTCATTTTGTTCTTTTATTGCTTTTAAGATGGTCTCTTTTCTCTTCTCTAAGGTTTCAAAAAGTTCTTTATATTTTACAATTTCACCTATTTGCACCTCATCTAGATTCCCCGTGCGTTCTTTACGGTAACGAGCAATAAATGGGATGGTAGCATCTTCTTCTAAAAGCTGAAGAGTTTGAACAATAGACTTATTTGGCAAGCCAGTTTGAGACTGAATAAACGTATTTTTTTGCATATAGCTAAAATAGAAATTCTGGCGGTTTCCACTTCCGCGGAAGCGAAAATTATTTAGAGTCTTGGCTTGTATATTGTCTTACTTTAAAAAACTTTTCTATTTTTAACGATATTTTAAGATTTCACCATCTATTCTTTAATGAGATTTAAGTTAAAACTACTCAGCTTCTTTTTTTTATTTGGTTTTACCTTATCGTATGGCCAATACCAGCAATTGCTTCACAAACCCTACAGAGAAAAAGTAGAAGATATTCATCAATTGTATAAAAACACTATTAACAAGGGGCGAGAAGACTCATTGTATATCTGTAATTATACTCAGCAAATAAAAGATTATGCTTTAATTAATGATGATCAAGAACTTTCTTTAGAAGCAGATTTATTATATGCTTATTCTCGCTGGTTTTTATATGGACAAGAAAAACCAGATTTTCTTGATGATTTGTTGCTAATGGTGGAAAAGGGTGAAAAAGAAAAAGTTAGGCATATAAAAATACGCGCAGCCAACGTATTAGCCAATCACTACTGGCAAGTTAAAAATTACGAAAAATCTTTCGAATGGTTATTGTATTCCTCAAAAATTTTAGAAACAACTACTTCAGAAAATTTCCCTAATATGGCAGAACACCTCAATTTTATTGGTCGGTGTTATTATTATTTTAAGGATTATGAAAACGCGATGGTATATTATAAAAAATCTAGTGAAATAATCAAAACTAATTTTAATGCCAAAGCAGTATTAGAAGCCCAAAATACCTTAGGCTTATGCTATCAAAAATTAGGTCAACTAAGTTTAGCCAAAAAGCATTTTACCAAAGTTATAAATGATACCTCAACATACAAAGATCTTATATGGCAAAGTATTGCATCAGGTAACTTAGGTTATAACTATTATTTGGAAGAAAGTTATAGTAAAGCTATTCCCTTATTTGAGAAAGACATTCAAAACGCCCTACAGATTGATGAACTTGGACTTGCCGCGGGTTCTGCCATTCCTTTGGCAGACATTTACTTAAAAAATGAAAGGTTAGATAGTGCTAAGCAAAAAATTGACGAAGCCAGGAGCTATATTCGACAATCTCAACAAAAAGATAGGTTAAGAAAGTTATACCCATTAATGAGTAAATGGCATGCTGCCAATTTTAAAATTGACAGCAGCTCTATTTATTTAGATTCTACAATAATGGCTATTAATGCTTATCATCAAAAATACAATACGATTAAATTATTAAGAGCCAATCAAAGAGTTGATGCTATAGACCGAGAATTAGAAATTGAAAAACTACATACAGAAAATCGTTTAAAAATTTCGCAACGTAATTATATAATTCTTTCTATTAGCTTGCTGTTGCTGGGAAGTCTTCTCGCTTATTGGTTTAGGAACCAGTCTTTATTAAGAAAACAAGAAATTAAACTATTGAAAATAGAAAAGACTGAAAGAGAATTAAAACTATCTGAAAATCAATTACAAAATTTAAAATTGAAGATTCAAAACGGGCAAAAAACCATCGAAAGTTTACAAAAAGAAATTAAAACTAATGACAACCATAACATCATTAATGAACTGAAATCTAAAATTATCATTACGAATGAGGATTGGGACAAATACCAGATTTTATTTACAGAGGCTTACCCTAATTTTATTACTTCCTTAAAAAATACTTTTGAAAATTTAACACCCTCTGAGTTACGCTGTTTATGTTTAGAAAAGTTAAAACTATCTAACAAAGAAATGGCTTTGGTTTTAGGTGTTTCATCAAATTCTGTGATGGTTACCAAACATCGAATCCGTAAAAAACTAAATTTAAAAAGTCAGCAAGAACTACAAAAATTAGTAAAAGAAATGAAATAAAGGGGTGTCTTCTACCCTTATTAATTTTAAACGACTCTACGGAATATTAAGCTAATATTGACTTTTTAATCCTGCTTTGCTTCTCAAAAAGCGAAATTCACGTATACTTACCACTCTCCAGTTTCTATATCTAAAAATATGATTACTAGAGTCTTAACTCTTTTGTAAGGTTTTTGTAAGGTCTTATTTTAACATTATTATAACTTTTTTAGTCATTTTTGACAAATAATAGCAGACAAACTGCAATAAAAATCAGCTAACTCACTAAAAATTATATACCATTATTTCTAAAATCTAATTAATACCATGAAGCAACAACTACACTATTGGGCATGTTTATGCCTTTTTATATTAATAAACACTAGTCTCTTCGGGCAAAATGAAGGTTCTGATTTTCCAAATACGGGAAATGGCCCTACATATACATTATCTGCAGGGGTAAATCAATTTAGTGGTAGAGTTACAACACCGACTGATGGTCAAGATCGTTTTCAAATTCAATTATTAAGCGGGCAGAATATCACGAGTATAAATTCGACAATTACACAAAATAGTTCTCCAGTCGGTTTTTTTACCATTGGGGCAAGCACCAAAACTTTTCCAGGGGGAAATATTTCACCTGTACCATCAAGTCCAGGGACATATTCAGTCTTAGTATCTACTAACTTTTCAGTAGGAGAAAACTGGACAATTACTATAAATGTGACAGCTGCTCCTGTTTGTTCAATGACAGCTTCTATAAGCTCACAAACTAATATTGCTTGTAACGGATCAGCTACAGGATCATTAACTGTTACGCCTTCGAGTGGTACAGCACCATATACCTATTTATGGGATGATGGAACTGCTCAAACTACAGCTACAGCTACAGGTTTAGCAGCAGGGACTTATGAGGTTATTGTAACTGATGATAATGGATGTACAGCAAATGCAAATGCAACAATAACAGAACCAGCTCCATTATCGCCAATTAACTCCACAACACTTGTATATGAGGAGGTATTTGTTCAAGGACAAAACTATTGCCCAGGGAGTGACAATTATGATAACTGGAATACATTTAGAGCAGGTATAGATACAAATATTGGTTATTCAAGTGTAAAGATATCTGGAACTCAACTATCAAATGGTTTAACTCTTGATGATCCAGTGGCAGCAAACCAAATAGCACAAGCCCTTGCTACAGGAACTGCAACAAGTGTAACTGTAAATGGCGCTACTTGGACAGTAGGAATTGGGTGTAATACTAGTTGTACTCTTCCTGGTGATGCTGTAGAACTAAACGTTAATAACGGAGGAGGATGTAGTTGTGGACAAAACCCAACAATACGACCTTGTATTGGTAATGCAAACTGGGGTTCTTTTGGTACTAATGGGGCTTGCGGTGCTGTTACTCAAACTATGAGAGTAGAGCTTATTGGTCAAAATGTAACAGTATCTAATGTAAGTTGTAATGGTAATAATGACGGATCGATTGCTCTTGATATAGAGGGAGGGATGGCGCCTTATACCTATGTATGGTCCCCAGGAAACCTTATAGGTCAAGGTACAAATACGATATCTGGACTTGCAATTGGCACTTATAGCGTAACAGTAACAGATGCTAACGGATGTACAAATACAGGCTCAGCTACTATTACAGAGCCAGAAGTATTAGAAGCTTCAACAGTAGTAAATGCTAATGAAACTTGTGAGATTGGAAACAATGGTATAGCTACTGCAAGTGCTACAGGCGGGACAGCACCATATACTTATTTATGGAGTAATGCAGAAACAACAGCATCGATAACTGGATTAGCAGCCGGAACATATAACGTAACAATTACCGATGCTAATGGATGTACTGATGCTGGAAGTGTAACTATTGAGCAAATATCTTCAATAATGGCTGCAAGTGTAGTTGATGCTAATGTAACGTGTAATGGCGGAACAGACGGTGCAGCTACAGTAAATATAAGTAGTGGTGGAGCAGCTCCATTCACTTATTTATGGAGTAACTCAGCTACAACTGCAAGTTTATCAGGTGTTGCTGCAGGAACGTATGATGTAACCATCACTGATGCCAATGGATGTACTGCAACATCCTCTGTTACTATTACTGAGCCAACAACTCTCGTAGCTACTAGTGTAGTCGACACAAATATTACGTGTAATGCAGGTACAGACGGATCAGCTACTGCAAGTGCAACAGGAGGAACAGCACCCTATACTTACTTATGGAGTAACGCAGCTACAACTGCATCTATAGTAGGTGTTGCAGCAGGTACATATAATGTAACCATCACTGATGCGAACGGATGTATAGATACTTCAAGTGTAACCATTACAGAACCTACAGCTTTTATAGCTGCAAGTGTAGTTGATACGAATATATCTTGTAACTCAGGAGCAGACGGATCAGCTACTGCAAGTGCAATAGGAGGAACTGCACCCTATACTTACTTATGGAGTAATGCCGCAACAACTGCAAGCTTAGTAAATGTTACAGCAGGTACATATAATGTAACTATCACTGATGCGAATGGATGTACAGATACTTCAAGTGTAACCATTACAGAACCTACAGCTCTTGTAGCTACAAGTGTAATTGATGCAAATGTAAGTTGTAATGGTGGATCAGAAGGAGCTGCTACAGCAAGCGCTACGGGAGGAATAGCACCATATACGTACTTATGGAGTAACACAGCAACGACTGCAAGTTTATCAGGTGTTGCAGCAGGAACTTATAATGTAACGATTACAGATGCCAATGGATGTACCGATAATTCAAGTGTAACCATTACAGAACCGACAGCTCTTGTAGCTGCAAGTGTAGTTGATGCTAATGTAACGTGTAATGGCGGAACAGACGGTGCAGCTACAGTAAATATAAGTAGTGATGGAGCAGCTCCATTCACTTATTTATGGAGTAACTCAGTTACAACTGCAAGTTTATCAGGTGTTGCTGCAGGAACGTATGATGTAACCATCACTGATGCCAATGGATGTACTGCAACATCCTCTGTTACTATTACTGAGCCAACAACTCTCGTAGCTACTAGTGTAGTCGACACAAATATTACGTGTAATGCAGGTACAGACGGATCAGCTACTGCAAGTGCAACAGGAGGAACAGCACCCTATACTTACTTATGGAGTAACGCAGCAACAACTGCAAGTATAGTAAATGTTGCAGCAGGAACTTATAGTGTAACTATTACAGATGCCAATGGATGTACCGATATTTCAAGTGTAACTATAACCGAGCCTACAGTATTAGTAGCTGCAAGTGTAGTTGACTCAAATGTATCTTGTAATGGAGAATCAGAAGGAAATGCTACGGCGAGTGCAACAGGTGGAACTGCACCATATACATACTTATGGAGTAACGCAGCTACAACGGCAAACATAGCAGATATTGCTGCAGGAACCTATTCGGTAACAGTAACAGATGCAAACGGCTGTACAGATACAGCTAGTGTAACAATTACTGAACCCACTGCTATTTCTACTTCAATAACAGCTACCACTGTGAGTTGTAATGGTGGTACTGATGCTACAATTGACCTTACAGTAATGGGAGGAACTGCTCCATATACTTATTTGTGGGACAATTCGGCTATCACTGAAGATTTGTCTGGTTTAACTTCAGGAACGTATGAGGTAATCGTAACCGATGATTATGGTTGTACAGCAACCACCTCTGTTACTGTAACAGAACCTACAACTATTTCTATTTCAGCACTAGTAACCAGCCTTACTTGTAATGGAGCTAGTGATGGAGCCATAGACTTAACCGTTAGTGGTGGTACTGCTCCTTATTCTTTCTCATGGAGTAACACAATGACTACTGAAGATATCTCTAATTTAAGTGAAGGAAATTATAATGTAACCGTAACAGATGCCAACGGTTGTACAGCTGCAGAATCAGTAACTCTAATCATTAATGATGATGAAGCACCCATTGCCATTTGTCAAGATATTACTATCACTTTAGATGACACAGGTAATGCTAGTATTATTGCTGAAGATGTGGATAACGGTTCTACCGATAACTGTGCTATTACTTCTTATTCAATTGATATTGATACTTTCGATTGTACAATGTTAGGTTTAAATACAGTAACCCTAACCGTTACAGACTCTAATGGGAATACTTCTACTTGTTCTTCAATAGTTACTGTAGAAGATACCGAACTTCCTACCTTGTCTTGCCAAGCTATTACTATTAATTTAGATGAAAACGGAAATGCTGTAATCGTCCCTGAAGATATACTTATTGACAGCAATGACAATTGTGGTATTGATAGCATTAGTTTAGATATTGACACATTTGGTTGTGAAGATGTTGGAATGGATGTTGAAATAACTGTATTTGCTCAAGATGCAAGTGGAAATATCGCCTCTTGTACCACTACGGTAACCGTAAATGATGTAATCGCCCCGGTAATCACCTGTATGGATGAAATAGATGTGGTTGGCAATATTGGCAATAATTACTATGTGGTTCCTGATTTTATAGCTGATGGAGATGTCTCTGCCATTGATAATTGTGACGGAGCTATCTTGAATATTTCTCAATCTCCACCTGCAGGTACCTTGTTACAAGAAGGGGAACACAATATTACTTTTATAACAGAAGATCAATACGGAAATACTTCAGTATGCATAACTACTCTTAATATTGAAATAGATTTGAAAGTTTCCAATATTGATTCCAGTTTAAAATCTATAAGCTTATACCCCAACCCAGCTGATAATTTTGTGAGAATTGAAAATCCACAACATATTCAACTTGAAGAAATGACGGTATATAATCTTAATGGGAAAAAAGTAATGACCCTAAATTTAGAATCCTATGTTGATAACAACGTCATTAACGTTTCTAAGTTACAAGCGGCTCAGTATTTTATTATTATCAAATCCATAAATAACGGAGTGATCGTGAAACAGTTGATAAAAGAATAAGGTAACTGATTTAAGTTTTTTAATACCCCTAAAGAGTCAACCTCTTCAGGGGTATTTTATTTCTATAAAAATATTATATCTAATTTTAGAAGAATAATTGTTTGAGCTATGACAAAAAAAATAAATTATCTTTGCCCACTATGAGCCAGCTGATACAAATTTCTATTTTACCCGAACAACAAGAAGATCGTACATTTATTTTAAAATGTGGATTGGAGAAGGCGAAATTAAAAATGCCTGAGGTGGTAGATTGGCGTATTAGAAAACGCTCTATAGATGCTCGGCAAAAACAAATTAAGCTTAATCTTCAGTTAGAATTTTGGCTACAAGGAGAAAAAAAAGAGGATATTCCTCCTTTTATTCCGCAGCAAGTCGATCAAGCTAAAAAGATTGCCATTATTGGTGCTGGCCCTGCAGGTTTATATGCTGCACTACGCGCTATTGAAGCCGGTCTCCAACCTATTGTATTTGAACGTGGAAAAGATGTGCGTTCTCGCAGAAGGGATTTGGCCAAAATCAATAAAGAGCAAATTGTAAATCCAGAATCTAATTATTGCTTTGGTGAAGGCGGAGCTGGTACTTATAGCGATGGTAAATTATATACACGTTCTAAAAAGCGAGGAAATGTACTTAAAGCGATGGAATGGTTTGTTCATTTTGGCGCTGACGCGGATATTTTAGTAGATGCACATCCGCATATTGGTACCAATAAACTTCCCAAGATTATTACCGCTATGCGTGAAGCTATTATTGAGTTTGGAGGAGAAGTGCATTTTAATAGCAAGCTAACCGATTTACGTATTGAAAAGCAGCAAATCACAGGCCTTAAAATTAACGATGAGCCATGGCTAGATTTTACTGATGTAGTTTTAGCTACGGGACATTCCGCAAGAGATATATTTTATCTTTTACACGATAAAAATATTAAAATTGAAGCCAAACCTTTTGCTCTTGGCGTACGCATAGAGCACCAACAAAATTTAATTGATAAAATTCAGTATCACGGGGACGATCAAAACCCGTATTTACCGCCTGCTTCTTACAGCTTAGTTGAACAAGTAGATGGATTGGGAGTATATTCTTTTTGTATGTGTCCTGGAGGGATTATAGCTCCGTGCGCCACAGAACAAGAAGAAGTAGTGACTAATGGCTGGAGTCCTAGCAAACGAAACAATCCTTATTCCAATTCTGGGATTGTTGTGAGCGTCTCTCCTGAAGATTTACCTCAACATGACCCTACCAACCCTTTTGCTTGCTTAAACTTTCAAAAATCTGTTGAAAAAGCTTGCTGGGAAGCTGCTGGAAAAACGCAGCAAGTCCCTGCGCAACGTATGATTGATTTTGTTGAAAATAGAACCTCAGAAGATTTCCCAAAAACTTCTTACCAACCTGGGATCGTTTCGGTAAACTTAAACAAAGTATTGCCCGAAATGATCGCTAAGCGATTACGTGTTGCTTTTGTTGCTTTTGGCAAAAAAATGAAAGGCTACTATACCAACGATGCAGTACTCCATGCTCCCGAAAGTAGAACCTCCTCTCCTATTCTTATTCCTAGAGATGCACAAACTTTAGAACATATAGAGATTAAGGGTTTATATCCTTGCGGAGAAGGAGCAGGATATGCTGGTGGAATTATTTCTGCAGCAATTGATGGCATTAACTGCGTTGATAAAATTGCAGAAAAAATAAACATCTCATAGAAATTGAAATAAAAATATATTTAATTATTAAGTTAGATAAAATGATGGGAAAATAATTCACCGAAAGAGGGGGATATACTGGCGAGATTAACTCTGCAGCAATTGATGGCATTAACTGCGTTGATAAAATTGAAAAAAAACGCCAAGAAATCTTGACGTTTTTTTGCAACTATATAGGCTCGTTTATAAATTATATTTTATACTTGCCATGAGTATTCTAGGCTGTACAAAATATTGACTTGTGGTATTGTAATTTTCCGTAAAGCTATCGTTGTTTAAAGATTCTACATCTAACAAATTGGTTCCGTCAAGGCGGAATTCCCACGGACTATCTTTTTGTCGGTAAAACAAGCTTGCTCCAACAAAAGAGTACTCATTACTTACCGTATCTTCTTTGTTGGTATAGTTATAATAACTCCAATCGGCTTCAAAAGTGAAATCTTTTAAGAAGTCTACTTGAGCATTTACAAAAGGTCTATCGGTATAAAAAGTATTATCTCGACCTCCATTATTATAGTTGTTAATTAATCGGTTGTAACCTACTTCAAAATTTAGAGGAATTTTAAAATTAGACTCTACACTCGCTTGGTAGTTTTGTGTAAAATTCTCTGATTCAGTATTGATAAAATCCGATCCGTTCGCTACTAAACTATTGAGTTTACTATAAGATACTGAAGCGCTTAAGTTGGTTTTAATTTTTCTAAATGTTTTTTGAAAACGACCATTACCGCTTACGGTTTCATCTACAAAATTACTGTTGATGGGCGAAGAAACTTGATTAATTTGCTCGAATGCCGTGAAGGTTTTAATGGCATCTACTTTTCGGCTATAATTAATTCCGCCAAAAATATTGGTGAAGTTGTACATATTGATATTAAAATACCCCAAATTAACATTGTGATAAATGGCATTTTCTATATCTCTATTCCCTCTAAAAAGACGGTTATAATTATTAAACACATAGCCTTCAGCAAAATTATTCACATCGGTATATTCCGCTGTCATTTGATAATCTAAACGAATATTTTCACTTTTTTTCAGCTCAATTATGGTAAATAGATCTGGTAATACCATCGTATTACTTTCTGTATCTTCAATACCATTTTGTTGATTTTTCAACATATAATGATGTAAAGTAAGGCCTGGTGTAAACGTAAACTTACCGGTCTTAAACTTATAATGTGCTCCTAGAAATAAATCCGTAAAGTTATAAGTAACATCATTTACTAGATCTTGCTGAGAAAAAGCATTGGTTTCTCTTCCCGATAAACGTTGAAAGATGGAAGAGTCGAAATTTTGACTGCTTAAGGTAGATCCTAAAGTTAGATTAAGGTTGCTCTTATTATTAATTACATAGTAGTAATCAATTTTAGCATCTACTTTATTGCTTTCGATGGTTTTTTGTTGATTAACATCAAAACCTAAAGGGTCTTCTTGTAAAGGTAAAATGCCTGCAAAAGGCTGAATTTGAACTAAAGCATTATAAAACGGATCTTCTTTTTGATACAAATGCTGCACGTACCCTGCAAAAATATTTTTCTCGTTGAGGGTGTAATACACATTTAAGTTTTGATTGATAGAGAAAGGGTCGTTTTCTTTATTCTCTTCTATTGGATTTACCACAGCACCATCAGAAAATATAGAAAGTACATCTGAATATTCTTCTTGCTTAGATTTTTTCCCTAAAACATCATAGTCCAATTGAAAATTTGCGTTAGGCTTATAAACTGTACTTAATTTTAGCATCCCCAAGCGATTAGCTTGTTCGCTATTATTGGTTGTGGTTTCTTCTACTCCATCTCTCACATACGTACGAATCGATTTTTGTACAAAATCGGTTTCATTATCACTAAATATAGCGAAACCACTTACGTCTAGTCCGTCATTGATTTCCTGACTAAAATTGGCTGCACCAAACTTTGTTCTAATTTCGTTAGCTCGGTTATTCTGCATTATTAAGAAGCCTAACCCACTGTCGTTAATACTAAAATTAGTACCTCCACGCTGATTAAAGTTTCTAAACCCTCCCGTAAAATTAAAATAGTCCCTAAAAGTGAAAGGAACATCGCCTGTATTATTTGCATTCCCTATAAGGTTTATACTCGTTTCAGGGCTGTAATAAAACAATTTTGTAGAAGCTAGGTAACGAGTTTTATCTCCGTCTCCTAAGCCGCCTTCTATTTCTCCAAACCAAAAATTCTTTTTCCCTTCTTTAAGTTTAATATTAACCGCAATATTATCTTGATCATTTCCCAAACCTCTAAGCTGTCCTACATCATTGTGATTTTTTAAAACCTCAACTTTTGAAACAGCGTCTGCTGGAATATTTTTTGTCGCAATTTTAGAATCACCATCAAAGAAATCTTTTCCTTCAACCATGACTTTACTCACTTTCTTCCCTTCAATCTCAATCTCACCATCGTCATTTACTTCTACCCCAGGAAGTTTTTTTAACACATCACCTAATTTACGTTCAGTCCCATTGGTAAAAGAATCGGCATTATATACGATGGTATCTCCTTTAATTGTCACGGGCATTTCGTAAACCAACTCTACACCTTCTAGTTCATTTTCATTAGAAAACAAGGAGAAATCGAGCTGAATATCCTCACTATCTTCAGGAATTTGAATGGTTTTTTCTGAAGGTTTTAAACCCAAGAAACTCGCCACTAATTTATATTCCGCTCCCGCAGAAACATTAAAATTAAATTCTCCTTTAGGATTGGTAATCGCATAGTTTTCTAAACTTCCATCTGCAGTATTGTTGGCAATAATATTTGCGAGCTCCAAAGGATTTCCCAAACTATCTTTAACCGTACCCGAAATTTTTACAGATTGTGCAAATAAGCTTCCGCTGAAAAGCAAAAGAAGTACAAGTATTAATTTTTTCATAAAGTGTTTTAATGAGTAGAAATGTGGTTAATTAAAGTAATGGACAACACCTAATAATTTATTTGTTAGAAACCTCCTCGTCCTCTACCTCTTCGATTACCATTCCCATAACGATCCATCATTTCTTGCGTCTTCTCCTCAGTAATTTTAGAAAATTCTTCTCGAGTCACTTCTTCTCCACTATCTGGTACTTCTATATTAATTTCTTCTTTAGGGTTTAAAACTACTTTACTACATAAAATCGTGGTGTTTCCTAAGTTTACTTCTAAAATAAGACCTGGCAATCCTTGGTAACCATTTGGCCCTTGCTTTACTGGGATTTGAGGCGTATACCAAACGGTCAAGTTCTCAAGATCTTTAAGTAACTCCTCTTGTTTCTTTAGCATCGTACTGTCCACCTCTTCGTCATTTTTCTCTCTCCATTCTTTTGCTCGCTTTCTTGCTTTCTTCCACATATCATCGTTCTTTTTTACTGCGGTAGCTTTAAAAGCAGCATATTGTCCAATCATTTTGCTTTCCTTTTCTAATTTCCATTCAAGAACTTCTAGTGTGTCTTTAATAAGAAATTTCTTCCCCATTAATTCATTTTCTTGAGCGTAGATATTCTCTTTAACGTCCATATAAGTGGCTCCTTGAGAGAACATACCTCCCATCATCGCACCAAAACCTCCTTCTGGTGCTAAGCTTTCTTCTTCTTCATATAAAGATTCTCCATTGTTAAACGTAAGCGTGTATGTTTTTTCTAACATCGACTTCATACGCTCTTTTATTTGTTGCTTCATTTGTTCAGACATTTTCTGACCTCCAAAAGCGTCTAAATCTATTGTGGTTTTAGACTTATAAGTAGCTATTCCCGAAACTTCTTGAGCTCGAAGATTGGCAAATATCATTATACTGAAACATGCTAATCTTATCATCCATTTTTTCATGACTTTCATATTTTGTTATTACCTATAAGACTGTTGAAAAATGTTTTTGTTACATCGATTAATTTCTTCTTAATTCTTTAACAGATTGCTATAGATATTATCTATATTTTTAAAAGTATAAAAAAACCACACATCATGTCTTTATTAGGGAAAATTAAAAGCACTATGGGACTACTTAAAGAAGTAGACTTAAACAAACTTGCTACCATCAACGAAAAAATAGATCTAAAACAAGCTATGGATGCTTTGGGAGATTTAGATGACAGGCAGCTTAAAGGCCTAATGAAAATGCTTACCAGCAAGGCAAAAAAGGGACAGCATCAACTGCCTCCTATAGATGGAGATTTTTATAATTTAGATTTAAAACTTTCTTCTGCACAGCGCGATTTACAAATGAAGGTGCGTAATTTTATGGAAGATGAGATAAGACCCTTGGTAAACGACCATTGGAACCGTGCAAAATTCCCTATGGAAATCATTCCAAAATTTGCCAAACTTAATATTACAGGAGTTCCTTATGAAGGTTATGACTGTCCCAATATGCCATTTCTTATGGAAGGAATTATCGCCCAAGAAATTGCTCGAGTAGATGTTTCTATCTCTACCTTTTTTGGCGTGCATAGCGGACTTGCTATGGGTTCCATTTACCTTTGCGGAAGTGAAGAACAAAAACAAGAATGGCTTCCGAAAATGCAAAAATTAGAAAAAATTGGCGCTTTCGGTTTAACCGAACCTAATGTTGGCTCTGCCGTTTCTCAAGGGATGGAAACCACTTGTAAATATGATGGGGAGAATTGGGTTTTAAACGGACAAAAAAAATGGATTGGCAATGCCACTTTTGCCGATGTAATTATTATTTGGGCAAAAGATATTGACTCTAAACGCGTGAAAGGCTTTTTAGTCCGTAAAGAAAATACAGGATTTAAAGCCGAAAAAATAGAAGATAAAATGGCTCTTAGAATTGTTCAAAACGCCCTCATTACTTTAACCGATTGTAAAGTTCCAGAAAGTGACCGCTTGCAAAATGCCAATTCATTTAAAGATACTGCAAAAGTATTGAAGATGACGCGTGCTGGGGTAGCTTGGCAAGCGGTGGGTTGTGCCCGAGGAGCTTATGAAAGCGCCTTAAAATATACCAAAAAAAGAGAGCAATTTGGCAGACCTATTGCTTCTTATCAATTAATTCAAAATCATTTGGTAGAAATGCTTTCTAATCTTACCGCTATGCAAACTATGGTTTTTCGTCTTTCAGAAATGCAAGATCAAGATATTTTAACCGATGAACACGCCTCGTTAGCCAAAGTATATTGTAGTATGAGAACCCGAGACGTGGTAAGTAGAGCAAGAGAAGTGTTGGGTGGTAATGGTATTTTACTAGAACACGATGTAGCCCGCTTTGTGGCCGATGCCGAAGCTATTTACAGCTATGAAGGCACCAAGGAGATCAACTCGCTTATTGTGGGTAGAGCCATTACAGGTTACAGCGCATTTGTCAACTAAAAAAATAAACCTATGAAAATTGTTATTATAAGTCCAGATCATGATACCCGAGCATGGGAAGACGCCATGTGGGATGAAAATCAAGATCTAGAAATAGAAATTTACCCAGACGATACCGAGAGAGAAAAAACAGATTTTATCTTAGCTTGGAATCCTCCTGAAGGTGTTTTTAAACACTATCCCAATTTAAAAGTAGTGGCTTCTATGGGTGCAGGAATAAGACATCTTACAAAAAATAAATCGCTTCACGCGGAAGTTACCGTTACTAAAATTGAAGATGACCAACTCATTGAAGATTTACAGTATTTTGTACTGACTAGCGTTTTAAATTACTGTAGAAACATTCCTTATTACGTCATTCAGCAGCAGCAAAAAAATTGGAATCGCATTTCGTATCACCGACCTAAAGAAACCCATGTTGGAGTTTTAGGGTTAGGAAACATTGGTCTTCCTGTTGCTCAACTTTTAGAGAAAAACAACTTTAAAGTGAGCGGCTGGTCTAATTCCGAAAAGGAAATAGAAAACATCGACACCTTTGCCGGAAGAGATCAACTTCCTAATTTTTTAAAGGAATTGGACGTGATGGTTTGTTTACTTCCGTTAACCGATGATACCGAAGATATTTTAAATAAAGAGGTATTTAATCAACTTCCAGAAGGCGCTTACCTTATTAATGTAGGCCGTGGGTCTCACCTCGTAGAAAGCGACTTGTTAGAAGCAATTGAAGAGGGTACATTAAGCGGAGCTGCTTTAGATGTTTTTCAAGATGAACCCTTACCCAAAGACCATCCTTTTTGGGAAAACGAAAAAATAACTATTACTCCACATACCGCGAGCGTCACTCAACCATCATCTGTAGCACATCAAATTCTTGAAAACTATAAGAATTTAAAACAAGGAAAAGAATTAAAACATACTGTCTCTAGAAAGAAAGGGTATTAATTCTTTTGTGTATTTTTAATACGTAAAAACAGCTAAAGCTACACGATGCTCTACATTACCATTGGGATAATTGTGATTGGAATTTTTCTATTTGTAAAAGATTATTTTACGATAGATACTACCTCTATTTTAATTATGTCCCTTTTTATCATTGCTGGGGTTTTAAGTCCAGAAGAAGGCTTTGCTGGCTTTAATCATCCTGCCACGATTACCTTAGGCTGTATGTTTGTCATTAGCGCCGCCATCTTTAAATCGGGATTAATTGATGGGTTGAGCAGTAAGATCATTCAAATTGCTAAGCTCAATTATGTAGCTGCGTTAATGGTATTTTGCGTAACGGCTGCGGTATTTTCGGCTTTTATTAACGATACTGCGGTGGTAGCGATACTTATTCCCATGGCATTATTGGTATGTAGAGAAACGGGAATAGCTCCGTCAAGGTTATTAATTCCTATATCGTTTTCGGCATTATTTGGCGGTACGTGTACGCTTATTGGTACTTCTACCAATATTTTGGTAAGTAGTTATGCAAAGGAAAGTGGCTTAGAACCTTTTGGAATGTTCGAATTTTCCTTGGCTGCATTATGTTTATCGGTTATTGGCTTAGTATATATGTTTTTTGTTGCTCCCATTTTACTTCCGAAAAGAGAGTCTAAAGAATTGCTTTTAAAAACTGAAGCCGAAAAATACATTGCCGAAATTGAGCTTCAAGAAATTAATGATGATGTAGATATTAGCATTGCAAAATCACGATTGGTAAGAAAATTTAACGCTCAAATTTTAAGCATTAAACGTAAGCATACGTTGGTATATGAAATTAATGGAGAAACCACACTTCGTGCAGATGATAAAATAAAGATTTTAATAGATCCTGCCAATTTAGCTAAGCTTAGGGAGATTGAAAGCTATCATCTTATAGGAAATCAAAGCATTATTGACGATCATACCGAAAAGAAGATCTATGAAGTGATGATTCCTTATGGATCTGTTCTTGCCGGAAAAAATTTAAAGGAACTCAACTTTAGAAATCAATATTATGCATCGGTATTAGCTGTAAGGCAACGTAAAGAAATTACCACCAACGATGTTTCTCACATCAAATTAAGGGAAGGTGATTTGCTTTTATTGCTTGCCTCTACTAAAAGTTTAAATGCACTTACCGCAGAAAAACTTATGATTACCTTATCGGAATATCAAGGCGCTAAATTCAGTTTAAAAAGAGCTATTCCTACCCTATTGATTTTAATTGGAGTTATTTTAGCCGCAGCTCTAAATTTTACCTCTATTTTGATGAGTGCTTTAGTAGGAAGCTTGCTTATTGTTACTACTACTCTTATGACTCCTAAGGAAGCTTATGAGGCCATAGAATGGAAAGTTATTTTTATGATGGCAGGTGTGCTTTCTATGGGAAAAGCTTTAGAAAAAACTGGAGGTTCAGATATTATTTCGGCGTATGTATATCAAAATCTAGGAGATTTAGACCCTAGGATTACGATTAGCGTTATTTTTCTCATCACATTTTTATCAACAAACGTGTTGTCTAGCAAAGCTGCAGCAGCACTTATGACTCCGATAGTAATTAGTTTAGCAGGAGCCATGCAACTCAGTGAAAAACCCTTTTTAATCGCCGTGATGTTTGCTTGTTCTCTTACGTTTATGACCCCTGTTAGCTATCCTACCAATACGATGGTTTACGCTCCAGGAAACTATAAGTTCAACGATTATTTAAAAATAGGCACTCCGCTTAATTTTATCATTTGGATTGCCGCTTCATTTATTATTCCTTTATTTTTCCCATTTTAAGTATGAAAAAAGTAAAACTACATAATCCATTCAAACCCCGAATTATGGACGAGAAAAAGCTAAGAGAACACTTAGCTTTAGAACGAACCAAACTCGCCAACGAAAGAACTTTATTAGCTTACATAAGAGCCTCTTTATACCTACTCGTAGGTGGTACTGCATTGTTGCAATTAAAAGACAATGAAAATCTGCACATCATTGGCTATATCGCTCTTTTTATATGTGTGTTATTCATTATTATTGGTATATGGAGGTATATTATTCTAGAAAAGAAGCTAAAAGATTTACTTCTACCCGACGAAAATGATATAGAAAACAAGTAATTCCATGTTTCAAAATTTTGTTCATTATTTCTTGCATTTTGGATTCATTGCTTTATTCGCCTACCTATTTGATAAAAAAAACTGGAAGAAATATTATTTCGTCCTTTTAACAACTATGATTATAGATGTAGATCATCTTTGGGCTACCCCCATTTTTGACCCTAATCGTTGTAGTATTAATTTTCACACTTTTCATACCTATATCGCCGTAGGAGTTTACCTCGCTTTGTTGTTGCTTATAAAAAATAAAACTGCTAAAATTTTCTTTTTCGGATTACTATTTCACTTAGTTACAGATGCCATAGACTGTTTATGGACTAATGCTTGGGATTTAAAGGTTTTATTGTAACTTTAAAGTATGATTTTAAAAATTTTCATTCCTTTTTTAGTGATTTGTTTCTTATCTGAAAGTAAAGCCCAAGAGCTTAGCACTAAACTTATTTCCCAGCGACCTATAAGCGCAGAAAAATTTATTGGTGTTGACGAGTACGGAAATACCTACATTCAAACCAAAAACATATTTTATAAGTTAGAAAAGGACAAGAAATATCAATTTACAGATTTTCAACTAGGTAAACTTACTGCTGTAGATATTATAAACCCTTTACGGATTACCCTTTTTTATCGTGATATGAATACAGTAGTAGTTGTAGACAATCGCTTAAATGAAATAACTAGAATTAACTTTAATACACTCGCTAATTTTAGAACTGTTCTTTTTGCGCGTACGGCTAAAAATAATAGCCTGTGGATTTTTAATACCGATTTGCAACAATTAGAGTTGTTTGATTATCAAAACCAAAAGGTGATAAGTCACTCTCCGCCATTTAGTGAAGAAATTACTGATTTGCAGAGCAACTTTAATTTTGCTTGGATTCAATTAGAAAATAGCGTAGAAATGTTTAATATTTACGGTAGTTTTATACAAGAATTTAAGTTACCGAAAACAACTCATTTTCAAGTAAGTGATCAAAAAATGATCATCCAAAATGACGAAGGTTTTCAACTTTTAAAAGCTATACAAGGAGAATTTTTAAATCTCCCTATTTCTGAAAAACACGTTAAAGATTTTTACTTGAATAATGAAAACCTTTATCTTTACGATAATAAAAACGTATATCACTACCTAATTAACTTAGCAAAATAAATCTTATGCATGTAGCTATTGCCGGAAATATAGGAGCCGGAAAAACAACGCTGACCAAACTTTTGGCTAAACATTACAACTGGGAACCCCAGTTTGAAGATGTTCTTGAAAACCCTTATTTGGAAGACTTCTACAACACCATGGAGCGTTGGGCTTTTAACCTTCAGGTATATTTTTTAAACTCTAGGTTTCGACAAGTATTAGAAATCCGCGAAAGCGGCAAAAACATTATACAAGATCGTACGATATACGAAGACGCATTTATTTTTGCGCCCAACTTACACGCCATGGGGCTAATGACGAATAGAGATTTTAAAAACTATTCTTCTCTTTTTGATTTGATGGAAAGTGTTACCAGTGGTCCAGATTTATTAATATATTTAAGAAGCAGTATTCCTAATTTGGTCGCACAAATACATAAGCGAGGTAGAGATTATGAAAATACAATTTCTATTGATTATTTGAGCCGATTAAATGAACGTTATGAAGCTTGGATCGCTACTTACAACAAAGGGAATTTGTTGATCATAGATGTAGATGACATTAATTTTGTAGATAACCCTGAAGATTTGGGAGAAATAATCAACAAGATTGATGCAGAAATTAACGGATTATTTTAAAAATGTAAAAGATGGAATCGACGAAATTAAAAAGACCTAAACATAAAGGGTCACCAAAATTATTTGACAATCCTATTTTAGAAAAATTAACGCATACGCATATATCGTTACCCTTAATTATATTTTCGGTCATTGCAGCTGCGCTTATTTATTATGGTATTATTGAAAAAGGTTTCACGGCTCCTTCTATGATCTTATTATTTTTTGCCGGCTTGTTATTTTTCACCTTGATTGAATATATCATGCACCGCTATTTATATCATATTCCTGCAACTTCTGAACGTAAAAAGAAAATTTCATACACCATGCACGGGGTACATCACGATTATCCTAAAGACAAGTCTAGATTGGCTATGCCTCCTTTATTAAGTTTAATTATCGCTACTGTATTTTTTATTATTTATCGAGCGATTTTAGGAGATTATGCATTTGGTTTTTTAGCTGGTTTTTTAGTAGGTTACGCAGCTTATCTAGCAGTACATTATTCGGTTCACGCTTTTAAAGTGCCTAATAATTTTTTAAAAATACTATGGCATCACCACAGTATTCATCATTACAGAGAATCTGACAGGGCATTTGGAGTTTCTTCTCCGTTTTGGGATGTGATCTTTAGGACTATGCCTAGAAAAGACGCTAAAAATAAACGTCAAAAAACCAATGTGTTTATTGATCCAGAAACGACCTAAACAATTCTACATACAACATACAAAAGCGAAATCGTTGATCTCGCTTTTTTTATTTTATAAATCCGTTTTCTCTAGCATGTACGATGGCTTCATGAGAATCTTTCACCAACAAATAAGGGGTTTGATTATAACCGTGCATCATCTTTTCTACCAACTCTAATTTTTTTGCATTATTTATACTACGCAAATAAATAGCAAGCACCCTGCCGGGGAATTGACTAGCGATTTCTTTGTAAATTTCACCATCTTTCTCTCCGCTATCACCTATTAAAATAAAACTTAGCTTAGGATACATTTTAAAAACATTCACTATCTCGTGCTGTTTTTGTGGCTTTTTGCTTTGAGGTGTTTTTTTGCCAAAAAATGATTTGGAAAAGTCTCGAAGTAAAATAGGTCCTTTTGGAAAATTGTTATGTTTTAGAAACAATTCTAAATATCGGTATAAATTCCACGGACTGTGACTCACATAAAAAACAGGATTTACCGCTTTACCTGTCTTTCCTCGGTGTAATTTATGATAAAAATCTGCTGCCCCTTTTAGGGGAATTCTACTGCTTGCTGGTTTAAAAAAGGTATTAAATAAAACTCTAAATTTTAAGAAAGAGGCTACTCCAGTGTGTAATATGGTATCATCAATATCTGAAATTACTCCATATTCCGCTTTTTCACTGGGAATTAAAATTTCTCCAGGAAATCTATTTTGCGAAGTAATTTTCTTTAAAATATCTACATCGTCGTAAGAAACTTCATAAGATAGCCAGCCTTCGTCATTGCAAAATGATCTTAAACCTTTTGCGGGCTCATCAATATTAAAGTAACCTCTAGTATCGGTTTTTACCTTATATACGTTAAGACTGGATAGTTTTAAATTTAGAGTGGTATGTTTTATTTCATCGGTTTCAAAACGTTTCCAAGAATTAACCAATAGTTGGAACCAGTTATTTTTATTTAGATCTATAGACTCATCTTCTAAGGCTCTTCCTCTTGCATACAAATGTTTATCTGTACCATAGGATTGAAATGTGATGATTTGTAGAGGATCTTTTTTAAAAAGGTTAAAAAACATAAAATTTAAAATTTAAAAATACCAAGATGCTGGCCAAAGCCAAATTAAAAGTAATCCAAACGCTATAGAAAGTGACATCACTATCAATATCCATCTGGTAAGTTTTTTGCTCCCTGAAGCTATAGCAATGATCACCTTAAAAGCCAGATTTGAAATTACTGCTGTCATAATAAGTCGCCAGCCTAAAGCAGCATCAACTCCACCTCCAATCATTCGAGAAAGCGACAAGGTGATGGCATCTTTGTTGGCCAGTCCCCCAATAATGGAAGCGATATACAAACCTTGATTTCCGAATTCTTTTTCCGTAAAGGCTACCACTAATAATATTACCGAATAAATGACACCAAAGATTAAGGCACTTTTAAATTGCGCTGGATTTTTTGGCTCTGGAAGTTCTTCATTTTTTGTTTCTTTATTAATAAAGTAGAACATCGCTACACACAACAAACTCATAAAAACAAAAAGTGCCATAAAAGGAAGTATAATTTCTCCGATTTTATGAGGAACAATTACCGCTATTTCTATTAAAACCCTAATTAAGGAAACCGTTACGGCTACTAATATAACGAAGGCTGCTAACTTTACTCCTGCATTTTTTCCTTTGGTTTTTCTAGCAAAGCTTACCGTGGTTGCCGTACTACTTATAAGTCCGCCAAGGATACCATTAGAAATAAGTCCGGCTTTTTTGCCCAACCATTTATACACAAAATACCCAAAAACACTTATTCCTACAATAAGAGAAACCATTAACCATATATTTTTAGGGTTAAGGACATCTAGTGGTCCGTAAGTTTCGTCTGGAAGAATAGGCAAAATTACAAGGGTAATTCCCACAAACGTCATAATAGCCGATAAGTCTTTATCTTTCAATTTCTCAATAAATCCATGCAGGTGTTCTTTTACATAGAGTAGAATAGCTAAAAGCCCGCCTATCATCACCCCTATAATCTGGTTCCCTACCACAAGATAAGCTCCCACAGCAAACATGATGAGAGCAGCAACTTCGGTAGTTTGTCCCATGTTTTCACCAGGTGTTTGTTTTAACTTTACTACATTGGCCATTACCAATAAAGATGTTATGGCTAAAGCTAGTACAGGTAATAAATAAGGATTCTTAAATTCTATACTTAAAAAACCCGTAAGCGTACCCAAAATGGTAATTAGGGTAAATGTTCTTACCCCAGCCATTTTATTGTTGGTGGTTTCGCGTTGCATTCCTACCAACATTCCCAATCCAAATGAGATCCCTAGAGTTATAACGTCATCGTAGTTCATATAGATTTTTATCGTTTGGCCACACTATAATAGCAAAAACTCCGACATAAAAGTCGGAGTTTATAACATTTTTAACTTGAGGAAGTTGCCTCAAGTTTTTTATACATTATCTATTTTGTTCCTTTTTATTCTGAAAAACAACTTCTTCATTTTTCTTGATTTCGTAAATTGAGGTTGTTGAGTTTTCATTCTCTGAAACATCTTCCTTGTTCACCATTTCTTTTTGAACAATTGTAGATTCATTTTTATCTAAAATTACTCCAACTTCAATGTCGCTAGAATGATTCCCTAAAATAGGCGCAATGACCAAACCGACTAAACACGTAAGTTTAATTAGAATATTCATTGAAGGTCCAGAGGTATCTTTAAAAGGATCTCCTACCGTATCTCCTGTAACCGCAGCTTTGTGCGCATCGCTTCCTTTGTAAGTCATTTGACCGTTGATTTCTACTCCAGCCTCAAAAGATTTTTTGGCGTTATCCCAAGCTCCCCCAGCATTGTTTTGAAAAATAGCCCACATTACACCACTTACACAAACTCCAGCCATATATCCACCAAGTGGCTCAGCCCCAAATATAAGTCCGACAATGATCGGTGAAATGATGGTAATTAACCCTGGCAAAATCATTTCGCGCAAAGCAGCTTTGGTAGAAATATCTACGCATTTTGCATATTCTGGCGTAGCGGTTCCTTCCATAATTCCCGGAATTTCTTTAAACTGACGTCTTACTTCCTGCACCATTTCCATGGCTGCTTTTCCTACAGATTCCATCGCTAAAGCGGAAAAAATTACAGGAATCATCCCTCCTACAAAAAGGGCGGCAAGTACATCGGCTTTAAAAATATTGATACCATCAATTCCTGTAAAAGTTACATATGCAGCAAACAAAGCTAAAGCTGTTAATGCCGCTGAAGCAATGGCAAAACCTTTTCCTACCGCAGCTGTGGTATTTCCTACAGAATCTAGAATATCGGTACGTTCACGAACCTCATTGGGTAGTTCGCTCATTTCTGCCACCCCACCTGCATTATCTGCAATAGGTCCGAAGGCATCGATCGCCAATTGCATAGCTGTAGTAGCCATCATCGCCGAAGCCGCTAATGCCACTCCGTAAAATCCTGCAAATTCGTAAGAACCATAAATCGCTGCCGCAAATAATAACACCGATAAAAATGTAGATTTCATTCCTACAGCCAAACCTGCAATAATATTGGTAGCTGCTCCTGTAGAGCTATTTTTTACAATATTTAATACTGGTTTTTTCCCTAGACTCGTGTAATGCGCAGTCACCACCGAAATTAATGCTCCTACCGCCAAGCCTATAACTGCAGCCCAAAACACATTTATAGAAGGTATTTCTTTAATCCCTTCCCCAAAAAATTGCATTTGCATTGTTTGTGGAAGCATCCATTCAATTAAAAACCAACTTGCGATTAAGGTTAGAAATATAGCTACCCAATTTCCCCTATCTAATGCAGCTTGTACTTTACTTTCTTTGGCATCGTTAGACTTTATACTTACTAAGAAGGTTCCTATAATTGACGCCAAAATTCCTACTCCCGCTATTACCAACGGAAGCAAAATAGGCCCCATATTATTAAATGCATCTGTAAACGGGGTATCTCCAGACATATCTCTTATCAAATAATTTCCCAATACCATCGCCGCTAAAACTGTCGCTACGTAACTTCCAAATAAATCGGCTCCCATTCCCGCAACATCACCTACATTATCTCCTACGTTATCTGCAATAGTTGCAGGGTTTCTAGGATCATCTTCAGGAATACCAGCCTCTACTTTCCCCACTAAATCGGCTCCTACATCGGCAGCTTTGGTATAAATCCCTCCTCCTACACGAGCAAATAACGCAATTGATTCCGCGCCAAGCGAAAATCCCGCTAAGGTTTCTAACACAATCGTCATATCTGTATAAAATGTACCTGTATCGGTAATAAACTGACTGAGGAATAAAAGAAATAATAGGCTTAAACCTAGTACCGCTAAGCCGGCAACACCTAGCCCCATCACCGTTCCTCCACTAAAAGATACTTTTAATGCTTTAGGCAAACTTGTTTTTGCAGCTTCGGCTGTTCGGGCATTTGCTTCGGTAGCGATTCGCATACCTATATTTCCCGCTAAGGCAGAAAATACAGCTCCGATGATAAATGCAGGGATAATCATCCAACTCGTAGATTCGACCGCATAAGAAACTCCGTAAAGTGCAATGGAAGCAAGAACGACAAAAATGAGTAATAAGCGGTACTCTGCATTTAGAAAAGCGAGTGCTCCTTCTTTAATACTTTTTGAAATGGATTGCATTCGTTCACTTCCAGCAGATTGTTTTTTAACCCAATTTGCTTTTACAATCATAAAGATGATACCCAAAATAGCTAAAGCTATGGGTAAGAAAATAATATTTGACTCCATATAAAGATTGTTTAAAATTTGTTAAATCTAAACTTTATATGTGAAATTTCAATGTAATTAATAATGATTTTTACTTATAAGTAATCAATTCACATCAAAAACAAACTTCTGCTATCAAATTAATAACCCGATCTAAACAATTTAATTTAAAAGCAAAAAAAAAGCAACACTTTAAAAGTGTTGCTTTATATATAACTGTGGATCAAATAAATTATTTGATACTTACTTCTTCTCTTGGGATATCGCTATCTTCATATCGTTTGATACATTGGTTAACGATGTCTTTTGCTTCTTTAGCATCTCCCCATCCACCAACATCAACTTTCTTTTCTTCTAAGTCTTTATATACTTGAAAGAAATGCTCAATTTCTTTAATACGGTGTGGGTTTAACTCATTTAAATCGTTATATCTATTCCATATTGGATCGCTAACAGGTACACAGATAATTTTTTCATCTGGACCTTTTTCATCGGCCATATGAAAAACACCAATTGGTTTTACCTCTATCACACAACCAGGAAAAGTAGGTTCTGTTACCAATACCAATACATCTAAAGGATCTCCGTCTAAAGCTAAAGTTTCTGGAACAAAACCGTAGTCTGCAGGATACATCATTGAAGAAAAAATCATTCTATCGTAACGAATCTTTTTGAACTCAAAATCGTATTCGTATTTATTTCTACTTCCTTTAGGAATTTCTACTAAAACATCAAATGTCATTATACTTATTGTATTAATTATTTCTCAAAAAACAAGATTGCAAATTTAATAAATATCCTTGAATGAGCACTTTATTTTAGAAATAAAATCCGAATGAGCCAGTTACTCCAAAACTTCTTGCTCCTGGATTGTCAAAATAGTTTCCACGAAAGTGAGCATCTATACGAAATACTTTAAAGATATTGCCTACTCCCACACTATAAGACCAGTAAACTTGTTCACTTGGAGCGAATAAAACGGGATTGGAAGTAGAGGCATTTAATAACTGATTTTCTTCAGAAATATCACCAATTACTCCGCGAATAGAAACAATTTCTCTTAAATTCCAGTCTCTTACGATGGGGATTCTACTAAAAAACCTTCCGTTGAAGTTATGTTCTATATGCAAACTGGTGTAAGAATCGGTTACAAATTCATAGAAATCTAATAAAGGAAAGGTTCCGAAAATGGAAAATAAGGTTTGGTTTCCTGGCACTACATTTAGTAAACCTAAAGGTACTTCTCCAAAGGTTTTCCCAGCTTCAAAGGTTGAAGTTAGTTTACCAAAACCACCTACTTGCCAAGGTTGTCTGTAGAAAAATTGTACTCGTTTATAATCAAAGTCACTATCGATAAGATCTTTAACACCTAGGGAATAATTAAAGAAAAGACGAGCAAAATCACCGTCGTTTATAATTGTTCTATCTACTCCGTAGCCTGAGGTTTTTCTTCCAGGAGAATAACTTAAGATGGTAGAGATCTCGGTTTGAGTAATCTCGTTAGTGGTTTGTGTTCTTGCTTCATCTGTAAAATAAGCTAAGCTAAACTGATCTGAAGCCGATTTAAGCGTTCGGTAAGACCCACCTATTCTTATGTTAAAATTTTTAAGAGGCTCTAATTCAAAAGAAACGGTAGATAAATTAATATCGGTTAGACTGGTATTAGAACCCACCGTTATTAAAGAAGATGATGCAAGACTTCTTCCCAACACATCGTTGGTATTGGTTAAACTTGCTCCTAATTGCTCTATATCCCTGCGGTTTCCTCCTGAAACAATGAGTCGCGACCTTCTATCTAAAAGCCATTTTCCTGCGATACCATATTTAAATTTATCGTCTTTAAAACCATATGCGGTATAACCTTCAATACGCCAAGGATCATTTCTGCTAAAATAGGTTCTTCCTCCCATTCTTACCCTAATACCTTCTACATCATTATAACCGAAGGTTGAGAATATGGGTCCGAAATCAAAATTATCAAACTCTATATAACCTGATGCTAGTACACTTCCTATATTATACAATCGTTTAAAAGCTTTTACTGTTTTTAAAGTGTCGAGCATGGTATACACCTGCTTCTCATCTTTATTTAAACCTTCTAATCTATTGTTATCCCAAAAGGTACTGTCTCGATCATATACATACTCCTGATAAGGGTCTGCCCTTTCCTTATAGAATGCCGAGCCTTTTTCTATATCAAATTTATAATCGTCGTAAAGAGTGGTTCTCTTACCGTACACTCCGCGAGATTCTTGCTTTTTATTAAAAGCAAAATCAGACATAAAATGATCTCTTGTAATTAAGAACACAGAGTCATTTAAAACTTTAAAATCTTGCTCTATATAGATTTCTTTTACCCAGTTAATATTAGCGCTTTTAGTAACCTGAAGTTTAATATTCTTAATCGCCCACGTAGTATCGTTTACCCAAAAGTCCCCTTTAAACGTAAGTTCATTTTTACGCCTTGGGTAATAGACAATTTTGTAACACCATTTGTTATCGATAAAAGTACTATCTGCCAGCACATAATTATAATTATCTACTCCTGTTGTACTTAACGGGCTTACAAAGCTTTTATCGAAAAATTTCAAGTAATTATCATATACATTATAGTCGGCATACAAGTCTTTAATAAAAGCAATAAGGGTTTGATTGTCACTAAATCCTGAGTTTTTATTCCCTAAAAGAACTTCTTTCTCTTCATTAAGATTATTATCTCCATATACCTTATAAACAGCTTCATTTATAAAAATAGGTAGATATGTTTTTCCGGTAACGGTATTGGTATCGGTCTGATCAAAAATAAATTCCATCCCATTAAAAATTCTACTATTTACTAGTGAACTATCAATGGTATTTAAATCAAATTCTTGTTTCTCGTATTTTTTAAATTGGTATTGATCAAATTTTTTAACCCCGTTTTCGCGTCTATTTTCCCAGATTTTTTTTAAAATATCTATCGCAGGGTTATTTTTTTTAGAAGTTTTTCCTTGATAAATAACGACTTCAGATAAGGCATTCTCTTCCTCTTCTAAAATGATTTCCATTTTATAAGTCGTTGAACTTTCTAAATCAATCTTTTTAGATTTAAAACCAATGAATGAAAACACTACGCTTTTGTAGGATTTATCTGACTGTATATAGTAACTACCATCATCGTTCGTAATCGTACCTTCAGATGAATTAGAAAATACGACGTTAACAAAAGGAATGGGATCACCATTAGTGTCTTTTACGTAACCTCCAATTTTGGTTTGCGCGTAACCAATAGAGCCTAGAAATAATAGTGTAAGAAGTAAAAAGTTAAATTTCATAAATAAAAAAAGCCTTATCTAAAATGATAAGGCTTCAAATATAGGAGTATAATTTTATTTATACATTACCTTTTTTACAGCTTTAACAACATCTTCACTATTTGGCAACCATTCTTTTAAAAGAACAGGTGAATATGGCGCAGGTGTATCTGCCGTATTAATTTTTAATATAGGAGCATCTAAAAAGTCAAATGCTTGTTCTTGTACTTGGTAAGAAAGCTCTGTAGAAACATTTCCAAAAGGCCAAGCCTCCTCTAATATCACTAATCTATTAGTTTTCTTTACGGAAGCAATTACAGTTTCATAATCTAATGGTCTTACTGTTCTTAGATCAATAATTTCACAAGAGATTCCTTCTTCTTCTAATTTTTCCGCAGCAGCGTAAGCTTCTTTAATAATTTTTCCAAAAGATACGATTGTCACATCTTCTCCTTCTCTTTTTATATCTGCTTTTCCTATTGGAATGGTATACTCTTCTTCTGGCACTTCACCTTTATCCCCATACATTTGCTCACTCTCCATAAAAATCACTGGATCTTCATCTCGTATAGCTGACTTTAATAATCCTTTTGCATCATAAGGATTTGAAGGAACGATAACTTTTAAACCAGGACAGTTTGCATACCAACTCTCAAAAGCCTGTGAGTGCGTAGCTCCTAATTGTCCCGCCGAAGCAGTTGGTCCTCTAAAAACAATAGGACAATTAAATTGCCCTCCAGACATTTGTCTAATTTTAGCAGCGTTATTTATGATTTGATCTATTCCTACTAAAGAGAAATTAAATGTCATAAACTCTACGATAGGACGAGTTCCCACTAAGGTAGAACCCACTCCAATACCACTAAATCCAGCTTCAGATATAGGGGTATCTATCACCCTTTCTGGCCCAAACTCATCTAACATGCCTTTAGATGCTTTGTAAGCTCCATTATATTCAGCAACTTCTTCACCCATTAAATAAACGGCTTCGTCTTGACGCATTTCTTCGCTCATCGCTTCGCAAACCGCCTCTCTAAATTGAATTGTCCTCATGATAACTGTTATCTATAATTTTTAACCAACGCAAAAGTAAACATTCACATGTCTAAATACTATAACTTTTCAGGAAAAAATTATTATGCAAGCATAGTATTTTTAAGTATATTTTATTATATTCGCAGTACATTTTTTAAATAGCACAAAAAAACTATAGAACACATGAAAATATTAGTCTGTATAAGTCACGTACCAGATACCACATCAAAAATAAATTTTACAGATGGGGATACCAAGTTTGACACCAATGGCGTTCAGTTTGTAATTAACCCTAATGACGAGTTTGGACTAACTCGTGCAATGTGGTTCAAAGAAAAACAAGGAGCCAGTGTAGATGTCGTAAATGTTGGAGGCGCTGAAACTGAACCTACTTTAAGAAAGGCACTTGCTATTGGAGCAGACAATGCCATTAGAGTAAATACTGAAGCTAAAGATGGTTTTCAAGTAGCTAAAGAATTAGCTAAAGTAGCCAAAGATGGTAATTACGATTTAGTCATTGCAGGTAGAGAATCTATTGATTATAACGGAGGAATGGTACCAGGAATGATGGCAAAGATCTTAGGTGCTAATTTTGTAAACACTTGTGTAAGCTTAGAAGTTGACGGAGATAAAGCTACCGCTATTAGAGAAATAGACGGAGGTAAAGAAACACTTACAGCAAGTCTACCATTAGTAATTGGAGGACAAAAAGGATTAGTAGAAGAAAGCGATCTTAAAATCCCAAATATGAGAGGGATTATGATGGCAAGAAAAAAGCCTTTAAATGTAGTTGAACCTTCAAATGCTGAAGCTTTTACTTCTTCTGAAAAATTTGAAAAACCAGCTCCTAAAGGAGATGTAAAATTAGTTAGCGAAGATAATCTTGACGAATTAATTAACTTATTACATAACGAAGCAAAAGTAATTTAAGCTTTTGAAATTGTTAAATCAGTTAATTTTATAAACTCTAAAAATAAAAACATGTCAGTTTTAGTATATATAGAATCCGAAAACGGAAAATTTAAAAAAGCCTCTTACGAAGCTGCTTCATACGCAAAAGGAGTTGCAGATCAATTAGGCACAACAGTTACCGCAATAAGTATTAATGCAAATGATAACGCATCTTTAGGAAACTATGGAGTTTCTAAAGTATTAAATGTGGCTAATGATAAATTAGCTAAATTTAATGCCGAAGCCTATGCAGATGCTATCGCTCAAGCTGCAAAAAATGAAGATGCAAAAGTAGTGGTTATCGGTCAAACGGCTAACGACAAATATATCGCTCCAATTTTGGCAGTAGATCTAGAAGCAGGTTACGCTTCTAATGTGGTAGAATTACCAAGCAGCACAGCGCCTTTTCAAGTAAAAAGAACTGCTTTTACTAACAAAGCTTTTAATGTAACTAACATTTCTACAGATGTAAAAGTTATTGGGGTTTCTAAAAATGCTTACGGCTTGGTAGAAAACAATACAGAAGCTTCTATAGAAGACTTCGCTCCTACTTTAGCCGATGGAGATTTTACGGTAAACGTAGAGTCTGTTGATAAAGCAAAAGATAAAGTTACTATTGCAGATGCAGAGATAGTAGTTTCTGGTGGTAGAGGATTAAAAGGTCCTGAAAACTGGGGAATGATAGAAGACCTTGCTGAAACTCTTGGTGCTGCAACTGCATGCTCTAAACCTGTAAGTGATATGGGGTGGAGACCACATAGCGAACACGTAGGGCAAACAGGAAAACCAGTTGCTTCTAACTTATATATTGCTGTGGGTATCTCTGGAGCCATCCAACATTTAGCTGGTATTAATGCTTCAAAAACTAAAGTTGTCATCAATAACGATCCAGAAGCTCCTTTTTTTAAAGCAGCAGATTATGGAATTGTAGGTGATGCTTTTGAAGTCTTACCAAAGCTTACAGAAAAATTAAAAGAATTTAAGGCGAATAACGCATAATTTTTATAAATTGTGCCCCTAATTTATAGGGCGGTCTAAATATGTAATGTCCTTATTTAGACCGCTTTTTTATTTATTATTTTTGATTTTTTGATGTATGAGTTTAGTGCGTTTAACGATTAAAGGAATTTCTTACAGCCAAACCCAAAATGGAGCTTACGCCTTATTGCTAAGTGAAATGGAAGGCCAAAGACAACTTCCCATAGTCATCGGTGCTTTTGAAGCACAATCTATTGCGATTGCTTTAGAAAAAGACATAAGACCTCCACGACCCTTAACTCACGATCTTTTTAAAAGCTTTTCAGATCGCTTTTCAATTCAAGTGAAACAAGTGATTATTCATAAGTTGGTAGATGGGGTTTTCTATTCTAGCCTTATTTGCGAACGTGATAAAATAGAGGAAATTATCGACGCTAGAACCAGCGATGCTATTGCATTAGCACTACGTTTTAACGCGCCTATTTTTACCTATCAAAACATTCTTGAAAAAGCTGGGATCTATCTTAAAACCGATGAGAAAGAAGATGAAGATGATCCTTTACAAGAAACTCAATTGATGATCAATAAAGAATTTGATGAAGAAGATTTGGGTGAGGATAGTTCTTCTAAAAGTGAAACTCCTAAAAAATCAATTCAAGACTTAGAAAAGGAATTAGAAAAAGCTGTGAATAAAGAAGATTATGAAGAAGCAGCAAGGTTAAGAGATGAAATCTCAAAAAGAAAATAATTTTATGAAAAGACAGTTACAAATTATTTTCTTCTTTTCTATGATTAGTTTAGGCTTCGTAAATGCTCAAACTATAGAAAAAGACTGGAAAATTGAGAGTTCTCAAACTACATCATTAGATTTTGATGAACTTAACCTCCAGAGCGGAGTTTTTCAATACAGCTTTAAAGACAGTATTTCCGCTAAGGGAAATTACCTTCTACAAAATAAATTATTACTTTTTTTTTACGATCAGCCACAAGACAGTATTCGTAAATTTAAGATTTCTACGCTCACAGATTCTACACTTACTTTAATCGAAAATGAGAAAGAAATACAGCTTTCTCAAGTAAATTCTGTAGCCAAAGAAACCTTATTACTTCCTACGAAGAATATTATAAAAAGTAAAGGCTTTACCTTTCAAAGTTTTTGGCGCGGAGCCTTAGGGATGTTCTCTTTATTAGTGATCGCATTCTTACTAAGCAGCAACCGCAAAGCCATTAATTGGAAAACGGTTGGTGTTGGACTTGGGGCTCAACTTCTCTTAGCTTATGGAGTCTTAAGAGTTTATTGGGTACAAGTAGCTTTTGAATTTGTAGGAAAAATATTTGTCAAAATATTAGATTTTACCGCTGCGGGGAGTGAGTTTTTACTTGGCGGAATGATGGATGTAGAAAGCTTTGGCTTTATATTCTTATTTCAAGTATTACCTACTGTTATTTTCTTTTCCGCATTAACTTCTATACTATTTTATTTAGGAGTCATTCAAGTGGTTGTTAAGGGGCTGGCTTGGGTGCTTACCAAGTTGATGGGCATCTCTGGGGCAGAAAGCTTAAGTGTTGCTGGAAACATTTTTTTAGGACAAACTGAAGCTCCATTAATGATTAAAGCTTATTTAGAGCGAATGACCAAATCTGAAATTCTTTTGGTGATGGTTGGTGGTATGGCTACCGTAGCTGGTGGAGTTTTAGCAGCCTACATTGGTTTCTTAGGTGGCGATGATCCTGTTGTTCGATTAGAGTTTGCGAAACATTTATTAGCAGCATCTGTCATGGCTGCACCTGGCGCTATTATTATATCTAAAATATTATATCCTCAGCAGGAAAAAATCAATACAAGTGTAGAAGTTTCAGAAGAGAAAATAGGAACTAATATCTTAGATGCTATCGCTAATGGAACTACCGAAGGTCTTAAACTAGCTGCAAACGTTGGGGCTATGCTACTGGTTTTTGTAGCCCTCATCGCTATGATTAATTATGGTTTTGCTAAAATTGGAGATTGGACTTACCTTAACGGATTTTTAGCCGAAAACACCCCCTACCAAAGTTTTTCTATTGAAGCTATTTTAGGAACCGTTTTCGCTCCTCTTATGTGGTTAGTAGGTGTGGCCACCGAAGATATGATGCTTATGGGACAACTCTTAGGAATTAAACTTGCCGCAAGCGAATTTGTAGGTTACATTCAATTAGCCGAATTAAAAGATCCTGCAACAGCATTAAGCCTTACTTATGAGAAATCAATAATAATGGCTACCTATATGTTATGCGGATTTGCCAATTTTGCTTCTATTGGGATTCAATTAGGAGGTATTGGCTCTTTAGCACCAGGACAACGTAAAACACTATCTAAATTTGGTTTAAAAGCTGTGATTGGAGGAACGTTAGCTTCATTACTTTCAGCCACTATCGCTGGGATGATTATTGGATAGATATCTCATTAAAAAAGCTTGCAATTAAAAATATTAAATGCAAGCTTTTCTTTTAATTGAAAAATCTTTTTACAAGCTGTACCTTAATCCAAGGTTAAAAACGTTATTATTAAACTTCAGTTTATCTTTATCATTTTCATATCCCATCAAACTAGAATCAAAACATAAAACTGCTGTAAAATTTTGTGAAATCTCTTGTTCTAATCCTAAACTAAATAAATAACCAAAATCTAAATCCACATCCTCTAAATCTGTCGAGTTTTCAATATTACTCACTTCATAATTATAAACATAATTTAAAAAACCACCTACACCAGCGACGAATTTTGTATTGCTCAACACACTGTTTTCATTTTTACCTAATCTATAAACTGCACTAAATTTTAAAGGTATCCTTAAATAGTCTGACTGCAAACTCGTCTGTCCTATACTGGAAAATAAGTTAGCATTATAAGTAGCCGTTTCAACCCCCAAACCAATTCTCCAACTTACAAAACTTTCATTTTTAAAGTCATAAATAAGATTTAATCGAGCTCCAGAAACTGAGCCATTAAGGTCTTTAAACTCTTCCGAGTTAAGTATTGAGTTTCCTAAACTAAAATTTAACCCCAAACTAAAATTTGACGTTTCTTTCCGTTCCTCTGTTTGAGCATGTAGAGTAAAACTAACAAAAAACAAAATGAAACAAGTAAAAATATAATTTTTCATAAAATATTGATTTATAGTTAAAACATTAACGCAATTCAATAAAAATATATTGCAACAATTCACTTTGAAAAAGATCTATATTGAATATACATTTAAAAAGTTTTCGCTTTCGCGGAATTATATAGAAGTTAAAAATTAATCTTTTATCATTCATTTTTAGCTTCTTTTTATATTTTTACCAAAAGACTTGCGTTAGGGATTAAGCGATTTGTTGAAGCTCTTTTGTTTTGTCATTTCGAACAGAGTCGAGAAACAAAACAAAAAGCGACTTGCGAAAGCCCGCCCGAACGCCCAAAATACTATTCATGAAACAATATCACGATTTACTTCAACACGTTTTAGAACACGGTAATGAAAAAGGAGACCGCACAGGGACAGGTACTAAAAGTGTTTTTGGCTACCAAATGCGTTTTGATTTGAGTGAAGGCTTCCCCATGGTGACCACCAAGAAGTTGCATTTAAAATCAATTGTTCATGAACTTTTATGGTTTCTAAAAGGAGACACCAACATAAAATACTTACAAGATAACGGAGTACGAATTTGGAATGAATGGGCAGATGAAAACGGGGATTTAGGTCCGGTTTACGGTCATCAATGGCGCAATTGGAACAGCGAAGAGATTGATCAAATTAAAGATATTGTAGAGACCCTAAAGAAAAATCCTAACAGCAGAAGAATGTTAGTTTCTGCGTGGAATCCTAGCGTAATGCCAGATACATCGGTCTCATTTGATGAAAATGTGGCTAACGGAAAAGCGGCTTTACCACCTTGTCATGCCTTTTTTCAGTTTTATGTAGCCAACGGTAAATTGTCTTGTCAACTTTATCAACGAAGCGCCGATATTTTTCTTGGCGTTCCTTTCAATATTGCTTCTTATGCATTGTTTACCATGATGATGGCGCAAGTGTGCGGCTACGAAGCAGGAGATTTCATTCATACCTTTGGTGATGCTCACATTTATAATAACCACCAAGAGCAAGTAGAATTACAGCTTTCTCGAGAGCCCAGAGAACTTCCTAAAATGGTTATTAATCCAGAAGTGAAAGATATCTTTGGCTTTGTTTTTGAAGATTTTACCTTAGAAAACTACCAACCACATCCGCATATTAAAGCTAAAGTTGCGGTTTAAAACCAATAATTATGAAAAAATATATCTTTATTTTAACCTTAATCCTTACCTCATCGTTTGGGTTTTCTCAAACTGCATCAGGCAACAAAGTATCTTCTAAAGAAGTAGCTCCCGTTTGGCCAGGGTGCGAGGAAAGTAGTCAAAAATCAAATTGCTTTAATCAAATGCTAGCCAAGCATATTCAGCAAAATTTTAAATTTCCAAAAGGTTATAGCTCCGAAGATAAAGGCACACGAGTAATTGTAAGTTTTGTAGTAGATAAGACAGGGAAAACCAAAATTCTTGAAACTACTGGCGGAAGAGAACTTTTACAAAAAGAAGCCGAAAGAAATATTCTTGCTATTCCAAAAATGAAACCGGGTCATCTTAACGGAAAAGCTCGAGCTATAAAATATAAAGTGCCTTTTACTTTTTAAACCTACGACCTTCCCATTGAGAAGGTTTTTTTTGGCGTTAACATACCTTAAAGATTTTCGTATTTAAAATTGTGTAACTTTGAGATGAGTTGCAAAAAAACACTCATTATGAAAATACACCAAGATCTTTTGGAAGAATTAATAGCTACTCGAAATGCTACCGAGACTATTTGTAAACCATTACAAATTGAAGATTACGTAGTGCAACCTGTAGAGTTCGTTTCTCCACCAAAATGGCATTTAGGGCACACTACTTGGTTTTTTGAAGAGTTTGTTTTAAAAGAAAACGCTCCCGATTATGAATTGTTTCATAAAGATTTTGCTTTTGTATTTAATAGCTATTATGAAAGTGTAGGCGAAAAAGTCGTTAGAACCAATAGAGGGAACTTATCTCGTCCTGGGGTAGAAAAAATCTATGCGTACCGTGCGTATGTAACTCAAGCTTTAATCGATTTTTTAGAAAAAAATGAGATTACTAAAGAATTAGAAGATGTCATTGAAATTGGAGTGCATCATGAAAAGCAGCATCAAGAACTCTTAATAACCGACATTAAATATATTTTAGGCAATAACCCTTTACTACCTGCTTACAGCAATAACTTTGAAGAAAATGAAATTGATAAGCACAATCAAGAATGGTTAAACATTCCTAAAGGTTTATACACGATTGGTCATAGCAATACACATGAATTTTGTTATGACAATGAGCGAGGCGTGCATCAAGTTTACATCCATGATTTCTTTATTTCTAACAAACTTGTTACTAATGAAGAATATGTGGAATTTATCGAAGCTGGCGGATATGAAAATGTGCTACTATGGCATGCAGAAGCATGGGACTGGCTTCAACAAGAAAACATTAAAGCTCCTGCCTATTGGCATCGCATAAAAGACAAGTGGTATCAATACACCCTTGGCGGATTAATTCCGTTAACGGAAAAAGCTCCGCTTACCCATATTTCTTATTATGAAGCTTTTGCCTTTGCTCAATGGAAAGAAATGCGCCTTCCAACAGAGTTTGAATGGGAAGCCGCTCAACATAAATTTCATTGGGGAAAACGTTGGGAATGGACCGAAAGTGCTTATTCCCCTTACCCCAATTACAAAAAGCCAGATGGAGCTCTAGGAGAATACAATGGTAAATTTATGGTGAACCAAAAAGTATTAAGAGGAGGCTCTATTGCAACGGCAAAAAATCACACTAGAATTACCTATAGAAATTTCTTTCATCCGCATTTAAGATGGCAGTTTAACGGATTAAGACTGGCCAAATAATTTCCTACCTATCACTATGAAAAAAGAAAATACGACTACATACACTTCAGACTTTGCCCAAGATGTGCACGAAGGCCTTACTCAATACCCCAAATATTTATCTTCAAAATTTATTTATGATGAAAAAGGAGATAAGTTATTTCAGGACATTATGAACATGCCTGAATACTACTTGACCAATTGCGAGTTTAATATCCTTAAAAAACATACTTCGCTTATCGCGGATTATTTTAATGGAGAAAAAGGCTTTGATTTGATTGAACTAGGAGCTGGCGATGGCAAGAAAACTAAGATCTTATTACAACACCTCGTAGATAAAAATTACGATTTTAAATATTCTCCCGTAGATATAAGTCAGCATATTTTAGATGATTTAGAACACTCACTGCAAAAGAAAATCCCTGAAGTTTCAGTAGAAACATTACAAGGTTCTTATTTTAAGGTTTTAGAAAATTTAGCCGATTATAATACGCGCAAAAAAGCGATTATGGTTTTAGGTTCTAATATTGGCAACTTGATGCACGATAAAGCGATTGAATTTCTTAAAAACATTCAAGTGGCTATGAGTGACGAAGATATGTTGTTTATGGGCTTTGACCAAAAGAAAAACCCAGAGACCATTCTCAATGCTTACAATGACCCTACGGGAATTACAGAACGCTTTAATAAAAATCTTTTGGTTCGCATCAACAAGGAGCTAGATGCTAATTTTGATACTGAAAATTTTAAACATTGGGAAACTTACGATCCTGAAACGGGGACCGCAAAGAGCTTTTTGGTAAGCCTAAAAGAACAAGAAGTATCGATTAATGAACTCAACCTTAATATTAATTTTAAAGCTTGGGAAACCATACATACCGAAATCTCTCAAAAATATGACGATGAAGTCGTAGAATGGCTCGCCGATGAGGCCGGTCTTAAAGTCATCGAATTCTTTACCGACGACAAAGGTTTTTATAAAAACTATATTTTTAAGAAGAAGTAAAATAAAAAGAGCCAGATTATATTTATTCTGGCTCTTTAAAAATAAAGTTATAATACTATTTATAAATGTACTCCTGAAATATAGATTATAGGGAATGGTTCGTTTTTACAAAGAGAAAACTTCAGATCAATTTCTTTATTTGTAAGTTTTTTATTTAATATTTTTTTAAAACTTTCTTACCAATAGGATAATAATATATATTAGTATCCCCTTTAATAGAAAATGAAATTGCTGTAGTAAAACTCATATCATAATCTAAAAGTTCTTTTTCCTTTTTAGAATTAAATAGATATTTACCTTCTCCAATTATTTTAACTTTTATAATTGTATCAACAACTTCTTTTTTAAGATTAACTTTAGATAAAATAGATTTTTGAAAATTTTTCTTATTAGAAATCAAAATCTCTGATTGTTGAGAAAATGTTAAGTTACTTACCAAAAATGATACTATTAAAATAAATAATTTCATACTATTTTACCTTCTTAAAATTTTCATCAACACTTCTAAATCCTCCAACGTATTGTAATAATGAAAACCAACTCTAATCCCGTTACCGCGTTGCGAGCAAATAATTCCGTTTTGTGTGAGTCGATGAAATATTTTTTCGTCGCCTTTTAAATTAAAAATAGTAGCGTTTTTTTCTCGTTTTACTACACAATCTTCTAACAAACCTAATTGGGTAAATTGTTTTTTTGCTTCCGCGGAAAGCGTTTGGAGTTGTTTCTCTATCGCTTGTTTTCCTATTTTTTCTTGCAGCTCTAAAGCAACTTTTATGCTTCCTATATTGGTATAATTAAGGTGGCCTGGTTCTAACCTTCCGATTAGCGTATTTCCTTCTTCTTTATATTTTCCTATGTGAGAGCCAAAACCTTCCGTTTTTGGGGAGATTCTTTGTTCGGCTTCTTTGCTAAACATAAAAAAACCATTTCCAAAACCAGCGTTGAGCCATTTGTAAGCACTCGCTCCCAACACATCTATTCCAGATATTGAAAAATTAAATTCCTCGGTCCCTAAATATTGTGTTCCATCGGCGATGATAAGCAATTGAGGAAATCTCTTTTTAAGTTCTTGCAGAAAAGAAAGGTCAATTTTAATTCCGTTAAGGTATTGTACCAGACTCAGTGCTAAAACTTGAGGGTTTTCAGCTTCAATTTTTTGTAAGATATTCTGTTCTAGATGTTCGCTAATCTTAGTATAATGAATTTTAAAATTTCTAGCTTCTACCGCTAAATTAACAGAAGGGTAATCGTTTTCTAAAAGCAAAAACGTAGTATCTTTAGGTAAGCCTTCTAAAATGGTATTGAATCCAAAAGTAAAATTAGGAACCAACGCTATCCTAGCTGCTTCGGCGGTAAAAAACTGAGCGAGCTTTTCTCTTGTTTCTGCTAAAGTTTTTGCTTCTTTATCTCTATTTAAACTTCCTTGCGTTAATAAGTCTATATTTTTATCTTGCTGATAGTCAAAAACCTCTCTTGATAGTAATCCTGTTGCCGCAGTATTTAAGTAAGTATTATGTTCTATAAGCGGGAAGTGTTTTATTAAATTATTCATAAGCTTTAAATAAGTGCCTCAAAAATGTTAAATTTGAATACTACTAATTTACAGTTATTATGAGTTCTACACATACGAAATCTTCTAAAATAGATCCGCAGCAGCGATCACTTATTGAAAACGCTCAAAGAAGAATTAAGCAAAAGAAAAGACTTACGGCTCATTTTGTTGTTTTCTTAGCCGGTTCTATCCTTTTTATCATTCTTAATTTAGTATTAAAGTTTGGAGAAAACTTTAGACCTTTTAATACCGATTGGTTTGTATGGGCAATTTTAGCTTGGTTTTTCTTTTTACTGATTCATTTTATAAACGTTTTTCTTATCAATACGTTTATGGGAAAGGAATGGGAAGAAAAGCAATTGGAAAAACTCGTAGAGAAACAGCAGTTAAAAATTGAACAACTACAGCAAAAAGTAGATAAAGAACATCCTTTACCTCAAGGTCGTTTTCAAGATGACTCTGATTTTAAGAAACCCGATAACCCTTTAATCAATTCTTAATATGCTTACGATAATTGCTGCAGCAGGAGAAAATAATGAATTAGGAAAGGATAATGACTTGGTTTGGCATCTACCCGATGATTTTAAGCGATTTAAAAAATTGACGACTGGACATTGCATTATTATGGGAAGAAAAACATTTGAATCTTTTCCCAAACCTCTTCCTAACCGAACACATATTGTTCTTACTCGAGATAAAGAATATCAGCCTCAAGGTTGTACAGTAGTTCACCACATAGACGACGCATTGGCTTTTGCCAGTTACGATGAGCAACCGTTTATTATTGGTGGAGGAGAAATATATGAATTGGCATTGCCTTTTGTTCAAAAAATTGAATTGACGCGGGTACACGGTAATTTTGAGGTGGATACCTATTTTCCCGATTTTGATAAAAATAAATGGAAATTAACAGAAGAAGTTTTTCACGAAAAAGATGAAAAGCACGATTATGCGTTCACCTATTTAACCTACATTAGAAAATAAGATTGATCACCAATTCTCTTTTACATACTATTACTGAAAAGGAAAAATTTATAGTTTCTAATATTCAGCAGCTGTATGGTGGAGATATCAATGAAGTTTTTCACGTAAGCACTTCTAACGGTGAAAAGGTTATCAAACTTAACTCAAATACTTATCTACCTCATTTATTTAAAAGAGAGAAAGAAGGTTTAGAAGCTCTTAGCTCTACGCATACATTTATTATTCCTCAAATAGAAGGTTGGGGAGAAATAGAAAATGTTACTTACCTTATCATGAATTATATTTCTTCAGAGGCAGTCACCCAAGATCATTGGGAATTCTTTTCTGAAAACTTGGCTCTTTTGCATCAACAAACACAAGAATATTTTGGCTTCTCTAATGATAATTATATAGGTTCTTTACCCCAAATCAATACGCCTATTTATAAAAATGCGATCGATTTTTACAGAGAATTGAGATTGATACCGCAATTACAATTAGCTCAACAAAGTGGCTTCACGTTTAAAAATGCAGATAGATTTTTAAAAAATTTAGAAAACTTAATTCCTAAAGAAGCTCCAGCATTAATTCACGGAGACTTGTGGAATGGAAATTTTATCGCCACAACCCAAAACCAAATTGCGCTTATAGATCCTGCTACGCATTTTGGCATTAGAGAAATTGATTTAGCCATGATGCAATTATTTGGCGGTTTTCCCGATGTAGTTTTTAAAAGTTATGAGGAACATTTTCTATTAGAAAAAAATTGGAGAGAGCGCCAACCTATATTTCAACTCTATTTTTTATTGGTTCACTTAAATATTTTTGGAAGTTCTTACTTTCCTCGTTGCCAAGAAATCATTAGTCGGTTTTCTTAACCTCATTCACAAAGCTTAACATTCTTACTATATTTTTTAGTATTTCCTTGACGGAAACATTTGATCTACAGCCTTACCTTTAAGAAAAAACTATTGACATGAGTACTGAAAACAAAAACAGTGAAGAAGCTTTAAACAAGCTAAAAGAAATGACTAGCAATATAGAGACCAGTATGATGATCACCAATTTAGGCGATCATCCTTTAGATGCTGTTCCTATGACGCAAAAGAAAATTGATGAGCAAGGAAATATCTGGTTCTTAAGTCCGGGTGATAGCGAACACAATAAAAACATTAGTAAAGATAGTAAAACTCAATTATTATATAGTGATCCTTCCGATAAGCAATTTATAAGTATTTATGGTGATGCAGAGATCGTATTAAAGCAAGAAATTTTAGAAGAATTATATTCAAGCATTTCAGATAACTGGTTTAATGGAGTTAATGACCCCAACTTAACCGCTATTAAATTTGCACCTAAAGAAGCTTATTATTGGGATACTAAATCTAATAAATATATTAGTTTCTTAAAAATGGGGTTGGCAAGCCTTACTGGAAATCAGCAAGATGTTGGAGAAAAAGGTAAACTGAATCTATAAAGTTTAGGTTGAGGTTTTGCTCCAAATGAGGTTTAGGTACAGTTCTTGTACTTAAACCTTTTTTATTACATTTGTTTTTCACCTAAAAAAAACAATTATGAAAGCATTTATATATCCTGGGCAAGGAGCGCAATTTTCTGGAATGGGATTAGACCTTTATGAAAAATACCCACAAGCTCAAGAGATGTTTAATGAAGCGAACAAAATATTAGATTTTTCAATCACTGATGTTATGTTTGAAGGAACCGCAGAGCAATTAAAAGAAACTAAAGTTACTCAGCCTGCTATCTTTCTTCATTCTGTAATATTACATACGATATTAGGAGATCTTGCAAAGCCAGATATGGTTGCAGGTCATTCTTTAGGAGAATTTTCTGCTCTGGTAGCCAATAAGACATTAAAATTTGAAGATGCTCTTAGGTTGGTTTCCCAAAGAGCTTTAGCGATGCAAAAAGCATGTGAACTACAAGAATCTACCATGGCTGCAGTTTTAGGTCTTGAAGATGAATTGGTAGAAGCTGTTTGTGCAGAAACTGAAGGTATTGTCGTGGCTGCAAATTACAACTGTCCTGGGCAATTAGTGATTTCGGGAGAAGTAGCTGCTATAGATAGAGCTTGTGAAGAATTAAAGAAACGCGGAGCAAAAAGAGCTTTAAAACTTCCTGTTGGAGGAGCTTTTCATTCGCCGCTCATGGAACCTGCTAGAGAAGAACTAGCAAAAGCTATAGAAAACACTGACTTTAGTGAACCTATATGCCCTATCTATCAAAATGTAAGCACTTTTGCCGTTAGCTCTCCCGAAGAAATCAAAAAAAATCTAATATTTCAATTGACAGCACCTGTAAAATGGACTCATAGTGTAAAAAATATGATTGCAGATGGCGCCACTTCTTTTACCGAGGTTGGTCCCGGTAAAGTTTTACAAGGTTTAGTAAAAAAAGTAGATAGGACTATGGTTACGACCAGTCCTCAATTATAATTAAAACAATTCTATGCAAAAACTATTCTCTCTATTCGTTTTCTTATTTACTTGTATTACCTTCTCGCAAACTCCTATTCATTCATTTGAAAGGATTAAAGAAGCTCAAAGTAATTTTTTTCAACTCGATAGAGAGAATATTTTTCTCCATTTTAATAAAACCAAATTTGTACCTCAAGAGGGAGTTTGGTTTACAGCCTATTCTTATAGCAGTAAAAATCTATTACCCCATACATCAACTACCAATTTACAAGTCAAGCTTTTTGACAAAAGTGGTAAAGAGGTAGCTTCTAAAGTTATTTTTATATACGAAGGCGTTGGAGAAGGTTTCTTTGATATTACCGAACTGGGTTTGACTCCTGGTATATATCAAATTAAAGCTTCAACAAATTATATGAAAAACTTTAGAGAAGATTTAGCTTTTCATGAAACCATAGAAATTCTAGGTAATTACACTTCCGCGGAAAATTCTCCTTCTGTAAAAAAAGCTTACGATTTGCAGATGTTACCTGAAGGCGGACATTTCTTGACCAATGTTAACAATAGCGTAGGCGTTAAACTTATTGATCAAAATGGAAAAGGAGTTGAATTCTTAAATGCAGAACTTAAAAACAGTAAAAACGAAACAATTACTAACTTCAAATCGAACTCATTTGGTTTGGCTAAATTCAATTTTACACCTACGGTTGGAGAAAAATATAAAGTAGTTGTATATCTAGCTAATGAAAATAACATAACTTCTTCTTTACCTCCTATAAATACAAAGGGAATAGCATTATCGGTCAACAACCTTCATCCCACACAAGTTATTTTATCGATCCAAACCAATAGAGAAACCTTAAAAGAAATTCAGCAAAAGCCTTATACAGTTTTGGTACATCAAAACGGAAATATGAATGCGATGGAATTTCTTTTTCCTAACAATAATACTCAAGTAATATTACCTATTAAAAAATCTTCATTAAATCCTGGGGTTAATACCATTACTATATTTAATGAAAAGAAACAGCCTATTTTAGAGCGATTAGTTTACAAAGAAATAACAGCTAAGAGAATAGATGCATCTGTTTCTTTAAAGAAAAATCATATAGATTCTCTAGAATATGAAGTGCAACTTACAGATAATATAAAGAAAGGAAGTTTAAGTATTTCCGTTTTACCTTCGGCTACTAAATCTTATACCTCCACCCAAAGTATAGCTTCTGCTTTCTTTCTAGAGCCTTATTTAAAAGGACAGGTAGAAAATGCATCATATTATTTTGATAAGGAAAATCCGCGACAGCGATTTTATGATTTAGATTTAGATTTACTTTTACTTACGCAAGGTTGGAGTAAATATAGATGGAATGATGTTTTTAACCATCCTCCAAAAAATTTCTACGAGTCTGAGGTTGGATTTTCCCTTAACGGAAAAGTAAACAATTACAACCCTAAAAAAATTGATCAAGTTTATGTAAAATCTAATCATTCTGGTTTATTTGAAGTTATAGAACTTGATAATACGGGAAATTTTACACTAGACAGTTTATTCGTTATTAAGACTGACTCATTATACATAGGCTCAATAAAGAAAAGAAATGATAAAACTAAAAAGCCACAATTGTTCATTACTGCTTTACCAAAAAATAAAGTAGAGAGTATAGAGAGGCTAAGACTCCCAACTTCTAATAAAAAAGATGTGTATGCTCCAACCAACTTTAATACAAAAAGTTTTATCTCTGATGAAGTATTAGATACCGTGATCTTACAGGGGGAAAATATTAACCGAGTACGTTCTAGATCATCTGCTTTTGAAGATGTTATAGTTTTTGACGAAGATATTTCAAACTTCTACCAATTTTTTTTAGACTATATAATAACTAAGGGTTATGATGTTATTAGAGGAATTAACAATGTTTCCATAAGATCTAGAAGGCAAGTGTCTACAATTAATGGGGTTATCCCTACTAAAGTTTTTATAGATGGTATGCCAATAGACTATGAATTCTCAAATATGCTATTAATCTTGAAAACCAAAGATATCGAAGAGGTAATACTTAACAAGTCTGGCGTAGGTCAAGGTTTATTTGGTGCTGGAGGTACTATTGAAATTATAACGAAAAAAAGCTATGGTTATAAAAATACAAAAGTGAAAGAATTGGCTTTAAAATATGAATTGCAAGATGGGTTTTCTTCTAATAAATCTTTTTATGCTCCCAAATACAGTTCTTTTAGCAGTGAAGATTTTCAAAAATATGGCGTTATTCATTGGGTTCCCTCTTTAAATTTTGATAACCAAAACAGCAAAAGCTTTAAATTTTTAAATACACTTACCGAAGAGATTACTTTTTACATAGAAGGTCTTACCACAGAGGGAAAAATTATTTCAGAAAAAATTAATATAAAACCTTAATTGAAAAAAAGTTTTTATATTGAAGAAATCAATTTTTTATGTTAAAAAAAATTTTATTCTTTAGCCTTTTCCTAATATCTAGCTTTTTATTTTCTCAAGCAAATCCAAAAAATATACGAGAATTAGGAGATAAATATAAAAATTTCTTTAAAGTTCAACCAGATTACCTCTATTTGCATCTCAATAAAACTTCATTTTTTGTAAATGAAACTTTGTGGTTTGCTGCCTACGCTTATAATATTCAACTGCAAGAACCTAATAAGCAAATCACCAATCTTGAAGTGAGTATTTATGATGAAAATCAAAATTTCATTACTCATAAAACTCTTTATATGAATGGTGGAAAAAGTTGGGGTGATTTCAATTTAAATGAAAAAGATTTTAAACCAGGAAAGTATTACATTACGGCTTATACAGAGTATATGAAAAACTTTGAGGAAAAGTCTAGTTTCATACAAATGTTTACGGTTTTGGGACAAGAGAAAGCACAACCCCAAAAAAAATCCCTAGAAAATTATGACCTCCACGTTTTACCTGAAGGCGGACATTTAATTGCGAATATACAAAATACTTTAGGTGTTAAAATGAGTAATTCTAATGCACAAGGTATCCCATTTAAAGCTATTTTTTATAATTCATCACAAGATACTTTAGAAGAGTTTTCATCTAATAAATGGGGCTTTTCTAAATTTACATTTACTCCCGAAACTAATAAAAACTATTTTATAGATTTTATAACCCCAAAAGGTGATACGATTAAACACCAGATGGAACCTTCAGAAAAAGTAGGAGTTAATCTCAATTTACGTTCCTTTAACAAACAAACAGCAGTAATTGAAGTTAAGGGAAATGAGAAAACATTACCTAGTTTACTTCAAAAAAAATATTATTTATCGATTCATAAAGATGGTCTAATGAAAACTTTGGACTTTAAATTTGTAAGAGGTTTTTTGGGCACAAAACTTAAAGTTGATACTGATGAGTTTTTTGATGGAATTAATATTATTACCGTGTTTAATGAAAACTTTCACCCCATTTTAGAACGCTTAATTTACAATCCTTACAAATTAAAGAAACCGAAATTACAAGCTACACTTATAAAAAATCATATTGATTCTTTAGAGATAGGCTTAGAATCTTATAGTAATGAACTTAAAAAGTTAAGTATATCTGTACTACCCTCTAAAACAAATGCTTATCTACCTACAAAAAATATTACTTCTACTTTTAAGCTTAAGCCTTATATAAAAGGATTTATTGAAAAAGAAAATCAATACTTCACCCAGGAAGAACCCTTAAAAAAAAGAATGGAGAATCTAGATTTATTATTATTAACCCAAGGCTGGAGTAAATATAATTGGTATGAAATCTTCTCTGAAATAAAAAAAGAACCTTTCCCACGACATACAGGCTTTGAAATTGTAGGAACGGTTCTAGATAGAAATAAAAAAAGAGATAATGAAGTGTTTATTACTTCTAATCATTCCAATTTATTCGAAACTTTAGCTATAGATGATACCGATCAATTTAAAATAGACAGCCTTTATCTTTTAAAAAACGAAGACATCTCTATTGGTATAATTAATAAAAAAAATAAAAAAATTTCGTTTTCTAACGTTTCGCTATCAACTTACCCTTCTTTTTCACCGCAAACTATAGAGACTTATTTCAAATTTAACTCTAGTTACAAAAGAGAGGTAAATTATAATATTGTAAACCATAAAAAGAATATTTTTACCAAAGACCCAAAGAATTTTTTAAACACCAACGAATTAGAAGCTGTTATGCTTACTAGCAAGGGACGTAAGGATGCTTATGAAAGAATAGATAATTTTACAGAAAAGGTAAACATAAATGAAAATTTGCCAGGAAGCTTTAAATATGTAACTGATTTAATTAAATCTAAAGGTTTTACAGTAGAAAAAACCCCAGATAGTTTGAAGGTATTTTCTAATCGATATTATACTATAACCCCAGGTGCAGGAAATAAGTTTGGTCAAATGACTACCCAAGTGTATATTGACGGAGTCCTTGTGCAACCCCAAGGCCTCACCCTTAGAAATTTAGAAACTGTTGAAATAGAATCTATTAAATTTAATAAGTTAGGAGCAGGAGAAGGTTTATTTGGAGGTGGTGGTGTAATTAGGATCTTAACCAGAAAAGATTCTAGATTTAAACATGATAAAATAAAAAAAACAATAAAAACACTTCAAGCTCAAAACGGCTTTAGCTCTTCGAAAGAATTTTATAATCCAGAATATAACAACTTGCAATCTGATTATTTTTTATATTACGGCACTATTCATTGGGAACCTAACCTTATCATGAAAAATGCTAAAAATTTTAAAATCGTCAATACACTTACTCCTAACTTACTATTACATATTGAAGGATTAGATGAGTCAGGAGACTTAATTTCAGAAATCATACAAATTAATCTATGAAAAAACTATTACTATTAACTATTTGTTTTTTATCTGTATTTAGTACATATAGTCAAGTCCCAACCAGCGAAAGAAATGCGCTTATTGCTATTTACAACGCCCTAGATGGACCTAATTGGGGAAACAGCACCAATTGGAATACTACTCATCCTGTAAATACTTGGGAATATGTGAGTACCGCAATGGTTAATAACCAAGAACATGTAGTTTCTTTAAATTTCACTAACAATAGTGACCTAAGCGGGAATTTCCCTACAGAATTTACAGACTTAACAGAGCTTAAATTATTTATTGCTGAAGGTGCGAATCTTAGCGGACCTATACCAGCCAATATAGGCGACTTAACTAAACTTGAAACTTTTGCTGTCGGCAACCCCAATGGTTGGGGTAATAATCAACTTTCTGGTTCTATACCAGCCTCTATTGTAAATTGTACTCAACTTACGGGATTAGCATTAAATCACAACAAGTTAAGCGGAGATATTCCTGACTTAACAGGTTTACCTAACTTAAATACTCTTTGGATTAATGGGAATCATTTTGAATTTGGAGATTTTGAAGACGAATTTATTATCTACAACACACTAAATTTTGAATACCAAAACCAACGTTTAATTGGTAACAAAGTCACAGAGATTGTTCCTGTAAATTCCAGTTATACCATTACCTCTCCCATTTCTGGAAATAATAATGTTTATGAATGGTACCATAACAGAACGTTAATTCCAGGAGCAACCAACTCTACTTTGCAAGTTACCATTAACAATACGAATGATTACGGAGACTATGTTAGTAAAGTAACCAATACGGTAGTAACAGGTTTAGAGTTAGAAAGTGAAATCATAATGCTAGATGATTACCCAAATAACAAACCTGAATATCCTTTTTTAGCACAACTTTACAGTAATACGAATGGAAGCAGTTGGAATGATAACACAAATTGGTTAGACAACACCAAACCTTTACATGATTGGAAAGGAATTGATATGAAAAATGGAAGGTTAAATTCATTAATATTAATTGATAATAACTTAGATGGCTCTATACCTTCCAATATAGATTTATTAAGTGAAGCAAAATTATTTCGTCTGGATATAAATCAACTTACAGGAAATATTCCCTCGACTATTGGCAATTTAACTAACTTAGAAATATTAGCATTACAACAAAATCAATTAACGGGTAATATCCCTACAAGTATTGGGAATTTAATCAATTTAACTATGTTATGGTTAGATTACAATCTGTTCTCGGGGAGTATTCCTTCTCAAATTGGAAATTTAACCTCTTTGAATCATTTATTATTAGACTCCTGTGGTCTAAGTGGAAATGTCCCTTCTAGTTTCGAGAACTTAGTCAACTTAAGTTGGTTGAGTCTATCTGGTCATAATTGGAATATAAATGGCATAAGCTATAGTAATAATTTGTCAGGAGATTTACCTGACTTTACAAATATGCCATATTTAGGAGCTTTTACTATTAGCCATAATCAATTTGAATTTGCAGATATTGCAAATGAATATGATTATTATGTAAATAATATACCTCAGTTTAGTTTTAACCCTCAATATACGATAGATACTGAAGATGACATCAATATACAACCTGGTGATGATGTTACTTTAACGGTAAATTACCAAGACCCTTCTGGCAAGTTAACAGCCACAAGCACCTTCCAATGGTATAAAGATGATGTTGTTATTCCTGGAGCAACAAATAATTTATACACCATTACCAATGCTCAAACTACAGATAGCGGAGATTATTATTGTAAAATTGTAAACCCGGCTTATCCAGATTTTGAAATCCAGCGCAGAATGATTCATTTAACTGTGGGAGGACTTGACACCCAAAACATTAAAAATGAAATTTTTACTTTTTTCCCAAATCCTGTAAAAGAAACCTTAAACTTAAAGTTAGAACAAAGTGATGCTCAAATACAGCTCTATGATATTCAGGGGAAAGTAATTTTAGAAGTGAAAAGCATAAATGAAGATAAATTACAACTTAATTTGTCTTCCTTACCAAACGGAACCTACTTTTTAAAAGTTAGAATGATAGACGGTTCTACTTCCGTAAAGAAAATCATTAAACAATAAACCAACTCAATCATATTAAATAAAAAAAGAGGCTTTTAAAAAGCCTCTTTTTTTTATTTATTTGTCTATTCCAATCTCTAGTCTTTCCCTACAAAATCATTCACCATTTTAGCGATATATCGTATTTGATCTTCATCTAATTCAGTGTGCATAGGTAAAGCGATTACTTCTTTCACTAATTGATTGGTTACCTTGAAGTCTTCTTCATTATAACGTTCCGCATCAGCGTAAGCTTTTTGAGCATGCAATGGGATTGGATAATAAATACCACAAGGAATATTATTTTCCTGTAAGTGTTTTACCAAAGCATCTCGCTTTCCATTCATAATACGCAAAGTGTATTGATGAAATACATGGGTGTCACAATCACTAACCACCTCTGGAGTGATGATGTTCTTATTACTATCAAAAGCAGTACTGTATTTGAAAGCTGCTTCTTTTCTAGCTTCATTATAAATATCTAATCTAGGTAATTTTGCTCTCAACACTGCTGCCTGCAAACTATCTAACCTAGAGTTTACTCCTATCACATCGTGATGGTATCTTTCGTACATCCCGTGGTTAACAATTCCTCTAATGGTATGAGCTAATTTATCATCGTTGGTAAAAAGAGCTCCTCCATCTCCATAACACCCTAAATTTTTGCTAGGAAAAAATGATGTTGTTCCTACATCACCAATCGTTCCAGTTCTTTTAATGCTTTTGTCACTAGATCTATAATTAGCTCCTATCGCTTGTGCATTATCTTCAATCACAAAAAGATTATGAGCTTTAGCAATTCTCATTACTTCATCCATATTAGCACTTTGCCCGAATAAATGTACAGGGACAATTGCTTTAGTCTTAGATGTAATTGCTTTCTCTATAGCTTTAGGATCTATATTGTAAGTATGAGGCTCTACATCTACCAATACTGGCGTTAAGTTTAAAAGTGCGATAACCTCTACTGTGGCAGCAAAAGTAAAATCTACTGTAATTACTTCGTCTCCTGGTTTTAAACCCAATCCCATCATAGCAATTTGTAAAGCATCTGTACCGTTAGCACAAGGTATAACGTGCTTTACTTCTAAATACTCTTCTAATTCTTTTTGAAATTGATGTACTTCGGGACCATTAATAAAAGAGGTGTTCTGTATAATCTCCTGCATAGACGCGTCTACCTGCTCTTTTATTTCTTCGTATTGACCTTTAAGGTCAACCATTTGAATTTTTTTCATGAACTACAATATCTTTTCGCAAAAGTACAAAATATAGCCACTACCCCCAATTTGTTTTTCTTAAGAATAACGTATTTTAGCAAAAAAATAGACTTTGAAGTTTTTATATCGTTTTTTTATTTCAATTATCCAATTTTCTTTACCGTTGTTAAAGGTGGTTAGCCCAAAAATGAAATTGTTCGTAGAAGGTAGAAAAAACGTTTTTCAGCAAATTCAGCTTAAGCTATCGGTTAGAAAAGAGCATAAAAGAATCTGGATTCATACAGCATCATTAGGAGAATATGAACAAGCTGTTCCTATTATAGAAGGAGTTTTAGCACTACACCCAACTAGTGAAATTATTGTTAGTTTCTTTTCTCCTTCGGGTTATGAAATAAAAAAAAATAATCCCTATGCGAAACTCACTACCTATCTTCCCTTAGATACCAAAACCAATGCTAAAAAATTTATAGAAGCCATCCAGCCCGATATCGCTCTATTTATTAAATATGAAATTTGGCCTAATTATCTTGAACAATTAAAAAAAAGAAAGATTCCCACTTATTTAATTTCGGCCAACTTTAGAAAAAATCAATTTTTATTTAATCCATTGGGAGGGTTCATGTTTGAAGCTTTAAAAAGCTTTACCCATATTTTTGTTCAGCATCAAGATTCTTTACACCTTTTAAAAGACAAAGGAATTCATCATGTTAGCGTCAGTGGTGATACTCGTTTTGATCGTGTTTATCAACAATTACAAATGCAAAACAAGCTCGCTTTCGCAGAAGAATTTAAGCAACAGAAACTATGTATGGTTTGCGGAAGCACTTGGCCAGAAGATGAAACTCTTTTACTAGAGCTAATACATAAAAACCCCGAGTTGAAGTTTATAATCGCACCCCATGAAGTAGAAAAAAAGCGAATTCATTCTTTAACGGAAAAGCTAAAGACCTCGTACATTTTACATTCTCAACTTCAAAAATCGAGTTTAAGGGACAAGCAAGTACTTATTATAGACAACATTGGTTTGCTTTCTAAACTTTACGCTTACGCGGATATTGCCTATGTGGGTGGCGCTGCAGGGAACACGGGTTTACACAATATTTTAGAACCCGCCACATTTGGTGTACCTATCATAATAGGAGAAAATCATAAGAAATTCCCAGAGGCAGATTTACTCATAAAAGAAAAAGCGTTATTCAGTGTGACTGATCCTCAGGCTCTTCAGACTATAGTTAAAAAATTAGTTATGGATACTGAATTTAGAATTGACACAGGTAAGAATTCTTTCCGATTCATCGAGAAAAATAGAGGAGCAAAAAGTAGAGTTATGATGGAAATTAAAGAAAAAATCTTTTAAAACACACAGTATCTACCTCATAAAGAATCATTTTAATTAAAAATTTAATAAAATTTTATTAGAGTTTTCTATTTTAGTATTGTTAAAATATATAATTTAGCCCCAACATTAACCATAACAATTAGCAACTAATGAAAAAATCATTTTTAGCATTAAGCTTTTTAACTTTCACACTTGTATTTAGTTCTTGTAGAGAAGAAAAGAAATCTGAAGAACAAGTAAAAGAAGTTGAAGTAGTAAAAGAAGTTGAGGTAGAAGCTAAAGAAGACAAAGGAATCTTAGAACGTACTGCAGAAAAAGTAGACGACGAGGTAAACAAAGAAGTAAATCAAGAAATTGAAAAAATCGGAGACGATAATTAAATTTAATACTAATACACAAAACCAAAAATTATGAAGAAATCAGTAATAATGCTAGCTATGTTATTTGCATTTTCAACAGCATTCACTTCTTGTAGAGAAGAAAACAAAAAAGAAGAAGTTGAAATGAACATGGACGAAGCTGAAAACGAAATGGACGAAGCTGGTAACGATATGGAAGATGCTGCAAACGATGCAGGAAATGCCATTGAAGATGCTGCTGAAGACACTGGAGACGCAATTGAAAATGCTGCCAATGAAACTGGTGAAGCTGTAGACAATGCTGCTCAAGAAGTAGAAGACGAAGTTGAAGGTAACGACGACATGTAATCTTTTTCTTTAGTGAAATAAAAAATCCCTTCCCTTACAGGAGGGGATTTTTATTTGTAATTATTTGAATAAAATATTCCGTTTATGTGGGACGATGCTATTAAAGCTATAAAAGACAACAATACTGTCTGGATAAAAGAAAATCGAATAGATTTCCAGCACTATTTTCAAAGAGAAAACTGTCATCCGCAAGGAAAACTTTCTGCTTTAGCTTTAGAAAAACATTATTCAGCTAAACTCTTTAAAATGTTTTTAGGCAAAAACTATAACGGCCTTGCTTTAAGCTTAGACGAAGGTGCCAAGTGGATAGAAAACGCTTCCTTTCTTGACGGAAACTGGGGATGGTTATTGGGTATTGGTGTCGGTGGAGCCTATTTCGCCGATTATTGTGATAAAAAAACCGCACAAACCTATTTTTCTCTTAAAAATGCTTTAGTCGCTGGAAGCGGGAAACCTTCTGGCAAACTAACCTCTCTACCCAATGGTTATGCATTAAGTGGTAGTTGGAAATACTGTAGTGGCTCTGAGCAAGCTTCATTATTTACTGCAGTTACAATAAAAGAAGAGAAACCCATTGCTATTATTATTCCCAGCAAATCAGTTATAATTAAAAAAGACTGGAATGCCATAGGATTGCCTTTAACCTGTAGTCATTATATAGAAACTCAAAAAGCCTTTATTCCTAAAAATCATTTATTTGATTTATCTACAAGGCCTAGATATAACGAATACCCAATTTCTACTTATCCTTTTATGGAGTTTGCTTTAGCTTGTTTCACTCCGGTTATGATTGGAATTACTAAGAATCTTTTTGAAGATATTTCTGAATTTGTATCCAGCAAAAAGGAAATCTGGAAAAATCATCAACCAGAACGTTATGAGTTTATCAGTACCAAAATCCTAGAGATTAAAACCCACTTAGAAAACACTTCGTCCTTATTTTACCACAAGTTAAAAAAGAGTTGGCAAGACCATTTAAAAGAACAACAGTCAAATTTAGAAAGCGACCTATCATCAATTTCAAAAGAACTCGCTGCCTACTGCTACGAGGAATCTTTTCAATTGATTCCTTTGTTGGGAATGGTAGCTATAGAGAATGACACATCTATTCAGAGACAATTTAAAAATCTACAAACCGCTTATCAACACATGATATTTAGAAATTTCTCTTAATTATTAATCTGTTTCCTGTGATTTTTATAGTAATATAATAGCAGTAAATAATAAGCTTATCTCTTTTAACCTAAACTTACCTTATTAACTCCACTATGAAAAAACTACTACTTTTAATATTTATAATTTTTTCCTCAAATCTTATAAATGCTCAACAAACATTTTCTCATGCTATAGGCGCTACTGGTTTTTTAGGCACAAGAAATGCGAACTTACATGCTGTGGGAATAACTTATTCTCCAAGGCTTAATATCTTTAAAACTGGAGAATATTCCACTATATCTGTTGGTACTAACTTGGGAATTGGATATAATTTGAAAAATAATTTTGCCGAAGAAAATCCAATTACACTTCATATACCCATAAGCATCGACTTTAATTTTGTCTTGCCAGCACAAAAGACTCATTTACAAAAAATAAATCTGGTGGTTTTTTTGGTATAGGATATAGCTTTGAACAAGCCGGCTTAAGTCTTGACGAAAACAATATAGAAGAAGACACTTTAATTAAAGAAACCATCAATGGTCCTATTGTAAATTTAGGATACCAGTTTAAAATCGCCTCTCAAGCATTTGGAATACGAGCTTCTTATTTATATGGTACTGGTGATTTTGAAGGTGGTTATTTAACCTCTCTAACTTTACAATATATTTTTGATTAAATTAATTTTATAAACCAAAAAAGCCTTGAAAATCAAAAGATTAACAAGGCTTTGAGTACTCGGGACGGGACTTGAACCCGTACGAACTAATGTTCATTGGATTTTAAGTCCAACGTGTCTACCAATTCCACCACCCGAGCCAATATGTTTTTATAAAGTATATAAATAACTAGTAGACTCTGAGCGAAAAACGGGATTCGAACCCGCGACCTCCACCTTGGCAAGGTGGCGCTCTACCAACTGAGCTATTTTCGCGTAATCTGTAAATGAACGTGCAATCGTGATTGCGGATGCAAATTTAATCCTTTTTTTAGCTTTTCAAAGAAAAATCGAAAGAAAATTTATTTTTTTTCTTTTTTAGACTGCTGCACCCCTAGCATTCTCTTAATTTCATTTAATTTCATCAACGCCTCCACTGGCGTAAGTGTATCAATATCAATATGTAATATATCTTCTTTTATTTCTTCTAATAAAGGATCATCTAATTTAAAAAAACTTAGTTGAGGCTCTTTTTCTGTAGCTTTTTTTACTTGATTGCTTAAACCTTCTTCTCCATGAGACTTTTCTAGCTTTTTCAATATTTTATTTGCCCTATGTAAAACTTGTTGTGGCATACCTGCCATCTTAGCCACATGAATTCCAAAACTATGTTCGCTGCCACCCGGAGTGAGTTTTCTTAAAAACAATACATTATCTTTTAGTTCTTTTACAGAAACGTTATAATTTTTAATCCGTGTAAACGTTTGTGTCATTTCATTTAATTCGTGATAGTGGGTAGCAAATAGAGTTTTTGCTTTAGAAGGATGTTCGTGTAAATATTCGCTTATCGCCCAAGCAATCGAAATACCGTCATAAGTACTTGTTCCTCTCCCTATCTCATCGAGCAGTATTAAACTTCTTTCCGATAAGTTATTAAGAATATTGGCGGTTTCGTTCATTTCTACCATAAAAGTAGATTCTCCCAGTGAAATATTGTCACTTGCTCCCACTCTGGTAAAAATTTTATCTACTAAACCTATTTCGGCCGCTTTTGCTGGCACAAAACTACCCATTTGAGCTAACAATACAATTAATGCTGTTTGTCTTAAAATAGCCGATTTACCACTCATATTAGGACCAGTAATCATAATAATTTGCTGCTCGGCTCTATCTAAACTTACATTATTAGAAACATACAACTCACCCGCCGGCAATTGTTTTTCAATTACAGGGTGTCTGCCTTCTTCAATTTGTAAATCGTGCCCCATATTTATCGTAGGTTCACAGTAGTTTTCTTCTAATGCCAATTGTGCAAAACTTTGCAAACAGTCCAAACGCGCTACAAGAGAAGCATTTTTTTGAATCACCTCTATATAATCAGCCATCCAAAGCACCATTTTATGAAATATCTCTTGCTCTAAAGCATAAATTTTCTCTTCAGCTCCTAAAATTTTGGCTTCGTATTCTTTTAACTCCTCGGTGATGTAACGTTCGGCATTCACTAAAGTTTGTTTTCTCACCCAACTTTCAGGCACCTTGTCTTTATGAGAATTTCGTACTTCTATATAATATCCAAAAACATTATTACTAGCTATCTTTAAACTCGTAATTCCTGTCGCTTCCACCTCACGCGCAAGCATCTTATCTAAATAATCTTTCCCAGAAAATGCCAATTGTCGCAGCTCGTCCAGCTCTTGAGAAAATCCTGTAGCAATCGCATTACCTTTATTAATATTTACTGGAGCTTCTTCGTGTAAAGACTCTTCTATCTTTTTGCGAAGCAAATCACAACTGTGTAAATTTTCTGAAATAACCTGTAAAGCTTCTGCTTCGCTTGACGCGGAAAGTTCCTTAATAGGAAGAATTGCATCTAATGATTTTTTTAACTGAACAACTTCTCGCGGACTTATTTTTTGAGTGGCGACCTTAGAAATTAAACGCTCTAAATCTCCAATTTTATTTATTTGCTCCTGTATTTCTTTTCGCTGCTGCGGATTTTTAATAAAATATTTCACCACTGCATGCCTTGCTTCAATCTTTTCTTTATTCTTTAACGGAAGTGCCAACCAACGTTTTAACAACCTTCCTCCCATAGCAGAAAGTGTTTTATCTATCACATCTAAAAGCGTCACGGCCTGTAAAGCGTTACCTTGATAAAGTTCTAGATTGCGAATGGTAAACCTATCCATCCACACATACTCTTCTTCGGCAATTCTCGATAAGGAAGAAATGTGTTGCAATTGTTTATGCTGAGTTTCACCTAAATAATGCAAAACCGCACCAGAGGCTATAATCCCTTCCGGCAAACGATCTACACCAAAACCTTTTAAGTTTTTCGTTTGAAAATGGTTGGTTAACGTCTCATCTGCATAATCGGGTTGAAAAATCCAATCTTCAAGATAAAAGGTATGAAAATTCTCTCCCCATAATTCCGTAAAGTTTTTTCTATTCTTTTTCGGAATCAAAACTTCACTAGGTTGAAAATTCTGTAAAAGCTTATCAATATGTTCTGCATCACCTTGAGCAGTTAAAAACTCTCCTGTAGAAACGTCTAAGAATGAAATTCCGTAAAGTTTTTTTCCAAATTGTACTGCAGCCAAAAAATTATTGCTTTTACTCTGTAACACCTCATCGTTCAACGAAACGCCAGGAGTTACCAATTCGGTTACCCCTCGTTTTACAATTTTCTTGGTTTGTTTAGGATCTTCTAGTTGATCGCAAATTGCTACCCGCTGCCCGGCTTTTACCAGTTTAGGTAAATAATTATTTAAAGAATGATGGGGAAAGCCAGCCAACTCGAGTTTTTCGCCACCGTTATTTCTATTGGTAAGTACAATATTTAAAATTCTCGCTGCTTTAATAGCATCTTCCCCAAAGGTTTCATAAAAATCGCCCACCCGAAACAACAACATCGCATCGGGATATTTTGCCTTAATAGCATTATATTGTTTCATTAATGGCGTTACTTTGGGAGCTTTTTTTGCAGTCAAAATTTTTCTTTTTTAATCAAGGAGTAAAAATAAGAATTCTATGTTTGACAGAAGACGTAAAATGCTTTCCTGTTTATAAGTTTTCATTATTTTCGCACTTATGAAAAATAGAAAATTAAAAAACAGCGAGCTTGACAGAAAATCTATTGAAGATTTTAAAGAAGCTAAAAAAACTCCGTTAATCGTTATCTTAGACAATATTAGAAGTCTTAATAATATTGGATCTGTTTTTAGAACTGCCGATGCTTTTTTGATTGAAAAAATTTTTCTTTGCGGAATTACCGCTACCCCACCTCATAAAGACATTCAAAAAACTGCTTTAGGCGCCACCGATACTGTGATGTGGGAGCATCGGGAAAACACCGAAGACGTGATCAAAGAACTCCGTGAAAAAGGAGTGAAAATTTTGAGCATCGAACAAGCTGAAGATGCAGTAATGCTAAATGATTTTTCTCCTAAAAGCGATGAAACCTATGCTATTGTTTTTGGTAATGAAGTGAAAGGAGTACAGCAAAGTGTCGTTTCGGCGAGTGATTATGTTATTGAAATCCCGCAATATGGGAGTAAACACTCTTTAAACATTTCGGTAAGTGCCGGTGTAGTTATGTGGGATTTATTTGCAAAGATGAAGTCTTAGCTTTTTATCTCTTCCAAAATTTTTAAATAATCCTCTCGGTATTCTACAAAATCTAAGTTAGAAATATCAATGATTTTTACATTAAGATGTTGCTGGTTTTTTATAAAGTTTAGATAGCCTTTATTAATATTTTCTAAATAATCTGCAGGAATTTTTTGTTCGTAACTTCTACCTCGCTTTTTTATATTCTCTAATAAACGCTCTGTATTTTGGTAGAGATACACGTATAAATCTGGCTTTGCCAAATCTTTATACATAATATCAAAAAGCTTTTTATAAAGATTAAACTCTTCTTGTTGCAAGGTTACTTTAGCAAAAATGAGGGATTTATAAATATCGTAATCACCCACCATAAAATCACTAAACAAATCGTACTGTGAAATATCATCGAGCAATTGCTGATAACGATCTGCCAAAAAAGACATTTCTAAAGGAAAGGCATAACGGTGTTGATCTTTATAAAATTTAGGTAAAAAGGGATTGTCTTTAAACCGCTCGCAAATAAGTTTTGCTTTGTAATCTTCAGCGATCATAGTGGCTAAACTCGTCTTACCAGCTCCTATATTGCCTTCTATAGCTATATATTTATAATGGTTAAGACTTAGAGTTTTTACTTTCAGTTTTTCAGAAGAAATTTTAATTTGACTTGTGGACAATTCACCTTTTAATTGTTGAATGCTCTTTTGAGATTGAGGATGAATCGTTTCTGCGGCTATTTCCGTTAAGGGAAAAAGAACAAAATCTCGTTGATGCAAATGAGCGTGAGGAATTTCTAAATCTTTTACGCTTATCAACTCATTTCCGTAAAGAAGAATGTCTAAATCTAATGTCCTATTTTGATAACCATTAATGGAACGCTGCCTCCCGTACAAGTTTTCGATATCTAGTAAAAGCTGAAGAACCTTTTTAGCCGAAAATCTAGTTTTTACAGCTAGGCAAGCATTAAAAAAATCTTGACCTTCAAAACCAAATGCCGCAGTTTCATAAATGGAAGAAATTTGCACGACATCTCCAATTCTTTTTTGAATTGCATCTACTGCTAATTGTAGGTATTGATGCCTATCTCCTTGATTACTTCCTAAAGCAATGTATGTTAGTGTGGATTTTTTCAAAAATTTAACAGAATGGGTTCTACAATTTCACAGCAAATTAAGCAAAACAAATTTACATACTCCTAAATTTGCCGTTTAGAGATATTAACAAATTTAGTTTAATTGAAAGGGAGCAAAAAGTTATTAGCCTATAAAGTGTACTTTATTTTGGGCGCACTATTTATATCGGCTTTAGTGGTTTCTAACTTAATATTTAAAAAATTTTTCTATTGGGATTTTTTCGGTATTCATCGTTTTGAAATTTCTGTAGGCATTTTGCCTTACCCTATTACGTTTCTTATCACCGATCTCATAAGTGAAATTTACGGTAAGAAAAAAGCTAACCAAGTTGTCATTGCAGGAATTTTCGCTTCTGTATTTTCATTATTTATTGTTTACATGGCTACCCAAGTACCTGCTACAGCCTGGTCACCTATAGGTGACAGCTTATTTAATACAGTGTTTGGTTCTACCGCTATTGCCGTAATGGCATCGATGATGGCTTATTTATTAGCTCAATTGGTAGACATACAATTGTACCATTTTTGGAAGAAATTAACCCAAGGAAAACATTTATGGTTACGTAACAATTTTTCTACGTTTTTGTCTCAATTTGTAGATACATTTGTGGTACTACTATTACTATGTAGTTTTAATGAAATTGAATGGGATTTGTTTGGTGTTTTACTATTAAGCGGCTTTTTATTTAAAGTATTAATAGCATTGCTAGACACTCCTTTTTTGTACCTAGCAGTATATATTTTTAGAAAGAAATTTAACTTAAAATCAACTCAAGAATTAAGCATAGAGTAATTATGAAAAAAGCATTAAAAATAATCGGAATTGTACTCGGGGTTTTAATCATCCTTATTTTCTTGGCTCCTATCCTTTTTAAAGGGCCAATTGAAAAAGCAATAAAAAAATCGATCAATAATAATGTAAATGCTACTGTAAGCTGGGAAGAGCTAGATTTAAGCCTATATAAAAGCTTTCCTGATGCTCTAGTAACTTTAAAAAACCTTAGCGTTATTAATAAAGAACCTTTTGCAGGAGATACATTGGCTTCTGGAGAAGAAATTAAATTAAGCATGGATATTCCTCAACTGTTTAAAAGCGGTGATGAACCTTTAAGTATTAATGAGCTTATTTTAAATACGGCTTATGTAAATATAAAGGTAGATTCTTTAGGGAATGCTAATTACGATATTGCTAAAAAAACTCCCCCAACTTCTACTCAAGATACTGTCAGCAGTGGCGGACTTTCATTAGACGTGCAGCACTATGAGATTAACAACACCAGAATTAACTATTTAGACCAAAAAACCAAAACGTTTTTAAAAATTTCTGAGTTTAATCACGAAGGAACAGGAGATTTCTCTGCGGCAACGACAAAACTAGAAACTACTTCAGAAGGAATTATCTCATTTGAGTTAGATAGCATTAATTACCTTAAAGATCACAAGTTAAAATTAGATGCCGACTTTGAACTCGATTTAGAAAACCAAAAATATACTTTTTTAGAAAACGAAGCTTACATCAATCAGTTGCCATTAACCTTTAACGGATTTGTGAAAGTTAACGAGAATAACAACGAGATAGATTTAACGTTTAAAACTCCATCATCAGACTTTAAAAATTTCTTAGCGGTAATCCCAGAAACCTATGCTAAAAATTTAGACGGTGTTGAAACTACAGGAGATTTTATGCTTAACGGAAGTATTAAAGGTATTGTAGATGAAACTCATATTCCTCAATTAGATATTTCGGTAAAAAGTGATAACGCTTCTTTTAAATACGCAGAATTGCCCAAACGTGTTGAGAATATACGTTTAGATGCTGTTCTTAAAAATGAAACAGGCCTTGTTGAAGACACCTACCTAAATTTAGACCAGCTTAATTTTCAAATAGATCAAGATGTATTTTCTGCTAAAGGAAATTTTAAAAACCTTACCGAAAATATGTTAGTCAATCTTGCCGTGAATGGGACTTTAAACCTTGCCAATCTTAAAAAAGCTTACCCTATCGATTTAGAGATGGATTTAAACGGTATTCTTAAAGCTAATTTCACAACTAATTTTGATATGAACTCTATTGAAAGAGAACAATATCAAAATGTAAAAAGTAACGGTAAAGCCAGTATCACCAATTTTAAATACGTTTCTCCCGAAATTCCTAATGATGTAAATATTGCTAAAGCCAGCCTTAATTTTAACACCACAAAAGTTGCTTTAGAAGAGATGCAGATAAAATCTGGACAAACCGATGCTAATATTTCGGGGTCTTTAGAGAATCTAATGGGTTACTTATTTTCAGATCAAGATTTAAAAGGTAGATTTAATGTACAGTCTAATACTTTTTCATTAAACGATTTCATGGTCGCTTCCGCGGAAGCAAAAACCGAAACGACTCAAGAAAATAAAGTTAGTGCTACCAGCAAAGAAGAGGCTATAAAAATCCCTTCTTTCTTAGATGCCCGATTAGACTTCACCGCTAACAAGGTTTTATATGACGATCTTACCTTAACTAACGTAAAAGGAGCGGTTATTATTAAAGATGAAACCGCAAAATTAGAAAATGTAACTTCTAATATTTTTGGAGGAAATATAGGAATTAGTGGGAATGTATCTACTAAAAATACTACTCCAACTTTTGATATGAATCTTGGATTAAAGAGTATAGACATTGTGCAGTCTTTTAACGGATTAGAAATCATACAAACTATGGCTCCTCTAGCTAAAGCGCTTCAAGGAGATTTAAATACAACGATTAATCTTAAAGGGAATTTAAATAATGACTTTACACCCATCATCGCTAGTCTGGCAGGAGATGCTTTTGCTCAAATTTTAGATGCAAAAGTAAATTCTGAAAAAACACCTTTATTAGCTAAACTCGACGGAAGGTTAGATTTTATCAATTTAGATAATTTAGATTTAAAGAACCTACAAACCAATTTATCCTTTAGCGACGGTAAAGTCAACGTAAAACCTTTTGATTTTAATATTAAAGGAATAAATATTACTGCTGGAGGTTCACACAGTTTTGAAAATGTAATGGATTACACCTTATCATTAGATATTCCTGCTAAATATCTTGGTTCTAGTGTTGGTGGGGAAATCGCAAAATTAAGTGCATCAGACCTAGAGACGATGACCGTAGCTCTACCTATTGGCTTAAGCGGAACTTTTACTAGTCCTAACGTAAATGTAAATACTAAACAAGCTGTACAAGAGTTAACACAGCAAATTATTGCTACTCAAAAAGATAAAGCAATAGACAAAACTAAAGATAAAATAAAAGATTTATTAGGCGGTGGTAAAGAAGAGACAACAAATACGACTACTAAAGATACAATACCTACAAAGCCAAAAGATAAAGAGGACAAAATTAAAGAAGCCGCAGGTAATGTCCTTAAAGATCTTTTTGGAAAAGGAAAAGATAAAAAATAAAACCCTTGGTTAGCGCTTTTTTGCTAACTTACATAAAAAACAGTTTTACTATATGAGACAACTAAAAATTACCAAGCAAGTAACCAATAGAGAATCGGTTTCTTTAGACAAGTACTTGCAAGATATTGGTAAAGTAGATTTGATTACTGCTGAAGAAGAGGTAGAACTGGCTCAAAAAATTAGAGAAGGAGATCAAATAGCTTTAGACAAACTAACTACAGCAAATCTTCGTTTTGTGGTTTCTGTTGCCAAACAATATCAAAATCAAGGGCTTACCTTACCCGATTTAATTAATGAAGGTAATGTAGGTTTGGTTAAAGCTGCTAAAAGGTTTGACGAAACTAGAGGTTTTAAATTTATATCTTATGCCGTTTGGTGGATACGTCAATCTATATTACAAGCTTTAGCTGAGCAAAGTAGAATTGTTCGCTTACCGCTGAATAAAATTGGTTCTATTAACAAGATCAATAAGGCTTTCTCTCATTTAGAGCAAACCAACCAAAGACCACCAACAGCCGAAGAGATTGCTAAGGAATTAGATTTGAGTATTAGTGTCGTAAGACAATCTTTAAAAAACTCTGGAAGACATTTATCTATGGATGCTCCTTTAAGAGAAGGAGAAACATCTAGTTTATATGATGTTGTAAATAGCGGAGATTCTCCCAACCCAGATCAATCTTTAATGCATGATTCTTTAACTATAGAAATCACTAGAGCTTTAGATACTTTATCTACACGTGAGGCAGATGTAATTAAATTATTTTATGGCTTAGGGAATCACCAAGCTATGAGTTTGGAAGAAATTGGAGAAACCTTTGGCCTTACTAGAGAACGCGTTAGACAGATACGAGAGAAAGGGATACGAAAACTAAAAGATTCATCGAAAAATAAAATCTTGAGAAATTATTTAGGATAATTTCGCAAATAATTCATTTTTACTTCATTTATAGATATTTATTTATATCTTTGCACCTCAATTTTTTTGCAAAACTATTTGTTTTCAATTATTGGACGCGATACTTGAAGTATCATTATAAAATTTAATATTAAAAAAACACTATATGCTAATTGTAAAAGTAAAAGACGGTGAAAAGATAGAGCGTGCTTTAAAACGTTTAAAAAGAAAGTATCGTGATACTAAAACGCTTCAGAAATTAAGAGATAACAAACATTTCACAAAACCATCTGTAGAAAAAAGAAGACAAATTCAAAAAGCTTCTTATATTCAGCATTTAAGAGATCAAGAAGATATATAATAGGCTTTCGCTTATTTATAATATAAAAAAGGTTCGATAAATTTTATCGAACCTTTTTCTATTTGTACTCATTAGCAAATTAGTTTATCTCTAATCTCACATAAAGTCCTTCATTACTACGTATATTAAATACAGTATTATCTTCAAAGATTAAATATTGCCCTTTAACCCCTTTAAGCACTCCGCTATAATCTAACTTCTTTTGAAGGTTTAAACTTTTAAGCTTCGTTGGATAAGACAAAACAGGGAAATTAATTTCTGTTTCTTTATTATTTTTTAAGATATAAGGCTCAACTTCTTCAGGTAAAAACTCTACTAATTTATTTCTAGTTTCTTCTAAGTTTACATCCTCAATTTCATTTTTAAGCATGGTGCGCCAATTGGTTTTATCGGCTACATGATCTTTAAGAGCTACTTCGGCAATTCCGGCAAGGTATCGATTAGGAACTTCTAAAATCCCTAAAGCTTCGTGAGCTCCTTGATCTATCCAACGTGTAGGAACTTGAGTCTTTCTGGTTACCCCTACTTTTACATTACTAGAATTTGCTAAATAAACAATATGTGGCTGAAGCTGAACTCTTTTTTCATATTCTAGATCTCTATCTTCTTTATCTAAATGAGCGGTGCTGAGTTCTGGTTTCATAATCCAATCTCCTGCCTGTGGGATTTCATAAAAACAGTCATAACAAAATCCTTGTCTAAAAATTTTCTTGTCTTTACCACAATTAAGACATTGAAATTTTAAGAATGATAAACTTATTTTTTGATCTAAAATTTGATTTAGATGAAGAAAATCGTTCTCAAATACTAAGTAGTATTGAACTTTTTCTTTTAATTCGGTAGGCATTTTTTTTAGTACTCCTTCAAATAGCATATTTTTTTTATTTTTACTAAGAAAGTGATTCTATCAACTTTTAAGTTTTATTTTTATAACTTTCAATAAAGGTTTAAATATACACGATTAATGCCAATTCCTATTGTAAATTCAATTGCTTCCTGGTTCTTAAAGAAAAGAATCCATCAAATGGAGCTATTCATAAAATATCCACATGAAGTTCAAAGTGAGATTTTGCATCAGTTAATCGAAAAATCAAAACACACACTTATTGGACAAAAATACGATTTCGCTAGTATACGCAATTACGCTACATTTAAGGAAAGAGTACCTATTCAATCGTATGAAGATATAGAGCCTTTAATAGAAAGAAGTCGTCGAGGTGAAAATAACATATTTTGGCCCACTCCTATAAAATGGTTTGCAAAATCTAGCGGAACCACCAATGCGAAAAGCAAATTTATACCTGTAAGTCCGGAGTCTTTAGAAGACTGTCACTATGCTGCAAGTAAAGATTTGCTATGCCTTTATTTAAATAACAATGAGAACTCTCAACTGTTTACAGGAAAGAGTTTACGCTTAGGCGGAAGTAAAGAATTGTACAGAGAAAACGGGACGGTATTCGGAGATTTATCGGCTATTCTTATTGACAATATGCCGTTTTGGGCTACCTACAGTTCTACTCCCAACAACGAAATATCATTGATGAGTGATTTTGAAGCCAAAATGCAGGCCGTTGTAAAAAGTACTATTCAAGAGAATGTCACCAGCTTAGCTGGAGTTCCTTCTTGGATGTTGGTGCTTCTTAACAATGTGATGCAATACACCCAAAAAGCAAGTTTACAAGAGGTGTGGCCAGATTTAGAAGTCTATTTTCATGGCGGTGTAAGTTTTGAACCTTATCAAGAACAATATCATAATTTAATTTCTAAGCCTAATTTTAAATATTACGAGACCTACAATGCTTCAGAAGGTTTTTTTGCCGTCCAAGATAGGAATGATAGCAAGGAGCTTTTACTCATGTTAGACTACGGTATTTTCTATGAGTTTATCCCGATGAATAGCTATGGTTCTTTAGAAGAAAAAGTAATTCCGTTAAGCGAAGTAGAAATTGGTGTTAATTACGCGATTATCATTACTACCAATGCGGGTCTATGGCGTTATAAAATTGGAGACACAGTTAGATTTACCTCTACTTATCCTTACCGAGTAAAAGTTACGGGGAGAACCAAACATCATATTAATGTTTTTGGAGAGGAACTCATTATCGAAAATGCAGAACAAGCGCTAAAAAAAGCAACTAAATTAACCGCCTGCGAAATTGTAGATTATACGGCTGGACCTATTTTTATGGAAGGCAAAAATAAAGGCGCCCACGAATGGATTATCGAGTTTAAAATTCCGCCTGAAAATCTTCACCATTTTGAACGTTGCTTAGATGAAACTTTGCAAACCCTTAATAGCGACTACGAAGCTAAAAGAAAAAATAACGTCACTCTTAATATGCTTAAAGTACATATCGCTAAAGAACAATTATTCTATACGTGGTCTAAGCAAAACAATAAACTTGGCGGACAGCATAAAATCCCTAGGCTTTCAAATAAGAGGGATTATCTAGAGGAGTTGTTAGAGATTAATAAGCATTTATAAATAATGAAAAGTAATGTTCAAAGTCTATTAAAAATAAGTCCGTCAATTCTGTTGGTTTTTATTTTAGCTTTTTGTTATAGTTGCAAAAAGACTAAGAATAATTTAGAATTACCTTCTCAACAATCAAATCCCTGCAATTTTATAAATCAACTTATTGAAGATGATCAAAAATATCGTGGAGATGAACGCATAATAGATCCTTTCTTTGCAATTATAGATTCTATGAAAAAAGCTGAAGGAATCAGTAGAGATAAATATGTGAATGAATACAGTAGAGAAGACCGCTTAGCTTACGGAAAAAGAGCTAGAGCTATTGCTAATAAACACCCTATAGATTCTCTTTTAGCAGATTCCTTAATGAAATTGCAAACAGAAATCGATCATAAAAACACAAAAGCACTTATTACTTATACAAAGAAAAATGGTTATCCAACAAATGAAAATACAAACTGTGATAAAAGTCCAGATCTTATATTTCTTCATTCTCCTGAAAAATACTGGAAAGAATTAAAACAATTAATTAAAAGTGAGTTTAAAAAAGGAAGTATAAATAAAACTCAGGCTGGATTATGGCTAAGGCACGTAGAAGGGCGAAAAAATAATGATATTCATGAAATTTTAGAGAAAAATGAAATTATTCAAGTTTCAGGTTAAGCTCCTACCCTGTAAATTTATATTGATTTTGTAAGCTTTAAAAAATAATTTATACAATAATGAAACATAGGTTCATTAAAATAATTTTTATGTTTACTTCACTTGCAGTATTTATGGCTTGCAAGCAAGAATCTAAAAACCAAGATGCATTAATTAAAAACTTGATCGATAAGTCTCCAAACCCACTTGAAAATTTTAAGTTGATTGATCTAAATTGTGACAATATCAATAATTTATTGATCGAAATATTCATAGAAGATCAAGATGTAAGACATACTGGAACCAGAGATAGAAAAGAAGTAGATGCAGAAAATTTACAAAAATTTGTTTCCTTAGTTGAAAAATGTGGTTTTCCTACCCAAGATGAACTAACAGACTATAGAAGTAAATATGCTGTTTTCCTTACGCTTCAACATTCCTCTCCAGAATGGATTGCGTATTACTATAAGGATTTTGAACATGCGACTCATTCGGGCACTTTTGATAGAGATTTGCTAGCTTACTTAGAAGACCGGTTTTTAATGTCTCATAATCAACCTCAAACTTATGGTACTCAATTACAATCAGACGGTTCTTTATATCTATTGTTTGACCCAAAAAATGTTGACAAACGTAGAGAAGCTATGGAATTTAAAGAAAGCCTTTCAACTTATCTAAAAAGACATGGTTTGGATTATAATACCGAAATTTCAAAATTTAAAGAGTAACCTTTTCCATAAATAAAAAACCTCCTAACTTTTTATAATAAAAATAGTTAGGAGGTTTTTAAAAGTCTTTACGGAATTATAAACCTACCACGCAGCGGTAATTTTATCTGCCGCAGCGATAGTTTTATCAAGATCTGTGTAAGATAAAGCTTCAGATATAAACCAGGTTTCAAAAGCACTTGGAGCAATGTAAATACCTTCTTCTAACATCCCGTGGAAGAATTTCTTGAAGTATTCATTATTTCCTAAAGCGGCACTTTCAAAATCTACCACAGGGGTTTCTGAAAAATGAACAGAGATCATCGATCCTATTTGATTAATCGTAAACGCAACTCCGTTTTTCGTTAGTACTTTATCTAAGCCTTCCTTAAGATAAATGGTTTTCTCATCGATACTTTTAAAGATTTCAGGATGGTCGTGAAGTTCGGTAAGCATTGCCAAACCTGCTGCCATCGCTAAAGGATTTCCGCTAAGGGTTCCTGCCTGATACACCGGACCGATAGGCGCTAGATAATCCATAATTTCTTTTCGGGCGGCAAAAGCTCCTACTGGAAGTCCGCCTCCTATAACTTTACCAAATGCTACAATATCTGCATTTACATTTAGTCGCTGTTGTGCTCCTCCTTCCGCTTGACGGAAACCAGTCATTACTTCATCAAAAATAAGCAAGATGTCATGCTCGTTACACAATTCACGAAGTCCCTCTAAAAAGTCTTCTTGTGGAGGAATACACCCCATATTACCAGCAACTGGCTCTAAAATGATACAGGCAATCTCGTTTTTATTGGCTGCAATTAACTCTTCTACACTCAATAAGTTATTGAATTGAGCTAGTAAAGTATCTTTTGCAGTCCCTTTAGTAACTCCAGGACTATTAGGTGTACCAAAAGTAACCGCTCCGCTCCCAGCCTGAATAAGAAAAGAATCGCTGTGACCGTGGTAGCAACCTGCGAATTTGATAATTTTATCTTTCCCTGTAAAACCTCTTGCCAACCTAACTGCACTCATACAAGCTTCTGTCCCACTATTCACCATTCTAATTTGGTCTATATTGGGAACCATTGTAGTGGCTAATTTGGCGATTTGAGTTTCTATTTCGGTGGGAGTTCCAAAAGAAGTACCTTTTTTAGTTTTTTCAATAATAGCATCAATTACAGGTTGGTGAGCGTGACCCAAAATCATAGGTCCCCAAGAATTGATGTAGTCTATGTATTCTCGTCCGTCTTCATCATAGATGTAAGCTCCCTTTGCTTCTTTAATAAAAATAGGATCTCCTCCTACTGCACTAAAGGCTCTTACAGGTGAATTTACTCCACCCGGAATATATTTTTTTGCTTCTTGAAAAAGTTGACTGCTTCTTTGATACAACATAAAGTGTATTTCTTTTAAAGTGTTTTTACATAAAGTTTTTGGCCTATTGATAAGCCATCACTTTTTAATTTATTGATAGATTTTAATTCTTCTACAGTAAGATTATAACGTTGAGAAATGCTATATAAAGTATCTCCTTTTTTTACTGTATAACGAATACTTGTGTAATCTACTTTGGTCTCTTTAGAAGGGTTGCCTTCTCTACTACCATTTCCTAAAACCTCGTCATCAAAACGATGTAATTGATATCTTTCTATAATACTAATAAGTTTTGCAGGATAACGAGGATCTGTGGCATATCCAGCCTTTTTAAGGCCGTACGCCCATCCTTTATAATCATCTTTTTTAAGATTAAAAAGTGAAGAGTATCTTCTTCTATCTTTTAAAAATAAGGAGTGATCTCTAAAGCTATATTTAGGGTCTTTATATTTTCTAAAACACTCTTGGTAGGTATCATCATCATGGTATACCTTTTCCCCTTCCCAACCATTACATTTTATACCAAAATGGTTGTTAGACTTTAAAGTAAGCTCTCCTCTTCCTGCGCTAGACTCTAGTATTCCTTGCGCAATGGTTATACTTGCCGGAATTCCGTAAAGAGACATTTCATCTTTTGCTATTTGAGCATAATTATAAATGTAACGCTCATTATTATCTTCAAAAACGGGTGCTGTATTTTCTCTAGTTTTTTCTGAAGAATCTATTGGAGTAGTATTGGAGTTGGGAGTTATAACTTTATCATTCTCATTGTGATTATAATTCGAATTTTCATTCGCAATGATAACTTTCTCTCTCTTATCCTTATTAGATTTAACGACATTCTTTTTACTTCCACACGAACTTACGATAAGACCCGCTGATAACAATAAAATAAGAATTTTTCCTTTCATGCTTAACTAATAATTTGTGGTAAGTTTTTACGTACCAATTTTTTATTTATTCCAGAAATTCCTTGCAAACCTCCTGTATGAATCGCTAAAATACGTGTATTTTTAGAAAATTCACCTTTTTCAATCATATCCAAAATACCATACATCATTTTCCCTGTGTAAATAGGATCTAAAAGTACATTATATTCAGACTTAAACTTATTCATAAAATCAATTAACCCCTTATCTACCTTAGCATAACCGCCAAAATGATAATCTATTATAATCTCCCAGTTATTTTTTTTTACGTGACTAGCTACTTCCTCTTTTAAGAAATCCCCTTTGAGTGTAGAAAAACCTAAAATTTTTTGATGATTAGAAGAAGAGTTAATAATTCCAGCTATGGTTCCTCCCGTTCCTACCGGGCAACAAATGACATCAAAATTATCATCTTCTTTAGTTAAAATTTCTTCGCAACCCTTAATTGCGAAGTTGTTTGTTCCACCTTCAGGAACTAAATAGAAGTCCCCAAACTTATTTTTTAAGCGCTCAATAAATAAAGTATTTTCTTTATCTCGATAAGACTCTCTATCGATAAAATGCAGTTGCATTCCCATTGCTTTTGCATTTCTTAAAGTTTCATTTTGAGAAAGTGTTTTTTCTAAGTTCTCTCCTCCCAATTCCTCTCCTCTAATAATTCCAATAGAATTTAAATTATTTAATTTCGCTGCTGCGGAAGTAGCCAAAATATGGTTAGAAAAAGCTCCTCCAAAAGTAAGTATTGTTTTTTTGTTTTGTTCTTTTGCTTGCTGAAGGTTATATTTTAGCTTTCTAAATTTATTCCCTGACACTAAAGGATGTAATAGATCTTCTCGTTTTAAATAGAGATCAATCCCATTTAATTGAGTTACATATTGATTGGAAGACGAAACGGACTTAGACAAACTTACTTTTTTTTTCAAAAATACAATCATTATCTATATTTCCACTTAATTTTGAAAGCTTACAAAGATTTTTAGTTTAGGTTTTTCTTTTTTAAACTAAGGTTTACACGCTTAATTTGTAATTTTACAGCACTATGTCTATCAAAAAAAGAATACCCCTAGAAGAAGGTGATTATTACCTTACTCCAGAAGGATATAAATGTTTTACCGAGCAGTACCATTTAAAACGTGGTTATTGCTGTAAAAGTGGTTGCAGACATTGTCCTTACGGTTATGATAAAAAAACAGATAGTTTCAAAAACTAGCGAATGAAACATTTAGTACTCCAATTTAAAATTGCTATTTCTACCCGTCGACATCGCGTTGACATTCGTTATCCTTAGTGAATTAATTTTACCGAAAATTAATCATTCAACTCATCAAATCGATAATCAAGATGTTAGATTTTAAACAAACTATATTACAAGGTATTCCTAACGAATTGCCACAAAAAAAAGAATACGATACCTCAATTAATCACGCTCCAAAGCGCAAAGACATTCTTTCTGCTGAAGAAAAAAAATTAGCTCTCCAAAACGCATTACGTTATTTTGAGCCTCAACATCACGCCACTTTACTCCCAGAGTTTAAAGAAGAACTCAATACTTACGGAAGAATTTATATGTATCGCTTTCTCCCAGATTATAAAATATATGCTCGTCCTATTGAAGAGTATCCTGGAAAAAGTGAACAAGCCAAAGCGATCATGCTTATGATTCAAAATAATTTGGATCACGCCGTGGCTCAACATCCTCATGAATTGATCACCTATGGAGGAAACGGAGCTGTTTTTCAAAACTGGGCACAATACACATTGGTGATGAAGTATTTAGCTGAAATGACCGATGAACAAACTTTAGTAGTTTATAGCGGTCATCCTATGGGTTTATTTCCTTCTCACAAAGATGCTCCAAGAGTGGTAGTTACGAATGGTATGATGATTCCTAACTATTCCCAGCCAGATGATTGGGAGAAATTTAATGCTTTAGGTGTGACTCAATACGGACAAATGACTGCAGGAAGTTATATGTATATCGGTCCCCAAGGAATTGTTCACGGCACTACCATCACTGTCCTTAACGGATTTAGAAAAATAAAAAAGGAGCCTAAAGGCGGACTTTTTGTTACCTCCGGACTTGGTGGGATGAGTGGAGCTCAACCTAAAGCAGGAGATATTGCTGGTTGTGTTACGGTCTGCGCCGAAATTAATCCTAAAGCTACTCAAACTCGTCATTCACAAGGTTGGGTAAAAGAGGTTATTAGCGATTTAGATCAACTTGCTCAGCGTGTTAGAGAAGCTAAAAAAAATAAAGAAACTGTTTCTATAGGTTACGATGGGAATATTGTAGAAGTATGGGAAAAATTTGATGAAGAAAACATTCATATCGACTTAGGAAGTGATCAAACTTCTTTACACAACCCTTGGGCTGGTGGTTATTATCCTGTTGGTTTATCTTATGAAGAGTCTAACGAATTGATGGCTAACCAACCTGAAAAATTTAAGGCTGCAGTTCAAAAAAGTTTAATACGTCAAGTAGAAGCTATCAATAAACATACAGCTAAAGGCACCTACTTTTTTGATTATGGAAATGCTTTTTTATTAGAATCTTCTAGAGCTGGAGCCGATATTTTTGCAGAGAATGGTAAAGATTTTAAATACCCAAGTTACGTGCAAGACATCATGGGACCTATGTGTTTCGATTATGGTTTTGGTCCGTTTAGATGGGTTTGCGCTTCAGGAAAAGCCGAAGATTTAGCAAAAACCGATAAAATTGCTACTCAGGTTTTAGAAGAATTAAAACAAAAAGCCCCAAAAGAAATTCAGCAGCAAATGCAGGATAATATTACCTGGATAAAAGGCGCTCAAGAAAATAAGCTCGTGGTAGGTTCTCAAGCTCGTATTCTTTACGCTGATGCGGAAGGAAGAATGAAAATAGCTGAAGCTTTTAATAATGCTATTGATAAGGGGGAAATAGGATACGTAATATTAGGCCGAGATCATCACGATGTTTCGGGAACAGATTCCCCTTACCGTGAAACCTCTAATATTTATGATGGAAGCCAGTTTACAGCAGATATGGCGATACAAAATGTAATAGGTGATAGCTTTAGAGGCGCTACTTGGGTAAGTATACACAATGGTGGTGGCGTTGGCTGGGGCGAAGTGATGAATGGTGGTTTTGGTATGGTACTTGATGGTAGTAGAGAAGCCGATAGACGTTTAAAGTCTATGCTTTTTTGGGACGTTAATAATGGTATTTCTAGACGTTCTTGGGCTCGTAACGACGAAGCCATTTTTGCTATTAAAAGAGCTATGGAAATTGAACCTAATTTAAAAGTTACTTTACCTCATAAAGTAGATTCGGCATTATTAGATGATTAATTTGCGTTAGGGATTGAGCGGTTTGTTGAAGCTCTTTTGGTTTTTCACCAAAAAGCGACTAGCGAAAGCCCGCCCGAACGCCCTAAAAACAAATGATTATGAAAAGATCTCAACTTTTAATTCCCGTTTTAGCTTCAGTAATGTTGCTTGTAACCTCTTGCAGTAGTGTAAAAGTAGCTACAGATTATGATGATGCCGTAGATTTTAATCAATATCAATCTTTTGCTTTTTACAAACCAGGAATTGATAAAGCAGAAATATCTGACCTTGATAAAAAAAGAATTTTAAGAGCTATTGAAACCGAATTGACCAAACAAGGTTTTGCTAAGTCTAGCAATCCTGATATGTTGATTAGCATTTTCACTAAAACCAATACGAATGTTGATATTTACCGAAACAATTTTGGTTACGGTTACGGTTGGGGATGGACACCGTATTACTGGAGAGGAGCAGGAAGAGAAACGGTGAGCACCTCTACAGAAGGGACTTTGTATATAGATTTAATCGATGCCCAAAAGAAAGAGTTGATTTGGCAAGGCATGGGAACTGGCGTTTTATCGCAAGACCGAGAGGCTAAAATTGAACGAATTAATGAGATTGTAATGAAAATCATGGAGAAATATCCTCCAAATAAAACTAAGTAATTAAAAAACCGACTTTCGAGTCGGTTTTTTTTATAGGTATTTGGTAAATGCCCAAAGCTTTCTTTGGTTACTTAAATAGTTTAAGTTCTTCTCATTTTGATAAGCTTCACGCTCAAAAGAAATATTTAAATAGGCTTCTCTCCTGTTTCTATAATGCAAAAGTTTTATAAAATATTCTAAACCGTACCACAACAAGAACGCCAATAGTAAAAGTTCTTTTTGTTGCTGTAAATGTATGCGTTCGTGATTGACAAACACTTTATCTTGACGAAGTGAATCTCTCTTTATAAATATAAAAGGAAACAGTGCTAAACCTCTAAATCCTTTTGCTAGAATATATTTTCCTGAAATAAAAAGCATAAAAAAACCCGCATTAAAGCGGGTTTAAGATAATCATTTTAGCTTAAGAAACAATTTCCCAGTTTTTTGCACTTTGTTGTGCTTGTTGAATTTTATCTCTTTGCTGAGTCAAAACATCTTTAGTCGTTGCAGGTAGATTTGACTTATTAATTACTTCATTGTATTCTTCGATAGCGCTTTGCTCCCCTCGCTGAACTTCTTCCATTACATTTTCCTCTTTATCACTAGTGACAGCCGATTTAAGGTCCATCCAAGCTCTGTGCATACTACCTTTTACACTTCCGCCTTTATCTACTTCTCCGTCAAAGGCTTTAATTTCAGATTTAATCTGGTGTCCAAAATCATAACGCAATTGCGCTTGTTCTTCTAAAAACTGCTTCATACGTGTATTTTGCACCTTGTCTGCAGCATCTTTATATCCTTTTTCTGCGTCGTAATTTTTTTCTAATAATTGGTTAAGATTATTAGCTATTTCTTTCTTAAATTCCATAGTTATAAGTTTTTAGGTTAATTTTTATCTAATTTACTATTTGTAAAGCATCCTAAAATGACAATTAACACTGCGTTATCATCAACTTAACGTAGATTAACTTTTTTAATATCTAATTATATGTTTTTTAAGAAACTCAATATCAGCAATTTGAAAAAACAGCTTAGAATATTTCCATTCATTATCATTTGTCCTAGCTTTATTCTAATAAGCCTATTCTCATGTGATACAAAACAGGCTTCTGCTCAAACTTCCGATAAGGAAAATCAAGAAAAAATTATTAAAAAATATCTAAATAATTGTGCTAAAAATTACAGCTATACTTTTGAAATGAATAAATGGCAAGAATGTCTAGATAAAGGATTAAAAGAAGACTCGACTATAGCTTATTTATGGCAGCAAAAAGCCATGCCTTTATTTAAAGCTCGCAAGTATGAAGCGGGTATGGTTTTTCTAGATAAGGCTGTAAAATACGATGAAAAAAAATGGCTCGCTTATCGCGGATTTATAAAATGTATTTTCGCTAAAACCTATAAAAGTGCTATAGCAGATTTTGAAAAAATTAAATCAATAGAAGGGAATTCTTTTGTAATGGATCATACCTACAACTTTCACATCGCTCTTTCCTACTTGCAATTAAATGAATTTGAAAAAGCTGAAAAAATCTTCGCTAAAGACATAGAAGAACAAGTAACACAATGGGGCGAAGATGGCTATCATCATCTTGACTTGTTTTATTATGGAATCTCGTTATATGAACAACAAAAATGGGAGAAAGCGATAATACAGTTTAATAAATCTTTAGAAAAATATCCTAAGTTTACTGAACCTATGATTTATAAAGCTTTTGCTATGTCTCATATAGATAAGTATTCTGAAGAAGAAATTAAATCTATCGCTATAGAGGCCAAAGAAAACAAGAATTTAGGAAATACGATAAACGAAGACAATGCTGTGTATGAAATGTATCCTTATCAAATTAGAATACATTAATTTAATAAAAAAAGCACCTTCAAATGAAAGTGCTTTTTTTATTTAAAAGGGGCAAATTTATTAATCGTCGTTTATAGAATCATCTGTAAGATCTCGTTGATATGTTTCTGGTACAAAGAAAGCATTTACAATTATAGCAATAACTACAATTGCCAAAGGATAAATTAATCCTATATAAGGTGCCATGACTGCACTTACAATAAATGAAGTTTTAATAAGTTCGGTTACAAAAGTAGTAGCTCCACCTACCAAGCCGTTACCCATATTTTGAGCAAATCCCATACTGGTATAACGAATATTGGTAGGGAATAACTCTAACATAAACGCTCCTAAAGGTCCGTAAGTTGCAGCTCCTGCTACCGATAATAAAAAACTTATTCCCATTAATTGAAGGGTTGCACTTGCGCTAATTTCATGAATTTCTGTAAGACCATCAGGGTTTCCTATTTCCATAAATAAATAGAAGGCCGTAGGTATAAGGATTAAACTAGCAATTAATCCTCCTAGAAGAACTTTTTTCCTTCCTATTTTATCACTTAAATGTCCAAAATATTGGTAGAAATAAGCACTACAAAACGTAACGACTGTAGTAATTAATAAAACGGTGGTTTCTGGCAATAAAACTGCTCGTTGTAAAAAGAAAAGTGTCACAAATAAACTGGTTTGCATCACGGTACTTTGTGCTGCATTACCTCCAAAAATAGCTTTGAATATTAATGCAATGTTTCCTTTAGCTTTAAAAGCATCTTTTACTGGAGATTTGCTTGTTTTTCCTTGTTTCTTTAACTCTTCAAAAACTGGACTTTCATGCAACTTCTTTCTTGCGAAATAACTTAGGATTACTAAAACAGAACTTAATAAAAATGGAATACGCCACCCGTAACTAATAAAGTCTTCAGCACTCATAGAGCTTTGCACTAAGTACACTACCAACAAACAAATTAATAAACCTAAAGGCACAGTTGCTTGGATAAATCCTGTATAAAATCCTCTTCTATTTTTAGGCGCGTGTTCTGCCACATAGATAACCGCACCTGCATATTCTCCACTAATAGCAAGACCTTGTAAAAGTCTAAATACTAATAGTAAAATTGGTGCTGCCCAACCAATGCTAGCAAAAGAGGGAATACAACCTATTAAAAAAGTAGAAGCTCCCATAATAATTAAGGAAAGTAAAAAAGAATATTTTCTACCAATTCTATCTCCTATACTTCCAAATATTAAAGACCCTATAGGTCTGATCATAAATGAAGAAGCTACTACAGCTAAGGTTTCTAGAAAATGAGAACCATCGGCTGCAAAAAAGTTAACTGATAATGTACTTGCCATAATAATGGCTAAAAACATATCATACCATTCGATTAAAGTTCCAGCAGAAGAAGCAATAATAACGGTTAAAATATCATTTTTTTCTTCCTTTACGGAAGGAGTAATTTCATTCGTTGTTGTCATAGTTTAATAAGTTTAGTAGTTGATAAGGGTTAAAATGTAAAGAATGTGGCTAAGTGAAAACGATTATTATTAACGGTAACTTCATTCCCGCTACCAGTTCCATCGATTTGAGCATCTCCCCACTCAGCAGCGGTATGCTCTATTTCGAATCTAAATTTTATAGATTTATTAAGTTTAAAGTCTATTCTAGGAACTACACGGTAAAGTTGGTTAATAGACCTTGCCCCTTCTGAAGCTGAAACCGCTCCCCACGCAGAGGTTACTCCATAAGTTGTAGCTACTGCTCCTTCTATAGGATCACTTACCCCGTTGTTATTTACAAGTCCTGCATACAATCCTAAAGCAATTTTTTTATTTGTTAACTGCTGAAAATCTATCCAAGCGCTTTGGGTATTCATAGGTTTAAATACATCTACTTGGTCTGGTCTACTATAACCCACGTAACCCCCTAACATTACTAATGAAGATGCATTTTGCGCAAAAGTATAAGCGGCACTAACCTTTAATGGTTTGGTTGTTAAGGCTGCATAAGCCATCGTAGTAAAACTTTCTACTCTTTCATTAGATTTCTGAATAGCTTCTCCAGAACTTAATTGAGGTTTTAAGTTTTCATATTGCTGAGCTATTCCTGCTACAAATTTTTCAGATTTATACTGTAGCTGAAGATGTAATGAAGGCATCCCACTATTTCTATAAGCTGTATTATCTGGAGTGAAATCTCTTTGTGAGATGGCTGCAGCCATCACTTTAAATTTAGAATTTAATTGTTGAGTTAGTCTTATTTGCGGGTTTCTATTGAGTGCGAATATGGGAGATCCTGTACTATAGTTTACCACATTAGGTAAACATTCTAATACTACCATAGGATGCCAATATTGACCTAAACCTAATTGAGTAGTTTCCCAATCTAGCATAATATAAGCATGACGAAGCCTAAACTGATTAATGCCTGCTTCACTAGAGCCAAAAAATTCTCCCTCTAAAATTCCAGAGGTTTTTGCATTCAACACGTCTGGACCTTTTAATTTTATACCAGCTCTAGATAGAACAGACAACATATGAAATTGTGAGGCATCATTAATATCTTCTCCATTAATGTCTAATTGTTCATCTCTAGGATAAAGTGGAACTAAATTTTCTCCTGCTCCAATAACTTGACGTGTATCGTAAAACGCATCGTGTCTTATAAAACCATAAAAGTCAATATCAATTTTATCATCATCTACTAAGGGTAGATTGGCTGGTTTAGCAATAGTATCTTCTTTCTTTTCTAGGTTAGATTTGGTTTGTGCTACACCCATTGAAAAGACAAAAAAGGTTACACCAAATACATAGGGTTTTAGGTTAATAAACTTCATAAAGTAATTAATTAGGTTAAAAAAACTACTAACAAACGTTCGTTAGATTAACAAATGTAATATTTTAAACGAATTATTTTGTTAAAATGATTGTTTTTTAGAGAAATAATTAAATTAAAATCAGTTTAACCCACTTTAAGATGAGGATTTGATGTTTACGATATGCTCTAAAAATCACTCCAGCAGTGTCATTTCTAGAAGATTAAAGAAGATTTGAGCTAAAAAAAACCTTTATAATAAAGGTTAATGTTGGATATACTAAAGTGATGAGACGTGAATTTTAAAAACACTCTTTGAAGAAACAAGAAAAGTTAGTCAATTTAGAATTGCGAATTAATTAAAACGGTTAACCACTTTAATTCTGGACTTGAAGGAAATTAATAAATTAAAAAAATCATTAATCATCTATTTTTGATAAAGAGTTTTTAGTTACTCCCTCTTGATAAATAGCACGTTTAGGAATTGGAATTTCTATCCCTTCTGCATCCAAGGCTTTTTTAACAGCTTCTAATTGTTCCCAGAAAGCAGGCCAATAATCAATAGATTCTACCCAACAACGAGCCACTACTTTCAAATCGTAATCTCCTATCTCATCGAGCCAGACATCTGGCGCAGGAGATTCTATTACATTGGGATGTTTTTTTAGTGTAGATATAATGATTTCTCTTATTGAGTCTATATCTACTTCATAAGAAAATTTAAGTTTTAAATCTATTCTTCGGTATTTTTCCATCGTGCGGTTATCTACATCACTATTGGATAAATTTCCGTTAGGCATGGTAATAATTCTACCGTCAAAAGTTTTAATTCTTGTGTACAAGATATCTATCTTTTGTACAAAACCTAGATTAGCATTAGCATAAATTAAATCTCCAACTTTAAAAGGCTTAAAAACTAAAATAAGTACTCCACCTGCAAAATTAGACAAGCTACCTTGTAAGGCTAAACCAATAGCAATTCCCGCTGCTCCAAAAATAGCTAAGAAAGAAGCTGTCTCGATCCCTAAAATAGAACCAAGAATAAAGAACAAAAATCCATACAGAAGAAATACAGATAAACTTTCTACAAAACTTCGTAAAGAGAGTTCTGTATGTGATTTTTCTAAAATCCGTTTTAATACTCGCATGAGTATTTTTATAGTAAATACACCTAGTACTAATATTATTATAGCAAATAGGGCTTTAGGACCAATGGCTATTAAATAGTCTATACACTTTTCTTGAAGTTCATACCAAAATTCTTTATTCATTTTAGTCTAATTTTTTTAAGAAAAATGCTTTTGCGTGAGGGATTGAAGCGGCATCCTTTTTTGCGTTTTTACAGTACAAAATGAACGCGAAAAAGATATAGTGTAAAGCCCGACCCCGCTTTTTTTTTGCGGGGTCACGCCCATAATTTAATAATTTAGCAATTCTTCTATTTTATTTTTTACTTTCTCTGTTGAAGGAATCATCGTTTGTTCTAATGTAGAATTAAGTGGAATCGCTGGCATATTTTCTGAACCTATAGTCATAACAGGAGCGTCTAAATACTTAAAGCATTCTTCTTGAATTTTACCCGATAATGCTCTTGCAAATGTATTGTTTGAAGGTTCTTCGGTAACGACTAAGCATTTTCCGTTTTTCTTTACGGATTTCATAATCGTTTCTTCATCTAGAGGAGCGAGCGTTCTTAAATCTACAATCTCTATTTTATCTTGCATTCCTAATTCTGCAGAAGCATTCATAGCCCAATGCACTCCCATTCCATAGGTAATGATAGAAATCGTTTCTTCTTCTTCTTGTTTCCAAATTTCTTGTAAGACCCAAGCTTTCCCAAATGGCAATACATAATCTTCACTAGGCTCTACAGAGGTGGCTCCTTTTGTCCCAGGAACTTTACTCCAGTACAATCCTTTATGTTCAAAAATCACTACTGGATTAGGATCATAATATGCTGCTTTCATCAAACCTTTTAAGTCGGCTCCGTTACTTGGATATGCTATTTTAAGTCCGCGAATATTAGTAATGACACTTTCTACAGATGAAGAATGGTAAGGGCCACCACTACCATACGCCCCTATTGGCACACGTAATACCATAGAAACCGGCCATTTACCATTAGATAAATAACAGCTTCTACTTACTTCTGTAAATAATTGATTGAGTCCTGGCCAGATATAATCGGCAAACTGAACTTCTACAATAGGTTTTAATCCTACGGCAGACATTCCCACGGTTGAACCTACAATAAATGCTTCTTGTATTGGGGTATTGAAAACGCGGTTATCACCGAATTTTTGTGCTAAGGTTGCTGCTTCTCTAAATACACCTCCTAATCTTCCTCCTACATCTTGACCATAAAGCAAGCAATCTTTATGCTTCTTCATTAACTCTTCAATAGCAAAAAGTGCGCAATCTACCATGACTACTTTCTCTGCTCCTTCTGGAGAACGAGTCCCTTGTTCTTCGGTAATGGTAGTCGGGGCGAAATCGTGCGTAAATAAATCTTCTGGTTGAGGATCTTCTGCTTGTAAAGCCTCTTGGTAATCTTCTTTTACTTTTACTCGCGCTAATGCTTCAATTGCTTCTAATTCATCTTCCGTAAAGCCATTTTTTGCTAAATGATTTTTCATTTTAGGAAATGGATCTCTACTTCTAGCTTCCTCTAAATCGTCTCTATAAAACTCCATCCTAACTCCAGAGGTATGGTGATTTAACAAAGGAACTTTTGCATGAATCAACATAGGGCGACGTTCTTTACGAATCGTATCAATGCAGTTTTGAACGGTGTTATAACTCTCGTCAAAGTCGGTTCCATCAATAGAAATCGCCTCTAATCCGTTAAACCCTCTTGCATATTCTGCAGCATTTTGAGCTCTGGTTTCTGCTTCATTTGCTGAAATATCCCATCCGTTATCTTGTACAACATAAAGAATTGGTAAGCTTTTTAAAACTGCCATTTGAAAAGCTTCTGCAATTTCTCCTTCGGTTACACAAGCATCTCCTAAAGAACAAACCACCACAGGTTTATCTTCCCCAACAGGTAATCCTTCGGTTTCTTTATACCACATTCCCATTGCGGTCCCCGTTGCCGGAATGGCTTGCATTCCTGTTGCAGAACTTTGATGCGGAATTTTTGGTTTGTCTTCATCGTTTAAGCTAGGGTGAGAATAATAGGTTCTTCCTCCCGAAAATGGATCGTCTTTTTTTGCTAACAATTGAAGCATTAGATCTTTAGGTTCCATCCCGATAGACAACAAAATAGAATCATCTCTATAATAAGGAAATACATAATCGCAAGGCTTTAACTGCATCCCGACTGCAATTTGTATAATTTCGTGCCCTCTAGAAGTAGCGTGCACATATTTTGAAACTACTTTAAAATTCTCTTCATACAATTCGGTCATCGACTTCGCTGTACAAAGATTTTTAAATGCTTTTTTATATAATTCTTTGCTTATCATTACAATTTTGAATTTTTAATGATGAATTTTTAATTAGACTTTGTATTAATTGTTTTTACAATTGCCGTTAGCAGCCTAATCAACTCATTACAATCGTTTATATAACTTGACAAATCTATGTCTAAGTTCACTAATTCACTCTGTTTTAATAATTGAAGCCAATAGATTGTTTCTCTAGCTTCCTTACTTGAAATTGTGAGTTTATGTACAAAATCTGCTTGGCTTACACCCGCTACAGATTCAGCAACATTAGCTCCTATACTTGTCCCACTTCTGAGAATCTGTTTAGAAATAACATACTCTTTTTCTGACTGAAGAATTTTATACAATTCAATAATCTTTAATGCAAAATCGAAACTCTTATTCTTGACGATATTTTCTTTCATTAAAAATTAAAAATTCAACATTAATAATTAGGGCGATCAAAATTTTCAAAATAATCGGCTACGCGGCGTAAAAAGCTTCCGCCAAGAAAACCGTCTACTACCCGATGATCAAAAGAAAGTGATAAGTACATCATACTTCTAATTTCAATTTTATCACCGTCTTCATATTCCATTACCTCGGCTCTTTTCTTGATGATTCCCGTAGCTAAAATGGCAACTTCAGGCTGGTTGATAATAGGTGTCCCCATTAAACTCCCAAAAGTCCCCACGTTAGATATCGTAAAGGTACTACCACTGGTTTCATCGTGCTTTAGCTTGTTATTTCTAGCCTTATCTGCAAGATCATTTACATTGGTTGCAATTTCTTGAAGTGATTTTTTATCTGCATTATTTACAACAGGAACAATCAAATTTCCGCTTGGTAATGCGGTGGCCATCCCTATATTAATGTCTTCTTTTACAATGATGTTTTTTCCGTCTACGGAAACATTTATCATTGGGAAATCTTTTACTGCTTTCGCTACTGCTTCAACAAAAAGCGGAGTAAAAGTTAAGCGTTCTCCATATTTCTCTTGAAAAGCTTTTTTATTGGCATTTCTCCAATTCACCATTTCGGTTAAATCGGCTTCTACATAAGCGGTAACGTGTGGTGAGGTATGTTTAGAATAAACCATATGATCTGCAATCATTTGGCGCATTCTATCCATCTCTACAATTTCCCCTTTTCCTTTATCTAGCTTTAAATCTGGCACTTGAAACCCTGTTTGTTCTGGCACAGGCTGTGCGAATTGAGCAGGACGACCTTCTTCTATATATTTAAAAACATCACTCTTTTTTAATCTGCCCTCGTGCCCTGTTGCAGGGATACGAGCTAATTCTTCAAAACTGATGTGGTAATCTTTTGCAATTTGCTGAATAAGCGGAGAAAAATAAGTATTCTGATTCTCATTAAGCGTATAGCTTTTGTTGGAAGAAGAAGAGATTTTTTGCTTTTTCTGTACTGATTTTGCAGGATTAACATTCGCTTTTTTAGGGCTTTGCTTTTCTTCTTTCTTATCGGAAGAAGAAGTGGTTGCTACAGATTGATCACTAGAAGCTTCAATAATAGCAAGCACTTGACCTACTTTCACCACCTCATCTGGCTGTACTAATATTTCTTTAATAATTCCGTTTACGGGAGCAGGAACTTCTGAATCTACTTTATCTGTGGCTACTTCTAAAACCGTTTCATCTTGTTGGACTTGATCTCCTTCTGAAACCGCCCAATTGATAATGGTTGCTTCAGAAATACTTTCACCCATTTTGGGTAATACGAGTTCTATATTTGGCATAAAATATTCTTATGAACAATGATTATTGCTAACTTCACAAAAATAACATTTTATGCCTATTTTTTATAGAAATTATAAAGTAATAACTAAATAGTTTCTCTTATTTTAACAGTTAAGTCCATACCTATTTCTTTATTCCTGAAAAAATAAATTGAAGCATTTCACTCTCAAATTGTGAGAGGTCTATTTTTGATACATTTTCGTATAGATCTTGATTGTAAATCCATCTTAGAGAAGACAAAATATTATTCAGCATTATCTCTGTATTGGCGTTTCTAACCACATCTAATTCTTTAGCTTCTACTATCAAATCTCTAAAGGTATCTTGATAATATTTTCTGATTTCTAAAAACTCAGCTTTAGAAGGTTCTTCCAAATGTTTCCAATCCTGAAGAATTAAATAAGTAGTATCTTGATTATTTACAGAAACGTTTATGTGCATTTTTATAGCCTCTTTCAATCTTTCTTCTTTACGGAATTTAGAGCTCGCAATATTTTTAATTCCTGCATCAAACTTGTAAGCAATAGAGAGTAAAAGGTCTTGTAAGATATCTTGTTTAGATTTGATATGATTGTAAAGACTCGCAGCTTCAATACCGTTTCTTACAGCTATATCTTTCATAGAAGTTGCGCTATATCCTTTTTCTACAAAAAGTTTCGCTGCTTCTTCCAAGACCAATTCTCTTTTGCTTTTTTTCATAAATTTTATGTGTTTCTTAAATCTATAATCCTTTGCATTTTACCACCTTCACTTTTAGGTATTTTCCCGTAAGGCTTCAAGCTCAGTTTCATGCTTAAACCTACGGAATCTTTTATGTTTTTTTGAAGCTTTTTGGTTAAAAATGTTAATTTTTCATGAGAAAAAGATTCATTGAGCTCATAATCACTTGGTAATCTGCACTCTTTTTGAAAAGCTTCACAAGTTTCTACACGAACTTCCACACAATCCATCAAACCTTCTTTAGTGACCACAAGTTGATAATTAGGAGCTAGCTCTTCATAATCTTTAAAAACATCTTCCACTTGAGTGTGAAATAAATTTACCCCTCTTATAATAAGCATATCATCTGCTCTACCTTTAATCTGTCCCATTTTAATATGGGTTCTAGATTTACTTTCTTCATAAGAAAGGCTGCAAATATCGTTTGTCCAATATCGTAAAAACGGCATAGCTTCTTTTGTAAGCGTTGTAAATACCAATACTCCTTCCTCGCCGTATGGTAAAGGTTCGCCAGTATGTTTGTCTACAATTTCTGGGTAAAAATGATCTTCCCAAATATAACTTCCTGTCCCTTGCTCATCATATGCTTCTTGAGAAACTCCTGGTCCCATCACTTCACTTAAACCATATATATTGGTAGCTTTAACTCCCAATGAGTTTTCTATATCTTGACGAATACTATCAGTCCAAGGCTCTGCTCCCAATACGGCATATTTTAAGTTAATATCTTCTTTTGTCATACCGCGTTTCTCCAATTCGTAAGCGATGGTTTGAGCGTAAGAAGGAGTACAACATATAACCTCTGACTGAAAATCTTTTAATAGATTAATTTGGCGATCTGTCATTCCTCCCGAAACAGGAATAACTCCCATTCCTAATTTTTCAGCACCATAATGTAATCCTATACCTCCCGTAAATAAACCATAACCATAACTGTTATGCATTTTCATTCCGGGTTGAGCTCCTGCTGCCGCTAAAGACCTAGCCACTACTTCCGAAAAGACATCTAGATCATTTTTAGTGTAAGCCACTACGGTAGGTTTCCCTGTGGTTCCACTAGAACAATGAATTCTAGCTAAATCTTTTTCTGGTAACGTTAAAAAGCCAAAGGGGTATTGATCTCTCAAATCGGTTTTCTTGGTAAAAGGTAGTTTATGAATATCATTTATAGACTGAATATCTTTTGGGGACACACCATGCCTATCTAAACTGTTCTTATAAAAAGGAACTTTTTCATATACTTTATTTACTAAATTCACTAAACGCTCACTTTGCAGCTTTCTTAGTTCTTTTATAGGTAAGGTTTCTATCGTTGGGTTATACATAATTACTTATTTTAAAAATACAAACTAACATTCGTTAGTAAAATTACATAATAAAATCAAATCTGCAAGATTTAACCACTTTATTTGTCGTTAAAACAACATAATAGCTGTTAAAACTACAATTTAACAATAAACATAAATAATTTCAGAGAAATTGAAATAGCTGTTAAGGTGGAAGAATAAAACAGATATAGAGATAAAAAGTAGTATTTTGCAAGCTGTTTTAATTAAATATAATACGTATGAAAATTATTAGAATTTTACTCTTTTTATTTGCCCTACCCATGTTTTCTCAACAAGGAGGAATGTGGATTCCTTCTCTTTTAGAAGGAATGAATGAAGGCGAAATGCAAACCTTAGGCATGCAAATGTCTGCCGAAGACATTTATAGTGTTAACCAAAGTAGTTTAAAAGATGCCGTACCGCATTTTAATGGAGGTTGTACCTCTGAAGTAATATCACCAAAAGGTTTATTACTCACCAATCATCATTGTGGTTACGGTCAGATTCAATCACATTCTTCTGTAGAAAATGATTATTTAGCTGATGGATTTTGGGCCAAAAACCTATCTGATGAATTAGCCAATCCGGGAATGACTGTGACCTTTATAGTAGAAATTAAAGATGTTACCACTCAGGTTTTAAAAAATACCGAAAACGCTTCTTCAGAAGAAGAAAAGCAGCAAATGATTGCACAAAATAAGCAAAGCGTTATCGCTTCTTCACCTAAAGAAGAATGGCAAACGAATCGCATAAGCACATTTTATGACGGTAATCAATTTATGCTTTTTAAAGTAGAGACTTTTAAAGACATTCGTTTAGTTGGTGCTCCTCCTTCTTCTATTGGTAAGTTTGGATCTGATACCGATAACTGGATGTGGCCAAGACATACAGGAGATTTTTCTTTATTCAGAATTTATGCCGATAAAAATAATCGTCCAGCTGAATACAGCGAAAACAACGTTCCTTATACACCAAAACACTACTTACCAGTAAGTTTAGATGGTGTTGCCGAAGATGATTTTACCTTAGTTTTTGGTTTCCCTGGAACAACAGATGAGTATTTACCAGCCGTAGCTGTAGAGCAATTGGTAGAAACTATCAACCCAGCAAGAATAGGACTTCGCGAAGTAGCCTTAAAAGAGCAAGATGCCTTTATGCGTAAAGACCAGCAAATCAAGATACAATATGCGTCTAAATATGCACGTATTGCCAATTACTACAAAAAATGGATTGGAGAAAGCCAAGGTTTAAAAAAGACTGATGCTGTTGGGATTAAAAGAAATCAAGAAAAGCAATTTACGCAACGTGTTAAAGCCAAAGATTTAGAAAAAGAATACGGTTCTCTTTTAACAGATTTTGATAACGCTTACGCGGAATTTGAAGATTACAACCTTGCATATAATCTATTTTCTGAAGCCTTTATTCGTAACGTTGAATTATTAAAAAACGGATTTCAACTATACCAACTAGAACAAGTATTAGAGGCTAGAGGTGAACAATCGTTTAATGACCGTAAAGCAAATATATTAGAAGATTTTAAAGCTTCTTATAAAGATTACAGTGCACAAGTAGATGAAAAAGTTTTTGAGAAAGTAATCGAATTCTATGCTCAAAACACACCAAAAGAATTTTTATCTCAAGAATTTATTAAAAAGGATAAGTCTCAACTCACCAAAGAAATTTATAATAATTCTGCCTTAACAACCTACAGCAAACTAGAAGAACTTTTAGAAGGTTCTAGTGAAGAAGTAGTAGAAAAATTAAATAAGGATGAAGGGTATCAATTGGTAAAAGAACTATCAAAAGAATTTTTTGAGAATGTATTGCCTAACTATCGTAGCAAAAAATTAGAAATTGATGCGCTGCAAAAGACATATATGAAAGCTTTATTAGAGCTTAGTCCTAAAGAAGCGCGACTTTTCCCTAATGCCAACGGAACTTTACGAGTTACTTACGGACAAGTAAAAGGATACAGTCCTAAAGATGCTGTAAGATATAAGCCTGTTAGTTATCTAGAAGGAGTAAGAGAAAAGTATGTACCAGGAGATTACGAGTTTGATGTACCTCAAAAACTGCTAGATCTAATCGATAATAAAGACTATGGTCAATATGCAGAAAATGGTAAAATGCCTGTGAATTTTATAGGAACTAATCATACCACCGGAGGAAATTCTGGAAGTCCTGTTATCGATGCACAAGGAAACCTTATAGGTCTTAATTTTGACCGTGTTTGGGAAGGGACAATGAGTGATATTTATTACGATCCAAGTATTTCTAGAAACATTATGGTTGATGCGCGTTACATTTTATTTATCATAGATAAGTATGCTGGTGCAACTCATTTAATAGATGAAATGAAATTGGTTCATCCTAAACAACAGAATAGTTCCGATAAGAAAAAGAAAAAAAGAAAAAGAAAGTCTAAGAAACGAAAGTAAACAAGATTATTTCTAAACAAAAAGACCGATGCCTCAACAGCATCGGTCTTTTTTATACTAAGAATCTCAAAATTACAATTCTCTTTTTTCAGCAATTTTATCTACAATAATAGCAATAGCACCATCTCCAGTAATATTAGCTGCTGTCCCAAAACTGTCCATCGCAATATAAAGCGCTATCATTAGAGCTTGGGCTTCGGCATCAAAGCCAAGCATAGACTGAAGAATTCCTATAGCCGCCATAATTGCGCCCCCAGGAACACCAGGAGCCGCCACCATCGCGATTCCTAACATCATCACAAAACCAGCAAACATTCCAAAATTAAAATCTAATCCTTGCATTAACATCAAGGCTACTGCACAAGCTACGATCTTCATCGTACTTCCTGCCAAATGTATAGTAGCTCCTAACGGAATAACAAAATTAGCCACCTTAGGTGAAACTCCATTTAACTCTACCTGTTTTAATGTAACCGGAATAGTAGCCGCAGAGGACTGTGTTCCCAAAGCAGTAAAATAAGCAGGAATCATATTAAGTAAAGCCTTTATCGGATTTTTCTTTGCTATCGCGCCAGCAATCAAATACTGAATAAGTATCAACAAAATATGCATAATAAATATCACTCCTATAATCTTCACAAAAACCCCTAACACAGAAGCCACCTGTCCTTTAAAGGCTATCGCAGAAAAGATGCTTAATATGTAAATTGGCAACAATGGGATAATTACTTTTTCTATTAACATCATAATGATCTTTTGAAAATCAAAAGTCACTTTCTTTAAGGTACTTTCTCCCAAAGGAGCCAAACCTAAGCCTACAAGAAACGCCAACACTAAAGCAGACATTACATCTAAAATTGGAGGTATATTAATTGAAAAATACGGAGATAACTCACGAGCTGCATTTTCTACACTTGCTACAGATTGCGGATCTATAAAAGAAGGAAAAATCCCCGAGGCAATAAAATAGGTAGAAAAACCAGAAAATAAAGTAGATGCATACGCAATGACAGCGGTAACAATCAATAATTTCTTAGCTCCTTTCCCTAAATCGCCAATTGCCGGCATAATTAATCCGAGGATAATTAGCGGAATTGCAAAGCCTAAAAACTCACTAAAAAAATGATTGAAGGTATTAAAAATGCGATTCACAGATTCGGGCAAATACAAGCCAAAAACTATTCCAAGAATAATAGCTATAAATACTTTAAACAGTAGATTATTGATAATCTTTTTAAACATAATATGCAGTTAAAATTAATAAGAAAACTTAACAAAGATATTACCTTAGCTACTTCTATACCTGTTAAAACCGTACTATTTTATGTCTTTAGAAATTATACCTGCTCAAAAAAAACATGCTTCAGCTTCTGCGGAATTAATTTTAGATGCCATGGAAGAATTAATATATTTCTATTTGGGTGAAGAAAATAAACCAGAAGCACTCCGTTTTTTAACTGATCAATTTTTACTAGAAAATAGCCTATACAGTTATAAGCATACTCAAATAGCTATTTTAAGAGGAAAAATTGTTGGTGTTCTTATTGCGTACGACTCCAGTAAACATCAAATACTTCAGCAATTACTGAAAAATTACCTTGAAGAAAACTATAATTTTAAAGATAATTTAACTCCAGAAACGGAAGCTGGAGAGTTTTATGTAGATGCCATAAGTATAAACCCTTCTTTTCGCGGACAAAAAATTGGGAGTGAATTGCTTAAACATGCTGAAAAACTAGCATTAAAACAAAAACACTCCCAAATAGGTTTGTTGGTAGACTTAGAGAATCCAAATGCTAAACGCTTGTATAAGCGTATAGGTTATCAAGTAGTTAAATCTACAAGTTTAGGTAAACACGCTTACGAACATTTACAAAAACAGCTATATTAATGATCTTTCTTCATCTCTTGTAAAGTCTTGTAAAAATCTTCTTGTACAGGCCTGTTTTTAGGAATTTCCCTTAGAGGCTCTACTTCTTTCAAGCTTTCGTGACAATCGGTTGGGAGTTGTTGGTAAAGTTTTGTTCCAGCAGTTTTCCATGCAATCATATCATCAGAAACTTGTTTGATCACCTTTGCAGGATTTCCTACAACTAAACTCCTTGCCGGAATTTTAGTTTCAGCTTTCACAAAAGCCATCGCACCAACGATAGATTCATCCCCAATTTCGGCATCATCCATAATCACCGTATTCATTCCGATAAGGCAATTTTCACCTAAATTAGCACCGTGAATGATGGCTCCGTGTCCTACGTGAGCACCTTTTTTTAATACGATGCTCTTCCCTGGAAACATATGTACCGTGCAATTCTCTTGTACATTTACTCCGTCTTCTAATATAATTTCGCCCCAATCGCCGCGAATTGCAGCACCCGGACCAATATAGCAGTCTTTTCCAATTATTACATTCCCCGTAACGGCCGCTAATGGATGCACAAAACTACTTTCGTGTACTACAGGAATATGCCCTTTAAAAGAATAAATCATAAGGTAATAAGATTTTTAGAGGTGAGAGATGAGTTTATTTGTTTTTTAAATGCTTAATTAATGATGATATCATTTTAGAAATCTCTGTAATTTGTTTTCGATTTTCTTCATCTTGATCGTAGGTAATATATTCACGAAGTCTTGCTTTGGTTGATATAGCTACACACTCATGAGAACTATCCCAGGCCATTTTTAAATATCTCACAAAATTCGCATCCGTACTAGCAGAACCTTCAGCAATATTTAAAGCTATAGAATCTGCAGCTCTGATAAACTGAGAAGAAAGTTTATAGATTTCTTGAGATGGAAATTTTTCTACTTGATTATTCACAGACTCACCAAATTCCATTGCTTTTTGATAAACTTTTAAATCTTCAAATTTAAAATAGAATTGACTTTTCATAAAATACATTTAAACAATTCTCAAAGAAAAGCTTGCTTTTCGTTCTCACCTCTCATTTCTCACCTCTAATTAAGCAAAACGCTTTAGTTTCTTCTTCGTAAATTCACTCAACACCAAGCGACCACTAATTTTTGCGCGTTCGTTTAAAAGTTCATCCCAATCTTCAGTGCCTCTCCAAAACATTTGTTTCATTTCTTTTACCGCTTCTGGATTGTAGCCACATAAATTCTGAGCAAATTCAGCTATAGCTTCATCTAATTCTTCAGTAGAATCGTACACTTTCGTAAATAATCCTTTTTGCATGGCCCATTCTGGAGAGTAGAATGAATTGGCATCAATTGCGATTTGTGACATTCCGCTTACGCCTAATTTGCGCTGAACCGCAGGACCCACTACAAACGGACCTATACCAATATTTAACTCACTTAATTTAATGGCAGCAAATTTAGTCGCCATACAATAATCCATGGCACTCGCTAAACCAACTCCGCCTCCTACAGTTTTTCCTTGTACGCGACCAATGATAAATTTAGGGCACTTACGCATCGCATTGATCACATTAGCAAATCCCATAAAGAATTTTTCGCCTTCTACTTCGTCTTTTATGTTGATGAGCTCTTTAAAGCTAGCTCCTGCACAAAAAGTACGCTCTCCACCAGATTTTAAAATAATAACCAATACCTCATCATTTTTTCCTGTTTCAGTAATCGTATCGGCTAATTTAGCTAAGATATCACCTGGCAAACTGTTATGTGCTGGGTGAAAAAACTCTATGGTAGCTACTTGATCTTGTATACTTTGTTTTACATAGGGTTGTGTCATAATCGTAATATTTTATAGGAAAGCTGAAAAGAGATAATCTCTTTTCAGCTTTATCGATTTTTATTAATTAAAGTAATTCAAACTGAGAAAAATGATGATTAAGGTGTTTACGCTCTACTAATCCCCATTCATATTTAGTTAACTCTCCAAAAACAGCATTTTTTAGAGTCGAGTTAGGATTTCTTTTAAAGAACTCTATATATTCTTTACGTGACTCCTTCAATTTTTCTTTAGCCTCATTCAAACTTGAATGTTTCAATTCAAAAAGTTCTCCTTCTTTGTATAACGGAAAATTATAATTTTTCGGCATTTTTTTATAATTCCATAACGTAGCACGAGTATCGTCTAAGTACTTTTCTGGCGTAGCAATTTCAAAATCTTGAATTTCTCCTGAGGCAATACGGTAACTGGTTTCTAAATGCTCTACCATATGTTGCGGACTCATTTCGCCCCAAACCGGCTTTTGGCTTTCCTCTAACTTTGCAATTGAATTTTCAAAAACCTCATCGGTAATTTCCGTAAAGGTAGTTTGCTTCTTTTGCACCATGGTTAAAATAGTAGCGATACAAACTAAAGCTTCCTTTTCTTCGGCTTCCGTTTCTGGAATTTTCCCATCGGTTACATTGGTGTCAAAAACCTCTACAAACCATTTTACAATTCCGCTAGGTAATTCTTGCCCTTTTTGCTCTCTGTCTACTTTTTCTTTACACGTTAATCTCACATGAATAGTATCATTGTGATAAAGCGGACGTAAGAATCTTATTTCTTCTAAACCATAATTTGCCGCTACTGGACCTTTGTTAGGATACACAAATAATCCCGCTGCTGCGGAAATAATAAAATACCCGTGCGCTGTTCTCTGCTCAAAAATACTTCCATCAAGTGATGTGATATCGGTATGAGCGTAGAAATGATCCCAAGTAAGATTTCCAAAATTGACGATATCGGTATCAGTGATGGTTCTATTGTGTGTTTTAAGCGACATTCCTGGCTGAATATCTTCCCAATGGTATGCAAACGGGTGCTTTTCTGCTTCCTTATAATCTGCATTAGGTTGATAAATCCCCGTAATTTCTGTTAATGTAGTCGGTGAACCTTGAATGGCACAACGCTGTAAATAATGCTTAATACCACGCATACCTCCCATTTCTTCTCCGCCACCAGCACGACCTGGACCACCGTGAATTAAGTTAGGTAATGGTGAACCGTGACCTGTACTTTGCTTCGCACTTTCTCTATTCAGCACTAAGATTCTCCCGTGATGCGTAGCTGCATTTACCGTATATTCTTTAGCAATTTTATCATCGTTTGTGGTAATAGAACTTACTAACGATCCTTTCCCCATTCTAGATAATTCAATCGCATCTTCTAGGTTTTTATAAGGCATCAATGTGCTTACAGGTCCGAATGCCTCGGTAACGTGAGCAGTTTCGTTTGCTAACGGATCGTTTTCACGTAATAAAATAGGTTTCATAAATGCTCCTTTTTCAAAATCGGCACCTACAGCTTTTCCTGTTTCAAAATCTCCATAAACGATATCGGCAGATTTTGCTATTTCATTAACGCTATTTTTAACGGCTTCTAATTGTTTTCTATCAATTAAAGTTCCCATTCTTACCTCTTTTAAACGAGGATCTCCATAGGTTACCTTATCTAAGGCTTTCCCTAATGAAATTTGAACGTCTTCTATTAAATTTTCTGGAACAATAATTCGACGAATAGCGGTACATTTTTGTCCACATTTAGTGGTCATTTCATTACGTACTTCTTTGATAAATAAATCAAATTCTGGAGTTCCTGGTGTTGCATCTTCTCCTAAAATAGAAGCATTTAATGAATCTGCTTCCATCGTAAACGGCACAGATTCTTCAATTAATCTAGGATGTGTTTTTAGCTTCCTCCCCGTTGCAGCCGATCCTGTAAAAGTTACTACATCTTGAGATTCTACCGTATCTAAAATATCTCTTTTTGTCCCACTAATTAACTGTAAAGCACCTTCAGGTAAGATTCCTGAATCGATAATTACTTTTACCACTGCTTCAGTTAAATAAGCACTTTGCGGAGCTGGTAGTACAACGGCTGGCATACCTGCCATCCAATTCACTGCACATTTTTCTAACATCCCCCAAACTGGGAAATTAAACGCATTAATATGTACTGCTACTCCTTGTCTTGGCACCATAATATGATGCGCCATAAATCTTCCTCCACGAGATAAATCTATAGGATCTCCTTCTACGTGATAAGGCTGATTAGGAAATAATTTACGTAAAGACGCATTAGAAAACAAGTTTCCAAAACCACCTTCAATATCTACCCAACTATCTATTTTGGTAGCTCCAGTTTTAAAGCTTACGTCATAAAAAGAACGCTTGTGTTTTTGAAGGTGAAAGGCTAATTTTTTAAGCATTAAACCACGCTCTTGAAACGTCATTTTTCTTAATGCTCCACCCTTTGTTCTTCCGTATTGTAAAACTTCTGGAACATCTATTCCTTCGGTAGTGACATTCGTAAAATGCTCTCCAGTGACTGAATCTAAAATAGGAGTTCCTTCTCCTTTTCCATCGATCCAGCTTCCTTGTATATAGTGTTGTGTTTTCATATTTATTTTATTTTGCTGTTAACCGCTCGACTGCATTCGAGGTGACATTCAGCATCATATTAAATTTTTAGATTTCTTACTTGGTAGAAACATTTTCAATTACAGCAGCATAACCTTGACCTACACCTACACACATAGTTACCAATGCATATTTTTTCCCAGTCATTTTTAATTCTAAAGCTGCAGAATAAGCTAATCTTGCTCCTGTAACTCCAAGCGGGTGACCAATAGCAATAGCACCCCCGTTAGGATTTAATCTAGGATCATTATCTTTTAACCCCCAAGCTCTGACACAAGCTAAAGCCTGAGCTGCAAAAGCTTCATTTAATTCGATTACATCCATATCTTCTATGGTCAATCCTGCTTTTTCCAAGGCTTTATTAGAAGCTTCTACGGGACCAATTCCCATAACTCTAGGCTCTACACCTACTACTGCTGAACTTAAAATTTTCGCCATTGGTGTTAAACCATATTCTTTTACAGCTTTTTCTGAAGCGATAATAGTGGCAGCTGCTCCGTCATTTAATCCTGAAGAGTTCCCTGCAGTTACGCTTCCGTCTTTACGGAAAGCAGGACGAAGTTTACCTAAAATTTCTTTAGTAGTCGTTGGTTTTACAAACTCATCTTTACTAAACTGAATAGGATCTTTTTTTCTTTGCGGAATTTCTACCGTAACGATTTCTTTAGCTAAACGTCCATTTTCTTGGGCTTTGGTAGCTTTCATTTGACTCCAATAAGCAAAAGCATCTTGATCTTCTCTCGATATATTATATTTATCTACCAAGTTCTCTGCGGTCATTCCCATCCCATCAGTACCATACATTTCGTGCATTTTTGGATTTACAAAACGCCAACCAAAACTGGTATCATACATTTTAGCATCATTCCCATAAGCACTAGAAGGTTTCGCAATAGCGTACGGGCCGCGTGTCATATGCTCAACTCCACCGCTAATAAATACATCTCCGTCTCCTGCTTTTATCGCACGGTTGGCGTGAATAATAGCTGAAAGACCACTACTACATAATCTATTCACTGTTTCTCCAGGAACACTGTGTGGCAAGCCTGCCAAAAGTGAACACATGCGGGCAACATTACGGTTGTCTTCTCCTGCTTGATTGGCACAACCTAAAATAACATCCGCGTAAGCGTCTTGAGGAATATTCGGGTTTCTTTTAACGATTTCTTTAATCACTAAAGCTCCTAAATCGTCTGCTCTTACTGGAGAAAGCGTTCCTTTATAATTTGCTATTGGTGTTCTTACACCATCGATAATATATGCATTCATAAATAATCTATTTTTAATTAACGGAGTAAAGCTGAAAACGTATCATGTTGTTTTAATTCTCCCGACTGGTAACCTTTTAAAAACCAATCGATGCGTTGCTGAGAAGTTCCGTGCGTAAAAGAATCGGGATTTACGTGCCCTTGCATTCTTTTTTGAATCGCATCGTCTCCTACCGCGTTTGCTGCACTTAACGCTTCTTCTATATCTCCTTGTTCTAAATATTCTTGGTTATAATGAGCCCATAAACCTGCATAAAAATCTGCTTGTAGCTCTAGGGCTACAGAAAGTTTATTGGCTTCGGTTTGATTCATTCCTTGTTGCGCCTGTCTTACTTTTTGGGAAGTTCCTAGTAGGGTTTGAACGTGGTGTCCTACTTCGTGAGCGGTTACGTAAGCCATAGCAAAATCTCCTTTTTTAGCTCCAAAACGTGTATAGAGTTCATTAAAAAAGGCCAAATCCATATACACATTTTTATCTGCAGGACAGTAAAATGGTCCTGTGGCCGATGTTGCGCTTCCACAAGCTGTTTGGACCGCCTCTGTAAATAATATCATTTCTGGCTCTTCGTAATCTCCCAAGTTGTTTTCAATAAAAACTTGATTCCATACATCTTCTGTATCGGCTAAAACGGTTGCCATAAAATCTCCTAGTTCTTTTTCTTTCGCTGTAAGTTCTTTTTCTCTAACTTGTTCTGTTTGCTGACCTTTATTAAATTCATTAAGCACAGGTGCCACAGCTTGTCCTGTTTCTCCTCCAAAAATTTGTAAGAGAATAACTATAATTCCAATTACTCCACCGCCAGCGACTAGTTTCCCTTTAGAACTCATCCCACGTCGATCGTCTAAATTGTCACTTTTTCTTCTTCCTTTCCATTTCATAGCAATTGGATTTAGTCAAGTAAATCTATAATTGTTAATATTAATTTTTAAATAATTACAAAATTATTCCCATTCAGCGCTAGTTCTATATACTACACCTTTAAAAAGCGCTACTAAATCATCTTGTTTTTTGACTTCTACATTATAAAAACCAAGTTTGTTTTTTAGGCTTTTCACTTCAGACTCTGCCGTAATGATGTCTCCTGCTTCCAAAGCTTCAATATGATTGATACTACATTCTATAGAAACCGCTTTTCTTCCATGCGTGTTCGAGGCAAATCCAAATGCTGTGTCTGCTAAAGAGAATGTAATTCCGCCGTGAGCTTTTTTCATACTATTCAGCATATCTTCTCTTATTGTCATCTGCACTTTGCAATAACCTTCTTTTACTTCTACAATCTCGATCCCTAACCATTGGCTAAAAGCATCAAGTTCTAGCATTTTTTTTGGAATGTCCGTCCCTACAATCATAGCTGAAATTGAGTATTTTCCTTGTTCATTTTTCTTAATAACGGACTACAACGGTAACGATCTTCATGGTACTCATTGTAGAGCGTATCTAACTTTTCTACACACCAATTAATCCCTTTTTCATTTGCCCAAGCTAAAAGTCCTTTAGGATAATTTACTCCTTTAGTCATAGCTAAATCAATATCTTTTGCAGTCGCTATGTTTAAGAAAAGTGCATCTGCCGCTTCATTAATTAGCATTACTAGTACTCGGTCTAAAATTTGTTTTCCTAAATCTTCATCTTTAGTTGGAGCTGTTTTCTTAGCGTTCTCTCCATAATCGTAAAAGCCTTTTCCTGTCTTTCTTCCAAGGTATCCAGCTTCTGCTAATCGTTTTTGTGTAAAAGATGGCTTATAACGAGGATCATAATAGAATTCTTTAAAAACCGTTTCGGTAACCGTATAATTTACATCGTGACCTATAAAATCCATCAATTGAAATGGTCCCATTTTAAATCCGCCAAATTCTCTTAGAGCCCAATCTATCGTCGCAAAGTCTGCTTTTCCTTCTTCATAAGTTCTTAAAGCTTCTCCGTAAAACGGACGAGCAACGCGATTTACAATAAAACCAGGGGTATCTTTAGCAAGAACGCCCACCTTTTTCCAGTCAGCTATAATTTGAACTACCTTGTCTTTAACTTCTTCTGAAGTTTGAATAGCTGGAATAATCTCTACCAACGGCATCAATGGTGCTGGATTGAAAAAATGAATACCTATTACACGTTCAGGTTTTTCTAATGAAGCTGCGATCGATGCGATAGAAAGTGAAGATGTATTAGAAGCGATGATGGCTTCTTGTGACTGGTAACTTTCTAATTCTTGAAACACCTTACGTTTAATTTCAAGATTCTCAATAATCGCTTCTATAGTTAAATCAGCATCAGCTAAATCTTTTAAAGAATTCACATAGCTAATATTCGCTTGAATTCTATTTTTTTCGGTTTCATCAATTCTTTCTTTTTCGATTAACCTATTTAAAACTTTATCTAATTGAGCTTTACTTTTATCTAGGGCTTCTTGTTTGGTATCGTACACATTTACGGTACAACCTGCAGTTGCTGCTACTTGAGCAATTCCGCTTCCCATAGTTCCGCAACCAATAATTCCGATATTCATAAATTATAAATTTTGTTTTCTGTCAAACTAAATACAGTCAGTATATCATTGTTTTATTGTTCTTAAACAAGATCCTGAAACTAGTTTAGGCTGACAAGCATTTTCTTTATTTTACTTCCCTTTAAACTCTGGTTTCCTTTTTTCTACGAAAGCCGTGACTCCTTCTTTATAATCTTCTGTAGAAGCTGCTTCTATTTGAAATTTACTTTCTAAAGACAACTGTTCATCTAGATTATTATTCATGGACTGATTAAAGGCTTCTTTAATTAAACCTAAAGCTTTAGTAGGCATGTTGGCTAACTTTAAAGCTAATTTTTCGCTTTCTTCCGTAAAGGTTTCTGCTGAAAAATATTTATAAATCATTCCTAGTCTTTCTGCCTCTTGTGCCTCAATTTTATCTCCTAACATCGCTAAAGCGGAAGCTTTTTGAAAACCGATTAATCTTGGCAAAAAGAAAGTTCCTGCACTATCTGGTATTAATCCTATTTTACTAAAGGCTTGAATAAAGGCTGCATTTTGAGAAGCTACTACAACATCACAAGCTAAAGCAATATTAGCTCCTGCTCCAGCTGCTACACCATTTACAGCAGCAACGATAGGTTTTGGAGTTTCACGAATTAACTGTATTACCGGATTGTAATGTTCTTCTAAAATTGCTTTAAAACCCGGATTTAATTCGGGGTCTGTCACCTCTTTTAAATCTTGCCCTGCACAAAATGCTTTTCCGTTTCCTGTTAGTAATATCGCTCTTACCTCATCGTTGGTAGCTACATCTTTTAAAACATCTTGCAAAGCCAAAGCCATTTCACGATTAAAGCTATTAAATACTTCTGGTCTATTTAAGGTGATATATGCCACCTTATTTTTTATTTCAAAACTTATTGTGTTGCTCATGAAAATTATAAATTATAAACGCTAAATATAAAAGACTGAAATTCTCTCATTGAATTATTTCATTTTTAAATTTTCCGTTATTTTATTTTAGATTTCTTTATTTTTTGAAGTTTTTATACTAGTAGTAAAAATCGCTACAAGCTCCTTTATTTCCTTAATTATAAATTCAAATTTTTGATGATCTTTAATTAAATCAGCCTCATTTAAAATTTCTAAGTTTACTTGTGTTTCTCTTAACTCTTTTAAAGAAAGTTTCATTTTATGAATAAAATCTTTTCTTGATTCTGCACTTTGAGCTTCACCATAATTTAGCGCTGCAGAAGAAGCCGACCTAATTAATTGTTTGGTTAAATGCTCTGCTGCGTAATTTTTATGAAGCGCCTGAACATTTTTTATTATTTCTGCAGAAAAAATAACTAAACGTTTTTGTAAATCGTATTTATATTTCTTCTCCATAACAATTAATTGATAATCAACTTAAATTTTCACATTTTAAATTTTTCGGTTTTTCGGTTTTTTAAATCAAACATTTAAAATAGTCGAAAGGCTCTTCGCAGTTATCACATTTGAAAAGTGCTTTACAAGCCGTTGATCCAAACTGACTTACCAGATGGGTATTGGTAGATTTACATTGCGGGCATTTGACAATTTTTTCTTCTCCTAGTAAAGCTTTCTTATCTGCCGATTCTTCTAAAGGAGCTGCGATTCCATAATCTTCTAAAGCTTTTCTACCACGCTCAGTGATCCAATTTGTACTCCAAGCTGGTGCCAATATTAAATTTACTTTCGCTTCATAGCCTTCTTTCGCTAAAGCAGAAACAATATCGTCGCCAATTACATCCATCGCTGGACAACCGCTATAGGTGGGAGTAATTTTAATAGTTGCTTTATTGCCTTCTAAAATTGCTTCTCTAACCACCCCTAAATCTAAAATAGAAAGCACAGGAATTTCTGGATCGGGTACTTGTCTAAGTATCGGTTCCAAAACTTCGTTAATATGTACTTTCTCTTCTGTCATTGCTGAAATTATGAATATTAAATGTAAAAGGATAAAGTAAAAAGTCTTCTCTCGATTGAGTATAGACTTTTACGTTTTAAATTTTTTGGTTTTTAATTTTACTTTCTACCATTTCATCCCTGGATAGGTGCGTTGCATATATTGCATATCGTTAAGTAAGAACCCCATATGTTCTGAATGAATTCCTTCTTTACCTCCTTTTTGAAAATATTTTAATTCAGGTACTTCCAGAGTAGCGGTTTCTAAAACTTCGTTCACATTTTTGTAATACACATCTTTAAGCATTTTTACATCTACGGCAATCCCCTCTTTAATCATTGCTTCATCTGCTTCTGTAGTGTGAAAAAGCTCATCTGTAAAACGCCATAGATCATTCACTGCTTTTTGAATACGCTGTTTACTTTCTTCTGTTCCATCACCTAAACGTTTAATCCAGTCTGAAGAAAAACGTTTGTGATAGCTCACCTCTTTAATGCTTTTTTTAGCAATTGCCACTAAGGTTTCATCTTTAGATTTTTGCATTTCTGTCATTAACAACATATGAAAATGATCAAACAAAAATTGTCTAGCTATGGTATATGCAAAATCCGTATTAGGTTGTTCTACCAACAAAACATTTAAGTATTCTCTTTCTGTACGTAAGAATGCCAAATCATCTTCGGTAATATCATCTTCAGAAAGTTGAGCAGCATATTGAAAATAACTACGTACTTGACCAAATAAATCTAAAGAAATATTAGTCAAAGCGATGTCTACCTCCAAACTAGGCGCATGTCCTGTTAGCTCTCCCAATCGCTGACCTAAAATCAAAGAGTTATCTGCTATTCCGTAAAGGTATTTTATGAAATTATTATTCATTTTTATTGATTTTCAAACAGAAAAATTTAAAATGTAAAACGCTAAAGTTTAATATATGAATAGCGAAAACACTTCTAAATTTTACATTTATTATTTTTCATTTCAAATTTGTGACTTACATATGTTTTACCTCATCTGGCAAATCGTAAAATGTAGGATGTCTATAAACTTTGTCTTGTGCCGGTTCAAACAACTCGCCGTTGTGATCTGGGTTAGAAGCAGTTATGTTACTAGATTCTACTACCCAAATACTTACCCCCTCACTTCGTCTGGTATAAACATCTCTTGCATTTTCTAAAGCCATTTCTGCATCGGTCGCATGAAGACTTCCAAAATGACGGTGTTCTAATCCGTTTTTACTTCTTACAAAAATCTCCCACAAAGGCCATTCTTTTTTATTCTCCATCTTATTAAATTGCTTGTTTTACTTTTCTTTCTGATTGTTTTTCCGCGTAAGCTAAAGCTGCATCACGCACCCATTCTCCATTTTCCCACGCATTTACTCGTGTTTGCAAACGCTCTTTATTACAAGGTCCGTGACCTTTTACTACTTGCCAAAATTCATCCCAGTTGATTTCACCAAAATCATAATGCCCTGTTTCTTCATTCCATTTTAAATCTTCATCTGGAACAGTGATTCCTAAGATATCTGCCTGCGGAACGGTTTGATCAATAAATTGCTGACGTAATTCATCATTAGTTTTACGCTTCAACTTCCACTTCATAGATTGCTCTGTGTGTGTAGAAGCATCATCTGTAGGCCCCAACATCATTAATGAAGGCCACCACCAACGATTAAGTGCATCTTGAGCCATTTGTTTTTGCTCTTCAGTTCCATTACAAAGCGTTAGCATAATTTCGTAACCCTGACGCTGATGGAAACTTTCTTCCTTACAAACCCTCACCATAGCTCGTGCATACGGGCCAAAAGAGGTACTACAAAGCGGCACTTGATTAATAATTGCTGCTCCATCTACCAACCATCCAATAGCTCCAATATCTGCCCACGTAATAGTAGGATAATTGAAAATACTAGAATATTTAGCTTTTCCAGAATGTAATTGTTCATACAACTCATCTCTAGAAATCCCTAAAGTTTCTGTAGCGCTATATAAATATAAACCGTGCCCAGCTTCATCTTGCACTTTTGCCAATAATGCAACTTTTCTTCTTAAGGATGGTGCGCGAGATATCCAGTTTCCCTCAGGAAGCATACCCACAATTTCAGAATGTGCGTGCTGCGACATTTGGCGAATATGGGTTTTCCTGTATTTCTCTGGCATCCAATCTTTAGGCTCTATCTTTTCATCTCGAGCAATTTTTGCTTCGAAAATTTCTTCTAAATTTTTTACTTCTTTCTCACTCATAATTCATTTCTTTTTTTTGTTGAAAGCTTAAAGCTGAAATGATTCTCTATCACTTTCAACTTGAAACTCATAAACAGATTCTAAACGTCAAAATCTACTTTTACTTTATCTGATGTTGGAACTGCCTGACAGCTCAACACTAAGTTTTGTTGTACTTCTTTTTCTTCTAAAGCGTAATTCACTTTCATTTCTACATCTCCTTCTAACACCTCACATTTACAGGTACTGCAAACACCTCCTTTACAAGCGAAAGGCAAATCTGCTCCAGCTCCTAAAGCGGCATCTAAAATATTATCATATTCTTTAGTCATCGTAAATTGAAACTCTTTCCCCCCATCTACAATAGTCACCTCTGTTCCTTCTACATTTTGTTTAGAAAGCCTTTCTGCGCGCTGAATATCTTCTTCCGACAATCCTGTTACAAACAATTCAAAATGAACCATTTCTTTAGGTAGACCAGCTTTAATTAAATAATCCCCTACGTAATTGACCATTTTTTCTGGTCCGCATAAAAACACTTCACTTGTATCTGGAACATCAATGAAAGTTTGCGTAAGTACATCCATCTTTTCATCATCAAACCTACCGTTAAAAAGCTCTATATCTCTTCTTTCTTTAGTTAGGAAATAATAGATCTCCAACCTCCCAAAATACTTATTACGAAGTTGCTCCAACTCCTCTTTAAAGATAATAGATTTTGCAGTTTTATTTACATAAAACAACTTACAAGTAGATTTAGGCTCTGCAGCTAAATGTGACTTAACCATAGAAAGAACGGGAGTGATCCCGCTTCCTGCCGCAAAAAACAAATAGTTTTTAGCCAACTCTGGATTTACCTTCACACCAAATTTTCCGCTTGGCGCCATTACTTCCAGCATATCTCCCGCTTTTAAAGTATGGTTTACATAGCTAGAAAAAACACCTTCAGGTATTTCTTTTACTGCTACTTTCCATTCTTCATCGTAAGGACTAGAACACAGAGAATAAGATCTTCTTACATCTTCTCCATTTATTTCTTTTTTCAAAGTTAAATGCTGCCCTTGACTGAATTTAAATTCTTCTCTTAAATCTTGAGGTACATTAAAAGTAATAACAGTACAATCGTGTGTTTCTTTATGTAAATCTTGAACCGTTAATTGATGAAATTTTGCCATTATATAAATTAGTTACCTAACAAAACTAACACTTGTTAGTTTAAATTGCAAATCAAAGTTGTTAAAGTTTGATTCTTAGCTCTTAACAATTCCGTAAAGCAATGTCTTGGGCAAATCTTGCTGTAAAGTCGCTACTTGAATGCTTGTTTTTTTAGCATACCAAATATGTAAAGTTCGCAGTGTTGTTAATACAGAGAAAACCACGATTTCCAAATCAATGTCTTTTAATTCCCCTTCATCTTTACCTTGCTGAAGTATTTGCCTAAACTTACTTTCATATTCATTCCGCAAGTTTAAATAACGTTGTTTGTATTCATCTTCTAAATGAATCCAATCGTTATTCATACACGCTAAATGGTGGGTATATTTTAAGGTAATTTCAATGTGGTTTTGAATAATAGCTTCTAACTTTTTTATACTACTTAATTCATCTAAATAAATGGTATTGATGTGCTGTGTAAACTCTTCAGAAACTTTAAGAATTATCAATCCTAAGATCTCTTGCTTAGAAGAAATATGGTTGTACAAACTTGCTGCTTTTATTCCCATTTCTGCAGCTAAATCTCTCATAGAAATAGCATTATAGCCTCTTTCTTTAAAAAGACGGGATGCAGTAATAATTATTTCTTGTTTTCTAGTTAGGCTCATAGCCAAGCAATATACTAATTATCTTTAACAGCTTTTTCTTCCATTTAAAAATTTAAAGCTTAAAAAACTCACAAATCCTTCACCTCATTCATATTTTAAAGAAAGGAATTACTAATTTGGTCGGTTTTAAGTATTTAATTCATGGAAACTAATCACATACAAGAAAACGAGCTTATAAGTAAGCTCCCTCCGCATTTAAAACAATTCATAAAGCCACAAAATTATGAGCTTTACACCCCTATCAATCAAGCGGTGTGGCGATATGTAATGCGTAAAAATGTAGATTATCTTAGTAAAGTTGCTCATGAATCTTATTTAGAAGGATTAGAAAAAACAGGGATTTCTATAGATGAAATTCCTAGTATGTACGGGATGAACCGCATTTTAAAAGAAATTGGCTGGGCAGCGGTTGCCGTAGACGGATTTATTCCGCCTAATGCCTTTATGGAATTTCAAGCGTACAAAGTATTGGTTATTGCTTCAGAAATTCGCCAATTAGAAAATATAGAATATACTCCCGCCCCAGATATTATTCACGAAGGTGCAGGACATGCGCCCATTATTGCAAGTCCCGATTATGCAGAATATTTAAGACGTTTTGGCGCTATTGGTAGTAAAGCTATTGCCTCGGCTCACGATATGGATCTTTACCATGCCGTAAGAGATCTTTCTATTATAAAAGAGGCTGATCACGCTTCCGCGGAAGCGATACAAGAAGCAGAACAACGAGTAGACACTTTACAGAATAAAAAAGTTGAACCTTCTGAAATTGCTTTAATTAGAAATTTACACTGGTGGACCGTAGAATATGGTTTGGTGGGCAGTTTAGAAAATCCCAAAATTTATGGTGCAGGCTTGCTAAGTTCTATTGGCGAAAGCAAAAGTTGCTTATTGCCAGAGGTAAAGAAAATACCTTATTCTATAGATGCTGCAACGCAAGATTTTGACATTACCAAACCTCAACCTCAACTTTTTGTAACACCAGATTTTGCTTATTTAGCAGAAGTTTTAGAAGAATTTGCCGATAAAATGGCCGTGAGAAAAGGAGGATATAAAGGCTTACAAAAATTGATTGATTCTAATTCTCTAGGAACTATCGAATTAAGTACAGGGATTCAAATTTCTGGAAATTTCATCAAAATGATCACCAATGAAGATCATGAAGTGGTTTACTTTGAAACCATAGGAGAAACAGCACTTGCTAACAAAGACAAAGAACTCATTGGTCACGGTATACAAACCCATGCTAACGGATTTAGATCTCCGATAGGAAAATTAAAAGGTATTAATCTCGCTATTGAAAACATGGGTCCGCGAGATTTAAAGGCTTATAATTTTTACGACAACAAACGAATTGAATTTACTTTTGATAGCGGAATTGTAGTAGAAGGTTTAAACGTTACCGGAATTAGAAACCTAAGAGGAGAATTAATTTTAATTCAGTTTACGGACTGTACCGTAACTTATAAAAATGAAGTTTTATTTTCTCCTGAAGAAGGTGATTTTTATATGGCGGTAGGTTCGCAAATTACTTCTGCTTTTGCTGGAGCTGCAGACCCTTATTCTTTTGAAGCTTTAATTCATGAATTGTCTACATCTTTAGATAAGAAAGAAAAAAGCGACAAAGAAATTAAGTTAGAACAACTTTACCAACAAGTAAGAATTTTAAGACAAAACACTATAGATAAAGAGGGTTTAGAAGAAATTTTTATTCAGCTTAAAGCTGAACATCAACAAGATTGGCTATTGTCTTTAGAATTGTATGAACTTGCAGAACAAAATAAAATGGAAAGTTTCGCTAACGACATACGTCAACATTTAGAAAAACTTAAAATTTCACGTCCTAAAATTGCGCATTTAATTGAAGACGGTTTAGAATTGATACACGCTTAAAGTAAAATCTCTAATTCTTTTTCAGACTGAATAGGTTGTTTATGGTATTCTAAAGTCCACCCCAAACTATTGGTTAAAATAAAAAGTTTTTGAAGCTCAGAAACAAGTCGGTTTTCTGCATTTTGCATGACAGCCGACTTTTCTATTTTCTCTTTTATTTGCTTTGTCACTCTTTTTTTAATCACATTATAATCATCGGCTTTAAACTGATTAAGGTAATCTTGCGTCACATCGTAAAAATCAAATTCGGGGTAAATATTTAATTCGGGTTTAGGTATTTTTGTTATACGAAGAACTTTATCTTCTGTTAGCACTTCATATTGCATTTGCGCCAAATCATAAGCAACGGTAGCTTTGGTGTTTACTGCTAAAATAGCTTTCTTTTTGGCCGTAATTCCTAAAAAAACATTTTCTGTATTCTTGTAAGTGAAAATTTGAGCGTAAGAACTTTCTGTAACTACTAATTTACTCACGTTTTTCACTTCTTTTTCTATAAGGGCCGAAGTTTGTGCTAGCTCAGTTTTATTGTCTTTTTTATCTACAAAATATTGATAACCAAAAAATACAATAATCGTTACCACTACTCCTAAAACAAACTTTTTCATAGACTAATTTTTCTCTAAAATACGTTATTTTGCGTTAGGGATAGCAGCGGTTACCCTGCAGCATTTTGAAAAAATGTGAAGCGTAATAGCGAATAGCCCGACCCGAGTGTGCGAGGGAAACGCCCTGCAAAACTCCATTATTTTAAAAATTTATAAAAGGAAACTTTTCAATTAGTGTTTTCTTACTTAATTCTAATTTGATTAAAAATTTTTGATGTGCTTCACTTTCTTGGTTAAAGGCTTTATGCAACATCCCTTTTTGAATTTTATCGATCTCTTGCATCATTTGCTGCGTTGATTGAGTTAAGCGGGTTTCTACAAAACGCTGCCAAATATAATCGATAGCTAAATCGCTAGGATGCAACATATCTTGCGCGTAAAAACGATAATCTCGCAACTCATCCATCATAATTTCATAAGAGGGAAAATAAGACGCTTTCTTTACGGAAGTAATACTTTGATGCACCGCTGTAATTAAAGCCGATTTACTTTGCTGATTTTCTACAAAACCATCTTTAATATGACGCACAGGAGAAACTGTAAAAATAAATGCCGCGGAAGGATTTATTTGCTGAATAAGCTCAATAGTGTTCTGAATGTTTTCTTGAAGTTTTTCTGCTAAAATTAGTTTTTTATCAAATTCTCGTTGCGGAATTTTGTGGCAATTGGCAACAAATTTTTGAGGGTCTTTTAATTGATACACCCAAGCCGTCCCATATGTTATTATTATATGAGAAGCTTCTTTAAGCTCTTTATACGTTTGCTGAAGCGCTTCATTAAGTGTTTCCAAAAGTTGGATTTTATCTGGAGAACTCAACCGAGAGTGAGCATCAAAACAATGCCATTGTTCGTTATGAAAAACTAAATTTTTTTCGGTATAAACAAATTGATTAACCGCCTTATCCACTAAATTCTCAATCGCAAAAGGATGAAAAAGAATTCCAAACGGATTTTGAAGCTGTCTAAATTTAAAATAAGTAAACTTCTCGCCAATATTTTCTGAAAAACAAGATCCTAGCAACACCAGTTTAGAGGTGTAATCTATTTTAGGTTCTTGCTCCTGAATAGGTATTTTGGTTTGAAACTGCATAAAAAAATGATAAATGTAAAAGTAGCAAATTAGACTTTTACATTTATCATTCTATAAAGATCATTTTATTTTTAAGCGATGTAGTTTTTAGCTTCGGTTAAAGCAATTTTAATTCCCTCAGGGTTTTTACCGCCTGCAGTAGCAAAAAACGCTTGACCACCACCACCACCTTGGATGTGTTTTCCTAATTCGCGGACCATTTGACCTGCGTTTAATCCTTTTTCTTCGGCTAAGCTTTTATCGATATAAATAGAAAGTAGAGCTTTCCCGTTTTGCTGAGATCCTAAAACCATAAATAGATTTTCCACTTCACCACCTAGCTGAAAAGATAGATCTTTCATAGCTCCTGCATCTAAATCTACTTCTTTAGCTAAAAACTGTACACCATTTACTTCTGTTAAAGCAGCTTTTAAATCTCCCTTTACATTTCCTGCCTTTTCTTTCTTTAATTGCTCTATTTCCTTTTTAAGCTGCGTGTTTTCTTCTTGTAAATCACTTACTATTTTTAAAGGATTTTTAGTGTTTTTCACTAAACTCTTTAGCTCGTTAAAGCTTTCACTTTGCTGGGTTAAAAAGTCTTTTGCAGCATCACCAGTTATCGCTTCTATACGTCTTACTCCAGAAGCAACGGCTCCTTCAGATAAAATTTTAAAATGCCAAATATCGGTGGTATTGGGTACGTGAGTCCCTCCGCAAAGCTCCATAGATTCTCCAAAACGAATGGTTCTTACTGCATCTCCATATTTTTCTCCAAACAAGGCAATTGCCCCTTGTTCAATCGCTTGATCGTAAGCTATATTACGTTGTTCTTGTAAGGGCAATTGCTCCCGAATACGAGCATTTACAAAATCTTCTACTTCTTTTAATTCTTCCGTAGAAACTTTACTGAAATGTGAAAAATCGAAACGTAAATATCCGCTATGAACCATAGAGCCTTTTTGTTCTACGTGTGTTCCTAGGATATTTCTCAATGCTTGGTGCATTAAATGCGTCGCAGAATGGTTGGCTGCAGATCGTTTACGTTGTTTTTCATCTACAACCGCTCTAAATTTACCCGTTAAATCTACAGGTAACGTTTTTGTAATATGAATGATAAGGTTGTTTTCTTTTTTAGTATCAATAACATAAGTAACGTTTCCGTTAGCAGCTTCTAAATATCCCTTATCACCTACTTGCCCACCTCCTTCTGGATAAAAAGGTGTTAGATTAAAAACCAATTGATATAATTCTCCTTCTTTTTTACTTTCTACTTTTCTATACTTTGCAATTTTAACATTGGCTTCTAAATGATCGTATCCAATAAATTCTTCTTCCTCATCCTCAAATAAAATTTGCCAATCGTCTGCTTTCATTTGTGCAGCCGAACGAGAACGCTCTTTTTGTTTTTGCAATTCAGCCTCGAAGGTTGCTTGATCTAAGCTTAAACCTTTTTCCTCTAAAATTAGTGCAGTCAAATCTATAGGAAATCCATAGGTATCATAAAGTTCAAACGCTTTTTTACCCGATACTTCTTCTCCTTTAGTGCTTTCTATAATGCTATCTAATAAAATTAACCCCTGATCTAAAGTTCTTAAAAAAGAATTCTCTTCTTCCTTAATCACATTTTCGCACAAGTTCTTTTGCTTTTTAAGTTCTGGGAAAGCCTCTCCCATTTGCTTACTTAAAGTCGCGACTAATTTGTAAATAAAAGGTTCTTTGGTGTTTAAAAACGTAAATCCGTAACGAATAGCACGACGTAAAATACGTCTAATCACATATCCCGCTCCATTATTACTTGGCAATTGTCCATCGGCTATAGCAAAAGAGACCGCTCGTACGTGGTCGGCAATTACACGAATCGCAATATCTATTTCTTCAGACTTACCATAGGTAGAATTGGTGATGGCTTGTATTTCTCTAATAAGAGGTGTAAAAACATCGGTATCATAATTAGACTGCGTTCCTTGCATCACCATACATAAACGCTCAAAGCCCATGCCTGTATCAATATGCTTATTAGGAAGCTCTACTAATTTCCCAGTAGCCATTCTATTGAACTGAATAAAAACTAAGTTCCAAATTTCAACTACTAAAGGATGGTCTTGGTTTACTAGATCTTTACCTGGTATTTTAGCTTTTTCTTCCTCAGAACGAATATCGATATGAATTTCAGAAGCCGGTCCGCAAGGCCCTTGATCTCCCATCTCCCAAAAATTATCTTTTTTGTTTCCTAACAAAATGCGTTCTTCAGGCACAATAGCTTTCCACAGATCGAAAGCTTCTTGGTCTAAGCCTAATCCATCTTCTTTATCACCTTCAAAAACGGTCACATATAAGTTTTCTGGAGTAATATTAAACTCTTTGGTTAATAACTCCCAAGCCCACTCTATGGCTTCTTTTTTAAAGTAATCGCCAAAGCTCCAGTTTCCTAACATCTCAAACATGGTATGATGATAGGTATCTTTACCTACTTCTTCCAAATCATTATGCTTACCGCTAACGCGTAAACACTTTTGAGTATCTGTAGCTCTTGTACTTTTTGGAGTGGCATTGCCTAAAAAATATTCCTTAAATTGATTCATCCCTGCATTGGTAAACATAAGCGTGGGGTCATCTTTAATGACCATAGGTGCAGAAGGAACTATTTCATGTTTTTTAGATTCAAAAAAAGCTAAAAATTTAGAACGGATTTCTTGTGATTTCATATACTTACCTTAATGGGATAAACGTTATAATTATGTTACTAGTGAAACAATTTCTATCTTTGTTCGTCTTTCTAAGCATAACACTTAGTTACAAGTCGCAAAAATAGTATAATTTAGAAGAATGTCGAAGGTTAAATATTATTACGATAGCGAAACGCTTTCTTATCAAAAAATAGAAAGGAAAAAAGGACGCCGATTAGGCTTTATAGCCCTTGCTATTGCAGGAACTTTCCTTGCCGGGTTTTTATTATTATTGGTATATATTAACTTACCACAAATTGAAACTCCCAAGGAAAAAGCAATGAAAAGGGAGCTCAACCATATGGAGCTTCAATACCAAGTGCTCAACAAGAAAATGGCTCAGGCTCAAAAAGTACTCTCTGAAGTAGAAAATAGAGATAACAATATTTATCGAGTTTATTTTGAAGCCAATCCTATTCCCGAAGAACAACGCAAAGCCGGATTTGGAGGTATTAATCGCTATAAAAATTTAGAAGGTTACGATAATTCGGATTTGATTATCGAGACCAACAAAAAGATGGATATCCTACAAAAGCAAATTGTAGTACAATCAAAATCCCTAGATGAAATTGCTCTTTTAGCAGAAAAGAAAGAAAAACTTTTAACTGCTATACCTGCTATTCAACCAGTAAAAAATGAAAATTTAACCCGAATGGCATCTGGTTACGGAATGCGTATGCACCCTATTCTAAAATATAGAAAAATGCATAATGGGATGGATTTTACAGCAAAAACAGGAACAGAGGTTTATGCAACGGGAGACGCTGTAGTAAAAAAAGCTTCTAGATCTACCGGTTTTGGTAATCTTATTGTTTTAGATCATGGTTTTGGTTATGAAACCTATTACGCTCACTTGAGTAAGTTTGATGTCCGTAAAGGTCAAAAAATAAAAAGAGGAGAAGTAATTGGAGAAGTAGGCAGTACAGGACTTTCAACAGCGCCTCACTTACATTATGAAGTACATAAAAATGGCAGAGTTATTAATCCTATTAATTTTTATCATGGTGATTTAACTGCCGAAGAATATGACATTATGCTTAACCAATCCAATTTAGAAAATCAATCATTAGATTAATGAAAGCCAACTTACCAGACAAACTATATTACGGCATTGGCGAAGTGGCTAGAGCATTTAATGTAAACACCTCACTTATTAGATTTTGGGAAAAGGAATTTGATGTCATCCAGCCTAAAAAAAATGCAAAAGGAAATAGAAAATTTACTCCGCAAGACATCAAAAATTTAGAGTTTATTTATCACTTAGTAAAAGAAAGAGGTTTTACTTTAGAAGGTGCAAAAACGCACTTAAAAGAAGAAGGTAAAAAGACCCTTCATAACTACGATATTATTCGTAAATTAGAATCTATTAAATTAGAATTAACCAAAATAAAAAATCACATTTAACACACCTTACTTATGAAAAAGTGGCTTATTCCATTAATTATTATCGTTGTTCTTGGCTTCATTGCATTTAGCTTTTTTGGCGGAGTTAACAACACTGCTGTGGAACATGAAGAGAATGCAAAAACTGCATGGGCAAATGTAGAAAGCGCCTATCAACGTAGAAATGATCTTATTGGTAACCTGGTTAATACGGTTAAAGGAGCAGCAGATTTTGAAAGAGAAACCTTAACTGCTGTTATAGAAGCTCGTTCTAAAGCTACATCGGTAAACGTAGATGCTAACAACTTATCTCCAGAAGCTATTAATAAATTTCAAAACGCTCAAGGCGGATTAACATCTGCGCTTTCTCGTTTATTAGTGAGTGTAGAACGTTACCCAGAATTAAAAGCCAATCAAAACTTTTTGAATTTACAATCTCAATTAGAAGGCACAGAAAATCGCATCAATGTAGAAAGAAACCGTTACAACGAAGCGGTGAAAGAATACAATACGTACATTAGAAAATTCCCTAATAATATGGTAGTTGGGATGTTTGGATTTGAAAAAATGTCTCCTTTCTCTGCCGATGCTGGAGCTGAAAATGCACCTACTGTAGAATTTTAAATTAAGGCCTATGTCAATTAACCTCATTACTCCAGAAGATGAAAAAGAAATTGTTTCGGCCATACAAGAAGCCGAAAAAAACACCTCTGGAGAGATAAGGGTGCATATAGAAAAAGAATGTAAAGAAGACGTTTTTAGCCGAGCTAAAAACGTCTTTGAATTTTTAAAAATGCACGAAACCGAACTTAAAAACGGAGTACTTTTTTACGTCTCTACCCAAGATCATCATTTTTACATTCTTGGCGATAAAGGAATCAATGATGTGGTAGAAAAAGATTTTTGGGAAAGCACCAAAGAAATCGTGATTTCAAATTTTAAAAATGGAAATTACAAAGAAGGTTTGGTTGAAGGTATTTTAAAAGCAGGAGAACAACTAAAGAAGTTTTTTCCTTATCAAACAGATGACATCAACGAATTGTCTGACGAAATTTCACGTGGTTAATGATACAGTTTAAAAAACAATCCTCTCTACTTTACCTTACGCTTCTTTTTATAGGTTTTTTTCTTAGTTACGCTTCCGCGGAAGCGCAATTAAATATTCCTCAGAAACCAAAAGAACAAACCAGTGTTTATGATGCTGCCAATGTACTTAATGAAAGTCAAGAAAGCAGATTAGAGCAAAAATTAATTCGCTACGCCGATACTACTTCTACACAAATTGTTATCGCAACCATTAAAAGCCTTAACGGAGAATATATTGGCACCTATGCTGCAGAATGGGCTCACGCTTGGGGCATAGGACAAAGTGACAAAGACAACGGCTTATTAATACTACTTTCTGAAGGAGACCGAAAAATTTGGATGACGACTGGCTACGGACTAGAACAGTATTTAACCGATTTTAGAAGTAAAGAAATTATAGATCAAATTATTACCCCAGAGTTTAAACGAGGTGATTACTATGCTGGTTTAGATAAAGGAACAACAGCGGTATTTCAAGTCCTTAACGGTACTTTTAAAGGAGCTCCCAAACGTAAATCCTCTACTGGAGGAAAATCATTTCCGTTTTTCTTTATAGCTTTTATAGTTTTTGTCATCATCATTTCATTTATAAAAAATAAAAGAGGTGGCGGTAAAAATGGCGGAAAGCGTAGCGGTGCAGATACTCTTTTAGATGTGCTTATTTTAAGTAGTTTAGGTCGTGGTTTTGGAGGCGGCTCATCTGGAGGTGGCTTTGGAAGCGGTGGCGGTTTTGGAGGCGGCGGCTTTGGTGGTGGCTTCGGCGGCGGCGGTTTTGGAGGCGGTGGTGCTGGTGGTAGCTGGTAAAACTCTGAGACATAGTTTATGACAAGCTAGGGACATATTAAATGTCGTTAAAAAGTCGATTCTTGCCGTTATCTTTTTCGAGTCGAATGTTTATTTTTATGACAGATTTAAATTAGATAAGCATCATGAATTCACTCGCAACAAAACTTAAAGAAGCTCGAAAAAGTAAGGGGTTAACCCAAGAAGAACTCGCAGAACAATCTCAAGTTAACCTAAGAACTATTCAAAGAATTGAAAATAGTGAAAGTGAACCAAGAGAAAAAACCCTCAGCTTAATTTGTAATACACTACAAATAGATTTAGAACAGTTACTTTCTGTAGAAAATTCAGAAAAAAAGAAAAATATAGGTCCTAAAATTGCACAAGTATTTTTCTTACTAGCTCTAAATTTAGTATTAATTGGAATCGTAGGATACTTAACGTTTGATTCTACTGCAAATACAAATAGTCTTTTTGGCGGGGTTTTAATCAGTTTTCTTTTACCTTTTTTTATCGTTTCCTATACAAAAGAAATGAGCGCTGTAGAAAGATTATTAAAATTTGGTTTGGGATATGTAGGTTATTTTTTATTAGTATTAACTAACCACGGCTTCTCAACTGGTTTTAAAACAGGGCTATTTCCTTGTTTATTATTGAGTTTAACCCTATTATATTTTGGCTCAGTTTTGTTACGTAGAAAAGTAATCGCTTAAACATAAAAATCCTCAATTATAAAATATAATTGGGGATTTTTATGTTGATCAATATAGGTTAACGTCTTCTACCTCTTCTTTTATTTGGGTCTTTACCTCCAAACTTACTTAGTTTATAGGTAAAGCTAAACATCACATACTGCTCTAATACCAATTGTTGGGTATCCTGTACAAAGTCATCTCCTGTGGTTCTACTGGTAGAAATATTTTGATCTAAGACATCAAATACCTTTACTTTAAAAATCCCATCATCTCCCATAATTTTATATCCTAAACTCATGTTCCACAATACAAAATCATTTTTAAAACCTGGTGCTATATTTCCTAAATGTTGATAAGATATATCGTTTCCAAAAACAAAGTTTTTAGGCCAGTAAGAAGTAAGTTCTAATCCCACATTATGGTTTACATAATTTTGGTCTCTCGTATTATTTAAACTGTATTTAGCATTTATAAAACTAATATCATAAGAAGGCTCGATGGTTAAAATATCTACTATATCATATTGTACTCCTAAATTAGGACTCACACTGTAACGATTAGAATCGAATTTAACTCCGTTAGAAAAACCTAAATCTTTGCTCATATTACCATAAATCCCTGCATCAATTTTAATCGTGTTCTTACTCTCTAAGGTTATGGTTTTATCTAAGCTTGCTCCTGCAAATAAACTATAAGCGCCATCTACATTTGTGTATGAAGTTGTTCTTACCAAATCTTGGTTGGTCGTGGTGATAGAGACTACTTGATCATTCGTTAGATCTCCTCCCAAATATGCATAAAACCCAGAGCGAGATTTAAAGTCATAGTTATTAAAATTCATATAAATATTGTGCTGTAAAGAAGGATCTAAATTAGGATTCCCTGTGACAATATTTAATGGGTTTGTAGTATTCGTTACAGGCTGCAACTGAGTAATAGAAGGAACGTTTCTTGAGTTTCTATAATTGAAATAAATCGATTTAGTTTTGTTTAATTTATATCTAAAATATGCTCTCGAATAAAAATTATTATACGTATTATCAAAAGAAGTTTCAGTAAATAAATCTTCATTTTTTAATCTTACATTTTCCAAACCTCCCGATATACTTGCTCTTAATTTATCATCTCTATAGACTAAACCAATATTAGGTCTATGGTTAAAAGTTTCTGAATTAAAATCATTACTTAACGTATCTACGAGTACATCATATTCTCCCGTAAGGTCATTTTTCTCATAAATTAAACGCTCACTTTCATCATTAGATTTGGTATAACTATAAGAAATATCTAAAGATAATTTTTCACTTAACGGAAGTCTTGTGTTCGCGCTTATACTATATTCATCCTTTCTAGTATTTTGATTGATGAATTGATCCTGAATATCGGTATCGGTTAAATTACCTGCATCATCATAAATCTCTCTTGATGAAAAATAAACATTCTCTTCTTCTGATGTATTATTAGTATTATCAAAACCAAGACTTACAAAACCACCTTTAGTTCCAAACTTTCGAGAAACATTTAAATTGTTAGAGAAATTAGTACTCAACAGCTCCGTATATTGTTCGGTTTCTGCGGTGTTAATAGGAGTTCCATCCTCCTCAAAAGAGCTGGTATTAGAATTACTTTTTACAAAACCGTCATTTACTGTGATATTAGGACGAAAAGAAATCCGCGTAAGCGTATCGGGCTCAAATTCGAATCCAAAACGAGCTCTGTGGTTATCATTTTTCCTGTCGGAAGAAGAAGTAGAATTATTAAAATAAGTTCTATCTGGAAGAATGTTTTCTCTTTCAACCTCGGTTCTAGTTTTAGTATCACCACGATTAAAAAAGTAATTAGCTGAAAGCTCTGTCTCATCGCTCCATTCGTTCACAAAACTCACTCCGCCATTATCAGATTTGGTGATTCCTCCTCCACCAGAACCAAAGCTATTACCGTTAATGCTAAAGTTACCGTTACTATTTCTCGTGATAGCGTACGCATTTCTTCCCATAGCATCAAAGACCTCATCGAACGTAAAACCTGAAGAGTTGATATTGTTTGAACTTGCCAATACACTAACTCTTAAATCGTCTTTAAAATAATTACCTATTCCGCTAAGTTCGTAGCGTTCATCGGTTCCTCCACCGGCAGTAAGACGAGCAAAATAACCTTTGTTTTTATCTTCGTCTATGGTAATGTTAATCGTTTTATTTTCTGAATCTCCCTCTTTTCCCGTAAATTCTTCTGATTTTGTTTTAGTATCTACCACCTGAATTTTATTGATAATTTCTTTAGGTAAATTTTTGGTGGCAATTTTAGGATCATCACCAAAAAACTCTTTTCCGTTTACTAAAATTCTAGAAACCGGCTTACCATTAACAGTAATCGCACCATCTTTATCTACCGCCACACCGGGTAATTTTTTGAGCACTTCTTCTAAGTTAGCATCTGCTTTGGTTTTAAAAGAGGCTGCATTAAATTCTAAGGTATCGGTTTTAATAGAAACTGGAGCTTTTGTTCCTTGCACGACCACTTCACCTAATGTATTGTCGGCCAACTGTAAGGTAATGGTTCCTGTATTTATGGTTCTATTTTGTGAAAGTTGATAGCGTTTTTTATAGGTTTGAAATCCTGTAAAAGATATAAAAAGATTCACTTCATCTACATCTGTAGAACCTTCAACTATAAAATTTCCATCAACATCAGATATAGTATAATCTACCAGTGTACTGTCTTTTACAGACTCTACATAAATAGTAGCCGACTCTAATGCGACGTTTTCACTATCAATAATTTTTCCTTGAATCTTGTAGTCTTGTGCTTCCGCGGAAGCGAAAATGAATAAAAAACCCAGCAAAAAAAACTGAGTGAGAACATTTTTAAATAGCATAGATTGTGTTTTAACCGTTAGTCTTCTTCTAATAGACTTAAAAAAAGCTTAAAAGTTTCATTGACTAGTTGAAATTTTCTTAAAAATTAATTTTTACTACAATAAAAAAGGAGATAAGTAATGCTACTTATCTCCTTTGTATAAATTTAATTAAATATAAAATCTTACTTCTTTCTCATATAAACAGAAATTGGAACTCCATTAAAGTCAAATTTTTCTCTTAATTTATTTTCTAAAAAGCGTTTGTAAGGATCTCTAACGTATTGGGGTAAATTACAAAAAAATGCAAATTGAGGTTGCGGTGTTGGCAACTGAGTAATAAATTTAATCTTTACATATTTACCTTTATAAGCCGGCGGCGGATAATTTTCTATTAACGGAAGTAAAGTATCATTAAGCACGCTAGTCTTGATTTTCTTACTTCTATTCTTATATACCTCAACAGCTGTTTCTATCGCTTTAAAAATACGTTGTTTGTTAAGTACAGAGATGAAAACAATAGGCACATCTGTAAAAGGTTCTATTTCTCTTCTAATTTTAGCTTCAAACTCTTTCATGGTATTGGTTTCTTTTTCTAACAAATCCCATTTATTCACTAAAATCACAACTCCTTTTCGGTTACGTTGCGCTAACCAAAAGATGTTTTGTACCTGTCCGTCAAATCCACGTGTAGCATCTACGACAAGCAAACAAACATCGGCATGTTCTATTGCTCGAACGCTTCGCATTACCGAGTAAAACTCAATATCTTCTTTTACTTTGGTTTTTCGACGAATTCCTGCAGTATCTACCAAGTTAAACTCAAACCCGAATCGGTTATATTTAGTATCTATTGAGTCTCTAGTCGTTCCTGCAATATCGGTAACAATGTAACGTTCTTCCCCAATTAATGCATTGATAAAAGAAGATTTTCCTGCATTTGGTCTACCTACAACGGCAAATCTTGGTAATTCATCTTCTTCTACTTCTTCTTTTTCTGGTAAAGCTTCAACTACGGCATCTAATAAATCTCCAGTACCGCTACCATTTATTCCAGCAATGGTGTAATACTCTCCCAAACCAAGAGAATAAAACTCCATAGCTTGCTCTGTACGTGCACCATTATCTACCTTATTAACTGCTAAGAATACAGGCTTTTTTACTTTTCTCAATAGTTGAGCAACGTCTTCATCCATAGGACTAATTCCGCTTTCTACATCTACCATAAAAATAATAACATCGGCCTCGTCTATAGCCAATACTACTTGTTTATCTATTTCTGCTTCAAATGCATCATCACTACCAATAGCATAACCTCCAGTATCAATTACTGAAAACTCTCTACCATTCCAGTCAGATTTCCCATAATGACGGTCTCTAGTTACACCACTCACAGCATCAACTATAGCTTCTCTTCTTTGAATTAATCTATTAAAAAAAGTAGATTTTCCTACATTTGGTCTTCCTACAATGGCTACTATATTTCCCATAATCTTTCTTTTAGGCTGCAAAAGTACATGTTAAATCCTATAAAGTATACCTTTGACTTTTAATTATTAACGTGAAGTGTTTTTAAGTTCTGCAGTGAGAACATCTTTTGTGATTTTAACGAGTTTAAATCTTAAGTAATATAATTTAGACATTTTCGATTCTTTTATATCTTCTTGAGAATTATCTATAGTTAAATTTTCTAATTCTCCTCTCGTAATTTCACTATTTTGATTACTCAAAACTTTTTTAAATTCTAATAAAGGCTTTTGAAGTTGAACTAATTCAGCTTTCATTTCTTCTTGAGATTGAAGAACGCTAATGGTTTCTAACGACTTTTCAACTTGAGTATTTATATTTTTAAATGCTGAAAATAACTGATTAGCTCTTTTAATTATAGAATCATTTTGAACATTTTTTATTTCTTGATGTAATGAATCTACCAATACTATTTCTCTATTAGCACTTTCATTAAATTTTCTACTCATATCTACAAATGCATGTTCTACTTGATGGTCTACATAAGTAGGGTCTAGCATATCTTTTAATTGATTTTTTTCTTCTTTACAAGAATATATACCAACAACTAAGCAGAAAAGAAATAAAACTCGACGCATATTGAAATAATTATTTGTTATTGTATCCAAAACGTTTTAATTGTTTTTGGTCGCTTCTCCAGTTTTTATTCACCTTCACATATAATTCTACGTGAACTTGCTTCCCGAAAAACTTCTCTAAATCTTTTCTAGCCTCTACCCCTACTCTTTTAAGTGCGCTTCCTTTATGACCAATAATAATTCCTTTTTGAGTTTCTCGCTCTACCATGATCACACTTCGCATGCGAATGATATTTTCTTCTTCAAAAAACTCTTCAGTATCGATCTCTACGCTATATGGAATCTCTTTTTTATAATGTAATAAAATTTTCTCTCTAATAATTTCATTAACAAAAAATCGTTCTGGTTTATCTGTTAAAGCCTCTTTATCATAAAATGGAGGAGAATCTGGAAGTAATTCTAAAATACGATTAAAAACTTCTGGCACACCAAAATTTTCTAAAGCTGAAATAGCAAAAATCTCTGCATTGGGAACTCGAGCTTTCCATAGGTCTACTTGTTCTTCTACGAGTTGCTGATTCCCTTTATCTACTTTATTCAGCAACAATAAAACTGGTATCTTAGCTGAAGTAATTTTTTCGAAAAAAGATTCATCTTTTAAATCTTTCTCACCTAATTCTACTAAATAGATAAGTACATCGGCATCTTCAAAAGCAGATTTAACAAAATCCATCATCGAAGCCTGAAGCTCATATGCTGGCTTGATTATTCCTGGGGTATCACTTAAAACCACCTGAAAATCTTCTCCATTAACAATCCCCAAAATACGGTGTCTTGTCGTTTGAGCTTTACTCGTTATAATAGATAAGCGCTCTCCTACAAACGCATTCATTAGGGTAGATTTCCCTACGTTGGGGTTTCCTACAATATTTACAAAGCCTGCCTTGTGTGCCATAATTTTTATTTGAATTGCAAAGGTAAGTTAATTTAGGAGATCCCAATTTTAAACATAAAAAAAGACCGCTTTTTTAGCGGTCTTTTTAAATGATAAACTAATCCCTAATTATCTTATTACCAATTTATGTGTCTTAGATTGGCTTGAAGTTGATACTTTTAAAAGATATACTCCAGAAGACATTGCCGATAAATCTAATTGACTTGCTCCTGCTGTAATCGTATTTTGATATACTAATCTTCCTGAAATATTATATACGTTTACCTGAATATGATTTGTGATACTAGGATCAATTTCGATGTTTACATTTCCTTGAGATGGGTTAGGGTAAATAGAACTAATATCTATTTGTCTTGTTTCATCTACAGTTAAAACACCTCCAAATTCAAAAGCTCCAATGTCTCTTGTTCCATCAATAACATAGTTACGTTGATCGTTAAACATATCTGTTGAATCACCTGCATCAACTGCTGGACTTCCACTCATTAGAGCAATAGTCATGGTTTCACCACCATTATCTTGTAGCGTAGATAACATTGGAGAAACATCTATTAAATCATTAGCCTGGTCTACAAACGTAGATTCATCATCATTACCTATTAGATTATAATCTTGAGATGTAAACGTGCCTGTAACATCATTACCCATTACTGAAGTATTATCTGAAACTATTGTATTTTTTATATCTACTGCTGTCAATGCAGAAATACCTCCACCAGTATTGGTTGCTGTATTAAACGCTATCGTGGACGCGTTAATTGACATCACATCATTATTTGAAATTCCACCACCATCTGCACTTGCAGAGTTTGAAGCAAAAGTACTTGTCATAATATTTGCAGTTCCCATATCATTAGATAATCCTCCTCCAACACCGTTGGTAGCTGAATTATTAGAAATTGTTGAAGTTTCGATATTCGTTATACCTCCGTTGTTGTAGATTCCTCCACCGTCACCATCAGACAAGTTATCATCTATAGTTGTTCTAGAAATATTCATGGTTGCTCCTACTTGATTCCAAAGACCACCACCTTCATTTGCAGCAGAATTACCTGAAACTAAAGACATATCTATACTGAATTGTGTAGCAGCTGAAATATGTACTGCTCCTCCATTTCCTGGATTTGCTGTTCCTGCTAAACCATTTACATCGTTATTCGTTAATTCTGAATCTGTAATTATCACTGTTCCATCAATAACTTCTATAGCTCCACCTGCTCTGTTTGCAGAATTACTATCTAAAATAGATTCATCTATAATGATGGTACCGGCAAGAGATAAAACACCTCCTCCAGAACCAGAAGTTCCTGTAGCCGAATTATTGGTAATTTCTGAATCATCCATGATATTTACAATTCCTCCTTGATTGTAAACTCCACCACCACCAGTTGTAGCAGCGTCTCCTTCAGCAGTATTGGCATCAACAATTACTCCGTCAAGATTCATAGTTCCCGTACCGTTCCATAATCCACCACCTTGAAAAGCAGCCATATTATTGGTTATTGTACCTCCGTCGATATTTACATCTCCAGCGCCTGAAACGTGTATTGCTCCACCGCTCCCTGGATTCTCAACAGCACCTGGAGCGACTCCAGCATTGTTTCCGTCTAAAGTAACGTTCGTTAATGAAACTCCTACACCTGTACCAGAATTATCTTCGATTCCTCCTCCTGCTCTGTTGGCCACGTTATCTGAAATTTCTGAATTCGTAATACTTACCATCGCTCCAGCATCATTTAAAATTCCTCCACCAGAACCCGATATTCCATTAGCTACATTATTAGTAATCATAGTATTGTTAGTAATGGTAAGGGTTCCGCTAAGGTTATAGATTCCTCCACCTCCATGGTCTGAATCATTTCCGCTTGCAGTATTCCCATCGATAGTTACTCCGTCAACACTCATCATTCCTGATCCGTTCCAAAGACCTCCACCTTCACTAGCTGCCATATTGTTGTTTACTGTTCCGCCTACAATATCAATACTTCCTGATCCACTTACATGTAAACCACCACCATTTCCTGGAGCTGCAGTTGCATCTGGACCAACTCCTGCATTGTTTCCGTTAAGGGTAACATTATCAAGCTCAATTAAACCACTACCAGAGTTATCTTCGATTCCTCCTCCTGCTCTATTGGCTATATTATCTGAAATTTCTGAATTTAAAATAGAAATATTTCCTCCATTACCATTATCATCGTTATCATTTAAAATTCCTCCACCAGAACCAGATGTCCCATCGGCTACATTGTTAGAAATTACAGTATTATTTAAAATGGTAAGGGTTCCGCTAAGGTTATAAATACCTCCTCCACCGTGGTCAGAGTTATTACCGCTAGCAGTATTTCCGTCAATCGTTACTCCGTCAATTGTCATGGTCCCGCTTCCGTTCCAAAGACCACCACCTTCTCTGGCAGCTATGTTGTTATTTACAGAACCATCGGTAATATTTACATCACCCGCTCCTGTAACGTGTAAAGCTCCTCCATTTCCTGGAGCAGCAGTTGCATTTGGGACCACACCTGCATTGTTACCATTAAAAGTAACATTATTGAGCGTTAGGTTTAATCCTGCACCAGAATTATCTTCAATTGCTCCTCCTGCTCTATTCGCTATATTATCTGTAAAATCTGAATCATTTACAGTTAGTGTTGCTCCTGCGTCTAGAAAAATAGCTCCTCCAGAACCAGAAGTTCCGTTAGCTTGATTATCTGTAAAGTTACAATCATCTAATGTTAATGTGGTTGTAGCTCCTGAAACGTAGATTGCTCCTCCATCCATTTCCTCTCCATTAACAAAATCTATATTATTAATATCTACCGTACCTGCAGTAACATTAAAAATTCTGCCCGTATTATCGGCATCAATTTCAACGTTGATTAGAGTACCCCCATTAATAGTTAAGGTTTTATCGATAGTTATTTCACTGTCAAGATCTATTGTTCCTACTAAAAGGCCAAAAGTGATCACATCACCTGGCTGAGCATCCATAATTTCTTGACGTAAACTACCAGTCCCACTATCGTTACCGTTAGATACTTGTGCCAAGACTTCTTGGTTTGAAAACATAGCTGTTATCGCAATAAAAGCTAAAAATGTAATTTTTTTCATAGTTAATTTTATTTGGTTAAACTTGTGGGTATATACGTTCTGAAAAATCTAAAGGTTTTTCAGAATCAATGATTTAACTCTTAATTAACTTTTTGAAAAGCGGGGATTATGTTTTCTTAAAACATTAACATCTTATACGAAAAATGCCCAAATTTTCATTTGGGCATTTAATTTTTATTTATCTGTTGATCTTATTCTTTAGACCACATATCATTTTGTCCGTTAACATCAGCCAGCTTTTTTTCTGGGTCAAATTCTACAGATTTAATTTCTTTTGTGGTTTCTATAAAATGTTCCCAAGTGTCTCCACGTTGCCATATTTCCACCGGAAGGTTTATTTTTTCTGAAGATCCATCATTCATTTTTACCAATAATCTTACTGGCACAGGAATTTCTTCTACTTTTTCTATTTTAATGAGGTAACCTTTTTCATTTTTCTCTATTCCATTTACAGCAATATCGATATTCTCTGTTCCGTAAAACCATCCTTTCCAAAACCAAGAAAGATTTTCTCCTGTGGCGTTTTCCATATGATTGAAAAAATCTGAAGGTTGTGGATGCTTAAATGCCCAAGTTTTAATGTATGATTTAAAAGCATAATCAAAACGTTCTGGCCCTATAATATATTCACGCAACATCAATAAACCTGCAGCTGGCTTATAGTATGCCGTGTAGCCTAAGTTTCTTAAATTGGTTACATCTGGGTAATTATCTATTCCTTCTCTATTTTCGCTAGTTAAATAACTTTTTAGCATTCTCACATTTCCTAAAGAAGCAGGATACTCTCCATTATTAAATGCCAAGGTACTGTAATGATTGATGAACGTATTGAAACCTTCATCCATCCACGCATATCTTCTTTCATTACTTCCTACGATCATTGGGAACCAGTTATGACCAAATTCGTGATCTGTTACTCCCCAAAGAGAAGCTCCTTTGCTCTTCCAGCTACAAAAGTTTAAGCCAGGATATTCCATTCCTCCAATATCAGCAGCTACATTTACAGCACTGGTATAAGGATATTCAAAATAGTTTTTAGAGTAAAACTCTACAGATTCTTTAGAATACTCGGTAGATCTCGTCCAAGCTTCTTCGCCATCACTTTCTTTAGGATAGGCAGACTGCGCCAATCCTGTTTTTCCTTCCGATAAGTTTATTTTTGCGGCATCCCAAATAAATGCTGGAGAAGATGCAAAAGCAACGTCTCTTGTATTTTCCATTTTAAAGTGCCAAGTCAACATTCCGTTATTTTTAACGTTAGAAGACCTCTCACCTACTTCACTAGGTTTTACAATGTAAACGGTTTCATTACTTTCTTTAGCTTTTTCCCATCTTTCTAATTGTTTTTTAGTTAAAACATCTTTAGGGTTTTGAAGCTCACCAGAACCTACAACGGTATGATTATACGGTGCGGTAACTTTATAATCGTAATTTCCGTAATCTACGTAAAACTCCCCTGCTCCTAAATATGGCTCGGTATTCCAACCTACTACATCATCAAACACAGCTACTTTAGGGAACCATTGTGCCAAAGCGTAAATAGTCCCTTGTTCTACATCTAGTCTTCCCATACGATCCATTCCTTCTACAGGAATTTTATAAGAGAAATTCATTTTCACAGTTGCTTTCCCTCCATTAGCTTTAATAGGCTTATCAAAGAAAACTTGCATTCTAGTATCGTTAATAAGGTATTTGTTAGAAGTTTGTCCAGCCGATTTTGCAGAAAAATTTGAAACTGTATAACCTCCTTCTACATCTCCATTGTATCGATTTCCTCTCATAGGTGTAGTTAAAGTACCTCTTGAAGAATCTGTAAACCTGTTTTGTTCTAAGTAAAGCCACATAAAGTCTAAAGTTTCTGGACTGTTATTGGTGTACTCTATCTCAATATTCCCAGTAATTTTATGGGTTTTGTCATCTAGGGTTACTTCTATTTGATAGTCGGCACTATTTTGCCAATACTCTGCTCCCGGTTTACCCGAAGCCGTTCTAAAAGCAGAACCTTGACGGTACATTAACTCATCAAAATTTTGCTGATTGTTTTCTTTTGCTTCTGGCACTTGCGCCCAAGTCATAAAAGAACACAATACAGTTACAATGAAAAAATAGGATTTTAAGTTTCTCATACTTCTATTAGGTTAGTTAAAATATTGATTAATTTGAGGGTAATTTATTTCCGTAAAGTGGGTAATAATTTTATCTGCTTGAGAATAGTCTTGATTTTTTGAATGCGGACTTTTAAATGCTACACAAAAAATGTTAGCTGCTTTTGCTGCTTTTATGCCACTTGTAGAATCCTCTATCACCATGCAATTCTCTACAGGAAAGCCTGAAGATTGAGCAGCTTTTTGAAAAATCTCGGGATGAGGTTTAGACGCTTTTAAATCGGCTCCACTAAGTTTATCAACAAAATATTGATTTAATTCAAAACGATCAAATACGCTATTAATAGTTCCCATAGAAGCTGAAGAAGCCAACACAAGAGTAAGACCTGCTTGGTAATAATTTTCTATTAACGCTCTCACCCCGTGAATTAAATCTAGATCTGGATCTGATTTAAAAAGTTCTTTAAAAATAGATCTTTTTTTATCTACTAATTCTTGTGGATCATTAGGTAATTTAAAATACTCACACAACTGTCTACAAACATTAATGGTAGATTGTCCAGTAAAGGTTTGGTAATGTTTTTCTGAAACATCTATTTGATAATGTTCAAACATTCCAAAATAGGCTTTATGATGAAGCGGTTCTGTATCTACAATTACCCCGTCCATATCAAATAACACAGCTTTTAGCACGATAAATCAATTTTACGCCGAATATACGAGCAATGTGTTACTTTAAAAAATAAAACTTCTACATTTTAAGGAGCTTTTGGATGTCATTTTCTATGCTTTGAGGCTTGGTAGTTGGGGCATATCTTTTATAAGGATTACCCTTGGCATCTATTAAGAATTTAGTGAAATTCCATTTAATTTTACTTCCTAAAAATCCTCCTAGGTTGTTTTTAAGGTATTTAAAAATAGGATGAGTATTTTTTCCATTTACATCTATTTTTTCCGTTAACGGAAAAGTAACACCAAAGTTCATCTCACAAGCCGATTGCATGTCGTCATCATTTACTGGTTCTTGCCCCATAAATTGATTACAAGGAAAACCGATAATTACCAATCCGCTGTCTTTATATTTTTGATGAAGATCTTCTAAGTCCTTAAATTGAGATGCTAAACCGCATTCTGTAGCCGTATTTACAATTAAAACCACTTTATTTTTAAAAGATTTAAAATCGATGGTTTTACCGTTAGAACTTTTTATTTGATGGGAATAGAACTTATTCATTTGTTTTTATTACAAAACTCTTTATTTATTCATTACCAAGCTGTGTAACAAATGTTAAAATAAAAAGCCTGTCTTTAAGATTAAGAGGACAGGCTTTAAAATTTATTTAAACTAGAAGGCTTAGCTAGTTTTCACTACCATTTTACCTTTATTTTTTCCATCAAAAAGATCTATGAATGCTTGCGGAGTATTCTCAAATCCCTCTACAATAGTTTCTTCAAACTTTAATTTATCTTCCTGAAGCCAAGTAGCCAATTGCTTAATACCATCTTGAAATTGATCTTGATAATTTCTAACAATAAAACCTTGCATCTTAGCGCTATTCTTTACCAAAATTGGCTCTACCCTTGGTCCTGTTGGCATTTCAGTTTCATTATATAAAGAAATTGCTCCACAATTTATTACGCGAGCAAAGTGATTGATATTAGCCAAAACACCATCTGAAACTTCACCTCCTACATTATCAAAATATACATCTACTCCATTTGGCGCTCCTTCATTAATTGCTTTAGCCATATCTTGAGTAGTTTTGTAATTTACTGCTTCATCATAACCAAACTTTTCTTTAAGCATTTGCACTTTTTCATCGCTACCTGCTATTCCTACAGTTTTCAAGCCTTTAATTTTTGCGATTTGACCTACTACACTTCCTACTGCTCCAGCGGCTCCACTCACAACAATAGTTTCTCCTTCTTTTGGCTCTCCAATATCGGTTAGACCAAAATAAGCGGTTAAGCCTGTCATTCCCAAAATACCCAAATAAGCAGATAGTGGTGCTTGATTAGCGTCTACTTTTCTTAAGTTTTCCCCGTTAGAAGTCTGAATCTTTTTCCAAGGTAAGTTACCCATTAAAAAATCTCCCTCGCTAAAGGAGTCATTTTTAGATTGGGTTACTTTTACAACAAGCGCAGAGCTCATTGGTTCGTCTAGCTTAAAAGGTTCTATGTAAGATTTTTGATCTTTCATTCTCCCTCTTAAATATGGATCTACAGATATATACTGGGCTTCTATTAATATTTCCCCATCATTCAGTTGTGGCTCATCAATTTCACGAATCTCAAAATCTGATATTGATGGCTTTCCGTCTGGTCTATTTTTTAATAAAATTTCCTTATTCATGTTTTTATTTCAAATTTAAAACGTTTGAAAGCTTTACTGTGTTAAGTTAATTCTAAACTTAATTTTAATATGTTAATGATTACTTACTGAAAATTTAACTTTTTTAAGATATTAATTTTCAGTATCTTGTATACCTCCCACCTCTAAAAAACACCATTATGGAAACAAAACCTTACACTCCTATTTTAGTCATCTTTATTTTCATTTTAAGTATGACTGTTTCTGCTCAAGAAGATTTTAAATCGTATCGAGGTTTTGTCATCAATGAGGTTACTGAAGAACCTATTACTGCTGCTAAAGTTGAAGTAAAAAACCACGACTTTTCTACGGTAACCAATAAAGAGGGAGAATTTACGCTTAAAATTCCGCGAAAGCTTACCAATGCAGTTATTACCATTTCTTATTTAGGTTATGAAAATAAATCGCTTCATTTAAGAAATTTTAATGAAGAAAGAACTCGTATAGAACTTCTAGAATCTTCAGAGAAACTTAGTGAAGTCAATCTTTATCAAATTAAAGATGCACTCTCGCTAGTTAAAAATTGCTTTTCAAAAAGAGGTGAAAACTATATGGACAACTCTATGGTAATGACTGGGTTTTACAGAGAAACCATTCAAATAGGAAGAAGAAATGTGTCTTTATCTGAAGCTGTAGTTAAAATTCATAAAGAGCCTTACACTTCTAATAAAAAAGATCGAGTTTCAATTTTTAAAGCTCGAAAAAACACCGATTATTCAAGATTAGATACGCTTGCTTTAAAATTGAGAGGCGGCCCTTATAGTTCTTTGTATTTAGATGTAATGGAGTATCCAGAATTTTTATTTGAAGATGAACAACTTTCTAATTACACATTTTCTTTAGATGAACCTACAAGCATTAATAATCGTTATGTTCATCAAATAAATTTTGAAGAAAACGTAAAAAATAATTCTTGGTACAGTGGTACATTATATATTGATGCTGCCACCTCAACATTATTAAAAGCGAATTATAAATTAAATATTGAAAACCGAAAACTTGCTGCAAAAATGTTTGTGCACAGAAAGCCTGGAAGCGTAAAAGTTTATCCCGAACAAATTGAATACAAAGTAGATTATTTCGAAAAAAACGGGAAATGGTATTACGGTCACAGCAGTGCTATGTTAGAATTTGTAGTAAACTGGAAAAAAAAATTATTCAATTCTAGGTTCATCTTAAACAATGAAATGATAGTTACTAATAGAGAAGAAACAACTAAAAACAATTTAAAAAAATCTAATTATATAAAACCATCTATTGTAATGGCCGATGATGTTTCTGGTTTTAGGGATAGTAATTTTTGGGGATCTAGCAATATTATTGAACCCGAAAAATCTATTCAAAATGCTATTGAGAAGATAAGGAAAAAATTAGATTAATAAACTACAGTGCCTTTTGTATTTCTATCATACATGACAATGCTGCCAGCTACTGAAACATTTAAGCTTAATGCAGAAGAAAATTTGATGAGTTTGTGAGATTTTTTAATGGCTTGGTTAGATAAACCATGGTCTTCTGCCCCCAATAAATAAACACCTCTTCGGGGGTGTTTAAATGTTTCTAATGGTTCTGCATCTTCTGTTAATTCCACACCAATTAATAAAGCGCTTTTAGGAAGATGCGCATAAAAATCATCAAAAGTATCATAATGAAAATAAGGCATAGCTCCTACAGCTTTATGGGTATCACTGGCCTGTTTTGAATATCTATTACCAATAGTAAAAATAAAGCTTGCTCCTAGATTTTGTGCAGAACGCCATAAAACCCCTAAGTTTTCTGGTGTTTTACCATTTTGTATTCCTATCGCGAAAAACCCTTGCTCTAAATTATTAACTACCATTAAAAAAATTTTATGCAAATATGCATGAAGATTATGAATAATTAATGTCTAAAACCTGAATCGTTTTAGTTTCTGAACCTAATTTAAACGTAATTTCATCTCCTTGCTTTGCTCCCATTAAAGCTTTGGCTATAGGTGCTGTAAAACTTATTTTCTTTTCTTTTACGTTCGCCTCATCAACGCCTACAATTTGAAAACTCTGTAACTTACCGTTTAATTGAAATTCCACATAACTACCAAATCTCACCTCGTCTTGAGGCTGATTAGATAAATTAATAACTCTAGCAGAATTTATTCTCTCATTTAGCAAAGCAAGTTTACCATCAATTACTGCTTGTTCTCTTCGTTTTGCTTGGTCATCTTTAAGATCAATAGCGGCTCTTTTTTGTTCTAATTCGCTCTTTTCTTCTAATAATTTTTCTTTACCATATTGAGTTACGTAATTTGTTACACCCAATGGTAGCGCTGCTCTTGGCGGAATTAAAGGTGCCTCCTCTTGATCTTCTTCTCTTACAAACCCTCTACTCATAGATATTTTTAAAGAAAATTAACTATTTTGCTGCAAAGTCTATCTTAAGATCTTGTTATAATCTTAAACAGATTACTATCTTATCTAACCATATATACAAATCATGAGCAACTATTGGGAAAACCGTTACCAAAACCTACAAACGGGTTGGGATATAGGAGAAATATCGAGTCCGCTTAAAGCATACATTGATCAATTAGAAGATAAATCTATTAAAATTTTAATTCCCGGTGCAGGTAATGCTTACGAAGCAGAGTACCTTTTTCTTAACGGATTTAAAAACGTATTTGTAGCAGATATTGCAGCAACTCCTTTACAGAATATTAAAAAGAGGCTTCCTAGTTTTCCTGAAAAACAACTATTACATATTGATTTTTTTGAACTCGAAATGCAATTTGATCTTATCTTAGAGCAAACCTTTTTTTGTGCATTACCCAAATCTTTCCGTAAAGCTTACGCTGAAAAAATGCAAAAACTACTTAAAAAAGAAGGCAAGCTTGTAGGATTACTTTTTGATGATGAACTTCCCAACGGAAATCCGCCTTATGGAGGAAGTAAAAAAGAATACCTTACTTATTTTGAACCTTTATTTGATATCCATACATTTAAAACAGCTTATAATTCAATTCCGCAAAGGCAAGATCGAGAATTATTTATGATTTTGCAGCCTAAAATTAAGTCATAGGAATTTCCATAAGAAGAACTTTTGTATGAGCTTTGGCTTTTACTTCGACACTATCCGTATCCCAGATTCCTAGGGCATCTCTACGCGTTAATTCTTCAGTCTCTACTTTTAAATTTCCTTCTAGAACGAAAATGTACACTCCATTCTTAGAGTCTTTTAAATTGTAAGTTAAAGATGTGGGCTGCGTAAAATCTCCCATAGAAAAATAAGCTTGTTGGTGTATCCAAACACCTTGATCTTCTTTATGCGGAGATAATACTTGATACCATTCATTTTCTTTTTTTAAATCTAAAGTGGAGATTTGGTCATACCTCGGCTCTACATTCTCTTGGTTTGGAATGACCCAAATTTGCAAAAATTTTACCGCTTGATCTTTATTTTTATTGTATTCACTATGCCTTACGCCAGTGCCAGCACTCATTATTTGTATATCACCTTCTTTGATCACCGTAGTATTTCCCATACTATCTTGATGTTCTAAATCTCCCGAAAGTGGAATAGAAATAATCTCCATATTTTTATGCGGATGTTTACCAAAACCTTTTCCGCCGCTTACCTCATCGTCGTTTAATACGCGTAGCATTCCAAAATTCATGCGGTCTTGGTTAAAATAATTAGCAAAACTAAAACTATGGTGACTCTTTAGCCAACCGTGATTAGCTTCTCCTCTGGTATCTGCGGTATGTTTTATCGTTTTCATCTAATTTTATTTTATTATTCATTTAGGGTTCCAAATTTCCCATCGCTAAACTCTTGGATGGCTTGTGTAATTTCTTGAGAAGTATTCATCACAAACGGACCTTGTGCTACGATAGGTTCATTTATTGGTTCTCCGCTTAATACTAATACAACAGCTTCACCTATGGCGGTTATAACAAAATCTTCTCCGCTGTTTTCAAAAAGCACGAAATGATCTGTAGCTACTTCTTCATTATTAACTTTTACGTTTCCTTCTATCACCAACAGTGCAGTATTGTAATTAGCGGGAAAGGAAAATTCCGCGGAAGCGTTTGCATTTAATTTTGCGTTCATAAGATGAAGAGGCGTAAAAGTACTAGCGGCTCCTAGAGTGTCTTTATATTTTCCTGCAATTACCTCTATCTCTCCTGCATTATCTTTTAGCAGATGTTTGGATAAATCTTTTCTTGCAAAACCTTGATATTTTGGAGAAGATTTCTTGTCTTTTGCAGGCAAATTAACCCACAACTGTACCATTTGAAAGTCACCTCCTTGCTTAGTAAATTCTTCTTCGTGATATTCTTTATGTAATATTCCTGAGGCTGCCGTCATCCATTGCACACCACCTTCTTGTATAACGCCTCCACCACCACTGCTATCGTGATGCGCAATTTTACCATGGTAGGCAATGGTCACAGTTTCAAAACCTTTATGAGGATGCACACCTACTCCGCGTGGAGATTCACTTGGCGGAAAATAAAATTTAGAGTTATAATCCATTAGTATAAACGGATTCATTCGCTGCATGTCTAACCGATAAGCACTAGGAATAAAATTATGAACTCTAAATCCGTTTCCTACAAAATGTGGTGGCCTTGGCGGCACTATAATTTCGATATTTTTTTGATTTTTCATAATTAATATTTTTTAATCTTATCAAAATTATGTCATCTATAAGAAGTTTTCATTGATCTATGGTAAGAAGCGTTTTTTAGTTTTTACTCAATTTTTTTCTTACCCTACTTAAACTTTCAGGGGTTATTCCTAAATATGAAGCAATCATCCATTGGGGGACTCTTTGCATTACATCTGGATACAATTTTAAAAAATTTAGATATCTTTCTTCTGCATTTTCCCCTAACAACGAGTGTAGTCGTTGGTGTAAATGCCGAATATGATTTTGAAGTAGAAGTTCGTTATTACTCGCGAATTTCACATTTACTTCCGCTAAGGTTTTTAAAAAACGTTCATCTAACATAACCACTGTAGTATCTTCTACCGCGTCTATGTGAAAGCTCGAGGGTTCTCCAAAAAAGACACTACTTCTATCGCTTACCACCCAATTTTCGGGAGCAAACTGTAAGATATGTTCTTTTCCGTTAACGGAAATAGAATAAAAACGTAACAATCCTTTTTCTACAAAAAATGAATGCTGACAAATACTGCCTGCTGTGAGTAAAAACTCCCCTTTTTGAAATCTTTGATATTTCACTAAAGCTTGTAATTTTTGCCAATGTTCTTCTTGCAACTCAAACTGTTGAAAAAGGTAATTTTTAAAATTTGACTCTTTTATCATAAATGGAAAGATAGAAAGAATAAATTTGTGTTTATTTTCTAAGTTTAAGATTTAGATAAAAAATATGAAGTTTAAGAGTAGAAAAGATATACCGTTTAAGCTATTTACAATTATTAGCATTTCGGCATTGATAGCTTTGGAAACTTATACCTTTTTAACTGATAAATATTCTTTTGGAATAACAGACATTGTAATTCTATTGATTATCCCCATATTATTATGGATTTATTTTGGAACCTATTACAAACTTACTGCTTCAAATTTGGAGTATACAAGTGGGCCTATGAAAGGATCTATCCCAGTTACAAAGATTAAGGAGATTATGGTAGGAAAAACTATGTTGTCTGGTTTAAAACCTGCAACAGCTAAAAAAGGTTTAATTATAAAGTATGATATTTATAATGAAATCTATATAACACCAAAAGCCAAAGATTTTTTTATAAAGCGAATTTTAGAAATTAATCCCGATATTAAAATTACACCTTATGACTTTTGAAGATAAAATTTTTACAGATATAAATTTTAATCGACAATCCCTTAATATTGGAGATTATGAATATTGCACTTTTAAAAATTGCGATTTTTCTAATGTAAAATTATCGGGTTTTAACTTTTTAGAGTGTGAGTTTATCAATTGCAATTTGAGTTCTGCTAACCTACAAAAAGTCTCTTTTCAGGATATTGCTTTTATCGAATGTAAAATGCTGGGGCTTCGTTTTGAAAGCTGTGAAACTTTTGGATTTTCAGTAAGGTTTAAGGAATGTAATTTAAGTCATTGCTCTTTTTATGCTGTGAAGCTCAAAAAAACTGTTTTTGAAGCTTGCGCATTAGAAAGTGTAGATTTTACTGAGAGTAATTTAGAACAAGCTTCTTTTAAGAGTAGTGATTTAAAAGAAAGCATATTCTTTCGATCTAATCTAGAAAAAACAGATTTTAAAACCGCTAAAAATTACAGTTTTGATCCTGAAAAAAATCAATTAAATGGTGCTCTTTTTTCTACCCCAGAAGTTTTATCTCTTTTAGATAAATATAAAATTAAGATTGATTAAAAGTATTTAAGGTTATATAGTATCTATTTCTAGTTGAGATATTTCAGCAGCTAAAGCTCCTTCTAGTTTTAAGATCGCTACAAGATAGTTTTCTTTAAAATATAAATTAAGAACTCTAAGTTGATCAACTTTCCCAAACAATAGAACCCCAGATTTTACTTCAACAATATTTTTTAGTTTTTCATTCATTTTTAGGAGCAGCTCATCAATTTTTGGAAGTAATAGAATTTTGGACTTTCCAAGAATTTTTTTTCTAAAAATAGAATTTAGCATAACATTTAAAAGCTGGTTGGTAAACCAAGTTTTATGCTCTCCTTCTGCTTTATAGTCGCTTACAACTAATTCTTGTTCGTGAGCGTTGTAATTTAGCTTTAGCTGAAAATTGAACTTCACTTTTTTATTACTGAATAAAAGCGTTTTCATTAAAATTTCTTGCTGAATATTTAAATCATAGCCATCTGTACCCGGACTTAAAAAAACGGAAAGAATTTCTCCTATTTGTTTAGAGTCATCTTCTTCTTTTTGAATTTTGTAGCCCACCATTTTTTGCTGAAAAACCTTCTCTAAAGCTTCCAATTTAATCTTTACAGGCATTTGAATATAAATTCCCTCATCCTGATAGTTTTCTTTTTCTGTATATGAATTCATAAGAATGCTTCTTTTATCTTAAGGTATAGAAAAAGCAGAAAGTTTAATCAAAAAGAATACTAATTGATTCTTAAAAATTTAAATGTTTTTTTGTTTCAATGCTAAAGAGTAAAGCACGTTTCTCATTAAGAGTATGGAAAGTAAACTCTATTTGTTAAATAAAAAACGGATAAATCATTCTCTGTAAAATATGATTTATCCGTTTTAAAACCTTTGATTTTTAATATTTAATTATTTCTTCTCAATGCATCTACAGTTCTCTTTTCTTCTTTTAACTCATCTCTACATTTGGCTAATTCTTCTCTATATTCTGTTATGCGTTCTTCAACATCTGAATATGAGTTTAGCTCCTCCTTAAGTTTTTGTATCTCAGCAAAAGACCAAATAATGTTATTATACATATCATAACGATAGGTAGAATCTTTTACAGGGACTTTTTCTTGTAATTTTACAATTTGAGAACTTAGCATTGAATTTAAAAATGCTCTGTTTTGACCAGGAATATCCAATGAATCTACCATACCTTTTAGCAGTTGAATATCTTTAGAAAAATCTTCTTGTAATTGCATCTCTTTTTCAATTTCTACAGCTTGTTGTCTTAACACTTTATTCTCTTTAATTGGCATTACATTAAAATCAAAGAAAAGTGCGACCACTACAATACTTGTAGTCAAAATAAACAATAAGAAAAATTTTAAAAAACTGTTTCTACGAGCTTTCCTGTTTTTTGCTTTCATAAGATAAGGGGTGTTTTTTAATCAAGTAAGAAACTTCTTCTGTTCTTAACTTCATTTTTTGCTATGATTTCTTCTTTTACAAATATTTTTGAATCAGATTTTTTTCCAATGTAATCTAGCTCATTTAATTTTTTAAATAGGGATAATATTAATTTTGTAAAGGCAGATACTTTAGATAAGGCCTTATTAATGTCGGTATGTTGATATTCCAATTCTATCATTTCAACTAAAACATTTTCAAAAGCACCTTGATTTACGTCACACCAATCTGAAAGATAGTTTAATAACTCTTCTTTACCTGTGCCTACGTATACATCTATGCTATTTTTTATAACTCGAGATAGCGCCATTAATTTAGTAATCATCGCTATTGGAGGATTAAACCGATCTTGCTGTCTAAACTCTGGGAGCTCACCTCCTAAATGTTGTAAAACATTTTCAGAAATATGCTTAACCATCACAGCTAAATCATTAGTTTGCTTTTTTTGATGTATCTTTTGAATAATTTGTAACGAATATCTTTCCATTGCATTTAAAAAAGCATCGATCTCTATATAAGTATATTTAAGATCTTCGTGACTTTGAATAGATGTACAAGGCGGTATAAAGTTTTCCTCCAAAGACACTTTTCCTCCCTCATAACTAACTTTACCAATAGTTATGTGATTCATCCCAAATTCACTTTGATTAATATCCTCTTCTGGAATAAAATCTAGAGTATATTCAGGAATTACATTTGGATGTCTTGGAGGCTCTTCATTTTCGTCGGCCTCTCCTATAGGAATTCTATTATAAGGATGAATTGTAAGTACAACATAACATACTGCCTGATCTTCTTCAAAAGTGTGCTTTGCGGTAATTACCTTGTTAGCTTTTTCTAATTGTGCACTTTCTGCTTTGGTGATATTTATAAAGTATCCTCCTTGAGTAAGAGCCCTACATTTAAACAATTTTACATGCACGGTATTTTGACCATCCATAGAAAGTTTCATATCTACCGCATCTTCTGTAGAAGCATCTGGAAGTAGCCCAAAATTTACCGATGAAATATTATTCTGCAAAGCTTCATGAATCATTTTCACTGTAGCATTATCTTGACCTATAAAATGGGATTTATTAATCTTCATCCCATCAATCCAATTTATTCTATTATATGCTGTTCTTTCTTTATTCATAGCTTATTATATTTAAAACCAGCCTAAATTTACACTTACGAGTATATTAGTTATACACTTACTTTCCTCGTCTCTTATAATTTTCAGCTTTTTAACAGTAATATTTTTACCAGAAATTTTTTGACAAAAGACTAATAAATTTTCTTTTTTCTTATTTACAATAATCGGTATGTCCAGACTTCCACACATATAAGGTTTAAGAGCCTCGAGTGTAATTTTTTCATCAGATATATCGACAAGTTTTTGAGCAAAGTTAGCTTCTGTGATATGAGGTACTTTCTTTTTCTTTTCTTCAACAATAGTATCTGTATTTTTAACAATGCTTAATTCTGGTTTATATTTAATATCCTCGTCTAACGGAGCAGATGAGATAATTTTCTCTATACGTTCTTTTTTTTCTGGTTTAGGTAAAACTTTTATTTTTTGTTTTCCAATATGCTTTAAATCACCATTCACAACTAAGCTAATCGTTTTTAAACCTGATTCTTTATAAGTATATTCTGCTTTTCTCTCATAAGAGTTAACACTAGCTGTTTCTCCAAAGCGCCATTCCCAAGTATTTGCATCTTTAGTACTATCGATTACCGTTACTTTATCTCCTACTGTCACTATTTTTGGAGCGGTGAATACGGGTAGTTTTGTTGAGTCTAATACAAAAATCTTCTCTTTAATTTGTATGGTTTTAATGATTTCACAACTTCCGTTAACCGTTAATCTAACATCATATTTTCCAGGCTTTGAAAAAGTATGATAGGGATTACGTTCTGTTTGCACAGCGGTACTATCACCAAACTGCCACTCCCAAGACTCAGCTCCCACAGTATAATCTGTGAACCTTATAAATGACTCGGCTCTATAGTCTTTAGATTCACTTTTAAACTGAACCAAAGTACACTCTTCTTGTGAATAAAATTTATAGATAAAGAGTGAACTAAAAACAAGTATAGTAATACCAAACAACAATAACACTGTTTTATCTAAGTGGTAATTATATGTATTTTTCTTTTCTTCCATAGTATATATAAAAAACAGTTATTCTATTTTTCATTTTTATTACTTATAAAAATACAAAGTTGAAATCTTTATATTTTTATATCTTAATCAAAATATTAAAAAACTAAGTTTTAACTTCTATAACATAAGGAAATACGTTAATTGATTTTTCCTCTAGAATAGATAATAAGTTATTATTAAGCAATTGCCATTCTTGATCCTCTAATTGGTTTTCTTTACTTGCATACAAAGTAATTTTCATACAAGCCACAACACCTTTATTTATTGATATATCTGATGAGTAAGTTTTTTTAACATCTACGTCTTCAATATGATTGTTGTAGACAGAAAAACAAAGAGCGCTAACATCTTTTTTGGTAACAATTCTATCTCTAGATAATAAAGAACTTCTATAATTATTAAGGCGTTCTTCCATTCCCAAACTATCCTTACCGTTAAAAGTACTGGTAAGCAATTTTGCACTTTTTTGTTTTATGTCTGTTCCCTCATAATTATATAATAAAGAACCTCCCTTTATCTTATTACCTAAACTCCCATCGGTAGTCCAATACTCAACCATTAAATTTTCCTTAGCATTATATGGCTTTACGGAAAGATAAACAGTCTCGTTGGGTTGTCTTGTGAGATCCTCCGCTCTTTTTTCAAGTAATAATATAGTTTGGTTCAGTTTATTAATATTTGCCTGTAAGAAGTCACTACCTAAAAAAGAAAATGCTGCACTTTCTTCTTTCATTAACTCCATCATATGACTTAAAAACTGTTTTGCATTTCGAGAATCTAATTTTCCCGCTTGGTCTTCTCTCAAAATAAAAGTTCCTTTACGTTGATCATTTGTACTATTTTGTCGCAACAAATAGTTTTTCCCCTCCGTATTTTCAACTGTTTGTATATCTAAAAATAAATCATTGGTCTGTATAGGAACAATATGTATAAAATCTTTTAATTGATATGAGAAGCTGTTAAGCTTTCTATTAAGAACAGGAAAAGCATTCAAAGAAACAGAAACTTGCTCTAAAATATTTGTGTTAATGATTCTAGGAAACTCTACCTCTATCCAATTTAAATCTTGTAATTCAGGATAACTTTTAATATCTACCTCACTAAAAACACCATCAGGCATTTTTCCTTTTTTAGATAAATATGAAAGTGATTTAATCGAAATAAAGTTTTTTTCATAAAACTGATTAATTCGATCTTCTATACTTTTAGTTTTATTAGTTACCGAATTAAAAATAGCTTCCACATTTAAGCGTTGCTGTTCTTTATGATCAAAAAAACCTCCTGTAGTCGTAAGTTTATCTGAATTTAATAAACATTTGACATTTTTAAGGTGATGGTAAAAAAGGTCATTTAAAGATGCATCTTCATGTTCAAAATAAAGAGAAACATCTTTTAGAGGAACGTTATCACTATGACTATTTATACCTAAATAAAGTTTAGAAGGATTTCCAACATTCTCTATCGTACCAATAAATTTTTTTCCTTTTTTTTCATTGTGTACATACAATTTATCACCACAAAGTACATGGCTAATTTTTGCATCTATTAAGCGCATCTCCCTTGATGGGGAAAAAAAAATATTTTTTTTAAGAGTCTCGTTGCGCTCTAACAAAGCTTTTCTTTTGCAATATAATTGATGCTTAGAATTTATAGTAATACTTTTATCAACTGGATCTGCATAAGCAATCGCGTGGGCAGGGTTGGCACCATGAATAGCCTCAGGAGTCATTAATTGAATAAGTCTTTCTGTAATTCGTGATTGTGAATTATAAATTTCACCTTCAATTTTTGATATTTCAGAAGCACAAGCACTTATAAGTAAAGATACTAAGGGATCAAAAGAACTATCTATATCTTTAGGAGCTATACCCCAAAGTGAGGCTGCCTTTTCGATCATCCTATTTTTTATATCCTTCTCATTATTTTTATTATGCATATATAATAAATTTAAAGAAGGCTAATTAGCCTTCTTCCTTCCGCGTTTAAAAATTTCACCCTTTTACCCAAAAATATAAATAAATCTTCATCTAATCGACAGAAATACTCTTAAAAAGACATAGGAGCAATATAAAAGCTTTCAACAAAAGAGAAAGGTTCATTAGTTTGTTTAACAGTACCCGAAATTAAGATGTCAATTCGTTTTCTTACCATCTGTAAATTGTTGTTTTTAGAAACACTTTCTTGTTTTAGTTTAATCTCTACCGTGGCTTCTACCAGTCTTTTTTCATAATGCTTTATACTATCGAGAATCGATTCAGTAATAATACCTCGCAGCTTATCATTACTAGTTAAATTGTCGAAATCTACTTCCCAAAGAGCATTACCAAAACTTTCATCGAATGTACACTCTCCAAAATATGTTGTTGCTAATAAATGTAAAAAACTAGCAACTGAATCCTGAATAGAGCATTTTTCATGACTATCATTTTTTATAAAAGCACTTGGTTTAAAAGGCAGAGAATAGTAATCTTTAGGCATTTAAATAGGTTTCGTTAAAAAAGTCGTAAAGGCAAATTACTAATAAGTTTAGTTATCTTTGTTATAATTTTTCTAAAATTTGAAATAGAATCTCCCTTTATTTATATTTGTAAAAAAAGCCTTAAACATTATGAAAAAAACAATTTTACTCCCTTTTCTCTTTTCATTACTCCTTACTGCTTTTTTAAGTAGCTGCGGAGGCTCAAAAAACAAATTAACCATTACTCAACCTGAAATTGAAACTCCTATTGATACAGTCTCCGAAGCCCCAATACAACAACCTGTCTTCGAACCTATTCAAGTAAAATACGCTAATCTTCTAAATGTAGCGCCAACTGAACTAAGTAATTTAAAACTTTATAGCTTCATAGATGAATGGATGGGAGCACCATATTTAATGGGTGGAGAAAATATGCAAGGTGTTGATTGTTCTTCTTTTGCTCAACATCTATATGTAAATGTTTATGACTACTTATTAGAACGCACATCAACCAGACAATACGATGCAGAAACTACAGATAAATTTATAGGTCAAGAATTTTTAAAAGAAGGAGATCTGCTTTTTTTTAAACGTCCCAATGTAAATGATGACGAGATTACACACGTGGGTATCTACCTTAAAAATAATAAATTTATTAGCGCATCTGGTTATAATGGTCCAGAAAATTTGCGAGGTGTTAAATTAAGTGATCTTACTGATGAGTGGTGGCAAGAGCGTTTTGTTTGTGCAGGAAGAAAACCTTTATCAATTTATATCTCTAATGATTCTGAGTAAAAAATTTTTATGGTAAATAAAGAGCTTGAAAACATACTTAATGAGTTAAAATCTGTCTTTGAAGATATTAAAGCAGAAGTTGTGGTATCTGAAATTTTAGAGAACTCTAATGTAGATTTTTCAAATCTTACTATAAACAATACAAGTACTTTTAAAAGACCGTACAGGAGAGACATAATAGATTATAAGCAATCTCTAACTAATATTGATAATTACACACTTAATTTCAATTTATCACGAAACGGGATTTATGATAGCTTACCAGAGGGTGTATTTCATAATCCATCAGACCCTGCATTAAAGAGTTTATCTTACCAAAAGAAAAGAGAAAAACAAAAACAAGAAGAAAGAGAAGCACGTTTATTTTTTCAACCTATTGAAAATGAAACTTTCAATCAATATGTAAACATTGAAAAGGAAGAAAGAGCATTAATAGATCGTTTTACAGATGTTAAAAATAATTTTTTATTAAAATTTTGGCAAGCAGATAAGTCTTTGCCAAAAAAGTATTTATTAAAATTAATTAAATTATTACCCAGTATTCACAAAATCTCTGGCAACTTAGAATTAACAGCCTTATGTTTAGAGAGAATTATTGATGAAAAAGTTACACTAGAAAAAGTAAATTCACCTTACAAGGTTCCTAATAACAAAGAAGAAAAGGGTGAAAGTTTGGGTGTAGATCTAGTATTGGGAGTAGACGAATCTATAGTACTTCACCCTCAAATAAACGCTACAATCGGACCTATTAATAAACAAAATATTAAAAACTTCGTAGACGATTCCCCTACAATGCGCTTTATTCAAGTTTTTTATGAATATTTTATTCCTATGGAAATGGAGGTAAATACACAGATTGACTTTGAGCACAATAACAAAGGTTTTGTCTTACATGAAAACGAACCAGCCTTAATGGGATTAACAACCACCTTATGATAACACTTAGACTCTCCTCAATCAATCCCGATTTAATAAAAATGGCCATTCTATTTTTCGTAATAGGCATCCTTATGATGGTTTTTATGAAAGGGATAAAAAAGTTATTTTCTAAAAAGAAAAAACAACTGATAATTTACATATTAGCAACGACAGCTTTTTTCGCTCTTACAGCTTTATTGAGTAACGAAAATGTCTTAAACAATATACCCTTACATACCTTTATAGCCTTTCAAATCGTATTTTTACTTTTAGGTATATTTCACGTATATGTTTGTAGACAATTTTTTGACTTATTATCTGAAAAACCAAACAGTTTTTGGTCAGAATTTATATTTACTATAGCTGTTAACTGCATTGCATCTATTGGTTTCGCATTCATTGTGAATATTTTTAAACCAGATTATATATTTGTTTTTTTAGGAGCCACTATTTGGTTTATAATACCTATATTGGTAATTAAAACGTATGAATTTGCTACCTCTATCCCTCTACCCGTTTATAAAAAATGGCTATATCCCGTGGGTAAATACATTAAAGATCCAACTGATGAAGAATTAACCAATCCACAAGTAATCTCATTTGAGTTTCATAAAGACGAGAAAACTGCAGAATTGAGTAACTTTAGATTGAAAGCACCTGAAAAAATGGCTTTTGGCAAACTTTTTTATTTCTTCATTAATGACTATAACGATCGTCATCCAGAAAATAAAATCGTCTATATTAACTCTAAAAACGAACCACAAGGCTGGGTATTTTATAGTAAACCTAAGTGGTATCTAGGAATGAAATATATAGATTACACGCGTACGGTCGAAGGTAATAATATAAAAGAAGACAATGTTATAATTTGTCAACGTGTAGATTAGTCCCTTTTTTTTCATTACTGAAGCTTACAATTATAGAAAATTTAAATCTTTAATTAAATTTTAACGTTTGGTTGCAACCTCAACGTCACGCTACTAATAAAACCTTTTTTATTACTCATTTTCAGACCTAATTAAATATCCCTCTGCAATTTACGTGTCGAATGGTTATAAAATGCTTAGCTTTATTCTGTATTTAATATTTATGAGGCACTATTGCCGTTAATTAACTTAAAGTAAATTATTATGTCATTTAAAGCAAAATTAAACCTTAACGGAAAAGAGTATAACGTACTAAATTGTAGTTATGACCTCTACCAAGAAACTGATGCTACAGGAAGACCTTCATCGGTTACACGTGGAGGACGTGTAAAATTAACAGTAGAATCTACTGCTGATACAAGTTTGGTAGAATGGATGTTCAATAACTTTGAACGACGTGATGGTTCTGTGAAATTCTTAAAGAGAGACAACGAAGCCACTGCTAAAGAACTTAAATTTAACGAAGGATACGTTGTAAAATATGTTGAAAATTTTGATCATAGTGGAGACAATCCAATGAATGAATCTATAATTATTTCAGCGCGTTCTATCACAATGGGAACTGGGCAACACGTAAATGATTGGCCAATGTAATTTCATAAAAGTTAACTTAAAATTTAATAAAGTTAAAAAGGGATTGTATAACTACTTCCCTTTTTTATTGGTCTTTTCTTAATTCTCTAAGAAACAAAAAAATTAAAGTTCACGAGTTTAACAAAAGCACTTAAACGATAAAATTCACACTTAATTTTTTCAATAAATCAACAATATGTGAATTTTAACATTCTTACGCTAACCGTTACAATCTCTACAATTAACCAAGATTATGTAAAAATTCTCATAATATTTAGATTTACATTAACAGTTTCTTTCATTTGATTTTCATAGCTTTATGATGTATTTATATATTTATTAGGCACTAATGCCATTTTTTAACTTAAAGTAAATTATTATGTCATTCAAAGCAAAATTAGTCCTAAACGGGCAAGAGTACAATGTATTAAGTAGCAGCTATGATCTGTTCCAGGAAACTGATGCAACAGGAAGACCATCTTCCGTAACCCGAGGAGGGCGCATCAAATTAACTGTCGAGGCCACTGCAGATACGAGTTTAGCAGAGTGGATGTTCAACAATTTTGAGCGTCGCGATGGTTCTATTAAATTCTTAAAACGTGACAATGAAGCTACAGCTAAAGAACTTAAATTTTCTGAAGGCTATATGGTTAAATATATTGAAAATTTTGATCACACAGGAGACAATCCTATGAGTGAATCAATCGTAATTTCTGCACGCTCTATTTCAATGGGTACTGGACAACATGTTAATGATTGGCCAATGTAATGAGAACATATTGCATTTAAATATAATGCAATTAATTCATACACAAGGGAGGGTAAATCGCACTCCCTTTTTTTACCCTTATTCTTTTTTGGGCAAACTTAATATAATTCCCTATGTCATTTCTCTCAACACTCGTTTTAGATGATGAAGAGCTCAATTTATTGGACTGTTCATTTACATTTACACAAGGTACCGATTATACAGGTCGACCTAGTGAAAAACCAAGAGGTGGGCAAATACGTTTACTTATTGAAGGTACCGCCAAAACCGATTTCTTAGAATGGATGATTAGTCCTAACCTTACCAAAAAAGGTTCCATTACTTTTTATCGTCGTGATACTATGGCAGGACTAAAAAAAATAGAGTTTACAGAAGCTCATTGCATTGAATACAATGAATCATTCAATTCTACAGACAATGAGCCTTTAAAAATTTTCATCATTATTTCAGCCAAAGAAATTAAAGTTAAAGGAACAAAATTTACCAATAACTGGCCTAGCAAATCCTAGTTATGTCTAATTTATACCATAGAAAAACAAGTAGAATGGATTTCTTTTTGGAAGAAAGAAGAAATGTTATTCTTATTCGTCAAAAATGGAAATATAATTGGCTTACATTATCTGGAACTTCACAGTGGAATTATCAAGAAAAAAAAACTTTTCATCAAAAAGCAGATCAAATCATTTGGCAAGAATGGGGCGGCCACTTTAAAATGAGAGTCTCGGGAAAATCTGATTTTGCTAAACAGCACGCGAATACCATTTTTACTCTAAATTTTGATATTTTATGGGAACTAACAAATCCGCACTGGGTGGTTAATGTTACAAAAATTCCAAAAAATAAATTTAAACGTAGTAATGTCATTTGGGGGAAACATGAAATAAACTTAGACACAGAGGATGTCAACGTGAATAATCGCATACGAGCTGGCAAAACCTATAAGCAATATCCAGTTTCTCATGAGTATGGACATAGCAGTGGGAATGTACCTCAAAACGTTAATCATTGGGATGAATACCGATCGGTAAGCAATTATGTATCCGACAGAAAAAGTATGATGAACATAGGGCACGATTTAAGAGAGCGACATATTGATTATATAATAACGCAATTAAACTTATTGATACCCAATACCTCTTTCACTTATGCTGTTAAACCTTAAATACTGCACTTATCTCATTTGTCTTTCTACATTTCCTTTAGGCGTAAGCTGTAAAGAAAATAAAAAAGATATAAAAAATACTAGTGTAATTCATCAAAATATTTCTCAAGATGATAATAGCAAAAATTCAAAGCAAATCAATATGAATATAGAAGAGGCGAAAACTTTTACGTTCAATAAATTCAAATTGAAATATGGAGAACCCAAGACACAAGAAAATTTTAAAGTTGACAAAGCATTGTCAGAATTTAGAATAGAATTATACAATCAATACACTAAAAAACAATATACTAACGAAGAAATCATAATTAAAGAAGCCACTTGGAGTTTTAATCAAGAATACAATCTAACCATTTGGTATGAAAAGCAGCAAACCAGTTGGCAACCTGTTGACTTATCAAAGTGGTTAAAGGGTACAGTTTTTTAAAAATTAAAATAATATTATGGTGAGAATTTTAAAAAAAATTGGAGAACATAAATATTGAATACGTTACATATTGATTATCTACAAATGGCAACTAAACATGGTTATAGTACGACAAGATTTCAATACAAATCGTCAATATATGAAAACTTTACATTTACAAAAAGTTGCATTAATCGTTGGTTTGTTCTTTATAGGTTGCTAGCAAAATAAGAATCAAGGAAATAAGAACAATTCAATATCACAAACACACACCACTTTGCAACAAAACGCTATTCAAATAAACTCTATGATGAAACTATCCCTTAAAGAGGGAAATAATCAATATGGAGAACCTTTTGAGACTGATAAGTTTAATATTAAAAATGGGGTGCCTGATTTTAAAATGAAACTATACAATAACTTCGAAGAAAATAAGAGTATAGATATTTTTGAAGCTACTTGGCACAAATCAGACACAACCAACCTTACTCTTTGGTATATAAAAGGGAAAAAAAATAGCTTCCTGTAGATTATTATGAACGGAATAAAGGGTTAGAATTTTAAATCAAAAGAAAACAACATGGCACTACAAAGCAAAATAGATATCTACATAGCGGGTAATCCCATCCCTGCCTTTCAAGAATTCAGCCTCCACCAAAATTTGGGTACCCATCATTCATTTGAACTGGTATGTCGTATGGACGTTTTAGAGAAAGCGAGTTTGGGAGGTTTGGCAGAAGATTCTAAAAATTATTTAGGAGAAACATTTACCTTTCAAGTAAATTCCGTTGGTAAATTTTCTGGATACAAAACTCTTGAGTTTAAAGGAGTGGTTACCTCAGTAAACAGCTTAAAAGCTTTTAATCATAAAAACGGAGACCTTATTATTATCGGGGGACACAGCACTACTATACTTGCAGAAGATGGCCCACATTATAGCTCACACAATGATATAACTCTACAAGACATTCTTGAAAAAAGCTTTATGAGTTATGATAAAGGTAAGCTAGAAACAGTATTTGAACCTCGCACCACTACCCCGCTCCATTATTCAGTACAAAATAATGAAAGTTCTTGGGAATATACCTCTCGTTTGGCATCACAGTACAGTGAATGGTTTTATTATAATGGAAAAAAACTAATTTTCGGTGCTCCGGAAGGTGGAGAAGCCATTATGCTTACTTATGGACACGACCTGCAAGAATTTAGTATGGAATTAAATCCACAGCCAAATAAATTCAATTATTTTACGAACGATTATTTTACCGATGAACATCATCAAAAAAATACTGAAGGAATAGCAATTACAAATGGTTACAATGGTTTTAGTAGCGAAAAAGCCTCTAAGCTATACCCTAACGAAACCAACGTATTTATTAACGGCTACAATGACCCTCAGTTAAAAAAACGTCTTGACACTCAGGTTGAACAACAGAAAAAAGCTGCAGAACAACAACAAGTAATTTTAAAAGGATCTAGCGATAACCCGGGAGTAGCTTTAGGTAAAGTGATTAAAATTAAGGGGCAAGATGAACATTATGGTAGTTATCGGGTAACCAAAGTTAGTCATACCGCTAATGAGAATGGTCGATATCAAAATATTTTTGAAGCTGTAAGTGCCGAAACAAATGTATACCCACTAACCAATTTTAACGCTATTCCAAAAAGTGACACACAAACTGCAGTAGTAACAGAAAATGCAGACCCCGAAGGAATGGGGCGTATTAAAGTACAGTTCCCTTGGCAAAAAATGATGGGCGAGATGACTCCTTGGTTACGAATCGTTACACCGCACTCGGGAGGTGATAAAGGCTTTCATTTTATCCCAGAAAAAGGCGAAGAGGTATTGATAGGTTTTGAAGGCGGTAATGCCGAAAGGCCGTTTGTAATGGGGTCACTTTATCACGGAAACCATAGACCGCAAAGTTGGAAAACAGAAAAAAATGATATCAAAGCTATTCGTACAAGAAGCGGACATACTTTTGAATTGAATGATGCCAATGGGAGCGAAAGTATTACCATTACTGATAAAAATGGAAATATAATTCGAATTGATACTGCTAATAACGATATTATGATTTCTGCTCTGGAAAATATGACCCTCAATGCAAAAAATATGCAGATTAATGTAGAAGAAAATATGGATGTTTCTATAGGTAAAAACAAATCTGAAAGTATTACTGAAAACAGCTTTATCACTGCCAATAATGAAGACAAACAAATTGGCAAAGAAATTAAAATTTTAAGTAGCTCTTATAAACAAGAAGCTCAAGAAATTACTACCGACGCAAGTGGTGAAATTAAGACTAATGCGGGAGGTAAGATCACAATATCAAGTGCAGAAACGGTAAATTATGGAGAGTGATTATAGGGAAACATTTAATAAGACAGTAGCTCTGCTTCTCATTTTATTTTTGGGAACAACAATGGGATCCTGTCAAAATAGTGAGACAAAAGAAAAAAATCTATCTGAAACTAAGAATGGAATGAAAAAATACGAATGGCGACCAACTGAAAGTGCTCCAAAACAATACCCCGTTGAAATTCATCAAGGAATTATTACCTGCCAAGATGGAAGTATGGTTGAAATACCTAGTGGTGGCCGTACAGTCCATAATGGATGGGGAGAAACAGGCTCTACCTATGTTGTAGGAGAAGACCTTAAGTCACTTCCAAAAAAATTAATGTTGAGCTGGCTATCATTTACAGAAGATACATTTTACAAAGGCGATTTTGAACTTCCCACAGATAAAATCAAAACCTTATTTGATAGTGGATATGTAAATCACCTTGGTAAACAGGAAACATATTCAAATGTAGTTGTTGGTATGGCCCCAGGAGGCAATGTTTCTGTTTGGTTATTTGGTGCAGATAAATCGGTGGAAGTAGGTCATTACTTAGCTCATTCAACAGAAATTAGTATGGAAGAGTTTAACCCTAGCGGTATTCAGGATAGAAAAAAATACATAGCAGCAACTATAGACTATCTTCCTGAAGATATAAAACATCAATTAAAAAAAGAAGGAGTAAATAAAGAGATATGGAATACTTACCGTAAACGATTTTCTTGGAAATTTAAATATCAATTTAAAAATAAGAGTACTCCAGCAGAAATACGTACAAAATTTTATAACGGAACTCATTTTTATTTTAAAACAACCAATACTGAAATTAATGATTATAGTCAACTACCCTTACCTAAGCAAATAGGCTATAAATGGTATGATTCAGAAGAAAATAAGTTTGGGGCAGACATAGATATAGACGAGAAAGAAATTTTTCTAGCCCTTAAATCAATTTTTAAAAATTCAGACGACAAAACAATCGACCTAATTATTGAGGTTGATGCTTATAACAGTACTGTAGCCCTTTCTTTACAATCTGAAAATGAAACCATTAAGCTTAATAAAGCAAATATAAACGTCTATCAAACTTCAGATTAAACAAAAGTAGTATGTATCACACGGCATTAAAATCTTCTCCTACAGGCGCAGAAAACTCTAAAAGTTTTCTCGATGAAATCGATTTGCAAACAGCTCCCACATTTGTTGAAGAATCTAATTATGAAGAACTCATTCCTGAAGACTCTATAAATATTAATGCAGGAATGTTTTTTGATGGAACGTTAAATAATAGAAAAAATGTTCAAGCTAGATTGGATTATGAGAAAAAACAACGAGGCGAACCTATTTACAACGAAGAATCTGCAGATGCTTATACCAATTGGTTCGGTTTTAAGAGATCGGGAAGTTATGAAAATGATTTCTCTAATGTCTCTCGAATGGAGCCTGCATATGAACAACTTAACGATGCTAAAGTAAAACAGTTCTCAATATATATGGATGGTATTGGAACTGAAAACTACGAATCAGATAGTAGTGTGGTTGGAGGTGGGCTCGGACTAGGAAGTACAGGTATACGCGCTAAAGTAAAAAAAGGTTGTAAAGAATTGGCCGACCAGATAAAAAAGAAACGTGGTGATAAAAAGATTAACATCTTACAAATTGATGTTTACGGCTTTAGTAGAGGTGCAGCAGCAGCTAGAAATTTTATTTTTGAGATCAACCAACGCAAAGGAGATTTTAAAAAGATGACTGGAGGAAGAGTTCCTCAGCAAATAAATTATGAAGTAGATCACGGGGCTTTAGGAGAACACCTCTCAGAAGAAGAAATGCCTAGAATATTACGAATTCGGTTTACGGGATTGTATGATACGGTGGCTTCTTCAGGTATTGTACATAAAGACGATACCGAAGAGTTGCACCTTAATGAAATTTGGAGGTCTAACTATACCTTTCAAATTGCCTCACAGGATGAACACCGGGAAAACTTTAGACTTACCGATATAGATAGCGCTGGAAACCGTGGGGTAGAAAAAACTTTACCTGGAGTACATTCTGATATTGGTGGTGGTTATAATGACAACTCTAACGAAGAAGTTAGGATTAATTATTCGGGTTCTCTATCTAAAATGGAAGAAGAACGCCTTTACTGGATTGATCAAGGCTGGTACAAATTCAATGAAATTGAAGTAAGCGAATTTTGGGGAACGCTAACTGGGAAACGGCAAAATATATCCAACAAATACAGCCATATACCATTGCATATAATGGTCGAGTATTCAAAAAATAAAAACCTCTTGTATGATCTTGGGTTAATTAAAAGAAAGTATACCATTGCTTTTGAAGCCAATGGCGTTTCCTTAGAAGCTGTAAAAGCACGATTAGATGAATATGTATTTGGTGATGGTGAAAAAATGGATTTTAACAATCCTGCTGACAAACTATTGTTAAAACCCTTAAGAAACAAATTCTTCCACTTTTCGGCTCATTATGATGGCATTGGCATGAACCCCAATATAGAAAATGGTGAACGAGTACGAGTTATACAAGATGGATAATTTTATAAAAAAGTAACTCAACCAAATCATGTAAAATAACAATCAAATAACTACGTGCCAGAAACCTATTCACATACCACCCACAAACTAAAGCTTAACGGCCAACGTGTTTCCCGTGACTACACGGCAATACTTAGTAATATAGAAAGAAAGGGGAAGAAAATCATAGCCACAAAAATGGCTTGGGAATTCAGACTGGAGTTTTTTGGGCTAGACAATGAAGGAGAACTACAATATACCTTAACCACCCAACGCCGCTTTTTTTTAAATGAAAGAAATAGTCTAATAAAAAAACTAAACAAAGCTCAAACTATTGCCTTGCAAGTAGCGAGTATTAATGATGAGCTAAGGATAGTGGTAAGCAAGAATTACAAATTGCTTGAAGTAAAGAATACTCAGCAAATCCGCGATAAGTGGGAGGCAGTTAAAACAGAATTGTTAGACTCCTACCCCGATCTAAAAGAAATGGCGGCCGATTTTGATTGGCAACTACAGGAAAGTGAGATACAAAACGTGTTTTTAAACGATAATTTTTATAACTTTCTATTTGCCAACATCTTTTACCGGGAGTTTGAAGGTAATTCCGCAATAAAAGATAAAAAAATATTGGCAAACGGATTAGGAAATATTGATGTACCCATACAAGAGGAAAAGAAAATCACCAAACAGGATATCACCTTTAGTGAAGTAACCATTGAACTTTCTGGCGAATTGGACACCGAAGCTAAAAACTTCCCCTTAGCAAAAATGAACGCTTTTCTAGGCAGTTTGTCTACCGAGCCTGGCTCACAACATAATTTAGATTTTGAATACCACGGAAGCTATGAGCTACGTCCCGAAGTTGGTTTAATAATTAACGGGCAGTTATCTTATACCACGAGTATAGGAGACCTTTATAGAAAAGAAACAACGATAACATTTAAACTGGAAGACGATGGGTAAAAAATATGTACTAGATGGAGCGATGCTACAATGCAATCAAGGCATGAAACCAGCAAAGCTTTTGGTCACGCAAAATAAAAAAGTAAAAATACAAGGCAAATTCCAGGCAACCGATAAAGAAACCCAGGTGCCAGAAACTTTCGGACAGTGTAAACTAAAACCTTCGGGCAGTAGTTATTTACCATGTGTTCCTGCATTACAACCGTGGACCAAAACAGCCAAGAAATCTACCTTAGGCGGTAGTAAAAAGTTTTTATTTGATGACAGTGAATGCATGTGTGCCACTGGGGGAAAAGTTACGATTATGCAACACGCCCAGATAAACAGTGCCGGCAGCGTAAAAGAGACCTTTAAAAACATTGCCATGATGATCCCTGGCGCTATGATGGGTAACGACAAAGCCCCAAAAGTAGTAGAGAGCTATTGGATGGATGAGACTGGGAAAGAACGGATAGACAGTTTAGATTACGGAGAGAAGGCCAAGTTATTTGTGCTGACCGAGAATATGGATGCTGGAGAAACCGTGACCGTGAATGTAAAAGACAAAAAAAAACAGGATTTTAAAGAAGGTGAAAAAAAGTTAAAATATACCGGTATCGTGCAGGCAGATGGCACCGCAGCAATGAAACTGGTAACCATAGACGAGAACTGGATAGAAACCGAAAAAGAACAATAAATTATGGCACGTACGTTAGTGATTGATACCATTGAAGCTGCTGGACGGAGTTTTAGTTCTGGAGAAGAACTACTTATTGCTCCCCAGCTCAAGAAGTTCATGGTACATTTTAGGCGATCCACTGGTTATATGGGTGAGTATGGCTTCGACTGGTTACGTGATGAATATATACATCCTATAGTTACCGTAGCAAAAGATCATGATGGAAACCCTCATAATGCTAAGTTAGCACTCTGTGATGACGTTCCTGCCTTAAAAACCGAATACAAAACCACAGACGTCAAGAACCCTATTTCACCTTATGGTAAGAACTATTATCCTGCTTGGCTTACCATGTACCCAGATACGCCAGAAGCGCAGAACACTCATGGAAACCTAATTCAAACCTATGGCGTTAGTCTAAATTTAGAAATAGAAGAGCTTGAACCTTTGGTCGTAGATCCCACAGAACTCATATTCGAAGCAAGTAACCCAAATATTAAAATTGAACTAAAAACCCCTAAGTTATACCTGAAAAATATTATTTCCAACACTCCTACTGAAGTTAAATGGGATAGCAAAGTCCAAAAAAAAATATACACCGCCTCTTATATTCTCAAGATTAAATGCAAAGGAAACCTAACCCAACACGAAGAAGTAAAGGTATTTGCCAAACTAAACGATCAAAAAGAGGAAGTGGGCAAGTTGATGGTATTTAAAAATGCCAATTACAAAGAACTGGAGTTTGATATCACCCCTGTACGAATCGTCCGGAAAGGTACGGTTGTTTCAGACCAGTCGGCCATAGAAAACCAGATGGACAAGGGTTTTGGCGATCCATCTAAGCCCATAACGGACGACCTTAAAAACCTCGAAACCTATTTAAACACCCAAAGCTTAAACCAAGCACTTTTAAAAGCTAACATTGGCACTGTTTATGATGTAGAGATAGATGAGGCACAGTGGATTGTTGACGATTTAATCATTGCCGGCACGAAAGTCTTTAAAGGCAATCAACTCTTGGATAAATTTTATGAGGAGTTTAAAAAACAACATAAAGAAGCCGCCAACAAAAGAGGGATTATTGTCTATTTAGCACCGCTAAAGCATAGCAAAAGTGGTGGGCCCAAAGGTGCAGGCGGTTATGGAGATTTAGGCGATATCGATGCCAAACACTGTGTGATTTTTAAATCAAATCTACATCATAAAGAAAGTTTTGCCCACGAAATAGCACATGTTGCAGGATTAGAACATTCTTTCAGAGAAAATAACAAATTAACAGAGAGAGAGGTTTTTGAAAGAAATCGGTTTATTGAACAAGTTGATGAACAAATAAACCATATGCAAGAAAATAGTTATTCCAAAAAAGAAATTGCAAAGTTTTGGAAAAAGCACAAGGAAATGTATAAAATGTCAAGGGAAGATTTAAATGTATATTACAGGAACCCGTATAAATTTAAACAAGGTAAAACGGAAAACTTTATGGATTACTACAACACAGAAAAATCATTCTGGAAGTTTCAATGGAAGGCATTACAAGATGATATTATCAAATTTTACAATTAACATGAAAAAAAATATTATAGTTATATTATCATTATTATTTTGCTCTAGTTTGTTTTCACAAAAAAAAAAGATGGAGCCTATCGTTGCACCAATTCGTTCATATGATTACAAAATTGAAATGAAAGAAGGCAAAGAAGTTTATGAATATAGAAATGATGGCAATGATTTGTTAAATGGCCTATTTATAATAAATGTTTATGAACCCGATTCTACCAAATATGATATAGAAATTAAAGAAAATGGGCTTACCCGAAAAACTTTAAAATACGACCAATCTTATAGTACTTTTGTAAATATAAATTTAAGAAAGGCGGGCATCTTCAAAGAGGGCTACAAACATGGCCTATGGAAAACTACTTACGAAAACAAGCTGGTCAAGACCGAAAACTACAACAATGGCCTAATGGTAGGCCGCTACCGCGT
>NZ_QKYV01000003.1:202374-449587 GCF_003253545.1 Mesonia algae
AATAAAAATGAACCGTGTTATTAACCTAATCTATAAAATATTTCACAACCTAAATTAACACATAAAAAAAAATTGCCTCTTATATTCTCAAAATTAAATGTAAAGGAAAACTAACCCAACACGAAGAAATAAAAGTATTTGCTAAACTGAACGACCAAAAAGAAGAAGTGGGCAAGTTGATGGTTTTTAAAAATGCCAATTATAACGAGTTAGAATTTGACATCACTCCTGTAAGAATCGTCCGGAAGGGCGCCGTTTCATCAGACCAGTCAGCTATAGAAATGGACAAGGGTTTTGGCGATCCATCTAAGCCCATAACGGACGACCTTAAAAACCTCGAAACCTATTTAAACTCCCTAAGCTTAAACCAAACACTCTTAAAAGCTAACATTGACACTGTTTATGATATTGAGATAGATGAAGCACAATGGATTGCAGATGGATTGATTTTTAGTTCAACAAAAATTTTTAAAGATGTAGAAATTTTAGATAAGCTATTTGAGGAATTCCAGAAACAACATCCAAGTGCTGCCAAAAATAGTGGGCTGATTTCATTTCTATCACCTCTCAGGCGAGATGGAGCAGGAGGTCAAGGCGACCTATATGATATCGATGCCAAAAGCTTTGTTATTTATAACACCAATTTAAGTTCTAAAGACTCCTTTGCTCATGAGATAGGACATGTTTTGGGGCTTAAACACTCTTTTCATAAATATTCACAAACAAGGTTAAATCAATATAACTTATTTGTAAAGCAAGTAGATAATCGAATTAATTATATGTTTGATAATAAGTATCCTGAAAATGAAATTACAGAACTTTGGAAAGATTACAAGAAGGATTACGCAGATGCTCGCGGTTCTCTAAAAACCTATTATCATTATTTTAAAACTAAAGATGTGTTCAAACAAGCTACTACTGAAAATATGATGGATTATTCTAATGAAAAGGATGCCCAAAAAAATATCATTCAAACAAATAATAACAGCAGAATCTCTTTTTGGAAATATCAATGGGATATAATGCAATGAGAAATAACTAATTATTACTCGAAATGAAAAATTTAATTTTATTAATTGTCTTAATGCAATTTGGAAAAGGTTTCTCGCAAAAGGAGCCACCAATTCCAACAATTTGGATTTCCCCAATTGATATATACATTAAAACAGAGGCTGGTATAAAAACTTATTACAAAAAAAGAAACAAAAAAAAATTAAATTCAAAATATGCCATTTTCTTGGAAAGAACCATTCCCACAGACACACCCATAAAAGATTATTACGAGTATATAGTAGAAGAAGGGGTTTTCAAACACGGCTACAAACATGGCCTATGGAAAACTACTTACGAAAACAAGCTGGTCAAGACCGAAAACTACAACAATGGCCTAATGGTAGGCCGCTACCGCGTGTTCAATACCAATGGTGATGTATTGTACAAAACAACTTTTGGCCCGCAAGGCAATGGTAAATACAAGGATTATTACTACACCACTGGAACCCTTAAAGAAGAGGGCAATTACGAAAACGGTAAAAAACAAGGCGAATGGTGCCGCTTTGATGAAAAGGGCGATCTTGTGGAGACCCTTCACTATAATGAGGGAATGCCTAAAAAAGAATAAGTGTCAACACATACACTTCAAAGAAAAGGGATGCTATCATTAAAAGTTATTTGCCTTATACTCTTAGTCTTATTGATTGGGTGTAAGCTTAAGTCACAAATAAAACCTCCAATTTTACAACCAGATAATATAAAAATTGTAGTCAATCTAGAAAAACATGAAGTAGATGAAGAAGCAGTTATCAAGGAAAAGGGACGGTAAAAAACAATTTTAAATATGGTAAATGGACTTATTACAACAAACAAGGAAAAACAGATAGCATCAAAACTTACAAGCTACAAGATTCATTAGATGTTCGGTTCCCACATTGTCTTTTTAATAAAAATGAACCGTGTTATTAACCTAATCTATAAAATATTTCACAACCTAAATTAACACATAAAAAAAAATTGCCTCTTATATTCTCAAAATTAAATGTAAAGGAAAACTAACCCAACACGAAGAAATAAAAGTATTTGCTAAACTGAACGACCAAAAAGAAACCAAAGAGCATTATATGGATTAAAACCAAGACACTAACGGGAATGAAAATACAGATATGGAGCGCAAGGTTTTTTATAAATGGCAATGGGATAAAATGTGTAAAACAGGAATTGCTGGAAATTATTTACAAGAAGAAAATTAATATATCATGAAGAAGCTAATTTTACTAATTTCTGTTACACTGCTCCTAATTTCCTGTAATAAAAGTATTTATTATGAGTATTTAAGCAATGGGAAATATGCAACCTTCGAAATACAAAATAATAATATTGCTGTTTATAGAAGTAACAGCAACAATTATATTTATACAAGAAGTACTACAATATTAAATAAAGTTGATTCAACCATTAGTTTCAGCTTACCTTATTCGATGTATTATTTTGAAAAAGATCAAGAAAAATTTAATTTATGTGGGTTTAAACATAAAACAAATGAAGATAAATATATGCTAATAACTTATCTAAAATCAAATGAGGATAGTATCATTTCTATCAGCAAAGCTGATAGAAATCGATTTTTAAAAAATGGGTCCTGTTTTGTAGAAAACAATGTTAATTGGTTTCCACCCTACTTTACACGAGTCAAAAAAATAGATTATAAAAAATTCAATCTTCCCCAGATAGAAGATAAGTATTTAAAGGACCCTATAAAAGCCCCCAAGACTTATGAATAGATAATTAAAAACCCTTGAAAATTTTACTATAATCGTTCTTTGACATACCATAACTTTAAAAAACTTACTTATGTCAGTGAATTGCCTAATAATAAATGGTAATTCCACTACAGAATTAAAAACACTTTACGACGCTCCTGGCAGCGATTATACAAAAATCAAACTTTAGATCATGAAGCTATTTTTCAACATTTTTATTCTCATTCTTTTTATTGGCTGCAATGAAAAGCATAAAGAGACTCTTGTAGATACCATAAACAAAAGGCAGGAACCAGTTCAGTTTACAATCCCAGAAAGTTTACAAAGCCACAGGGATGTGTTGATTGACACTTTATTTTTGAGCATTCCTTCTGAAGGAAGTATTGTTAAGGTATATAAACGAGAAGATAGTGTAAAACTTTTTAGAATTGACGCTATAGCAATAATGGATAAGTACAGTTACGAAATTCTTAACTATCTTGATTCAAGCATTATAAAAAAAACCACTCAAAAATATAACAAACCTCTCACTGTGCGGGACGTAAAACTTAAAAGTACTAATGAAGAATTTTTTAAGTTAAAAAAAGACAAATTGTCTTTATATGTTAGAAACGAAAGTATCATAGAAAATAGAGAAATCAATACAAAGAGCGAAAAAAATGTATTAGATTTGGTTAAGCAGATTAACCATAAAATTTCTCAAACCCAATAATAAAATCAAAGTCATTCCTCTTTCAATAGAAGACGAACGTAAAGTAGCTATTGAAACCACGGTAGGAAACTTTTGTAGCACCGATTATCTAAACAAAGATAATTATAGTTATATGGCCATTATAAAGGTAAGCCTAGACCCTGCCAATGAGGACGATTTAGAGTCTTGGCAAGATAAATTAAAAGAGCTCGAAAATAAAAAAGCATTTTTATATCTATTGGTTGATGCCCACAGCAATAACGCTGACAAAGAAGTGATTTACCACAGTCGTAACCCAGATGCCGATGGCAATCTGGTTACAGATTCCATTAAAAACCATTGGCTGGATATGGAGGAGGAATTGGTTTGAGTTGAAGAATGCTTGTTCAGAGACTTGGGATATAGCCAGTAACGCAAGGATAAACGAGCTTCATCCAAAAGTAAAATGCCCTGCCAAGAACTTCATTAATACTGTTGAAGGTGAGCTAGGCATCAAACTATGGGTAATTAACTAGTCTAGTGGGTATAGATATTTTGCAGAGCAGACTGAACTGTATAACAAAGAAAGAACTACCTCTGGGATGTTCTTACAAATGCAAATGCTGGACAAAGCTATCATAATTACGGCGTTGCCATAGATGTTGTCGAAATCAAAGATGGAAGCACAAACTGGGATGGAGCCATGTTCGACAAAATTGCACCTTATGCAAAAGCTGAAGGTTTTTGAAAGAAATCGGTTTATTCAACAAGTTGATGAACAAATAAGCCATATGCAAGAAAATAGTTATTCCAAAAAAGAAATTGCAAAGTTTTTGAAAAAACACAAGAAAATGTATAAAATGTCAAGGGAAGATTTAAATGTATATTATAGAAACTTACCAAAATTCATACAATCAGAGACAGAAAATTTTATGGATTATTATAACATAGAAAAATCATTTTGAAAGTTTCAATGGAAGGCATTACAAGATGATATTTTAAAATTTTATTCGAAATGATTATAATACGTATTATAGTATTTTTATTTATAGTATTAACCAGCAACTTAGTGAACTCTCAGAAAAAAAAGATTGAGGCCATTACGATTCCAACAGAATCACATACCGTAGATATTGTTGTTGAACAAGGAACACCTCGATTTCATCGAAAATCTGACAATCACTTTTTAGCTGGAGAACACATATTTATAAAAACTAAACTTAATAGGGATACTGATATTGCAAACAGTTATTACCCCACAGCCATCAGAAGCATAGGCCTTTTCAAAAACGGCTACAAAGACGGCCTTTGGAAAACCACCTACGAAAACAAACTGGTCAAGACCCAAAACTACAATAACGGTCTGGTGATAGGCCGTTACCGGGTATATAACAACAATGGCGATGTACTGTACAAAATAACTTTTGGTTCACAAGGCAACGGTAAATACAAGGATTATTATTACAATACGGGAACATTAAAAGAGGAAGGTCAATATGAAAACGGCAAAAAGCAAGGCGAATGGTGCCGTTTTGATGAAGAAGGAACTTTAATAGAGAGTATTGATTATAGGAAGGGCGTCCCTATAGAAAAAGAATAGAGGGTCTATAAAAACGATGTGATGACAAAATTTTTTTATTTTTTCCTATGTTTTTTATTGATAAGCTGCTACTCTACTGGTCAGTCAAACCACTTGAAGCTCGAGAGTGTCTCTGAAGCCTATTTTAATTCTGGTAAAAAACTAATTCTGAAACCTGATATAGAATCAACCGATAATTTGAGCGGCATACTGTTTACCAGTAACAAAGAAGATTCTGATAAACTTAATCTTATCTATTTAGAAGGGAACTCATATGATGAAAACTTCACCCTAAAAAACGACACTGCCTCCATATCTGGTAGTTTTTTAAAAAATGAAGAGATACAAATAGTTGTTTCGGAGAAAAAAGAAACCTTAAAAAAACAAAAAAGTTTTTCAAGGGGTGTTTTTAAAATTTCTCAAGGCAGATTTAAACAGACGGTTCAACCTTTTAGAAACTATATGGATAAAAACGAAATTTTTGAAGAGAAATATGAACTCTTGTACCAAAAAGAAAAAAACGGAAGCACCTACCTATACCTTTACTATGAGCATCCTTCTTTAGGATATTCCAGGCCGAGAGGAAATTGCGGTTTAGGAATAGAATCTTATTTATGCTGGTTAAAAGTTGGGGAGAACTTAAAGGATGTAGAGCAGAGCACTCACCAATTACACTCTTGTCACTCCTATAAAAATCCAATTATAGAGAACACCTCAGGTTTCGATATCGACAGTTTAAAGGAAGAAATAAACAAATCTCCTACTATAAATATCACAGTAGAATCCAATGAAGGTAAAAAAGCATTACGCGTCAATTTAAAGAATATAGAAAAAGGCATTGAGGTGATTGACACCCATAGATGAGTTTATAAAAAATAGACGCTCGAAAACTTACCAAGCTGAACGACTAAAAAGAAGAGGTAGGCAAGTTGATGGTTTGTAAAAATACTGATTACAAAGAAAATACAGTGGATATATATATAATCAAGTCTTTTCTAAATGATTATTTTGCATTTGACAAAACTATTATTGGTTCTGAACTACCTAAAATTGGTGGAATATCTGGTAATGATAAGCCGTATTGGGTTTTAGACAGAGATTCACCTCAATCTGGGTTTTATGTTGAACATGTTTGTAGTGAGAATGATGAAGATTTAAGTGAATATTAAAAATTAAATAATGAAAAAGTTCATTTTAACAGTGCTGGCTGTTACAGTTTTATCGGGATGTCTCGATAAAGCAGATAAGAAGAAATCCACAACAGCACTTGAACGTGTGGCACCTGTAGACGAGAATAATACTATAAAACAATCCCAAGAGGCTCGAGTATTATACGAAAACAGGAATTATAAAATATTATATGAGATCATTGACAGTTCCTTTGATGTGCCCTCGCTTTCAATTTATACCAATAAATCAGATACATTATTGAACTTTAAACCTAATGGAACGGATTACCTTAGTGTAATGCCTCCAAGACTACTTAAAGAAAACAAAAATTATTTTATTTATGTTAACGAATATAGCGAAGGCAGTGGTAATCTAAATAAAAAACATTTTTATTATTTGGACACTTTAGACAAAAAGCTTAGAACTGTAGAAATAATTGAAGGAAGCAATGTTTATAAAGATTCTCTAAAATTAAAGGATAACGTTTTCTTGAAAAAAGGAGAATACTTTTCTTTGGATGGCACGGGACAACCTCTTTTTCTTAAAGATAGCCTAAGCTTTATGTTTAATATTTATAAAGGAAATACACTAAAACGAAAGGGGAAATACTATAAAACGTTGTTCGGTAAATATACGATTAAAAAAAACAAAGAAGGAGACTATAAACTCATACCTGTTAACTTTGAAACAGAAGAAATGAATTAACTGTCCAAAAAAGAAAAAGGGGAAAACATTACTTTCAAAAGGTTAAGCAAAGCATCAGTAGGAAAAGAGGTCTATATCTTGGTGAAAGCCAAAGATTTTAAAAATAAATGTAAAGCAAGGAAAAGAAGAAGGCATTGTAGTTCAAGACGGGCCCTTCCTCTTTCAATAGAAGACGGACGTAAAGTAGCTATTGAAGCCACAGCTGAAAACTTTTGTAGCACCGATTATCTAAACAAAGATAATTATAGTAATATGGCCATTATAAAAGTAACCCTAGATCTTGCTAACGAGAATGATGTAGACTCTTGGAAAAGCAAACTAGAAAATCTTGACAATAAAAAAACTTTCTATATCTATTGGTAGATGCCCATAGTAATAACGCTAACAAAGAAGTGATTTACCATGGACGTAATTCTGAGACAAATGGCAATCCAGATAAAATACTATCAAAAACCATTGGTTGGATATGGAAAGCAAGTGGTTTCAACTCATCATACCTAGCTGATGTAAAGCTAAACTTAGAAAAGAACAACTCAAAATTATTGCTTCTAATATTTCTGACTCTAATATAGACGAACATATTGAAAGACTAAACAAAGAAAGTATCTCAAATAGAAACTTTTTTGAAACCAATAATAAATTTAACAATTTTTACAAATTGCAGTAGGGTATAATGCGCAAAACAATAATTACAAGTAATTATTTACTGAAAGAATTTCGATTTTTTATTCACATTTAAAGATTACTTTAATGTTTTAACAAAAAGTTTGCTTTTAGAAATGTTAATATGCATAAAATTACAGTAGTTTTAAGTTTAAATTAAACTTGCTTTATACAGTCTTATTTATGCAAACTCTTACCTTTCCCCTATCATCATCCACCAAAGAACTATTACATATTGCTGAGGCTAATGCTAAAGGATATTATGCCGATCAATATAACGCATCCCATTTATTACGGGCATTGCTTCATAAAGATATCGAATTACGCTCATTAATAGAAGATGTTAGTGGCGATATATTTTATATGGAAGAATGGGCGGACGTACGTATGGAAGCGTTACCTAGAGCAGCTAAAATACCCGATCAATTAAAAGCAGATGATAGTATCGAAGCCATTTTTAATGAAGCCGATATGGTAAAATTGAAGTTGGGAAAAGAAGAAATCACACCCGAGTGTGTTTTAGTCGCTATCTGCACTCCTGGCGTGGGATTTACTTATGAACAGTTAAAAACACTTCCTGTAAAAAGAGAAGATATTCTCTCAATGTGTTCTGGTGAAGCTACTGCAAAAAACAATTCAACTGGCACAGCCATAGGAACGAAACAAAAAGTAAGCACCGATGTGCTCAAGAAATATTGTATTGATAAATCTACACAAGCGCGTAATCAAGAACTTTCAAATGTATATGGTCGCGATGCCGAGATTAAAATGATTACTGAAATTTTAGGAAGACACTCTAAGCCTAACGTGCTTATAACTGGAGAGCCTGGCGTGGGTAAATCGGCTTTACTCAATGGTTTTACCAATGCTGTTACTAACGGTAACGTCCAGGAATCGCTAAAAGAAGCGCAGATTTATGAACTTGATTTTATCGAGTTGGTCTCTAGCGCTAGCTACAATGGTGAAATTGAAGACCGTTTTAAAAAAGTAATCACCGCCATTAAACAGTTTACACGTCCTATTTTATTAATAGATGAACTCGACAATTTATTAGATAAAAACAGCCAGCAAAAAGGGTTAATAAATATCTTAAAATCTGAATTGGCAAAAGGTGATATTACCATTATTGGGAGTATGACCAATGATACGTTCAGAAAACAAGTAGAAAGTGATGATACACTTTCCAGAAGATTCGAAATTATTAATTTGGAAGAACCTACCGAGCAAACAACTGCCCGGATGATTAACCATATTATTGAGAGTTATACACAACATCATAAACTAGAAATAGAACATCCAATCATAGAAGAAGCCATTAAACTCTCTAAACGTTTTAACAAGGAGCGTAGCCTACCAGATGCAGCCATCGATTTAATTGACAGAACCATGTCCGCCGGACGTTATATGTTAGAAACTTCTAGTCCTGTTATTGAAAATCTTAAAGAAGAATTATCAGCTATTTCAGTAAATCAAAATTATTCCGAAGAACAAAAAAAACAGGAATTAGAATGGTTTTATAAAGATTTAGGAAATCGAATAAGTTATCTGCTTTTCGCAGCCTTAAAAGAAGACGATCATCCAACATTTGATAGCAATACGACTTCAAAAGAAATTTCAGAAAAAATTGAAACTATTCTCAACCTTTTACTGAAAGAAGCAGAAACAGAAAGGAGCACCATTACTAAAAAAGATGTAACGGCTACTATTTCTAACAAAACGGGAATTCCAGTAGGCGATCTCTTGGCAGATGAAAAAGAACGATTGCTCTCTATGGAAGAAGAACTTAAAAAACGAGTTGTTGGACAAGATCATGCTGTAAAAACCATTACAGCTGCCGTGCATGAATCACGGTCTGGGTTAAGTAAACCAGGGCTACCAACAGGATCTTTCTTTTTTACAGGACCAACTGGTACTGGTAAAACTGAATTAGCAAAAGCACTGGCTGAGTTTTTATTTCAGACTGAAGATGCAATTATTCGCTTTGATATGTCCGAATTCAAAGAAGAACATTCCGCAGCATTGCTGTATGGGGCGCCTCCAGGTTATGTGGGATATGAAGAAGGCGGCCTTTTAGTTAATAAAATAAGACAGAAGCCATACTCTATCGTACTTTTCGACGAAATTGAAAAAGCGCACCCTTCTGTTTTCGATATATTTCTTCAAATATTAGATGAAGGAAAACTGCACGACCGTTTAGGTAAAACTGGTGATTTTTCTCACGCCGTTGTTTTATTCACTTCTAATGTAGGAAGCAAGCATGTGGTTAAGTCATTTGAAGCAGGTGAAACTCCTAAATCTACAGATTTGATGGAAATTATGGGTGGCCACTTTAGACCTGAGTTTTTAGGAAGACTTACAGAGATTGTTCCCTTTAGTCCTATTACAAAAGAAAACATCATTAAAATATTTAAAATTCAGCTAAAAGATTTATTAAAAGCTTTAGAAAAGCAAGAGATAAGTCTCGAATTAACTGATGAAGTATATGAATACCTTTCCCATAAAGGATTTACACCCCAATATGGAGCTCGCCCACTTAGAGGAGTTATACGTACTGATTTAAGAGGGCCATTATCTAAAATGTTGATTACAGGAAAGATTCAAAAAGGTGATAACGTAAAAATAAGCCTACAAAATGAGGCTTTAAAATGGCACATAAACAAGTAATTTTATAATAAAATCCCTATATTTATTTTTCAATTCACTAAATAACACACAATGAGCGATAAAACTTATGGAATTGGCGGTACAGAAGTAAGGCAGGAAGCTGCGGAAGCATTACAAGAAATTCCCCAAAATAGAACCTTATTGATAGAAAAGCTAACCCATAATCAACCTGTAAAAGCAGAAATGATTAAGGGGCTTAAAAAGATTGACGACGTTTTTAACCACTATCAACCCAATGTTGAAATGGAATTTTCAAATAAAGATGGCGTAGAATCTAAAGAGACACTCAATTTCACCAATTTAGGTGATTTTGGGAGAAACGGGATTGTTAACCAGAGTGACTTTCTTAAAGATCTTGATACTGAAAAAGAGCAATATGTTAAAATTATAAAGCAACTTAAATCTAATAAAATTTTAAAAGCTGCATTGACAGATCCCGAAGCAAAACAAGCTTTGTTAACTTCTATCGAAACTTTAATTTCCGAACTTGAATCCAATAAATAATTATGGCCGAAGCAGAAAAAACCCAACAGCAATCAATCTCTCAAAGTCCCTCCAAGCAACTGGAGCAAAGCAGTGAAAAGCTAGCTAAATATGGCGGGTTCGACCTTTTAGAAGCAACTATAGATGGGGTTCAAAATATGAATCCAGATAGAAAAGCTCGTAAAAAGATTTTTCTAACCGAGAGCAATAAAGAAAAAGAACGTAAAAAAGTAAAGAAAACCCTTGAAATGTGGGCATCAATACTTTCGGGTTCTGAAGACATATCAGAAATGGTTGATGAATCTGAAAAAAGATCTCAAATAGCAGACCAAACCCTTAAAGTTAACGTAGGTAAAGCCATAAAAGAAACACATGATCTAGAACGCTCTTATCGCTCGATGGCTTTATTCTTTAAAAATACCGAAGAAGATAAATTAAGAAATATAACTCTTGTTAATGCTGATTTAGAACAACTTAAAGATCTCGACAATACTCGTTTTTTTGATGCTATTGCCGACGAACTTAAAGATAGTTATGATCGTTTAGATCTTAGAGACAATTATGGCTTGATGGTAATTCCTGGATATTTAGGAAACAATGCTGTGGTTGAAAAATGGGCTAAGATTGCTTATGAAAATAAAGTAATGTTGGTAACCGATTTTGAACATCTTGATGAACCAGATGATGTGATGGAAATGTTTGAAGCCGCTAATTTAACTGGAGGCGAAAATCATCGTTCTAATGTTATCATGACTTGTAATTGGTTAGTAGGAAGAGGTAGAGAAGATGAAGTTGGAGAGGAAGACGATCTTTTTGTACCCCCTGCAGCAGCTTTAGCGGGTAAAATATATAAAACCTTAATGTCGCAAGTTACTGCTGGAAAAAAATATGGTGGTATTAATGAAATTAGTGGTGTTCGGTTCGATTTAAAAAAGAGTGAAATTGCCAATTTAGAAAAACTAGGCCTAGTTCCCATGGTAAATGAATACGGTAAGGTGATGGCATTCTCTGCTAAGACTTTATTTAATGGGGATAATTTGGGGCTTCAAACTTATTCAGTGGTTCGTGTATTCGACTATGTCGCTAAAGTACTAATGGATTTCTTAAACCGAAGAGCTTTCGAAAATTTTAATGCTAGAACTCGTAAGGAGCTAATGAGTCAAATTGTTAAGTTTTTAGATAATATCTCAGGTCCTGATAAACTGATTGAAGATTTCTCTATTAAACGTTTTGAACAAGACCCAAATCAAAAAGATAGAATTTATCTCGATATACATATGAAACCATATTTCCCTGCTAAAAATTTCTTAATAAAATTAGATGGTCAAAAAGGAGACGATGGTACCGATTGGGATGCAGAATACGAACAGCAAAAATAGAATTACAGAAACATAATTTCAAGACAAGCTATTATACCTCGAATAATAGCTTGTTTTATTTTAAAACGCTCCTACTCTATTATTAGACTAAAAACGCTACAAAAGGCAAGCTTATTGCTTTTAAGGGTATAGTATCTCACTTATAAAGAAGAGAAGACAATAATTTTGAATTACTATGGTAACATATAAACCTGATGAGTTCATTATATGGTTTTAATATAAGTGGATTCTTTTATTATTTAAGTAAAACATCTTTTAATTATAAAACTCAAAAACAAGTTGGCAATAGCAAAGCGTAGACTTTTCTTTATAATTAAACCTCACTAACTCGACAAGACCCTATAAAACAAAAAAACCTTTGCGTTTGCAAAGGTTTTAATTTTAGTAGCGGGAACTGGATTTAAAAACCTTGTTTTTACAATTAATTTAATCAGTAATTAATTAATTATCATTTAGTTAACTTTAACTATAACTATCACTTTTACCCATTTTTTACCCGGGTTAAATGCTTATTTTTAGAGGATTTAAGCTACTTACGACCGCAGGGAGTAAACAAATACTTCCTAATATTTTTATTGCGTTAGCAATAATGAAAAATCTAAATCCGTAGGATTTTCCTAATCATTCTTTCTTAATAATTAATAAAGCGAGATTTCCCCAAATCCCCAAACCCCCATTTATAGAAATTATCAAAAAATGTAATTATATAATGAAGCACGTAAATTTCGGGTTAATTGAGTTAATAAGCGTTACGCTCTTATAGGCAAAAAATACACGAAACTCCTTTTATATATTTATTTATTAAAATAAATTAATTCTATTTCTTATAAATATTTATAATTTTATAATTAACCTTATAACTTACTGAAAATAAAGCTTTTAAACTCTTACAAAAATATTACAAATTATTACAAAATTATAAAAATAGAGTTTAGCACTAAAAAAACAGGGTTTTACCCCTGTCTTTAACGATTATAGTGTAACGCTATTTATTGAGTTCAGCAGCTTTAGCTTCATACATTTCGTTAGAAATGGCTTGATCCTCTTTTAACTGATTAAGTTTTTCTAATCTTTCATCGATTTCGTAAGAAGATAAGTTACTTTCAATTCTACCGTGTTTTGTGCTAATTACCTCATTAATTAAAAAGGCTTTGCGATACGCTCTAATGTAGCTCCAAGTTCTAAACTCTTTACCGTTAATCTCCTTAAGTAGAAAAGCTACATCAATATAATCTTCTTCTTTTTTTGGTCGTTTATTATATTTAATATTTATTTCTTCAACAATTACTTTTCTACCAGGTGTATGGTATATAATTTCGTCGCTATGATCTTTACCAGATAAAGGAATATACTTTATAATTCCTGCTCCTTTTTTTCCTGCTTTTATAAATTCGTAATTATTACAATTGGAGTTGATACCGTCTTTATAACCCATTACTAAAGTATCATTTAACGAAATAAATTTGTTAGGTAAAATTTCTACTTTGTTATAATCTAAACCGTCATCTATTTTTTTAGCTGCGATTTCTTCTGTAATATCGGTATAGGTAACTGTATTTTGAGAAAAAGAAAACTGACAAGTAAAACCTAAAAATAATAGTAATAATTTCTTCATTGTAAATAATTGTTAGTTAGTAAAATATGTAGCGTTACGCTCTATAACGCTATTTTGTATATAAAGTTAATGATATATTACTTATGTTAAGGGGATTTCCAAACTACTTTTAACTGGCCGTTTTACCTTCATAGTTTTTTAGCCTGTCTTTGTAGAGCTGTATTTGTTCTTCGAGTAGCTCAATATTTCGAGCTTGTAAACCGTTAATTTTCATTAATTCAGCGTTACGCTCTAGTAAACGTTCTACTTCTAAAGTTTTATGATGTAATTCTTTTTTAAAATTAGTGTAATTCTCCCCAGGTTCTAATACTGTAACCTGTAATTTTTCTGTGCTAAAATGTTGGGGATATTTTAATCTTAAAAGCTCTTTTATGTTACCCGGCACCTCAATTTCTCCACTCTCATACTTTCGTATAGTAGCGTGAGATTTATTAATAATCTTACCAAATTCAACCTGCGTTAAATTTAATTTCTTTCTTAATCTTTTGATTTCCATACAATTAAATACGTAAATGTAATATTTTTGCGATTTTAACATTTAAAATCGCAAAAATATAATACATTTGCGTTAGTAAGTTTCGTAAAAGCGTTATTTAAAACATTGCAACCGTTAGCATAACGCTTTTATTTTAACATTTATAATAATTAACGCTTCAATATATGATAAGTCCAAAAGAAAACGCAGAATTATCTAAAATTTTAGGAAAAAATTACACTTCTGGTGTTATTTCAATCCTCAATGATAAAGGGATTACCAATAAAATAGGTAATTCTTACTCTCCTTCATCTGTAAGACAAGTTTTTAACGGCATAACAGAAAACATAGACATTGAGTTAGCAATTTTTGAGTTAAGAGATCAACTTAAAGCTAAGCAAATACGCCTTGAAAAATTAAGAGCAATAGCCAACGCATAAAAACCACCACACCATGAAAAAATCAATCTATCTTATTTCAGAAAGCAGTAGAGCTTTAGACAGCATTTTTTACAACGTTATCAAAAACCAAAAAAATATGGTAAAAGGTACGTTAGATTATTTTGAAGCTTCAAACTTTCTAAAATTCAACATTAATAAAAATGTTGAAAATCCTACTACTATTTGCGCTTATCCTGTATTGCCTAATAAAATAACGCCTACTGTTTTTAATAAAATAAATAGTCCGTTACAGCAAATACAACTACCTAATAACACGCTTACAAGCGTAGATTATCCTCAAATGATAATAGGAACTTTTGCAAAACCTTACCTTACTATTGAGCAGGAGCGTAACGCTATTTTTATAGAAGTGCCTACTTATTTAGGAGAGAGATATTTTGCTTTATATGCAAAATTAATTAGATGCCACGCTAATATTAACGGTTTACCATACTTAGAGAACACTAAACCTGCAAACGCTAAATTATTAAGAAAATACTACTTCCAAAAAATTAAGGCTATTACGGCTTTAGTAAATGCTTTTTCTCCTAGAGAATTAGAGGTTGTTTCTCCTGTAACGGTAAATGCGTAATAAATGAGCGAATTTATTTACGATAAAAACGAGATCCTAAAACAAACCAATGGCGGCCTAGAGGTTATTAAACACCTTTACCCTAATGAAAAGTTATTTAGTGGCGGTAGTGAGAAAAAGCCTACACACTTTAACGTTGGTTTTTGTGTAGAAGAAACGCCTAGTTTTATAATTGTGCCTAATACGTTGGGTAGCGATTGCGTAGTGGTTAAGTCTTTTAAAACAGGCGATACCTATACTTGCTTTTCACTTGTAATGGAGGAACACGGTAAGAACTTTGGCGAAGCCTGTAAATGGATTGCTGAAAGCTTAGGCCTTACATTAAAAGGTTATACTGTTAAAAAGGGAGATTTTGAGTTTAAAGATGCTACTCCAGATCAAAAAGTAGGAGAAACTTATATAGAGTATAATAAAGAAGTTTCTGCTAAAGAATTAGCTGTATTAGGTCCTTTAGTTGGAGAAAATGAAATTGAAATATTTAAGATCCGTAGCGCAAAGAGCGTTACGAAAATTAAACAATACACCAACCACGCAAAACACGGTACTTGCAAAAAACAACTTGTTACCGTTGCCACGGAAGATTACCCTATACTTATCTATGATTATGGTACTTGGCAAAAGATTTATCAACCTTTTGGAAAATACACTAAAACCGATAAAAACGGAAAAACCACTAAGGTAGATGTACGCTTTTCTTACGCAGGTAAAAAGCCAGATAATTATGTTTTTGGTTTAGATAGCTTAATAGATTATTACCATGATGAATGGAAGTTTAATCACTATGACGATGAAAAGGAAACTTACGAAAAGTTTAAAAATGTAATTATAGCAGGTGGAGATCGTGACGGTTTAAATATTTCTTCTTTGGGCTACCCTGTTATTTGGCTAAATAGCGAAACGGCAAAACTAGACGATAAAACTTTTAAGCGACTATTAGCAATAGCCGAAAATGTTTGTTACTGCGGAGATTTAGACCTTACAGGCGTAAAAGAAACCATAAAACTAGCATTATCATTTATTCATATAAAAATTATATGGTTGCCTAATTGGATAAAAGCCAAAAAGGGTAAAGATGTAACCGATTTTACAAAATTTAGCTATAAAGAAGAAGATCCAGACTTTGTAAAAAAACAATTTACAAGCTTAGTTTATACCGCTTTACCTGCTCGTTTTTGGGAAGAAAAAAAGACAAAAGACGGCAAAGTAAAGGGCTATGATATTAATAACGAAGCCTTGGTTAAATTTTTAAATTACAATGGCTTTTACCTTTACGAAGATGAAAACGCTAAAGATGATTACGAGTTTATCCGCGTAGAAAATGGCGTTTTTGAGCGTATAAAACCGCACCAAATAGTTAATTTTCCTTTACAGTTTGCACAAAAGAAACTTTTACCTATTGCGTTACGCAACGCTATACATAGAAGCCCTCAAATTAGCGATAAGCGACTAAGTAAATTAGGTAAGATTAAACCTACTTTCATTAATAGTGAGAGAAATTTTCAACGTTTATTTTTTGAAAATGAAGTAATTACGGTAGGTAAAGATGCAATTACTAAACATAGCTATAAATATAACACTAACAATGTTTGGAAAGATGCCATAATTCCCCACCATATAACGCTTGATAAGAATAAAAGCTTTAAAATTTTTAAAAATCAACAAGGCGCATGGGATATAGATATTTATGCAAAAGACAATCATTTTCTTAATTACCTAATCAATACTAGCCGCATACATTGGCGAGTTTGTGGTAATGATCCTTACGATACGCAAATTAACGCAATTAAAGAAAACGATTTAGAGCCAGAAGAAGAAAGTAAACAAATTAAAGAAGTTCTAAAAAAGCGTAACGCATACCGTAAAGAAAACAAGTTTAATTTAACTGAAAAAGGACTTACTCCGGCACAAATAGCCGAACAAAAATTAAGCTTAATTAATAAAATTTTCGCTTGGGGTTATTTGCTTCACGAAAAGAAATTAGATGATAAAGCTTGGGCGGTTTTCGCTATGGATAACCGAGTTAGTGAAATTGGCGAAAGTAACGGAGGTAGCGGTAAATCTATTATGTTTGATAAGGCCGTTAAATACATCGTTAGAAACTACAAGTATATTAACGGTGGTAACAAAAAGTTAATAGAAAGTGACTTTCTTTTTGACGGTGTAGATGCTACTACCAACTATGTTGTTTTTGATGATTTAGACAGCCGTTTTCCGTTTCGCTCTGTTTACGCAAATATTACAGGGGAGTTTGTTGTAAACCCTAAAGGAACTAAAGCTTTTAACCTGCTTTTTCACGAAAGCCCAAAAATAGCCTTTACTTCTAATTTTGGTTTATACTCTCCAGATGATAGCACACTAAGAAGGCTTTTAATTGTACCATTTTCAGATTATTACCATAAAAAAAGTGATAATAACTATGAAGATTATAGCCCTAATGATGATTTTGAAAAAAACCTCTTTACGGAATTTACTAAAGAAGAAGATAACGACTATTTCAACCTTGCTTTTGAAGCTATACAATTCTTTTTAAATACCACTACTAAAATTGAAGCTCCTAATGATAACGTAGAAAAGCGTAACGCTCTACAAACCATAGGTACAGATTTTAAAGAGTGGGCAGACGGTTATTTTATTCACGAAGAACGCATTAACGACTTTATTATAAAAACAACCGCTAACGAAGATTGTAATTCTAAGCTAAAGAAAACTTTATCCTCTCACTTTTTTAAGAAGAAGCTGCAAGAGTGGTGCAAATACCACGGCTTTATTTATTGCCCTCCAAGTAAAGATTACACTACTACAGTAAGTAAGACCGGAGCCGTTTCTATAAGAAAAAGCATAGAAGGAACAACCCAAGAAATTTTATTTCTAAAATCCCCAGCACAGGCACGCATCATAAAAGATAATATTCAAAAAATTGCAGATGCCGCCCAAGATGATGATGATATGCCATTTTAAATAATAATAATTAACACAAATACCGTAACACCATGAACGATTTAAAAGAAAATTTAGCATTCAAATTTAGCATAGAACAAAATTTAATCAACCGAAAACCCCTTTTAATATTAGGTAAACCTTATACCGGTAAAAGTCTTTTATGCGATATAATAGCAAGAACTTTTACCAACGAGGAAATAATGTATATAAACGGTTTTGTACCTCACAACTTTAATATCCCTTGTGCTTTACAGGCAGCTACTAAAGACACAAAAATAATAGTTATAGATGATTTTATTTTAAGCTTAGATCAACTATTTAATTTTTTAAGTGATTACTACTATGACGGTAAAGGCCTTTTAGTAAATAAAAGAGGAGAAAGTCCTTTTTACATTAAACCTGCAATTATCATCAATACAAATATACTAAGCTTGGAGCAATTTAATGATTTGGGAGAAAGTATAAAAAGAAGATTTAACGCTATAGAACTTTAATAATTAACACAAATACCGTAACGCAATGAAAAGTTTAAACATTAAAGAAATCAAGACCACAAAAGAAGTGATTACCGCAGCTAAAGAACTAGCTGAAAGTACCGTAAAAGGTTTAAAAGTTAGGCAAATAAAATTACATCAATCAATAGGTTTTGTAAAAGAAGAAAAAAACGAATTAGAATTAACCGTTTTCTACCGCTTGAAAAATAATGAAGAAAGCAATTTTACAATTTACGCTAGTGATCCTTTTAGAAGCCGTGTAGATGTTAGTTTAGAATCTCTGTTTTTAGAGCTTAAATACAAGTTAGACAAATTTAATTTAACTCCAGAAAAAGAGGTTAACCTAGAAATTGAGCTATAGCTATAACGCTAATACTGTAACGCCATGTATAACCACATTTTCAGACCTCCAGAAGATCAAAAACAAGCAAGAGAATCTTTAGAAAAACTAGGGTTTGAAGTGTTGGTTTTATCGGGTAAACTTCTCTTTTGTGATGAAGATAAAATTTTAAAAATTTCAGATAAAAAAATCCGTCAAGGAGAAGAAGAAAAAGCAGAATATGAGAGTGCATTAAAACTCTATAACTACTATAAAAATAAAGGATTAATCAGTTAAAATTTAAACCAATGGAAACCAATTACAATTTATTACCTGGCTTTGTTATTTGTATTACGCTATTGGCTATAGCGTATTACATTATCGAGTGGTTTTATACCCAAGTTAAAGTTTCAGAATTTTTAGAACATTTAAAACAAGACTCAAAGTATCACGTAGAAAAGTACGAGAATAACAAACAAGGGTATTACTTAACTACCTTAAAATTAGATAATCACGTTTTTAAGATAGGCTCTAAAAATAAATACAAACTTAGATGTAAGCTCGATAAAATAGAACTTAATTATTTTAAGCTAAAAAGAAAACGCAACCATTTTACCCAAGCGTTACGCAAAAAATTAAGATTTAACCTAAGATAAACTTAAAGCTCCACTACTACAATACGCTCAATCTAACTTAATAAAATGTAGTGATGCAAAAACCAGACCTTAAGATATTACCTTATTCAGTTTCAAAATTTCAAATTTCAGAAATGTACCAAGGCCACGTTTCTTTAGAAAAACGTAGGCGTGTTTACAAATTTGTAATGCAAAATCATAGAGATAAAGCACTTAGCAATAATGAATGGTGCGAATTTATTTCGATTGTAGGCGTGCCACCTGGGTACTGTAATTTTTTTAAAGAAGGCGATACGTGGGTAGATCGCTTAGATATGACTAGCAGATTAGAAAAACAACGCTCATAGCGTATAAATACTTTTAAAATGAAAACAATACTACAAATTGCTCTATTATTATTTGCTCCTTCTTTAATGGCGCAAAATTACCTATCAAAATCTATTACCGAAATTAAAGAGAGCGTAACGCTCCCTATAATTTTAGAAAAAGAAAATCTTATCGTTTGGCAAGAACCAGAAGCGCAAAGGGTTTTAATCTTCAAAAACAATAAAGTGGTTTTTGAAAAAGTAATACCTAAAGAAAAAAAGCTGCTAGAAGCTAAATACAACGAGCTATATAACCGAAAATCAAAAAACGTATGGAAGCATCACAACGCTTTTTGCGTAACGCAAAACGAAGCTTACGTATGGACTTTAATAAATTAGAAAATGAAAATAATATTAATAGATCTTTTTAGCGGTATTGGCGGTTTTCCTTTTGGTTTAGAAGAAGCAGGGTTTACCATAACCAAGCATTATTTTTCTGAAATAGATAAACACGCAATCGCTAATTACAAAAACAATTTTAAAGATGCAGAATACATTGGATCAATTACAACTGTTTGCGGAAACGAAATCCGCAGAAAACACCCAAACGAAAAAATCGTTATCACTTTTGGTAGTCCTTGCCAAGATTTTAGTTTGGCTGGAAAACGACAAGGGATGCAAGGGCAAAGAAGTAGCCTTATCATGGAAGCAATGCGGCTTATTCTTGAAATTAAACCAAATTTTTATATCTGGGAAAATGTTAAAGGAACATTCAGCAGTAACCATGGCGCAGACTTTTGGGCAATTCTCAACGCCTTTACCAACATTGGGAACTATAGACTTGAATGGCAATTGCTTAATACAAGTTGGTTTTTACCCCAAAATAGAGAGCGCATTTACCTTATCGGACATCTTGCAGGAAGAAGTACCCCCGGAGTATTTCCTATCACAGAAAATGACAGATTATTTAACCAAACGAACCAATCAAAAAAAGGACGGACACAAACCGAGATTAGTACGTGCTTAAAATCTTCGGGAACATTAAAAGCAGATGATACTTTTATAATACCTAAAAAAGCAGGAACATTAACCGCAGGTGGTAATAGTGGCGGTTTACATAGCGATATGACCGTTATACCTGTACTTACCCCCAACCGTAAAGAGAAAAGACAAAACGGTAGAAGGTTTAAAGAAAACGGAGATCCAAGTTTTACGCTAAGCTGCCAAGATCAACATGGCGTTATGATCGGTACAAATAGAACTCATAAAGACGGTAAAGGTTTTCGCAAAATGAAAGATAATTTATGCCCTACAATACCTGCAAGAGCTAGACAAGACGGAAGCGGACAGCCTGTAATTTCATCAAAAAATCAAATAAGACGGTTAACCGAAATTGAGTGTGAACGCTTACAAGGTTTTTATGACAATTGGACCAAGTACGGCAACTATGACGGCACAATAAAAGAAATAAGCAAAACCCAACGCTATAAAATGTGTGGTAATGCCGTTAGTACCGTAGTGGTTAAAGCTATAGGAGAAAGATTAATTAACACGCAAATAGCGTAACGCAATGGTTTAAAATAAAATGTTAGAAAGCGTTTTGATGCTTTGCTAACGGATTTGTATAACCAACGTAAGGGAAAGCACAAGCGTTATTTTCCGCAGGAAAATTAGGAAGAAAGTAAATTGAATTATCGAGCCAGCAAGCAGCCTATGTTTGTTATACGTTGTTACCTAAAGTAAAACCGATAGCGTAGGCAAAGTCCCGAAGGGCAAAATATTGAGTATTAATTTTAAATTTTATAAAGATGATTAAAGCAATCAAAAAACCAAGAGAAGTAGAAGCAAAACAATGGTGGCCACCAACAGATGAAAGGCACGATTCTTCTATGTTAGTTGATAGAAAAGGAAATAATGTAAATCCTCCTGATTATAGGCAAATAGGAGATTTGTACCAATTTTCTAAAATACCAGGTTATGGGGATGATAAATTTATGTTTGAAACTGCAAACGGAAAAGTAAATATAAATCCCGGAGATTGGATATTAACTGATCCAGAAACGAAAGATAGTTGGCCTGTTAGAAAGGAGATATTTGACAATACTTACGATTTAGTAGAGTAAAATTAGCGTAAGCAATCTTAACCAGTCTTATTGCGCTCTGCTATTAAATTTTAAGTCGAGCGCAAAGGCAGGTTTTATTTTTGGTAACGGATTGCGTATAAAGTAAGTTATAGGAATTAAGTAAAAAAGATAATAAAAGTAAATTAACATTTTAAAAATTAAAAATTATGAAAGTAATAATTGACTTAGATTTAGACACTAACGGAAAACCTTGTATATCAATAAAACACTATGACAAATCTAAGGAGTTGCAAGAAAAGTTATTAGGTATTTTTTTAGAAGCTGCCATAGAAAAAGGACTTAAACTACACCATACTAATGGAATGTTAAGTGAAGATGATAGCTGGGAAAAATATGAGATAAGAATTAATTAATTTTAATTTTATAGCCTACTGACTATTTAATGCAAGTAGCTATAATTTAATTTATACGTTGTTACCCACTGGTTTAAAATAATAGCGCAAAGGCAATGCGTGCTGATATACGTGCTGCTTTTGTTTATCTTTCGAGCTTGGGCATTTTAAAATTGTGAGGTAACGGATTTGTTTATGGCAAGTTGCGCCAAGAGAACTTAAATTTTCCGATTAACACGGAATCTTAAATAATTAAATATTTTTTTAATAGCGCAGGCAAATTGCGCAGCAAAACTAACAGATTATGAACGCAAAAGAATTATTAAGACCTAGATTTGAATTGATTGCAGACTTCCCTGGAAACCATTACGGACAAATAGGAACTATTTTAGATAGAAATTGGTCTAAATATCCCAATGATGATGAAACAGAAAAGCCTATATGGAGTATTTCTGACTTTCCTCACTTATTTAGAAAATTAAACTGGTGGGAAAAAAGAACAAAGGATGAAATGCCTAAAAAGCTAAAATCTTTAGTATCAAAAGATGATCCTGATTTTGATTTAGAAAAAGAGGAAGTATATCATATAGTTGATTGGGATATGGATAATTTATACGGATTTATAGATAAAGAAAAAAGGGAGGTTTGTGATTTAGAAATCTTTTCTCCTGAATACGGTTACATCCCAGTTGATTAAAAAAGCGTAGGCAAAAAAATATTTAATTATTGCAAATACGCCTAAACATCGATTAAGAAAATACTCGCAATTTGTTATAAACGTTGTTATGTACCCGAAGGGGAAAAAATATTGAACAAAAATAAAACCGTTATTCGGTTATGAAAGGAATAAAGCAGACAAAACAAAATTATGAATTTGAAACGCTGCCATATTTTTTACTGTTGCCAAAAAAATAGCGGCTGGATTACGCCCTGCTTGCGTGGTCTACTTCTTTATTTTTAAGTCGGTGGCTTTTTGGCAATTGTGCGATAACGAATAAGTTTATGGATAGTGCGGAATTAATAACTAAAATTTGATAAAATGAAAATAGATCACACAGAAATTACAGTAAAATTACTGAATGAATTTACGTCTAAATATTTACAAGAAAATGCCGAACTAATACAGGCTACAATAGAAGCAACGGAGGAAGCATTATCTATAAACAATGTTATGCAGGCGAAGCCCGAAAAAACTAAAATGAAGCACTGTCTTTTATGTGAGGGTAAAGGTCATTATTACAGCCCAAGCCTTTTAAGAGTAGTTAGATGCTGTGAAATTTAGTTTTTGAGCTGTTATAAAAAAATAAGCGAAGGCATAATGCGAAGCATAGCCAGAAAGTATGGAAAATTTGATTAATAAATTAATAAACTAGATATGAAAAAACCAACAGGATTTGTGGCTACTTGCCAGTGTGATGAAATAATAGGAGTTATTGATGTTGATAGAACAACACCAAAAGATACAGGTAGTTTACTTGGAAATTGGCTATCTAGAGGATGTAAAATTGAACCAAGATTCTCAGGAACTTGGAGCGTAACAATTACCAGTTGCAAATGTAAAAGAAATTAAATCTTAATTAGCGAGGACATTTTTTATAATTGTGCGATAACGAATAAGTATATGAGTAGTAAAAAAGGGGCTGCCGTTGCAAACGGCAAATAAACCATTAACCAAATAAAAATTTAATTATGAATACAGTAGAGATTGAACCAAAATTAAGAAAGCTAAAAATAAAAGATGCAGATGTTTTCTTAGAAGATTACGAAACAGGAAAAGGAAAGGTAACTATATCAAGTTTTAATTACGGTGCTTTTACTTTTTACTGGGGATCAATGGGGAGCGATTTAAAGGACTTTCTTTTGAGAATAAATGGAGATTATTTTGCAGGTAAATTGTCTAGTAACAGTTATGTTTTTGATGCAAAAGGCAGTACTAAAAATGTACGTAAACATATAAGAGAAGAATTGTCTTATGAATTGCCTCGTTATAAATTTATGTCTGCTCAAAAAGAAATGAGAGAAGCTATAAAAAAACTTGAATATGTTTCTTCTAATAACGAGTTTGTAGCGAGAATGATTGATTTACCAGATAATTTAATGTGTTATGATTTAGATTATAAAGAAGAAAGGGAATTTAAAGATATTATTGAAGGTGTTTTTAAAAGCGAACCTTGGCATTTTATAGCCGAAAAACAATCTAATGAATATAATTGGCTTGTAGGTTTTCATAAATATTTACAGAGAGCATTGAAAGCGTCTGAGTAAGCGCCCCTTTTTTATTACTTATATACGGTGTTCTTGCAAGTATTTTTGATAGCGTTGGCAAACTGGCTTTGCAAAAGCCATTAACCGTAAACTTGCTAACGTCTGAGTAAGAATTAAATTCGAGCGCAAAGGCAAAAAATATTTGTTAGAACTACGAATAAGGCAACAATTACCATTTGTAAATATTTAAAAACACTTCTAAAAAGCGTTACGCTCATAGCGTAACGCTTTTTTTATATACATACACGTTATGCTTAAAGACGTAATAAAGCGTAATGCGTGTAGTTAAGACGCTAAAAGTCTGATGCAAAATGCTTTAACTCTAACTTTGTACCTAAGTTCATTTACAAAACTAGGTTACAATGAATACAGATCTAATTTCAGCACCTCTCAAAAGAAATTTAAAGCCAGGATCTAAATACAATAAGCTTTTTCCTAAAGTTTCTTGCCAAACTACCAATTTAGGTAATGGAAGCAATGACACTATAGAGGGAGTAGATTTTATGGCGCAATGGGTAGAAAAATACTCGTGGCAGGTTAAAAAATTAGTAGATGTATTAAAAAGAGAAGGAGCGTTACGCTCTAACACGCTATTTAACCTTGCACAAGATATTTACAAATTCGAGTATAACCATTTGCAATACACCGCAGATGCAGCTTTACAACAATTAAGATCTCCTGCTTGTGCTTGGCAACAAAGAAAGCAAGGTTTAGACTGTAAAAGCTATACCATTTTTGCAATGGCAATGCTTCAACAATTAGGAGTATCGGCAGCGATAAGACAAGTTAAGCAGCCCGGAGCAAATAGCGATTTATGGACACACGTTTACGTGGTAGTTCCTAAAAATCAAGACAAACCAACTCTTAAAGACTTAGAAAATGAAAATGATTATCTAGTAATTGATGCTACAAGACACTCTAACATTGAAGTAGGATTTATAGATAAAAAAGATAAAATGATACAAAAACATCAATACGTTGGGTTAAATGCACCTTCAAGCGGAAAACAATTGCTAACGGAAGCAGAAAAACAAAGTTTAGAGAAGCTTACGAGTTTCTTTAAGGCTGTAGGTTATTCAAGTTCAACGATTAATAAGATGTACTCTTACTTAGAAGAATTAATGCTTCAAGGCTATTCTAAGGATCAAATATTAATTTACCCAAGTGAAAAAGGCACAAATATTCAGCCTTCAAAAAACGAGCCTGGTAAGCTTTTTCTTTTACCTGTAACAGGTTTAAGAGGGGATGAAACCAATATAGATTTTGGAGACGTTTATAGTTCTGTTTCAGATAGTGGTTGGTTTAATTCTACATTTGGAGCTATTCTTTCAAATGGTTTTAACTTATCCTGTTGGGGTTCAAGCAATAGCCCAAAGAAAGCAAAAGAGTTTTTACAAAAAGATTTAGGATCTAACGGAATTTTAAAAGCTTCTGGTTTAACAAAATCTAATCCTACAATTAACGATCTCAACCGTTTTATTGAAATGGCTACCATGTACGCTCATATTGCCGATGATAAGCGACAAAGTATGAGTTCTAGCTGTTCTAAAGAAGGTTTTAAGTTGTTGGATGAAAAAATGACGGAATTTAGAGACAAGGTAATTCAACAATTATCTCAAAAAATTTCAGCTTTAGGCGGTCAACTTTTACCTGCTAATAACTTACCTCAATTACAATCTAACAACGCTTATAAAGTAACTACGGGGGGTGTGAAATTACCCTTTACTTCTGGGGGTTATTATGGTTTTAATCGTGGAAACACAAATTATTGGGTAAAACGTCCAATTCCTATAAAGAAAATTGTAGGAGGTTCAAATGTCTTACCTCCTGTAGATCCTCCTTCTAACGATACAGGAAGCTCTAATAATAACGCCGGAAGTATTTTCGATACTATTAAGGACGTAGTTACAGGAGGTAATTCTTTTTCAGAAGGTTCTCCGGGTTATGGATCTACTACTTACGAACCAGGACAGGTAAAGAAAGTAACAGATAAAAAAACATCTTCTACGTCCACCAATTTATCTACAGCTAGTGTAGGTATTGCAGCAGGAGCTTTAATTCTATTATGGCCTACCCTAAAAAAACAATTAGCAAAAAATAAAAAATCAACTCCTAAAACAAAATAATATGAGTGCAGAATATACACAAGGTTTAGGTAAGTTTTTAGGGGGTATTTTTGGAGATTTCTCTTTGAGAGACTTAGGTAGAAGTTTATTAAAAGGCTTAGCTACTACTATAGCAGGTGGTTTAGGCGGTCCTTTCGGTGCGGTCTTATCTCCTGTATTATGGAAAGGTATAGATCAAATTTGGCCACCTGCACCAGGCGGATTAGGAAGGCCTGTTACTGATGAACAAAAACAAAAAGCTTTAGAAAATTGGATTGATAGGAGCTTTAAGCCTTGGTTTGTTAATAAAACTAAAAGCTTAAAAGGTTCAGAAGATAGCACTTATTTTGTTTCTTCTGCATATAGAGAGAAACTAAACGCTGTAATTAAAGATCTTGAAGCGGTAAGGGTTTATTACCAAATACAAGAAGGTTTTTTAGGCGGAGGAGTGGCAGGTAGATTTACAGTAGATACTAACGTAAATACAGATGAAGCTAAAACAAAAGAAGCTGTTGTAGCTTTATTTTTAGAAGGTCTAAAAACTTCTTACAAAAAAGCTTTAGATGATTTAGGCTACATAGTTAAAGTTCAAGTTTTAGATTTTAATGCTAAAAATCACGAAACTACTTACCCTACCAATTTTAATTTCGATCCTACTAAAGATTTTAAGTCTCAACTAGAAATTTTTAAAGAAGTGGTTAAAAAAGGTACGCAAAACAATAGCGGTAACAGTTTTACAACTTCCAATCCTACAAAAATCAATGGAACGGTTAAAACGGTTGGTAATACAAAACAAGATTTTACCACACCTCCAATTAATCCTAGTACACCAACAACAATGACAACGGAAACTAACCAAAATCAAAATAGTGATGAAGAAGTACCGGTAAATCAAACCATAAATAACACCCCTACTACTACAACCTCTAATACAGAAAGTAAAAAGAATAACTACTTAATACCTACGCTTGGCTTAGGTACTATCATAGCTCTTTTAGCTTTCGGAAACAAAAAGAAAAAGTAATCAATTAATTTTTAAATCAATTTAAGTATGAAGTTCAGTTTAACACAAGATGCGCTATTGACTAGCGTAGTAGTCTTAGGCTCTTTAGCAGTTGGAGTTGTAGCAAGTGATGCGATTGTAAATGTCGTTCCTTCAGATCAAAAACAAATCGCTAAAGTAGGTATTGCAGGAGGTGGCCTTATGGGTGCAGCCGGGTTGCAAAAAGACAAAAGCACAACAGGAACGGCTTTAAAGTCTATGGCTTTAGGTGCTTCTGTAAAACAAGGAGTTAATCTTATGCGAGAAGTTTTCGCTAAAGATTACACACCAAAAGAAAACCCAGGTATTGCAGATCGTGCATTCGAGGGGGCAATGGGTTTAGCTTGTCCTAGCGACAACAACATGGCATTATTAGGAGAAACTTTTAACGCAGTACCAACGTTCAATTTTCCTGTAGCTAATGAAACGGTAGATACAGATGCGGTAGTTATTTCTACAAACGCACTTTAAAAATATGGGGAGAACACCTCTTTAAAAAATCTAGGTTTCATCAACCTATCATCATAAAAAAAATATTCATTAAAAATCATCAATCAAAAAATGGAACAATCTATTAGAAACCACAATGCAGCCACTAATTTAGCTAAAAGCTTAGCAGGTGAAAGAAGATTTAGCGGAGATTTAAACTCTTTAGCTTCAAATGGAGCAATTAGAGTTGTAGGACACACTCACTTTGTGAAAAAAGATATTTCTTCTTTAGGAGGAAGAAACAAAATCTTAGACGAAAACACTAAGAAAGTTGATGGAGTTTCGACAATTAGTGACAACAAATTACCTAAAAACGAAGCTTTTATTTTTGATACTGTAGCTATTGCTCACGGTGTTGGATCAGCTTCAAAAATGGGTGATGTAAAGTTTGAAACAGCTTTTCCTGCTGCCTTACAAAATGCAGTACTTTCTATAAAGCAGTTAGGTAATGTTATAATGGAAAGACCAGTTTCTGACTTTTACGCAAAAGCAGATCCACAATCTCCAGGAGAAAAAGTGTTAAACTTAGGATCTCCACACGTATTACGTGATGATGAAGCTATTGATTTTGAAATCACTTTTCCTTCTGGAACATCTATGGCAGATGCAGCTAGTGCAGGAAATGAGCTTTTAGCGGAATTTAAGCTAATCGGTTACGTAACTCGTAGATCGAGCAACTAAACCATACCACTTACCAATCAATTTATTAAAAAGCCTTGTCAAACACTTGGCAAGGCTTTTTTAACTCATTAATCTTTTCAAGATGCAAAAACCAGAATATAAAACGCAGTTGGTAGTAGTTAATGCAGGTTCTAACGAAGGGCAATCTAAAATTACTATTCCTGCCGGGCAAAATGTTTACGTTGGTGCTACAAAAGCAGGTGGCGATACAGATAAACTCGTTAGGCTTCAATTAGAAGAAAACGGCACAACCATTCACGATGCAATGAATGTTGCATGGTACAATGGCAATAATGGTTCATTTAGACAAAGAGCCATAGATCTAGGTAGTTATAAAGGAGGTTCAGAGCTTACTTTAAGAGCTATTACTACAGCAAGTTTAACAGCAAAAGCAACTATTGAAGTAGTTTTTGAAATTTCTAAAGAAGGACAAACATGTTAAGAGATACCAACCTTGCAAAAGATATAATCGACAACGATAATCCGCAGTATAGCCTTGACGGAAAAATAGAACCAATGTTTTACAATGAGGGAAATTTTCCTGTAAAGATTTTTGGTTTTACCGTAAAGCCTGGCGGCCAATTTAACGCAGGGTTTGTAAACTCTAAAACCTTTGGAACGGTAGATATTTCTTTTCTAGCAGCCGAAGAACCAAATAATATTAAAAAAATTATTTGCGTGTACGGTACTTATAGAGAACAAAAAAACTGCTAAACATCACTCACACTCTCAAAATTTACAGTTATGAAATTAATAGAAATAATCACTTGGCTTAAGAAAAGCCCAAAGCACGGTTTAGAAATTGTCAATTTAGCCACGGCTTCAATAATTACTAAAAACCTAACCGCAACCGATTTAGAAGCTTTTTCTAAGTGGGAAGATTATTTTTTGCAATTAGCGCAAAAAGGCGTTAAAAAAATACAAGTTCAGCGCACCAGAAAACAAGGTGCATCCAACATAAGAGAAGATATTGTACCTAAACAATTTGAAATAGGTACTACCCCAGAGAGTGTTGTAGAGAGTGGCGGCCAATCCGATAACGGACCCGCCACACTACCACACCAAAACACTTATGCACCAACCCACCAACCAACTCCAGCAATGGGAAACCCTCAAATGCAAGGTTTAACAGGGGAGCAGTTTGTTAAAGCTTACAATCACGATAATTTAAAAAATGAAGTTATCGAGCTAAAGCGTAAAAATGAAACTTTAGAAAGTGAAAACAAGCGTTTAGACCGTGAAAACATGAAGTATGCTTTAGGTATAGAAGGTAAGCCTGGAGCTTTAGAGAAGTTAATGGAAAATCTTACTCCAGAAACTATTGCAATGGTAGCCCAAGCCATAGCATCAGCAAAAGCAGGGGGCGGAGCAGGACAACAACCTGCATTAAACGCACCAGATTTAGGGCGTTACAAAAGTGAATTGATTAGCCTTATTTCTTCCGATAAGGTAAGTGAAGGACAAGCTCAATCTTTAATAGGCATCCTTTACAAATCGAGCGACAAAGAATTTATACAACAACTCAATAATTTATTAAACAATGGCAACGGAGACAGTTAACATTAACGGTTCTACTTCCGCAGAAGCGAAAAAGAGAAAAGACATCTTACAAAATTTAGAAAATAAATTAAGTACAGATCATTTAGAAAAATTAGACCGTATTGCAAACAGCACAACGGCAAAACAGTATTTAAGCGGTGCAAAGTACATTATGCTTAAATCCTTTTTAAAACTTGGATAAATGTACCACCATTACACAGAGGTTATACCGTTTCAAATAGGCGTGAATATGATAGGCGAACCGCTATTTATATATCACACCGTTAGACGTAGAGTAAAAAGAAAATAATTATGAAAAATCAAGAAGGTTTAGGAAATCCATTAGCAATAGGATCTTTAGCTTTAACGGCTGCGAGTAGTGGCGGTAAAGCGGTTAATTTTGCTAAAAACAATTGGAAAATCATTTTAGGTTTATCTACAGCAGCTTTGCTAGGTTACTTAATTTATGATAAGTTTTTTGCAGGAGACGACCATGGTAAAATTGAAGAAGATCCACGTTTTCCACCTTCCGGGTTAACCGAAACAGAAGCTAAGCAAAAAGCTGAAATTCTTTATACTGCTTTCACTTATTTTGGTTGGGATAGTTGGAACGCAGCCGATGAAGAAACTATTTTTAACACTCTTAACGGCTTAAGCTATAATGATTTTGTAAAAGTGAGTGAAGCTTTTGGAAAACGTTATTATATCCTTAGAGGAGATTTAACCTTATTACAATGGCTTAGGTATTCTTTAGACGGAGACGATCTAGTGCATTTACAGTCTATTATGCCTAACGTAGTTACCACCGCTAAAACCTTAAGTAAGGGTAGCGATGTTTACGCAGCAAAAGACGGTACAGAGGTTTATTACGCAGAAGAAGTGGACGGCATTTGGTATAAACGCAAGTTTTACAAGATCTACAACAAAGGGGAAAAAATAGGAGAAATCATTTACTTCACAGAGGATGCCTGGGACGGTAAAACTCACGTTTACATAGATAAGCCTTGGAGTACTAACGAGCTTTACGCAGAAGCTAAAGATTTAATCGTAGGATCATAATGGAAAACCGTAAACAAATATTAATAGTAGATCAAAACGGCAACGGTATTGAAAACGTTTTTATTGAAACCGAAAACGCCTATACTACAGGTTGTAGTGGAAAGTTGGTTATAGAAACAAGTAACCCTACAACCACCGTTAAAATTTCGGCTTTTGGAGCTGAAACTTTAGAAATTCCTTTTTGTCTCCTTAGCGGAAAAATAAGATTAAGCAACGGAAAATTTGAGCAGTTAGTTTGCTCTTCCGCTTCCGCAGAAATGCAAGAAGAAACAAGCGAAGTAACCACAGCCACAACCACCGTAGCAACCACCACCGCACCTAAAGAAATGACAATCATAGAGAAGCATTGGGGAAAAGCAGCTTTAGCAGGTTTAGGGTTTTTACTAATCTCAAAAATGGGAAAAGAACAATAAAATTATAATTATGAAAACGATTACTAAAATTACAATCATTTTCCTTTTAATGATAAGCTTTTCAAGCTTAGGAAATGTCACTACTACATTAGATCACAATAGAGAACCTCAAATTTCAGAAAATAAACCAACACGTTTGAGTTTACTTTTTGAATTAAAAAGATCTGGAGAATTATCTCAATTAGAATTTGAAGATAGGTTAAAAGATGAGTGTTTAATTCTCGAAGCAGAGTTTATTTCTAAGTTTTCTAATCCTAAAATTATAGAAAACTCTAAAGCTAAATTCAAAAAATGGACACAGCTTTTAGCTAAAGATCAAATAACACTAAAAGAGTTTGAATGGCTAATAAATGGTTGGTTAGACTGCTTAGAATTGCGTTTAAAACTTGGAAAAGATGAATAAGACTATAAAAATAGTAGATGCAGAAGGCAATCCGTTAGCAGGAGCGCACGTAATGCCAGAGAACGGCATAAAAACTATTTCTAACAGCGCAGGAGTAGCAAACGTAGAAGTTAGTAATCAAGAGACATGGGTAGAAATTACACACGTAAGCGGTGCAAGTACTACAATGCCTTTTTTCGATTTAACCGATTCCGTTACCCTTGGAGCAAATGAGCTTGAAACGGTAGAAATTACTGCTAAAAAAAAGAGCAACCTCAAATATTGGATTGCTGCAATGGCATTTGTAGCAATTGTAGCCGCAAATGCGAAAAACAAACCCGTAAAAGTAAAATTATAATGGCATTAATACACGAAACATCAGTACCTAACAGCTATAGAGCTGCATTTTTGGAAAAACTTGTGCAAGTAAGTAAAAACTTAGGCATTAATCCTAATTGGTTGATGCTTGTAATTTATTGGGAAAGTGCAAGAAGCTTTAGTCCTTCTAAGAAAAATCCTTATTCAGGTGCTACAGGTTTAATTCAGTTTATGCCTTCTACAGCAAAAGGTTTAGGAACTACAACAGCGCAATTAGCGCAAATGACAGCAGTAGAACAATTAGACTATGTAGAGAAATACTACAGCCCTTACAAACACAAAATCAAAAGTTTTATAGATCTATATTTTGCTACTTTTTACCCGGCAGCTATAGGTAAGCCAGATAATTATGTACTTGGTAGCTCTTCTTATTTAATTCAAAAAATAGCAGAACAAAACCCTGCATTTGATAATAATAAAGATCGTAAAGTAACTAAAGTTGAAGTAGAAAAAACGATGCTAGAAAAAATACCCGATTTATGGAAAGGGGAGTTTTTAAAAAACACCATGGCTATTGGCCTTATTGGTTTTTTTATGTTAGCAGGTATTGCAGCTTCTTCTTATTACTTAATCTATAAAGCATAAATTATGGCAGGTCCTGTAAGAAATAACGGTTCAAATATTCAAGTAGATAGCTCTTTGAGTTTAACGAGTATTAACCCTGTGCAAAATAAAGTAATCGCAGCTTTACATTTAGAACCTGCGGAATATGAAGCACCAACGGCAAGCATTACAAATGTTAGTCAAGATGTAGAAAACGGTACTACTATTGAAGAAATTAACCTACAAGTTAATTTTAATCAAAATGATGCAGGAGCAGCAACAGGTTATGAAATTATACAAGATGAAAATGTAATTGCAAATGCCGCAGGTTTTACAGTTGATAGCTTAGTCGTACCATTAGGTAACGTTGAATTTAAAGCTTTAGTAAACTACGCACAAGGTCCTGTAAAGCAAAATAACTTAGGAGAAGATGATCCAACCGGACAAATACAAGCCGGATCTATTTTTTCTCAAACGAGAATAATTACCGGAACGCAACGAAGCTTTTTCGGTTCGGTTGCTTCTACTCCTACTAATTCCGCACAAGCGAGAGCATTAACCAAAATTAAAAGTAGCGTTAACTCTTTTAGTTTCTTAGCAAGTGAAGTTAATAACTCTATTATCGTACCGCAAGGCACAACCTTAGCAAGCGTAGTAAGCAGTAATAACGAAACCTTAACCGGGCAATTTACAAGCCAAGCCATTACGGTAAATGATGCAGCCGGAAACCCTCAAAATTACACCGTTTTTAACCTCCAGACAGCGCAACCCTTAGCAGCGACTTTAAACGTAACCTTAAGTAATTAATTATGCCAGAGAATACACATAATTTATCAAAACCTGTAAAAATTGTAAACCCAAGTGCAAGCGTTGACGGTTTGCACGGTCCTTATTTAAGTTTACCAGAAGCTTTTACAGCCGTGCCTATTTCTTTAAGAGAAAAGGGGCGTTACGTACTTATTGAAAATGCCCAGGGAATAATAGAACAATGGACTTGGAAAAAAGGAATTTTAGATACAGATATAGAGCTTGATAGTGTAGATATTAAAACCCAAGTAATAGATAGCGGCGGTAATTACAATAATGTAGAATTAACAGGAAACGTTTTAGTGTTTACTAATACTAACGCACAAGCCATTTTAAACGGTTTTAATCACGATAAGTATAAGAGAATTACCGTTATCAATAACGGAGATTTTGAGATACGTATTAATAAATTAGACGGTAATAGTGATGCCGACAAGCAAATAAAATTACCTAATTTAATTGCCAGTACAGGTATTGAGGGATCTTGTGAGCTTATTTATGTAGATGTAATTCAAAAATGGCAATTAATAGATCAATTTGCGAGTAAATATAGACCAGAACATAGAGGTTTACCAAACACGCAGGTAGAAGTTGTTACACCCGATGCACGAAGCGAAACCGTACCTATTATAGAATTAGAAGTTTTTAGAGATGCGCAATCTACAGGAATGAGCAAATCAGATCTTAATACTGCTTATCCTACTGCTTTACGTGGTTTTATGGTGATTTGTAAGCAAATAAATTTGATCTATAAGAAAGTAGATGCCAATACAAATGATTGGGTAGAATATAAATTAACACCTGTAGCCTAATGTTTTATTCAGTAGATGACAATATAGTAAAGTTAGAAGGTGGTTTTCCTCAAAGGAAAGTTAACTCAATATCATTCACAATAGACGATGCGGGTTTTCCTATAAGTAACGCAACAGGGCATGGTCAATTAGGAATAGCAAGCAAAAAACCTATAAATATTCAAATTTCTACAGGAAGTAACGTTTATAGTTTTAGCTCTAACTATCAGCAAAATTCTACATATTATTTATCGATCACGTCAGACGGTCAAACAATAAACGGTTTTAACCAAGGTGCTACATCTGGATATTTTAATAAAATCGACTTTATAAATCCTATTGGAAGTCAAAAAACAATAACAATAATTTTTGAAAACATTGAAAGTATCATTGAATTAAGACTTTCTCAGTTTAATATTTACGGGGCATTACCAAATGAAATAAAATCTATGATTTCATTAAATAGTTTAAGTTTTAATGTTTTAAGACATATTACGAGTTTTCCAACCGATTTAAGTCCATTAATAAATCTTAAAGAGCTTAATTTAAGGATTCTATCCTCATCAAAATTCGATAAAATACCAGACAGTTTTTTTAATTTAGATTTAGAAAGATTTCAAGCGAGTAGTGTATTTGATTGTTCAAATGAAGTGTCGTCAAACTTATTTAAGGTAAATCAATGGACTAACATGATTAACCTTGATTTAAGAGATAATAATATCAACTATCTACCTAGTGATTGGCAAAGTATGGCTAATACTTTGACTACATTGAGAATTGATTCAAACGAATACACATATTTACCACCAGCTTTATCATTATTTTCAAACATTAACAGATTTGATTTTGGTATTAATAATAGTGTGCGCCAACCTTGGTTTGATATGAGTCTATGGAACCAGTTATCAACTATGTACATATATGGTGATATTGGAATTTCAGATATATCAAGTGCTTGGATTCATTTGTTTTCTTTAAGAAGTATTAATAATTTCCATAGTTGGATTAATAATACAACTGATTTCAACGAGTTCATCAACGCATTCTACACCCTTTGCACCAACGAAGCCTATTTAGATACAAGCACACCAACAGCACAAGCAGACGAGTACCCGAATAAATTTAGAGATATAAGTTGGGGGCATAGCAGCTTAACTCCTACAGGAAATTACCAAGCACCTACAGGATTTGTGCTAGGCGTAAGCAATGGTAATCCTGCCAACGAAGCCGAGAAAATATATGTATTAGTAAACAATTACGGCCATACCGTAACCTTTAACCAATCTTAAAAATGAAACTATTAATCGTTTATAACAATGAAGAAATTATTACCGTGGGAGAAGCTCCAGAAGGCGGTGTAATAGCAAGCGGTAATCTAACTTTAGTTGCAAGCAAAGAAGATGCTTTGCAAATGTTTATAGCCCTGGGTTATGATGTTACCAAAATAGAAGATTTTGAACCAATTAACACCATATAAAATGAGTACTTTAAGTAAATTTTTCGTTTTAGGATTAATCCTACAAATTTTATTAACCACTATTTTCTTCTTCTTTTGGGGAGTGAATGACAACGCACACGCTATAGCGGTAATAATTACGTTTTTAGCGGTTGCAGGTATTCCGTTACACAACTATTATTTAGGTAATAGAACGCTAGGAGGTAAACACTTTCTATGCGGTGTTTTTGGAATGTTTTTAACTATTGTAGCTACATTATTGCTATGGTTCTAAAATCAAAAATAGCGGCTTTTATGAACTCGATAGGCGATGATAAGAAAAACCATATTATCGCTTTTTCAATCGCTTATTTAGCTTTAGAACCCTTTTTAGGTTTTATAGCTTTTTTGTTGGTGGTATTTGCTGCCGCATTGGTTGAGTTTATAGATTTCATTGGAGAAAAAGGAGAACCTAGCGTACTAGATTTTTTAGCAAGTATCATATTGCCAACAATTCACATAGTATTAAAGTACGCAATAATTTATAACAGTTTATAAAATGACAGAAGCAGAAAGAATAGCATTAATAGGATCGGCAAGTTTAATACTTGGTGCAGTAGGCCAATGGTTTTTTAAACCCTTTGGCGAATTTCTAAAATCTTGGGTAGATCGTAAAAGCGGCAATATTGCCAAAATGCGTAAAACCATAACCGCACAAGAGTTAGAGATCGAAGATCTAAAGAATAACCTAGCAGATTTAAATATGAGGTTAGAGGTGCTTATTCCGTTGCTTAAACGTCAGTTAAAAGATGATCCAGAAGCTATGTTTGTTTTAGATCACTTCCCTAAAGGTGGCAATATAACACCAAGCAAAACCTAATCTTATGACACTACAGCAGCCTAAAAATATAGATCCGTTTATAAAAGCCTTATTTGTAGGGCTTTTAGTGTTTTGCTTATTCTCTTGTAAAAGCAAGCAGAAAACCGTCCGTAAAGAAGTCACAAGTTTAGAGCAGTTGGAGGTAAAAGATATAGAAACCTCTAAAATTGAAACGAGCGACACGCAACAAATTACGAGAGTAAAAGAGAGCGTAACGCTACAAGAGGTTAAAAATGCCACCGTAAAACAAACGGAAACTAAAACCACTTTTACCCCGGTAGATCATAACCAACCCAGCCAAGCCACCATTAACGGTAAAACTTATAATTGGCAAAATTCAACGATTGTAGAAGAAGAAAAATCTATTCTTAGCGATAGTACAAGCGAGAATATTATTAAGCAATCTACAAGTATAGAAAACCGCCTTAACGGAAGTAAAAAAACAGAAGAAACCACCGCCGAAAACAGTAAAAAAGAACATAAAGAAAAATCCGCTTTAAGCGAAAAAAATAAAGAAAATAAAGGGTTTGCAAGTGGTTTAATTATATGGCCTATGGTTGTTTTCATAGTAGTTTTTGGTTTAGTTGGCCTTATTACCAGGAGCAACCCTTTTTTATTTTTTATCAACCTTTTTAAACGCAAAAAACAATGAGAACAATTTTAGGAATGACAGCTATAGCCGCAGGCTTTTTTTGGTACATAGGAAAAAATAAAGTAGATGAATACCTGCAAGCATTTGAGCAATTAGAATTTAAACCTTTAGGGATTAAAAATATAAGATTAAGTGGCGGTAAACTTAGCTTTTACACAAACTTAGAAATCGTTAATAACTCACTAACAAATATAGCTTTAGATACCGCTAAAAAAGTGGTGCTTTCTCGTATTTTAGTGTATAATTCTAACGGAGAATATTTAGGGAAAGCTACACCAAACTTAAGCGCAATTAATTTACCTGCGCAAAGTACTACCGTAGTAGAAAACATAAATACAGTAGTTCCTTTAGACGATTTAGGAAGCGTTTTAACTAATGCTTTATCGATCATTCAAAACCCTAATTCTTTAAAGTTAAAATTAGAGTTTAGCGCATTTGGAGAAACTTATACTATTGAAGCTTAAAAACAATCATCACATCAAAATAATACTATGTTATCATCAATCAAAACTTACAACGGCCTTAACGGAGAAATTTTAACCAGGGCGGAAGTAGAAAATCTTATCAATAAAGCTAAAGCGGAAGATCAAAAACATATTTTACAAAAATTAGAACAACTTTTAGCTTCATATCCAGAAGCTAAAAGTTTTGATATTGAAACCACGCCACAAGATGAAATTTTAGAAGAAAATTTATTACCAGGAATAGATTATTTGGCAATACCAGAAGAAGGCGAAACCCCCGGACTTGGTAAACCTGTTTCTCCAGATGATATTTACCAAATGATAACCGATTTAATCATTAACACGATTAAAAAAGTAGGGCATTTACCGTGGCAAAGAGAGTGGGAGAAAACCAACCTTTACCAAGGTAAACAAGCCATTAATTTTGAAAGTAAAAACCCTTACCGTGGCATCAACTACTTTTTACTCAATTTTAAAGTAGAAATTAAAGACGGAGAGAAAATTTTAACTCGTAGAAATTTTGACGTTCCTTATTTTTTAACCTTTAACCAGATTAAAAAAAATAAAGGCGAACTTAAAAAAGGATCTACAGGTTTTAAGGTTGTGTATTTTACAAAGCTGTATAAAGTAGATGAAAAAGGAAAAAACGGCAAAGAGTTAAGTTTTGGTACGTACAACAAAAAGAAATTTGATGCTTGGGTAGATAAAAACATCAACAACCTAAACAGGGATGCAGACTATTATAAAAATTCTTATTTACCAATATTAAAGTATTACAACGTTTTTAATGCCGATGATATTACAGGGATAGATTGGGGAGAATTACCAAAAAACCCAAATGCAGATAAGCCCCTAAAAGAACGTATAGAAATAGCTGAATTAATTGTAAATAATATGCCTAACGCTCCTAAAATTTTATTTGAAGGAGATCAACCTGCATATTATCCAGATACCGATAGTATTTTAATGACACCTATAGAAGCTTTTAAAGACGAACAAAGCTACTACACTACCATTTTTCACGAATTAACCCATAGCACAGGGCACGGTAAGAGATTAAAGAGATTTGCTGTTTCTTCAAGAAGTGAATCCACAAAAAGAGATAATGCTTTTGAAGAATTAATAGCCGAAATGGGAGCTGTATTTTTATCGGCAGAAGCAGGAACGTTATTTAAAACATTAGATAATTCCGCTAAATATTTAAGCGGTTGGAATGGTCGTTTAGTTAAAGAAATGAAAGAAGATAACCGTTATTTCTTTAGAGCTTCAAGTAAAAGCCAAGCCGCAGCCGATTACATTTTAGATCGTGATAAAGAAGGAAATCCTGCTTATTTAAAAGAATTAGAAAATAAGCCAAAAAAAGAAGAAGCTAAAGAAACAACCAAAACAGAAAAAAGTAAAAAAGAAACATCTAATGAAACGATTTATCCTTTTTCTAAAAGTGAAATTAGTTACGATTTAGCAAAAAGAGCGCATTCCGGCACCTCTTTTTCTCCAGAAAAAAGAGCAGAACAAGAGCAAAATAGCCACTTCAGCTATTTAAAAGAGGTTTACAATAACGCTAAAAAATACTCTAAAAGTCAAAAGACCGAAGAAAACTTTGAAGCTGCTTTTGATAAATTCCATAAAGGATATTTAAAACGTAAAATTTCAGAATTAGAAAGTAGATCCAGGCTTTTAAGTACAATGATTACAGGTCCTGCAAACTTTCCAACTAGAAGAGCAGAAAAAAATAGTAATGCGCATCATAATAAGCTTACAGAATTAATAGATTATTCTAAGTATGCAGAAGATAGAATGCGCAGAGAGTTAACAGCCAGAGTTAATAAGCCTGTAAAAACAGGAGAAAAAGGAGCTTTAGAGGTATTGGAGCAAAAACTTGAAAAGGCCAAAAGAGAACACGAATTAAATAAATCTATAAACAAAATAGTTTCATCTGTAAAAAGAAAAAAACTTTCAAAGGAAGAAACGATTGAGAAAATTTTAGAAGAAGTAAAAAAGTTAGAAGTAAGCGATAAATTTTTAATTTCTTATAAAAGGCTAATGACAGATAATTTAATTTGGGCTAAACAAGGTACTCAAAACTCTTTAGCAAAAGTTAAAAGGTATGAGCAACGAGTAAAGCAAGAGAAAAACCGTAGCACAGAAAACAAAATGCACGATTTTAAAGATTTTAAGATCTTAGAAAATGCCGAGCAAAACCGTTATCAAATTTTATTTGATGATATACCGTCAGAAGAAATAAGAAAAGTTTTGAAAAGCCACAGTTTTAGGTGGTCCAATAAAAATAAAGCTTGGCAGCGACAAATTACAGGTAATGCAAGCTATAGCTTAAGAAAATTTGTTATTCCTGCATTAAAAAAAATATATGAAAAAATTGAAACTCCACAAAAAGAAAACCTTAAAGAGGAAAATAAAGAAGTTGTAGAAGAACCTCAAAAAGTAAATAAAGAGACAGGCCAAATAGCATTATTAGGAGAGCAACCGCAAGAAGTTTGCGAGGTTCAAGAAACCACCGCTACTGCAGAAATAAATAGCGTAACGCAACCTAAGCAAAACCCTAATAGTTTGGCAGCTCGTTTGCAAGCAAGCCAAAACCAAGATTTTGAATATTACAAAATAGACAATCCTGAAATAGCTAAGTTTTTAGGTAGGGTAGAAGTGAAGCAAAAAGAAAGTATAGGTATAAGTGTTACCGCACCACAGGGCGCAGGTAAAACACGCTTTTGTTTTCAGTTGGTAGATGCTTTTGCAGATAATTACAAAGTTGGTATTGCGAGTATGGAAGAACACCCGGCAAGTAGTTTATTTTTATCTAAAGTGCCAGAGTATATTTCTAACAAAAACATACCAAATGTAGAAGCCCCAGAGATTAACACTATGCAGGATCTACATGAGCTTATTATGGCTAACGATGTGATTATGATAGATAGTTTCGAGAAGCTGCGAGAATTAGATAAAAATGTACAAGTAGATAAAGATCTGCGAAAAAAATATAACGGTAAATTGTTTATCATCATCTTTCAATTAACGAGTGACGGCAAAATGCGTGGCGGTTCTAAATCTCAATTTGATGTAGATATTGTACTCTTAACCGAAAAGTTTGACGACTACAAACAAAACTATATCTATACCGATAAAAACCGTTACAACCATTTACCGGCAAGCGATTTAAAATATAATATCTATGATCGTAAAATGCTACCCATAGAAGGAGAAGAAAACACCGCTACTGCGGAAGTAAATAGCGTAACGCAACAAAACGCAAGCGGATTAGTAATAACTCCTTTAAATTAAAACCTAAAACTTTGTTAATTAGAACAATAAAGTTATCTTTGTAAAGAGCAATTTGTAGTAAAAATATAAAGTCTTATCTGTGGTGGGTAAGGCTTTTTTTTGTTCGTATTATTGGAAAAAATCCTAATTTTGGAAAATATCCTAAATTTATTTTATGGAATTAGAATACACCACTACAGAATATAGTTACAAAGAGGTAAAATTAAGTTTTTGTAATTACGATAAACCTGCTATTTCCTGTTTTTTAGATCACATTGGCAAGGAGAAATTGAGCGTATTATTGCGTAACGCTCAAATAGAATTTACCCCTACCAAATTATCCCATTTCTTCTTTAAATTTCTCAATGAAAAATGCTATTTATATATCATAGCTCCAGAAGGAAATTTTAAAATTATAGAGGTAGATCCTTTTTATATTCCACGCAAAAATTGGCAGATTTACATAGCTCCTTTAAAAATGGCCGCAGGAGATTTTAACCCCATTTTATACGCAAATGATGTAAAAAAGGGCTGAAATTATAAAAATTACAAATTTTTGTAAGAGTATTACAAAAATCATTACAATTTTTGTAATAGGGCTAAACAATTGAAAACCATTTTATTACAGCGATTTTTCGATTTTGCTCTTACAAATTTATTTTAATTTTTGTAAGACTTTAAATAGCTATAAAACAATACGTTACATTAAAAAAACTGCGATTATTACAAAAATTAGCCTTTTTTTCAGTTTCAAACTTAAAAATTTTATTTTTTCTAAAAATCAAAATCTAAATCTCTTAAAAATTCGTCTGCTTTGTAGTTTCTTGGCGTATAACTTTCAGTTATTTTAATATCATGATGCCTTGCTTGATCCCTTATTTTTTTACTAGGTACACCAAGTAAAAAAAGTTCAGTAATTCCACTATCTTTTAAAGAGTAAAATTGGTACTTATTTTCAAAATTTAGAGCGTTACGCATTTTCCCCCATTCGTCAGAAACTTTTTTAGGTTGTAATTGTTTTTTACCTGGTTTAAAATTTTCATTAGAAAATAAAAAATCATCTATTAAAAAAGTATGCACATGCTTTGCTAGTAAAATCTTTAGTTTTTTTGGAATTGTAACTATTCCGTCTTTTTTATTTTTTGAAATTTCAGCAGGAATAAATATTGTACTTTTTTCCAAATCAATATGTTTTACCTTCAGCTTGGTTAATTCGGTTCTGCGAACAAAACAAAAGTAAACCAACAAACACAAGGTTAAATATTCTTTAGAGTTTTTAGATTGGTATTTAAAAATATCATTCCTTAAATAATTAGGTAAGATTTCCCTCTTTTTCTTACCTACTTTTCTTTTAGGTATTTTTAAGGTAGGATTGTTTGTTAAATAGTTTCTATCTACCATAAACACGCATAATTGACTGCAAAAGGAAAGATAATTATTGCTAGTCCTGGCCGTTCTTTTTTTATCATAATAAATATGATCTAAAAATTCAATAATAAAGGACCTGTCAAATTGCACGGTAAATAAATCTTCTAATCCTTTTAACTTAAGATATTCCTCTATATTCTTAGCGTATGAGCTGTAGGATCTGTAAGTATCTTTTCTTAACAGGTTATCGTTTAATTTTCTTTCAGCTTGTTTTAGAAATTTATCTAATACATCAATAAGCCTATAAAACTCATTATCTGCATAACCGTCAAAAAAAGGCGACCACCCTTTTTCTAGTTTCTTATTAATTTCAGCACACATGCGTTTTGCGTAACGCATCCTTACGGTTTTATTAGAATACTTCTTTACACGCCTTCTAAAGAGCTTCATTTTTTGCTCTCCAGGAACTTTTACACGAAAATAAATACGCCAATCACTACCGCTTAAACCGCCTATTTCGGCAGGTTCAAAATCTAAAAATATTTCTTTGTGAGCTGTGGAATTTGAATTTTGACTTAAAGACATTTTTTTTTTAACCGATTACACCGATTAAAAAAATTGTTTTACCCATTTTTTACCCAGACAAACGGTATAAAAACCGCAAAACCCCTGCTATTGCAAGGGTTTTTAAAATCTAGTAGCGGGAACTGGACTCGAACCAGTGACCTTCGGGTTATGAGCCCGACGAGCTACCTACTGCTCTATCCCGCGATTTGTGATGCAAATATATAACGTTTTATTCATTCTGCAAAACTAGAAACGATAAATATTAAAAAAATTATTATTTTTGCCTGTAACCTAATCAGTCACTGCTTTCTATGAAAAAAATAAATGTTCAATCTCTTCCGATAAAGGAAGTTTTAAAAGATTTAGCTGAACAATTAGATACCAAAATTGAAGCTAAATGCCACGAACATATCTTAAATATCCCGAAAATATACGGTGAAGGCTACATAAGAGGTATGAATTTTAAAAGCGGGATTGGTGTAATTGAATATTGTTGTCAGTTTAAAAGAGACACTCAGATTCATTTTTCACTATCAGAAGTGCACCCTCTTAAGTTTTTAATTTGCGGAGAAGGATTTATTAATCATCAATTAGAAACTTCTCAGGAGAAAACACAGATTCTGAAATTCCAAAACGTAATTGTTAGTAGTAACGAAACTCACGGGCACGTTTTAGAATTTAAAAAGAATGAAAACGTACATCTAAATAGTATTGAAGTTAATCGAGACGTTTTTTTAAAGAAATATGCTTGTGAAGTCGAATCTTGGGAACATCCATTAAAGGAGATCTTTAATGATATTGATGCGAATAAAGTTTTCTTTTATCATGGCAACTACAGTGTTTCTATTGCAAATACCATTCAAGAAATGAATATGGAAAGTAATTCTAATTTTATGAGAGAACTAAAATTAGAATCTTATGCCTTGCAATTGTTAATTCAACAAGCTGAACAACTAGAGGACGACCTAAAAGCAGATAATGATAAAACTGTTCTAAGAAAACAAGAGATTGAAAATATATCTAATCTCATATCCAAGATCGAACAAGAAATTCACTTTCCGCATACCGTAAAAAGTCTTTCTCAACACGTGGGCTTAAATGAAAACAAATTACAAAACGGCTTTAAACATTTATACAATGAAACGGTAAATAACTACATTCAAAAACTTAGAATGCAAAAAGCTGTAGAGTTAATTTTAAACACCGATTTAAGCATGCAAGAGATTACTGAAAAAATAGGTCTCTCTAATGCCAGCTACTTTTCTAAGGTCTTTAAAAAGGAATATTACATCTCTCCTAACGATTTTAGAAAAGCCAACCTTAAACACAAAGAATAGATTATCAGTTTATTAACTATTCCTTAAGAGGTCATTTGTTTTTTTGTTAAACTCCGCATAAATATCTGTGGAGATGCTTTCACTTAGAGAATTCTGTTTTAAATTTAAAACAAAAACAAGTGAAAGCAAGAGAATTCTACTATCGAAACAAATCAAATTTAAATGAAATTATTGCTGCTCCTAAAAAGAAAGTAGCGCATTCATTTTATTGTTATTTATTAAAAAAGCACTACAAAGCTACTCTTGTAAACATAGATTACGCTAAAAAAATCGCGTATCTACATTATGATTACGGTAATAAAAATATAATAGATAGTAGGTTATTTTCGGCAAATTCTCGTGTAATAGAACTTCACTTTAATTCTATTGGGGATTTAATGATCACTTGTTTAAAAAATAATGCTAATAGAAAAGCTATTTATCAACAAGTAAAAATTTAAATACTAACCTAAAAACCAAACATTATGATACGCTGGATTGTTATTTTTTTAATTATCGCATTAGTTGCTGCAATTTTCGGATTCGGAGGAATTGCTGATGGCGCTGCAGATATTGCACAAATAATCTTTTACATCTTTATTGTCTTATTAGTACTTTCCTTACTCTCAAGACTTTTTAGAAGATAATTGATATTATATAAAATCAAAAAGCTGCAAATTTGAAATTTTGCAGCTTTTTTTATTGTCCTAATATTTCAGTTCTAAACTCTATCAGGTTTTTCGCTTCAAACTTTACCGTAATTTCTATGGGATTGCAGCAAACTTCGCAATCTTCTATATAAGTTTGACTCACTGAAGAATCTAACAACATCGAAATTTCTTCCCAGCAATGTGGACATTGAAAATAATGCTCTATCATTAAAAAGTAATTTTAAAATTGAACGTTTAAAAGTTGACCTGACAATTGTAAAACCTGCAGCTCTGCTAACTTTGCATCATATTTAGCCAAATTCTTACTCGTCTTCGCATTGATTAAATTAATTTGCGCTTGACGGAATTCAATAGAGGTAATCTGCCCTATTTTAAAACGTTCTTCAGAACGTTCAAAATTTGCTTCACTTGTCACCACATTTTGCTCTTGTAACTCATAAATATAAAGTCTGTTTTGATAATTATCTAATGCATTTTTTAAATCACGATCAACTTCATTTTCTATTTGTTTCTTTTGAATTTGCTGATTTTCATACAAAATCTTAGCGTTTCTAACTCGAACAGAAGTAGAGCCTCCATCAAAAATATCCCACGAGAGACTAACTCTAGCAGAGAGCCCAGATGTAGTTTGCAAAGAACCTGGAAAAAACGGACTGTCGGCACTTCTATTACGATTCCAGCCATAAGAACCTGTTAAGCCTACGCTAGGTAAATATCCAGATTTATTTACTTTAATATCGTACTCACTAATCACTAAATTCTTTTCTATTTGCAATAGAGAAACATTATTTGTTTTGGCTTCTTTTACATAATTTTCAATCTTTAATTGTGGCGTAAACCCTACTATAGTATCTACTTCAAAATTAACCGAAGGCTCTTTCCCAATAATATAACTTAAATCTCTTTTGGTGTTTCTTAATTGTTGGCGTGTACCAATGAGATTAATACTATCGTTAGTAACATCTACTTTAGCATTTAAAACTTCCAGTTTGTTGCTTTGTCCATACTCAAATTGATATTCAGCGCGGGTAACTCGCTCTTTAGAGATTGCCAAAGTCTGCTCTAATACTTCTACATTTTCAGATAGACGAGCAATCTCAAAGTACACAGAGAAAAGCTCCAATAAAGTATTTTCAATCGTTTCTCGTGCCTCTAGTTCCGATAAGTTATATTCTTCTTTTAATTGACGGTAATTATACAACCTACCTAAACCATCAAATATGGTATAATTCAAATCGAGAGAGCCTCCATAACTCGTATTTTCTAGATCATTTTGATCTCGAGGCTCTTCTCCATCAATTTCCGTTAAACGGTCATCTAAACTATAGTCTGCAAAAGCACTACCTACTAAAGTTGGCAAATAGCCCGAATTTAAAATCCCTGCGTTGTTTTCGGCAATTTCAATATTATTATCGGCAATTTTAATTCCGTAATTTTTTTCTAAAGTTTGCTTTATCGCTTCTTTTTTAGATAAAAAAGGAGTCTCTTCTTGCGCAACCATTATAAAATTGAACAAACAAGATATTAATATAAGTAATAGTTTAACTCTACTCATCTTCTTTTATTTTTTGTTCTTTAATCGCTCGCTCTACTTCCTCTTTAGAAACCTCTTTTCCTGTTTTTAACCATTTAATTTTTGTTTTTAATTCGTTGGTTGCCGAAAGTAATAAGGGTAAAAATAATAAAGTTAAGAATGTAGCGATCCCAATACCATAGGCGATAGAAATTGCCATAGGTTTTAAAAATTGTGCCTGTCTGCTTTTTTCTAACAATAATGGCGCTAAACCAGCAATGGTTGTAACTGATGTTAAAAATATGGCCCTAAACCTAGCTCTTCCTGCTTCATACAAAGCTTCGTCAAACTTCATTCCTTCCTTTAAGAAAGAATTAAATTTACCAATAAGAACCAAACCATCATTAACCATAATTCCGATTAAGGCAATAATTCCTAAAGCCGACAAAACGTTTATAGGGAAACCGTGGAATAAATGACCCCAACCTATCGCAATAACACTTAACGGAATCATAAGCATTAATAATAAAGGTTGACTGTAACTTCTAAAGGTAAAAGCGATAGTCGCGTAAATCAAAAATAAAATGACTGGAAAAATTTTATTGGCCGAATCTGACAATTTACCAGCTTCTCTATTTTGACCTTCATAAACTGCTTTTACGGTTGGGTATTTAGAAGTGATCTCTGGCATGACGTTGTTTTGAATATCCAGTAAAATATCGGTAGAACTTCCGTTAGGGTCTTCCATATCTGCATTTACTTGAATCTCTCGAACCCCATCTAAATGTCTAATTGATTCGTCTCCTCTTGCAATTTCATAATTGGCAATCTCTTGAAAAGGTACTCGATCTCCTGCAGGAGTTACAATTCGCATTTCATCTAAATCACTCAAAGAATTTCGGTTATCTAAACCGTAACGAACCCATACTCTTATTTCATCTTGTCCGCGTTGAAACCGTTGTGCTTGTGCTCCAAAGAAACCACCTCGTATTTGACGCATTACTGAGTTGAGTGTTAATCCTAAAGCATAAGCATTGTCTTTTAAAGTAACATTTAATTCTTTTGCACCTTCAGGGTCGGTATCGGTGATATCTTTAAGCAGAGAATTGTTCTCTAGAACTTCTCGCAATTCTTCGGTGGCGGCTTTCAGTTCTTCTGTATTATTTCCTAATAAAGATACAGAAATAGGACTCCCACCAAAATTTCCACCAGAACCAAACGTTAACTGCTCTACTCCATACACCTCACCCACTTCATCTCGAATGGCATTGGTAATTTCCGGGGAACCGAAATCACGTTCCTCTCCTGGTAATAAATTAACTCTTAAAGAGGCTTTATTATTTCCTGGTCCTACACGTTTTATAATATTTTCAACTACGGGTTTATTTCCTGTTTGATTTTGAGTAAATTCTTTATTCACACGCCACGCGGCATCTTCTACCATAGAAATTACAGAATCGGTAATTTTGGGATTTGTACCTTCGGCCATTAATAAATTAATACTCACCGTATCACTGGCAATACTAGGAAACAATGTTATTTTAATAATTCCTCCTCCAATTGCACCAATAGTAATAACAAAAGCTGCGATAACTATTGCAAATGAAATGAAGCGTTGACGTAGCACAAATCTTAATGCAGGACTGTAAATACGGTCTCTACAATAACGCATAAACTGATCTCCTTTTTTATTGTACCAGCGCAGTTTATAAAAGAATTTATCAATTCCCTTTTTATTTTTTTGTTCTTCTTCGGTTTCCCGGACTAATGCTTTGGAGTGACCAATGTGTGCAGGTAAAATAATGAGAGCTTCGACTAATGAAACAATCAAGGTTAAAATTACAACGGTAGAAACTTCTGAAAAGAACTCTCCTATTCTACTATCTAAAAACTGAAACGTAGCAAAAGCCAAAACTGTAGTGATAATCGCCGAAACAATTGGAGGAATAACTTCCATTGTTCCATCAATCGCTGCTTTTACAGGACTTTTACCCATTTCGTAATGCTGGTAGATATTTTCTGATATTACAATACCATCATCTACTAAAATCCCGATCACAATTATCATCCCAAAAAGAGATAATACGTTGATGGTAACTCCAAAAGAACCGGCAAAAATAAACATACCCAAAAAGGCTACAGGAAGACCAAAGGCTACCCAAAATGCTAATCTTGTATTCAAGAAAAAAGATAGAAAAAGAAGTACCAATAGAATTCCTACAATTCCATTTTCTAAAAGTAACTGCGTACGTTGATTTAATCTTATGGAAGAATCTTGTGTGATATCTAATTGAACCACATCATGACTTTGATTGTACTCTTCTACATAAGCATTAATTTGCTCTGCAGTAGAAAGTAAATCTTCATTATTAGTATTGCTAATATTTACATTAACAGCAATGTTACCACTAAAAAAGGATGCGTTTGGCGTTTCTGAAAATTGATCTCGTACTGTGGCCACATCTTCCAATTGAACTAACGTCCCGTTATTATTGGCTCGCACCACGATATTGTTGAGCTCATCAGCATAATAAGAACGATTGCTTGCGCGAATTAGAAAATCTTCTGCACTGGTCTTAATATCACCTCCCGAGGTTAAAATATTGGTTTCTGCAACCGCATTAGCAACTTCTTGAAAAGTTAAATTGTAGGCTAGTAAATCATTTTCTCTAACAGCAATTTGAATTTCTTCTTCTGGGAACCCATAAATCTCAATTTGAGATATACCGTCCATTCTGCGAATATCATTCTCTATAGATCGGCCAATTTGCTTTAAAGTTGCTAAGGGAATATCTTTTCCATTAATGGCAAAAGAAATGGTTTCTCTTATATTTTCTTCTTTTGCAATGATAAGAGGCTCCATATCGGCAGGAAAGGTAGGAACGCGATCTACCGCATTTTTCACCTCTGTTACCATAATATCGATATCCTCGTCTTTATCAATCTCTACGGTAATACTACCTCCACCTTGTCTAGAGGTCGAGGTTACACGGTCAATGCCTGCTAAACCTTTTAAGTTATCCTCAATTTTTAGAACAATTCCTTCTTCAATTTCCTCTGGAGTTGCTCCAGGATAATTTAAATCGATATTTATAATTTGTGATTCAATTAAAGGAAAAAATGAAGATTTCATTCGGCTTAAACCGATAATACCAAAAGCTATAAATGCAATAATTACGACGTTTACGGCAACCTCATAGCGAATAAAATAACTAATGACTTTTCGCATCTAGTTTTGGCTTTTAGCTGATTCTTTTTCCTGAAATATTTTAACTGGCATTCCCGCATAAGCTCCAGAAACGGGCTTATTGACCATTTTTATTCCATCTTCCAATCCCTTTACAACCGCTTTTTCTTCTGAAGTGTAAACAGGTTCTATTTTTACCAGATCGAGGATGCTATCTCTCACAATGTACAATTGGTTTTGATTGACCAGTAATTTTCTATCTATAGAGATGGCATTTTCTATTTTTTTAGCTTCAAGTTGAGCTTCTAAATACATTCCCTCTTTTAAAGAATCTCCTTCTACCTGAATATATACTCTTATGGATTGAGTAGCTTGATCTATACTTGCATTAATACGAGAAACTTTACCTGTATAAGTTTCTCTACCTTCTAAATCTTGTAAAATTACTTTTTCTCCTTTTTGAAGTAAATCGCTATACTCTTTAGAAATGGAAACTTCTAACTCATATACAGAAGGATCTATAAACTCTCCTAATTTTTGACCCTGTCTTACCAAAGCACCTTTAGTCACCAAAGCTTCGGTTAAAATACCATCAAATGGTGCTATAATACTATATTTCACTAGACGTTCTTCTAAGTTTTTTACATTATAATAAGTAGAAAGAATTCCTCTTCCTGTTATAAAATAACGCTCCTTATTATTTGAAATCTCTGGAAGCTTAGGGGTAGTTTTATCTAGATTATAGTTATTTAAATAACTTTCCCATTTTGAAAAAGCATCTGGATAGTCTAGACGTAAATCGGGCATAATAGCCGCAATTTGATTGTACAATTCACTTTTAGCAGATTGTACCGAAGCAAAGTATTCTTGAGAGTTTAGTTTTAATAAAACCTGGCCTCTAGTGTAATTTTCCCCGGGTCTAAAGTCCTTGGCACTATATTGAAAAACACCTTGTACCTCAGAGAATAACTCTATACGATTTTTAGCAATTAAAGTCCCGTTTGCTGGAAGCTCTATAGGAACGGTTGAATTTTTTACCGTATTTACAAATACGGTTTTCACTACTTTTTTAACTGGAGCTTTTTCTTTTTTATTACTATCTATGAGGTAGTAAGCTAATGCTCCTGCCCCAATTAGAATAAGCAAACCTAGTATAACACTAACCAACTTCCTCATTAAAACTTATTTATAAAATTTATAATTTAATCTCATTAAGTGAGATTATTAACACTGCAAAGTCAATAAAGGTAAAGTTTGGTAATTTTAAACTTAACTGAACTGATCTAAACGTTCTTGAACCTCTTCCCAATCTTTCATAAGCGAAGTAAGTTCTTTCTTTTTATCTTCGTATTGAGTAAAAAAACTAGAGTCAGCTGCAGTTTTCTCATAATTAGCAGCTAGTTTAGCATCATCTTCTTTTATTGTCTTCTCTAACTTCCCAATTTTTGCCTCAATATTGCTCAATTTATTCTGAAGCGATTTTAGCTTCTTTTGATCTTTATAAGACTGCTTTGAAGACTTTTGGTTTAATGGCTCTTCAGCTTTTTTTACTTCAGTACGCTTTTCTACCTCTCTTAAACTTTCTACATTTCTCTCAGCCAAATAATCATCTATATCACCTAAATACTCTTTTATTTGATGATTTTTAAATTCATATACATTGTTGGTAAGTCCCTGTAAGAAATCTCTATCGTGAGAAACTAAAATTAAAGTTCCTTCAAACTTCCGTAAAGCTTCTTTAAGTACATTTTTAGATTGAATATCTAAGTGATTGGTAGGTTCATCCATCACCAAGACATTAAACGGCTGCAACAACATTTTTGCTAAAGCCAAGCGATTTCTCTCTCCTCCAGATAGAACCTTTACATATTTTTCTACTTCATCTCCCCTAAATAGAAAAGCCCCTAGAATGTCTCTTACTTTACTTCTATTGGTTTCATTAGCTTCATCGATCATGGTATCAAGTACGGTTTTATTTCCGTCAAGGTATTCTGCTTGATTTTGAGCGAAGTATGCAATCTTCACATTATGACCTAACTTTAAACCACCTTCATATTCTATTTCACCAACTATAATTTTTGCGAGCGTAGACTTTCCTTGTCCGTTTTGCCCTACAAAAGCTGTCTTAGTGTTTCTTTCTATGAGCAAATCTATATTTTGCAACACACTCTTGTCGCCGTAGTTTTTAGAAATCTTATCAGCTTCAACCACAACTTTTCCTGGAGTTACTGAAACTGGGAAATTTAGCGTCATAACGCTGTTATCATCCTCATCAACCTCTACGCGATCTATCTTATCTAATTTTTTTATTAAAGATTGAGCCATCGATGCTTTTGAAGCCTTTGCTCTAAACTTTTCAATAAGCTTCTCTGTATTTTCTATTTCTTTTTGCTGATTTTTTTGAGTAGCTAATTGTTGTTCTCTGCGTTCTTTCCTTAATACCAAATATTTAGTATAAGGTTTATTATAATCATAAATACTCCCTAAAGAAATTTCAATAGTTCTATTGGTTACATTATCTAAGAACATTTTATCGTGAGAAACTATAACCACACAACCAGAGTAGCCTTTTAAGAAATCTTCTAACCATATAATACTTTCTATATCTAAATGGTTGGTAGGCTCATCTAAAAGTAGGATATCGTTATTTTGAAGTAAGAGTTTTGCTAATTCTATACGCATTCTCCATCCTCCCGAAAAAGTATCTGTTTGTTTATTGAAATCTTCTCTTTTAAAACCTAATCCTTGTAAAATTCTTTCGGTATCTCCTTGGTAATTGTATCCTCCTAAAATTTCATATTGATGTTGTACGTCATTTACATCAATCATAAGTTGATGATAAGCTTCACTCTCGTAATCGGTTCTTTCCGCTAAAGCGTGATTAATTTTATCGAGCTGAACTTCTAAGGTTTTAATTCCTTTAAATGCTTGGTAAGCTTCTTCAAGCACCGTTTTACCTTCTTCAAAATCTATATCTTGGCGTAAAAAACCAATTTTAATATCTTTCTCATAAGCGATTTGTCCGGTATCTGGTTCAAAATCTCTAGCCAATACTTTTAGTAAAGTAGATTTTCCCGCTCCGTTTTTTCCTACTAGTCCCACACGGTCTCCAGCACCTAAACGAAAGGTAATTTCTTGAAAAAGGTATTCTCCTTGAAAGGAAATAGATAAATTATGAATGTTTAGCATTTATGTAACTTAAGTGACGTTATTATCATGCAAATATCCTTATTTTTGTAACGTAATACCAACGCTTATGCAATTATTTAAAGGAACTAAAATTTACAGTATTCTTACTGGATATTGTCCTGTTTGTCACGAAGAAAGTATGTATAAGGAAAGTAACCCTTATAAATTAGGAGCTATTTTTGAGATGCAAGAGCGTTGCTCTCATTGCCAAACAAAATACAAGATTGAACCTTCATTTTTTTATGGAGCAATGTATGTAAGTTATGCAGTTGGAGTTGCATTTTCTACTGCCGTTTTTATTATTGCTCACTATTTTTTTGGAGCTGGTTTACTGGTATCGTTTTTTGCTATTATAGGAGCTTTGATTATTTTAATGCCTATAATTACTCGACTATCTAGAAACATATGGATCAACTTCTTTTTTAGTTATAAAGAAGGGGCTTCATCAAAATCTTTATAAAATCGTGAAACGTTTATTTCTTTAGGGATTTCCTTATCGGAATAAATAGCCTCTACTAGTTGCTTAGAAACTGTTGGAGCGAATAATATACCTCTACTCCCAAAACCATTAGAAATATATACGTTGGCGTATTTAGGATGTGAACCAATGATAGGTTTCCTATCTGTAACCGTAGGTCTAACCCCTGCTTCTTGATCTATCACCTCAAAATCGCAATTAATCATTTGTTTGACCTTCTCAATCAGTTGATTTTTCGCTGAATTTGTAGGATCAACACCTTCAAAATCTCGGCTATAAGTTGCTCCTACTTTATAGGTATCATTTTCTTTCGGAATCATAAAAAAACTTCCTTTTACGATATCATCTAACTTTAAATTAGGAGCTTTAATAGTAATGTACTCTCCTTTGTTACCTTCTATAGGCAAGTAGTTAAAATAAGGATTCTGATTCACGTAAGCTCCCTCGCAGAAGATAATATTATCGGCTGAATAATTTTTATACCTCACACCCTCACTTTCAACATTTAAATCAGTAAAAGTAAAGTCTTCTTCTAAGAAACAATCTATTTTAATTAGACACTCCTTATAGGAATTTAATAAGTTAGCCACATAAAGTAATCCAGTATGCTTAGTAGATCCTATTTTATGAGGAACATTTAATGAGATGTTTTTATTTACCATTAAATCTTCCACAAGAAAATTATCTAAAATTGGTTTTCCTAAAGCTGAAAACCAATCATTTTGTTCTTTTATGGAATTAAAAATTTTCAAAATTGGCTTTTCAATGTAAAAGGTTTCTTGAAATTGCTGTTGAAACCCTTTATAAAAAGGTACAGCATTTTTATAAAGCTCTTCAGAATTCCATGCCAGATTAAATTTTTTCAGAACCACTGGATTGCAAATTCCCCCAGCTACTCGAGAGGCAGTAGGAAATTGACCAGAGATCACTAAAACCTTTTTATTTTGTTCTTCTAATCTTTTTGTAACAGTTAAACCCGAAAGACCAAAACCTACAACAATAACATCAAAATGATTTTTATCCATATATCTTGTAATAAAAAAAAGCACCCAAAAGGGTGCTTTCTAATTTTGTATGAAAAATATTAATAATTCCACATATCAGACTCAAAGTTTCTGATAACATCTTTAATTCTGTTAGATTCTAATAATTGCATTAAAGAATTTTCAACCATATATTGATCAATTTCTCTATCTCCATAAACGTTATCTTCTTTATAAATCATAGCATCAAATCTTCTAGAATTTAATAAATGATCAAAAGTGATAGGTTGTGAAGTATTTTTTGCATTAAAAACTTTTGCTTTATGTAAAGCAGGTCTCAACTCTGGATAAAATACCCAAAATAACTCAACCGGTTCAGATAAAGCCTGACGCTGTTCATCAGTCATTTGAGTTCCACTAAGTGAAGCAACTTGAAGTTCCGCTTTAAGCGATGCAGATAAAGCCATAGGAGCAATTCCTATAAGTCTGTATCTTAATTCACCTTGTCTCTTATCAAAATACCAATATCCTTTAATACGGTATCCTTTAACATCTTCAGGTTTAAGCTCAGATTCTACAATCTCTCCCATACCAAGTTGTAAAGAATCTTCGTGCACCCCTTCATTAATTCTTTGCTGACCAATATCTGTAATTCTTTTCATCTTAAAGTTATCTTGTATTTCTACAGTGGTTAACTTATTCATAAAGTAAGAATCTCTATATATATTAACACTATCCTTTTCGATAGCATCTTTGATCACATTAAATAAAGGTCTTCTTGTTGGTGTTTCCCTTAACGGAAATAACAAAGGAAAATTTATTCTTTGATTCAAGTCAATATACTCCCAAGTCGTTTTTGACCAAAGTATATCTCTATCATCAATGTACCCATATTCTAGAGGTTCATCATTATCACTTTTAATTTGAGCTTTAGTTTTTACACCTATACTATCAACAGTCTTGGCATTTAAAAGATTTGATTGAGCATTTACACCTACGCCTACAAAGCACAAGCTAAAAAACACCACCAAAGAATAAATTTTTCTATTTTTCATAAATTATATTTTAATCTGTAAGTTCAATAAAGACTGGTGAAATATTAGGAAGCGTGTAAGAAGAATTTCCTACAATTTTAGCCTTAATATTAAACAAAGTCACTACTGCACCTCTTGGCGCACCATTTAATGCCGCTTTTGCAGCACCATTTAATTTATTTCCAGTCACTGTAACTGGAGGTTTACCTTGTACTTGGAATTGGAAACTAACTACGTTAAGATTTAAATCAAAAACGAAATCTGGTAATTTAGCACTTACTTGAGCAACAGAAGCCGTATTTCTTGGCATTCTAATAGCTCCACCTGAAGCATCTCTACCTGCAACATTACCAATAGGTCTTGGAATTTCCTTAATACGGAAAACCTTACTATCACTAACAGATGTTCCGTCAGGTAATTTACCAGATACATTAATTTTTACTTCCTTAGCTTTAATACTAGTTACATCCATTACATACTTAGAGTTTCCTCCTGCGCTAGATAAACCGGGACCATTTGCACTCACTGAAGGTACTCCAGGAATAGATATAGTCATTGGGTTTTTAACTCCACGATAAACCACATTCATCTTATCTGCAGATATTACAGCTGAATTTGGCTTAGGAATTACTGCATATGAGCTTGTAAATGGTAAATCAACGATAGAATCTCCTTCTTTAAACTGAAGTAAACCTTTAATCTCTTGTTGACCAACATTACCTGCTGCGAAATCAAGATTTACAGTTCCTGTACCAGGATTCTCCATCTCGTTGTCATTAATGATAACTTTATCAAAACTTAAAGAGTTATCAAAACGACCTAAAACTACTTTACCTTTAAAATTTTCACCACTAAAAAATGCAGTTTTTTCTGGGATAACAATAGCTTCATAGTTACTCATAGAAAGACTAGATGCTTGTTGTCCTTGTAACATAGCTGATAATACTTGGCTTTCAGTAGTTTTAACGTCTGCCTGTATTTTAGTCATCTTTGTTAATGATGCTACTAATGGAAAACCCTCATAGTGATAGCTTAACCAGTCTTTTTTTACATTTTCTCCATCAACAACTTTATTGTTTTCATCTCCAGTAGAGAACTTGCTCATAACATCTTTTTTGATGTCAGCATATCCATCTCCTAAAGTTGAAACAACTGTAGTTTTATAAGAATTCATTTTAGAGATAAACTCCTCACCTTTTGGCTGTAACTTTCCACCTTTATAAAATACTTCATTAAAGTAGTCTGCTTTATCCATAGCCTCATAATCCTTAGGATCATCAAGTTCTTTCGTTGCTCCAGCTTTTAATTCTGCTAAAAAATTATATAAATCACTTGAAGCGGCACTAATAGTAGCTGCCTTTTCTTGTAATGGCTTATATTGTTTTGGTTGTTCTGCAGCTTTCTCTGCTAAACCAGCATTAAACGCGTTATTACGCACTGTAGCTGCTTCGTTAGCTTCTGTAAAGCTTTCATTCATTGATCCAAATGCAGAAAGTACTTCTTTAGACATATTTAGTGCCATCATTGCGATGAATACTAAATACATTAAGTTAATCATCTTCTGCCTTGGGGTTTGTTTTCCTCCTGCCATATCTTAATTTATTTATATGATTAATTATGGATTAGGCTCCTGGACGCATTGCAGTTAACATACCTCCATAAACTCCATTTAATGAAGACAAGTTAGATGTTAAGCTTTCCATTTCTGTTCTTAATTTAACAGCGTTATCAGCTACAGCTTGGTTTACTTCTGCTTGTTTTGAAGCTGATTCTACTTGAACTTTATATAAGTTATTTAAAGATTCCATTTGAGCCGCAGCTAAAGTCATCTCTTCACTATATTTCTTTTGAGATGCCATAGAATCTACTGTTGGACCCATATTTTTTGCTGCACCTTCAAAGTTTTTAATGCTATCTCCTAAACTGCTCATTAAAGCCCCATCAATTTTAGCTTCTTTAAGCATTGAGTCTAATTTTTTAGAAAGAGAATCTTCTACCTCTTTTACATCGTTTTTCTTTGCTACTCTTGAAGTTGAACCTCCAGCTAATTCAGGGTACACTAAAGACCAATCTAAATCATCATCTACTGGTTCAAATGCAGAAATAGTAAATACTAATGCTTCTGTAACAAGACCTGCGATAAGCATCGGGTTTGCATAAGGCCAGTGCATAATTTTAAATAATGCTCCTATAATTACTACTGCTGCACCTAGACCGTACACCATGTTCATAATTTTTGCTCCTTTTTTTGACTTTGCCATAATTTAAGTTTTAGTTGTTTAAGTTAAGTTTAATAGTTAAATATTTAATTTGAGATTAAATTTTTATTGTGGGGGTTGGTTTAAATCTAAATCATTTGAAGAGTAATCCTGTACCGTTCTGAATCCGATATAACTTCTAGAAGAATCCGCATACTCATAATCACGAGAACTTACTTGTAAGAAATATGCTACATCTTTCCAAGAACCACCACGAACTACTTTACGTTCATTTTCTGGATCATTAACATTAGGATTCATTGAAGAATAATACTCATAAGATGCTGCATCATAAGATGAATTCACCCATTCTGCAACGTTACCAGACATATTATACAAGTTGTAATCATTCGGCTCATAAGACTCTGCCTCAACAGTATATAAAGCTTGATCTGCCGCGTAATCACCTCTCAAAGGTTTAAAGTTTGCTAAGAAACAACCTCTATCATTTTTAGAATAAGGACCTCCCCAAGGATAAGTAGCTGATTCTAAACCACCTCTTGCCGCATACTCCCATTCTGCTTCAGATGGTAATCTATATTGTCTAACTCTCTGCTGACCTTTTTCTACCTTATATCCATTGTGAAGTAACGTTCTCCAATCACAAAATGCTTTAGCTTGCTCCCAAGAAACTCCAACTACAGGATAATCTTCGTATGCTGCGTGCCAGAAGTAATCGTTATGCATTGGCTCATTATACGAATAATTAAAATCTTTCACCCATACCGTTGTGTCCGGATAAACTTCTACTTCTTCACTTTTAATAAATTTAGATCGATCTCCATTTGATCTTGCAGCACCTTCAATGTCCATATACTTATAACTGTATTTGAACTGAGTAACATCCATAAGACGCTGACCGTTATAAGACTGCTCCATAGGAAGATACATTTCATCCATCACATAAACGTAAGATTCGTCTGGATACTCTTCTGTTTTCCAAAGCAAATCAACCTCCCAGTTTAAACGCTGGTTATTAGGATCATAATGCTTCGAGTACTGTTGATAAGGTGTTTCGTTACTTGCAGCTCCATTAGCTCCACCCCCATTATTATTATTGTTAGCTGAACCTTTAAAGGCATAATCTTGAATAGAAGCACCATTGTTACCTCCACCACCTTGAGCTCCACTTCCACCACCAGCTATTTCAGCCTCTTCAGCTAAACGCTGTCTGATTACAGAGTCACGAGTCCAAACTACAAATTGTCTATACTCTGCATTTGTAATCTCGGTTTCATCCATATAAAAAGAACGAACGGTTACGGTTTTTGTAGGTGCATTATTTAACCCAGCTATATCGTCATCAGATTTACCCATGATAAACGACCCACCAGGAACGGTAGTCATACCGTAAGGCTTCTCCGAATGCCATTTTTTACCTTTAACACCGACTAACTGACCCTGGGTACCTCCTCCACAACTTGCTAAAAAAGATACAAGGGCAACAATTGAAAAAACTTTCTTCATAACTATATTAGGTTAAGATGATCTAAATTTAAGGGCGTAAACCTATCTAATAATTTCCAAAAAAACAATTTTTTATTTAAAAAATTGTTAAATTTCAGTATAAATTACTAATATTTTACAACTCATTTTTCCTTCTCGCTTTCCACCAGCGTTCAGGAATGGTTTGATTACAAGCTTCCTCGTAATCTTGATATGTACAAGGCAATAACGTATGTTTCTCTAATTTATTGTTAAAATTTGTAGAATATGGGATTTCAATCCACCATCTTCCAGAAAGATTACTCTTATAGAAAACTAAAATATCGTCTTGAACGGGCACTTGGTATTTTATGAAATTATTTTTGGCTGCTAAATTATTTTCGTTTTTCCTATAAATAACTCCCTCGATAAAATACCATAAAATTTGGGATACCAACATAGTACTATTTTTTGATTTCTCCAAATAATCTAAGTGATACAAACCAAAACTACTTAACTCATCACTTATTCCAGCGTACCTTGCAAGAGCACATATTTCCCTGCCATTAAAGCCATTAGGAGATATATTTCTATTACCCAACACAGCGCCTTCTATACATGAAATATCTATTGTAGCCATGTTAGCATTGCGAAAAACAGGCTCTACAATAGAGATATTGTTTGCTACCTCACCTAAACGATAAGCATCAAAATATAATTTTTCAAGTAAACCTATTTCTTCTTGAGAATTAAAATAAGTTTGATACCCTAGATTAGAATAATTAAACAGGTTGTAAGGCTCATTTACCACCATTTTCCCTACGTACGAAGTAGAAGTGATTGGCGCATCTGTATTTCCTAAATCAAATTTAGCATCAACATTTACATAATTAACCATAGAACCATAATCGTCATACGCTCTATATTGAGCATAGGCTAGATCTTGACTTCCGCCAAGTATAATGGGAATTATATTGCGTTTTAACAAGTCAAAAGTTACTGACTTTATAGCGAAATAGGTATCGTCTACGCTATCACCTGCAATAATATCTCCGAGGTCTGCTATATTTATATCCCAATTTCCTGAATGAAGCTGATAAAATTCTTTACGTATGGCTGTAAAATCGAAATATTCTTTATCAGCTTTTGAGTCTCGTCTATTTTCAACAACCCCGAATATAGCTACCTTTACTTGCTCTAAGTTTGGGAAATCTTCGCCCTTTACATAAGTACTAATTTGATTTCCCAATAGGGAAGGAGATTTTTCTAAAGATTCTAAAAACTCTTCAAAATCTATCGGTTTAAAAAAATCAATATTCATATTTATTTTTTAGCTTTTTTTGTGGTCGTTTTTTTGGCAGCTGTTTTTTTCTTTGCAGGTGCTTTCTTTTTTGTTGCTTTCTTCTTAGGTGCCTTTTTTTCTATCATCGCTTTCACCTCAGCTAAGGTTAAAGCTTCTGCATCTGTAGTTTTTGGTAATTCTATTTTAGTTTTACCTTTTATCACTTTAAAACGACCCCAACGCGCTTTCTCCACACGAATTCCTTCTTCTTCCCAATTATGTATTACTTTCTCTCGCTCCTTGCGCTTTTTATCCTCTATAAGCTCTACAATATCGTCTTCTGATAGATTATCAAAATCGTATTTTTTATTAACGTTGATAAATATGCTATTCCATTTTAAGTAAGGCCCAAAACGACCTACACCTTTTTGCACTCCCATTCCCTCATACTCATAAATAGGTGCGTCTGCTTTTTCCTTAGCTTTTATCAACTCCATTGCTCTATCAAAAGTAACATCCAACGGATCTTCTCCTTTATCTAAAGAAACGTATTTCTTACCGTATTTAACGTAAGGTCCAAAACGACCATTATTCACCTCAACAGCTTCCCCTTCATATTCCCCTATTTCTTTTGGAAGTTTAAATAAATCCATTGCTTGTTCATAGGTAATATTTGAAAGCGTTTGATCTGGGCCTAAACTCGCAAAGAGAGGTTTTTCTTCATCTTCTACACTTCCTATTTGAACCATCGGCCCAAACTTTCCTAAACGTGCACTTACTGGCTTTCCAGATTTAGGATCTTTCCCTAACACACGTTCTCCTACTTCCCTTTCTGCATTTTCGGCAACATCTTTTACAGTAGGATGAAATTCGTCATAAAACTCATTCATCATCTCCGTCCATTTTTCGTTTCCTTCGGCAATATCATCAAAATCTTGCTCTACTTTTGCTGTAAAGTTGTAATCTAAGATATTACTAAAATGCTGCACCAAGAAATCATTAACCACCATTCCTACATCGGTTGGGATTAATTTTCCTTTATCGCTCCCCACCATTTCCGATAAGGTTTTTTCTACAATTTTATCTGCTTTAAGCTTAAATTTTACATATTCTCGCTCTTTTCCGTCAATAGAACCCTTTTCAATGTATTTTCTATTTTGAATAGTAGAAATGGTTGGCGCATAAGTAGACGGTCTTCCTATTCCTAATTCTTCTAATTTCTTTACTAAAGATGCTTCGGTATAACGAGATGGAGGTCTTGTAAATCGTTCTGTAGCCGTGATATATTCACTATTTAAAGTATCACCATTTTTCATTGCTGGCAACAAACCTGCCTGCTCTTCCTCTTCGTCATCTTTTCCTTCTAAGTATACTTTTAGGAATCCATCAAACTTTAGCATTTCACCATTTGCCGTGAATTGCTTTTCGTGTGTATCGGCTTCTATTTTTACATTGGTTCTTTCTAACTGCGCATCACTCATTTGTGAAGCAATAGCTCTTTTCCAGATTAATTCGTACAAACGTTGCTGATCTCTTTCTGCGGGAACGCTATGATTCTCAAAATGCGTAGGTCGAATCGCTTCGTGTGCTTCTTGAGCGCCTTTAGATTTCCCCTTGTAGTTTCTAGCGTTTAAATATTTTTCTCCGTAAGCGGAATTAATTTCGTGTGCGGCGCCTTTTTTTGCTTCATCAGAAAGGTTGACACTATCGGTTCTCATATAAGTAATATGACCTGCTTCATATAAACGTTGCGCCATATTCATCGTTTTGCTTACCGAAAAATATAATTTTCGTGCAGCTTCTTGCTGAAGTGTTGATGTGGTAAATGGTGGCGCCGGACTTTTCTTTGCTGGCTTTTTAGTAAGATCTGCTACCTTAAAATTGGCTCCTATATTTTCCTTTAAAAAAGCTTCCGCTTTAGCTTTACTAGAAAAGTTTTTTGGGATTTTTGCTTTAAAACTTTTTCCGTCTGAAGTTGAAAACTCTGCATCTATTCTAAACGAAGCTTCGGTTTTAAAATCGAGTACTTCTCTTTCTCGCTCTACAATTAATCGTACAGAAACCGATTGCACTCGCCCTGCAGAAAGACCACCTTTTACTTTTCTCCACAAAACAGGAGAAAGCTCATACCCCACCAAACGATCTAATACACGTCTGGCCTGTTGAGCATTCACCAAATTGTAATCTATTTCTCGAGGATTATCGATAGCTTTTAAAATGGCATTTTTAGTAATCTCATGAAAAACGATACGTCTAGTCTTCTCTTTAGCGAGTTTTAACTCTTCTGCTAAGTGCCAAGCAATTGCTTCTCCTTCTCGGTCTTCATCACTTGCTAACCAAACCATTTCTGAACTGTCTGCTAGTTTTTTTAATTTTCTAACGACGTCCTTTTTATCTTTACTAACTACATATTTAGGCTTAAAATCTTTTTCTACATCTACCCCTAGTTCTTTGGTAGGAAGATCTGCAATATGTCCAAAACTAGACTCTACTTTATAATCTTTACCTAAAAACTTTTCAATGGTTTTCGCCTTTGCAGGGGACTCCACAATCACTAAATTCTTCGCCATAATAGTTATTTTTCGAAATGCAAAAGTATATGAATTTTTTAAAACGAAGCTTTTAAGTGTAAAAATGATATTTGAAAACGTATTGTTTTACAATTCATTTAGCAAAAATAAAGTCTTTATATGAATTCATTCTCAGTTAAATTTTCAAATAAGAAAAACCTTTTTACCAGTATTCGTATACTAAATTGTTGCTTCATTCAAAATTCAAGGCTGTCAGTTTGTCAGAATTTTGTTTTAACTGTATCTTTGCTTTCTCAATTTTAGGATTACAATAGATTATGGAGAAGGTTATTGAAGAAAGTAAACAAGGGAACTCCCTCATATTAGAAGGAAAAGCAACCAATACTAAAAAATTATTTATAGAAAGTTATGGTTGCCAGATGAACTTTAGCGATAGCGAAGTAGTGGCTTCTATTCTTACACAAGAAGGTTTTAACACTACCCAAAAATTAGAAGAAGCAGATTTAGTTTTGGTCAACACTTGTTCTATTAGAGATAAGGCCGAACAAACCGTAAGAAAACGCTTAGAAAAATATAATGCCGTAAAAAAAATCAATCCAAAAATGAAAGTTGGTGTATTGGGTTGCATGGCAGAACGCTTGAAGGAAAAGTTTTTAGACGAAGAAAAAATTGTAGATCTCGTTGTAGGTCCCGATGCTTATAAAGATCTCCCTAACTTAATTCAAGAAGTTGAAGAAGGTAGAAATGCCGTAAATGTTATTCTATCTAAAGAAGAAACTTACGGAGATATTTCTCCTGTTAGACTTCAATCTAATGGTGTTTCGGCATATGTTTCAATTACACGTGGTTGTGATAATATGTGTACTTTTTGTGTAGTTCCCTTTACACGCGGTAGAGAACGCAGTAGAGATCCGCAAAGTATATTAGAGGAGGTACAAGACTTAGCCAACAAAGGATATAAAGAAATTACTTTATTAGGACAAAATGTAGATAGTTACCTCTGGTATGGCGGTGGTTTAAAGAAGGATTTTGAAAAAGCTACCGAAATGCAAAAAGCCACTTCGGTTAACTTTTGCAATTTGTTAGAAATGGTAGCCAAAGCACATCCTAAAATGCGAATTCGTTTTTCTACTTCTAATCCGCAAGACATGACAGTAGAAGTTATTGAAACGATGGCCAAGCACGACAATATTTGCAAATCGATTCATTTACCTGTTCAAAGCGGAAGCAACCGTATTTTAAAGAAAATGAACCGCTTACATACGAGAGAAGAATATTTTGAATTGATAGATAATATTGAGCGAATCCTTCCTGAGTGCTCTATCTCTCAAGATATGATTGCTGGTTTCCCTACCGAAACTGAAGAAGATCATCAAGACACGCTTTCCTTAATGCGAAAAGTAAAATACGCATTCGGATTTATGTATGCTTATTCTGAAAGACCAGGAACCATGGCTGGAAGAAAATTAGAAGATGATGTTCCTAAAGAAACTAAACAGCGTAGACTTGCCGAAATAATTGCTCTACAAAGAGAACATGCAGCTTACAGAACGCAATCGCATTTAGGCAAAGTAGAAGAAATCCTTATTGAAAAAGAATCGAAGAAATCTAATTTACACTGGAGTGGAAGAAATACACAAAACACCACGGTAGTTTTCCCTAAAGAAAATTATAAAGTTGGTGATTTTGTAATGGTACACATAGATGATTGTACTAGCGCAACTTTAATAGGAACTCCCGTAGGATATTCAGATAACAATTAAATTCCGCTTGACGGAAAACAAATATGGAATCAGTACAAGCAACAAAACAACGATTTGGAATTATAGGAAACGATGCCGCTCTTAATCGCTCGGTAGAAAAAGCCATACAAGTGGCTCCTACCGACATATCGGTATTGGTAACTGGAGAAAGTGGTGTAGGTAAAGAAAGTATTCCTAAGATTATTCATTCTTTATCACATAGAAAACACGGCAAATATATTGCTGTAAACTGCGGAGCTATTCCCGAAGGAACCATAGATAGTGAACTTTTTGGACACGAAAAAGGTGCTTTTACCGGAGCTACACAAACTCGAAGCGGTTATTTTGAAGTTGCCGATGGCGGAACCATTTTTTTAGATGAAGTGGGAGAATTACCTCTTACCACTCAAGTTCGCTTATTAAGAGTATTAGAAAATGGCGAGTTTATAAAAGTCGGCTCTTCTAAAGTGCAAAAAACCAACGTAAGAATTGTGGCTGCCACAAACGTAGAAATGTTTGAAGCTATAAAAAAGGAGAAGTTTAGAGAAGATTTATACTACCGTTTAAGTACCGTAGAAATTAACCTTCCCCCATTGCGCGAGCGTAAAGATGATATTCATTTATTGTTTAGAAAATTCGCTTCAGATTTTGCATTGAAATATAAAATGCCAGCGATTAAATTAGACGATGCTGCTACGCAAATGCTGCTTAAATATCGTTGGTCTGGTAATATTAGACAATTAAGAAACGTTGCAGAACAAATATCGGTTTTAGAACAAAAGCGAGAAATTACTTCAGAAACCTTGCACGGTTATTTACCTAATCAAGGCTCGAATCTTCCTGCAGTAATTAACGAAAAGAAAAAGGAAAGTGATTTTAGCAATGAACGCGAAATTCTCTACAAAGTTCTTTTTGATATGAAAAGTGATCTTAACGACTTAAAAAAACTGACGTTAGAATTAATGCGTAACGGTAATAATGATGAGGTTAAAAATGACAATGAAAGTCTGATTCAAAAAATATATGGCGATTCTGAAGAGCAAGAACAATATGAAGAAGAGTTAGAAGAACAAATGGAAGTACTTCAAATTCCAGAGAAAAACAATGCTTCTTTACAGCAAGACAAATACGCTTTCGCGGAAGAAATTGAAGAAGAAGAAACGCTTTCATTACAAGATAAAGAATTAGAACTCATCAAAAAGTCGCTAGAACGCCATAGCGGAAAAAGAAAAGCTGCAGCAGATGAGTTGGGAATAAGTGAACGCACCTTATACAGAAAGATAAAACAATACGATTTATAGAATCTCCTTTTATTATGATAAGAAATTTAAAAATTAGCTTTTTAGCCAGTATTGCTTTACTACTTTCTAGCTGCGGTATTTACTCTCTCTCCGGAGCCGATATTGGAGATGCAAAAACCTTCCAAGTCAATTTTTTTCAAAACAACGCCAGTTTAATTGAGCCTGGGATAGATAGAATTTTCACCAATCAATTGCAAGATTTTATTAACAGCCAAACCAGTTTAAATTTAACCAATGAAGGGGGAGATTTAATTTACGAAGGAGAAATTACGCAATACTATATTGCGCCTATGACCTCTACGAGTCAAAATACAGCAGCCCAAAACCGATTAACCATAGCGGTAAATGTTAGATTTTTTAATAACAAACAACCTGAAAAGGATTTTGAACGAAGTTTTTCTTTCTATTATGACTATCCTGCAAATGAGCAATTAGTCGGTTCTACCTTAGATACCGCTTTAGAAGAAATTTACTTAAGAATCAACCAAGATATTTTTAATGCTTCTTTAACCGATTGGTAATTTATTTATGACAAAAGAAGAGTACATCTCGCACTTAGAAAACAATCCTTCGTTGCCAGAAAGCAGTTTGAGGGATTATCAACTTTTGTTGGAACAATTTCCTTATTTTCAATCTGCCAGAGCCATTCAAATAAAAGCCTTAAAACAGCATCATAGCTTTAATTATAATCTTGAACTAAAAAAGACTGCAGCTTACACCACTAACCGGGAAGTTTTATTTGATTACGTTATTTCTGAAAGTTTTAATCAACAAGAGGTTTCAGAAAAAATAAAATATAGAAATCATCTAGAGAATGAGAAAGATGAAAATTTAGAAATGAACTTAACGGAAGCCAATCAGGTATTAGATCCGTATTTATTTCAAGAAGTTTCTTCTAAAGAGGAAGAAATTGAACAGGAAAAGGTAGAGGAAGATGCTTTAGAACAAGGTAAACCTTTAGAATTCACCTCTAGAGAAAAGCATTCTTTTACTGAATGGCTTCAACTTACCTCTTCAAAACCTATTAAGCCAATTGACAAAAAAGAGGATATTTCCCAGAGATCTAACGATAACTTTAAGTTAATTGATGAATTTATTGAGAAAAAACCTAAAATTATTCCTTCAAAAGAACATCAAGCTAAACCGATTAAAATTAGTTCAGAGCCTACCAATACAAGCTTAATGACTGAAACTTTGGCTAGAGTTTACTTAGAACAGAAAAATTATTCTAAAGCAATTCAAGCATTTAAAATATTAATTTTGAAAAATCCCGAAAAAAGTGGTTTATTTGCAGACCAAATTCGAGCGATCGAAAAATTACAAGAAAACAAATAACAATGAATACATTTACAATATTTTTAGTCTTAATCGTTATCGTAGCATTTTTGCTTGTAGTCGTTATCATGGTACAAAATCCTAAAGGAGGAGGATTATCTTCATCTTTTGGAGGAGGAGGTACTCAAGTAGGAGGTGCTCAAAACACCACCAACTTTTTAGATAAAAGTACTTGGACTCTAGCTACAGTACTGTTGGTGCTAATATTATTATCTAATTTAGCAATAATGGATGGTAATGGAGTTGCAGAATCTAGAATTATGGGTGACGACACTCAAACTACTGTCCCAGCAAATACTACAGAAACTCCAGCTTCTAACGACGAAGGAGGGATTAGAGAATAAAACTTATTACCTTATATAAAAATGCCATCTGTCTTGTGACAAGATGGCATTTTTTTTTGCCCTTGACAGAAGAAAATCACTTGGCATAATTTTCGTCTGTTATGTTTCAACTATGAAAATAATTTTTAACTAAAATATTAAAACAATGGGATTAAAATTTAAACCTCTAGCTGATAGAGTTGTCGTAGAGCCTGCTGCTGCAGAAACTAAAACGGCATCTGGTCTTTATATTCCAGATTCTGCCAAAGAAAAACCACAACAAGGTAAAGTCGTAGCTGTTGGTAAAGGTACCAAAGATCATGATATGACAGTAAAAACAGGAGACGCTGTTCTTTACGGAAAATTTTCTGGTACAGAGCTTAAGTTAGATGGGAAAGATTATTTAATTATGAGAGAAGATGAAATCTTAGGAATTCTATAATTCTCATCTCTAAAATTTAATTCTAATTATTCGAAACATACGTTTCAACAAAAAAAATAAAAAATGGCAAAAGATATAAAATTTGATATTGAAGCACGCGACGGGATTAAGCGCGGAGTAGATGCTTTAGCAAACGCAGTAAAAGTAACTTTAGGACCAAAAGGTCGTAATGTAATTATAAGCAAATCATTTGGAGCACCAGTAGTAACTAAAGATGGAGTTTCTGTAGCAAAAGAAATTGAGCTAGAAGATCCTTTAGAAAACATGGGAGCTCAAATGGTAAAAGAAGTAGCTTCAAAAACTAACGATTTAGCAGGAGACGGTACTACTACCGCTACTGTATTAGCACAAGCTATCGTAAAAGAAGGTCTTAAGAATGTAGCAGCAGGAGCTAACCCAATGGATTTAAAAAGAGGGATAGACAAAGCTGTTGAAGCTATTACTAAAGACTTAGCAAAGCAAACTAAAGAAGTAGGAAGCTCTTCAGATCAAATTAAGCAAGTAGCTTCAATTTCTGCTAACAATGACGAATTAATTGGTGAGTTGATCGCTGAAGCTTTTGCTAAAGTTGGAAAAGAAGGAGTGATTACTGTAGAAGAAGCAAAAGGTACTGAAACTTATGTAGATGTTGTTGAAGGAATGCAGTTTGACAGAGGATACCTTTCTCCATATTTCGTTACAAATAGCGAAAAGATGACTACCGATTTAGAGAATCCTTACATCTTGATTTTTGATAAGAAGATCTCTACGATGAAAGATTTAATGCCAATTTTAGAACCAGTAGCACAAAGCGGTAAGCCTTTATTAATTATTGCTGAAGATGTTGACGGAGAAGCTTTAGCTACTTTGGTGGTGAATAAATTAAGAGGTTCTTTAAAAATTGCTGCTGTTAAAGCACCAGGATTTGGAGATCGTAGAAAAGCAATGTTAGAAGATATTGCTATTATTACTGGCGGTACAGTAATCTCTGAAGAAAGAGGTTTCACTTTAGAAAATGCAACTCTAGAACAACTGGGGACTGCAGAAAAAGTAAGCATCGATAAAGACAATACAACTATCGTAAATGGTTCTGGTGATAATGACACTATCAAGAATCGTGTGAACCAAATTAAAGCACAGATAGAAAGTACTACTTCAGATTATGACAAGGAGAAACTTCAAGAACGATTAGCTAAACTTGCTGGTGGTGTTGCTGTACTTTATGTAGGTGCTGCTTCAGAAGTTGAAATGAAAGAGAAAAAAGATCGTGTTGATGATGCTTTACACGCAACGAGAGCTGCTGTAGAAGAAGGTATTGTTGCCGGTGGAGGTGTTGCTTTAGTTAGAGCTAAAGCTGTATTAGATAAGCTAAAAGCTGATAATACTGATGAAGGTACGGGAATTCAAATCGTAGCTCGCGCTATCGAATCTCCATTAAGAACTATTGTTGAAAATGCTGGTGGAGAAGGTTCTGTAGTGATCAATAAAGTTTTAGAAGGTAAGAAAGACTTTGGTTACGATGCTAAAACTGAAACTTACGTAGATATGTTGAAAGCAGGGATTATAGATCCTAAAAAAGTAACACGTGTAGCTTTAGAAAATGCGGCATCTGTAAGCGGTATGATCTTAACTACAGAGTGCGCACTAATTGATATTCCTGAAGAAGGAGCTGGTGGCGGTATGCCACAAGGAATGGGTGGCGGTATGCCAGGAATGATGTAATCATTTTTCATTCAACCTATACAAAGAAACCCACTTCATTGAAGTGGGTTTCTTTTTTTATCATAATTTAGCTTACGCTGAATTAAATAAAAAAAGGCTACCCTTCGAGGTAGCCTTTATAACTTTAAAGAACGTTCTTTTAAGAAACTGCCTTTAACTTTTTAATCGTGCTTTTGTCTAACGCTTTTTCCGCGTAAGCTTTAGTCACTTTTAATTCTTTCTCTTTACCTTCTGGCATCTCGAACATAGCATCGGTTAAGATAGCTTCGCATAAAGAACGTAATCCCCTAGCTCCCAACTTATACTCAATAGCTTTTGTAACGATATACTCTAAAGCACCATCGGTAACGCTAAACTCTATATCATCCATTTCAAACAATTTTGTGTATTGTTTAATTAATGAATTCTTAGGTTCAGTTAAAATAGCCCTAAGCGTCTCCTCATCAAGCGGGTTCATATAGGTTAATACCGGAAGTCGCCCAATAATTTCAGGAATCAATCCGAAGTCTTTTAAATCTTTTGGAATAATATATTTAAGGATATTATCCTGTTCAATAGTATCTTCAGATTTAGAAGCACTATACCCTACGGCTTGTAAATTAAGTCGTTTAGTAATATTTTTTTCAATTCCGTCAAAAGCCCCACCAGCAATAAATAAGATATTCTCTGTATTTACTTCAATAAATTTTTGATCTGGATGCTTTCTTCCTCCTTTAGGCGGCACATTTACTGTTGTACCCTCTAAAAGTTTCAATAAAGCTTGCTGAACACCTTCCCCACTCACATCTCTAGTAATTGATGGATTATCGCTTTTACGTGCAATCTTATCTATCTCATCAATAAAAACGATTCCTTGCTGAGCTTTTTCTAGGTTGTAATCTGCAGCTTGTAACAATCTTGTTAAAATACTTTCTACATCTTCTCCTACATAACCTGCTTCTGTTAATACTGTAGCATCTACAATAGCTAACGGCACATTAAGCATTTTTGCAATGGTTTTTGCCATTAAGGTTTTACCAGTACCTGTTTGCCCCACCATAATGATGTTACTCTTCTGGATCTCGATATCATCATCACTTTTAGGCTGTAATAAACGCTTATAATGATTGTAAACCGCTACAGAAAGTACTTTCTTGGTATACTCCTGCCCAATGACATAATCATCTACAAAACTCTTAATAGATTTTGGTTTGCGTAATTTAAACTCTGTAGAAAGTTCTAGTGCTCCTTCTTGTTTCGATTCTTCCACCACAATACCGTGAGCCTGCTCAATACAGCGATCACATATGTGTGCGTCCAAGCCTGCAATTAACAAACTGGTATCTGGTTTCTTTCTTCCGCAAAACGAACATTCTAATTCTTCTTTCGCCATATCTATCCTTTATGCTTTGATTTCTCCTCTTGTTAAAATTTCATCGATCATACCGTATTCTTTAGCTTTATCTGCTTTCATCCAGTAGTCACGATCACTATCTTCGTGTACTTTATCGTAATCTTGCCCACTATGCTTAGCTATAATATTGTACAACTCTTTCTTTAGGGTAAGAATTTCTCTTGCTGTAATTTCAATATCACTTGCTTGACCTTGAACACCTCCTAATGGTTGGTGAATCATAACTCTAGAATGTGGTAATCCGCTACGTTTTCCTGCAGCTCCAGCGCATAATAATACCGCACCCATTGATGCTGCCATACCTGTACAAATAGTTGCTATATCTGGCTTTATAAACTGCATCGTATCATAAATTCCTAATCCTGCATATACACTACCTCCTGGAGAGTTAATGTAAATTTGAATATCTTTATTGGCATCTGTACTTTCTAAAAAAAGCATTTGAGCCTGTACAATATTTGCTATTTGGTCGTTAATTCCTGTTCCTAAAAAGATAATTCTATCCATCATCAATCTAGAAAAGACATCCATAGCTACCGCATTCATTTGTCTTTCTTCAATAATATTAGGCGTCATCCCTGTAGGTGTCATACTACTTACTATTTTAGAATAATAGTTTGGATTAATCCCTTGATCTTTGGTCGCAAATTTTTCAAATTCTTTTCCGAAATCCATAGTTTTTTTTGTTTGTGGCTTTAAAAAAGCCCTGTGTTTATTGACTAAAAAAGGCGTTATCCCATATTGGTTTAACGCCTTAAATATAAGTATTAATTCTATAAAAGACTACTTGTAAACTTCCTTAACAAAATTTTCGTAAGTCATTTCTTTTTTATCCAAGTTGATGTTTTCTTTGTAGAATTCTAATAGCTTCTGATTCATCACTTGCTCAGATAATTTCTTTACCTCATCTTGGTTAGAAAGTACTCTTGCAGTAATATCATCTAAATCTTTTTCTGAAGGATCCATCTGACCGAATTGTGCCATTTGCATTTTAATACGGTCTCTAGTAATCTCCTTAATTTCATCAAACTGAACTTGAAGGTCGTTATCTTGAACTAATTTTCCTTCAATTAACTGAAAACGTAAACCTTTTTCACTTTTTTCATATTCTTCTTTAGCTTCTTCTGCTGTAAGTTGCTTTTCTCCACTTACTTGAATCCATTTTTGTAAGAATTCCGCCGGAAGGCTAAAGTTTGTATTTTCAATTAAACGCTCTGTTACATCGTTTAACAACTGCTGATCGCTTTGTTGTTTAAACTGATTTTCTGCGTCTTCTTTTATTTTTTCTTTAAGTTCAGTTACCGTTTTCACGTTCCCTTCACCAAAAAGCTTATCAAATAATTCTTGATCTAATTCTGCAAGCTCTTGTTGATTAACTTCTGTAATTTCAAAAGTAACCTCAACATCTAAATCGTGTGCTTTATCGTGTTCTACTTTTAGGAACTCTATAAGATCGTGATCATCTTCAAAAAGACTTTTTGTTTTTAAACTAATTGTATCACCTACTTTAGATCCAACAAATTTGTTTAAATTTCTTTTACCTTTTAACTTTTCTAATGGAAGAGTAGTCGTATTTTCTATTCCCTCTTCTTCATTTTTAAAAGTACCAGCAACGACATCTCCTTCTTCAACTTCTTCTTTAGAAACTAATTTCCCGTATTGCTTTTGGATGGTTTTGATTTGATTATCAATCATCTCCTCATCTGCAACAATTTGGTATTGTGTGATAGCCTCTTTAGTTTTTAGGTCTACATCAAATTTTGGTGAAAGACCTAATTCAAACTCAAAAGAATAATCATCTTGCTGCCAATCGAAGCTTTCTTGCTCTTTTGGTAATGGATTTCCAAGGATCTCTAATTTCTCTTCAGTAATGTAGTTATTAAGAGATTCCTGTAAAATTTTGTTTACCTCATCAACCAATACAGCTTGACCGTATTGTTTTTTTACCATTCCCATGGGTACGTGACCTTTTCTAAAACCAGGAATGTTAGCCGTCTTACGGTAATCTTTTAAAATCTTCTCTACTTTTGGGTTGTAATCATCTTTTTTGATATCAACCTTTATTACAGCATTTAGCTCGTCTATATTCTCTCTTGTAATTTCCATGCTTAAAACTTCTAAATTTTGGAGTGCAAAATTACAATTTATTTACCTGCCAACCAAGTTTTTAATTAACTTGATGATGTGATTTTTATTTTACGGATGCTAATCGGTTATCGAATCAAGAATAGATTGTAAGATTGAAAGACAAACACTAAAAATAAGCGCCCACCAAAATCCGTCTACCTCAAAACCACCAATTAAACCATCTGCTACCAATATGATAAAAGCATTGATGACCAGCAGAAATAAACCTAATGTAACAATCGTAACTGGAAGTGTTAATAACACTAAAATAGGCCTGACGATTAAATTAAGTAAGCCTAAAATAACCGCTACGATAATAGCCGTAACATAACTAGAAGTGGTGACTCCTGGTAAAATTTCAGCTAAAATAACTACTAATATAGCTGTAACAAGAATTTTAAGAATGAGTTTCATATATCTATCTAAGTTTATTCTAAAAATAAGAAAGGCATTCTAAATATAGAATGCCTTTTTAAAAAAATTAACTTTCAACTAGTCTCCTAAAGAAGGATCACCGCTATAATCTCCAATGTTTACACTTGGTATTGTAGCATTGTAAGTCGTATTAATAGATTTTATAATTTCATTAGCTATAAAAGCATACCCTCTAGGCGTTAAGTGAATTCCGTCTAAAGAAAAAGCTCCTCCAGTAGCAAATTCTCCTGTTATAGAGCCACCATCAAAAGAAATACCAGAAGTAGCAACCCTATCTAATATTGCATTAGCATCTACAAAAGCTAAACCTTTATCTGCAGCAATAGATTCTATAATTTGATTAAACGCCGCTGTCGCAGTCGCCACTTCTTCTTGTTCAGAAGCAGTTAGAACATGTTCATCTCCTAAAGGAACACTTACCCCATTTACCAAATTAGGATCATCATTAACTAAAGTTCCTAAGAAACTAGAACTTGGTAGAGGTATTAAATCAGAATCATTTGCCTGTCTAATTTGACCTAACATCATGGCTGTTTGAGCATCTAAACTAAACGGCGGAGCTTGGAGTATCTGAGAAATATCAGTTAATTCTTCATCTACTAAGGTTACATAATTTTGACCTTGTTGAAATACAACTTCACGCATAGCTGCTTCTTCTGGAGAAAGAATTCCAAATTGAACTAAACCTGGAAGTACCTGAGTATTATAAGCTGCAAATTGTGAATTTAAAAACGCTGTTGTATCCGCATCTAACGGAATTGCATTTACAGGAACCGTATTAAAGTAAGGAGTTGAAGTTACATTTGGAATATTTAAAACGACCCCAGCACTTGCCGAAGCTAAAAGTGCATCTACTTCTTGACTGTAAACAGACGCAAAAACATTAGTATCTGTGATATCATTACTTCCATACGTCGCAGGATCTAAATTTCCTTGCTGACTAACTCCTACTCCACCAGAGGAAGCATAGCCTAGCACATCGTTATTTCCTATCCATAAACTAAAAAATGTTGGGTTTTGCGCTACTGCATCTCCCAATACTGTTGCATCTGCAGATGAACGAAAACGCACAAAATAAGGATTTGATTGACCTGTAGGTACACCGGCAACATTCCCATAACCTGGAGCCATTAAGTGATAACTTTTCGCTCCAGGAACTCCCATATTATTGAAAGATCCCGTAAGTGTATTTGAAATCTCTGTGGTTGGAGTTCCCGAAATTGGTGTTGGTGCTGGCGCACCATTTACAACAGATAACGTCAAACGGTTACCTGCAATTTGATCCCCTTGAAGTAAAAGTCCACCAAGGTTATCATTCATTAATGGCTGAGTAAAATCTCCTCCACCTACACGCTCAAATTGTTGTGCTAAAATATTAGGATAAGAATTTTTTTGTCCGCTAACATACAACGCATTATCTGCATAACCTGCAGTTAAAGAATTTCCTACCGCAACATAATTACTGAAATCTGCGCTACCTTGGTCATATACCTTATCATCTTCAACAGATTCATCAAACTCTGGCTCACAAGCTACTAATCCTAAAGCTAGAACTGCAGCATATTTTATATAATTTCTCATTGTTATCATTTCTATTATAAATTAAATGTTACACCCAAACCTGCTAAGAAAGCGTTACTCTTGTAGGTTCCTTCAAATGGTACACTTTGTCCATTTTCTGTATAAAAATCATAAGAGGCATCAACTTCATTAAATCTTAGGTAAGTTACAGAGGCATCTAAAGCAAATCTTTTACTTAATTGGTAAGAAAAACCACCTGTAAATCCGTGGGAATCATTTCTTGGTGTTTCTGGAGCAAAATAACCTGATTGTACTGGAGACTCATCTAAGTAATATCCTGCTCTTAAGGTTAATTGATCTAGAGCTTCATACTGTAAACCGAATCTATAAGTAGAAGCATTTTTGTAGTTTCTAGGATTAGAAGAATCTGGAACACCTTCTGGCGCAAAATCAATCATTAAATCATTATAAACACTCCAATAAGCTCTGTTATAATCAAATGCGAACAACCATTTATCTAGGAAGCTGTAAGATAAACCTACAGTCATTTCGGCAGGCATTGGTAAAGATGCATCAAAATTCACCGTTCCATTTTGCACAGGCGATAATGGAGAGTTAGGCACATTAGAGAAAGTAGCATCACCATTTTCTGCTTCTAAAATAACTTCAGAACGGTAATTAAATCCTATTCTAAAATTTTCTGTTGGAGTAAACATCCAAGAAGCAGACCAACCCCAATTAGTAACATTAGAAGCATCAATTTCTACATTAGATCGATCTCCTTGTTCATCGGTAAGTGTTCTATTCACGTTTCTATTAAAGTTTACACCTCCTGTTACGTAAATTGGACCACCACCAATACTAAAATATTCAGATAATCTTAATGAAACTAACGGCTGAATATAAATAGCCTGTAAATCAATATTATTAACTAAATGTGATCCCGCCCAATCTGTTGGATATTCTACTGTACTTCCATAAGGAGAATAAGCACTTAACCCTACTGTAAGAAAATCGGTTACTTTATATGAAGCGTAAAAATAGAAGGGTGTCCCTATTGGGTTATCTGTTTCTGCAAACTGGCCAGATTCTACATTTTGCCATTTTACATTAGACATAACACCTGTTACACCAGCTGATATATTTAATTTGTTTTCTAAATAAACTAATCCTGCGGGGTTAAAGAAAGCCAATTCTGCACTGTTAACGACTGCCACTCCCGTGTGTCCCATCGCCAAAGCCCTTTGACCCTGAGCGCTCACTCGATAACCACCAGCATAAGTAACACTCGCAGCAAGTAAAAATGCTGCAAAAAATAGTAGTTTTTTCATAATCATAGAAGATATATTAAGTTATTTCATTATTTCAAATTTAGCATAAAATAGAATATAGGCAAGCATTTTTGAGAAATATTATGCAGGCATAGTAAATTTATGAGAATTTATCAATAAAAGCCATAATTATTTGAAAAAAATCATCTGGCTTTTCTGCGTGAACCCAATGCCCCGCATCTTTAATTGTTACTAAGTTACTTTTAGGAAAGTGAGATTTTATTAACTCTCTGTCTTCTTTACGGATGTAATTAGAGTTTCCCCCACTTAAAAATAAAGTATCCTTTTCAAATGTATCGCTCTCCTCTAAAGCTTTCCCTACACTCTCTACTTTTTCCTTTAAGATATCTAGATTCATTCTTAAAGCTAATTTCCCCTTCTCTTTCCAATATAGGTTTTTTAAAAGAAATTGTCTTACTCCCCATTCTGAAATATACTCTTCTAATTTTTCATCGGCTAAGCCTCTAGAGTTTAACTCTGCATCCTGAAGCATAGTTAAGCCTTCTAAGATGGTTTGATGATGAGGCTCATAATATTTTGGAGCGATATCTACTACAATAAGGTTGTGAATTAAATCTGGATATTTTGTCGCCACTTTCATTGCGGTTTTTCCTCCCATAGAATGGCCCAACAAAATAATATCTTTTAGATTTTTTTCTTCACAATACTCCTTAATGTCTTCTGCCATGAGTTCATAACTAAACTCATCTGTATGCGGACTACGTCCGTGATTTCTTTGATCAACCAAATGAACTTGAAACCCTTTTTCTGAAAATTCTTTTCCTAAAGTTTTCCAATTATCCCCCATTCCTAAGAAACCGTGCAGAATGATAAATGGCTTCCCTTCTCCTATTACTTTTGAATATAATTGCATTACTGAAGTAGTTTTAGGTATTTATGAATAACTGTTTCTAAACCTTCATAAAGAGATTCTGCCATTAGTGCATGACCTATAGAAACTTCTAATAAACCAGGAATATTCTTTTTGAAAAACTCAATGTTTTGCAATGATAAATCATGACCTGCATTTATCCCCAAACCTAAATCATTGGCAATTTCCGCGCAAGCGATATAAGGTTTAATAGCATCATGATTTCCTTTTTCATATTCGCTAGCAAAATCTTCTGTGTATAACTCTATTCTGTCTGCTCCTGTATGTATGGCATTTTTAATCATTTCGGGATTAGGGTCTACAAAAATAGATGCACGAATACCTTTACTCTTAAACTCAGAGATTACTTCGGTTAAAAACTCCTTATTTTTAACTGTATCCCAACCTGCATTTGAAGTTATAGCATCTACCGCATCTGGAACCAAGGTAACTTGCGTAGGTTGATTTTGAATAACGAGATCTATAAATTTTGTAACAGGATTACCTTCTATATTAAATTCTGTTTTTACCACAGGCTGCAAATCCCTTACATCTTGGTAAGTTATATGTCGCTCATCTGGTCTTGGATGCACTGTTATTCCCTGTGCTCCAAACTCTTCAATATCCTTTGCAGCTTTTACTACATTGGGGATATTACCACCACGTGCATTTCTTAAGGTGGCTATTTTATTGATATTAACACTTAATTTTGTCATAGGTTTGTCTTTAGCTTTACAAAAATACAAAGTTGCCATTCTTTCATGTGGTATAATTTAATTAATTTGCAGTTAAAACGCACAGAGTATGCTATTGTCTAATTACATTATTAAGGATATTGAAATCCAATCTGTAAATCAGCCTATAAAGAATTTGAAAAAGCTTTTTAACGAACTTACCTATACACATATTCCAGTCGAAAAGGATGGAGTTTTTATAGGTTCTATTAGCGAAAATGATTTAAGATGCTTTGATAATGAAAAAACTTTAGAGGATTACCAATATGCTCTGGAGCGATTTTTTGTTCGTGACACCGAAAATTGGCTAGAAGTTTTAAAAAACTTTAGTGTTAACAATGCCAATCTTATGCCAGTATTAGAAGAAAAATCTAATAAATACCTTGGCTACCTTGAATTAGGAGATATTATGTCCTTCTTTAACGAAACTCCATTTTTAAATGAAAACGGTGCCATTTTAGTGGTTGAAAAAAACTTTACGGAATATTCTTTTAGTGAAATTAGTCAGATTATAGAATCATCAAACAATAAATTATTAGGTGCTTTTGTAAGTAAAATTGAAAATGATGTAGCAGAAATCACTATAAAAACCAATATCTCTGGAGTTAATGATGTAATCCAAACCTTAAGACGATACGGCTACAATATTCTAAGCTCACACGAAGAAGACACTTATACCAAAAACTTACAAGAAAGATCTGACTACCTAGATAAATACCTGAATATATGAAAGTAGCAATTTACGGACAGTTTTATCATAAGAACTCCGGCCAGTATATTCAAGAGCTTTTAGACGCCCTAGAATTACAAGATATACAAGTAGAGATTGAAGCTAATTTTCTTAAAATTATTAATGAAAATAGTAGTATAGATAAGCAATACACTAATTTTTCTACCTTCACAAAACTTGATAATTCTTATCAGTTATTTTTTAGTATTGGTGGAGACGGTACGATTTTAAAAAGCATCAATTTTGTAAGAGACCTAGACATTCCTATCGTTGGTATTAACACAGGAAGGTTAGGTTTTTTAGCAACTATACAAAAAGAGAACATCAAAAAAATGATGTTAGCTATAAAGGAAAAAAAATACTCTATATCAAAAAGAGAATTAATCACCATTGCAACATCTCCAGAAAACGATAGTCTTTCTAATATGAACTTTGCTTTAAATGAGATCGCAATTAGTAGAAAGAACACCACTTCGATGATCACCATCGAGACTTGGCTAGACGGCAAATACCTAAATGCCTATTGGGCAGACGGTTTAATCATTGCTACGCCAACCGGTTCAACAGGTTATTCTTTAAGTTGTGGAGGTCCAATTATAGACCCCAAAACTAAAGCGTTAGCTATAACACCTATTGCTCCTCACAACTTAAACGCAAGACCTTTAATGATTCCAGATAACACAGAGCTAACACTTAAAGTTTCTGGAAGAGAAAATGAGTTTTTAGTTTCGTTAGATTCACGATTAACCAGTCTTCATAACGATACCACGATTACCATTAAAAAAGCTCCTTTTACTATAGGTTTAGTTCTATTAAATGAAGATAGTTTTATCAAAACTCTAAGACAAAAGTTACTTTGGGGAGAAGATAAAAGAAACTAAAACAATAAAAACGAGTATAATTTGTTAATCATAGAAGTACAAAAACCATATAAATTAAGTTAGAGAAAACTTAATTCATATATTTGCAAACTTTTGAAAATCTATGAGGTATTTAATTGCTGTGATAACCATACTTATGTGTGTGAAAGATATACGTTCTCAAACCTATGAAATTGGCCCTTATATAGGAGGAGCTAATTATATTGGTGACGTAGGATCTACTAGCTATATAGCTCCAAAAAGCTTATTAGCCGGAGGTATTTTTAAATGGAATAGAAGTAAAAGACATTCTTTTAGACTTTCTATTCTTCACACTTCTTTAGAGGCAGATGATAAAAATTCTGATGAAAATAGGAGACAACAAAGAGGTTATTCTTTTAAAAATGAAATTACCGAGGCTTCTTTAGGTATTGAATACACCTTCTGGGAGTGGAATCTTCACAACCTTAAACCACAACTCACACCCTATTTATATACAGGTTTAACAGGAGTTTTTACTGACAATCAATATGTAGACAGGACCAATCGCATTGTTCCTGGTGATAATAAAATTACGGCAGCCATCCCTATGGTTATAGGAGTAAAAGGCACTTTAAACACCAATTGGGTTTTGGGAATTGAAGCCGGTGCTCGTTACACCTTTACCGATAACCTTGACGGAAGTAATCCTGAAGAGTTTGACGGTGGTGAAGTTTACCCTTCTTTTGGAAATCCCAATACAAATGATTGGTATATGTTTGTAGGAGTCACCTTAACTTATACCTTTGGTCGAAAACCTTGTTATTGCGCTTTTTAATGAATTTGAAAGAAAAAATAAATAAACAAAACCTTCCACAACACATCGCCATAATTATGGACGGTAACGGTAGGTGGGCAAAAAAACAAGGCTTTTTAAGAGCTGTTGGTCACGAAAAAGGAACAGTTGCGGTTAGAGAAACCGTTGAAATTTGTGCCGAAACAGGTGTAAAAAACTTAACCCTTTTCGCTTTTTCTACAGAAAACTGGAACCGACCAAAATTAGAAGTTAAAACTCTTATGAAGTTATTGGTTTCTTCTCTTAAGAAAGAAATTAAAACTTTAATGGACAACAACATACAGCTTAAAGCTATTGGTTGTTTAGATAATTTACCCTCCAAGGCAAGAAAAGAATTAGAAGAAGTTATTGAAAAAACTTCTAACAATAATTTAATGACCCTAACATTAGCACTTAGCTACGGTTCTAGAGAAGAACTATTAAGTGTTATAAAAAGAATAAGCGAAAAGGTTTCAGCGCAAGAAATTGAAACCAGTGAAATTAATGAAGATTTCGTACAGCAGCATTTGTATACTCATGATTTACCCGATGTAGATTTATTGATTAGAACAAGTGGAGAACGTCGTATTAGTAATTTTCTGTTGTGGCAAATCGCTTACGCGGAATTATATTTTACAGATATTTTGTGGCCAGATTTCCGCAAAGAAGACTTATTAGAAGCAATACTAAATTATCAAAACAGAGAACGAAGATTTGGAAAAACCAGTGAACAAATCAATTAATATATTGATGTTAAAGAAACTATTACTTTTAATAATTTGTGTACTCGCATTCAACCACACTCAGGCACAAGATATAGCTATTGCCAATGGTAAAAAATATACCGTAGGCGAGATTAGTGTTGTTGGTAGTCAAAATTATAACGAGCAAACCGTAATTGCTTTTACAGGACTCAAAACTGGAGAAGAGATTTACATTCCAGGAGACAGAATCAGCAGCATTATCAAAAAGCTTTGGGATCTTGGGCTATTTAGTGACATCAACCTTTACGTAACGAACGTTAACGGAAATGTAGCCGATTTAGAATTAGAAATTCAAGAGGTACCAGAGTTAAAAGAAGTTGAAATCGTAGGTCTTAAAAAGAAAAAGAAACGAAAAGATATAATTAAGGACAATGACCTTAAAGCAGGATCTAAAGTCACCGAAAACTTAATTACCAAAACAAAGAATAATATTAAGAATTCTTATGCTCAAGACGGTTATCTTAATGCCAAAGTAGACATAAGAACGAATACCGTAAAAGATACTGCAGAAGTTTCTGAAGCCGAACAAGTAGACATGATCTTAAGGATAGATCGCGGCGAAAAAGTGAAAGTTGCAGACATACACATTAACGGAAATGAAATTTTTAGCGATGGTAAAGTACGTCGTCAATTAAAAACTAAACAAAAGAGCTTCTTTAGATTTTGGAAGAGATCTAAGTATATTGAAGACGAATATGAGCTTGGCAAAGAAAAAATTATAGACAAGTACAAATCTAAAGGTTATCGTGATGCCAGAATTGTATCTGACACGCTCGTTAAATTAAACGAGAAGGATGTTGAGCTTACCATTAATTTAGAAGAAGGTAATAAATACTTTTTTGGAGATATTACTTTCTTAGGAAACAGTGTTTATTCAGATAGGGAATTAAAAAACATCTTAGGAATTTCTAAAGGAGATGTATATAACGGAACCTTATTAGAAAAGAAAATTAGTGATCAAACTCAGCCAGACGCAGAGGATTTAACTAATTTGTATCAAAATAACGGGTATTTATTTGCGCAAATTAATCCGGTTGAAACAAGAATATATAACGATACGATAGACTTCGAGATACGTGTAAGAGAAGGTAAAATTGCTTATTTTGATAGAATTACCGTTACCGGAAATGATAAAACTAACGATCACGTAATCTACAGAAACATAAGAACGAGACCTGGTCAAAAGTATAGTAAGCAAGATGTGGTAAGAACAGTTAGAGAATTAGGAGCTACAGGTTTCTTTGACGCCGAACAACTTTCTCCAGATTTTAAAGTAAACCCAGCCGACGCTACTGTAGATTTAGATTATAAAGTAGTTGAAAGCGGAGCTAGCCAAGTAGAACTTCAAGGAGGTTATGGCGGTGGAGGTTTTGTAGGAACATTAGGTTTATCTTTTAACAATTTCTCTTTAAAAGGAATTTTAGACAAAGATGCTTACAAACCTTTACCAATGGGAGACGGGCAAACCTTATCTTTAAGAGCACAGGCTGCAAGTTACTACCAAACCTATAGCTTATCATTTTCAGAACCTTGGTTAGGAGGAAAAAAACCAATTCGTTTAACTACCTCTTTTTCTCATACTGTTCAATATTTCTATGATGCTTTTGAAAGAGAAGCAGATAGAGACAGAAGATTTTTAATTACTGGTGGTTCTATTGGTTTAGCAAAGAGACTTACTATTCCAGATGATTTCTTTACAGCATCTGTAGCTCTAAGTTACCAACACTATAATTTAAAGAACTATAACATAGGTTTATTTACCTTCCCTGACGGGTATGCTAACAACATTGCTATTACATTTGGATTAAGTAGAGATAACACTTACACCAACCCTGTTTTCCCAATGGGGGGATCTAAATTCAATATCTCAGCAAAAGTAACTCCTCCTTATTCTGCATGGAACGGTGTAGATTATGCTAATTTAGGAGATGATCCAGAGTTCCAAACCAATGGAGAGGCCGATGTAGCTAAAATTGACCAAGAAAGATTTAAGCTATTAGAATATTATAAAATAAAGTTTAAAGGTGAGTGGTATAACAAAATAGCTGGAAAATTAGTACTTAAAGCATCAACAGAATACGGATTTTTAGGAGCTTACGACAATGATAGAGGAATTCCTCCGTTTGAGAGATTCTATTTAGGAGGTGATGGTTTAGGAGGATACAGCCTTGACGGAAGAGAAAATATTGCGCTTAGAGGTTATCCAAATCAATCTTTAACACCTCAAGGCAGAGCCTTAGGCTCTAACTTAACTAGAAATGATGGAGCTACAATTTATAATAAATATTCGTTAGAATTAAGATACCCAATTACGCTTAAGCCTACAGCTTCTATTTATACGTTAGCATTTGTTGAAGGTGGAGCTAGTTACGATGGCTTTAAAGACTTTAATCCTTTTCAACTAAGTAGATCTGCTGGTGTAGGTTTACGTATCTTTATGCCTGCATTTGGTTTACTAGGTATTGATTTTGGTTATGGATTTGACCCTATTCCTGGAACAAATAACGGTGCTAATGGATGGGAAACTCATTTTATTATCGGACAGCAATTTTAAATTGGCACGATATTTTCTAACATGAACAAGAGATGATGAAAAAAAATTTTTTACTTCTTATTACAGCAATAGCCTTTAGCCTTAATTTAAGCGCTCAAAGAGGAATTAAAATTGCTTATATTGATATGGATTATATTTTAAAAAATATTCCAGAATATCAACAAGCTAGTCAACAATTAGAAAGCAAGGTTCAGAAATGGAAATCTGAAATTGAACTGATGATGAAAAATGTTGATGATATGAAGCAAAACTTAGAAAATGAAAGAGCTCTTTTGACTAAAGAACTTATAGAAGAAAGAGAAGAAGAGATTGCTTTTGAAGAGAAGAAAGTTTTAGATTATCAAAATGATAGGTTTGGCACTCAAGGAGATTTAATGATTCAAAAAAGACAATTGGTACAGCCGGTTCAAGATCAAGTTTTTAATGCTGTACAAGAAATCGGTCTTAAAAGAGAATATGATTTTATCTTTGAAAATTCCGCGGAAGCATTAATGTTATTTTCTGCAAATAGACACGATATTAGCGATCAGGTTTTAACGATGATCGAAAGAACGTCTAGAAAAACGCAGAATGAAAATAGAGCTAATGAAGTAGCTGTTGATCCTAACGAGCCGTACAAATCTGTTGAAGGTGCCAAAAATGAGGCTGCAGAAGAAGCAAAAAGAGAAAGAGAAAGACAGGCTCAAGTTGATGAAAGAGAAAGTATGCTAGACGAACGTCAAAGGAAAAGAGATTCTGCAAGAGCAGCCAGACAAGCAGAATATGAAGAGAGAAGACGAAAGTTATTAGAAGATAGAGAAAGAAGAAGAGACAGCTTAGAACAAGCTAGAAATAAATAAAAGAAACAATTAAATAACAACAATTAATTTTTTAGAAAGATGAAACAATTTAAGACCGTTTTAATAGCCGTATCATTTATGTTAGGTGCAGTTGCATTTACTAATGCACAAACCTCTAAAGTGGCTCACGTAGGAACACAAGAACTTATTGAGTCTATGCCTACATATCAATCTGCTATGTCTCAATTAGAAAAATTAGAAAAGACTTATAGAGCAGACATCGATGATTTATTAAAAGAGGCTCAAAACAAAAATCAACGTTACCAAGCAGAAGCTACTACCAAGACTGAAGAAGAGAATGCTTCTAGAGCTAGAGAGTTACAAGCTACTCAAGAGAAAATCGTTCAGTTCCAACAAGTTGCTCAAAAGGAGTTACAAAAGAAAGAAACTGAATTATTAAAGCCTGTTTATGAAAAAGCAAGAACTGCGATTCAAAAAGTAGCTAGAGCTAAAGGTTTTGATTACGTTTTAGATTCTACTACAGGTGCTGGAGGTGTTTTATTAGCCGATGGTTATGACTTATTAAACGATGTAAAGAAGGAGTTAGGAATCTAATTCTATAAAATTTATACAAATTGTAAAAAAGCGTTTCCATTAATGGAAACGCTTTTTTATTTTTACTATTAAAATTTAACTATGATAAAATCTGCTCCTATTGGAATGTTTGACTCTGGCGTTGGCGGAACTTCTATTTTTAAAGCCGTACAACAGCTTTTATCTAAAGAGCAAATCATTTACTTAGCAGATAGCCGAAATGCTCCGTATGGAGCTAAAAGCAAATCAGAGATCATAGATTTATCCTATAAGAACACAGAATTACTTTTAGACCAAGGCGCAAAAATCATTGTTGTGGCTTGCAATACAGCTACCACAAATGCAATAAAAGAATTAAGATGTAGCTTTGATGTGCCTTTTATAGGAATAGAGCCTGCTATTAAGCCTGCAGCACTTCAAAGTAAATCTAAAGTTATTGGGATATTAGCCACCAAAGGAACATTATCCAGCGAATTGTTTACCAAAACATCTGAACTGTTTGCTAAAAATACTGAAATAATAGAAGTGATAGGAGAAGGATTAGTCCCTCTCGTAGAGAAAGGTTTATTAAATTCTGAAAAAACAAGAAACTTACTTACAAGACTTCTTCAACCTATGATAGCAAAGGGCATAGATTATCTTGTGCTAGGTTGCAGTCATTATCCTTATTTAATTCCATTAATTAAAGAGATACTTCCTGAAGGCGTACAAATTATAGATTCTGGAGAGGCGGTAGCTAAACAGACAAAAGCAGTTTTACAAAATGCAAAACTGCTTAGCGATAGGTTAGAAAAAGATTCTATATTTTTTTCAAATAAAAATCCTAAAGTCTTAGACGACCTGGTAAATTATAACCGCATAGAAAAATTTAAAGTTTCCTATTTAGATTTTTAGTAATTAATAGCAGGACAATTACAATGGTAAGGCTCTTTATTCTTTCCGAAGGTATATCCTAAAGTTATTTGGTGAAAACCAGAATTACTTAATACTATAGAATTTGCTTGATATGTGTAAGTATAAGCAAACATAAAATCTCCGTAATTAATTCCTAAGAAAGGAGATACATATTGTAATTTTTGATTTTCTACACTAGCCAATCCATCAGTACTATATTCTGCACCATCAAAACTTCTTCTATAAGAAAGACCTCCCCAAAGTTGACCAAAATCAAAATTTCTATAAACTTTAAAGTTAGCATCGATTGATGCTTCTGAGGTTTCTTCTTTCATTTGAAAAAGAACCGAAGGCTCGTATGACCACTCCGATCCATAAGGCGCTATAATGTAACCTAACGAAAGTAAATACTGTCTTTGGTTATCGGTCTCAAAGTTATCTGAAAAAATATCACGCTTTTGCGGAATTAAATTCTTTACGGTAAAATGAGAATAGAACTCTAAAAAATAATAAGACATTCCAAAATCAACATTAAAATAAGAATCTTGTTGTTCTGTTCCTGAAATTATGGGGTCATTAGGGTTTGTACCTCCAATTAAATCACTTTCGTCTAATTTCTCTTGTAAAACACCCACATTTAAACCAAAAGATAATTGATTTAAATCTACTCTATCTCTAGATAACAAGATATGATATGCAAATGTGGCGTAAACTCCTTGTTGAGAAAATCGACCATTACTATCGTTGTACAAAATCCCCCCAATTCCAACATTCTCTCCAACTCTTCCGTTTAAACTTAAAGTTTCTAAAGAAGGAGCATCATCTACATCAAACCATTGTCTTCTTCCCGTAAGACGAATTTTATTTCTAATACCAGCACCAGCCATTGAAGGGTGTACTAAATATAGATTATCAGTTAAGTAATCGGTATAAACTGGAATTCCACGTTCTTGAGCTTGAGACAAAAATGGTAATGTAATAATTGCCAAAAACAAGTAGGTTTTTATAGACTTCATATTTTTTTAGGGTATTATCTCGTCAAATTAAAGCAAATTGAGAAAAAGTAAAAAATTTATAACCACATTATTTATGGTTTTTCTAACAAAAATCACAAAATTAACATAAAATATGAATCCTTTGAGGAATTTCTATTAAACTTTATTTCTCTATATAAGCCGTAAATATATTCATTTCATTGTATTTCTTTTAGTATTTTTGCGTAAAATTTGCGTTTATGAAAAATTACCATATAGAAGTTAAGGCTACCACCAATAAATCTATTGTTAAATTTGAAGCTGATCAATTTTTAGTCAATCATGAAAGCTATGAATTTAAAAATATTGATGAGGCGTCAAAATCGCCCTTAGCACAAAAATTATTTCACCTTCCATTTGTTAAAACGGTTTATTTAGCACAAAATTTTGTTGCTATAGAAAAATATGACATTGTTGCTTGGGAAGATGTGCAAGAAGAATTAAAAAATCAGTTAGAAGACCTTTTAAATAATGGCACTGTTATTATTAAAGAAGATTCTCAACAAACTAAAAAAATTCCGGTAACGGTATATGCAGAGAGCACTCCTAACCCTAAAGTAATGAAGTTTGTAGCTAATAAAAAATTAGTTTTACAATCTATAGAATTTAAAAATATTGACGATGCCTCGCATTCTCCTTTAGCTAAAGCTTTATTTCATTTTCCTTTTGTGAAAGAGGTTTTCTTAGATGAAAATTATGTTTCGGTTTCTAAATATGACGTAGCGGACTGGAATGATATTACTTTAGAACTGAGAGAATTTATTAGAAGTTATATTGAAGACGGTAAACAGATTCTTGAAGAAGGAGCTACACAAAAATCTTCTGGAGAGGATATAGTAAACAGCTCGTCTCCATCTATCGAAAATTTAGATGATACCTCTAAAGAAATCGTTGCGATCTTAGATGAATATATAAAACCTGCCGTAGCAAGTGATGGAGGAAATATAATGTTCGACTCTTATGATGAAGAAACTAAAACAGTAAAAGTGATTTTACAAGGTGCTTGTAGCGGATGTCCTTCTTCTACTTTTACGCTTAAGAATGGTATTGAAAATATGTTAAAAGAAATGCTTCACAATAAAGTAAATACAGTAGAAGCTATTAACGGATAATTTTTTCGGTTTATCACATATTAAAAAAGCTCCCAATTTGGGAGCTTTTTTATTTTACAATACGGAGTTCTATTTATTAAAATTCTCGTTTAGCATCGTCATAATAGCTTTCAAAAAGCTGCAATAAACTAATCGTTGACGTGATCATATCTTTAGTTTCTAACAACAAACCAAAATATAATTTGGTGTTTTTAGGACTAGTTTCTGAAGTTCTAATACGTGTAATCTGTTTTTGAATTAGCTCTGAAACTTTTCCGATAAGGGCTTGTTTCTGAACAATAATCTGATTTATATTCTCAAAAGAATGCGTATCAAAAGTTTCAATTATTTCTTGGAAAACTACCTGTAACTCTCTGTCAATACTCTTTAAATCTCGAATTTGATTAAACTTCAAATTCTTATGGTTATTGTTAACGTGCTTATAACTCGATCTAGTTATTTGAGCAATCGACTGCACAATATCTTGCATATGGTCTAAGAAGAGAATATAGAATCTACTCGCCTCTACAGAATTTTCCTCCAAAGATTTAATAAAGTAGAATACATTATCTTTTAGTTCTTCCACCTCATCTTCAAGCACATTTAGCTTTTTAGTATCCTTTTTAAGCTTCCCAAGATCATGGTAACCCAAATGATCAATTACTTTACCGTAACGCTTATTTATACCCTGAATAACGTTAGAAATATTCTGTGATGTTTCCATCGTAATTTCGTTAATAGTAATGATATCATTTCTATTAAAACGCTTCTTATTTTTTTCAGCTTTTACTTTTCTAGTATGTAAAATTGCACTCCTCGTAATAAGAAAAACAGCCAACAAAACTAAAACTGCAATAGCAATCATCCCTCCATACCAAATAATTGCAGCAAATATAGCTGCAGCAATAAAGGCAACAATTGCGGTTACAAACCATCCTCCTACTACATTAATAACTCCTGCTACTCTATACACAGCACTCTCTCTATCCCAAGCTCTATCGGCTAAAGAAGTACCCATAGCTACCATAAAGGTTACATAAGTTGTAGATAATGGTAATTTTAAATTGGTTCCTATAGAAATAAGAATACTCGCCACTACCATATTTACCGATGCTCTTACGGTATCAAATGCTGGAGCATCAATTCTTCTATCATTAATTAACTCCTTTGGTTTTTGAAATTTTTCTTCTATCTTATTTTTCACGGAATTTGGCAACACCTTAGAAATACCACTTGTTAGGTACACAGAATAACGCACTATTACTCGCGATAAAGTATTAGGTTCAAATCGCTCTACTCCATCTCCTTGTCTTGCCAAATTAATTCCTGTATCTACAACCGATCTAGCTTTACTTGAAAACCATAATGTAACTACCATTATTCCTCCCGCTAAAATCAATAAAAGTTCTGGCGTTTCTACTGCGCCTGAAAGTCCTTCCATGTTAAACTCAGAAGGTAAAACCCCAGTAGCAAGATAAGCCTGTTGCCACAATTCAAAAGATTGCCAAGCTGCAATAGGAACACCTATAAAGTTTACTAAGTCATTTCCAGCGAAAGCTAAAGCTAAGGCAAAGGTCCCTATAACAATAATCGCTTTTAAAATGTTTATTTTCAGAACGCTCATAAGAAGTTGAGAAAGTAAAGTCCACACTAAAAAGCTACCCAGAATAATAATCAAAGTATGGTCATTCACATAATCTTTTACATCCGAAGAAATAAAAGAAATACTCTTCATTCCTTTAATGAAAATGAAATAGGTAATTGCTGTAATTGAAAGTCCTCCAAAAATAGCTCCTATATATTTAATTTTTTTCTCATATTGAAAAGAAAATACCAACCTAGATAAATATTGAACCAAAGCACCAATCGTAAATGCTATGACGACCGAGAGCAGTATTCCCACAATTATTTCTAATGCCTTAGAAGTATTAATATATTGCGCCAACATTTCATAACCTTCACCTTGGTTATATAGTTTAATAAAAGCTACACTTACTGCAGCTCCTAATAATTCAAAAACAATAGAAACCGTGGTGGAAGTTGGTAAACCTAAGGAATTGAAAAAATCTAACAATAAAACATCGGTTATCATCACGGCCAAAAAGATGATCATGATTTCATCAAAATAAAATTGACTAGGAACAAAAATCCCCTTACGAGCCACTTCCATTAAACCACTAGAAAAAATGGCTCCAACCGCTACACCAATACTGGCAACAATCATAATGGTACGTAAAGAAATGGCTTTAGAACCAATTGCAGAGTTTAAAAAATTCACTGCATCATTACTTACCCCTACAACCAAATCGGTAATTGCAAGTGCAAATAAAATCGTAAGCATTACGATATAAATATTTTCCATAAAAAATTTTTATTTCTGAATTTGCAAAAATGTATATTTCATAATTCTTTTCACTGTTTTAATTGTTACCAAAACATTAATTTTAAACATTCTGTTTTGAATTACAAAAAACTAAAATAACACAACTAAATGAATTTCTCTCAAAATAATCTTAAGAACCAATCGAGCCCCTATTTATTACAACACGCTAATAACCCTATACATTGGCAAACTTGGGACGAAAATTCTTTACGAGAAGCTCAACAACAAAATAAATTATTAATAATAAGTATTGGCTACACTGCTTGTCATTGGTGTCATGTGATGGAAAAAGAAGTGTTTGAAAAACAAGAGGTTGCCCATCTCATGAATGAGCATTTTATTTCTATAAAAGTTGACCGAGAAGAACACCCCGATGTGGATCAAATCTATATGTTAGCATTGCAAATTATGACTCGACAAGGAGGCTGGCCACTTAATATTGTCGCATTACCTAACGGAAAACCTATTTGGGGAGCTACCTATTTACCCGAAAAACAATGGTTAGGTTCTTTGCATCAGCTTAAAGATTTATATCAAAAAGATCCCGATCAAATGGAAGAATACGCTCTTCAGCTAGAGAAAGGCATTCTTTCTACACAACTCATCGATGAACCAAAAGACAAAGAGTTTAAAAGATACCATTTACAAAATGCTATGAATAAATGGCAACAAAATTTTGATTATAAGAATGGAAGAGATAAAGGCGCTCCAAAATTTATGATGCCTAATCAATTACAGTTTTTGTTACGTTATGGATTTCAAGAAAACAACAAAGAAGTTTTAAATTACGTAAAACTTACACTATATAAAATAGCTCAAGGCGGAATTCACGATGTGGTAGGCGGAGGTTTTTCTAGATACAGTGTAGATGAAAAATGGCATATTCCACATTTCGAAAAAATGTTATACGACAATGCTCAACTAATATCTCTATATGCCCAAGCTTATCAAGTTTTTAAAGATGAATACTTTAAAGAAATCGCCACAAAAACCATTGCTTTTATAGAAAGTGATTTAAAAAGTGATGATGATTTATATTTCGCTTCTTATGATGCAGACAGTCAAAATAAAAAAGGAGAACAAGAAGAAGGTGCTTTTTACACGTGGACAAAAAAAGAATTACAAAACCTCCTAAAAGAAGATTTCCTTCTTTTTTCTGATATTTTTAATATCAATGATACAGGATATTGGGAAAACGGAAAATATGTATTCATTCAAACTCAAAACCTACAAAAGATTGCACAAAACTATCATCTAGAAGAATTTCAGTTAAAAGAAAAAATAGATAGTTGTCTTCTTACTTTAAAAAAAGAACGAAATAATAGACCTCAACCTCTACTCGATCACAAATGTCTTACTAGTTGGAATGCTTTAACGATCTCCTCTTTTATAGATACTTATAAAATTACTGCAAACGAAGAATACCTGAGTTCTGCTTTGACTACTGCAAGAGCCCTGTGGGATAACTTGTTTGACGAAAAATTATACAAGAATTATGTAGAAGGCAATAGGCAAATTATAGGAACATTAGAAGATTATGCGCTAGTCATAAAAGCTTTCTTACAACTCTATCAAATAACTTTTGAAGATTCTTGGTTAAAAAAATCTCAAAAACTTATTGATATCGCTTTCGCGGAATTTTACGATGAAAAAGAAAATTTATTTTACTTAGCTTCTAAATCGAATGAACAATTATTTGCTCATCTTTTTGAAGTACACGATAATGTAATTCCAAGTTCTAATGCAATTATGTGCAACAATTTATTTATGATTGGAAAAATTACAAATCAGGAGAAATACATTGAGATCGCGAAGAATATGCTACACAAATACAAAAATTCTTTTCATGAAACCCCATCGAATTATAGTGAATGGATGAACACCTATTTAAATATATCTCATCCATTTTATCATTTAAGTTTCGGTAAAGAGTGCATAGAAAATAAAAAGTTTTTTTTAGAAGAATATCTTCCCAATGCAATTCTAACTCCACATGTTCCAGTTAACCTTAAACAATATGATTTCCGCGAAAGCGATATCTCAAATCAAATGCTTTTATGTCAAGAAAATTCGTGTAAGAGGCCTTCTAATAAGAATATAGAAATATTAAAACAAATAGATTTCAATTAATTTTAACAAAACTTAAACAGCTAAAAGTTTCAGACAACAAAAAAACTAATTATTATCCTGCTTAAAATATTTTACATGGAAAAATTAGACAACATTGAGTATTATGCCAAAGAGTACGGCCAAAAATTAATTGACTTTCTACCTAATTTAGTTGCTGCAATAGCAATTTTGGTAATTGGATGGTGGATTGCAAAAATCATTGTACGCTACGTAAAAAAATTCTTTCAAAAGAAAAGTTACGATCCTGCTTTAGAGAATTTTATTGTTAATATTCTTGGATGGGCTCTAAAAATACTAGTTTTTATTACCGCTATTACCCAATTAGGAATTGAAACCACAAGTTTAGTTGCTATTATTGGTGCTGCAGGTTTAGCTATAGGTTTAGCCCTTCAAGGTTCTCTAGCTAATTTTGCTGGTGGAGTTTTAATAATTATCTTGAAGCCTTTTAAGATAGGAGATTGGATTGAAGCTCAAGGAGTTTCCGGTAGTGTAAAAGAAATATCTATTTTTTACACACACATCAACACCTTTGGGAATCAATTAGCAGTAATTCCTAATGGTCAATTATCTAATGATAATATTATAAATTATACAGTAGAAGGAAAAAGAAAAGATGCAATTACTATAGGAATTTCATATGATGCCAATATTAAGGAGGCAAAAGACATTCTATTAAATTTAATGAAGGAGCAAGAAGGCATTCATAAAGATCCAGAGCCACAAGTAGTTGTAACCGAACTTGCAGACAATTCAGTTAACCTATCACTTAGGTTCTGGGCTTCTAACGATGAGTTTTGGGGATGCCACTGGTATACAATAGAAGAAGCTAAAAGAAGATTAGATGCTGCAGGTATTGGAATCCCTTACCCACAGAGAGACGTTCACATTATCAAAGATTAAATGTTAATTTTTAACGATATTAAAAGGTCAAACATCAAGTTTGGCCTTTTTTTTGAGGTATATTTAACATTAAATAGTTTTATTAATCAAAAATTAAAAATCATGAAAAGACTACTATTTTTAATAATCATTATGATAAGTACTTCAAGTTTTGCTCAACTATTAAATTTTAATGAAGCTCCTACCCCTATTCCGATGTGGAAGCCTACATCAGAATGGGAAAAAACTATAAGTAAAAATGATGACTTTAATAATAATGTAAAAAACAATACTAACTATTTTATAAGGGATGGAAAAAAAATAAGGAATGTTGATGTAATTGGTGATATGTATTTAAGTCCTGATTTTCATAAAGCAAGAATTATCGATAAAGTATCTGGGGAGGTAATAAATGTTTATTTAAGATATAGAATTTTTGATGATACTTTTGAAGCAAGAAAATCTACAGACGACGAAGCTACACTTTTCTTAGAAAGATCTAATCAATATGATATTAAATATAATAATCTTCATTTTGTATTTATCAATAAGTTGCCGGTATTTATAAATGAAGCTAACAACGGTTATGTTTTAGTACTTTCTGAAAATGAAAAAATCTCTCTTTGTAAAAGGCTTAGTCAAAAATATATACCTGGACAAAAAACGAATTCTCCAATGGAAAGTGATAAAAAGGCTAGATTAATTAATAAAGAAAATTATTTTATAAATATAAACAATATATTAATTGAAGTAGAACCTGACAAAAGAAACGCCTATAAAGCATTTCCAAACCATCAAAAAGAGCTAAAACAATTTATTAAAGATCATAAATTAAAGTTTAAAGAAAGTTCTAAAGATGAAGACTTGATAAAGCTAGTCTCTTACTATAAAAAATTATAAATAATAAAAATGGAATAATGATTGCACTTAAGTAATTAAGTGCAATTTTTTTGTAAATTACAAACCTCAAATTTTAAATAAAATATATGAAACGAATTACCTTAATTTTAGCCTTATTAACCTATAGTTTAAATTTTGCTCAAACTCCTGCCGTTGCTCCTCAAAGCATTAGCCAGTTTCAACAAATGGTTTCTTCCACAGAAAATTTCAATAACAACATTAAAAATAACACCAATTATTTTATTAAAAACGGACAGAAAGTTGAAAATTCAAATGTCATTGGCTCAATGTACTTTAATGATGAATTTAAAAAAGGCCAAGTCATAGATAAAGAAAGTGGACAAGTTATATCTGTATATTTAAGGTACAGAATATATGACGACACCTTTGAAGCTAAAAAATCTCCAGAGGAGAAAGAGACTTTAATTATGGAAAGAAATCCCAAGTATGACATCGCGATAGAAGATGCTAAATTTACTTTTATCAATAAACTTCCTATTTTTATCAATAAGGCTAATAATGGTTACTTAGTGGTTTTAAACGAAAATAAAAAGGGAAAACTTTTAAAAAGAATAAGTCAGGATTTTATTCCTGGTCAGAAAGCGAATACTCCTATGGCTAGTGATAAAAAACCTAGACTTAAAAATGAAGAGCATTATTTTATTTCTTTAGATGAAAAAATTTACGCGATTGAGGCTCATAAAAAAAGAGCAGCAGACGCTTTCCCTAACCACAACAAGGAATTAGAGAAATACATTAAAGAAAATAAATTGAAGTTTAGAGGAGATGATGAAGAAAAAGACTTAATTACCCTTATTAAGTATTATAACGAAGTTACGCAAGACTCTTAATTCTTCTTCTTTTTGATTACAAAATCTTTTAAGTAAAAAGGTTCAAAATAAGCGACATCTTCCATGTCGCTTATTTTGTATTTATGACATGCTATTGCAGCCATTTCTTTAGTAGATGGCAAGCATTGTAAGAATGAAGTATTCTTTTTATTAGATAAGACTTCTTCGATTTTCCCGACTCCATCACCAACAAAAAGCTTATTTCCTTTCAACTCTTCAAAAGAGTTTTCATCTATTATTTTTGCTTCCACGGGAGAGATTAAAATTAACTCTCCATTTTCTAGTTTAAACACAGAAGTATAAACCTCCATACGACGAGCATCTAAAATAGGAATTACATACCCATCAGTAAAATCTAAAGATTTATATTGATGTGCTATTGAAGTTAATGTATCAACCGACAATAAAGGTAAATTTAAAGCATAACACAGTCCTTTTGCTGCTGAAACTCCAATTCTCAATCCTGTGTATGAGCCAGGTCCTTTACTAACTGCTACTGCATCTAAATTCAATAGTGTCTTATTAGATTCAGTTAAGACTGCTTCAATAAATAAATGGAGTTTCTCTGCATGAGAATACCCAGGAGTTTTATCTTCCTTAATTGCTATAATCTTGTCATCTTCTGCTAAAGCAACAGAGCAATTGATTGTCGTTGTTTCTAATAATAATATTAAAGCCAAATTATTTATCTTCTAATGAGCCTTTCACCTCTATTTTATCACCAGCCTTTAAACTTTTGGTAACCGTGTTATACGGACCTGTAATTACTTCGTCCCCTACCTTTAAGCCTTTAGATATTTCTATATTTGTATCGTCTTGTATTCCTGTTTTCACAACTTGTAACCTAACTTCATCTCCATTTTTCACAAATACACATTCAAAAGTTTCATCTGTAATTGTTTTTTTTGCAGAAGGAGTTTGTTCTTTATCGTCTCCTTTTATACTCTTCTTTACGGAAGTAGTATCGTTTTTGATCACAATAGCACTAATAGGAACTCCAATAATATTTTTCTTTTTACTTGTGATGATATCAACGGTAGCAGTCATTCCTGGTCTAAACGGAGAGAAATCTTCTGGTTTTCCTTCGGTTAACTCCGCATAAGATTGTTTTAGGATCTTTACTTTAACATCAAAATTAGTTACTTGATCTGCCGTTAAATCATCTGCAGCCGAATTAGAAATTTCAGTAACAATTCCTTTAAATTCCTTACCTAAATAGGCATCAACTTCTACAATTGCCGAATCACCAACTGCAATTTTAACAATATCATTTTCATTTACTTCTACTTCAACTTCCATCTCGGCAAGATTCGCTACACGTAAAATTTCGGTTCCTGCCATTTGCTGAGTACCTACCACTCGCTCTCCTAACTCGGCGTCTAACTTCGAAATTGTCCCAGACATAGGTGCATAAATCGTAGTTCTACCTAAATTATCTTTAGCTTCGTTTACCGTTGCAGCAGCACTTTGCACATTATAATAAGCAGATTCTCTAGAGGCTTGAGCCATTTCATATTCAGATACAATCGCATCCCATTCAGATTTTGAGATAACTCCCTTATCAAAAAGAGTTTTATTACGGTCGTAATTTGCTTTTGCTTGCTTAAAACTCGCTTTACTTTGAGCTAAAGAAGCTTGAATATTTTGATAACTTGCTTGAGACCGCTGTAAGCTAGATTGATACAAATCTGGATTAATCTTTACCAATAAGTCTCCTTTTTCTACGGCTTGACCTTCTTGGATTGGTAACTCAATAATTTCTCCCGAAACTTCTGAAGATAGCTTTACCTCAACTTCAGGTTGTATTTTTCCTGTAGCCGAAACCGTTTCGGTTATATCTATTTCATTAATGGCAGTTATTTCAACTTGTTTAAAGTTTCCTGTTTTTCCAAACCATCCGCTTTTTTTACCAACTACCAATAACAAAATAACCGCTACTACTAAGGCAACAATTATAACAAGTGTCTTTTTTTTCATAATTACAACTTAATATCTTTTGCGTCTACACCAAAAAATAATTCTAAAACTTTTAATTTAAATATATAATCGTACTTAGTTCTGTTCACTTCTATTTTAGCATTATCAAATCTCAATTTTGACTGACTAAAATCAAAGGCATTTGTTAAACCTACATCATAACGCTCTTTAGCATAATCATAAGCTAACTCTTGAGATTCTAAAGCTGTTTGTGAAGCTTCATAAGCTTTAAGTGCTCCTTTTACATCTACATAAGCCTGATACACATTTGATTCTAAATCTAATTTTGCTTGCTCTAATTGAAACTCTGTTCTTTCTAAGTTTACTTTATTTCTTTTCACATTAGTTCTTGCCGATAGACCATTAAAAATAGGAACGTTTAATTGAAGTCCATAACCTATACCATCATTTTGCCATAATTGATCTGTAAAATTTCTATCTAAAAAATCATTATCTGAATATCTAGTGTTATATCCAAAAAAAGCTGAAAGTGTCGGGTAATAATTACCTCTTGCTATTTGAACATCTTTTTCAGCTAAAAGAACATTTTGTTCAGCTATTTTAACTTCAGATCTAGTTTCTTCAGCTGAGTTGATAATCTCTTGTACAGGAATATCTGTAACCTCGGTTGAGATGATCTCATAACCTTCATCAACTATTTGAAAACTTTCGTAATCTTTTATAAGCAAAAGTTGAGCTAAACTAATTAAAGAAATCTCTACATCGTTTTCCGCTACAGCGATACGTTGTTTTTCACTCGCATCTGTAGCCTTTATTTCTAGCATATCTCCTTGTGGCAAAACTCCTGCATCAACTAAATCTTGGGTTCTTTCTAATTGCTCTAAAGTGACAATATTCTGAGATTTGATTACTTCTAAGTTAGCTTTATTAAGTAATACTTGTAAATAAGAATTTGCAACAGCTAAAGCAATATCATCTTTCATTTTATCTAAACGATATTGACTTGCCAACTTTGCCAATTTAGATCTTTGAAGCTGACGAATATTTTTTAAACCATCAAACAAAGTTAAGTTAGAACTTATTCCCCCAGTCATAGATGAAAACGTTTCATTTTCAAACTGGTTAGTTACTGGGTTAATATTGGCACCTGTATTGGTTGAATAAGAAGCTGAACCGTTTACCGTAGGAATTAAGTTACCAATGGCATCCATCTTGTCTAGCTCTGCAGCATCTACATCTAGTTGAGACTGACGGATAGAAATATTATTTTCTAGAGCGTGCTCAACACACTCTTTTAATGTCCATTTTTTTTCTTGCGCTTGAAAAGTAAACGTCAAGAAAAAAAGAATAATAAAGCTAGATATTGATTTCATAAAAAGGTTTCTATGTATATATGTAGATTTCATTATAGTTTTGTTACAATTAAACTTAGTCTTTTTGACCAAAGTTCTCTGCAGGTTTCACCTGATTCCAAACTTTAATCTCATCATTTTCATTTATACCCTCTAAAACTTGAATGTAAATTCCGTCACTCAAGCCAAGCTTCACCTCTTGTCTTTTAAATTCCTGATCTCCCGTTTTCACCTCTACAAATGGATCTTTAGTATCAGAATCAAACTGAACCAAAGACTCTTTTATCGATAAAACATTCTCGACTTTATCTAAAATAATAGAAGCATTCGCACTTAACCCTGAACGAATAAATGTACTATCTTGATTTTTTAAAGTTCCTTCAATTTCAAATTGAATAGCTCCATTTTCGTCTAATCCTTTTGGAGCGATGTAATCTAAAATGGCATCAAATTTTTTATTTTCAATAGCACCAATCGTTATTTCTAATGGAAGGTTTTCTTTAATTTTTCCTACTTCAGATTCATCTACTTTCCCTTCAAAAATCATTTTATCTACATTAGCTAACGTAGCAATGGTAGTTCCTTCATTAAAGTTATTTGCTTCAATTACTTGATTTCCTTCCTTTACTGGAACTTCTAAAACCATACCTGAAATGGTAGAACGAATTTGAGTATTTGCTGCATTTCCTACTCCGCTGGTGGTTCCTGTTTGAATGATTTCATAGGTTTGTTGAGCTGCTCTATAGGTTTGTTGAGATTGACGGTAAGTAACTTCTACTTGATCAAAATCGTTAGCCGAAATAACTCCTTTATCGAACAATCCTTTTTGGCGATCATAATTACGCTTTTGGTTATCCATTTCTATTTTTGCTGAAGTAATTTGGTTTTTAGCACTAGCCAAATTAGAGACATTAGGGACCACTTTTAAAGAAGCAATTAAATCTCCGACATTGATATTTTCTCCCGCCTCGATATAAATTTTATCAATAATTCCAGATATGTTAGGCTTGATTAAAATCTCTTCTTTAGGAACAATACTTCCAGTAGCAACTGTTTCTTTGACGATAGTTTGCTTAGAAGGTTTCTCAGTCTCATAAACAACGGGACTTTCTTGATTCTTTTGGTATAAGTAGTACAAAGAACCAAAAAACAAGATTCCTATGACAACTAAAACAATGATGGTTAGTATTCTTTTCATTTTATAGATTGATTTTATTTTTATTCTGTTCTTAAAGCGTCTACAGGTTTTATTCTAATCGCATTTTGTGCAGGTATTAGCCCTGCTAATAAACCTGAAATCACCAATATAAGTAAGGCTATAATTACTGTGACTAAATCTACACTCGGGTTGATAAACATCATTTCTGAACTATCTTGTGCAGCCAAAGCATAATTTACCAGCCAAAGAACTAAGGTGGCTAAAATAATGCCGGCCATCCCAGAGATAATTGTCAAGAAAATAGACTCTAATAGAATTTGACCTCGAATTGACCATGGTGTCGCACCCAAAGCTCTTCTCACACCTATCTCATTAGTTCGTTCTTTAACTACGATGAGCATAATGTTACAGATTCCTATTACTCCCGAGAGTAAGACGAGAATTCCCACAAAATAAGCAACGAAATTTAGAGCTGTAAACAAGCCACTAATTTTTGTATATTCTTCAAATAGATCAAAATTTCCTATCGCACGATCATCTTCTGGATGTATGGTATGATTTTCTTTAATCACGTCAAAAATAGAACTTTTCAATGCTGTGATAGAATTATTATCATTTGCTGTAATAGCCATCCAACCTACAATATCTCCCATATTAAAAGCTTGAGAGAAAGAGGTAAACGGCACATAAATTTCTTTTTGATCTTCTTCTGAATTTCCTCCTCCTGTACTTTTCTTCTTATAGGTACCTATAACTTGAAAATTAACACCATTCACTTTTATATAACTACCTAAAACTTCTTCATCATTCTCATACATGGTAGTTTTAACACCTTCTCCAATAACCGCTACTTTACGTCTTTCATTAAGATCATTATAATTAAGAAACCTCCCAGAAGTAATATCCATAGGTTGTTGGTTTATAATTTCTGGATAATCCCCGTATACATTAAAAGCTCCAGACTTTAAGCCTCTAACCACATTATTAGTGCCTCCAAAACCTCCTAATTGATTACGTGGAGAAACATATTGAAGTCCCGGCACGTTATCTTTTATAGCCTGAACGTCTTTAGTTTTAAAATTATATCGTCTCCCCTTAGGTAATCCTTTATAGGGTTTGGCAACCGTTTGTGTCCACATAAACATGCTGTTAGTCGCCATTCCTCCAAAGCCTTGTTTTACTCCGTTTTCTAAACCTTTCCCAGCGGCTAAGAGAATAACAAGTATAAATATTCCCCACAACACGCCAAAAGCAGTAAGTATCGTTCTAAACCAATTTGAGCTTAGTGATTCTATAATTTCGTTCCATTTATCTCTGCTAAACATACTATTCGTCTCTTAAGGCTATAATGGGTTTAATTCTAGCCGCTCTCCAGGCTGGGAAAAATCCGGCGAAAGCTCCTGCAACTATCAATATAATTACTGTAGTTATGGCAATTTGAAAATTAACTGAAGGATTAGCTATAAATTCAGTTTCTACCATAGGACCTACAAATTCTAAAAGCACTAAACCTAAGAACAAGCCTAAGAAACCTGCTATTGCCGTGACAAAAATGGATTCATGTAAAATCATCGTCACAATAGATAAAGGTTGCGCTCCTAATGCTTTTCTAATTCCTATTTCTTTTGTGCGTTCCTTTACGATAATAAGCATAATATTACTCACCCCTATAACTCCTGCTAATATGGTAGCGATACCTACAAACCAAAAGAACATTTTAATCATTCCCATAAGGTCATAAAATCGTTTTGCATTTTCTAAAGAGTTATTTACTGAAATAGCACTTTCATCTTGTGGTGCTACATCATGAGTTTCTTTAAGTTGTTTTTCAATTTTATCTGAAAAGTCTACGGAAGCAGCAGTTGCCTTTTCAAAATTATCTTCCATAGGTAAACTAAAGGACAAAAAATTAACTCGATTTGCTCCACTGAAAACTTTTTGTGCTGTTGATATAGGCACAAAAACTCTTGATTCTTCTCTTTCTCCTCCCGGATCTGAGTAAACCCCTACCACTTTAAAATTTACTCCAGAAACTTTAACGTACTTGCCAATAGCATCTTGATCTTTGAATAGATCATCATTCACTTTTTTACCAATTACAACACTTTTAGTACTGTTATCAATATCTAAAGTATTAATATGCCTTCCTTTAATAAGTGTTTGATTTTCTAGAAATTGATAGTCTGGATAAACACCTTCTACTCGATAACTACCAGATTCTTTTTTATAAGTCACCATCCCTCCCCAAATTCGGTAAACCGATGACTTATATTCAAGTTCATCTTTATGCAGTTTGGTAATATGGTCGTAATCTTTATTGCGAAGCTGAATGACCCTTCCAGGATTCATTCCTTTATATTCTACAGAGGTAACTCCCGTCCACACAAAAATGACATTGGCAGCATCATCTTGAAATTGAGACGAAATTCCATTTTGCATTCCCTGGCTTACTCCTAGTAAAATTACTAGTATAAATATTCCAGAAAGCACCGATAATCCCGTAAGAAAAGTCCTTAGCTTGTTTTTGCTAATGGTTTCAAATATTTCTTCCCAACGCTCTAAATTAAACATGGTCTTTGGCTCTTACTTGTTCTACATAAGAGTCATCTATAATTACACCATCTTTTAGGTTTACAATACGCTTGGTCATGTGCGCAATATCATCTTCGTGGGTAACGACCAAAATGGTTTTTCCTTCATCGTTAATACCTTGAATTAAATCCATCACTTCATAAGAGGTTTTTGTATCTAGAGCCCCTGTAGGTTCATCGGCTAACAAAACTTTAGGATCACTAGCTAAAGCTCTTGCAATAGCCACCCTTTGTTTTTGACCTCCAGAAAGCTCATTAGGCAAATGCTTTGCCCAAGGTGCCAAACCTACTTTCTCTAAATAAGCCATAGATCTATCTAAACGCTCTCCCCGACTTACTCCTTGATAATATAAAGGCATAGCTACATTATCTAAAGCTGTTTTATAATTTATAAGATTAAAGGATTGAAAGATGAAACCTAAGAATTTGTTTCTATATCTTGCTGCAATTTTTTCATTAAGATTTTTAATAGGCACATTATCTAACATATATGAACCTGTATCTGCTTCATCTAACATACCCAAAATATTAAGTAAGGTAGACTTCCCAGATCCTGAAGAACCCATAATAGAAACTAGTTCGCCTTCTTTAACATTAAAGTTGATTCCTTTTAAAACGTGCAATGAAGTTGCACCTGTTTTATATGATTTATGAAGATCTTTAATTTCTATCATCTGGTTAATTTTTCTTCTTCGGAAAGAAGTAGTTACCCATATGACTTGCAAAAAGGAAAATAGTTACAATTAAAGTGTTACAGAAATGTTAAATTTAACATTTCTATTATACTACTTATTAGTTCTCATTAGTCTGTAAATTGCAAAACCTACTCCAGCAACTAAGATGTAAGGAAAAACCATGAGATACATTATACCGTCATTAATTGCTTCCGCAGCACCTCCATCTGCCTCACTTTCTAATACAGCTCTACACATGGAACATTGTGCATAGACCGTATTAAAAGCTACAGACATACAAACAATAAGTAAAAAGGAAATTATTTTTTTCATCTTATCTTGTTTTAATAATAAGGTAACATAAATAAATAAACCAATACACCCGTTACAGATACGTATAACCAAATTGGATATGTCCAACGTGCAATTTTTCTATGTTTTGCATACTCTTTTGTTAAACCTCTATACATCGTAAACAATACTAACGGTACAATAATAGCAGACAGCATTATATGTGTAATTAAGACGAAAAAATAAATGGGCCTTAAAAAACCTTCGCCGGCATAGGGAGTTGGATCGTTACTTATTTTTGAGATCACGTAGCTTACTAAAAAAATTGAAGACAAGAAAAATGCAGTAATCATAACGTTACGATGTAATTTTCTTTCTCCTCTTCTAATAAAAATATAGCCTGCAATTAATAATACAGAAGTGGCTCCGTTAAGAATAGCATGAAAGAAAGGATAAGTCCCCATATCTAAACCAAAAATATCATAGCGTGCAGGTAAATTCATTAACACCAAAACTGCTAAAGGAATAACTATAGATAGTATAATAATAACAGGGACAGCTACTCTATCTGATTTCTTTAATGTATTCATATTTCAACTATAATAAGTTCTTAATGTCTTCCTTTAACTTCTCCAGATCTTTTTTATCTAAACCATTGTAGAAAGCTATAGGGTTTCCAAAATCGTCATACCTAGACCGTATTACACCTTCCTGATCTACGAGAGCAAAATAACCCGAATGCTCAAAATTACCTTCTATATCTTTATTCTCTGCTGCATATAGATTAAATCCCTTATTAGCTAATTCATAAATCGCTTCTCTATCTCCTGTAAGCATATGCCAATTAGGAATAGCCACACCATATTTTTCGGCGTAAGCCTTAAGAACTTCTGGAGTATCATATTCTGGATTAATGCTAAAAGAAGCAATTCCGAAATTTGGATTTCCATAAAACTCGTCTTGAATCTTAATCATATTTTCATTCATCTTAGGACAAATGGTTGGGCAGGTAGTAAAAAAGAATTCAGCTACGTATACTTTCCCTTCATAATCTTGATTAGTAATTACCTTACCGTATTGGTTAGTGAAGGAAAAAGAGGGAACTGTACCAATTTCGGCCATGTCTGGAGCACTAACCTTATCTATAATTTTTGGTACTGCCCAAATTCCAAAAACAAGGACTACCAAAGAAATACCTATGTATGAATAGTTTTTCATCACTTACTTATTATACTTTTTCAAAGCTAATCTATATTCAGCTAAAATTACTTTTACATCATCATCCATTACGTTATTTAATTCAGCTACCGAACTCGTATTGTAACCATAATTTTCGATTTTAGATGGATCTTCTTCATCGGTTCTTCCTCTTAAGTTCAGTTTTTTATCAATGATAAATGCATGGGGATTAGATAAGTCGGAATCTAATTTTAAGGTTGTATTTAAACTAGAAAATAAAGTATTAATTTTTTCAGCGGAAGCGAAAGCAAAATTCCACTTTTTAGTATCAATAGTTGTAGCTAAATCTTTTTCTAAGTCTAATGCGGCTTGCTCCTGACCTTTTTTAGCAACAACTACAAATTGAAAATCTTTAAATTGATGGTTTTTATCGTAGATCTTTTCATTTAGATTAAAAGCGTTACCTTCTCTCTTGCTGATATTATCACCAAAAAATATTAGGATCGTAATTTTATCTTTAAATTGAAGTGGCTTTTGATTTACGGAAGAGAAACCTGTTAGCTCATTCACATTTTGAGTGATAACCGGAAGTTTAGCAAAATTATTAACCCCAGAGGAGAAAAAAAGATAGGCCAAAATTGGAAGTGCAAAGAGCACAAAAAGAACTGTATATTTTTTCATTTTTGCTATGATACTTATGGGTATGCAAAAATAAAAAAGGCGGTTTTAATAAACCGCCTTTTTTTGTGTTTTAACTTTTTAGAAGTTCCAAGAAATATAACCTCCTTTATAAACTTCGTAAATATAATCTCCTTCAGTAAGAAGAATAAAAACTAAATATGCTACTAAGAAGACTCCGGTCCAAACTACAGATCTTCTTAAACCTTTAGATTCATGCTCCATATGCATAAAGGACCAAGTAATTAAATATGCTTTGTATATGGTCAATACAATAAATATCCAGTTTAATAAAGACATATAAATAAAACTAGTCTTTATTAAAAATTCTGGTTTTATAATTCCTAAAATAACTTCTACTATAGTTACTACAGATAGGATTGCGAAAACTGACCAAATTTTCTTTGTTGCCGAACCTTCGTGCTGATGAGTTGCGTCGTGTGCCATTTCTTTAATTCTTTTTTATATTAAACTAAGTAGAAGAATGTAAATACAAATACCCAAACTAAATCTACAAAGTGCCAATATAGACCTACTTTTTCTACCATTTCGTAGCTATTTCTTCTTTCATAAGTTCCTAAGATCACGTTGAAGAATATAATGATATTAATCAATACTCCAGTTAAAACGTGAAACCCGTGAAAACCTGTTATAAAGAAAAAGAAATCTGCGAACAATGGCGGACCATATTCATTATGTGTTAAGTTAGCTCCTTCTACCACTCCAACTGCATGTTGATCAAGCATTGCAAGTGACTTTTCTCTAGTTAAAATGGTTTTTGCTCCATTTTCATCCAGCATTTGAGTTCTAACAAGTAAATTCTCTTTAGTTTTAAAACCTTCTTTTATTTCATCTATAGAGTAGGTTGTAAGCTCTGCATCATCTCCTACAAACCAAAGTCCATTTTTTCTTTCGTGAGCTACTCTATCTTCTTTTAAGGTTGTTGCAACATCATGCAGGGCTACTCGCTCTCCATTTGAATCAACAAATTGAAGAATTTGACCTCCTCTAGTTTCTACAGCACCGTACTCACCTTTTATAAAGTTTTTCCACTCCCAAGCTTGAGAACCTAAGAAAATTACTCCTCCAATAATGGTTAAAAACATGTAAAGAGTCACCTTTGCTTTTTTCATATGGTGACCAGCATCTACTGCCAATACCATAGTTACAGAAGAAAAGATTAAGATAAAGGTCATCAATGCCACGTAATACATTGGAGCATCTACCCCGTGCATAAATGGAAAGTGATTAAATACTTCGTCGGCGATTGGCCAAGAATCTAGAAACTTAAATCTAGAGAACCCATAAGACGCCAAAAATGCAGAAAACGTTAAAGCATCTGAAGTGATAAAAAACCACATCATCATTTTTCCGTAGCTCGCCTTTAAAGGAGATTTTGAGCCTCCTCCCCAAGTTTTGCCTTCGGTTCCTGTTCTAACAACAGTAGCTTCCATAAAAAGAAATTAATGTTAAATATTACGCAAAAATAGTTATTTTTCTTATCTAAAGAAATATAAAAACAAAAACAGGTACAGCCACAAGGCATCAATAAAATGCCAAAAGGTCGCACCCAGTTCTATACCAAGCATTTGACCGACTTTATAACGCTGTTTAGAATTGTTATAAATTACAACAAACAATACAATAATCCCAGCAAAGATATGAGCTAAGTGAGCCATTACCACCAAATATATAAATGATGTAGTAATAGTACTTGCACTCCCAGTGAAATAATATCCGTTTTCTAAGATTTGACTAAAGCCTTCAAATTGTAAATAAATAAAAGCCAACCCTAAAACTAATGTAATCCCTAATAGACTAGTCCCTCGTTTATAGGAGCCAGACTTAATCGCTTTTTTAGCAAAATGAAAGGTAAAACTACTTACCAAAACGATTATGGTACTATAGATAAAAGCACTAGGCAATTGAAAGTCTTTTAACCAATCTGGTCTATTCTTACTTACTACATAAGCACTCGTTAGACCCGCAAACATCATCCCCATGCTAATGATCCCAAACCAAAGCATCATTTTCTTTGATCTTTCAATCTTTTCTTTTTCTGTTCCTTGAGTTAAATCCATATTCTTATATATTTATCTAATACATAAATTATTTGTAACAAAGTAATATATGAAACGCTAGCAAACATTAATTTTTTTGCTGAAATCTCATCTCGATTTTTATATAGTTTGTAGGCATAATAAAGCATACCTAAACCTAAAATAAGTATTAAAATTCCTGAAACAGGTGTTAAGTACAGCCTACCTGTAACTCCAAAAACAGGTATTAAAGAAACCGCTATAGTCCAAATTGTATATAAAATAATTTGAATTGCAGTACCCCTATCTCTTTTCCCTGTAGGAAGCATAAAAAAACCTCCTCTTTTATAATCATTATACAACCACCAGCCCAAAGCCCAAAAATGAGGAAATTGCCAAAAAAATTGAATCATAAACAAGGTTCCCGATTCTATACTAAAATCATTAGTTGCAGCAACCCAACCTAACATAAAAGGAATTGCCCCAGGAAAAGCTCCTACAAATACTGATAGTGGTGTTTTGGTTTTTAAAGGGGTATATATACTCACATATAAAAAGATAGAAATAGCACCAAACATTGCAGTCACCGGATTGATGATATACAGCACCAATAAACCAAGTATGGTAAACGTAAAAGCTATAAATAACGCTTTTTTAACTGACATTCTCCCTGATGGAATTGGCCTATTTTTAGTTCTATCCATCAACACATCTAAATCCTTTTCAATAACTTGATTAAATGCATTAGAAGCGCCCACCATCATATATCCTCCTACAGCCAGAAGCAACAACTCAACAAAGTCTATAACTTCTGCTCCCAAAAAATATCCCGCAACCGAAGAAAAAACCACACTTACAGCCAAACGCATTTTGGTGATTTCCTTGAAGTCTGAAATAAGATCTACAGACTGATTATTTGTGATGGCTTTACTCAAAAAATAAAATATTTTGGAGTGCAAAGATACTGTTTAAAACCCTTTTAACAAGCGTCTTTTATTGTTAAATATTTTTGAGGAGAGATTAAAAATCATAATACCAATTAAACAAATCTGTTCTAAACCCAAAATTAACCCAAGTGGTATTTTCTACAAGGTTAAGTTCTGTATTACTAATGGTAGGTGATAGATTCCGCTGTATTAAACTGGTATAAATTTTCAAGTTTGTAGCAGGATTTACCAAATAACCTAATTCTAATTCTGCATAAGTAAAATTAGCTTTATTCCCTTGGTATAGTTCATTTCCTTTATCTGCAATTCTATCATCTTCAGTTCCGTAAATATCTCCACCATAGAAAGGATCTTTATCTAAAGTGATTTCGTAGCCTTTTGCTCCAAACATAAATTTAGCTTGCCCGTACCACCTATTTAACCGGTACCTAGCAATAGCTATAGTTTCGCTAAAATTTGAACCTCTAATATGAGCCATAGGCTGATTATTGTGTCCATAATTTAAGGTCACCGTGTTATGCGAATAAGTATAAGGGCGTACACGATTATACTCTAATTGCAAATAGAGATTATCAATTTTAAATGCATTAAAATATTTTAACCCTAATTGATAGCCTAACTTATTTTTATAACTATTCTCTCCCCCTATAACATCCTTAGAAGAAAACTCATCTATCATTAATTGCCCATATGCGTTTAATTGATTGGATATTTTGTATTTATATGCTAGACCTATTAAAGCATTCCCTCCTCTAGAACCCGTTGAAAACTCAATAGCTCGATAAAATATAATTGGATTTAAGTAATTTAAATCAAAACCTCGGTCGTTATCATTTTCCCATAAAACAGATTCAAATAAACCAATGTTTAGACGTTTAGTGATATTATAACTTAAATAATGCGTTGCCATATATTTAGTTCTAAAAGAACCGCTGTCTGTTACTTCTGGACGAATGTCTCGCAAAGACATCCACGTATTGGTATACTTAAATTTCCAGAAGGTAGTATTAATTTTGAAATATGGGTACGGACTTGCCACATCACTCATTAATAACGAACGATAACCATCACCAATAAAATTCTTCCCGTGACCAAATTGAAGGTTAAATGTTTCATTGGGAGAGTAAGAAATATAACCTTCTGCAATAGGATAATCGTAGGAATCTTCTTTAAAACTTTTTGCTATTCCCCTTGACGGAATTACAGCAGGATTCCCTCCATCTGGACGAATAGATTCTGCATAATTATTAAAGTAACGAGCAAACCTTCCTTGACTTTCATATACTGCTGCATAGAAATTTATGGTTTTACCAATTCCTCCTTGTACTACCGCAGCACGAGTATTATTATAGGTACTTCCAAAATCAGCGCCAAAATCTTTACCTACTTGCAAATCTGCAGCTACATCTGCGGTAAACCAATAATTTTCTCCCTGAAGTCTTACAAGATGTTCGTTAAAAAATTTGCGATGTAACCAAGAATCTCCTTCTAATTCTAGCTTTTTATTTTCCTCTTTAAAATTATAATACTTGTTTACTGTTTGGTAAAGAAATGGTTTTGTCGCAGTATGAGAATTAGTCCCCACTCGGTTCAACTCAGAATCAAACCGACTATACACTTCGTGAGAAAACGGTATATTTATTTTACTCTCAAACTCACGATATTCATACTTTTTATATGCTTTTTCCACATCGGCATACTCGGCGGATTCTCTATCATCTATTTTCTTCGCGCTTTTATTTCCGCCTTGAGCGAAACTATCATCTTGCTCTAAATTAATATCGTTTCCACCTGAAAAAGGAACATAAATAGGATATCTAAACTGAATATATGCGGGTTTACCATTATAAGTCGCAGGTTTGATCACAGGGAGTTCTAAGAATACTCTAGTCACTTCTTGCTTTAAATCTCCATTTATAGCATCTACGTACAAAACTTTAAATTCCCCCTCCTTAGTAACCTCAAATAATACAGTCACGTTTCCCGAATAATCATCTTTAGCTAGATTTTCTGGTAACTGAAGATTCTCTTTTACAAATAGATTAAGAGTTTGCTTAAAACAGTTTTCTTGCTGCTCTAAGCTCACATTTTCACATGCTTCAAATATTGGATATTGTTCTACATCAGAAATTAATATTTGCGCTTTCGCGGAAATCACTACATATAAAGTAAAGAAAAGAACAAAAAAATTACGCATAGTTTCGGTCATAAATTTGGTCGAAATATACGTAAAACTATTTTTAAAACGGTAAAACCATAAGCTTTACCGTTACACTCTTTTGATAAGTTTACTTAATATGAAATATAATAGGAAGACTGTATCTTACCGACACCTTTTTATCTTGTTGCTGACCGGGTTGCATTTTTGGCAACAATTTTACCACTCTTTCAGCCTCATTAGAAAGCTCTTCATGAATCGATCTTGTTTTTATATTTTCAACCCAACCCTTATCATTTACCGTAAAAGTTACATAAATTCTTTGCTCCCCTCGTAAGTTAAGCTCGCCTGCTAGATCTCCGTCAAATTTCTTTTTAATTATTTTAGCGATTTGTGATGAAAAACAGGATTTAATTTCTTCTTGAGTCTCATAAATCTCACACCCAGGAAAAACTGGAGCCATTTCTACTTTTCTAAAATCTATATTTTCAATAGGTTTATCGATAGTTTGTTCAAACTCAATTTTCCCAGGATCATAATTAACAGGGTCATTAGGTTCAAAAGCCTCTACAATAGCAGGTTCTACAAAAGGCTTTTCCATTGGCTGTGTAGGTAGTTTTTTAGAAGTCTTATTTTCTTTTACAGGCTGCTTAACTTCTGGCTTCTCTTTAGGCATATGAAATACAAACGGCGTTTCTGCATCCAATTCTCTTGCATGAGCTGTTTCAGGCTTTAAAGTTTTCACTTCCGTTTTATTTTCAATTACAAAGATAGTCAGTAACAAAGCTGCAATTAAGCCTATTTGAAAGTATACGACATTACTTTTACGGGTAGGTTTGTTTTCTCTCATGACATCTTGATTTTATGTTATGAAACTACAAAATCAATAATATTGCCAAAAAATATATTTAAACAAAAAAAGCCTTTAATTTTTCAATTAAAGGCTTTGATATATAACAAGTTAAGTTTTTACTTAATCCTGTACTTGGAATATTATTGGTAAAGAATAAAGTACACCTACTGGCTTTCCTCTTTGTTTACCTGGAGTCATATTTGGTAGCATATTCACTACACGCTCAGCTTCCTTTTGAAGTCTTGGGTGAGGTGCTCTTGCTTGAACTCCTGTGATTTTTCCTTTATTATCAATTTTAAAACGTACGTAAACTCTATTTACTCCTGTAAGACCTAATTCTGATCCTAAGTCCGTATTAAATTTACTGTTGACAAAATCTTTAATCTTGTCACTCATACATTTCTTACGCTCATTATTGGTTTTGAATTTTTCACAACCAGGAAATAACGGAACATCTTCAATTGCTGTAAATGGAACATCTTCAATTACCTCTTCAGGAGCTTCTTCTACTTCTGCTACCTCAATAATAGGCTCATTTGTTACCTCAGTAGATTCAATTATTTCTTCCTCAATTTCCACATCATCCTCAACTACCTCAATAACTTCTGGTGCTGGTGGTGGTGGTGGTGGTGGTGGTGGTGGAGTTTTAATTTGCGTAATTGGCACATCTTCCTCATCTAGTTGATCAAACTGAACAACCCCTTGATCGATTGCCTCTTTATCGTAGGTTTTCCACTCGATGGCACGCCAAGTAATAAAAAGCATTAAAATAAGACCTAGTTGAAAAAAAAGAACACTTCTTTTCCCTAAATCTTTTTTTGGATTTTTCTTTGGTTCCATAATATAATTTTATCGAATTGCTAATGTAATTATTTTTTACAAAAAATATAAACTATTCGTTAGATTTAAAGTTTTGAACCCTCAATCTTAACATTAATGCCAAAATATAAGCTGTAAAAACTCCCAAGGTGTTAGCTAATACGTCTAGACTATCAATCGTCCTATAACTTGTCATCACATCTTGAAATATCTCAATAAGGATGCCAAAAGCAATTGCTAACAGCCCAATTATTAAAAAAGATTTCTTTTTGAGACCATTTTTCAAATTGCAACTAATATAATACAAGTACCATAATTTAGTCAATCCTAAATAAGCTACAAAATGAAAAACTTTATCTATTTGATTAAAATTAACTTTAGGCAATCCATCTGTACGCATTAAAGAAACATAAAGAATCCCCAAAGAGTAAAGAATCGCTAAAGATAACGTTAATCTAGGCGCCAATAAGTTCTTTATAAGCTTCTGCATCTAGCAAATCCTTTATCTGGTCTGGTTCAGTCATCCTAATTTTTACCATCCACCCATCTCCATAAGGATCTGTATTTACTTTTTCTGGCTCATCTTCTAAAGATTCATTAAACTCAATGATCTCTCCCGAAACTGGCAAGAAAAGGTCTGATACTGTTTTAACTGCTTCTACTGTTCCAAAAACTTCTTCTCTTTCTAAAGTTTCATCTACAGTTTCTACTTCTACGTATACAATATCTCCTAACTCTCCTTGTGCAAACTCTGTAATCCCTACGGTTACAATATCGCCTTCAATCTTAATCCACTCGTGATCTTTAGTATACTTTAATTCGCTAGGTGTACTCATTTTGTTGTTATTTAGTATGGTTGATATTTTTTAATTTCCAAAATTATACCTTAAGGTAAATCCAGATCTAATAGTGGTTTGAGGAAATGCTGTTGACACTGCATATTCAGAAAAACTATGATCGTAATAAAATATTGCGGTTAAGTTTTTTGAAAGTGAGTACTCTACATTGAAATTGAATCCCCAAATATCTTGACCTGAAGTTGTTTGACTATTATCAAATTCTAAATATCTTATAATAGTTTCATTTCTTCGGTAAGATAAATCTGCCTTAAAGATTAAATCACTTCTTATAATTCTTTGCTCTCCTGCTATTCTAGTTGCCAATCTAAGATCTCTTAAACGGTAACCTAATCCTAAAATATATTCATTTCCTTGAATCTCGGTCAGCAAATTATTGTCAAAACTAAGGGATAATTGTCTATCTTTCTTAATTTCTGCTAAAATTTTTACAGAGTTTTTCAACTCCATATCCACTTTCACTAACGGTGAAAACTGCTCTACAAGGTTAATGTTAGAAATTAAGAATGGATTTTTATAGTTTCCAGACTGATCCACATTATTTTCCCCGTAAGGATTCGCTCTATCAAAGTCTAAGTTACTCTGGAATTGATTTACATTATAAATAGATGTATATCCGTGCTGAACGCTAAATCGCTTAAATTTATCTTTAAACCATCCTAAACGCATTAATCCCGTATATTTTAAATTCCAGTTAGGTAATGGAGTGTCTCTAAAAACTCCTAAACTCACATCTTCTGCCTTACTTGTAGTATAAGCTGATAGGAATGCAGGCAGTAATACTGCTTGGCTGTTTCTACCAAAACCTTTAGGATATCCCGTTTCTTGATTGATATTATTAGGATCTGTTAAATCTATTCCGGCAGATGTAGCTAATCTATTTGCTATTTCTAATCTATTCTCTCTAAACTTTTCAAATGCTACCGATTGCTGATTATCACTTTTGCTAAAAGCAGAATTAATCATTATCGTAGAAATATTAAAGTTACCAAAAGTATTAGGCGTTAAAGATCTATACTGAAGATCTTGCTGATTTACTCGGTAATTCTCTGTGTAAGTTTCAGAATACAATCTATTAGCATTTAGATCTAACGTCAAATCTGGTATTAAATCTATATTAGCTTGGATACTTAAATTCTTACTTTCATTTTCAGTATACTGCTCATTAAACTCTTGGTAAGAGGTAAGCCATCCGCTAGCAGCCGCTTTCTCTCTAATATCTGCTTGGCTACCAAAAGTAAATCCTGCTGTAGGTTTTAATGTTCCTGCAAAACCAACATCGTTAGTATATCCTGGCAGGTAAATACCATTCGTTTCTTGATAGTTTAATGTTAACCTTTTTAAAGAAGTTATGATTCCAATACCTGTATTTAAAGCTTTATCACCTGCCGAAAGCGATGTGTCATCGCTAGCATTTGTAGCATCATCTTCAGCTTGACTTCTCGAAAATCCTAATTTATTTGCAGAACTACTTCTTTTCTCTTGAGCTCCAAACTGCGGACCTCTATTACTCGCTCTAGCTGGTCTCTTTTTAACCAATCCTAAATACTTATAAAGAGTATTCATCTCAAACGTTCCATTAATTTGGTGCGTATTTGAGTTTTGAATGGTATGACCAATATTTGGAATTCCTGGAAGATCATTTAATATTTCAGAACCTTTCTGCCATTGGAAATTTCCTGTATAAGAATATTGAGCTCTTATAAATTTTAGAAATGGAATTTTATCTAACGGCAAATCATAATTTAACTGAAAGCTTTGATAATGTTGATTTGGATTTCCTATTTCAAAAAAACCATCCCAAACTCCAATAGAATTATCTTGAACATTATCTTGATTAATGTAATTTCTTACAATACGATTATTAGAACTATTAAAGTTAAAACGAAGAGATTCCGTTAAGTTATGATTCACTGTATATTGCCAATCGAATGTATAATTTCTTTGATAAAGAGTAGGTAATCCTATAGATCCCGGAGGTAAATTAATCTCTCTGTACTGCTGCTCATTATATTGTCTAATAATATTAGAACTCGCTGAAATATTAGACGGTAAAGGATTAATATTAAAATCTTTAATAGGCCTATAATATTCACTACTATCTAAAAACTTAATGTTTTTAAAGGGTTCTAATTTTAAAGGTGCAAAAGCATAATCGTACGTAGCTCCAACATTTACATTTTGATCTAATGCATCTTTTATCTCAAAATCTCTATGATCTTCTTGATTATACGTACCTGAAAAAGAAAAGTTCTCCACGTCGTAAGGCATAGGTTTACGATCTTGATTGGTTCGATCTTTCCTTAAACCAATTACACTTACACTTTGTCTTTTAGTATAATCTTCTGCTCTTTCTTGCAACTCATCTTTTCTATCCTCATCTGCAGTATTATCTAATAAAGTTTCAAGCTCTAAATCTAAATATTCAGGATCATACTGTGGGGTTATAAGCTCTTCTCCTCTACTGTAGCTAAAAGGGATGTTAATTCCCCAATCTTTAGGAAGCAGTTGACCTACATTAATAGTACTTACAACATCATACTGTTTTACATCTTCTCTACTTCTTTGGTTTGGCCCTTGTTCTATAGACCCAAAACCAACTGTACTTCTTCTCCCCGTTGCCGAAACTGTAGCAAAATCAGCAAAATTGGTATCCATATTTAATACTGCAGCCCAACCTCCTTCATTCTTTAAATCAGATAAACGAAGTTCGTTAAACCAAACTTGCCCAGAGGCGTCTGTAGCTCCCGTATTTTTTAAACCCAACATAAGAACTCGAATGTTTCCAAAACTTGGGTTCCCCTTAATCCCCACTCTCAACTCTCCTGCATTACTGGAGTTTGACGGCGCTAAATCTGGAGTGAAAAAGTTAAGATCTATGGAGTTATATGAGCTACTCCCTATTACTAATGACTTTATTTGCTGAAGTAATTCCATAGGCAAATTCAAATCATTTTCTACGGGCCAAACAGCTCTAGGTTGTGTAGAGTTTTCATCACTTACCGTTAACGGAATTTCAATTTGGTAAAAGTTATCAGAAAAATCGGTTCCCATTCTAATAAATGCAGTCAATTCACCATCCATTAAAGTGGGTGATGGAAAAGGTAAACTCTCGGCGTGTAAAAACATTTCTAAGTTTTTATACTGTCGCATATCTACCTGAAAGTTTTTATAAACTCCTCTAGAATCTTGTGGCGCTAAATTCTTAACCGTTAAAGACAGAGATTGCTCATCTTCTCTAATGGTTTGATTGTTATTTACTAATTCTTCTCGAACAACACCTGGAGGAGTAACATAATCTGATGTTTGCTCTTCACTTACGGCAGCAACTTCTAAAGTAGTACTTGGTGTATTTTCAGGATCTGTTCCGTTAGGAATCAAAGCTTGATTGTATCTTCTATAATCTCCTCTAACCAAGTCTAAAGTACCAAAACGCAATACCACATCATCACTAAAACCAGATAAGAACATACGCATAAACCTCACAGATCTTAAATCGGCTATACCATTTACAGAGTATTCACTTTCTGTCCTTAACGGAATTTTAAACTGCACCCAACGAACATCCATCTCACTTCCGTTTTGAAGGGTTGTTGTAAGCGTCTTTACATCAGTAATATAATCGTTATCAATACCTGCTACAGAACTTGTATTATTATTAACTCCCATATCTCTAAAAACAGGAACTTCATACTCAAAGTAGCTGTCAATAGTATTCATGGTATTATCCCTATTTACATCTTCTACCGAAGGTATTGTAGTGTTACCTCTGTTATTTTGACCTACTTCTGTCGGTGAATTTCCCTGTGTACCATTATAGTTTCTATACCTATTAAGAATATCGCCATCTGCACTTAAATAATATTCGTAATTATCGTTTGCCGGATCTTCTAAACCTCCAAAACCTGAAAATTTTTGAGCCTCCGCCAAGTCATCTAAACCATCTAAACCTAAATCTTGATTAGTTCTTTGTTGCCCATCGGTATCAAAAGCATAAACTAAAGACTGACTAGAAGGCACTCTACCAAAAGCAGTTTCTAGGGTATTTCCTACATTTCCATCATCTGGCAAACCATTTTCATATTGTTTTCTTCCGTCTTTAAGTACATCTTCAGAAATACTACCTAAGTTAAAAGTAATTTTACCTTCATTTATGGTATTATTTTCTTCGTAGATAAAAGGATCCATTACCCAAAATTCAATAAACTCTACGTTAGATTGCTCAAAATTGGTAGTGGTAATTTCTCGCATGATACCCCCAAAATTATCTGTTGGGTTAGGCAGTTGATTGCTTCCTGCTGCCGCTGGATTAAAGTTATATTGACCACGAGAATCTGGATCAAAATTTAGATCTAAAGTGTAAATTGCTTGCGCCTGACCTTGTATAATATCTGTATTTGGAAAAATTTCATCTATAAAAACTCTTCTTGTAGCATAGGTTGAAAGATCTTCATCACTTATTCCGCTTGGACGCTGATTGGTATAAAATATAGGATCTATAGAGTACCAATTAAGTTTAGCTCTTTTGTAAGCCGAAGCCAAATCATTATTTGCTCTTTCTCCTCCAAAACCAATTGGTGCACTAGAGAGTGACCAAGAGAGCGGTGTCATGATTGAAATAGAAGTTTGTGATGCTTCAAAATCATCTACATAAGAAGTTGCTACACCATTAAAATCATTTCCTTTAGGGGAACCTGGCTGTAAATAGGCAAACTCACCTCTTACAGAAAAATTCGACTCCACGTCAGTATCTATATTCGGAAGTTTATTAACAAGCCTTGTGAAGAAAGGAACCTCTGTAGAATAATTAATGTTAAAACCATACATAGAATTATTAATAGGCTCGTAGCTATAGTTAGCTTTTTGAGTTAATGGTCTTTCGTTAAGATTAAGATAAGTACCACCTATTAAAAAGTTTTCATTAAACTGATGCTGAATATCAATTCCCGTAAATCGTTTGGTTTGTTGACCGAATAATGCATTATTTTCTGTAGAAACTTGAATAGGAGTATCTGAAGCCAATAAAGCTTCATCTAAAATCTTAACTCTACCCAATTGATAATCTACCGTATAATCTACACCTTCTTGTAGTACCCTACCTCCAGCAGTTACCGTTACAGATCCTTGAGGAACATTAAAAGCTCCAATAGGAATCCCATCTTGACCGCTTGATTTATAACTTCCTTTTAACTGAAATTTATTTTTATCTGCCTGCTCTTGTTCTGCCTGTGTTTTTGTCGTGTTATAAAGTGACCCAAACACATATTTGGTTTGATTTCCATTATAAGTATTTGGATTATCATAATCCTCTGGTCCACCATTTGGAGTAGTATCTAATTTATCAAATAAATATTCTCCAAAAGGCTCAACCGATGTAAATATAATCCTACCATTTTGAGGATCTATGGTTAAACCTGGCACATAATCAAAGAAACCATCTCCATCGACTACAGGGTCATTATTTAAATTTAAATTATCTAAATTAAAAACCTGCAATAAGTTTTTATCTTCTACATCTTGAGGTAATGGGGTCGATGAATTAGGCGCTTGACTTATGTAATTAAGTGGTTGCGGATCTGTATATAAAATATTAAATCGAAAATCTTCCTTTTCTAATTGAAAAGCATCCAAACTATAGATGTTTTTCATCATTAAGTCCCAAATAGGTTCATTAACATTAGTAATTGGGCTCTTTAAAAGCTTAACTACTAAGTTTTGATTAATCGCTATTGAATTTTGATTATTGGGGTCATTTGGATCATTTGGGTTTGCATTAGGATTGGTCCCAGATTGGGTAGCTTGTACTCCATCATTTGCAAATTCTCCTACCTGATACACTTGCCCGTTAACCGTATATTGAAAGGCAACTGCTAAAATTTCATCATTATTGATTCTTTGATTCAAAGAAACATAACCTAGTTGCGTATTTAACGTATATTCATTAGGATCTAATTGTCTTGCATTTTCTAATTTAGCATAATCTACACCTTCATCTACACTCGTAGAATTAGAACCAAAACCTTGATCTACCGTTGATATATCTCTAATAGCTGGTGTTAAAACAGATTGTTGTGGCCCAGTAATTCCTAACGGGTTAAAGTCATTGTTTGAGTTACTAGGGTAAGCACCTGGAGTCGAATTTAAAAAACTGGCAAACCCAGGAGGTGTCACAGGATTTCCGTTTTGATCGAGCAAAACCCCTACGTTATCTGGATTAGATTCCCCTAAATCTTGAATCGCTACAATATTTCTAGCATTGGTTAATGCTTGTGTAGAGTTAGTTCTATTGGTTACCCAGATTTGTAATCTAGTTACCTGAATATTACTATTTATAAAAGGATAGTTTTGAAGCGACTGGTTGTATTGATCTCTAAAGTAATGCGCTAAAAAGAAGTGCCTATTCTCATCATAATCTAAAATAAACTTCTCAAATTCTTGAACCGCGCCTCCTCCTTGAATATTAGTGGTTTGTCTTTCTGAATTTTGCTCAGAGAAAACACCTGTAACGGTAGTTTTACCAAACTGAAGTTGCGTTTTAACACCAAATAAACTTTGCGCCCCCTGCATTAAAGAACTATTAAGTGGCATACTTACATTACCGACTTCTATTTTTCTTACAATATCATCTTCATCTGGCGTATAATCTAACTTAATTTGATTTTGAAAATCAAACGTAGACTCCGTATCGTAATTTGCATTTACTTCTAAACGCTTCCCAACCTTACCCAATAAGCTTAAGCTGATACGCTGATTAAAATCGAATGTAAAATTACTTCGGTTACGAGGCGAAAGTGCAGGATTATCTTGCTTAGTATACAAAACTCCTAAATCTACTTCTACAGAACCTTGAGGAATCACTTCTATTTCACTACCTCCAAATATTGTTTCAAAGAAACTATTATTAACATAAAATATAGGCAATAGGTTTCTTTGTTCTTCTTCAGCATTTTCACTTCTCCCCGCAACTGCATCAGATTTTTGTTTAAAATAATCCTTCATCTGTTCCTGAAGAATCAAATCCCTATACTCTTCTGGCGTTAAAACCATTGGATACTCAACATTTACACGTCCAATTTTTTCAGTATAAATATACCTATCTAAAATAGGGTCATACGTATATTTTTGTTCAATGCCACTAGGGTTTGCCAGTTGAATATTTCCTGTAGAGTAACCCGTTTTTGTAGAGTCTTGTGAAGTTTCATTTTCTTCTTGGCTATACATAAAAGTACAGCTTAACAAGAAAAAAATAAGTATATAATTACTTTTATATCCTTTAGTAAAGTAGTAAATGTTTTTCAATTTATATTAAAGGTTTTTTAAAGCAAGCTTAATTATCGTTTCTACAGAAGCACTTTCATCATTTCTAATGATTCTTGAGACCACTTTTTCAGATTGTTTTCTCGTGTAACCAAGTGTTTCTAATGCTGATAACGCTTCATCTTTATGGCTATTGCGTTGAAGAGTAGAAATTTGTCCTGATGAATCAATTTCTCCCAACTTATCTTTTAAATCTATAATTACTCTTTGAGCTGTTTTTGCTCCAATTCCTTTAACGCTTTGAATCTCTGGTACATTCTCTGTAGTGATGGCTTCAATAATTTGCCCTGGACTCAATGAAGAAAGCATCGTCCTTGCGATACTTGCCCCAATCCCTGAAACAGAAATAAGTTTTTTAAAAATTTCTCTTTCAGATTTTTCCATAAAACCAAATAATGTATGCGCATCTTCTCTTACTTGTAAAAAAGTATAGATGAGTATATTTTCATTTTCTGGCAACAGGGAATATGTATGCAATGATATATTTAAAAAATACCCAACTCCTCCACATTCTACAGTGACATCTGTAGGATTTTTTTGTGTCATTTTCCCTTTAAGGTATTCTATCATAAGTTAAGCAAACGTTAAAGCTTCAAATGTAGGAAATTTATTAAGATAGCAAAACCCTAATTTCTTAGTTTAACAGTCAAAATACTAAATACTTAATGCTGCTTGTCTTTTTTTCTCTTTTTCTTGTGCATCTACTACAGCAACAGCTGTCATATTTACCATTTCTTCTACACTAGCTCCCAATTGTAAAACATGCGCTGGCTTATTTAATCCCATCATAATTGGTCCGATAGAATCAGTTTTATTAAGCTCTTTAATTAGTTTATAATTTGAATTGGCAGAATCTAAATTTGGGAATATTAATGAGTTTACTTTTCTTCCTGCTAATTTTGAAAAAGGGAATTTGCTTTGTAGCATTTCTTTATTGAGTGCAAAATCTACTTGCAACTCTCCATCTACCAATAAATCTGGACTTTTCTCATGAAGTATTTGAACAGCATCTTTTACTTTTCTAGCCTCTGGATGTTTAGATGAACCATAATTGGCATATGAAATCATTGCCATAACAGGCTCCATTCCAAACATTTTTACAATATAGCTTGTCATTTTTGCAATACGTGCTAAATCTTCTGCATTAGGATTTATATTTATAGAGGTATCACTAATAAAAATTGGTCCCCTAGAAGTATTCATAAGGTTGGTCGCCGCAATTCTAGAGACTCCTTTTGCCATACCAATTAAGTCTAAAATTGGCTTAACTACGGTAGGATAAGATCTAGAATACCCAGATAATAAGGCATCAGCATCACCTTCATTCACCATCATGGCCGCAAAATAGTTACGCTCTCTTAATAGTTTTTGCGCTTCATAAAGGGTGATTCCTTGACGCTGAGCACTTTTCCAATATTTTTCCGCGTAAGCGTTAACTTGCTCCTTTTGCTCGTCAGATTTTGGATCGATAATTATCACGTCATCAGTATTCTCGAACTCAATTTCTTGCATGAGTTCTAAAATAACCTCTCTTCTTCCTAACAGAATAGGTTGACATACTCTTTCATCCCTACTAATTTGAGCTGCTTTAAGCACATCTAAATGATCGGCTTCGGCATAAACGACCCTTTTCGGATTCATTTTTGCTCTATTTAATAGTAAACGAGTGATTTTATTATCTCCTCCTAAGCGCTCATATAGATCGTCTTCATAACGTTGCCAGTCATAAATTGGTTCTTTTGCTACACCACTCTCCATTGCTGCTCGTGCAACTGCTGGAGGCACTTGAGTTAACAATCTAGGATCAAAAGGTTTGGGTATAATATAATCTTTCCCAAAATTAAGCTTCGTTTCCCCGTAGGCAATATTCACTTGTTCAGGAACCGGCTCTTTTGCCAAATTAGCTAGAGCTTTAACCGCTGCCATTTTCATTTCTTCATTAATCTTGCTCGCTCTAACATCTAAAGCTCCTCTAAAAATGAATGGAAAACCAAGTACATTATTTACCTGATTAGGATTATCACTTCTTCCCGTCGCCATGATAATATCCTTTCTTGTTTTTACTGCAAGATCGTAATCAATTTCTGGAACAGGATTGGCCATTGCAAAAACGATAGGGTTACTATTCATTTGCAATAACATTTTTGGAGTGATGATATTTCCTACAGAAAGCCCTAAGAATACATCGGCACCAACTAGAGCTTCCTCAAGAGTGAGATTTTCTTGTGCATTAGAAAATTCCATTTGCATGCTCGATAAGTCTGTTCTATTTTTATGTAGAACTCCATCCACATCGAACATCGTAACGTTCTCTTTTTTAACCCCTAATAAAGAATATAATTTTATACACGCCATTGCTGCAGAACCTGCACCAGAAACAACAATTTTTATTTCTGAAATCTCTTTTTCAGCAATTTCTAAGGCGTTTAATAAAGCCGCAGAAGAAATAATTGCCGTACCGTGTTGATCATCGTGCATCACCGGAATATCTAGCTCTTCTACAAGCCTTCTTTCAATCTCAAAAGCTTCTGGGGCTTTGATATCTTCTAAATTTATTCCTCCAAAGGTAGGAGCTATATTCTTGACGGTTTCAATAAATGACTCTACATCTTTAGTGTCTACCTCAATATCAAAAACATCTATATCTGCAAAAATTTTAAATAATAAACCTTTCCCTTCCATTACAGGTTTTGAAGCTAAAGGTCCTATATCACCCAAACCTAAAACAGCTGTACCGTTAGAAATTACAGCTACAAGATTTCCCTTTGCTGTGTATTTATAGGCATTATCTATATCTTTTGCAATCTCTAAACAAGGTTCTGCAACTCCTGGAGAATAGGCTAAAGATAAATCTCTTTGGGTAGAATATTTTTTGGTTGGTATAACCTCTATTTTACCCGGCTTAGGTTTTGCGTGATAAACTAAAGCTTCTCTTCTTTTGCGTTCGTTGCTGCTCATCTTGTTATATTTTGAGGATTAACAAAGGTAAACATCCATTTAGAATAGAGAAATTAAGTTTCTAAAAAATTAATATTGCGCTTTAGACCGTCGTATTTAGTTCTTTTTACGGCAGACTTTTTAAAAATTTCTTGAAAGGTTTCTTTAGTAATTTCCTCCCAATCATCTTTTGTCATTTGCAATAAATCTGGATGCGGATTGAAGAGTGGCTCATTGTGAGGTTTTGAAAATCGATTCCAAGGACAAACATCTTGGCAAATATCACAACCAAACATCCAATCTTCAAATTTCCCTTTTTCAGACTCGGGTATGCTTTCTTTGAGCTCGATGGTATAATATGAAATGCACTTGCTCCCATCCACTTTATAAGGTTCATAGATAGCATCTGTAGGGCAAGCGTCTATACAAGCTGTACAGCTTCCGCAGTGATCTGTCACAGGAGTATCATAATCTAATTCTAGGTCGATAATCAATTCAGCAATAAAAAAGAAAGATCCTGTTTTTTTAGAAAGTAAATTTGAATTTTTACCAATCCATCCTAAACCGCTTTTCGCTGCCCAAGCTTTATCTAAGACAGGTGCAGAATCTACAAAAGCCCTTCCACCTACTTCACCTATTTCATCTTTTATAAAGTTAAGTAAATGCTTCAGTTTATCCTTAATTACAAAATGATAATCTTGTCCGTAGGCATATTTACTAACCTTATAGGTATTTTCTGTTTGGAAATTTTGCGGATAATAATTCAGCAATAAAGAAACCACACTTTTAGAATCATCGACCAATAAGGTAGGATCTAATCTTTTGTCAAAATAATTTTCCATATAACCCATCTTGCCATTTCTATTTTCATGGAGCCAATTTTCTAATCTTGGCGCTTCTTCCTCTAGAAATTCGGCTTTACTGATGCCACAAGACATAAAGCCGAGTCTTTTAGCTTCATCTTTTATGAGTTTTGTGTACCTAGAAGTATTATTCAACATTTTTATTTACTGAATTTTACAGAAGCTATATGAATTACTGAAAATGTTATGCCCTTAGAACAACCCGCCTTGTGTATCGTGCCTGGTTTTCCCTAGATGTTTATAAGCCGCAGGAGTTACCTCTCTTCCTCTTGGAGTACGTACAATGAAACCTTGTTGAATTAAAAAAGGTTCGTACACCTCTTCGATAGTTTCAGAGCTTTCACTAACTGCTGTTGAAAGGGTCGTAATTCCTACTGGTCCACCTTTAAATTTATCTATAATCGTAGATAGAATCTTGTTATCCATATCATCTAAACCATGGGCGTCTACGTTAAGCGCATTCAATCCATATTTAGATATTTCGATATCTATTTTTCCATTTCCTTTTATCTGAGCAAAATCTCTAATTCTTCTTAAAAGAGCATTAGCAATTCTTGGAGTTCCCCTACTTCTACCTGCGATTTCTATTGCAGCATCTATACTTATAGGCACATTTAAAATTTCGGCGCTTCTTTGTACTATATTAGAAAGTAGCTCTGTCGAATAGTATTCTAATCTACTAGATATTCCGAATCTGGCACGCATAGGCGCTGTTAAAAGACCCGATCTGGTTGTAGCTCCAACTAAGGTAAACGGATTTAAATTAATTTGTACTGAACGTGCATTTGGTCCAGACTCAATCATAATATCAATTCTAAAATCCTCCATAGCAGAATAGAGATACTCTTCTACAATAGGACTTAATCTGTGTATCTCGTCTATAAACAAGACGTCTCTTTCTTCTAGATTGGTTAATAGACCAGCAAGATCACCAGGCTTATCTAAAACGGGCCCAGATGTAATTTTGATACCTACGTTAAGTTCATTCGCTAATATGTGTGCTAAAGTAGTTTTCCCTAAGCCCGGAGGACCGTGAAATAAGGTATGATCTAATGCTTCTCCCCTTAAATTAGCCGCCTGCACAAAGACTTGAAGGTTCTCAAGCACCTTTTGCTGACCTGCAAAATCATCAAAAGAAAGAGGTCTTAAAGCTCTTTCTATGTCAAACTCTTCTGGAGTAAAATTTTCTCCGCTAGCATCTAGATTTTCATTCATAAAACAAATATAGGAAAGCTATAATTCAATTAGTGTTCTCAAAAACACTTTTCAGAAATAATCAACAATTTTTAATTTTTCTTGGTAAATAATGCAGGACTGACTCCTTCATAACGTTTAAAAAACCTAGAAAATGCACTTACTGAATTAAAATTATATTCAAAAGCGATTTGTTTAATTGTAGACTCTCTTTTTAACAGGTCTCTTTTTATTTCAGTAATTTGACGCTGAGCAATTAATTGTTTTGCAGTAAAACCTAGTTTTTCTTTCAATATTTGATTTAAACGCTTGTCACTAATTTTAATTTTTTTAGCGTAAAATATAGTATCCACTTCTTGTTTAAAATACTGTTCCATCAAATTTAAAAATTGATAAACTCTTGTTTGGTTAATTTCTTTAGGAAGAAATTCTTTTTCTTTAATTCTGATAAGAAAAAGCAATACTATTTTTAAAAGAGATTTTATAATTAAATAAGAAGCAGTTTCTTTGGCATATTCAACTCTAAAAAAATCTAAAATAGACTTTATTTCTTCTTGTTGACTCGTAGATAATGATAATTCATTATTCTTACTAAGATTAAAGAGGTTTAAAATATCTAGTGCAAACTCCACATCGTCTTCTTCTATAAGCTCTCTTTGAAAGGAAAGTAACAAAGACTCTTGTTTATCAAACGATCTTCTTTTAAAACTTTCATTTAAAGGAATAAATAAAACTTTAGCCTCATGTGTATTAAAGCTGAAGAACAAACGAAATGTATTTTTAAGATGTTCTTTACTGTCAAAACATTCACCTGTGACTAGTGAAATTTTATTTTTCCAATTTTTCACGTTTCTATTTATAATGGTAAACAAATAGAAAAATACAATTAATTATTACGTTTAAAAAAAATATAAAGAAAGATTGCTACTAACAAACTTATAAATGCTGTACAAATAAATATATAGAAAGAGTTTCCAGGTATATACTCAACAAACGTAGCTGCAAACTGACCTGCGAAAACCATCATAGAGAACCTGCCTAAGTTCTTACCTCTACTCATCTCTCCACTATATTCTACCACCAGATGATTTAATAGCGGAACTGTTAACCCAAAACCGATGCCGGTTAATACAACTCCGACATACATTATATAAATTTCTAACGTCACCCCAAATAATAAGTAACCCAAGGCAAAAAACAAAAAACCTATACAAACTGTAATTTTTTCACCTAACTTTTGAGTAATGTTAGGCATTTGACTCGCAGTTAATACAGCGACTAGCGATATGGCAGACATGAAATAGCCTGTTGAAGATTCAGTAAAAGAAAATTGTTTTGGCAGATATGCTGGAAGAGTAACATAAGCTACAAAAAAAATAGCCATAGAGAAAAATGAACCCATAAAAACAGGTTTCATGATTCTTTTTTCAAATCTTTTTTCGTCTGAATCATCATTAGTGTATGTTGACTTATTTTGTTTAATATTAGCTTTAGGCAGACTGCGTAATACCATTATTAGAAACGGTATGGCTAATAAATAAATGTAGAAAGGAAATGTCCAATTGAGTTCTCCTAAGAAACCACCTATTGATAAAAATAAAACACCGCCTAACTCTATTGCCATTCCCTGCCAAGCAATCATTTTCATTCTATCTTTTCCTTCAAAAAGCTGAGCAATAAAAGTGGTAATAGCAACCTGTATTGCTACACAAGCGGCTCCTAAAAGTAATCTATCAACAATAAGCAAATAGTTATTCTTAAGATAAAAACCTATAAATCCTAAAACGGCATAAGGTATTAAACCCCAACAAAGTAATTGAAATGGTCCTAATTTATTGATCAATCTACCAATAATAGGCGAAAAAATTACTACTCCTAATGATGGTAAAGTAACCAATAAGCCAGGAGTAAACTTAAAATCTAGGTTCTCAACAATACTAGGAAGTGCAGGAGCTATAACTGAGCCTACCATAATGGTAAGACTACTTACTAATAATATAGTAACAATACTAAGTTTGGATATATTCTTCATTCTGCAAAATTGAAAAATATATACTTAGTAATATATACTTAATTGCCCATAGGGTTGGCAATTTTGGAAATGTGATTAACTAAAAAAGCCTTTTCTAAAGATAGAAAAGGCTTTGTATTATGTTAAGAGACTAATTAGTGATTAAGCTCTTCTTCATTCTTTTGTAGAGGTACGTTTTGAGGAACAAAATCTTGTCCTGGAATCACGTAATCTGTTTCATCAATATTCATTTTACTGTAATCATAAGACCAACGGTATACTGAAGGAATTTCTCCTGGCCAGTTTCCGTGAACGTGTTCTACAGGAGTAGTCCACTCTAAAGTATTAGATCTCCACGGGTTTTGTGTTGCTCTCTTACCGTAAAAAATAGAAGAAATAAAGTTATAGATAAATACTAATTGTACTACTGCAGTAATGATTGCAAATACAGTAATTAGAACATTTGTATCAGCTAAATCATCAAAATATGGGAAAGCAGTATTTGTATAATAACGTCTTGGTAATCCTGCCAATCCAATAAAGTGCATTGGGAAGAATACTCCATAAGCTCCTATTGCTGTTACCCAGAAGTGAACATAACCTAAGTTTTTATTCATCATTCTTCCAAACATCTTAGGGAACCAGTGGTAAACCCCTGCAAATAATCCGTAAAGTGCAGATATACCCATTACTAAGTGGAAGTGAGCAATTACAAAGTATGTATCATGTACGTTAATATCTAAAGTACTATCTCCTAAGATAATTCCTGTTAAACCTCCTGTAATAAATGTAGAAACAAAACCAATAGAAAACAGCATTCCTGTATTCATTTGTAAGTTTCCTTTCCATAAAGTCGTAATCCAGTTAAAGGCTTTTACTGCTGATGGAATTGCAATTAATAAAGTTGTAAAGGTAAATACAGATCCCAAGAATGGATTCATTCCAGATACAAACATATGGTGACCCCAAACTATAGTAGATAAAAAGGCAATTGCTAATATAGAAGCAACCATCGCCCTATAACCAAAGATTGGTTTTCTAGAATTACTTGCCATAATTTCTGATACTAGACCCATTGCCGGAAGAATTACAATGTAAACTTCTGGGTGACCTAAGAACCAAAATAAATGTTCAAATAATACTGGCGAACCACCTTGATGTGCTAAAACTTCTCCCTTAATGTATATATCACTTAAGAAAAATGAAGTTCCAAAGCTTCGATCCATTATTAACATTAATGCTGCAGACAATAATACTGGAAAAGAAACAACTCCAATAATGGCAGTTACAAATAATGCCCATATAGTTAATGGAAGTCTTGTCATAGACATTCCCTTAGTTCTTAAATTGATTACCGTTACAATATAGTTTAGAGAACCTAAAAGAGATTGTGCGATAAAGAATGCCATAGATATTAACCAAAGTGTCATTCCCATTCCTGAACCAGGAATAGCTTCTGGTAATGCACTTAATGGCGGATAGATTGTCCACCCTGCTGAAGCAGGACCAGACTCCACAAATAATGAGGAAATCATGATTACACTAGAAATGAAAAATATCCAGTAAGAAACCATATTTAAAAATCCAGATGCCATATCTCTGGCACCAATTTGCAATGGAATTAGGAAATTACTAAAGGTACCACTTAAACCAGCAGTTAATACGAAAAATACCATAATAGTACCATGAATGGTAACCAAAGCTAAGTATGCATCTGCATTCATAACTCCATCTGGAGCATATTTTTCACCTAAAAGTAATTCAAATATCGCGAAAGACTGTTCTGGCCATGCAATTTGTATTCTAAATAAAACAGACATAAGAATCCCTAGCGCACCCATGATTAAACCAGTAATCAGGTATTGCTTGGCGATCATTTTATGATCTTGACTAAATATATATTTAGTAATAAAGGTTTCTTTATGATGATGTCCATGATCATCGTGTCCATGATGATCTTGAGCTACTGTTGCGTTTGCTAATGCTGACATATCTATAATATATTACTTTTAAATAATTATTGTTTGTTATTTTCTTCTTGCTTCGCCATAGTTTCTCCAAAACTCTCTTGACCAGCTAACCATTCTTTATAATCTTCTTCGCTTTCTACTACTATTTTCATTTGCATGTTGTAGTGAGAAATACCACAAATCTTATTACATAATAAATAGTACTCAAATTCATAAGGATCTAAAGCCATTTCACCATTAGCGACTAACTCCTTACTGTTTTCTTTACGAATTTGATTGATCTCAGTTACCTTATCAACCATATACTCAGAATTTCTCATTTCTTCAGAAGTAATTGTAGGGGTAAAACCAAATTGAGTAATCATCCCAGGAACAACATTCATTTGTGCTCTAAAGAAAGGAAAGTAAGCAGAGTGTAATACATCTTGAGACCTTAACTTAAATAAAACTTTTTTATCTACAGGAAGGTGAAGTTCGCTAGTTATTTTATCATCCATTGCGTAGCTATCACTTTCATCAATACCTACTGTATTAATGCCTTCAATAAATCTTACATTAGCTTTACCTAGAGTGTTATCTTCTCCAGCGTATCTAGCTTTCCATCCAAACTGGTAGGCATATAATTCAATAACAACAGTATCCTCATCCTCTTCGACATTCATAATTTCCGACCAAGTAAATAACCCATAGATAATTAAACCTGCTAAAACAATTACAGGAATAATTGTCCATATAAACTCTAGTTTATCGTTATCTGCATAAAAGAATGCCTTTTTACCCTTTTCTCCTTTATACTTAAAAGAGAAGTAGTGGAGTAAAAACTGAGTTAAAACTTGCACCACCATGATAAGCCCAATAGAGATGAACATTAAACGGTCATAATCTTCACCGTGTGCCGAAGCAGCTTCTGGTAAATAAAATTTAGAATAGCTCCAAAAATTATAGAGCATAAAAATGTTAAATACAATTAAAAAAGCCAACATCAAGTAACCTTGAATCTTGTTATCCTTATCGGATGCAATAGTTGGATCTTCTGAACTCTGAGACTTAGATAGTTTTAGGATTTTTGACATTTGCCAAAAAGTAATTCCTAAAAGCGCTATAACTATGATGATTAAAAATACAGTCATTTTATAATATCTTCTTTAAACTAATTATCTTAATAATGAAAATGTTGACTCTCCTTAATAAAAGGGTTGCGTTTTGCTAGTAATGGTGCTTTTGTTAAAGCATTAAATACGATAAACATAAATAATCCTCCAAAGAAAAGTATTGCACTTATTTCTGGCACACCGATAAACCAAGATTTACCAACTGTGGCCGGCATAACCATATTGTAAATATCTAAGTAGTGACCAAAAAGAATAACAATACCAGTCATTACTACAAACCAGTTAATTCTTTTATAATCACTATTCATTAACATCAATACAGGGAAAATAAAGTTTAACGCTACCATACCAAAGAAAGGCAAGTTATAGTCTTCTATTCTTGTAATGAAGTAAGTTACTTCTTCTGGAATATTTGAATACCATATCAACATAAACTGTGAAAACCATAGGTAAGTCCAAAAAATACTAATACCAAACATAAATTTAGCTAGATCATGAATATGACTATCGTTTACGTATTCTAAATAGCCTTTAGATTTTAAATACATAGTAACTAAAGCTATTACTGTAATAGCAGATACGAACATACTTGAAAAAACATACCATCCAAATAAAGTACTAAACCAGTGAGGATCTAAACTCATTATCCAATCCCATGACATCATTGATTCTGTCACAATAAAAAATACTAAAAACCCTGCAGATAATTTAAAACTCTTCTTATAAAAACGGTTGTGATCTACTTCGTCGTGTTTTAGTGAGTTTTTTCTAAGGAAATATCTAAAAATATTCCATCCTGCAATATAAATAGCAGCTCTAATTAAAAAGAAAGGAACATTTAAGTAAGAAGACTTGCCTTGAATAAGCTCATCATTAGCCACTACCTCTGGATCCATCCAAATAAATAAATGATTGATATGAAAACCTGAAAGAGCTAATAAGATAAACATAATGATACTTCCAGGCAACAAATAGGCGGTAACCGCTTCCATTACTCTAAATAGAACAGGTGACCATCCTGCTTGAGCAGCGTATTGGATAGCATAAAATGCTAAGGCACCTAAAGCTATCATAAAGAAAAAGAAAGCCGCTACATACGTTGCAGCCCAAGGTTTATTTTGTAGTTGGTGTAATAAATGTTCTGCGTGTGCATCTTCATCGCCGTGAGCAGCTTCACCGTGAGCTTCTTTTACAGGTGCATGAGATTCATCTGCGTGAGTTCCTTCTACATGATGTGTAGCTTGTTCTGCTTCAGCGTGTCCTTCACCATGAGCTTCGTGGGATGCAATAATTTCTTTCACATCTTCTATTGAAGATGGTGCAGATAAAAAGCCATAGATAAGTCCTATTGCTCCAACAATCATTAAGATTATTGCTGTTATTTTTAATTTACCAGATAGCGTGTACATATTAAAATATATAATGCGGTTGATTCTTAATTTATTCTTCGTTTAAGCTACTGCTCTCTTCTGTATTAGCATTCTCATGGCTAGAAGCTGCATCATTTGTCATTTCTTCATCTGCAATTGCCATTTGATTTTCTGAACTACTATCAAATTGCTTTGCTTCATCTTCAGTTAAAGGCTCTCTTTTTGGTTTTCCTTCCAATTGAGCTTTCAAATCCATTACATAATGATCTATTTGCCAACGTTCTTTTTCATTGGTTTGAGCTGCATAAGATCCCATAGTGTTTATACCATAATACATTACCTGATAAACAGAACCTTCAGTAATTGCTCTTCCCGCATCATCATAAGCTGGAATACCAAGTATTTTCTCTCTTTGTGCTAAAGTTCCTTTTCCATCACCTTTATCCCCATGGCAAATTGCACAGTAAATGGTATAAAGCGCTTTTCCTTCATTTACATTATCTTCAGTATAAGGAAGTGGATTTTTTAATTCCGCTTTAGCTAAATCATAACCCTCTGTGGAATTGTCATATTCGTATGGCATCCATCCTCTAGGAATAGTTCCCTCTACAGGTAATTTTGCTTCTTGGCTTCCTTCAAAAACTTCATACTCTCCATAGGTTTCATATCCTACAGATTTATACATGTTAGGAAAGTATTGATAGTTTCTATCTTTTTCATTAAAACAGGATACTGCCAATAAAGACATTAAAGTAACCCCAGCTATTTTAAATAAACTTTTCATAGGTTTATTTGTTTATTAAGTTCACTTCTAAAGCTCCGGTATCGCTTAGAAATTTAGACATATCTTTTACATTATGTTTCCCTACACTAACTTCCATTAAGAAGTGATCATCTGTAGTTCTCACATCTGGATTTTCAGCTTGTTTAAATGGCCATAGTTTACTTCTCATATAAAAAGTAATAACCATAAGGTGAGCAGCAAAAAATACGGTAAGTTCAAACATAATAGGTACGAATGCCGGTAAGTTCTCCAGAAAGCTAAAACTTGGCTTTCCTCCAATATCTTGCGGCCAATCTTGTATCATAATAAAATTCATCATAGAAATAGCTACCGATAAACCAACTAATCCATACAAAAATGAGGTAATTGCTAATCGAGTTGGAGCTAATCCCATTGCCTTATCAAGACCGTGTACAGGAAAAGGTGTATAAACCTCTTCAATGTGGTAGTTGGCCTCTCTTGTTTGCTTTACGGCTTGCATAAGCAAGTCATCGTCCGTATAAATAGCGTGTATAACTTTTGAAGACATTCTTTACTTATTATGAGTTTATATTATTATCTGAGTCTGAATTAGCATCATCTGCTGCGTCTTTTTCATTATCGATATTTGACGCTGGCTTTCTTACAGGCTCATCATATAGTTTTACATGATCTCCATGTTCTGCTCTTAACTGCTTATATTTTGCTCCTGAAGATTTCAGGATTGTTTTTACTTCTGCTTGTGCAATTACAGGGAACGTTCTAGCGTATAATAAGAATAGTACAAAGAAAAACCCAATTGTTCCTATAAAAATACCAATATCTACAAAGGTTGGAGAGAACATTGTCCAAGATGATGGTAAATAATCTCTATGTAAAGAGGTTACGATAATCACAAAACGCTCAAACCACATTCCTATGTTTACTACGATAGAGATAAAGAAAGAGAACATTATACTTCTTCTTAATTTAGGGAACCACATAAATTGAGGTGAGAATACGTTACACGTCATCATACACCAGTATGCCCAAGCATAAGGTCCTGTAGCCCTGTTTAAGAATGCGTACTGCTCAAATTCAACTCCAGAGTACCATGCAATTACCAACTCGGTAATATACGCAACCCCAACAATAGAACCCGTAAGCATAATTACAATGTTCATTAACTCTATATGCTGAACAGTAATGTAGTTTTCTAGATTAGAAACCTTACGCATGATAATCAATAAGGTATTTACCATAGCAAAACCAGAGAAGATCGCTCCCGCAACAAAGTAAGGGGGGAAAATCGTAGTATGCCAACCTGGTATAACCGATGTAGCAAAGTCAAAAGATACAATAGTGTGTACAGAAAGTACTAATGGAGTAGCTAAACCTGCCAATACTAATGACACTTCTTCAAAACGTTGCCAATCTTTAGCTCTTCCAGACCACCCAAAAGAAAGAATAGAATAAATTCTCTTTTGAAAAGGCTTTACAGCTCTATCTCTAATCATTGCAAAATCTGGCAGTAAACCTGTCCACCAGAATACTAATGAAACAGATAAGTAAGTTGAAATTGCAAACACATCCCAAAGTAGTGGAGAGTTAAAGTTTACCCACAATGATCCGAATTGATTAGGAATTGGCAATACCCAATATGCTAACCAAGGACGACCCATGTGAATGATTGGGAACAAACCTGCTTGAACTACAGAGAAGATTGTCATCGCTTCCGCGGAACGGTTAATTGCCATTCTCCATTTTTGACGGAATAACAATAATACGGCAGAAATAAGTGTACCAGCGTGACCAATACCTACCCACCAAACAAAATTGGTAATATCCCAAGCCCAACCTACGGTCTTGTTTAATCCCCAAGTACCAATACCTGTAGACACAGTGTAAGTGATACATCCTAATCCCCAAATAAAAGCTACTAAGGCAATAGAAAATACAATCCACCAAGATTTATTTGCTTTACCTTCAACAGGTGCTGCAACATCTATAGTAACATCATGATAGGATTTATCTCCGGTAACTAAAGGCTTTCTAATAGGTGCTTCGTAATGAGACATAATGCTTTATAATTGATTCTTTTATTAACTCTATTATTATACTTCAGAAGTGTTTCTAACTTTTGTGTGATAGAATACATTAGGTTTCGTACCTACATATTCCAACAAGTGATACATTCTATCATCTTGTTTTTTATCATTCACAACACTTTCTTTATCGTTGATATCTCCAAATTTCATCGCACCAGAACTACATGCATTAGAACAAGCGGTTTGGAATTCTCCATCTTTAATTTCTCTTCCGTCACGTTTAGCATCAAGAATTGTTTTTTGTGTCATTTGAATACACATAGAACATTTTTCCATCACCCCACGAGATCTTACCGTAACATCTGGGTTTAATACCATTCTACCCAAATCATTATTCATATGGTAATCAAACTCGTCATTCTTATTATACAAGAACCAGTTAAAACGACGTACTTTATAAGGACAGTTGTTAGCACAATATCTTGTACCTACACAACGGTTGTAAGCCATATGGTTTTGGCCTTGACGACCGTGAGAAGTTGCCGCTACTGGACAAACAGTTTCACAAGGTGCGTGATTACAGTGCTGACACATTACTGGCTGGAAAACAACCTGAGGATTATCGGAAGCATCTTCTAACTCACCGAATCCAGATAATGAATCACCTAAACCGTCAAAATCATCTTTCTTTTGATTATCTCCTGCGAAAGTCTCTTCAGATGAGTAGTAACGATCAATGCGCAACCAGTGCATATCTCTACTACGTCTTACTTCAGATTTTCCTACAACAGGAACATTATTTTCACTATGACAAGCAATAACACAAGCTCCACAACCCGTACAAGCATTTAAATCTATAGAAAGATTAAAATGATGTCCAATTGTTCTGTCAAATTCATCCCAAAGATCTACCTCTGGAGAAGTCACAGGAACAGGCTCGTGATTTAAAGATACGTGTGGAGTTGAATTCCACTCATGCTTATCTTTAGTATTGAAAATTTCTAACGTTGTTTCCTTTACAACATCCCCTCTACCCATTAAAGTATTATGCAACTGCACACAAGCAAACTCATGCTCACCAGATGCTTTTTCAATGGTAATATTTTGAACGTTATTAAAATCTTTATATAACGGGTAAGCATTAACACCTACCTGCATTTCTTCTTGAATTGCTTCTTTTCTTCCGTAACCTAAAGCTAAACCAACAGAACCTTTAGCTTGCCCTGGCTGAATGATCACAGGAACATTCTTAAGCTCAGTTTTACCTAATTTAACAGTAACATAGCTACCATTTAAACCACCATTAGCAACGTGTTTATTCTCTAAATCCATTGCCTCAGCATCAGCTTTAGAAACCGTTAAGTAATTATCCCAAGAAGCTCGAGTAATAGGATCTGGCAATTCTTGCAACCAAGGGTTATTAGCCTGCTCTCCATCTCCAAGAGCAGTCTTAGTATAAAGCGTCAACTCTAAACCTTTTCCTTTTTCAGACTGAGATAATTTTCTCGCTGAAGCGGAAGCAGATACACTTGCACCCAAAAATTCAGCATCAGATCCCTGAGAAAGCGTAGAATTCGACTCAAAAACTCCATCATGTAATGCAGTTGACCAAGAAGACGAATCTAACTTTCCTTTCCAAGTCTCTTTAATATACTCATAGTAAGACTTATCACTACCTGTCCATTTCAATAAACAATCTTGAAATTGACGTGTATCAAATAACGGCTTAATCGTAGGCTGCATTAAACTAAAGTAATTCTTAGTTAACTGTACATCACCCCAACTTTCTAAGTAATGAGGCGTAGCAGCAACAAAATCACATAATTTAGCAGTCTCATCCATTTTAGAAGAGAAAGCTACTTTTACATCTACGTTTTTAAGCGCCTTCACAAACACATCTGCGTTTGGTAAGCTATAAGCAGGATTTACTCCTGCAGTCATAACAGCACCTACAGCACCATTATTCATTTTATTTACTAAATCAAGAACCTCCTTAGCATTACCTTGACGAATCATTCTAGGATTAGCAGTATCCATTACCGCACTACCTAACTGTTCGTTTATTGCCATTACTAAATTTTGAGCATCCTCATCTTCGATTCCAGAAACCACTACCGCTCCAGACCCAGCTCTTCTTAATTGTTCTTTAGCTTTTACAACAGCATCATCTAGTTTAGCAGATAAATTACTTGAAGGATTCCCCGAAACATATCCGTAAAGCGCAGCTAGAATCATTTTTTGCTCAGAAGGAGTTACAGGAACACGCTTATCTGCATTTGCACCCGTCATAGACATATTAGATTCAAACTGAATATGACGCGACATTTTTCCATTCTTTGGAATTCTTCCTTGAGCATATCCAGAATCGTATCCCCCACCTTGCCAATCTCCTAAGAAATCTGCTCCAATAGAAACAATTGTTTCTGCTTTAGAAAAATCATAATTAGGAAGCGCTCTGAAACCATACTTTGCCTCAAACGCATTTAACGCAGCGTTTTCAGAAACAGTATCATATACTACGTGACGAACATTCGAAAATTTCGCCTTAAACTCTTTAATCAATTCAGTAGTAGAAGGACTAGCAAAAGTTTGCGTCATTAACACAATTTCTTTTCCTCCTAAACCATTTAATTTTTCACTTAACTCCTTATCAAACCTTTCCCAAGAAACATCTTCCCCTTTAATAGAAGGTCTTTTAACCCTTTTATTATCATATAATGACAATACAGAAGCATGAACTCTAGCATTTGCGCCAGAATTAACCTTACCAAGAGTATTATTTTCTATTTTAATAGGTCTTCCTTCGCGAGTTTTAACTAGCACGCTAGAAAAATCAAAACCATCTGCAATAGTTGTAGCATAATAATTAGCTACACCAGGAACGATACGCTCTGGCTGAACTACGTAAGGTATTGATTTAGTCACAGGACCCTCACAAGCTGCAAGAGACGCAGCCGCTGTACTAAACCCAACAAATTTAAGGAAATCCCTTCTGGAAGTTTTAGAACTTTCTAATGTTTCTTTGTCTCCCAAAAACTCATCTGTAGGAATTTCTTCCACAAATTCATTCTGTTGAAGCGTCTCAACAATAGAACTATCCTCCTTTAGCTCTTCAACACTTTTCCAGTATTTCTTGTTTGATGACATATGATAATATAGATATTAACTTCTTAAAAAAATTAGTAGTGACATTTACCACATTCCAACGCACCCATTTGAGCCGCTGTTAATGTTTCAACACCATATTTCTTAGACAATTCTTCATGAATTTTTTCATAATACTTATTGCCTTCTACTTTTACGTTTGTTTCTCTGTGACAATTAATACACCAACCCATTGTTAATGGCGAATGCTGACGCATAATTTCCATCTCCTCTACAGGACCGTGACATTCTTGACAAGTAATCCCAGCTACAGAAACGTGTTGCGAGTGATTAAAATAAGCAAAGTCTGGCAGGTTATGAATTCTCACCCACTTTACTGGTTTTTGCTCCCCACTATATGATTGAGTCGCAGGATCCCATCCTGTCGCCTCGTAAAGCTTAGCAATCTCACCATCATAAAATTCTTTAGAATAATCTTCAGTAGCAGTTTCTGGCGCTACTTCAGAAATAGATTTATGACAGTTCATACACACATTTAGCGATGGTATTCCAGATGTTTTACTTACTCGAGCAGAAGAGTGACAATATTTACACTCTATCTGATTGTCTCCTGCATGAATTTTATGCGAATAATGTATTGGCTGCACTGGCTGATATCCTTGATCAACACCTACCTGCATCAAATACCCATAAACAAAATACCCACCAGCAAGCAATAAGAATACTGAAGTAACTAAAACTAAAAATTGATTTTCAACAAAAGCTTTCCAAATTGGCTTTCTTTTTTCAGAAACCACTACAGGAACACCATTCGCTTCAGCAAATCGATTTAATGTTTTATTCACCAACACCAACACTGCTACCAATAATAGCAACACAAATGCCAGCACCCCTAATACAATATTAGTCGATACCCCACTTCCAGATCCAGCTGAAGCCTGACCCTCACCTGTAGCTGCCGCTTTAGGTTCTGGTTTTGGCTGCTCCACATAAGCAAGTATGTTATCGATATCAGAATTTGATAACTGAGGAAAAGCATTCATTGGAGTTTCATTGTACTCCTCATAAATTGCCACCGCTGCAGGATCTCCTGCATCGATCATTGCAGCACTATTTTTTATCCATCTATAAAGCCAATCGATTTCATGTCTTTCTGTCACTCCATGCAATGCAGGACCCGTTGCTCTTTTATACGGCTTATGACAAGCAGCACATAAAGAATTAAACAAATCTTTACCCGCAGCAGGATCTCCACCTTGTGAACTCGAAGGTATCGCTTCCGCGGAAGCAGACTCTTCTACACTAGGAGCATCCGTAGCAGCTCCAGAGTCTTCTTGCGAAAACGAAGTTTGAGAGAATGAAAATAATACTACTAACGACAGTAGTAGTGTTCTAGAAATTGAATGGCGTATATTCACCTTTTTCATATTACAGCTGAATTAACATCTTAGTTTGGTATGGTTTTTACAGTGAAGTAGTTAGCTATATTAACATATCTTAACACTCCTAAATCCAAGCACAAAAGTAATACTTATAGATGATTTAAGGAATGTTACAGAACTGTTAATGCTTAATTTATATTACTTCTAAATAATAAATCGAGCTTAACTATAGTTATTTAATCATACTTTTGTAAAAAATAATTTGCATTATGAACAAACACACTTCAGTAATTTATTTATTTTTAAGCATTTGCACGTTAAGCTTAACAAACTTAAATGCACAAGAGAGTAAATCTAAAATAAATACAGATCCACTAGTTCAAGAACTCTTAGTATTAAAATCAAAAATGACCGAGAGCAATGAACTTAATGAGCGTTACAAAATTCAACTATTCTCTGGGTCGACATTAGAGGCTGCCAACAAGATTAGACAAAAATTTAAAATAAAACATCCAGATGAACCTGCTAGTATAGAATACCAAACTCCTAATTACAAAGTTTGGGTAGGTGACTTTAGAGATAGACTTGAGGCAGAAAGGTTATTTATCGCACTTAAAGAAGATTTTAAAAGCTCTTTTGTATTTAAACCCAGACAATAAAATTAATAACACAGAACTATTATATAAAACCCAGCAAGGGTTTTTACTAAAATACCAAAAGAAGAGCTTAGATCTCTTAATTATAAATAAAAAAAGCTGCTCATTAAGAGCAGCTTTTTTTATTTATAATCTTTAAATTTATTTCAGTTTCTTTTTAACTGCAACTTCTTGGAATGCTTCAACAACATCTCCTTCTTTAATATCATTGTAGTTCTTAATTTGAAGTCCACAATCGTAGCCTTTAGAAACTTCTTTCACATCATCCTTAAATCGTTTTAATGAAGATAAGAATCCAGTATAAACTACCACTCCATCACGAATTAATCGAATGTTACTATTTCTATAAATCTTACCATCAGTTACCATACAACCAGCGATGGTTCCGATTTTAGATATCTTAAATGTTTCTCTAATCTCTGCATTACCCGTAATCTCTTCTTTCATCTCTGGAGATAACATACCTTCCATAGCATCTTTAAGATCATTGATAGCATCATAGATAATAGAGTAAGTCCTGATGTCTATTTCTTCCTTATCAGCAACTTGACGTGCATTCCCGGCAGGTCTAACATTAAATCCGATAATAATCGCATCAGAAGCCGAAGCAAGCAACACATCACTTTCAGTAATTGCACCTACTCCCTTATGGATAATATTTACCTGAATCTCTTCTGTAGATAATTTCTGGAAACTATCCGTTAAGGCTTCTACTGAACCATCAACATCACCTTTTAAGATAATATTTAATTCTTTAAAGTCTCCTAACGCAATTCTTCGTCCAATTTCATCTAAAGTAATATGACGTTGAGTTCTTACACTCTGCTCACGTTGTAACTGAGTACGCTTAGATGCAATATCTTTAGCCTCACGCTCATCTTCCATTACAGAGAACTTATCACCAGCTTGCGGAGCACCGTCTAATCCTAATATTGAAACTGGCGTTGAAGGCCCTGCTTCTTTTATTTTATTGCCACGCTCATCGTGCATAGCTTTAATCTTACCACTTGTGGTTCCTGCAAGAACATAATCCCCTATTTTCAATGTACCACTTTGTACTAAAATAGTTGAGATATACCCTCTACCTTTATCTAGATAAGCTTCCACAACAGTACCTGAAGCGTTTCTATCTGGATTTGCTTTAAGCTCTAAGATTTCAGCTTCAAGTAAAACTTTTTCTAATAATTCTTTTACTCCAGCTCCTGTCTTCGCAGAAATATCTTGAGACTGTACTTTACCACCCCAATCTTCTACCAACAAATTCATAGAAGCTAACTTCTCTTTAATTTTCTCTACATTAGCTGTAGGTAAATCTGTTTTGTTAATCGCAAATATAATTGGCACTCCCGCTGCTTGAGCGTGAGAAATAGCTTCTTTTGTTTGTGGCATCACATCATCATCTGCTGCAATTACTACAATAGCAATATCTGTAACCTGAGCTCCACGAGCACGCATCGCCGTAAAGGCTTCGTGTCCTGGTGTATCTAAAAACGCAATTTTATTACCATTCTCTAACTCAACTCCATAAGCTCCAATGTGCTGTGTAATTCCTCCACTTTCACCTGCGATTACATTTTCTTTACGAACATAATCTAACAATGAAGTTTTACCGTGATCTACGTGACCCATTACAGTTACAATAGGCGCTCTTTCAACAAGATCTTCTGGGTTATCTACAACCTCCTCGATTGATTCTTCTAAGTCTGCCGTTACAAAATCAACTTCATATCCAAACTCATCAGCAACAATAGAAAGTGTCTCAGCATCTAGACGCTGATTCATCGTTACCATCATTCCTAATGACATACAAGCAGAAATTACTTTCGTTACTGGCACATCCATCATCGTCGCAACTTCACTTACCGTTACAAACTCAGTAACTTTAAGAGTTTTGTTCTCTTGTTCTTGCTGCGCTTGCTCGTCTTCAGTTTTTTGACGGTGTTGATCTCTTTTATCTCTTCTATATTTCGCTCCTTTACCTTTAGAAGATTTACCTTGAAGTTTCTCTAAAGTTTCACGAATTTGTTTTTGTACTTCTTCTTCTGTAGGTTCCTCTTTAGTAACCTGAGGTCTACGAGCTTTATTGTTTCCACCTTTTTTGAAGGCTCCTCCACCAGTTCTCCTATTACCTCCAGGAGCATTACCACCAGAATCTTTACTAATTCTTCTACGCTTCTTTTTCTTAGCAGCAGCAGCGGCACTAGCTTTAGGATCTTCTTTCTTTTTAGCAGGTTTCTTTTTAAATTGACTTAAATCAATTTTTTCTCCCGTAAAATTAGGTCCGTTAAGTTTCTTATACTGAGTCTCCAAACGTTCTTCTGGAGCTTTCACTTCTTCTTCTTTTTTAGAAGGAGATTCTTTCTTCAACCCAGATTTTGAAGGTGAAGCAGGCTCTTCCTTCTTCTTTTCTTCTTTTTTAGGCTCTTGAGGCTTTTGAGGTTTTTCTTCCTTCTTAGGTTTTGGTTTATTTTTAGATTTATCTTTATCTAAATCTATTTTCCCAACCTGCTTAGGACCACTTAAACTTGCCTTAGCTTTAACTATTCGAGCTTCCTCCTCTTCTCTCTCCTTCTCTTTCAGTCTTCTCTCTTCTAGTTTACGCAATTTTTCCTCTTGCTCTTTTTCTCTTGTCAGTCGAAGCTCCTCCTTTTCTTTCTTTCTCTCTTCACTTACTTCTTTTGAAGCTACTTTTTTACTTTTATCAGTTTGGAACTTCTCAAAAAGCACTTGGTAAACTTCTTCGGAAATTTTTGTAGTAGGACGCGCCTCAATATCATAACCTTTAGAATCTAAAAATTCTACAGCACGGTCTAGTGATATATTGAATTCACGTAGTACTTTGTTTAATCGCATTGTTCTTGCTTCAGCCATAAATTGCCTCTAAATTAACCTCTTTATTCTTATTATATGATTAAAATTTTTTAAAAAAAAATTAATCTTCAAATTCTTCTTTTAAGACCCTAATTACATTTTGAATGGTTTCTTCTTCAAGGTCTGTTATTTTGACTAAATCTTCTACATCTTTCTCCAAGACGCTTTTAGCCGTATCTAATCCTATTCTAGATAATTCTGCAATTACCCAATCTTCAATTTCGTCTGTAAATTCAGACAATTCAACATCTTCTTCTCCTCCTTCTCTATAAACATCAATCTCATAGCCTGTTAACTGGCCAGCCAAACGAATGTTATGACCACCTCTACCAATAGCTTTAGAAACTTCTTCAGGCTTTAACATTACCTGAGCGGTTTTCTTTTCTTCATCTATTTTAATAGAAGTAACTCTTGCAGGACTTAACGCTCTAGTAATCAACAATTGATTATTAGTTGTAAAATTAATTACATCAATATTTTCATTTCCTAGTTCACGAACAATACCGTGAATACGAGAACCTTTCATTCCCACACATGCTCCAACAGGGTCAATTCTATCATCATAAGAATCTACCGCTACTTTAGCTTTTTCTCCAGGAACCCTAACTACTTTCTTTACAGTAATCAATCCGTCGAAAACTTCTGGGATTTCTTGCTCAAATAATTTTTCTAAGAAAACAGGAGCCGTTCTTGATAAAATAATAATTGGCTTATTCCCTTTTAATTCTACACTTTCAATCACTCCTCTTACATTCTCACCTTTACGGAAAAAATCTGAAGGAATCTGTCTATCTTTAGGCATTACCAGTTCGTTACCCTCATCATCTAACAAAATTACGGTTCTATGACGAATATGATGAACTTCTGCGGTATAAATCTCACCTTCTAAGTCCTTAAACTGCTTATAGATATTCGTATTATCGTGCTCATGTATTTTAGAAATTAGATTTTGTCTTAAAGCTAAAATAGCTCTACGACCTAAATCTATCAATTTCACTTCTTCAGAAACATCTTCATCTACTTCAAAATCCGGCTCAATCTTTCTAGCAGCTGTAAGTGAGATTTCTTTGTTGTCATCTTCAACCTCTCCATCTGCTACTACAACTCTATTTCTCCATATCTCTAAATCTCCTTTATCAGGATTGATAATAATATCAAAATTATCGTCTTCCCCAAATCTTTTCTTTAGAGCATTTCTAAAAACATCCTCTAAAATCGCCATTAAAGTTACACGATCTATTAATTTATCATCCTTAAACTCCGAAAAAGAGTTAATCAAATCGATATTCTCCATATCTAATTTCTGTTAAAACGTTATCATCACTTTTGCTTCTACAATATCGGAATAAGGTATTACAGCTTCTTTTTTCACTGTTATTTTTCCTTTTCCCACAGGCTTAGGTTCTCTAGCCTTCCAACGGAGTGTAATTTCTTCTTCGTTAGCATCTTCTAAATTGGCTTCTATAGCCTCCTCCTTTAATTTCACCGCTAACTTTCTTCCAATATTTTTCTTAAACTGCCTCGGAATTAACAAAGGCGCAGCTACTCCAGCAGAGGTCACTTCTAAAGAAAAATCTTCTTCTTCTCGGTCTAAATTATGCTCAATAGCCCGACTAACATCAATACAATCATTCACAGAGACACCTTTATCCCCATCTATAACCACAAAAATCTGGTTATCACTCTTAATTTCAAAGTCTATCAAAAACAAGCTTTCATTTTCATCTAAAGCTTTGTCTAGCAATTCTTTAACTAACTCTTTCTGCATTAAAATATTTATAAAAAGAGGGGACTGTATGTCCCCTCTATCAATTATTTTTTCTTTCCACTGCAAATATAGTAATATTTTCTTACATAATAAATTAGATGTCCAATGAAATTATTTGTAACTTTATTATACTAGATTAATTAACAAAAATAAACTATCTAAAAATGAAAAAAATTCTTGTTCCTACAGATTTTTCTGAACAAGCAGAAAGTGCATTAAAAGTTGCTGCACAATTTGCAAAAAAACACAACAGCGAAATCTATCTTTTACATATGCTAGAACTTCCTACACAACTTATAGATCCCGCAACTTCTGGTAGCGGAAACCAAATTCCCGAGTCTATATACTTTATGAAGCTCGCTCATAAACGTTTTGAAGAAGTTTTATCTAAAGATTACCTTAACGGAATTAAAGTTTACGAAGCGGTTCAATTTCAAGAAGCCTTTGATGGAATTATGGAATTCACCAAAGATAATAATGTAGACATGGTAGTCATGGGTTCTCACGGTGCCAGCGGAATGAAAGAAGTATTCATTGGATCTAACACAGAAAAAGTAGTTAGAAATTCAGATATACCTGTTCTCGTAATTAAGGACGACATTATGGTTTCTGACGTGAAAAATATGGTGTACGCCACCGATTTAATGGAAAAAAACAAAGATTCATTTATAGAGGCTGTTCAATTTTGCAATATGCTAAATGCAAAAATGCACGTGGTTTACATTAACACCTCTAATAAATTTAAAACCGACGATTATTTAGAAGAAAAATCTACAGCTCTTCTTAGCGGTGTAGACACAAGCAACTTGAGCTTTGAAGTTTATGGAGCCGAATCTGTTGAAAAAGGGATTTTAAAATACGCTTCTAAAAAGAATGCAGATTTAATTGGTGTTAGCACCCACGGAAGAAAAGGCCTTGCTCATTTCCTTAACGGAAGTATAAGCGAAGACTTAGTAAATCATGCCAAAAGACCCGTGGTTACTTTTAGAATTAAATAAATACTTTTTTCAAACCAGCTTCGAGACAAGACCAAAAATAATTCCAAAAAGATTTGGTCTTGTCTCTTTTAACTTCCCCAACATTTTTAGAAATACCCCCATTCTTAGAAGAGTTCTTCACCACTATATTTGCCAAAAAACTAAGCACCTTATTTTTTCTTTCGCGATCTTTCTTTAAAACGTGCAATTTAAATTTCTCATAATCTAATTTAATATCTCCCGAAGCTCGATTACGATCACCGCTAAAATTATAATACACCTCATCAACACCTCCTTCTGCTTCCATATTAAATGCAGGTCTAAAGAAAGAATTAATAGATGTATCTGGAATTTGGTAACCAGAACCTTGTACTGTAAATCGATCTAAAGTGTCATTTACTTGGAAATTCCAATTAAAATCTAACTTAGATTTTCCCATAAACTGGGTACTAATCTTAACATTGGTCATTGGGAAATCTTCTCGATCTAAGTCTAAATTAGTAATATTTGTTATCCCAGAGTTGAACTCATCAAAAAATATTGTCGCTGCTGGTCCTGGTTTTTTTAATTGTTCCCCATAAGCCAAATAGCCTGAAGATATGTTTAAAGAATCTATTTTTATTCCAAAATCTAAACCTCTTAACATTTTACTGTACATATCCTTCTTTCTCACATCATCCTTAACCGTCTTATCTCTAAAAATTTCAAAATTCAATTTCTTGATCTCTATCAATGGAGTCGAAAAGCTCTTTTTGTCTTTTAAATTCAACGTATAGTCAAGAATCGATAACTCATCAATCTTTAAATCCATCCAATCTTTCTCATAAGGAATATGCTCAATGTACCTATCCTTACTATGCTTAGGAGCCATATGTAAATTCCGTAAAGAAATATTTTTTTCTGATACAGACACTTTATCAACATTTAATTCTTGCAAATCATTCAGATCAAAAAATAAATTGTCTCCTTCTAATTTATAATCCTCATAAGTAAATGGGACTTTGCCGTTTCTAGAGTCTTTGCTGGAAAAAATTTCATGTATCCCAAAATTAAAGTTGGATACTCGTATTTTTTCAATACTGTCTTTTTTCAAGATAAAATTTCCATTATCTATCTCAAATTTTTGAACAAGAACTTCTTTTTCGAATTTTTTACTATTATTTTGAGAAGCCGACTTTACCGAATCTGTTTTTGTATGAAGAAATATATCTGGCTCATCAAAAAACACTTTTTTCACCTTTACCTGATTATCAACCAATAAAGCATAATAAGAGAAACTAGCAACTTTTAAACGAGGAACACTAAGATGAGATTCATTCTTATCACTTTTCCATTTAATATTTGCAAAATCTACGCTTCCGCGGAAAAGATTAAGCCCTAAATCTTCGTATGTAACTACACCCTCTGCGATTGGCTTTTCTAGAGCGGTTTCTATTTTATTTTTTACAAAAAAGTGCGTGGCGATATACCCGACAATTAGTAAAACTCCTACTGCAGATACAATCTTTAAAAATGTTTTCAAATTAATTTTGTTTTGAAAATGAAAGTAAGTTTTAATATTTATCTATCTAACTTATTGTAAAAGATTTAACGAAAATATTCTAAATATTAGCCAATCGTTAAATTTAAATTAATTGTATTTTTTTTACAAAAATGAATGAAGCTCCCGCTTTATATTTGCAACATAATCTTATGTAAAAAAATGATACTCAAACTAATCTTCTCAGCCTTTTTTCTAATTGCAGAAATTGCACTTGGGATTTATAGCTTTTTACATACAGACAGTCTTCTTGTTAAGTTTTTATTTTTTCTTCTAACCACCCTTATTGTCTGCATACTTATAATGCAAGCCACAAAAATCGCACTTCCCATAGATGAGGAACAAGCTGAAAAAGTTCTTGATTAGAATTTAATTTGTTTATCATTACAGCATGAAATTAATTTGCATTGCTGACACCCATACCAGAGAAAGCCTACTAAATATTCCAGATGGAGATATTCTTATACACGCAGGAGACTTTTCTGAGGTAGGCACTTTTCGCGAAACTAAGGCTTTTCTATCGTGGTTTTCTAATCAAAATCATGCTCATAAAATTTTAGTTCCTGGTAACCATGATTTCTATCTTGAGAAAGAACGTTACGAAAAATTAAAACCTTACTTAGAAAACGTACACATCTTAATCAATGAATCTCTAATTATAAATGACTATCATTTCTGGGGTTCACCAAACACATCTTTAGGAGAAAGATGGGCATTTGGACTAAAAGTAGATCAAATTGAAAATCATTGGGAAAAAATTCCGCGTAAAGCGAATATAATAATCACCCACAATCCACCTTACGACATTTTAGATCATACAAAAAATAAACATGCAGGATGTCCCTATTTAAGAAGACAAATAGAGCATTTACAACCCGACTACCACATCTTCGGACACGCTCACGATAATTACGGGAAAATTAAATTAGGAAAGACTACTTACATTAACGCTACGTCTTTTGATGATAAGTACATTACACCAAACAAACCAATAATTATAAACCTGTAAGGCTTATAAATGAAAAAACCCAATCTCTATAAGAAATTGGGTTTTTTTGTTGGCCCACTAGGGCTCGAACCTAGACTCTTCTGTACCAAAAACAGACGTGTTGCCAGTTACACCATGGGCCAGCATTGTAATGCGAGTGCAAATTTAAAAGAAACTTTCGTTATACCAAACAAAAATAAAAATTTTTTTAAAAAAAATATTTTTATCCTTTGTACGTTCTCTTCTCATTCGGCATTTATTCTTAAATTCGCCAAATTGCTAGACATTATTATTCATTAAGTATGAGAGACTTTAACTTTAGTAAGTGGAATAAAATAATGGGATGGTTCGTTTTTGCCATTGCCTTAATCACTTATATGCTAACTGTAGAACCTACTGCCAGTTTTTGGGATGCAGGGGAATATATTGCTACATCAGCAAAATTACAAGTAGGACATCCACCAGGAGCGCCTTTATTTCAGATGACAGGAGCGTTCTTTTCTACTTTTGCATCAGATGCAGATCAAGTGGCACTTATGGTGAATATGGTATCGGTTTTTTCTAGCGCCTTTACTATATTATTTATGTTTTGGTCTATTAGCTTATTGGTAAGAAAAATTGCAGGTCACGAAGAAACCCTATCCGCTTCTAAAAAAGTAGCTGTTTTAGGAAGTGCTTTAGTCGGCTCATTAGCATTTACATTTACAGACAGTTTCTGGTTTAGCGCCGTAGAAGCCGAAGTGTATGCTATGGCCAGTTTCTTAATGGCCATTTTATTTTATGTAGGATTACTTTGGGACAGAGATATGTTTAAACCTCGCGGTAATCGCTGGCTTATTCTTATTGCTTTTATTATTGGTTTATCATTTGGAGTTCATTTTATGGCTCTTCTTACCATCCCAGCAATTGGGTTTTTATACTACTTTAAAAATGTAGAAAAGGTAACCGTAAAGAATTTCATCATAGCAAATGTAGTCGTCGTGGCTATTTTAATGTTTATTTTTAAGCTTTTACTTCCTTATTCACTAACCTTTTTCGCTGAAGCGGAAGTATTTTTTGTGAATACTTTTGGTTTACCTTTTAATTCGGGGACAATCATCGCTGCTATCGTATTAATAGCGCTTTTTTACTTTGGGTTAACGTTTACACGGAAAAAAGACTACATCCATGCCAATACTTTAATCCTTTGCACCTTATTTATTTTTATAGGCTTTTCTTCTTGGGTAATGCTTCCTATACGTGCAAATGCAGGAACTGTAATTAATGAAAACAGTCCAGACAATGCTAGAGAACTCTTAGCATATTACAACCGAGAGCAATATCCTGAAACAAAATTATTTTACGGTCCTCAATTTACCGATCTTTTTGGAGGTTTAGATGAAGATCAACCGTACATAGATGATAAACCAAAATATGAAGAAGATGAAGCTGCTGGAAAATATATCATTGTAAACGATTGGAAAAACTCCAAACAAAACTCTAGTGATGAGCATAAAACGTTTTTACCTAGAATGTGGAGTACAGAGCATATGGCTAACTATATGCAGTTTACAGGTCCTATAGAATTTTCAATTTTACCAGAATATCAACAAGAAGACCAATTAGTTTCTACAGTTAATCAATTTAAAAAAGAATATGCTTTAGGAAAGCTTACCAACGAAGACTACATTAGTTTTTTAGAACAATTTGGAGCTTATCTTAAGGTAGAAAAACCTTCTACAGCCTCTAACTTTCAGTATTTATTTCAGTTTCAAATGGGATATATGTATTGGAGGTATTTTATGTGGAATTTCACAGGAAGACAAGACGATATTCAAGGAAAGTATGATGACCTTCACGGAAATTGGCTTAGCGGAATCGATTTTATAGACGAGATTAGACTCGGCTCTCAAGATAATCTACCTAGTGACGTTAAAAATAACAAAGGGAGAAATACCTATTTCTTCCTGCCTCTAATTTTAGGCTTAATCGGATTATTATTTCAGTCAAAAAGAGATGTAAAAACCTTCTGGGTTCTATTAGTTTTCTTTCTATTTACAGGAATAGCCCTTAAAATATACCTCAACGAAAGACCTTTTGAACCTCGTGAAAGGGATTACGCCTTGGTAGGATCATTCTACGTTTTCGCCATTTGGATTGGTTTTGGTGTGTATGCCCTTATTGATAAATTAAAACAATACGCCTCTCCAAAAATCATAGCTCCAGTAGTAAGTGTTATTTGTTTAATCGCCGTTCCCGGAATTTTACTTTCACAAAACTACGACGATCACGACCGCTCTGGAAAATACACTGCTAGATCTATGGCAAAAATGTATCTCGACTCAGTAGATGAAAACGGGATTTTATTTACCATTGGGGATAACGACACATTTGCGCTTTGGTATGCTCAAGAAATAGAAGGTTACCGAACCGATGTTCGTGTGATTAACACCAGCCTATTTGCTACAGATTGGTATATTGATCAAATGAAAAGAGCTGCTTATGAAAGTAAAGCCGTAAAAACCATTTTTGAACACGAAGATTATCTTTACGGAAAAAATGATTACCTAAGGTATATGGAAGATCCTCGTGTAGGTGACACTTTATTAATCACCGATTGGTTAAAATACATTAAGAGCGACCACCCTAGTACACAGGCAGAATTACAAAATGGACAAACCATTAGTGTATTCCCTACTAAAACCATAAGAGTTCCTGTAAATGCAACAAACGCCGTTAAAAGCGGTATTGTAAAACCAGAAGAAAAAGATAAAATCGTTCCTTATATCGACATTCAACTCGAAGGAAATGCTATATACAAGAATCGTTTATTAATGTTAGATGTTTTAGCTAATGTAGATTGGAAACGTCCTATTTATTTCACTGGAGGAAGTTTTGGTAACGATGATTATCTATGGATGAAGGATTACCTACAATTAGACGGTGTTTGCTATAAGTTGGTTCCTATTCAAACTCCTATAAACCCTAGAGATCCATATACTATGGGTAGAATTGATACCGATAAAATGTACTCTATCGTTAAAGACTGGGAATGGGGTAACAGCGGAAGCGATGATATTTATTACGACCCTGAAACCCGCAAAAACTCTATTACTTATAGAAGCAACTTAGCACGTTTGGTAGAGAATCTTTTAAAAGAGAAAGACTCGGTTAGAGCTAAAGAAATTCTAGATTTAGGAATGGAAAAAATGCCTTTAGAAAAATATGGGTATTATCCGCTTATAGAACCTTTTATTGATGGTTACTATCAAATTGGTGAAAAAGAAAAAGCGAGAGATATATGGAATAAGATTGCTGAAAAATATCAGGAAAACATCAATTATTACAGTCAGTTATCATTAGAAAGACAATACAACATTGGCGATGAAATTATCACAGATATTGAACGCTACAGAAGCTTAATTGATCTTCTAGTTCTTAATCAAGATGAAGAATTGGTAAAAGAGAAAGCTGATGAGTTTAATAGTTATCTTAAAAAGTTTAAACATTTTTATAGGGATGATGAGAATTATGATGTTGAGGAAGATTTACCTTTACAAAACACTCCTAACCTAAAAAATGAACTTAAACAAGATCAAACTTTATTACAAGATACTTTAGTAAATTCTCCGTCATTATAAATCCATGGCGGAGTTAATTTCCCTTATCGGAAAAAAACTTTACCCACAAAGAGTTTGGCATCGCTCTAGAGAGGAGAAAGTCATTTACCTCACATTTGACGATGGTCCAATCCCTGAAGTTACTCCGTGGGTATTAGATCTTCTCCAACAGTTTAAAGCGAAAGCTACGTTTTTTTGCATCGGCGAAAATATTGAAAAACATCCAGAAGTATTTAAGTCGGTCATTAAAAACAAACACCGAATAGGAAACCACACCCTTCAACATATAAACGGCTGGAACACCCGTAAATCGAATTACCTACAACAAATTCTTAGCACACAAAAAATCATAGATAGTTACGTCTCAAATTCCGCGAAAGCATTATTTAGACCTCCTTACGGAAAAACAACCTCATCACAAGCTCAAGAGATTTTAAAAGACTATAAGATCGTTATGTGGGATGTTTTAAGCAAAGATTATGATCAAGATCTAAGCAAAGAAAACTGTTGGAAAAGGGTTCTTAAAAGCACCAAAAACGGAAGTGTTTTAGTTTTTCACGATAGCTTAAAAGCAGAAAAAAACCTTAGGCATGTTTTACCTAAGGTTCTAATGTATTATAGTAAGTTGGGATATAAATTTGATACCCTCTAGATATGTTTTTCTACTACTGAAATTAAAGAATCTGCATTTTGCTCACCGCTATGTCGCCACAACATTTCTCCGTTTTTATACAGTATATAAGTGGGCACTTCCGAAATTCTTAAAGCTTCAACTAAAGATTTATTTTTTTCTACCTCTATTTTGATCACTTTTACTTTTTCACCCAAAGTGGCAGCTACATCTTTTAAAATAAGACGAGAAGCTTCTTCTCCACTTTCTACCGGATGAAAATTCAATAAAACTGGCTTTTCTGAATCTATTAATTCTCCAAATTTTGACATAGGGTCATTTTTTAAAAAATAAAAATAGAGAAGCAGTCGTTAATCACCAAATAATTAGGAGTTTGTTAAGAGATTAGAATTACTCTAGAGTTAAACTTACAGAATACACTCTAATATTATTTCTTGCAGTCCCAGTAGCGGAAATGAATTGTCCATAAATCCTAACATAATCCCCTGGATCTAAAGTTACTTTTCCTCCCAAAGGTATTGCCCTTACTAATTCATCACCATCTGCCCCTACCTCACTGTAAACTTCAGTACCTAATGGAACGCCAAGATCAGTACCGCTACTATCAAATCTTCTAATAAAAAAAACGTGTACAGTTTCTACTCCACTGTTACTAGTATTGGTTGACTGATAAGACAAGTTTCCCGAAATACTAAATGTTCTAGTTTCTTTTCCCTCATACTTCAACACATTGTTACCCACTGTAACTGTAGAAGTAGAATTGGAAAACCTAAACATCTGTCCTGGATCTATAGAAGCATTTATAGGTGTAGCTGAAGCTATGCTAAACGAAGGATTTGTAGTTGTAGAGTTTCTTGTAATATAAATATTACCTGAAGCATTATCATCATCTTCCCTAGGAATACCAATACAATCAACAGCCCAATCATTTGTAAAGTTAAACCCTGTATAGGTTCCTGTTCCCGTGTAAGAATCAACATAATCTCCAGTTCCACTAAACACGACACTTTTTAGAGTTCCATTGCTTACCGTAGGATTAGAACTAACATCTAAACCCGTTGCACCCGAACCTACCGTTGTAAAACCACTTACTTTTTGAATAAACCCAAAAGTTCCTGTAAAAGTTTCATAAGAGCCTCCATTACTTGGCTGCCACCCCATATTATTTAAAAGCAAATTACCAATATCTGTATAAGTAATCCCATCAGAATTAGCTATATATTGGACCACATTAAAGAAAACTAATCCATAGCCTCCAACTATACCTACAGAACTAAAACCATTAACTACTACACTTTGGGCAATTAGGCTATTTGTAGAAGAAGCTGTAAGATTAAATAAGCTACCACTGTTTGAATTATTAAATGTTATATTCCTAAAACTTGCATTGGCAGAACCCGTAAATAATGCACTATTACCTGTATAATTTAAAACATCTTCATTAGTGTCTTTCCCTATTAAGTAAGCCCCATTTACATCAATAGATTGACTAAGGGTAATAGTACCATTTACTTCATAAAGGGTATTTTCATCTAAGGTAATCGTACCACCTTGACCTCCACCAGGAAAATCTTCTACACTCTTAACTATAACGTAATTATCTCTAGTTTTTACATCTGTTAACAAGAGCACCCAATTTGGGGTTGTTGGAGTACCTTGATTAAAGTAATAACCTTCTAAGTCAGTATCATAAACTAATAAAGAGTGAGCAGGCTCTACAATTGCATTTTTTTGTGCAGTTGTCATCCTAGGAATTAGAACTCCTCGCTCGTCATTCACAATATCCAATGCTGCACTAGCATCAGGATCTGTAGTATTGATTCCTACTTGGGAAAAACCAAAAGAAAAGGAAACAATTATTAATAAAATGGATAGTAAAATTTTCATCATATAAATTATAGGGGGTTATACCGTAAAAGTATATAATTTATAGATTAAAAGCAATTTTTAACGCCTAAGTGTATATTAAGCTCTTCTTTTCCTTAATTTTATCACGGTAATCTCTGGCCATATTCCTACTCTACCCGGGTACCCTAAAAAACCAAAGCCTCTATTAACGTTTATATATCGACCCAATTCTTCATAAATTCCAGCCCAATTTTCGTAACGATATTTTATAGGACTCCACTTTATCCAACCAGGAATTTCTATTCCAAACTGCATTCCGTGAGTATGTCCGCTAAGGGTAAGTTGATAATGCTTAGGATCAGATTTAATTTTTTCTTGCCAATAAGAAGGATCGTGACTCAGTAATATTTTAAAATCTTCTTTAGTTAAATCTGCTGCGGCTTTATCTAGATCTCCGTGTTTTACAAAACCACCTTTCCCCCAATTCTCTACACCAACTAAATAAATTTTTTGCTCTCCCCTATTTATAGATACGTTCTCATTTAAGAGCAACCTCCAACCCATATTTTTTTGGACTTCTTTTAAACGATTTAAATTGTTTTCTTTTTCTAAAGTATTAGCCCAATCTACATAATCTCCATAATCATGATTTCCTAAAACCGAAAACACACCATCTTTAGCCTTTAAAGTGGAGAACAAATCACTCCATTCATCCATTTCGCTAGCTAGATTATTCACCAAATCCCCTGTAAAGAATATAGCGTCACTCTGTTGTTCGTTAATTAAATCTACAGCGTAAGATATTTTATTATGATTGTCAAAACTACCGCTATGCACATCACTAATTTGAGTGATTTGATAACCGTCAAATGCTTCAGGTAAATCATCAAACTCTAAGTTATAGCTCAACACTCTAAAGTTGTATTTTCCTTTAAACATTCCGTAAAGCAAAGAGGCAAATGGAATGGCTGCAATACCCAATGCTAATGTTCCTACAAATTTTCGCCGAGAAGGTAAATGAAAAGATTCTTTAGCTGTAAAAAACTTACTATAGGTTGCCGATAATAACCGACCAATATCTTCCCCAAACATAAAAATCACTAAAATTAACTCTGCCGAGAGCATCGCTAATAAAAATCCGAATGCGTAACTTTTAGGCTGAGTTAAGACTCGTCCTTCTCCTGGTTGCAACCATTGGTAAATAAAATTCCCTAATATTAGAACCACCAACCCAATAAATAAATATTGTATCCAATTGGTTTTAAAGACGGTTTTTACCGCTTGAAAACTATAAAAACTTAATACAATATATATGACCACAAAAATAACCCAACGCATATTTCTAAATTTAGCGCTGCAAAACTACACAAACCAAGCTCCTTAAGATGTTATTTTTGTATTATTTAACTCAAATTACAGTAATTATATAGTACGCTTTCGCGGAATAAAATACACCATCATCTACATTTATTTAAGTCTGATAAATAGAAAGCTTAAAAGATTTAAGCGTTCAATGAATGATAAAAACTTGTAGATTTGATAACTTTACACTTCCATTTTCAATATCAATTTCATGGCCAATCAAAAAAGACTTTTTTTACTAGACGCATATGCTTTAATCTTTCGCGGATATTACGCATTAATCAAGAATCCTAGAATTAACTCCAAAGGGCAAGATACCTCTGCCATAATGGGGTTTACCAATTCACTTTTTGATGTCATTAAAAGAGAAAATCCAGACCATTTAGCCGTTTGTTTTGATAAAGGCGGAAGCGTTGCAAGAACCGAAATGTTCGAAGAATACAAAGCTAATAGAGATGAAACGCCACAAGCCATAAGAGATGCCATCCCATTTATTAAGAAAATTCTTACTGGAATGCATATTCCTTGTATCGAATTGGAAGGATTAGAAGCCGATGACATTATAGGAACTCTAGCTAAACAGGCCGAAAAGGAAAATTACCAAGTATTTATGGTAACGCCCGATAAAGATTTTGGGCAATTGGTTTCTGAAAATATTTTTATGTACCGCCCCGCAAGAATGGGAAATGCCATTGAGATTTGGGGAATCCCAGAAATTCAGAAGAGGTTTGGGGTTGAACGCCCAGAGCAAGTGATCGATTATTTAGGAATGATGGGAGATGCTTCAGATAACATTCCTGGTTTACCTGGTGTAGGTGATAAAACTGCTAAAAAATTTATCGCTCAGTTTGATAGTATGGAAGGCTTACTTTCTAACACCGATCAGTTAAAAGGGAAGATGAAAGAAAAGGTGATAGAAAATGCTGAGTTAGGCCGACTTTCGCGAAAGCTTGCCACTATTTTTACTGACTGTGATGTAAAATTTAACGAAGAAGAATACGAGCTTTCTAAACCCAATGTAGAAGAAGTTGTTGAAATTTTTAAAGAATTAGAATTTAGAAGACTTACCGAGCAATTTATAAAAATGTTTAATGAAGGTGGAGAATCTGGAGGAGGATTAACGACCCCTACAGCCGTCGCCGAAAAGAAAAAAGCATCTGCTCCCACTGCTGGCGCAGGACAGTTTTCATTGTTTGGCAACGACACTTCTCAAGAAGACGTTTCCGCAAAGAGCTTTAGCGGTTACCAAAACTTAGAAAACACGCCACATATATATCAATTGGTAGAACCAGGAATGGCCACCCAATTATTTATTAAAAAACTTTTACAACAAACCTCGGTTTGTTTTGATACCGAAACGACTTCGCTTAACACCTTCGAAGCCGAATTGGTTGGAATTGCGTTTAGCTGGGAAAAAGGAAAAGGATACTATTTACCGATTCCAGAAGATCAAGAAGAAGCGAAGACTATTTTAGAACCTTTAAAAGAATTTTTCAGTAATACCAATATTCAAAAAATAGGTCAGAATTTAAAATACGACATCAAAGTATTGGCTAATTACGATCTTGAAGTGGCCGAACCTCTTTTTGATACTATGTTAGCGCACTATGTCATCAATCCAGATATGCGTCATAATATGGATGTATTGGCAGAAACTTACCTTAATTATTCACCAAAACCTATTGTAGACCTTATCGGAAAAAAAGGGAAGAATCAAAAAAGTATGCGCAGTGTCGCTATAGAAGATCAAAAGGAATACGCTGTAGAAGACGCCGATATTACCTATCAATTAAAAGAGTTTTTTGATAAGGAGTTAAAAGACACCAACACCCAAAAACTTTATAATGAAATTGAATTGCCTTTACTTAAAGTTTTGGCTGAAATGGAATTAGAAGGCGTTCATGTTAACCGAGATTTTCTTAAGAACCTTTCTGATGCTTTAGAGAAAGATATCTTAAGCCTAGAAAAAACAATTTATGAGGAGGCCGGAGAAGAATTTAATATTGGTTCTCCAAAACAGTTGGGAGATATCCTTTTCGGAAAACTTGAATTGGTAGAGAAACCCAAGAAAACTAAAACCGGACAGTATTCTACCGCAGAAGATGTGCTTTCTTACTTAGCCGATGAACACCAAATTATTAAAGATGTGCTCGCTTGGCGCGGATTGGTTAAATTAAAGAATACTTATGTAGATGCTTTACCACATCAAATAGAAGAAAAAACAGGAAGAATTCATACCGACTATATGCAAACGGTTGCTGCAACCGGAAGATTGAGTTCTAATAATCCTAACCTTCAAAATATTCCTATTAGAACAGAACGTGGACGTGAAGTAAGAAAAGCATTTATTCCTCGGGATGAAAATCACATTTTACTAGCTGCCGATTATTCGCAGATAGAATTAAGGATTATTGCTGCATTGAGCGAAGAAGAAACGATGATCAATGCTTTTCAAAATGGAGAAGATATCCACGCTTCAACAGCGGCAAAAGTATTTAATGTTCCTATTGAAGAAGTTACTAGAGAACAAAGAAGCAATGCGAAAACAGTCAACTTTGGGATCATTTATGGTGTTTCTGCATTCGGATTAAGCAATCAAACCGATTTAACTCGAAGTGAATCTAAAGAACTCATTGAAACCTATTATAAAACTTACCCTAAACTTAGAGACTATATAGACGATCAAGTGCATTTTGCTCGAGAAAACGGTTATGTAGAAACGGTTTTAGGAAGAAGACGTTATCTAAAAGACATTAATGCGAAAAATAATGTGGTAAGAAGTGCTGCCGAAAGAAATGCCGTGAACGCTCCCATACAAGGAAGTGCTGCCGACATTATAAAAATGGCAATGATTAATATTCAGCGAAAGCTAAAAGACAAGCAATTTAAATCTAAAATGTTACTTCAGGTTCATGATGAATTGATTTTTGATGTATTAAAAGAAGAATTAGAAGATTTAAAAGCACTCATTAAACATGAAATGGAAAATGCTTTTAAACTAGAAGTACCTTTAGATGTAGAAATTGGTGTGGGTGAGAATTGGCTAGAAGCTCATTAGATTTAGTATTCAGCTATCAACATTGTTGTCATTCTAAAGTTATTCAGAATCTCATCTTTTTAGCTCTACTTAGAACATAAAGTCAAATTCTCTGTTAAGCACGGAATGATAAGAATTAACGTCGGAAAAATTAAAAAATCATGAAATTCAGTCCAGAGTTTAAAGAAGCGGTACTCCATTTATCTGAAAAAGAAAAAGATAAATTATTGATTCGTTTACTCAAGAAAGATCAAAACTTGGTCAACCGCTTATACTTTGAATTGATTGACGATAAAAATGCAGACGATCACCGAGCGATTTTAGAACAAAGAGTCGAAAAGAGAGCTAAAGAGATTACAAGAGAAGCCAAATCACTTAATCATCTAAAAATGCTTATTCGCTATGTAAGTGGAGAAATCTCTGAACACGTACGTGTGACTAAAGACAAATTTGGAGAAGTCTCGCTTAATTTACTCATGCTAAACACCGTATTAAAAAACACCACGAGACTTTTTAGAAAATCAAACGAATTTCAAGCTAGAAAGTTTTGTGTTTATGTGATCGTACGAACCTTTAGAACTTTGGTACTCATTCAAAAAATGCACGAAGATCTACTATTAGAGTTTGAAGAACCCTTGACGGAATTAGGCGATTTAATCGCAAAGGAACCTCTACTTATGACAACTGCAATACGTCACGGTTTAGACATCAATTGGCTCACAGAAAATGAAATACCTGAAGATATTGTCGAAATACAAAAGCAAATTAAAGCACAAGGATTATTAAAATAAAGACGAAAATTGACTGTATTATTAACCTAAAATCTTAATTTTCCTTTAACTTTGAACTTCAAATAGTTGGCAACGAGAACACTTCAGTAAAAAATTAACTCTTCCCCCTTGCCCAATAAATTAAATATTGTATTTTTGCAGCCCGTTTCCCGTTTTGGGAAAGGGAAAGGAATGTTTAATTATTAAATACAATTAGTGTGGACACATTAAGTTACAAAACAGTTTCTGCCAACAAAAACACCGTGAATAAGGAGTGGGTTGTGCTAGACGCTGAAGGACAATCATTGGGTCGCCTTTCATCTATCGCTGCAAAGTTTATTAGAGGAAAGTACAAGACCGATTTCACCCCACACGTTGATTGCGGAGATAATGTAGTTATTATCAATGCAGAGAAGATCAACTTAACTGGTAAGAAATGGGATGCGAAAGAATATATTCGTCATACAGGTTACCCGGGTGGACAAAGAAGCTTAACTGCTTCAGAATTATTTGGTAAGGATCCAATAAGACTTATCGAAAAATCTGTAAAAGGGATGTTACCTAAGAACAAATTAGGTTCTGCTCTTTTCAAAAATTTAAAGGTATATGTAGGTTCTGAGCACGATCATGAAGCGCAAAAGCCTAAAACTATTAACCTAAACGAATTAGTGTAAATGGAGACAATTCACAAAATTGGTCGTAGAAAGACTGCTGTTGCACGTGTTTACCTTTCTGAAGGAACAGGAAACATTACCGTTAACAAAAAAGACCTTAACGATTACTTTACTACAGGAACACTTCAGTATAAAGTAAATCAGCCTTTAATGTTAACTGGTAACGAAGGTAACTTCGACTTGAAAGTTAGCGTATTAGGAGGAGGAATTACTGGACAAGCAGAAGCTGTTCGTCTTGCCATCTCTAGAGCAATGTGCGAACTAGATGCAGAGAACAGATTAACGCTTAAGCCAGAAGGTTTACTAACGAGAGATCCTAGAATGGTTGAACGTAAGAAATTCGGTCAGAAGAAAGCTCGTAAGAAATTCCAATTCTCGAAACGTTAATCAATTATTTTGTTGCAGGATACTCCTTCAACACATTAAAAAAGTATTGTTGTTATTCGTTTTAAAAACGAAGTTAGTTTAGCATCTAAATGAATAAGGTCGTAAAAACGCCACTTATTTATTGCTATCTCAACAGAACGTAAACTATTACAAAAATGGCAAATAAAGTAGAAGTAAAAGAATTACTTGATGCAGGTGTACATTTTGGTCACTTGACAAGAAGATGGAATCCAAATATGGCTCCTTACATTTATATGGAGCGTAATGGTATTCACATCATCAACTTATATAAAACTGCTGCAAAAATGCAGGAAACTGCAGAAGCGCTTAGCAAAATCGCAGCAAGCGGTAGAAAAATATTATTCGTTGCTACCAAGAAACAAGCAAAAGAAATTGTAGCTGAAGAAGCTGCAAAAGCAAACATGCCTTATATTACTGAGCGTTGGCCTGGTGGTATGTTAACCAATTTCGTTACTATCCGTAAGGCAGTAAAGAAAATGGCAATGGTTGACCGTATGAAAAAAGACGGAACTTTCAACTCACTTTCTAAGAAAGAGCGTTTACAAGTAGATCGTATGAGAGCTAAGTTAGAGAAAAACTTAGGCTCTATTTCAGATATGACTCGTTTACCAGGAGCATTATTTGTTGTAGATATTACTCGTGAGCACATCGCAATTAAAGAAGCACAAAAATTAAACATTCCAATCTTCGCAATGGTAGATACGAATTCTGACCCAAGAGAGGTAGATTACGTAATTCCAGCAAACGATGATGCTTCAAAATCTGTAAAGAAAGTGATTTCTTATGTTTCTGATTCTATTGTAGCAGGATTAAGCGAAAGAAAAGCAGATAAGGACGCCAAAAAAGAAGCTAAAGTTTCTAAAGAGGATGCTCCAAAAAAAGAAGCTAAAGCAGAGCCTAAGAAAGATGTAGAAGTTCCTTCTAAAGATGCAGAAGACAAAGAGGCAATGAAAGAAGCTAAAAAAGAGGTAAAGTTAGAATCTAAGCAAGAGACTTTAGAGAAAGCCGCCTCTAACAAAGAGGAAAAATAAAATAACAATTTTATAAAACTCAAAAGTAAGTCGTTTAGTGATTTTATTGTAAAATAGAGTTTTCTAAACGACTTATCTTTTTTAAATTAAAACCTAAGAACATGGCAAAAATAAGTGCTGCTGAAGTAAATAAATTAAGAAAGGCTACTGGAGCCGGAATGATGGATTGCAAAAAAGCCTTAGTAGAGGCTGAAGGTGATTTTGATGCTGCAATTGAAGTATTGCGTAAAAAAGGTCAAAAAGTAGCTGCTAAGAGAGCTGACAGAGAATCTTCTGAAGGTGCTGCTGTAGCAAAAATAAATGCAGACCAAACTAAAGGTGTAGCTATCGTATTAGGTTGCGAAACTGATTTTGTTGGTAAAAACGAAAACTTTTTACAATTAGCTAGCGACTTAGGTGATTTAGCTTTAAACTATAACAATAAAGAAGAGTTTTTAGCTGCTGATTTTGGTGGAATGAGTGTTGCAGATAAATTAGTTGAGCAAACCGGAGTTATTGGTGAGAAATTAGACATCAATGCTTTCGAAACTGTGAGTGCTGCTTACGTTGGAGAATACGTACACATTAACAAAATTGCTGCTATCGTAGGTTTTTCTGCTAAAGTAGACAACGCTGAAACTTTAGGAAAAGATGTGGCTATGCAAATTGCTTCTATGGGAGCAAGTTCTTTATCTTACAAAGATTTAGATCCTGCATTTGTTGCTTCTGAAACTGAAGCTAGAATTGCTGAAATTGAAAAAGAAAATATTGAATTAGGACGTTTAGGTAAAACTAAAAAGAATGTACCTCAATACATTTCTATGTCTCAAATTACACCTGAGGTTAAAGCTAAAGCTGAAGAGGACGCTAAAGCAGAATTACAAGCTGAAGGAAAACCAGAAAAAATTTGGGATAAAATCTTACCAGGAAAAATGGATCGTTTCTTATCTGATAACACAACTTTAGATAAAGAAATGTGTTTATTAGATCAAACTTTCATTAAAGATGAAAAGAAAAACGTGGCAGATTACGTATCTTCTTACGGAGACGTAACTATCACAGAATTTAAAAGAGTTGCTTTAGGTTAAGCAAATCTCTTTTTACCTATAAAAAAACCCGCTTACATTCATTTGTTAGCGGGTTTTTTGTTTCCTACCTTTAAGCAATGAAAAAACTTACCTGTTTAATTATTATCATTGCACTTTTTGCTAGTTGCACAACATTGTTATTAAAAACAATGACAAGTAAATCTGTAAAGACGGAGGTCTTTTATAACAAAAAGGAAAATAAAAAACTTGTTACCTTTCCCATGGTTCACCTGAACCACCAACAATTTTATGACGATGTAAAATATAAATTAGATTCTTTACGGAAGCAAAATTATACGATTTTCTACGAGTCAGTTAGGCTAGATACCACCTTATATTCTAAGGAAGAAATTGACACTATTAAAATGAAAGCTAGAAAACTTATGGGCTTTCATCTTACAGCGTACAACGATAAAGAAAATAAATCTCTCCCAAAAGCGCTAAGAAATAGTAAATATGCAAATCAAACTCGAGAAAATATAGGATTAACAAAAACAGATATAAAAATAGATGTTCCTTTAGATACTTTATTGCAGGTTTTTGAGCTTAAATATAATAAAATTAAACTCGGGCCCTGTGATTACTTAACCGGGCTTAAACAAGAATACAATTGCCAACAGGTCTCTAGTTTTAAAAGAGATGACGTTATTATGAGTATTAGAAATCAATATATAGAGTATAAAGTACTCAACTCCCCCTATGACAAAATTGCATTGGTCTATGGCAAGAATCACTTTAAAGAACTAAATGAAAGTTTTAAAAAGAAAGGATATAAGCATTTAAAAGAATATAAATAATTGCTCAAATATTATTAAAGGATTTTTAAAAGCAATTCTTTTACAAAATACATTTATCGCTATATTTGCACAACTTTATCATATACAATCCATGCAATACAAAAGAATACTTTTAAAACTCTCTGGAGAAGCATTAATGGGATCTCGTCAATATGGGATAGATCCAGATCGTTTAGCAGAATATGCTAAAGAAATTAAATCGGTTACCGATAAGGGGATCGAAGTAGCTATCGTTATTGGAGGAGGAAACATCTTTAGAGGTGTTGCTGGAGCTAGCAAAGGAATGGATCGTGTTCAAGGAGATCATATGGGAATGTTAGCAACTGTAATTAACGGTTTAGCATTACAAAGCGCTTGTGAAGATGCAGGTATACAAACTCGTTTACAATCTGCTGTAAAGATCAATGAAGTAGCCGAACCATTTATCCGCCGAAAGGCAATGCGCCATCTAGACAAAGGGAGAGTGGTTATTTTTGGAGGAGGAACAGGAAACCCATATTTTACGACAGATTCTGCGGCAGTTTTAAGAGCTATTGAAATTGAAGCTGATGTGATTTTAAAAGGAACTAGAGTTGATGGGATTTACACTTCAGATCCAGAAAAAGATCAAAAAGCAACTAAATTTGATTTTATTACTTTTGATGATGTATTAAGAAAAGGATTAAAAGTAATGGATACTACAGCTTTTACCCTTAGTCAAGAAAATGAATTGCCTATTATTGTTTTTGATATGAACAAACCAGGAAACTTATTAAGAGTAGTCTCTGGAGAAAATATAGGTACCAAAGTAAATTTATAATTTCATTCTTTTTACGTATAATTGAAAAAGAATCAAAGTCTCGCAATAAACAAATAATTTTTTTAGATAATCGAGATCAATCTCAAAGAGATAAAAAATAAAAAAGATGAACGAAGAAGTTAATTTTATTATAGATGGCGCTGAAGAAGCTATGCAAAACGCTATTCTTCACTTAGAAAAGCAACTATTAAAAATTCGTGCTGGGAAGGCATCTCCTTCTATGGTAAGTTCGGTTTTAGTGGACTATTATGGTTCTAAAACTCCGCTAAATCAAGTGGGAAATATCAATACTCCAGATGCTAGAACCATATCTATTCAGCCTTTTGAAAAATCTTTAATTCAAGAAATTGAAAAAGGTATTATGAATGCCAACCTTGGTTTTAATCCTATGAATAATGGGGAAAGCGTTATCATAAGTGTACCACCTTTAACAGAAGAAAGAAGACGAGAATTAGCTAAACAAGCTAAAGCGGAAGCAGAAGACTCTAAAGTTGGTGTACGTAATGATCGTAAGAATGCTAATAACGATATTAAAAAGTTAGATATCTCTGAAGATTTACAAAAAGGAGCTGAAGAAGATATTCAAAATTTAACCGATAAGTTTATCAAAAAAATAGATGATATCTACACGCATAAAGAGAAAGAAATTATGACGGTTTAATAATTTCAAAAACTTAAAATTTACCTAAGAGCGACAGTCATGTCGCTTTTTTTGATTTTATTGCAACGTTAAATCTCCTATAAATGGCAAAATTTTCTTGGTGTATTTTAATTTTCCTTTGTATTCCTAATTTCTTATTAGGGCAAAGGATAATTACTGGGAAAGCGGTAGATAAAAATACCCAAAATCCCATTCCATATGCCAATATTTCTATTGTAAATTCAGATAAAGCCATACTTAGCGACATAGATGGCTCATTTGAAATAGAAGTAGAAGAACAAGATACTTATTTAAGAGTTTCTTATATAGGGTACATTGGTAAAAAAGTAAAAATCAACACCAATGATTTTTACCTTATTCAATTAGATAGAGATATTGAAAAATTAGATCAAGTTTACTTAAAATCTACTGGGCTTTTAGCCAATAGGATTATCAAAAAAGCTATAGCACAAAAAAAATATAATGATCCCGATTTAAAATTTAGCTCCTACTCGTTTAGAACTTACAACAAACTCATTATCGACGATCAAAAAAACTCTTTAAACATTGAGTTAGACACCACAAGTAGAGAAATAAAAACAATTATAGAAGACGGTAGAGCCTATTTAAGTGAACAAATAAGTGATTTTAAATTTCTAAAAGATGAAGGTGTAAAACAAGAGATTGTCGCTACGAGAACAGCTGGGTTTAAAGAACCCGTTTATGAATTACTTTCCTTAAAAGTTCAATCTAATACGTGGTACAAAGAAAAATATACCGTATTTGGCAACGATTACGCAGGACCATTATCTAAAAACCCCTTTAATAATTACACCTATAAAGTTTTAGATACTACTGCAAATGACAGACCTGCATTCGTAATTTATTTTCAGCCAAAAAGAGAGAAAAAAGTCGCAGGTTTAGAAGGTGTACTTTATATAGACACTTTAAATTATGGCTTACAAAAAGCCGTAGGGCAGTTAAAAGGTGAAGTAGAAATTAGCGCCGAACAAGATTTTGTGTACTATCCACAAGAGGATATCTGGTTTCCTAAAAAGCAAAATGTAACGATCCTCCCTGGTAGCGGCGGGAAAAAGGTTTCAATTTTTGGAGGTAATATTTCATTGGGAAGTCTTCCCGAAGAACAAGATGTGAGCAGTAAGCTCTTTTTAAACTCTACATCTATTAATGAAAGAATTGTATTTGAAAATGTGGATAAAGACCTAAAAAAGGTAAGTTCTATTATTTTAACTCCAAATGCAACCTCACAACCTATCTCATTTTGGGAAGAAAATAGAAGTATTCCCTTTACGGAAAGGGACGAAAACACTTTTCAAAAGGTAGATAGCATTGTTAAAAACCAAAATATTAATCGAAAAATTAATGTTCTTCAAAATTTTAATATCGGTTACTACCCCATTGGTTTCTTCAATTTAGATTTGAGAACAATTTTGAAATATAACGATTTTGAAGGATTAAGACTAGGTGGAGGTGGAGTTACCAATGATAAACTCTCGAAAGTTTTTAGACTCCAAGGTTATACGGTATACGGTTTCAAAGACCGGGAATTTAAATATAATTTTGGAGCAGGCGTTTCATTAAACAAAAAAACAAACACTTGGCTAAACGCCAGTTACACCAAAGATATTCAAGAGGTTGGTAGTTTTTTATATTTATCTGATGCTCGTGTATACTCTCTATTCGAACCTAGATTAGTAAATATTAATTTTTATTATGAATACCGAGCTTTTGAATCTAGCCTACAGCATAATTTTTTTCCTGAATTATTGAGCGAGTTTCAAATAACTAAAACTAAAATTGAACAAACTGGCGGTTACCGTTATTTAAACGATGGTAAACTTTATTCATCTTATGATTTGACCGAATTAACAGCTAGTTTTCGCTGGAGTCCTTTTAGTGATTATTTAGAAGCACCTGAAAAATCTATTGAGGTAAATGTAGGTTACCCTAAATTTTCTCTCCAAGTTGTACAAGCCATAAACGGAATGCTAGATGGTGATTTTAGATATACTAAAATTGGGGCTAAAATGAATTATACCATCAACAGGATTACTCAAAATAATACTGAAATCATCTTAGAAGGAGATTATGCTATTGGCGACTTACCATTAACACATACTTTTCACGCTTATCCTAATAACCCCAATAAAGACGAGCTTTTACAACGCTTTTCTGTAGCCGGTAGAAGAACCTTTGAAACCATGTATTTTAGTGAGTTTTTTAGTGATCGTTTAGCAACACTTCAAATTAAGCATCGTCTTCGTCCGCTTGAAATTTCTAAAAAAATTAAACCCGAATTCGTATTCGTAACTCGACATGCAATTGGAGATATTTCTAATCAAGCACAGCATCAAAATATTACCTTCAATACTTTAGAACATGGCTATAACGAAGCCGCTTTAGAGATTAATAAAATCTTATTCGGTTTTGGATTAAATTTTGCCTACCGTTATGGAGCCTATCATTTACCACAAATTGAAGACAATATTGGTTTTAAGTTTACATTTTATTTTCAGCTTTAAATAGAAAATTCAACTGTTTATTTTGTAGCATTTTATACCTTTGCAAGCCTAATTTTGAGTCATGTCAAAGATCTTTAGTTTTGGTTTCTGGAATACTATCGCAAGAATAATTCTAAGAAACAGAGTTATTATTTTAGGGTTAATCATAGCCTTCACTGTTTTTTTAGGTTTTCAATGGAAAAACATGCGTTTTTCTTATACCGAAGCCAATCTACTTCCAGATGATCACGAGGTAAATCAAGAGTATCAAAAATTTTTAGATAAATTCGGTGAAGAAGGTAATCTCCTTGTTATTGCCAGTAACGATAAAGACTTATTTACACCAAAAAAGATTAATGCGTGGAATGATCTCACCAAGCAATTAGATTCTTTTTCACAAGTAGAATATTCCATTGGAATACATAATCTCAAAAAACTTCAAAAGTTTACCAATCCCAACCGATTTGAGTTAGTTCCCTTAATAAAAGAAGAGCAAATTAATGAACTTCAGGCGAAAGCCTATAAAGAAGAAATCTTTGAAAAGCTCCCTTTTTACGAAGGTTTGGTCTATAGCAAAAAAACCAACACCATTCAAACCGCAGTATATTTAAACAAAGATATTGTCAATTCCAAAGAGAGAAAAGTCTTTGTGATGGAACAATTACAGCCTTTATTAGACGAGTTTGAAGAGGTAAATGATATTGATTTACATGTCTCTGGAATGCCTTACATTAGAACGCTTAACTCTCAAAATATTGTAGATGAAATACAGTGGTTTTTGGGTGGAGCATTACTTGTGACTTCCCTTATTTTCTTTTTCTTTTTTAGATCGGTTAGAGCCACACTTATCTCTATGTTCACAGTAATTATTGGTGTGATGTGGGCATTTGGGATATTAGGTTTATTCCACTATGAAATTACTGTACTTACAGCCATTATACCTCCACTAATTATTGTGATTGGTATTCCTAACTGTATTTTCTTGATAAATAAATATCAACAAGAAATAAAAAAGCACGGGAATCAAGCAAAGTCTTTACAACGGGTAATTACCAAAGTAGGTAACGCTACATTAATGACGAATATCACTACAGCCTCTGGGTTTGCTACTTTTATTATTACTGAAAGTAAGCTGCTTAAAGAGTTTGGTGTGGTGGCTTCGATTAACATTTTAGCAATTTTTATTTTAAGTTTACTCATCATACCTATTATTTACAGCTATTTAGCACCTCCAAAAGAAAGACACTTGAAACATTTGGGGAAAACTTGGCTAGAAGGTTTTGTAAGTTGGATTGAACGAACCGTTAAACACCGTAGAATAACGATTTATATTACCTCAATTATTGTTTTAGTCATTAGTATTCTAGGAATATATACGATAAAAGTATCAGGCAGTTTGCTAGAAGATATGCCTAAACAAGCTGAATTTTTTAAAGATATAGAGTTTTTTGAAGAAGAGTTTAATGGTATTATGCCATTAGAAATTTTAATAGATACCAAAAGAAAAGAAGGGGTTCTTAAACTTTCAACGCTAAAGCGGATGAGAGATCTCGAGAACTTATTGGCAGATGTTCCCGAACTTTCTAAACCCCTATCGGTGGTAGATTTAGTAAAATATAGTAAACAAGCTTACTATAACGGAAATCCAAAATACTACCAACTTCCCACCTCTCAAGAAAAAAACTTTATTTTCCCTTATTTAAAAGGAATGTCAGACGGGAAGAACAATCAACTGAATGCGTATGTAGATTCAACAGGGCAATATGCACGTATGACAGTTTTTATGAAAGATATTGGCACCGAAGAGATGGAGCGTATAGAAGATAACTTATGGCCACAAATCAATAAGTTATTTCCGCAGGAGCGTTATGACATTACCATGACGGGAAAAGCTTTAGTATTTCAAAAAGGAACTACCTATTTAGTACAAAACTTAGTGCTTTCTTTATCATTAGCTATTTTACTTATCGCTATATTTATGGCGTGGATGTTTAGATCATTTAAAATGATTTTAATCTCATTAATTCCCAATTTGCTACCCTTATTAATTACTGCAGGAATGATGGGCTTTTTAGGAATTCCTATAAAACCTTCTACCATTTTAGTATTTAGTATTGCTTTTGGAATTTCAGTAGATGACACCATTCACTTCTTAGCAAAATATAGGCAAGAGTTAAAATACCATAATTGGAAAATCAAAAAATCGGTATATCCCGCTTTACGAGAAACCACCGTGAGTATGTTTTACACTTCCATCGTCTTGTTTTTTGGATTCTCGGTATTTATGATTAGTAGTTTTGGAGGTACAGTTGCCCTTGGCGGATTAGTTTCTGCAACTTTGCTTTTTGCGATGTTATCTAACTTATTGCTGTTGCCTTCGCTGTTGCTTTCATTAGAAAAAAGCGTTTCTAACAAAGAAACTTTTAAAAAGCCTCATTTAGATATTATTGCTGAAGAGGAAGAGGAGGAATCAATCGATAAATAAATCCATTTTACCCTTAACCACTTAATAAACAAAAAAGTAAAGATTAGAATTTATGTAAATGAATTATTAATATCATATGATTTTGTTAAATAATTTTTTTTGTTTAGCTTAGAAGTCAACTTATATGAATAAACTTCATTATGAAAACTTCAAAACTTTAACCCTTTAAAACTAACAATACTCTTTTTAGTTCTATCTATATTAAATTCCTGTAGTTCAGACAATGATTATGATAAAATCGATTCCTATGAAAATACACCTACTATAAATAGATCAGAGAATTTAGATGAAGCTATTCCGAATGAATCTTCTTCTAATGCAAATGAAGCCTCTTCTAAGAAGTGGCCAATTATTAAAATTGCATTCTTAAAAGTACCAAAATTTGGTAGCCTCGAATGTAGCTTTGGGTTTGGTTTTTGCTTTTCAATTGTTTTAGCAATCGATGGAATACAAAATCCAGAAATTGTTACCAACTACAATGAAAGTACTGGTGAGGTAGAATTTACGCCTGAATTAATAAACGAAAATACTTTAAGATTACATTTTCCTTCAGAAATAACTACCAATTCCGAGCATCATTCTTCTAAAGACCTTGAAAATTTTATAGTTACTGAGAATACCCAGCATGGGGAAGTAATGTTTATAGAAGGTTCTTATCCTACTAGAATTGATGAAAATGGAAACTTAATTTGTGATATAAATATTGAAATATAATTGGATGAAAAGGATTTTTTATATAACTATCTTTATGTTGGTGACCTCTTGCATTAAAATTAGTTTTGAAACAAAAAACAATGCTTCTGAAAAACTTTTACCCTCAGAAGCATATTTAAATAAAGTTTCTGATACACAAAAAGCAAAAAAGTCAAAGTTCTATTATGTATCAAAAGCTTCAAGCCCAGATTTCATAAACAATATGGAAGCATCATTAATTTCTTTTACAAAAAATAAACAATCTACTTCAATTGATAAAATATTGGTAAAAGATGAAAATGGTAATGAGATTCCATTAAATACTTGTGATAATTTTACTGCAATAGATAATTCTGATATTGAAAATTTTCTTTCTAACGAAAAGACCTATGAAGGGATTGTTTTAAAAAGTATTGAATCACAAAAATTATATGATTTTCCTAAAAATAAAACAACCACTATAATTCTTTACACTAAGAAAATGGATGGTTTACAAGATAAATATATCAATTTAGCAAAACATCTTTATAAAGAAGAAAATATAGACTATATATTTATATCCATGGATTTAGAAAACTTAAAAAACATTCCAGATATATGGGAAGAAACCATTTTTTAAACTTTTGTACATTTATTTTAGTATTTTTTTCTACCTATAATATTATAGCTCAAACCCAAGCTTTAGAAAAAGGAGAACTATGGGTAGAAACAAAAGCAGGATTATCTTTTTATAACCGAGAAATAGCAAGAATAAATAACAATGATATTGATTACCAAGAAATAAATAATAGTTTACGCTTAGAGTTTATTCCACAAATAAATTATGCTATTGCCAACAAATTATTTATTGGCGGTCAACTAGGGATGAGTTACGATTCTTTTGAAGTAAAAGAAATAGATAAAAATAACACTTCGCTCAATTATAAAATCGGGGCACAACTACAATACTACTTCTTAAAAATTACACCTCAATTTTACCTTAAAAGTGAAATAGGTGCCAATTACAACCATTATCGTGTAAACCCTGCCATAGAAAATTTAGATACACAAACCAGCAATTATCTAAAAACATATCTAGACGCTGGTGTTAGCTTTTTATCAAAAGAAGATTGGATGGTTTCCATTTTCTTTAAAGATATAGTTACCTATCATTCTAATACGCCAAATTTCGAAAACCGTAAAGACGTTGAATCCAGCGTTATTTTTAAAGATTTTATACGTTTCCCTCATTTTTCTGTCAGTTATAGAATAAATTAGTACGTAGCATTTCTTTTACCCTTAACTTCTTGCTAAGCTTAGGGCTAAAAATTATATTTGTCGCTCAAATTAAATGAAGATGAAACATACAAAAATTGTAGATGTAATTAAAACCGATCCGGTTTTACAAGAAATTTATGTAAAAGGCTGGGTGCGCGCTTTTAGAAGTAACCGCTTTATCGCCCTAAATGATGGTTCTACGATTAATAATTTACAATGTGTTGTAGATTTTGAAAATACTCCCGAAGAAACCTTAAAACAAATTAATGTTGGAGCTGCCGTTGCTATAAAAGGTACACTTAAAGAAAGTGAAGGGCAAGGACAAAAAGTAGAAATCGAAGTACAAGACATAGAAATCTTAGGAAAAGCAGATCCAGAAGAGGTTAAGAAAACTATTCTTTCTCCTAAACGTCATTCCTTAGAAAAATTAAGAGAACAAGCACATTTACGCGTACGCACCAACACCTTTAGTGCGATTATGCGAGTGCGTTCTAAGCTATCTTTTGCTGTTCACCAATACTTTCAGCAAAATGGCTTCAATTATGTAAATACCCCTATCATTACAGGTAGTGATGCAGAAGGCGCAGGAGAAATGTTTAAGGTAACTAATATGAGCCTTACCAATCCTGCTAAAAATGAGGATGGAAGCATTAATTTTAAAGAAGACTTTTTTGGAAAAGAAACCAATCTCACCGTAAGCGGACAGTTAGAAGCGGAAACTTACGCCCTTGGTTTAGGACAAGTGTATACATTCGGACCTACCTTTAGAGCCGAAAACTCGAACACCTCTCGTCACTTAGCAGAGTTTTGGATGATTGAACCCGAGGTTGCCTTTTGTGACCTTGACGGAAATATGGATCTGGCTGAAGACTTTATTAAGTACGTTCTAAACTACATTTTAGAAAACTGTGATGATGACTTAGCTTTCTTAGAAAACAGACTTATACAAGAGGATAAAAGTAAGCCAGAGGCAGACCGCGCACCTATGGCTTTGCGAGATAAGTTGAAGTTTATCACAGAAAATAACTTTAAGCGTGTTAGCTATACCGAAGCTATAGACATTTTAAGAAATTCTAAACCCAACAAGAAGAAAAAATTCAATTACGTGATTGAAGAATGGGGAGCAGATTTACAAAGTGAACACGAGCGTTTCTTGGTAGAGAAACATTTTAAATGTCCGGTAATCTTATTTGATTATCCAGCCAATATCAAAGCATTTTATATGCGTTTGAATGAAGACGGGAAAACAGTAAGAGCGATGGACGTACTTTTCCCTGGGATAGGAGAAATGGTAGGAGGTTCTCAACGTGAAGAACGTTTAGACGTACTACAAGCCAAAATGAAAGAACTAGGCATCGATGAAGAAGAATTATGGTGGTATTTAGACACCCGTAAATTCGGGACTTGTGTGCATAGTGGTTTTGGTTTAGGTTTTGAGCGCTTAGTTTTATTCGCTACAGGAATGGGTAATATTAGAGACGTTATTCCTTACCCTAGAAGTCCGCAAAACGCAGATTTTTAATTAAATACAATATATTAAAAAGCCAAATTGAATTTCAATTTGGCTTTTTTTATTTTAATTACTTCTCAAATTTTACTGTACGAATTAAAAATAAGTCAATTTTAAGAATTAACGTTCTAATTGTTAGAGTAGCAATACAAGAACTTCTATAACAGCAATTAATCAATTTCACCCCAAATTAGTTGATATAAATGTCAATATAGGATTTTTTGCTAAAGTAATTTTAAAACAAAAAGACTTAGATTTACTCTAAGCATAGCAAATGATACTGAACAGTTTAGAGATTGAGAAATTAGATTAAATTTATTAGCGGTTCATTATAAATGACAGATGTTTTTTAAAAAAAAAGCAATTTTAGAAATATAAAATGAAAGTAGTTGGAGCCAGTAAATTCAAATAGCTATTTCTGCAATTTGAGATAAATGTAGCCGTCATATAATGATAACAATAAGTGACTGATATTATATCGTGTATATTAATTTTCTTGATTATAACATTTTGCGTATTTATATGCTTTATGTCAATTAAATATTTTTATATCCCTTCAATCAAACCAAAATTATCATTAAAAGAATCAATTAATTTTCTTGAAAAGAATAACTGTATTTATATTGAACATTTACGACTAAAAAAAGATGAATTACGAGAGAATCGTTTTAACCGGAAAAAAGGGATTTCAGTTAGAAATGCATTATCTATAAGATCTGAATATAAAATTATTGGGTATTCTAAAACTGAAAAATCATATAAAATTTACTGGGTAGAAATCACTTTGTGGTGGTATATAATTTTTGAGTTTCTAATAGATGATACAATAAGAAAAAGGAGAGAGTTAAGGTCTATTGAAGAAACTGATTTAGAAACATTAAAAAATCTACGGAAAAATTACGAAGTTAAAATCGTAAATATTACAGATTACTGTCCAGCTTGTAAATTAAGCATTTTACCGAATGATTTGGAGTGCAAAAATTGCGGGTTAAGCTTTATAAGATAAAAGAACAACGTAACAGCTTACTTATAAGTTAATTACATACCTAGCAAATCGAAAACTAAATTTTTAGACAACCTCTTGCTATTTTCTTATCTCCTACTTCTCATACCGCACTTTAATTTTTAGCGCTGGCGCTATATAATACTTCTTTTCAAACCCTATAATAGCACTAGTTGATCTATGTTCTTCAGACTGTTGAAACCAGTTATTTCCTCTGTACCTTTTCCAAGCTCTATTTTTGCTTTCATTAGAGTAGATTAATTGAGGGTAAGTTATGTATTGGTTGTCACTTTCTTTACTCGGCTTAGGGTTAACCGTTTCTATCACCACACAAACACCGTCTTTAGGAAAGTAAATATGATATGAACTGACATCTACTTTTAAATTTTGTTTTTCGTTTTCTTGAGGCTTAACTATAATATCTTGGTAAGAAAGCAACTCTTTAGGCTCATTTTTTTCTTTATCATAACTATAAAACTTTATTCTAAACCAAGTTAATCTACTGTTGTAAAATAACTGCTCCTCCTTTCCTACCCAAAAACTTACTTCTTCTATTTTACCAACCTTACTTTTATCATTGGGAATTAAAATAGCTTGTTCCATCCCAAATTGAACACCTACCCGACTGTAAAACCACTTTTTTCGTAAACCTAAACTATGCTTGCTTCCGTATTTTTTCTTCTTTACATTTATAACAACATCATCTAAAGAAGAGAGTTCATCTTCCAAATAAATTTCTCTATAAGCTGTCGGATTTTTTAAAACAGAGGATATGTCCAATCTTTTAGTACTAAAACCTAAACAGCTAATTAGTAGAGTATCCTTTTTATACTTTTCTAAATTTATAGAAAACTCACCATCTAAATTAGTGCTTGTACCCACTCTCTTATTTAAAATACTTACATTCACATAAGATAGAGGTTGCTTAGTTTTTTTAGATTTTACAGTAGAGGTAAAATTCTGTGCAATACTTGTAAAAGACAAAAAGCACAATATAAAAGTTAATCGCATCCTATATATTTTTTATAAAGATATTTAATTATGTCGCATCCCAAAATCATAGAAAAACATATTGTTCCTAGCGTAAAAGAAAAAATGAGATTGCAAGAATATGCTTCTCAAGCTTTCTCTTTACTTATATCTAGGAGTGCGGTTAAAAAAGCAATTAAGAAAGAGCGTATTCTCCTTAACGGAAAAATTGCCACCACAGCAGATTGGATTGAAGAAGGACAAGTTCTAGAATTATTAGAAGAAGTTATTTTCACAAAGAAGATCTTTCAATTGAACTTAAACGTAATTTTTGAAGATGAATTTTTAGCAGTTATAGAAAAACCTGCCGGATACCCTACCAACGGAAATTATTTTAAAACCATAGAAAATGCTCTTCCGCATAACCTTATCGCTTCCGCGGAAAAAGATGCACTTACTTACCCACTTCCGGTACACCGATTAGACAATCCTACTAGCGGACTTTTACTCATTGCCAAAACTAAATCCGTGCAAACGCAATTGTCATTAGCTTTTGAACATAAAGAAATTTACAAAACTTATTTGGCTATCGTAGAAGGGAAATTTTCTAAAGAAGAACAGTTATTTAACGATCCTCTTGAAGGAAAAGAAGCTGAAACCTTAGCAAAAGTCGTAGAATATTATCAAAGAGATGGAAATGATTTTAGCTTGGTAGAATTAAATCCGTTAACGGGAAGAACACATCAGCTACGAAAACATTTATCTATGCACGGTTTTCCTATTGTGGGAGATAAAACGTATGGCTCTCTTTATTTCTTGGAAAAAGCTATTTATCTAACCGCATTTCAACTCCGCTTTACCCATCCAATTACTTTAGAAAAATTAGAATTTGAAGCTGCACTTTCTAAACGATTTAAAAAATTCTAAAGAAATTTCTTATGCCAAAATTGAAAATTACTTGAAGCTTAACAAAATTTTGGTATAAAAAACCATAACTTTTTAGTTATTTTTGTAGGTATAATCCTTTATTTTATGCTTAAGCAGCAATTAAACTTTAAACTTTCACAAAAGTTATCTCCGCAACAAATTCAGTTAATGAAATTGATACAACTTCCTACGCAAGCTTTTGAGCAACGCGTAAAGCAGGAGTTAGAAGACAATCCTGCCTTAGATAGCGGAAAAGAATCTAGTGATGAGTATGAAGATGAGTTTAAGAATGAGGAGATGGAAAGTGATTCTGAAATTATTGAAACAGAATCTGAGATTAATGTAGACGAGTATTTGAGTGATGACGAGATTCCTAGTTATAGAACTCAGGCAAATAATTATAGTAAAGATGATGACGATAAAACGATTCCTTATGCATCAGGGGTTTCATTTTCTCAGCATTTAAAAACACAATTGCAGACGTTTAGACTCGATGAAGAGGAAAAAAATATAGCAGAATTTCTAGTAGGAAGCGTTGATGAAAGTGGGTACATACGTCGTGAAACTAGTGATATTGTTGATGATCTTGCCTTTACTCAAAATATATACACTAGCGAAGAAACGGTTGAAAAAGTTTTCAAACTGGTTCATGAGTTAGATCCTGCTGGTGTGGGAGCGCGTTCTTTACAAGAGTGCTTATTAATTCAGCTAAAGAGAAGAGAAGCCGATCCTATAGTAGAACTATCGATTGACATTCTTGAAAATGCTTTTGATGCATTTAGTAAGCGACATTACCAAAAACTAATTTCAAAATTTAATATTACCGAGGATCAATTAAGAGAGGTTATTGATGAGGTATCTCACCTTAATCCAAAACCAGGCGGTTCTTATTCTAGCAATACTAGAATTGTTGAGCATGTAGTGCCAGATTTTACGATAAAAATTAAAGATGGAGAGTTAGATTTAAGCCTCAACGGAAGAAATGCTCCTAGCATGCATGTGTCTAGAGAGTACAATAATATGCTTAAAGGCTACAAAGAGTCCAAAGAGAAGACCAAAAAGCAAAAGGATGCCGTAATGTTCATTAAGCAAAAGTTAGATTCTGCTAAATGGTTTATTGAAGCTATTCGTCAACGTCAGGAAACCTTATTTGTGACGATGAATGCTATTATGCACCATCAATATGAATATTTTATGACGGGTGATGAACGCGACTTAAATCCTATGATCTTAAAAGATATTGCTGAAAAAATTGATATGGATGTTTCAACCGTAAGTCGAGTGGCCAACAGTAAATATGTAGATACTCCATACGGTACAAAATTGATTAAAGAATTTTTTTCTGAATCAATGACTAACGATCAAGGGGAAGAAGTTTCTACTTTAGAAATAAAGAAGATTTTAGAAATGACCGTTGAAGATGAAGATAAAAAGAAACCTTTAACCGATGATAAACTTGCTAAGGTTTTAAAAGATAAGGGATATCCTATCGCAAGAAGAACGGTTGCCAAGTACAGGGAGCAATTAGATATTCCTGTAGCAAGGCTTAGAAAGGAAATTTAAATACTTTTTATGCGTTTATTCATTAAATCGGCATCTTATCTTCTCCACCCCATTTTCATGCCTTTAATAGGTACGATTCTTTATTTTTTAATTACTCCTAGATTTTCTCCAGATTCTATAGCGAAAGCCAAAATCATGGCTATTTCTATACTAACTATTTTTATTCCTATTGTTTTTTTCTTCTTACTGAAAAACTTGAAAGTGATAGATAGTATCCATCTAAAAAAAGTACAAGAAAGGAAGATTCCATTGCTGTTCTTTTGCATTATTTTATTAACAGTAAATAACTTTATACTTCAAAGTTATAATCAAACAGAATTGTATTTTTTCTTTACTTGCATTCTCTATTCAAATATCCTAGCATTACTGCTAGCTTATTTTAAAATTAAAGCAAGTTTGCATCTAATTGGAATTTCGGGAGTTGTTGGTTTTATACTTTTACTTAGTTTTATTTACCAAACCAATCTTCTTTATTTAATTGCAATAAGTATTTTCTCTGTGGGTTGGATTGCTGCTTCTAGATTAGAAGCAAAAGCGCACAATGCAAAAGAAATAGCTTGGGGCTTATTTATCGGTCTAATTCCTTATATTGGTATATTTTGGTTTTAAAGTATGTAAAACATAATCCCAACCTTTAAAGGATTTAAACCCACATCTTCCATAGAGTTTTCTAAAGTACCATCAAAAAATGAGTTTAAACTATAATAGACGTGGAAGTTAAATGTGTTGTATCCAAAAGTAAAGGTTAATCCATATCTTATTTTATCTAAGGCATCTAAGTTTTTTTCTCTAATAGTAATATCGTCTGCAATATAATTGGACCTTGACCAAAATACGTAACCTAGCCTTACACCTGTATAGATTCTCCAAAATTTGTAATTTGAGGCTGTAGATGTTCTCCAACGATATTCTAGAGGAGCTTCGATTAAATAACTCGTTAAACGATTAGTATCATAACTATCTTCAATTTCTGTAAAGGTAGTTTGACCGTCTTTTTCATCGATTAACATATTAAATCCATATGAATTAATAGACATTCCTAAACCTAAACCAATAGCTTTATTACGTCTCTTATTAATCGGCATATCTCGAGTGAAGCCAAAATGTAAACCTCCAGAAAACCCAGATTGCGTAACCCCCTTTGGTCGGTTTAAGAGTAAATTAAAACCAAAGCCCACATAAAATTGATCTTCTCTATAAAGACTATCAACTTCAGTCGAAAGTGTATCTACACTTATATTCTTAACTTCTTGAGCTAAAGTAATAAAAGGTAGGATGAGAAGAGGCAAGAATAAAAAAACGTTTTTCATACGAGAAAGGTAATTAAAAGGAAGGTATAAAAACAAAAAAACACCCAATTGAAATTGGATGTTTTTCTATTACAAGTAAAAAAACTTGTTATTGCATATTTTGAGTAGCTGATCCCTTCTTCGTAGTGTAATTTACTCTGTAAGCTTCAGCTTTTCTCAATTCATATTTAATATCGGCTACAATTCCCATATTAGTTTCGGTATCAATTTTAAGAGAAGTTGTCAATAAATTCTGTAACTCTTCTCTTTTTGATTCTCTTTCAGAGATGATAAATTCTTTGATTTCTGAAACATCTGCAAACTTATCGTTTAACTGAACACGGGCTTCTTTACCAAATTGCCTTTGATAACGCTCACTAGGCTTTCCTGCATAGATATACATTACCAAATCTTTCTTCTCTAGTTTTTCAACCTGATCTGCAAAAGGTAATTCATTTTTAACCATTAAAGTGGTATCTCTCATCGTGGTTGCAACCATGAAGAAGAATAGCAACATAAATACAATATCTGGCAATGATGCCGTTGATATTGCAGGTAAATCTCCACTTTTTTTCTTTTTAAATTTAGACATAATGAATCTTTATTTGTCTTTTTATTCTCTCTCCTTAGGTTCAGCTTCCGATAGATTTAAAGGAAACATATCTCTAATGGTTTTTATATCTTCTTCAAGCTTATCTTTACTTCCTCTATACTCAGAGTCGTTAAAGTTTTTCTCCATTTGAACAAAAGATGTACCGAATAAACGATTGGCCTCTCTATTTCTTAAAAAGTTAAAGGCAGCAACCAATTCATTTTGTACAGCGATATAAGCGCCATACTCAGTTTCTCTATCGTTTTGTAAAGAAATTACTGCTTTTAATGGATTATCTGAAGAAGCAGGATCTCTACGACCTTGACAATAATTACAATCTCCTCCTCCGTTATCTAAGAAGTCTATTGCAGCTTGTCTTAAGTTACCAAGTTCCATTCTTTCTTCCTCAACCAATAATTCTTCATTTTGGTTTACTAACACTATAAAGATGTTCTTTTCTTTACGTGGTGGTGGATCTTCTGGTATGTCTTCAATTGGTGGCAATTTACTATTGATACCTGCATCGGTTTCTATAGTAGTTGTCACCAAGAAGAAGATAAGCAGTAAGAAAGCAATATCTGCCATCGAACCTGCATTCACTTCTGGTGCATTTCTCTTTGCCATACTTAGTTCTTACTTAATTAATTTTTTAATTCCTGAAAAAATCATTGCTCCTACCGCAATTGCAGCTAGAATATAGAATGTTCTTAATCCTGCTCCAATCCATTGAGATTCGTTAGCAGTAAGCATTTCTCCATTCTTCATCTCTGTAGCAGTACCATCAGAAATAAAATATGCGATTGCTACGATTAATACAAAAGCTCCAACAGAAATTAGGGTGTTTTTTACATTACCCGAGAATAGATCTTTCACTACGAAAGCAGCAACTAGTACTAAAACAATTGCAACAACAGCATAAGCCAACATCATTAAGGGCTGTACTAAAGATTGATTGTCTGAAGCAAATAACCATATTCCCATAACCAATGCAACCACACCAATTATTAGAGTTAGTATTTTTAAAATTTTATGTAATACCATTATAGTTGTATTATAGGTTAATTACTCAATTACTTTCTTCTCTTGTAATCTACTAAGATATCTATTAAAGTAATAGATGCATCTTCCATATCGTTAACGATACTATCGATTTTTGCGATAATGTAGTTATAAAAAATCTGAAGAATAATTGCTACAATAAGACCAAATACAGTTGTTAAAAGTGCTACTTTAATACCACCTGCAACTAATGAAGGCTGCATATCTCCTGCTGCTTCAATCTTATCAAATGCTTGAATCATCCCTATTACTGTACCCATGAAACCAAGCATTGGTGCCAAAGCAATAAATAAAGAAACCCAAGAAACATTCTTTTCTAATTGTCCCATTTGAACTCCACCGTAAGCAACAACTGCTTTTTCAGCTGCATCTACACTTTCGTCTGCTCTATCTAAACCTTGGTAGTAAATAGATGCAACAGGTCCTTTTGTATTTCTACAAACCTCTTTTGCAGCTTCTACACCACCACTATTTAAAGCATCTTCTACATCTTGTGCTAATTTCTTAGAGTTAGTTGTAGAAAGGTTTAAGTAAATAATTCTTTCAATTGCAATCGCTAAACCAAGAATCAAACATAAAAGAACGATCCCCATAAAACCGGCACCACCTTCTATAAAACGCTTTTTAAGCTCTTGATGAAAACCTAAGCTTTCTTCTTCTTGAACTGCGGTCCCTGCTTCATCTTCGTCTTGAATAATATTCGAAGTTACTGATGGCAATGCATTTACACTATTAGTCGCGTTGACAGAAAGGCCACCAAAGACCATAATTGTTGCGATTACCAGAATAGAAAATAATCTTTTCATTACTTGTTGTCTTAATTAATTATTAGTTAAAGGTTTAAATATATAAAAATTATCGTTCATTTTAAACAGCAGAGAGGAAGGGATTCGAACCCTCGATACGCTTTTGACGTATACACACTTTCCAGGCGTGCGCCTTCGACCGCTCGGCCACCTCTCTATTATATCCGCTACGATTGCCGAAACGAAGTGCCAAATAACAAAAAAAAAATAAGTCACAAAAATATGTGGCGTTAATTTTATGCCATTTCTCCTCTTAGCGATGTTTCAAATATAGTCTTAAAGACTTTTGGAGACAAATCTTTTGGCAATAAATACATTAATTTTGCCACAGCAGCCTCTGTAGTAATATCTTTTCCCGAAATTATTCCGATTTTTTTAAGTTGCGTACTCGTTTCATAATGCCCCATAATTACACTTCCTCCTGCACATTGCGTTACATTCACGATCTTGATATCGCTCTTTATCGCTTTTATTAATAGCTCTAAAAACCAATCTTCTGTGCAAGCATTTCCACTCCCGTAGGTTTCTAAAACTATGGCTTTTAATTTTTTTGCAGACAATAAATGAGACACCATATGCTCATTAATTCCAGGAAATAGCTTCAAAATTATAACATTATCATCTAATTCTTTATGAACAATAAGATCCTTTCTACGGTTTGGTTTTTTTAAAATAGACTTATTAACCAATAGATTGACACCCGATTCTGCTAGAGCAGGATAATTTAAAGAAGCAAAAGCATGAAAGTTTTCTGAATTAATTTTTGTCGTTCTATTAGCCCTATACAACTTATACTCAAAGTACAAACCTACCTCTGTAATTACATTTTTCCCATGCTCTTTTAAACCTGCTAATTGAATTGAAGTAATTAAATTCTCTTTAGCATCGGTTCTTAAATCTCCAATAGGCAGTTGGGAACCCGTAAAAATAATAGGTTTATTTAAATTCTCTAACATAAAACTTATCGCTGAAGCGGAATAAGACATCGTATCACTTCCGTGTAAAACAACAAAACCATCATAATCATCGTAATTCTTTTCAATCACCTCAACAATTCTCCCATAATACATCGGATTCATATTTGAAGAATCTATAGGCTCACCAAAATCTGTTGTTTCTATAGTGTGCTCTAGCAACTTTAACTCGGGAATATTTTGCAGTAATTCGTCAAAATTGAAGGCTACCAAAGCTCCGGTTTCAAAATCTTTTATCATACCAATGGTTCCCCCGGTATAAATCAATAAAATCTTAGAATTATTTTCTTGCATCATTTATAGATTTTGAATGTTTCTAAAGCATTTTTGGTAGTGATTTCTGCAATTTTTTCGACTGGCAAGTTATAAATTTCCGATAGTTTCTCGGCCACATAAACCACATAACTACTTTCATTTCGCTTACCGCGGAAAGGTTTTGGTGATAAATAAGGAGCATCGGTCTCTAAAACGATGTGCTCTAAAGGAATATTTTCTAAAAACTGATCTATCTTTCCATTTTTAAAGGTCACTACTCCACCTATTCCTAACTTCATATTATACGACAAAGCACGATTTGCTTGCTCTTCATTTCCTGTAAAGCAGTGAAAAATTCCGTAAAGCTTTTCATCATTTTCTTCTTCCAACACTTCAAAAACCTCATCGAAAGCATCACGACAGTGAATTACGATAGGCAAATTTTTACTTTTCGCTAATTTTATTTGTTCTCTAAAAGCATCTTGTTGAATTTCTAAGGTAGATTTATCCCAATACAAATCGATACCAATTTCTCCTACAGCACAAAAATCTCGTTGTACAAATTGATCTTTTACGTGTTGTAATTCTTCTCTATAATTTTCCTTAACGGAAGTAGGATGAAGCCCCATCATTAAATGCATTTCTTTAGGAAACTGCTCTTCTAAATCGTACATCGCCTGGGTAGTTTCACTATCAATGGCGGGCAAAAAGAATTGCTGCACTCCTTTTTCTAAAGCTCTTTGCACCATTTCTTGTCTATCTTCTGCAAAAGCGTCGCTATATAAATGGGTATGGGTATCTATCAACTTCATAAAACAAAATTTAAAACCTGAATTTGTTTTGCAAAACTAATTGATTTTGTTCGGCTATCTTTGCTAAAAAAAGAAGAATGTCTACGCTACGAAAATTAATGAAGGAAAAAGGTTACACCCGCATTAAATTAAAAACCACTGCCACCAACCATTTAGAACTAAAAGCCAAAATCAATAAAGTTGAAGGTAATTTTATTTTAGACACAGGCGCTTCTAGTTCTTGTGTGGGAATTGATACCGCAGAATATTTTAAACTTTTTGCTGAAGATAGCGATGTAAAAGCCGCTGGAGCTGGAGCTACAGATATGCTTACCCAAGTGTCCTTAAAAAATGAGTTGAAAATTAAAGATTGGAAAAAGAAAAAGGTGAGTTTGGTATTATTTGATCTAAGCCACGTGAACCAGGCCTTAGAAAATCATAACGCCGACCAAGTGCACGGTATCATTGGTGCAGATATGCTAGAGAAAGGAAAAGCAGTGATTGATTACAAGAGCAATTGCTTATATTTAAAATAAAAAAACCGCTTTCAACTGAATGAAAACGGTTTTTTAAAAATTTTTATATTCTGCAATTAAAGCTCTAAAGCTTTTTTTACATTATTATCCATTAACAATTCTTCTGGGCTTTCTAAAGCTTCTTTAATTGCCACCAAGAAACCAACAGATTCTTTACCATCGATAATTCTATGGTCATAAGAAAGTGCTAAATACATCATTGGTCGTATTTCTACTTTTCCATCAATTGCAACAGGACGCTCAATAATGTTGTGCATTCCTAAAATTCCACTTTGTGGAGGATTGATAATTGGTGTAGAAAGCATTGACCCGAATACACCTCCGTTAGAAATAGTAAACGTACCACCAGTCATTTCATCTACTGTGATTTTCCCATCTCTAGCTTTAAGCGCTAAACGTTTCACCTCACTCTCTACTCCTCTAAACGTAAGGTTTTCTACATTTCTCATTACAGGAACCATTAATCCTTTTGGTCCAGAAACTGCAATACTAATATCTTTATAATCGTAAGTAATCATTTCTTTACCATCGATCATACTATTTACAGCAGGATACATATCTAATGCTCTTACCACCGCTAAAGTAAAGAAAGACATAAATCCTAGTCCTACCCCATGTTTAGCCTTGAAGTCTTCTTTGTATTCTTTTCTTAGATTGAAAATAGCTGACATATCTGCCTCGTTAAAGGTAGTAAGCATAGCCGTTTCATTCTTAGCACTTACTAAACGTTCTGCTACTTTACGACGTAACATAGACATTTTAGACCTAGACTCACTTCTAGTTCCATTACCTGGAGTTCCCATAGAAGGTTTAGCATTAACCGCATCTTCTTTAGTTACTCTCCCGTTTTTACCAGATCCTTGAACATCTTTAGCGTCCATATCTTTTTCTGATAAAATCTTTTTGGCTGCAGGCGAAGGTGTTCCGCTAGCGTAATTTTTATCGTCTTGTTTTTGATCTGGCGTAGAAGGCTTAGAAGGGGTTTCTGTTTTTGCTTCAGCTTTATCCTTATCTTCTTTTGAATCTTCTTCTTTTTTATCTGAAGAATCACCTCCTGGCTTTTCTGCATCGGTATCAATTAAGCAAACTACTTCCCCAACTTGAACTGCATCTCCTTCTTCCGCTTTAAGCGTAATAATACCACTTGCTTCTGCAGGTAACTCTAAAGTAGCCTTATCGCTATCTACTTCGGCTATTGCTTGGTCTTTTTCTACATAATCTCCATCTTCTACCAACCATTGTGCTATTTCAACTTCTGTAATCGACTCTCCCGGTGAAGGGACTTTCATTTCTAAAGCCATAATTTCTATTTATTTCGGAATCGTATTTTTTAACTATTAATCATTTATTGTTTTATCAAAAACACTTTCGATTACTCTTTCGTGTCTTCTCTTAAATCTTACTGAACTACCTGCTGCAGGAGCTCCATAAAATTTTCTACTACAAACTCTAAATTTACGAGCATCATCTAAATGAAGCAGTAAATGGCTCCAAGCCCCCATATTTCTTGGTTCTTCTTGTGCCCAAACGATATCGTCTGCATTTTCATATTTATTTATAACTTCGTGAATTCTAGAAGTTGGCAATGGGAATAATTGTTCTAATCTTACTAAAGCAATATCATCTCTTTCTAATTCTTCACGCTTAGCTAACAAGTCGTAATAGAATTTTCCCATACAGAAAACTAGTGTTTTTACATTTTCTGGCTTTACTTCTTTATCATCTATCAAGGTTTGAAAAGAACCAGTTGCTAATTCTTCTTTAGTAGAAGTTACTTTTGCATGTCGCAACAAGCTTTTAGGAGTAAAAACAATTAATGGTTTTCTAAAAGCTGTTTTTATTTGCCTCCTTAATAAGTGGTAGAAATTGGCTGGCGTCGTACAATTTGCAATATACATATTGTCCTTTGCACAAAGTTGCAAATACCTCTCCATTCTTGCCGAAGAATGCTCTGCACCTTGTCCTTCATAACCATGTGGAAGCAACATCACCAATCCGTTTTGTAATTTCCACTTATCTTCTGCGGCAGAAATATATTGATCAATCATAATTTGTGCTCCGTTACTGAAGTCTCCAAACTGTGCTTCCCAAATTGTTAACACATTGGGATCTGCCATAGCATAACCATAATCAAATCCAACTACCCCATACTCCGAAAGTAAGGAGTTATAGATATGAAAATGACCTTGATCTTTTGATATTTGATTATGTAAGTTAACCTCTTCTTCACTTTCTTCTACCTTTAATACGGCGTGTCTATGTGAAAAAGTACCTCTTTCAACATCTTGACCTGTCATCCTTACATCGTGTCCTTCTTCTAAAAGCGTAGCATAAGCAAGGAGTTCTCCCATACCCCAGTCTAAACTATTCTTCTCAAAGTACATTTCATTTCTAGCTTTGATAAGCTTAGTTACTTTACGTAAGAATTTTTTATCTTCTGGTAAAGAAGTAATAGTTTGAGCTAATTGATCTAGTTTTTCTAAATCATAAGAAGTATCAACGGCTTCCATCATATCAGATTCTGTTCCGTATGTATAGCCTTCCCACTCTTCTTGCATAATTGGAGTGATAATGGTAGTTTCTTCTTTTTTAGATTTCTCTAAATCTTGCTCTAACTCGTCTTTATATTTTTTCTCAATCTCATCTACATAACTTTCTTCAATGATACCTTGCTCCACAAGTTCTTTTGCATAGATATCTCTAGTGTTGTTATGTTTGGAAATCGCTTTGTATAATTTTGGCTGTGTAAATCTCGGCTCATCTCCTTCATTATGACCGTATTTTCTATATCCTAAAAGATCGATAAATACGTCTCTACCAAATTTCATTCTAAAATCTAGAGCGAAAGACATCGCATGGACTACAGCCTCTGCATCATCTGCATTTACGTGCAATACTGGAGATAATGTTACTTTAGCAACATCTGTACAATACGTAGATGATCTTGCATCTAAGTAATTGGTAGTAAAACCAATTTGATTATTGACTACAATATGTATACTCCCTTCTGTCTTGTAACCATCTAATTGCGCCATTTGCACGGTTTCATAAACCACACCTTGACCTGCAATAGCAGCATCCCCATGAACTATAATTGGAAGTACACTTTTGGGGTTATCTAAATAATGTCTATCTTGTTTTGATCTAGCAATACCTTGAACCACGGGGCCAACAGTCTCTAAGTGAGATGGGTTTGGAGCAATATTTAGCAATATTCCTTTTCCGCTATCTGTACGACGACAAGAGGTCCAACCTAAATGGTATTTTACATCTCCATCAAATACTTCTTGCTCGTAATCTTTTCCGTCAAATTCACTAAATATATCTTTAGGACTTTTGCCAAAAATATTTGCCAAAGTACTTAAACGTCCTCTATGGGCCATTCCCATGACAAATTCTTTAACTCCCTTTTCTGCAGCAGCTTCAATTAGAGCATCTAATCCTGGAATTAAACTCTCTCCTCCTTCTAATGAAAATCTTTTTTGACCTACATATTTAGTATGTAAAAAAGATTCAAAAGAAACAGCTTCATTTAATTTCTTAAGGATTTGCTTTTTCTTTTCTGCTGAAAATTCAGGATGATTTTCATTTATATTAAGTCTTTTCTGAATCCATTCTATTTCTTCTGGACTCTTAATATACATGTACTCAATCCCTATAGAGCTACAATAAATCTTCTCTAAGTGATCTATGATTTCTTTTAAGCTAGCTTTCCCTAAGTCTAATATTTCTCCTGCAGAAAACTTAGTGTCTAAGTCTGCATTAGACAAACCAAAGTTCTCAATGGCTAGGGTTGGCTCATACTTCCTTCTTTCTCGTACAGGGTTTGTTTTCGTAAACAAGTGACCTCTGGTTCTATAACCATCGATTAATTGCACTACTCTAAACTCCTTAAATACGCTTTCAGGAATATCAACTCCTTGACTAGAGGAAGTCGCATTGTGCTGCGAAGAGGAGTCTACATCTTGGTTATCAAACGTTTTACCGAAATCAAATCCTTGAAAAAAGGCTCTCCAACTAGGTTCTACACTATCGGGAAATTGCAGATATTGATCATATAATTCTGCAAAATATGCGGTGTGTGCCGCATTTAGAAATGAAAATTGATCCATAAGAGGAATATACTGTTGTGTTTTAAAAACACTTCAAAAATACAATTTTTACTAAATATAGCCCTCCTCAAACTATAAAATTCTCTTATAAGCCATAAGTTTTCCTGTTAAAATACGTTAAAGCGTATTTTACACCTTAAACTGATCTCGTCATTAGTAATTCTCCGAACTCCTTAAATGGTTTTTTCTTAGCTTCAGAAATGTTCATATCCTCTAAAACATTAAATGCTTTTTGCGTGTATTTTTCTATTTCCGCTTTAGCTAAACTAGCCGCTCCACTATCTATAAATAATTGCTTTACAGTTTCGATTTTTTGCTCAGGATTTTCTGGAGCAATAGTGTATAAATGCTGCAACTGTCTAGCTTCTACAGAAGAGCTTTCCTCTAGTGCTTTTAAGTAAAGAAAGGTTTTTTTATTCTCAATAATATCTCCTCCTATTTGCTTTCCAAAAGTTTCAGCATCTCCAAAAGCATCTAAATAATCGTCTTGTAATTGAAACGCTACTCCTAACAAGCAACCGTACTCATTAATTTGTTGAGTGCAAACTTCATTTGCATTTGCTACAATAGCACCCATTTCTAAAGCTGCACCTACTAAAACTGCTGTTTTGTATTTTATCATATGTAAATACTCTGCCAAAGTAACATCTTCTCTCGTTTCAAAATCGATATCATACTGTTGTCCTTCACAAACTTCAATGGCAGTTTTGGTAAACAACTTTGCTAATTTTCTAAATTGATCGCCTTCGTAACTTTCAAAGAGTTGATAAGCATTAATTAACATAGCATCTCCAGATAGAATCCCTGTATTGATGTCCCATTTCTCGTGTACAGTCTTTTTTCCTCTTCTTAACGGAGCGTCATCCATGATGTCATCATGAACTAAAGAAAAGTTATGAAAAATTTCTACGGCTAGAGCAGCATCTAGAGCTTTTTGAGAGTCTGTTCCAAAAGCATCTGCAGACATCATCACTAATATAGGACGCAATCTCTTACCTCCCAATTTGAGAATATAACGCATTGGATCGTACAAATTTGCAGGCTCCTTACGAGTTAACTTGCTTTCTAAATACGTTAAAAATTCTTCTCTATAAATGCTAATTTCTTTCATGCCTATCCTAAAATTTTGGCTAAAATACCATAATTGAAATAATTTCAACAAAGCTACACCTTACTTTTTATTCTTATAGATATTCGTCTAACAAACCTGTAAGACTCAAACCAAAATTACCACTCGGGAAAATTGTAGAAATATTAACTAAAAAACTACGGAAACTTTTATAGTATTAAAAGTTTCTGTTATACTTTTGCGGCGATTATGAGAGAACAAATTTTAAATAAAGCAACTGAAATGTTTTTAGAACTTGGTTTTAAAAGCGTTACTATGGATGATATTGCTGAGAACCTAGGAATATCAAAAAAAACGATCTACACACATTTTAAAACCAAATCTAAATTAGTCGAAGTGTGTTCGATGGAACTTTTTAATTGTATTACTGAAGGGATTGATGAAATCATTGCCGAAGATCACAATCCCATTCAAGAGATCCTATATATACACAAATATATATTGAGTCGATTGCGAGAGGAAAAATCTTCACCCCAATATCAGTTAAAAAAATACTACCCAAATATTGAAGCAAATATGCGCAATTGTAAAATGGATAGAATGAAAGAAACTATTGTCAACAACCTCAATAGAGGGATTGAAGAAGGTCTATACAGAGAAGATCTGATAGTAGATATAGTTTATCGCTTTTATTTTATGACGTTGGAAGGGATTAAAAAGAGTGAATACTTCCCCGAAGAAAGCTATCCTATTTCAGTTTTAATCAAACACTTTTTAGAATATCACATGCGCGGAATCGTTTCTGCAAAAGGACAAATCATTTTAGAAAAACTAGCAAAAAAACAAATTCATGAAAATTAAACTCACCTGTTTATTATTTTTCGTATCCTTTACATTCTTCGCGCAAGAAGAGCAAAAAGAATACAGCTTTAGCTTAGAGGAAGCTATAGAATATGCTATAGACAGCAGTTACAATGCAATAAATGCAAGAAGAGATATTGAAGCTGCCATAAAAAGAAAGTGGGAAACTACAGCAGATGGATTACCGCAAATTGATGCTAATATAGATTATCAAAATAACCTAAAACGACCTGTACAACTTCTACCAGCCGAAATTACAGGGGGACCTCCTGGAACATTTATTCCTGTACAATTTGGAACCAAACAAAATCTAAGTGCAACTGCCACAGCAACACAACTGTTATTTGATGGTTCTTATTTAGTTGCCTTAAGAGCTTCTAAAACTTTTCTAGATTACACCAATACTACAACCCAAAAAACTCTTTTAGAGGTTAGAAAAAGTGTTATTGATGCTTATGGAAATGTGCTTTTAGCTCAAGAATTAGTGACTATTTTAGAAAGTAACCAAACCACGTTACAAAAGAACTATGATGAAACTAAAGAAATATTTGAAAATGGTTTACAAGAAGAAGAAGCTGTTGAGCAACTGCAAATCACCTTATTACAAATCACCAATCAATTAAATAATGCCAAGCGATTAGTAGGGATTACACAAGAAATGCTTAACCTAACTTTAGGAATTCCATTAACACATAAAATTACCTTAACGGAAGATTTAGATAATCTAGCTGAAGAGAACATTAGTCTTACCCTAATGAACACTGAAGGTTCAATTGAGGAAAACCTTGATTACAAATTAGCTCAAAATTTAATTGAACAAAGAGAACACGAGTATAACTTAGAACGCACAAAAGCCTTACCTAGACTTACTACTTTTCTTAATTATGGGACAACGGCAAATAGCGAAAAGTTTACTTTTTTAAACGATAACCAACAATGGTTTCAATCTTCTATTTGGGGAGTAAGCCTTAACATTCCAATATTTAGTTCATTAAAACGAAGTGCAAAAACAGCACAAGCTAGAATTGCTCTAGACCAAGCCGAAACTCAATTTGATCAAGCTAAAGAACAAATACGTTTACAAATAGATAGAGCTAAAAATGATTATCAATTTGCTATTGAAAATTATCAAACTGCAAAGCAAAACCTAAGATTAGCTGAGCGTATTGAAAACAAAAACCAAATTAAATTTACTGAAGGTTTAGCTACAAGTTTCGAACTTCGTCAAGCTCAAACACAATTATACCAAACACAACAAGAATTTCTAGAGTCTATGCTCGAAGTATTAAACAAGAAAGCAGCTTTAGAAACTATTTTAAATACTGTACCATTAAACTAATCAATCTAAATAATCATACAATGAAACATATATATTCCCTATTAATCGTCACTCTTTTATTGGTTTCCTGCGGAGGAGAAAATAAAAGAAATTCTGTAGAACGTGTTCTAGAAAGTAATAACCTTGAAACTATTCGTCAAAAACGTGCAGAATTGGTAGATGAACAACAAGTTGTTCAAGAAAAAATTAAAAGGTTAGATCAAGCGATATCAAAAATAGATACCGTAAAACACGTTCCTTTAATTACTACCCTTACGGCAAAAGAAGAAGTTTTTAATCACGTGTTAGAAATTCAAGGAAACGTTACTACCAAGAACTTATTAGTTATTACACCAGAGTATAATGGTATTCTTACGAATGTGTATGTTAAAGAAGGACAAAAAGTAACAAAAGGGCAAACACTTGCCAAAATAGATGATGGTGGGTTAAGCCAACAGTTAGCACAGTTACAAATTGAAGCCGATTTAGCTAAAACCACTTACGAACGTCAAAAACGTTTATGGGATCAAAACATTGGTAGTGAAATTCAATACCTACAAGCAAAATCTACTTATGAAGCACAGAGTGAAGCTGTAAATCAATTAAAACAACAAGTAGCAAAAACTACAGTGAAAGCTCCTTTTACAGGAACTATTGATGATGTAATTACTGAGCAAGGAAGTGTAGTTGCTGCCGGACAAACACAGTTAATGCGAATTGTAAGCTTAAAAGATATGTACATTGAAACAGATATTCCAGAGCGTTACATTACAGATGTCACTAAAGGCAAACAAGTAAAAGTACAGTTTCCTGTTTTAGGAAAAAGTATCGATACAGAAATTAGACAAGCTGGAGATTTTATTAATCCAGCCAATAGAACCTTTAAAGTTGAAGTAGCTATCCCTAATGATGAAAAAAACATCAAACCTAACTTAACAGCTAAACTAAAAATTAATGATTACACGAATGAGAATGCTATTTTAATTCCGCAAAGTATTATTTCTGAAAATGCTGAAGGTGAACAATATGTTTATGTAGTAAATGAAAAAAATGCGAATGATGAAGGCGTTGCAGAAAGGGTGATCATTAAAACAGGAAAAACACAGGGTGATGTTATTGAAGTACTTGAAGGTATAGATAATAATGTAGAGATTGTTCAAGAAGGAGCGCGTAGTGTTAAAGATGGCCAAACAGTAAAAGTGATCAACTACTAAACCAAAGAAAATGACAAAAAAGAAAAAACAAGTCGATAAAGAATTTGGTTTATCATCTTGGGCAATAGAAAATAAAACTACGATGTATGTTTTAATCGCAGTTATTTTCTATCTAGGGGTCTCTGCTTTTTTTAGCATGCCAAGAGAAAACTTCCCCGAGGTTAATGAAACCAAAATTTATGTGAGCTCTGTATTTCCAGGAAACACTGCAGAAGATATAGAGAAACTAATTACAGATCCGTTAGAAGATAAACTAAAAACGGTAAGTAACGTTGTTGAAATTACCTCTACTTCTCAAGAAGATTATGGGATGATAGTCGTTGAGTTTGATGAAAACATAAGTGTCGAACAAGCTAAACAAAAAGTAAAGGATGAAATAGACACCGAAACGGCTAGTGAAGATTGGCCTACCTTTAATGGAGCTAAAGTAGAACCTGATGTATTTGAATTGAGCTTATCTGAAGAGATGCCCATACTCAACATTAATATTTCTGGAGATTACACCATTGAGAAGTTAAAAGAATATGCAGAGCATCTTCAAGATGAGATTGAAGATATTCAAGAAATTAAACAAGCAGACATCCGTGGTGCGCAAGAAAAAGAAGTTGAAGTAGCTGTTGATATCTATAAAATGATGGCTGCCGATGTTACTTTTAATGACATTATTGGTACCATTAATAATGGAAATGTAACAATGTCTGCTGGAAATCTAAAAGCCAGCGGTCAACGTCGTACCATTCGTATTTTAGGTGAAATTGACGACCCTAGTGAATTAGAAAATTTTGTCGTAAAAGCTGAAAACGGAAACGCCATTTATCTTAAAGATGTGGCTACTATTTCATTCCAAGAGGAAGACAAAACCACTTATGCTCGTGAGTTTGGAAATCCTGTAGTAATGCTAGATATAAAAAAGCGTGCAGGTAAAAACATGGTTGCAGCAGCTGAACAGGTGCAAGTTATAGTAGAAGATGCTATTGAAAATACATTCCCGCAAGATTTAACAGTAACCATTGCCAACGATCAATCTTCAGTTACCATAGGACAGGTAGATGATTTGGTGAACAACATTATTTTTGGAGTCATTTTAGTTGTGACCGTTTTAATGTTCTTTTTAGGATTTAAAAATGCGATTTTTGTTGGGTTTGCAATTCCCATGTCCATGTTTATGTCTCTTATGATATTAGAGTTACTGGGACAAAGTTTAAACACCATGGTTCTTTTCGGATTAATTATGGGACTTGGGATGCTAGTAGATAACGGGATTGTGGTGGTTGAAAATGTTTATCGTCTTATGGAAGAAGAGGGGATGAGTAGATTTCAGGCTGCAAAAAAAGGTATTGGAGAAATTGCTTTTCCTATTATCATATCTACCGCAACTACTGTAGCAGCCTTTATACCATTAGGTCTATGGCCAGGGATTATGGGTGAGTTTATGATGATTCTGCCTATTACACTTTCGGTAGTTTTAGGCTCTTCCTTATTTGTAGCTATTTTCTTCAATTCTGTTTTGGTATCTCAATTTATGAGTATTGAAGATAAAGATATGCCGCTTCATAAAATTGTACGAACTACCATCATTATGGCAGTCATTGGTATTCTCATCCTAATTTTTGGTGGCGATTATAGCGGCTTAGGATCTCTAATGGTATTCACAGCCATTATGTTATGGGTATATCGCTTAATCTTAAGAAAATGGGCAAATACTTTTCAAAATAGAACATTAGTGAAATTGGAGAATTGGTACGAACGCCAATTGAGAAGAGCTCTTTCTGGCAAAAAACCTTATATTTTAAGTATAGGGACATTCATTATGTTGATTCTTGCTTTTGTAACTTTTGGCGCGTCATTAGCTACTCAAAGAACAAAAGTTGAATTCTTTCCAGATAACAAACCTAATCAGATTATTGTTTATATAGAATATCCTCAAGGAACCGCTATTGAGAAAACCAATGCCATTACTAAAGAGATAGAAAAAAGGGTTTATGACGTATTAGATGATGGTCAATATAAAGACGGTAATTATAATTTCTTAGTTGAAAGTGCCGTATCTCAAGTAGGTGAAGGAGCTGGAAACCCGCAAACGGACGGTGGTTCTTCTGCCGAAATGCCTCATAAAGCAAAAATTACAGCCTCTATGCGTGAGTATAAGTATCGCCGAGGTGAGGACAGTGAACTTTTACGTCAAAAAGTTCAGAAAGCATTAGTAGGTATTTATCCTGGGGTTTTAATTTCTGTTGAAAAAGATGCTAATGGACCACCTGCGGGTTCTCCTATTAATATTGAAATAGAAGGTAGTGACTACAACGAATTAATCGCTACTGCGGAAAAAATGCGTGAATTTATCAATACCAAAAATATTGCAGGTATTGATGAATTAAAAATAGACGTTAACAAGGACAAACCAAGCATGCAAGTGGTTGTTGACAGAGAAAAAGCGGGGGAATTAGGTATTAGCGCTTCTCAAGTAGGACAACAACTTAGAAATTCTATTTTTGGAGCTAAAGCGGGGATTTATAAGGAAGATGGAGATGATTACGATATTTATGTTCGTTTTAATGAAGAGAATAGATATAATACCAGCGCCTTATTCAATCAGAATATAACCTTTAGAGATAATACTGGGCAATTAAAGAGTATTCCTGTATCTGCGGTTGCAAGACACGAGAATAACTCTGGGTTTAGCGCTATTAAACATAAAGACACCAAACGTGTAGTAACCGTTTACTCTGCATTATCACCAGGTTATACAGATGCAGGAGCCATCGTAACACAAATTCAAAATGAAATGAAAAGTTATGAAGGTCTACCTCAAGATATCAAGATTGATTATACCGGACAAATTGAAGAGCAAAATAAGCAGATGACCTTTTTAATGGGTGCATTTTTCACAGGATTAGGACTTATTTTCTTCATTTTAATATTTCAGTTTAACTCAATTTCAAAACCAGCGATTATTATGTTGGCGATTTTCTTGAGTTTTATTGGTGTATTTGGTGGTATTGTAATTACGGGAAGTGCCTTTGTGATTATGATGACTATGGTAGGTATTATTTCACTTGCCGGAATTGTAGTGAACAACGGGGTGGTTTTACTCGATTATGCACAACTGTTAATAGACAGAAAGAAAAATGATTTAGATCTAGATAACGATGACTTCTTAGAAAATGAAGATCTTTATGAAAGTATAGTTAAAGCAGGTAAAGCTCGTTTACGTCCTGTATTGTTAACGGCCATTACGACCATATTAGGATTAATACCCTTAGCCATAGGATTAAACATCAACTTCTTTACCTTATTTGCAGATTTTGATGCTAATATCTATATGGGAGGTGACAATGTTGTATTCTGGGGACCTTTAGCTTGGACAGTTATCTACGGACTTTTAATTGCAACCTTCTTAACCCTAATTGTAGTTCCTATTTTGTTTTTCTTATCTATGAAATTGAAAATGTGGTTGAGACAAAAAAGAGGAAAAGAGTTACAAGGTTCTTCAAATTCATAATTTAAATTGTAATAATTCAGTAAAGGGAAAACAAATATTTGTTTTCCCTTTTTTTTACTTTTGAGAAAATTGCTTTTATGAATTTTGATAAAAACAAGTACAAAGTCTACACGTGGAAGAACTGGATGATGCTTCACTACATCATTAATCCAGGCTTAGCTATAAATGAAATCTTGTTAGGAATGAAAGTTCCCAAAATTAGTCTAGTAGATAAAACTTCAGAAAAATCTTTGGCAGAAAGAAGCTTTATTCCATGTCCACATTGCAATACTTTACACGACCATAGAACTTGGTCTACACAAAACAAAACTGCTTTTAAAAATTGGTTTGGTTTATTTTGTCCTACCTGCGAGAATATAATTCCGTGCTTAACGAATGCTACAAGTTTTATCCTTTTAGCCCTTACATTTCCGTTGTGGGGATGGTTTAAAAATTCCTTAAAAAAGAAATGGTTAGAAAAGCAACCTCATCGGTTTAAAAATTTAGATTTAGAAAACATCCCCAATCCTTATGAAAATGGAGGCTGGATTAAAATTGGCTTAATGTGGGGTCTGAGTATGTTTGTTATTATGACTTTTATCTTTCCGCTAATGTCTCAAGAAGATATCACTTTAAAATCGATACTTACCGCTATTCCTATTTGGGTAATTGGTGGGCTAATTTTTGGTTACAGCATGAAATTCACTATGAATAGAAAAGGGAAAAGACATTCTAAGTAATGAAAAAGTGATTATTTTTTATTTATGGAAACTATAGCAATCCATCAATTATTTTTAACACCTATTTGCGATAAGCATATCGATTCTCTATTTGATATCTATAATAATGAAAGGAATATGACTTTTATTCCGCCAAGGCAATATTCCGCTTCTAGATCTGAGTTAGCAAAAAAATATAAAACCCACTTCAAAAATGGTTCTCAGTTGTTTGCAGTTAAACTTTCCAATTCAAATAAAGTTATTGGAGAAGCTGGCTTTTATAATTCTTTTAAAAACCATAACGAACTAGAAATAGGATATATTATCGCTTACCCTTATTGGAATAAAGGCTTTGGAACCGAAATTTGCAGAGGTTTGATTACTTATGGTTTTCAGCAATTGCATCTAGAAAATATCCATGCCAGAATGTATACTAAGAATATAGCATCAATACTCATCTCTAAAAAATGTGGAATGCAAAAAATTAATGAAGGGCTAGATTCTCATCAAAATAAATTTTGTCATTACCAGATTAATAAAAAACAATTTTACACATTTCAGCAAAATGAACAATCTAGATAATTTTTATTTAAACAAAGAAGAACCCAATAGGAGTTGCTTATTGGCTTTACGGAAAATTATCTTGGACTTAAACTGCGATATAACTGAAACTAAAAAATATGGAATGCCGTGTTTTTGCTATAAAAACAAAATGTTCTGTTATTTATGGACAGATAAACATACAGAAGAACCCTATATTTTATTTGTAGATGGAAATCTTTTAGATTACCCACAATTAGAAAAAGGCAACCGCTCTCGAATGAAAATATTGAGAATAGGCTCCAATCAAGACCTTCCTTTAAAAACCATTCATACGCTACTCGACGCTGCTATAAATCTGCATAAAAAAAGCCTCCGTTAATCGGAAGCTTTTTTATATATGATATCTTCAAAAATTAGTTAGCTGCGTTAAGCTTATAAGTTAGACCAACACCCAAAACTTCTCTAATTTGAAACCCTTTAACAGCATTATCATCATAAATAGCTTGAAAAATAAAACTCGCTGAAAGGTAATCGTTTACTTTCATATTGATATTCCCTGTATAATCTAAATCTACATTCTGTGGATCTTCTAAATAATTAGCATATAGATTTAAAATATTTTCAAAAGTAACATTTTCTGCTACAGTAAATTTAGCATACACATTCACAGAAGCACCAAATTCAAATCTTGTAGACTTACCTTGATCTACACCAAAGTAATCACCATCTGTATAACCTGGAGTAGTAGTAAATGCATCATCAACAAAAATAAGTATTCCTGTTGCAGGAGCAATATTTACACTTAAATTATCATCTTTTTTCCATAGCATGCCAGGACCTGCTTGTAAATAACCTGGAGATAAGAAATGAGTTGTTTCAGTTCTTATTTCTTCTTCGCCAATTACATTACCTGTAATAGGATCTAAAACATCTACAGTACTATATTCGTAACCTTTTGCAAATTGAGTTTTAAAATTCATAAAAAATGAATAATACCAATTGCTTTCTTTTACTTGTTTTCCAGCAATAGAATTTATCTCTAAACGGTCATTTGTTTTACGAGTAAACTCTTGGTCTTTTACTTTCGTTAAACCGTAATCTGCGATTAATCGGTTATCCCAAGTAAAATCTCCCTTTTTATAGTTTAAATCATAGCTCAAGTTAAGGTTTCCTGCATAGTTAGAAGTCCCTCCTCCTTGCCACTCTGCATTAAAAGCTGCTTGATTAAACAACAAAGAAACAGCTCCAGAACCTTTCCAACCATCAGGTCTTTCTTCTGCTTGTTCTTCTTGTGAATACGTAATTTGATTCGCTGTTAGTAATACTAAGAAAGTAAATAGTAATTTTTTCATGTCGCAATAAATATTTTTATTTTTTTGCAAATTTAAGTCTTTTAAGCCTTTAGAGAAAATAAACCTAAGACATCTTTGGCTTTTTATAAAGAGGAACGGAAGAGCAAGCTTCTCCAAACATAAGACTTTTCACCTCTGGCTGAAGGTACTGAGCCAATAATAAATAGGCATTCTCTGGAACCGGAAGGTTACTACACCCTTTTATAATTACCATTTGATCATTAAAAGCTGACCAATTTTCTTGCTGAAGTTTTTCTGCATAAAGAATAGATTCTAGTTCTCGTAAATCTCCTACAACTACTTTTTTTGCATAAGGCTGAAGGTAAGTAGTTATCAACAAATAAGCCCACGAAGGAATAATTGCATCTGTACTACAATGAAGAGCCACAAAAGAATTTTTATAACTTGACCAATCTTGATCTTTTAATGCAGATCTAAAATCTTTTTCACGAAGCACAAAACCTTCATAAAGCCAAGCGCTAATATCTATTTGTTGGCGTTGTCCTGATAAATAATAGTCTTCTAAATTAACGGTGACTAGTTTACTATTTGCTACTCTATTTATAATTTCTTCTTCCATACTGCAAAAATACCAAATATAAATTTACTCCTATGTGAAATTTAAAATCTTGTCCCTAATCAAAAAATAAGACATTTACTTATAACCTTCAGCTTGCAATGTAAACAGTTCTGAATACAACAATTTATTTTGCATTAATTCTATATGCGTACCCACCTCTAATATTTTACCTTCCTTTAGTACTACAATTTTATCTGCTTGACGAACGGTACTAAAACGGTGAGAAATGATGATGCTTGTTTTTGATTCGGTAAGACCAATAAAACGAGTAAAGACTTCACTTTCTGCTTTTGCGTCGAGCGCGGAAGTGGGTTCATCTAAAATCATCACTTTCGCATTTTTCATATAAGCTCGTGCTAAAGCAACTTTTTGCCATTGCCCACCAGAAAGTTCTACTCCGTTAGAAAAACGTCTACCTAATTGTTGTTCATAACCAAATTCTAAATCTCCTACTACTTCATTAGCTAAACTTAGTTGAGCGGCAGCTTTGATTTTTTCTAAATTTTCTACTTCATCAATATGACCAATAGCTATATTTTCTCTTAACGTAAACTCATACCTAAAGAAATCTTGAAAAATAACACCAAAATATTCTTGATATTCAGCTTTATTAAATTGATTAATATTAATTCCGTCAAGGAGAATTTCTCCGCTAGTAGGTTCATAAAAACGCAACATGAGTTTAATAAGAGTGGTTTTACCTGCGCCATTTTGACCTACGAAGGCCATTTTTTCACCCGCTTTTAGAGTAAAATTAACTCCCTTTAATACTTCTGAATTACTCTCGGGATATGCGAATCTAACATTTCTAAATTCAAAACCTATTTCAATAGATTTAGGAAGCGGCATTGTTTCTTGACTTTGGTCTTCTACTTCCATATCTATAAAGTCGAAGTAATCTTTTAGATATAATGCGCTTTCAGAAATCCGCGTAAAGCGAGCAAAAAAGTCTTGTAAGCTTTTCATTAAACGATTAAAAGAACCTGAAAGAAAAGTAAGTTCTCCCAATGTAATAACTCCTGTTAATACTCTAAAAATAATAAAAACATATGCGCCATAATAAGCAACCGTTCCTAAAACGTTGAATAAAAAGCCTAAGGAGGCTCTTCTTATAGAGAGTTTTCTGTTAAGTAAATAGTACGAATTGGAGAGATTTTTAAATCTATTGACCACAAAATCTGTTAGTCCAAAGAGTTTAATTTCTTTAGCCGTTTTATTGTTGGCACCAATAAACCTTAGGTAATCTAATTCTCGTCTTTCTGAGGTCCAGCTTCTGGCTAGAGAGTATTGCTGCTGACTAAATTTAATCTCGTTGATAAATGCTGGAATAATACTAAGCACTAACAGAATAATTAGTAACGGCTCAAAGTAAATGAGTCCTACAATGAGTGAGGTAATAGTAATGATGCTTTGTGCCTGGGCTAGAACATTAGATAATAACCCTACTCTGCCCGTAGTTTGTGTTCTTGCTCGTTCTAATTTATCGTAATAATCGGGATCTTCGAGCTGGCTTATATTGATTTGGTTGGTTTTCTTTATAATTTTTACCGAGGTGGCGATATTATATTCATCGCCTAAAAGACCATCTGTAAGTGAAATTGCTCTACCAAATAACTCTGATAGTATAATTAAACCAAACTCTACAGCAACATAAGTCCATAATTGAGTATAATCGGGGTTGCTAAGCTCTATTTGCAGTAATATTTCATCTACAATTTCTTTTCCTATCCATAAAATAACGACAGGTAATAAAGCAGCTATAAGCCTGCAAATAGCTGAAATAAGAAAAAGCCCTTTGTTAATATTCCAGATTTCTTTAAAAAATCTTGGAATAAAACTAAGGGCATTAAATGATGATTTAAAATTGGTTTTGTTTTTTTCTTTTAAAGAATTTAATTTTCTTCTTGGCATTTACATGTTTTGATTCTTAAAGCATTCCTAATTCTAGTTTTGCTTCTTCGCTCATTAAATCTTGTGTCCAAGGCGGATCGAAAGTGATTTCTACTTCTGCATCATTCACCTTATCTATAGATTTAATTTTTTCTTCTACTTCCTGCGGAAGTGATTCTGCCACTGGGCAATTAGGAGTCGTTAAAGTCATTAAAACTTTTACATCGTAGTTTTCATTTACAAAAACATCATAAATTAACCCTAATTCATAAATATCTACAGGGATCTCTGGGTCATAAATAGTTTTTATAACCTTCACCACTTTTTCTCCTAACTCATTGGTATCTATTGTATCTACTGACATAATTCTTTACTTTTAATTGAGCTTTGCTTGATAAGCTAAAGCATACATTTTTATTTGTTTTACCATACTCACTAAACCATTAGCTCTAGTGGGTGATAAATGTTCTTTCAATCCAATCTCATCTATAAAATTGGTATCGGCATCTAAAATAGCTTGTGGCTCTTGATGAGAAAAAGAACGGATAAGAATAGCTACAATTCCTTTGGTGATAATTGCATCACTATCTGCAGTGAAAATAACTTTATTCCCATCTAACTTAGAATGCAACCAAACTTTACTCTGGCAACCTTTAATAAGGTTTTCATCTACTCTATACTGTTCTTCAATTAAAGGAAGGGATTTCCCTAACTCTATCATATACTCATAGCGCTGCATCCAATCTTCGAACATAGAAAATTCATCTACTATCTCTTCTTGTATATTCTTTATACTCTCCAATCGCTTATTTTTTTCCTTTTAAAATTACGTTTTTATTTTCATCCAATAGTAAAATCATATCTTCTTTATATTTATATGATTTTACTTGTGACAATGCTTTTAAAAACTGAGTTTCAATAGACATAAACATACAGGACATTTTAGTAACTGCAGCTTGTTTTACCTCCAGCATTCCGTTTTCTACAGTGTAGGAAGCTGTATATTTATTACAACCTGCACTACCAGTTACCCGACTTGCTTTTGTATTAAAATTAATATCTACCTGAGCTTTATCATCAATTTCTTCACCATTAATACTTACAATATCATACTTTCCTGATTGCAATTCTGCTACAGCTTCTTTGGAAGATTTACATCCAAACACACTAAAAACCATTACAATTAAAACTAATCCTATATTTTTCATGATAACATCATTTTTGCTTTTTTAACGCTTTCAACTAACACATCAACCTCTTCTTTTGTATTGTAAAAAGAAAATGAAGCTCTTACCGTTCCCGGAATTTTAAAATAATCCATAATGGGTTGAGCACAATGATGGCCAGTTCTTACCGCTACTCCTAATTTATCAACAATAGTACCAATATCATAAGGATGAATTCCTTCTATGTTAAAAGAAATAACAGCCGTTTTATCAGCCGAAGTTCCATAGATTTTTAAACCCTCAATTTCCAACAATTGCTGAGTTGCATACTTTAAAAGCTCATATTCATATTCTGCAATAGCTTCAAAACCTATGGCATTCATATAATCTAGAGCTGCTCCAAAAGCTATACCTCCACAAATATTAGGAGTTCCTGCTTCAAATTTATGAGGTAAACCTGCGTAAGTCGTTTTTTCAAAACTCACTTGGTCTATCATTTCTCCTCCACCTTGGTAAGGAGGGAGTTTCTCTAACCATTCTTTTTTTCCGTAAAGAACCCCAACTCCTGTAGGTCCACATATTTTATGAGCAGAAACAACATAAAAATCTACATCTAGCGCTTGTACATCGGCTTTAATATGAGGAGCTGCTTGAGCACCATCTATTAAAACTGCAGCACCAACTTCTCTAGCTTTTGCTATAATTTCTTGTATGGGGTTCACCGTTCCTAATGCGTTAGAAACGTGATTAACGAAAACCAACTTGGTGTTTTCTGAAAATAATTCCGCGAAAGCGAGCTTATCTAACTCTCCTTGTGGAGTCATTGGAATCACCTTTAACTTAGCTCCGCTTTTTTCACATAACATTTGCCACGGGACAATATTAGAATGGTGTTCTAATGCCGAAACCAATACCTCATCTCCCTTTTTTAAAAGGTTGGAAAATCCGTTTGCGACCAAGTTAATGCCGTGCGTGGTTCCTGAAGTAAAAATGATTTCTTCTTTATGTTTGGCATTAAAATGAGTTCGTATTTTTTCTCTTGCTTCTTCATAAGCATCGGTAGCTTCTTGAGAAAGGCTATGTACTCCTCGGTGAATGTTGGCATTGTAGTTTTGATAATAATCTACAATAACATCAATCACCTGCTGCGGAGTTTGAGAAGTTGCCGCGTTATCTAAATACACTAAAGGTTTCCCATTTACTTTACGAGAAAGTATGGGGAAATCTTTACGGATTTTCTTAATATCTATATTTGTGTGACTCATAAAATGAGTTTTATTTGTTGATGAGTGGAGTTAAATTCACTAAAAAATTAACGTAAGCTCCAACAGTTGTAGTTTCATACAAATCTGAGTCTAGTTGATTGCTTAAACCGTAGTTAGCAATAAATTCCATCGATAATACCTTAGAGAAGGTAAAACCAAAACCTAACAATGCATCTATATTTACATTGTTGTAAAGTGCTTCTACATCACTAACTTCATCACCTAAATTATTTTCATTTAGTTTAAAATCTATTCCTGGTCCTAGCATAAGATAAAACCCTTTACCATACTCTTTATTTACGTCGAAAACAAAAAGCGGCTGAAATTGAATACTCGAAATATACGTGTCAAAATCATAATATAATCCAGGGTTATCTGCTGAAAAATAATCTATGCTCCTATAGTTTCCTTTATAAAACAAGTTCGCTTTTACTCCGATAGATTGGTTAAGTTGATAATTACCAAACACACCAATATTTAATGGAAAGCCATCTTTACCAAAGGCAGAATAGGCATCACCGCCGTGAAGATCTCCTCCAGAAATATCGCTATCATAAGCGTTTGCTCCTATCAAAAAACCATAGGTGAAATCTTGAGCACTTACAGCTAATGTTGAGAATACAAAGATTATAATAACTAAGAACTGTTTCATAAGTTTATAGATCAAAACCTAAACTCACATTCAATTTATTTGCGATAAGCTTGTTGATGCGTTTTTTTAGCTCAGGTATTTTCACACTTTCTAAAACATTATTAGCAAAGGCATACATTAATAATGCACGCGCTTCTTTAGCAGGAATTCCACGAGATTTTAAATAGAACATAGCATCTTCGTCTAACTGACCAATAGTACAACCGTGACTACATTTTACATCATCTGCAAAAATCTCTAATTGTGGCTTAGCGTTAATCGTAGCTTTATCACTTACCAAAATGTTATTATTACTTTGAAAAGCATTTGTTTTCTGTGCTTCTTTTTCAACTACCACTTTACCATTAAAAACTCCAACGGCTTTATCGTCAAAAATTCCTTTATAATCTTGATGACTTTCACAGTTAGGCACCGCATGATGAACTAATGTATTGTGGTCTACGTGTTGTTTTCCTTCAATAATCGTAATCCCCTTCATCGTAGAATCTATTCTTTCTCCACGTTGAAAGAATTGCAGATTATTACGTACTAATTTTCCTCCAAATGAAAACGTATGAATAGAGCAGAAACTTTCTTGCTTTTGTTCCACGTAAGTGTTATCGATTAAAGAGGCAGATGTTTTATCATTCTGAATTTTATAATAATCTACTTGCGCTCTTTTTTCAGCATAAATTTCGGTAACCGAATTGGTTAAAACAGGATTTTCGGTTAAACTCTGGTGACGTTCTATAATTTGAACTTGTGAGTTCTCTCCTACCACAATTAAATTTCTTGGCTGAAGCATTAAAGCAGATTCATTTCCTGTTGAAAAATTAAGAATTTGAATAGGACGATCTGCTAACGTATTCTTCGGGATATAAATAAATGCTCCTTCTCTAGAAAACGCTGTATTTAAAGCGTTTAATCCTGAGTCTTGAGGAGCTATTTTATTAAAATAATTATCTATTACTGCTTTGTACTTTTCATGATGCAATGCAGATGACATTAAACAAGCATCTATCTTATCGTGTGTCGTATTAGACAGATGAGAAGAATATATTCCATCTATAAATACAATAGAATAAGTATCTATATCATGAATAAAATACTTTTTAACGTCTTTATAATCTATAGTATTCTCCTCTTTTGGGAATATGCTATAGTCTTCTTTTAATACTGAATTTAAAGAAGTGTATTTCCAATCTTCTTCTTTCTTATTTGGAAAACCAATTGTTTCAAAATCTTTAATGGCTTTGGTTCGCAATTGATGAATTTGATTATTGACATCTATTTGATCTTCAAAAGCAAAAAAAGAAGAGATTAATTTATCTTTTAATTCCATGGGTAATCTTGACTTTGCCCCTAACGGGGAATTGATATTGTTACTTTTTACATTGACTAGAAGTAGTTTCTAGCTTTCTACTTTCACTTCTTCTTTAATCCAATCGTAACCGTGTTCTTCTAGCTTGTGAGCTAATTCTTTTCCTCCAGATTTCACAATCTTTCCGTTAAGAAGAACGTGTACATAATCTGGGATTATATAATCTAACAAACGTTGATAGTGTGTAATTACAATCACCGCGTTGTCTTTAGTTTTTAATTTATTCACTCCGTTAGAAACAATACGAAGTGCATCGATATCTAAACCAGAATCTGTTTCATCGAGAATAGATAGTTTTGGCTCTAACATCGCCATTTGAAAAATCTCGTTACGTTTTTTCTCTCCACCAGAAAACCCTTCATTAAGTGATCTAGATAAAAACTTACGGTCAATTTCTAACAACTCAGATTTCTCACGGATTTTCTTTAACATGTCTTTCGCTGGCATATCTTCTAAACCTTGAGCTTTTCTGGTCTCATTGATAGCCGTCTTCATAAAGTTAGTTACCGAAACTCCAGGAATCTCTACTGGATATTGAAACGAAAGAAATAAACCCTTATGTGCTCTTTCATCTGCTTCCAATTCAGAGATTTCTTCATTTTCTAGAATAATTTCTCCTTCTGTTTGCTCGTATTCTTCTTTCCCAGCTATTACAGAAGCCAATGTACTTTTACCAGACCCATTAGGCCCCATAATAGCGTGTACTTCTCCTGCATTAATTTCTAGGTTTATCCCTTTAAGTATCTCTTTTCCTTCAACACTTGCGTGTAAATTCTTTATCTTTAGCATCTCTTTATTTTATTTTCCTTTAACTTTAATTGCTTCTTCTCCTTTTGGTGCTGAAACTTTTAAAATCTCTTTAATTTCTATAATCTCGTCCCAACCTTCTTTAGCAGGGTTAGGTTTTACTTTTGCTTTTACAATCACAGGAACCATATCAAAATCTTCTCTTTTAAGAGGCTTAACCTGTTCTGATAATTTCATCGTCATAGAGTCTAATTGCACTCCATAAATAAAATTATTTCCTGTTAATACAGCTGCATCTGCCACATAAATAAACTCACCACTTAAGGTTACAATCCCATTTTTATTTTGAGAATCTTCCACTTGAGTAGTTTCAGCTTCAGCTTCCTTTACTTCTTCTTTTTTAGCATCTTGCTTACAACTTGTAAGAAAAACCGCTAATAAACTGGTGATAATAAATGCTTTTTTCATGTTTTAAGTTTTTATCCTACTGATCCTTCTAAAGAAATTTCTAATAATTTTTGAGCCTCAACAGCAAACTCCATAGGAAGTTTGTTTAACACCTCTTTACTAAAACCATTTACAATTAATGCAATTGCCTTTTCTGTATCAATTCCTCTTTGGTTACAGTAGAAAATCTGATCTTCCCCAATCTTACTTGTGGTTGCCTCGTGCTCTACTTTAGCCGATTTGTTTTTAGTTTCTATATACGGAAAAGTATGTGCTCCACACTCATTCCCCATTAACAGAGAATCACATTGGGAGAAGTTTCTCGCATTTTCAGCTCTACTATTTATTTGTACTAATCCTCGGTAAGAGTTTTGAGATTTTCCTGCTGAAATTCCTTTAGAAATAATGGTACTTTTCGTGTTTTTCCCTAAATGAATCATTTTAGTACCTGTATCTGCCTGCTGATAATTATTAGTTACCGCAATAGAGTAAAATTCTCCAATAGAATAATCTCCTTTTAAGATACAGCTAGGATATTTCCAAGTTACCGCACTACCCGTTTCTACCTGAGTCCAGCTAATTTTAGCTCGGTCTTCACATAAACCTCTTTTAGTTACAAAATTGAAAACCCCTCCTTTACCTTCAGCATTACCAGGGTACCAGTTTTGAACCGTACTGTATTTAATTTCAGCGTCATCTAAAGCGATAAGCTCTACTACCGCTGCATGCAATTGATTTTCATCTCTACTTGGCGCCGTACAACCTTCTAAATAACTTACGTAACTTCCTTCATCGGCTACCACTAAAGTTCTTTCAAACTGTCCTGTCCCTGCTTGGTTAATTCTAAAATAAGTAGAAAGCTCCATCGGGCACTTTACACCTTTAGGAATGTAACAAAAAGAACCATCACTAAACACAGCTGAATTTAAGGCAGCATAAAAGTTATCTTTCTGCGGAACTACGGTTCCTAAATGTTTCTTCACCAATTCTGGATGTTCTTTGATCGCTTCAGAAATAGAACAAAATATAATTCCTTTTTCCGCTAAGGTCTTCTTAAACGTCGTTGTCACGGAAACAGAATCCATCACCACATCTACCGCTACTCCAGCTAATTTCTTTTGTTCGTCTAAAGATATTCCTAAACGCTTAAACGTATCTAACAGCTCTGGATCTACATCATCGATACTATCGTATTTAGGCTTTTTATTAGGGGCTGAATAATAGGAAATATCTTGAAAGTTGGGTTTTTCGTAATGTACATTAGCCCAATCTGGCTCTTCCATTTGTTCCCAAACCCTAAAAGCTTCCAAACGCCACTCGGTCATCCACTCGGGCTCTTCCTTTTTCTTTGAAATAGCTCTTACAATATCTTCGTTTAAACCTACAGGAAAAGTATCAGATTCTATATCGGTATAAAACCCATACTCATATTCCTTGGTTTTTAACTCTTCTCTTAAGTCGTCTTCTGTAAACTTATTCATTATCTTTTTGCTTCAAAAATTAAAGTGAAAATGATTCACCACAACCGCAGGTTCTTTGTGCATTAGGATTATTAAAAATAAATCCTTTTCCGTTAAGACCACCAGAATATTCTAATGTGGTCCCTAAGAGGTACAAAAAACTTTTTTTATCTACGATAAGTTGTATTCCATTGTCTTGAAATACTTTGTCTTCTTCTACTCGGGCTTGATCAAAGTTTAAATCGTAAGATAAACCAGAACAACCCCCACTTTTAACACCTACTCTAACATAGTCTTTTTCGGCGTCAAATCCTTCCTCTGCCATCAAACTCGCTAACTTTACTTTAGCTTCCTGACTAACCTTTATCATAATTTGTTTGAATTAATTCTATCTAATCTGCAAATATACAATTTAAGGTGCTGAATACCATATTTGCCTAGATTATTATATGTTATTGTTTTATAGGGTTTGGTTATAGCCTAAATAGAAACTCCTCTCTAAGGAAAGTTCTTTTTTTCCCACTCAAGTGTATTTAAAATATTATTTTTGTACCCTTATATTGATAACGTTAACTTATTACAAATTGTATGTCTGAAGACAATAGCCCAAAAACGAGTTTATCTGAATTAGGAGAGTTTGGCCTTATAGACCATCTTACTAGATTTGTTGAGCTGTACCAACCCTCTACTCTTAAAGGAATTGGAGACGATGCTGCCATCATCGATCATGAAAACTTTGCTACTGTCGTAACTACAGATATGCTTGTGGAAGGCGTACATTTTGATTTAGCCTATATGCCTTTAAAACATTTAGGTTATAAAGCTGTAATGGTAAATTTATCTGATATATATGCAATGAACGCTGAAGCTACCCAACTTACAGTTTCTATTGCGGCATCTAACCGTTTTCCTGTAGAGGCTTTAGAAGAATTATATGCAGGAATAACTTTAGCTGCAAAAACATATAACGTAGATGTCATTGGTGGCGACACCACTTCCTCTACTTCTGGATTGGTAATTAGCATCACAGCATTAGGGAAAGCTGAAGCGGAAAAAATCACTAAACGTGATGGTGCCCAACCTAATGATTTATTGGTGGTAACTGGTGATATCGGCGCCGCTTATATGGGACTGCAAGTTTTAGAACGCGAAAAGCAAGTATTTAAAGTTAATCCTAATGCACAACCCGACTTAGAACCTTATTCATATTTAGTAGAAAGACAATTAAAACCTGAAGCCAGAAAAGACATTTCCAGTCTATTAGCTGCTTTAGAAGTACAACCTACTAGTATGATTGATATTAGTGATGGTCTTTCTTCTGAAATCATACACCTTTGCAAAAACTCTAAAGTGGGCGCTAATCTTTTTGAGGAGAAAATTCCTTTAGATCCTGCTGTAATTTCAGTTTGTGAAGAGTTTAATATAGATAGCACTACAATTGCCTTAAACGGAGGTGAAGATTACGAACTTTTGTTTACTGTCGATCAAAAAGATTTCGATAAAATTAAAGGCAATCCAAATTTCACCATCATCGGTCATATGACAGAAGAACGTGAAGGAATGCATTTAGTGACTAGAGGAAATCAAAAAATACCAATGAAAGCCCAAGGCTGGAATACATTTGGAGATACTAATGATGAGTAGTTTTTTTTGTATTTATAAAACATAAACACTATAAATTATTTTTTTTCTGATTTTAAATTTTAGCTTATCCATTACTTCTTTATAAACTCTTTTTTAAACGCAAAATAAATTAATGACCCTATTAAAGGAAAAAATACAACTCCCAACATTAAAACTCCTTTATATCTAAGTTGCAAATTTTTACTTTTGAATATGTCTACTATAGCCCATACCATAACAGCAAAAACTAATAGTAAAAATAATATGTAAATAAAACTAAATAACTTCATATATAATATTTAATCTGAGTTCAGACTTAGGTAGCAAATGGTGTTTAAGTTTTTCTAATATCGAACTCAGGTTATTAAAAAATAAGCCCTAAGTTAATACCTCAGAGCTTAATATATAATTGTAAAATTAAGAGATTGTTAACCTCTATATTTAATGACTATACCAACAATGAACCAATGCGGCCACCATTACAGCATCATTACATGCATCACCTAATTTATCACACATATACATACTATCACCATCTTGAGCAATTATTTCTTTCATAATTCTATAATGACAACCCTCACAAGATTCTGTTCCATTACAGTCCGATAATGGAGCCGATGTAATTTGTTTTTCAATGTCGACTTCATCTCCTCCTTTTATAGTAAAATTATGAATCTCATCATTTAGTTTTAGATTTGAGGTTACACTTATAAACTTTTTGGTTTGCGAGTTAAAACTAGAAGCATAAATAGTATTTTCATTTTTGAAAATCACCACGCTCATTTCAGATATTTGTTCTTCTTCATCTTGTACAGTTACCGTCTCAATATAATCTTCATTTGATAATTTAACAGAATAATATTTATTGATTTTATTAATTGATTCAGCTAAAATATCCTGTGAAGTTTTCGATGTAGTTTTATACTGCAATTCGTTTTCTTTTATATTATTCTCTTTCTTAGTACAAGAAAAAATTAATAAGCTTATTAGCAAAATAGCAAAAGGCTTTCTAAATAAATTTCTCATTTTTTTTTAATTTATAAGTTTATATTAGAATTTAGGATGCTTGGCCAAACACGGCTGCAAATAAAATAAAATAAAAAAAACTAACAAAATTTCAAGAAGAAAATACTGCTGTTTATCGTATTTATCCGTTTTTAATCGTGCGCTTAAATACTGTACTTATCTCGTTCAGAGGTCTCTAATATATCCACCTTTATAACCTTTAAATTTATGTCGGTTGCTTTGGTAAGCTGTTATCTTCAAAACAAGTCAACAGTATGAAAGCAGATGCACTAGTTAGTAAGAATATCTTTTCTAACTTTTCAAACTTTTAATTACGCTAAAAGCTTTTTCAATGACACTATCTTCTACTAAAATAGTAATCTCATTACTTGTAGAAACCACCTCGTAAACCGCAATCCCATTCCACGCTAAGTGTTTAAAAAATTGATAGTACAAGCCTGCAATCTTATAATTATTTTGTGGCAATTGTACACTTATCGCCGATAAATTTCCTCGTCTACTTAGGATAATTTCATTTTTAAAAATCTTATCTGCTTTCTCTTTTTCAGAGCCAGAAATCATAATATTACTTTCTACCAATCCTCTAGTAAAAGCATAAAACAAATGCGGATTAGAAGCTACATAATCTAAAAGTAGGCTATGACTTTCGATTAATGAAACCGAATTTTTAAGAGTAAAAGCATACAAATTAGATCTCAATGTGATATCCCCCATTTGCCTCAACACCTTTTTCACATGAGATGTACTTTTAATATGAGATGGAGTCTGGTAACGCCTAAGAGCCATCATAATAGCTCCCACTTTTACCGGCTTACGCAACATTTCGCTAATAGGTGCTCGCAATTCTTCCGCTAAGGCACTGTAATTAATGATTTTTCGCTCCAAAGCTTCTTCCAAAAAAGATTGGTTTACTAAGATTTCTTCCACGCATTGTACAATTGTTCTCATTTGTTAATTATATAACATATTGTGTTAAATTAGTCAAATTTAAACAATTTTAAGGCAACAACCCTTCTCTATTCTATATTTGAAATCAAATAATAAATGCTATGTTGGTGTTAAAATTTGGAGGAACTTCAGTAGGGTCTATCCAAAATATTAAAAAAATACAAGAAATTGTTGATGACGGACGACCTAAAGTGGTTGTTTTATCGGCAATGAGCGGTAGCACCAATACATTAGTTTCTATTGCTGAAGCTATCCAAAATCAAGAAAAAGAAAAAGCTTCACAACTTATTTTAAAATTAAAAGATCATTACACTTCTACTGCATTTCAACTACTAGAAGAAAATGAAACTTATCAATTAGTCGCAGATCATATTAATACCATGACTGCGCAATTATTAGGTTACTCTTATAGTCCCTATCAAGATTCTTTTACTGATAAAATTTTAGCACAAGGAGAATTATTTTCTACTCTTTTAGTGCATCATTATTTTAAATCTCAAGGTTTATCATCGGCTCTTATTTCTGCTTTAGATTTTATGCGGGTAGATAGAGAAAATGAACCCGATCAATTTTATATACAACAAAACTTAACCAGACTTTTAAAAGGTTACCCCAATAACCAAATTTTTGTTACCCAAGGTTTTATTTGCTTAGATGCTAACGGAAATATTTCTAATCTCCGTCGTGGCGGAAGTGATTACTCGGCCACAATTATTGGAGCTGCTTTAAAAGCTAAAGAAGTGCAAATTTGGACCGATATTGATGGTTTTCACAACAATGACCCCCGTGTAGTAGAAGACACCACCTCTATCGCTCAACTTTCATTTGATGAAGCTGCCGAATTAGCCTATTTTGGTGCTAAAATATTGCATCCGCAAACTGTTATTCCTGCTAGAGAAAAAAATATTCCGGTAAGGTTGAAAAATACCATGCAACCTACAGCCTTGGGTACATTAATTTCCACCGAAAGAAAAGGAGAAGGCATAAAAGCCATCGCAGCAAAAGATGACATTACCGTGATTAAAATAAAGTCTGAAAGGATGTTACTTGCACACGGTTTCTTAAAAAAAGTATTTGAGATTTTCGAGAAGTACGAAACCTCAATCGATATGATCACCACCTCAGAGATTGCCGTATCTTTAACCATAGACCAACCTACTTATATTAAAGAAATCACCTCTGAACTAGAAAAATTTTCTACTGTAGAGGTAGAAAGCAACAAAAGTATTGTCTGTTTAGTGGGAAACAACATTGTTCACCATAAAGACACGCCTAAGCTATTTCAAATCTTACAAGATGTTAGCGTAAGAATGATAGCTTATGGAGGCAGTAATAATAATATATCACTGCTTATAAACACCCCCGACAAAGCTACAACCTTGCAACTACTTAACCAGTATGTTTTTATCACAGCAAGGTTAGTACATTAACCCAAAACCAACCCTTTTTACTTCAACTAAAACAGGGAAAAACCAGCTCTTAAGAGCTGGTTTTTTAATTATAATTCATTTAGATAGACTAAATAACAAACCATAGCTATAGAATAAGAAGTAAAAAAAAGTGAATTATTTCTAAAAAGAATCTGTCATTATCCTTTAAAAATTTTTATAGTACTTTTATTCTAAAACAACTAAAGGAAGAATTAATTAAGTTAATAAATATTTAATCATACCCTTTCGATTGAAGTCTATAATTTACTTCGTTAGCTCTAGCTTATGATTTAGCAATTTACACATTTAGGTTTGCATGGACCGTTGGAGAAATCTAAACATTTGTCAGGACGATTAGCACAATTAGCTTGGGCTGCATTTATTGCTGCTTGACAATTTTCACTATTCGTTTCATTAGTATCACTAGCAACAGTTATAACTGCAAGAATTAATAGCCCTACACATGGAGGACAAGCTTTACTATTTTGATCCTCATTATTTGAATCTGGATCAATGTTTAACAACTCTTTATGTAGAAGTGAGGTAGATAAATTAATATTTCCAACTAAATTTTCATCATCTACACTTTCTATTTCATAAGGAAAAACTACAGTTTTAACATAGCTTATTCCATCTACAGTTTCAATGATCTCTATTTTATTATTATCAATGTAATTAATGTCGTCAATTATTTTGTCGGTATCGTCTCTACTATCTGATAAGCTAAAATAATCATTTATATTATCATAACTCATACTTAAAATATTTTCAGGATATTCGAAGATTACTTTATTTGTACCATTTTTATTTGTTTTAAGCAAACTAAAATCATCAGTATTATATGAAATTGTCTCATAAGATGAATCAGAAAAAATTTCTATTGTTTTAAAATTATCAGTTGAATTTATGCGATTCTGATGATCTAACCTTAGTTTTTCTAAATCTTCATTTAAATAAGATTGATTTGAATTATCTTCATAATTTTTCTTTGAAGTACAAGAAGAAATGATTAAAGCCGATAATAATAAGTACGGTATATAATTAAGTTTATTTTTCATTATTAATTTATCAAATTTATTATTACTCATTTGTTTAATTTATACATTTACATTAAAATTTAGCTACTTAACCAAACACGGCTGTAAATGTAAATGAAAAAACTTAACAAAGTTTTAAGGAAAAAATAAAATTAACCTAAGTTATTTGATTTTAATCGATTTTAAAAAACGTCAACAACTCCTCATTTGCTTCTAAATGTGTCATATGTCCGCCTCTAAAGGTTTTAAGTTGAGTATTGGTTTCTTTTGCGAGTTGCTGTAAGCTTTCTAAAGGAACAATTTCGTCTTCTTCACCTGCCAAGAATATTTTCTCTCCCGTAAAGATTTTTAAAATATGTGTTCTATCTTTTCTAGTTTTTAAACCTTCCATAGCGGCGACAATATTTTCAGTAGGGAGTTGTTGCGCTTCTTTTATTAATGCATTAATTTTTTCCCTCAATTGCTCTCGGCTTTCTTTTCCAAATAAATTGGTAATCGCCATACTTATAAAAGCATCTTTATTTTGCTTTACTAAGCGTATCGCTCGGTTTCTGTTATCAACACGTTCGGGAGAATCGGCTAAGGGTGTAGAATTTAAGAGCAATAATTTTTTTATTCTTAACGGAAATAATTCCGCGAAAGCGAGAGCTACGTAACCGCCCATAGAATGTCCCAAAAAAGAAGCTTTTTCTATCTGCAAATGATCAAGAACGTAAGAGACGGTTTGCGCCATTTCTTCCATGGTATGAATATAACCCAAACGTTCGGTATTTCCGTGCCCTAATAAATCTATCGTAATGACTTGATAGTTTTTTTCTAAAGCAGGAATTACATTTTCCCACATCGTAGAGTTTTCTAAAAAACCGTGCAATAAAACGATTGCCTCTCCCTTTCCTTGAGCCGTAAAGGCAATTTGTATATTTTTGTAAGGTATAAATTTTTGCATGCGGCAAAAATAGATTCTTTTCTTATCCTAAAAAACAATATTTCTCTATGAAAATGCTAAAAATCTTATCGCTAAGCTTCTGCTTATTTAGTTTTACACTTACGGCGCAGATAAAAGAAAAAAAATTAGATCGGTTAATTGAAAATACCTTAGAAACATTTGATGTTCCCGGAATATCTGTAGGGATCGTAAAAGAGGGTAAGGTGATTTACGCCAAAGGCCACGGTGTTCGTTCTTTAAGCAACAATAAAGACATGAACGAAAATACACTTGTAGGTGTTGCTTCTAACAGTAAAGGTTTTACGTGCTTTGCTTTGGCAATTTTGGTGGATGAGGGAAAATTAGATTGGGATGATAAGGTGAGAAAACACATTCCAGAATTTAAAATGCCAGAAGATTTTGTCACGGAAGAATTTACAGTAAGAGATTTAGTAACGCATCGCAGCGGTTTAAGTCTTGGAGCGGGAGATCTTATGTTTTTCCCTGAAGGTGGAGATTTTACTATTGATGATGTTTTAGCAAATGTTAGCAAATTAGAGCCCGAAAGTTCTTTTAGAAGTGAATTTAAATACAACAACAACATGTTTATTATCGCTGGTGAGGTGATTCACCGCGCAAGCGGATTAACTTGGGAAGAGTTTATCGAAGAGCGTATTTTACAACCTGTTGAAATGAAGAACAGTAAAGCTGCTTATAGCCGAGTGACCGATAAATCTAATATCATCGACGCCCATACGAGAACAGAAGGAGAAGTAATTCAAATTCCGCATGATTGGAGTGATCTTGCCAATCCTGCAGGAGGGATTATGAGTAACGTAACCGATATGCTTACTTGGGCAGAATTTTTAATGAATGATGCCGTGACTAAAAATGGAGAGCGCATATTAAGTGAAGAGCAAATGCACGAATTATGGCAATTACAAACTCCATTACCTGTAAGCAAAAATAATTCTTATGACACTCATTTTTCGGGTTATTCTTTAGGTTGGTTTGTGAGTGATGTAAAAGGAGGTTACAAACAAGTAACTCATACGGGCGGTTTATTAGGAACAGTAACACAGTTTACTTTAATTCCAGAATTGGATTTAGGGATTGTGGTACTTACTAATCAAATGATTGGTAGCGCTTTTAGCACCATTACCAATACCGTAAAAGATAGTTATTTGGGATATAAGGACAGAAATTGGCTGGAAAAATACGGTAAAAGGAACTCAGATTGGATAGCAAAAAATGACAGCATTAAAAATGCGGTTTATCAACAAGTAGAAAAATTTAGTTCAAGTGATAAAGTTTTAAACGCTAATCAAATTACAGGAACCTACAAAGATGCTTGGTTGGGTAAATTTCATATTACTGAAGAAGGTAAGAATTTAAAAATTACTTCTGAAAGAAATCCAGAGCTTACAGCAGAATTGCTTCCTTATAACACGACAACCTATGTGGCTAAATGGAAAAATAGAAGTTTTGATGCCGATGTGTTTGTATTGTTCAGTCTAGATGAACATGGAAAAGCACACTCTGCCACCATGAAATACATCGCTCCTATCACCGATTTTAGTTTCGATTTTGGAGACTTATACTTAAAAAGAGCTAAAGAATAATTTCGCTTCCGCGGAAGCGAAAACAGAATAAAAAAAAGCTATCTGAGAAGTTAATTTTCGTCAACCTGAACTTATTTCAGAATAACGATTTTCATAACTTCTCAAATAGCTTTTTATACTATTGAATAATAACTATTGATTCATTAAGTCTTCAATCTCCTCGGCTTCAATAGGAATATTACCCATCAAATTAACCGGAGATCCTTTCTCTTGAATAACCAAATCATCTTCCAAACGAATTCCGAATCCTTCTGCAGGAATATAAATTCCTGGTTCTACAGTAAACACTTGGTTGGCTTGCATGGGTTCGTGTAAGATTCCATAATCATGCGTATCTAAACCAATGTGGTGAGAAGTTCCGTGCATAAAGTATTTTTTATACGCTGGCCAATCTGGATCTTCATTTTGCACATCGGCTTTATCTAAAAGACCTAAATCTAAAAGCTCTGAAGTCATTAACTTCCCTACTTCTACGTGATATTGCTCCCAGAATGTTCCTGGCACCAACATATCTTGTGCTAAATTTTTTACTTTATTAATCGCATTGTAAACTTCTTTTTGTCTTTTAGTAAAACGACCAGAAACTGGTATCGTTCTAGACATATCGCTAGAATAATTAGCATATTCCGCTCCTACATCTAATAAAATAAGCTCACCTTCTTTACATTGCATTTTGTTTTCAATGTAATGTAAAACATTAGCGTTTTGCCCCGAAGCCACAATAGGGGTGTAAGAAAATCCTCGAGAACGATTTCGTAGAAACTCGTGCATAAACTCAGCTTCAATTTCATATTCCCAAACGCCAGGTTTCACAAAATCAAGAATACGTCTAAATCCTTTCTCAGTTATGTTACAAGCTTGTTGCATCACCTCTATTTCTAAAGGATCTTTTACTGAACGTAAACGCTGTAAAATAGGATTACTTTTTGCCGTTTGGTGCGCAGGGTATTTTTTTAATAACCACTTATTAAAACGAGTTTCTCTAGTTTCAGTTTCTACATTAGCTCTGTAATGCTCGTTCGTATTGATGTAAACCGTATCGCATTGTGACATTATCTCGTGCAATACTTTATGTAAATCTTTTAACCAGTACACCGTTTTTACACCAGAAGCTTCAAAGGCTTTTTCTTTGGTATACTTTTCTCCTTCCCAAACAGCAATGTGTTCGTTGGTTTCCGTTAAGAAAAGAATTTCACGGTGCTTTTCTTTAGGAGCATCAGGAAAAAGTAGTAAAATACTACTGTCTTGGTCTATTCCGCTTAAGAAATACAGATTTCTATCTTGCTGAAACGGGATGGTGCTATCTGCACCAATAGGATAAATATCGTTAGAGTTAAAAATCGCTATACTCGATGGCTTCATTTGAGCCATAAAGTTCTTGCGATTTTTTATAAATAAATCTTTCTTAATAGGTTGATATCTCATAAAACTTGAATTTTTTCAAAAATAAACAATCCTAATTGAATAAAAACTCTAAGCGATTAAATTAACTTTAGCCTAACAGCAGCAAAAACTTGTTAATACTAATTCTAAATAGCATCAAAGAGACGCTAAAGTTTGTCTATAAGCCAATACCCATGTATTTTTGTATAAATTTTATTTAAATAACCAAAACCAATGGGTGGAATTATAAAATCGTCTGTAGCAAGAAAATTTGCTATGGCTCTTTCAGGACTATTTCTTGTCTTTTTCTTATTACAACACTTTACCATTAACTTTACATCGGTCATTAGCCCCGATATATTTAACGAGTTATCTCATTTTATGGGAAATAACTTTGTGGTACAAGCATTACTACAACCAGTTTTAATTTTTGGAGTGATCTTCCATTTTATTATGGGATTCATCTTAGAAATTCAAAACCGTAATGCAAGAGGTGTAGGCTATAAAAACTATAATGGAAACGCTAACTCTAGCTGGATGTCTAGAAACATGATTTACTCTGGAGCAGTAATCTTAGCTTTCTTAGGTCTTCACTTTTATGATTTTTGGTTTCCAGAAATCTCTCACAAATACATACACGGTTTACCAGAAGATCCTACAAGATACTATGAAGAAACCATTGTAAAGTTTAAAGACTTATGGAGAGTTATCTTGTATGTAGTGTCGTTTATCTTTTTAATGTTACACTTACTACACGGTTTCGCCTCTTCTTTTCAGTCGGTAGGATTCAATAATAAGTATTCAAAAGGACTACAAGGCTTCACTAAAGCTTTTGCTATCATTATACCATTAGGGTTTATTTTTATAGCACTATTTCACTATATTAATCAACTATAATACGTAAGATTATGTCAATTTTAGACTCAAAAATACCAGAAGGTCCTTTGGCCGATAAATGGACTAAACACAAAAACGAAATTGATCTGGTAAACCCAGCCAACAAGCGTAATATAGATGTGATTGTTATTGGTACCGGATTAGCAGGTGGTAGTGCTGCAGCTACGTTAGCAGAATTAGGTTACAACGTAAAAACGTTTTGTTACCAAGATTCTCCGCGTCGTGCACACTCAATTGCCGCTCAAGGTGGTATTAATGCCGCAAAAAACTATCAAGGAGATGGTGACTCTAACTACCGTTTATTTTATGATACGGTAAAAGGTGGAGATTATCGTTCTCGTGAAGCTAACGTTTACCGTCTAGCGGAAGTATCAGGTAATATCATTGACCAATGTGTAGCACAAGGAGTTCCTTTTGCTAGAGAATATGGAGGTCTTTTAGATAACCGTTCATTTGGAGGAGTACTAGTTTCTCGTACCTTTTATGCGAAAGGGCAAACAGGACAACAACTTTTATTAGGAGCTTATTCTGCGATGAACCGTCAAATAAATCGTGGTAAAATTCAATCTTACAACCGTCATGAAATGATGGATTTAGTGTTGGTTGATGGAAAAGCGAGAGGTATTATTGCCAGAGATATGGTCACTGGAGAAATTCAGCGTCATTCTGCTCACGCGGTGGTATTAGCATCGGGAGGTTACGGTAACGTATTCTTCTTATCTACCAACGCTATGGGAAGTAATGTAATGGCTGCTTGGAGAGCTCACCGTAGAGGAGCTTACTTTGCAAACCCTTGTTATACACAAATTCACCCAACTTGTATTCCTGTATCGGGAGATCATCAATCAAAATTAACTTTGATGTCTGAGTCTCTTCGTAATGATGGAAGAATTTGGGTTCCGAAGAAAAAAGAAGATGTAATTGCTATTCGTGAAGGTAAAAAGAAACCGACCGATTTAAGCGAAGACGAAAGAGATTATTACTTAGAAAGAAGATATCCTGCTTTTGGTAACCTAGTACCTCGTGATGTAGCTTCTAGAGCTGCAAAAGAGCGTTGTGATGCTGGTTATGGTGTGAATAAAACCGGAGAAGCTGTTTACTTAGATTTCGCTAGTGCTATTGAGCGTTACGGAAAAGAGAAAGCATTTACTTCAGGACATAAAAACCCTACGGAAGCAGAAATTACAAAACTAGGAAAAGAAGTTATTGAAGCTAAATACGGTAACCTTTTCCAAATGTATCAAAAAATTGTAGATCAGAATCCATACGAAACTCCAATGATGATTTACCCTGCGGTACATTATACGATGGGAGGTCTTTGGGTAGATTATAACTTACAAACTACCATTCCTGGTTGTTACGCTGCAGGAGAAGCAAACTTCTCTGATCACGGTGCTAACAGACTTGGTGCTTCTGCCTTAATGCAAGGTTTAGCAGATGGTTATTTTGTACTTCCATATACGATAGGTGATTACCTTTCTAAAGATATTAGAACAGGAAAAATCTCTACCGATTCTCCAGAATTTGAAGCTGCAGAAAAAGATGTTACTGATAGAATTAATCGTTTAATGAATGCTAGCGGAAAGCACTCTGTAGATCACTACCACAAACTTTTAGGTAAGATCATGTGGAACAAATGTGGAATGGCTAGAAACGCTAAAGATTTAGAAGATGCTTTAGAGGAAATCAAAGCTTTACGTGAAGATTTTTGGGCTAACGTAAAAGTTACTGGTAAATCTGGTGATAAAAACGCAGAGCTTGAAAAAGCTGGTCGTGTAGCCGATTTCTTAGAACTTGGAGAACTTTTTGCTAAAGATGCTTTACATAGAAACGAATCTTGTGGAGGTCACTTTAGAGAAGAATACCAAACTGAAGAAGGAGAAGCCTTAAGAGATGATGAAAACTTCAAGTACGTTGCTGCTTGGGAGTACACAGGAAATCCGCGTGATGCGAAATTGCATAAAGAAGAATTAAAGTTCAACAATATTGAGCTAAAAACGAGAAGTTATAAATAGATACCAGTGTTGAGAAATGAGATGTTACATAATAGCGACTCAATACTCAATACTCAATACTAAAATCTAAACTATATGAAACTTACATTAAAAATATGGCGCCAAGATAATGCCAAGACCAAAGGAAAGATGATAGATTATCCTATCGATGGTATCGAAGGAGACATGTCTTTCTTAGAAATGCTAGATGTACTGAATGAGGAATTGGTAGCCAAAGGAGAAGAGCCTGTAGAATTTGATCACGATTGTCGTGAAGGAATTTGTGGTTCTTGTTCTCTACAAATAAACGGGGAGCCTCACGGGCCAGACCGTTTAATTACTACTTGCCAATTACACATGCGTTCATTTAAAGATGGTGATACCATCACTATTGAACCTTTTAGAGCAAAAGCTTTCCCAGTAGTGAAAGATTTAATTGTAGATCGTGGTTCTTTTGATCGCATTCAGCAAGCAGGAGGTTACGTATCTGTAAATACTTCTGGTAATACGGTAGATGCAAATGCCATTCCTGTAAATAAACAAAATGCAGACGACTCTTTTGCTGCCGCTACGTGTATTGGTTGTGGAGCTTGTGTTGCCGCTTGTAAAAATGCAAGTGCTATGTTATTTACATCGGCTAAAGTATCTCAATACGCTTTATTACCTCAAGGGCAAATAGAAGCTACCGAGCGTGTACAAGCGATGGTTAGACAGATGGATGAAGAAGGATTCGGAAACTGTAGTAACACTGGTGCTTGTGAAATTGAATGTCCTAAAGGAATTTCTTTAGAGAATATTGCTCGCATGAACCGAGAATATATGAGTGCTACAAGCAAGGGATAATCCTTTTTAAATTATATTTTAAAACCCCAAATTCTTTTGAAATTGGGGTTTTTTGTTTTTATCTTTTCTGCAAAATCAATTTCATGAAACTTCCCACCTCTAAATTACCTCATCTAGGAACAACTATATTTACAAAAATGAGCAAACTGGCGCACGAGCATAAAGCCATTAACTTGTCTCAAGGTTTCCCAGATTTTAGTCCAGATCCAATATTATTAGAGGAAGTAACGAGAGCAATACATTCAGCCAAAAATCAATACGCACCTTTGCAGGGGATTTTCTCTTTACGCCAGACCCTTTGTTATAAACTCAATAAACTTTACGGAAGTAACTACCAACCCGAAACCGACATTACACTTACTGCGGGAGCAACACAGGCTATTTTTACAGCGATCTCTGCTTTTGTAAAAGCTGAAGATGAAGTAATCGTTTTTAAACCCGCTTACGATTGTTATGAACCTGCCATTGAGCTTTACGGAGGAAAACCCGTGCTTATTCAAATGCAGGCACCCAATTACCAAATTGATTGGGAAGAAGTAGCAGCAAAAATCTCTTCTAAAACTAAAATGATTATCATTAACTCTCCGCATAATCCTAGTGGTAAAATACTACAGCAAAAAGATTTAGAAAAATTACAACAGTTGGTTAAGGGTACGAATATTATTATTTTAAGTGACGAAGTTTATGAGCATCTGGTTTATGACAATCAAAAACATTTTAGCGTAGCTAGATTCCCACAATTAGCCGAACGTTCTTTTATCACGTATTCTTTCGGGAAAACCTTTCACGTGACGGGATGGAAATTGGGCTATTGCGTAGCGCCAAAAGAACTCATGACAGAGTTTAATAAAGTACATCAATACAATGTATTTTGCGTGAATCACCCAATGCAAGTAGCCATTAATGCTTATTTACAAAACGAACAGCATTATCTAGGCTTAGCAGAATTTTATCAGCAAAAAAGAGATTTGTTCTTATCGTTAATTAAAGACTCACGCTTAACGTTTACCCCCAGCCAAGGCACATATTTTCAAACGGCTTCTTACAAAAATATAACCCAAGAAAAAGACACAGATTTTGCCTTGCGATTAATTAAAGAAAAAGGTTTAGCTACTATTCCTGTTTCTGTATTTAATAAAAATCAACAAGATGACTCCATGTTGCGGTTTTGCTTTGCTAAAAAAGAAGAAACTCTAAAAGCTGCTGCTGAGATTATAAATAAACTATAAGTTTAATCTCTTAAACCGTCTAGCATAGTTTTGGTCATTTTATTGATGTCGTACTCGTGTTTCCAGTTCCAGTCTTTTTGAGCCTGAGAATCATCGATGCTTGAAGGCCAAGAATCGGCTATAGGTTGTCTAAAATCTGGAGCGTAATCAATGGTAAATTCTGGGATCTCTTTTTGAATACTTGCAGCTAATTCTTTTGGAGTAAAACTAATTCCGCCAAGGTTATAAGAAGAACGTATGCTCAAGTTATCGGCTTCAGTTTCCATCAATGAAATGGTTGCTCGAATAGCGTCGTCCATAAACATCATTGGTAAAGCAGTATCTTCACTTAAAAATGATGTATATTTTCCTTCTTTTAAAGCTTCGTGATAAATCTCTACAGCATAATCTGTAGTACCACCACCAGGTAAGGTTTTATAACTAATTAAACCAGGATAACGAATGCTTCTTACATCTACACCGTATTTATTATGGTAGTATTCGCACCAGCGTTCTCCGGTTTGTTTACTTATTCCGTAAACGGTTGTTGGTTCCATAACGGTTGTTTGTGGCGTATCAAACTTAGGTGTTGACGGACCAAAAACAGCAATACTCGATGGCCAAAATAATTTACTTATCTTTTTATCTTTAGCTAAATTCAATACATTAAAAAGAGAGTCCATATTCAAATTCCAACCACGCATTGGGAATTTTTCTGCCGTAGCGCTTAACATTGCCGCCATTAAATAAACCTCATCTATCTCATAATGCATGACAATGTCTTCAATGGCTTTGTAATTGGTTGCATCTAAAGTTTCAAAAGGACCAGATGACATTAAAGACTCACTCCCTTCACGAATATCACTTGCAATGACATTATCATTACCGTGTTTTTCACGCAATGCCAATGTAAGTTCTGTTCCTATTTGCCCGCAAGCTCCTATAATTAAAGTCTTTATTGCCATAATAAATCTGAAAGTTTAAATGTATTCTACAATTGTTTTTCCTTTTCAAAAGAACGACTTTTAAACGTTAATACAAAATTGAAAATCTTAAATTGGACACCTTAAAAAATTACGTATCTTTCGGACGATTTAAATTTCTTATGATAAACTTTAAAAATCTAATTTTCAACTCTTTATTCGTTAGTTCTATCTTTTTAGCGATAAGTTGCAATAGCGATCAAAAAGAGGAGAAAGCCCTTCAAAACTTTCAAGAGAAAAAAGCTGCTCAATTAAAAGAGAATATAAGCATCTCTAACATAAAAAGTGTTTCGCTTTCCGCGGAAGCTAAAGATAGCGTCTCCCAATGGCCAGAGTATTTAACTTTTGAAAATGAAATTGCAGGACTTCAAAACTCAAGCATACAAGAAATAGTAAACACCAGTAATAATTTAAAAGAAACCAGTGCTGCGTTAATCTCTACTATTCCGCCAATTTTCAAGGAAATTCCTATTCAAACAAGAATTAATGTCATGTACACGAAAGCAAGTGTTCTAGTACAGGAATCTTCAAAAACCAATTTTGATAATAAGGTTATTACACAAAAAACAAAAGAGCTTATTATCGCTTTTCAAGATTTAAAAATACAGTTGAATGAAGTTTTCTTAAAAACCTTAGAAGAGTTTGAAGAAGAAATAGAAAAACGTATTCAAGAACAAGATAGCATTCAGCAAATCAAAAAAGACAGCGTTTCATGAAAAACCATTCTTTCTTTATCTTAATCTTACTTCTTAGCATTAATCTATCTGCTCAAAACGCTGAAAAAGAAATTACACAAGTACTGGATAACTGGCATAACGCTGCGGCGGAAGCTAATTTTGAAACTTATTTCTCTTTAATGACAGATGATGCCATATTTATTGGCACTGACCCTACAGAAAACTGGAACAAAAAAGAGTTTAAATCTTTTTCCAAACCTTATTTTGATAAAGGTAAGGCTTGGAGTTTTACTTCTTTAGAACGCAATGTTTTTATAAAAAATAAAATAGCGTGGTTCGATGAGTTACTCCAAACTCAAATGGGACTTTGTAGAGGTTCTGGAGTATTAGAAAAAACCACAAAGGGTTGGAGAATACAACATTATGTACTTTCTATAAGTATTCCTAACGAACACGTCTCTAAAGTGACAACTTTAAAAAAGAATTTTGAAGAAAAGTTTATAAAAACACTTCCTTAATCTGTAACAATTTAGCAAAACCTTTTACCTATAACCATAAATAACAAACCATGAAAATAACGCTTAAACAAAGTTTACTTGCTGCTGCTGCATCGTTCGCGGTTCTTTCTTGTAAAGAAGATCCAAAAAACGATAAAGATATGGCTCAAGCAGAGGAGAAAACTCCAGGTATCGAATTGCAATATATGGATACGCTTGTGAGTCCTAAAAATGATTTCTACAATTACGTGAACGGTAATTGGATGAAAACCACTACTATACCAGATGATAGAACTTCTTGGGGAGGTTTTCAGGTTTTACGTAAAAGTACCGATGATGATGTGCTAGCCATTGTAGATAAGGCACAAAAAGAAAACAAATATGCTGCAGATACCGATCAAGCAAAGGCTTTGTTTTTATTCAATTCTAAATTAGATACTGTTGCTAGAGATAAAGCAGGAATTAGTCCTCTTCAACCCGCTTTAGAAGAGATTAATGGTATTAAAAATGTAGGAGACGTACAAAGAGTTCTTGCTAAAAATGCATCTACTATCTCTGCTCCATTTTTTGGTTTAGCAGCTTATTCAGATCCTGCAGATAGCAATATGAATACCGCTTATGTAACTCCGGGTGGTTTAGGTCTTCCAGATCGTGATTTTTATACCAAGCAAGATGCAGATTCTAAAGAGATAAGAGAAAAGTATGTAGCACATATCTCTAGAATGTTCCAAATTTTAGGAGATGATAGCGCTGCTGCGGAAAAGCAAGCAAAACAAATCTTAGATTTTGAAACACGTCTAGCAACTCCACGTTTAGATAAAGTGGCGAGTAGAGATTTTAGAAACTTTAATAACCCACGTTCTATCGATGAGCTTCAAGAAATGGTTCCTGCAATTAACTGGAAAAAATACTTTGAAGAATTAGGAGTAGAAAAAGAGTTAGACACGGTTATCGTGATGCAACCTAAGTACATGAAAGAAGTACAAAAGGTTTTAAAAGAAGGAAATGTAGAACTTTGGAAAACCGTAATGCGTTGGGCAACTCTAAATGATGCTGCAGGAATGCTTACTAGCGAGTTAGAAATGGCCAATTGGGATTTTTATAGCAAAACTCTTAACGGAGCTAAAAAACAACGCCCATCTAGAGAGCGTGCTTTAGCTACCGTAAACGGATCTGTAGGAGAAGCTTTAGGTAAATTATATGTAGATGAGAAGTTTCCGCCAGAAGCGAAAGAAAAGGCAGAAAAAATGATCGATAATGTGATTGCTGCTTTTCAAGCAAGAATTGAGAAGTTAGACTGGATGAGTGACAGCACTAAAGTAAAAGCGATTGAAAAGTTAGATAAATTTACCGTTAAGATTGGATATCCAGATGAGTGGGAAGATTATTCTAACTTAGATATTAATAAAGAAAATAACTACTATAATAATATGGTAGCAGTTTCTAACTGGAGCTACAAGAAAAATCTTTCAGAGATTGGTGAGCCAGTAGATAAAACTGAATGGGGAATGTCGCCACAAACGGTAAATGCTTATTTCAATCCGTTTAATAATGAGATTGTTTTCCCAGCAGCTATTTTACAACCACCATTTTATAACTACAAAGCAGACGCTGCGGTAAACTACGGAGGAATTGGGGCTGTAATTGGTCACGAAATTTCTCACGCTTTTGATGATAGTGGAGCTCGTTTTGATGCTGATGGTAACCTTAAAAACTGGTGGACCGATGCAGATTTAGAGAAATTTACCGAAAGAGGAAATAAATTAGCAGATCAATATAGCGATATCGAAGTATTGGATTCTGTATACATTAATGGTAAATTTACCTTAGGTGAAAACATTGGTGATTTAGGTGGTGTTTTAGCTGCTTATGATGGTCTACAAATGCATTATGAGAAAAACGGAAGACCAGAAAACATTGACGGCTTTACGCCAGAGCAACGTTTCTTTATGTCTTGGGCAACCGTTTGGAGAACCAAAATGCGTGATGAAGCTTTACGTAACAAAATAAAAACTGATACGCATTCTCCAGGAATGTACAGAGCTTACGTACCATTACAAAACATCGAAGAATTCTACCAAGCTTTTGATATTAAAGAAGGAGATTCTATGTATGTAGCACCAAAAGACAGAGTTTCTATTTGGTAATATTTTAGTTTCAAGATTTACAAAAAAACCCATCGATTTTCGATGGGTTTTTTATTAATTAAGGTTGATGCAAAAACTTAAAGGCTAGCAATAAGCAAGTTTGTTTCGTATCAATCTTTTTTCCATTAGAATTTGTAGTCTGATCAAAAATTGGAGGCTCTAAACCCCTCTTTTTCGCTGCTGCGGAATAATATATTTCTCGCGAAGGATGATCTGGATAAACACCGTGAAAAACTCCAGCAATAGACTTTTCAACTAATCGAATTAACAACCTCATCGCGTCTTTTTGTTCAATTAAGTTTACTGGAGCATGAGGATTTTGAATGTTTTCTCGTCGTGCCAAATAGTTTACAGGGTGTCGATCTTCACCTATTAAACCTCCAAACCTTACTACAGCAGTTGTAAACATTTTGCTGCTTTGCCAAAGTTTTTCCACTTCTATTAACTGCTGACCTGCAGAAGAATTAGCATTCGGAATATCGTTTTCTGTGTAAGTAGGAATACTTTCTCCATCTTCAAAAACCGACGTAGAACTTACATAAATTAAGTATTTTATCTTACTTTTTTCTACTTCAGTAAAAAGAAGAGTCATTTTTTTAGCAAAATCCTCTTTTGGATTTTTCCTTAATCCCGGCGGAATATCAATTATTAAGGTATCTGTTTCTTTCAGAAACTCCGCAATATTACCTTCAACTTTTTCTTCCGTTAAGGCAATTAAAAAAGCTTCTATTCCCACCTTTGTGAATTGATCTATCTTAGAAGGTGAAGTCGTGCTTCCCTTAACTTCATACCCCTTTTTTAAAAATGTTTCTGCTAAAGGAAATCCTAACCAACCACATCCTAATATGGATACTTTCTTCATTCTAAAATAATTTTTTGCTTCGTCATCATTACATCGTTTAATACAAAAGGTCTAGGCATCATCTTCTCGTCTCTTGGAGCAATATTTAAGGTCTCATTTTCAAACAAATCATAACTTGCATCGTAAACTTCTAAAACTGGTGATATTTCTGTATTTTTTAACTTCAATTTCAATCTTAACGTATCTTGATCTACAGCGAAATACGTAAGTAATTTAGGTGTTTTTCGATCTTTATAATAAGGGAGTTGATGATTTGGGGTTGCTTTTTCGTTGGCGGTTAAGCTTTCTACTTTTACATTTTTGTCTAAGAACACTTCTATTCTTTTTACTTCTCGTTGCGGACTTATTTTTACGTTATATTCCGTAAAAGTGTTGTCTAATCTATTTTCTTCTACTTGTATCGCTGCCGCGGAAATATTTACTAAAGGCGCCACTGAAGTGTAGGTGTATTGAGCGTTATACTTACTATCAAAAACTACCGAATCTACATTACTATTATCCTTCTTAAAATAAGGTTTGGTATAAGCATCTAATGTTTTATCATAAGTATTCCAAGTAGCTTGTTTTTGATCTACATCTAACATATAGATTAAACTATTGGGTTTAGGTCGGTCTTCTGTATATCCCGATTGACTGTGAGCAGTTAAAAATAGAAAACCTGCTAGGACTGCAAAAATCAAAACACCTGCTTTTTTATACTTTAAGTAAGCCATTACTGACCACAGTAATCCAAAAATGAGCATCACAAATAAGGCGCTAATAAACAGTTTACTTAAGCCTAAGCCTACAGGAAAGAATTGAACCAAAGGAACTAATATTATAAGCGCTGGCACTCCTAAAAGTAAATGTAGATAAGGGTTTCTCTTGTTAAAAAGCAATAAGCCAAAGGATAGTAAAGAGAAGAAAAAAGGAATGATAAAATAAGCCGCTCCTTTTAAAATGAAAGCAATAATGCTGAGTAAGACCAACCAAATAACTAAAGGCGCTACAAATGCATTTTTATTTTTCTCGGTAGTAGTTGCTGAATAGTTCCTATAAAAATAAAACAAAATCGCTAAGGTTAAAGAAACTCCAACCCCAATATATAAATGTCCGTTAAACGGAAAATCGTTTTGATTCTCTAAAACAGAATCATAAATCACAGGGAGTTTATCACTTAAGGTTGCGCTTATTAAAATTCCAAAAAATAAAGCTCTTGAAAAATCCCAAAGTCCTTTTCCTATTTGTTTAAAGTCCAAAATTTTATGACGCATACCATATACGAACAATCCAAGAAAGATCACCCAAGCAAAAACGAGCATTGGATAAATGAATGAGAATGGATAATGGACGATATCTAAACCAAAGAAATTAAAATATACTTGATCCTTATCCGCTTTAAGCGAATCTAAATCTACTTGTGAAAAATAGGGTAATAAAGCTTGCAAATAAGTTGCTTGATGTACTAAAGATTTTATATCTAAATTCTCTGGAGTGTCTTTTGCGGTGTGATAATCAAAATGGTCATCGATAAATGCAAAAAAGAAACTGGGAGTATCGTTAACTTCTCTAAAGACAGTTGCATCTGTATCGTTAGGAAGCTTCTTGTAAACACTATACATTAAAGAAGTGGCTACAGGAAATTGCGGATTTGCTTCTGCGAAAGCGTTAATGAGATTGGTGTTTCCTGTATTGGTTTCTAGAATGGTATTGGAAGGTCCTCCACTTCCGCGAGCTTCAAAGTTTAAAACGAGTCCTATGTTTTTTGCCCAAGTATGTTCTTTTACAAATAAACCAGCTCCGCTTAATCCTACTTCCTCCCCATCGGTAAAACAAATAATAATATCATTTTTTGGCTGCGGATTACTCTGTAAAAACACTCGAATACTTTCTAAAATCACTCCAACTCCAGATGCTGCATCACTAGCGCCTGGGGAAGAATGAACTGCGCTGTCATAGTGAGTCATCACCAATAAAGCAGATCGACTAGGATCATTTCCTTTTATTTTTGCAAGTATATTTTGAGGAGCGGTTAAGATTCCGTTATTATTGAAATCATATCCTTTTTGAGTCTGAACTTCTAAGTCTAAATCTTGCAGTTGCTGTACAATATAGTTTCTTACTTTACTATGAGCCTTTGTTCCTATAGAATGCGGCTGACTTCCTATTCTTTTAACGTGATTGAATGCATTGGCAGTAGAAAATGATTTCTCTGTTTCTTCTTTAAAGTAGGTTGCCGAAGGCTGAAGTCCTTCAATACTTATATATGAAATAAGGATTATTGAAAGAACTATAAAAAGACTAGTAAGAATTCTTTTCATATTAATCTATTCTTTTTACTAAAGCGTAGTATTCATTTTCTAAAGGTAAATATCCTTGATCGTAGACAAAATAGTAGATGGTACCTTTTTGAGTTGTATAAATATTGGTGATTAAATCGAAATCGAAACCTAAAGAGAGTAGTTTAGATTTTGTGGTTTTAGATTTTTTATCGGGATTGAGTTCTTGAAGAATTCGATAATTTTTTCGCAATCGGTTGTTGGTATTCCGTACAAGATTATTAGAATCTTTATTTAAGCGATTGTTGTAAGCATTGCGACAGTAATCGCTACAGAATTTTTTATCAATCCTGCCAACTATCTTTTCTTTACACTCTAGACATTCTTTTTGCATCATCTAAAGGTAATAAAATTGAAAAGAAAACTAGGTATAAAATAAAAGCACCACTTAAAAAGTGGTGCTTAGAAAATAAATAATAACTATATATTATTCGATGATGCGAACGTTTGTCGCAGTCAATCCTTTTCTTCCTTCGCTTTCAACGTATTCAACACGGTCACCTTCGTTTAATGACTCACCATCTAATCCTGTGATGTGAACAAAAATGTCGTTTCCTGTGTCTTCGTTGGTAATGAATCCGTATCCTTTAGACTCATTGAAAAATTTAACTGTACCTTCCATTATAAAAAAATAAAATATTAATAAAGTACAAACCTACAATTTAAAATTGATTTCAAAATGAAATTAATGTAAATTTTTTATAAATTAATTGATTTTGAGTGATTTAATCTAAATTCTTTCCTTGCATTTTTTTGATATTCTCTGGCGTAAGCATATAATCTTTAAGCTTTCTTCCTTTAGATCTATAGTATAAAAACAAAGGCATCCAAACAAAAATCCCTGTTCCTAAAGAAGAACCGATAAGAATACCACCTAGTTTTATATCTATTTCAGTTTGATTAAGGTAAATTCCTGTTCCTAGCGTAATGGCTATGGCGACAAAAAGTATAATAATAGCGTATTTCATTTTAATAAGTAATTAATTTTCGGCGGTAAGCCGTTAACATTTTAGATTTAGAAACGAAACCAACATACTTCCCTTCTTTAATTACAGGTAAATTCCACGCTCCACTGCTTTGAAATTTTCCCATCACCATTTGCATATCGTCTTTTCCGTAATAAATATAATCTGGAGCATCATGCATCAAAAATTCTACCAATACTGTATCGTATAAAGAAGTGTCGAACATCATTTCTCTAATATCGTCTAGCGTAATAACCCCAACCAATTCTTCTTCTTCGTTGACCACGGGAAAGAGGTTCCTTTTCGATTTAACCACTGCTGTGAATAACATATCTTTCAAGGTCATTTGTGGTTTTAATTTCACAAAATTCTCTTCGATGATACGGTCTAACTTTAATAAGGTTAAAACCGCCTGATCTTTATTATGGGTTATTAAAGCATTTTTATCCTTTAATTCTTTTGTATAAATATTACTATCGCTAAAAGCTTTAGAGATCATAAATGAAATTCCCACCACGATCATTAAAGGTATAAACAACTCATATCCTCCAGTAATTTCAGCAATTAAAAACATGGCGGTAAGTGGTGCTTGTAAAACTCCAGCCATAAGACCTGCCATTCCTACCATCGTAAAATTACTGGAAGGCAAATGAAAACCGAATTGTTTGCAAATGTTTACAAAAAAACTTCCGGTCACGGCACCTAAAAATAAAACTGGCGCAAACACTCCTCCAACTCCACCACTGCTTAAGGTTACGGAAGTAGCGATAGGCTTTAAAAGTATGAGTCCGAAAATTAGAAATAATATAACCCACGAACTTTCAATAGTATCTTTGAACAAAAAGGTTTCTAACGCCTGATCGTAATTTTGAGCTATAAGATTATTCATAAACGAAAAACCTTCTCCGTATAATGGAGGAACTAAAAAGGTTAAGACTCCTAAAATAATTCCGGCAAGAACCACTTTAAGATATTCGTTATTTACTTTACGGAATTGATTTTCTGTAGTAAAATAAACTTTAGAAAAGTAAACCGAAACCAGAGAAGCTAAAATCCCTAACAGAGCATAAAACAAGATGTTTTTAATCTCAAAATGCTGTATATCTTTAAAGTTAACAATATACTGTTCTCCTATCACCCATATTCTTGTGACTACCGCTGCTGCGGAAGCAAATAATAATGGTAATAAAGAGGCAAATGTAAGATCTAAACTAAACACCTCTATCGCAAATAGAATCGCCGCAATAGGAGCTTTGAAAATCGCTGAAAGAGATCCTGCCGCGGCGCAAACTAATAATAATTTTCTAGTCTGCGCTTTCATATGGAATAGCTGTCCTATAGAAGATCCAAATGCTGCTCCTGTAGCTACCGAAGGACCTTCCAAACCTACTGAACCTCCAAACCCCACAGTTAAAGGCGCAGTTAAAAGAGAACTAAAAGTATTTTTCCTACTCACCTTCCCTTCCTTCTTAGAAATAGAAAATAACGCCATAGGAATACCGTGAGAAACATCACTTTTTAGCACGTATTTTCTTACAAGAAGCGTTAATAACAATCCTATACATGGGAAAGCAAAGTACCAATACGTATGATAAGACTGGATGATCCCTTCTTCAAAAATTGTACTTATAAAATGAGTAATATTTTTTAAAGCTACAGAAGCTAAACCTGCAATTAAACCTACTAGAATAGAGAGCATATATACAAAATTCTTATCGGAGATATTTTTATATCTCCAAACTAAAAATTTTGTAAAGGGTGTCTTTTTCTTTAACATCTATACTATGAATCTACTAAATGTAGCAAAAAAAATCCTGCGTTAACAGGATTTTTATTTTTGTTATTCTTGAGTTTTAACAAGATTTAGATGAAGTTCTTTTAATTGATCTTCATCAATAGCTGCCGGTGCATCTATCATTACATCTCTACCCGCATTATTTTTTGGAAAAGCGATAAAATCTCTAATGGTTTCTTGTCCGCCTAAAATGGCTACTAATCTATCCAAACCAAATGCTAGTCCGCCGTGTGGTGGAGCACCATATTGAAAAGCATCCATTAAAAAGCCAAATTGAGCTTTTGCTTCTTTTTCCGTAAAGCCTAAATAATCAAACATTTGAGCTTGCGTAGCTTTATCGTGAATACGAATAGAACCACCTCCTATTTCATTTCCGTTAAGGACAAGATCATAAGCGTTTGCCTTAACTGCTGCAGGGTTCGTTGCTAATAAAGGAATTTGCCCTGGTTTTGGAGATGTAAATGGGTGATGCATGGCATGGTAACGCTCTGTTTCTTCATCCCACTCTAATAGTGGGAAATCGATCACCCAAAGTGGAGCAAATTCATTAGATTTTCTTAAACCTAAACGTTCTGCCATTTCCATTCTTAAAGCACTTAATTGAGCTCTTACTTTATTGGTATCTCCAGAAAGTATACAAATTAAGTCTCCTGGTTGAGCCTTTGTTTTTTCAACCCATTGCTTTAAATCTGCTTCGTCATAAAATTTATCTACAGATGATTTTAAACTACCATCTTCATTATATTTTACATAAACCATTCCCATAGCGCCTACTTGCGGACGCTTTACCCAATTAATGATTTTATCGATTTCTTTTCGGCTATAACTCGCTGCTCCTGGCACGGCAATCCCTACTACTAAATCTGCTTCATTAAAAACTTTGAAATCTTTATGTTGTGCTACTTCATTTAATTCTCCAAACTGCATATCAAAGCGAATGTCTGGTTTATCATTTCCGTAAAGACGCATAGCATCATCATAGGTCATTCTTGGAAATTTATCTACCGACACATTATTTATCTTGAGAAGTAAATGTCTGGTTAGGTTTTCAAAAATATTAAGGATATCTTCTTGATCTACAAATGCCATTTCGCAGTCTATCTGTGTAAATTCTGGCTGGCGATCTGCTCTTAAGTCTTCATCTCTAAAACACTTTACAATTTGAAAGTATTTATCCATCCCGCCGACCATAAGCAGCTGCTTAAAAGTTTGTGGAGATTGTGGTAAAGCATAAAATTGACCTTCATTCATTCTACTAGGAACTACAAAATCTCTAGCACCTTCTGGAGTAGATTTAATTAAATAAGGAGTTTCAACTTCTATAAAATCTTGAGTAGAAAGAAAGTTTCTAACTTCCATCGTTACTTTATGACGAAAAACAAGTTTATTTTTTACCGGATTTCTACGAATGTCTAAGTAGCGATATTTCATACGTAAATCTTCTCCCCCATCAGTTTCATCTTCAATGGTAAAAGGTGGAGTTTTTGCTTCATTTAAAATGCTAAGTTCTTTTACTAAAATCTCTACTTCTCCCGTAGGAATATTAGGGTTTTTAGATTCTCTTTCTATGACGGTTCCTTTTACTTGAATCACGTATTCTCTTCCCAACTTTTTAGCAGTTTCCATCATTTCTACCGGAGTTCTTTCCTCATCAAATATAAGTTGAGTAATCCCATAGCGATCGCGTAAATCGACCCAGATCATAAAACCTTTATCTCGAATTTTTTGGACCCATCCAGATAAGATTACCTCTTCACTAATATTTTTACTATTTAACTCTCCGTTTGTATGACTTCTATACATAGTTGTTTTTGCTATAAATGATGCGCAAAAATAAGAAGATACTTATATATGAACGATGTTTTCTGTAATAAATAATTCTATTAAATTATGATTTAAACTTCATATAGATAACTATATAAGAGTATTTTAAACTCCTAATGTTAATTTAACGTTACCTAATAGTGTATTTATTGTAAACTTTTCATTATATTTGTTAAGTTAACCTTTAAAAAAGAAAGAAAATGAAAAAGATGATTGTAGCGGTTGCACTTTTATTTGGAGCAACAGTGATAGCTCAAGATGTGAAGCCTGAGTTCGAAAAAAATGGAGATGCAGTTAAAGGTACATTTTTCTATGAAGACGGAACTGTAAAACAAGTAGGTACTTATAAAGATGGTAAACTACACGGCGAATGGACAATGTATACTGAAGATGGAGAGAAACAAGCTATAGCACAGTACCAAAATGGAGAAAAAGTAGGCAAATGGTTTTTTTGGAATGGTGATCAACTAACTGAGGTAGATTATTCTGATAGCAAAGTAACCGCTGTCACCAAATGGCAAAATACTAATGCTGTAGTTAGCAAATAGTAATTAATTATTAATAAGGTTTCAAGAGCTATCATTAATTTGATAGCTTTTTTTTAGCATTTTAATCTTCCTGAGCTTAAATTCCAATACAGAGTTAGGTTCATTTTGTTGGCATGTATTATACTCTGTAATAACCTCTTAGAGTATTTAATAAAAATTATTTACACGTATTTCCAAAATTGAAACACATTTAATAAGATTATTTATTTTGTTTTATATTTTAAATGGAACAAAAACTGAATTGGACCAACTTTACGGATTAAAAGAATGTCAAGACTAATGTGCTCAGTCTATATATAATATTACCCAACGACATCATAACAAGCAATTTTAATAAAAAACGAGTTTATAAGAGACCTTCAACTACAATCAAAAATTTAGGTAAAAAAAATGCATTCACAAAGTTTCCTAAAGAAGAAAAATCTCTGTCTTTCAATTATTTATAGATAAACACATAGACATACGGTAATCTCATACAAGTGCAAACGTCTATAGTCCAGAGTATTCTTGCATTTATTATTCAGCATAGTATTTCAACTTAAAAGCGCAAAGCAAGAAAATTATACACGCTCAGGGATAGGAATTGAATACGAAAAATATGAGAGGAAGCGAGTTTTTCATATCCTTATGAGTTGACTAAATATGTTCTGCACCTAAAAAACGCTATTTTAAAACGGAAATCATCTAATAGAATTAGAAATATTATTAAAAATTTTTGATTCATAAAGACCGAGAACATAACTGTATAAAAACACAAACAAAATAGATTGAAAAGGAAACAGTATATATTAAAAAAGCTGAACAATGAGATCATTGTTCAGCTTTAAATAATTTCAATCCTATAAATTTAATGTTTATTCTGGATTGATAAGAGTTTTATATATTACTCTTGATCTCTATTCTTTTCTAAAGAAACTTCTACACGTCTGTTCTGCTGTCTTCCAGCTGCAGTCTTGTTAGTTGCGATAGGTCTAGCCTCACCGTAACCTTCAGAAGTAATTCTATCAGAAGAGATATTAGCTTGTTCAGTTAAGTAAGTTCTAACAGAACCTGCTCTTTCATCAGAAAGTTTTAAGTTAAATTTCTCACTTCCTTGGCTATCTGTATGTCCTTCAATATGGAATACTGTACTTGGGTATTCTTCCATAATTTCAGCAATAGATTTTAAAGCTTCATAAGATTCTTTTCTAATGCTAGCTTTTCCTAAGTCGAATAAGATAGTTTTAGAATACTCATTTAACTCATTAATTACTTCTACAGTAACTTCTGGACATCCATTGTTAGCTTTAGTACCAGCAACATCTGGACACTGATCATCTTTGTCTAATACACCATCATTATCACGATCTTGGTAAGGACAACCATTGTTAGCAGCAGGACCAGCTTCGTTAGGACACTCATCTTCACTATCTTTGATTCCATCACCGTCAGCATCAGGACAACCATTTAAAGATTTTAAACCTGCAACTGTAGGACATTCATCTTGAGGATCTGCAATTCCGTCACCGTCGGTATCAGGACATCCATTAAATTCTGCCATACCAGGGGTATTAGGACAATCATCTTCACTATCTTGGATTCCGTCACCATCTGAGTCTGGACATCCATCAAATTCAGCTAAACCTGGAGTTTCTGGACACTTATCGTTCTTATCAAAAACACCATCTCCATCAGTATCTTTACCTCCAAATGCTAATTTAAAACCAGCTGAATGTTGGAAATGATCTAAACCTGTTTCGTCATCAAATGCTTTCTTATAAGTAGATTGAATGTTGAAAGCAATGTTGTCAGTCAACCAAAAATCAAAACCTAAAGTTCCGTTAGCAGAACCTTGTCCGTCTTCATCTATCCAAGCATAACCTCCACCTATTCCTAGGTAAGGATCAAACCAACCCTCTTCATTTATTAGGTTTTTGAAGCTATATCTAATAGCACCATCTGCAGCGTAATAAGATAAATCATCAAGATTAGCATCTCCAAATTTATCGATTTTGTTTACAGAACCAGCTAATTGAACAGAGAAACCTGATCCAACATATCTACCTACTGTTAATCTAGAAACTGAAGGTAATACGTTGTAGTGGTCTCCTGCATTAAAATATTCGCTAAACATTCCTCCCTGAGGAGCATCCTCCCCTACAGGATAAAAATCTACGGCGTTGATACCAATACCAACTGCCCAAGGATTGTTCTCGTCTTGTGCTTGCACATTTGAAAGCCCGAAAAGGAACAATGAAACTAATAAAATTCTGCTAAGATGTTTCATATTATAATTTTAATTTTAAGTGTTAATTAAGAACAAAAGTAAACGCTTGTTAAGTATTAAAAAAAAAAATAATAATAAAATTTTCTTAACACTTTTCATATAGCATCACAGTTTCGCTTATATCACGTTTAATTTTTTACCTACTTTTTTAAATGCTTCAACAGCTTTAATTAAATTTTCTCTACTGTGAGCTGCCGAAAGTTGAACTCTTATTCTTGCTTTATCTTTTGGTACAACAGGATAAAAGAATCCGATCACATAAATACCCTCTTCTAAAAGCATATCGGCCATTTGTTGAGAAAGCTTAGCGTCATACAACATTACAGGAACAATGGCAGAATCTCCATCGATAATATCGAACCCAGCTTCTTTCATTTCTTTTTTGAAAAACTTAGTATTCTCTTCTAATTTATCTCTCAATTCAGTGTTGTTAGTAAGCATTTCAAATACTTTATTTGATGCACCTACGATAGCTGGAGCTAGTGAATTTGAGAATAAATATGGTCTTGATCTCTGTCTGAGTATTTCAATAATTTCTTTTTTACCAGTAGTATAACCTCCCATGGCACCCCCTAAAGCTTTTCCTAGAGTTCCTGTGATAATATCGATACGGCCCATTACATTTTTTTCTTCTAATGTACCTCTTCCCGTTTTACCTATAAAACCAGTAGCGTGACATTCATCGATCATTACTAATGCATCATACTTATCGGCTAAGTCACAAATTTTATCTAATGGAGCAACTAAACCGTCCATAGAGAAAACCCCATCGGTCACTATGATTTTAAAGCGAGCTCCTTTTTCATTCGCAGCGATTAACTGTTGTTCCAAATCTTCCATATTGCTATTTTCATAACGATATCGAGCCGCTTTACAAAGTCTAACTCCGTCAATAATAGAAGCGTGATTTAAAGAATCTGATATAATAGCATCTTCTTTGGTTAAGATAGGCTCAAAGACACCCCCGTTAGCATCAAAAGCAGCAGCATATAATATAGTATCTTCAGTTTGATAGAAATCTGCTATGTTTTGTTCTAATTTTTTATGAATATCTTGAGTACCACATATAAAACGAACACTACTCATTCCAAATCCGTGAGAGTCTAAAGTATCTTTTGCGGCTTGGACTACCTCTGGGTGAGAAGAGAGTCCTAAATAGTTATTAGCACAAAAATTAATCACTTCTTCACCTGTGTCAATTTTGATCACAGCATCTTGAGGGGTGGTAATTATTCTTTCTTTTTTGTAGAGACCATTTTCTTTAATCTCATTCAGTTCATTTTGCAGGTATTGCTTAATTTCTTTACTATACATGGTTTGCTCTTTTTATTATTTTCAAATGTAAACAATCTTTAGTTTTGCGTTGTCTTCTAGGTAAATTAATATTTTCTTAATCACTTTAAAACCTAGGCTTTCTACGGCCATAGCGTAAGTGTTGATTTGGTTTTTGTGAGTTGGAGAAATATCTCCTGTTTTATAATCTATAATTACAGCTTCTTTCTGTTTTATGCATAACCGATCTAAACGTTTAAACTCAGCTTGATAAAGAATTTCTTTTTCCGTGAAAACGCTATATTCTTTTGAGAAATACGCTGTAAGTTCTGGATGATGAATCAAGGCCTCAAGTGATTTTCTATAAGTGTCCTCATTTTCTTTTTCTATTAATGAAGTTTGAACTGCATTTTTCAGAGCTTTTTCTACATCGTTCTTATAGGTAATTTCATTAAAAATTTCGTGCAGTGTATTTCCAAAATCTATAGAGGCTTCTTGCTTCGTTCCCCATAAAGAACCCGATTTGGTCACCACATCTATATCGTGATGAGTAGGGGCAGAAGATATCATTTCTTGAAAAATAGGAGGGATGTCGATTTCTTCTCGCTGCTGCGGATTTATTAATGTTCCAAAAGAATAGCTCAAAGAATCATTCCATTTATTTTGAAGCTTCAGGTAATCTATTAATATTCCCGAAGTTTTATTAGGATACGTGTTTTTATTTCTATCTACATCCAATTCAGATAAAATGAAAAGTTGATTTTTTGCTCTCGTAAAAGCGACATAAAGAACATTAAGAACATCAAATTGAGTTTCCTTGAGTAGCTGACTGTATTTTGCGGCCGCATCCCCTTGAAAATCTAAGAGTTTCTTCGAAGCTCTAAGATACCCCAAAGGTATAGGTAAATCTTCATCTTCTAGTTCTACCCATAAAAAGTCTTTACTAGTGTCATCAATAGCTTCATTAGCGTAAGGATGTATAACAATCGGGAATTCTAATCCTTTAGATTTATGAACCGTCATAATTTGCACAGCATCTTGCCCTTCGGGAGCAACAATGCTTAAGCGATCTTTCTTTAGCTCCCATTCCTCTAAAAAATGTAAAACCCCACCGCTATTTTTTTGAGTAAACTCGTAAACAAAATCTAAATAAAACTGAAGGTATGCGTTAGACTTTTCCTGAAGCTGAAAACAACGTATTAAATATTCTAAGCCATCATAAAATGGAATTTTTTGAAAGTGAGCTAAATTAAAAACTAACTGATTTTTCTCTAAAACATCAAAAAACTCTTGACCTATAAGATCTAATTTAGGATAGATAAATTCAAAAATATCGGTTTTATTATCTTGTTGTTCCCATAAATAATATAAGATCCCAAATTTGGCTTGATCGTCTTGAGGATAAACACTTAATTGTAATAAGTGGTTAATGAACTGTACTTCCTTAGATTGATTAATCAGTAAAGTTTCAGAGGAGATAATAGGAATTTCATTTTCATTTAGAAATTCTGCAATAGCATAACCCTGAGACTTTTTTCTAACCAAAATACAGATATCTTCTTTTTGATATCCTTTGCTTTCTAGATCTAAGATGAGTTCTAATACCCTTTGCGGATAGAGCTCATTTTTTTCTTCAACATTCTCAGCCTCAATAAAATCTATTTGCACATAACCGCCTTCTTTTTTTTCAATATGTTGAGCAGCATTTAAAAAAAGATCTTTGTAGGTGTCGGTTTCAAGATAGGAAGAAGCGTGACCAAAAAAACTATTATTAAAATCTACTACTTCTGCTTTGCTACGCCAATTGGAAGGTAAATTTTCAACCTTTTTTTCTACTGAAAAGGGATTGTTAGAAATACTTTCTTCATTTTCGGCACTTAACGTAATAAACTGTTCGGCTTTTCCGCCTCGCCAACGATAAATAGATTGTTTAGCGTCTCCTACCAAATGTAAACTTCCTAATTTTCCTGAATCAGAATAGGCACTTAAGCTGTTTGAAATTAACGGAATTAAATTATTCCATTGCAATTCAGAAGTATCCTGAAATTCATCTATAAAATAATCTTGGTAACGTTCTCCCAATCGTTCGTAAATAAAAGGAACTGGTTGATTTTTTACGCTTTCGCTGATTTTTTTATTAAAATCTGAAATAAGTAAAATGTCTCGTTCTTTTTTAAGCAACTCTACCTCTTTAGAAATAGCATTTAATAAGGATAAAGAATTTAAATTTTTTATAACTTGATTATAAAGCTCTTGCTGAAATGCCGCTTTTTCAACCAACCTATAGTGAGATGCAATCTTTGGTAAGATCCCATCCATAACTACTTTCTTATCTGCAGTTTGTTTCTTTGCGTAAGGAGCTTGAGTTTCTATGTTTTGTTGCCATTTGCTACCCGATGGATACCAATTATCGCCGTCTATAACTTTTTGGAAATACTTAGGAATGTAACCTGAACTAAAATCTTTAACATCTAGTCCGTTAGTGTGGATCAAATCAAAAAAAGCAACAGATTCCGCTTTAGCGATCTCACCTAATAATTTTATTTTTTCTTTAAGAGCCTTTTCGAAGGTTTTAAAATCATTAAGATCATATTTTTTTAAAACCTCTAGGGGTTGCATGTAATTTTCATTGATAAGTAACTTAGCTATATCGTTTAAATCTTTTGCGATATCCCAACTCTTATCATCGTCTGCTTTACTTAAAGCGAAATCTATTAAAATTTGTGTGAGTTCTTTATCTTTACCTGCTTTCTCTATCAACCGGTCTACTGCTTCACTTAAAACTAAACCGGTATCCATTTCTACTTCAAAATTGACAGCAATACCTAAGTCTTTTGCAAAAGTGCGAAGAACTCTGTGGGTAAAACCATCGATGGTTGAAATTTCAAAAGCTGCATAATTATGCAAAATGCTTTCGAGTATAAGCTTACTTTTTTGATGTATTTCAATAGATGATAATCCAGTTTCTTGTTCAATAGATGATTTTAAGGCTTCAAAATTAGAGGGTGTTTCTTCTTCCGCAAAAGCGCGTAAAGTTTCAATGATTCTGCTTTTCATTTCAGCTACAGCTTTATTGGTAAAAGTGATGGCCAAAATATTCTTATAAAAGTCCTTTTGAGTAGAAGTGAATAAGAGGCTAAGGTACTTTTTAACAATGGTAAATGTCTTCCCCGATCCAGCTGAGGCATTAAAAATATAAAACGGTGTGGGTTGTGTAGTTTGCAAGGCAAAATTTTTCACTAAAATAAGAAATGTATGTTTATAGTTGTGTTTTGTAAGATAGTTTTAGTATTTAAGTATTTTATAACATATTTTTATTTTAAAAGTGTATCTTAATAGCTAATTTTGATTGAAATTTTTACAATTAATATAAAAAATAATAGATTATGGCTTTTGAACAACCAAAACTTAAATATGCATACGATGCATTAGAACCTAATATTGATGCTAAGACTATGGAGATTCACTATAGCAAGCACCATGCGGGATATACCAAAAAATTAAATGACGCTATAAGCGGAACAGATCTTGACGGAAAAAATATAGAGAATATCCTTACTAATTTAGATATGGAGGATAAAGCAGTAAGAAATAATGGTGGTGGTTTTTACAACCACAACTTATTTTGGGAAGTGATGTCTCCAAATGGAGGAGCAAAACCTACAGGCGATTTGGCTAAAGCTATTGATGAAGCTTTTGGTTCTTTTGATGCTTTTAAAGAAGAGTTCTCTAAAGCTGCTGCAACTCAGTTTGGCTCTGGTTGGGCTTGGCTTTGTGCACACGAAGGAGGAAGATTAGAAGTTTGTTCTACAGCAAATCAAGACAATCCACTTATGCCAGGAAAAGGTTGTGATGCTCAACCAATCTTAGGATTAGATGTTTGGGAACACGCTTACTATTTAAATTACCAAAATAGAAGACCAGATTATATCGATGCATTTTTTAATGTAATTAACTGGGAAGAAGTTTCTTCTAAATACGCTAAAGCGAAATAAGAAGAAGATTTAAAAATATAAGAAAGCGGAGTTTATTCATTTAAACTTCGCTTTTTTTCATGAAAAAAAGGTGATTTTTAAATCACCTTTTTGCCCCAAATTTTACCATAAACTTAACCTACTTAGTTATGGAGTTATAAATATATGATATTCTATTGAATTTATCAAAATAAATTAAGAATAATTACGGTAAAATTTATTTTTAATTATAAATCGTTAATTAATATGCTCTTTCGCTGTTACCTTCATAAAAGTTTATAAAGGCTCTATTCACTACTCTATTTCCTCCTGGAGTTGGATAATCCCCTGTAAAGTACCAATCTCCTAAATTTTTAGGACAAGCTTGGTGAAGTTTTTCAACAGTTTGATAAATCACTTTTACATCTGCTTTAATAGAATTATCACTAAGCAACTCTGCAATTTTATCTGAAACTTGTTCGTTTGTGAAAGGCTCATAAACCTCTTTTACAAAATTTTGTACTTCACTGTCTTTTAAATGGATTTGAGCCTTACATTTATGATAAACTTCTTCTACAATACCGTACTTGTCATTTTCTTTTAAAAGCTCTAATGCTGCTTTAAAAGCTACAAAGTCTTCTAATCTTGCCATGTCAATTCCATAACAATCTGGAAAGCGTATTTGAGGAGCAGAAGATACCACAACAATCTTTTTAGGGCCTAAGCGATCTAGCATCTTTAAGATACTTTTCTTAAGCGTAGTACCTCTTACAATAGAATCATCTATAATAACAAGGTTGTCATCTTTTTTCACCACACCGTAGGTAACGTCATAAACGTGTGCTACAAGGTCATCTCTACTGCTATCTTCAGTAATAAAGGTTCTAAGCTTAGCATCTTTAATAGCAATTTTTTCGGTACGAAGACGATGAGAAAGAATTTCAGAAAGACGTTTGTCAGTTAAATTTTCTTTTTCCTCTAAAATAGCCTCATTCTTTTGACGATTTAATTCGTCTTGAGCAGCTTCTACCATTCCGTAGAAAGAAGTTTCAGCAGTATTAGGAATAAAAGAGAAGACAGAATTTATGGTATCATAATCAATAGCCTTTAAAATGTCGGGCATAATAAATTTACCTAAATTTTTTCTCTCTTCGTAAATCTCGGCATCACTTCCTCTAGAAAAGTAGATACGTTCAAAAGAACAAGCTTTTCTTTCTAATGGTTCTATGATTTTATCGATAGAAGTTTTTCCGTTCTTCTTTGTGATAAGAGCGTGACCAGGATCTAATTCTTTTACTTCATCAAATGGTACATCAAAAACGGTTTGTATAACAGGTCTTTCTGATGCAACTACAACTACTTCGTCATCTATATAGTAATAAGCTGGGCGTATTCCTGCAGGATCTCTAAGTACAAAAGAATCTCCATGTCCCATAAGTCCCGCCATAGCGTAACCACCATCCCAATCTTTTGAGGACTTTCTGAGTATTTTAGCTACATTTAATTGGTCGGCAATATGGGGAGAAGCATCTTTTTTTGAGTATCCCTCTTTTTTTAGTTTTTTGTAAAGCTTTCTAACTTCAGAATCTAAGAAGTGACCTATTTTCTCCATTACGGTGACAGTATCGGCTTTTTCTTTAGGATGCTGACCTAGCTCTACTAAATTATCAAATAACTTAAATACATTGGTCATGTTAAAGTTACCTGCAACGATGAGGTTACGATGCATCCAATTGTTTTGACGTAAAAACGGATGAACACTTTCTATACTATTTTTTCCGAAGGTACCATAACGTACGTGGCCTAAGAAAACTTCTCCTATATAAGGAATGTTCTTTTTTTGAGAAGCCACATCATCAGCATATTCAGGATGTCTAACCAACTCGTCATTGATTCGATCGTTAATTTGAGCAAAAATATCTTGAATAGGTTGAGCCTGATTAGAACGGACTCTACTAATGTAGCGTTCTCCTGGGTCTGTATCTAATTTTATACTTGCTAATCCAGCACCATCTTGTCCTCTATTATGTTGCTTTTCTAGCATGAGGTACATTTTATTTAACCCATAAAAAGCTGTACCATATTTTTCTTTGTAATATTCTAAAGGTTTTAGAAGTCTTACTTGTGCAATTCCGCATTCGTGTTTTATCGCGTCACTCATATTTGTTGTTCCCCTTCAGGTTTGTGTTGTTGTGTATATGTATGAAAAAACCCTGCGCAGGGCAGGGCATTTTTTTAATTTAAATCTATTTTAAACTGAGTAAGAGACTTAAATACTTTTAGCCTTTTATCAATTTCATCACTTTTTAGATCGATCATTCTTTCTGTACCAAATTTTTCCACGCAAAATGAAGCCAAATTAGATCCGTAAATAATAGCATTTTTCATATTGTGAAAAGAAGTATCATTAGTTTGGGTTAAATAACCCGCAAAACCACCTGCAAAAGTATCTCCAGCTCCCGTAGGATCAAAAACTTCTTCTAAGGGTAATGCTGGAGCAAAGAACATTTCATTTTCAAAAAACAATAAAGCTCCGTGTTCACCTTTTTTAATTACTACATATTTTGGACCCATGGTAGAGATTTTACGAGCAGCCTTTACTAGAGAATATTCTCCAGAAAGCTGTCTTGCTTCTTCATCATTGATGGTAATTACATCTACTTTGGCAATTACTTTATGAAGATCTTCTAATGTATTATCCATCCAAAAGTTCATCGTATCTAAAATAATGAGCTTAGGGTTTTCTACTTGCTCGATCACACTCAATTGGACGAGGGGATGTAAGTTTCCTAACATCACCACTTCTGCATCTTTATAATTTTTAGGAACTACAGGGTTAAAGTCTGCAAGAACATTTAGTTGCGTATCTAAAGTATCTCTTGTGTTCATATCGTTGTGATACTTACCACTCCAGAAAAAAGTTTTTCCTTCTTTTACAATTTCTAAACCTTCGGTATTGATATTTTTTTGCTGAAATAAATCTAAATATTCCTGAGGAAAATCACCTCCTACTACTGAAACAATAGCGCTATCTACGCCAAATTTTTCAGCGGCTAATCCTATATAGGTTCCTGCTCCTCCTAAAATCTTATCTGTTTTTCCGAAAGGCGTTTCAATAGCATCAAAAGCAACAGTTCCTACAATTAAAAGTTTACTCATGGGTATGTAATTTTGCTGCAAATATACGTTGATTTAAATAATATGTAGAAAGTTGAAGTGGAAATTAAATACATTCAAAATATATCTAATTTTAAATAAAAAAAAAGCTCGTCTAATATTCTAGACGAGCTCTTTAAATTTAATTTTTTTATTTTTTATTTTTCAATTCTAAAAGAAGACCTTCTATTAAGTTCATACTGTTGATCTGTACAAGGGTCGCATTCTACCTTAGGTGAAGATTCTCCTAGACCCTCACCACTAATACGTGATTCATCGATGCCTTTTGAAATTACATACTGTACGGTACTTTGAGCTCTACGTTCTGATAACTGCTGATTATAAGAGGATGGTCCGCGCTTATCTGTATGTGCTTCTACCTTAATTTTCATCTCTGGATACTTCTGCATTACAGCTACTAGCTTATCTAACTCAAAAGCGGCTTGTTTTCGTATATTAGATTTATCAAAATCAAACATAATAGGATTTAACACCACTTCTTCTTCTTGGATAATCTTCTCTATTGGACTTAACTCGATGACAAGATCTACTTCTCCTTCAGCATCTTCTCCTACCATAGCCGCATTACTTTCATAATCTTCAGCGTTTACCTGTAAACTAT
>NZ_QKYV01000004.1 GCF_003253545.1 Mesonia algae
CAGCTTTTTTCACGCCTAATGAAGATGGTTATAATGACCGTTGGAACATTCAAGGGATCTCAAACCAGTTAGACGCTAAGATTTATATTTTTGATCGTTACGGAAAGCTTTTAAAGCAGTTGAGTCCAAGCAGTGAAGGTTGGGACGGAACCTACAATGGTAACCCTATGCCATCCAATGATTATTGGTTCAGAGTGGAGTATACCGATACAGATGATAAACGCAAAGAGTTTAAGGCTAACTTCACCTTAAAGCGCTAAAAAGTTTATTTCCGCGAAAGCGAAAAACATCAAAATAAAACCCCACTACATCTTACAAGGTGTAGTGGGGTTTTTTGTTAATAAATGATTGGGAAATTGGGTGGAAGAGGCTGGTCTTCTAAGTCCTAGATTTAATATTTACACTCGTTCTGTTTGAAACCTTCCAGAATTAATTAAAATGAAAGCGTCAATCTATCTTATAGGATATATAAATCATCTAGAAAAGAATTTGAAAAAAGTTTAATAACAGTAAATTTAACGAAATAGTTAGTTATTAAAGAACGAGTTGTGGTCAAATACCAAACAAAATACCTTCATTTAAAAGTATATAAGCTTATAAAAAACAAAAATTATCCTTGATAGGTGAGCTTAAAAATATTATTGAAAAAATGAAATGTGATAAATGAAATTCATAGTCTTTAGTTAAAAAATTAACTAAGCTCTGCGTGAGTAATGTTGCTATTTATGAAGAGATTTGAAAAGTAAGATCTTCGGTTAAAATAAAAGTAATTACTTTCCCCTTTTGTTTCTCCTGAATTTTAAGAAGTGAGTGTTTGTAGTATGTGAAAGAGTATAAAAGTGCCCAGAATGGGAGTCGAACCCACACGCCCTAATGGACACATGGCCCTCAACCATGCCTGTCTACCAATTCCAGCACCTGGGCCGAGGATTTTGAAGAGAATTAAAAAGTGATCTGGCTGGGGCTCGAACCCAGGACCCTCTCCTTAAAAGGGAGATGCTCTACCAACTGAGCTACCAGATCATTTTTAAAAATATATATTTAAGAACTAAAATCTTTGTGATCTGGCTGGGGCTCGAACCCAGGACCCTCTCCTTAAAAGGGAGATGCTCTACCAACTGAGCTACCAGATCTAAATAACATTCTTTCCTTGAACGCGGGTGCAAATATAAGATGTATTATTAATTTATCAAGTAAATCATCAAACAATTTTTAATATCTTTAAAAAAAAATAAATTCTCATTAATTTAAGCTTATGAAAATTGTCTTGTGTGGATATATGGGATCTGGAAAATCTCAAGTTGGAAGGTTGTTAGCCAGTAAATTAGGTTTGGTTTTTTTTGATCTGGATGATCAAATTGAAAAAAATCAGCAAAAATCAGTAAAAAAAATATTTTTAGAAAAAGGTGAAATATTTTTCAGAAAAAAGGAAAATGAAGTGTTAAAAGAGCTTTTAGATGCTCCCGAAAGTTTCATTTTATCGCTAGGAGGGGGAACGCCATGTTATGCAGACAATCTAGAAATTTTAAAAAACAATAAAGAAGTACGACTTATTTATTTAAAGGTAGAGCTAAATGAACTCACTAAGCGTTTATTTAATGAAAAAGAGAAGAGACCTCTTATTAGTGACCAAGAAAGTCGAGAAAGCTTAAATGATTTTATTAGAAAACATTTATTTGAACGTCAGTATTACTATTTGCAAAGTGATGTGGTTTTAGATGTTTCTACATTAAGTATAGAAGAAACTGTTAATTTGCTTATAAAACAGCTATAATAGTTCTGCTTTATATTCTTTGTCTAAAGACACTTTTACATTTTCACTTAATGAAGTAGAAAGAGATATCCCTTTAAAATCGGCTTTAATAGGAAATCTTTTGTGACTTCTGTCTACCAAAACGGCAGTTTGTAATTTTTTTAGAGGAACGTTTAAAAAATATTTGATACCGTAAATTAAGGTAGCTCCAGAGTTTAATACATCGTCTACCATAACGATAGATTTATTAGTGTAAAGATCTTCACCTAATGATGTTGTTACCGTGTCTAAAGGCTTTTTTTTATTTACTTTAACTTCACAAAGGTTAATCGTAATAGGAGAGATATCTTCTAAGCAATCTTTCAATTTTTGAGCAAAAAGATATCCACTGTTAGCGATTCCGGCAAGGATAATTTCATCTTCATCAATGTTGTTTTCATAGATTTGAAATGCTATTCTTCTTATCTTATGCTCTATTTGAGTGTGGCTTAAGATTAATGTGGCTTCTTTTTTCATAGATTATTCTTTATTTTCTTTGTCCGTTGCTGGGATTTCAAACCAATCATCAATATCTCTACGATCTTTTTTAGTGGGTCTTCCAGTTCCTTTTTTTCGATAGTAATCTTTGGAATATTTTAAAAGATCTAATTTTTCTAAATTCTCTTTAGGAGTAATATCGGTAATATAAATGCTCACCAACTTAGCACCTACCCGAGATGGAGGTAAATCTAAAACTTCAATTTTATAATTAATTTGGTTTTTTCTTACTTCAATTTTATCTGTAGGAAAAACATCACGAGAAGGTTTAACACTATCTCCATTTATTTTTACGTGTCCTTTTTTACAAGCATTAGTAGCAATACTCCTAGTTTTAAAATAACGAACACACCATAAAAACTTGTCTACTCTCATAGTTGTTTAATTTTAAACTTTAAGTCAAAACAAAAATATAAGAAAATTGTATCTTGCACGCTTAAAAAGCATAAATGATGAAATATAAACTGATTTTTACATTAATGATTGCCGCAATTGCTCTTGTGTCTTGTAATGACGACGATGACGGAGGGAGTGGAAATAATTACAGAGATAGAGCTGAAGTAGCTGCAGAAAATCAACAAGAGATTTTAACTTTCTTAGAGACTCACTTCTACCGTTTAGAAGATAATCCAGATAACGCAAATTACCAAATTATGGTTTTTGACACCATTGCTGGCGAGAATGCAGGAGAAACAGCACTCATAGATTCGGAGTTATTAAAATCTAAATCAGTTTCTGATGGAGAAGTAGACTATACATTGTACTATCTGCAGGTAAGAAAAGGTTTTGAACAAGAATATCAGCCTACGTTTGCCGATCGTGTCTTAGTGACTTATAAAGGAGAACTTTTAGATGGAGAGCTTTTTGATCAAAGTATGAATCCTACTAATTTTAATTTAGCCGATATTGGAGATGGTGGTTTTATAACTGGTTTTATTGAAGGTATTAATGAATTTAAAGGAGCTTCTGGTTTTGTATCTAATGAAGATGGTACAGTTGCTTATAATGATGATTTCGGAATCGGAGCGGTATTTATTCCTTCTGGATTAGGTTATTTTGCTGAACCACCAATAGCATCTCCTATACTGGCTTATGAATCCTTAATTTTTTCATTCCAGTTATATAAGGGGATTCAGATAGATCATGATAATGATGGTATTCCTTCATATATGGAAGATGCTAATAATGATTCTTATTTATTGAATGATGATTTTGATGGAGATCGTTTGGCCAATTTTTCTGACACCGATGATGATAATGATGGAGTGTTAACTATAGATGAAATTGAAGTGAATGATGCTAATGGGGATGGTTGGATTTCTCCAGATGAAATTATTTTAACAGATTCTAATAACGATGGAACTCCAGATTATTTGGATCCTGATGTATTTTAAAAACAACTTTTAAAAAGCCTCAATTTTTTAATTGAGGCTTTTTTATCTTCTATCCCTGAAAATAAAAACCTTGCTATTTCGTTTCCTATCATAAATGGTTACTTTTGCCGCTATGCAAAAAATAGGGTTATTACTCTTTATATTCTTATGTTCGTTCAATTTGTCAGCTCAAATTGGAGGGCAATCCACTTACCAGTTTCTTAATTTGGTAGCTTCTCCAAGACAAGCTGCATTAGGAGGAAAGAATATTACAGCCTATGATTATGATCCTACCGCAGCTATTTACAATCCTTCATTGATAAATTATAGAATGGATAATCAGCTATCGGTTAACTATGTTAACTATTTAGGTGATGTGAACTATGGTACAGCTTCGTACGCTTATTTGTTTGACAGAAGAACTCAGGTTTTTCATACAGGGATTACCTATGTAAACTATGGTACCTTTGATGGATATAATGAATTTGGAGAGGCTACAGGAGAATTTAGTGGTGGGGAAGCTGCACTTTCATTTGGTTATGCTTATAATATACCGTGGTCAGATTTTTATGTAGGCGCTAATGTGAAATTGATTTCTTCCAAATTAGAGCAGTATTCTTCTTTTGGAGGTGCGGTAGATTTAGGAGTAACTTACTTTTATGAAGACTGGGATTTGGTGGTAGCAGGAGTCATTAGAAATATTGGTACTCAATTTACTCCTTATGATGAAATTTACGAAAAAATCCCGCTAGAAGTCAATTTAGGGATTTCACAGAAAGCTAAAAACATTCCTATTCGTTGGCATGTTACATTAGAGAATTTACAAGAATGGAATATTGCGTTTAGTAATTCGGCGAGGAACGAGACCGATTTAGAAGGAAATGTAGAAGAAGATGATCCTAGTTTCTTTAACAATGTACTAAGACACACTATTCTTGGTGCAGAAATTTTCCCTGAAGGAGGTTTTAATTTGAGATTAGGATATAGCTTTAGACGCGGCGAAGAACTAAGAATAGTAGATCAGCGTTCGTTTGCAGGAATTAGTGGTGGTTTGTCGGTTAAATTTAATAAAATCCGCTTAAGCTACAGCTATGCAAGATACAGCAGTGCGGCAAGTTCTAGCTTTTTTGGAATGCAAATTAATTTACAGTAATTAGTCAAAAACTGATAAGTCTTTTTAGTTAGCAGAAGTGATTTTTTGTTTTCTGCCGATAGAAAAATAAAGCAAAGTTCCTATTAAGTTTAAAAAGAGTACGACTAGTACCCAAATGATTTTATCATTTCCTTTAAAGTCACTCTTTAAAATATCGATTAAAGCTATTACAGGTAATAAAAAACCTACAATAAGCAAAACGATTAAAATTGTCTGCCAAATTCCAATAATTTCCATTCCTATGTAAATCATTTAGTTAGTATGTAATTTTTGCAATATATTAAAATAATATAGTTGTGGAGACTAATTAAAACTAAATCCGAGACCTATTTTAAAAGTAAAATTATCATCAAAGCTGTCGAGATGATACGCTCCGTAGCGATAAAAAGCTCCGGCGTTGATGCTAAAATATCCCATATTAAAGTAATTGATCTTTACTAATCTTCCAAGTTGTAAACCTGCTTCTAAGTATATATTTTTTTTGGTTTTGAAATTTAGAGTATGATCGTCTAGATTTCCCCAACCAAAATTATGATGTATAATAATTTCAGGATTAAAATCTCCTTTCTTAAAAAGTAAAGATCCAAAATTATGAGAAAGAAAGAGATCTACATATTCTTGAGATAAAAACTCATACGGAGTTTGAGTTTGAAACGTGTTCTCAATTAAAAATAATATATCTGGATCATAGCTGCCTTCTCCCGTAAACATAAGTCCGTTTGGTAAAACTTTATTGATGTACCCTGCTTGTAGTCGGTAAGAGGTTTCTCCGAAATTGCGAAGAAAGAAATCTTGTTCTACTCTAAATTCAATTTTTTGGTAATCAAGCTCTCCCTCCAAAATATTATCAAAACCTTTGGTGTAATTGAGCGTAAAAACGGGGTAAGAAGTTCCTAAACTTACATTTTGATGTGGAGTTTGAATCAATTTCTCCCTAAAAGCATATCTCAATCTCACACTAGCGGCAGTATGTTGATAGTCGTTGGGAATAAATACTGGGGTTTCAAAACCATAATTTCCTAACGGAGAAATTTTATCTTGCTGGCCTGAAACATTTACTTTTAAATATTTGAAAATTCTAAAACCAGTTTCTATTTTATATTGCTGTAAATGATCCATTTTTGAAGCCATAAAATCTCGCAAACCACCAAAAATTTGATTAGATATTGGTAACCCATAACTTCCAATTTCCTTTACATTGTTTTGGTAAGAGGTTTTTATAAAAAACTCATTTTCTCTATTTATAATATGTTTTGCTTCTAAGCCGTATTTCCAACGATTATCTTGTAATCCGTATCCAAAAAAGCCTCCAAGACTCGTGTCTTTAAATAGTTTTTCATTCGTATAAAGTCCGGTTCCTAATCGATAACCCTCAAACTGATTGTAAATAAATGTTTTGGTAAGATCGATATCTATAAATTTCACGGGGATTCTACCTTGTGGTAGTTTTTCCATATAAGAAAGAATGCGATCAAATTTATATTTTTCTCCCAAGCTATCCATTACTTGGTAGGTGATTGCTTCTTTATTCCGTAAAGGGTCTACACGATATTGAGTCCAAAATAAGCTATCTCTTTTTGCGGCTTGCTCTTCAATTTTTACGCTTAACGCGGAAAACTCTTTCTTCTTGATTTCTGAATTAAAATCAACCTCATTAATATAGCTTTTCCCATTTACTTTTAAAATATCTCCATCTTCAGAGACCGTATGGACTTGAAGCTCGTAATTCAACTGTTCGGGAAACCAATATTTATTTTCTAAAAATTGATATTGTTGCTGAATTTTTAAATCCATTTTAAGCCCATTTGCAGGTTCTGCAATTACGTTTTGTAAGGCATAATTATTTGTATTAATGTAAAGAACACCTTTTAAACCTTCAAAGTTTTTATTGGGAATTGGTTTAAATGAAATTAAGTGAATTTTATCTTCTCCTTTATATAGAGTTTCCGTTAAACGGAATTCATATTTTTTTAAAGCACCATTACTAATAGGATTAAGGAAAGGAATTTCTAAAAGCTTAATGTTTTCATCATAAAATGAAAAGGGTTGCATATCGGTAGCTAAAGTTGCGAAATACGGATTCTTAAAACCAGAAACCTTATTGCCAATTACAGTTTCTTCACTTAAATTGGGAGCAATAAATTTTTTCTGGGTAACCGATTCCATCACAGTAAGATGTCCTCCTTTAAAAACACTGTTCATAACAGAGTCTGTCTCCTTATCTGTGGCGACAAAATCGAAAATAGTTTTGTTGTAAGATGTGTATTGAAAAGACTTAATGTTATTAGGGTTGTTTTCTTCTCGTTTAGCAATCACTTTTTCTATAATTGCGTGAGCAGGATTTTTGGCAGAGAGAATTACTTCTTCTAATTGATCTTCTTTAGGAGAAAGAGAAATCCTTAAATAATTATGACCGCTTATTTGTAAGGTTTTAGATTCAAAACCTAGATAACTACACGTAATTGTATTAATTTTTTCATTCTGTTTTATGGTAAACATCCCGTCAATGTCTGTAATAACCCCTGTTTTTGTGTTGTGGTTAATGGTGATGTTTACAAAAGCTAAAGGCTCTCTGGTTTCTTCATTAATAATAATTCCGCTAAGGTCAGCTTGTGCGCTTAAAGAAGAAACGATAAAGGCTAAGCATAAAAAAAGAAGCTTTTTCATAGAGTAGGTGTGGCAAATTAATTATATTTTCGTGCTAAAGCCATATTGATTAACGAATATAAACAAACCTACTTTTGAAAAAAATAATAATTGCCATAGACGGTTTTTCGTCCACAGGAAAAAGTACTGTTGCTAAGCAACTTGCGAAAGCATTAGGATATGTTTATATAGATACGGGAGCGATGTATCGTGCCGTGACGTTGTTTGCGATGAATCATAATTTAGTAGGACAAGGCTATTTACGCGAAAAAGAACTAGAAGAGAAATTAAGCGAAATACAAATTCATTTTAAGCTCAATCCCACCACCGATGTTGCTGATGTTTACCTTAATGGAGAAAATGTAGAGAGAAAAGTAAGAACGTTAGAGGTTTCTCAATATGTAAGTCCTATCGCTACAGTTTCTGCGGTAAGAAGAAAATTGGTAGAACAACAACAAAAAATGGGAGAGGAGAAAGGTATTGTGATGGATGGTCGTGATATTGGAACAGTAGTTTTTCCTAAAGCCGAATTGAAATTATTTATGACTGCTTCCGCGGAAAAAAGAGCAAGACGTCGTCATGACGAATTGTTAGAACGAGGAGAACATGTAAGTTATGAAGATGTATTAGAAAATGTAGTCACTAGAGATAAAATTGATGTTTCTAGGGAAGATTCGCCATTGGTGAAAGCTGAAAGTGCTATAGAAATTGATAATAGCAACCTAACTTTACAAGAACAGTTTGATAAAATACTCAGTTTGTCTAAAAAGAGTATTTCAGAGGCATCTTAAAAACTATTTTCTTTCAATAGAGAGGATTATTTCTCATATTAACTTCGTTAAAAATCATAAATCTATAATTTAGGTTTAAAGGTTTGAATATCAAAAAATAAGTTGTATTTTTGCACTCCTTTTTGCAACGTTTCGGAAAAGAGAAAGGGAATATATAATCTATTTTTATAAACACTTCTGTGTTTCAGTTGTTTAAATCTTCCGAAGAGATTACAGAATACAAATTTATAATCAGCAATGGCTGAAGAAAAAAACACTCCTGAGGTAGAAGAAGTAGCAGGTATGGCTACCAAATCTCAACCAGCTCTTAGTGAGCAACAAGAAAATCCTGAAAAATTCTTATCAGATTTTAACTGGCACAACTACGAAGAAGGAATTGATCCTATCGACGATGAAAAGCTAGAAGAGTTTGAGAAATTAGTAGCAGAAAACTTTGTAGATACTTTGGATGATGAAGTAGTAGAAGGTACGGTAATTAACATTACAGATCGTGATGCAATTATCGATATTAATGCAAAAAGTGAAGGGGTAATCTCTTTAAATGAATTTCGCTACAATCCTAATTTAAAAGAAGGAGATAAAGTAGAGGTTCTTATTGATGTTCGTGAAGACTCAACAGGTCAATTAATACTTTCTCACCGTAAAGCTCGTGTAATCAAAGCTTGGGATCGCGTTAATGCAGCACACGAAGAAGGGACTATCGTTAACGGATTCGTTAAATGTCGTACTAAAGGTGGTATGATTGTAGACGTATTTGGTATCGAAGCTTTCTTACCAGGTTCTCAAATTGACGTGAAGCCAATTAGAGATTACGATGCTTACGTAAATAAAACAATGGAATTTAAAGTTGTGAAAATTAATCACGAATTTAAAAACGTTGTAGTTTCTCATAAAGCGCTTATTGAAGCAGATATAGAGGAGCAGAAAAAAGAAATTATTGGTCAATTAGAAAAAGGTCAAGTATTAGAAGGTACTGTGAAGAATATTACTTCTTACGGTGTGTTTGTTGATCTTGGTGGAGTTGACGGATTAGTTCATATTACAGATCTTTCTTGGTCTAGAATCAACCATCCAAATGAGATTGTTGAGTTAGATCAGAAATTGAATGTTGTAATCTTAGACTTTGATGAGGCTAAAACAAGAATTCAATTAGGTCTTAAGCAATTAAGCAAACATCCTTGGGAAGCTTTAGATGAAAACTTAAAAGTTGGAGATAAAGTAAAAGGTAAAGTAGTTGTAATCGCAGATTACGGTGCATTTATCGAAGTAGCTGAAGGTGTTGAAGGATTAATCCACGTTTCTGAAATGTCTTGGTCTACACACTTACGTTCGGCTCAAGATTTCGTTAATGTTGGAGATGAGGTAGAAGCGCAAATCTTAACTTTAGATAGAGAAGAGCGTAAAATGTCTCTTGGTATTAAGCAATTAACGCCAGACCCTTGGACAGATATTACTACTAAATACCCAGTTGGTTCTCGTCACTCAGGTATCGTGAGAAACTTCACTAACTTTGGTGTATTCGTAGAATTAGAGGAAGGAATTGATGGTTTAATCTATATCTCAGACCTTTCTTGGACTAAGAAGATTAAGCACCCATCAGAATTCTGTAACGTAGGAGATAAATTAGACGTTGTAGTTCTTGAGTTAGATGTTGATGGACGTAAATTAAGTTTAGGTCACAAACAAACTGAAGATAATCCTTGGGATAAGTATGTAACTGAGTTCGCAGTAGGAACGAAGCATACGGCTACTATCGATGAGATGGTAGACAAAGGAGCTACAATCGAGTTTAATGAAGATATTACAGCATTCGTACCAACACGTCATTTAGAGAAAGAAGATGGATCTAAATTAGGTAAAGGAGACGAAGCAGAATTTATCATCATTGAATTCAATAAAGAATTTAAAAGAGTAGTTGCTTCTCATATGTCTATTCATAAAGAAGAAGAAGCTAAGATTGTAAAGCAAGCAGCAAAAAAATCTCAAGAGGAGAATAAACCGACTCTTGGTGATGCAAATGCAGACTTACAAGCTTTAAAAGATAGAATGGAAGGAAAATAATTTTCTAACTATTTATTCTAATAAATTAAAAGCCTTCTCAATTAGAGAAGGCTTTTTTTATGGGAGAGAATAAGGTAATAGTATAAAGATTAGTGTAATTAATAATGTCTAAATTTTTCTTAATCAAACACTTACTGCACTGCTAATTTGACGAGTAATTTTCGATAGGCCGAACACTTTTTAATTTTTTTTTTCAATTATTAAAATAATGCAAATTTTTCTTAGAAAGAGAAGTGACCTACTTTTCATGAGCGTAGTAAAATCAATAAAAAACTTAGCGGGGGATGGGGAGGATAGCCTAGCGAAGCGGTTTGCTATCCGCAGGATAAAGTTTTTTTAGCTGATTTTCAAGTTCAGGAAAATTTAGCCTCATTAATATTCTTTTCTTTTGCATTGCCCAAAAGAAACAAACCCGACCGACCGGTACGGGCAGGAGTCTAGGCTGACGAAACTATTCTTAAATTTATCAACCGAGGTCTAAATTTTAGGAACTCCCTGCGGTTAAACAGCCTAAAATTTAACGACCATCGATTTTCAAATTTCACAGAATACCTTCGATATGTCACATCAAAATATACTTGAAAATTTAGAAGTAAATTGATTATTTACATAGCTTAACGTCATGCTGAACCTGCCCGAATTAAATAATTCATTTAGGCGGGCTTGTTTCAGTATCTCATACAGTTTAGCGTCTTATCTTTGCTATTTCGAGCCGAGTCGAGAAATCTAATATCTTAAGTCCTACCTCTTATTTTATATTCTTGCATTTTACATAAAAGTTGACCTATCTAAAAATATATTGAAAATCAAGGAAGCAGCGGTGGATAGAAAATGAAAAGCTGTTTGAGACTGACTGGTAAGGAGATTGAGTTCTTTTTATTTGTGGCTGGGGATTCCGTAGTATTTTCTTATAAATTTCTATTGCATAAAAAAAGACCTCTTCAGATAAATCCTTAAAATTTTACTAGCGATTTCTGATAAGCCGAATGCTTTCTAAGAATATTATATATTTATTAATAGAGCAACTTCTTATGTCTTAAGTCCTATGTCATACATCTTATCTCGTTAAACTAAACTTAAGTCTCTAATTCCGAAACAACAAAACTTCTTTGAAGTAGAATTATAGCAGCTCTTACGGGTTTCCGTAATATTCTTATAAGACAGGATGGTATTTTAGCTGGGTATCATAGTCTATATAATATGAAGCCAAAAAGAGGTGAAAAATATACATCAAATTAACATGTCTAGTGTAGCTGAAAAATATATTCAAGAAAGAGCATTACGTTTTTTAAAAGAATTTTATAAAGAAGAATATAATTTAGAAAATGTCCATACCCACCTCGAAGAAAGTGCTTGCCAACATCATGAAAACGATGATTTTCTTCAGTCTCATAAAAGGTATAAAGAAAGACTTAAATCAAAACCATCACATCCTTTCAATAACATTCGTAATTATTGGAAAGAAGCTAGGTTTGCCAACTTCGCTATTTTCATCGCATTAATGGCGGGAGTATTATCGCTTTATTTTACGCAAGAAATGCTTTGGTATTATAGAGGCTTATTTTTTTGGACTAGCGTCCTCCTGATATTTGGGTTAGTATTGGGAGGTCTCGCTGTCCTCACTTCAAGCTCTTATAAGTTTTTAGATTTTGCCATTCAGATCCATTTATACCCTACAGATGAAAAATGGATAGCCATTTCAAAAGAAAGTTTAAACTTACCTTACAAACTAGGTTTATTAGCGTTCTATAAGCCGAGAGATTGTAAACGATTTTTACAAGCCTGTCAATCTAAGGAGGTAGGTGTATTGGTAATTTCAAAAAGAAAAACAAAAATTATCTATCGTCCAAAGTTTTAAATCTTAAAGTTGAGGTGAAAACGAAATTTTTTTTGTTTACTAAAGCTTAGTAATAGGGTAGGTGTTGTTAGAAAGAAAAATGGATTTCCCAAACCGTTTAAAATTTGACGTTCATTTATTTTCAAACCTGCCAGACGAGCAGGCTGGTTTCACAGAATACTTTCGATATGCCACCTCATACTATATTTGAATACTTAGAATCAAATTGAGTATTTTACACAGCTTAACGTCATGCTGAACCTGCCCGAATTAAATAATTCATTTAGGCGGGCTTGTTTCAGTATCTCATCCAGTTTAGTGTCCTATCCTTGTCATTTCGAAGAAGGCACGACTGAGAAATCTTATTATTACTTCGTTTTATTTCGTAAGCATTCATTCATTGATTGTTCTCTTCTTTTTTGCATTGCCCAAAAAAGAACCAAAAAAGTCTAGGCTGACGAATCTTACTCTAAATTTATCGTTCGAGGTCTAAATTTTAAGAACTCACTTCGTTCAAACAGCTTAAAATTTTACGCCCTTTTCACTTTAAATTTCACGAGTAATTTCCGATAGGCCCTATCAAACTATATTTGAATGCTTAGAATCAAATTGAGTAATTACACAGCTTAACGTCATGCTGAACTCGATTCAGCATCTCATCCAGGTGTATCGCATTTTCTTTAATCTTACTCATCTTTATTATTTTGAGCGAGTCAAGAACCAATCTTATATTCCTAAATACTAATCTACCTTCTTGTCATTTCGAGCGGAGTCGAGAAATATATTTATTACTTCATTATATATTATAAACATTTATTGATGTTCTCTTCTTTTCCATCGCCGGAAAAAGAAGCAAACCCGCCTGACCGATACGGGCAGGAATCTAGGCTGACGAAACTATTCTTAAATTTATCAACCGAGGTCTAAATTTTAGGAACTCCCTGCGGTCAAACAACCCAAAATTTTACGACCATCGATTTTCAAATTTCACAGAATACTTTCGATAGGCCACGTCATACTATACTTGAATGTTTAGAGTTACATTGAGTATCTCATCCTTGTCATTTCGAAGAAAGCACGACTGAGAAATCTTATTATAGCTTCATTTTATATTATAAACATTTATAGATGCTCTCTTCTTTTTCATTGCTAAAAAGAAGCAAAAATCTAGGCTGACGAATTTTACTCTAAATTGTAGGTTTGCAAGCTAAATTTTAGGAACTCACCCGATTGCCATCGGTCTCAAACAGCCTAAAATTTTGCGCTTACTGCACTGCCAATTTTACGAGTAAATTTCGATATGCCGAATGCTTTCTAAAAATATTATATATTTATTAATAGAGAGACTTCTAATATCTTAAATTCTACCTCTTATTTTGCATTCTTGTATCTTTCGTAAAAGTTGACCTATCTAAAAATATATTGAAAATCAAGGAAGCAGCGGTGGCTAGAAAATGAAAAGCTGTTTGAGACCGACTGGTAAGGAGGTTGAGTTCTTTTCATTTGTGGTTGCGGGTTCCGTAGTATTTTCTTATAAATTTTTAGTCAGTCTTGATCTTTTGCTTCGTTTTGTATCAAGATAAATCGATTTTAGAGATTCACGAATACTTAAGTAATAGTAAAGTGAATGAGTAAAATGAAGGAATCATTAATGTAATTTCTATCTCACAAGTGAAAGTTCAACTTCCATTGGTATTTGATTTTTTTTAGCTCCTTGATTTTTATTTTTAATTGGTACTCGTGAATTTCCCACGTCAATTTGCATTGCCCAAAAAAGAACCAAACCCGCCCGACCGGTACGGGCAGGAATCTAGGCTGACGAAACTATTCTTAAATTTATCAACCGAGGTCTAAATTTTAGGAACTCCCTGCGGTCAAACAGCCTAAAATTTTACGACCATCGATTTTCAAATTTCACAGAATACTTTCGATAGGCCGAATGCTTTCTAAAATTTTTTTTCAATTATTAAAATAATGCAAATTTATCTTAGAAAGAGAATTGACCTACTTTTCATGAACGTAGTAAAATCAAGAAAAAACTTAGCGGGGGATGGGGAGGATAGCCTAGCGAAGCGGTTTGCTATCCGCAGGATAGAGTTTTTTAGCTGATTTTCAAGTTCAGGAAAATCAGTCTAGACTCCTGCCCGTACCGGTCGGGCGGGTTTGTTACTTTTTGGGCAATGCAAAAAGTAAAATAGGTTTGATGTAATCTAGAATTTAATGAGGAAGTGTGAAGTTTAAGTTTCTGTATTTAGATTAGGAAGGGTTGGACTGTAAATCTCAAACTTGTCATTTCGAAGAAGGTACGACTGAAAAATTTGTTTAAAGAGAGTTGGTGTTTTTATTGAAGTTAAAGATACTTCGACTCCGCTTTACTACGCTCAGTATGACAGTAATTTTTTGATTTCGTTATAATTGTTCTAAAAGTAATTTTGAGTTTTAAAATAAAAATTTTTACTGCCCTGCGTTTTGTTCTAGCTCAGGTTATTTGTCATTTCGGATAAGGTACGACTGAGAAATCTGTTTAAAAATGAGTTGAGCTTTTTTATTAGAAACTGATTTATTAAGTAAGAGTATTTCTATTTTGAATGTATCATTTTACTTTTCCAATCGCTGGAAAAAACCTCTTCGGTGGAAGATGAACAAACTCCAGTAAAATAATAAAGGGTTTACTTTCTATAATCGGGAATCAAATTTCTTCCTTAATGAGAGGATAAAGGGCTATACATCCATACCCTTAAAATAAAAATATAAATTTTCTTTAATAGAATCAACCCTAATCAACGCTCGATTATTAATTTAATAACGGAATGAAAAATCCATAAAAGGATAAAAATACACCTCATCTCCACCTTTACCCTATAGATACCCCATAGATAAGCCCTATCCAGTCCACACTAAGACCAGAGCGCTCACACGTCCTAACCACAATATTCCACGATATAGTGCGAGCATAGTGGAGTAAGGCTATGCGAGGTATTTATTGTAAAGGAATTAAAATAGGCAAGGCTAGTTGGTATTGTTGTATCTAAACCCTCTATCGTATCAATAAACTCTAAGTCCTACTTCATCCGACAAGTTTTTATGATAGATATTTATTCCTATTTAATGAAAGCAACTATGATTTAAGTCAGTTTTTGTTAACATAGTAAATGTCATATTTGTAGCTGTTTAATTTTCAACATAAAAAGATGAAATTATCTCAACCTATACATAGCTTTCATATTCCAGTCATGGGATTAGCCTTTACGATAGACAGTCCGATTCGGGTTGCTCATTACGGAATTTCTTCAGTCATCTCCATTATTGACGATGAGCTTATGGAAAAAATGAATGCATTATACTCCAAAAAGTTCAACTTTCCTTATCAAGAAATATCAAAAAAAGAACAGGATTATCGCGCCAAGCGTATTACTTCTTATCTCAATTTAGTAGGGAAAATCGTAAATTTTAAATTCTCAAAATTTAAAACAGAGCTTGCGGAAAATACTTCGGCTTTGAAAAAGTTGATCACTATTTTACCAAATCAGTCTAATTTTAAGGCTGGTCTTTCTAGTTTACTTGCAGAGAGCCCTACATCAAAGTCTACTATTGCAAGCTATTTAGAAAATCATCTTATACCTGGTGAAATCGATGTCAACATCATGACCAAAGTAGATAAAGATAACTTTGCTAATCGGGAGCAATTACCTGTTGAGTTTAATGATGCCCATGCTTCATTACGTGGATTCGCTAATAGCAATCTAAGCTCTTCGGTAGTTCTTTCTGCAGGTATGAATCCCAGGTTATACAGTTATTTTGAAAAGTTCAGAGATTTTTTTCCAGATAGTAACGGACGTTTAAAAAAGAGAATTATCCTTAAAGTGAGTGACTATCGTTCGGCTATCATTCAGGGTAAATTCTTGGCGAAAAAAGGACTTTGGATTTCTGAATACAGAATTGAATCTGGGTTAAATTGTGGAGGTCATGCTTTTGCTACAGAGGGTTTTTTATTGGGACCAATTCTAGAAGAATTTAAAAATAAAAAGGAGGCGTTAATACAAGAAACGCACGCTCTTTTAGTAAAAGCTTTAGGACAAAAAGAATATCCAACCCCAATACATCATTTAGATTTAAAGATTACCGTGCAAGGAGGGGTAGGAACCGCCACAGAACATAAATTTTTACAAGATAGCTATCAAGTAGATTCCGTAGGCTGGGGAACTCCGTTTTTATTGGTTCCAGAAGCAACTTCGGTAGACCCATATACCCGTAATTTACTAGCCAAATCTAAGGAGCGTGATTTGTATTTAAGCAATATTTCACCTTTAGGCGTTCCATTTAATACCATAAAAGGGACCACCAACGAATACCACAAACAAAAGCGTATAGACGCTAATAAAGCAGGAAGTTCGTGCCCTAAAAAATACCTTGCCTTAAGTAAAGAGTTCGGACCTGAAGGGGTTTGTACCGCTTCAAAAAAATATCAGACAGAAAAATTACAAGATTTAGAAGCTAAGAAGGATAAGGTCTCTTCAAGCTGGTATGAGAAAGAAAAAGCTATCATCAACGAAAAAGCATGTTTGTGTGTAGGTTTAGCCAACGCCTCTTATATGGAACATGAGATGGATATAAAAGGACAACAACAAGGGGTAGTGATTTGTCCGGGTCCTAATATTGCTTATTTTGATAAGAAGATATCCTTAGCGAAAATGATTCAACATATTTATGGCAATGATTCTGTTCTCGCACCCACGAATCGTTCTCATATGTTTGTCAACGAATTAAAAATGTATATAAGCTACCTAAAAAATGAAATAAAAGATACTTCCGAAGACATTACGGCTAGACATATCAAGAAATGGCAAGCATTTAAAAACAATCTGAGTTGTGGAATTGATTACTATCAACAATTATTTCAAACCCATATATCTTCAGAATACACCCATGTTCAAGAAGAATTGTTATTCTATAAAGAGCAACTCAAGGCTTTACCAATTCCTGTTTTAGTATAATTTTTTGATTATAAAGGTTATATTCTTAAGGTTTAAAATGTGTTATTTATAGCGTGTCTTACTCCTGAATTTTCAAATTATTTAATTAAAAAATATAATAAATTCGAATGCATGTTGGTAAGAGATATGAATCTTATAAGTCAGTAATGTTTGTTGGTAAAGCTGACTTAAGTCATAAAATACCATGCCTCTACGTACTAGATTTGCCACTCAATAACATATATGGGTTGATATGAAAAGTGATGCTTATTTAGTTTCAAAATACAATGTTCCAGGTCCGAGATATACAAGCTACCCCACGGTACCTTATTGGGATGAGGACAGTTTTTCGGTTACGAGATGGAAAGAGAGTTTGATACGGGGATTAGGCTTTCGCGGAACCTGTGCTGAACGCAGTCAATTAAGCGAAAAACGACCAAGTATCAGTTTATACATTCACTTGCCATTCTGCGAGAGTATGTGTACGTTTTGCGGCTGCACCAAGCGCATTACAAAAAATCATTTGGTCGAGAAACCCTATATTCAAGCTTTACTAAAAGAATTGGGAATGTATGCCGAAATCATTGGCCATCGACCATTAATACAGCAACTTCATTTGGGAGGAGGAACACCCACGTTCTTTTCTGCTGACAATCTGGAAGACTTATTAATTGGTATCTTTGACATTGCCGATATGGCTGATTCAGTTGAATTTAGTTTTGAGGGTCACCCTAACAATACAACACAGGAACATCTTAAAATGTTCAGCCGTAATGGATTTAAAAGAGTTTGTTATGGAGTGCAGGATTATAACGAGACGGTACAAAAGGCGATACATCGTATTCAGCCTTTTGAAAATGTACAACGTGCCACAATAGATGCGCGTGCAATGGGGTTTACATCCGTAGGACACGATATTATTTTTGGACTTCCGTTTCAAACTCAAGAGGACGTCATCAATACCATTAACAAGACCATAGAATTGATGCCAGACCGCATCGCATTTTACAGCTATGCGCACGTACCGTGGATAAAAGGAAACGGTCAGCGTGGTTATAGCAAAGAACATTTACCCTCACCAAAACAAAAACGAATGCAATATGAGATAGGTAAGAAAAAGTTATTGCAGGCAGGCTATGTAGAAATAGGAATGGACCATTTTGCACTTAAAACCGATGCGCTCTACAAGGCACAACAAACAGGTAACATTCACCGTAATTTTATGGGTTATACTTCCTCAAAAACGGATGTTATGATTGGTTTGGGTGTTTCTGCTATAAGCGACAGTTGGCATGGCTTTGCACAGAATGTAAAGACCTTAAAAGAGTATTATGAGCTATTGCGTAATAGTGAATTACCCGTAGTGCGTGGTCATATATTGACAGAAGAAGACCTCACTATTCGTCGACATATTCTGAACCTTATGTGTAATTTTGAAACCTCGTGGGAGAATAATAACCAATTTTTTCAAGAACTACCCAATGTTTTGGTACAGATTAAAGAGCTCGAACGTGATGGCTTAATTAGCATTGAATCCCAGAAACTTTTGATCACAAATAAGGGGAAGGCCTATGTAAGAAATGTATGTATGCCTTTTGATTTGCGCTTAAAGCGAAAGAAACCCGAAACTCAGCTATTTTCAATGACGGTGTAAGGATCTTTTAATGATATTATAAAGAAGTGGAATCGAGAAATCTTGCAATTCAAAATTCAACTCTCTTGTCATTTCGAAGAAGGCACGACTGAGAAATCTTATTATTACTTCGTTTTATTTTATAAGCATGGATCAAATAATGCATTGCTTTTTATTTATATCCTTTACTTTTTCCCATCGCCGGAAAAAGTAACAAACCCGCCCGACCGGTACGGGCAGGAAAGTCTAGGCTTACGAAACTATTCTTAAATTTATCAACCGAGGTCTAAATTTTAGGAACTCCCTGCGGTCAAACAGCCTAAAATTTTACGACCATCGATTTTCAAACCTGCCAGACGAGCAGGCTGGTTTTACAGAATATCTTCGATATGCCACATAGACTATACTTGAAAATTTAGATTTAAATCTAACATCCAAGGGAGTTCAATTCGACTCTCAACAATTGCTGTCATGCTGAACTTACAAGAACGTCATGCTGAGCCTGACTCAGCATCTCATTTTATATTGACCCTACTCATCCTTGTCATTTCGAAGAAGGCACGACTGAGAAATCTCTTTAAAAAGGAGTTGGGTTTCTTATTCATAGCTTTTTCTTCAAAAAAAGCATTTTCACGAATCGATTGTGAGGAGTGTACTAAGTTTTATCGGTCATATTCAAAGTTAAGTCTCATATCTACTCTTTTACCTCTATTCTTTTACGTATTTACCCACAATACATAATTAAGTCCTAACTCAATTATAAATCTTCCCAACCCTCTTAAAATTCTGGGATTTTTCAGCTTAACCCACTAAGATTAAAACATTAAACAATGAGTGCTGATTTATTATTGAAACATATCAAAACGAAGCTTTTTATTCTCACTTTAGAATACCAACTGTTTATTAAGGTTGTATTTAGATTGAATGCATACAAATTATAGAAGAACACATGAGGGTTTTATAAGTACACTCAAATTGAAAAATTTATTGTGTTACGGGAAGCCGTAATGAAAGTAGTTGAATCAAAAGTATTTTTAAGGAATTGAAACCATCTAAAAAAATATGGAGTTAATAAATAATAATCCTTATCGAATTGCAGGAATTTTATCTAATGCGACAGCAAGAGAGTTACAGAAGCAAAAAGCTAAGATAAAAGCCTATGTAAAAGTGGGTAAAGAAATTAAATCTGATTATGATTTTCAAATTCTTGAAAGTATAAACAGAACGGAAGATTCCATTGATAAAGCATTTTCAACTATTGAACAAAACCAAGATAAGGTAAACTTCGCTCTGTTTTGGTTTTTAAATGAAAACCCTTTTGACAGTACGGCAATTGAATACTTAAAAAATGGAGATGCAGAAAAAGCGGTTGAGATTTGGGAAAAGATAACCAACAACAAAGAAGTAAACGTTAAAAATTTCTCTTCATTCAATAATTTAGGAACATACAAAATTTTAAGCAGTAATACATTCGATATTAAATTAGGGATAGAAGCCAAAATAAAACTAATTGAGTCGGAATATTTTGAAAATTTTGTTCATTCTGTGGCAGACGAAACTTTTACAATTAACCCACAAAAACAATCTGAAAAATTAATTGATGGATTGCTTAGACAGTTTAAAAACCAGTATTCAAGTTCAGAAACTTTACAATTGTTCAGCGGTTGTAATGGAACAACTCAAAAATACCTTTCTAAAAAATTTACAGAAGAACCCTTACACAAAATCGAAAACCAAATTGAGAGTTGCAAAAAAAGCCGAAAAGCTAACAAAGCTAATGCTTATGAGTTTGGGTTAAAACTCTACTCCAATACGAAAGACGATTTAACACTTCTCAAATCATTACTCGGTACTAGCGACTTAACATACAAGACAGTTGCAGACCAATTAGCTAATGAAATCCTGCAATGTGGAATAGATTATTTTAATGAAAGTCTTCAAATTGATTCTAATGAAAACTATCTTGAATCATCTCAGAAACTAACAAAATTAGCTGATTCGATTGCTGTCGGAAAACTAACGAAAGATAGAGCAAAAGATAGTCTAGCAACTCTTGCAGATATGAAAGACCAAGAGGTTAATCAAGCAATTGATTTGCTAAAATCTATAAAAGATGCGTACAAAAATAATGAAAGGCAAATATTACTACAAGTAAAAGAACAACAAGCCTCTATGGGGTATGGTCAATCTATAAACTGGTCTAAAGTTACTGAGCTGATAAGAAATTCTATTGATTGGGATAAAGCAATAGAACTCCTTCAAAACACCATACCGAGAGATAATATTAGAAAAATTAAGAATGTTCAAAATGCCTCTAAAGTAAATGAGTATAAGGAGTTAGTTGACTTTATATTAGATAAACTCAGTTATTCTCGTAAAAGCAGTATTGAATACCTGCAATACTGGAAAACAACAAACAAAACAAGTAGCTCGACCACGAGGGAAACAACTTCCTCAAGAACATTAGCTTCCACCCATTATTCGAATGATGAAGGTATTCCTAGTTGGTTAAAATGGGTTGGCGGTATTATATTATTTATCATTTTAATCAAAGCCTGTAATTAAAAAAAATATGAAGAAATTTATACTCATAACACTCTTTTTTGGAGCATCAAATCTTTTTGCACAACAGCAACAAGATTCACTTTTGGTAAAAGAAATACCAACAATAAAGAATAATGTATTTATACAAAGGCAAGAAATAGATGATTTGACTAAAAGATTAAAAAGTCAAGAAATTATAAATGGTAAACACAACCGATCTATTAATTCGCTTCAAAATGAAAATCAAGATTTAAAAGCACTCAATGATAGTCTGTCTCAACTTATCACGCTTAATCACCAGAATATAACTTCAAATAGTAAAAATATTATAACTAATTCAACAGAATTAGGAACTAAAATTAAACAAACTGGAGAAAACGCAAATTCTAAAATTACTGAATTGGATAGCAGTTTAGACAAAAACCGTTTGTATTGGATCATTGCCACTTTGGTAACTCTTTTATTAGGTGGTTTGGTGTATTGGTTATTGGGCAAACGTATCAAATCAAGTAAGATTGATGTGGAAACTCAAATCAGAAATACCAAAGCTTCATTAGAAGAAGAAAGTGTGAAATTGGATAACAAATTAGTTGAAGTTTTAGAAACACAACTAAAACTTAAACAAGAAGAAACCAAAGTACAGCCCACAACAGCAAATGAAAAAGCAGACCATTTTCTAGCGTTAAAAGTGGCAGATGAAATTATAAGAATACAAAAGAATTTAAGCAGAATGGATGAAAGCACAAAAGGTTTAAAACAGTTAAACTCTTCTGTTAAACGTATTCAAGACAACTTTGCTTCAAACGGTTACGAATTAGTTGAAATGCTAGGTAGAGAATATAATGAAGGAATGAAAGCAACAGTAAACTTTGTTCAAGATGAAGATTTTGAAGAAGGAAAAAGGTTAATAACCAGAATAATAAAACCGCAAGTGAATTATAGGGGAACTATGATTCAAACAGCACAAATTGAAGTTACAGAAGCATAAAACATTGAAAATGGCAAGAACAAAAATTGATTACGGAATTGACTTAGGAACAACTAATTCCGCTATTTCTAGAATGGAAAATGGAGAACCAACCATAAAAAAAACAGACACTTTAAAAGACACAATGCCTTCGTGTGTTTATATAAATAAGAAAAAAGCAATACAAGTTGGAGATAGTGCTTATAATGCTCTAAAACGTGATAGATTAAAATCAATGAAAAATTGGAATTCTGAAAATTCTAATGCTTTCATTGAATTTAAAAGAACAATGGGAAGTGATAAATCCTATTCAAGCTCTAATCTAGATAAGGAATTAAGTTCTAAAGAATTATCGGCAGAGGTATTGAAAACATTAAAGTCTTTTGTTAAAGATGAAAACGTCAATTCAATTGTTATAACAGTTCCAGCAGCTTTTAAAAACAATCAGAAAGAATCAACAAGAGAAGCAGCAAAACTAGCAGGATTTGACCATATAGAATTATTACAAGAGCCTGTTGCCGCATCTATGGCTTATGGTTTATTTGAGAGTTCAAAAGATAAAAAAGATGGTTTTTGGCTTGTATTTGATTTTGGTGGAGGAACTTTTGATGCAGCACTTTTAAAAGTTGAAGAAGGAATAATGAAAGTGATTGATACCGAAGGCGATAACTATCTTGGTGGTAAAAACTTAGATTTCGCAATTGTAGATGAAATCATATTGCCATATATAGAAGAAAATTTTGTTATTGATTCCATTTTAGCTGACGATGCAAAAAAACAGTCACTTCGAAATTCAATGAAATTTTATGCGGAAGAAACCAAAATAAAACTATCGTTCAATGATACACATAATATACTTTCAGATTTAGGAGATATTCCTGGAGAAGATGATGAAGGAGAAGAATTTGAATTAGATATTACTGTTACACAAACTGACATATCAAATGCGCTATCGCCTGTTTTTCAAAAAGCTATTGACGTTAGCAACAATCTTTTAGAAAGAAATAATTTAAAAGGATCATGTTTAGATTCTTTAATACTTGTTGGTGGACCGACATTTTCTCCTGTATTGCGCAAAATGTTAGAAGCACAAATTTGTAAACCTGATACAAGTGCAGACCCAATGACTGTAGTTTCAAAAGGTGCAGCTTTGTATGCTTCAACGGTTAATATTTCAGATGAAGTAAGAGAACAAACAAGAGATAAAACTAAAATTCAGTTAGAAATAGCAAACGAATCTTCAACTGTAGAAACGGAAGAATTTGTACCAATTAAAATTTTAGCCGACAAAACAGAAGGCGAAATTCCTGAAAAAGTATTTGCTGAAGTTACAAGAGGAGATAAAGCTTGGTCTAGTGGGAAAATTGAAATAAATACTATTGGCGAAATTGTGGAAATTCAATTGAACGAAGGCAAAACAAATATTTTTGATGTTGTTTTATATAACGACAAAGGAGATATTTTAGAAAGTGAACCCTCAAGTTTTAGTGTCATTCAAGGTTCAAAAATTGGTAGTGCCACTTTGCCGTATAATGTTGGAATAGAATTAAAAGACAGAACCACAGGAAAAGTGCGTTTCAAAACTATCAAAGGTTTGGAAAAAAATCAATCAATTCCTGCAATTGGAACAAAGAATGGATTGAAAACTCAAAAACAAATTCGACCAGGAATGGATTCCGATTTCATTAAAATACCAGTTTATGAAGGAGAACACGCTTCAGAAGGTACAAGAGCTATTTATAATGAACACGTTAACACTATAAAAATTACTGGTCTTGAATTACCTTCTTTATTACCTGAAAACAGTGATGTAGACTTAACTGTAAACATTGATAGGTCAGAAAAAATAACTGTTACCGCCTATTTCCCTTATTTGGATTTTACCCACGAAACGGAAGTTGAAAGTACAACAAAAGCCACAGATGCAAATTCGTTAGAAAATGAAATTCGAAAAGCAAAAGGAAGTTTAATAGAGTTAAAGGAAGAAGGGAATTCTGATACTATGAAACTTCAAAAAATTGAAAGTGAATTACAGGGGATTGAAAAATTGTTTGATGCAGATAAGGAAGGAAATAAAGACCAAGTTTTGAATGAATTAAGAAAGTCGTTAAAAACAATTGATGAACTCAACGACACCACAGAATGGCCAAAATTGGAAGAAACTTTAAAGGAAGAATTTTATAAATTAGAAAAAGCCAATACTGATTTAGGTAATGAAAAGACTACACAAGTAGTAAATCAATTTCGTTCCCAGTTAGATCAAGTTATCCCTTCCCAAGATGTCAAAATTGGAACTGCACTTTTAGAAGAAATGGATATGTTCTTTTTTAAGCTAACTGAAATATATCAATTTATGGGAATGATTAAAAACTTCAATAATAATTTTGGTAGTTACTCTTGGAATAACCCTACTAAAGCAAGGCAATTGGTTAATTCAGGAATGGATAAAATAGCAAACAACCCAGATAAAGAAGAATTAAGACAAATTCTAATTTCACTTTACGATATGTTACCAAATAATGAAAGACCAAGTGGAGATGATTCAGTATTAGTCGGCTAAAAATTAAAAAAAAATGTATAAATATATATTAACGTTGGTTTTATTTTTAAATTTAATTACAGTTTCAAATGCTCAAAGCTATTTGGGGTATGTAACTAAACAAGTAAACTTTAGAACTGAGTCAAATACTACTTGCAAGGTTATTTCTTCTTTACCAAGGGGAGCAGCCTTATTTGTTATCTCTAAAGATAAAATCAATGGTTTTTATCAAGTTTTAGATATTGACACTAACAAAGAAGGTTTTGTTCATTCGAGTTTTGTTCAACTCGATAGAATATTGCCAAAAAATAAAGATGGAATCTTTACACCAGTAGGGAAAACTAGTTCAGAAAAACCAGTCATTAAAATTTTTAATAATACAGTTAAAACTTTAACCTTAAAGTTAAACGATAAATTATATTCTTTTTCTCCAAAAGAGAGAAAGACTTTAACACTATCTTCTGGTTCATATTCTTACAGAGCTTCTGCACCTGGAGTGTTACCTGACTATGGTACCGAGTTGATGAAAAATAGCTTTGAATATGAATGGAGTTTCTATATTTCAACAACTAGAAATTAGATGATTAATACACAAAACATATTATCCAAAGGTCAAAAAATAGGCGAGAAGTACACAGTAACTTTCTTTCTAAAAAAAGGAAGTTATGCCGAAACCTATCGAGTCAAAGACCCAGAGGGGAAAACTAAATTATTAAAACTGTTTTCATTTTCAAAATTGGATAGAACCCAATTTGATGAAAATAGTAATATTTTAGAAATTGAAGTTTTAAAGAAGATAAATCACCCTAACTTGGTTAAGTACCGCGATAGTGGTGAGTTGCTTTTAAAAAATCAAAAATATGCTTTTGTAATTCTCGATTTTATCAGCGGTGAAACATTAGCCGATAAAATGAAGCGAGATAATACGCTTAATTTATATGAAACTAAAGATATTATTTCAGGCGTTTTAAATGGATTGAATTATTTACATCATCTAGAAAACCCAATCATTCATAATGATATTACGAATCTGAATATAATGACAGATTTATCAGGTAAAGTAACGGTGCCAAGAATAATAGATTTAGGTTATGCACGCTATATAAGTCAATCTAACAAAGACTTTTTAAAAGATGGCTTAAACCCTTTTTATCAAGCAAATGAAAGCTTTAATAAAATTTTTTCAGTTCAAAGTGATGTATTTTCTGTAGGCGCATTGTATTATCATTTATTAGAAGGTTTACCACCTTGGTTTGTAGAAATATCTAAATACAAAGCAGATATAATAAGATTAGAAGATGCTGTTTTGGAAGAACGTAAAAAAACTTTAAAATTTGAAAGGAATATAGATGAACTAACAAAACAGAGCATAACTAAAGCTTTACAACCGAATACAGAAAATCGTTTTAAAAGCGTTAAAGAGTTTATTCAAGCTATTAACGGAGAATTAGAAATACAACAACTTTCAGAAGCAAAAGAAGTCTCCAAACCAAAAATCAGGGAAATAAAAAACGGACAGGGTTTTAATGCAATTGCAGGAATGCAAGAGCTAAAAGAAACGATACAATTAGATGTTATTGACGCCTTGAATGATAAAAAACGTTATGCAGAGTATGGTCTAACGATTCCAAATGGGATGTTACTATATGGTCCACCAGGTTGTGGAAAAACTTTTTTTGCAGAACGAATGGCAGAAGAAATAGGATTTAATTTCTATCAAATAAAACCTTCTGATATTCAAAGTAAATTTGTTAACGCTTCACAAGAAAATATTAAAAAACTCTTTGACGAAGCTCGTGAACATGCCCCAAGTATCATTTTTATAGATGAATTAGATGCAGTAGTTCCTAACCGAAATAATACTGGTGTAAATCATATGAATACAAGTGTGGTTAATGAGTTTTTGGCACAAACGAATAATTGTGGAGATGATGGCGTTTTTATTATTGGAGCAACAAATAGACCTAATTCAATTGACCCAGCAATATTAAGAGCAGGACGTTTAGACAAAGTAATTTATTTGCCACCACCAGATTTTGAAGCACGTGAGTTAATGTTTAAACTGTATTTAGAAAACAGACCAAGAGAGGTTGGTTTAGATTATTCAGCTTTATCAACCGCTACAGAAAACTATGTTTCAAGTGATATCAAATTTTTGTGTGATGAAGCATCAAGAAAAGCACTTAAACTTAAATCTAGAATTTCAAAAGAAATTTTGCTAGAGACTATCGAACGTAATAAACCCTCAATTTCTCTTAAAGAATTACATGGTTATATTACTCTTCGTGCACAAATGGAGGGTTTATCAGAAAATACTAACAACCGATCACGAATCGGGTTTTAAGAATAATTAGATATGAAGACAGTAAATTTTGACAAACTATTACTCAAGACAGCGTTTTCTTGTATGGCTTGTGATGGAGATATTGATAAAAATGAGATAAAACTGATCAAGAAGTTACACAGCGAAAACAAAACTTTTGGTGAAATAGATCTAAAAGCAGAATTAGATATTCTACTAGCTGCAATAAATAAAAACGGGCGTCAATTTTTAAAAAGTTACTTTATAGAGCTTACCAATTTTGAATTATCAGAAGAAAACGAATTAAAGCTAATTGAAGTAGCCATTGATACTATTAAAGCAGACAAAAAAGTTGAATATAGCGAAATTAAGTTCTTTAAGGTCATTCGTTCAAAATTAAACATTGAGGACGGACCAATTCTTGAACAACATCCAGACTTTGAAGATTATTTAGAACAAGATATAATTAGTGAATCTTATTTGTCAAAGCTTCAAGAAGACTTTTTTGATACTCACAGTTACAATAAATTTGAACTGATTGATGATGATATTTTAATGAATTTGAGAGAGAATAATGAAAAAGATTGAAACAATAATAAAAATAATATTAGCTGTTTTAATGTTCATTTGCTTATTGGATATGCCTTATGGTTTTTACCAATTTGTGAGATTTATAGCTTTATTAGGGTTTGGAATTTTAGCTTATCATGCAAGTCAGCAGAAAATACAAACTGAAATGATTATTTACGCTAGTTTAGCATTATTGTTTCAACCCTTTGTAAAAATAACACTGGGAAGGGAAATTTGGAATATTGTAGATGTAATAGTTGGCATTGGGTTGATTGTAAATCTGATATTTAAAAAGTGAAATTATTGTTTAGCCGTAATAAAAACTATATTTAATATATAAACAAAAGGGCAACTTTCGATAGGCTACGTCAAACTATACTTGAATGCTTAGAATTAAATAGAGCATTTCAAATAGTTCAATTCAACTCTTGACATTCGACATTTACTGTCATGCTGAGCTTGACTCAGCATCTCATCCTGTTTAATCCAGTAAACAATGTCAGTTCGAGCTCGCCTGAATGACTAGTCGGGCAGGTGATCACCGAAATGCAATTGAGGGGATTGTATCGAGAACCAGTATTAAGTTCCTAACCCTTCTTATCCTTGTCATTTCGAAGAAGGCACGACTGAGAAATCTTATTATTATTTTGTTTTATTTTATAAGCATGGATCAAATAATGCATTGCTTTTTATTTATATCCTTTACTTTTTCCCATCGCCGGAAAAAGTAACAAAAAGGTCTAGGCTTACGAAACTATTCTTAAATTTATCAACCGAGATCTAAATTTTAGGAACTCCCTGCGGTCAAACAGCCTAAAATTTTACGACCATCGATTTTCAAACCTGCCAGACGAGCAGGCTGGTTTCACAGAATATCTTCGATATGCCACATAGACTATACTTGAAAATTTAGATTTAAATCTAACATCCAAGGGAGTTCAATTCGACTCTCAACAATTGCTGTCATGCTGAACTTACAAAAACGTCATGCTGAGCTTGACTCAGCATCTCATCCTGTTTAATCCAGTAAACAATGTCAGTTCGAGCCCGCCTGAATGACTAGTCGGGCAGGTGATCACCGAAATGGAATTGAGGGGATTGTATCGAGAACCAGTCTTGAGTTCCTAACCCTCCTCATCCTTGTCATTTCGAAGAAGGCACGACTGAGAAATCTGTTTAAAAAGGAGTTGGGTTTCTTATTCATAGATTTTCATGAAAAAGAATATTTACACGAATCGATTGTGAGGAGTGTCCACCTATCTTGATCATGAAAATATAAATCTGACATCTCATCACTAATATAAATGTAGAAGCTTATGAATCTCGGTTTAATTTATTGTTCAAAATCTAAATTTTAGGAACTCACTTGCCCCAAACAGCCTAAAATTTTACGCCCTTTTCACTTTAAACCTGCCAGACGAGCAGGCTGATTTCACGAATAATTTTCAATAGGTGTAATGGTTTTAAGGTATGTTTTATTAACTGTAGGTGTATGTTTTAAAATATACTACTTCCAGCAAAAAAAAAGAGGAACAGTAAATTTTTACCATTCCCCTAAATTTAAATAAGCGTATTTATTTTAGCCTCCTTGTTGAGTACTATCGATCACTGTAGGAGGAATATCTCCTTCTTCATCACAACATTTTGTTGCTCTCGGATTTTGTTGTTCATCCATCTGTTGGGGTGTACATGAAAATAAAGTGATATTGAGGAAAACCGTAACTACTATTACATATATTTTTTTCATTTTTGTTTGAATTAAAGATTAGACATAGGACCATCCTCCTCCTTTTTAGGTGGTTATTAGAATGGTAGGTAAGAACAGGACGTCTCTATTCTTGTTGAGAAGTAGCGTGATTAAGCAAAGAGCAAATACTTCTCTACTTTGCCTTTTACGTTAATCACGCAGTTGTATATGATTTTCGCAAGCCTCTGCGATAAGGCACTAATCATAGACAAGACAAATAAAAAAAATGATGATGTAACTATCTGGAAATTAGCTGGAAGAGTTTTGGAAAATACTTGGAATTCAGATTTCCAAGTCAGTAATAAAAAATTGAAGGGAAGAATATGGCACATAAATACTTAATCATTAAAGCTTTTGAAAAGGCGTTTGTAGAATTGGAGCAACAAGGCATAAAAAAGCCTTCCAAACAAAAAAGAGCTGAACTGCTTTCAGATTATGTGAAAGAGGTCAGTGATTTTCATTTAGGTGAAAAAACCTACCGTAATTATTATAATGATGCTGTAAAAAAATTAGAAGAAGTAGATGATATCCAGATTAATTCTGAGGTAGTAGCTGGACTTTGTGCTTATTTAAATTATAAGTCTTATCAGGAGTTTTTAAAAGAGACCCCACTACAAATAAAAAAATCTAAATTTCAATTACTTAAGCCGCATCAAAAATATTCGTGGGTTTTGGCACTTATCTTGTTATGTGTTACTTTTTTTATAGTTGCTTATTGGACACATCCAGAGCAGCGCTGGATGATTTGGAATGAAGATCATTACGAGGAAGTAAATTTTGATCCGAAAATTTATAAGGCTGGTATGCTAGAAATCTATCACGAAGAAAATCTCAACAACTTTAAAAAATTAAAGGTGAATTGTGATACTCGTTTTTTCTCGGCAGAAGGTGATGTAATGGTATGGTATGGTAAAAGTAAGGAGGGTGCACTAGAATGTTTTACAGCTCCTGGTTTACATCCTAAAACAGGGAAGACTCTTAAAAAGATCACTCATTATATGATTGATAAGTATATTTGTTCTTCAGATTTAGATGATCTGAAATAGCCAAACATTTAAGCATTTAGAAAGTTTTATTTATGCTAGCGTTTTCTAAAATCCCAAGGAGCCATAGGAGATTCAAGTCTCCATAAACCTAAGTTATGTTGGGAAGCTTCTTTTTCTAAGGTTGCATAGGTAGTATTCTTAGAGTACTTCTTAAAATGCCACGCATAACCTTTTTTTACCATTTCTTGATTTACATTGATACCATTTGCATTTATAATCTCCCCAATAATTCTACCACCCATATCAAATTCTGCACGAGTAATTAAAGTAACTTCTTGCCCTAAGCACAATTCTTCCAATACCTGTTTTGCCTCTATTCCATAGGGTTGATTTCCTCTAATCTCTGGAGCATCGATATGTTCAAAACGAATCATTAAGGGGAGTTCATTATTATATAGCATTTCTGCAGTATCGCCATCTACCACACGTAATACTTTTCCATTTAAATGATAAATAGAGTCTCCCTTGTATTGGATTCCAGAAGTAGTGGAATCTTTTGTATTTAGAGGACTTTTACAGCTTATGATTAATGAAAGTAAGCCATAAATAATAAACTTATAAGTCATTTTATTTACATTTATTTTGGTCAGCACTAAAGTCTATAAATATACTTACAATAAGTCCAATTCCAACGATCACATCTACAATGTTCCAAATTTCCCTACCAAGAGCTACTTTAAAAAACGGTTGAAAGAGTAGGACAAGACTGGCGTAAATGATTACCGCAGTATTCTTATTTTGAACATTAGCCTTATATGCAAAAACACCAAAAATTACTAATGCAAGAAACCTCACAAATTCGTAATATCCATAAGGCATATCCAATAGACAAACAAAAAATAATACAGCTAAAGCAATTTTTAAAATAGGTTCTAAATATCTCATTCTAAAATGCTTCTTCAGAATTACTTGGGCGTGTACTAAAATTTCCGTTTTGTTGTAAAATCAGTTCATATTCTAAAATATTATTACTTAAACTTTGAGGACTATCTTTTCCAAAATGTTCATCAGCAATAAAGCCACCTTTAAGAGTACCGCAATCAGTTTCTTTCATAACTTTATTAGGGTTCCATCCTCTACCATAGTAAAAGAACGCCTGATATGTTCCATTTGGAAATTCAAATGTATATTGACTTCCAGCATTTATATAAGCGTGTCTAAATACTTTGTTATTTTTCTTAATTGTAACTACTACATCTGAATTAGAAGGTGTTCTCACTTTTATTTGTGAACAGCCGTAACTTGAGCAAGATTTATTTCTTCCAAAACAATAAGAATAAGGTGTAGAGCCTGTATATAAGGATTTATTTATGTACTTATCATAAAGTTCTTGCTTTTTTCTTTGTGCTTCAAGTTCGGCTTCGCGCTTTATGCGTTCAATTTCTTCTCGTCTTTCACGTTCTATACGGTCTTTTTCTTCTTGAAATGCAAGTTCTTCCGCTTCTTGTTGGTGTTGGGCTTCTATTTCAATTCTTTGCTGTTCTTCTTTAGCCTCACGTTTCTTTTTATCTGCTTCACTTTCACAACTTGTAAAAGCGATAATAGTAAACAACAAAATTATTTTTTTTATCATGATTATCTCTTTTTTCTATAAGTCCACGGCTCAATTATGTTCGGATCACTCCACATTCCAGTTTTTTTACGGCGTGCCTTAGCCTCAAGCTTATCATAAGACATATCAGATGAAAACCTTTTAAAATGCATACCCAGACCATTTTCAACTATCGCTTTATTAAGGCTTTTACCCTGTTCGTTATAAAGCACAGCAATTAATCTTCCCCATCTATCTTTTTTTCCTTTTGAAACCACACGAGCATTTTGTTGAAAAATAAAATCTGAGGTGAATTGTTTTGCCTTAGCACCAAATGCTTGTTTTTTCTCCGGACAATCAATATGTTCCAGACGTGTTATTATTTAGTCATTTCATGAGCGTTTGTTTCAGGAAGAGGAAGACTTGTGCAAGAAATTGGCTTTAATTACAGTATACAACAAGCTATTAAAATAAACTTTTGCCATAGCAAAATCAGGGCTCCTTTATAATGATTCTCGTAGAAGTACTTTAATGAGAAATTAATTAGTTTTTACTTGTTTTTCACCACAGTATTTTTTGAGCATAGTTTTTTTAACAAATATTTCTCCAAACTTATATTTAAAACCCAAAATTGTAAAAATTCCAATTTAGACAAAAATGAATTCATCGACAGGTTTAAAGCCGTCCATTTTCTTAAAGTCCATTCTATGTTCAAAATTAGACATACTATCAGAAGGGTCAAGCAATTCAAAATTCAATTCAGCTAATTTTGAGCGATTGATTTTTGCAGAAACTATTGTTTTTTCTTCGTGATTTCCCGTTGAAGTATTCATTACTGAACCTTTAGCGTTTACTTGCACATTATCAATTACTGGCAATAACTGAAAGACTTCTTTTGATATTCTTAATATGCAACTACAAACGTAATCTTGATAAATTTCATTAAATCGAGAAGTTGGCATTTGTTCTTCCTTAACTTCGACACCTTTTCTTATCGTCTTTTTTGTGGTATTAGGTATCACTTCTTCACTATGCACGAAGTAGTCAACGTTGATTGAATTTGAATTAACGGTAAAAGAAATATCAGAACCGTATTGATTTACATCCCTAAAAGGATTGAAAAAGTTAATTGCATAAGTATAAGATTGTGAATTTTTACTTTCAATTCCTTTTGCAATTTCCAAAACCTTCTTAAAATCTTCTTTTTCGGTTAAATATTGTTGGTGTAATTCTTCTTGTTCTGTAAGATTTTTTTTAATCAATATTGATCTGCTATATTCAAGTTCCTCAATTTTATCTTCAAGCGCGACACCAACATTAAAATCTTTTGCACCTTTTTTAATTAAATACACTCCCATAAAGATAATAGCAGAAAGAATTAAAATAAAGTATTTTGAAAACCCGGACAATGATGTAGAATATATTGCGCCCATTAAACATAAAAGTCCTGTTATTACAAAAAATGTTTTATTGCTTGCAATTTTAAAAATCCAAGAATATTTTTTCTCATAGAGTTTGCCAATAACTAATCTCGCTAATGAAAGTTTAGAATTTCCCTTTGCTTCTGTGATTTGGTCATCTATATAATCATTTGTGAATTTTGTTATTTCCTTCTTTAGTTCGCTCGAAGTTTGAACATACTCAGGTTCTTCACTTTCAAGTATCTGTTGCCAATTCATTTCTTTAGAATAATCTTTGTGAACCGACTGAATTACATTTATATAATTGTTGTGGTCTTCAACTTCAGAATTATTGGACTCGATCATTTGCTGTTTTTCTCTTTCAGCCATTGCTTTCTCTTGTTGAGCCAACCTTTTATCACGTTCCCGTCTGTTACGTTCAAGTTCTTTCTGTTGCACTCTATAATTTTGTGCATTATCTCTTTCAACTCTTGCTTTTTCTCTTTCTCGTGCGTGAATTATTTTGTGAGGTGTTGCATGTCCATCTCCAAAGACTTTATTGCTAACCCATTTTCCTGTACTTTTTCCAATTTCTCTCGTGAATGTTTTTCCGAATGTTCCCATTAATTATTTCTTATTTTGTTTGGTTTTAATTTTTTTTAAATAAATGCCAACGGTCTAGTAATAGTAGCGGTTTAAAAAGCACTAACTTTTCGGTTAAACAGAGACCTTATTTATATTTACTTACTTTCGTTTTAGTGTTAAAATCGCTAATATTTTTATACATTGTTTTAAGTTAGCTTTCCACGTCTTGCTTGGTTTTTCCGAAGTTTAAATGCTTGCTAGAAAGTGAGCGTTGGCAAGAAATTCTCTTTTACAGTATTTGATGATGCGTTGGCTGGGGTAAATTGCAAATGTGTATTGCTTTTACCAAGTTTATTTTTCTTAAATCCAAAATTTAGATTTTTGATTTTTAAGAAGTATGACAGGGTAGGCAGCAGTAATAACAACCGTTAGTTTGATTGTAGTATTCTTTAGATTTTTGTACAGCACTATCACAATTACTGTATTTTCCTAAAAGAATTAAATTTTTATCATTGGGTAAGTGGCTACACGATTCGATATGTACTTCGTGATCGCCGTTTGTTTGTGCATTTTTATTTACATAATAAGTTTTCATAAGAAATGGTTTTAGAATGAGGTGGAAAATTAAATGTTTTGATAGTGAGTTAATTACGGTTAACCGTAATTAACTCATTTATTTAAGCCCATTTATTCTAGGCTAGTACCATCTGTGAAGATTATTTTTTCAGGAGTCCATACGATGATAAGATCATCTAAGTCTTTAGATTTAAGTATATTATCTTCATCTTTAAATTGATTATAATCAGTGGTGTAAGTTCCTTTGTAAGTTTCACCAGCAGGAATAGGATCATCTATAGTTAAACTAATGGATTTGATTTCTTTTTCAAAAAGATTTTGAATAGATAATGTACCTGTAAAAGCTCTTATATCCTGAGCTGCTTTATTTTCAAAAGCAAGACTATAGGTTAAATACTCTTCATAATTATATTTTTCGTAACCTTTATCGTACATAGCTAAGGTAAGTGCTGTATTTAAGCGTTGTCGCTTTTCCTCTTCTTCTTTTTTAGTTTTTTTAGCTAAAATTTCTTCTTCTTTTTTGTAGTCTTTAGCTTCCTCTAAAATTTCTCCATACGTTTTTCCTTTTAAGTCGATATCTTTAAATTTTGCACGAATCATCCAACCTGCCAACAGTTGAGTATCCTCCTCACTTAAACCTGATTCTTTTAGTGCTTTCCCGTCTTCTTCGAGCATATCTTCGTTGTATTCTCTATCTAAAGGACCAGAGCAAGAAACGATAAGGCTAATAACGAAGAGTAGTAAAATTTTTTTCATGAGCTTCTAATATTTAATGAATATTTGTTTTTGTAAAAATTTAAAATATTAGGAAGTAATCCTTACGGAATACCGTAATGTGTTGAATTTGAGTAGTGAGAAGCGATCTTTGATGAGAAATAAAAATAGCCCTATGATCAATTTTGACAAGATAGTAGAGGAGAGGTAGAAATCTATGTTTAAATTTTTAGCAATAGATATATGAGATTCATCATAAAACTATTTTAGGCCAATACAACATTGATTTTTGAATGGCTGTTTGTAACTCTATTCAGCATAATACTGTCGAGATTATAAATTTAAATATGGTTTCCCGTAAACAGCAATCAATTAGTTTAGTTAGTATTGATGTTGTGTAGCAATACCTATAAGATCTTTCTTATTTATTAAAAACCATTTAAGTATAGTATGATATCAACAGTTTTAGGATTAAGTCAAATAAATAAACCCTAAGTTTTATGAAGAAAAAGTTAAATAAAAAAAAGAAAACACTTGAAGATTTAAAAAAGTTTTTACTTGAAAATGATATCCCTAAGCTAAGAGGAAAACCACAAACTTTTTTTGGGATAGCTAAGCAACCGCATTATGAAGATGTTCTTACTAATTGGTATGCTTTTTTCTTAGATGAAAATGAAGAGCATAATTTTCATGATCTTTTTATACAATCACTTTTAGAACTTATTCAAGAGAAAATTGGAGATATAGAATCAAACACACAACAAAAAAAAGAATTAAGATTTGATACGGGTTTTACCTGTGTGACTCAAAAAACTACACTTAAGAACGGCAGAATAGATTTAGTAATAGAGTCTACAGGTGCAGCCATTATTATTGAAAACAAGGTATATCATTTCTTAGCAAATGATTTGGAAGATTATTGGAGCTCAACCCAAAAGCAAAGTAAAAATAAAATAGGAATCGTCTTAACTTTACAACCTAAACCATACATAGATCATCCTCACTTTATTAACCTTACTCACGTAGAGTTACTTGCTAAAATCTATAATAATATAGGAAGTTATCTGGTAGAGGCAACACCTAAATATATAACTTTTTTAAATGATTTTCATCAAAATATTATCAACTTAAGCGCACCTGTAATGAACCCAAAAAACTTAAATTTTTATTATCAATTTCAACAAGAAATTAATGAATTAGTCACTTATAAAAATAAGGTTAGAGAATATATTGAAGAAGAAATCAAGAAAAGCTTTTCTATCTTAACAGAAAAAGAAAAATTAAATGTAAAACTCAATGAGTCTAAAGGAAATTTAGGAAAGCGGATTACCTATTTTGAACATAAAGAAAATAAAGACCTTATGTTTACTATAAGTTACCATGGCTTACTAGAAGAAGAGCATTTAATCAGGTTAATTGTAGAGCTTAAGGGAAAAGCTTTAAAAAATAAAGAGGTCTACGGGAAAATTAAATTTAACGATCAAGAAAAGGAACTCATTAGTGATAGTTTTTATACCTCTACAAATAAAGCTTACGCACATTTCGCAATTGAAAAGTATCATTTACAAGAATCTGAAATAGAAAATTTAGGAGAGTATATTGCAGAAAAATTAGAAGAGAAAGGTTTTATTTCTATCTTCAAAAAATTAGAAGCAGAGCTAGAAACCGCTTAATCTCACTACTTTTTTCTATTTTTACAACAGCCTATATAAAACATATATACAATACATGAATTTAAAACTAGATACGCTCGAATCCTGGTTATGGGAGTCGGCTAATATATTACGTGGATCCATAGATTCGTCGGACTTTAAAAATTACATTTTTGGTCTTTTATTTTTAAAAAGAACCAACGATACTTTTGAAGAAGAAGTAGAGCAATTAATGGAAGAAGATGGTAGTAGCCGTGAAGATGCAGAAGACGACACTTATTTTGCCTTACCGCCAGAGGCACGTTGGGAGTATCTAAAAACAGTAACCGAAAATATAGGGATAGAACTAGACAAAGCCTTTGCTGCCATTGAGCGTGAAAACACCTCTTTAGAAGGCGTGTTAACCACTACTAAGTTTGGTGATAAAGACAAACTATCAGACGATGTCATTAAACGTTTACTCAGTCATTTTAATCAATACTCGTTGCGTAATGCAGATTTAGCATCGCCGCATATTTTGGGAGATGCTTATGAGTATTTGATAAAACAATTTGCAGATGATGCAGGTAAAAAAGGAGGCGAATTTTATACCCCTCGTGGTGTGGTGCAGCTTATTGTACAACTTATAAAACCACAACCCAAGCAACGGGTTTACGACCCAACAATGGGGAGTGGTGGTATGCTTATAGAGGCCGCCAACTATATAGCTCAATTACCCGAAGGTAAAGTAGGTAAAAATATAAATGTTTCGCTTTACGGTCAAGAAAAAAACCTAAGCACTTGGGCTATAGGTAAACTAAATATGTTGCTGCATAATTTTACCGATGCTAGTTTAGAGAAAGGCGATACCTTGGTAACTCCCAAACATATGGAGAATAACGATTTAATGTTATTTGATAGGGTAATTGCTAACCCTCCATTTTCTCAAGGCGAATGGTGGACTCCTGCCGAAACCAATGTAGAAGTAAAACTAGATAAAGACGGTAAAGAGAAAAAAGTAACCCCAAAATATAACACCCAGGTTACAGATCCTTACGGGCGTTTTCAATATGGTATTCCTCCAAGAGGGTATGCAGATTTAGCTTTTTTACAACATATGATTGCCGTTTTAAAACAGGACGGTAAAGCAGGTGTGGTCTTACCGCACGGCACACTGTTTAGAGGTTCTAGCGAGGGTAAAATACGTAAAGCCTTATTACAGGCAGATTTGGTAGAGGGTATTGTAGGTTTACCGTCTAAGTTATTTTATAATACAGGTATTCCTGCTTCTATCTGGATTATTAATAAAAATAAAACCGAAGCTCAAAAAAATAAGGTAGCCATTATAGATGCTAGCCAAGCTTTTAAAGAAGGCAAAAACCAAAACAGCTTAGAAGAAGAGCATGTGGCTAAAATTGTAGCCGCTTATAATGCTTACGCGGAAGTAGATAAGTATATGCGAGTGGTAGATGTAGAGGAGATTGCAGAAAACGACTATAACCTGAACATCTCTCGTTATATAGATACCACAGAGCCAGAACCAGAAGTAGATATTGCTGCGGTAAAAGAAACCATAGCCAACTTAGAACAGCAAGAAGCCGACATAGATAAAAAACTAAGTTCATTTTTAAAGGAGTTGGGAATATGAAAATTGAAAATGAAGCAATTCCTGAAAATTGGGAGGTAATTAAATTCAAAAATAATGTAGGACTTCTTGGCGGATATCCATTTGACTCGAAGAAATTCAATGAAGATGGGATAGGTTTACCATTAATCCGAATAAGAAATATTTTGAAAGGCTATAGCGAGACTTTTTTTAATGGAGAATATCTTAAAGATTATCTTATAGAGAAGAATGATATCTTAGTTGGAATGGATGGGGACTTTCATATTAGCAGATGGCAAGGTAACAAAGCACTTCTTAATCAACGAATTTTAAAATTATATCAAATTCCTAATAGCCAAATTAACTTAGATTTCTTTTATTATTTAGCTCAACCATTTTTAGATAGGGTTCATTTTAGGACAGCAGGAACTACAGTTAAACATCTTTCAAATAAAGATTTTTACAATGCTAAATTTAAACTCCCACCCCTCCCAGAACAACAAAAAATAGCAGAGATATTAAGTACGGTAGATGAGAAAATAGCGGTCATCGATCAACAAATTACAGCTACCGAAGAACTTAAAAAAGGCTTAATGCAACGCCTGCTCACTAAAGGCATCGGGCATACCGAGTTTAAAGACTCACCCCTTGGGGAAATTCCTAAAAGTTGGGAGGTGAGAAAGTTGGAAGAAATTGCAGAAATAAAAGGAGGAAAGAGGCTTCCAAAAGGAAAGTCATTAATAGAAACAAAAAACTCACATCCATACATAAGAGTAGCTGATATGAAAATGGGAGGTGTAGATATTTCTAATATTTTATATGTTCCTGATGATGTATTTCCAAGCATAGCAAGGTATATAATTAATAAAGGGGATTTATTTATAACCGTAGCAGGTACATTAGGTTTAGTTGGGGAAATTCCTGAGGGGTTAGATGGTGCTAATCTAACAGAAAATGCAGATAAAATAACAAATATAAAAGTAGATAAACATTTTTTGTTATATGTATTATTGAGTCCAATTATTCAGAATGCAGTGGAAAGAGAACAAACAAATAATGCACAACCCAAGTTAGCATTGACAAGAATAAGAACATTTAAAGTGCCAGTTCCTCCACAAGTTGAACAGCAGAAAATTGCAGGAAGTTTAAAGTGTGTTTTTGAAAAGATAGAGAATCAAAAAGACAAAAAACAAGCTTACTTACAACTTAAAAAAGGTTTGATGCAGCAATTGCTTACGGGTAAAGTTCGGGTAAACCAATTGTTAGAAGCTTAATGTAGTTATGGAAGAAAACAGTCATTTCGATAAAAAATCCTTAAAACTTATACAAGGCAGTAAAGCCAACTGGCAGGAACTTGCCAAAGATTGTGTTTGTTTTGCCAATGGCGTGGGTGGTGAAATACATATAGGTATTGAAGATGATAAAAAACTTCCAGAAGCTACACAAAAGATTTCCCCTTCTTTAGTAGATAAAATAAATAAAAAAATACCGCAGCTTACTTTAAATGTGGGGATTATTCCTACCATAGCAACGGCAGAAAACGGGGGAGAGTTTGTTAATTTAAAAGTATTACAAAGTAAACAAACCATAGCTTGCACTTCTAACGGTAAATATTATATGCGTGTAGCAGATGAATGCAGACCATTAATGCCAGAAGATATGTCTAGGGTTGCTGCAGACAAACAAGCCTTTATTTGGGAAGAAAAAGTAGTACGTAAAGTAAAGTTAGAAGCTGCAGATTATCAAAAAAGAGATACTTTATTATCAGATATTATAAACTCAGAACGGGTAAGTGGTTTTGTAAAAGATATGTCTAGGGAGGAGCTACTAGAATATTATTTATTAACTGCAGACGAGTATTTAACCAATTTAGGTGTTTTATGGTTTGGTAGTAGAAAAGACAGAGCTTTACTGCATTATGCACCTACCATTCAGTTTATTAAATATGATGAAACAGGTAATAAAATAAATAAATTACTTTGGGATGATTTTACAAAAAACCCAAAAGAATTATTAAATGAAATTATAGCTCTACCAGACTGGAAAGAGTCGGTTGAAATTTCAGATGGTATTTTTAGGAAAACAATCCCTAATTATGATATAGAGGTAATACGAGAGATTATCGCCAATGCGCTAGTGCATAAAGTTTATACCATGCGTGGTGATATTTTTATCAATTTATATCACGATAGATTAGAGGTGCATTCACCTGGCAGATTGCCTTTAGGGGTAACGCCTTCTAATATTATATCTAAATCTGTACAACGTAATCAACATTTATCAAAGATTTTTCACGATTTAAAACTGATCGAGAAAGAAGGTAGCGGTTATGATAAGGTTTTTGAAATACAGTTGTTTAACGGTAAACCAGAGCCTATTGTAGAAGAATGGGATGATCGGGTAATTGTTACTTTAAAAAAACAAATTATAAGTAAAGAAGTAGTTAGGCTAATGTCTAACGTAAATGATGAATATAATTTAAACCAAAAAGAAATTATTACGTTAGGCTTAATTGCACAAAGTGGTGTTTTATCTGCAATTAACTTGTCTCGTAAACTCTCGTTAAGAAATAAAGATTCTATTAAATATTGGTTGGGGAACTTACTTAAAAATGATATTGTATTAAGTAAGGGTAAAACAAAAGCTACCGAGTACTATGTAAACCCAAAGTTATTAAAGAGTGTCGATTTTAAAGGAAAAACAGATTTAAAAAAGATTGAACCGCACCGTTTAGAACATTTAATTTTAGAAGATTTAAAGATATATGCTCCAGCAGCTAAGGCTGATATTCATACAAGAATAGGTTTAGAGATTCACGAAAAGAAATTAAAACGTTCTATAGATAAATTAATAGAAGATGAAAAAGTTATAAAAATTGGAGAAAAACGAGGTACACAATATAAGTTATCGGACAAAAAGCAATAAATAATCCATCAATGTCCGATAAAGTGTCCAATAAAATGTCCGATAAAAAGAAATATAGTAGTGAGTTTGCCAATTATATTTATCGAACAAAATGTAATAAATAGTCAACAAATGTTAGTGGTAATAAAACCGAAAAAACAATAGCTTTCTGTATAATAAATAGACTGTGAGGGTTTTAAAATAAAATAAGAAATAAAATTTACGATTTGATTTCTACATCTTATGCAGATTTTAGGAGAAAGAGAATCACAAAATATTTTATCGACCAAAAATTAATAAATAATCAATAATTGGTCGATAACTGTACAATAACCATAATAGAATGAGTGATACTAGCCAACCAGAATATCTATACAGTGAGTTACCAGCATTACAGCTTTTTGAGCGTATGGGCTATACCTGTGGTACAGCTAAAAATTTAGATACACGTCAAGACATTAGCGAGGTTATTTTTAAAGATCAATTGCTGGCAGCTATCAAACGTATCAATCCGCAGCTTGATGAGAACAATGTGCAAAAAGCATATCACAGCATCACTTCTATTACAGGTACTTCATTAATAGAGATTAATAAAGAAATCTGGGAGCATTTACGCGGTTCTAAATTGAGTTTAAAACAAAAAATTACAGGAGAAGAAGTTTTTATTCCTGTTTATTTTATAGATTATGAATGTATAGACAACAATGACTTTCAGGCTATAAGTCAATTAAAATACAAAGGTAAAACGTGGAATTCTGCTCCAGATATTACTATTTATATAAATGGGTTACCCATAGCAGTTATTGAGTGTAAATCGCCAAAAGCCCAAAACGCTTGGGAGTCTGCTTTTGGAGATCTAAAGCATTACCAAGAAAATTCAGAAAAGTTATTTCACTTTAATCAGTTATTGGTTGGTATCTGGAAAGTAGGAGGTAAGTATGGAGCTATTCAAGCACCTAAACAGTTTTATTCGGTATACAAACCACATAAAGAAGAAGAGCTTAGTTTTTTAGGAGAAGAGCCTACACATCAAGATATTTTACTGTACTCTATTTTTCGTAAAGAACAGTTGCTAGATCTAATTCGTCATTTTGTAATTTTTGAAAATGAAAATGGGCAACTCATAAAAAAACTACCACGTTACCAGCAGTTACGTGCTACTAATAAAACCATTACACGTTTGCAAGAAGGTCGTGGTGGGGTGGTTTGGCATACACAAGGTTCAGGTAAATCTATAACCATGGCCTATGTAACAAGAAAATTGATGGCACCAGAATATGGATTTGATAACCCAACGGTACTTATCATGACCGACCGTAAAGATTTAGATAGGCAAATCACCACCACTTTTCAAAACATAGGATTTAAAAATGTTACCCAAGCATCATCGGTAGCGCATTTAAATACGTTACTATCTAATAATTATGGTAAAATTATAACCACTACATTACAAAAGTTTCAAGAAACCGATACCGAAGATAATTCAATTCAAGACCAAACTGAATTAGAAGAAAATGAAAATTTCAGAATCGAAAAAAAAGTAGATGCTGATAATAACAAACTCATTAAAACAACTAAAGAATTACAACAGGGTAAGTGGGTAGCGATAGATAAAGAAGAAATAGAATTACAACACCTTTCTGATAAAAAGAACTTATATGTATTGGTAGATGAGGCACATAGAAGTCATTATGGCTTCTTGGCAGCTTTTATGCGTTCTATACTCCCGCATGCCAAATTTGTAGCATTTACAGGAACGCCTATTAGCAAGGAAGATAAAAGTACTTTAGGTGAATTTTATGGTGGGCAATATATAGACGTATACACTATTAAAGAATCGGTTGCCGATGGGGCTACCAAAGAATTATTCTATGATGAAGGCATAGCTCAACTAGATGTTAAAAAGAAAGAGCTGGATAAAGAATTTGATGAGCAGTTTAAAGACACTTCCGAAGAAAAAAAGGACGTACTAAAGAGAGCTGCTTTGCGTAAATATCAGTTATCCTACAGCAGAATGCGAGATGTAGCGAAACACATTATTACTCACTACAGAGATAAGATTTATACCGACAAGCATAAAGCGATGTTGGTTACGTCGGGACGGGAAGCAGCCATAAAATATCAAAAGATTTTTAGGGAGTTAGAAAACGAAGGTTTTCATCAATTCACATCGAAAGTGGTTATTAGTTTAGGTTCGCCAAAAACTGATGAAATCGCTAAAGAATATTATACTGCGGTAGAACATAATAAAGAAAACCCCGACAACCCTATGCCTATTTGGCTAACGGCACCCGAAGCGGTGAAAACGGTTACAGAAGATTATAAACTTCCGTTTGGTAATGAAAATGAAAAGGAAAAATCTGGTAAAAAGAAATATGATAATACTGCATTTTTAATTGTGAGTGATATGTTGCTTACGGGGTATGACGCACCTATAGCCAGTGTTTTATATTTAGATAAAGCCTTAAAAGAGCATAATTTACTACAGGCAATTGCCCGAGTAAACCGTTCTAAGAAAGGAAAAGATGCGGGGTATATTGTAGATTATTGCGGTATCTCGTCTTACCTCATTCAAGCAATGGAAATTTTTAATGGTGATTTAAGACCAGATGATATTTTAAAAAATTTGGCAGAAGAGTTACCACGTTTAGCATTAAATCATACAAAATTAGTATCATTTTTTAAACCTATGGAAATTGATCGTCTTTATGAACGTGAAAGGTATATAGATGCAGCGATACGCTTTATAGAACCATTAGATAAGCGAGACGAGTTTAAAGTATTGCTTAAAGAATTTAATAAATCTATACACATTGTTTTGCCTAACATTAAAGCAATGAAATATGAAAAAGATTTTAAGTTATATAATGAAATAAAACTCCAAGCTAGAAATTTTTATCCTGATGATGAAGATTTAAAAGTAAGTAGAGAGGAGAGTACAATGTTACAAAATATGATAGATAGGCACTTGCAATCTAAAGGGATAGAAAACTTATTAGAAGAACCTATTTCTATAATTGATAAGGAGAGGTTTAAAGAAGAAATGATGAACGCTTCTCCATCTACTAAAGAATTAAAAATGCGTAACAACCTAAAGCATACTATTAAAGTTGGTTTAGATAAAAATCCAGATTTTTTTAAACCCTTAGCACAACGTTTAGAAGAGCTTTTAAAGCAAAAAAAAGAACAGAGAATTACAGAAACACAGTTGTTATTAGCTTATGCTGGCTTGGGTGAAGAAATAGCAGTAGAAGATAAAGAAAGTAATGAAAAAGGTTTTGTCACTAACCAAAAGAAAGCAGTTTATAATTCAATGAAAATTATTTTTGAAGAAGGTGCTGAAGATGCTACCCATACTTTATATGATTTAATAGCAGGTGAGTTGAGTATTGTAGGTTGGGTAGATAAAACTAGAGTTCAAAAAGACATAGAGAACAAGATTAAACGTTTCTTACGTAGCAAACTTACTAATATAGAAGCTAAGCTAAAGGCAAAGGATATGCTAGAAATTTTAAAGAAGAATAAAGATGCCTAGTGTAGCTTACGGAAATAGGACTATAGCTTATTCTATTAAGGAAACTAATGGTTTAAAGTCTCATTACATTACAGTAGAGCGTAATAGTGGGGTTGTGCTAAAAGGTGAACGTGTTACAGAAGAAAAAGCACAGCAGCTCATTCTAAAAAAAGCTAAATGGATTTTAGATAAGTTAGACTTGGTTAAAACCATTGAAGATAAGGAAATTGTTACAGGTTCACGAATTCAATATTTAGGGAGAAAATACTACGTACAACTTTTTAAGAACAGTAAAGTATCTTCTGTTATTATTGAATTTACAGAGTCTAAGTTTAAAATTACCGTTCCAGAAAACTACAAAGAAGTTGATATAAGCGAAGCATTAAACAGTTTTTTTAAAAGAAAGGCAGAGGAAAAGTTAAGCCCGCGAATAAAAAAATGGTCTAAAGAAACTGGGTTGAGTTTTAATGAATTGAAATTTAGAAAATTAGAAAAAACTTGGGGCAGTTGTACACCTAGTAATACAATTATTATTAATGTGGATGCGGTCAAACTATCTTGGTCATTAATTGATTACTTAATTGTTCATGAACTCACCCATACTAAAGTCAAAAACCATTCTAAAGAATTTTGGGCAGAGCTTTCAAAACATCTTCCCAATTGGAAAAACCTTGATGAACGTATGTTAGGAATGAAACTTTAAGAATTTAACGGTATAAATAGATATATCATAGTTCACTAAATTATGGTGTGCCCAAGCTAGCTAGAAATTACTATTTCTATTTATTTCCTAATTAAGATTTAATGTTCAATTTTCGTACAAAAAATTACAATGGTTTCTCTGGCCAAAAATCTTTTGGCGAGCAGTTTAAAGCTTTTGCAATAAGATTTAAATGTATAACGTTATATTTTGCTTTTTTAGAAGGTGCTTCAATGTCAGATATAAAGGTAGTGCCTTTTCCTATTGAATGTGATAAACTAGTCTGACTAATACCTTTACTAAGCCTAAGTTCTCGGACTTTATTGATTATATGATGTTCTATTTTCTCTAATGATTCATGCATATACAAATTGAGCCAAAAAAGAAAGAAATAACTAAGGACTATAGTCCTGTAATTTAAATATTTTTACTATATTTGAATCATAATATTATATTTGCGATACTTCTTTAAGTAAAATATTAGAAGCATTCGCTTTGAATTCCGATCTAAAAACTGGTAATTTTTAATGCACGGAATGATAAGTGTTAGTGCTCACGACCCGGGCGTGGGCTCACTTATTGTGCGTGGTATACCAGTACCTTAGATCGATAAGTTGAGTTTCCACGCCTTTTTGTATTTGGCTTTTCTCTTCTATTTTTTCAAAGCATTTTCTTCTTCCTTTTTTTAGAGTACCGCTATGGTTTAGGGTTGAACTTAATAATTTGTATGCCTATGAAATAAAACGAATTAATCATGAGATTTCTCGATTCCGCTCGAAATGACAAAGATGAAATGCTCAACAGGATGAGATGCTGAGTCAAGCTCAGCATGACGTTCGTGCAAGTTTAACATGACAGCAAACGTTGAAAGCTAAGAGTTGAATAGAATTATCTAGAATGCTGAATTTACTTCTAAATATTCAAGTATATTTTGATGTGGCATATCGAAAGTATTCTGTGAAATTTGAAAATCGATGGTTGTAAAATTTTAGGCTGTTTGACCGCAGGGAGTTCCTAAAATTTAGACCTCGATTGATAAATTTAAGAATAGTTTCGTCAGCCTAGACTCCTGCCCGTACCGGTCGGGCGGGTTTGTTTCTTTTGGGCAATGCAAAAGAAGAGAACAATCAATGAATGAATGCTTATGAATTAAACGAATCATGAGATTTCTCGACTCCGCTCGAAATGACAAGAGAGTTGAATTTTGAATTGGAAGATTTCTCGACTCTGCTCGAAATGACAAGGAGGAGAAAATTAAAGGGGATGAAATGCTGAGTCAAGCTCAGCATGACGTCGAACAGGATGAGATGCTGAATTTAATTTTAAGCATTCAAATACAGTTTGAGATGGCCTATCGAAAATTACTCGTAAAATTTGAAGTGAAAAGGGCTTAAAATTTTAAGCTGTTTGAACGAAGTGAGTTCTTAAAATTTAGACCTCGAACGATAAATTTAGAGTAAGATTCGTCAGCCTAGACCTTCCTGCCCGTACCGGTCGGGCGGGTTTGTTTAGCTCACGCTTTGCTATTTTACTGGAGTTCGTGCATCTTCTATCAAAGAGGTCTTTTTCTGGCGATGGGAAAAAGTAAAGGATAAAAATAAATGAATGCCTATGATATAAAACGAATTAATAATAAGATTTCTCGTCTCCGCTCGAAATGACAAGAGAATTGAATTTTGAATTGGAAGATTTCTTGACTCCGCTCGAAATGACAAGAGAGTTGAATTTTGAATTGGAAGATTTCTCGACTCCGCTTGAAATGACAAGGAGGAGAAAATTAAAGAGGATGAGATGCTGAAACGAGTTCAGCATGACGTACGTACAGGTTCAGCATGACAGTAAACGTTGAAAGCTAAGAGTTGAATTGAGTTATCTAGAATGCTGAATTTACTTCTAAATATTCAAGTATAGTATGACGTGGCCTATTTTTAGTTTTCGTAGCAAAACGAGTAAAAGCTGCAGTTTGGGCAGAGGAGTATAGCCTAGCGGAGCGATTGCTATACGCAGGATAAAGCTTTTATGTCGTTTTCAAAAAGGCTAAAATCAGCCTAGATTTTTGCTTCTTTTCAGCGATGGAAAAGAAGAGAATATAAACTAAATGCCTATGAATTAAAAAGAATCATGAGATTTCTCGACTCCGCTCGAAATGACAAGAGAATTGAATTTTGAATTACAAGATTTCTCGACTCCGCTTGGAATGACAAAAATGAAATGTTTAACAGGATGAGATGCTGAAACGAGTTCAGCATGACGTCGAATAGGATGAGATGCTGAGTCAGGCTCAGCATGACGTCAAACTGGATGAGATGCTGCATCAAGTGCAGCATGACAGCAAGCATTGAAAGCTAAAAGCTAGCAGCTAATAGCTAAACGCTAAAAATTAAAAACTAAAACAAAAAAGCCCTCCTAAAGCTTTGCACGGCGAGGAAGGCTAAACATTAATTTACTCAACGTAATTAACAGTACAAAGTTATGAAATTTTCTTACAGGCAGCACCTGTTAAGGATAACTCTTTTATGGATAGGAGTTACTCCCTTAAGCGGGTTCTGCCAACAAATTATCGAGGGACAGGTCACTGGTCCCCAAGATCTCCCTATCCCAGGGGTGAACATCCAAATACAAGGTACTAACCGAGGAACCACCTCTAACTTTGAAGGGGAGTACCAATTGGTGGCTAGACCCCAAGACACCTTGGTTTACACCTATATGGGCTATATCTCGCAAAAAGTAGCAGTGGGAGAGCAGACGCAAATTAACATACAGCTAAAAGAAAACGAGAACTCTTTAGGCGATTTGGTGATCAATGCGGGTTATTACACCACTACCGAAAGGGAACGCACAGGTAATATCGCCAAGATCACAGCCAAAGAGATAGAACTGCAGCCCGTGGTAAGTCCGTTACAAGCTTTGCAAGGAAGAATGGCAGGGGTGGAGATCAGTACGGGAACCGATACTCCGGGGGCAGCGCCCACTATTCGAATTCGCGGACAAAATAGTCTGCGCAGTGAAGGGAATTACCCCTTATATATTATTGATGGAGTTCCTATTAATTCTACTCCTGTAGAGAGTAAGAGTAGTCTGAGTTTTTCTGGAATAGACCCATTGAGTACAATGAACCTAAGTAATATAGAAAGTATTGAGGTGCTTAAAGATGCGGATGCTACAGCGATTTATGGCTCTCGAGGAGCCAATGGGGTTATTTTGATTAGCACTAAAAAAGGGAAAGGGCAAAAAGGAATTCAAGCTAGAGTTTATAAAGGAGTATCGACCGTTGCTAATAAACTAGACCTACTAAATACCCAACAATACCTTGAAATACGACAACAAGCTTTTGTGAATGATGGGGTAGAACCCGATGAATATAATGCCTACGACTTGTTGCTTTGGGATCAAAATCGAGAAACCGATTGGCAGGAAGAGTTCTTGGGAGGTACGGCCGATATTACCGATGTGAATATTTCCGCTCAAGGCGGAAGTGACCAGACGCATTTTAGATTAAATGGAGCATTTCACCAGCAAGGGACAATTTACCCGGTAGATTTACAATACCAAAAATTTACAGGTGGGGCACACCTAGAACATCGTTCTAAAGATGAAAAATTTCAACTGGGGCTGGCACTTAACTATGGAGTAGATCAAAATGAACTGATGGCAGGCGGAGTTAATTTTAGGAGTAAAGCCTTTAAACTTGCCCCCAATGCGCCCGAACTTTATAACGAAGATGATAGCCTAAATTGGGAGACTTGGGGAGAAGCAGGGCTTGAACATCCTTTAGCAGGTCTTTATAATAAGGCGGAAATAAAATCTCACAATTTAGTGTCCAGCCTTAACCTGTCTTATGAAATTATCCTAGGCCTAGCCTTGAAAACCAACTTTGGTTTTACCCATTTCAATAGCGATGAAGTGGTTAAAATGCCCCAACGTTCTTATAACCCTTCTTCCATGCCGTTACACCGATCTTTAAATACCCAAAGTCAGCGTCAGTCTTGGATCATAGAGCCTCAACTTAATTACCAACACCAATGGGGAAAGTTAAATCTTAACGCGCTCTTGGGGAGTACGCTTCAAGAAAATCAGTACGATACCTTTAGCGTACAAGGAGAAAATTATGTGGCAGAAGCTTTGATTGGAAATCTTGGAGCCGCAGAAAGTTTACTCCACGCACAAGCCAAAAACACCCAATACCGTTACCAAGCAGTATTTGCCAGACTTGGAATCAACTGGGACAAAAAATATTACCTGAACCTTACCGGGAGAAGGGATGGCTCTTCCCGTTTTGCTCAAGGGAATCGCTTTGCTAATTTCGGAGCTATTGGTGCGGGGTGGATTTTTACCGACGAGGCATTTTTTAAACAGCACCTGGAGTGGTTATCTTTCGGGAAACTGCGTGGGAGTTATGGAACTACGGGTAGTGATCAGATTCCAGATTATGGATATTTAGATGCTTATGAAGCTACCCCTGGTCCGGGCGGTCTTTATCCCACGGCTTTAGCTAATCCCGAATATTCTTGGGAGGTCAATAAAAAAGCAGAGGTGGGGATGCAGTTAGGGTTTCTAAAGGATAGAATTCATTTGGGGGTGAGCGCCTACCGCAACCGTTCTTCCAATCAATTGGTGGCTTATCCATTACCAGCGACTACAGGATTTAATAGCGTACAAGCCAACTTACCGGCAACCGTAGAAAATAGGGGGTGGGAAGTAGAATTTTCTAGTGATAATATCCGTAAAGGAAACTTTCGTTGGCAGACATCCTTGAACATGAGCTTCCCGAAAAATGAATTGGTTAGTTACCCTGGTCTAGAGCAATCTCCCTATGCCCATACCTACCGAGAGGGGCATCCATTAAATATAGCACTCTTATATAAATATGAGGGTATAGATCCAGAAACGGGGTATTATCAAGTCATAGATCAAAATGGGGATGGCGTCTATGATCAAGAGGATAAGGTGGTGATTCAAGACCGTACCCGCGAGTATTTTGGAGGCATTCAAAATAGCCTCAGCTATAAAGGAATTTCCTTGCAGTTTTTATTTCAGTTTGTCCAACAGGAAGGGAGCTTCGCGGATATTTTTAATGCTGGTTTTCCGCAAGCACTCACAGCAGAAGTCGATCAAAATTTTAGTGCTTATCAACAGGTATCACAAACCTACGAAGCTTCACAGGCTTATTCTCGGGCGGTACAATCTGACCTTACGATAGAGAATGCCTCTTTTATCCGTTTAAAAACCTTGAATTTAAGTTATGAATTTCCCCTAAGCTGGATTGAGGTTCTGAATTTAAGTCAGGCTAAATTCTTTCTAACAGGACAAAATTTATGGACGCTGACCGATTATAAAGGCATGGATCCCGATTCCTCCGTGGGCGGAACAGATTTTTCTAGCCTGCGTACCCTTACCGCAGGGGTGCAACTTAACTTTTAAACACATACCGATGAAAAATAATACATACTTTATCCTAATGAGTACCCTACTTTTAGGGATGTTACTTACTTCTTGCCAGGAATGGCTAGATATTGAAGAACCCGATTATAAACTGGTAAGCAGTAAAGTATTCGACACCGAAGAAACTGCAGAAGCCGCCATGCAAGGGATTTACAATCAACTCTACCAAGCTAGTTTTAGTGCAGGTTGGTTGGGGAGTACCACCGTATTGGCAGGATTATCGGCAGATAATTTAGAGCTGATCAATACCAATACCTTCGACTTATTAGGTTTTCAAAATCACCAGTTGCATCCCGAAAACTCTTACAATGAAGGTTTGTGGGGAAGTGCCTATAATATGATCTATATGGTTAATTCCCTATTGGAAGGACTAGAGGTCTCCACCAAAGTATCGCCAGAAACAGCACAGCGATTGGAAGGAGAAGCTCGTTTTGTTCGTGCTTTTACCTACTTCTATTTGGTGAATTTATACGGAGAAGTGCCCTTAGTATTAGGAACCGATTACCAAGAAAATGCTGTAGAACCTAGAAGTTCTAAACAAGCCATTTATGAAAACATCTTAGCGGATTTAGGAATTGCGGCCAATGCGCTGGGAAATAGCTACTCCTCGGGAGAGCGTACACAAATCAATGCCTATACCGCAAAAGCTTTATTGGCGCGGGTGCACCTTTATTTAGAGAATTGGGAATTAGCCGAAATTTACAGCAGTGAAGTGATCGCCGCCAGCGGAACTTACAGTTTGCCTACCGATTTAAATGAGGTGTTCCTAGCCAACAGCCCTGAGGCCATTTGGCAGCTTTCCCCTATAGGAAACGGAACAGGTTTAACCCATACCAATGAAGGTTCGGTATTTATCATTAATCCCTATATCCCTTCTTTTTCCTATGTAAAACTAACGGCAGATTTGGTGAATTATTTAGACGAGGAAGATCAACGCAAAATAGACTGGATAGGCTATCACGAAGGTCTTGATGTATACCACGCGTACAAATACAAAATCCATAATGCTACAGGAGAAGCTACCGAGTATTCTATGATCTTAAGATTAGCCGAACAGTATTTGATACGGGCAGAGGCTCGCGCTCAACAGAATGATCTTTCAGGGGCCATCGCAGATCTAGATCAGATTAAACAACGAGCGGGGATAGAACTATTGTCAGAAAGCAACCCAGGAATAAGTCAGTCTGCCTTATTAGAGGAAGTGGTAAATGAACGTCGCAAAGAACTTTTTACCGAATGGGGCCACCGTTGGTTGGATGTGAAGCGATGGGATACCACCGAGCAGGTATTTGCTCCTTATAGCCCTGATTGGGAAAGTACCGATGTATTATACCCCCTTCCTGCTACGGAATTATTAAGTAACCCCCAGCTCCTACAAAATGCAGGCTATTAATTTGAAGCTATGAACAAACAATTCTGTAGAATAATAATAGGCTTGTGGGTCTTTATGATGGTATTTTTAGGCTATGGTCAATCTCTCCAACACTCAAGACCGTCGACAGATGTAGTGGAAGGACAACTCAACAACGGACTAAAGTACTACCTCAAACACCTACCCAATGCGGGGAATAAGATACATATGCGTCTTTTGGTCAAAGCAGGAGTAGAGCAAGAACAGGAGGGACAAGTAGAATTAGCACACCTTTTAGAGCATGTAGCTTTTGGTCCTAGTCCTCATTTTCCTAAGGGAATAATGCATCTCGAAAGTATGCGCAGTTTAGGTATGGTAAGGGGCGATATCAATGGAGGCACAGGGATGAAGAGTACGAGTTATTACCTGCGTGTGCCTAAGGAGCATCCTCAATCGGTTGACAAAGCACTGCATTGGTTGAGAGATATAGCGGCAGATGTAAAATTTAATGCCCGGGAGGTTGAAAAAGAAAAAGCATCGGTAAAGCAAGAGATGTTATTTCGAGAAAGTGATGAGCCTTTAATAGTTGCTGCAGTAGAAACATTAGAGGCAAAAATTTACCCTTGTACCCGTTTTACCGATCAACTATTAGAAGGCATAGAGGCTTTAACGCCTCAAGAATTAGAACATTTTTATAAAAAATGGTACCGCCCCGATCGTATGGCTATTCTTATCGTGGGAGATTTAAAAGAAATGAAGAACCTAGAACAACATATACAAAAGCTTTTCGGAGATATCCCACCTGCTCAGCAGATGCAAAAGGTGACGGATTGTGAGGAAGTTTATCAAAAAAAACCTCCACAATTTTATGTAGAAGAACTAGCAGAAGCATCTCATTTTTTGAGGTATCAGCTCTATTACCGAACGCAACTGGCAGAGTGTATACAAATGCCAAAAGGATTTCTAAGCAGTATTGAATTTAACCTTTTCCTTGATATTCTGCGTAAGCGATTAGAACATGTCTATGCGAACCAGATCTCGGTTAAAAATGAATATCAATACGCCTCTAAGCCCATGTCTTATTCCATTCAACTTTGTGGTCAACCACAAAATAGCCAAGAGGTATTATCCGGGATCACCAACGCACTTCAGGTTCTAAAAGCCTACGGGGTCTATCCTGAAGAATATAAAGAGGTGGTAGAACAATATGTATCTCAAGGTTTACCTAGAGCTCATAATTTTTGGATCAAACAATTAGAGAGGCATTTTTTAGAAGGACACCCCTTGTTTGCTTCTCCGAAGGCCTTAGAAACGCAGCTCAGAGATATATCCTTAAGCGCTTTTAATGAGCATTTAAAAGAATTTGTACAAACACAACCTCAGGATATTGGGGTAATAACTGGAAGCAAGCTTCCATCGTATTATAAAAATGAAGACTGGGTAAGAAAACAGCTGTCCGAGCTATCCAAAAATCAACTCCAGCCGTATGTATTGCCAGTGGTGACAAAGGAGCTCATACCCGCCGCTATAAAAAATGAATTGAAACCTGTTAGTTTTATTGAAGTGGAGCCGCCAATAAAAGACAGTCAAGCTTTCGTTTTAGAGAATGGAGTAAAGATTATACTAAAGCCTTTCCAACCTACCTCAGGCATAGGCGCTAAAGACCTATATGTGCAAGGATTTAGACCACAGGGTGCTTCTGCTTTTTCTATGGTGGACTATGCTAGTGCTGTCGTGGCTCCTCGTTGGATACAGGAAAAAGACTTAAGAGATTATTCTTCCAAAGCGTTGAATAGTTTTAAAGAAACCCATGGCATACATCTGAGTGAGCCATTTATTGATTATCGGGAAACTGGAATGGCAGCCAGAGCACCTTTAGCCTCCACCGAAGCGGTATTGGAGTGGATTTATACACTTTTTCAAGCAGTTTCTTATTCGGCTGAAAAAGTTAAAGCCTGGGAGATTTTATATAAAGAAAGAGAGCCTTATGTTCCTTCTTCAGAAGAAGAAATAAAATCTTATATACGAGAATTTTATGGAGATACGGTGATACCTCGTTATTATGGGTATAGAAATGTAAATCCTTGGCAAAACGCCAAATTCTTACGGCAGCATCAAGCAGAAAAAAGCATAGAGATATACAATCGCTTGTTTAATGATGCGAGTCAGTGGACGTTTATTTTGAGTGGTGATTTTAATGCTGAAGAAATGATGCCATTATTACAGCAATACTTAGGTAACCTCCCCGAGGAATCAGTTTTAACTACAAGTCGACCTAAAGCTTCCTTTCCAAAGCCCCTTTTAAAAGGACCCTTGGTAAGAAGAATCAAAACACAAAAATTGATGTCTAATGAAAAATATTACTTACAATATATCCAACCGACTAAGCAAGTTCTATCTTGGCAAGAAGAGGTATTGGTGCAGACTTTAGGAGAGTTGATAGAAACAAAGCTACAACGATTAAGACAAGAGTTGGGGTTGAGTGTTTATGACCTTTGGTCGGACGGGTATTATGATCTGGAAGAAAATCGTGTACAAATAAAAATTGAGATCAGTGGTATTCCAAAGGAAATCGAGGCTATTCGAAAGGAGTGTCAGCAAATCGTGGAAGAACTGAAAAAAGGAGATATCTCTGAAAAATACTTGGAAGCTGCGGTGGAGCGTATAAAGCTAAAATATACTGAAGCCTATTTGCAAACTCATGAAAAGATGCAACAGCGTCTTTACGATGTACTCGGTAACAAACGACCCTGGGTTTCTCATCAGGAGTACCTTAGTTATTTGAATGGACTCGATCCCAAAGCAATTCAACAGGCAGCTCAACGTTATTTAATAAAAGAAAATCAATTTGAATTTATTGCAGGTAATATAAGTCCGTAATTAAAAACAGAAGCACACGGAGTTAGCGTGTGCTTCTTCTTTTTTAAGGGTTAATTTTACAATTGAAACGGAACTTTACTTGCGGTTTTCTTAAGAGAACCGAAGTTATTAAGGTCATAGACGCTGTACACTGTACCGTCTTGAAGTCTTACTTGACATTCTCTAGCTCCTGGTGTGCCACAATTAATTTCTGGAATGGCCATCCAAGTGCTGCCGTTATGAATATAATCTACGGCCTGCTTATTCTTCTCTGCCGTGGCAAAGGAGAGTCCCGTTGCGAATATCATCGCTAACACAGGAATTAAAAATTTATTTTTCATAATTTCTAAATTTAAATTAATATATACGCCTACTCTTTTTTACAGGTTTTCGGTTACCCCTAGCGTGTTGCGCAACACTTATAGTTTCTTTCTTTGAAATACAGTATAAAGATCAGCCATATTATTTATTCATAAGGGATAAAGAGTTGTCTGTCAGGTATTTTTTAGGTTGAGATATTTTTATAGACGAGAAAATAAAGCTAAAAAGTGATTTACATGTTGTGTATTCATAAGTTACGGATTTAGAATACTAAGGTAAACAGTAGGTATGCTTTTACACTAAGGTTTTAGCTTAGTATATGTATGTGAAAACCTTCAAAAAAGAATAAAAAAAAATTACATATTACACCTTAGGTTTAATAAGGTGAAATGCTGAATTTATATCTAAATTTTCAAGTATAGTTTGACGTGGCATATCGAAAATTACTCGTAAAATTTAAAGTGAAAAGGGCGTAAAATTTTAAGCTGTTTGAACGAAGTGAGTTCTTAAAATTTAGACCTCGAACGATAAATTTAGAGTAAGATTCGTCAGCCTAGACTCCCGCCCGTACCGGTCGGGCGGGTTTGTTTAGCTCACGCTTTGCTATTTTACTGGACTTCGTGCATCTTCTAAGAAGAGGTCTTTTGGGTAATGCAAAAGAAAAGAACATCAATAAATGTTTATAATATATAATGAAGTAATAAATATATTTCTCGACTCTGCTCGAAATGACAAAGATAAGACGCTAAACTGGGTGTGATACTGAAATCGCAGATTCAACGTAGTTAATCAAGCTCAGCATGACGCTGGACTGGATGAGATACTGAAACAAACCCGCCTAAATGAATTATTTAATTGGGGCAGGTTCAGTATGACGTTGAGTTTTGAAAATGCTCAATTTAATTCTAAATATTCAAGTATAGTATGAAGGGGCCTACTTTTAGTTTTCGTAGCAAAACGAGTAAAAGCTGCAGCATTGGGCAGAGGAGTATAGCCTAGCGGAGCGATTGCTATACGCAGGATAAAGCTTTTATGTCGTTTTCAAGAAGGCTAAAATCAGCCTAGACTCCTGCCCGTACCGGTCGGGCGGGTTTGGTTCTTTTTTGGTCAATGCAAAAAAGATCAAATACCAATGGAAGTTGAGCTTTCATTTGTGAGATAGAAATTAGATTCGTGCTTTCTTCATTTTATCTTGATACAAAACGAAGCAAAAGATCAAGACTGACTAAAAATTTATAAGAAAATACTACGGAAACCGCAGCCACAAATGAAAAGAACTCAACCTCCTTATCAGTCGGTCTCAAACAACTTTTCATTTTCTATCCACCGCTGCTTCCTTGATTTTCAATATATTTTTAGATAGGTCAACTTTTACGAAAGATGCAAGAATGCAAAATAAGAGGTAGGACTTAAGATATAAGAATTCTCGATTCCGCTCGAAATGACAAAGATAAGACGCTAAACTGGGTGTGATACTGAAATCGCAGATTCAACGTAGTTAATCAAGCTCAGCATGACATATGTAGGGAAAATACGACCTCTTTTTAATTCTGTAGTAATTGCAGAGAATTTAGCAGCGATGGCTTTGGAGCAAGGGACTAGTGAAACGGTTTCCCTTGCGCAGGATAAGAAATTCTCGTAGCAATTCAAGGAAATAAAAATAAGTCTAGACTTTTTTGGTTCTTTTTTGGGCAATGCAAAAAAGAAGGGAACAATCAATAAATGAATGCTTATGAAATAAAACCAATCATGAGATTTCTCGACTCGGCTCGAAATGACAAGAGAGTTGAATTTTGAACTGCAAGATTTCTCGACTCTGCTCGAAATGACAAGAGAGTTGAATTTTGAACTGCAAGATTTCTCGACTCCGCTCGAAATGACAAAAATGAAATGCTTAACAGGATGAGATACTGAAACGAGTTCAGTATGACAGCAAATATCTAATTGATTTTTCGACTCTTGCTCCAAACCGATTTAAGTTAAAACTTGTTGGAGTCCTTATAGAATCACCTGAAATGTAGATAAAAAAAGGGCAAAAATTTAAATTTATAAATTCTTGCCCCAACTAAAGGGGATCCCGAAAATTAAAATCCTTGTTAGATTTACCCCCTTTTTTATTTGAATTGTACTATGTTTTTCCAAGTCTGTTTTAGAAATATCCATCTCTTGTTCACTAATTTTAAAAAGACTTAAACCTATATGAGTGACCTATTTATGAATCGGTATAACACAAAAAATATATAAGCTTTTTATCTCAAAAGTGGTAGACAGTCATTACTTGCCTTTTTTATCGCTAAAATTTTCTAAAGCCAAGCCTAGTAAAGTAGTAAATAAAGCTATATGAATCATACTGTTCATCCAGCTTCCTGAAGGGATATGAACCATTATTAAGGCCATAAGCATAGTAAAGGCTAAGAAACTATAAGAATATTTAAGTTGTTGATTAGCAAGAACCAATACCCCAGCCACTAATTCTAAAAGGGCTAAGAGAAAACTTACTACGTATGTACCGCTATCTCCTAAAAATCCTAAGCCACTATTTTTTAAGGTGTGAGCCATATTTTCAAGTCCGACACCTCCTAAAAATCCTTCAAAAAATTTTTCAAGTCCTCCCCATATAAAGAGCAAACCAAAACCTATACGGATAATTAAATTGCTATATTTCATCGTGCTAATTTATAATTTAGGTGCTATTGGAAAATCTATGGCAAACCCCGTTAGGTTGTGGATATAATTACTAATAACTTTGTCCCCAATTACAATTACTACATCTATAAGGTTTGATTCGGTGTAACCTGCATCAAAAAATTCTTGTTTTGATTTTTCATTAGCATTGCCTCTGTTTTCTACCACAGACGCTGTGAATTTAGCAAGCGCATCTAATTTAGAATCAAAAGAAGCAGTACCTTTACGTAACTCAATAATTTGTTCATCTGTAAAGCCATTCATTTTACCTAATTCGGTATGAGCAGATTGGCAATAACGACAGTCATTAATTTGACTGGTAACTAAATTAATTACTTCGCGTTCTTTTGCTCTAAGGGTACTTTTTCTATTTTGCAGCGCCAAATAGTCACCTAAAGCGGTTTCATTTTTTGCATAGTAAGCATACAAGTTGGGAACAAACCCCAATCCTTTTTGAAGGTTGTCAAAAATAGCTTGATTATTTTCCGATACTTCTCCTCGGGTAGGAACTGTGAATTTTGTCATCGTTAAAATTTTTATTTGTTATTTAATAATGCAAATATCCGATAAGAATAAAGGTGGGAATTAGGCTTTTGTTCCCGATGATGTGGCGATAGTTCCCAAAGTTGTATTTTTAAAGTCTGATGGGCTAATATGTTCCATCTTTTTAAAAAACTTACTAAACGCATGGATGTCCTCAAAACCTATTTCGTAAGCGATCTCTTTAATGGATTTATCTGTATATCTTAAAAAACGTTTAGCCTCAATACATTTTCGTTGATGAATTATTTGTAAGGGTGTTTTTTCTGAAACTTTAGAAAATAAATTTGAAAGCGTTTTAGGAGATTTATTTAAAAGACTAGCATAATCCTTAACACTATGTACGGTCTTAAAATTCTGCTCGACCAAAAAATTAAATTCTCTTACTATGTCAATTTCTTCTGTGTCTAATTTAATTAATTGGTTTTGTACTTTAAACATTCTGGTGCACAAAATAATAAACCTTTTTAGCATAGTCTGAAGCATCTCTAATTGTAATTTATCTTTTGATTGCATTTCAACTTCAAACATTTTCCAGAGTGTTTCAAATTTGTCAACTTCTTCTTGTGGAATTTGAAAATTGGGTAGTTGATTGGTTCCATAAAACAATATACCCTTGCAACTCACGTCCTTATCGTGATCTAAAACACAGTAAAATTCACGGTTAAACTTAATGATTCTAGCATTATCAAGATTTGTAAATTGAATTTTATCAAATGAATTTAAGCATAGAATTGTATTGCTCACTATTCCAATTTTAGATCCTTCAAATGTAATATTTGATTTTTCCCCTTTTACCCATATAAATATCAATGGCGATAAATGTTCTTGGTTAAAAGAAATGGAATTTCCATTTTTTATTTCTTGAAGTTGAAGAAATTCATTGTTTATGCCTCTAAATGTTTTCTCGTACATGCTTTTTAATGCTAAGTTAGGCAGGATGGTTAAAGATTAAAATTGACTGATGTTCATCATTTATAAATCTTTTGGGTTATTTATAATCTAAAGGTAAGTTTAATTTTCTTTATTTCTTAACTAGCATTACAGTGAAAGCTAGTTAAGAAATATTTGGAGCCTTTGATTAAAGCTCTAAATCTTAATAAAGAAAAAAAACGATATTAAATATGGGGGTGATTGACTATTAAAAATTTTGTAAATGTTGATTTGGTAATGATAATTATTCTACTTCAAAAATAGCTTGAATCTCTACCGAAGAATTTACAGGAATGGATGATGCACCATACGTAGCTCTTGCGTGCTTCCCTTTATCTCCGAAAATTTCGACCAATAAGTTAGAGGCAACATTCATTAAATCTGCGTGTTGAGTATAATCTGCTTTGGTATTGAAAATACCAGTTAGCTGGACGCATTTTTTTACTTGATTTAAATCTCCGCCCACCGCATCTTTTAATACCGATAACACATTAAGAATGGTAGCTCTGGTAGCTTCATTTACCTGCTTCTCATTGATATCTACTCCTAATTTTCCTGGATTTACGATTTTTCCATTCTTTAAAGCGACTTGATTTATAAATATTAAATTTCCTGTTCTCACATAAGGCTCATAACTTCCGGCAGGTTGGGGAACTGTCGGTAACTCTATTTTCTTTTCTTTTAGTACTTCATCAATATTTTTTTCTTGATTATCTCCTTTTGTTATTAATGAGCTTTGATATGTACCTTTTAAAGCTAAAGCTATTTTACTAAGGTTTTGACCTTGAATTTTAGCAAGATAACGTTCACTCTTAGTAGGTCTTTCTACATTTTTTAAAGAAGCTAAACTAGTGGTTCCCAAAACGGTATTTCCTTGAGGGACGGTTTTATCAATACTTTCATTCCCCATAATTCCACTAGGTACTAAAATCATTCCGTGTACTGCTAAACTATTCCAAAAAGACTGTATGGCTAGTTCTTTTCCTGCCCCGCTACCGGCAGACATGAATACGGTTGCAGGCATGCCTTCTAAAGCATGATTACTCCATAGGTCTACCGTCTTTGATAAAAACTCACTCATCGCAGTACTAATATTTCCAAAGTATATGGGTGATCCAAAAGCAATACCATTATAAGTGGTTAACTCTTCCACTGTTGCGACAGGTATATCTTTTAAAGATGAATTACTTGATGACTTTACTAGTTTTATATCAGCTTTGACTTTACCAGTAGACTCAATACCTTTTGCTACTTCTTGAGCTAGGGTATAGGTTCCCCCATTATCTGAATGGATTAAAACGAGAATTTTTGTTTCTTGGGCGTGAATGTGTTGTGACATACATAAGATAGATAAAAGTAAAACTGTAGATTTAAAAAGCTTTTTCATAATATTTATAAATGAGGGTAATTACTGAATAGGGTTAAATAAGTTGAGAATTTTTTAAATATGAATGGTCGGAACTAAAAAATGCTGCGATAATTGCATATAATAGTTTTCATAAGCTATGATGATTGTATTTTTTTTGCCGCATCTGATGCAATAATCAGGCCTGCTGACAACATAATAATATCTTTTAAAACTAATCTCCCCGCTCCAGATAGAAAGGGAAATCCATAATGAGGTGTAGGGATATCTCCTCCAAGGTTAGGAACATAAGCTTCGGGAGTGGTAATAAGAAAACTTAAGGTAACAATAGACATGCCAAATGTGAGTAATCCACCCCAAAGTCCAATTTTTGGAAACCAAATACCTAAAAGGGTTAAAAAACCTATAAGGACAATTATACTACCTAAGCCCAGAGAAAATACGTAAGTATGGTTTAATTTATGCCAGGCTATATTTTTTTCGTTCATTTTTCCTTCTGGATTTTTATGAAGTGTATATGCTTTCACAGGTATCCCCTCTTTATTAATGATCGTTTTATTGGCATTCGCATAAAAAAAACTCATAAAAGGACTATTAGCTACAAAAGGAACGATTCCATCAGCTTCATATTGATATGCTTTTAAACCTCCAATCCAAACCATCACTATAAAAATAGCCATGCGGATCATATTGATGAAATGATTTTGACCTTTCGCTAATGCGGTAAGAAGCTTGTCCATAAGTATACAAGTTTAAATGTAAAATTATAGATTGCTATCGGACTAAAGGATGGATTAAAAAGGAAGTATAATGGATTATTTTGCCATTATTGAAAGTCCAACTTTTTTGCGAAAATGAGTTGGAGGTAAGCCAACTTCTTTTTTAAAATACCGACTAAAATAAAATTCGTCATCAAAATTAAGTTCTATAGCAACTTCTTTTATAGTCTTAGAAGTTAAGTGTAATAATTTTTTAGCTTCTAAAATAACGCGTTCTTGAATGAGCTGTGTGGGAGTTTTTCCAAATTGAGATTTTATTTTCTTGCTAAATGAAGAAAGAGACATGGATAGCTCATTCGCATAAAATGAAGAATTTCGTTCTTTTTTAAAATTTAATTCCAATATATCTTGAAATTTAAGTAATTCATTACTCTTAGATTGTTGTATGAAATGATTTTCTAGTTGGTCATTCTTTTCACGGCTACAAATTGCTAGTATAAGCTGTAGATAAGATTTAAGAACAGATTCTGAAAATGGTTTATTGACTTCAAATTCTTTCTCCATTTTATCTATGAGCTGAGATATTTCTTGAAATTTATCTTTATGGAGCGAAATGTAAGGTTGTAAATAGATATTGTTAAATAGAAACCCGTTACAAGCCACTTCCTTTTTATGATATTCAATACAATAAAAATCTCCGTGAAATTGTAGTAATTTTATTTGTGAGGATGTAGGACAGAGCCATTTTAAATTTTGATAAGGGGAAAGGAATAAAATAGACTTTCGTTCCGTTTTATATTTTACAAAATTAACAGAATAATGTGCTCCTGCGTCCAATAAAAATATGGAATATAAAGGAACATTGTAGTTTTCAATGAAATTTTTGTCTTCTAAATGTTGTATTGATAACAGGTTATGTAGCTGCATACAAGGTTCTAACTTAAAAAAAACGTTGAAATTAATTAAGTTTCTAAGCTACATCTTTCAGTTGAAAAGACATAATTTATAGAATACCAATTAAAAATAAAAAAATGAGAAAGGTTAAAAACGATGAGATACTGAAATTGCAGATTCAACATAGTTAGTCAAACCCGCCTAAATGAATTATTTAATTCAGGCAGGTTCAGTATGACATACGTGCAAGTTTAGCGTGACAGCAAATGTTGAGAGTTGAAAAGAATTATTTGAGATACTCAATGTAACTCTAAACATTCAAGTATAGTATGAAGTGGCCTATCGAAAATTGCTCGTAAAATTTGAAGTGAAAAGGGCGTAAAATTTTAAGCTGTTTGAACGAAGTGAGTTCTTAAAATTTAGGCCTCGAACGATAAATTTAGAGTAAGATTCGTAAGCCTAGACTTTTGTTTCTTTTGGGCAATGCAAAAGAAAAGAATATTAATGAGGCTAGACTTTCCTGCCCGTACCGGTCGGGCGGGTTTGTTTAGCTCACGTTTTACTATTTTATTTGAGTTCGTGCATCTTCTATCGAAGAGGTCTTTTTCCGGTGATGGGAAAAAGTAAAGGATATAAATAAAAAGCAATGCATTATTTGATATATGTAAATGAAAAGACTGTAATGAAATTCCTTTTATCTTTACCGCTTCAGTGGAGAAAAGAATGAAGAAGCAATCAAAAACACCTTGGCCTACCAAAAAGGCGATGATACAAGTTTATGAAGAGAACCTTTGGGGTGGAGGGGAAACAGAATTTTATTCTGGTTTAGGATCGCATCATCCTAAAGTGGTCGAGCCTTATATTAGCGTTGTGTCTCAGTTTTTTAAAACTCTGACATCGCCTCCCGTAGTTTGTGATTTGGGCTGTGGAGATTTTAATATAGGAAAGCAACTGCTAGCCTTTGCAAAAACCTATAAGGCTATCGATATTGTTCCCGATTTGATTGCTCACCATAAGAAGACATTTCAGCAGAAACATCTAGAATTTTATGCGCTAGATATTGCTAAAGATGAATTGCCTTCTGGCGATTGTGTAATTTTAAGGCAGGTGTTACAACATTTATCGAATGCCGAAATTCTAGCAATTGTTGAAAAACTATATCAGTTTAAATATGTGATTCTTACCGAACATTTGCCTGATCAAGATTTTGAGCCTAATGCCGCTATTATTTCTGGACAGGGTATCCGACTTAATAAGAAAAGTGGAGTTCAATTGTTAGCGGCACCTTTTTACTTTAAAGTGAAAGCAGAACAAGAGTTGTTGTCTATTCCCTCTCCAGGTTTTAAAGGTAAATTAGTAACGACCCTCTACCAAGTATTTTGATTATTCCTTACTTTTTAAAAATTTAATATAATTATGAAGCAGCCCTCTAATCTGTTCCGCAGCGACGGGATTGGCAGAATGAACCGCAAATTGTAGATTCTTTAAATCCAAACCCGATTCATACACCAACCATTTGGCTGCCGCATAACCATCTGGGGCTACACTATCATTGTTGTCTAATCCCAGGTCATTATCAAAACTAATAAAATCTGGGAGTCCGTTTCGCTTAATATATTCTACAAACTTCTTATAGCTTCTTACCACATCAAAATGTTCCGTAAAGACAGGTTCGTATACCATATCTACAGTTCTAATATCATCTAGAAATAAGTACTTCTTAGGAGAAGAGGGAGCCTTGAATAGCGACGCGAAAAAATGAGTGGTGGCCGACTTAAATGTAGGTAACGGAATGCGGTGGGCTAAATCTTGCTGAATGTGAAGCTGGTAATTTTGCGTCACTGGAAAATGCGTGGCAATAAATCCCAATGTTTCTTTAGGGTTTACTACTTCATCTTGAGCTCCCAAAGTGAAATATACAGGATGTTGATGGGTCGGAAGTGGAGATGGAATTTCTTGATGCACCGAACGATGTGCTAAAGCAGGATTAAATAATAAGGCAGGCGTTTGTAAAAGCCGACTTAGGTAATAGCCGGTAAAACCACCCATACTGCTGCCTATGACGACTTCTATCTGCTTTTCCTTATAAGTTTGGTAAAGCCAATCAATACAAGCTGATTTGCTTTTATACGGAATCGTGGGTGCATATACAGTCCCGTATTTTTCTAATACCTTCCTCTTTTCTGGGTTGAGTGATCCTAAAAGTCCGTGTAAGTATAAAATGTTCATAGATGATAACTTAGTCGTTTTGATATTTTAATTGAATTTTATCTATTTCTTCTTTGATGTATTTTCGATACCATTGCGGTGAGATCACTTCAGCATGAATACTCATTTTTAATATTTGTATACTAAACTCATAATTGGGAATAAGTCGGTAAGAAACTAAGGAATAACCAGGTTCTTCACTGGTTTGGATTTCCTGTGATGAATGCAAGGGTAAACTCTCCAAATATTTGGTGTGTAAATGGGTCACCTTAAGTTGAATTTTTTCAGGTTGCTGATCCGTAAACATCAATCCGATGATATTCTCAAACTGTTGAGTTTGTTGGTAATATTTTTGTTTTTTAAGCGTACTGAGTTCTCCCAATTTAATATACGTAATGCGTTCAATGCCATAGGTTCTAATTTCTTCTTCGCCTTTAGGGACACCAATTACATACCACCGGTTGAGGTATTCTTTTAAGATAATAGGAGTAATTAGTTTTGTTTTATAGGTGTCTTTATGAAAGTTATAATGGGTGAATTCTAGCTCTCGCTCTTGTTTGATGGCTAGTAAAATAGGGTGTAGGTTTTCAACGCCTTTTAATTGACTGGAATCATCAAAAATTACATATTCTAAAATTTTATGATTGTTTTGTAAGCCATCGCTAAACACATCCGCTAAAGTAACCAGTTCTAAAAACTTAAAAAAAGACTCTACTTTTACACTTTTATCTTTATCTATAAAATAACCTCTATGCGATTTGCAATAGCTAAGTTCGATTCCGAAATCGGCTTTAATTTTTTCAAAATCACGCTCTAATGTCCGTGACGAGATATAAAATTCTTTTTGCTCTAAAAAGGATAAAATCTGATCTTTAGACGCATAATGCTGATCGTGAATATACTGGATCACAAATTGAATTCTTCTTGAAATGGAATAATTAGACATAGGTTCAAAATTAGAAAGTAAGTCCGCCATATAGTGACGATGCTTAAAAATAAAAGAATAATTCTAGTTCGACATGTTTTGACGGACATAAATTTTAGATTTGTAGGACTATCAACAACGAGTATTAACTTAACGGCTTTGTATGAAACATTTATCTATCGGACAAATTTTTAAAAATTATTCAGATCACTTTACGGAAAGGGAATTAAAAGCGCTAAAGGAGATCCAAAAAAAATCTAGTTCTTTTGAAGCACAGGTCCAGGCTTTAAAGGCTATCTTATTTGGAGAAGAAACCGATTTTATGTTAGATTCTGGTGCCGATGCCAAGGATCGGGCTATGGGGAAAAATCCTATGAGTGTAGAGTATACAGAACGTATCAACCTGAAGAGGAAAGCATTTGGCGTGAGCGAGTTAAATGAAGCGGGCTATGCTAGTGATGATTCTGCTCAGAAATTCTGTGAGGAGGTAGTGCGACAGACTAAAAATTATAAAGAGTTAATTGACATAAGGAAAAGTGGACGTAAACAAATTGTGTATGTAGATATGGATAATGTCTTGGTGAACTTTCAATCGGGTATCGAGAAAATTTCAGCTGAAGATATAAAAACCTATGGTCCTGATGATTTGGATGAGGTGCCTGGGATTTTTGCTTTGATGGAACCTAATGAAGGCGCGGTTGAAGGTTTTAAGTGGCTAAGTAAACATTTTGATGTGTATATTCTCTCTACGGCACCATGGGAAAATCCTTCTGCTTGGCAAGATAAATTGCTTTGGGTACAACGCTATTTGCCCAAAGTAGCTTGGAAACGTTTAATTTTAAGTCATCATAAAAACTTATTGAAAGGCGATTTTATTATTGATGATCGTACCGCTAGGGGAGTAGATCAATTTAAAGGAAAACATATTCATTTTGCTGAAAATGGCGCGGGATTTGATCATTGGAATGACGTCATCACTTATATGAAAAATTTAATATAATGCGTCCAGGAAATTTAATAGAGCTTACAGGTTTAAACGTCGATTGGGAAGAAATAGATACGATGATGCTTTATGCTTGTTTTAGCTTATTGGAGCGATTTGTGCAAGAGGAAATGCACCTTACTGATTGGGAGGTTTCTGTGAAGCAACAACAGATAAAGAAAGAGATTGATGATTTATCAGCTTGGTGGAATCAGCGAAAGCTAGCGCATCAAGATCTTGAAGAAGAGGAGCAACAACAAGAAGACACCGAAATGCTCTTGCGACTAATCCAAATACGGACCTATTTATGGTCTTGAAAAATATTAAATGGATTTAAGGGTGAGGAACGCTATGGGTATCATTACACAAGATTGTATTTTTACTCAAAATTTGGGGCACAACCAAGATTTTGATTGTAAGGGTGTATATACTTCCAAAAAGCTTTTCCCGCACTCTTCATATAATTTAGAGAGTAGTTCATTTTGGTGTTCGAACTGACTAAGTAAATATATTCGTTACAAGTATATGCGTATTCTTTTTTAAAGCAAACGATAGCGAAATAATAGGTTTTATAATCTATCATTATATCGTAAAATGTTACTTTAGATATTGCAGTACTTGTATAACTAGTGTAGGTTGTCCCATAGTCTTTAGATTTTACAAGTTCAATATATTCTTCACAGGATTGGGCATTTACGAAAAAACCACTTATCGCGAAGCATAGTATGAGTAAGGTCTTTATCATAGCGTTTACAATTATTTATACAAAAATGATGATTAAATATGTAAACTCTTTACGGGTTTTCGTAATCTGATTTTTTGTGCTAAACTTAAGTGGGAAACTAGAAGAGAAATTAATAATGTGGCAAGAAAATTCTTATTCATAGAGCGGGTTTTTATTGACTTATCCTTTAAAACAAGATGGTTTGACCCTATTGAGGTTGTTTAATACAGTTTAATTCTTTAGTTTTATAATATTCTAACCAAGTGTTTATTCTTCCCACAAACATATTTAAATAGTTCTCTGTTAGGAATATATTTGACCAATCAAATCTTTTTGCTTGTACCCCCAAATAAAAAATAAAAATAGATGCGGCGTATGATGGAATGAGATTTATCTCATCAGAATAAAGTTCTCTTTTTTTATTGTAGCCTTTTAAAAAGTGATCTAATTTTAATTCATATACTTCTTTATTATTTTCTATAAAGAATAATTGAATACAGAAATAGGCAACGTCTAAAATTAACACTCCGTTTCCGCAGTTATCAAAATCAAATAAGGTGATTTCGTTTTCATCATTTATGTTTAAATTATCATACCAAATATCAAGATGAACGATACCATTTGGGAAAGATGTTTCAGGTATTTGAGCTAAAGTTTTTGTAAGTTCATTTCCTATTTTCTTTAACAATTTCATTACAGGCAGATCTTCAGTAAAATAAAGCTTTAAGTTTTCATAAGATGTATTAATTAATATTTCAGAATTATATTGTACTCTATCAATTCTTTTATTTATAGTGATTTGGTGCATTTTGGCCATCACAGATCCTATAGCGACACATGTTTTATTCGACATAGAACGTATTTTTTTTCCTTTAGCAAATGAAAAAAGTGTAATATAACGTAGACCTTCTGGAGCTTCAATTTCTTGTATATACGCTCCGTTTTTATCGGCTATCCCATAAGAGACTCCAAGCCCCTGATCTTTAAGTAGCTTTAAAAGCTGTAACTCTTCTTTAATTTCATTTTTAGTTCTCCAATTATGACAATATACTCTGGCAACAAATTTTTTGTTCTCATATTCGAGAAAATAGGTATGATTTAAGCCTGTTCTAAATAGTTTGCATTGATAGTCTTCATTGAGATGATATTTTTCTTTTAGAAAATTACCTAATTCTAAGGCTGATAAAGTCGAAGCTTGTACAGGAAATGTATTCATGGTTAGTATTAAATTGACTTTGGTAGAAAATTTAACTTAGAAAAAACTTCACGATTTCTCCATTTAAATTTATAAAGTGTCGATTTCTAATTGGTAATTAAAGTATCGAAAAGAAATAAGGCGTAACTTTATAACCTTTGGTATGCTGAAAAAAAGCCTGAAAAAGCTATATGATAATATCCAGGTAACTTATCTTTTAATTGATAGTAATGTATAAGTATCGCTTAACTTCGAATCAGATTTTTTAAAAACTCTTTTTTATTTTCATAAATAATTTCACCAACAATAAGCAAGCAAAACCAGCGATTAAACCTACAATAAACTCTCCCAATATAGAGGGAATAGCTTCTGGAATAAGATGATGTATATACTCTACATTATGTACAAAAATTCCTCCTGCTACCAAAATAAGAGCAATGGTACCAATAACACTAAGACTTTTGATCACTTTAGGTAATGCAGCGACTAAAATTTCTCCGAGTTTCTTTTTAAAGCTTTTTTCACCTTCACTTTTCTTGATAAGGTAATAACCTGCTTCATCCATTCTAATAATTAGAGCTACAATACCATAAACGCCCACCGTTGCAATAAGGGCGATGATACTAACCACTAAGATTTGTGTCGTAATTTCTTCTTGCACTACTGTTCCTAATGCGATGATTACAATTTCTACTGAAAGAATAAAATCGGTGACTATAGCCGATTTTACCCGCTCTTTTTCAACGGCAAGGATCTCTTCTTGAGTTTTGGCTTCTTTTAATTCTTCTTTTTTAGAATGCTGATGCGGAACAAAAAAATGATAAATTTTCTCGGCTCCTTCAAAACCTAAATACAAACCACCTAGTAACAAAATAATCGTAATGGCCACGGGAAGGAAGGCACTCAACAAAAAGGCAATGGGCAGAATGATAAGCTTATTTAATAGAGAACCTTTGGTAATCGCCCAGAGTACAGGAATTTCTCTAGACGAAACAAATCCCGATGCTTTTTCGGCATTTACCGCTAGGTCATCTCCTAAAATTCCTGCTGTTTTTTTGGCAGCTACTTTACTCATCACCGCTACATCATCCATGAGTGCAGCGATATCATCTAAAATTGCAAAAATTCCTGAAGCCATAAATTAGGGTTGAAAATTGAAGTTTAAAAGAAAGAAACTATAGAGCTTTTAACTTTTTTAATTTCGCTTTCCAAGTTTCCAAGTCTTGCTTATGACGTTCTATATTCTTTAATACTTCTTTAAATAAAGGATTAGACTCATCGGCATTAGAGAAAAACTGCATGTTGTTTTCTAACTGTCTTATTTCTGCATTGGTTTCATCTATTCTCTTGCGAATAAAAAATTGTTCTTTTCTTATTTTCTCGGTATCATCGGCATCATCTAAAGCTTGTAAACGATTTTCGTATTTCAGCATTTCAGATTCCTTTTTACTCATATCGAGGTCATTGAACAAATGGTCTAATGTTTTATTAAACTTTCCTTCAATATACTTCATCTTATAAGGTACTCGACCTAATTCTTTCCACTCAGATATCTTTGTTTTAATAATAGCTAAAGCTTCCTTGTGGTCTTTTGGTAATTGAAGTTCTTTTACCTCTTCTAACATTTGTTTTTTCTTCTCAAATGCTTCGATACCTTCTTTGTTTTCTTCGTCTTGTTTGGTATGCAAACGATCAAAATAATGGTTACAAGCTTTTTTAAAGCGTTTCCAAATCTTATCGCTGTCTTTTCTAGGAACGTGACCTATTTTTCTCCATTCGCTTTGAACCTTTTTCATAATAGGTGTAGTAGCCTCCATATCATTATTGTCCTTATTATCTTCAGCAATTTCAACAAGGTTCAATTTCTTTTCTAAATTTTGATATTGTTCTTTTTTAAGGTCTTTATAATAAGCGTTCTTTTTACGGTTAAATTCTCTTACCGTTTGTTTAAAACTCGACCAAGTTTCTTCATTCACATTTCTAGGCACTTTTCCTGCCTTAAAAAATTTCTCACGTAAAGCCTCTATTTTCTTAATACGTTGCTGCGCGTGGTTGTGAGATTCAATTTCTAAATCTGCAATTTCTTTAATCTGACTGATCAGCTCTTTTTTTACTTCTAGATTTTTTTCTTTTTCTTGATCTAGTTCTGCGAAATGTGCTTGTCTATTTTCGTGTATTTTTTTGGTCGCTTCGCTAAATTTCTCCCAAATGTCTTCTCTGTATTGTTTTTCAACTGGGCCTACATCTTCTTTCCACATTTTATGAAGCATTTGTAGTTCTCTAAAGGCTCTATTGATGTTGGTTTCTTGTGCCAACTCTTCCGCTCTAGCGATCATTTTTAATTTTTGCTCTAGATTGTGTTTAAAGTCCATGTCTCTAAACTCTCTATCTAGGTGTAAGAAATCATAAAAATGCTCTACGTGGTGGTGATAATTGTTCCAAACCGTATTGTATTGATCTCTAGGAATAGGACCTGCTTTTTTCCAACGGTCTTGCAGTTCTTTAAATTCTTTAAAGTTAGCATTCATGTCGGCTCCAGCGCCCACCATTCCTTTTAATTCTTCAATGATGGCAAGTCTACGCTTTAAATTCTCGTTTAAATTTTGCTTTAACTCTTGGTAGTGCTGATTACGTTTTTCTTTATAATCGAAGTAAGCAGAATTGAATTCTTTTTTTACAGGAGTAGAGTAGTGAAAATCTATAATATTACCTCCTTCTTCCAAGAAATCTTCCTTCTTTTGCTCCATTTCTTCCTCAAACTTCGCATTAAATTCGGTTTTGATTTCTTCTACATGATCTTTTATGGCTTGAATTTTTTCATTTTTTACTAATGAATTTAATTCGCCTATCAACTCTTTCATGCTCATGGCATGATAGTCTTTCATTTCAATATCGTGTCTTTTCCCCGAATCTTCATCTTCACTATCTTCGGCGATAGCGTCATCCATTTCTTTATGCATGTCGTTTGCTTGAGGTTCGTCATCCTCAGAGGTTACAGGGGTTTCCGCAAGTTTTTCGCTATCGGCCTCTTCTACCATTGCATCTTCTAAATCGGCATTTTTTTCATCGCTTTCTTTAGCTTGTGGGGTGGAGGCTTGCATTTTTTGCTCTTCGTTTTCTTCGTTGCGGGTTTCCTTGTCAGACATGTCTTTCAATGTTTAAGTTCATATTATTACAAGTTTGAAAGATAGTAACTAGGAGTTGTTTCTGCAAGAAAAAATAAAGGGAAGCAAATTCTTGTTATTCGTTCCAGATTTGCCAAGCTCTTTCGGCTTGATATTCTAACATTTTTTTTCCATTATAAATACTACATCCACGTATTTTTCCTTTGGCTAAAAATTCGGTTATAGGTGGATTGTAAACAAGATCATAAAGAAGATGACTGCTTTCTAAAAATTGATAGGGTAGGGCTGGAGATTCCTTTACTTTAGGATGTGTGCCTACAGGAGTACAATTAATAATTAATTGATGTTCTTGAATGATAGTCTCATCTAAATCCGCGTAAGCGAGATCTTGCTGCTGCGAATTTCTAGAAACGAAACGATATTCAATACCCATAGATTTTAAGGCGTTTGCCACCGCTTTAGAAGCGCCTCCCGTGCCTAAAATAAGAGCGTGGGTATGTTGCTTTTCTAGTATAGGAAATAGAGATTTCATAAAGCCAAAAGCATCGGTATTATAGCCTATAAGTTGATTGTTGCTGATTTTAATGGTATTTACCGCTTGTATTTGCTGTGCTTCTGGAGATAACTCATCTAAAAAAGGGAGAATACTTTCTTTATAAGGAATAGTAACATTAAGTCCGTTTAAGCTTTTATTTTTCTGAAGCACTAACTTCAATTCTTCTATATGTTGAAGATCAAAATTCTCGTACGTAGCATCGATTTGAAGCTGATTGAATTTCTCCTGAAAGAATTTTCTAGAAAAGGAGTAAGATATATTTTTACCTATTAAACCAAATTTTTTCATGTTTGTTTTTCTTTTGAAATTCTGCCGTAACGTTCTAAACCAATCACAACTATAACACCTACTACAATAAAAATAAAGGCGATATAGGTTTGGGAATCCGTTAAACTAGGCAAATAACGGTCGTAATTATCGAGAATGCGATTGCCATTGGCATCGGTTAGAAATTTACCGCTATAATTAGTTTTAAAAATTTTCTCTTTCCAAGGCCAAACGACTCCTAAAGACCCTGTAATAAAACCAATAATAATAGCATAGGTGATGTTTTTGTAATGATTGAGGACATAGCCTAAAACGTGAGATAAGGTGACTAAACCTACCACAGAACCTGCGGTAAAACTAGTGAGTACTTGCAATAACCTTACTCTTTCTTGATTATTGGTAAATGAAAAATCTAATTTCATCAAATCGGTTAAGGTATCAAAAAGCGCATTCACCGAGTCTACTAATAACAAAACATAATTACCAATAAGGATAAGGATAAAAGATCCCGAGAGTCCTGGTAGCGTCATCCCCGAAACACCAATAATGCCACAAATAAATACAAACCAAAGGTTATCATTTTCGGTAGCAGGTTCTAACAAGCTAATACCAATCCCAGCCAGCATTCCGACAAGAATAAACAGAAGGTTTTTAGAAGACCTAAGGTTAAAATCTTTAGCGATATAATAAATAGAACCTAAAATCATCCCGAAGAAAGTGGACCAAACATAGAGTTCATAATGAACAATTAGATAGTCTAAAATTTTAGAAACACTAAAATAGCTAATGACCATACCCAACACCAAAAGTCCTAAGAATTTCCCGTTGATGTAATGATAAAATTCTTTAAATTTTCCTTTGATCAAAAATTGAAAGGAGCGGTAATTGATGCGTTGTAGCGAATGAATAAATTCTTCATAAAAACCAGCTACAAAAGCAACCACGCCCCCAGATACCCCAGGAACTTTGTTGGCAGCTCCCATGGCAAGGCCTTTAAGTACTAAAAATAATTTATCGCTAAACGTTCGGGTTTGCTGCATTCCCTTCTGGTTTTTCTTCGGCTACTTTTTCTAATATGATAATCAATAAAAAGCCTGCTAACATTAATAATCCAGCATATAGTAAATAAGATTCTCCATTGAAATTCCAAGGGAGAACCGACTCTTCGTTGATTATTTTTTCTTTATCACCAAACATTTTGGTTTCTAACACGTGCTTCCACGGCCAAATTTTATTTAAGGAACCCGCAATAAATCCGGTAAGGACGGCTAAGGTTAAATTTTTATAATGCTGAAAAAGCCATTTTAAGACTTTAGAAAATAATAACAAACCTGTAATAGCTCCCAAGCCAACTACAGCTACTTTTTTTAAATCGAAGTCGTGAACTGCTTTGGTGATAGTTTCGTAAGCGCCTAAAAGCACTAAAATAAAAGCTCCACTAATACCGGGTAAAATCATAGCACAAACCGCAATAGCCCCCGACATAAATAAATACATATAGCTATCATTAGAGGCGCCAACAGGTAAGGTGGTGATATAAAAAGCAAGAATAGCTCCTAGTATTAAGCCTATAAAATTAGCGATTTTCCATTGTGTAATTTGTTTGGCGACAAACCATATACTGGCGATTACCAAGCCAAAAAAGAAAGACCATATAAGAATAGGATGATGCTCTAATAGGTAGCTCGCTAAGCGCATAAAGGTAAATACGCTAATTAATACACCCGTTAAAAGCGCTACGATAAAACCGCCGTTTAATTTTTCCCAAAAGGCTGCAAAACCTTTGTTTTTCCATTCCGTTACTAGAGCGTAATCTACATTACCAATGGTGGTGATTAACTCTTCATAAATACCTGATATAAAGGCGATGGTTCCTCCAGAAACACCTGGGACAGTATCTGCGGCTCCCATAGCCATGCCTTTTAGTCCTATAGTGAAATAGTCTTTAATTTTTCTACCCATGAAATTGATTCGATTCTATAAAAGTAAAAATACTAAAATAGAAAAGAAGGGACTAATTTTAATGCGACAATTGATTAAGCTTTATACTTATTAATAAGGCTTTGAATGCTAGGACGGTCAAAGATATTAGGAAATAGGTATTCTATAACCATCACATACTCCTCATCGATTTCTAATCCATTTTTGAGGTGATGGTAGCCTTTTTCACCCTCATTGATGGTAAAATGTAAACCAGATAAACGGTATTCAATTTCTGCGGTATCTGGATAAAATTCTATGGCTTGAAACATGGTTTCTATCGCCGTTTCATATTCTCCTAAATTAATAAGGAGATCGCAGCGAGTTACCCAAGTTTCTAATTCATAGTTTCCTAGTTCTAAACTTTTCTTTAGGCCTTTTTCTGCTTCTTCAATAAAATTGAGTTTTTTATTGATCTTAGCAAAGCGTTTCCAATAAAGCACATTTTCTTCATCGATTTGAATGGCTTTGTTGATGTAGTATAAAGCTTTTTGGAAATTGAGTTTGCGGTAATGAAAATCGGTGATCGCAATCCAAGCTTTATCTAACAACGGATCTTCATGCGTTGCCTTTTTGTAATAATGAATCGCCAAATCTTCAACCTCTAACTTCTCATAACATTTACCAATGCGTAAATAAGCAAAGGCGGTTGGGTCATCCAACTCTAGCGTTATTTGATAGTTTTGTATGGCCTCCTTATACTTTCCTAATTTTTCAAAAACTTTACCTTTCTCAAGGTAAGCACCAATAAAAAGTTCGTCAGATATAATGGCGTATTCAAAAGCATCTAAAGCTTTTTCGTATTTTTTTAGATCGAAATATTGTTTCCCTATTTGATGCCAAGCTACTTCACAATATGGATTTTGCTCAATGAAAGAAAGAAGGTATTTAATAGACTCCTTGCTTTCCTCTAGCATATCAAAACAATAGATGATATTGTATAGCGCGCTATAATCTTCTTGATCTATAGCGAGACACTCCATGAAATTCTTTTTGGCATTTTCGTAATCTTCCAAAAACATATATTCCATGGCTAAAAGTGAATATACATCGGCGGCATCTGTGGTGTTTTCTAAGGCTATTTCTAGCATTTGAATGGCCTCTTGATGCGCATCTTTTTTAGATAAAATATTAGCTTTTTGTATATAGATCTCTTCGTTAGAAGGTTCAATTTTATGTAAGCTATTTAAAATAAAATCGGCTTCTTCTAATTTGTTTTCGAAAATGTAAATTTCAACCTTAAATAGAAGTAAGTGAATAGAGTTAGGGTGTTGCTCTAAACCTAAGCGTACTGCTTTTTTTGCCAATGCAATTTTCCCCACTTCTAAATAATGAAAAATAATAGATCCAAATTCGTCGGCATCAAAAAACAAAATATCATTTGTTTTGAGCATCGACTCAAACTTTGAAAGAGAAAAATGGTGTTCTTCGTTTTGACTTAACTGCATACACGAATGTTTACTATATCTACATTACTAAAGTTAGTCAGTTATTTTAAGAAAACTTACAGTAGTAAATGATTGTTGTTAACAAATTAATTAACAGGTTTTTTTTCGATTTCGTCTAAAAGCTGAATAATTTTTTTACAACCTTCTCTAATTTCTTGATTTGAAATAGTTAAAGGCGGCGTAATACGTACTGCTCGTTTTTCAAACAGTAACCAAAAGAGGATAAGTCCTTCTTCTTGTGCTTTTAAAACCAAATCATTGGCAACTTCTTCTGAAGAAACAATTAAAGCCAACATGAGACCCGTTCCTCGAATTTCTTCAATGAGCGAATGTTGTAATAATTTTCTAAATAGAGCCTCTTTTTCTAAAGTTTCTTGCATTAAAAAGGAAGAGGTAATTTCTTTTAAAGTCGCTAAAGCCGCCGCTGCTATAATTGCATTGCCGCCAAAAGTGGTTATATGTCCCATTTTTGGGTGATCACTTAAGCTATTGATGATTTCATTTTTAGCGACAAAAGCTCCAGCAGGCATTCCTCCAGCCATACCTTTACCAATAACTAAAATATCTGGAGTGACCTTGTATTTTTGGAAAGCAAATAAATGTCCTGTTCTTCCAAAACCAGGCTGGATTTCATCTAAAATCAATAAAGCTCCCACTTCTTTACAGCGTTCTTTTACCTTTTGGAGGTAATTATTTTGTGGCTCGATAAACCCAGCGCCACCTTGAATGGTTTCTAAAATTACGGCCGCTGTTTTTGTAGTGATCTTAGAAATATCCGCGACAGCGTTAAAATGAAGGTGACTAATATTTGGAATTAAAGGATAAAATGGCTTTTTGCGTTCTTCAAAATCCATCAAACTTAGAGAACCCATCGTATTACCGTGATAGGCATTATGAGCTGAAATGATTTCTTGTCTTCCTGTATATCTGCGAGCCAATTTGAGTGCTCCCTCAATAGCTTCGGTACCACTGTTTACCAAATATGTGGTGGCATTTTCAATTTCTATATGTTCTGCCAAGAGTTTAGAAAATGCTATCGCCGGTTGTTGTGCATATTCGCCATACACCATTACATGCATATATAGGTCGAGCTGCTCTTTTATGGCATCTACTACTTTTGGGTGTAAATGACCTAAGCTGCAAGCAGAAACTCCCGCAACAAAATCTAAATAAGCTTTTCCTGAAGTATCATAAATATAACTTCCTTTGGCACGCTCTACTTCAATTCCTAGAGGATGTGGTGTAGTTTGCGCTTGGTAGGTGAGAAAGTCTTTTTTCATTCTTCAGACTTTAAGGTAGGTTGATCTTCTTTTAATTGCGGAGCGTTGGATTGCTTGAGTTGTAAAGTATCCTTTTCTCGATTTTGAAGTATTTTTGGAGTTAGCCTAGAATTTTTGTTGAGCATCATTTCTCCGTTTTCTTCTCCCTCTTCTTTTTCATCAAAAAATTCGTCCTCTTCTTCCGGTAACGGGATTCCTGTAATTTTGGGTAGATCTAAAGGAGGGTCGTTGAGAAACAAATCTTCTTTTTTTAGCAATTGTTCTTCGCCTCGCCAATTGAACCCTTTTAGTTCTCTCGCGTTTGCAGGAAAATCTTCTTCTTTATAAAGTATACTTTCTACATCGGTATAATAGTAGATATCGGTAATGGCTTTTTGTTGAAATAAAATTTTAATTGATGAAGAGATGGCTTTATCAATTCCGATAAGGGTACCATCATCATTTCTGCTGTAGAAAATGGTTTCGGTGTTTTTAATAAAGTTGGTTTCGGTGATTTCGTTATTTTCAAATAAACCAAACATCTCTTTTCCTTTTACCTGATTAAAACCACTAATAGAGTCCTTTTGAATCATAAAAGCACTTTGAAATACTTTTAAGGAATCTAGCTTGTTGGTGGTCACATTGTTTAGTAAGTGAATGGTATCTCCAGTCATTTGATTGTCTCCCGTCCACACCACAGGTTCGCCTAACATTTCGGTTAAGCCTGTATATTCGTTTACCACAACAGAATCACATTTACCACTCATATCAGATTTGTAAAGGCGGGTGTTGTAAAAACCTTTAATGAGGCGACGTTCTGGTTTCCCAGTAATCATTAAGGTATCGCTATGTATGTGAATAGAATCTTGTTCTTGCTTCATAGAAGCCAAGGCTCTTTTGGTAATAAAAACCGAATCTTTTGCTCGAAACACTTCGGCATAATGACCTGTGATTAAAGATTGGTTGGCGGTATCGGTAACTTTAATATTGTTGGTGGCCGAGGCAAAACTATTCTCTCTGTTAAAATAAATACTGTCTCCTTGTAGTTTTCGGTTGTCGTAATAAATCGTGGAGTTTTTTACAAAATGGCCTTTGTCATTTCGCGTATCATAAAATCCCCGTTCACAATAAACTTCGCTAGCTTCTCCAGTAATAGTTGAAGGTCCGTAAAGGTAGGCGTGTCCTGTTTCTGAATAAAAATCGATTTGCTCGGAATTGATCACGTATTCTGGATTGGTCACCACGACATTTTGAATAAAGGAAAACTTATCTTGTTCCATAAAAAACCTTCCTACTCGGCTTGTAATTGTACTAGCCGTGTCTTTTACGGTTCCGCCACTGCGATAAAAAGCTTGTTGCTTAGTTCTATCAAAAAATAAGGTATCGGTGGTAAGGCGGTTGTTGGGTGTGGTAAGCAATACGTTAGTACTAGCAAAAGCGAATTTGGTTTTTCCGTTATATTCGGCATACTCACTCACCATATTGACGGTATCGCCTTGTACCATTTTTACATTTCCGAAAGCTTTAAAGAAATCATCTTCTTTGTAGAAAATAGCTTGATCGCACCATACTTCAATCCCTTCATGATTAAAATATACCTGTTCGGTTACTTTACTTAATAAAAAAGCTCCCGGGTACTTTTCCTCGTTTTTAAGCGATCTTTCACTGGTGTAGTCTATTTTTTTGGTTTCATCTTGGGCTTGAACGGAGAAGCCTAAAACAAAAAATCCGAAAAGAAAGAGAAGGTAATTTTTCAATGCTTTAATTTTTGTCAAAAGTAATCATTAATATAATAACGAATATAGGGTCTTTAATCAAAAAACGCTCCAAAAAGGAGCGTTGAGTTGTATTTTTAGAATTTGATTAATTTCTAATAATAGTTTGTTTTCTATCGGGTCCTAAAGAAACAATACTAATAGGTACGCCAATAAAGTCTTCTATATATTTAATATAGTCGCTAAAGTTTTGCGGAAATTGGTCTTCTGAAGTCATTTGAGTTAAATCTTCTTGCCAACCTTTTACCTCTTCATAGATAGGAGATACATTTTCTTCTTCTATATTAAAAGGTAGGTGGTGAATTTCTTTTCCTTTATAGTTGTATTTGGTACATACTTTTAAGGTATCAAAACCGCTTAACACATCACCTTTCATCATCATCAACTGTGTTACCCCATTGATTTGAACCGTGTATTTTAAAGCTACTAAGTCTAACCAACCGCAACGTCTAGGTCTCCCTGTTGTAGCTCCAAATTCATTACCTACTTTGGCCATTCTTGCACCATCCTCATCAAATAATTCGGTAGGGAAGGGACCGCTACCTACACGTGTGGTATAAGCTTTAAAAATACCATACACTTCTTTAATTTGATTTGGCGCAACTCCTAAACCTGTACAAGCTCCTGCTGCAGTGGTATTACTAGAAGTTACGAAAGGGTAAGTTCCAAAATCTATATCGAGTAAAGAACCTTGAGCTCCTTCTGCTAAGATAGTTTGACCACCCTGTTGTGCTTTATGTAAATAATCTTCAGAATCGATAAAAGTAAGTTTCTTTAAGGCTTCAACAGCTTCAAAAAATTCTTTTTCTAACTCTTCTAAACTATATTGAATATCGACATTATAGTAAGAAATCATCGATTCGTGCTTATTGGCTAAAGAACGGTATTTGTCTTTCCAATCGCTTAATTCTAAATCTCCAATACGTAAACCATTTCTACCGGTTTTATCCATATATGTAGGTCCGATTCCTTTTAAAGTAGAGCCTATTTTAGCTTTTCCTTTAGCGGTTTCTGAAGCTGCATCTAAAAGTCTATGGGTAGGAAGAATGATATGTGCTTTTCTAGAAATTAAAAGCTTCGACACGAAGTCGATATTAAATTTCTCTAAATTGTCAAGTTCTTTCTTAAAGATGACAGGATCAATCACTACACCGTTACCTACCAAATTAATGGCTTTATCGTGAAAAATCCCAGAAGGGATGGTGTGTAATACGTGTTTTATTCCGTCAAATTCTAGGGTATGCCCAGCATTGGGTCCGCCTTGAAATCTTGCAATAATATCATAATTCTTTGTAAGTACGTCAACGATTTTTCCTTTTCCTTCGTCTCCCCACTGTAGTCCTAATAGCAAATCTACTGCCATAAAATGTTTATTTGGATGGTTTTTTATTTCCATAAAAGTATAAAGAGTGCTTGCTTATTTCTATATCAAACACTTCTTCTATGGTTTTTTTAATGGATTCTATTCTTGGATCACAAAACTCTATCACCTCTCCGGTATCGGTTAAGATGACGTGATCGTGTTGTTTGTCAAAGTAAGATTTTTCATATTGAGCTTGGTTTTTACCAAACTGATGCTTTCTAACTAGACCACAATCTAAGAGAAGTTCTATGGTATTGTATAATGTAGCTCTACTCACACGATAGTTTTTATTCTTCATAGTGATATATAGAGATTCAATATCAAAATGTTCTTCGTGGTCGTAAATTTCTTGAAGAATAGCAAAACGCTCTGGGGTTTTGCGGTGTTTCTTATCTTCTAAAAACTTGGTAAATACGTTTTTAACTACTGCTTGATCGTTATTTTCTTTCTTTGTGCCTTCCATATGTTGGTTGCAAATTTAAGCTTTATTCACGGGTTACTTTATCAATTCCGTTTATTTTTTTTAATCTCGTCATTAATTTTTTGAGAATGGTTTTATTCTTTACGATGACCGTTATTTTTCCTTGAAAAACGCTGTCGTGACTATCAAAGGAAATATTACGCATATTAACGTGCAAGTTATTAGAAATCTCTTTAGTGATTTCGCTGACCAATCCTAAATTGTCTAAGCCATTGAGGTTAATTACCGCTCTAAATTCTTCTTGAGAAGAATCTATCCATTTGGCAGAAATAATCCTGTAAGCATAATTACTTTGCAGTTGTATAGCATTAGGGCAGTCTTTTTTGTGTACTTTAATACCTTCGTTTACGGTTACAAAGCCAAAAACAGGATCTCCAGGAATGGGGTTACAGCAATTAGCTAACTTATACTCTAATTTATCTTCTTCTTTTCCAAAAACCAATAAATCAAAATTAGTGGTGATCTCTTCCTTATTGAGGTCTTCAGAGATACTCGGTTTTCGAATTTTATTCTTAAAGAATGAAACCAGCGCATTACTTCTAGAAGCGTTATACTGTTTTAAGGCAATATTGTCTATAGTACCTATTCCTACGCGGTAAAATAAATCTAAACTGGTTTTTAGTTTAAAAAACTTTACCAGCTCATTAATAGTCTGTTTGCTGTACGGAACTTTAAGAGAACGTAGTTTTCTGGCCAGAATGGCTTTTCCTTCTTCAGCTAATTTCTTACGCTCTTCCTTTAGAGCATTTTTAATTTTAGATTTAGCACGTGCGGTATTGGCATAATCTAACCAATTGTTATTGGGTTTTATATTTTCTGAAGTGATAATATCTACTTGATCGCCACTTTTTAATTTATGACTTAACGGAACTAATTTTCCGTTGACTTTAGCTCCTCGTGTTTTTAATCCGATTTCTGTATGAATGCTAAAGGCAAAATCTAATGGAGAAGAACCCTTTGGTAGCGATTTTAAATCTCCTTTTGGCGTAAACACAAAAATCTCTTTAGAATACAGATTAAGTTTAAACTGCTCTACAAAATCTACCGCATTGGCTTCACTGTTTTCTAGTGCTTCTTGAAGCTTATTAAGCCATTGCTCTAAATTTTCATCTTCTTGTTTGGCGCCATGCTTATATTTATAATGAGCTGCATATCCTTTTTCTGCAATCTCATTCATGCGCTCACTTCTTATTTGTACTTCTACCCAGCGTCCTTTAGGGCCCATTACAGTAATGTGTAAAGCTTCATAACCCGTAGATTTAGGAGAAGAAATCCAATCTCTTAAGCGAATAGGATTGGGGCGAAAATGATCGGTTACAATTGAGTAAATTTTCCAAGCCAGAAATTTTTCTTCTTCTGGAGAACTTTTGTAGATGATTCTAATCGCAAATTTATCATAGATCTCATCGAAAGTAACATTTTGCTTTAAAATTTTCTTTCGAATGGAGAAAATGGACTTAGGCCGTCCTTTAATTTCGTAAGCTAAATTTTCTTTATCTAATGTATCTGCAATTACTTTAGAAAAGTCTTTGATATATAAATCCTGCTCCTCTTTACTATCTTTAATCTTGTTTAAGATATTCTTGTAAATATCTGGTTCGGTATATTTTAAACTAAGATCTTCTAATTCTGTTTTAATATTATAGAGACCTATTCTGTGGGCAAGGGGAGCGTAGATATAGAGCGTTTCTGAAGCAATTTTAACTTGCTTGTCTTCTCGCATTGAATCCATCGTTTGCATATTATGCAATCGATCGGCGATTTTTATTATGATTACTCGGATATCATCATTCAGTGTCAATAACATTTTTCTAAAGTTTTCCGCTTGAAGCGAAACATCTTTATCGTGCTCTAAATGACTTATTTTGGTGAGACCTTCTACAATCCTAGCAACGACCACACCAAACATATCTTCCATATCTTGAAGCGTAAAATCGGTATCTTCTACCACATCGTGTAAAAGTGCCGCTGCAATAGAGGTAGCATCTAAGCCAATCTCTGAAGCCACGATTTTTGCTACCGCGATAGGATGAAATATATAAGCTTCTCCAGATTTTCTACGCTGGTCTTTGTGAGCATCTACAGCTGTTTCAAAAGCTTTTCTAATGAGAATTTTATCATCATCAGATAAGGCTCTGTAACTTATACGCAGCAACTCTTTATATTCTTGTGCTATTTTCTTGTTCTCGATGCTTATTTCTTGTTCTGTCATAACTCTAAGATACTAAATATCTTTATTTTTTTAAATTAAAAATACGCTGACCTAAACTAGGATGTGAATAATGGAAAAACACATAGCTAGGATGCGGAGTTAAATTGCTGAGGCTGTTGCTAGAAAGTTTTTTTAAACTGCTAATTAAAGGCGCAGCAGCATAAGTTTCTTTAGCAAAATCATCGGCTTGGTATTCAAATTTTCTACTGAGAAGGTTCATTAATAAACCTGTAATTTCTGAAATTGGCGTATATAATATACCAAATACGATTAACCCAATATGGAAACTGGTCTCTTCCACACTTAGGGCTTGCGAAAAAATAGGATTGCTGACAAATAGTGATAAAATCCATAAGGTTAAACCTGTAGTAAGAATACTTAAACTAAGATTATAAATGATGTGTTTTCTTTTATAGTGACCAACTTCATGGGCCAAGACCGCCACGATTTCTTCTTCTTCTAAATCGTTAACTAAGGTGTCGTAGAGTGTAATTCTTTTCTCTTTTCCAAAACCAGAAAAGTAGGCGTTAGCTTTGGTACTGCGTTTAGAGCCATCGATAATAAAAATTTTATCGATTTGAAAACCTACGTTTTTAGCATAAGCTTCAATTTTTTGTCTTAGACTTCCATCTTCTAAGGGCGTTTGTTTATTAAATAGAGGAACAATGAGTTTGCTGTAAAACATATTCATAAAAATAGAAAAGATGGTGACGATGATCCAGGCGTAGATCCAAAAATCATTTCCCGTAAGTTGATAAAACCAGACGATGAGCGCGAGAATTCCTCCGCCAAGCAAAGCTCCCATGAGCCAACCTTTAAGCTTGTCTAAAAAGAAAGTAGCTTTCGTGGTTTTGTTGAAACCAAATTTCTCTTCAATTACAAAGGTGCTGTAATAAGAGAACGGAGTGGTTAAAATATCGCTCGCTAATAAAATAATTCCGAAGAAAATGAGTGCAATTACAATGGAGTTGTCGCTTATACTTCTAGCTATATCATCAACATAAGCAAAGCCTTCTAAAAAGAAAAAGGCAAGGGTAAGTACCAATGAAAATGTACTGGTAAGAATCCCAAAACGATAGCGTGTTTTTTTATAGGCTTGCGAGCGTTCATACTCTTTGTCATCGTAAACATCGCTTAATTCTTCAGGTAAACTGTCATTAAAATGCTTAGCATTTAAAGCATCTAAAAACTGATCGAAAATAAAGTTAGCGATTATAATTCCGATAAGGATATAAAAAAGGAGTTGTGGAGTCATGAAATTAATTAGTAATGATCAATTATTAATGTGTAATTATAGATGAGTAATTAGCAATGCTAATTTTTAATAAGCTGTAATCTAAATTATTCTTTTGAAGAATCAATAATTTTAAAGAGGATTTTTAGAATGCTGGTAAGATTGTTGTTGAGAGACTTAAATTCAGTTTGAGAAATGTAATGTGTGTCTTTTCATAAACGGAGCCAGTAATTTGTCTCACGAGCTTCTTTATAGGCAATCGATATCTTAACGCGAAAATCTTTTTTAGCAATTCCACCAATCGCCTCTTCTACATTAGCTCCGATAGAGGTTCCCGGTTTTAAAATTTGTTTTGATAAAATATATTCATTCTGAGTTAAAAGTTTTTTATAAAGTTCTACGATGAGAATAGCGAAAGCGTAACTTTTAACTGCAATGATATTTTCTTTCATGATTCATTAATTACTAATTAATAATTGTTAATTATTGAAACCCGCGCTGTCTTTTAGCTTCATAAATTAAAATTCCTGCCGCTACCGAAACATTCATAGAGTCTATTTCACCTTGCATAGGTATGTAGATGTTTTTAGTAGCTTTAGTTCGCCATTGTTCGCTTAATCCATCGGCTTCGGTTCCTACAACGATCGCCGTAGGTTTTGTAAAATTTTCTTGAGTGTAAACATTTGCATTTTGTAAAGTTGCCGCATAAAAATGAATGTTGTTTTGTGCTAAGAAATCGATGATTTCTTGAGTGCTACCCGTGGCGATTTGATTGGTAAATACACAACCTACGCTAGAGCGGATGATATTAGGATTGTATAAATCGGTTTTTGGGTTAGCGATGCAAACGGCATCTACTCGAGCAGCATCAGCGGTGCGGAGAATGGCACCGATATTTCCAGGTTTCTCTGGAGCTTCAGCAATTAATAATAAGGGATTCTTTTGCTGAAATTTTAACTCTGCTAAAGAATGATTTTTAGGCGTAGCAAGAGCAATGACACCTTCGGTACTTCCGCGATAAGCGATTTTCTTATACACTTCTAAACTCAGCTGATAAATATCATGAGTAGGAATAGACAAGTCTTTAAGATTTTCGAAAGGCATTAGGTCTTCGCAGTAGTACAGAATTTGAAGCTGGTAATTACCTTTAAGAGCGAGTTGTAATTCTCGAAATCCTTCAATCACAAAAACGCCTTCTTTTTTTCTATTTCTAGATTTCTCTTGTAATTGTATAAGTCGCTTAACGGTTTTATTTTGAGTACTGCTAATTTGAAGGTGCATAGAGTCTTTTTAGAATGACAAATTTACATGAAATTATAGAGGAACTTACTTTAAGTTTTTTTGATGCTGATTCACCAGTAAAGCTACGACGTAACTGTAACTTTTAATTCCTTGTGGCTGGTTGTTAGCCTTAAGGTAATTTCCATAAAAAAGTTTAAAAAACGGTTCTAGAGGATTGTTATGGTCTTCCCAAAATAATCGCACCTCTCGATAATCTTTTAAAATCCCTGTATTGATAGTACCTACTAAATTTTGCCCTACACAGGGTTGGGTTTTTAGCACTTCACCTAAAGAATATTGTAAAGCAAAGGTATAACCGGCATAACGCATATAAATATCGGGATGGTTCATCGTTGTTAAACAAGCCATATAATTGGCTTCATTTTCTTTGGCGTAACCCAATTGATGTCCGATCTCATGACTTGTGGTACTCGGCAATTTAAATAAAGGGATTTGTCTATTGTATTGCGCTTCATTGGTAAGCGGATTTAAATAACCATTAAAACCCATATACGTAAGAGGAATACTAAACAAGGAGGGTTTTAAACTTCTCTGGGTATAGGTTAACTCTGGAAATTCCTTAGAAATATTTTCGTAACCTTTAATAGTCATTTCATCTACTTCTAATTTTGTAAAAGGAAATTTGACTTGTAGAGTATCATTTTGAGTAATCTCCTTATGTAATCGGTTACTCTCTTTAATGAGGTAAGTGGTATAAGTGACTAATTCCTCGGGAGAATAATCTGTTTTAATTTCTAAAGAAATATGTAGGGGTAAACGGTAATAATTATATCCCCAAAATAAATTAAAGCATCCATAAATAATCGATAAGGTCGCTAAAGCGGAAAAAATCCATTGTTTTGGTGCTTTAAATTTGGTTTTTATACGAATGTAGATCCATCGCATCAATCCCAAAATAAGCAACGCATATAAAAAATCACCTATAGAAAAAGGGATCCATCCCAACAAGACTCTTAAGCTTTGTGAGACATAAGGATAAAGGCCCTTACTGTAAAAGTGCTCTATCCAAACAGGGTTGGTTTTTAAAAGCTCAATAAGTACAATTTGTACAGGAAGCAAGATGCTTAAAGTAATGTTTAATTTCTTTTTCACTGGCTAAAAATACAAACTAAATCTAGGCAAGCAAATTTTATAGTTGCAAGAGAAACCAATACCTTTGTAAGACTTTAAAAATTACGATATGAATCAAGAGATAAGAAACTTAGAACCCAAAGCGGTTTGGAATAAATTTGCCGATTTAAATGCAGTGCCAAGACCTTCTAAAAAAGAAGAAAGAGTCATTGCTTTTATGAAAGAATTTGGTAAAAATTTAGGCTTAGAAACCTTAGAGGATAAAGCAGGCAACGTCATCATCAAAAAGCCAGCGACTGCAGGAATGGAAGATCGTAAGACCGTAGTTTTACAGTCCCATTTAGATATGGTTCATCAAAAAAATAATGATACCGATTTTAATTTTGATACTCAAGGTATCGTGATGCATGTTGATGGAGATTGGGTGCGAGCAAAAGGAACTACCCTTGGAGCAGATAATGGTCTAGGAGTGGCTACCATTATGGCAATTTTAGAAAGTAATGATATTGAGCACCCTGCTATTGAAGGTTTATTTACCATCGATGAAGAAACGGGAATGACAGGGGCTAAGAATTTAGATGATAGTATCCTTAGCGGAGAGATCTTATTAAACTTAGATACCGAAGAAGATGATGAGATTGGAATTGGTTGTGCAGGAGGTATAGATATTACTGCAACAAGATCTTACGCAGGTGATAAACCTGGTGTAAACAGTAAAGCATTTAAGATTACGGTAAAAGGCCTTAACGGAGGACACTCTGGGATGGATATCATTAAAGGTTTAGGAAATGCTAATAAAATTATGAACCGTGTGTTATTTGAAGCTGCAAATGTAGGAATGCAAGTAGCTGAAATTAACGGAGGAGGTTTAAGAAACGCAATTCCTCGTGAGAGTAACGCTGTAGTGGTGGTAGCAGAAAAAGATGTGGAAGCGTTTAATTCTTCAATAAAAGTATTAAGTAAAGCCATACAAGAGGAATACGCAACCCTAGAAGCTAATTTAACAGTAGAAGTTAATGAAGCAGAAATGCCAGCAAAAGTGATGCTAGAAAAAGATCAAAGTGAACTTTTAAGAAGCATCTATGCTGCTCATAACGGAGTTTTTAGAATGAGTCCGGCTATTGAAGGTTTAGTAGAAACTTCTAACAATATTGCTAGAGTAGAAGTAGCAAATAGAAAAATAGAGGTAATGTGTCTTACTAGATCATCGGTAGAATCTGGGAAATGGGATTTAGCCAATACCTTAAAATCTACGTTTGAGTTAGGAGGTTTTGATGTAAATCTAAGCGGAGATTATCCAGGTTGGGCTCCTAATCCAGATTCTGGTATCTTAAAAGTTATGGAAAACTTATATAAAGAACAAAATGGAGAAGAGGCTCATGTAGCCGCTTGTCACGCTGGCTTAGAATGTGGTATTTTAGGAAGTCACTATCCAAAAATGGATATGGTTTCTTTTGGTCCTACTATTCGTGGAGCGCACTCTCCAGATGAAAGAGCTAGCATTTCTTCTATGCAGAAATTTTGGAAATTTACTTTAGCAGCTTTAAAGGAAATCCCTAAAAAGTAATTAAGATATTAAAAATATAAAAACCTATACAAAGATGTTTGAAGTCTTTGTATAGGTTTTTTTTTGAAATAGATTCTAGAATCCTAGAGTGAAACCCCGAAACAAGTTCAGGACGTTTTAATTTCTTGAAGCATCTGGATTCTAACTTCTATTTTTCATCATATATATCTTCGTAAGAATTTCCTTTAGTAACAAAAAACTCTCCCGTTACATATCTAAAATGACGATCTAAGTCTGCTATCTCTTTAAAATCATCTTTATTTAAATTCACTCCCGTACTCTGAATATTTTCTTCAATTCTTCCCTCATTGGTAGATTTTGGAATCACAGCCGTACCACGAGATTCTGCCCATTTTATTAAGACTTGACCTGGAGTAGCGCCGTGTCTTTTAGCAATTTTATTAATAGTGTCGTTTTCTAAAAGAGAAGGCTCATTATCGGCTTTCATAGCATCGCTACGATCACCACTTCCTAAAGGGGAGTAACCCGTCATTAATATTTTATTTTTAGAGCAATACTCTATTAAATCATCTTGTTGTAGATAGGGATGAAGCTCTACTTGATTCATTTCTGGTGCTTCATCTACTTCTTTAGATAAGTCGTCAAGTTTTTTAGCACTAAAGTTAGATACTCCTACGTGTTTAACTAGTCCTTGTTTTTTAGCTTCCAGCATAGCATTGTATGTTTCTGCTAAAGGAACTTCCTCTAAAGAAAGATAGTCTTCATCATTTTCTGGAAATCCTTCTAAACCCGATTTGAAGGCTACCGGCCAGTGCATTAAATATAAGTCTAGGTAGTCTAATTGTAAATCTTCTAACGTCTTTTTTAGAGCAGGAATAACATCTTCTTTTCGGTGGGCGTTGTTCCAAAGTTTAGAAGTAATAAACACATCTTCTCTTTTTACTTTTCCTTCGCTAAAAACTTCTGCGAAAGCTTTACCTACTGCATCTTCATTCCCATAAGTAGCTGCACAATCTATATGTTTATAACCATTATTTAAGGCGTGTTTTACTGCGTTGGTAACATCTTCTGGAGCAGATTTCCAAGTTCCTAATCCTATCGCGGGCATCGTGTCGCCATCTCTAAATGTAAGTGTTTTCATTGTTTTTTCTTTAAAGATAGGAAGGGATAAAGAGCTGAGAAAATAATGCTAGGCTTTTAGCATTACTTTAATAGTTATGACTTCTAGGGTGAAAATTATCTAAAACCTCTTTTAAATGACTGCGATCTACATGCATGTAGATTTCTGTGGTGGTTATGCTTTCGTGACCTAACATTTGTTGAATGCTTCGTAAATCGGCCCCGTTTTCTAATAAGTGGGTTGCAAAAGAATGTCTAAAGGTATGCGGACTTATTTTCTTTTGAATGTTTGCTTTTTTGGTGAGTGTTTTTACGATGGTAAAAATCATGGCTCGTGTTAGCTTTTTTCCCCTTCGATTAAGAAAGAGAATGTCTACATCATCTTTAAGCGGATTAAGGTGTATGCGAATATGATCTTTATAGATGTTAATGTATTTCTTTGTGAGTTCGCTTATGGGTACAAAACGTTGTTTATTTCCTTTTCCTGTCACCTTAATAAAGTCTTCCTCAAAGAAAAGATCAGAAATTTTAAGTTCGGTAAGTTCAGAAACTCGCAAGCCACAACTGTATAAGGTTTCAATGATTGCTCTATTTCTTTCCCCTTGCGGGTGACTTAGATCGATAACGTTGATAAGTAAATCGATTTCTTTTGTAGTAAGCGTATCGGGTAACTTTCTTCCTATTCTTGGAGATTCTATAAGCTCAAGCGGATTTGTTTCTCGGTAATCTTCAAAGATTAAATAATTAAAAAAACTTTTTAACCCCGATATAATCCTGGCTTGAGAACGGGCATTCATTTTTTTTGCTAAATGATAAATAAATCCCTGAATATCTTCTTCGGTTACCCGAATGGGAGACATTTCTATATTATGCTCTTCTAAATACTTGATGAGTTTAACAATGTCATAAGAATAATTTTGAATTGAATTAGCAGATAAACCCCGTTCTATCTTTAGGTAACTCTGGTAATCCTTAAGGGCTTGGCTCCATTTCATAGGCTAAAAGTAAGGATATTTCTTAAAATTTCCTTTAGTACAACTTTAATCTTTACTTGGGAAAGCTTTAAGGAAGCAACCTATAGATTTGCAGTAAACAAAAAAACAAATATTATGAAAAAATTAGTGCTAACCGTAGCTATCGCAGCTACATCAATTTTCGCCGCAAATGCTCAAGCCGATTCAGATTTGGTACAATTAGGTGTTAAAGGAGGGGTAAACTTCGCTAATCTAACTGGAGATGATATTGGTGACACAGAGTCTAGAACAAGTTTTCATGCTGGTTTTGTAGCTGAGGTTCCTTATTCTGAACGCTTTTCTATGCAAGGTGAAGTAATGTATTCTGGTCAGGGATTTGATATAAATAACTCAGGTCAAGATAACTTTTTAGATAATGACGATAATATCGAATATCAATTAGATTACATTCAAGTGCCTATTATGGCTAAGTATTATGTAGTTGAAGGTTTAAGTGTATTAGCTGGACCGCAAATTGGTTTTAAAATCAATGAAGAAATTGATTATCAACCTAACTCAGATGCAGGAGATATCAATATTGAAGATACATCATTACCAGAAGCTGAAGATATTGAATTTAGCGTGGTAGGTGGATTAGAATATAAATTTGATAACGGATTTTTCGTGCAAGGAAGATATATCTATGGTGTATCTAAATTATTAAAAGAATCTGATGTATTTGGAGACCCAAGTGTACATAACTCTGTAATACAAGCTGGAGTAGGATTTATGTTTTAAATCTAATAAAAGAAGATATAAAAAAGGAAGGCAAAATGCCTTCCTTTTTTTTTGTTGATGAATTTAAAATAATTAGAACTTATAAATAAGACCTAAATTAATATCATCCATATTTAAACCAAAATCGAAAGAATCTGTAGATTCAGCTCCACTTTCATCTTTTTTTACGCTATTGTAACCTAAAATTCCAAATGTAGCTTCTAAAGCAAAATGTTTAGATACAAAATAGCTTAAACCAGGAGCTACCGCGATATTCACACCATTCACTTTGTTGTCATCAATATCTTCAGTAGTTCCGTAACCTAAACCAAGTTCTCCAAAGAAAGAAAATTTTTGAGCAGGCATTAAGTAATATCTACCAAAAGCACCAATAGTAAATGTAGAATTATCTACCACATCATCACCATTTGCATTTTCTTCTTTCTGCTTGCTATAACCTGCTTGCACACCAACAGCTATAAAATCGTTTAAAAAATATCCAAAACGAGGAGAAATGTTAAAAGTGTTTTCTTTAGAATCGTCTGGGAATTTTGTTGATCCTATACCAAATGATCCAGAAACAAACATGTCTCCTTCATTAAAACCATAGGTTTCTACTTCTTGTTCTTGAGCGCTTGCAAAAGTAAAAGTTGCAACAGCAGCTAGTGATAAAATTAATTTTTTCATGCTTTTTAATTTAAGTGTTTTGAGCAAAAGTACTTCTTTTTTTAATGCAAAAAAGAAGTGTAAACAGTGTATGATATAGCTTTAGATATGATTTTATCAGAAAAGAAATAGATATGTTTTGCAAAATTAAACTTGAAGCTTAATAGAATTGTTAGAAGTACTTATAATATGTGAAAATCCTACTTTAATCACAATTTTTATAAAGTTTAAATTTTTCTTGAAATTATATTAATCTATTATAGGTAATAGTGTAATATTTTATATATAATTACAAATAAAACATTGTTTTTTATGCTTTTTAATGTCTATTGTTAAAAAAATTATATATTTAACGATGTATAACTAAACTAATTTACAATGAAAAAATTATTACTTACTGCTGCTATTGCAGTTTTTGGAATTATTGGAACACAAGCTCAAGAAGGTTTTAAATTAGGAGCTCATTTGGGTTTACCAATCGGTGATATTGATGAGGCAACTTCTTTGAATTTAGGATTAGATGTGTCTTATCACTGGAATATTTCTGGAGGATTTGATTTAGGAGTAACTACAGGGTATACTACTTTTACAGGTAAAGATTATGATGTGCCTGGAGGAGAAATCGAAGGAGACAACATTAGTTTTATTCCTATTGCGGCTTCTGCAAGATATAGTTTTAATGAGCAATGGTTTGTTGGAGCAGATCTTGGTTATGCTGTAGCTACTGAAGATGAAATAGACGGTGGAGTTTACTATCAACCTAAAGTGGGTTACAAATTCTCATTTGTAGATTTATTTGCTTTTTACAAAGGAATAAGCATTAAACAAGAATACTCAAACGGTTTTGCTACAGTAGAAACAACAACTACAGCAGGATCAGTAGGGATTGGAGCAGCCTATAGATTCTAAAAAAATAAATTATTATTTGAAAAAGCGAAAACTTTTGTTTTCGCTTTTTTTATAGGATACATTTAGCTTTAGGGATTAAATCAGTATTTTAGCTTCACAAAAAAAGACAACCAATGAAAAAAATTTTACTTTTAGTAGCATTCGCTATCGCTACACAATTTGCTAATGCACAAGTAGGAATTACAGGAGGATATCTTAATGTGAAAACCGACGGTGCAAATGAAGGAGTTTCAGGATTTTATGCAGGAATTTATTCAGACTTAGACATCTCAGAAAGTTTTCATTTTCAACCAAGTTTACTTTACGGAAATGCAGAAGACACCAACTTTTTATATGTACCCTTGATGTTTAAATATTACGTAGCAAACACCGATTTAAATATACAATTAGGACCACAAGGAACAGTGATTTTAGAAGACTTAGGAGACTTTAAAAATCAAGTAGGTTTAGATTTAGCTGTGGGTGCAGGTTTTGACCTTTTTCATAATGTGTTTATAGAAGCTCGTTACGCATTTAAGCTAGTGAATGAAGATGTAGCAGGAGTAGGAAGTACAAATTTTAATACCTTTATGGTAGGATTAGGAATTGGTTTATAACAAAAACACATGAAAATTTTAATCCTTAACGGTCCTAACCTTAATTTATTGGGAGAAAGAGAACCCTCTGTTTATGGAGATGTTTCCTTCGATCAATATTTTACGCAATTAAAAGATAAGTTTAAAAGCGTAGAGCTCAATTATAAGCAAAGCAATCATGAAGGAGAGCTTATAGACGCTTTACATATAGCTTCAAGACAAGTAGATGCGGTAATTCTTAATGCGGCAGCTTATACTCATACCTCTATAGCTATAGCCGATGCAGTTAAAGCCATTCAAATTCCAGTAATAGAAGTGCATATTTCTAATGTTCATGCACGTGAAGATTATAGAAAACATTCTTATATAGCACCTTTTGCGAAAGGAATAATATCTGGATTTGGTCTTCAAAGCTATGAATTAGCTTTACAAAGTTGTTTATATGAGCAAAAATAAAAAAGCCTATTTAAATTGGAGTTCTGGTAAAGACGCCCTTATGGCGTGGCATCATATTCTTCAAGATGGCAATTACGATATTCAAAAATTAGTAACTACAGTAAATAAAGATTTTAAACGGGTTTCTATGCATGGAGTTGCTATAGAATTATTAGAAGCCCAAGCTGTATCTCTTCAACTTCCTCTACATCAAATCGCTTTAAGCGGAAATGTTTCTTTGCAAACCTATAATGAAACAATGCAAATACATACTGGCCAATTGATAGATGAAGGCTTTACGGAAGCAGTTTTTGGAGATATTTTTCTAGAAGATTTAAAGAATTATAGAGAGAAAGAACTCCGCAAAATCGGTTTAAACGCTATATTTCCCCTGTGGAAAAAAGACACGACGACATTAGCTAAAGAGTTTATAAACTTAGGCTATAAAGCAATTGTAGTTTGTACAAGTGCAAAAGAGTTAGATGCTTCTTTCTGTGGAAGAGAATTTACCCATGACTTTTTACAAGACTTACCAGAAGGAGTAGACCCTTGTGGTGAAAATGGTGAATTTCATACTTTTGTTTATGACGGACCTCTATTTAAGCAACCCGTAAGGTTTGAGAAAGGAGAGAAAATCATGCGCAGCTATAAACCATCTAACAAGAATGAGGAAGATGATTGCTTTAAGGGGCAAACTTATTGGGACAATCAATTTTGGTATCAAGATTTATTGAAATAAATTTCACATAAAAACAGAGGTTTTTAACTTTTTTAAAGAAATTTTGAGGTTTTCCGTCCTTATGTTAACAGCTCTTTGAGAGTTTTTTCTAGTTGTTATTTTGTTCTTTGTATCAAACAAAAAAACAACTATTATGAAAAAGATTTTTTCTTTATTACCAGTATTTTTAATGACTATTTTTTTAACTTCTTGTAGTGATGATGACGATGTGGTAGATCGTTTGAGAACCATTAGTGATGTTCCTGCAAGTGCAGAGGTGAGTGTGGATTATCTACCTATTAATATCTTTGAAATTCCTGTAGAAACAGATTTGGACTTGCGTCAACTCATCGAAGATGAATTGGGGACCGATGAGGCCTTAAACCAGGTGAAAGAAATAGAATTAGACGATATGGATATCGTTTTAATGAGTGCAGATGATCAAGAGAATTTTGATTTTGTGAATTCAGTAACTCTAGGAGTTAGAACAGATGATTTAGATTACAAAGAAGTTGCTTTTTTAGATGAAATTCCATCAGGTGCTACAACTTTAGATTTAAATACTATCGATGATGTTTTTATTGATGATTACGCGAAATCTGAAAGCTTAAAGTTAGTTATACAGTTTGAGAGTACAGAAGACGCTACCAATTTAAATTTAAATATGGAGATGGAATTTGATGCTAAATTAGATCCTTCTCTTTAATAATTAATTAATCAATATATAAAAGCTCTGCAGTTGTTGCGGGGCTTTTTTTTATATAATTATTTAAATAAAAACTCATTTCAAAAAATAGAAAGAGTTTAATACTATTAGAATTATCTAGGATACTAATAGCAATAAAAAAAGCCTCGTGAATTTCACGAGGCTTTCTTGATAGTTTAATCTTATACTTTTATAAGTGGATTACTTCATCATAAGCTGCTGCTGTAGCTTCCATCACTGCTTCACTCATCGTTGGGTGAGGGTGAACAGCTTTTAATACTTCGTGTCCTGTAGTTTCTAACTTTCTACCTAGAACGGCTTCAGCAATCATATCGGTAACACCAGCACCAATCATGTGGCATCCTAACCATTCTCCGTATTTTGCATCGTAAATTACTTTTACAAAACCTTCTTTTTTACCAGAAGCACTTGCTTTACCAGAGGCAGAGAAAGGGAATTTCCCGATTTTTAATTCGTAACCTGCTTCTTTAGCTTGCTTTTCTGTCATTCCTACACTAGCAATTTCAGGAGAAGCATAAGTACAGCCTGGTATATTACCATAATCTAAAGCTTCTACGTGCATTCCTTTGATTTTTTCTACACACAGTATTCCTTCCGCGGAAGCGACGTGAGCTAAAGCTGCACCTGGAGTAACATCACCAATTGCATAATAACCTGGTACGTTGGTTTGGTACCACTCGTTTACAATAATTTTATCTTTATCGGTTTTGATACCTAGATCTTCTAAACCAATATTTTCTATATTGGTTTTAATTCCCACAGCAGAAAGAACTACATCTGCTTCGATGGTTTCTTCGCCTTTTTTTGTTTTTACTTTTGCCTTTACCGTATCTCCAGAAGTATCTACACTTTCTACAGAGGCATTAGTCATTACTTTAATTCCTGCTTTTTTGAAAGATTTTTCAAATTCTTTAGAAACATCTGTATCTTCTAATGGAACTAAGTTTGGTAAATATTCTACGATAGTAACTTCGGTTCCCATAGCATTATAGAAGTGAGCGAACTCAACTCCAATAGCTCCAGAACCTACTACGATCATTTTCTTAGGTTGTTTCTTTAAGCTCATTGCTTCGCGATAGCCTATTACTTTTTCACCATCTTGTGGTAAATTAGGCAATTCTCTTGAGCGAGCTCCAGTAGCAATCACGATATGGTCTGCTTGGTAATCTTTAGTATTACCTTCCTCATCTTTAACTTCTACTTTCTTACCAGCTTTTACTTTTCCGAATCCATTGATAACATCAATTTTATTCTTCTTCATTAAGAATTGAACCCCTTTGCTCATTCCGTTAGCTACACCACGGCTTCTATTTACAACGGCATCAAAATCTTTATCGGCTTCTTTTACAGTAAGACCGTAATCTTCAGCATGTTTTAAGTAATTAAATACCTCGGCACTTTTTAGAAGTGCTTTAGTAGGAATACATCCCCAGTTAAGACAAACCCCACCTAAGCTTTCTTTTTCTACTACGGCAGTTTTTAAACCTAATTGAGAGGCACGAATAGCAGTAACGTAACCACCAGGACCACTTCCTAAAACAATAACATCATATTTACTCATATCTTTATTTTTTATGCTGAATTTTGAATTGCGAATTTAAACAAATATCCCCATAACTAAAAGTGAACGCTTAAATTTAAGCGCTCACTCTTTTATATTCCTTTAAATTTTAATATAGTTTTACTGAACTGCAAATTCTTTTAATTGAAAATCTTGCTGAAGTACGGCTTTTTCAAGTTCATCATAAGTTTCAATATTAATTTTTGGATCTTTTGCAAAATCTGAAGGAACCACTACAAATCTAAATACTTGATTGGTTGTAAATCCCGCATCTAAAGTACTCAAATCGAAATTACCATCTATTAAAAGTTCTACGTCTGCTGCAGTATGGTTATATACATATTGCATTGTTCCCTGAGGTAAGAAAAAGTTTTGAGGGATAAGGCTCCAAGTTTCTATAGGACCATTATCGCCTGAAACTTCTTCTAATCGATAAACTAAAATAGCATCAGATTCTAATACTTCAATTTCTGAAGGTACTTCTAAAAGTCTAGAATATAAATTGGCTGCAGGTTCGTAAGTAAAATCTACATTTTCATATTCATAAGTTTGTCCTATTATGGTTAAACCATCTTGCCCTGGAGGGCCCTGTGGACCTCTATCGCCTTCGCAAGCCATTAACCCAGCGGCGATCAATACTCCTAATAATAATTTTTTCATCTTTTATTGTTTTTCGTTAGTAAAATCTATACTTGCTGAATTCACGCAAAAGCGTTCACCAGTTTCTGTTGGACCGTCATCAAAAACGTGACCAATATGTCCGCCACAATTGGCACATAAAATTTCAGTACGAATCATACCAAATGTGGTATCCTTTATAAACTCAATACTGCCTTCTATAGCTTGATCAAAACTGGGCCAGCCACAATTGCTTTTAAATTTAGCTTCACTTTCAAATAGCTTAGCGTTACACGCAGCACACTCGTAAGCGCCATCATCAAAATGTAAGTTATATTTACCTGTGTGGGGTGCTTCGGTGCCTTTTTTTCTTAATATTCTATATTGCTCTTCAGTGAGTTGATCTTTCCACTCTTCATCAGATTTTTCAATGGTATATTTTTTCATTTTATTTAATTTTTAGTAGGAATAAAATCCATCGCATCTCCATTCATACAATATCTTTTTCCTGTAGTTTCCTTAGGTCCGTCATCAAAAACGTGTCCTAAATGTCCGCCACAATTAGCGCAAAGAACTTCATTACGAGTATAACCTAATTTGTTATCCGTAGAGAAAAACACGCCATTTTCTATAGGTTGGTCAAAACTAGGCCATCCTGTTCCGCTTTTAAACTTATTTTTAGTTTCATACAAAGGATGACTGCAAGCCGCACAAATAAATGTACCCGATTCTTTAATGTTATTCAATGGACTAGAAAAAGGTCTTTCGGTACCCGCTTCTCTTAAGACATAAAATTCTTCTGCAGAAAGCTCTTTTTTCCATTCAGTTTCTGTTTTTTGAACAGGAAACTGTTCTTCTTTAGATTTTTTTTGAGCGTTAGAATTACAACTCATTAAGAGTGCGGAAGATATAATAAGGAAACAAAGCTTTTTCATAATTTTTTATGATAAAATTACAAAGACCTTGCCATATTTCACTATTTCAATTGTTAAAGCGATGATAAACTTTTTAAAACTAAGTATTGCTTTTGTAATTTTAACACTTGTAAATAATACACTAACCGTTATGAAAAGAGAGAATATAATATTGTACACAGCAACATTTTTAATGTTGTTCTCGTGTGCTCAAAACCCGTTTACCGGAAAAAAAACATTAGCGCTTGTACCTAACTCTCAGATATTGCCGATGGCTTTTCAAGAGTACGATGCATTTTTATCAGATAATAATGTGGTAACAGGAACAGCTGAAGCTAATATGGTAAAAAGTGTGGGGCAGAAAATTGCAACGGCTTCAGAACGCTGGTTAAACGCTAATGGATATCAAGGCTATTTAGAAAATTATCGTTGGGAATATAACTTAGTAAAAGATGATCAAGTAAATGCGTGGTGTATGCCAGGAGGTAAGATTGTAGTTTATACAGGAATTTTACCGATTACACAAAGTGAAACAGGCTTAGCTGTTGTTATGGGGCATGAGGTTGCTCACGCGCTTGCTAATCATGGGCAACAACGTATGAGTGCTAGTCAGTTACAGCAAGTAGGAGCAGTAGCAACGGCAGTAGGAACTCAAGCTGCAGGAGTAGATGAAGAAACCGCTGGTTATTTTAATATGGCATATGGAGTAGGATCTCAAGTTGGAGTTATGCTTCCTTTTAGTAGAAGTCATGAAACAGAAGCAGATAAAATAGGACTTAATATTATGGCTATTGCAGGTTACAATCCTGATGAAGCTGCAGAGCTTTGGAAAAGAATGAAAGCCAATAGTGGAGGTGGAGCACCTCCAGAAATATTGAGTACGCACCCTTCTAATGATACCCGTATTAATAATTTAACCCAGTTGGCTGCAAGTGCTAAAGCTGAAGCTCGAAAATTTGGAGTGACTTCATTTAAATAAAAAGATATTATTAAAAAAAAAAGCCCGATTTAATCGGGCTTTTTTTAGTTTGGGAAAGTAGCTTTTACAATTTTTTCGGCTTCTTCTTTATGTGATATATGTACTAATAATTGAACCTGCATAGCATCTCCACCATAAAAACCACCGCGAACACCAGATTCATGATTGTTTTTAACAATAGAAGAAATTCCTGCTTTATCTAATACGCTTTGTAGGTATTGAATATTAACTTCAGTACCGGTGTAAACATTTGTATATTCTGTATTGCTCATAACTTATCTTTTTCTTAAAGATAGTTGAAAAAGACTAAAAAAAAGAAAAGGTCAATTATAATTTCAGAAAAAATTAACTCAATGAAACCTGCACTTGATTTTTTAAAATATCGTCCATAGTTTCTCGCTCTCTAATTAGATGTGCTTGATTATTGTGCCAAAGAATTTCGGCTGGTCGAAATCTAGAATTGTAATTACTAGCCATAGAATAACAATAAGCACCAGCATTTTTAAATGCCAGAATATCACCTTCGGTAATTTCACTAATTCTTTTATTGCTTCCAAAAGTATCGGTTTCACAAATATAACCTACGACAGAATAGAAGCGTTTGTGTTTTTTTGGATGAGAAATATTAATAATTTCATGAGTAGAATTATAAAACATAGGTCTTATAAAATGATTAAATCCAGAATCTACGTGAGCGAAAACAGTAGAAGTGGTTTGTTTTACGGAATTAACTTTCACTAAAAAGTAACCAGATTCACTTACTAAAAATTTTCCGGGTTCAAAAACCAAGGTAAGTTCTCGTCCGTAATCTTTACAGAAATCATTAAACTTTTTAGAAAGCTTTTTTCCTAATTCTTCAATATTGGTTTCTATATCATTTTCATGGTAGGCAACTTTGAATCCGCTTCCAAAATCAATAAATTCCAAGGCATTGAAATTTTTTGCTGCATCAAATAAAATTTGAGATGCATATAAAAAGACTTCAATATCTAAAATATCACTTCCAGTATGCATATGAATACCATTCACATTCATATTTGTATTTTCTACGATACGTAGTAAATGAGGCATTTGATGAATTGAAATACCAAATTTTGAGTCTATATGTCCCACTGAAATATTGGTGTTTCCTCCTGCCATTACGTGGGGATTAATACGAATACACGCGGGGATTGTGGGGTGGAGGGTTCCAAATTTTTCTAGAATAGAAAGATTGTCAATATTTATTTGAACACCAAGTTTTACGGCTTCTTCAATTTCTATCATTGAAACTCCATTTGGTGTGTAAATAATCTCTTTAGCGGGAACTCCTGCAGCTAAGCCTAATTTTATTTCTTGTATAGAAACCGTATCTAAACCGCTTCCGCAGTTATGCAAAAGCTTTAAGATGTTAATGTTAGATAATGCTTTTACAGCGTAATTAATTCTTAGATTTTTTACTTGTTTAAAAGCGGAGGTAAGTCGCTTGTATTGAGAAACAATTTTAGCACTATCATAAACATAAATAGGACTACTGTAATCTTCTGTAATTTTTAATAAATCTGAATTTTTCATGGGTTAGATGAAGGTTTGAGGTTGAAAATTTTTATATGGGTGGTTGAGCTGTAAAAAGTAAATTACTTTTTTACAACTATGGGTTTGACAATCTTTTTATTCAATAAAGATGTATACTTAATAGAATAAGTATAAACAAATAAAACAGCCAATAGAATAACTGCAATCATTGAATAATTGATTTTTAATAGCATCATAGAAAACGCTAAGTAAAAGATGCTAAGAATATTAACTTTCATAAGTGCTGCAATTTAATACATATATAAAATAGTTGCTCCATTTTTTTTAGTTTTTTAAAGATTTGTCTGTTTTGTTAAAGTATTCCCAAATTGAGCTCTTCAAAAATCCCAAAGGATGTATTCAACGTTTATGTTAGAAATCAAATCAATTAAAAAATTTATTATGAAAAATGTAAAAAGATTATCGGTATTAGTATTAACTATTGCTTTATTTACAGGGTTCAACTCTGTAGCACAAACAAAAATGGTAGGAGGTGCAGAAATGTATCCCACAAAGAACATTGTAGAGAATGCAGTAAACTCTAAAGACCACACTACTTTGGTTGCCGCAGTAAAAGCTGCTGGTTTGGCAGAGACTTTACAAGATAAAGGTCCGTTTACGGTTTTTGCTCCTACAAATGCTGCTTTCGACAAATTACCAAAAGGAACTGTAGATAATTTATTGAAAGAGGAAAACAAAGCAAAGTTACAGGCAGTACTTACATACCATGTAGTTGGTGGAAAGTGGACTGCTAAGGATCTTATGAAAATGATCAAAAAAGATGGAGGAAAGTCTACCATTAAAACGGTAAATGGAGAAACTCTAACTGCTTGGGTGGAAGGGAAATCTGTGAAAATCACAGATAATGCAGGAAATACAGCAATGGTAACTATTGCAAATGTAATGCAATCTAACGGAGTAATTCACGTAATTGATACGGTGTTATTACCTTAATTACTCAAAATTAAAGTAATAAAAAAGGCTATTTCGAAAGAAATAGCCTTTTTTATTTATCATAGATGGTTAACGAAGTTCGGCATTCAATTGTTTTTCGAATTGTTGCTGAAGCTTAGCCATTGTTTTATCGATTTGCTTATCGGTAAGGGTCTTGTTTTCATCTAAAAAGATAAAACTTACCGCATAACTTTTCTTTCCCTCAGGAAGGTTTTTTCCTTCGTATACATCAAAGAGATCTACTTCTTTTAAAAGTTTTCTCTCTGTCTTATGAGCAATCTCATAAATATCATTAAAACTTACTTGTTGATCTAATAATAGCGCAAAATCTCTTCTTACGGAAGGGTACTTAGGAATAGGTTTAAAAACAATCTCTTTGTTTTTAACCACTTCAATTACAGCTCCCCAATCAAAATCGGCAAAAATAACTTCTTGATCGATGCCAAAGTTTTTCAGGACTGCATTTTTAACAACTCCAAATTCTACGATTTTTTTCTTTTGGTAACTCACTTGTAAACCTTCAGAAAAAATATCGCTAGTTAAAGGCTGAAAATTAACTCCTTCGGCAATATTTAAACGTTCTAATATGCTGTAAATAGTTCCTTTAGCAAAGAAAAAATCATTCTTTTGAGCTACACTGTTCCAACGTTCCCTGTTTTTATTTCCGCTAAGGCATAACGTAAGATGTTTATGTTCTTCTCTTCCATTAGGAAAATTATGGTAGGTTTTACCAAATTCAAATAATTTTAGATTTTCATTTTTTCGGTTAAGATTATAAGCTGTAGACTCTAAAGCGCTAAAGAGTAAAGACTGTCGCATGACGTTTAAATCTTGACTCAAAGGGTTTAAAATCTCTATATTATAATCTTTCTTAAGGGTTTCGCTTAAAGCGGAATAATCTTTTGTTAGAGAATTGGCCATCATCTCGTAGAATCCTTGTCCTACCAATTGTTCGGCAATTACATTTTGAAGTTTATAATCTTCAAAACGAGTAGAGTTAGAAATGGAAGCATTTAGCTTTTCATTAAACTCAATATTATTATACCCATACACTCTTAAAATCTCTTCGATAACATCTACTTCTCTCTGTACATCTACTCGATAAGCGGGAATGGTAAGTCCTAAACCACTTTCGGTAACATTGTTCACACGAATATCTAAAGAAGCTAAAATAGATTTTATGGTTCCTGGGTCAATTTCTTGACCAATAAGTTTGTAAATTTTGTCAAAAGTTAAAAAGACCTGAAAATCTTCAATTTTTTTCGGATAAAAATCATCTAAATCACTAGTGACATATCCTCCTGCAGTTTGCTGAATTAAAAGAGCGGCTCTTTTTAGTGCATACTCTGTAATGTTAGGATCTACTCCTCTTTCAAACCTAAAAGAAGCATCGGTATTTACTCCGTGTCGCTTAGCGGTTTTGCGAATACTTACGGGATTAAAGTAAGCACTTTCTAAAAAGATAGAAGTTGTTTTTTCGGTTACTCCAGAATCTAACCCGCCTAAAACGCCCGCAATACAAAGAGGTTTCTCGTTGTCACAAATCATTAAATCATCTTCGTGTAACTCTCTTTCTACTTCGTCTAAAGTTGTAAACTTAGTACCTTTTGGTAGCGTTTTGACTTTAATTTTATTTTCTATAATATGATCGGCGTCAAAAGCATGTAGAGGTTGTCCTAATTCGTGTAAGACATAATTTGTGACATCTACTACATTGTTCTTAGGAGTTATACCAATTGCTTTTAATCTATTTTTAAGCCAATTTGGAGAAGGAGCTATTTTAACCCCAGAGATGGTTACACCACAATAACGCGGAGCCAACTCATAATTATCAACTTCAATAAGCATTTTTTTGCTTCTATTCTCCACATGAAAGCTACTCACCGAAGGAGTATCTAAACTCGTATTAATTTCACTTTGAAGTAAGCCTGCTTTTAAATCTCTGGCCACACCAAAATGACTCATAGCATCTGCTCGGTTAGGAGTTAAGCCAATTTCAAAAACCTGATCTTTTTCAATTTCAAAAACTTCATTTAAAGGAGTGCCAGGTACCAAATCTTCGCTGAGCACCATAATACCATCGTGGCTTTTTCCTAAGCCTAGTTCATCTTCGGCGCAAATCATCCCAAAACTGTATTCTCCTCTAATTTTTCCTTTTTTAATTTTCCAAGCTTCACCTTTATCATCATAAAGTGTAGTCCCTACTGTTGCTACGGGTACTTTTTGACCTTCAGCAACATTAGGAGCTCCACAAACAATTTGTACAGGTTCTTTTTCTCCTATATTAACAGTTGTAAGCTTGAGCTTGTCTGCATTTTCATGAGGTACGCATGTAAGCACGTGCCCTACAACAATACCTTCTAAAGCGCCTTTCACGGATTCAAAATTTTCAATACCTTCTACTTCTAGTCCTAAATCGGTTAGAAGTTTGCCAGTTTTTTCAGCATCCCAGTCGGTTTTAATAAATTGCTTAATCCAGTTGTATGAAATCTTCATAAAATACAGTCTTTTTTACGGTGGGCAAAGATAGAATTTATTTTGTCATTTTTGTAAGGGAAATGAGCTATAGCATAGAAAAAAGAAAATAAAAAATGGCTACTCATACAGGTAGCCATTTTTATTTATCATCTAAAATTAGGTTATTTCTTACGTTGTAATTTTTTTACTCCAAAATATGCGCCTGCAGCCAAAAATAAACTAATAAGACTATCTATAGGCGCAGCAATAGGATCTGCGTCATTCATTCCTGTTTCGAATAAAATATCATCTAAGTCTTGCGCGTTTACACTGCTAACAGCAATTAAACAAAATAATAATAAGATTAATTTTATATTTTTATAATTTCTCATCGTTGTTTCTATTACTGAATTATTAATTTTTTGTTAGTAGATTTTCCTCTTATATTAAATTTGATGATGTAAGAACCGCTATGTAATCTATTAACGTTAACACTAGATTTTTTACTATTTAAATTTTTATAAAGTACTTCTTGTCCTAAAATATTATAAACTCTCATATAATCATCCTCAGAAAATTGCCCTTCAATAAATAATTGTCCGTTTGTTACAGGATTGGGATAAATATTTACTGTTGACGTAAGCGGGTTATCTAAGGCTAGTACTTTGGCTTTGAAGATAATTTTGAATCTATTGTAATCTATGCTTTCATCAACACTTTGATCAACCGTAAAAGCGATAAAATTTTCTTGATTAGGTTGTAGCAGAATTTCAGAATCTAAATAAACATCTTTTAAATATGTATTTACATTATCAAAGGCAGGTACCTCTATACTTAAAGTGTAACTATTGCTTTTGTAATTGTTAACGAATAGTTGTAAAACCTCTTCTTCTATAGGTAAATCACGGTATTCAATACTTAAAAGTTTATTGCTGTTATTACGAGCCATATTTTCATTTAGGTTCCCAAATTTTGGAGCATCCTTTAAATTAACTCCATTATTTTCTCCATCTATAAAATTTATTTTAAGACCATCTGTTGAAATTCCATTGATAAATTGTTCTTGTGTATATAAGTTTACGCTAATTTGCTCTGGCATATTGTTGTATAAAAATACATTAGTAGATGAGTTTGTAGTAGCTTTATTGTTTTCTTCAAAACCTATAGATGCATTTCCATTCTCGGCGGTAGTCACAAAAAATGCCTGTCCTGGCTGCAAGTATTGATTAGCCTCAGAAGACGCTACATTAGATGAACCATCACTTAGATCTACAACTGCATAAGCACCTTCTTCGCTTAAATTTGGATCCCAAACGTAATAAAAGTTGGTATTTACATTATTTGTAGAAGTGTTGCTCATTACGGTATTCATATCTACAATAGCCTGGTAAGGGTTTCCTACTAAACTAAATTTATCTTTAACTGTATTAAGCGTACTGTTTACATAACTTCCAGTATGTAATATTCCTGTAGATTTTAAGGTAGTAATATTAGCTGGAGAGTTATTACTAGAAAGGTCTATAGTTCTATCTCCTCTAACAACGATGCGATAGCCTCTTCCCGTTTCTAAATTACTAGCAGTAGTATTGGTAATCGCTTGCCAAGGGTTTTGGCCACTAGTATAGGTATTATTAAATGTAAACATAGAAGGATTACCAGTAATAGTGGCATCAAAACCATTATCTCCTTGAACAGAACCTGTTATGTGCGTATCTTGCTGCCAAGAATTAGCAAAACTCTCTCCGCTTACGGGGCTACTTAATAAACGGAAAGCTCGACGCGCAGGAATATATCTTTGTATGCTAACATCACCACTTCCGTTAAGGTTACCATTAAATTCTTCTAATTGAGCAGTACCTTGTGCGTTACTCATAAAAATAATATTTCCATTATTTGTGATATCTCCAAGAACATTAACTATTCCTTCTATTTGTAATACGGCACCATTGGCTATAGTTAAGTTATTTAACTGCGTGTCTAGAGTAAAACTTGCTATACCATCTAAAATTTCAATATTATCTGTAGCTGTTGCTATACCGCTAGGATCTTCTGGAGACCAAGCACCTGCAGTATAAGTGTAGTTTGCAGATAAAGGATTAGAACAAGTAGCTTCGTGATTTCCTAAGTTACTAACATCGTTTTGATTTAAAACAATCCACTCTGACTCCAAAGTAGGAAAGCCACATCCTGTAGTAGTATTACTAGTAACACCTTGGCAAATTGTAGTTTTTCTAGTTAATGTTTTGTTTTCTGTGGAATGATTATTAGAACTCCATCTAGATCCAGGATCACAACCTACTTGTCCTATAATATCTATAATATTACCATTGTGTTTTAATACAATAGCATCGTCACCGTTAAAATTACATACTGAGCTTTCAAGCACATTTCCGTTATAAATTGTAGCATTGAAATTAGACAATACAATTACTTCATTGTTTGCTAATGATGGTGAGTTTTCATCTAAATCTTGTGTGTTATTTGGAGAAGATGATCCGTTACTATATAATTCGACAGTATATTCCGCTAGATTTACAGCTTCTCCCGTACCATTAAAAATTTCTAAATACTTATTATTACTAGACCCTTCGACATATTCTGAAAAGAACAAGTTTAGTGCTCCTTCTGGAGCTTCTGTAGTACTTATATTATTAATTAATGGTAAACTTGTATTATAATTTGGACCATTTAAACACTCCATATCATTATAAGAAAAGATATAGAAGTAGTAAACAGTAGACGGGTTTAAACTAGGTGCTGTAATAGTGGTGTTATTAGACGCTTCTATCACTATTGCATTACCTAAAATTTCGTTTGTAGAATACGTCACGCCGTTTATAGGCAATTGAGATAATGAGGAAGATTCACTTACTAATGCTAAATATTTATCTGCGGTAGTAGCAGTAAAGTCACCACTTATAGAACTACTTGAAACATTATTTAGAATAAGATTTGTTGCTTGATCACTAGGTGCTATGCAAGGTTCTGGAGCTGCAGGTGCAGTTACTTCTATGGTAAAACTATCTTCTGCAGCTGTATTGTATGCCGTAACATTTATAAAATAGGTGCTGCCAGATATAAGTTCTTCTGTAATCGTTTCTGTTAGGTTAGTAGTCGCAGAATTGTATATATCATCTGGGTTTGATAATGTTGGGCAAGAGTTATAGATATATAAATCGGCATCTCCAGAAAAGTTAGAAAGCGAAATGGTATAAGATTCGTTATAAGTAGGAGTAAAGCTGTACCATACATCATTCCCTTCATCAAAAGGATCTTCAAAGTTAGAATTTTCTAGAGTGCCTATCACCTCTCCCGTATTTACCGAAAGTGCGATTGCGTTTGCACATTCGTCATTTGTGGGTGGACTGGCTATTACTTTACCGTTTAAATTTAGAACTACATCGTTAGCACTTCCTCCAGAGATAGTGATAGCATCATTATATTCTGCAGTTGTTAATCCACTTTTAAGACGTGCATATAACGTAGTTGTGGTTCCATCGTAATTAGTTAAGGTTATGTTACTGCTGTAACCTGAAGTTTCAGTTTCTGAAATTTCAAAATTACTATTCGTGGGTAGGTTTAAGTTAACATTACTTCCGTCAAGGTTATTACCTGTGATTTCAAAAGATTGAGCTTGAGAAGGGCCGTTGTTTTCTATGTAAGTTAAATTGTTTATGGGGTTAGGGTTAACATTTATAACTGAAGTGTTAGAAACTCCTTCGGCTATTAATTTTAAATTTCGTAATCTAACACCTCGTCCTGAAATACTGTTATTAGAAATTTTTAAAACTACCGTGCTAGTAAGATTATTTAATGAAAAGGTACCTCCATCAATATAACTAGAACCAGTAGTTGTAGTTGAAGTTTCTGTTTGAGTATAAGTGACACCTCCATCATAAGAAATTTCTATTTTAGCTTTATTGTGACCTCCACTACCATAAGATGCTACATTTAAACTAAATTCTACAGAACTATAAGAGGAGAGGTTATAAGAAGCTGTAATGATATCATCACTAGGATTTCCTGCTTCTACTAACCAATAACTACCTTTATTTGTAGCTTGATTCCCGGCGTTCTGATTGAAAGTCCAGCCGGTAGGTTCTGATCCCCCACCACTTTCATTAAAAATTTCTGTTTGTCCCCAGCTTATTTGTGATAAAGAGAGTAAAAAACAAAATAATAATACTCTAAAATTAAAGTTTAGTAAATTTATATTCATAATAAGTTTGTTTTAAAAAGCTAAATTATGATTTATCTACAGAGGTTTTATTATCTAAGTTTAGGTTTTTGTTACCAAATTATTTATTTAAAGTTTATTAATGCGCTTTATCGATACTATGTGTTTTATGTCGGAATAATGAGGTGTAGATCCCCATTTTTAAGTTTTTGAACAGTATTAATTTGAGGTGAGAGAAGCTAAATCTTAATTAAAAAAAGTCTATCTAAATAATTTGTAGAATAAACATAATTAAAAGTTTTTACAGATAATAAATATAAATGTTAACTGTAGAAATGCTAACCAAAATATTTATAGGATGATTACCTCTCTAATATGATCCTTTTTAAAAATTAATTAATACTTTAAACCTTTTAGGAAAAGAAATGGTTTAAATTCTCAACTATAAGATTTTTAATAGGACCTAAGGTAAGTATTTTCCTTTTTCAGATGAAAAGAGTTTTTACCATCATTTATTCTGAATTTTACAGGAAGGGTTTTTCTCGCGTGAATATTTTGCATAAAAACCTCTAAATGTAAATGAGGTCCGGTGGACCATCCGGTATTTCCGCTATAAGCAATTATATCTCCTTTTTTTATTTTTTGTCCTTTAGAAACAGTGGCTCCTTTGTATTTAATATGTGCGTACTCTGCGAACGAACCATCGGCATGATAAATTACGATATAATTATTAAATCGGCTACAACTTGAAGTTGGACAAGATCTATTATTATTATCAACTACTTTTATTATAACACCATCTCTTATTGCTAGTATTTCAGATCCAATAGGCATATCAAAATCTAAAGCATTTTTATTTTGGTGTGAGAATTCTCCATTATAACCTTGTAAAATTGAATAAGATTTATTTGTGGGAAAAGGCAAATCATAATTAAAAGTAGATGAAGTCTCTTTCAAAAAATGGTTTCCAATTGTGTAGGTAGTTTCATAATTAAATCCATACGCTTTATGGTTTTGTATGAGTTCTAATTTAGTAACCTCAAACTTTTTGGTTTGCGCCGGAATAACAAAAATATTTACTTCTCCCTTGGATGATTTAAGATTTTTGAGATTAAAATTAAACTCTACCGAAACCGGGCACGACTCTTTATTGTCAGCATAAATAATATATCCATTTTCTACATTTAACTCATAAATTTTCAATTCAGTTTGACTAAAAGAAATAATATGAAAAAAGAGAAGCAAAAATAAAGGAGAAGAGCTTTTCATTTTTTTAAATAGATATTTAGATGAGTTAATTAGCTTTTTTTATAATTACTGACATAATGACAATCTTATTTTTAAATTTGTTTATGTTGTTTTTAACCAGTTTTTTAAAGCGTAATGATTAACCCATTAGTTTAATGTATTAATTGGGTTTTAAATTGTTTTTCGAATGCTAATAATCAGAAATAAAAAATTGTAAAAAGTAAAAATTAACGAAAATTTGTTTGCTTTAGGTTTCATTCTATGGCTAAATTCTTACGATTTGATTTATAATATTACACATTAAAAATTAAGAAACTACTTTTAAGCCTATAATACTAATGATTAAAGTGGTGATAAAAAATATTCTCCAAAAAGTAGCTGGCTCTTGAAAGTAAAATATTCCTAATAAAACAGTTCCTATAGCTCCAATTCCTGTCCAAGTAGCGTAAGCAGTTCCTATAGGTAAATGTTGAGTTACTTTAACTAATAAAATCATACTTATACTTAAGCAAATGATAAAAGAGCCATACCAAAATAAGGCTGCATTTCCACTTAATTCTTTTGCTTTCCCTAATGAAAACGCAAAACCTACTTCAAAAAGTCCGGCAACGATTAATAAAAACCAATTCATAACTAATCTTTTTTATCCTTTTTCTTTTCTTGTAACATCTTAATCTCGTCTCTCAATTGTGCTGCAGTCATAAAGTCTAACTCTTTTGCTGCTTTTTCCATTTCTTTACGCACTTTACGAATGCGATCTTCTAATTGGTTTTCTGTAAAATAAGTAACTTCTTCTTCAGCAGCTTGTAGAGTAGGAGCTTTTTCAAATTTATAAGGTTCTACTTTTTTACCTGCTAGAGCACTGTCTAATGACTTGTTAAGTGCTGTGGGGGTAATGTTATGTTTAGTATTATAATTAATTTGTTTAGTTCTTCTGTAGGCAGTTTCATCTATAGTTTGTTGCATACTATTGGTAATTTTATCGGCATACATGATTGCTTTTCCTTCTAAATGTCTTGCCGCTCGGCCAATGGTTTGCGTAAGTGAACGATTGCTTCTCAAAAAACCCTCTTTATCTGCATCTAGTATTGCGACTAAAGATACTTCAGGCAAATCTAAACCTTCTCGTAGTAAGTTAACACCTACCAAAACATCGAATATACCTTTACGTAAGTCGTGCATGATTTCTACCCGTTCCAAGGTATCAATATCACTGTGAATATAGCGACAGCGGATATCGATTCTGCTTAAATATTTGGTAAGTTCTTCTGCCATTCTCTTGGTAAGCGTAGTAACTAAGACACGTTGGTCTTTTTCTACACGAACTTGAATTTCTTCTATTAAATCATCAATCTGATTAAGACTAGGTCGAACTTCTATAATAGGATCTAATAGCCCTGTAGGTCTAATTACCTGTTCAACATAGACTCCATCAGTTTTATGGAGTTCATAATCTGCTGGGGTGGCACTAACGTATACAACTTGGTTTTGAAGCGCTTCAAACTCTTCTGCTTTTAAAGGTCGGTTATCCATTGCAGCGGGAAGTCTAAATCCGTATTCTACTAAGTTTTCTTTTCGGCTACGATCACCTCCGTACATCGCTCCTACTTGAGGAATGGTAACGTGACTTTCATCTACGATCATTAAATAATCGTCTGGAAAATAATCTAGTAAACAGAAAGGTCTAGTGCCAGGAAGCCTTCCGTCAAGGTATCGAGAGTAATTTTCAATACCTGAGCAATAACCTAATTCTCGAATCATTTCTAAATCAAAATTGGTGCGTTCTTCTAATCGTTTTGCTTCGAGTGGTTTTCCTGTATCTTTAAAAAATTCTACTTGTTTACCTAAATCTAAACTTATTTGATTGATAGCTCCATTTAATACATCTGGAGATGTCACGAACATATTGGCAGGATAGATATTTAAGCGATCGTATTTTTCTAGAATTTCGTTGGTTTTTACATCAAAAGCTTCAATTTCTTCAATTTCATCTCCAAAAAAATGAATTCTAAAAGCATCATCGGCATAACTAGGGAAAACATCTACCGTGTCTCCTTTAATTCTAAAATTCCCGTGGTGAAACTCTGCTTCTGTTCGCGCATATAAACTTTGAACCAAGCGATGTAAAAGTTTGGTTCTTGAAATTTCTTGATCTTTATGAATAGAAATCACATTCTTTTGAAACTCTACTGGGTTTCCTATACCATAAAGACAACTTACCGAAGCTACTACTAAAACATCTCGACGACCAGAAAGAAGTGAAGAGGTGGTGCTTAAACGCAACTTTTCAATCTCTTCATTGATAGATAGGTCTTTTTCTATATAAGTTCCAGAAGAAGGTATAAAAGCTTCGGGTTGGTAGTAATCATAATACGAAACAAAATACTCTACTGCATTGTTAGGAAAAAATGCTTTAAACTCTGAATATAACTGAGCTGCCAATGTTTTATTATGTGCCAAAACTAAGGTAGGTCGTTCTACTTGTTCTACCACATTGGCCATTGTAAAGGTCTTTCCCGAACCTGTAACTCCCAACAAAGTTTGGTAACGTTCATTAGAGTTAATACCTTCAACTAATTTTTTAATAGCCTGGGGTTGATCGCCCGTAGGTTTGTAGTTAGATTCTATATTGAATTTCATGGAATATCCAATTTAATTCCGTTAAACGGAAATCATGACATAAATAAAAGTGAGGATAAATTTACTTAAAACCTACCGCTTTAATGTGAAATGTGACTTAAAATTAGAACCATCTATAAGTTCTGCACTAAACCAATAATCATTTGAAGGTAAGTTTTTTCCGTTGTAGGTTCCGTTCCATGAATCGTAAGGAGAAAGTACTTGAAGAATTTTACCAAATCTGTCAAAAATAATGACTTTCTTTATTATTCTATTACCTCTATCGATACCTAGAAGTCTCCACGTATCATTATTCCCGTCTTGATTAGGGGTGAAAAATTTCATATAACCAATGACATAGATTTGCTTAGAGCTAATCCCACAACTGTTTTTATCTTTAACATAAATAGTGTGCTCACCAGGTTGAAGATTGAATATAGGAGATGTGTAATAGGGCCCGTATAAATTATCTATGGCATAGCTATAATTACCTGTTCCCGAAGCTAAAACTTCTACTTGATAACTACCAAATTCTCCTAGTAAATTATATGAAATAGTAGCTTTTTCTGAAGAAAAAACTGTTATAATGTTGGTGATAGTGCAAGAATAAGTTATACCGTTAATTTGTGTTTCTTGTGTTATATTAACTTCATAAGTCCCAATTTCAAAAACTTCAATTTCTGAAGTTGTTTCTCCATTTTCCCATAAGAAAGTATAATCATTAGAATCTCCAATTACCCCTGAATTTATCGATACTGAATTTTCTTCACTACAAAGATAAAAAGTAGTGTTTTCTTCAGCTTGTGGAGTAGGGGCTTGATCTAAAATTACTTCTACAATTCCTTGGCAACCTAAAGGTGTCTCAGCTCTGGCAAATATACTGGTAGGTAATTCTGAATTTAAAAGTTCTAAAGTATCTTCTAACGTGTTTTCTTGAGTTATGGCATTTTCCGCAGTAGCGAAAAATTCTACATAAAGATTACTCATTCCTATTTCATTCTCTATGAGTGGGATGGAATTGTTTAAACTAAAAACAATAGAGTTTTCATTACTACACTCTACATAACGAATTGGGTTGTATTGACCTGATGGAGTAGATAGAGTGATTTCTATAACTTTATAGCAACCTCTTTGCGTTTGGATACGCGCATAAATAATTTGATTTGGACTAGTATTTTGAAATGAAGCAGGATTAGGAATAGAATTTATTTCATTTTCTGCATCATTTGATGAAGTATAAAAACCCGATACTGTATAAAGAGAGTTATTATTAGTAAAAGTATTATTATTACTACTTAAATCATAAATACTTAAGCCGTCATTATTATCATCACACTCGCTAATTGTTCTATTGGTAATATTAGAGAAATTTGTATAAGTAACAAGAATATCGTCTTCTGCCGTACAACCATTACCATAATCTAAAACCACCTTATAAACTCCTGGTGTGGAAACAGTATATGTTGTTTCTGTTGGACCTGTGGTTAGTACAATTTCGTTACCATTATTATCAACTTCTAACCAAGTATAATTTTGTGGGATATTACCATTGTCAAAAACTTGCAGAGTAAAAGTTTCATTTTCACAAAGCGCATTTGCTCCTACTAGATCCTCTCCTAAATCTGCTCCAATATTAAAGCTTCCACCTTCTAAAAATACCGCAGAATCATAACGATAATTTTGTTCATCGGCAATAATTAATTTTATATGGTAAGTCGTATTTTGAGTTACAGCAGCAGTAGCTGTAAGCGCTTTGGTTTGGCCATTAAAATTAATAGGAACATTGACATCGTTAAACGAACCAAAATACTGCTCGTTTTCTGCATCACAACCACCAGGAATTTCAGGGTGAACTGTAGTGACTTGTACGGGAATATTAGTGCTCGGGACTACCGCAATATTGGTATAACTTCCCCCTTGTGGTTTAATTAAAAATGCAAAAACATCTGAGTAGATACACGTATTTGGGTCACCTTCTTGATATTCTTCGGAGGCAAAAATATATCTAAACTGCACTATATTAGCATTTGGAGTAAAATCAAACTCTAAAACAGTGGCATTGGTTGTGTTCGATACCCCTAAAACATTTTCTAAATCTTGATCACTTCCCCAACCAGAAGCATCATCATCACTTAGATTGTTATTAGGTCCAGGAACATTCGAAATTCTTCCAGTGCTCATTACAACTCCATTGTCAAAAGGAAAACTGGAGTTATTGCTTTCAAAATATCCGAAACTACTATCATTAGCCCCAAAGTTTCCCGAAACAGTATTAGTAACGTTAATATTTTCAATGCAACCACTATCTATCAAAATGTCTTCAATAAGTTCTTGTGGGGTATAATTATTATTCACTGTTATATTTTGTGCCTGTAGAGCAAAAGATATAACACTTATAAAAATAAAAAGAAAGTACTTCAATATTGTATTTTTTGGGAGTGCAAAAATACACAGTAAAGTTGATTTACATACGTTTATAATTATTTTTTAACAGTAATATAATCTACTTTAACAACTGTTTATCTATTTAAATAAACCCAACCTTTATAGGGGCCAAATTTTGGATCTTTGAGATTTAATAAATAAAAATAAGTTCCTGTCGGTAATTTTTTTCCAACATTATTTAAACCTTTATTACTGGTGCCATCCCAAGGATCTACGTTGTTATTACCTTTATAAATTAGACTTCCGTAGCGGTTAAATATTTGAAGTTCAAAATTTTCAAAAATATCATAGAGTCCTTTAATAAAAAAAGTATCATTGATGCCATCTCCGTTTGGGGAGAATCCTTCAGGAATAAATGGTTCACAATGTTCTGTAGAAACATTGAAAAAGTAAATTTGCTGACACTTATTTGGTAGATTACTATCTATTCTTACATAAATAGTTTGCGGATTTATGATATTACTAAATGATAAGGGTGAATTAATAGCATTTTCAAAATTGTTTGCATCTAAAAAATTTAAAAAATATCCTGAAATCCATTCATCTGAGGATAAAATAATTTGTTGTGAAATCTCACTTAAATCAAAATCATTGGAATCAAAACCAATATCACACTTTAAATCTCCATCGATCTCTGTAACCTCAATATCTTCAACTGAAAGAATAAAAGATGTAATATCCATGCAATCTTCAAAATTTGAATTAGTTAGAGATGCATAAATGGTTTGTGGATTATTGGTATTTTCAAAAAAACCAGGATTCATAACAGGATTCGTACCATTATATGCGTCGGTTTGAGTGGAGTAGTAATTAATATTAATATTTTGTTGATTATTTATGATTAGACTGTTATTTTGGGTTAGGTCAAAAGTAGCTAAACCGTCAATTTCATTAGAATCGCACACAAAAAGGTCTTCAGGGTTTCCAGCTATCGGTAAATCATGTATGATTAAGAAAAAGGAATCAATTTCATAGCAATCTGGATCTGTTAAAGATTGGATTTTGATAAATATTTCTTGAGGATTCTGAGTGTTTTGATATTCAGTTGTGTTGAGTATTGGGTCGTTATCATTTTCTGCATCATTTAGCGATAAGAAATAATTTACAATTGAATTGGTCTGGTTACCTAAAGCTAAGGCCGTGTTAGTTGTGAAATCAAAAGATTCGATGTTATCGTTGCTTGCGTCGTCGCAAATTTCAATATTTAAAGGAGGAGAAGCAATACCAATATATATTAAATGTGCGGAAACAGAGGTTATATTGTTATTTGGATTAAGCTCTGAAATTATAGTATTACCCTGATTGTTTAAATTAGTTCTTACTTCTAGATTAAAATTTTCAGGAATTGAAGAGGGAATAGTTAAACTAATTTGAAAATTATCGAACTCTCCAACAGGGATGATATTCGGGGTGAACACTTCATCTAATAATAAATTGTTAGCAAAGAAGGTAACAGAGATTCCACTAGGTAACACATCTGTTCCGTTAAAATTGTCAATGCTATAATCTACTAGAATTTCTCTTGAGTTACAAGTAATTGTAGTTTCATCTATATTTACTGCAGGGTCTGGTAAGGTGCTATTAAATACGGTAACAACACTATTTACCATTACATAGTCTGCTGAAGATGTTAATTCAATCGTAGCAAAAGTATCTCCAATGTTGATGAAGCTTTCTACCCCGTATACATCAAGATCCATGTTATATAGATCTGTCGCTCCTGTGAAACTGTTGGTGCCATTGAAAGCATTATCTGCAGGGTTAAGCGAATTGCTTAATACATTTCCGTTAATCCTCAATTCTTCATTATCGGCTAAAGAAGCATCACCTTCCCAGGCTAGAAAACCAATTTTAGCCCCTTCAGTATCAATTACATTTAAATTATCTAATTGAAAGTCTATACTATTGTTCTGAAAATTTCCTACTAACTCAAAACCATCATATAAGTTAATTTGATTGAGGGGAAGTGATAAATCTTTATAAACAATTATAATACTCCAGCCTCCAAAATTTACCCCATTATTACAATGAGATGGGTTTATAAAGTCTTCCAAATCTAATTCATCAATGGTATAATTTGTATTTCCTTGACTTTCTACAATTGTAGTAATATTAGCGAATGCAGCAAAAAAGTCTAAACCATTAACAATTAAACTAAACTCTCTTTGAGAAGTAACAATTTGATTGTTAACCAAAATTTCAAAATCTCCAGTACCAGAACCAGCCCAATAAATATAAGCAGCTTCTATCTCTTGTCCAGGATTCAGGGAAAGTGTAGCTGAAGAGCTTGTTAATATTTCACAATCTGAATTTACTTCATTTTCTTCAATATTTAATGTATTTCCAATGGCTGTATAATCATACTGACCATTAAATTGTGTGTATAACTCAATGTTTTGACTATTAGCTGAATAAAAAAAGAATGTAATAAAAAAGAATAGTAATGGTTTTTTCATAGGGAAGAATTTACTTCCCTAAAGATAGCATTTTTTTTAAGTTATCTTATTAGCGAGAAATTACCTGTAAAAACCTGTCCGTCTTCTAAAATAACCTTGTACCAATAATCGTTAGAAGGCATATTTTTTCCATTATAGCGGCCATCCCAACCTAGTGAATTTCCTTTAAGACCCGCTAAAAGTTTACCAAAGCGATCATAAATATAAATTTTAGCGTTTGATAAATTACTTTCATATTTTCCTAAAATCGTCCAGCGGTCATTGAACCCATCTTGATTTGGAGTAAAAAACTTCATTATGTTTTTAACACCTACTGTTTTTTTTGAAATACCGCAACCATTGATATCTCTTACATAAATACTGTAAATACCAGGTTTTAACCCATCAAAATGAGGTTCGGGTTGATATGGTCCTAAGCTATTATTTAACGCATATTCATAGCTTCCAACCGAATTTTCATTTAAGAGTATGTTTAAACTATTATTTTCAGAAAAATCATTAACCTTAACCTCAAAACTAGCTTTGTTAGATGCTTTTATAGTAATATTTCTTGTTTGGCTGCAGCCGAATTGATCTGTAACTGTTACACTATGAGTAGTGATTTCATTAGTTTCAATGGTTTCGCTAGTTTTTCCACTTGGGCTCCATAAATAAGTATAGTTACTAGTTAAATTGGAGGGAATACCAGAATTCAATTCTATTTTTTGCGGTAGGTCTTCTAGGCAATAAATTATTTCAGGTATATCTTCTCCAATAGGAATAGGTTCATAGACTTCTAAATTCACTTTTAAAATGTCATTACAACCTAAAGAAGTGTCTATTCGTAAATAAAGTGTTTGATTAAAAGGGTTTTCATTTTCAAACGAATTTTGATTCTCTATAGGATTGACTTGCGAAACTGCATTTTCTATGCTTGTATAAAAAATTCCGTTAAGGTTTTGATTGTTGTTAATTGCATTATCTTCAATTTCAGATAAATTAAAAATTTCGATACCTGAATCATTTGTAGGACAAAGACTTTTAGTGATTTCTGTATTTTGTATAATTACAACCTCTAATTCTACTGTTGCTATTTTTGAACATCCTGTTTGATTGTCAAATACTTTTACATATAGAATTTGAGGATTTGATGTGTTTTGATAATTGGTAATGTTATTAATAGCATTATTTTCATTTTCTGCTTCAGGAAAAGTTTCGAAAAATGAAGCTTCTATATTGGAAGAGGTTTCTATATCTGGATTTACCTTGCTATAAATACTTTCTAAGTTGAATAATGAAGTAGGTTGTGAGTTTAAAGAACAGTTTAAATATTCTACATTATTTGCGGTAGGAAAATCATTATATATTATCGTAGCAATACCTTTAAAAGGGCATTCTCCATTATTAGGTTCGATCTCTAATTTATAGGTGTTTGAATAGGGTAGTGTTTGAGTAGTATCAAAACTAGTATCTAAAGTATTGTCAACTTCTCCGGGAATTAATTGACCATCTTTATACCAAGAATAAGTTGCTCCGGGTATATTTTGATAGGATAAACTATAATTCTCTTGTGGACAAAGTTTAAGTTCTGTAACTATATTTTCATCATCTCCATCTATGATGTTTATCGTATTGAGAAAGAAAGACTGGATAAACGGTGGTAAACCAAATGTAGAGCTATTTCCGTTAAGGCTAATTGCTCCGTTTGTAGTAGATTGAGAATAGTCAACATTGGCAGCATCAGCTTCTGGATTATTGATTACCGCTAGAACATTACTGCCGATTATAGATTTGTAAATTTTTCCATTTGAAGCTAATTGTAATGCGGTTGCAGATGATCCAGTTGCTCCAGGAATAGACTGAATACTGTTAGGAATATCATTACTTTCTAAATCCCATTGGTATAGATTGAGTGTGTTTTGTTGAGTAGTTGTTGCATAAGCCTTTTTGGTGTTCATCGAAAACTCAACCCCATAAGCGTTAACATTTTCTATTAAAGCAGTACTGTTTGAAACGGTTCCTGTGATAGGATCAAAATCAGACAAATAAACACCACCGTCATCCCAATCTTCATTTCCATTTTGGTTAAATGTCCTAGTATTATGGGCTATTAGTATTTTTTCTCCATTTGGAGATGCTTTCATATAGCCTAAAGCACTGCGTCTGTAGGAGGCTATTGGTATATTAGGACCGGTTTGAGAAATGATAGGAGTAGTGTCAACACCAGAAGCATCTATCTTAAAAGCATAAAATTTATCAATAAAGTGCGTCATTAACCAGATAGAATTACAATCTGCACCCTTAACAGCTGTAATTTTTTCTGAACACTTATATTTTATTTCTTCAGCATCACTGGGGTCATAAGTGATCAATGGCATATTTTTTTCCGTGGCAACAATATCACCTAAACCGCCATTAAGGTTCATATCTACCAACGAATAATTAAGACCATTATTAAAGCCATCATCATCTTGCGGAATGGTTCCATTAATATCGGTATAAGTAGGAATAGAGTTTCCACTGGCATCTGCTGGTCCTTGATTAGGGTAGGCATTGGCATTTTCATGATGAGGTTCATCTACTGTGAAAATGTAATACAAATCATCATTGGTAGGGTGAGGAACGATAAGACCGCTAGAAGTACTGGAAGGATCACCTAATAATCCTGAACCACCAAAATAATTGGCATTTGCCATAATTTGGTGGTTTCTATTCCATACTGTTCTACCATCGGTATAAAAAAGTAGCTGACCATTTTCGTTAGAGATGGAGGAACAGCCTTCATTGGTATTCACTTGTCCGTTATTTAAAGCGGAAGGAGGAGACGTGTTAAAATTAACACCTGCATTGTTTCCAAAGTACCAAGTGTTGGCTTCTCCTTGTGCGTAAACTCCAATAGAGAATAGAACAAGAAAGAGATTCAATAAAGATTTCATGGAGCAATTTTCCCCAAAAATAATACTTTTAATTATAAATCTCTCTTTTTAAGCAGTGTAAGTGAACCCCATATAAATATGGCTGTCCAGCCTAAAACAATGATAACTTGATACCAGTGTACCGCATAATCAAACGCAACATCAGTTTGAAGTTGATTGGCAGCAGATTGTATAATATTTAATCGAGTAAAAGGTTGCTTTACCAAATTAGCCATAGATTCTAATGGTAAAAATTGAGAAATATATTCGGTAGTTACGGCATCTTTTAATATAAGAAAACGTAGAACGCCTATAATAATACTTTCAAAAATCCACCAAACAAATAGAAATCCTAATGCAAAAGCAGATCGTTTTACCAAAACGCCTAAAAATAAACAAAAACTAAAAAAGCCTAAAAGCTTAACGAAGTATGCCAGTAAGTATTCTAAATCAGAAAAAATAATCCCAATTTCAGTATAATCAGAAAAAATTAAACCTAAGATTAATGAGACTATAAATATAAAAACAGTGGAAATGAGTGAAAATGAAGCAACAACATAAAATTTAGATAGAATAAATTCCTTTTTACTTAAACCATCGATTAAATTTTGCTTAAGAGTACGATTACTATATTCATTAGAAATAAGAGAAACTATAACTATAGCTAAGAAAATTTTTAATAACGCTGCGCAATACGTGTTAAAGTGCCAAATGTAAGGGAAATTAAAAATTCCTTGATCGGCAATATGAATTTCTGCACCAAATAAATTAAATTTAATAGAGGCGATGAGAGCGATCAAGGTAAATAAGCCAAAATAAATAATAGATAATACTTTAGCAGATCTACTGTAGCGTAATTTTTGGAATTCTATTGTGAGTAATCGTAACATCTAGGCGCTTTTTTGATTGGTTAATTGTAAGAATTGCTGTTCTAAGCTCTCTCTTTTCTTTACTAAATGAGAAAGAATAATTCCTTTATCTATAAGTATTTTATGAAGCTCTTCGGCCTCCATAGGTTTAGTTAGAATAGCTGTAAAAAAATCATCTTCTTGATTTTTCTTTACGGAATCGAATAAATTAGTTTCCGTTAAGGCATTTTTTAGAACCTCCATATTACTACTTCTCAATTCAAAGAAACCATGATTTGCATTTAATTGATCAACAGGACCAGCGTAGAGCTTAACTCCCTTTCTAATTATAACTACATGATTACAAACTTTTTCTACTTCGTCTAGTAAATGTGAAGCCAATAGTATGGTAGTTCCTGTAGAGGCAATTTTTCTTATAATCTCTCTTATTTGATGAATTCCTTGTGGATCTAATCCATTAGTTGGTTCATCTAAAATAAGAATTTCAGGGTCATTAAGTAAGGCAGAAGCAATAGCTAAACGCTGTTTCATACCCAATGAAAAGGTTTGAAACTTACTGTTTTTTCGATCTAATAATCCAACAATTTCTAGCTTTTCCTCGATTTTAGCATCGGTCACATTTTTTATCTTGCATACCAAATCTAAATTTTGGGCTGCTGTCATATAAGGGTAAAAATTTGGTCTTTCTATAATGGCACCAACTTTTTTTAAGGCTTCGTGAGTGGTATCATTTCCATCAAACCAATGAAAATCTCCGCTGGTTTTATTAACCACATTTAAAACCATTCCTAGGGTGGTAGATTTACCACTACCGTTAGGGCCTAAAATTCCGTAGACATTTCCTTTCTCAATGGTAAAAGATAAATTATCTACGGCAGTAATGGGGCCAAATTTTTTTGTGAGGTTGTTAATCGTAAGAATTGTTTTCAAAATAAGATCGATTTTCTAATACGACGTCTAAGTTAACGTTTTGTTACAGTGATTTTACAAAATAGAATGCTATTTTTGAAAAAACCGAAAATCAATGGATGAGAAGTTGATGTCAAAAAAAAAGCCTAGTTTTCCTATAAATGAAAGGCTTAGCAAATATTTGATCAAGCACAATCGAAATACAAAAATCCCAGTTTTCTATGAGGATTTACTTAGGTTTTCGGGTTCGATCGTGGTTTACGATCAACATGATGAAGACACACTTTGGGTACGTTGTTATTATCCAGATCATGAACGCACCGAAATTGACAATAGTCTTAAGCGAGTATATACTATTCTACACTCTGATGGTAGTGATGATTCTTTTGAATTTTTAAATGTAGATGCCATTGATTATTGCACATTTGGAAATTCTAAACCTTTTCGCGTTAAGGTGAGAAATATTTTAAATGATAGTTACACTTACTTTTATGTAAAAAAAGCAGATGCCTCTAGAATCTACGGATTAGAGTTTGAACATATTCTTTCCCCGCACCGTATTAACTTTCTTATTTATAAGGAAACTCTTATAGAAGAACACATTGCTGGAATACCAGGTGACGTTTTTATAGAGGAAAAACTACAAGAGTGCGATGAGCGAGAAAAAACCCAAATCGCTAAGCAGTTTGTAAAATTTAACGAGCGCTGTACCTTACGTTTATTGGGAGACATGCGATCATATAATTATGTTGTGATTCCTACACACGATTTTGATCATGTTGCTTACCAAATAAGAGCCATAGATTTTGATCAACAATGTTATGAGGGTAAATTAAAAGTGTACCGACCACAATTTTTTAAAGAGAATTATGAAATGGTAATGCTTGTTGCTAATAAACTAGAGCAAAGCTCGATTGAGCAATACCGAAGAGAAGAACGCTCTCAAGTAGCTAAAAGATTAATTACCTCTCAAAAAAGATATAAAGAATTGATTCGTTGTATGACGCAAGATTCTATTTCTACCGATAAAAATGTAAAAAGACTTAAAGCCGATTTGGTTGAATTCTCTAAAGATGTAAAATTTAGACGAGCGAAAACTATGGGACATATATTAAAAACTGCTTTAGATTTTGTAAAACGTAATTATGTAGATACCAATACGAAAGAAATTATGGAGTTTTAATTTTCTGTAGTTTTAAAGCAAAAAAAAGGCAGCGATATAAATTATATTGCTGCCTTTTTTTTATATAAAATAAGATTAGTTTTTTTCTTCTTTGTTGAAGTATACAAGGTAATAGTACATTTGTTTTTCTTCATCCCAACCTTTTTCAATAAATTTTTCAGCGCTTTCAGGATTAATAAAATCTAACTTAATTTGCATGTTAGTATCTAAATTAATCACACTTTTAATTTTCTTTCTCGCAGAAGTTACTGCAGTATTAGAAACAGGAAACTCGGTTAAATCTTCAATCTTATATTTAGGAGCTTTCTCGGTTTTATAATTTTGAAATTCAGGAATCAAGTCTGGGTTTTCCATAACTTCGTTTAAGAAATTATTTTCTTGAAAGTTATCATTTTTAGCAAAATGATTTACTGCGCGGTTCATAAACATTACCTCTTGTTGTTTATCTTCTGCAGGTAAAACCACATCTTTAGCAAAATCCTGACAAAATTTTAAATACTTTTTAGTATAGAAATTTTCATCTGCAAATACATCTACTCCCAAAAATTGCTCCAACCAATATTTAGTATCGTAGCGGTTAGAATCTATAGAAAGCACCTTGTAACCCTCTTCTTTATTTTTGTTGAAAATAATAGCTCCTTTATCTAGCTTATTTAAATTCACACCTTGTTGTAAAATAGCTTCCAAGTTTTCAGACTTTTCTTCAAACTGAAGAAAATCGTGCTTTAACTCAGATTTAAAAATACCCACGGCGTCAACTTTCTCGTTATCCAAAAGCATATTTTCAAAATATACCACGTATAATTCTCCGTTTTTAATGTGTGGATGTTTTCCTTCGTTAAAAAGCAACTGCGCTATTTTCTTCGAATTTTCATGAACGGTCCTGGGATCATTAAAAATTTCTGAACAAGTATTGTATAAATCATGAAACTCCAAATCGGTTTCGTGTACAAATTGATAGTAATTCTCTTCCTTTTCTCTAAATGACTTCAAAAAATACTCTTTCAATAAAGAGTTAAGCTCGTCACTTATTACTAACGGAGACTGGGAAAGAAAAATCCCTTCATTTCTAGCTTTATTCCCCACGCGGTGAATAGAAAGCGACTCAATTTGAGCATTATATACGTTAATCATAGTGTTCTGTAAATTGAAATATTAATACTTTGGGCATTACCCTGCGGGTCGGGCTATTCGCTATATCTTTTTTAACAGCTTAGTGCTTCGCATAAGCAGTTAAAAAAGGATGCCGCTAATATCCCTAACGCAAAAAAATAGAGATTGATTTAATTCCAGTTTTCATCAAAATCGAAATCATCTAAACTCTCAAAACCATCTCCCTGACTATACAAATCTTCATCTTCTTCTGCATAAGGATCATCTTCGGCTTCAAAATTTTTATCTGGAGGACTATCAGGTAACTGCCCTTGAACATACATAAGATTCGGGTAATCTCTACCATCTTCTGGTTCTGTGATATCGGCCAACTCCACATAGAATGTCCACATACTTAAAAAGTCATACACATAAATGAGCTTGGTTTCTTTTTGAGAAACTACTGTATCTAATGCAGTTTCATTCATCATACGAACAGGGTTATGACCTTCGCTCATATCAAAAAGAACAATTTCTTCACCTTGATTCCACTCCTCATCACTTGTATAAAAGGAAGCCATTTCGGTTCCATCAAAACCAAAGGCCTGTGTAATCGCATTGTGTAAATCTTCTAAAGTATCGTTTTCTTCAATCTCGATATCTCTAAAAACATCATCTAACGTATCTAATACGATTCGAAATTTATAAATCATCATCTTTCAAAAATTTGGATTGCAAAGTTAGCTATTTTTTGTCTGAATTTCGGCTTTCTTGCTTTGCAATAAAAGGTAAAATTGAAGTCCAAATAGTACACTTGCAATAACCAAATGTGCAGCTTGAGTAGCAAACGGAAAATCAAAATAATACATCGCAATTCCCGTAAAAACTTCAAGAATAATAAGCAGCATCACCCAGTGGGTAAGAGAGTAGCCTAAATGCTGTTTTTTGTTTTTCCACCAAATAAACACATTTAATAAAAAGACTAAAACAGAAAAACTTCTATGAGCATAAAATTGAAAGTTTGGATTTTCTAACCATAGGTGCTTTTCGTAGCCTATATCTTTAATTTGCATATCCACAAACTGTCTAACCTCGGTACCTAAAACCACTTGAATAAGAGTTAGTACAATAGAAAGTATAAGTAAATTTTTAAATAAGAGATTATAGCTAAAATTTACTTTTTTAGGGCTAGCTAGGTGTAAAATATAAAGTATCAAGGCTACAATAATCAAAGCCACAACCATGTGTATCGTGATTCTTACCGGAGCCAACACTGAATATACCACCGTTGCGCCTAGCCAAGCTTGAAACCCCATTAAGAATGTAGTAAACCAAGAAAGTAAGGTTATTCTTCTATTTTTTTTCCATTTCCAAATAGATAAAATAGCCATTAAAAGAACGGCAAGCCCTGCAAGAGCTCCAAAAAGTCTATTAATATATTCTACCCAAGTGTGAGTAGGATTAAAAACGGCATAATCATGTTTGGTATAAAGTTCCCAATTACTTTTATTAAACTTTTTAGAAGATGTAAATTCAGATTTAGAGACTTGTAAAGTTTCGTCTACTATAATTACTTGCCCTTTGTGAAAATTTTGCTCTGGATGCCATTCTAATTGAGCACGTTCTGTAGGAGGTATAAAATGACCAAAACATTTAGGCCAATCGGGGCAACCCATTCCGCTTCCAGTCATTCTCACCACTGCTCCTGCGATGATGACTAGATAAACTAAAATAAGAGATATTTTAACAACTTTTCTAAACATTTTTGGTCTCATTAGTGGTTAATCCTAGTTGCGTGCCTTTTTCAATCATGAACGCTTTAGCAGCTTCATATTCATTCGGAATTTCACCATCTAAAATAGCTTCTTTTATCGCGCTTTTAATAATGCCTATTTCTTTAGAAGGTTGAATATTAAAGGTCTTCATAATCTCTTCACCTGAAACGGGTGGCTGGAAATTACGAACATGATCTCTTTCTTCTACTTCCTTAAGCTTTTGCCTTACTACTTTAAAATTGTTATGGTATTTTTTGTAACGTTTCGGATTTTTAGTAGTAATATCTGCCTCACAAAGCGTCATGAGACTTTCAATAGATTCTCCAGCATCAAAAATCAATCTTCTCACGGCAGAGTCGGTTACATGATCTTCTGCGATAACAATAGGACGTGAGCTCATGAAAACCATTTTTTGAACGAATTTCATTTTTTCATTCAAGGGCATTTTTAATCTTTTGAAAAGAGAGAATACCATTTTGGCTCCTACAAATTCGTGACCATGAAATGTCCAGCCAATTTTTTTGTGAAACTTTTTTGTGGGTGCTTTACCAATATCGTGTAGTAGTGCCGCCCAACGTAACCAAACGTCGTCTGTATTTTTAGCAATATTATCTACAACTTCTAAGGTGTGCCAAAAATTATCTTTGTGTCGTTGTCCTTCTTTTTCATCAATACCTTGTAAAGCCGATAATTCTGGCAATATAATGGGGAGTAATTTTGTCTTTCTAAGTAATCCAAATCCTATAGAAGGAGTAGGGGACGATAAAATTTTATTGAGCTCATCTACTACACGTTCTTTAGAAATAATTTTAATGCGTTTGTGGTGAGTAGTAATGGCATCTAATGATTTTTCTTCTATTTTAAAACCCAACTGAGAGGCAAACCTAATGGCACGCATCATTCGTAATGGATCATCTGAATAGGTTACACCTGGTTCTAGAGGTGTTTTGATGATTTGATTTTTTAAATCATTTAATCCGTTAAACGGATCTAATAATTTCCCAAAACTACTTTTGTTTAACTGAAGCGCTAGAGCATTAATGGTAAAATCTCTTCGGTTTTGATCGTCTTCCAATGAACCCGATTCTACTTCGGGATTTCGACTATCTTCGGTGTAAGATTCTTTACGTGCTCCAACAAATTCAATCTCCAAATCAAACGCTCTAAGCATGGCGGTACCGTAGGTTTTAAATACTTGTACCTTGGGTTGATGAGGCAATAGTTTTGCTACTTCTTCCGCTAAGGCTATTCCGCTACCTACAGCAACTACATCTATATCTTTGGCATCACCTCTTTGTAAAAAATAATCTCTAACGAACCCGCCAATTGCATAGGTTTCTAGAGAGAGATTATCTGCTGCTTGGGTTATATATTCAAAAACTTTATGTGATAATGCTTCTTTATACGTTTTCTCTTCGGGCATTTTATTTTCTAATAATTTGCACTTTTCCGTCTAAGGTCAATTTAATAATTGTTGAGGGTTTAGCGCTTTTATTTGCTGGCTGCAAATTTACAACATAGTCTACTCCTTTTAAAATTTCGGGACTTATTTGATCGAAAGATTTTGGAGTAGGTTGACCGCTAATATTAGCTGAAGTAGATACAATAGGGCGTTTAAATTTTCTTATTAATTTATTGCAAAACATATCCTTGCAAACTCTAATGGCTAATGAATTGTCTTCGGCAATTAAATTTTCAGCAACTCTAATAGGGTCATCAAATATGATGGTTGTTGGTTTTGCCGCAAATTTTAAGATATCATAAGCAACTTCTGGTATTTCTTCTACATATTGATTAAGCATCTTATAATCTGAAACTAAACAGATAAGAGATTTGCTTTCTGCTCTTTTCTTTAGTGCAAAAACTTTCTCTACTGCCTCTGCATTGGTGGCATCACAGCCAATTCCCCAAACCGTATCGGTTGGGTAAAGTATAAGTCCGCCTCGTTTTAAAACTGTTAGGCATTCGTGAATTTCGTCTATCATTTTATTTCATTATAAGTATATACACGTGGAAGTGCTAATCAATTTTATTATAGACTACAAATGTAAGTTTTTAAAGAGAGCTTTCGAAAAAAGAATAATATATTTGAAACTTATTCAATCCATTTATATTTTGAAGACCACTTTAATTATTACAACTTACAATTGGCCAAAAGCATTAGAGTTAGTGCTTAAAAGTGCAGAACATCAGACCCATATGCCAGATGAAATTATTGTTGCAGATGATGGTTCTGGTCTAGAAACAAAAAAAGTTGTAGAGAACTTCATAGACAAGCTGCCACTTACGCATTTGTGGCATGAAGATGAGGGTTTTAGACGAACAGTAATTTTGAATAAGGCTTTGGCAAAAGCTGATGGAGATTATATTATTCAGTTAGATGGCGACTGTATTATGCATCCTAAATTTATTGAAGATCATTATAAAAATATGCAAAGAAATACATTTTTGTATGGTAGTAGAGTAAATATAAAAAAAGAATTTGTAGAGAACCTTTATAAAACCAAAAATATCGTTTTTCCATATGGTGATGCGAGAGTAAAAAATAAAACTCGAAACTTTCATCATTCTTGGCTTCAAAAATTATACTCTCCCTCCTCAAAACTTTCAGAAAAATTAAGAGGCTGTAATTTATCTTATTTTAAAAAAGATATTATAGCTATAAATGGATATAATGAAAATATGACGGGTTGGGGCAGAGAAGATTCTGAAATGGCCATACGCTTATTAAATAAAGGTATTAAAGGTAAGCGGTTAAGATATGGAGGTATAATATATCATATTTGGCACTTAGTTGTAGAAAAATCACGACTAAATATTAATGATAGCATTCAACAAAAAGCACTTGACGAAAAGCTTACTTGGTGTGATGAGGGATTAAAAAAATATTTAACTGTTTAAGAAAATGTCTATTTCTTCCGCAGCTAATTGCGAAGCTGTTTTATTTTTTTCTTTGTGAAAATTTTCTTGATTAATTTTTACTTGAAGATCTTTATAATTTTCAAAATCTTGTAGACTATTTTTTAAACGATTATCTAGCTCTTCTATTTCATTGATTACTGCCCCCATTTGCCAAAACCTAAACTCTAATTTATTATGATACGATTCTTGATTGGAATTAAGGAAAATACAAGGTCTAGGATTAATAATAAATTCATAAACTTGGCTAGAGACATCACCTAGGTAAATATCTGCTTGTAGGGTATATGTCATATCAACACTATTATCGCTGCCTAAATCTATGTGGATATTTTCTGCATTTGTATAAATCTCGGGAAAATTACTTTTATCTTCAAATCCAGTTTTATTGAAAAGATTAATATGCGGAGCAAAAATGAGATTGTATGAGTTTTGTGCTAAAAAATAATCTAAAATATGCATTCCCCAAGAATACCAAGATGATAATGGTTTAGAAAAATGCGGATTGTAAACTACTGTTATTTTGTCATTATTAAAAAGATGCTTTTTTTTGGGTAATTGAGTAACAGCGTCTATTTTAGGGTAACCTGGTGTAATTGGATGCGGTCCTAGAAGGTTCTTTTTCTTATATTCCTCATATTGAAATTTGCCAAAAATTAATTGGAGGTCAAAATCTAATAATTCTTTGTTATAACTATAACTTCTACCAGGAGCACCGTGAGGAAATTTCAAAAATTTAGTATTACTTTCATACAAGGTCCTATATTTTAAAAATTTATGATGAGTATAATCTGTAAATATTAATGCATCATAATTTTTAAGAATTTGTTTTGCGTTTTTTTTTACCCAAAATCCTTTTCTAGGGATGTCTCTATTTTTGAGCGTGTCTGTAAAAGCTCTAAAAAAATGAGTTTTTAGTTCTAAAACCCTAACCTTATCTGCTTGAATATTTAATAATGATTGCTTTAAAAAAGTATGCTCGCCAGGGTATGTAAGAATATCAACAAAATTGGTTTTTGAAAGTTCTTTAGCCACAGTTATAAAATGAAAAACGTGATGAATTTCATCTAAAAACATAATCCCAATGCGATTTTTTTTCCTCATTTAAAAAATAGGTTTTGTATTAGAATACAAGGTTAATAATTTTAAATTTTAAATACTATTACCTTTTCATTATTATTGTAATTTTACAAAATGGATTATACTTTTTCAAACACCTGGAATGCTTATACCAAAGAAATTATTGGGTTTATTAAAAACTTTAAAGATGAAGGAAAACTTTTTGGTGATGGTGACAGAAATGTCATTAAGTTATTTGAAATAAATAATGCTGTAGTAAACGTAAAATCGTTTAAAATACCCAACCTGATAAATCAAATTGCTTATCGTTTTTTTAGAAAAAGTAAGGCTCAACGGTCTTTTGAATATGCCCAACATTTAGAAAAATTAAATATAGGCACTCCTAAGCCTATTGCTTATTTTGAAGAAAGTACTTTACTATTTTTTAAAAGTAGTTATTATGTAAGTGAGCATTTAGATTGTGATTTGACATATCGCGAGTTAACGAGAGATTTAAATTTTCCTCATCACGAAGAAATACTTAGAGCTTTTACAAGATTTACTTATCAGCTTCATGAACATAACGTACTTTTTTTAGATCACTCTCCAGGAAATACATTAATTAAGTTAAATGACGGAGATTATCAATTTTATTTGGTTGACTTAAATCGTATGAATTTTAAAAGTTTGAGCTTGGAAGAGCGTATAAAAAACTTTGCTCGATTAACTATACATAAAGAAATGGTAAAAGTTATGAGTGATGAATATGCTAAATGTGTAGGTGAAAACAAAAATAAAATTTTTGAAATGATGTGGAGTGATACTCAAAAATTTCAAGAAAAATTTTATAGAAAAAGAAGATTAAAGAAAAAAATTAAGTTTTGGAAAAAATAAGTATTCCATACATTTTAAAAAATATTTGGTTTAGACCCTCAAAAGTTCTGGAGCTTATTGTTACTTCTAAGAATAGAGATAATGTATATGTCTTACTTTTTTTGGGAGGGATTGCATATTCATTTTACAAAGCTATTGATAAGGGAGAATTAGATTTCTCATCTATTTACAGTGTGGTAATTTTTAGAGGCATTTTAGGAGGTCTTTTAGGCTGGTTAGTTTTTTATATTTTCACTTCTCTTTTAAGTTTCACGGGAGAATGGATAGGAGGAAAAGCAGAGGGAGGTCAATATAGAACAGTTTTAGCTTGGTCGATGATCCCGGCCATTGTAGGTTTATTTTTACTTATCCCTGGTTATATGATCTTTGGAAATGATTTGTTTTCTAATACTCAAGAAATTTATCAATTTGAAGATATTTCCTTTTACATAGGTTTCAAAATTTTATATTTTATCCTGAACTTATGGTCAGTAATTATTTTTATAAAAGGAATAAAAATAATTCAGAATTTTAGCACGTTAAGAGCTGTAGGAAATCTTTTTCTGCCAAGTTTAGCGTTGGTAGCAGTCTTTTTTATACTATTATTTATCTTTAACTTAATTAATTAATACTTAGGAAGAAGTTATTTGATACCTTTTCTAAGAAGCCAAATTTTTAAATAACGTGTAAAAATAGAATATGATCTAAGAAAAGCGATGGTTAAACCAGGGACTCCGTCTTTAAATCCGCTTTGTAAAAGATAATGCTTAAAAAAACCCCAAAACGGTTTAACAATAAAATGGTAAGCGGTTATTTTATCTACTTTTTCATTATAATCTAAAGCACGCCACCAAGCATATTTGTTCACTTTCTCAATATGATTGTCAAAACTGGTATAGGTATAATGAAGAAACCTACTATTTAGTTTTCCAATATTTCCATCAGAAGTAATTTCTTCGTGTACTCTTTTATTATTATAACGACATTCATCTCTTTTAAATAGACGAATAACTTTATCATTTTTCCAACCACTATGATTAATAGGTTTACCCATAAAGTAGTTTTGTCTTCCTATCCAATACCCGACTGTATCATTAGATGGGTTTTTAAGAACGTCTAAGATTTCTTGTTTTAACTCTGGAGTAACACGTTCATCGGCATCAACTAATAAAATCCATTGATGTTTAGCCTGAGGGATAGCCCAATTTTTTTGGGAAGAAGGGTAATCAAATTTTCGTTGTAAAACGACATCTGCAAGAGTTTGAGCTTTTTCATAAGTGCCATCAGTACTAAAACTATCTACCACCATGATTTCATCGGCAAAATCTACAGAAGCTATTACTTCTTCAATATTGTGAATTTCATTTCCGGTAGGTATTAGTGCTGTAAGTTTTTCCAACTTTTTTAATTATTGCTTTATACTAATGAAAAATTTTAATCTTAAACCAATGACAAATTTATATCAAACAAAAGATACTACATAACAAAGATGTATTTTTCTTAAAATGGTTGCGGCGATTTATTAACTTTTTTTGACTTTAATCAAGCGACTTGGTAAAAATCGTTATTTTTGTGGCTATAAAATTAATCCAATAAATTCTTGAAGTTGAATAATAGCATCAATATATCAGTTATCATTAGTACCTATAATTCCGAAGATTGGTTAGAAAAAGTTCTTTTGGGATATGCTTGTCAGGATGATACTACTTTTGAAATAGTAATTGCTGATGATGGTTCTAAACAACCTACGTTTGATTTGATAGAACGTTTACAAAAGGAAGTTTCTTATCCTATTCAACACGTTTGGCAAGAGGACGAAGGTTTTCAAAAATCAAGAATATTAAATAAGGCAATTTTAGCGTGCAAGGCAGATTATATTCTTATGAGTGATGGGGATTGTATCCCGAGAAAAGATTTTGTTTCTACTCATTTAAAATATCGTGAAAAAGGTTTCTTCCTATCGGGAGGATATTTTATGTTGCCTATGAACATCTCCAAAATCATCACCAAAGAAACTATTTTTTCTCAAGATTGCTTTAAGGTCAATTGGCTGAAAAAAAATGGTTTATCTTCTTCTTTTAAAAATAATAAGCTTAGTGCTAATGGTTTCATGCAAGGCTTATTAAATAAAGTAACACCTACGAATGCTAGTTGGAACGGACATAATGCTAGTGGTTGGAAAGAGGATATTGTAGCAATTAATGGTTTTGACGAACGTATGCAATATGGAGGTCAAGATAGAGAATTAGGAGAGCGTTTAATGAATAAAGGTGTTAAGTCTAAACAAATTCGTTATTCTGCTGTGTGCGTACATTTAGACCATCCAAGAGGGTATAAAAACCAAGATTCTATTAATAAGAATTTAGCCATTAGAGCAGAAACTAAAAATAAGAATAAGACTTGGACCAATTACGGTATTAAGAAAGATTAAATTTCTTTAATTTCTTTTTGGCCTTCAGCTAAGTGAGGTAATTGAATATAATCTCCTAAAATCTTATTGTATTTTAAAGGATGAAAATCTTTTCTTCCGTCAGACGGATAAAAAGTCATTTCTCCAAAAATGGTTTTATTTCTAATAGAATATAGATCAACCCTAACAAAAGGAAATTTATCTGCTAATGTTCTCGCAGCCCAAACCATTTCTTCAAAATTCTCTGGTTGAGTCATTTCTCCTTCATATACTTTATTTTCTTTATTGTAGAACTCTAGTTTGTTCCATTCTAAATCATAAAAAGCACGCTGATCATTAATACCTCTTTCTACATCTATTTGCAAAAACTTAGGTTCCCCGTTAAAACAAAAAAACTTGTAATCTAAGATAACATCTTTATCCATTTCGGTAAGAAACTTCTCGGCAATAAGCCTTGGCGGAACATTCTTATAAGCCCACTCAAAACCACCTCTAAAATATTGATTTTTACTCATCCATTTATTCATAAGGAAACGAGCTCTTTTTCTATTTAGTTTGGTTTTGTCATTTACAATTAAGTTAAAATGAAAACCATGAACTCCTTTAATTACAAATTGATGTGGAAGTTCATCAAAATTCACTTTTGAAGCTTTATCGTAAACAGCAATAAGTTCATTAAGGTATTGAGCACCTATTTTTTCTTTTACATATTCCCGCACAGAATATTTATCTACCAATTGAGTTAATATATCGGGGTGATAATAAGTTTTTAACCATTGTATTTTTTGGTTAAATTCTACAGGGTTATTAAGATCTAGTTTTTTTCCTAAATAATACTCATAATAAATAGGGATATAAGTTTCGGGAGGAAGAAACTTCATCTTTTTTAAAATTCCGTAAAGTAATTTTTTAACTCCCATTTAAACTAGTAATTGAATTTTTTATAAAATTAACTAAAGTTTTCTTTATTAACTCAGGTTCAAATTTAAGGTAATATTCTTTTTGATTCTTTCTAAAGTCTTTTTTATTGTAATTTTTAAATAATTGAGGTTCAAAATCTCTTAAATGAACATTTAAATTCTGGTCATCCTCATCATTTGCACCCCAAGTTTCTTTTCTTATCCAAGGTGAAAAAATTGCAAAACTAGGAATGTTTACAGCTTTGGCCATATGAATGGCTCCTCCTTCGTTGCCTATCATGGCATCACAAAAAGACGTAAGTATAATAAATTCTCTTAAACTAGGGGCGTAAAAATTAAGTATATTATTTTGTGTTTTTTGAGAACAATAAGACTTTAAGGTATTTACCTGATCTTGTTGTTTGGGAATATAATTGAATAAAAATTTAATATCTTTAAAGTGATTAACCAATTCATCTAATAATTCGGCTAAATAAGGAAGTGGATAGGTTTTGCTAGGAGAACTACCTAAAATATTGACCATCACCACGGGATCTTCTTTTAAAGACAATTTTTCATTTTTTAGTTTCAGTTGTAACTGATCTTTCTCTTTTTCAGTAATAAAAATTTGTGGTTCAACCTTGTAATTGATGTTTTTTACAAACGGAGTTAGCATATTGAGTCTATTCTCATAAGCTAATGGAATGCCGTGATTCCTCACTAAATCCATTCCCGATTGATGTGTATAAGCCCAATTAAGATAGGACTTTGATTTTCCTATTCTAATCTTTGCTTTAGAGAAAGAGGTAATAAATGCACTAGAAGTTTTGCTATAAACATCTATTACAATATCATATTTTTCTTTACGGATTTCTTTAAGAAAACGATAAAACTGAAGCTTGCTATTTTCAATTTCTGGCGTAAATAAAACCAATTTGTCAATAAACGTATTGTTTTCAACTACAGGGACTGTGTGGCTATTGACTAAATAATGTAATTCAGCAGAAGGGTGTTCTAGTTTTATAGCTTCAAAAAGAATAGAAGAAGTAAGAACATCTCCAATCATTTTCTGCTGAATTACAAGTACTTTCATATTATACCGCTACATCATAAGTTCGTAAGGCATCATTTAAAGATGTCTTCTTATTTGTACTTTCTTTGCGTTGACCAATTATTAGAGCACAAGGGACCTGATATTCCCCAGCAGGGAATTTCTTTGTATAACTCCCAGGAATCACTACAGATCTAGCTGGTACAATTCCTTTCATTTCTTTAGGTTCAGCTCCTGTAACATCTATAATTTTGGTTGAGGCTGTTAAAACCACATTAGCTCCTAATACAGCTTCTTTTTCAACACGAACACCTTCTACGACAATAGATCTAGATCCTAGAAATGCATTGTCTTCTATAATTACTGGAGCAGCTTGTAATGGCTCTAAAACACCACCAATACCAACTCCGCCAGATAAGTGTACGTTTTTACCTATTTGAGCGCAGCTACCTACAGTCGCCCAAGTATCTACCATAGTACCTTCATCTACATACGCACCAATATTCACATAACTAGGCATCATAATCACACCGCTAGAAATATAAGCACCATGTCTGGCCACTGCATTTGGGACTACACGTATTCCTTTTTCTTTGTAACCTGTTTTTAATGGCATCTTATCGTGATATTCAAAAATACCCGTTTCTAAGGTTTCCATTTTTTGGATAGGGAAATATAAAACAACAGCTTTTTTTACCCATTCGTTTACTTGCCAACCTTCTGTTGTAGGTTCTGCACAACGTAATTCTCCAGCGTCAATTTTATTTATTACTTCTCTAATGCTATTTTGCGTAGACTCTTCTTTTAAAAGCTCTCGGTTTTCCCAAGCTTCTAATATATGTTGTTGAAGTTTTTCCATAGATCTAAAAATTTTGCGTAAATATAAGGCTTCCGTATAAATATTATAGCAATACTAGGAGAAGTGTTACCTTTGCAAAAAAAAATTTTGATGGCAAGAATCCTCGCATTAGATTTTGGAACTAAACGTACTGGAGTAGCAGTAACCGATGAATTAAAATTAATCGCCTCTGGTTTAACTACGGTAGATACTAAAGAGTTAATGCAGTTTTTAAAGGATTATTTCCGTAAAGAAAAAGTAGAGCTAGTGGTGGTGGGAGAGCCCAAACAAAAAGATGGTACAGCCTCTCAAAGTGAAGTTTATATACAGTCCTTTTTAGAAGAGTTTGCTAAACAATTCCCTACGATGCCCGTAAAGAGAGAAGATGAACGCTTTACTTCTAAAATGGCTTTCCAAACGATGATCGATAGCGGTCTTAAAAAGAAACAACGCCAAAATAAAGCGTTAGTAGATGAGATTAGTGCCACGATTATCCTTCAAAATTACCTTTATAACGTATAGTGTCTCTCTCTTTTAATTTAAGATTTCAAATCACTACCTTTGCAAAAAAGAATTAAAGTATCTTATATATGATTTTACCTATTGTAGCTTACGGGGATCCCGTTTTAAAAAAGCAAGCGAAAGATATTCCAGAAGATTATCCTAAGTTAAAAGAACTTATAGAAAATATGTGGGAGACCATGTATGGCGCTTACGGAGTAGGTCTAGCGGCACCACAAATAGGTCTTCCTATACGTATGTTTATCATAGATCCATCTCCTTTTGCAGAGGATGATGATTTATCTGAAAATGATAAAGAACAGCTACAAGGACTCAAAAAAGTATTTATAAATCCGCAAATCACTGAGGAAACTGGAGATGAATGGGCTTTTAATGAAGGTTGTTTAAGTATCCCTGAAGTGCGTGAAGATGTGTTTAGAAAGCCAAATATCGTTATAGAATACTACGATGAAAACTTTAAAAAGCATACCCAAGAGTTTACAGGTTTAGCAGCAAGAGTTATACAACATGAGTACGATCATATTGAAGGAATTTTATTTACCGATAAACTTTCAAGCCTAAAAAAAAGATTAATTAAAGGAAAATTAGAAAATATTTCAAAAGGAAAAATAAGCATTGATTATAGAATGCGTTTCCCAAAAGTAAAAAAAGGGCGTTAAAATTTTTGTGATTACCTACAGAGATTAGATATTTGCCACCCAAAAAAAATAGAAGATGAGTTTAGACAAAGTTTTAGCAATTTCAGGGAAACCGGGATTATATGAGTTAAAGGCACAAACCAGAGGAGGTTTTGTAGCAGAAGCATTAGCAGATGGTAAAAAACTATCAGTATCTGTGAGACATAATGTAAGCATGTTAAGTGAAATCGCTATGTATACCTATACAGAAGAAGTTCCGTTAAGAGAAGTTTTTCAAAAAATAGCTGAGAAAGAAGATGGGAAAGAAGCTATTAGTCACAAAGAATCTAAAGCTAAATTAGAAGAGTATTTTAAAGAAATTTTACCAGAATATGATGAAGATCGTGTATATGTAAGCGATATCAAAAAAGTTTTTCAGTGGTATAATATCTTAATTGGAGCAGGAATGAACGACTTTTCTGCCCCAGAAAAAGAAGAAACTACTAAAGAAGAAGCAACTACAGAAGAAAACTAACATTTCTTTTTTTTGTTATATAAATAGAGCCTTGTTGAAAAACAGGGCTTTTTTTATGGCATTCCCTTCGGGCCGGGCTTTCCGCTATAGCTTTTTCACCGCAAAAATGCGATTAAAAAGGCTGCCGCTTCTATCCCTAATGCAAAACGATATAAAGTAAAATATACTTACATTTAAACTTTTAAATTTACCTTTATGACTACAAGAGAACAACAACTCAAAGCATTTGATAGACTACTAAGCATTATGGATGAACTTAGAGAGCAATGCCCTTGGGATCGTAAGCAAACTATGGAAACGCTCCGACACTTAACTATCGAAGAAACGTACGAGCTAGGCGATGCTATTTTAGATAATGATTTAGAAGAAGTGAAAAAAGAGTTGGGTGATGTTTTGTTACATATAGTGTTTTATGCTAAAATAGGAAGTGAAAAAAATGCTTTTGATATAGCCGATGTAGCAAATTCTATTTGCGATAAACTCATCGATAGACATCCGCATATTTATGGAGATGTAGAAGTAGCGAATGAAGAAGAAGTAAAGCAAAATTGGGAAAAGTTAAAGCTTAAAGAGGGTAAGGAAAGTGTTTTAGAAGGGGTGCCAAAATCTTTACCAGCTTTAGTAAAAGCAAGTAGAATACAGGATAAAGTCGCTGGTGTTGGGTTTGACTGGGAAGAACCACAACAAGTTTTCGAAAAAGTTAAAGAAGAGTTGGAAGAATTACAGCACGAAGTGAATAGTCAAAATCAAGATCTTATTGAAGCGGAGTTTGGAGATGTCTTGTTTTCTATGATAAATTATGCTCGTTTTTTAAAGGTAAATCCAGAAAATGCTTTAGAAAGAACCAACAAAAAATTCATTAAACGATTTCAATACATTGAAAAGAAAGCTAAGGAAAACAGTAAAGAATTAAAAGATATGACCTTGGCAGAAATGGATCTTTTTTGGGAACAGGCAAAAAAAATATAAACTTAAAAGCTAAAATGGAACAGAAAATAATTCAGAATACAATAAAAATAAATGCTACACCTCATCAAATTTGGGAGGTATTAACTTTAGCTGAACATACTCAAAAATATATGTATGGATGTAAAGCTATTTCTACTTGGGAAGAAGGAGCACTTTTAAAGTGGGAAATGTTACACGAAGGGAAACTTTTTATTCCTGTAGAAGGAATAATTCTCACTATAGAAAAGCCTTTTGTATTAACTTATACGGTTATTGATCCTTATGCAGATTATGATAATATTATTGAAAATCATTTGCAGGTTAATTATCATATAGAAGCCATTAATGAGAACGAATCTAGGTTGACTATATCACACTACGGTTTTGAGACAGTTGAAAGTGGAGAAAAACGCTATGAAGAAATTTATAATGACGGTAAAGGTTGGGAGTCTATTGTTCAGCAAATAAAAAATTTAGCAGAAGCTCTATAAATAGAACTTAAATTATTGTTTCTTCGTAAGATTTTATGTAAAATTAAGACTACAACGGTCAATTAAGTTAATTAACCCTAAGAATATCACACTTTATATGAAATATTTATATCTTTTCCTGTTTTTTATTGCTTTTCAATCAACCTTTGCTCAGCAGTTAGTTGATGAAGATTTTGAAATTTGTAAAGCAGAACGTCTTTCAGCAGAAAAGCGAATACAATTTGTTCCTAACAGTAATACGGGGAATTATGATGTGGATACCCAAGAATTGAATTTACAGCTAGATCCTTCCGTAGCTTATATCGAGGGTGTAATTACAACTACTTTTACAGCCAAACAAAGCTTATCGTCTATTATATTTGATTTAGCAGCAAATATGCAAGTAAATGAAGTTACCAATTCTAGTAATCAAATTCTTAGTCACTCGCGTAGTGGAGACGAATTAACTATCAATTTAAATACAACACTAGCTGCAGGACAAACTTATACATTGAGTGTAGATTATGAAGGTAATCCTATAAGCTCTGGATTTGGTTCTTTTGAGCAAACTACACATAATGGCCATGAGGTAATTTGGACGCTTTCAGAACCTTACGGAGCAAAAGCTTGGTGGCCTTGTAAGCAAGATTTAAATGATAAAATTGAAAGTGTAGATATTTTTTTAACGGTTCCCCGATTTAACAGCAATAACGAAGAAAATATACCTGTTGCCAACGGTCTAGAGGTGAGTAATAGCTTTATTGGTAATTCTAAAACCGTTCATTTTAGTCACGATTATCCCATTCCTGCTTATTTAATAGCTGTAGCAGTTACCAATTACGCGGTTATAAATAACAATTATTCTTTTAACGGAATGAACTTCCCACTTGTTGATTATGTATACCCCGAAAATTTAACGAGTGCTTCTCAAGATTTACAAGAAACCGCACCAATTTTAAATCTATTTTCAACACTATTTGGCAATTACCCTTATGAGAATGAAAAATACGGACACGCTCAATTTGGTTGGGGAGGTGGTATGGAACATACAACCATATCATTTATGGGTAACTTTAGTAGAGGACTTATAGCTCATGAAATGGCGCACCAATGGTTTGGAGATAAAGTAACTTGCGGAAGCTGGAAAGATATTTGGTTAAATGAAGGCTTTGCGACTTATTTATCAGGTTTAGTGGTAGAAGATTTTGACGGAGCTTCAGCTTTTAATAACTGGAAGGAAAGTAAAGTCCTACAAATTACATCGCAACCCGATGGTGCGGTTTACCTATCAGATGGTGATACTCTAAGTGTCGGGAGAATATTCAGCGGAAGGTTAAGTTACAGCAAAGGAGCGATGGTTCTTCATATGTTACGAAAAAAATTAGGGGATGCAGATTTCTATCAAGCGACTCAAAATTATTTAGATGATCCAGCTTTAGCTTATGGTTATGCTAAAACACCCGATTTTAGGCAAAAATTAGAGCAGCAAAGCGGTCTTTCTTTAACCGAGTTTTTTGATGATTGGATTTATGGAGAGGGTTTTCCAACTTTTTCTGCATACGTAACTCAGCCTACTTCTAGCAGTGTGACACTTACACTTAATCAAACCCAGAGTCATCCTTCAGTAAGCTTTTTTGAAACATTACTTCCGGTAAGACTTTTAGGTGCTAATGGAGAAATTTTAGATACCACGGTCGAGCATACCAGTAACAATCAGCAATTCACTATTCCTGTGAATTTTACTGTGATAGATGTAGAAATTGATCCGCAGTACGACGTAATCACTTTAAACAGTACCGCAAACTTATCTATTTCTAACGCTAAAACGGAATTATTTAAAGTTTATCCGAATCCTGCTCAAGATAAAATATACTTTTCTCAGGTTCAAAAACCAATCCAGCATATTGAAATTTTTGACCTTAACGGAAGAAGTGTAATTACTGAAAAACAAAATTTTAAAGAAGTGAATGTAGAGAGTCTATCTCAGGGAATTTACCTCTTAAAAGTGAATTTTGAAGATGCAACAAGCACAACAAAAAAGTTGATAAAAGAGTAACGTATCTCTATTTTGCGAATTAAAAACGCCGATAATTTTAAGAATTATCGGCGTTTTTAATTGGTGTATTAACTCAAAGAATTTTAGTTATTTACTTTTTGATCTTTCAAGATGTCAGCAATAAGTTGAGGTTTTACTTCGTGTACTCCCTCAAAAGGAAAAAGTTGTAAGCGATGTTTAAAAAGAGATTGTGCAATTTCTTTTTCGGCTTGTAGTTTAGCTTCAGTGATGTATTGATCTTTATTTCCGTAAAGAAAATTCACTTTGCAATTGTTGTTTAAATACTCAAACTGCTTTGGTTGAAGCTCTTTAGGAATACTTCCTGAATGCAAAAACAATGCTTTTGGTTGTAATTGTTTAGCAGCCATCCAGCGCGTAATAACAGATACTCCTTGAGAATATCCCAGTAAAATTAAATTTTTTTCCTTTCCTTCAGCTTCTTCCGTAAAGACAGCGTTTAAATAAGCCAGAACATTTTCCATTTCTAAGGCTGTAGCTTCTTTGGTAAGCCAACTGGCACCAACATGTTTAAAATCTTGTTTTTGGTAATATTTGGCTTGCGCTTGCGGGGCTACAATATAATTTTCTTTACTGTCTAATGTTTTAAAATACTGAATAAAATATCTGCTTAAATAACCTAATCCGTGACAGCAAATCCATATGTTTTTTGTGTCTTGGGTTAGCGAATTTAAAGTGGAATAGGAGTTAGTTGTGGTATAACTTACTTGCTTTTCTATAGAAGCCATTTTATAGGGTTTTTGTACTTTTACAAAAGTAAAACTTTCAGTAAGTAAACGTAAACTTAAACCAATGAAATATTCTAAAGAAGAAATTCTTGCCAGTTTTGCCAAGAGGTGTAAAAACACTTTAATGGAAACTTTAGCTATAGAGTTTATAGATATAGGAGAAGATTATTTAACAGCTAAAATGCCAGTTAATTCTAGGGTTCATCAACCCGATGGAGTGCTGCATGGGGGGGCTATGGTAGCTTTAGCAGAAAGTGTAGGGAGCGCGGCAAGTTTCATTTTTCTTGATGGAGAGCATTTTTATATTCGCGGAATAGAAATTTCGGCGAATCATGTAAAAAGTATTGCAAGCGGTGAAGTTTTTGCAAAAGCTCAATTTTTACATAAAGGAAGAACTACCCAAGTTTGGGATATAAAAATTAAAGACGCAGAAGAAAACTTAATTTCTGCTGTAAAATTAACGACCATTGCTTTGCCTAAAAAATAAACTATGAATTTCGATTCTTTTCTAGAAAAAGTAAGGGAACATCATTCTTTGCAATTACCTTTTGTAATCTACCGTCATCCTGGTGAGAAGTTGGTAAAGGGACAATTACAACCTAATAATATCATAGAATATATTAACGATTTTCAAGAAAAGGGTTTTGTATTTGCTCCGTTTAATTCACAAAAAAGAGCAATTGTTTTTTCATTCGCTTCCGCGGAAGCGATTTCTGTTGAACAAGAATCTTTTCAGGTCAACTTAAAAAAAAGAGAATATAAAGAAGAACAACAAGAACAAGATCGATATGAGAAGCTAATAAATAAAACTATAGATACTATTAAAGCTTCAGGCTTAGAGAAAGTGGTTATTTCTAGAAAGAAAGAAATTGAGTTAGAAACAGAACCTTTTCTTTATTTTAAACGCTTGTTAGAACTATATCCTGAAGCTATGGTGTACTGTTGGTATCATCCTCTTGTGGGAATGTGGATAGGAGCAACACCAGAAACATTAGTGAAAACAGAAGGTAGACGTTTAAAAACCATGGCTTTGGCTGGTACGCAAGTATTTAATAATACTAAAGAAGTAAGCTGGAAAGAAAAAGAAAAAGAAGAGCAAGCTATTGTTACCAGAGCTATTGTAGATGGGTTGTCTCAAATTGCCGAAGTAAGTAACCTACAAGTTGGAGAGCCACATACGGTAAGAGCTGGTAATGTTTTACATTTAAAAACAAATGTTTCGGCTACTTATGAAACAAGTGGTTTAAAGAAAATAATTAAAAAATTGCATCCCACACCTGCGGTTTGCGGTTTGCCTTATGAAATGGCGTATGATTATATTCTTACTAAAGAAAACTATGATCGTAGTTATTACACAGGTTATTTAGGAGAGTTGAATTTTCAACATACCAAAAATAGAAATCCACGTCGGAGAAATGTAGAAAACTCTGCTTATCAATCCGTTTCTAAACAAACTAATTTGTATGTTAATTTACGATGTATGCAAGTATTTGATAACCGATTAGAAGTATATGTGGGAGGAGGAATTACAAAAGATTCTCAACCTAAATCTGAATGGGAAGAAACACAAAGAAAGGCAGAAACGATGCAACAAGTGTTGTGAAACACATCTTATAAATCTTAGGCATTCCCCAATAATAAGTTTATTTTTGTAAGAATAAACAAGCAATTATTTATGCAAATTTCAAATATTCCTTTGGCACAATCGGTTGTGTTATTGTGTCTTTCTAAAGGTATAAATCATGTGGTTATATCACCAGGTTCTAGAAATGCGCCACTTACTTTAAGTTTTGCTAACCATCCTCAAATAAATGCCTATAGTATCGTAGATGAACGTTGTGCTGCATTTTTTGCTCTGGGAATGGCTCAGCAATTAAAAAGACCAGTGGCTTTGGTGTGTACATCGGGAAGTGCATTGCTAAATTATTATCCAGCTGTAGCCGAAGCTTTTTATAGCGATATTCCTTTGGTGGTCATTTCGGCAGATCGACCTGTGGAAAGGATTGATATAGGCGATGGGCAAACTATACGTCAAAAAAACGTTTTTCAAAATCATATCTTATATTCAGCTAATTTATATTCAGAGGTTGCTTTAGATATTTCTCCTGAAGATAGAAAAATACAACAAAAATTTTCGGAGGCCCAAAAACATAATGAAAGGGAAATTAACCTAGCCTTAAATACAGCAATAGAGCAAAACGGACCAGTGCATATAAATGTTCCTTTTTATGAACCTTTATACGGGATGGTAGAGAAAACATCGGTAAATCCCTTAGAAATTGAGCCTATAAAAGAACCTAAAACTATTTCCGCGGAAGCGTTAAAAAAATACGCATCTACGTGGAATAAAGCCAAAAGAAAATTGGTTTTAGTAGGTGTTCATGAGCCTAACCAAATAGAGCAAGAATTGTTAGATAAATTAGCGAAAGACCCTTCTGTATTAATCTTTACGGAAACAACTTCTAATTTACACCATAAAAAATTTATCACAAGAATAGATAAACTTATTGCTCCTTTAGAAGTAAGCGAGAATCCTGAATCTGAATTTCGACAATTACAACCTGAAATATTATTAACTTTTGGAGGGCTAGTTATTTCAAAAAAAATAAAAGCATTTTTAAGAACTCATAGTCCGCAGCAGCATTGGCACGTAGATACCAAAAAAGCATTGAATACTTATTTTTGTTTGAATAAGCATTTTGATGTTTCTGCAAATGAATTTTTACAACACTTTTTACCTCAAGTAAATCAACCTGAAAGCAATTATAGAGATTTTTGGTTAGAGGTAAAAGAACGAAGAGATATACATCATCTTCAGTATATAGAAAGAATCCCATTTTGTGACTTAAAAGCATTTAGTAAAATCGTTACCTACTTGCCTAAAAAACAACTTATTCATTTTTCTAATAGTAGTATCATTCGTTATGCTCAATTATTTAAGTTTGAAAAAGAGCAATTTATATATTGTAATAGAGGTACTAGTGGGATTGATGGCAGTACTTCAACATCGGTGGGGGGAGCGGTAGCATCTACGATGCCTACTACATTAGTTACAGGAGATTTAAGTTTCTTGTATGATAGTAATGCTTTGTGGAATAACTATATACCTAAAGATTTTAAAATTATTCTTATAAATAATCAAGGAGGAGGCATTTTTAAAATTTTACCAGGAGCTAAAGAAACCAAAAAATTTTCAACTTTTTTTGAAACTAAGCATCAACTCACTGCAGAACATTTGTGTAAAATGTATGGGTTTGAATATCAAACTGCAAGCAATGAAGAAGAATTAGAAGGTAATTTAGGTTTGCTTTACGCGGAAAAAAATAATAAACCTCAGCTTTTAGAGGTTTTTACGCCAAGCGATATTAACGATAAGTATCTAAAAGATTACTTTAAGTTTATATTGCCGTAAATTTCATTAAAAATTAAGAAATAATATTTTTAATTCTTCTTAAAAAGGTTAAATTGAACCTTTATTAACACTAAACGAAACCACTATGAGTAAGTTAGATGAAAAAATGGGTGACTACCTAAAACACTTAGACGAAATTGAAGGAAACCATGATGTAGAACTCCTAAGAAAAGTAGCTAAAGGTTTAGGACCATCAATATATAATAGAGATGCTTCAACAGTTTCTGGGTCTGATCCTAAAGAATTGCAAACTGTGAGAAAAAACTTTCTAGTTAAAAAATTAGGTTTAGAAGATACGGATGATTTAGATAAAGGTATTAATGCGGTTATCGAAAAATATGGTAAATCTAAAACTAATAAATATAGAGCTGTAGTTTATTATCTATTAGCAAAGCATTATAAAAAAGAAGATATTTATAATTAATATCTCTTTCATAAAATTTAAAAACACCGTAAAAATTCTACGGTGTTTTTTTATGTATTAAAAGCATTACCTTTGCCAAAAAATAAAGTAGTTTATGTTAGCGATAGGACAATTACATACCTTAACGATAGATAGAGATACTCCTCCTGGATTGTTTCTTAAAGATGATAGTGGAGAAAAAGAAAATGAGATTTTATTACCTAATAAATATAAACCAGAAAGTTTTGAGTTAGAAGATGAAATTGAAGTATTTGTTTACTTAGATCATGATGAAAGACCTGTAGCTACAACTTTGAAACCTTACGTAAAATTAGACGAATTTGCTTATTTACGTTGTGTAGAAGTTAATAAAATAGGAGCTTTCTTAGACTGGGGTTTAGAGAAACATTTATTTGTTCCGTTTAAGGAACAAGCTTACCCTATGAAAGAAGGTCAATGGTATCTTATTTTTTGTTATTTAGATGAGGCTAGTGAACGCTTGGTGGCATCAAGTAAAGTAAATCACTTTTTAGATAATGATGAGTTAACAGTAGAACCTTATGAAGAAGTGAGACTTATTGTAACTAATAAAACAGAACTTGGTTTTAATGTTATTGTAAATGAATTACATCAAGGGTTAATTTATCACGATGAAATTTTTCAGGATTTAAAGACAGGAGATCAGCTTAAGGGTTGGGTAAAGAAAACTAGAAAAGATAAAAAGATAGACATTACACTTCAACGTCCTGGTTATAGAAGTATAGAGCCCAATGCCCAAGCCATTTTAAATGAACTAGAGTTGCAAAATGGATCTTTACCTTTACACGATAAATCTTCTCCAGAGGAGATCAAATCTTACCTAGAAATGAGTAAAAAGAGTTTTAAAAGAGCTATTGGTACTCTTTATAAGCAAAAGATGATCACTATAGAAGAAAACGGAATTAAGCTGAATAAAGATTAATTATTTCTGCTAAAAAAATTATAAACCGCTCTATTAGCATCTTTTACAAACTGCGGAGCATTAAAGCGGTAACCTACTAAAAAAGATATGGATCTAATGGTGTCATCGCCTACGACGTTGGCACCATTATTTTGTTTTTGTAATGTCCCATTAGAGATAATACCAGCGTAAAAATTATCTGTATTATAACCCACAGATAAATCAATAGAGCTTGTAGTAAGTAAGGTAGTAACACTTCTATCACTGTCTATGGTTTGAGTGAGTCCTAATCCCAAAGAGAGCCCTCCAGAGACTAAAAAATGTTCATCTATAACCCAATTGTAATGATAGGCTGGAGCTACTGCCAAATTAATAAACCTAGCTTTCGTATCATAATCTACTTCTTTGGTTTGTTGTAAAGAAGTATAGTAATAAACTAAAGAAGGAATAAAGCTACCAGTACTTTTTAGCTGCCTTTCATTTTCAAAATTTTTAGCTTTATAGGAAAAGTTAGGGTTAAAATTAAATGAAGTGCTTCCGCCTACTTTAAAGGTTTTTAAGTTTTCTAAGTAAATAGATGGTTCATTGAGTAATTCTAAGGTCATCCCTTTTTGATAAAATAAATCAAGATGTTGTATCCAAGGTCCTAAAAATAAATCGGTAGAAAATGATAAGAGTTTAGAGTTTTTATTGTCTCTATTTTCGGTTAAAAAAGCAGGAGCAAAACCAATACTAAAAGCTAAAATGTCATAGTTGGCAGAAAATCCTAAAGATGTTTTTCGGTTGGGAGTTAGTAAAATTCTTTTATCTGCATTTTCATCATATAACTCAAAATCATTAGACCTATTCAAAGTAAACATTTTGGTAGATAATTTACCAGAATACCTTTCATAAAACGCTTGATTGCTAATACTATCTTGTTGAGAAAAACTTACTTGATAAAGTAATATAAAGACTAGTATAAAAAATCTATTCATAAATATAAAAGGAATTTTTAAGGTTTAATTAGTATCGCGTTATAGAAAACCTTGGTCGGTTAGATCTTCTATAATAAGAATTGTTTCTATAATAAGGGGTAAAATAAAACGGACGCTCTTGACTTTCATAAACCTCATTTCTTATGCCGCCATCTGGGGTAGTTCCATTAAAATTAAAATCATTATTAGTTCGCCTGTCAAAATTAAACTGATTAGCAAAAATTTGCACATTAGAATTTATTTGTGAGGCTTGCTTTTCAGGAAATTCATATTGTTGAGCTGCCAATTGTTTCTGTCTTTCATTATCCCAGGCCATTCCTAACATATCAATTTTTTTCTTTGTATTAACCCCATATACATCTACAGGAGGAATACTAAATTCTCTTTTTTCTATTTGCATTCCGTAAAAATGAGAGAGAGAAGTGGCGTTTTTTAAAGAAATAAAGTTGTCAAAACCACTGTTGAGGTTGGTCAATGTATTAGATGTAGATAACTCTTGGGCTTCCGCGGAAGAAAATCCGATAAATATTAAAATAAAAAAAATCCTTTTCATACTGAATAATATACCCTTCACACAACAAATATGATGCTAAAGTACCATAAATTAAAAAGTTTGTAGAATATAATACTTTAAAGTTTCGTATTAACTTGGGGAAATGGTCGAATTAAAAATTGAGTAGTATTTTCAATTAAAATTCCGCTAGGATAATTTAGATTAGGATACAAAGTTTCATTTAAAGAAGCTTCTTTTAAATAATTAATAGAATTATAATATCGAGTTTGTAACATCTTTTTTAAACTCACCTCTTTAGGTTTTAAAAAATCCCGATTAAAAGTAAAAGAATGATCTTGTGCAATATCTATATTCTGCAAAAATCGAGAAAGACGAGGAGTAGAGTCGCGCTCAGTATTTTGATTTAAGTCTACGCTATGACTTTTTTCTTGTCCCCAACTGTTAATTGAAAACAAGCCAATAGATAAGATATAAAAAAGTAAGTTTTTCATACTTAAAGATATTACTTTTTTATTTGAAAACAATTAAACTTTTAAATCCCTATAGAAAAATCTTTAAATATTCTCACTTCAACCAGAGGGTAAGGTTGGCAGGTTGGGTTTTTAGTATAAATTCCACGATTAGGGTAATTTCTATTAGGATCTAATTGTCTACGTAATTGTAATTCTTTTAAATCTTGATGAATAGAAAAGTGATTAAACTGTGATGTAGAGTTAATTTGTTTGGCGTTAAAACCAAGATCAAAAAGATAATTACTTCTTAGTTTTGAGGATTCTAGTATTGTAGGTATCTCTGCTTTCTCTTGTAGTAGAAAATTTCGGAACTTATCTCCCATCCAAAAGATGTAATTTGAGAAACATTTAAATTTTTAGGAGCCATTTCTTGAGAAATTCCGTAAAGCGGAAATCTCATGATTAATTTTAATAAGTATACAATTGATTTTATATAAAATAAGTCTTTTTCTAAATATAAGAAATCTGAAGCAAAAACCTTAAATTTGGACTCTTAAACTTTATGTTTCGAGAGTCTATAGTTCGATCAGCGTAATTTTCATTATTACTTACATTAGACTTAAAAAGAATTTTAAAATAAAACTAACAAAAAATATATGAGTTCGATAAACTGGAAAACCGCTAAAGAATATGAAGATATCACCTATAAAAAATGCGATGGGGTTGCTAGGATAGCTTTTAATCGTCCAGATGTAAGAAATGCATTTAGACCAAAAACGACATCAGAGCTTTTAGATGCTTTTCATAACGCACAAGAGGATACAAGTATAGGAGTGGTATTACTTTCAGCAGAAGGACCTTCTTCTAGAGATGGGGTTTATAGTTTTTGTAGTGGAGGCGATCAAAAAGCAAGAGGACAACAAGGTTATGTAGGTGAAGATGGTTACCACCGTTTAAATATATTAGAAGTTCAACGTCTTATTCGTTTTATGCCAAAAGCTGTTATATGTGTAGTTCCTGGTTGGGCTGTCGGAGGCGGACATAGTTTACACGTGGTGTGTGATATGACTTTAGCGAGTAAAGAACATGCTATTTTTAAACAAACTGATGCCGATGTAACCAGTTTTGATGGAGGTTATGGTTCTGCGTATTTAGCAAAAATGGTAGGTCAAAAGAAAGCTAGAGAAATTTTCTTTTTAGGTAGAAATTATTCAGCTCAAGAAGCCTTTGATATGGGAATGGTAAATGCAGTTGTGCCTCACGATCAATTAGAAGACACTGCTTTTGAATGGGCTCAAGAAGTATTGGCAAAAAGCCCTACATCTATAAAAATGCTAAAATTTGCCATGAACCTTACTGATGACGGTATGGTAGGACAGCAAGTTTTTGCAGGAGAAGCGACTCGCTTAGCTTATATGACCGAAGAAGCAAAAGAGGGTAGAGATGCTTTCTTAGAAAAAAGAGCTCCAAATTTTGACAAAAAATGGCTACCATAGAACCTCATACAAATTTTACCAATAACGCAATTTCATCCCAAGAGCTTCCAGATTATAAACTTGAAGCTTTAGAAAAGGTATCAAAAAGATTGCTTAAAAAAATACTAACAGGATTAATTGTTTTTTTAACCCTAATCCTAATAGTAGCGGGAGTTCTTTATTTGAAAGAATGGGTAAAATTAAATTACATTTTCGTGGGTGTATTAAGTGCGATAGGTTTATTATTATTATTAATGTTTATTTATCATTTTTTTGCACAAAAAAATTATGGTTATGTAGTGCGAGAGAAAGATATTTTATTTCAAAAAGGAGTGTTGGTTATTAAAACGACTATCATTCCATTTAATAGGGTACAACATGTTTCGACTACTCAAAGTTTATTCGATAAGTATTTTAAATTAAAAAATGTAAAAGTTTTTACGGCAGGAGGACAAGGGAGTGATATAAAAATTCCAGGACTAACTCCGCAAAAGGCATTGCAAATTAAAGAATGGATTGCTCATAAAATTGTAGAAGAAAAGATTGATGAGTAAAGCTTTTTCACAACCCGAACGACAATCATCCATAGGGATTATTCTTATTTTTTTAAGTGCACTGTATAAATCATTACGAGGACTCTGGGCTATTGCTGTGTATGCATTGTTAGGTAAAACTTCTCAGTTTAACTATACTTATATAGTTTTAGGGTTAACGGTTTTTGCACTTCTTATTCTCGTTTTTAGTATTCTTTCTTATCGGAATTTTCTTTTTTATATTAATTATGAAGATGATGAGTTTGTATTAAATAAAGGGGTTTTTTCATCTGAAAATATTACTATTTCATTCGATAAAATTCAGCAGGTATATTTTAAACGTTCTATTATTCAGCGAATGATTGGGGTTTATAGCGTAGTGATAGAATCTGCTGGGAGTAGTGAGAAAGAAATAGAAATTAAAGCACTATCAGAAGAGAAAGCGGTTTTGCTTCAAAAGAAATTACACTCTTTTATTAGTGAGGAACATGAACAAGAGAAGCCTGAGCTTTCTACCGATACCACTTCAGAAGAAAGGATTTCTCCTACTTATTGGGAACATCGATTAACATTCAACGACCTCTTAAAACTTGGTATTACAAGTAATTATTTTAGAGGTTTCGGACTTATTCTTATATTTTTTAGTTCGCTTTATAATCAATTTTCTGATTTATTTAAAGAGAATGAATATGCCGATGAAGCTGCCAATTATCTAAACACATTTCAATCGGTTGGAGAGATTGTTATGGTTTTACTATTTATGTTTGTGGCTGTCTTCCTTGTCGGAATTGTAGTAAGTATTATAGAAATTTTCATCAAGTATTTTGAACTGAAACTTACTCAGAGTAAAGATAGTTTAGAGTTAGAAATGGGCCTGAAAACCAATACCAAGGTATCATTACATCCCCATCGTGTTCAAATTTTGAGATTGATTACGAATCCAATTCAGCGAAAGCTAAATTTGTATCAATTACAGCTTTCACTAACGAGTAGCACAGAAACACATAAAAAAAATAGAATCAATATTCCAGGATTGTCTTGGGACAAAGCTAAAAAAGCAAGTCGATTTTTACACCAGCACGAACGTAAAGAAGGAGTGACTTATAAACCTCATCAACTCTGGTTGTATAGAAGATTGTTTTGGGGAATTGTCCCTTTACTCATAGCGGCAGTGGTTCTAAGTTTTATTTTTGATGATTTACATATTCCCGTTCTTTCTATTTTTATCTTAATCTATGTTGTGTTGTTTTTTATATATCAGCGGAAAGTATATCAAAAAATGCAATTGGAGATAAGTGAAGAGTTTTTGGTAAAATCTACGGGACTTTGGAGTAAAGTACAAGTGGTGATAGAAACTTTTAAGCTGCAATCTATAAGTGTAAGTCAGCCAGTGTGGTTAAGAAGAAGAAAATTGGTGAATATAACTTTTCATACCGCCTCGGGAGATGTCCGTTTTCCATTAGTAAGCGAAGAATTTGTAAAACAAGTAAATTATTTACTCTATAAAATAGAAACATCCACAAATGCGTGGATGTAACTACTATCTTGGGATTTAGTAAGCATCGCTATGTACTCGTGCTATCGCTCTACCGCTAGGATCATTCATATTTTTAAAACTCTCGTCCCAGGCTAATGCAACCGGACTACTACAAGCTACAGAGGGAACCGAAGGCACGCTTAAAGCTGCGGTATCACTCGGGAAATGTTCCTCAAAAATACTTCGATAATAAAACTCTTCTTTACTAGTAGGGGTTTGTATAGGAAATCTGTGATGTGCATTTTCAAATTGATGATCACTAATTTTATCATTTACCATTTCTTTTAGCGTATCAATCCAGCTGTAGCCTACGCCGTCACTAAACTGTTCTTTTTGTCTCCAAACTACACTTTTGGGAAGCATATCTTCAAAAGCTTTTCGAAGTACCCACTTTTCCATACGTTCCCCATTTATCATTTTGTCTTTCGGGTTAATGCGCATGGCAACATCTATAAATTCTTTGTCTAAAAAAGGAACTCTTCCTTCAATTCCCCAAGCAGCTAAACTTTTATTTGCTCTAAGACAATCATATTGATGTAATTTCTCTAGCTTTCTCACCGTTTCTTCATGAAATTCTTGAGCATTAGGTGCTTTGTGAAAGTATAAATAACCTCCAAAAAGTTCATCGCTACCTTCCCCACTTAACACCATTTTTATTCCTAAAGCTTTAATAGCTCTAGCCATGAGAAACATAGGGGTGGAAGCTCTAATGGTAGTTATATCATAGGTTTCGAGATGATAAATTACATCTTTAATGGCGTCTATGCCTTCTTGAATGCTAAATTTAATTTCGTGATGAACGGTATCTAGATGCTTAGCAACTTTTTGAGCAGCTGCCAAATCTGGACTACCTTCTAAACCTACGGCAAATGAATGTAAGCGTGGATACCAAGCATTTTCTCGGTCTCCAGTTTCTATGCGTTTGTCTGCATATTTTTTCGCTAATGCGGAAGTGATAGAGGAATCTAAACCTCCCGATAGTAAAACTCCGTATGGTACATCACTCATCAATTGACGTTTTACAGCTTCATCTAAAGCTTGACGGATTTTTTGTATCGAGGTCTCATTATCTTTTACAGTTTTATAATCTTTCCAATCTCTCGTGTACCAAGTTTTTAACTCTCCTTCTTTGCTAGATAAATAATGCCCTGGAGGAAATAATTCTATTTTGCTGCAAATACCCTCCAATGCTTTTAACTCTGAAGCTACATAGAAGGTTCCATTTTTGTCCCAGCCCATATATAATGGAATAATGCCCATATGGTCTCGAGCAATCAAATATTCATCTTTTTCTACATCGTAGAGAGCAAATGCGAATATTCCATTGAGGTCATTTAAAAATTCAGCGCCTTTTTCTTGATAAAGTGCCAATATGATTTCACAATCCGATTGTGTTTGGAATTCATAGTCTTTTTTTAGCTCTTTCCGTAAAGACAAATGATTGTAAATTTCACCATTAGCAGCAAGAACTAGGTTTTTATCTTTGCTATAGATAGGTTGTTTACCTGAAATAGGATCTACTATCGCTAAGCGTTCGTGAGCCATTATTACATTATTATTATCAAAAATCCCACTCCAGTCGGGCCCGCGATGTCTAATTTTTTTTGACATTTTTAATACTTGAGGTCTTAACACCTCTACCGATTCTTTTAGTTCAAAAGCACATACAATTCCGCACATAATCTTCTATTTTTAAATTAAAATTTCATTTTTGGGTATAAAAAAACCCGTCAGGTAAAAAACCTGACGGGCTATATATTCGCGACAAGTTTTTGTTACGGGAACGGGTTATTATTATTGTTATTTAAACGAAATACTAACATAAAACTTATCTTATTTGATCAATTGTTATTTGTAAATATAAATTAAAAATACAAATTTACCTTCTTTTTATTAAATTACTTTAATGCAGGAAACTGATTTGGGTTTACTTCATTAAAGATTTCATATACTTTTTCGAATACATCTTCAGCAGAAGGTTTAGAGAAATAATCCCCATCAGTACCGTATGCAGGACGATGCGCCTTAGCAGTTAAGGTTTGTGGTTTACTATCTAAATGTTTATATCCATTCTGGTTTTCTACAATTTCTTGTAGAATATATGCAGAAGCTCCTCCTGGTACATCTTCATCAATAACCAATAATCTATTAGTTTTTGCAACACTTTTTACAAGGTCGTGATTAATATCAAAAGGAAGTAAAGATTGTACATCGATAATTTCTGCATTAATACCTACTTCTAATAAGTCTTTAGCAGCCTGTTCAATAATTCTAAGTGTAGAACCGTAAGACACAAGCGTAATATCTTCACCTTCTCTTATGGTTTCTACCACTCCTACAGGAGTTCTAAACTCCCCTAAGTTATTAGGCATTTTTTCTTTAAGACGGTATCCGTTAAGGCACTCTACAATAAGTCCTGGTTCATCACACTCTAATAAAGTATTATAAAAACCAGCAGCAATAGTCATATTACGGGGAACTAAAATATGAATTCCTCTAAGTAAATGCACCAATCCTCCCATAGGAGAACCACTATGCCATATACCTTCTAAACGGTGACCACGAGTTCTCACAATAAGTGGAGCTTTTTGTTTTCCTTTAGTCCTATAATGTAAGGTTGCTAAGTCATCACTCATAATTTGCAACGCATACAAAATGTAATCTAAGTATTGAATTTCTGCAATAGGGCGTAAGCCTCTCATCGCCATTCCTATTCCCTGTCCTAAAATAGTCGCTTCACGAATACCAGCATCAGCAACTCTTAGCTCACCGTACTTCTCTTGCATTCCTTCCAAACCTTGGTTGACATCTCCAATGTTTCCTGTGTCTTCTCCAAAAATTAAGGTTTCTGGTTTGTTAGAAAAGATTTTATCGAAATTATTACGAAGAATTAGTCTCGCATCTACATCTTCCGCGTCAGCGTCATAAGTAGGTAATATTGCGTCTATGTTTAATGCAGAAAATTCACTTTCACTATGTAGGTGACTGCTATAATCAGGTTGTGTGATGTTTACATAATTATCAATCCAGTTGATCAATTCGCTTTTCGCGGAATTATTCTCTTCACGTACGTAACGTAAGGCTTTTCTTCCTGCTCTAAGAATTTGATGTTTTTCTGGGTTTCCTAATTGTTCTATTTCTTCTTTTAAAGGCTGAATGAAACTACGGTTAGAAGAGCTTTGAGCTAAGTTGTCTAACAAACTTGTCATTTCTTTTTGAGCTGCTTTAGGACCTTGAGTTACCTCGTTCCAAGCTGCTTTTTTACCTTCTCTAACTATTTTTTTAGCCTCTTTTTCTAAGGCTTTTAATTCATCTTCAGTAGCAAGGTCGCTTTCTAATATCCACTGACGCATTTGTACGTTACAGTCATATTCTTTTTCCCAATTAAGGCGATCTTCACTCTTGTAACGTTCGTGAGAACCAGAAGTTGAGTGTCCTTGAGGCTGAGTAAGCTCGTAAACGTGAATTAGAACAGGGACGTGCTCTTCTCTAGAAATTTTACTTGCTTTTTGGTAAGCTTCCATTAACTCAGGATAGCTCCACCCTTTTACTTTAATAATTTCGTAACCATCTCCCATTTCATCTCTTTGAAAACCTTTTAAAATTTCAGAGATGTTTTCTTTAGTGGTTTGGTACTTAGCAGGTACAGAGATACCATATTCATCATCCCAAACGCTAATAACCATAGGTACTTGCATTACTCCCGCAGCATTAATGGTTTCCCAAAATAGCCCTTCACTCGTACTTGCATTACCAATAGTTCCCCAAGCGATTTCGTTTCCTTTGTTAGAAAACTGAGGTGCTATATCTATTCCTTCAACGTTTCTGTATATTTTTGAAGCCTGAGCAAGTCCTAAAAGTCTAGGCATTTGTCCTGCAGTAGGAGAGATGTCGGCACTAGAGTTTTTTTGTTCTGCTAGGTTTTTCCATGTTCCATCTTCTTGAAGACTGTGGGTACCAAAGTGTCCTCCCATTTGTCTTCCTCCTGCCATAGGTTCTTTTTCTAAATTGGTATTACCATAAAGACCTGCAAAAAATTCTTCTACAGATAGAAGGTTTAATGCCATCATAAAAGTTTGATCCCTGTAATACCCAGATCTAAAATCACCGTTTTGAAAAGCTTTAGCCATTGCCAATTGAGGCACTTCTTTACCATCACCAAAAATACCAAACTTGGCTTTTCCTGTAAGTACTTCACGACGTCCTAGTAAACTACATTCTCTACTTATAACGGCAGTCTTATAATCTTGTATTACTTGTTCCTTAAAATCTTCAAAGGAAAGGTCATTTTTTTCTATAGTTTTCTCTTGCATGGGTTGTATGTTTAATACCCTCATAGGGCGTTATACGTGGTATGTTTTCAAAAATAATAAAATGCTTATTTAAGAATTCATACTTCAGTATTTGATTCCCAGACTGTTCATTTTGGGAACTTTGCGAAGATAAGAAAAATGATTTTAAAAATCAATCAAAAATTGAGGTGTGAAATTATTGAATTTTCAGCATTTTCTATTTTTACTGAATTATATTCAAAATTATGTAGTAATTAAAGCTTTTATTGAGAATTATTCATTTTAGTACCATCTCCTTGTAAAGAGTTTTAATAGGGTATTAAAATCTAAAGAAACGATGAATCTTATTTTTTGATCATAATTTGGCTGAGCTATTTCCCACCCTAAATTAGAGTGTATGGGGAAAAATACCTCGAAATAATCTTGCACCAAACTTACGCGTACTCCAGAATCATAGAGAAATTGCGCATTCTCCTCTTTATTTTTTACTAAACCAACATCACCATAAGCGTGAATCCAATTCCATATAGTGAAACTACCGTTAAGGGAAGTGAGCCATTGATTGGCAAATGCAGGTTGTAATTGAGATTTAAAACCTCCTTCGGCTTCAATAAATTGCTGACTAAAAAGTCCTTGATCTTCGCTTCTTCCGTAGTAATTATAATCAAATAAATAATCTGTAGGACGGTCTAAAGCAAAACTAAAATAGTCTGAATCTTTCGCTTCATTGAATAAGAAAGCACCAGCGAAAAAACGCAGTTCTATTTGTCTATTATTAAGAAATAGCTTTCTCCATTTTGAGGTTACCGATATTTTACTGAATTTTTTAGCTACTTGATAATCAAAAGTACCTGTAAAATAATCGGCAAAATTACGGTCGCTAAAACCGTACCTTGCGTTGAGTACGCTATAATCTGGTTCGTCTACTGTATTTAAAACATCTCTATCTCTAAAAACATTTATGTTTCGAATACTTATAAATTGATATTCGTTGCTTCTTAAATCGTCATCTCTAAAACCTATGCTAATAAAAGGAGTTACTTTATGATAGTATAAATCTTGTGCATAAGAAAAGCGAGTACCGCTAATTCCCATTTTAAACTCGTATAAATTTTGGTTTTGATATTGGGTAGAGTGTGTCACTGATGCAGAACCTAAGATAGCACCGCTACCAAAACCATATTTAGGAGCAATTTTATAATTAAAATTTCGAGATAAAATCGTAGTGTTATACAGTTTTGGGCCAATAGTAATACCATCATATAAATTATAATCAAACTCAGGAATAATAAAGAATTGATTGTAATAAGGATCTTCAATATCTAAAAGCAATCTTACTTGCACAGGTTTATCAAGCCAAGTGGTTACTTTTTTATAATTATCTCTTTGGTTAAATTCAGGAATTACAGCTTCATAATTTAAGGCAAGGCGTTCTACATTTTGCGCGGATATAGTGATGGTTTTCTTGTCTAAAAAATGATTTACCCAAGTTTTAGAAACTATATCTCTGTCTTTTATTCCGTAAAGGGAAATAGGGATTTCTTTATGGGTTTTATTTTTTATGGTTACTTGTAAAGAATCACCAGATTTTTTAACCTTACTAATCTTAAAGTCAATATTAATATTGTTACCCACATAGTCATCAAAAAACCAATTTACATCTTTAGAAGTATTTTGGCGGAGTATTTCTTTAAAAGCATTTGTGTTAGTGGGGTTTAAAACATTTTTAGTATAAAACTGTTTTATAGTCGTATTAATCACCTCGTCATCTTCTAAGTAATCTTTTAAATAATTAAAACCAATACCAGCTTTATAAGGATTAGCAATATTTTTATTGAATTTTATGAGCTTATCGTTGTTTTCATCTAAAGCTTGGTCTAGATTTAAACGAGCCATATTTAAATAGAGTAGAGGATAACGATCATTAAACTCTAAGTCTGAAGCATGAAACCATCTAACACCTATAATTTCACTAAAGGAACCCAATAGTTTCGTGTTCTTATAAAATTGGTTTACATAATCCATCAAGATGTAAGTGATGATACCTTCATTTAACCAACTTTCTTCTCTAGAATTAAGAATTAGTGTATTTTCTAAATAATTTCTGGTAATGGTTTTTAAGAGTTTAATATCATATTGAAAACCATCTGGAAAAGGCCTTATAAATGTTGGCAATTGGTTAAGTCCGTATACAGGATTAGAAAGATAATCTTCCTCTGAAACCATTAAATTTTTATGAGGAAAATCTCCTAGCCTGTAATTTAAATAGTGAGTAATTCTATCTACAATCAAGGCTTTCATTTCTGGCCTTAGGTTATTATCCTCAATATTGGTAATAACGTTAAGCTTGTCTGTTTCAATCGTTTCAAAATTAGATACTTTAACAATATGTAATTGAGTGTCTACTTGTTTTTTTTCGCTAAAGCGGAATTGATGTGTGCTTTCTAAGCTGGTTTTTCCCACGTTGTTGAGACCAGAAATAACCGTAAAGTCTTTAGGGACTTCTAAATTAAGTTCAATATCATAAGGAAGAACATATAAGTCATTAAGATCTTTATTGCTGTAAAATTGCCATCTCCCATCCTCAAATACCGAAGGAAATATGAGCCAATACCTTAACTCAAATCCTTTTTTGCTATAACCATAACGAGTAAATTTATCGTTAGGGATTTTAACGCGGTATTGAAGCTTAAATGTTATTTCTTCATTGGGAAATAGAGGCTGATCTAAATCTAACTTTATAATATCAGGATGCTTTTCTGGTCTTGACCAGTTGACGGCATGCTGATTGTGTGTAGAAATTGAAAACATCTCTGTATTTCCTCTTTCATAGCTTTTAGCATAATAAAAATTACGCTGAAACTCTTCCTCAAAACGTTGCGCTAAAGGAGTTCGCTTATCTTTAAAACTATTAGCCCAATCGGTAAGATAAACGTCATTTAAAATTTCTTGCGAAGTATTTTTATACGTAATTTCTTGACTAATATCTATCGTTTTCTCTTCTGCATTTAATTTTGCATCTACGGCAATAAAAGATTGCCCCATCGTAGAAAGACAGGTGAAAATAAAAATTAAAAAGAAGAGTAAACGGTTTATCAACCTGAATTAAGATTTTAAGATTTGGGTATTCATAAAAATGCTACTTAAAAAGTATATTATTTTAAGTAGCATGAACTGTGCCTAACAAACTTTAGAAATTAGGACTCAAATTAAATTGTTTGTAGAATTGGTCTAAAATTTCGATCACTTCATCCTCTGTGTCTACCATTTGAACCAAGTCCATATCCTTTGCACTAATATTTTTAAAAGAATCTAGCAGAGTAGTTTGTACCCACTCAAATAATCCTCCCCAAAATTCTTTTCCTACTAAGATAATTGGGAATTTATCTATCTTATGAGTTTGTATAAGAGTAATAGCTTCAAAAAGTTCATCTAAAGTTCCAAAACCTCCTGGCATTACTACAAAACCTTGAGAGTACTTTACAAACATTACCTTTCTTACAAAAAAGTAATCAAAATCAAGGTTTTTATCTTTGTCTATATATGGATTATCATGTTGCTCGAAAGGTAAGTCTATGTTTAAACCTACCGAAACTCCTCCAGCATTATGAGCACCTTTATTACCAGCTTCCATAATACCAGGACCTCCTCCTGTAATTACACCGTAACCGTGTTCTACTATCTTTTCGGCAACCTTGGTAGCTAGCTTATAATATTTATGATTTTCATCTGTTCGGGCCGAACCGAAGATAGAGACACAAGGTCCTATTTCGCTCATTCGTTCATAACCTTGAACGAATTCTGCCATAATTTTAAATAAAGCCCAACTATCGTTGGTTTTAATTTCGTTCCAGCTTTTATTCTGTTGATCGCTTCTCATGATACTCATTATTCAAAAATTTACAAGACGGCTAATGTAATTCTTTTCGTAAGAATTTGGCCGTATAACTCTTTTTATGCTTTACAATTTCTTCTGGGGTTCCTTCTGCAACTACTTTTCCTCCATTTTTTCCGCCTTCATAACCTATATCAATAATATGATCGGCAAGCTTAATTACATCCATATTATGTTCTATGATAAGTACGGTATTTCCTTTATTGGCTAGTTTATTTAATACCTCCATCAATACACGAATATCTTCAAAATGTAATCCAGTAGTGGGTTCATCTAAAATATAGAATGTATTTCCTGTATCTCGTTTAGATAATTCCGTAGCTAATTTAATACGTTGTGCTTCTCCTCCAGAAAGGGTGGTGCTTTGTTGTCCCAAGGTAACGTAGCCCAACCCCACATCTTGAATGGTTTTAAGCTTACGGTATATTTTAGGGATTTGATCAAAGAAATCGGTAGCTTCATTTATGGTCATTTCTAAAACATCACTAATCGATTTTCCTTTATATCTAATCTCTAGGGTTTCTCTATTAAAACGTTTTCCTTGACAAGTTTCACACTCCACATACACATCGGGTAAGAAATTCATTTCTATTACCCGTAAACCTCCACCTCGACAAGTTTCACAGCGTCCGCCTTTCACATTAAAGCTAAAACGACCCGGTTTGTATCCTCTAATCATCGCCTCTGGAGTTTTTGCGAATAAAGATCTAATTTCTGAAAATACACCTGTGTACGTAGCAGGATTAGAACGCGGAGTTCTCCCAATAGGGGATTGGTTAATATCTATGACCTTATCAATATGGTCTAAACCTTTAATGCTTTTGTAAGGAGCTGGCACTTTTACACCATTAAAATAATGGGCATTCATAATAGGGTAGAGGGTCTCGTTGATTAAAGTAGACTTCCCACTTCCTGAAACGCCAGTTACCAATATCATTTTTCCTAAAGGAATCTTTACGGAAACATTTTTTAAATTGTTACCAGTAGCACCTTTTAATTCAATAAAATTACCGTTACCTTTTCTACGTTTCTTCGGAACTTCAATTTCTTTAGTTCCGTTAAGGTAAGAAGCGGTGATCGTTTTATGTTTTAAAATCTCTTTAGGAGTTCCTTCACTAATAATTTCTCCGCCAAATTTTCCGGCAAACGGTCCAATATCTATCACATAATCGGCACGCTCTATCATATCTTTATCGTGTTCTACCACAATTACAGAATTCCCTACATCCCGAAGAGACTCTAAAGAATTGATGAGTTTTTCATTATCGCGCTGGTGCAAGCCAATACTAGGTTCGTCTAAAATATAAAGAACACCTACCAGCTGAGAACCAATTTGAGTAGCTAATCGAATACGCTGTGCTTCTCCTCCCGAAAGGGATTTTGAACCTCTATTGAGTGAGAGGTAAGTAAGACCAACGTCTACTAAAAACTGTAATCGCGTTTTGATTTCTTTTACAATCTCTTCGGCGATTTTCCATTGGTTGGTAGATAAATGCTTTGGCAATTCTTCAAACCACTTGGCTAATTCTAAAATGTCTTTTTGAGCTAGATCTGCAATGTTTTTCTCGTTAACTTTAAAATAAAGTGATTCTTTCCTTAACCTAGTACCTTCGCAGGTAGAGCAAGTCACTTTATCCATATAACCTTTTGCCCAACGTTTAAGACTGGTAGAATCATTGTTGTTAAAAGTACTCTCAATGAATTTGGCTACTCCTTCAAAGTCTATTTTGTAATTTCGGGCAACACCTAACTCTTTAGAGCTGACTTCAAATTTTTCTTTCCCTCCGTAAAGAATCATATCTAATGCTTCTTTAGGAATATCTTTAATAGGATCAGTAAGTTTAAAATCAAAACGCTGCGCAATTAATTCTAACTGCTTAAAAGCCCAGTTCTTTTTTTGTGGCCCGTGTGGTTCTAATCCCCCTGCTTTGATCGATTTTTTATCATCAGGAATAATTTTTTGAACGTTGACTTCGTATAAAGAACCTATCCCATTACATTTTGGACAAGCGCCTTTTGGAGAGTTAAAAGAAAAATTATTAGGCTCAGGATTAGGGTAAGAAATACCAGAAGTAGGACACATTAAAGTTCTACTAAAATACCTGCCTTCTTTCTTTCCATGTTCTAAAACCATAAGTACATCATCTCCTTGACTCATGGCAGTATTAATACTTTCGGCTAAACGCTTATCTGTATTTTCGTCTTCCTCAATTTTTATACGATCAATCACCACCTCAATATCATGAGTTTTATAGCGATCGAGTTTCATGCCTTTTTCTATATCTCTTATCTCCCCGTCGGTTCTTACTTTTACAAAACCTTGCTTAGCGACATGCTCAAATAACTCTCTATAATGTCCTTTTCGAGACCGAACGACAGGAGAAAGGATATTGATTCGTTTTCCCTTAAACTCTTGTTTAATAAGCGATTTGATTTGTTCATCACTATAGCTTACCATTTTGTCACCCGTTTTGTAACTGTAGGCATCGCTAGCACGAGCATATAATAAACGTAGGAAATCGTAAATTTCTGTAATGGTTCCTACTGTACTACGCGGACTTTTACTCGTAGTTTTTTGCTCAATTGCAATTACAGGAGATAAACCATCAATTTTATCAACATCTGGACGTTCTAAACCCCCTAAAAACTGTCGGGCGTAAGCAGAAAAGGTTTCAATATATCTTCGTTGTCCTTCAGCATAAATTGTATCGAAAGCTAAGGAAGATTTACCAGATCCCGAAAGACCAGTTATTACCACCAATTTCTCTCTAGGGATCTTAACATCTATGTTTTTTAAGTTATGAACTCTGGCGCCCAAAACCTCTATATTTTCTTCGAATTTTGCCATAATTTTTTGCAAGACACAAATTTACTCAAACAATTGAAATTGAGAAACCTCAGTTCTTAAAGCTTTAATAAAATTTTTTAACGTTTTGTTTCTCCTCAAAAAACTTCTCTAATATAAAAAGCTATCGTATTTTTGTACTGTGAAATATGCACTACCCATATTAGCGATGGTTATTTTTTTTAAGCCCGTGCTTCCATTTTTGGATTACGCGTTTAATTATGATTATATCGCAAAAGTTTTGTGCATTAATAAAGACAAGCCAAAGTTAAAATGTAACGGTAAATGTTACTTAATGCAACAGCTGGCTAAAAATGCCGAAGAAGATTCTTCAAAAGAAAACTTGCCCAAAAAAGTAGAATTTCAATTATTGTTTTTTCAAGATAGTAGGTTGCTAGAATTTGAAGTTTTACCACAACCTATAAACAAACAATCTTCAACCTTGTGGGTATCAAAGTCTTATAAGAAACGCTATATAGATGCCCTTTTTAGACCTCCCATTTACGCTTAATTCTATTGTATTCGCTTTAAATTTATTTTAATTAGGTAAGGATTGTTTTTCTAACCTATTGCTTTCTTTGTAATTATATAATAGAAAATACATTTCTAGCGCTTAGCTTTTCCGTTTAACGGAAGAGAGAACTGATGTTATTATAGAAATAAGCCACCATACTATTGAAATATCTATTTTATATATTTTCTTTTTTAATCTTATTTAAACCTGCTTTCCCTGTCATAGAATACTTAGTTAATTATGACTATATAAGCAGAGTGTTGTGTATCAATAAAGATAAGCCACAATTACAATGTGATGGAAAATGCTACCTGATGAAACAGTTGGCAAAAAACGCTAGTGACGAACGAGATAAAGATAAAACCGAGCGAAGAAATAAGGTGGAAACTCCTTTTGTTTTTGTTTTAAAAGAAGAAAATATACTCCCAATTATTGAAGAGGTAGAAAGTCACGAAAAATTTACTTTCTACCAGAATTTTTACAAAAAAACCATTCATTTTAAGTTATTAAGGCCACCCATGTATGTTTTGAATTCCTAAAAGAAAACAAAAAATACATTTAATTTAAAATATACAAAAATGAAATTAATACACATAAAATTATCCATATTAGTTGCCGCTTTTATAAGTTTAACTTCTTGTTCATCAGACGATGATAACAATTCTGATGCACTAACAGGTGAAAACAATGTAAGTCTTGAATTTGATAATAGTATGAATGGAGATGACCTTATTTTAGGAGCATCAACTTATACCAATTCAAACGACGAAACTTTAACCATTAATAGACTTAATTACATTGTAAGCAATTTTGTACTTATTGATGAAGAGGGAAATGAGTTTATTTATCCTAAAGATGAGAGCTATTTTGTAATAAGTGAAGAAAATGCACTTAATGAAGTAGTACTTACCAATATCCCAGCAGGAAAATATGTGCAAATGAGATTTGGAGTAGGTGTCGATCAAGAGAAATACCAACAGGGAGCTGAAGGACAAGGAGATTTTTTACAGATTGCTGAAGAAAACAATATGATGTGGGCTTGGCAAGCAGGATACAAATTCTTGAATTTTGAAGGTACATTCACAGCGCCATCTATTGCTAGCAGTACAGACTTTAAAATACATATGGGAAGTCATGGAAGTACTTTAGATAATTATAAAGAAGTAACTGTAAACCTTCCATCTACAGCAATGGTTAGTGATGAAATGACTCCGCTTATTCATCTTGAAGTCGATGCTAATCAAATTTTAGATGGGGAACACAAAATATATTTATCAGAAGCTCCTGTAGTGATGGTAGATGAGGTTAAATCACCTCAAATTGCAGAAAACACCTCTACGATGTTCGAAGTACACCACGTACATAACGGAGAAGGCGGACACCATTAATTAATTTTTCTCACCCAAAATTTACTTTGGGTGAGAATATTATTTCTTTATTATGAAGAAAATATGTCTATTTCTATTAAGCATGTTTTTATTGGCATGCTCAAACGATGATACAAGTTATGTTGCTGTAAACAAAAAGCTGTCATTTGAAGTTCCTGCTAATTTTCCTAATGTAACCTATAATTTAAATGCAAACCCTCTTACAGAAAAAGGGTTTGAATTAGGGAAAAAACTATTCTATGACGGAAATCTCTCGGCTAACGGATTTATCTCTTGTGGTTTTTGCCACGAGCAACGTTTTGCGTTTACACATCATGAACATCAATTTAGCCACGGGATAAACGATTTGGAAGGTACAAGAAATGCTCCTCCAATTCAAAATGCCGCATTTATGAAAGAGTTTACTTGGGACGGAGCCACTTCTCATTTAGATCTTTTTCCTATTATACCCATTACCAATGAGGTAGAAATGGGAGAAACACTTACCAATGTGATGGCCAAATTGCAAGCGAACCAAGAGTATCAAAAGCTTTTTTTGGAAGCATTTGAAAATGGAGAAGTTAATAATGAAAACTTTTTTAAAGCCCTATCTCAGTTTATGGTGATGATGGTTTCTTCTAATTCAAAATATGATAAATATGTAAGGGGAGAAGATGATATTTCTTTTACGGAAGAAGAAACTTATGGGCATCAAGTTTTTAAACAAAAATGTGCCTCTTGTCATAAAACCGATTTATTTACAGATGATGCTTTTAGAAATAACGGTCTACCAGCATATCCAGGAATCAATGACCTAGGCAGAGCTGAAGTTACTGGAAGTGCTTCAGATAATTATAAATTTAAAGTGCCAAGCTTAAGAAATGTAGAGGTAACAAAACCTTATATGCACGACGGAAGGTTTGGGAGTTTAAAATCTGTACTCGATTTTTATGACAATGGAGTGCAAGACTCAGAAACTTTAGATCCTATTTTAAAACAAAATGAGAGGTTGGGAATTTCGCTAAGCGAAGGAGAAAAAGAGGCCTTAATTGCTTTTTTGCTAACCCTAACCGATAATGAATATTTAAACGATGAAAGATTTGCAGAATATTAAATTTAGCTTTTTTATCCTATTTTTAGGTTTTACACTATCCTTATGGTCTAAGCCTCTAGGAAAAGTAGAAGATACTTTGCCAACTACTTCTCAAAGACAGGTATATTTTTTTGAGGATTGCGATGTGTGTGGTTGTAGTGGTAATGGAGGAAGTATGGGATATGGCGGTAATTTAACCAATAATTTTATAGGAGTACGTTACTTAAAGCAATCCTATAAATCTAGAGATGGAATTTTTAATAATTCTCCTTGGGTAGATGAAAATTTCAACACGCTACAATTATGGTCTAAAATACCAGTTACTGAAAAGGTAAGTGTACATGCAATTGTGCCTTATCATTTTCATGATCGTGAATTTGGAGACAATTCAACTCAAAAAATTAACGGAATAGGAGATATATCGGTATTAGCATTTTATAAACTTATACAAACCAATAAAGATTCTTTAATGTTAAATCCCGATAAACTTGCACATACGTTAAGAGTTGGAGGAGGAGTAAAAGCACCTACAGGAAACTATGAAAAAGACAATAACGCAGGGAGTGTAAATCCTAGCTTTCAAGTAGGGACAGGAAGTTGGGATTATACAGTAGGTCTAGATTACAATTTGGGGTATAGAACGTACGGAGCAAATGTGTTATTAAATTACACGTTTAAAACTGAAAACGATTTAAATTACCATTTTGGAAATCAGACCAATTACGGATTAAGCTTTTTTGGATCTTTCAATAGTCAGAATGCTGTTTCTATTTCACCAAGTTTAGGAATTGCAGGAGAGATTTTTGAAGAAAATGAACAATATGGTGAAGCGGTAGTCAATACTAAAGGAGATGTGCTTTTCTCACAATTGGGTATACATACTACTTATAAAAAATGGTCAGTTGGAGCTAATGTCATGTTACCAATTCATCAAAACCTTAATAGTGGTTTGGTAGAGGTAAATTATAGAACCGCTGTTTATGTCAATTTTTCAATTTAATACTTAAAGCCTCAATACTTATTTTAGTTTGGGGCTTTATCATAAAGTTGATCAATAAGGCTTAACTCTTTTTTACTGTATGCTATTAATTCCGTAAAGAATAAAGAAAACTCATGTTCTAGTTCTTCATAAAATTCTTCTAACTCAACTATAGATTCGTGTAAAGGAACACGATGTTTTATACGATGATTCATTTGTGCTAATATGCCCTCAATTCCGTTTACGGAAGCATAACTTAACAACCAGTTTTGTTCTACCATATAAGGATAAAAACGTTGCACATTTTTAGGTAAGATTTCAAAATGAGTTTGAAGTAATTCATAAAAAGAATTCACGTAATCACTCAACGGAATGTTAGAGTAAGATTTCCAATTTTTAGCCAGAAAATGATCGTAGATCACATCCATTAATACCGTATTGTAATGACCGTATTTTTCAAAAAAACGATGAGCACTTTTAAAAACAATAGGGTGTGAATCTGTAAAACTATCTATTTTTCGATGCAATAAAATACCTTTTTGCATTTCTACAGGGAGGCTTTTGTATTTTTTTCCTTTAATAGAATCGGCTGCAAAATTTCCTATTTGCACTAAATCTCGGTCCTGAGAAAGGTAGATGTGAGCTAAAAAATTCATGGTTCTAAAGTAAGCTTAATAATAACTTTAAACAAGGCTTTTGTGGCAGATGTATTTGCACTTATATTTGTAATCTAATTAAATCAATCATTGTATGACATTAATCAAATCAATATCAGGAATTAGAGGAACCATTGGCGGGAATGTAGGAGATAATTTAACCCCAATAGATGCAGTTAAATTTGCTTCGGCATACGGTACTTGGATTAAACAGCAGACCAATAAAGACCAATATCGAGTTGTGGTAGGAAGAGATGCGAGAATTTCTGGTGAGATGATTCAGCAATTGGTAATGAATACTTTGGTAGGTTTGGGAATACACGTTATAGATTTAGGACTTTCTACAACACCAACGGTAGAAATGGCTGTGCCTATGGAGCACGCCGATGGCGGAATTATTTTAACCGCAAGTCATAACCCTAAACAATGGAATGCCTTAAAACTGTTAGACCAAAAAGGAGAATTTCTTAACGGAAAAGAAGGAGCTAAAATTTTAGAAATTGCAGAAAGTAATTCTATCGCTTTCGCGGAAGTAGATGATCTTGGTAAAATTAGTGTAAACGATGCTTACATAGATTTGCATATAGAAGAAACCTTAGACCTAGATTTAGTCGATGCTGAAGCTGTAAAAAATGCAAAACTAAAAGTGGTGGTAGATGGCGTTAACTCTACAGGAGGTATTGCAATCCCAAGAATTTTAGAAGAATTGGGAGTTGAGGTAGTAAAACTTTATTGTGAACCCACAGGTGATTTTCCTCATAACCCAGAACCTTTAAAAGAACATTTGGGAGACATTTGCGAGCTAGTAGTAAAAGAAAATGCCGATTTAGGAATTGTGGTAGATCCAGATGTAGACCGTCTTGCTTTTATAGATGAAAAAGGAAATATGTTTGGAGAAGAATATACTTTAGTCGCTGTAGCCGATTATATTTTAGGTAAAAAAGGAGGAAATACTGTAAGTAACCTTTCTTCTTCACGTGCTTTAAGAGACGTAACCGAAAAACACGGAGGTTCTTATCAAGCTAGCGCTGTTGGAGAGGTAAATGTGGTGCAACTTATGAAAGATACCAACGCAATTATTGGTGGTGAAGGAAACGGTGGTATTATCTTGCCAGAACTACATTATGGTAGAGATAGTTTAGTGGGAGTAGCTTTATTCTTAACCTATTTGGCAGAAAAAGATATGACGGTTTCGGCTTTACGAGAAACCTATCCTGCTTATTTTATGAGTAAAAATAAAATAGAGCTTACGCCAGAATTAGATGTAGATCGTATTTTAGAAGAAATGGGCACAAAATATGTTTCTGAAGAGGTTTCTACAGTAGATGGTGTTAAAATTGATTTTCCTGAAAACTGGGTGCATTTGAGAAAATCTAATACAGAGCCTATTATAAGAATTTATACCGAAGCTAAATCTCAAGATGAAGCTACGCAGTTAGCAGATAAAATTATTGCAGAAATTAAAGCTATTGCAGGATTGTAATAAATTAGCAAACATAATCTATAAAAATGCCCATCATATCGTTTTAATAGATGGGCATTTTGTTTTTTATATTTTAAGTAAACCTTAAAAATCTTTCTTTTGATGTTTCCAACGTTTATGCGTCCAAAGGTAAAATTCGGGTTGGTTTCTAATTTGCTTTTCTAACTCATTGAAAAAGGAAGTGGTGATTTCAAAATCTTCTGTTTCTTTTGGGTTTTCCGCTAAGGGAAGTAGTGTAGCTTCATAAAAACCACGTTTTACTTTTTCTACTTTTAAATATAAAACAGCAAAATCTAATTTTTTTGCCATCGCTTCCGAACCATTAAAAACAGGAGTTTCCGTTCCCATAAAGTTAGTCCAATTCTTAACAGTGTTCTTTTTAGGAGATTGATCGGAAATCATATAATAACTAGAAGAAATTGCATCTCTCTTATTTCTAAGCATCGTCGGGATTACTTCTCTGCTGCTAATTAAAGTGGTGCCTAAATTGGCACGAATATCTTTAATTAACTTGTCAAAATATTGGTTTTTTATCTTTTTATAAATCGCATAACCTTTATTTTTGGTTTTGTAAAAATTAATGGCTGTTGCCCATTCGTAGCTAGCGTAATGACCACACATTACTATAATTCCGGCAGATTGTTCTTCTAAACGTTGGAGCTCTTCAATATTTTTATAGACAAATCTTTCTTTTAGTTGTTTTTCAGAAATAGATAAGGTTTTTATCATTTCTAAAAACATATCGCACATATGGTGATAGAAAGCTTTTTCAATTTTCTTTAACTCTTCAGTAGACTTGTTAGGGAAACATAACTCTAAATTGCCTCTAACTACTTTTTTTCGATACCCAATTAAATAGTAAACAACCACATATATAAAGTCAGAAAACAGATAAAATAAAGGAAAAGGTAGTTTTGAGACTAACCACAATAAGGGATAAGCGATATAAAAAACAAATTTGCGCATAGTAAAAATTATGTGCAAATATAAAACTTAAATCTAAAATTTTATTTGGAACACCAGTTAGTTTTTCTAGATAATACAAACCAAATTCTAATAAATTTTATGTCATAAAAGCTTAGGTAATCTTAGGATTAGAAATAGGCTTTTTGTAAAGTTATAGTATATTTGAATAGTAATAAATACAACTTATGGGAGATATAGAAATCATTACTTTAGTGATTATAGCGATTAATTCAATCGTTTCATTTAAAGGTTTCAACGATCAGGTTTTCTTTGAAAAATATAAATTTGATATTGGGCGAATTAAGGCGGGAGAAAAAATACGTTTTTTTACATCGGGATTTTTACATGTAGATATTACACATTTATTTGTAAATATGTTGACTTTATATTTTTTTGCAAATGTGGTGATCTACAATATGGGAGCTGCTCAATTTCTTATAATTTATTTAGGTAGTTTATTATTAGGGAATCTCTTAGCTTATTTCTTTCACAAAGATGAACCTTTTTATACTGCTGTTGGTGCAAGTGGAGCAGTTATGGGAGTATTATACTCCGCTATTTTATTACAGCCCGATATGATGCTAGGCTTATTCTTTATTATTCCTATTCCTGCCTATGTATTTGGGATAGGTTATTTATTATATACCATTTACGGAATGAAAAATAGACAAGATAATATTGGTCACGATGCTCATTTTGGAGGCGCCATGGGAGGGTATTTTATTACTTTAGTATTATCTCCTTGGATATTTACCGAGCACTTAATGATGGTTTTTTTATTGCTTATACCAATTGTGACTTTATTTATTCTGAAAAAAACTGATAAAATTTAAAATTTGGTATTCTTCTTGAAAGCTAATTAACAAACAGAAAAATAAAAACTATGAAAAAACTAATTTTTAGTATTTTAATGCTAGCAGCTGCAACAACATTTGCACAAACAGAACCAACTGGTGTTTTGGTAGTAGGAGAAGGAACTGTTATGGCAGCTCCAGACGAAGTGAACTTAAACATTAGAGTGGAACACGAAGGGAACAGTGCAGAAGAGGTGAAAAATGCGGTGGACAAGGATGTAAGAAACGTCTTCAAGTTTTTAAAGAAAAGCGGAATTGATGACAAGTATATTCGTACCGAATATTTAAATGTAAATAAGAACTATCAATACCAAACGAAAACCTACAATTATGTAGCCAACCAAGCGATATCAATTAAATTGAAAGATCTAAATAAATATGAAAAAGTGATTTCTGGTTTATTGGCAACAGGTATTAATAGAATAGACGGAATTCAATTTGGCGCTTCTAATATAGATGAACTTAAAACTCAAGCTAGAAAAAAAGCCATGCAAAATGCTAAAGCTAAAGCGGAATTATATGTAAATGAATTAAATTCTAAACTAGGATCTGTAGCTTATATTTCAGAAGTTGGTTCTTCTCAGCCTTATCCAGTAGCTTATAAGTCTATGGCGATGGACAGTGCAGAAAGCGGTGGAGGAGAATCTCCAAGTATTGCTATGGGGGAGATGGAAGTTAAAGTAAAAGTGAACGTAAGGTTTCATATTCTTTCCCAGTCATAAGAACCACAATACAGTTACCATAATAAAATAAAAAATCCCTGTTGAAGAACGGGGATTTTTATTTTGTTTAAAATTAAGCTTAATCTAATAACTCAGCAATTTTATCATCTAGCATTTTACCTCTTAAGTTTTTGGCTATAATCGTTCCGTTTTCATCTAAAATAAACGTAGCAGGAATAGATCTTACTTTATAAAGCTTAGCGATAGGCTCATTCCAATATTCTAGGTTAGATACATGTTGCCAAGTTAATTTATCATCTTCTATAGCTTTTAACCATTTATCTTTTTGTGATGCCTTATCTAAAGAAACACCAATAATATTTAAACCTTTATCGTGGTATTCATTATAAAGTTTTACCACATTAGGATTTTCAATTCTACAAGGCTTACACCAAGAAGCCCAAAAGTCTATGATAGTAATTTTTCCTAACGCATCATTTAAAGAAAGATCCTTTCCTTCAGGAGTTTTTGCGGTGAAGTTAGGCGCTTTAGATCCGATAGAAATATTCTTATTAGTTTCTAAATATTGCTGAATTTTTTTTCCAGATGGAGAATTTTTTGCTTTTTCAGATAAAGAATTATATAAAGCTTGTTTATCTGCATTAGGATTAATATTCATTCCAATCATATCAGAAAGAACTAAAATAGAAACCAATGAATTAGGATTATCTTTTATAAGCTTTTCTCTATATTCATTCTCTTGTTTAGTTAATCTTGCTCTTTCTTCTTGAAGAGATTGAGCCATTTGAGGATCATTTCTTAGATTAGGATCTCTAAATTTTTTCCCCAATTCATTTGCTTTTTCTCCTTGTTCTCCAATAAAAGTTAAATAATCAGATAACAATTGCTGATTTTTACCACCTTTTAATTTAGAGTTTCTTAAACTGTCTTTATAGATTGTAGCGTCTATCTTTTCATTTTCGTTAATAAATAAAACATTTCCCTGAACGTTTCCCTCTAAGCTAAGAATACTTAAGGTTTGATAATCTGCTTCTTCAAGATCAAAACTAAAATTCCCATTTTTTACAGTTGCAGTATCAACGGCTTTAGGAGCACCTTCATCAGTCATAGCAGAATAGTATACTTTTGTACCATCTTGGACATCAATTTTAGCCGTTAAAACAGGCTTGGTATCAGTTTCATTTTGACAAGCTACAAGCGTGGTTAAAGCTATAGTTAAAACTAGAAATTTTTTCATTTGATTATATAATTTGATTTCCTGCAAAAATAATTAACTTGCTTTAGATAACGGGCAGTTTAAGCTAAAATATTGTTAATTTAAAGTATTTTGTTTTACTTTATATGGGAGTAAGCTTAATTTGTTAAATCAATATTGTATAGATGAAAAATAAGTCAGAAGATTTACCATTTAGAATAAAAGTAAGCTTCCAAAAAGTGATAGAAGCTTATAAGGAAAGATATAAAACAGAAGATAAAAAATTAGCAAAAAAATATTTAGAAGATTTATTAGAGTACATACAAGAGTTTCCAGAATTAAGTGATGGTATAGAAAATGTTGAAGAAATAGAAAAATATGACGAACCTATACAAATTCTATTAGATGATATATTTCCAAACGTATTAACTAATAATGAAATAAAAGCAGCAACTGTTCCTAAATATGATATTGTATTAAGTCAAACCAATCGCTTTAAAGAGATTATTAATAATGCGGGAGAAGGTTTTGAATTTAGAATACGAAACTTTGAAAATGAATTTGATTACATAAGAGGGTGTCTATTGATACTTAAAAATTTCTATAAATATGATATAGATTTTTCAAGACCTCTTTATTATGATATTCCAGAAAAAGGAGGAATTACAAAAAATTATAGGTTAGCTGTAAATGCAGATTTTGTAAGTTTTGAAAAAACAGAAACGGCTTTAGAGGTAACCGAAGAAGATGTAGATGTTTTAATACAAAATACAGACAATATTGAGTTGTGGAAAGAGAAATTCCCTCCTCATAGTTGGATATTTAAAGGCTTTATTTTACTTAATTTAACAGATGTTACTGTAGATGATGGAATATCTGATTTAAAGACTGAGCTTTTAAATAATAATGTTCCTGAAGATAAAAATATGGATGGAATGTTAGAGATATTTAGATCTATTTATAGGATTCCAGATTTAGAGATAGGTTTTACCATGTTTGAAGACACTCTACACGAGTTCTATAACATGAAAAAAGGGTTAATTAAAAGCTATATCTTAGATAATAAATCTACATTTGATTGTAAAAATATACTTTGTGAATCTGCATATGATTCGCTAATCAATAAACAAAGTTACTTTGTCATTGCCAACGTAGAGAATTATGCGCGTAAAAATCCTGAGGTCTTATTAGCACAAAACCTATTAGCAAACAATGTAAAAAGTTGTATTCTAGCACCAATTTCTAAAAATAACAATTTATTAGGAGTTTTAGAACTGGTTTCATTTAGAAAAAATGAACTCAACAATATAAATGCAATCAAGCTTGAAGATGTTCTTCCTTATATTGTCACTGCCGTGGAAAGAAATAAAACCGACTTTGAGAATAGAGTAAAAGCGGTGATACAAAGTGAATGTACCTCTATACACCCGAGTGTACTTTGGGTTTTTGAAGAAGAAGCCAAACGATTTATTGAAGATTTAGATTCAGATGGTGTTTCTTCCTTTAGAGATATTGCATTTAGAGACATTTATCCGTTATATGGACAAATAGATATTGTGGGCTCTTCAGAAGAAAGAAATAACGCTATTCAAAAAGATCTCTTAAGTCAGTTAAATTCTATTTTAGTCATCATAAATGAGGCTTACGATATTGAGCCTATTCCTATTTATGAACAAATGAAATTTAGAATAGAAGAATTCAGTAAAGATCTCAAGGAAAATCTGAATGCTTCTAGTGAGCAAAAGATTATAAATTTCATATACAAGGAGCTAAATCCGCTTATAGAACATTTGGAGCATAAATCTGATAGTCTAAAAAGCAAAGTAGAGGAATACGAGAAAAATTTAGATCCTAAAACGGGAGTGATTTACGATCAACGAAAAAATTATGATGATACGGTACAAAGAATTAACCGTACACTATCTCGTTACTTAGATCGAAAACAAGCTGATGCTCAAAAAATATATCCTCATTATTTTGAAAGGTATAAAACAGATGGAGTAGATCATAATATGTATATAGGTAGTGATATGGTTAAAAATAAACCTTTTAGTGAGGTTTATTTATTTAACTTAAGACTTTGGCAGTTACAAGTAATGTGCGAAATGGAAAATAGATTCTACAACGTACAAGAAAATATGCCTTTAAAGTTAGACGCTGCTTCGCTAATTCTTGTTTTTAGTTCTACTTTATCTATTCGATATAGAATGGATGAGAAAAAGTTTGATGTAGATGGTACTTACAATGCAAGATATGAAATTATTAAAAAGAGAATTGATAAGGCCTATATTAAAGATACTGAAGAAAGAGTAACTCAAAAAGGTAAAATTGCCATTGTATACTCTCAAAAATCTGACGAAAGAGAGTATTTAAGATATATTAAATACCTACAAAAGAAAAATTATTTAGGTGATCAATTAGAATTATTAGAGTTAGAAGACGTGCAAGGAGTCGTAGGGTTACGAGCGATAAGAATTAATGTCCTCTACAAATCTGATGATAAACAAGAAAATATATCTTACGAAAATCTAATGAAAGAATTACATCATTAAAAAAAAAGCTCTTCGATTAAGAAGAGCTTTTTTATTTAATAATTTTTTTAAACAGACCAAAAAGCAATGACAAAACTAATAACCGATATAATAATACCTGTCATAAATATGGTGTAAGTCCATCGTAAAAGATTGTATTTTCTATTTAAGACAATACCTAATAAATACAAATCTTTTGTCAAGGCCTCATATACGTAATCTTTATCTTTTAAAATTTCGTCAATCGCCCATTTATATTGGTCGAATGGCATTTTATGAAAATTTCCGAAGAATAAAATATTCACATCTCTATTTCTTACTTGTTCTTTCGTGAACTCGCCGCTTGTTACATTAGGTCGAGTAGACATAATGGATAGAATAATAGAAGCCACACTAAAACAAACCAGCACCAATGTAGGCATCATCAAGTGGCGATTAGATGCCGCATCTAGCTTAGGAATAATATTAGCTAAAGCAAGCGAAATTATAATAGCATTTACAGAAAGAAGGATGTTGGCTTTGGTATCTGCAATATCACTTAGTTTAATATGGTTTCTTAACGTAGTCCTATATAGAGTTTGGATACTCCTTTCGGGATTATCATTTTTATATTTAGCTTTATATTTAGCTTTCGCTTTTTCTTTATCATACTTCTTAGAAAGTTTTTTCTGACTTTCCAAAATTGAAAGTAGATTTTCATCTTTTTTAGGTTTCCATTTCTCTATAGCATATGGAGTGTAATAACGATGTTTTTCGGTAAAAAGTTTAATGTTTTCTTCTACCCATTCATTCGTAGAAAAATTACGAATCTTCTGAATTTTAAGTTCCTGTCTTAAAAACTCACTAGTTTCATCAAAATATTCTTTCGATAAATGCGAAGAATCTGCATCCTTAATAATTTTTTCAGGCAAGGTTTCTGGTATGGCCAACATTCTCGTAGTAGAAATGTATTTGACCACCATCTCTATGATTTCTTTATCTACATTTTCTTCAGTTAAAAAGTCTTTAGCAATTTTTACACTTTCTTCTTCATGCCCTTCAGATTTAACCGTATAGCCAGTGTCATGAAGCCAAGCAGCTAGTAATAACGCTCGTTCTTCTTTAACATTTATTTCGGAATTTTCAATTAATTCTTTAGTACTTTTAACCACCCTTTGCGTGTGGTTATAGTTGTGATATATAAAAGTATTTGGTAGTTTTTCAGTAAATAATTGAAGAACAAATTTGTCTACTTTTTCTAAAATATCGGCCATAGGTTTATATTAAATGTCTTGCAAATTACAAAAAATCAAAGTTGATTTATTATTTATGAAGAAAAATAACATAGTTCTAACAATTATAGCTGCACTTGTCATGTTGGGTTGTGCTTCTTTCGAACCTAAGTATAAAGATGAAGATGCTCAAAAGGCAATTATTTATCCCGATCAAAAAGAGTTAGAGCACCGTTTTTTTCTTTTAGGTGATGCAGGATATTCTCAAGCAGGTGGAACTTCTTTAGGAATCTTAGCATTTAAATCTATGTTAGATTCTATGCCGTCTAAAAATTCAACTACTATATTTTTAGGAGATAATATTTATCCCGCAGGGATGCCTCAAGAAGGAGATCCGTTAAGGACGCAGTCAGAATATAGAATTGATGCCCAATTGGATGCTTTAGAAAATTACGATGGAAATATTATTTTTATTCCCGGTAATCACGATTGGTACGACGAAGGAATTAATGGTTTAGAAGAACAGAAAGATTATATAGAAAAGCATTTAAAGAAAAATAATGTATGGGCACCAAATTCGGGTTGCGGATTTGAAGTTAGAGATGTTTCTGAAGGTTTAGCTATAATTATTATTGATTCTCAATGGTTCTTAGAAGATTGGGATGAAAATCCTACCATAAACGATAATTGTCCAGAGATAAAAACTCGTGAAGCAATGTTGTTAGAATTTGCCAATGAGTTAAAGAAGAATGAAAATAAAAACGTCGTAGTAGCCTTACATCATCCTTTATTTACCAATGGTGTACACGGAGGTAATTATCATTTAAATAGACACTTATATCCTTCTCAAAAAAAAATTCCTTTACCTGTTTTAGGGTCTTTAGCTATGTTGATAAGAACCACGGGAGGAGTTTCCATTCAAGATGCACAAAACCAGCGCTACAAAAATATGGTAGATAGATTGTCTACCGCAGCAGCTGGATACGATAATGTCATGTTTGTATCTGGTCACGAACACAATTTACAATACAATGTAGAAGGGAACATTCATCAAATTATCTCGGGATCTGGTTCTAAAGAATCTTATGCTAGCTTAAGAAACAACGGAGTTTTCGCTTATCCAGGACAGGGTTTTGCTATTTATGATGTGTTTAAAGATGGTTCAACGTGGGTTAAATTTTATAAAAGTGTTAATAATAAACCGGTGTTAATGTTTCAGCAGGAAATATTTGAGCCTAAAAAAGAATTTGATTTCGTTCCTCTTATTTCCGATAAAATCTACACTCCTTATATCAAAGCTTCAATTTATGAACAAGAAGAAGCAGAAAAAGGAGTGGTGTACAAAAGTATTTTTGGTAATCAATATAGAAATCTTTACGGAAAAAAAATAAAAGCACCTGTTGCCTATCTAGACACTTTATATGGAGGTCTAGAAGTTATTAGAGCTGGAGGAGGTCACCAAACTAGATCTTTAAGGTTAAAAGATAAAAAAGGTAGAGATTACAATCTTAGAGCACTTAAAAAAAGTGCTTTGCAGTTATTACAGACTGTAGCGTTTAAAGATGAAGAAGTTGGAGAAGATTTTGAAAATACCTTAGCGGAAAAAGCGATTCAAGATTTTTATACTGCAGCACATCCCTATGCGTTTATGGTAGTGCCAGATCTATCTGAAGCCATTAATATATATCATACCAATCCACAAATTTTTTATGTTCCCAAGCAACAAGCCTTAAAAGACTACAATGAAGACTATGGGGATGAACTTTATATGTTGGTAGAAAGACCAGAAGAAGGTTGGATGGATTCTGATAAGTTTGGAAGCCCTAATGAAGATATAGAAAGTACTTCAGGTTTGTTTGAGCGTTTGCGAAGAGATGAAGAATATCATTTAGATGAAGCAACCTATATTAGAGCAAGAGTTTTTGATATGTTATTAGGAGACTGGGATAGGCACCAAGATCAATGGCGTTGGTCTGAGTTTGAAGATGAAGAAGGAAATAAAACTTTTAAGCCTATACCAAGAGATCGAGATCAAGTTTTTTCAAATTTTGACGGAGCTTTCTTTGCTACCTTAAGAGGAATATCGGGTTTTGGAAATCAATTTAGTACCTACGGCGAAAATATTGGCGATATCGAATGGTTTAACTCTTCTGTAGTAGGATTAGATAGAGCATTACTTCAGAATAAAGGAAAAGAAGAATGGTTAAAACAAGCAAAATATGTTCAAGAAAATATTACCGATGAAGTAATTGAAAAAGCTTTTTCTAAACTTCCAGAAGAAATTTTGGTTGAAGAATCTACAGCAAAATTAAAATCTGATTTAAAGGCGAGAAGAGGGAACATTGTGAACATAGCAGAAAAATACTATGACTACTTTGCCAAATTAGCCATCGTTACTGCAACAGATAAAGATGATTTTATAGATATTACAAGGCTAGAAGATGGTAGTGCAAATATTTCTATCTATCGAAATATAAAAGGAAATCGTAAATACATAGTGAGCAACAAGACTTATTCAAAAAAGGAAACCAAAGAAATTTGGATTTATGGTTTGGATGATGATGATGTCTTTAATGTAGTAGGGGAGTCTAATCACTATATTCCAATTAAGATCATTGGAGGACAAAATAATGACATTTTTAAAATTAAAAATGGAAAAGGAATCACAGTCTATGATTATAAGTCTAAACCAAATACGATAGACGAGATTGGGGACGCCAAACTAAGACTTACAGATAAGTATGCAGTAAATATTTATAATAAAGATAAAAAAATATCTTCTTCTACTTCAATTTTACCAGGACTAGGTTACAATCCAGATGATGGATTTAAAATAGGAGTACAAGCAGTGCTTACCAACAATCGTTTTAATAGAAACCCTTTTACTTCTCAACATAAGATTGGAATAGCATATTATTTTGCCTACGATGGTTTTGATGTTAGTTATGAAGGCCAATTTGCAAACGCTATTGGCAACTTTAATTTTGCTGTCGAAGGACATTATACCAGCAATAATTATGCAACTAACTTTTTTGGATTTGGGAATGAGACTACCAATTTTGCCGAAAATGGATGGTCTTATGATTACAATCGTGTAAAAATAAATAGAATAGGTGTAGAGGCAGGATTAAAACAAGCGACACCATTTGGTAGTTATTTTGAGTATATGCTCTCTTTTGAAACTGTAAATTTAGAAGAATCTTCAAATAGGTATGTAACCGACATATATGATGCCGAAGATGATGAATTCTTTGAAAGAAAATATTTTGCAGGAGCTCACGGTACGTATAAATACGAAAGTTATGATGATGAAATAAACCCTACGAGAGGGATGGATTTTGAGTTTACCCTTGGCGGAAAAATAAACACTACAGAAACTAAAAATTCTTATGCGTATATAAAACCACATTTAGAGTTTTATAATTCTATATCGAGAAATAGAAAATGGGTAATAAATACTCACGTAGATTCTCAAATAAATATAGGAAATGATTATGAGTTTTATCAAGCAGCTCAATTAGGAGGAGAAACGGGACTTAGAGGGTATAGAAATGAAAGATTCTCAGGACAAAGATCATTCTCAACCGGAGCAGATTTAAGATATAGTTTTAATCAAATTAAAACACGTTTCTTACCATTTCAAATTGGAGTTTTTGCCGGTGGAGATTTAGGAAGAGTGTGGTTAGATGGAGAAGGTAGTAAGCAATGGCACAGCGACTATGGTGGAGGTATTTTTGTGAACAGTGCTCAATCTATTAATGGAAAGTTTAATATGTTTAACGGAGAAGATGGCTGGCGTTTTAGTTTTGGATTCGGATTTAAATTTTAATTCCGTAAAGCTAATTGAAGTGAATATTTTAAGTTTTTTATGTTTCTGAACCGCTTCTATTTATCTGATTTAAATATAAATTTTGAAAAAATTAATGATAAACATTCATTCAGAAAGAGTTTTAATACGTCCTATTCATTCCAAAGATGCTTTAGAAGTTTTCTCGTATAGGTCAAATTTTGAAGTGAATAAGTATCAAAACTGGATTCCTTCAACTATGAAAGAAGTGAAGCGTTTTATTGATAAAAATCCAAATACTTTCAATGAACCCCATACTTGGTTTCAGTTAGTTATAGAGAAAAAAGATACTCAAGAAGTAATAGGAGATATTGGAGTACATTTTGAAGACCCACAGAATCTTCAATGCGAGTTAGGGTGTACTATAAATGAAAAATATCAGCATCAAGGTTTTGCATCAGAGGCCTTAAAAGCATTAATTAATCACTTGTTTCATCATTTAAATAAGCATAGAGTCAAAGCTTCAGTAGATCCTAGAAATGCAAAATCTATTCGGTTAATGGATCGCTTAAAGTTTAGAAAAGAAGCTCATTTTAAGGAGAGTCTATATTTTCGTGACGCTTGGGTTGACGATGTTATATATGTTATTCTTCAAAAAGAATGGAAAGTAATTGAATTCAAAAAATAAAAAATCCGCATTTAGCGGATTTTTTATTTCAAATATTTTAAACTTATTCCTGTTGTGAAGAATTAATTGTAATCGCTTCAGATCTAAATTTATTTTTCCCAAAATCAAGCGTTCTAATTGGGAAAGGAATATTGATGTCTTCCTCGTTGTAAGCTTTTTTAATCGCAAGGATAGCTTTGTGTGTGTGAAGTAGAATATCTCTCTGTTTAGTTACATCTGCCCAGAATCTTACTACGTAATTTATAGAGCTATCACCAAAACTTTGATAAGCAAACTCTATTTGTTCACCATTATTTTGTTTGAATATTTTTGCAATAGCGTCGATAGTTATTTTTTCAACTTTTTCGAGGTCACTTTCATAACCTACACCACAATTAACCATTATCCTAGATCTTGGGGTTCTACTAAAGTTTTTAAAAGAATCTTCGGCTATTTTGGAATTGGGAATAATTATATGATTATTATCCGATTGTTTGATAACAATATTTCGCAGATTAACTTCTAAAACTTCTCCAGCATATCCATTGGTTTCAATCCAATCACCAATTTGTAGTTCGGGTAAGAAACTAAGAATAACTCCGCTAAAAGTATTATTTAAAGTTCCCTGTAAAGCAAGACCTACAGCAAGACCAATTACCCCAGCTGCCCCTAAAATTGTGGTAAGTAACTTATCTAGATTAAGAACGCTAAGCGCTATAAAAAAGCCTATTGCGATTATAATTAGATTAAATACTCTAGTAGTTATTCCTCTAACGGAATGCTGCATGTTTCTTCTCAACAATAATTTATCAAGAAATTTGGTTACGTATTTAGCAACAAATACAAAAGCGATAAAAACTAAAACAGCCAAAATAAAATTGGGTAGATTCAAGACAATAGAATCTACCCAATTAGATAATTTATCCCAAATTCCACTTATGGCTTTGGTAATATCAAATACTTCTTCTTTCATGAATATCTATGATTAAGACTTGATTTCTTTATGAGTGTCTTTTGTTTTCATAGACCAAGCATCTAACATCCAGCTTGTTTTTTCTAATTCTCTAATATAAGCACCAATAAGATCTATGGTTCCTTCATCTCCTGCTTTATCTGCTGTTTCAACAACATTAGACATTTGTGAAAGAATCTTGCTGTGATCACCCAATAGTTCTTTTACCATTTCTTTATCAGACTTATCTGAATTAGATTCCTTTAAGTTAGATAGCTTTAAATAATCAGAAAAATTACTGGTTGGTTCGTATCTTAAAGTCAATATTCTTTCAGCTATTTCATCTATTTTAAGCATAGCGTCATCGTACATTTCTTCAAACTTTTCATGTAAATAGAAAAAGCTTTGACCAACAATATTCCAGTGATAATTTCTTAATTTTTGGTAGTAAAGATGATAATCTGCTAGTAAAATGTTTAGCTGTTCTACCGTTTTATTTGTTGTTTCTTTATCGAGGTTTAAATACTTCATAATAGTTTTTGTTTATAATATTTTTTATTTCAATACAAAAATACAATAGTTAATGGTTTTAATTTCTATTAAAAACTGACTTTAATATAATTTTAACCCACGCTTAAGGTTGAGTAATACGTAATTTTTCAAGAATTTCTTTAGAAATTTGTCCGCTATAAGCTCCATAAGCATCGGTGAGTAAGCCTTTCTTATTATTTGAGGTTGTTATAGCATATAAGATAGAATTATCATCAGGATTACTCATTCCTTCAAATCTTAATACTTTATCAACTTCAAATTCTTTTGCTGTAAATTTCTCTCTATCTTTTTTATTTTCTAGGTATTCATCAATAAGGTTAAAATCTAAAGTGTAACCTTCTTCTAATTTCAATTTATTGATAGCCTGAGATAATGTCCCGTAATCTTTCATGGTTAATTGGTTTTGTTTAGGTTCAATTTAATAGGAAACTCAGAAACTTTCAAGTTTTGTAATGGGTTTAGTATAAGTTTAACTCACTTAAGTATTTAAATAAAAAAACCCAACAATAAATGTTGGGTTTCGAGTGGTTATAAAATTGGTTGGTTAGTTGGGCATTAGCTATTAAGCATTACTGGCATTACTAGCATAGTTACTTTTTCGCCTTCATCTAAACCGTCTTTTGGAGTTAGAATACCAGCTCTATTAGGAAGGCTCATTTCTAATTGAACCTCGTTTGCGTTAAGGTTGTTGAGCATTTCGGTTAAGAAACGTGAGTTAAACCCAATTTGCATATCGTCCCCTTGATAATCACAAGTTAAACGCTCTTCTGCTTTATTATTGTAATCGATATCTTCGGCTGAAATATTTAATTCAGCTCCAGCTATTTTGAGTTTTACTTGATGAGTAGTTTTATTAGAAAAAATAGAAACACGTCTTACAGAACTTAAAAATTGACTTCTATCTATTACTAATTTATTAGGGTTTTCTTTTGGGATAACAGCTTCGTAGTTAGGATATTTCCCATCAATTAACCTACAAATCAATTGAGTTTCATCAAAAGAAAATTTAGCGTTAGAGTCATTATATTCAATTAAAACATCACTATCGCTTCCTGCTAAAATAGCCTTTAATAAGGTTAAAGGTTTTTTAGGCATAATGTATTCTGCCGTTTGTGTAGCAGTAACATCTTCTCTCGTGTACTTAACTAATTTGTGAGCATCTGTCGCCACAAATGTTAAACCTTCTGTAGAGAATTGAAAGAACACTCCGCTCATTACCGGTCTTAAATCATCATTACCAGATGCAAAAATCGTTTTGCTAATTGCGGTAGATAAAACCTCTGCAGGAACGATGGTTTTGCTAGGATCGTCTAATTCAACCGCATTCGGGAATTCTTCCCCATCAGCGTAAGCTAAAGCATATTTACCGTGACTAGAGCTTAATTCTAAAGTTCCATTTTCTTCAATAATAAAAGTAAGTGGTTGTTCAGGAAAAGTCTTTAAGGTATCTAAAAGCAATTTTGCAGGAACGGCTATTTTTCCGTTAGAATCAGAATCTACTTCTAAGACTGCAGACATGGTAGTCTCTAAATCTGAAGCAGAAACCTTAAGTTGGTTTTCATTTAATTCAAACAAAAAGTTATCTAAAATAGGTAACGTATTGCTGTTATTGATAACACCTCCTAAAATTTGAAGTTGTTTTAATAAATATGAACTTGATACTATAAATTTCATGTGAATGCAATTGAAAATTTAAAACATCTACAAATATATTTTATTAACTGAACAAATGCCATCATGCGCCCTATTTTTATTAACAGAAATACCCACAAATATTGTATAACTTTTAGAATTGAAAAATTGCACCTACTTATAGAACATTTAGAATAATATTTTTAATTACTTTTGCTTACTAGAATACCGAATTTCTTTCTTACACATGAGTCAAAAAATCTTACTTAACGCCAAAGAGATAGAAATTATCTTGCATAGGCTTGCCTGTCAATTGTTAGAAAAACACTTAGATTTTTCTGAAACAGTTCTTGTAGGTATTCAGCCAAGAGGTGTATTTTTAGCAGATAGAATTCAAAAGATATTAAAAGAAAATTACGGTTTACCCGATGTAAAAGTTGGTAAGCTAGATATTACTTTTTATAGAGATGACTTTAGAAGAAGTGATAAACCTCTAGAAGCTAATAAGACGAAGATAGAATTTTTGGTAGAAGATAAGCGAGTAGTATTTATAGATGACGTGCTTTATACAGGTAGAAGTATAAGAGCAGCTTTAACAGCTATACAATCTTTTGGACGTCCTAAAGAAATTGAATTGCTAACTCTTATCGATAGAAGATTTAGCAGACATTTACCCATCCAGTCTGATTATAACGGACGACAAGTAGATGCTATTAATGAAGAAAGGGTATTGGTAAACTGGACAGAAAACGCTAGTGAAGACAGTGTTTACCTTGTAAAAAAATAAAATTTATGAGTGAATTAAGTGTAAACCACTTATTAGGAATTAAATATCTTAAAGCAGAAGATATAGACTTAATTTTTAAGACGGCAGATCATTTTAAAGAAGTGATTAACCGCCCCATAAAAAAAGTTCCTTCGCTTAGAGATATAACTATAGCCAATCTATTTTTTGAAAATAGTACCCGAACAAGACTTTCTTTTGAGTTGGCCGAAAAACGCTTAAGCGCAGATATCGTGAACTTTTCTGCGGCATCTTCTTCCGTAAAGAAAGGAGAAACACTTATAGATACCGTAAATAATATCCTATCTATGAAAGTAGATATGGTAGTAATGAGACATCCCAATCCAGGTGCTGCAGTATTTTTATCTCAACATGTAGATGCAAAAATAATAAACGCGGGAGACGGGGCTCACGAACATCCTACCCAGGCTTTATTAGACTCTTATTCTATAAGAGAAAAGTTAGGAGATGTAAAAGGTAAGAAAGTTGTGATTGTTGGTGATATTCTTCATAGTAGAGTGGCATTGAGTAATATTTTTGCACTTCAATTACAAGGTGCAGAAGTTAAAGTATGCGGACCAAAGACTTTAATTCCCAAACATATTGAAGAATTAGGAGTAGAGGTAGAAACTAACCTTATTAAGGCTTTAGAGTGGTGCGATGTGGCAAATATGTTACGTGTGCAGAATGAACGTATGGATATGACCTACTTCCCAAGCACTCGAGAATACACACAACAATACGGAGTAAATAAAAAAATATTAAATCAATTAGGTAAGGAAATCGTAATTATGCATCCTGGCCCCATTAACAGAGGAGTTGAAATTACCAGTGATGTAGCCGATTCAAAAAATGCTATTATTCTAGATCAAGTTGAAAATGGAGTAGCTATTAGAATGGCAGTTATTTACCTCTTGGCATCCAAAATTTAATACCCATGAAATTAATAGAAAAAGATTTTTATATCATTGTGGAAGATGAAAAAGATGATGTGAAACAATTTGCATCATTTTTGGAAAGCACGGGTTATGAGAATATAAAAGATAAAAATGTAGTTGTAGATATCCAAAAATACGGAGAATTACAGTTACCTGAATTGCTTTCATTCTTATCACTTTCTAATAAGCATCGTTCTAGCAAACATTCTTTCGTATTGGTAAATGATACGATTATGATAGACGAAGTGCCAGTTGAACTTATTGTGGTGCCAACCTTGTTAGAGGCAGCAGATATAATTCAAATGGAAGAAATAGAACGCGACTTAGAAGCGTTTTAAAACCTAAAATTTCCATTGATGGAAGTCATTATTCTCGGCTGTTATTCTGCCACTCCACGTACGTTCAATCATCCAACCTCTCAGGTTCTAAACATTGCTAATCACTTATTTTTAATTGATTGCGGAGAGGGGACTCAGGTTGAGTTGAGAAGACATCGCGTAAAATTTTCACGAATCAAGCATGTATTTATTTCTCATCTGCATGGAGATCATTTTTTTGGCCTTATCGGACTTATTTCTACTTTTAGCTTATTAGGCCGAGAAACTGATTTGCATATTTATGGCCCAAAGGGAATTAAAGAAATAATTACCCTTCAGTTAAAACTCTCTAAAGCTTGGACGAGTTACGGCTTATATTTTCATGAACTAACTAGCAAGTCTCCCCAAGTAATTTTTGAAGATGATAAAGTAAGTGTAGAAACTATTCCTTTAGATCATCGAGTATATACTAATGGATTTCTGTTTAAAGAAAAAGAAGGAGATCGCAAATTACTAATGAATGAGGTGCTTAATTACGACATAGATAAAGCTTATTATAGAAGTATTAAAAAAGGGAAAGATGTAATCTTAGATGATGGTACTGTTATAGAAAATAAGTTGCTTACGGGACCTCCGCCACCTACTAAAAGTTATGCATTTTGTAGTGATACAGCTTATTTGCCATCTATTACAGAACAAATTAAAAAAGTTACCGCCTTGTACCACGAATCTACTTTTTTAGAATCTCACGTGCATTTATGTAAATCTACCAAACACTCTACAGCAAAACAAGCAGCACAAATTGCCAGTCAAGCTGAAGCAAAACAACTTATACTAGGTCATTATTCCACTCGCTACGATAATATTAATTTATTTAAAGAAGAGGCAAAGGCTTGTTTTGAGAATGTGGTTTTAGCAGAAGATGGAAAAACTATTTCTTTCGATTAATTTATTGCTAAACTTTTAAAATTCTCTTTTTCCCTAAGCTAGATTCTTGTAAATTGCAGTATGGAAAAAGACTTGCAAAACTATCGTAAATCTTACGAAAAATCAGAACTCAGACTTGATCAACTTCATCGAGATCCTATTTTACTTTTTAAAGATTGGTTTATAGAAGTAGAAAAAGCACAATTAGTAGATGAAGTAAATGCTATGAATATAAGTACGGTTGGGGAAGACGGTTTTCCTAAAACACGTATAGTATTGCTTAAAAAGTTTTCTAAAGACGGCTTTGTTTTTTATACTAACTATAAAAGTGAGAAAGGTTTAGCTATAGAAAAACATCCTAAAGTATGCCTATCTTTTTTTTGGCCTGCAGCCGAAAGACAAGTTATTGTTAAAGGAATTGTAGAAAAAACTTCGCAAGAGCAATCGAGTAATTATTTTGCTTCTCGCCCTAAAGGCAGTCAAATGGGAGCAATTGTTTCTCCGCAAAGTCAGCCAATTCCTAATAGGGAGTTTTTAGAAGAAAAGTTAAGCGAATTACAAAAAGAAGAAAGCGAACTTAAGCGCCCAGAGCATTGGGGTGGTTATATTGTAAAACCTCATGAAATTGAGTTTTGGCAAGGAAGAGCTAATAGGCTTCACGATAGATTTTTATATACCTTAGATTCAAAAACTAATGATTGGAATATCGTTCGTTTAGCACCATAATTTATGAAAACACTTATCTTAGTAAGACACGGAAAATCATCTTGGAAAAATGATTTACCAGATCATGAGCGTCCGCTTAAAAAGAGAGCTTTCAAGGATGCTAATCTGGTTATAAATGCCCTTAAGCTTCAAAAACAATATCACCCAAGAGTTTTTTCAAGTAGCGCGGTAAGAGCTTTAACTACTGCGCGATTATTTAAGGATGCTATACAAATTCCAGAAGATCAATTTTCAGTAAAAAAAGAACTTTATACATTTGAAGAGGAGGATTTATTAAGTTTTGTTAGAAACTGTGATGATCATATAGAAACGCTCATGCTTTTTGGTCATAATCCCGCTATGACGAATTTAATTAATGATTTAGGAGATGAATATTTAGATAATTTGCCTACTACAGGATTAGTAATTTTGCAATTTAATACCACTTCTTGGAAAGATATAAAAGCAGGAAAAACCTTATTAAAATTATTCCCGAAGACTTTTAGGTAATGCAACATAAAAATACATACAATAATAGAGAGATTAGTTGGTTGCAGTTTAATGCAAGAGTTTTGCAAGAAGCCGCAGATGAGAGTGTACCGTTAATTGAACGATTACGATTTCTCGGAATTTTCTCTAATAACCTCGATGAGTTTTTTAAGGTTCGATATGCTACGGTAAAGCGTATTACTCAAGCAGGAAAAGGAGCTAGAAAAGCCCTTGGCGGAATTACTGCAGGGAAACTTTTAAAGCAAATAACACAGATTGTCATAGATCAACAATCTCGCAGTTTAGAAATATTACATGATATTCAACGAGAACTAACAGATCACAATATCTTTATAATCCGTGAAAACGAGGTAACCGATCAACAAGCGCAATTCTTAAAAGATTATTTTCTACAAAAAATAAGTCCGGCTCTAGTCACAATTTTACTCAATGATCTAGAGGAGATTCCGCGCTTAAAAGATAGTGCGGCATATTTGGCTGTGAAGATGATTTTAAATACCCAACATAACGGAAAGGTAGATGAAAAGCAGTACATTCTTATAGAGATACCTAGGGGAATTGATCGTTTTGTAGAAATTCCTTCAGAAGACGACAAGAAATACATTATAATTCTAGATGATCTCATTAGATATAACTTACAAAGTATCTTCAATATTTTTGATTACAAAAGTATTTCGGCTCATATGATTAAAATCACCCGTGATGCCGAATTAGATATGGCGGGGGATTTAAGTAAAAGTTATATAGAAAAACTATTGTCTAGTGTAAAAGATAGAATTGAAGGTCAGCCTGTAAGATTTGTATACGATAAAAACATTGAGCCAGATACCTTACACTTTTTACTATCAAAAATGGGGATTGATGATTCAGATAGTTTAATTCCTGGTGGGCGATACCATAATCGAAGAGATTATATGAAATTCCCAAGCCTGGGAGCTAAGAATTTGTTATACAAAAAATACAGTCCGCTTCCCGTTAAAGGCTTAAGCTTACAAGGAAGTTTGTTACAAAAAATTGCCGAAAAAGATTATTTACAATATACACCCTATCATACCTTTTCCTACACAGTAAAATTTTTGAGAGAAGCTGCTTTAGATCCTAAAGTGCAAACTATTAAAATTACAATTTACCGTCTAGCGGAAATTTCACATATCGCAAGTTCGCTTATCAATGCCGTTAAAAATGGAAAAAGTGTCACCGTTTCGATTGAGTTAAGAGCACGTTTTGATGAAGCAAATAATATTCGCTATGCAGAGCAAATGCAACAAGAAGGCGTGAAACTTATTTTTGGTGTACCTGGGCTTAAAGTCCATTGTAAAGCTTGTGTAATTGAACGTTTAGAAAATAAAAAATTAAAAAAATACGGCTTTATAAGTACCGGGAATTTTAACGAAAATACCGCAAAGCTATATACAGATTATACTTTGTTTACGGCAAATTCTTCTATATTAAAGGAAGTAAATAAAGTGTTTGATTTTTTTGAAATTAATTATAAAATCAATAAGTACAAGCATCTTATTGTTTCCCCACATTACTCTAGATCTACTTTTGAGAGTTTGATCAATACCGAAATAAAAAATGCCAAACAAAATCTACCTAGTGGAATTCGTTTAAAGCTTAATAGTCTTTCAGATTACAAGCTTATTGATAAGCTTTATGAAGCAAGTAGAGCAGGAGTTAAAATTAAATTGATTGTTAGAGGTATTTGTTGTTTAATTCCTGGAGTGGAAGGAATGAGCGAAAATATTGAAGCTATAAGTATTATAGATAAGCATTTAGAGCATCCTAGGCTATTTATTTTTGAAAATGCAGGAGAACAGAAAATATATATTTCTTCAGCCGATTGGATGACAAGAAATGTGGACTATCGAGTAGAAATTTCATGTCCTATATATCAAGAAGATATTCAAGAAGAGTTGGTAAAAACCTTTGAAATTAGTTGGAACGATAATGTAAAAGCAAGATGTTTTTCAAGTGAAACTGAAAATGCTTATATAAAAAATGACCAACCCAAGTTAAGAAGTCAGTTTGCTACTTACGATTATTATTTAGAAAATTTAGCTAAGAATTAAAAGACAGAACATACGTGTTAATTATTAAAAAATATGCAGCAATCGATATAGGCTCTAATGCCGTTAGATTGTTAATTTCTACCATTACAGAACCAGAAGATAAAGATCCAACGTTCAAAAAAACCTCACTCGTTCGAGTTCCCATAAGGTTAGGAGAAGATGTTTTTGTAAACGGTAAAATCTCTGCATTTAATATGATGCGTATGCGAGATACCATGAAAGCCTTTAATTTGCTTATGAAATCTCATCAAATAGAGCGTTATAAAGCTTGTGCAACATCAGCCATGCGAGACGCTAAGAACGGACAAGAATTAGCAAAAATTGTCAAAGAAGAATCAAGTATAGACATTGAAATTATAGATGGTGAGCATGAAGCAGCTATCATTGCGGCGACAGATTTGCATACACTTATTCAGGATGATAAAACATATCTTTATGTAGATGTAGGAGGAGGTAGTACCGAGTTTACGCTTTACGCGGAAGGTAAAACGATAGCGTCAAAATCTTTTAAATTAGGAACTGTTCGTATTCTTAACGATATGATTGAACCTAATATATGGGAAGAAGTTGAAGCTTGGATTAAAAAAGAAACAAAAAATTATACTAAGATATCACTTATAGGTTCTGGAGGAAATATCAATAATATTTTTAAAAGTAGTGGAAAAAAAATGGGAAAACCTTTGTCCTATTTTTATCTGAGCTCTTATTATCAATTGCTTAATTCCCTCACCTACGAAGAAAGAATATCGCAGCTAAATCTAAATACCGATAGAGCCGATGTTATTATCCCAGCCACCAAAATTTACCTTTCTGCGATGAAGTGGAGTCGAGCAAGGAAAGTATATGTTCCTAAAATTGGACTTTCAGATGGAATTATAAAATCACTTTATAATGACGAAAAGGCAAAGGAGTGATTAACCGTGAATACTTTCTTTTTTGCTCAAATCTTGCATGATTTTAGCTTCGTACTCTAATAGAGATTGCCATTTTTCGTCTACCTGTTCACGGTCTCCATATTGGCGTGCAAAATTGAGAAACATAGTGTAATGATTAGCTTCACTAATCATTAGCTTTTTATAAAAAATACGTAAATCTTTATCGTTTAATTCTTCCGATAATAGTTTAAATCTTTCGCAACTTCTGGCTTCAATTAATGCAGCATATAACAGTCGATGTACCATTTGGTCAATTCTGCTTCCGCCTTTAGGGAAAAATTTGAGCAATTGTAGAACATACTCATCCTTACGATCCCTTCCCATTTCATAGCCACGTTTTAAAAGTTCCTCATGCACCATTTTAAAATGACTCATTTCTTCTTGTACTAAATCTATCATAGCTTGAGTAAGCTCTGTGAATTCAGGGAAACTTACAATTAAAGAAATAGCTGTAGAAGCTGCTTTTTGCTCACAATAAGCGTGATCAATTAAAATTTCTTTTAAGTTTTTTTCAGCAATATTTACCCAACGAGGATCTGTAGGAAGTTTTAAACCAAGCATCATTTTATATCTAAATCAAAGGTTTTACGTAGTTTTTCGAGCATAGGATTCTTTTCGGCCATTTTATCAAATTTTTCTCTTCCTGTAAAAGCATATTTCTTTGCAACCGCTTCATTTACATCAATTTCAAGATCGACGTAAGAATTGTTTAGTCGCTTTCTTAAATATTTAATGACAGGACCTTTTGCTCTTTCTAATTCTACTTTCATGGTAGAATTTGGCAATGTGATGTTGAAAATCTTATTTTTTATTACAGGTGTATCTGTATCTAATATAGAAGCTAATATTTTCTGTCCGTTTTTTTGAAGTCTTTGTACATATTCATTCCAGGCAGCTAAAGCTTGCGTTTCAGTAAAGTTTTCGTCTAATTTTACCTCCTCTTTGGCGACTTTTTCTTTCTTTTGGGCTTCTATTTCTTTTTTACGTTGAATACTTTTTATAGAAAGACCAGAGGTTTTTTTCTTTAGAGTTTTCGCTTCCGCGGAAGCGTTAACAGGAGGAGCTTTTTCTTCTACAAGAGCGGGCTCAGTATTCTTTGTATTATTGGTAGCATTTTTAGGGTGCTCATTAGTGACAATGACTTCTTTAGAGGCCGGAGTAATGGAAACAAAGTTCTTGGCAGGAATTATAAAGTGCTTAGACTTTTTTTTTTCTCCATCGAAAGTGATGGAGGCCAATTGCATTAAGCAAAGTTCGACGAGTAAACGTTGATTTTTACTCGAACGATATTTAAGATCACATTCATTGGCGAGTTCTATAGCTTGCAGTAAGAAACTCTGACTCGCTTTTTGTGATTGCTCAAAATATTTCGCTTTAGTTTCTTCTCCAACTTCTAACAAGGCGATAGTAGATTGGTCTTTACAAACTAATAAGTCTCTAAAGTGTGAAGCTAAGCCGGCAATAAAGTGATTTCCGTCAAATCCTTTTGCTAAAATCTCATTAAACTGAATAAGAAGTTCTGGAATTTTATTTTCTAAAATATAGTTTGTAGAAGTAAAATAGACTTCGTAATCTAAAACATTTAGATTCTCTGTGACCGCTTCTCGTGTAAGCTTATTCCCAGAAAAACTAATTACCCTATCATAGATAGAAAGGGCATCTCGCATAGCACCATCTGCTTTTTGCGCAATAATATGTAATGCATCATCTTCTGCTTCTACACCTTCATTTTTAGCAATTCCAGATAAATATTCTTTAGCATCACTTACTGTAATTCTTTTGAAATCAAAAATTTGACATCTAGAAAGAATAGTAGGTATGATTTTATGCTTCTCTGTAGTTGCTAAGATAAAAATAGCGTGTTTTGGAGGTTCTTCTAATGTTTTTAAAAAAGCATTAAAAGCCGATGAAGAAAGCATGTGTACCTCATCTATAATATATACCTTATAAGACCCTACCTGTGGCGGGATTCTTACTTGATCTATTAAATTACGAATATCATCTACCGAATTATTAGATGCAGCATCTAATTCAAAAATATTAAAAGCAAAATCCTCTTGCTTATTTTCGGTAGCTTGTTGATTAATTTTTTTTGCTAATATTCTAGCACAAGTTGTTTTTCCAACTCCTCTAGGACCTGTAAATAAAAGTGCTTGTGCTAAATGGTTATTTTTTATAGCATTTTCTAACGTATTGGTAATAGCCTTTTGGCCAACTACATCGGCAAAAGTTTCGGGTCTATATTTTCTGGCAGATACTATAAAATGTTCCATCGCTTACAAAGATAAAAATAGGGGGGTGAATTTACTTATAAGTGGAGTGTTTTTTTTATTGGAGTTATTCACAATTTTCAATTGGGAAAAACTATATTTGCTGTCTAAGCAGACCGCCTTATCGCTCTATTTATAGAGAGGAAAGTCCGGACACCACAGAGAAGCATAGCGGCTAACAGCCGCCAATATCATTTTTGGTATTAGGACAAGTGCAGCAGAAAGAATGTACAGGTAATGCTGTAGTGAAACCAGGTAAACTCTATGCGGTGCAATGTCATGTAAACCAATGTTTGAGGGTGCTCGCCCGATGTTGGAGGGTAGGCAGCTAGAGGTTTTTGGCAACAAAAACCCCAGATAAATGATAAGGGCCTTTTAGGTACAGAATCCGGCTTATAGGTCTGCTTTTTTTAAATTGTTTCTTCCACCCAATTTATAGCACTTTCAATTTCCATAAACACATTAAAAGGTTTATTGTAAAATCTTTTTTCATATAGAGCCATATCTTTTTGACTTTGACTTTTGCAAACTATAGCAAATGCAGATAGATTTTTATATTGCGCGGTTGTGTAATAGGTAAGCGGATTTATAGAGTAGGCATTTACGCGATTTGCTATATAACCGAATTTTGTATTGGGATAGTATTTGTCAAATAAATCGCTAAACCAATCTATATGTTCATGATCTAGGGCAAGACCTTCTGTAATAGTAGATATTGCGTAAGATTCGTAAATTTCTATAGTGGTAATTTCATTAGAAATTACAGTTATGGGTGAAGTGCGAGACATCTTTTTTATTTAGAGAAGAATGAAAAGACAGATCCCCCGTAACGTCTTTCTTCCGTAAAATAGGTGTGGTTCTTTAAATGTACAGTGTGTTTTGAGTGTTCTATGATTAGAACTCCGTCTTCTTCTAAAAAATCGTTTTCAAAAACCAGTTGGACGATTTTTTCAAAAAGTTCCTCAGAAAAATCGTAAGGAGGGTCAGCAAAAATTAGATCGAACTTTGTATTTACTTTTTCTAAATATTTAAATACATCACTTTTAATAGTATTTACAGATCCTTCTAACTCTTGTGAAGTTTCTTTAATGAATTTTACACAACCGTAATGTTGATCTACAGCGGTGATATTTTGAGTGCCCCTAGAGATAAATTCATACGTGATATTCCCAGATCCTGAAAACAAATCTAATACCGAAATATCTTGAAAATGAATCCGGTTATTCAAAATATTAAAAAGACCTTCTTTTGCAATATCTGTAGTAGGACGAATAGGTAGCTTCTTTGGAGCTATTATTCTTTTACTTTTATATTTTCCAGAGATAATGCGCATTAAAATTGACTTATTAAAAGGTTATGTCTTTGAGTGTCTATGGTTAAATTTTCCGATAAGGAAATAGAAGAATACTCTTCTGCGAAAAATTCTATGTGTTGAATGTATGTAGAGAGTATTTTAAAGTTTTGATCTTCTTCTTCTATATTTCCACTTAAAAATACGGGAATATTTAATGGGTCTAACTCTAATTGCTCTAAAACAAATAACAGGTAATAAATAAAATCTTCTTTAGTTTGATAATTAAAACTATTAGCTAATTGTAATTTTCCATCTTTAAAAACTATGGTATGAAAATGAGTGGAGTATACATTTAGCAAAACCTTATTTTCTAGATCCTCTTTTTTAAATAGGTCAATTAATGTCGAACTTATATGTTTAAAAGAGAATTCTCCAAAAATTTCAAATAAGTAATTATTGATATTAGTATAGGGAATATAAACATTTTTAGCTGAAATAGATTCCACATTGTCGAAAGTCACATAGTCTGTAGCTAATATTTTGGTATTAAACTTTAGGTAATCTGTTAAGTTCTTTTCGGAAAAAAAAGCATCTGGGACTAACGTATATAAGGTGTTAGAGTAAAAAACTTCTAGTTCTTCTATAGTTTCTTTTTCTTTGAGAAATGAAAACTCTAAGATGGTTTTAATTTCTTTAAGTAGGTTTTCTGGCGTTTGTTTAGAGAGAAAAGACTTGTGTTTAAAGTCTAATACGGTATGGGTGTCTTTATTTCCTTTACAAAAAGAAAATCCATCCTGAGTTATCAGGATGGATAATTTAATTTTTATAGGTTGACTGTTATTGGTCGTTTGCTCCATAAACTTGTGGCCAGTTACCGTTGGTGTTAATCTCGGTCATAGAACCAATTTGAATGTATTCACCATTTACACCATCTACAGATATAACCTGCTTTTCTTGCATTAATAGATCTTTATCTAAGTCACTTAAAATAACGTCCTTAGAAACCTTTACCTCAAATACAGAGATTTCTGTATCGTTCTTATTAATTTTTCCAGACTCAATTTCAAACTTGGCTTTCTTATCGGTTGTAGGGACGTACATCATTTCCTTATAACGAGAAGAGTTTTTGAAGATAGAATCTTTTACAGGTACATATCCTAAAGTATCAACAATAGTTTTACTCTTATATTGATCTACACCGTAAGTCTTTTTGTATTCTTCGTCTAATATAGTAGTATCTCTACGTTGAGTTACTGTATATTCAGCTGTATCAATAAATTTAATTAAATTATCAAAGTCCCCTGCAAAAACACCAGTTACTTGCTTGTGAGCAAGTTGTGCTTTTCTAATATCCTTAAGTTTATCAATTACTTTTTGGTAACGAGCTTCTTTAACTTTATTAAATTCAATTGGTTCATAAACTGCGTTAAAAGTTAAATAACCTAAAACACCAATAACAATCCAAAGTAGTAATTGAATTACAAGTTTCATAGTTTAATATTTATGATTTATAGTATCTACGCAAATCTACAATTTTTTTTTGTTCGTAAAAGTTTCAAAAGATAAAAATGCGTCTTTATATTTGATTTTTTTATATTCTTCCATTATGACTTCACAAGAATTATACCGTTTACTAAAAGAACAGTTTTCTTTTCAACCTACCTTACATCAAGATATCGCTCTTCAAAAACTATCTCTTTTTTTGACGGAAGATAGTAAAGATAATATGTTTATCTTGAAAGGATATGCAGGTACGGGAAAGACTACTATTATTGGTACTATAGTTAAGAACTTATGGAAAATAAAGAAAAGCCCTGTACTTATTGCTCCTACAGGACGTGCTGCTAAGGTAATGAGTAATTACTCTGGTCATCAAGCATTTACTATTCATAAGAAAATTTATTTCCCTAAAAAAAGTGGAGGCGGAGCTAATATTCAATTTACTTTACAACCTAACAAACATAAAAACACTATTTTTATAGTAGATGAAGCTTCTATGATTTCTGATTCTACAGCAGATAAGAAGCTTTTTACGGATGGTTCTTTACTCGATGATCTTATTCAGTATGTGTATGCGGGTCGTAATTGTAAGTTAATATTTATAGGAGATACTGCACAATTACCACCAGTTCATCATAGTTTAAGTCCGGCGTTAGACCCTGAAAAACTTTCTATTAATTATGATAAAGAAGTAGATCAGGTAGAATTAACTGAAGTAATGCGTCAGCAATTAGAAAGCGGAATATTAGTCAATGCAACTTTATTAAGAGAAACGATTAAAAGCAGTTTCTACGACACCTTTAAATTCAAAAATACGGGTGGAGACTTTGTTCGTCTCATAGATGGTTATGAAATCATGGATGCTATTAATGATGCGTACAGTTCTCAAGGACACGAAGAAACAGCCATTGTAGTTATGTCTAATAAAAGAGCAAATATTTACAATGAACAAATACGTTCTCGCATTTTATTCCGCGAAAGCGAAATTGCTGCAGGAGATTATTTAATGGTGGTAAAAAACAATTATTTTTGGATTAAAAATAATAGTGAAGCAGGCTTTATTGCGAATGGTGATATTATTGAAGTCTTAGAAATTTTTGAAATCGTAGAGCTTTACGGATTTAGGTTTGCCGAAGTAAAAGTACAAATGGTCGATTACCCCAAAATGAGCCCTTTTGAAACTGTGGTTATGTTAGATACGCTGACCTCTAATACGCCTTCTTTGCCTTATGAAGAGTCGAATAACTTGTATCAAGAAGTGATGAAAGATTATGCCGATGAGACTTCTAAATACAAGAAGTTTTTAAAGGTAAAAAACAATAAATACTTTAATGCCTTGCAGATAAAATTCAGCTATGCGATGACATGTCATAAATCTCAAGGTGGACAATGGGATACTGTTTTTGTAGAGCAACCTTACCTTAAAGATGGCATTACCGAAGATTACTTACGTTGGTTATACACCGCTTGTACCCGAGCTAAAAAACAGTTGTATTTAATCGGTTTTAAAAACGATTTTTTTGAAGAGGAGAATGAAATACATTAGTAGAAAGAAAAAAAACTTATTTTTGAATCAAACTTTAATATCGTGAGCAAAGAAAAATTGAAAGTAATAGCCATGATTCCTGCACGTTATGCAGCTACTCGTTTTCCTGGTAAATTAATGCAAGATTTAAATGGTAAAACAGTGATTACTAGAACGTATGAGTCTGCATTAAAAACAGGATTATTTGAAGATGTTTTTGTAGTAACTGATAGTCAAATTATATATGATGAGATTATCGCTCAAGGCGGAAAAGCAATTCTAAGTAAAACTGAACATGAATGTGGGAGTGATCGAATTGCTGAAGCTGTAGAAGATATGGATATTGATATTGTTGTCAATGTTCAAGGCGATGAACCATTTACTTCCAAAAGTAGTTTAGAAAAAGTCTTGAAAGTGTTTTATGGTAGTGATGCTCACCAAATTGATTTGGCATCTCTTATGACTCCGTTACACCAAAAGGAGGAAATCGAAAACCCTAATAATGTCAAGGTAATTGTAAACAAAAACAGTTTTGCGCTTTACTTTTCAAGATCTCCTATTCCTTACCACCGAGATAAAGAGGTGGCGGTTACTTATTATAAGCACATTGGTATTTACGCTTTTAGAAAACAAGCGATTTTGGATTTTTACCAATTGCCTATGCTTACTTTAGAAGCTTCGGAAAAAATAGAATGTATTCGATATCTAGAATACGGTAAAAATATTAAAATGGTAGAAAGCGAACCTATGGGAGTGGGTATCGATACACCTGAAGATTTAGAAAAAGCAAAGCAAATTTTAAATAAAAGAGGAGCGTAATATTTATTTTTTTACAGCTTCTTTATATACTTGTAAACATCGTTCACGGGCTTCTTTGTGGTCTACCATCCTTTCTGGATAGTCTTTGGTGTCATATTCTGGAATCCATTGTTTGATGTATTCTTTATCCTTATCAAATTTTTCTAATTGCGATTGCGGATTAAAAATTCTAAAATAGGGCGAGGCATCGACACCACATCCTGCGACCCACTGCCAATTACCAACATTAGAAGACATTTCATAATCTAACAGTTTTTCAGCAAAATAAGCTTCACCCCATCGCCAATCGATTAAAAGATGCTTACAAAGAAAGCTGCCAACTACCATTCGAACTCGATTGTGCATCAACCCAGTTTTGTTGAGCTGTCGCATTCCTGCATCAACCATAGGGTAGCCTGTTTTACCTTTTTTCCATAGCTCAAATTCCTTCTCATTATTCCGCCATTTAATATTGTCATATTTAGATTTAAAAGCATCTGTGACCGTTTCGGGATAATGATAAAGAATTTGCATAAAAAACTCTCTCCAAATAAGTTCATTCCAAAAAGTTTCATTTTCCGCGTTAAGCGCCTTTTTTAATACTTTTCTTATGCTGATCGTACCAAATCTAAGATGCGGACTTAAATTACTAGTACTTTCTTTTGCGGGTAAATTTCTATTGTTTTCATATTCTTGAATAGTGGTTGGAGTTACGTCATATTCAGGGAATTGAATAGAAGATTTTTTAAAATCGATATCGTTTAAAGACAGGTTGGGTAATCTAGTATTTCCTATAAGGTTGGAAAGGTAATCGTTGGTATAATAAATCTTTAAATCATGATATTTAAAAACCTCTTTCCATTTTTTCATATATGGAGTGTAGACGAGGTATGGGGTGTCATCTGATTTTACCACTTCGCTTTTCTCAAAAATCACTTGATCTTTATAGGAGAAGAATTCAATTTCCTTATTTTCTAATAGGTTTTGTATTTGACTATCTCTTTCTTTAGCATATGGCTCATAATCTGTATTTGTAAAAACTGCTTGAATGTCATAATCTTCTAACAATTTCTCAAAAACGTTTATTGGTTTATCGTAAAACATGCCTATTGAACTCTCATAATTTTCTTGTAGTTCTTTACGCATAATTTGTAATTGCTCAAAAATATAGCTTACACGAGCATCGTCATTAGGTAACTCACTTAGGATGTCTTTATCAAAAATAAATACAGGAAGTACAGGATATTCTCCTTTTAAAGCTTGTAGAAACCCTAAATTATCATCGAGTCTTAAATCTCTTCTAAACCAAAAAATAGAAACTTTATTTTTTTTCACACTTATACTTTTAAAGTTGACATTCCGCCATCAAGATGAATTACCTGCCCCGTCATCCAACTACTTTTATCAGAAAGAAGGTAAGTAGTTGCATTTGCAATATCTATTGCTTCTCCCACACGTTTAAGCGGATGTCTTTCATTCATCAATTGTTTTTTCTTGTCATTGTTTAAAATATTGCTGGACAAGCTGGTGTTGGTGAGGGAAGGAGCTATTACGTTAACCCTTATTTTCGGAGCATATTCTGCAGAGAGTGCTTTGGCAAAACCTTCAATTGCTCCTTTAGAAGCAGCAACGCTAGTATGAAAAGGCATCCCTAATTTAACCGCCACGGTACTAAAATAAACAATACTAGCTTGATTAGATTTTTTTAAACGAGGAAGTATTGCTCGGGTACAATTTACTAAACTAATAAAGTTTTTATGCAAATCATCTTCAAAATCTTCTTGTTTAAGCATTTTAAAGGGTTTTAAATTGATTGTGCCAGGGCAATAAATAAAACCATCTAATTGTTCTGGCAGATCTAAATCTTCTAAATTATCTTTGTAAGCATCAAATGTGTGGTGAGTTACATTTAACTCTTTTAAGTTATCATTAGTTCTTGAAGCTACAATAACATTGTTGTTAGTATGCAGTTGTTTTACAACTTCTAATCCGATTCCATGGCTACCGCCGATGAGTAAAATATTTTTCATAATTATGAATTTTAAAGAGTTCCAAACATTTCAGTAAGTTTACTTTTCCTATACTCAAATATTTCTCTTAATTTAGGTTTAACCAGAAAAGGATGCACCATCTGACCTAAAACTCCTAAGGGTAATTTATAATCTACAATATCTTCCATTTGTACCCCACCTTTAATTTCTTTAATAAAGTGTTTATGATGCCATAAGGAATAAGGGCCAAAACGTTGTTCATCTACAAAATATTCGCCCTCTTTTACGTGAGTAATTTCAGTTACCCATTTAGTTTTAATACCAGCAATAGGGGTAACTATATATTGAATAATCTGGCCAGCATACATGCTTTTATTTTCTTCAGTCAATATATTGAAGCCCATATAATCTGGAGTAATTACTTTTAGATTTTTAGGATTGGATAAAAAATCCCAAGCTTCAGTAGTTGATATAGGAAGATTTTGCTTTTCGTGTAGTCTATAAATTTTCATAAAGCTAAATTAATATATATTTTGTTTAATGTAAAATAAAATAAGTTAAACAAAAGTTATTCTTTTCATTTTTACTTGAGTTTACATTTTTAAAAAATTACTTTTATTATATATTAATAAAAATCAAATTTATGAAGAGCGTTCTCGCCTTAAGTTTAGTGTTAACACTATTTGCTTGTAATGGCACTAAAACTATTAATGATGTATTTTCTAACGAAGAAAACACCGATGATAAGCAAGAGATGTCAAATTATATAAATGAAATAAGTTTAGTATCGGGTTGTTTATCAGGAGGAGAATGTAATTTTGAAGTAATGCAAAATACGAAAATGGATTTCAAAACAGATTCAGCTAATATGCTTTATCCAGATTTTGTAGACGCTAAAGATACAAATACTGTAAAGTTTGTATATAATGAAAATGCAGATAAAACTGAAACAGACGGTCATTATCGCGAAGAAATCTATTTTGAAGTAAAAGACGGAATTGATTCCATAAACCTAGAAAATGCAGAATTAGCAGATATTAACTTTCTTTACGGAAGATTCTGTTATTGCAAGGGTAGTGCAGGTTATTTTAAGGTGAAAGAGGGAACATTGTTGATGGAAGAAGGAAGATTAATTATTAGTTTCGCAAATGGTCAAGTACCTCAAAAATTATCAAAAATCACTGCCGATTACAAGTAAATAATTTCAAATAAAAAAAGCAGCTCTTTGGAGCTGCTTTTTTTATTTGAAATCTATTTGATGATTTAGTTAGCTTTATCAACCACTAATCTTTCATCTCTATTGGCAACTTCCCAAGCGGTATAAAAAATAAGTTTAGTTCGCTTAGTCATTAATTCGTATTCAATTTTGTCTGGTGTGTCGGTTGCTTTGTGATAATCTGCGTGAGTTCCGTTAAAGTAAAAAATAACAGGAATATTATGCTTAGCAAAATTATAATGATCACTTCTGTAATAAAAGCGATTAGGGTCGTTATCATCATTATAGGTGTAATCTAAGTCTAGATTCACATATTTATTGTTTACTTCTTCTGATAAATTATGCAGATCTGTACTTAATTTATCACTTCCGATAAGATAAATATAATCATCCTTACCTTCGTGAGCAGGATCAATTCTACCTATCATATCCGTATTTAAATCTGTTACTGTATTTTCTAAAGGAAAAATAGGGTTCTCGGTGTAATATTTTGAACCTAATAAACCTTTTTCCTCACCAGTTACGTGCAAGAACAGGATCGATCTTCTAGGTCGGTAACCATCTTTTGCTGCTTCTTGAAAAGCTTCGGCGATTTCTAACATAGCTACTGTTCCTGAGCCATCATCATCTGCTCCGTTATAAATATTACCTTCATCGTCCACGCCGATATGATCATAATGAGCAGAGATCACGACAATCTCTTCAGGAAACTCACTACCTTCAATAAATGCAACTACATTTTCTGAATCATTATATCTATCGTTAAAATAACTTGATGGTATTATTTGGTAGTAATCATCTCCGCCTAAAGGAGAAGGTACGTCCATTTTTTTATATTCTTTTTTTAAATACTCAGCAGCTTTCTTTTGTCCGGGTTCACCTGTATCGCGACCTTGAAACTCATCTGAGGCGAAAGTATAAAGGTGATCCTTTAATTCTGTAACTGTAATTGAATTACCGTAGGTTTCTACATTGGCTTCAGATACTGCTTTGTCTTTTTGAACGCTACAAGAAAAAATTGTTCCTATGGCTGCAAATAATAAAATTTTTCTCATCATTTATTTTAGCTTAATTTATAGTGGTACAAGGTATTAAATTAATGAGAATTTTATCTAATAGAAATTCTTAAAAAAAAAGTATAAAATTATTTTTGTGAATTGAAAAAAGCTTTTATATTTGCACTCGCATTCAGGGAATACCTGATGAGGCACTCAAGGAGAAATGGCAGAGTGGTCGAATGCGGCAGTCTTGAAAACTGTTGAGGGTCACACCTCCGGGGGTTCGAATCCCTCTTTCTCCGCTTTAAAAGCTCGTAACTTCAATGTTTACGGGCTTTTTGCTTTTAGTTAGTCAGCATTTAGTCAGCATCTCTGAAAATCATACAAATGCTTAGTCAACTTTATTGGCATTTTAGCAAAACTCTAAAAGATATAGATATATAAATAGACAGGTTTTGTTCCTCCAATTAATTACCTCTTCATTTTTATAGAATAATTATATGGTATAAAGAAAGGGGCTTATTAGGTTTGTTGTGTCCCTGTAAGAGTTCTTGATTCTGAAAATATTTTTGAAAAAAACATTGAATGTTAGGGGGGAGGGCGTATTAAAATCTCACTTTCTTTTTGATATTATAAGAGGGGCATTTATATATAGTCCCTAGTCCCTCAATTTTACTCATTAATTTTAAATATTAGATTTTCAACCCAAGCACTAAATCTTGGACATTGGTCAAGTATCGTTTCTATACCAATAATTGTGGCTATATCTTCTCCATCATTAGTTTTAACGTAGATATCTTTATATTTATTTAAAATCTTTTCTAGACGCTTAGAAGGTGATGTGTGGGGACTATCATTAATATCCTCTGGGTTGGGATACCTATTCCTCACATTTTTTAACTCTCTTAATATTCTGATATCGTCATATTTAAAATCAAAACCTTCATCTGATGAAAAAAGTAATGCCTCAAACTCATGTACTTGGATGTAAGGAATAAAATACCTAGTATTTGTACCCAAATCGGAGATATAATCATTCATCCCTTTTTCTAAAATTTCCGCACCTAAGGCAGCATTACTTTGATTTAATTTAGCTTCCGCATAATAGCGAAAATTATGAATAGGTAGAATGCCGTAATAATCAAAAAAAGTAGTTACAATTTTCCCTTTTTCACTTAAATGATTTCTTAATTCTGTAAAAATTTTAGAAAACTGAACCATACCTCCTTTTGTATGATTAATTGGTGTAACGGTCATGTGAACTCCAGTTTTCTCATATATGTAAGGAACTAAAATTGAATAAAAAACTCTTACTTCAGTTTGACCTTCAACGATGCAATGAACCCTTTTCATAACTTTTAATACGGTTGTCCTTTAATAATATTTTTTAACCATAATTCTCCTAAAGAAAAATCATTTAACCATTTATTTAGGTCCTTGTCCTCCAATCGATTAAAAACGGACTGATTATTAAATCTATCTACTGTAATTATATCTTCTGGGTCAAAATTACTTACTAGATTAACAGATTGTGTTGAGATAATAATTTGACATTTAACAGAAGCTTTTTTAATTAATCCTGCTAATTTATTTATAGCTACTGGATGTAATCCTAACTCAGGTTCATCAATAATTATTACCTCTGGTAAATTAGGTTGCGTCAATAAAGCAGTTAATGCAATAAAACGGATTGTTCCATCAGAGAAATGATTTGCATTAAAGGGTGTATCTGGATGATTAATTTCTCTCCATTCTAAATTTATTCTTTCTTCATTTAATCTATCGGGTTGCAATTCAAATTTTTCAAAATAAGGAGCAATAGACTTGATGGTGTGTTCAATTCTCTTAAAATATTTTGTTTGCTTTTCCTGAAGTAAATATAAATAAGCAGCTAAATTCCCTGCATCTTCTCTTAATGATATATTATCATTTAACATTGCTGGAGTTCTAAGTGCAGATGTATCACTGGTATCGTGAAAATGATAAATTTTAAAGTTCCTTATGTAATTATTGACATAATATGAAATACCTTTATTATTGTTTTTAAGTACGCTTTCTTTTGAATTTGAATTAATTACATTCCAAGACCAGCCACCTCCATAAAAATCAGTCAATCCTCCCTTTGACTTATTAAAGTATGTAATTTCTTCATTTAAAAATAATGTATTATTATCCGTTCCTTCTAGATTGAAACCATATGCATTTTTATAATCAAATTCGAGATATCCAGATATTTCTTTAGATTCTTTTCTACCGAAATGCAACAGATTCTCAGCACCTCTTTTGATAGAGTAATTTTCTAGTCTTTGTTCGTAAATATTATTAACGAGTTTAAAAAAAGATATAAAATTGGATTTACCAACTCCGTTCGAACCTATAAGAACGTTAATCGGTTTTAAGTTTAAATCGAGTTCTTTTATTGATTTAAACCCTTTTATTTCTATCTTATTTATCATTCTAGTATATAAGGATATATTACAATAGCTAAAATATTAAAATGCTATGTAGCAAATGTAGATTAAATATAACTTTATTTAAAATATCATTCGAACTGTAATAGAATAAATTTTCTGTTTTTAAAAAAGTGTTTTTCAATCCTATAAAGATTTTTGCTCTCTTTTATATATTTGACTAATATTCGAAAGTCACATTAAAGTTAATAATAACCAATTAACGGCTGGAATTTTTTAGCCAGTTGCTTTTCTAAAACTGTAACTAAATATTTCATATCCTTATCAAAAGTGATATAGTGTAATTTTAATTCTCCAAACTCTATTGGGTCATACCAATGAAATAATTGCATACCTGCGGTCGTTTTGTAACGACTGTACCCTAAATGAGTTACTAACCTTCCCCAAAAACCAGTTTGAACTTTACCCACATATAATATTTTAGTATCAGAGCTAAATGTTTTTTTGTAGGAAGAAGTATATCTATAATTTGGATGAGAAAAATCTTTTTTTAAAGGTTCTCTATAACTCTCTATTTTTTCTCTTATTTGTTGATTTTTATCTGAAGACTCTAACTCAAACCAATATAAAACTGGTTGCTTAACCTCCTTGATTTCTTTAAATTCAGGAATCGTTTCTGTAATGTTCTTTTCATTTAAATAATCTTTGTGAAAGAAGGTCTGATTAATAACAATTGAATCAATTTGTTTATCTAGAATATTAGATTGTAATTTTTTTAAACTCTCTATAGATTCCTCAATAAAATCACTAAATATTTCATTCATAATTATCATTTATATTTTATCCCATTCCATCAATAAAGATCACTTCTAGCATTTATTTATCTCTCAATAAGTATTTGGATTTTTGAAGAATATTTATGAAAATTGGCTAAAATGTCCAAGACTCATATGTTCTAAATAAAACTAGCTTATTTTATTAGGTGAGTTATGAAATCGGGTAATTAGCAGATTGGTTTTGCGAAAACCTAAAAGATAATATCTAGTAAACACTTTTATTTAAAATCTCATAGATAGCTTCACGTTAAAAACCCGTGGAGATAAATAATTAGGTATTGAATATAACCTCTTGGTGTATACATCTCTTACAAAAGTATTGGTAATAGAGTTTTGATTATCAAATAGATTAAAAATTTCTATTCCGATATTTAACTCTTCAAATACTTTTAACCAATTGGTGTTGGTATTATTTTCAGAAGGATCTACAATTACATAAGAAAAGCCAACATCTGCTCTTCTGTAATCTGGTAAACGGGTTTGATAATCGTATGGATCTGCATAATTAGGAGAACCCCCAGGCAATCCAGTATTATACACTAAATTTAAATACATTTTTAAGCTTGGTATTTTAGGAACATAATCCTGGAATAACACAGCGAATTTTAGACGTTGATCGGTAGGGCGTGAGATATAACCTCTGTCGTTTATGTTCTCTTCGGTTTTTAAATAACCAAAACTTAACCAGCTCTCGGTTCCCGCTACGAACTCACCGTTTAACCTAAAATCAAATCCATAAGCATATGCTTCAGCAATATTAGCAGCCTCATAACGTATTCTAACATTTTCTAAAGTATAAGGATTTACATCAGTTAACTTTTTATAATATGCTTCAGAAACCAATTTAAATGGTCTGTCTCCCATTTTAAAACTATAGTCATTTCCTAATACAAAATGCACCGATTTTTGAGCTTTTACATCTGGATTAACTTCGCCCGTTTGTCCTCTTAACTCCCTATAAAAAGGAGGTTGATAATAATACCCTCCAGAAAGTCTAAATAACATATCTGCTTCCCAATTGGGCTGAATGGCAAATTGAGCACGCGGACTAATAACGCTTTGCGCGGAAGCGGTTTCATCATCATTAGTTACCGCCCAAGTATGAGAACGTACACCAGCGTTAAACCAGGCATCACTTTCTCCTAAGGTAGTTTTGTAGCTCCATTGTACATAAGACTGTATTCTATTAATTTGAGTAGAATTAAACGCTCTTACACTATTAAAAGATTCTAAGGGAGCGTTAAAAGCTTCATAAGGCTGATTGTTTTGAAAATCTTCAAAAGGAGGTCTTATAGAAAATCCAGCAGAATCTATAATTTCATATTCCTGAATACGGTCTCTAATGTCTTCATGTGTATATTTAATTCCATAATCAATTTGATGATCTTTAATTTTTAAAATTCCTTTATGTTCCACATTGAAAATTAAAGCATCTAGATCGTTTCTTGCGTGGGTAAGTTGAGCTCCAACACCTTCAGAAAATTCAACTTCTCCAAGATCTGAGCTTCCAATATCAGTATTTACATCACCTAATCGATATTCTGCTAAAATATCATAATGTTCTTGCTCTTGCGTATTGTAAACCGAACCAATAAGCTTAGCGGTATAATTATCTGAAATTTCATAAGAGCCTTTTAAAGCCGCGAAATAGGTTTCGTATTGATCTTTCTCTTGTCCTTCATAAAAGATAAGTAAAGCTTTAGGATCTTGAATGGTACCAAAATTGGTTTGTCTCGTAAAGGGTTCGTAGTCGTATTTATTGATAGAAACATTTCCTAAAAAACCTAATTCAAACTTATCATTTACTTGATAGCTAAGATAAGTCTGAGCATCGGCAAAGCGAGGTTTAAAGTTACTTTCTGTTTCTTTAGCGTTTACAAAAAGACTGTTATCTCTATACCTTAGACCTAAAATAGCAGACAGCTTCTTATTTTTAGAAACACCTTCTATAGATGCGCTTGCTCCTAATAAACTGGCTTGGAGAGAAGCTCCAAAATCTACAGGTCTTCTATAGTCAATGCTTAATACAGAAGAGAGTTTATCTCCGTATTTGGCTTGAAAACCTCCAGCAGAAAAGTCAACATTTCTAACCATATCGGTATTTACAAAGCTTAAACCTTCTTGTTGTCCAGAACGAATTAAAAAAGGACGATAAACTTCTATTTCATTAACGTAAACGAGATTTTCATCATAGTTTCCTCCTCTAACGGAATATTGTGTGCTTAATTCATTGTTAGAAGAAACTCCAGGTAAAGTTTTTAGTAAATTTTCTACACCGGCATTGGCCCCCGGTATTTTTCTTATCGTTTTAGGTGAAATGGTAATAAGGCCTTCTACTTTACTTCTTCGATCTCCTGTAATAATTACGGTACTTATTTGCTCGATGTCAGTTTTTAAAACAGGATTAATTTCTTTGTCTTCACCTTCTTTTAAATTAACTGTAAAAACCACTTTTTTAAATCCTACATAGCTAATGGTTACGATTACATTTTTATTTGCAGGTATAGCGAGATTATAAAAACCGTTTTCATTCGTAAGTGTTCCGCCATCTAGATAGCTAACATTCACAGATGGAATAGGGGTGTCGCTTTCATCAAGTATAATTCCTTTTATTTGGGCAGTTTGCGCAAGTAAAGTCGTAGAAAATAGGAGTAGGGCTAAGTAAAGAAAACTTTTCAAAGGATTGTAGGTTTAATTTTTTCTGAAAAATGTACCTTCAAATGTAGTACTATTTCCTACATTATCAAGTACGATAAGTTTTAATTTGTTTTCGGTTTCTTTTATGATATCATCCTCAAAGTAATATACCAGTCTGTCTGTTTTATAATCATACTCCATCAATATAAATTTTCCGTTAATAGTAGCTCGGTAGCCCCCAATATTGGTGAGTTCATCTTCAATTTTAAATATCAATTCATTTTCACTAGACATCCATCGTTTTTCTCTAAAATTTATAGGAGTAATCTTAGGTCCTACATTATCTTGTCTAAGTTCATATTTACCGAAAGTTTTTGTGCTAACGCTAAAACGGTTGTTTTTCTTATAAGTGTCTACGTAATATGCAGCTCCCCAATCGGTCATTCTTGCTACATATAGCTGTTCTCTATCTTTTACGGTGTAATTGCTTACATCAAAACCAATAGTCATATTTTTATGTAGAGGAGTGCTGTCGTGATGTACTTTTATTCCTTCTCCGTCTTTTTGTATATCTAAATAAGCGTCTTCATATAAAGCGCCTTTAGGAATATAAATATCAAAACCATCTTCGTCAAAAGCGATTGCTTGTCCTGCTTTTGCAAAATAAGCCGTGCTGTCAATTTTTTTAGGAGTAATCTCTTCCAAAGGAAAGGTTTTACTAGTAATAGGAACTTTAATAGTACTGGTGTTTCCTTTAAAATCTTTTACTTCTATCGTATAATTATAGTCTAAGCTATCTTGAACATTTACAAAACCTTTTTCCCCATAAGTGGTAATGATGCTTAAAGGGTTATTATCTTCTTTAAATAGTTTTTGTACACGATTTCGTTCATTCTTATAGTAAGCATAGTCTATAAAACGATTAATATATCTACTTTCAGAAAAAGAGAACTTTTTAAAATCTATTTGCATCAATTTATTTCCGTTAACGGAAGTTTTTATTTGATATACGCCATTTTTGTTGGAAGCAAAATCTAACCGGTCTACTGTAGAAACCCCAAAACCTAAAGTGCCGTACGCTTCAAAATTTTCAGTAATATAATTTCCGTTTCCTAAAGGAATCACTCTCAATTTTTGTCGGTTATTATTTTGATTAACGTGAGAATTTTCTCCCTGCGGATATACAAACACTCCTTCAATTAAAGGATGAGAATTATCTTGAATATTAAAACCAAAGTCTAAAGGATTCATTGGGCTTGCTGCAGCGTCTCTAATTTCGAAATGTAAATGCGGACCGCCACTACCGCCACTGTTTCCGCTGTAAGCGATAAGTTCGTTTTGTTTTACAGGCAGTTCGTTAGCTTTAGGAAAAACTTCTACTTCATAGCTTTCTTTTGCATACTGTACCTTTCTAATATAGGCTTGTATGGCTGGAGAGAATTTTTTTAAGTGTGCATAAACAGTAGTGTAACCATTGGGATGTTGAATGTAAAGGGCTTTTCCATAACCAAAATGGGAAACTTTAATCCTACTTACATATCCTTCCGCGGAAGCGAGGACGTTTAAACCTGTTTTTTGATGAGTTTTAATATCTAATCCGCTATGAAAATGATTGGATCTTAATTCGGCGAAGGTACCCGAAAGAATTAAAGGGATTTCTAGCGGACTTGAAAAGTAATCTTGCGGTAAATCTTCTTGCGCTTTTACAGGAGAGCAGAGGAATAATGGTAACAAGAGTAAAAAAATAAATCTCATAAATAAGGATTAGAAATATGGTTAACTTTAAATATAGACTAATTATTATAAAAACAAAATATATTGATGAAATCCAGCGAAGTAACGCAATCTTTTAAAATAGATAAAGAAAACTGTTGCCATATTGATAAAGGTATGTTAACTTTGTATAGATAAGTATTACGTGAATAGCAGATGAGTAATTTGATTGAAATAGTTGATTCACTTGAAAATAAGATTAGTAAACTACTACATAAATATGAACTTTTAAAGCAGAAAAATAACGAATTAGAAGAAATCATAGAAGAAAATAAAAGTAGAATACTAGAACTTCAAACTGGTTTAGAGTCACTTTCACAAGAAAATCAAACACTAAAATCTGTTAACGCTATACTAGGCAGTAACGAACACAAAAGAGAAACAAAGCTCAAAATAAATAGCTTAATACGAGAGATAGATCAATGTATTGTTCAACTCTCTGAATAATTTTGAATGAGTGACAAATTAAAAATAAAACTATCTATAGCAGACAGGGTGTACCCCTTAACCATTGCGCCAAGCCAAGAAGAAGGTTTGCGTAAAGCTGCAAAAAAGATAGAAGAAGTTATTAAGCAATTTGAGCAGAGTTATGCCGTTAGGGATAAGCAGGATGTATTAGCAATGTGTGCTTTACAATTTGCAGCAAAGACCGAACAGCATTCAATAAATAATGATAAAGAAGTGATTGATGCAAGGCAAAAATTAAGCGACTTGGTTGCAGTTTTGGATGATCACTTAAAATAATAACGTTCTTTAAAATAAAAACAAAGGTTTACTGCCTGTATTAGTTATTTATATTTGATAAACTCAACACTTATTCTTTTAAAAAGGGTGAGTCTAAGTTGTAAAAGCAAGCCGTCTTAGAACGGATCCTTGATCAGCTTGTTAGCCCTATACTTGTTTAAAGGAGTTTATACAAAATCTATGCTAATACAGGCTTTTTTTATATATAAAATTTATGGATATACAATTAATTATAGGAGCAGTCATAGGAATAATAGTAGGAGCTATTATTGCCTATTTTATCGTTAAATCATCGCAGAGCAAGAGCGCAAATTCTATTGTTGCAGAAGCAAAAAAAGAAGCAGCGTCTATTTTGAAGGAAGCTAAAGCGGATGGAGAAAGTAAAAAGAAAGATAAAATTTTACAGGCTAAAGAAAAGTTTATCGAACTTAAGTCTGAGCATGAAAAAGTTATTTTATCTAGAGATAAAAAAATTGCTGATGCAGAAAAGAGAACAAGAGATAAAGAATCTCAGGTTTCATCTGAACTATCAAAAAACAAGAAATTAAATAAAGATTTAGAGGATAAAGTAAAAGATTACGATTTTAGAAACGATTACCTAGAAAAGAAGCAGGAGGAGATTGATAAAGTTCACCAAAATGCAATTAAGCAGTTAGAGGTTATTAGTGGTGTAAGCGCAGAAGAAGCAAAAGCTCAATTGGTAGAGTCATTAAAAGAATCGGCTAAAACTGATGCTATGGTGATTATTCAAGACACGATTGAAGAAGCTAAAATGACGGCTCAACAAGAAGCAAAAAAGATTATTATTAATACGATCCAGCGAATTGGAACAGAAGAAGCAGTAGAAAATTGTGTTTCTGTATTTAATTTAGAAAGTGACGATGTAAAAGGTAGAATTATTGGTCGTGAAGGGCGTAATATTAGAGCTATTGAAGCGGCAACAGGAGTTGAGATCATTGTAGATGATACTCCAGAAGCAATTATTCTTTCTTGTTTTGATTCAGTTCGTAGAGAGGTAGCAAGACTTTCTCTTCATAAGTTAGTAACTGACGGACGTATTCACCCTGCACGTATCGAGGAAGTTGTAAAGAAAACTCGTAAGCAAATTGATGAAGAAATTATTGAAATAGGTAAACGTACCGTAATCGATTTAGGAATTCACGGCTTAAACCCAGAATTGATTAAGATTGTTGGTAGAATGAAGTATCGTTCTTCTTATGGACAAAATCTATTGCAACACTCTAGAGAAGTAGCAAAATTATGTGGTGTAATGGCAGCAGAATTAGGTTTAAATCCAAAATTAGCTAAGCGTGCCGGATTGTTACACGATATAGGAAAAGTGCCTGATACAGAAACAGAAGTGCCTCACGCAATTTTAGGAATGCAATGGGCAGAAAAATACGGAGAGAAACCAGAAGTTTGTAATGCGATTGGAGCTCACCACGATGAAGTAGAAATGACTTCATTATTGTCGCCAATTATTCAAGTTTGTGATGCTATAAGCGGAGCAAGACCAGGTGCAAGGCGTCAAGTGTTAGATTCTTATATTCAACGTTTAAAAGACTTAGAGGAAATTGCATTTGGCTTTACTGGAGTTAAAAAAGCATACGCTATCCAAGCAGGAAGGGAATTAAGAGTGATCGTAGAAAGTGAAAAGGTGAACGATGATAAAGCATCTAATTTATCTTTTGAAATCTCTCAGAAAATTCAAACTGATATGACTTATCCAGGTCAGGTTAAAGTAACTGTAATTAGAGAAACAAGAGCAGTAAATATAGCTAAGTAAAATATTTATTAGGACATAAAAAAAGCCCTCAATATTTAATTGAGGGCTTTTTTTTACACCACCTTCAAGCTACTATAACCTTGCCCATTCTGGCTTAGTTGTATCTGTGTGGCAATACGTTCTTTTAAGCTGGTTACGTGACTAATTACCCCAATCATTTTAGAAGATTTGGCTTGAAGAACTTCTAACGTATCTAAAGTTTGGTCTAAGGTTTCAGGGTCTAACGTACCAAAGCCTTCATCTATAAATAAAGAATTAATTTCTACATTCCTAGAAGCAAAATCAGATAAAGCTAAGGCTAATGCTAAACTTAGCAAAAAAGTTTCTCCACCAGACAGCGTCTTTACTGAACGTCTTTGTCCACCCATATGCTCGTCTATCGCCACTAAACTATCATCTTCGTCTGCCAAAGGTTTGTCCATTTTATAACGATCTGTAAGTAAGACGAGACGCTTATTAGCCAACATTAATAATTGGGATAGGGTTAAATCTTGTGCGTAATCATTAAATTTTTTCCCTTTAGAATCACCAATTAAATCGTTTAAAGTTTTCCAGCGTTTGTTTGTTTTCAACTGTTGACCAATCCCTTCTCTAATAGTTAAAATTTGTTTTAAATACAGCTCTTGATTTTTTATAATACGTTGCAATTCGTTAAGTTGAATTTCAACATCTTTTCTTTTATTTTCTTGATCTTTAGAGTTCTTTTGTAACTCTTCAAGTGATTTTTTAGTAGTTTTTTCTAATAAAATCTTCTGCTGAATTTTAAGTTCCTGCAAACGAGAGCTTAAGCTAATTTGTCTATTTTTTAAATCTTGTAATTCTTTCGAATATTTTTTAAAGAGAGAATGAGGTAAAAGTTTTTCAATGGCTGAAGCAATACTGGTATAACCCAATTTACGGAATTCTATTTCTAAGGTTTGCTTTGTTTTTTCTTGCTGTTTTTCTAGTTGGTTAAGCTCAGTAGAAATAGCTTTTTCTTCATTTTTTAATTGTTTTTCTTCTTGCTGAAGCCGTACATAAGCTTGTTCTGCATCGCCTAATTCTTTTTCAAAGTTGTTTCCCTTATATAAATCTTGTATTGCTTCTTTTTTATGAACCCCGCGAACCAATAAATCGTTTAATTCTTCAATTGATTTTTGCAGTTTCTGTAAATCAACTAGCTGCTCTAAAACTCTTTTGTACTTTTGTAATTCGGTTGTTTTTTTGATTAAATGCTCTTCAAATTCAGTAAAATTATTTTCTTTTAATTGCTGAATTTCATTGACAAAATTTTCTTGATAGTTTTGTTCCTGAAGTTTTATTTTCTTCTCAATTTCTATGATTTTTTTTTCTAAAGTAGAATTTTGCTGTTGCAGTCCCTTTAATTGAGTTTCCGCTTGGGTAAGCTGCTTTTGGTTTAGATGTAAAGATTGCTGGAATACCTTTATTTCAGTAGAAATTTTATCATTGTTCACCGGTACATGTTCTGCAAACGGATGTTCTTTACTTCCGCATAAAGGGCAAGGGGTTTCGGGCTGTAGATCTAGACGATAATCATCTAATTTTTTTTGTAAGTCTGCTATTTTTTGGGCGTTTTGTTTCGCTTCCAATTGCGCAGTTTGCAAATCAACTTGCTGCTGAAAATCCTTAATTTGCGGGGGAAGGTTTTTTAAGTCTAATTGATTTTGTTCTAAAAGTTCAGATTCTTTGACGCTCTCTTTTTTTAGTTGCTCAATCTCTAAATATACTTTTTCTGCAGCTCTAATTTTTTTTAGCTGAAGCTGAATTTTTTCCTGCTCCAATTCAAAATCTATGGTAGTAGAAAAAGAATGCTCATCTTCTAAGTTTTCTTTCTCTTTATTTTTTTTCTGAACAAGAATATGTACCTCATGTTTAGTTTCGAGCGGATTATTTTGGGATAAAACTAAATTGAAGCTCATCAATTGCTGCTGAATATTCTTAGATAGAGTTTTAAATTCAGTTACAATATTTTGGCGTTCGCTATATAAATTACGTAGGTTTTGTTTGTAATTGTTTAAACTTTGTGTAAAGTTATCTTCTAAAGTGTTTAAGCCAAAAAGTGAATTAAAATCAGTTTTATTTTGTTCGAGTTTTCTAGATAGTGTTTTTAATTGCTCTTCGTTTTTAACACGTTTAGTCTCTAATTGTTCTAATTGAGATGTGGTGTTTTTCCAAGAATTAATTTCATCTGTAAAGTCCTGTAATTCTTGATGCTTATTTAAAGCATCTCCTTTTTCTTTCTCGAAAATATTTTTTTCTTTATCATTTTCAAGATGTTCATTTTCTACACCTTGAATATTTTTTTCAAGTTCTACTAAGTTTTCTTTGTCAGTGATTTGAGTTTTTAAATCTTCAACCTCTTTTTGAAGCTTATCTTTTAAATCCTGAATATGCTGAGCTTGCTTTTTATTCTCTTCAAATTCTTCCTGCGGAATTAATTGTTCTTCAAACGTATTTATTTTTGCTTGTTGCTCTTTAACAGCACTTTCCAATTCACGGTATTTAAAGAAAGCTAACTGTCCTAGTTTTCTGTAAATTTCTGTTCCTGTAATTTTTTCTAGCAACTCCCCACGTTCCTCTTTTTTTACTTGTAAAAACTTGGCAAAATCTCCTTGCGCCAATACAACAGATTTAATGAATTGCTCATAATTAAGCCCGATGAGTTCCTCATTTTTTCCTGGGACTTCAGATTTTTTTAAATCTAAGTTTACTTGTGCTGTATCGGCCAAAAACATCTCATAATCTCGTAGATTACCATTTCTATTGGTAGAAATTTCCCAGCGAGAAATGTACTCTCCCATTGCGCATGCATAAGTTACTTCAGCGAAAGCTTCACTTTGATTACGAGTAAGTATAGCGCCTTTTTTCACAATTTCGTTGGTGCTCATTTTTCCCAACCTTGGAACTTGATTAAATAAAGCTAAAGAAATGACATCTAACAACGTGGTTTTCCCACTTCCTGTTGGTCCAGTAATGGCAAATAAATTGTTTTGCACAAAGGGTGATTGCGTAAAATCTACTTCGTGCTCACCTTTTAACGAATTAATGTTTTTAAAGCGAAGTTTTAAAATTTTCATAGTCAGTAAAATTTAATCAGAAGTGTGTTGCATTTCTTTTAATTCATCAAAAGTGTGTAGCAATTCTTGTTTTTCCTCATCAGAAAAGGCTTCGTTTTTCAGTAAAGACTCAAAAACTTCTTTAGGTTCTAAATCGGCCAAATTTTGCTGGGCACCAAAAACCTCACTGCTTTGTAGTTGCTGATTTTTAAAGTGAGCTCGATGTTTAATGATCTCTACATTTTCCTGATTAAAATTGCTAACCAATTCATCTAAATCTGCTAATTTTTGAGTGCTGTAATGCTCTTCTTGCATCTCAACTTCTACCAAAGTTGCCAAATTTTCTTCGAATTTTAAGTCGGTTAACTTCAATTTTAATTCTGCTAGGTTTCCTTTTAATTTTAAAAGCTTTCTGAAACTCGGAATTGGAATGCTTTTAGGTTCAAATCCGTTTTCGGTATCCAGTAACAAAACTCGTTTTTCATCTTTACGTTCGCTAAAGGAAAGCATTAAAGGAGAACCACTATAAAACGTAGGAATTTGAGCATTTATGCGTTGGGGTTGGTGAATATGCCCCAAAGCTACATAAGAAAAATAAGAATTGAATTGTTCTGCTTTAAAAGCAGCTTGGTTCCCAATTTGTATGTCTCGCTCACTCTCTGATGTGCTTACTCCGGCAGCATACAAATGCCCCATCGCCAATGCAGGAATCTGGGGATATTTTTCTTGACAAATTTCTGCAGCTTCATCAAATTTTGTTTGAATCCCTTTTCTAATTGCTGCGAGACGTTCTTCATAAGTATTTCCTTCGTTTGCTAGCCGCACATCTGCATCTCGTAAATAGGGAAGGGCTGCAATGACCACTTTTGGATTTTCGTTGTGGGGTAACGGAATGATACAATCTTCCATATTTTTGGGTAAACCTCCAATAACATCCATTTGTAAAGCCGAAAGTAACCCTTTTGGCGCATCTAACATACTAGGAGAGTCGTGGTTTCCTCCTGTGATGATCAATCTGCAATTCAAGTTTTTTAAGGTGACTAAGGTTTGGTAATATTGTTTTCTAGCTTCCGCGGACGGGTTTGCTAAGTCGAAAACATCTCCCGAAACTAAGATGACTTCTATTTTTTCATCGCTCACCAACTTACACAGCCATTGAATAAACAAGTTGAAGTCTTCGTACAAGTAATGTTTGTGTAAACGCTTACCAATATGCCAATCGGCTGTATGTAGTATTTTCATAAAAGATATTGAACTGAAAAAATAAATTTCAATTTACGAAGGAAACCGCGACTATAAAAATGTCTATAACTGCTTTTATAAACAAAAACTTATCTTTGTAGAAAAATTAGAATGGCAAAATCTGGTTCAGAAAAAAATACAAAAAATAAAGCGAAGCATACGAAGTTAATGAATCGGAAGAAAAATAAACTCCGCCAAGAAAAAGCAGATAGAAAAGCGCGCTTAAAAGAGTTGACTGCTAAAATGAAAGAGAAAAAAGAGAATTAAAGGTCTGCTTTTCCTTTAATATCTTTAAAAAATAGTTGAAGCAATCTTAGGTCTTTTTCGTAATTCTTAGTAGGGTAGAAGGGTTCTCCAATTTTGACCACTTTTCTTCCATAATCAAACCCCACAGGAATGATTGGAACATTGGCAGCCAAGGCAATATAATAAAAGCCAGTTTTCCAATTCAATACTTTTTTGCGTGTTCCTTCTGGAGCAAGGGATAGTCTAAATTCTTCTTTTTCTGCAAAAATTTTAGCAATAGCTTCCACTTTATTTTCACTATTACTCCTATCTAGTGGTGTGCCGCCCATCCATCTAAAATAAGCTCCAAACGGCCATTTGAACAATTCTTTTTTTCCTACAAAATCAATAGGGATTTTAACAATACTTCTAGTAAAAACACCAATATAGAAATCATGCCAACTCGTATGTGGAACCACAATAATAACAGATTTTTTTATTGAAGGATCAAATTCTCCTTCAATTTTCCATCCCATTATTTTATTAAATATATAATTGACCATCTACTATTTTAAGAATTTAGCAAAAATAAGAAATAAAAAAAGCTACCCCCAATGAGAGTAGCTTTTAATTTTTAAAAAATTGATTAATTAATTAGAAATGATAGGTTTTTCAGATTCATTTCTAAACACCAGTTCCTCATCAAAGGCATCTATCAAAATGATACTTTCTGCGGTAACTCGTCCCGAGAGAATTTCTTTAGAAAGTTTGTTGAGTACTTCTTTCTGAATAGTTCTTTTTACGGGTCTTGCTCCAAACTGAGGGTCAAAACCTTTTTTGGAAAGTAGTGCGATCGCTTCTTGAGTTGCATCTATCGTAATATTCTGCTCCGCTAGCATTCTGCTTACTCCTTTTAATTGTAACCCTACAATCTCTTGAATATTTTCTTGGTTTAAAGGCGTAAACATTACAATATCATCTATTCTATTTAAAAACTCAGGTCTTACCTGTTGTTTTAGTAAACCAAGAACTTCAATTTTAGCGCTCTCCATAGCAGTTTCCATATCTTTAACTGCTTCAAATTTTTCTTGAATTATTTGACTTCCCATATTAGAGGTCATTACGATAATGGTATTTCTAAAATCTGCTAAGCGTCCTTTATTATCGGTCAACCTACCCTCATCTAAAACCTGTAAAAGAATATTAAAAGTATCGGGATGTGCTTTTTCAATCTCATCTAATAAGACGACTGAATAAGGTTTTCTTCTAACGGCCTCGGTCAATTGTCCTCCTTCATCATAACCTACATATCCTGGAGGCGCACCTACCAATCTACTTACCGAATGACGCTCTTGATATTCACTCATATCTATTCGTGTCATTGCGCTATCATCGTCAAAAAGATATTCCGCTAAGGCTTTAGCTAATTCTGTTTTTCCGACTCCGGTTGTTCCTAAAAACAAGAAACTTCCTATAGGTCTTTTTTGATCTTGCAAACCAGCGCGACTTCTTCTAATGGCATCACTCACCGCTTGTATAGCTTCTTCTTGACCAACCACGCGTTTGTGTAATTCATCTTCTAGATTCAAAAGTTTTTCTCGCTCACTTTGTAGCATTTTGGTAATCGGTATTCCCGTCCATTTCCCTACAACTTCAGCAATATCTTCATTGGTCACCTCTTCTTGAATTAAAGATTTTCCGCCTTTTGCTTTTTGCTCAGCCACTTCTTTTTGAAGTTTTTCTAAACGTTCTTGCGCTTCTTTAATCTTTCCATAACGGATTTCGGCTACTTTTCCGTAATCGCCATCTCTTTCTGCTCTTTCCGCTTCTAACTTAAAGTTTTCAATGTCGGTTTTTGCTTGCTGAATATTATCTACAATCCCTTTTTCGTTTTGCCATTTAGCATTCAGTTCAGCTCGATCTTCTTTAAGGTTTGCTAAATCTGCTTGAAGTATTTTTAGTTTGCTTTCATCTTTTTCTCGCTTAATTGCTTCAATTTCAATCTCGAGTTGCATAATTTTTCTATCCAAAACATCTAACTCTTCAGGCTTAGAATTAATTTCCATACGGAGTTTAGAAGCAGCTTCATCCATTAAATCGATTGCTTTATCAGGTAAAAAACGATTCGTGATGTAGCGTTGAGAAAGTTCTACTGCAGCGATTATGGCTTCATCTTTGATTCTTACTTTATGATGGGTTTCGTATTTTTCTTTAATTCCGCGAAGAATAGAAATAGCACTTTCGGTATCGGGTTCATCTACGGTTACACGCTGAAAACGACGCTCTAATGCTTTATCTTTTTCAAAATATTTTTGATACTCATCTAAGGTGGTCGCACCAATAGCACGTAATTCGCCTCGAGCCAATGCAGGCTTAAGAATATTTGCCGCATCCATAGCTCCTTGTCCGCCACCAGCACCCACAAGTGTATGGATTTCATCTATAAAAAGCACGATATTCCCATCGCTAGAAGTAACTTCTTTAATAACCGATTTTAAACGTTCTTCAAACTCACCTTTGTATTTTGCTCCCGCAATTAAAGCACCCATATCTAAAGAATAAATTTCTTTATCTTTTAAATTTTCTGGGACATCGCCTGCAACAATACGATGCGCTAAACCTTCTGCAATAGCGGTTTTACCAGTTCCTGGTTCACCAACCAACATAGGGTTGTTTTTTGTTCTTCGAGATAAGATTTGAAGTATTCTTCTTATTTCTTCATCCCGACCAATTACGGGATCTAATTTTCCACTATCGGCTAGTTGGTTTAGGTTTTTAGCATATTTATTTAGAGAGTTGTAAGTTTCTTCTGCAGTTTGAGAAGTTACACGATGTCCTTTTCTTAATTCTTCGATTGCTGCTTTCAAACCTTTTTCTGTGGCACCTTGATCTTTTAAAATTTGAGCAACCTTACTTTTAGAATTGAAAATCGCTAAAATGAGATGTTCTACAGAAACATATTCATCATTCATTTTCTTAGCAATTGAAGATGCATCCGTTAAGGTTTTTCCAGCTTCTCGAGAAAGCACGATATCTCCACCACTTACTTTAGGGAAACTTTCCATGGTTTTATCTAATATTTGATTAAACAAAGCCACATTAATGTTAAGTTTTTTGAGTAAAAATGGAGTTACGTTTTCGTCTACCGAGGTAATGGCTTTAAATAAATGTTCATTCTCGATTTGTTGATGGCCAAATTCTTGAGCAAGCTGTTGCGCCTGCTGTATCGCCTCTTGTGATTTTATGGTATAATTGTTAAAATTCATATTTTAATGTTTAATATGGAATAGTCAACTAATGTGCCTTTTATGAAAAATGACAAAATGGCATTATTCCACGATAACAGCGTGACAATATTACATATTTGTGAAATAATTAAGTGATATGGTAATCTTTTTATAAAGTTAGAAAGAAGAAGAAATAATATCCTTAAATTTATTTTAAAAAGTTAGTTACAATGGGATTATTAGATAAACTATTTAAAAAGCAAGATGATGTTGCTAAAAAGGAAATTAAAGAAATTCCTTGGAAAATGTTAACCAAAGAAGAAGATTTGGATCTTATTTTAGATGAATCTGAAGAAGTTAGTGTGGTAATATTTAAACATTCTACCCGTTGCGGAATAAGTAGAACAGTTTTAAAACAATTTGAGAAAACCTATGATTTTGAACTTACTGAAGTGCAACCTTATTATTTAGATCTGCTTCAATATAGAAATGTTAGTAATGCAGTAGCTGAAAAGTTTAAAGTTATGCATCAATCTCCACAAATGATTGTGGTCAAAAACCGAGTAGTAGTTCATCAATCTTCACATCATGAAATTGATGCAGATATACTCGCGTCGTTTTAAATAGAAGTTAAAGAAAAAATAGCCATTTCTGATTATAGAAATGGCTTTTTTAACATCAATTCTTTTCTTTTAATTTTTAAAAGGAGGTAAGATTTTAGTGCTACACTCTCCAAATCCTATTCGAGTATTTTTATTTTCGCAATGACCTCTTAAAATTACGGTATCATTATCTTGTATAAACTTACGATCACCACCTTCTTTAAGTTTTATAGGCTTTTCACCATTCCAAGAAAGTTCTAACATAGAGCCATAGCTATCTTTGGTAGGTCCAGAAATAGTACCACTTCCCATCATATCTCCACTATTTACAGGGCAACCGTTAACAGTATGGTGTGCTAATTGCTGACTCATATTCCAGTATAAATGCTTAAAGTTGGTATTAGAAACTACCGTTTCTTCTTTTCCTTCTGGCTGAATCGCAACTTGTAAATGAATATCAAATGTTTTCTTTCCTTTAGATTTTAAATAAGGGAGTTGTTTAGTACTAGGTTTAGGTCCTTCAGTTCTATAAGGTTCTAAAGCATCTAAAGTAACAATCCATGGAGAAATGGTAGATGCAAAGTTTTTTCCTAAAAATGGTCCCAGTGGAACATATTCCCATTTTTGAATATCTCTTGCACTCCAATCATTAAATAAAACTAAACCAAAAATATGTTCTTCTGCATCATTTACAGGAATAGGTTCTCCTAAATGATTGGCAGCAGTAGTGATAAAAGCCATTTCCAATTCAAAATCTAAATTTCTTGAAGGGCCAAATATAGGTGTGTCCGATCCGTTAGGAAGTTTTTGTCCATGAGGCCTTCTAATAGGAATTCCGCTAGGAATAATTGAAGAACTTCTACCGTGATAAGCTACAGGAATATGAAGCCAATTTGGTAATAAAGCTTTATCTGCTCCTCTAAACATTTCTCCCACATTTCTAGCATGCTCTTCACTCGAATAGAAATCGGTATAATCGCCTACTTGTACTGGAAGTTGCATTTCTATCTCATCTAGGGTGAAAAGAATTACTTTTTGGTGTTCTTTATTTTCTTGAAGTGTTTTGTTGTTTACATCAAAAATATCGGCAATCTTATTTCTTACTGCACGCCAAGTTTTTCTTCCGTCAGCAATAAAATCATTCAGGGTGTCTTGTAAGAAAATATCATCAGTTAATGGAATATCTTCAAAATACCCTAATTGGTGTAAAGCGCCTAAGTCAATCGCATAATCTCCAATTCTGGTACCAATGGTAATGACATCGTCCCTAGTTAAAAATACTCCAAAAGGAATATTCTGAATAGGGAAATCTGTATTCTTAGTAATATCTAACCAAGTTTTTCTATCGGGATTATTGGCGGTTATCTGCATGGATGTAAATTCAAATAGTTTTAATAATATGTATTCAAATATATTATTTTCCATGTATTAACCGAATGCTTTTCTTATTTTTGATAAAATTTTTAACGTTATTTAACTCATGAATAGAGATACTCAAATTTTCGATTTAATAGAAGCAGAAAAGAACCGCCAAATCAACGGACTAGAATTGATTGCGAGCGAAAACTTTGTAAGTGAACAAGTTTTAGAAGCTGCGGGATCTGTACTTACTAATAAATATGCTGAAGGTTACCCAGGAAAACGTTATTACGGAGGTTGTGAAATTGTAGATGAAGTAGAAACACTTGCCATAGAAAGAGCTAAAGAACTTTTTAATGCAGAATATGTAAATGTGCAACCCCACTCAGGATCTCAAGCTAATACTGCTGTGTTTTCAGTGTGTTTAAAGCCAGGAGACACTATTTTAGGGTTTGATTTATCTCACGGTGGACATTTAACCCACGGTTCTCCAGTTAATTTTTCAGGAAAATTATATAATCCTGTGTTTTACGGAGTAAAAAAAGAAACGGGTTTAATTGACTACGATCACGTAAGAGAAGTAGCGTTAAAAGAAAAGCCAAAAATGATTATTGCTGGAGCTTCGGCTTATTCACGCGAATTTGATTATAAGAAATTTAGAGAAATAGCAGATGAAGTAGGGGCAATCTTGTTAGCAGATATGGCGCACCCTGCAGGTTTAATAGCTAAAGGTTTAATAGGTGATCCTTTACCGCATTGTCATATTGTAACCACGACAACGCATAAAACTATTAGAGGACCTCGCGGAGGAATGATTTTGATGGGGAAAGACTTTGAAAATCCATTCGGACAAAAATTAAAAAATGGAAATTTAAAGAAAATGTCTTCTTTATTGAATAGTGGTGTTTTTCCAGGAAACCAAGGAGGGCCTTTAGAGCATATTATAGCGGCCAAAGCAGTTGCTTTTGAAGAAGCTTTGTCTGACGAGTTTCTACATTATATGGTACAGGTAAAGAAGAATGCAAAAGCTATGGCTGAAGCATTTGTAAAAAGAGGTTATGACGTAATATCTGGAGGAACCGATAATCATATGATGTTAATCGATCTACGAAATAAAGGAGTAACCGGAAAACAAGCTGAGGAAACATTAGTTAAAGCTGAAATTACTGTAAATAAAAATATGGTTCCTTTTGATGATCAATCTCCTTTTGTGACTTCTGGGATACGTGTAGGAACACCAGCGATTACTACTAGAGGATTGAAAGAAGAAGATATGGATAAAGTAGTAGGGTTTTTAGATGCTGTAATTAGTAATATTGAAGATGAAAGCCTTATCGAAAAAACGAAACAAGAAATACACGAAATGATGGGACATAGACCATTATTTCAAGCTTAATATAAAAACTAAATAAACATAACTTATGAAAAAATTAATTTTATCGGCAGGATTGGTCATGCTAAGTTTTGCCTCTTTTGCTCAAGACGATTTTAAGACAGAGATGTTAAACTTTGTTGAGGTACAGTCTGGTTCTACAATGGATGCAGCACTTAGTCAAATAATGCCTATGATTCCTGAAGGGAAAAGAGAAGCTTTCAAAAAGGAATTAAATGAGGAAATGAAAGGAATGTATTCAGAAATTGCTGATATTTATATTGAAAAAGTAGGAAAAGAAGATCTTCAGAAAATGTTGGATTTTTATGAAACTCCAGCAGGAAAAAACATTTTAGAAAAAACTCCAGCTGTTGTTGAGGCAAGCATGTCTTTAAATCAAAAATATATGATGAAAGCGCAAACGATAGTACAGAAATATATGAGTAACTAAACTTATATTTTTTCAAAAAACAAAAAAGCATTTTCTTAACGGAAGATGCTTTTTTTTATTTAAGATGAAGAAAAGCTTACTCTTCAAATATAACACTCTCATAAGCTCCAGCATCTGGAGAATTACCTCTAGAAGTTCCTAAAATATCTTGAGCGGTTGTTGTTGCAGGATTTGCCAAGCCGTTGGCAGCAGATTCTTCTCCTATTTGTAATTGATTAAGCTCTGTAGCTTTAAAAATAGGATCTTCATTTAAAATGTTATTTTCAAATAGAGCAGAATCTTCAAAGTTATATTCTGGAATATCTACATAAAGGTTATTAAAATCATTGAACTTAATTAAGCAGTTTTCAAATTTATAATTGAAAGCCGCTTCTTCAGATTTTGAGAATAAAAGTTCTAAGTTTTCATTTCCGTAAATAATACAGTTGTAGAAATTGGCTTCAATCAAATCTGCTACAAAAATGTTTTCTTGGGTTTCTAATAAATTCTCAATCAATACCGCAGGAAACTGCCTAAACCCATTGTTAAAATAATTTACAAAAGTAGAGTTGGTAAAGTTATATCTTCCGCCAAGGGAAAGGTTTAGAGAGGCTTGTCCGCTATTGTTAATCACTAGATTTTCTCCTTCAATAAACCCAGTTCTAGCCAAAAGTCCAACATTAGCGGAGTTATAAATTTGTGTATTTTTAATGGTTAGGGTAGGTTGGTTACTTCCATCGTTATTATCCATACGAATACCCACCGATGCATTTTTAATCGTTGCGTAATTAATTTGATTATTGGTACTTCCGTCTGTTAACCAAATAGCTCCCCATTGACCAGCAACATCGCTAAAAGCAGGTTCTAAACGATCGCCTTCAAAAATAACTTCATTCTCTAAAACTTCGGGATCGTTGCTTAAAGCCCCATTTACGTGCAAAGAACCATTTTCTGCAACTATAAGTCCGCTTTCACGATGAAAATGTACGCGTGCTCCAGCATCAATAGTGAGTGTTTTATTAGAAGGAACGGCGGCATAACCGTAGATTACATAAGGTTTTTCGTTGGTGAAATTAAGTTCGGTGTCATCTAAGACAAATCCTTCAATGAGAATCTCGTTGCCTTCATCATCAAAGCCAAATGAAAGCGTTTCCGTAGTGCCATCAGCAAATTTTTCAGGATATAAAAAATGAGCATCTTGTATAAGTGTAACTAATTCTACTTTTTGTTGATTGCTGTTGGTATCGAATTCTATAGCATCCGTATATAGAAATTGATTGTCAGTTTGAGATAAATTTTCAATATCGGCTGTAGTTTCAACAAAAATAAAAATACTGTCATTCGCAAGAATATCGATGTCTCGGAAACTTTTTCCGGGTAAACCGTCCACATTTAAACGATAATTAGAACTTTCACCCTTGGCTAGTTGAATATTAGGAATAGTGATATCATCATCACTTTTATTGTGTACCGTTAGGTTATAAGTGCTAGAGCCAATATTGGTAAAAACAGTATCTAGATAAACCGTGTCTTTAGAAAAAGTAAGTTTTCCCGAACTGGGTGTAGTTTCAAAATCTTTTCTACAAGAACTCCACAATACTACCGAACAAAGCAATAAAATGCCGTAAACATATCTCATAAATTACTTTTCTTTAATTTTTATCTCAAAAAGCTTATCCCAGTTTTTACCAGTAACGTATAACTTTTTGGTGGTTTTGTTATATGCAATTCCGTTAAGAACATTTTCTTGACCAGCTATATTCTTACTGTTCCCTAATTGGTCTCTTAATCCACGCATATCAATTATTCCCTCGATTGCTCCGCTAATAGGGTTTATAATCGCTATCCCGTCTTTTTGCCACGTATTAGCGTAAATTTTTCCTTCTACCCATTCTAACTCATTCAGTTTAGTAGAAAGTGAAGTGTGGGTTACGGGTTGAAAATAACTTTCTTCTTCTAAAGTTTCTGGATTTAAGATCCATATTTTCTCAGTCCCGTCGCTTTTGTATAGTTTTTTGCCATCATTACATAATCCCCAACCTTCTTTACTTTCGCTATAACTAAACGTTTTTAATTTTTTTAAATTGTTTACATCATAGATTATTCCTTCGCCAGAACGCCAAGTAAGTTGGTATATTTTGTCATTTAAAATGGAGATCCCTTCCCCAAAATAAATATCTTTCAATTTTACCTTTTGAAGTACCTCACCCGTCTCATAATTTAATTTTCGAAGCGTTGATTGCGCATTTCTTCCTGTTCCTTCATATAAAGTATCATTATAAAACTCTAAACCTTGCGTAAACGCATTAGAATCGTGTGGATAGGTATTTACCACTTCATAAGTATATATTTTAGGAGCTTTATTGTGGTGCAAAACCAGTTCTTTTTGTATATCAAAACTTTCTCCTCCTATAAAGACTTTAGCCTTTAACATATTTCGACCTAAAGGTTTTTCTAATGGAACAGAAATACTTTCGCTTAAAGCGGAAGAACCTAATTTTTGATCCTTATAAAAATACTGGACAGAGTCAATCTGAATGTCTTTTGGGTTATTTAATTTTAAATTTATAGCGTCACCAGCTTGTATTTTTTCATTTTTTGAATCTATTTGAAGAGAAATAGATTCTTTTTTCATTTCTAGGCTATCACCACAAGAGAGAAGAGTAGAGGTTAATAAAATGATTGACAGAGGCTTATAAAATTGCATAATTGTTTGCTTAAATTTGTGTGGCTAATTTAGTTAATTCCTTTTAAAAAAAGCTTGTGAAAAAAGATAAACCTTGTATATTTGCACCGGCAAGTCCCACACAACCAGCTCCTGCTGAATCCCCCAGGGCGGGAACGCAGCAAGGGTAAGCGGTCGTAGCGGTGTGATGTGGGTAGCTTGCCTTTTTTTGTACCCAAAACTCAAAGAATTTTCTTCTCTGCATTTTTTCACTTTCGCTTCAAAAGTCGATATTTGCCACATATCTCAATTACATGTCAAAACAAGTTGTATTAATTACTGGAGCATCTTCTGGTATAGGAAAATCTATAGGAGAATATTTACACCAAAAAGACTATAAAGTTTACGGTACTAGTCGAAAACCCAAGCATAAAGAGCTTAACGGAATACATTTCGTAGCTCTAGATGTAACTTCTTCAGAAACTATTTCTTCCGCTGTAGCGAAAATACTAGAAAAAGAAGGGAGAATAGACTTTCTTATCAATAATGCTGGAATGGGAATTACAGGTCCTATTGAAGAAACACCAGACGAAGAAATTAAAAAAGTATTTGATACCAATTATTTTGGAGTTATAAAAGTGATTAAGGCTGTGTTACCAAGTATGCGAGAGCAAAAAAGTGGTTTTATTATTAATATAACCTCGATTGCTGGTTATATGGGATTGCCTTATCGCGGAATTTATTCTGCTACCAAAGGAGCTTTAGAACTTACTACCGAGGCTTTTAGAATGGAATTGAAAGAGTTCGGAATTAAAATGACGAACATTGCTCCTGGAGATTTTGCCACCAATATTGCGGCTGGGAGGTATCACGCTCCTGTAAAAGAGAATTCTCCTTACAAGAAAAATTATGGAAATACGTTAGCATTAATGGATAAGCACGTAAGCAGTGGTGAAGATCCTATCATAATGGCTAAAAAAGTATATGAAGTAATGCAAGAAAAAAATCCTACTATACACTATAAAGTAGGAGAATGGTTACAAAAAGCCAGTATAGCTTTAAAGCATATTTTGCCCGATAAAATGTATGAAAAAATGCTTATGAATCATTATAAACTATAACTTTACGGAAAAAACCGATCAACATGAAATTTTTTATAGACACAGCAAATTTAGATCAGATTAAAGAAGCTCAAGATTTAGGAGTCTTAGATGGTGTAACTACCAATCCTTCTTTAATGGCAAAAGAAGGTATTTCTGGAAAAGAAAATATTTTACAACATTATAAAGATATTTGTGAGATAGTAGATGGAGATGTGAGTGCAGAGGTAATTGCAACAGATTTTGATACTATGGTTAAAGAAGGAGAGGAGCTTGCGGCTTTACACGATCAAATTATCGTAAAGATTCCTATGATCAAAGATGGGATTAAAGCTATTAAATACTTTAGTGATAAAGGAATCAAAACCAATTGTACATTAGTTTTTTCTGCTGGTCAAGCATTGTTAGCAGCAAAAGCAGGAGCTACATATGTTTCTCCGTTTATAGGAAGATTAGATGATATCTCTAGTGACGGATTAAGTCTTATTAGTGAGATTAGACTTATTTATGATAATTACGGTTTTGCTACCGAAATTTTAGCAGCTTCAGTAAGGCATACGATGCACGTAATTGATTGTGCTAAAATTGGTGCAGATGTGATGACTGGACCTTTAAGTTCTATTGAAGGTTTATTAAAACACCCTTTGACGGATATTGGTTTAGAAAAATTCTTAGCAGATTATAAGAAAACCAACGGGTAAAACTCAATTAAACAAAATAAAAAAAAGCGCTCATTTGAGCGCTTTTTTTATTGATTTAAAAATTGTAAAATCTTGTTTTCAAAATTAGGATCCTCGAGATTTAATCTGTTTTGAACAATGTTACCTCGGTTGTCGATAATTAAAACTTTATCTATAAAACTTTTATATAAGTAACGTTCGTTTTTTCGATCTCTAATTTGATATTCGAAAGCTTTATCGTAACCAAAATTCTCTATTGATTTTTTCCAGAGCTTAGTATCCTCTTCATCAATATTTACCGCAATAAAAGTAATTTCGGGATATCTGTTTCGTAATTCATTAATAAGATGGTGGTGTAGTTTATGATTTTCTGCATATAAAGACCAAGTATAGGTAACAATAGGTTTTCTAGATATTGCAGAAAATTTTAGCTTTTCCCCATCAGCAGACAAAAGTTTAGCATCTGAAACATTTTTACCAATAAAGTATCTTTTTTGGAGGTTCCCTAAAGTTTTTAACTCCTTTAATTGGTCTTTAGGAAGATTAAATTTGTTTAGCAAGCTAATAGTAGAATCTATTTGACCATCACTTACTGAAAAGTTGATTTGTTTCTTAGCAATTTTACTTAAGAAACTATTTCTTATGTTTTCAATCTCAAATAAACTGTCGCTAAGGTAAAGACGTTGTTTTATATTTTCAATAGTATTCGCCTTAAAGCAATGAGAGGGATCTTCTGTTTCATTATCAATGCAAGTCTCTATGGCTTTATTTTTTAGATAATTGTCTAAAAAGCGTTGATAAGTGTAATAAGACTGGATTGAAGCATCATTAAAATTCACATTTTTACGATAGTCGAAAAAATCATTAGGAATTTCACTTCTAAAATCACTAAAATATCTATTGATTAAATAAGCATAGCGTTCTCTTAAATCATAATATTCATAATCAATAGTTTTATGAGCTACTTCCGTAAAGGTTTCAGAAAACTCATATTTATCTTTTAAAGAAGCTAATCTTTCTAATTTGAAATTTTTTATCGAATCGGTTTTTTCAGCAAAATCATCCGGACTCATTTTATAATAAGAAAGGATAAGGTCATTGTCTTTCTCATTAAGAAGATACATCTCCATCAAAAAATTGTTTTCATGAGATTTATCGTTTGTATACATTAATGATTCGTCAAATTCATCCATGTTTACACGTAGAAGTAAACTGTCTCCTTCTTCTATATAAAAAACTTGACTTTCGGGAGTGTGTCTAAAAGTATAAAGACCAGGGGAGAATGTTTCTTGGTTAAAAGTATACGAGAATTTTTTGTTTTTATCTAGAAAAATAGAATCTATGAGTTCGTTATTCTTTTCTAACGTTATATAATCGTAATTACTTTTAACAATTTCTCCGGCTAAATAAGTGCCATTAGTATTCTCAGATTCTTTTTTGCAGGAGAATAGAGATAATACCAAAGAGAAAGTTAATAATAATTTAGAATTCATGAGTAGTTGTAGATCATTAATAAGGGTAATTATGGGGGTTGACCAAAGACAAATATAGAGTATGTAGAATCTTAGTTTGTTAATTAGTAGTTAAAAGGAAAAGATGAAAAGTTAATCTTTCTTGATGTAGTTTTTATTAGTTACTTTTGCCAAAATTTTAAGAGAAATATGTTATCAGTATCTAATTTATCGGTTCAATTTGGAAAGAGGGTTCTTTTTGATGAAGTGAACACTACTTTTACACAGGGCAATTGCTACGGAATTATAGGAGCAAATGGAGCAGGAAAATCTACATTTTTAAAGATACTTTCTAGAAAATCTGAACCTACTTCGGGTCACGTTCATTTAGAACCTGGCAAGCGTATGTCTGTGTTAGAACAAAATCATAATTTATACGATGAGCATCCTGTTTTAGAAACTGTGTTAAAAGGAAATCAGCCTTTATACAAAGTTAAAGCAGAAATGGATGCGCTTTACGCGGATTATACCGATGAAAATGCTGATAGAATAGGGGAGCTACAAGTAACCTTCGAAGAAATGAACGGGTGGAACGCAGAGAGTGATGCAGCTTCTTTACTTTCAAACTTAGGTATTAAAGCAGATTTGCATTATTCCCTTATGAAAGACTTGGATGGTAAGCAAAAGGTACGTGTGTTATTAGCACAAGCACTATTTGGAAATCCAGATGTCTTGATTATGGATGAGCCTACCAATGATCTAGATTATGAAACTATTTCTTGGTTAGAACATTTCTTAGCAAATTATGACAATACGGTAATTGTTGTTTCTCACGACCGTCACTTTTTAGATGCGGTTTGTACTCATATTTCAGATATCGATTTTGGTAAGATCAATCATTTTAGCGGTAACTATTCATTTTGGTATGAGTCTTCACAATTAGCAGCAAGACAACGTTCCCAACAAAACAAAAAAGCCGAAGAGAAAAAGAAGGAACTTCAAGAATTTATTCAGCGTTTTAGTGCCAACGTAGCAAAATCTAAACAAGCTACTTCGCGTAAAAAAATGATTGATAAATTAAATATTGAAGAAATTAAGCCTTCTAGTAGAAGATATCCTGCTATTATTTTTGAAAGAGAAAGAGAAGCTGGAGATCAAATCTTAAATATTGAAGGTTTAGAAGCTTCTATAGAAGGGGAAACCTTATTTAAAAATATAGATATTAATCTTAATAAAGGCGATAAGGTAGTTGTTTTCTCTAGAGATTCTCGTGCTACTACTGCTTTTTATGAAATTATAAATGGTAAACAAGAAGCTGTAAGTGGGAAATTTCAATGGGGAATTACTACAAATCAATCTTACTTACCTTTAGATAATGCAGCATTTTTTGAAGAAGATCTTGCTTTAGTAGATTGGTTAAGACAATATGCAAAAACAGAAGAAGAAAGAGAGGAAGTTCATATTAGAGGTTTCTTAGGTAAGATGCTTTTTAGTGGTGAAGAAGCCTTAAAAACAGCTAAAGTACTTTCTGGAGGAGAAAAAGTGCGTTGTATGTTAAGTAGGATGATGATGATGCGTGCTAACGTATTAATGTTAGACGAGCCTACGAACCACTTAGACTTAGAGTCAATTACAGCTTTTAATAATTCGCTTAAGAACTTTAAAGGTACCATTATGTTTACCACTCACGATCACGAGTTTTCTCAAACAGTTGGTAATAGAGTTGTAGAATTAACTCCAAATGGAGTAATAGATCGTTACCTTACATTTGATGAGTATATGAGTGACCCAAAGATTAAAGAGCAAAGAGGTAAAATGTATAGCGTTAATGCTTAATAATTTATTGATAGACTATAGTTTTATTACAGCGATAATTCCGCGAAAGCGTTATTTGTAGTATAAAGAACATTTTCATCTATAATTTTAAAATATTATAGGTATTAAATAAAAGTCATTTTTTAAAAAACCTTTCTATTCAATTAGAAAGGTTTTTCTATTTTTAGAAAAAATTAAGAAAAATGCAACAGCTACCCAAAGGGAACAAAAAATTATTAAACGCTTGGGCGTTTTATGATTGGGCTAATTCGGTTTACAACTTGGTGATTTCTTCAGCGGTGTTTCCTATTTTTTATGGGGCATTAACTATTCTAAAAGATGAAGATGGAAATGTAATTACAGATCAAGTAAGTTTTTTAGGTTTTGAATGGAACAATGACACGCTTATAAGTTATGTGACTGCTTTTGCTTTTTTGACAGTCTCAATCTTGAGTCCGTTTTTAAGTGGAATTGCAGATTATGTAGGAAATAAGAAAAGCTTTATGAAGTTTTTCTGTTATCTGGGAGCTATCTCTTGTATTGGTTTATTTTGGTTTAATCTTGAGCATTTATGGTTTGGGTTATTGTGTTATTATTTAGCATTGATTGGTTTTTGGGGAAGTATTGTTTTTTACAATTCTTACCTTCCAGATATTGCTTTTCCAAATCAACAAGACAAGATAAGTGCTAAAGGCTATTCTTTAGGATATATAGGAAGCGTTATTTTATTACTGATTTGTTTAGCGATGATCTTAATGTATGAAACTTTTGGTTTCGAAGATAAAGGCTTGCCAACTCGACTTTCTTTTATCCTTACAGGAATATGGTGGATTGGTTTTAGCCAGTATACCTATTACTATCTTCCGCAAGGAAATAAAAAACAAAAACTGACAAGGAATGTAGTTTTTAATGGTTTTAAAGAGCTAAAACAAATCTGGATTAAGATTAAAGAAAATTTACAGTTAAAAAGGTACCTATATGCCTTTTTCATGTATAGCATGGCAGTACAAACGATTATGCTTATAGCCACTTATTTTGGTATTGAAGAATTAGATTGGGGAGCGCAAGATGCAACGACTGGATTAATTATTAGTATTTTACTAATACAACTGGTGGCTGTTCTAGGGGCAACTGTAACTTCGAGATTATCTTCTAAATTAGGGAATATTAAAGTTTTGATTGGTTTAAACCTTATCTGGATAGCCATCTGTGCTTTTGCGTATTTCGTAGAAACTCCTGTTCAATTTTATATTACTGCTGCTTTTGTAGGTTTGGTGATGGGGGGAATACAATCTTTATCTAGATCTACATATTCAAAATTATTACCTGAAAATGCTATAGATACAGCTTCTTATTTTAGTTTTTATGATGTTTCAGAAAAAATAGGAATTGTTATAGGAATGCTTTCTTATGGTTTTATTGCTGAAAAAACAGGAAGTATAAGAACTACCATTCTCTTTTTTATTGTGTTTTTTGTACTTGGAGTAATATTTCTTTTACGAGTTCCAAAACAAAGTGTTAAAATTAAATAATTTTAGTTAAGTTTGTCTTTCCCAAATAAATAATATTAGAATGAAGAATATGACCCTATTTAGACCCCTTTTTTTGCTATTGGCTATTGTATCTTTTGTTAGTTGTGATAATGAACCTCTAGAAGGTGAATTTGAAGCGAGTACACCAAATAATAATAATCCACAAGCAAATTTTCAAGTAGATATTGATGGCGAAACTTTTATAGCAAATCAATCTCAAGTGGTTACTCAAAATGGAGTCACTCTTATAACAGGAATTAAAACTAACGGATCTGCGGTAACTATTACTTTAGCAGGAAATGGAGATGGTACATATACATTAGATTCGGGACTGGCTTCTGCAGGTTATGCTGTAGCTGGAGAAACACCTTATCTTATAGATGATCAGCAAAGCGCTACAGTTGAAATTACTGATTATGATACAACGGTAGGTATTGCTTCTGGAACATTTTCATATACGGTTACTCGTACAATCAATGATGAAAATGGAGAAGAAATTACCGAAACGTTAAATCTAACCAACGGAGAATTTACAAATGTTCCTTTGAGTACAGATGAAAATCCGAATCCAGGGGACACAGAATTTTTTATTAATTTCACTGTAGATGGAGATGATTATTCTTTTGAAGCTTCTACTATAGATTCATTAAAAAGATTGGTAAGTGGTGACAACGAGAACCCAGATGCTTTTAAAGGAATTTCTTTATGGATGCCTTTAGACGTAGCAGAGGGAACATACGATATTATTGATACTACTGGTTCAGACTTGGAAGCTTATACAGCAGAGTACGATTCAGCTTCAGATAATTTATACTTAGATGCAACTGCAGGAACCATAGAAATTACAGAGTTAACTAATGAGTATATTAAAGGAACATTTAATTTTTCTGGAGTAGATGAATCTGGTAACGAAATCGTGATTACAGGTGGTGAATTTACAGCACCTATTCCTTAAAAAATAATATTAATAGATACAAAAAAGCTCCCAATTTGGGAGCTTTTTTTATGAGTCAAATAAAGCTTTCATTAAAGTATTTATGCCTTTAAAAATTAAAAAAATAGCTCCTCCGCAGGCTATAATTCCTAAAATAAGTACGGCGATATATAAAGGGTGTTCTCTATTATTAAATGCGCTATATAAAATAGAAGGACCTAAAAAAATAAGTGGCATTGCGCCAGCCAAATACCTTAAACCTTTAAATAGTACCTCTTTGTTAGTTCTTTTCATTTTCTAATATATTTTCAACAGCTCGTCTCACACTTCCGTGGAAACGTAATTGTTCATTTGCTATTTTATATGTTGCTTGTGTAGCTTCCATAATCATTTTAATCCCTCTTTCAACTAGTTTGTCATTACTAAGTTGCATATCTACCATTTTATTGCCTTTCACACGACCTAATTGAATCATACTGCTAGTAGAGATCATATTTAAAACTAATTTTTGAGCAGTTCCTGCTTTCATTCGAGAGCTTCCTGTGACAAATTCTGGTCCTACTACAACTTCGATAGGGAATTTTGCTACCAAAGATAACGGACTTTTAGCATTACAAGTGATACAGCCGGTAATAATGTTTTGTTGATTACACCATTCAACCGCTCCAATTACGTACGGAGTTGTGCCTGAGGCTGCAATTCCTATAAGAATATCTTTGGAGGAGATTTGATGTTCTTGCAAATCGAGAATTGCTTGTTCTTTACTGTCTTCAGCATTTTCTACAGCATCTCTTATTGCTTTATCGCCACCAGCAATAATACCAACCACCAAATCTTTAGAAACTCCAAAAGTCGGTGGACATTCGCTGGCGTCTAGAATTCCTAATCTACCACTTGTACCTGCACCTATATAAAATAACCTACCTCCATCTTTTAGTTTTAAAACTACCTGTTTAGTAAGTTCCTCTATTTGGGGTAAAGAATTTTCTACTGCTAGTGGGACAGTTTGATCTTCTTGGTTAATTTTAGAAAGCAAATCACCTATTGGCATTTTTTCAAGGTCGTTGTGATTGCTGTTTTTTTCTGTGGTCTTAATGAAATTTTCCATTTTAAGTTTATTAATAAGCTTTACAATTCCTGTTTGTGATAAGGATTTGATTGTAATAAATTTCTATTAATTTGAGAACAAAGATAAGTTTATTGAGTTAGTTAGAAGAGGGGATTTTATTATTATATAAGCTTAAAAATCTATTTCATGAATCATAAAGAAATGATAATTTTAAATGCCTTAAATCTGAAAACTAGAAGAAATTCTGAGTTTAGTTGTAGTGTAAAGCATTAGTTTTATTGAGTTTTTGTTTTTTATGTATCTGTAAATAAGGTTTTTATGTGATTTTTAATTTTTTGGTAAAGTTTAACATTTGGTTTGTTCTGTATTTAATAAATGTTGTATCTTTGCACCGCAAAATTAAAGGCTGTCATAAGACATATACAAGTCCTTTAGAAACAAGTTGATTTGAAGAAAAAAATCGCAAAAATATCAATACTACCAGCAATAGGAGCATTGATTTTTTTAAGTTTTTCGAACAAAGAAGAAGCTATAACTGCAAGTGTAAGCACTACGAATTTACCAGAAGCTTATACTGTAAAAATGAACAATGAAATTTTGAACGAGGTAGAAGAAACAATTTTCTATCCTGTTCTTAAAAAAAGTTACCTAGGTTTTAAAGAAGCTGTAGCTTTTAAAGAATCTAGAGGGGATTACCAAGTGATTAATCAATTTGGTTATCTAGGGAAGTATCAATTTGGTATCGGTACACTCAACCTTATCGGTATTTATGATGCCGAAGCGTTCTTAAACAATCCAGAATTGCAAGAAGCTGCATTTTATGCAAACGCATCTCGAAATAAATGGATTTTACGTAAGGATATTGCAAAATATGTTGGTAAGACCTTAAATGGTATAAAGATTACCGAATCTGGTATTTTAGCAGCAGCACACCTAGCAGGTCCAGGAAGTGTAAAGAAATACTTAAGAAGTGGAGGAGTGCAAGGTTTTTCTGATGCTTTTGGAACCAGTATAAAATACTACCTTAATAAATTTAAAGGTTACGATACTTCTTTTGTTTCTCCTAATAGGAAAGCGAAAGCTAAAGTAAAAAGAAAATTATACGAAGGAGTTTTATAATTATTCCTTTTGAAAAATAAATATAGCCGGTTTTTTATGTAAATCCGGCTTTATTTTTTTCCACTCGGCTATAGTTTTCGTTTTAATATATTCACTTTTTTGAGTTACTTCACAACCAATACATAATTTGGTAGAAGGATGAAGATTCTGTTTTAAATCTTCAAAAAACTTTTCATTTCTATAGGGAGTTTCAATAAAAATTTGCGCCTGATTTTGCTCTAAAGAAATTCTTTCTAAGCGCTTAATATGCTGTTTCTTTTCATTTTTATCTATAGGTAGATATCCGTGAAAGGCAAAATTTTGTCCGTTTAGCCCGCTACTCATCATTGTAAGTAAAATTGATGATGGTCCAACGAGAGGAACCACTTGTATCTCTTTTTCATGTGCAATTCTCACTACTTCTGCACCAGGATCTGCTATACCAGGACATCCAGCTTCGCTTAATAACCCCATATTAATTCCGTCAAGGCAAGCGTTTAAAAAACTAGGAATCTCAGAAGATTCAGTATGTTTATTTAAAATCCAAAATTTAAGATTAGGCTGAGATTTATTCGGACTTATTTGTTTTATATATCGTCTTGCTGTTTTTTCATTTTCGGCAATAAAATAATCTAATTCTTCTATTTTGTCCTTTACGGAAATAGGCATGGTTTCGGCGTGAGCATTTTCACCTAATGGAGCAGGAATTAAAAATATTTTACCTTTTTGAGTATTTGTCATTGTATATTATTGAACGATAAATTTATTTACTTGATGCTTACCGTCGAGGTAAGTAGATTTTATAAAGTAAGCTCCAGAAGCGAACTCTACAGATAATCTTGTGTTTTTCTTGTTAGAGTATATGGTTTTGATAACTTTTCCTGTAAAGGAAATAACCTCAATTTTTTTAATTATTTCCTGCGCTTCAATATTTATAACACCTTGTGTAGGAATAGGGTAAATGTTTATTCTCTTTTGATGAGAAATGTCTACGGAAAGGTTGTCATCAACTATTTTGTAAATGGTACCTGTACTTAATCCTGCGATATAGAGGTTGGATTGACGGTCGGTTCCAAAAGTAGAAAAGCCATTTCCTGAGAATGGGCCAAAATAGGTGATATTCCCCGTGGTGTCTACCGTTCCTATTTCGTCGCTACAAAAATCAGCGAAAAGAAATTTTCCGGTTAAGTTAGGAAACTCACTTCCTCTGTATACATAACCTCCTGTAACGGAGCATTTACTTAGGCTGGTGGCTGTATGAGAATATTCAGCGAAAGGAAACTCCATCGTGCTCTGGGGATCACATCCTGTTGTATTGAAATTGCTTGAAGCCTCGTAGCATCGCCATCCGTAATTTATCGCTTCCGCGGAAGCAGACTTATTAATTTCTTCAAATTGATTTTGTCCAACATCAGCAATCCAAATATCTCCTGTAGTTTCGTCAAAAGAAAATTTCCAAGGATTTCGTAATCCGTAGGCATAAATTTCATCCATGACATTGGGATCATTTACGTAGGGATTATTAGAAGGAATATAAGGTGCTGCAACATCTACATCAAATCTTAAAATTTTACCCAATAGAGAATTTAAATTTTGTGCATTCCCGTTGGGATCGCCACTGCTTCCACCGTCGCCAGTAGCAACATATAAAAAACCATCATCTCCAAAAGCAATACAACCCCCATTATGATTACTAAAAGGCTGTGTAATTACTAGCATTACATTTTCTGAAGCAGGAATAGCTTCATCGGGATCTATAGAGCTTGTTTCAAATTGAGAAAGCACCGAATCCCCAGAAGGATTGGTGTAATAAATATAAAACAATCTATTATTTTGGTAGTTGGGGTGAAACGCTAAACCTAAAAGTCCGCGTTCTCCTCCCGAAGAAATTTGCGAGGAAATATCTAAAAATGGATTTGAATTTGTGGATCCGTCGTCATTCAAAATTTTAATAACTCCGTTTTGCTCTACAATAAAAAGTCTGTCGTCCCCTGCATTTTGAATATTTACGGGAGAGTTAAAGCCTGTAGCTATTTGTTGAATATTAACATCTTCTTGTGCAGCAACCCAACCAAAAGATAACACGATAAAAAATAAGTAAAATTTTTTCATGATAAAGGTTTTATGGTTTGCTTAAATTTACGAAAAAAGAAACCTATTATTAACTAATTTCTTTAGCAATAATAGAAGTTGCTTCGTCGAGCATTTCGTAAACATTCTTAAAACCGTGCTCCCCTCCGTAATAAGGATCAGGAACATCTACATTTTCATGAGGGAAAATTTTGTTGAGGATAAGCTCTACTTTTCGCTTGTCTTCATCATTGCGAGCTAATTTGATAACATCATCATAATTAGAATTATCCATAACGAAGATATAGTCGAAAGTGTCAAAATCTTCTTTAGTAAACTGTCTTCCTTTTTGTTGAGAAATATCTAATTTATTAGTGCTGGCAATGGCTATAGAGCGCTTGTCTGGACTATGACCTATGTGATAATCTGAGGTTCCTGCAGAATCTACTTGAATCTTTTCTTGATCTACTTTAGAAGCCAGAAGTCCTTCTGCAAGTGGAGACCTGCAAATATTCCCTAAGCAAACCATCAACACTCTAGTTTTCATTTTACAACGTAAGTTTTTTATTAAGATCTTCTACAAACTTTTTAAACTGCTTATCTGTAGTAGAAAGATTATTTACAGTTTTACACGCATGTAATACGGTAGCGTGGTCTCTTTTTCCTATTTGTGTGCCAATACTAGCTAAAGAAGCTTTAGTTAATTTTTTTGCAAAGAACATAGCTAACTGTCTAGCTTGAACAATATGTCTCTTTCTTGTTTTTGACTGAAGCGTTTCTACATCCATTTGAAAATAGTCACTAACTACTTTTTGAATGTATTCTATAGAAACTTCTTTTTTGGTGTTCTTAACGTAATTCTCAACGATTTTTCTAGCCAAATCGATGGTGATATCTTTCTTGTTAAAAGAAGAGTGAGCGATTAATGAAATTATAGCTCCTTCTAGCTCTCTAATATTCGTTTTAATATTATTAGCTAAATACTCTACAATATCTTCAGGCATTTCTACACCATCACGGTAGAGTTTGTTTTTAATAATAGAAACACGTGTTTCAAAATCTGGATGTTGTAATTCCGCCGAAAGGCCCCATTTAAAACGAGATAATAAGCGTTGCTCAATATCTTGCATATCTACGGGTGCTTTATCACTCGTTAAAATAACTTGCTTACCATTTTGGTGCAAATGGTTGAAAATGTGAAAAAAGACATCTTGTGTTCCTGCTTTACCAGATAATAATTGAATGTCATCTACGATAAGAACATCTATAATTTGATAGAAGTGAATAAAATCATTTCTATTATTTTTCTTTACGGATTCTATGTATTGCTGCGTAAACTTTTCTGCAGAAATATATAAAACAGTTTTCTCTGGATATTTGTCTTTTACTTCAACACCAATGGCGTGAGCTAAATGAGTTTTACCTAATCCTACACCTCCAAAAATTAATAAAGGATTAAATGATGTTCCTCCTGGCTTGTTAGAGACAGCCATACCAGCATTTCTAGCCAATCGGTTAGAATCTCCTTCTAGAAAGTTATCAAAACTATAATTAGGATTAAGTTGAGAGTCAATTTTTACATTTCTTATTCCCGGAATAATAAATGGATTTTTTAACTCTGGACTTTTATTTCTTAACGGACTGTCAATATCTTGTGAAGAAATTTGTGTACGTTGTGAACTAGGAATCTTTTCGGTAAAAGGTTGTTTATTACCGTAAGTATTTTCCATTCTAATCACATAGACTAGTTTGGCATTTTCACCGAGTTCTCTAGTAAGAGAAACTTTTAAAAGTTTTACATAATGCTCTTCTAACCACTCGTAAAAAAACTTAGAAGGTACTTGAATACTTAACGCATTATCAGTTAATTTAACCGCTTTAATAGGTTCAAACCACGTTTTGTAGGCTTGTGGAGTAATATTATCTTGAATAAATGAAAGACAATTTACCCAAACTGATTGCGCAGTTTCACCCATAGTTTTTTTTAATTTTATTAGTTAGTGTATATAAATAATGAAAATGAATACTTCTTTAATAAGTTTTAAAGACTCTCATTTTGGAGGAACAAATATGTGAACAAAAAAGGTAATAAAAAAACAAAATAGCTCTTGAATTTACCGTTTTTTTTTCTCATACTTAAATTCTTTTTAAACTTACAAAAACTAATTCACTTAATTCGAAAATTAACATGAAAAGCCATTCAACACATATAAGAGTTCGTTACGCAGAAACAGATCAAATGGGGGTAGTGCATCACGGTAATTATGCGCAATACCTAGAGTTAGCAAGGTGTGACTGGTTAGAGCAATTTGGCACTTCTTATAAATCGATGGAAGAAAGCGGAGTAATGCTGCCGGTTTATGAGATGAATTTTAAGTTTAAACGTCCTGCAAAATTTGACGATATTTTAAGGGTAGAAACTACCTTGATAAAGATGCCCGAGGTGAAGATTGAGTTTAACTATAAAATCTATAATCAACATCAAGAATTGTTATCAACAGCGTATACAGTTTTAGTATTTGTAGATATTAATTCTAGAAAACCTATGATGTGTCCAAATTATATTTTAGAAAAATTAAAAGCTTAAAAATTATTCTACTTCTTTAATTTTAATTCCGTAAATACTATCAAATTTTTTAAATATTGCTTCGGCTTCTTTTTCTCTTATTAAAAGATAGATTTTACAGTCAAGTTCTAAGATTTGATTTTTTACGTGCAGGCCTTTTTCTTTAATTACTCGCATGACTTTATTCATATTGGGATAATCAAAAGAGATTTCATATTCCACATCTATGGTTTTGGTTAAAATGTTCGAATTTTCCAAAGCCATTTGAGCGGTGGTTTTGTAAGCATTGATTAGTCCGCCAACACCTAGCTTGGTACCACCAAAATAACGTACCACAACAACTAAAATATTGGTGACTTCAAAAGATTGTAATTGTCCGTAAATAGGCATTCCTGCAGAGTTTCCCGGCTCGCCGTCATCATTAGCTCTATAATGTTCATAGTTTTTGCCTAATTGCCAAGCATAACACCAATGTCTAGCTTGGTGATGTTTTGTTTTAAGATCCTCGATATGTAGTTTTACCTCTTCTTCGGTTTTAACCGGAAAAGCATATCCGAAAAATTTACTGCCCTTGTCTTTAAATAAAACTTCTTCGCTTGGTTGGTGAATGGTTTTGTAAACGTCTTTTTCCAAATCTATTGTGTTGTTAAGGCTACTAAAATAATACTAACAACTGCCAAGGCAATGCCAATCCAGTTTTTTCTTAAAATCTTCTCTTTAAATAAAGCAATTCCTAATAAAGTAGAAAGCATTACAATGGCGACATTATTGATTAAAAACACTGTCGAGCTGTCTAAATTTCCGCGTAAAGCTTGTATGAAAAAGTAGACTGAATAGTAATTAGGGATTCCTAAAGCTATTCCGCCAAGAATTTCTTTATAAGTGAACTTAATTTTCTTTATGAAAAAATGGTAAATAGAAATAAGAATCCCCAACGATGCAGCAACAATAAATAAGGTCATTGAGAAAAGCGCCACATCATCATGAGCAACATAGTTTTGCTCTAAATACTTAATTCCTGTTTCTATAATACCGCTTCCAAAAAATACCAATACAGGAAAAATTAAAGTATTTTTTTTAAATGTAATTCCCTTCCTTGTTTTTACTGATGCAAGGTAGACCGCTACTAATGCCAGAATAATTGCTAAAATTTTTAAAACACTTGCAGATTCTTTATAGTAGAAAATAACAAAAATAATGGGGATAGATAAACTCATTTTACTCGCCACCGAAACAGCCGAAAGTCCGTTAATCTTAGTCGTTAATGCCATAAGATTAAAAACTACAATAAAGAGAAAACCTAAAATAAGTGCACCCCAAAACCAATCGGCATTAATGATGGTTTGTGCATCAAAACTTTTAGAATGCCCCAAATATCCAGCAACGACCGCAGTTAAGTAATTGATCACAATCGCATAAGAAATGCGAATATCGAACTTGTCTAATAACTTAAAAGCAACATAAATGAGGCTTGAGGATAAAATACTTAATAAAAGATATATCAAAATAAATGTTGATTAGTTTTGAATAGAGAGGTTACATCTTCTGTCTCAGGATTGATATTCCACACATGAAAACCTAGAGATTTTGCTGCATCTGTATTCTCTTTGGTGTCGTCAATAAATAAAACTTCTTCAGGTTTTAATTGATGTTGGTCTAAAACAAATTCATAAATATTGGCATTTGGTTTTCTCAAGTTGATTTCGTGAGACAAATAAAATGCATCAAAGTAGCTTTTAAATTCTTCGTAAAAATTCACGTGTTCTTTAATCCACGAAATATGTAGCTCATTGGTGTTGCTCAATAATATTAATTGAAATTCTCCTTTTTTCTTCAGTTCTTTAAGAAACTCTAATCGCTGTAAAGGAAAGTCTAATAAAATAGAATTCCATGCCGTTGTTATCGCTTCCGCGGAAGCGTTATTATCCTTAAGGTTAGTGTGGTAGTAAGAAATAAAATCTTGTGAAGATAATTTCCCGACTTCATAAGCTTTGTTTTTTTCAATTTGTTCAGGCGATAACTTCGTTATTCCAAATTGTGCTAAATGCTTTAAAGTAGCAGGTTTATCTAAATTGATAAATACGTCGCCAAAATCGAAAAGTAGCGTTTTAATCTGCTTCATAAAAAGTTACTGTATTGTCTTGTAAGTTTATTTTATTATTGATTTTACCATTTATTTTTGGCGCAGAAATTCCGTTTTCCCAAGAATTTAAATTTTTGGTAACTCTTGCTTCATCCCAGTAATTTTTATTGATGAATTCCTGTAGAGTTTTGGCGCCGCCTTCAACAATAAGACTCTGAATTTCCTTACGATATAAAAAATCACAGATTTGCGAAATAAGAGGTTGATTAAAATCTAAGGTCTCAAACTCAATAAATTTCTTGTTTTCTTTTTTTAAAGCTGTGAAAAATACGGTAGGTGTTTCTTGAAGGTATAAATGACTTTGAGTAGGGATTTTTAAATCTTTATCAATAACCAATCTTAAAGGAGATTTTCCTTTCCAAAGTCGGGTGTCTAATTTTGGATTGTCTTTAATAGCGGTTTGCGTTCCTATGAGAATAGCTTGTTCTTCGCTTCGCCATTTATGCACCAACTGTTTATTGTAGCGATTACTTATCCAAACAGGCTCTCTTTGATTTTGAATTAAAGGAGCTAAGAAACCATTTGATGTTTGTGCCCATTTTAAAATGATAAAAGGACGCTTTTGTTGGTGAAATGTAAAGAAGCGCTTATTTAAATCTTGGCATTCTTTTTCTAAAACCCCAACAACTACATTGCAACCTGCTTGTATTAATTTTTGAATTCCTCTTCCCGCAACTTTTGCAAAAGGATCTATCGTCCCAATAACTACGTTTTTAATACCGTGAGCAATGATCAAATCGCTACACGGAGGAGTTTTACCAAAATGGCTACAAGGCTCTAGACTTACATAAATCGTTGCTTTTTTAAGTAAGGATTTATCTTTAACAGAATCTACCGCATTTACTTCGGCGTGAGGTTCTCCAGCTTTTTGATGCCAACCTTCTCCAATAATCTGATCTTTATAAACAATTACGCTACCTACCATTGGGTTGGGATAGGTGTTCCCTAGTCCATTTTTAGCCAGCTGAATGCAGCGTTTTATATATTTTTCGTGTATTTTCACGTTTCAAAAATAGCATGAAAAATCAAGAATGGAACACCTAAAAATAAGACCTATACAAAAAGAGGACAATCCCTTTGTAGCAGAGATGATTAGAGCGGTGTTAATAGAAAATAATGCTCCTAAAACAGGAACCGCTTACGAGGATGAAAATCTTGATATCTTGTATGGAACTTATCAAAATGAAAAATCTGTTTATTTTGTTTTAACCGATGGTGTTAAAATTTATGGAAGTGCAGGAATTGGTTCTTTAGAAGGAAGCAACGAAATTTGCGAACTTCAAAAAATGTATTTTCTGCAAGAGGTGAGAGGTAAGGGTTTGGGAAGTGAAATGATAAAATCTTGCTTAAACTTTGCTGAGGAAGTGGGTTATAAAAAATGCTACTTAGAAACCCTGCCTACCATGCAAGCTGCTCAAAAACTTTATAAAAAAAGTGGCTTCAAATATTTAGATACACGTTTAGGGAATACAGGTCACTTTAGTTGTACCACTTGGATGCTTAAAGAATTCTAAAATGACTTTACAAGAATTAAAATTAAATTTCTTTACGGAATTAAACACATTGTACCCTGCTACTGAAATTGAAAGTTTCTTTTATTGGCTTACACAAGCTTACTTAAAGCTTTCGCGATTAGAAGTGGCATTACAGCCCGAATATAAAATTGAGGAAATCGCTATAAAGAATTTTCAGCAAGCGACGCTACAGTTAAAAAAATTCGAGCCAATTCAATACATTGTTGGAGAGACAGAGTTTTTTGGTTTTCCGTTTAGGGTAAATCCTTCAGTTTTAATTCCGCGCCCAGAGACTGAAGAATTAGTGGCTTGGATTGTTGAAGATTTTAAAAACAACAAGAATTCATTAAAATTATTAGATGTAGGAACAGGAAGCGGTTGTATTCCTATAAGTTTAGCTAAAAGTTTGCGGCAGTTAGAAGTTACTTCAATAGATGTTTCCGCGAAAGCGATAGAAACCGCCAAAGAGAATGCAGAGGTAAATGAGGTAGAAATTACTTTTTTAGAACAAGACATCTTAAAAGTAGAAAAATTAGAAGAAAATTTTGATATTATAGTCTCTAATCCGCCTTACGTGCGTGAATTAGAAAAGGAAATGATGCAAGAAAATGTTTTGGAACACGAACCAGGTTTGGCCTTATTTGTATCGAATGAAGATCCTTTAATTTTTTACCGAAAAATAAGTGAACTGGCTTTTGATTCATTGTCTGAGGAAGGGATTTTATACTTAGAAATAAATGAATATTTGGCAAAGGAAACGGTGCAATTAATAAACGAGATTGGATTTTCGTTTGTAGAAGTAAAAAATGATATTTTTGGAAAAGCAAGAATGATTAAAGCTAGTCGTACTAGTAATTAAAAGTTTAAAGTATGGGAACTTCGAACAGTTCAAAATCAAATAATTTTATAAAAAGTATTGCTGTTTTTTGCGGAAGTAGTGATAGCAATGACGAATTTATTTATAGTCAAGCCTATGAATTAGGTAGATCTTTAGCTAACAAGGATATAGATTTGGTTTTTGGCGGAAGCAAACTAGGGCTTATGGGACAGGTCGCTAAAGGAGCTTTAGAATATGAAGGAATTGTTTTTGGAGTAATTCCAGAGTTTTTGAAAACCAAAGAGATTGTACACCGCAACTTAACCGAGCTTATAACGACAAAAGATATGCATGAGCGTAAGCTTAAGATGCATGAAATGAGCGACGGTTTTATTATGTTGCCTGGTGGTTTTGGAACTCTAGAAGAGTTTTTTGAAATTGTGACTTGGGCACAATTAGGCTTGCATAAAAAACCCATAGGAATATTAAATACCGAAGGTTATTATAATGATCTTCTTATGATGTTTAATGCCATGGTGACCAAAGGTTTACTGAAAAAAGAAAATTTAGATTTGATTATCGTATCAGATGCGGTAGAGGTGCTTTTAGATAAAATGCATAAATATCAATCCACACACGAAGCAAATTGGCTAACTAAGGAAGATCAAACTTAAAATAAAATTCATTTACGCATTTACATATATTTTTAATTAGCATTTTTATGAGCACCACCGAACAGCAAATAAATGAATTAAGGCTAGCCTTACATCAACATAATTATAATTACTACACTTTGGATAAGCCAGAAATTAGTGATTATGAATTTGATCAACTGCTAGAAAAACTGCAAGAGCTAGAAACAGCTCATCCAGAGCTTATGGATGAAAATTCACCTACTCAACGTGTAGGAGGTGCTATAACTAAGAATTTTCCTACGATCGTTCATGAAAATAGAATGTATTCATTAGCCAACTCATATTCTAAAGAAGATCTAGAAGATTGGGAAAAACGAATAGAAAAACTAAGTGATGGAGAAGTAGAATATACTTGTGAGCTTAAATATGACGGGGCGTCAATTAGTTTAACTTATGAGAACGGTGAATTGCTTAGAGCAGTAACGAGAGGTGATGGAAATCAGGGAGATGAGATTACAAATAATATTAAAACCATAAAATCTGTTCCGTTAAAACTGAAAGGGGATTATCCGCAAAAATTTGAAATTAGAGGAGAAGTAGTTTTACCTTACGAAGGTTTTGCACAATTGAATGCAGAACGAGTAGAAAACGGGGAAGAACCATATGCCAACCCTAGAAATACAGCCTCTGGAAGTTTAAAGCTACAAGATAGTAGTGAGACAGCAAAAAGACCGTTAGACTGCTTATTATATAGTGTTATTGGAGAAGATTTGCCTTTTACATCTCAATTTGAAAGTTTACAGAAAGCGAGAGAATGGGGGTTTAAAGTTCCTCAAGAGGCTATTTTGGCTTCTAGTATGCAAGGTGTAGATGAATTTCTTCAATATTGGGATATTCATCGTCACGAATTACCTTATGAAACCGATGGGGTAGTGATTAAAGTCAATAATTTGCGTCAACAAGAAGAGCTAGGCTTTACTTCTAAAGCGCCAAGATGGGCAATGGCTTATAAGTTTAAGACAGAGCAAGAAGAAACCATTTTAGAAAGTATTACTTATCAAGTAGGAAGAACAGGAGCTATCACTCCAGTTGCAAATTTAAAACCCGTGCAATTGGCGGGAACTACTGTTAAAAGGGCATCTTTACATAATGCCGATCAAATAGAAAAATTAGATATAAGAGTTGGAGATGCGGTATATGTTGAGAAAGGCGGAGAAATTATTCCTAAAATCGTAGGAGTAAACTTTAATAAGCGTGATGCATCTTCCAACCCTACGCAATATGCTACAAATTGCCCTGAATGTGAAACAGAATTGGTTCGTCAAGAAGGTGAGGCACAACATTATTGTCCGAATGCTACAGGTTGTCCTCCGCAGATTGTAGGTCGTATTCAACATTTTATTTCGCGCAAAGCGATGGATATTGAAGGACTTGGTGGAGAAACCGTGGCGTTATTAGTGAAAGAAGGTTTAATCGAGAATTACGCCGATTTATACGACTTAAAGAAAGAAGAAGTTCTTCCGTTAGAACGTATGGCAGAAAAATCTGCAATAAATTTAATCAACGGGATTCAGCAATCAAAAGAAGTTGTCTTTGAACGCGTTTTATTTGCACTCGGAATTAGGTATGTGGGCGAAACTGTAGCTAAAAAGTTGGCTAAATACTTTAAAACAATTGACGCTTTAGCGGAAGCTTCGCAAGAAACGCTGGTGAATGTAGAAGAAATAGGGGAGAAGATCGCAGAAAGTGTGGTTCATTTCTTTGAAGTTGAGGAAAATAGAAATACTATTGAAAGGCTTAAGTCTTTTGGAGTTCAGTTAGCCATCTCTGAAGAAGAGTTAGAAGGATTAACCGATAAATTACAAGGAAATACTTTTGTAATTTCTGGAGTATTCCAAAAAGTTTCCCGGAAAGAGCTTAAAAAGTTAATAGAAGACAACGGTGGGAAAGTGACGGGTTCAATTTCGGCTAAAACCAATTACTTAGTAGCCGGAGAAAATATGGGTCCGAGTAAGCTCGCTAAAGCGGAAAAAGTTGGCACTCAAATCATTTCTGAAGATGATTTTTTAGAAATGGTTCATTAGATATTTTCAGCATTATGCAGACTGCTTTTCTTTTATCAGAAAAGCAGTGAATAGAACACCTATTCCAAGTCCATTGATAAGACCTTTTACTATATCTGAAAAATTAAAGTACTGAGCTAAAATTTGTGAGATTGCCATAATTAAGATTCCGGCTACGATCACAAAAATTTTTTTTCTTTTGATTGGCATGAGGATAATTATTAAATATGTTTAAAATTAAAAATTTATACTAAAATACTAGCTCCTTTTCCGTTAATTTTATTGGAGTGGTCAAGATAAAAATCTATTCTGCCTAAATTAATCCCAGCCCAGCCTACTTGATTAACAAGTACGTCTTTACCTTCAGCGTTTTTAGTTACGGTAGGTTTATCTAAAAATGTATGGGTGTGACCACCAATAATAAGATCGATATTTTTAGTTTTAGAGGCAAGCTTTAAATCATCAATTTTATCGTGGATGTAGTGATAACCTAAATGCGAAAGACAAATCACCAAGTCACATTTTTCATTTTCTTTAAGCTGTTTTACGATATCTTGAGAGATTGAAACGGGATCATTATATTCTGTTTCTTTATACATTTTTTTATTGACCAAACCTTCTAATTGTATTCCTACACCAAAAACCCCAATTTTCACTCCGTCTTTAATAAAAACTTGATATGGTTTTATTTGTCCGTCAAGGACAGTATTAGAAAAATTATAATTAGCATTAAGTAAACTAAACTCAGCATTTGGGAGTTGGGCATTTAAGCCATCAATACCATTATCAAAATCATGATTTCCTATGGTTGCAGCATCGTAACCTAATTTGCTCATCAATTTAAACTCTAATTCTCCACCGTAAAAATTAAAATAAGGAGTACCTTGAAAAATATCTCCAGCATCTAAAAGTAAGGTATTAGGATTCTCTTTTTTTATCTTTTGAATAAGTGTATAACGCTTAGCGACACCTCCTTGTCCAGGATTCTTGTCATCATCTAAAGGAAAAGGGTCGATATGACTGTGAACATCGTTGGTGTGAAGAATGGTGATGTGTTTCGCTTCCGCGGAAGCGAAAGAACTACTAAGTAAAGCCGTACCTGCAATTCCAGTAAACACTCCCGCAGCAGTAGTTTTTTGTATAAAATCTCTTCTTTTCATGTGATTTACTCTTTTATGAAACGTTCATCACGAACGGGTTGAATGGTGTCGTACTTTTTGAAATAATCTATAAAAATATTACGTAATTTATAGTCTATAAAAGTCTCGCTTTCTCTCTGTGAGAAAAACTTCATATTATCTCCACCTTCCATTAAATAATCATTCGTAACAATGTAATAGGTTTTACTAGGATCTATTTTTTTTCCCTGTACTCGAGCAGTTTTAATTTGATTTTTAAAATTTAAGATCAATTGCATTCCAGAAATAGGATGTGCTCTTTTACTGCGAGACAGGTATTCAAACATTTTTAAAACTTGCCTTCCTTTTAACGCTACGACTACAGCTTCATTTTCAAACGGCATAATATTATAAGCAGTTTGGGTGGTGATATCGCCGCGATTAATTTTAGAACGTATTCCGCCGTGATTTAACAATACACCATCTATCGTGTTTCCTGTACGTGTTTTGAATATAGGATTAGCAAACTCCATCACGGCATCTGCCATCATATTTCCAATGGCGGTGTTGTATTCTCCATCAGATTTTGATAGTGTTTCTCCAGTATAGGATAAAACCATATTCATTTCACCTTTAATCCTATTTTTATAAGGATCGATAAAAGACTTAATCTCTTCGTCTTCGGTTAAAGATTTTTTTACAGAAAGTTGCTTTCCTTCAATTTTAGAAACCTGTAGTGGGTCGGAAGAATTGTTTTTTTCTTCTCCACAAGAGGAAAAAGATAAAAGAGTGATTCCGTAAAGGAGTAAAAGAAAATTTTTCATCTATAATTTTTTACAAATATAAAGATAGCATTTAAAGCTAAAGTTAATTTAAAGGTTCCTTTTTATAAAAATATTAAAGAATAGATGTAACATTTGAAAATAAGTGAAGTCTTATTAACAAAACCATACTACATGAAAAAAATGATTTATACTGCGGCTTTGGCTTTTGCACTCTTCTCGTGTAAAAGTACAGCAGTAAAGACTTCTGAGAATGAAACTATTGTGACTAATATCGACTTAGTAGATGTACAAGACGATAAAGTGATGGTAAGTGTTAATCCTGGAAAAATTGATAAGGAGAGCATTGTATTTTACATTCCTAAAACTGTTCCTGGTACTTATTCTACCGATAACTATGGGAAGTTTATAGAAAATGTAAAAGCTTACAATTATAAGGGAGAGGAATTAACAGTTACAAGTATAGACGAAAATTCTTGGCAAATAGCAAATGCGACGAGCTTAGATAAAATTACCTATTGGGTAAATGACTCTTTTGATATCGCAGGTGAAGAAGGAGTTTTTTCTCCAGCAGGAACAAACATTGCTGCTAATGAAAACTTTATGCTTAACCTTCACGCATTTGTAGGTTATTTTGACGGAATGACAGAAACACCGTATCAATTAACGGTAAAAAGACCTAATAATTTAGTGTCGGGTACTTCTTTAAAATCTAGCATCGTTTCAAAACCTGAAGGTGATGCTACGATAGATGAATACTCTGCAGCACGTTATTTTGAAATTACCGATAATCCAATTATGTATTCTACTCCCAATCAAGTAGATTTTCAGTTAGGAGATATGAAGGTGATTTTAGATGTGTATTCTCCTAATGGGGTTTATACTGCCGAACAAATTAAACCTAATATGTCTAAAATCTTAGAAGCTCAAAAAAGCTTTTTAGGAGATATAGACAATACCAATATGTATGCTATTTTATTGTATTTAGCAGACATGCAAAAAACCGATGCTAAAGGTTTTGGCGCTTTAGAACATCATACTTCAACTACGGTAGTTTTGCCCGAAACAATGCCTCTACAAGCGTTAAACGAATCGATGAAAGATGTAGTTTCACATGAGTTCTTTCATATTATCACTCCGTTAAGTGTACACTCAAATGAAGTGCATTATTTTGATTATAACAACCCAAAAATGTCTAAGCATTTATGGATGTATGAGGGAGTTACTGAGTATTTTGCTAATTTATTTCAGGTAAATCAAGGATTGATCGAAGATGCAGCTTTCTATGAAAGAATGGTAGAAAAAATAGCTAGTTCTAAAAATTTTGATGATACCATGCCTTTTACGGTAATGAGTGAAAATATTTTAGATGAAAAGTATGAAAAGAGCTATTACAACGTATACCAAAAAGGAGCTTTAATAGGAATGGCTTTAGACATTCGTTTAAGAGAATTAAGTAATGGAGAGTCTGGTATTTTAGACTTGATGAAAAAATTGAGTGCGAAATACGGAAAGGAAAAACCATTTAATGACGATGAGTTGTTTAATGATATTGTAGAGTTAACTTATCCAGAGGTAAGAACATTTTTAACTACGTACATTAGCGGAACGACTCCAATCCCTTACGAAGATTTCTTTGCTAAAGTAGGAGTAGAGAAAAAAGAGCAAGAGGTAAAATCGGGTTATTTCCTTAACGGACAAGTTCCTTTTATTGATGGAGATGCAGAAACCAAAGAACTTTTTATTCGTAAAAATATAGCTCTTAACTCATTTCTTGAAGAGATGAAGTTAGAAGGTGGTGATATCATTAAATCAATTAATGGTACTGCTTATACTATAGATAATGCATATGCATTAATTATGACTTCTCAAGCTTGGAAAGATGGTGAAGAGCTTAAAATGGTTATAGATAGAGACGGGGAAGAAATGACTTTAACAGGGACAGTGAAACCAGCAACGATGATGAAAACTTCTTATGAATCTTTAGATTTACCAGACTCAGATGCTCGTAAGCAATTACGTGAAGCTTGGTTAAGAGGATAATAAATATTAGAAATTGATAAAAGCGGTAGAAATACCGCTTTTTTTGACCATAAATTTGAGCAAACAAAGAATAAATTTACCTTTGCAAACAGTTATTGCACAAGGTGAGAATATGGAGCTCTGTGCGTCTTTGTATGATAAAAGGAATAAAAAAGTTTAATGTAAAAAAAAATATAGAGAAGCATTTTTCTTTACGGAAAAATGAACCTTTAATAAACCTTAATCGTATAGGTTTAATAGTAGATGCCAATTTTAATGAGCAGCGTCTTATAAAAGTATTATCCACTACTTTTTCTTTAAATTCTAACCAATTGAGCACTATAGTTTTTAAAGAAAATAAGGGCAAAGAAATTGAGGGTGCTTTTTTTACAGAAAAAGATATTGATTGGCGAGGAGTTTTTAAAAAAGAGAGTGAAGTAAAATCGTTTTTAGCACAAGATTTTGATTTACTAATTAATTATTTCTCTAGAGATAATTTAGCATTACTTTTGGTTGCAGCTTCCGCGGAAGCAAAATTAAAAGCAGGTTTTTCTCATCAAGAAAAAAGATTGAATGATATGGAGATTTTGGTGCAAGAAGAGGAACCAGGTTTATTTGTCAAAGAATTAAAAAAGTATACAGATATAATTATTAAATAATGGAAAAGTTTGTAGGAACAGGAGTTGCATTAATCACCCCTTTTAAAGAAGATAAGTCGGTAGATGTTGAGGCTTTAAAAAAGGTGGTGAAGTTTCAAATAGAGAATAGTGTAGATTATATTGTTGTTTTAGGGACAACAGCAGAAAGTGCGACACTAACCAATGAAGAAAAAACCTTAGTAAAACAAACGATAATTGAAGCTAATAATGGTGAATTGCCATTGGTTTTAGGAGTAGGAGGAAACAATACTACTGCGTTAGTTGAGCAGCTTAAAAACGAAAACTTAGAAGGTTTTGATGCTATACTTTCGGTTTCTCCATTTTATAATAAACCCACTCAAGAAGGAATTTATCAGCATTTTAAACACGTAGCAGAAAACTCTCCTTTGCCTATAATTTTATACAATGTCCCAGGAAGAACGGCGAGTAATATGTTGCCTTACACCGTGGCAAGATTAGCCAGTGATTTTGATAATATTATTGCGATTAAAGAGGCGGCAGGAGATATTGTACAGGCGATGGAAATGATACAGCAAACACCAAAAGATTTCTTAGTGATTTCTGGAGATGATATGATTACGCTTCCTATGATTTTAGCAGGAGGAGCGGGAGTAATTTCGGTGATAGCCGAAGGGTTTCCAGAAGATTTTTCTAATATGGTCGCATTAGGGTTAGATAGAAAAGTAGATGAAGCTTATGAAATTCATTATAAAATAGCACCTGCAATAGATATGATTTTTGAAGAAGGTAACCCAGCAGGAATCAAATCGGTTTTCAAAAAATTAGGCTTAACTACCGATGAGGTAAGACTTCCGTTAGTGAAAGCTTCAGAAAGTTTACAGTTAAGATTAGCTGAATTTATAGATAATAATTAATAATTAGCGCAAAACAATATTTCTGATAAATTAGAGTTTTTTTAATACGTTAGAAAGCAGTACTTTTGCAAGATGTTTTATAGACTTATGAGAAAATTAATGTTCCTTTTACTTTTGGTATCTAGTTTCTACTCTTGTAGTGAATACCAAAAAGCCTTAAAAAACGATGATGTTAAAACCAAATATGATATGGCTGTAAAGTTGTATGATGAAGGGGTTGAACAGGGTAAAAAAGGAAAAATTAAAAAATCTCTTAGGTTAACAGAGCAAATTTTACCACAATATAGAGGAAAGCCGCAAGGAGAAAAAATTTCTTATATGCACGCTAACTCTTATTATTTGTTAGAGGCTTATTTTGATTCGGGGTACCAATTTGAGCGTTTCACTAAATCTTATCCTAAAAGCGAAAAGATAGATGAAGCTTATTTTAAAAGTGCGAAGAGTTATTACTATGTTTCTCCTAGGTTTAGTTTAGATCAAACTGAAACATATAAAGCAATTGATAAGTTTCAAGATTACATCACGCGTTTCCCTGACGGAGAAAATTTAGGAAATGCAAATGAGTTATCATCAGAGTTAAGAGAAAAGTTAGAGAAAAAATCATACGAGATATCTAAACAATATCATCATACTGAAGATTATAAAGCAGCAATGGCCTCTTTTGATAATTTTATAGAAGCTAATCCAGGTTCTATATTTAGAGAAAAAGCTTATTTCTATAAAATGGAATCTGCTTATTTATTAGCGATCAACAGTTACAAGTACCTTATTAAGGAACGTTTGTTGACGGCTAAAGAATACCACGAAAATTATAAAAAATATTTTCCTCAAGGAGAGCTTTCTGAAGAAGCGAATATAATTCTTGAAGATATTAATAACAGATTAGAAAACTATAACAGTTAATACTTTAACAAATGGATATAAAAAATGTAAATGCACCCGTAAGTACAACTACTATCGATAAAAATTTAGTAGATGCGCCTACAGATAATATCTATGAGGCAATTGCTATCATGTCTAAAAGAGCAACTCAAATTAATACTGAAATTAAAAAAGAGCTTTTAGAGAAGTTAGACGAATTTGCTACTTACAACGATAGTTTAGATGAAATTTTTGAAAACAAAGAGCAAATCGAAGTTTCAAAATTTTATGAAAAATTACCAAAACCACATTCATTAGCTGTACAAGAGTGGTTAGATGATAAAGTTTATTACAGAGATACCAAGAGCGATAACGCATAATCTATGATATCCTTAAACGATAAAAAAGTACTCATAGGGGTAACTGCAGGAATTGCAGCCTATAAAATAGCTTTTTTAGTCCGTTTATTTATAAAAGAAGGAGCAGAGGTTAAAGTGGTTATGACTCCAAAAGCTAAGGAGTTTGTAACCCCTTTAACCTTATCTACGCTCTCAAAAAATGACGTTATAATTTCCTTTACAGATAAAGAATCTGAGGTTTGGAATAATCACGTAGATTTGGGTTTATGGGCAGACTTTATGCTCATAGCTCCTGCCACAGCCAATACACTTTCAAAAATGGCTCATGGGCAAAGCAATAACTTTTTATTAGCGACTTACCTTTCAGCTAAATGTCCGGTTTATGTTGCTCCTGCAATGGATTTGGATATGTATAGACATCCATCCACCAAAAAATCTTTAGAAAAATTGAATATCTTTGGTAATGTAGTAATTCCTGTAGGGAATGGTGAACTAGCTAGTGGCTTGAGTGGAGAAGGAAGAATGGCAGAACCAGAAGAAATCATTAGTTTTATAAAAAGAGATATTGCAAAACAACTTCCGTTAAACGGAAAAAAAATATTGATTACCGCCGGTCCTACATACGAAGCTATAGATCCTGTACGTTTTATAGGCAATCATTCTAGCGGAAAAATGGGGTATGCCATAGCTGAAGAAGCAGCAAAGCTAGGAGCAGAGGTAATTTTAGTTAGCGGGCCTAGCTCACTCCAGTTGAAGAATGATGGTATAAATAGGGTAGATGTGGTTTCTGCTAAAGAAATGTATGATGCAGTACATTTATATTATAAAGAAGTAGATGTGGCTATTGCTGCAGCAGCAGTTTCTGACTATAGGCCAATAACTAAGGCTACTCAAAAAATAAAAAAATCTGATCCTAAACTTACATTAGAATTAGAGAAAACTCAAGATATTCTATTGTCTATGGGGGAGAAAAAACAACATCAGTTTTTAATAGGTTTTGCATTAGAAACAGAAAATGAGGTAGAAAACGCTAAAAAGAAATTACAAAAAAAGAATTTAGACTTTATTGTATTAAATTCGTTACAAGATAAAGGTGCGGGGTTTCAACAGGAAACTAATAAGGTTAGAATTATAGACAAAGATAAAGTCCAATCTTACGAGTTAAAGTCAAAAGAGAAAGTGGCTAAAGATATTCTCAAAGAATTAGTAGATAGATTAGTATGAAAAATATTTTAATATATTCTTTATTGATGTTGTTTTCTTGTGTGTTAAGTGCGCAAGAACTTAATTGCTCGGTTACTGTAAATGCAGAGCAAACTGGGAAAACGCAATTATCTATATTTAAAACTTTAGAAACTTCGGTGAAAGAGTTTATGAACCAGAGTTGGACAGATCTAGATTTGGATGACGATGAGAGAATACAATGCAGTATTTTTATTACCATAAAAGAATATAATTCAGATAACTTTACCGCTACAGTTCAAGTTCAATCTTCGAGACCTGTATATGGAAGTTTGTATTCTACTCCTGTCTTAAATTTTAAAGACAACGATTTCAATTTTAATTATACAGAGTATCAGCCATTGCGATATAGTGAAAATACCTTCAATTCTAATCTAATTTCTAATTTAAGCTTCTATGCTTTTACTATTTTAGGTTTAGACGCAGATACTTATGCGTTACAAGGAGGAGAAGATTATCATCAAGAAGCTAAGCAAATTGTGAATATTTCTGCACAAACAGCAGGTGGTGGTTGGACAGCAAATGATGGAAATCAATCTAAATACAAGCTTAACGCGGATATTATATCGAGTAACTTCACTAAATATAGAGAAGCATTATATGTATATCACCGTCTAGGATTAGATGTGATGCATAGTGATGTAGAGGCAGGGAAGAATAGTATTGTAGATGCTATTCAGTTATTAAGAGACGTTAACAATAACCGACCAAATTCTGCCCCTATGCGAGCTTTCTTTGATGCTAAATCATCAGAAATTGAAAGTGTATTTACTGGTGGGCCTTCGGTAGAAGTAAATAAGGTTGTTGAAAATTTGCGAAGAATATCTCCGCTTTATAATAAAAACTGGAATAAGATTAAATTCTAAAATTCTGTTTTGTTTTTGATGTATCTCATCAATTTCTCTTGTATATTTACCCTAAAATTAAAGAGGATTTGTTAACTAATTTATCGATTAAAAACTTTGCTTTAATTGAAGATGTTTCTCTACAGCTTCAAGATGATTTTACTATAATCACAGGGGAAACCGGTGCTGGAAAATCAATACTATTAGGTGCTTTGTCTCTACTTATTGGGAAACGTGCAGACATTACTTCTGTAAGAAACCCTGATAAAAAATGTGTGGTTGAAGGGCATTTTAAAATATCTGTTTATCAATTAGAGAACTTCTTTGTAGATAATGATTTGGACTATGAGCCAGAAACTATTATTAGAAGAGAGATCTTACCTTCTGGTAAATCTAGAGCTTTCATAAATGACACTCCCGTTACCTTGCAAAAATTAGTATTGTTGGGAAATCAACTCATAGATATTCACAGTCAGCATGAAACTCTGTCTTTAGGAGAGGTGAATTATCAATTTAAAATTATAGACGATTTAGCAAACCACAAGACGACATTAGTTAGTTATAAGCAAAAATTAAATTCTTATAAAACACTTTTAAAGCAATTAGAAGAATTGAAAGCTTCCCAAAAAGAGGCCAAAGCAGCTTACGATTATAACCTTTTTCTGGTTTCAGAACTTCAAGAAGCTAATCTTAAAGAAGGAATTCAAGAAGAATTAGAAGAAAAGTTTACAGAACTTAATAATGTAGAAGAGTTAAAGGAAAACCTTTCGGCTTCTTCTTTTCATTTAGAACAAGAAGAAATTGGAGTTTTAGCTGTATTAAGAGATGTGAAAAATAAACTTTCACGTTTAGAAAATTTCAGCGAAAGCTATAAAGAAATTTTTCAGCGAGTAGAGAGCAGTTTATTGGAGTTGGAAGATGTTACGGAAGAGATTGTTAGATTAGAAGGTAAGATTGAAGATGATCCAGAAGAGTTAACTTTGGTTAATCAAAAACTTCAGCAAATTTATAATCTTCAGCGTAAGCACGACGTAGAAACAGTTGAAGAGTTACTTGCCTTACAAAATGATTTGGAGAAGAAAGTAGCAAGCTCTGAAAATGCAGATGAAGAGTTAAATGTATTGGAACAAAAAATTGAAGCTTCCAAGCAAGAAGCTTTAGCTTTAGCTCAACAGCTTTATAAAACTAGAAAAAAGGAAATTCCTACTTTTATAAGCAAGATGCAAGCTATTTTGGCAGAAATAGGAATGCCAGATGCAAAGCTAAAAATTGAAATCTCACTTCAAGAAGAATTTAACGCTCACGGAATAGATAAAATGAACTGGCTATTAGCAGCCAATAAAGGAGGAAGTTTTAAAGATATTAAAAAAGCAGCTTCAGGCGGAGAGCTTTCTAGAATTACTTTGGCAGTAAAAAGTATATTAGCATTTTATGGTAAATTACCAACCATAATATTTGATGAAATAGACACGGGAGTTTCGGGAGATGTAGCTCAAAAAATGGGTAATATTATGCTAAAAATGAGTCAGGAGATGCAAGTCATCGCTATAACGCATTTGCCACAAATTGCAGCAAAAGGAAAACAGCATTTAAAAGTTTATAAAGAAACTAAAAAGAAAATAACCACAACTAATATTGAGCAGTTAAGCGAAGAAAATAGAATTTTAGAGCTTGCAGAGATGCTTGGCGGAAAAGAAAAGTCTAATTCGGCAATTGCTCACGCAAAACAATTATTGAACTAATCTAGTTTTTATATATTTACCACCACTAAGAAAAAACAAAATCATGTCATATAACTTATTAAAAGGAAAAAGAGGAATCATATTCGGAGCATTAGATGAAAATTCAATCGCTTGGAAAACCGCTGAAAAAATAAACGAGCAAGGAGGAACTTTTGTATTGACAAATGCGCCAATTGCTATGAGAATGGGAAAAATTAAAGATCTTGCAGAAAAGACGGGATCAGAAATTATTCCTGCTGATGCTACAAAAGTAGAAGACTTAGAAAACTTAGTAGAAAAGGCAACAGAAATTTTAGGAGGTAAATTAGATTTTGTACTTCACTCTATAGGGATGTCTGTAAACGTGCGTAAAGGAAATCATTATACAGATATGAATTATGATTTTACCACTAAAGGTTGGGATGTTTCGGCAGTCTCATTTCATAAAACCATGCAGGTTCTTTATAAAAAAGACGCTATGAATGAGTGGGGAAGTATAGTAGCTTTAACTTATATGGCTGCACAACGTGTCTTCCCAGATTATAATGATATGGCAGACAATAAAGCATATTTAGAATCTATTGCGAGAAGCTTTGGTTACTTCTTCGGTAAAGACAAAAAGGTAAGGGTAAATACAATTTCTCAATCTCCAACACCAACTACTGCGGGACAAGGAGTGAAAGGTTTTGATGGTTTTATCGCTTACGCGGAAAAAATGTCTCCTTTAGGAAATGCCACTGCAGATGAGTGTGCCGATTACACGTTAACACTATTCTCAGATCTTACTAAAAAGGTTACGCTTCAAAATTTATTCCACGACGGAGGATTTTCGAATATGGGTGTAAGTCAGCAAGTAATGGAGGCATTTGTAGAGAAAGAATAAGAAAATATAAAATATTTTAAAAAAAAACCGCTTTTAAGCGGTTTTTTTTGCTTTTAACCTAATATCTATTTAATTTATTAACAAGTGAACACTTATTTAACATTAGTTTTGTATTTTAGAGAGTTGTTTAACTAAAATTATATTTATGAAAAAAATTACACTATTTGTATGTTTACTTTTGGCCTCTTACATGGGATGGTCGCAAGTTTATGTAGAAGAAGATTTTTCTGGTGGCGACTTGCCCACAGGATGGACGAACAATGATATAGAAGGATCCGGTCAAGACTGGGAGTTTGATAACCCTGGTGCACAAACTATTAATTTACCAATGTCTGCACCTGTTGCGATATTAGATAGTGATAATTATGGGACAGGAGGAGTACAAGAAGCTGCGTTGGAAACCCCCGTTTTTGATGCAAGCACAGCTTCTGCTGTAGAATTAAAATTTGACCATTTCTTTAATGAAGCATCTTTTACTGATGGCCTAGGTTATGTAGAGGTTTTTGATGGAAGTTCATGGGTTCAGGTAGCTAATTACTCAGATGATACTGCTAATCCTGCTTCAGAAAGTATTGATATCTCAGATCATGTGGTAGGAATAGCTAATGCTCAAGTTAGATTTAGGTATACGGGAAGCTTTGCTTATTGGTGGATAATTGACAATATTTATGTTGGGGCACCTCCTACTTGTCCAGCACCTTCAGAAGTAATTACAGAAAACGTTACTTCAAGTTCAGTTGATGTTTCATGGACATTAGGAGGTGAAGAAACTGAATGGGAAGTTATTTATGGATCACCTGGTTTTGATCCAGAAACAGAAGGAACTACAATTGTTGATAATGATGGAACATTAGGTGTAAATATTCTTAATTTAGACTCACAAACAGAGTATAATTTTTACGTTAAAGCTATTTGTGCAGTAGACGATGAAAGCGATTGGGTAGGACCTTTAGAATTTACTACATTGGCAGAAGCTCCTATTAATGATGAGTGCGATAATGCAATAGCATTAGCGGTAAATGGAGATTTAGCTTGTGGTGAGGTTACGGCTGGTACAACAGCAGGCGCTACAGCATCGTCTCAAGAAGATGATGTAACAGGTACTCCAGATAATGATGTGTGGTTTAGTTTTGTAGCTACAAGTGAAGCACATCGTATATCTCTTACAAATGTTACTGCTGTTATTGGCACTTTTACCGATATGGGAATGGGGCTATACAATGGAATGACAGGTTGTGAAGATCTTGTATTTGTAGATGATTCAGACCCAAACACTTTAAATGCTTCTGGTTTAACGATAGGAGATACTTATTATGTACGCGTATATGGTTGGAGTTTAACAAATACAGCTCAAACTAATTTTGATATTTGTGTAGGAACTACACCACCACCACCACCAGCTCCTATCAATGATGAGTGTGATAATGCAATTGTATTAACGGTTAATGAAGACTTTTCGTGTGGTGTGGTAACTTCAGGAACAACTGCAAGTGCTACAGCATCGTCTCAAGAAGATGATGTGGTTGGAACCCCAGATAATGACGTATGGTTTAGTTTTGTAGCTGCAAGTGAAGCACACCGTATCTCTCTTGCAAATGTTACTGCTGTTATTGGTACTTCTATCGATATGGTAATAGGATTATACAATGGTACGGCAGGTTGTGAAGATTTAGTATTTGTAGATGACTCAGATCCTAATACTTTAAATGTATCAGGTTTAACCGTGGGAGATACCTACTATGTCCGTGTATTTGGATATTACGCTTCTTCTTCTTCAAGTTTTGCTCAAGCCAATTTTGATATTTGCGTAGGAACGCCACCACCACCACCATCTAATGATGCTTGTACAGGCGCTATTGCAATTAGTTCTTTTCCATATAATAATTCACAGGATGCATCATCAGCAACCAACAACGATGGTTTTATTAGCGAAGGAGATTGTGGTAGTTCTAATGATGGGGTTTGGTATACTATCTTAGGAGATGGAGGAAATTTAACTATAGAAGTAACAGAAACTTCATCTTGGGATTCAAAAGTTTCGGTTTTCACAGGAAGTTGTGGTGAATTTACTTGTGTAGATGATGTAGACACTGGAAATGATGTAGAGGTTTTAACTTTCGCATCTGAAGAGGGAACTATCTATTATGTTAATATAGCATATTGGAGTGGTTTTTCAGATTCTCCTGAAGGAGCTTTTGATATTTCAGTAACTACAGATGTTGTAGTAGACGAAACAGTAGATTGTGGTCAAACTCAAATTAGCAATGCTTTTGAAAATGGTCTTTTTATGGAAGAAGGAGGGCAAATGTTAGCTAATGATTTTATTGTTTCTGCTAATACAATTAATTTTACGGCAAATAACATTACTGCAAATATTTTATCACAAGGAGGTATTGCATCTATGGATGTCATCTTTTTTGAAGATAATGAAGGTCTTCCAGGAGCAGAGATTCAAACTTTTGAAGATGTAATACCAGCGTCTCAAGATATTATAGGAGAGGCTTTTGGTTTTGATGTTCACGAGGTTGTGTTAGATTTGCCAAATGCAGTAGATTTTGCTGGTGACGGCGCTAATGATATTACTTATTGGGTACAATTAGTTGGTGTGCCAACAGTTGCAGATACTCAATTAGCTTGGGAAAGTACCTCGGTAAATACTATTGGTAATTTTAATGCATTTATGAATGAAGAGGCAACAGTTTGGACAATAGGAGAAGACGATGGTGTTTTTAGTATAACTGGACAATGTGAGGTTGCAGACGGTTGCTTGTTACCAGAGAATTTTATGGCGACTAATGTTACAGAAAGTAGTTTAGATCTTACTTGGGTAGAATTAGGTGATGCCGAGCAGTGGACTATAGAATATGGAGAAATAGGATTTGAGTTAGGTGAAGGTGAGGTAATTATTGATAACGATGGTAATCCAGGAATAACCATATCTGGCTTAATGAATTTAACTAGTTATGATTTTTATATAACTTCTAATTGCGATGGTGATGATAGTAATACGGTTGGACCACTAACTGTGGCAACTATAGATACTTATTGCCAGCCAGAAATTTCCTTTTCAGTTGAACCAATCACTGCAGTTACAATTGCTAATATCAATAATGTAAGTGATGCTGTATTAGATGCAAGCCCAGCTTATGAAGATTTTACAGATGTGGTAATAGAATTAAATCAAGAAGGTATTTACACCATTACTTTAGAAGGTAATACAGGTGGTAATTTTGAAAACTTCTTTACTGTATTTGTTGACTGGAATCAAAACGAAATTTTAGATGATGCCTCTGAGGTTTATGAAATAGGTTTTATTGAAAACTCTACTGGTTTAGATGGTCAACAAGCTTCTGCTATTATTGAAGTGCCGGCAGACGCTATATTGGGTGAAACTCGATTAAGAGTTTATAAAAACTATAGTACATCTGTAATTGATCCTTGCGCAATTAGTAGTTTTGGCCAAGTTGAAGATTATACTGTGAATGTTTCTGAAGCCAATGTTGAAGCTTGTGAAGCTCCTTCAGATATTGTGATTAGTGAAATATCTTCTACTTCTGCAGGTATAATTTGGACAGAGAATGGTTCTGCTACGCAGTGGGAGATCATTTATGGTGCTCCAGGATTTGATCCAGAAATGGAAGGTACTAGTTTAATTGATAATGATGGAGATTTAGGAGAAACTATTAACGGTTTAACTGCTGAAACAGAATATGATGTTTACGTAAGAGCTATTTGTGCTACAGGAAATACAAGTGACTGGTCAGCTTTACAAACATTTATTACTTCAGACTTATCTATTAAAGGAGAAAACTTTAGAAACTTCTCTTACTACCCGAATCCAGTAAAAAATCTTTTAACATTAGAAGTAACGGGAGAGCAATTAGAAAAGGTATCTGTATATAATTTATTAGGTCAAGAAGTAATTTCAGTACAACCTAATTCATTGAAAACTAATTTAAATTTAGAAAAATTAGCAGCAGGACCTTATATGGTAATGATAACTATTGGTGGAGAATCAAAAACAATAAAAGTTATCAAAGAATAAATTTAATATATAATTAAATTAAAATTAAAACCCAAAGCTTATGCTTTGGGTTTTTTTTGTTAAGTTTGTCCCATCCCCCAAAATCTTAATACAAGTTATTTAATATAAAAGGGTTATGAGAAAAATTACTTTTTCTATTTTACTTATTTTGGCAACAACTTTATTTGTGAATGCTCAGATAAATGTTAGTCAAAATTTTAACTCGTCTACTGCTTATACAGATGGATGGAGTGATGATGGTGCCTTTGCAATAACACCAACAGGTGCTTGTGATGGTAACAGTGTTAGAGATAATTTATGGGTTGATAGTATTGAGGGAGAGCTATATTCACCCCAGGTAGATAATTTATCTAGTGGGACAACGATGGATATTAGTTTTGATTACAAGGTTGTTAATTTTGTATCTTCAGGTATTCCCATTACTGCTACTCAACCAGGTTGGGGTAGTATAGATGTAGAATATACTTTAGATCAAGGAACGACTTGGGTAAATTTAGTAACCATTGATGATAGTAATCATGTGACAAGCGCCAGTTGTGAGACAATTAGTTTGACGATTCCTGCAGCAGATATTCCATCAGGATCAGATTTCCAGTTGAGATTTATCTCACGTTGGCTATCAGGAGATTTCTATGTTTATTTAGATAATATTTCTGCTAAACAAACAGTTACATCAACTCCTAATTGCGATGTAGTTATGACTTCTCCCGCAAATGGAGAAATTAATGCCGCTACAACAGGTTTAATAACTTGGAATCCTGCGACAGGAGGAGTAGTAGCTTATAAATTTAGCATGGGAACAGCCTCTGGAGCAACAGATATGGTTAATCAGGCTTTAGTTGAAGGAGGAGATACTTTTTATAATGTTGGAGCACTTACACAGGGAATGACGTATTATGTCTCTATAATTCCTTACAATAGTTTGGGAGATTCATCGTGTACTGAGTTTCAATTTACCACCTTCGATGTTCCTGCTAATGATGCTTGTGTAGATGCTTTTGATGCCTCTCCATTGCCATACACCAATTCTCAGAATGCTTTTGGTGCTACTAATAATGATGGTTTTATCGCTAATTGCGGATCAGGAATGAATGATGGAGTATGGTATACCGTTATCGGAAATGGTGAAGAAATTACCATCACCGTAACTGAAACTTCTATGTGGGATTCTGAGTTGGGAGTTTATACAGGAAGCTGTGGTAATTTTACTTGTTTAGACTTTTCTGATTCTTCTAATGATACTGAAGAAGTTACTTTTACATCCGTCATTGGAGAAACCTATTATATAAACGTAGGAGATTTTAGTGGGTTTATGGATAATGATGAAGGTGCTTTTGATATTAGTATCACTTCATCTCCATTATGTTCTTTGCCTTCAAATATCCAAATTGATAATATTACAGATACAACAGCTCAAGTCTCTTGGACAGAGAATGGAACTGCTACTGAATGGCAAGTTGTTTATGGACCCGTAAATTTTGATCCTACAATTGAAGGAACATCAGTATTTGATAATGACGGAGTATTAGGAATAGGAATTAGTGGTTTGGAAGCAGAAAGCACTTATGATGTATATGTGTTTGCAGTATGTGGTGATGGTTTAAGTACATTATTAGGACCAACATCTTTTACCACCGAAGAGTTATCAGTTGAATCTCAAAATTTTGCTGGTTTTAGTTTTTATCCAAATCCTACGAATTCTATAATTAATTTGAAATCGAATTATCAAATTGAGAAGTTAACACTTTACGATATATTAGGAAAAAAAGTTAAACAATCAACCCCTAATAGTCTAAATACCGTGATTAATCTAGCTCAATTAAATTCAGGAGTTTATTTGCTTCAAGTAGAGATTAATGGTGATTCTAAAACCTATAAAGTGATAAAGAAATAATTTAGATATACTACATTAAATAAAAAGTCCCAAGATAATTTCTCTTGGGATTTTTTGTTTATGTATTTTAGCCGGATGAATGTAAATTACTCATTTATTATCCCTGTTTATAATAGGCCAGAAGAAGTAGAGGAGCTATTAAAGTCTTTTGCTGATTTTACAACTAAAATTCCTTTTGAAGTAGTTTTAGTAGAAGATGGTTCAACAATATCTTCAAAGCCCATTGTAGAAAAATTCGTTGATCGTTTAGATATATCTTATTTTGAAAAGGAGAATTCAGGCCCTGGAGATTCTAGAAATTATGGAATGAGAAAGGCAAAAGGTGATTTTTTTATCATTTTAGATAGCGATGTAATATTACCAAAGGACTATTTAAATCAAGTTGATGATTATTTAAATCATAATAATGTAGATTGTTTTGGAGGGCCAGATGCAGCTCATCAAACATTTTCTTCAATTCAAAAGGCAATTAATTTTGGGATGACTTCATTTTTAACTACTGGTGGCATACGCGGTAAAAACAAATCAGTTAAAGAATATGAGCCAAGAAGCTTCAATATGGGGATTTCTAAAAAAGCTTTTTTAGCTACTAAAGGATTTGGGAAAATCCATCCAGGTGAAGATCCCGATTTAGCAATAAGAATTAAAAACAAAGGTTTTAAAACTGGTTTCATTGAAAAGGCATTTGTTTACCATAAGCGAAGAATTGATTGGAATAAATTTTTTATTCAAGTTAATAAATTTGGTAAAGTAAGGCCAATATTAACATCTTGGCATCCAGAAACATCGAGTATAGCCTTTTGGTTTCCTATTTGTTTTATTTTTTCAATCTTTTTTGCAACAGTTTTCGTATTGCTGAGTTTATATCTCCCTATTTTATTGATATTCATCTATTTGTTTTTAATATTTTTCTTTTCAAGTATTGAGAATAAAAGTATATACATAGGTTTTTTATCTGTAATGGCAGTTTTAATACAGTTTTATGGTTATGGTATTGGCTTTTTAAAATCTACCTACTATATTAGATTACTAAAGAGAAATCCAAAAAAGGTTTTTCCTGAATTATTTTTTGAATGATGTTTAAAGAGCAAGTACAACGTTTAAATAAAACTACCTTTAAAAAGACCAATTTTAAAGCATTCTTTTTTTTCTTTATTTTTGCTTTATTGATTTGGTTACTTATTCAGTTTTCTAAAACCTATACCAAAGAAATCTCGGTTCCTATTCAGTTTACAGAAATTCCTAAAGATAAAATTGTAAATAAGACCAAGGGAACTATCAAAATGAGAGTGACAGAAAACGGTTTTGGTCTAGCTTGGTTATCCATAAGAAATCCTAAGATAATTAGTTCTTTAAAAGATCTGTCTGTCACGAAAAATAATATCACCTTTCTAACAGAAACTCATGAGTCAGAAATTTTATCAAAACTTCGAATAAATTTTGAAAAGGTTCATTTTATTACCAAAAAAATAAATATTCCATTTATTCAAAAGGAAACAAAAAAAATTCCTGTTGTTCCAATTATTGATGTGAGTTATGCTCCAGGATATAACTCAGATGAAAAATTAGTAATTCAACCTGATTCAATTAAAATAAGTGGTGCCAAAAAGATTTTAGATTCTATTCAATTTATTTCTACTCAAAAGATAACTTTAAAGGAAGTAAGTTCCAATAAAAATGGCAAGGTGAAAATTGATACAGCCCAGTACTCTAATGTAACTTATTACCAAAATGAAATAAATTATCAATTAAAGACCAAAAAGTTTACAGAAGGAAGATTAAATATTCCTATTGAAATTTTGAATGCTCCAAAAGATGCTTCAGTAAGTATATTTCCAAAAGAGGTTATAGTTATATATACAGTTAGTCTTGATAGCTTTGAAGAAGTTTCAAAAAATGATTTTTTAGTAATTTGTGATTTTAATGATTTAAGTGAAAATCAAAACTTTCTAATTCCTAAGATTAAAAAGAAACCTAGTAATGTTACTGCCACACGATTAAACATTAATAAAGTTCAATTTGTTTTAAAAAGATGAAAATAATAGGACTTACGGGAGGAATAGGTAGTGGTAAAACCACAGTAGCAAATTTCTTTAAAGAATTAGGAGTACCAGTCTATATTGCCGATGTTGAAGCAAAGAAAATTATGAATACTTCTGCAAGTATTAAAAAGTCTTTGATTTCTTTATTCGGAAAAAAATCCTACTTAAATAATGAATTGAATAGAAAATTCATTGCATCCAAAGTATTTAAGGATAAAAATTTGCTTCAAAAGCTAAACGACATTGTTCATCCAGAGGTAGAAAAACATTTTAAATTTTGGAAAGCTAATCAAGATCAACCTTATGTTATCTATGAAGCTGCTATAATTTTTGAAAATAATGCTCAAAGCAAATTTGACTATACAATTTTAGTTACTGCTCCTCAAGATATTAAAGTGAAACGAGTTTTGAATAGAGATAACGCTACAGAGCAAGAAGTTAAGAGTAGAATGGAAAATCAATGGGATGATTCTAAAAAAGAAAAACTAGCAAATTTCATAATTGAAAATATAGATTTAGAAGATACAAAGTCACAAATTTATCAACTTCACACTAAGCTCTTAGGCCTTGCTACGGCTTAAAAAAATCATATGTTAACATTTGGTTAAACCAGTTTATCTCTAAATGTTAAAATCTTACTTTTGGGGACATGAAAAAGAAAGTATTCTTATTTCTTGTTCTTTTAATGAGCCTATCATTAATAGGAATAATATTTGTTCAAGGCTACTGGATTAAGAATACGGTAGAAACTAATGAAGAGCAATTTTCATTTAACGCAAAGCAAATTCTTATTAATGTAGTTGAAGATATTGAAAGTCAAGAAATTGATAAATATTATGTGCAATATGCTATCCTAGCAGACTCAGCTAAACCTAGTAGTGCAAGGCTTAGTGAGCTTTTTCAAATTAAACAGGATCAGCTTACCAACGAAACATTTTTTTACTCTAATAGTGTTTTACAAGAAGACTATAAACTCTCATCTTCATTTTTAAGTGAAGAGAAAGATAGTATAGATTTTAAAAAGTTAGTTAACCGAAAGGTAACAAGAATTGTTAGAAATGATGAGATTGATGGTTCAGAACAACTTTCAGCACAAGAAAAATTTGAAAGAATTTCTAGGTTAGAAGATAACGAGAAATTTCTCTTATTAGAAGCTATAAAAGAAAAAGCTGCAGAACTTCCTATTTATAAAAGAGTTGATACCACTCTCATAAAGAACTTAGTTTCGTCTGAATTAAAGACTAGAGATATTGAGTCTAATTTTGAAATAGGAATATACAGTGATGCTTTAGCTACAAAAATCAAGACTGAAGATTTTGTGCTTAATTCTCCTGCTACTTATGGCATTCCTATTTTTAAATCAGAGAATACCAATTATAGACTTTTTATCAACTTTACAGGGAAGAAAAAAGAAGTGTTGTCTTCTATTGCTTTTATGGCAACATTAAGTATAGTTTTTACACTTATTATTATTATCGCATACTTTAGTGCATTATCGCAATTAATTAAACAGAGACAAATCTCCCAAATTAAAACCGATTTTATTAATAATATGACTCACGAATTTAAAACGCCTATTGCTACAATTAACTTGGCTTTAGATTCGGTTAAAAATCCAAAAATTTCTTCAGATCCAGAAAAAGTACAACGTTACATGAGGATGATAAGAGAGGAAAATAGGAGAATGCATGCGCAAGTAGAGAATGTTCTTCGCATATCAAAGCTAGAAAAGAACGAACTTAATATAAAGAAAGAGCGACTTAAACTACATGAATTGGTTGAAGATGCTATTACTCATATAGAATTAATAGTAGATGATAGAGAAGGTTACGTACAAACACATTTTGGTGCCTTAAAATGTTCTATTCTAGCGAACGAATCTCATTTTACCAATGTTATCGTCAATATATTAGATAATGCTGTAAAATATTCTGATGGGAAACCCAAGATCGATATCTATACAGAAAATGTAAAAAACTATGTTATCCTAAAAATTAGAGATCAAGGGAAAGGAATGAGTAAAGTTGTTCAGAAAAAAGTTTTTGAAAAGTTTTTTAGGGAACATACAGGTGACGTACATGATGTAAAGGGTCATGGTTTAGGTTTAGCCTACGTAAAACAAATACTTACAGATCATCACGGGGAAGTGAGTGTTCAAAGTGAAAAAGGAAAAGGAAGCACATTTATAATTAAATTACCATTAATATCTTAAATATATGGAAACTGAAAGCAAGAAAATTTTATTAGTAGAGGACGATCCAAACTTTGGTATTGTTCTTAAAGATTATTTAGCGATGAATGACTATGATGTTACTCACGCTAAAAATGGGATGGAAGGATTTGAAAAGTTTAAAAAAGACGATTTTGATCTTTGTATCTTAGATGTAATGATGCCTTATAAAGACGGATTTACACTAGCGAAAGAAATTAGAGAAAAAAACGAAGAAGTGCCTATTATTTTCTTAACCGCTAAAGCGATGAAAGAAGATGTATTAAAAGGTTATAAAGTAGGAGCAGATGATTACTTAAATAAGCCTTTTGATAGTGAAGTACTTCTTATGAAGATAAAAGCTATTATGCAGCGTAAAGCTACAGATAGTATTGCAGATAGTAAGCAATTTGAATTTCAAATAGGTGGTTTTCATTTAAATTCTAAGTTGAGATTTTTAACTTTCAAAGAAGAAGAACCATCTAAATTATCTCCAAAAGAAAATGAACTTTTAAGGTTGTTAGCTTTGCATGAAAATGATTTAATGCCTAGAGAATTAGCATTAACTAAGATTTGGAGAGATGACAATTACTTTACATCTAGAAGTATGGATGTATATATCGCAAAATTGCGTAAGTACTTAAAGAAAGATGAGAATGTAGAAATCTTAAATATTCACGGGGAAGGGTTTAGACTTGTGATCAGGAATAAAGAAGAGGAAAGCAAATAAATTTGCAATTTAAAGCTCTTCAGTTTCAAAAATTTACTAGTAGCATTTAGCTACTAGTAAATTTTTTGTGTTATAGACTCAATTATTTTTTCTGGAAGGCTATCATAAGAAAACCAAATTGTGTTTTCATCTTTTTTAAACCAAGTAAGTTGTCTTTTAGAAAATCTTCTCGTATTCTTTTTAATTTCACTTATTGCAAATTCTAGACTCCACTCTCCATCAAAGTAATTAAATAATTCTTTATAACCTACTGTATTTAACGCGTTTAAATTCCGTAAAGGATATAATTTTTTTGCCTCTTCTATAAGTCCGGCCTCGATCATGAGATCAACTCTTTTTTCTATACGTTCATAAATTAATGGGCGAGGAGCGTCTAAGCCTATTTTAATGATATTAAAGTCTCGTTTTTTATCCGAATGGTTTAAAAAACTAGAATAAGGCTGTCCAGTTCCTAAACAAATTTCTAAGGCTCTAATGACTCTTTGCGGATTAGAAATAGCTACATTTTTATAGTGAAGAGGATCTAAATTTTTTAGCTGAAGCTGAAGTGGTTCAATCCCTTCTTTATTTAATCTCTCGTTTAAACCTTCTCGAATTGCAGCACCTACTTTAGGAAAGTGGTCTAAACCTTTATTTACGGCATCAATATATAACCCGCTTCCGCCAACTAAAAATAGAATTTTATGTTTTTTAAAAAGATCTTTTAATTTATTAATAGATTGCTTTTCAAAATCTCCTACAGAATAATTATCGTGTATAGAAATGTGTTGGATAAAATGATGAGGAGCTGCAGCTAATTCTTCCAAGGAAGGCACCGCTGTACCAATATTCATTTCTTGGTAAAACTGTCTAGAATCTGCTGAAAGTATTTCAGAAGAAAAATGCTTTGCTAATGCAATACTTTTTGCAGTTTTCCCAATGGCAGTTGGTCCTACAATACTTACTAAATAGGGCTTATTTTTCAACATTTAAAGAATATCCGCAGTTATGACAATAGTGGGCATCGTCTAAGTGTTTACTTTCGTTACAATTATAACAAGATTGAGTGTTTACTCTTGGTACTTTTTTAAAGTTTTTTGAGTATTCGGCACTTACAATTCCTGTAGGAACAGCGATAATACCATAACCTAAAATCATAATAAGTGATGCAATAAATTGACCTAGCGGAGTTATAGGGTGGATGTCACCAAACCCAACAGTGGTCAATGTCACAATACACCAATATATACTAATAGGTATACTCGTAAAACCACTAGCTTCCCCTTCAATTATATACATAGCTGTGCCCGCTATTAATGATAAAATAACTACAGCAAAGAGAAAGACAAAAATTTTAGCTCTACTTTCTTTTAAAGCACTAGCTAATTTATTTCCTTCTCCTATATATCTGCTTATTTTTAAAATTCTAAAAACTCTTAATAATCTTAGAGCTCTAACAGTAACTAAAGCTCCACTTCCTACAAAAATGAGAGAAAGGTAAAGAGGTATGGTAGATAGAAAATCTATAATTCCGTAAAAACTAAAAATATAATTAGAAGGCTTTTTAATGGAAACGATTCTAAGAATATATTCAATGGTAAAAAGTATAGTTACTACCCATTCTCCGTAAAATAGAAAGTCATAAATCCAAGGGTTTAAACCTTTTATACTTTCAATCATAACAAAAATGACACTCAAGAAAATAAAAACAAGTAAAACGACATCAAATAATTTTCCTGAAGGCGTATCTGCCTCATAAATTACTTCATGCAACTTCTCTTGCCAGGTAAAGTTTTCTTTTTTATTCAATGAATAGAATTTTAAATTATAATAAGATTATAGGTAATGTAAAGTAAAACTTAATACTCAACAACTTTTATATTTTTATTTCTTCTCATATAGCTTTGTATAATATGTTGTGCATCTCTATTATTTTGCATAGGAGAAATAATATTTTTCAAAATATCTATATGATTAATCTGATGATTAAGATTTGCATATCCAAAACCTTGAAATTTCCCTTCTTCAATAAGCAAAATACTTTTCTCTCCAGTTTCTCTCCCTCGATCAATAAGTACCATATTTTTATTGAGATAACTAAAACGTTGTAAAACCTCTTCAACTTTTTCGTTATAAGAAACAGTAGATTCTTCTGAAACGCAAGCTCCTTCACAAGATTTTATAGAATAGTTAAAACAACTCGTATCAGTTTTATAAATTCCTGTAAATTTTTGACACAGTCCATAATTCTCTGTCAGCATTTCCATAAAATTTTTAGCCTGTTTTAAAGTGGTAAAAGTAGTTATAGGATTTTCTACCAGAGAAGATTTCATGATTTTTAGCTCTAAATAACCTTCTTCATTTGTAAAAGAGGTAACGGCATAATTAAAAATATCTTTCTTTAAAGCTCGATTGTATTTGGGCTTATTCTTTTTGATTTCGTCATTTTCTTTTAATAATGCTAGAAGTTCATTACCAGTAAGCTCATAAGAAACTGCAGCAATATCGTGGCGCATTTTCTTAGCTTTATGACTCTCGTTTGTAAAATGCTGATTTAATCTTTTTCGAATGTTTCTGCTTTTTCCAATATAAATAATCTCACCTTCTTCATTATGCATATAATAGACTCCGGTGCTAGAAGGAACATCATCTAAAATCCTTATCAATTTCGTATCTAATTGATTCTTGGGTATTTTCCTAACCGATTTTTTTATAATTTCCTTTTCAGAGTCTTTATTCAGTAATAATTGAAACAACTTAACAGTTGCCAGAGCATCTCCGCTCGCTCGATGTCTATCTGTAATAGGGATTCCTAAGCTTTTTGTAAGTTTTCCTAAGCTATAAGAAGGTTGATCTAATATAAGCTTTTTAGAAAGCTCTACGGTGCAAATAGTCTGTCTCTCATAGGTGTAACCTAATCGTCTATATTCTAACTTTAAAATTCTATAATCGAACTTCGCATTGTGGGCAACGAGTACACAATCTGTAGTGATTTCAATAATTCTTTTTGCCACTTCATAAAACTTAGGTGCATTACGAAGCATGTCATTATTAATACCTGTAAGACCAACCACAAAGGGCTGTATAGGGCGTTCTGGATTTACAAGGCTTATAAACTGATCTACAATTTCGTGTCCATCAAATTTATAGATAGCAATTTCTGTAGTTCCTTCTTCATTATATTTACCTCCCGTGGTTTCTATGTCAACAATTGCGTACAACTATAAATTTTGTTTTAATTATAATTCCGTTTTCCAAATATAGAACTTCCTATTCTCACCATATTACTACCATTATCAATGGCAAGTTGATAATCACCACTCATTCCCATAGATAAAGTTGTTAATTGAGGAAAATCTTTAGAAAACTCATCCATTTTCTCTTTTAGATAAGCAAATTCACTAGTTATCTTCTGTTTATCTTCCGTTAAGGTTGCCATTCCCATTAAGCCAACAATTTTCACATTTTCCATTTGCTGGTAGGCATCAGAATTTAAAATTTTTAAAGCTTCGTCTGCTTCCATCCCATATTTACTATCTTCTTCAGCTATTTTTATTTGAAGCAAACATTCAATTACGCGATTTTCTTCTTTTGCTCTTTTTTCAATTTCTTTAAGCAACTTCATTTTATGAACCGCATGTATAAGACTTACATAAGGGGCCATATATTTTACTTTGTTGGTCTGTACATGACCAATCATGTGCCATTCAATATCTTTAGGAAGAGCTTCATGCTTATCTGTCATTTCTTGTATTTTGTTTTCTCCAAAAATACGCTGACCTGCATGGTACGCTTCTAAAATATCTTCATTCGGTTTGGTTTTAGAAACTGCTATTAAGCAAACATCTTTAGGCAAACTTTCTCTATATTCTTTTATTGTATCACTTATGTTACTCATAGAATTAATATTCATAAATGGTAATTCCGCTTCTTAATTTGGGTTCTATATAAGTAGATTTTGGTGGCATGGTTAAACCTTCATTCGCAATATTTTTCATTTCTTCCACACTTGCAGGAACCATTCCAAAACCAACTTTAAAGGCGCCGCTATCTACTAATCCTTTTACGTGAGGCATTCCTTTTTTTCCGTGAGCGTAATCTAAACGTTGATCATTTCTAGGATCTTTAATCCCTAAAATAGGTTCTAAAACAGTTTTGTATAAAACTTGTGCATCTAAATGAGAAAGGGAATTTTCTATTTTAAAATTTAGCTTTCTTAAATGTAAAGAATAAAACTCACCATCTAAGTACATGCTAAATTGATGTTTCTCTAGTGGCCTATAATAAGTACTTTTTCTATTCTGAATTCTAAACGAGTTATCTAATTTAATTAAGAACTCTTCTTTAGATAATCCGTTAAGGTCTTTAATTAATCTATTAAATTCTAAAATCTTAAGGTTGCTTTCTGGGATAATGTAACTCATAAAATAATTATAAGGTTCATTCCCTGTATGTTGAGGATTTTTTTTCCTTAATTCTTCATAAAGTTGGTAGGCAGAGGCACTTCTATGGTGGCCATCTGCAATATAAAGATGATCCATACTGCTAAATTCTTCTTGAATTCTCTTCAGTAAAATTTCATCATCTAAAGTCCATAAATAATGAGTATCTCTATACGTAGTGGTAAACTCATATTCAGGTCGGTCTTGTGTAACTTCTTTAATAATTTCAGCTAAAGCGGAATTATCTGGATGGGTTAATAAAACAGGTTCTGCATTAAATCCTACAGTCTCCAAATACTCCTTAAAATCATCTTCACGATGTGCAATCGTTTCTTCGTGACGCTTAATGAGATTGCTTTTGTAACTATCTAGGCTTGTTGCGGCTACAATTCCTGTAAAAACGTGCTTTTCGCTATCAATTAAGCGGTAGATATAATAATTAGGTTTTTCATCTTGAATAAAGATATGATCTTCCCTAAATTCTTGATATCTATTTTTTACCAGTTCATAACGATCTGGACCCGAAATTTCTTTGTGGTATTTATAACCAGGATTTACAATATGTAAAAATGAAAACGGATTGTTATCTAGACGCGCTTCCCTTTCGGCCTGAGTGTAATGATGATAAGGCCTAGAGGAGATAAGACCTACTTTATCTCGTGTAGGTCTTACCGCTCTAAAAGGAGTTACTTTTGGCATAAAATTTTATTTGAATTGAGCCGAAACGTGTTCTGCTTTTCTGCTTTCCGAGTAATCGTAAAAACCTTCGCCAGATTTTACACCTAATTTTCCTGCTTGTACCATATTTACTAATAATGGGCAAGGTGCGTATTTAGGATTCTTAAAGCCATCGTACATCACTTCTAAAATGCTTAAACAAACATCTAAACCAATAAAATCGGCTAGTTGTAATGGTCCCATGGGGTGAGCCATTCCTAATTTCATTACCGTATCAATTTCTTCAACACCAGCAACTTGATTGTATAGCGTTTCAATAGACTCATTAATCATTGGCATTAATATACGATTCGCCACGAAACCAGGATAATCATTCACCTCTGTAGGAACCTTCTTTAAAGCTTTAGAAAGATCCATAATAATTTCGGTGGTCTCATTTGAAGTGTTGTAACCTCTAATGATTTCAACCAATTTCATAATAGGCACAGGATTCATAAAGTGCATCCCAATAACTTTATCTGCTCTTTTGGTTACCGAAGCAATTTTAGTAATAGAAATTGAGCTTGTATTAGAAGCTAAAATCGTATTGGTATCACAAAACTTCTCTAGATCTTCAAAAATCTGAAGTTTAAGTTTTTCATTCTCTGTAGCAGCTTCAACAACAAGTTCAACATTTTTTACACCTTCTTCTAAAGAAGTATGTTTAGTAATATTCTCTAAAGTGTTGCTTTTATCGCTTTCGCTGATTTTTTCTTTGGCTACCATTCTATCTAAATTTTTAGTAATGGTGGCAATACCTTTAGAAAGGCTATCTTCAGAAATATCTATTAAATTAACTTTATAACCAAATTGTGCAAAGGTATGGGCAATTCCGTTTCCCATAGTTCCTGCTCCAATAACAGCAATATTCTTCATGTGATTGTATATATTTTAATTAGAAAAACTTTCAATAACTTGTTTAGCAACTTGTAAAGCTTTTGTTCCTTGCTCTAAAGTAACTTTTGGGGTGGTATTATTATTAATCGCAACGGCAAAAGTTTCTAACTCATCTAGAATGGCGTTATTTTCTTCTACGTCTGGATTATCAAAATAAATTTGCTTTTTAATGCCTTCAGCATTTTGAAGAATCATATCAAAATCTCCTGGATTTTCTGGAGCTTCTTTCATTTTCACTACTTCACAATTCTTTTCTAAAAAGTCTACAGAAATATAAGCATCTCGCTGAAAAAAACGTGCTTTACGCATTTGCTTCAATGAAATTCTACTAGCTGTAAGGTTAGCCACACATCCGTTTTCAAATTTGATACGAGCGTTACAAATATCTGGGGTTTCACTAATCACAGAAACTCCGCTGGCATTAATTTTTTTTACATCAGATTTTACGACGCTAAGAATAGCATCAATATCATGAATCATTAAATCTAAAACAACGGGAACATCAGTCCCACGTGGGTTAAATTCCGCTAGACGGTGAGCTTCAATAAACATAGGCTCATCAATCATATGGGACACCGCTTGGAAAGCAGGATTAAAACGCTCCACATGACCTACTTGACCCTTTACTTGGTGCTTTTTTGCAAGCTTTACCAAATCTTCTGCTTCTTCAACCGTATTGGTAATGGGCTTTTCTATAAACACATGTTTACCAGCCTCGATCACTTTTTTTGCTGTTTCGAAGTGAGAAAGGGTAGGAGTAACAATATCAATCACATCGGTTTGCGCAATAAGTTCTTCTATAGAATTGAAAACAGTGTATCCAAATTCTTGAGAAATTTTTTGTGCATACTCGGGATTACTATCGTAAAAGCCAATTAAATTATAGTGTTCTGATTGATTTAATAAACGCAGGTGAATTTTTCCTAAATGTCCTGCCCCTATAACTCCAACATTAAGCATATGGTCTGGTTTTTCACAAAAATAGCATTTCTTTTACAGAAGTGGTATTAAATTTAGTAAATACATGTTTCTACTTGATATTTAACTATTTAATTTAAATCAATAAGTTTTTAGTAAATTTAGAGAACCAAAAAACTAGCCATTATGAGAACATTTTTACTTTTTCTTTGCGGAATTTTTACGATTTCCATTTCCGCGCAAACCACCAGCATTCCTGACCAGGGTTTTGAACAAGCTTTAATCGATTTGGGAATAGATTCAGATCAGACTCTCAACGGGCAAGTATTGACTAGCGACGTCGCTAGTGTCACGAGTTTAGATTTCTCTGATGAAATAAATGGATTTTATTATATGCAAAATATTGATGGCATAGAAGATTTTAGTTCACTTAAGTTTTTGAATCTTTCTGAAGTTGGTTTAATGTATTATAATTCTTCATTAGACTTATCTTCATTAACAATGTTAGAAGAATTAAATTTAGGTGGATATGGTGATGTACAGGTAAATTATATTAAAAAAGTACTTTTGACTAATAATCCTAATTTAAAAACAATTTACGGTGATCTTGAAACTATAAACTTAACAGGTAGTGATACTTATATATCTAATCTAACGTGTTCACTTGGGCAATATTTTCCTGATGCAAATGAAATAAGTTTTGTTTGTGTAGAAGTAACAAACCCTGTACAAGCTGAAAACGGACAAGGTATTTATAGTACTTGGAATATAAGTAGTTATGTAAATTTCTCCGAGGATTGTAGTTTAAGTGAATCAAACTTTAAAGAAATTAAGATTCAGTTATTTCCCAATCCTACAACACAACAATTTCAATTAAAAACGAATGAAGAAATTAAAAGTTTAACGGTTTATTCCCTTAACGGAAAAGAAATCTTGAAATTTCAAAACCAAAATACTTATGATGTTTCTCAACTTCCTGCAGGGATATATTTTGTAAAGATGGAAACCTCAAAAGGTACGGGAATTCAAAAACTCATTAAAAATTAAGAGGTTAGGAAAACCTAAGTTTTAAAAGAGATTTTCTTTGATTTATAGCTAAGAATTCAAGAGATTTTTGGCTATTTTTATGCAAAATTTGGCGCATTGAAAGATACTTTTAGACATCAAGGAAAAAGACAACATTTGGTTGAGATTCTTAAAGAAAAAGGAATTACAGATAAAAAGGTTTTAACGGCTATTAATAAAATACCAAGACACTTCTTTATGGATAGTTCTTTTGAAGATCATGCTTACCAAGACAAGGCTTTTCCCATTGCTGCCGACCAAACCATTTCACAACCTTATACGGTAGCTTTTCAAAGTGAGTTGCTAGAAGTAGAGAAAGGAGACGAAATTTTAGAAATAGGTACAGGAAGCGGATATCAAACTGCTGTATTATGTGAACTCGGCGCCAAAGTTTACAGTATCGAACGTCAGCAAGAACTTTATAAAAAAACCAAACTCTTTCTTAGTAAATTAGGCTATCGTCCTAAGTACCTCACGTTTGGTGACGGCTACAAAGGTTTGCCTTTATATAAACCTTTTGATAAAGCCATTGTTACAGCTGGCGCTCCGTATGTACCCAATCCATTATTGGCACAATTAAAAATAGGAGGTAGGTTAGTAATTCCCGTAGGAACCGATAGCCAGGTGATGACACTTTTTATACGTAAATCTGCTAAAGAATTTGAGAAAAAAGAGTTTGGTGAATTTAGATTCGTACCCTTGTTAGAAGATAAAAATTAATACACTCAGCTATTTGATTAGTCTTATGATATTTGGGTAAAGATTATCAGTTTTTCCTTTGTTGCTTTTAATTGCGAATACGATGGGTAAAGCAATATTTATTAGGTAAAGACCAATAAATACCGAAAATATATATTGACTATAACCGTAATGCATGATTTTCAATAAAGTGAAAACAAAAATATTAGCAAAGAAAATTACCGACCATACAATCTGAAAATTTAATAGGTTAGCGCCAATACTCTTCAACCCAATAACTTCATTCTTTTTATTGAGCCACAAAATTACTGGAAGAATAATATTTCCTAAAGGAATTGCTAAAAACGCTAATACCGAAAGATGAAAAATTACAAGGTAGCTTTTATCCTCTTTTTTACCATAATCTAAAAGGTCTTCTGCATTAATCTCAAGAACATCACAAATTAAATGGAGAGTTTTTCCGTGAGGCTGGCTTTCGTTATTTTCTATTCGTTGAACTGTTCTAACACTTATTTTCGCAGATTCGGCTAATTCTTCCTGGGATAAGCTTTTTCTTTTTCTTACTTCTTTAATCTTTTTACCAATTTCTTTCATAGCTAGTTTCATTTAAATACCTCTCAAAATTAATTATGAAAGTTCCCATTTGATAACGTTGTTTAGGTAACATTTTTATGACATTTTTGTCAAATTGCTTGTGTGTAATGCTTTATCTGGTATTACAAGTAAGTTTTATGAGATTTTATTTATAAGTCAAGAAATTAAAATTCAGCTAATTTATAAAGTGTCTCAAATGGGATCATGATTTTTTGTTCTTCTTCTTACCTTTTTCAATTTTTTCACTGGCCCAATCTTCTTCATCTTTTGAAGATTTTAAATCTTGCTGTTTCCATTCAGCTCTGGGCGTATAATTAAGTTTTGCATACATGGGAAAATGATCTGATCCAATATTTTTTTCTCTTGCCATTTCTACAAGGGTAAAATCACTTGTATGAAAAATATGGTCTAAGGGCCAACGCATTAAAAGATAATCTGCATTATAGGTATTAAAAAAACCTCTTCCTCGACGTGGATCCATTAAACCACTTATTTTTTGAAACAGTTTTGTTGTTCTAGACCAAGCCACATCATTAAGATCGCCAAATACCAATGTTAATTTGGCATCTTTATCAATTTCTTTACCCATTAAAAGTAATTCTGCATCTCTATTGGTAGAGGTTTTACTTTCGGTAGGACTAGGAGGTCTAGGGTGTAAGCAATGAATATTAGCTTCTTTGCCATTAGATAATTCTATCTTTCCGTGTATAGAAGGAATGTCATCTTTAATTAAATATTTTACCTCTATATCTTTTAAAACCAGTTTAGAGTACAAATGCATTCCATATAAATTGTCTAATGGTATTTTTACAGAATGTGGATATTCTTCATCGAAAATGCTTAAAGCCTTCTCCCACTTTTTATCAGATTCTAGAGTTAAGAAGACATCAGGATTACGAGATTTAATCAAATTAATCAATTTGTTGTAATCTCTATTTGTGGTGAGTACGTTACTTACTAAAATACTTATTTGATTATCGTTTTCTTCTCCGCTGTATTTTATTACCTGCTTTTTCCAGAATATAGTATATGGTAATATGAGCCAACATTGGTATGCTAAATTAAGAAAAAGAACAATTAAAATAAGAAGAGACCACCAATTTGAAAATGAATAAAAAAATAAAGCAAGAATTATATTGACAACAATAAGAACTGAAATCTGAATTCTAGGAAAGTCGAACCCTCGTACCCACCAGTAGTCTATTTTTGTGACAGAAGCCAAGGTAGGAATGCAAATCAAAATATTAAATATGATTACGACTATTTCCATATAATTCATAAATAATACGTTTTTATAAAAGTAAAGAATATTTAGCTAAATACATTTTCAAAAGAAAATCTTATAATGGTTAAAAACTAAGTCCAAACATAAAAGCTCCATTTTGCCAACCTCCTTGGTAAGGTTTTACATAATCTACCCGTAAAAATCTAAACTTACCAATTCCTAAATTATCAATACCTACGCTAAATTCGGTATAAGGTTTATTTTGGCTAGTGATTAGAGAATGTGCACCAACAATCATATTAAAATTGAGTTGATTAAGTCCAGGTATTTTTCCTAAAATCCAACCGTTAAAATTATGTTCTAAATGAGCTTCTGCATAATCATCATTGGTGCTATGAGAATAGTAGGGAAGCAAATTAAATTTTGCTAAGGCATTATCTAAGTTAATCCTGGTTTGGTTTCCACGGAAGTGTTGAAAATCTACTAAAGAAATTTCATCGGCATCAAAGAATTTTCCTGCTCTCAAATTATAACTCAACTCTCCTTTGTTTTGTAAACTCAAGGTTTGGCTCGCCGAAATTTTTATCAAATCAAAATTATATTTTTTAATATCTGATGCAAAACCTTTTTCGTATCCTAACCAAAGTGTAGGATAATCTTCGTTGGTTACATTGTACTTTCCGTCGGGATAATTATAATATTCTTGGCCAAAATTGATTCTGGCATTCAGCTTCAATTTGGCAATCGTATGCTCTTGAAAAGAAGCAGAACCGAAAGCTTGTGGAGCCAATGGATTGTTAGAAGTATAACCTCCATTATCATTATTTACAGAAACATGGTCGGTGCTATTAAAAAGCGGACTCCTTTTTTCTGCGCTTAAAGCGGAATAGAAACGGAAACCATTAAATAACTCTTCAGAATAAGTGGCTTCAGCAAAGAGCTTGTCATAAAGTTTTAAATAGTTACGTTCAAACAAAATATTAGCGACATCGTTAACATACAGTGGTAAAGGATCGGTGTCGTTAATTTGGGTAGCTTTTATTCCTCCGCTAATACTAATATAAGCTTTAGACTTATTGTTAAGTAAGCTTGTAAAGCCACCACTAACCCGGTAACGCTCATCGCTTACGCCATAACTCATATCGCTAAACAAGTTCCAATAGGTGTTTTCTTCTTTGTTTCTTTTGGTAAAGTTAAGGTCTAAATTTACGTTCCATCCTTGAACGGTGTTGTAATGCAACCCGTTTACAGGACCACTAATGCTAAAACGATAATTTTTATGAGAATTTTGATAACTGTAACCAAAAAGCGGATCGGTAACCGAAAATTTATTTCTTACGCCGTCAATAGAATCTTTATATACTTTAGAGTTTTTACGCTCTTGAATACTATCTTTCCTTACATAATCGTTCAGTTCTTCATCGGTTAAAGGAATAGGGCGAATGCCTTGCCAAAATAGAGAGTCTTTTTTATTAGCTTCTCCTTCAAAACTCATGATTTCTCGGCTAAAAGAATCATCATCAAACTGCGGTTTAAAATTATGGTTGCTATAAACAGCAGTAAAACGACCATCACCAGTGATTCCAAAAATTCCCCACGTAAAGTCTACGGTTTGAGAAATTTTCACCCATAACTGGTCATTTTTATTGTATTTAAAATTTTGTTTAAAACTTAGCGTATCAATGGGTGTAATTTGCATCGCTTTGCCCGTCGTGTTGAGGTCTACACCATAAATCTCCCAATCGTCTTCAATTATATAAATAAAACCAGAAAAAATACGATCGTTCTTACGCTTAGGGGTAACTTTTATTTTATTGATCAAGTTTCCTAGCTCATCATAGAAAACGCCATCTAATTGATATTCGTAATAATTAAAAGCATAATCAGCGATAGGAGAAACGATTTCTGTATTGAGTTCTATCGTGTTGTTATAAAAATTAAAATTGGCTTCGCGGGCGCTATTTAAGCTAAAGCCGTTATCGTCACCGCTGACTTTAGAAGCCACTATTTTTTCGTGAAATTTATCTGGTGCTTTAAATTTGATTTTAGAGATCGTTTCCGATAAGTAAACAATTCCGCTTCGGGTAGAATCTAATCCACCACCAAGATCCCCAACTTCTGCTCCAAGTATTTTTTCGGGAGCATTTTGTATTTTCCAAAGTCCGCGAGAGTAGAAATCTGCAGTATAAGCTTCTGTTTTGGCTAGGTTTTCTTCTCTGTATTCAATCGCTTTTTTAATGACGCGAATAGCTGGGTTTTCTCCCGATTTAAGAATTACTTCATCTAAGCTTGTAGATTCTTCCGCTAAGGAAACATTTAATACAAATGGAAAACCGGTAATGTCTACTTCTTTTTCTAAGGTTTTAAACCCTAAAAACTGAAAAACAAGGGTGGTTTTTCCAGTTTGCTCATAATCGAGCATATAATTTCCTTCGTTGTTAGTTGTAGTCCCTTTGTAGGTGTCTTTAATGTAAATATTTACGTAGGGAATAATTTCGCCGGCTTCATCGGTAACTTTACCTACGAGTTGAGAAAATCCAGAAAATGAAATAAATAAAAAGGCTAGGAGTAAAAGTTTTTTCAAGAAGAATAGGTGTTTAGTTATACTCTTTTTTAATTCGGTCTAAGCGTCGTTTACTTTCTCTGTCCTTAATCGTTTCTCGTTTGTCGTGCGTTTTCTTACCCTTACAAAGTGCAATAGATAGTTTTGCAAAACCTCTATCGTTAATAAATAGACGAAGTGGAATAATAGTTAAACCTGTTGAGGTCACTTGCTTTTCTAGCTTTCGTAATTCATTCTTATTAAGTAGTAATTTGCGTTCACTTTTAGGAGCGTGGTTAAAATGTGTGGCGTGAGAATATTCTTCTACATGCATATTAATCACAAATAACTCCCCGTTATGAAATTCACAAAAGCTTTCGGCAATTCCTGCTTTACCAGCTCTTATAGACTTAATTTCGGTACCCGCTAATTTAATCCCGGCAGTAAACTTATCGAGAATTTCGTATTGAAACTTAGCTTTCCTATTTTTTATATTGATGTTGTTTTTACTCATAGCAATCGCTAAAATAGGAAGCTTTTTTTAAATAAACATACGCTATTAACTTAAAGACCTCATAAAATTAAAATTGTTACAATTTTAACGACTTAAAATTACCCCTATAATGAAGTTGTGTATATTTGCAATAAAATTGAAAACCTCATGAAATACGCATATATTTTCATTCTATTTATTGTATTAGTAGCTTGTAAAAATGAAACTAAAGAATCTTCTGTTGAAGAAAAAATAGAGAAAAAAGAACTTACAACAGAAAGTGTATCTAAAGCTCAAAGCGTTTTGAACAAAGTAATAGAGCAAGCAGGAGGAGAAAAGTATGAGACTTCGGCTATAGAATTTCGCTTTCGCGGAAAAGAATACGTAAGTGTTCGTAATTGTGGAATGTACGAACTTCAAAGGAATCAAATTAGTAAAGCTGGCGACACGATAAAAGATGTAGTTTCTAATATGGGTTTTGAAAGATTCGTGAATCGAAAAAAACAAAATCTGCCAGATTCTTTATCGAATAGATATAGTAATGCTGTAAACTCAGTTCATTATTTTGCTCAACTTCCCTTTGGTTTAAATGACCCTGCTGTTAAAAAAACTTATTTAGATACAGTAAAAATCAATCAAACTGCATATCATAAAATAAAAGTACAGTTTACTGAAGAAGGAGGAGGAGACGACCATGATGATGTCTATATGTATTGGGTTAACCAAGAAAAAAATACCATAGATTATCTAGCTTATTCTTTTGAAGTTAATGGAGGAGGAATGCGTTTTAGAAAAGCAATTAATCCTAGAATCATCAACGGAATTCGCTTTGTAGATTATGAAAACTATGCTCCCAAAGAAGCTAATCTAAATGTGATAGATTTAGATGAGGCTTATGAAAATGATCATCTTAAAAAAGTGTCAGAGATCATTAACGAAGATATTCAAGTGGTATTAGGAAAAGAAAAGTGTAATTAAAGCGGGTGCTGAGTTAACTTACTTTTTTTCTTTCCGTTTTTTGAAACTACGACTTTATAAAGGTTACTATTGTTATTGTCATCAATATCTTTATACTTTGTTTCACCTAAAATAAGGTTGACGAATTTTGGAGTTGTATCGCTGTGGCCTACTACTAAAACCGTCTTTCCTTGAGTTTCTTTTTGAAAACTAATATCATTCAATTTTTCTACAGGATATAATTTAACCTCTTGCGAGAATAGATTTGCCGTAGGAGTAGCAGTTTGTATCGTACGCTTAAAATCGCTACTGTACACTAAATCAATTTTTTTATCCTTTAATACTTTAGCCCAATTTTCGGCTCTTTGCTGTCCTTTTTCGGTAAGTGAAGGGTCTTTAGAGTCTGTAGATCGGTCTTTTTCTGCGTGTCTTATAAAATAGTATATGGTTTGAGTAGCACTTTCTTTTGCTTCCGCGGAAGCGATATTAGCTTCTTTAGTTGAAGAAGGTTTTTGCTCTTTACAAGCAAAAAAGAGAGTAAGTAAAAGAATAAATGAATATTTCATAACGCTATTTTTTTATAATCTCGAACCACAAAAGCTGATTGAGTTGTGGCATAAAACTATTAAAGTTATTATCTGCGATTAAAAGTAAAGTTTTATTTCCGTTTTCTAAAGTAGGACCGTAACAAAAACCTTCTAAATTGTCAATACTTTTACTAGGGAGTTGATCTCTAATATCATCTAAATCTAAAACTAGATTCTTTTCTACGTGTTGCTTTCGTAGTTTTCTAAGCGATTCTTTTTCTAAAGTGTTAGTATTATGAAGTAACACATATTCATAAATGACCACACGATGAGACTTTTTTCCTTTACCAGCAGAAAAAGCTCTTTCTAATACCAAAAACCTATTTTTTGCTAATGCCATTATGCTGGTTAAACCATTAAGAGAAAAAGGAATATTAGGTATTTTTTTTATTCTTCCTAGTGGATAAGAAAATTGTTGTTGAGGTTTTGTATTTTCAAAATCATAATAAGTAAATCGTACTGGAGATTTTGTTTGGTAAAGTTTAGGCTTAGGACCATCGGCTTTTAAAGGAAGTTCATTAGCTACCCAAAACCCTTTTTTATCTGTACTCACGGTAATTGCTTCAAAAACTCCATTATTTCTTGGTCGTGAAGTACTATTAACTGTAAAGTGAGACGATATTTTATATTTACTTACAAACTTTCCTTTTTCGTTAAACTTAATAATAGAAGGATTTTTCTTATTATCAATGCTTCCTTCGCTAACGATTATAAACTCATTATTTGTGGGATGGATAATCAAATCTTCTGTGTCTAAAAATGTTTTACTAAGTAGAGGGTTATTTTTATCTAATAGAATCACCTCATTAAAACTAAGACTATCGATTTGCTTAACAGAAGTAAATAAATGTGTTTTGTAAATTCTGGGAGTTTTAGGATCGTCGCTAATTAAATAATACGCATTATTATTTTGTTGAATGCCAGATAGACCTCCTATGACGGTATTTTCTAATTGAGAATCTGCAGGTATAATATACTCATCTAAAAGTTGAAGCTTTAGGGAAGGAGTTTTACTTGGTGGTAAAGAGGCACAACTGGTTAGAAGAAAGAGGGTGGTAAAAAAGAAAATGTAAGCTAATTTTCCTTTAGAATTGTTAAATAACATACTGTTAAGATAATGATAGGAGTTTGTTGGGACAAACTGAATTGATTAAGCTTTAAATTTATAGTATTATAAACCACGAAAAAACTTAAGTTATGAACAATCAAGAATTAGAAGGAAAATGGAACCAAGTAAAAGGAGATTTTAAGCAGAAGTACGGTAAAGTAACCGACGATGATGCTACTTACTCTGAAGGGAAGTTTGATGAAATGTTAGGTAGATTACAAGAAAAAACCGGAAAGACAAAAGAAGCATTGCGCGACGAGATCGAAAAATGGTAAAACCAAATTGCTATGAAAAAGGAAAAGCCTCATTTTTAAATGAGGCTTTTTTTTATATTCTAATTAGAGATTATTCAGCGCCAATCCCTACTAATTCTACATCAAAAAGTAAAATAGAATTTGGAGGAATAGGACCATTTCCTCTTTCTCCATATCCTAAGTAAGGAGGGATGATAAGCTTTGCTTTTTCACCAACTTTTAATAAACGAATTCCTTCGTCCCAACCTGGAATAACTTTTCCTACGCCTACAGGAAATACTAAAGGTTGATCTCTATCATAAGAAGAATCAAATTTAGTACCATCTGTTAGCATACCTGTATAGTGTACTCTTACTGTTTGTCCACGTTCTGGAGTAGCACCAGATTTTTTGCTTTTAATAATTTTATAACGCAATCCACTTTCAGTTTTAGTGTAACCTTCAGACATGTCGTTGATTTCGTTATCAATTACTTCTTTAGCTTTTGCTTTTTCCGCTTCAGCTTTTTCTTGAGCAATTTTTTCAGCTTTTTCAGCTTCTTTTAATTGTGCATCAAATACTTTTGGAGCATCGAAAGATTGAGCATCACTACCTTTTCTAACAATGTTTACTTCATTCATTACAACAGGATCTACGGGTTTATCTCCAGCTTGTGTTTTAACTTGTCCTATAGAATCAACAATGTCTTGTCCTACAACTATTTTACCAAAAACAGTATGTCTATTATCTAAATGTTTTGTAGGGGCAAGGGTAATGAAAAACTGGCTTCCGTTAGTTCCAGGTCCCGCATTAGCCATAGAAAGTATTCCTTTGCTTTCGTGTTTTAAGCTTTCGTCAAATTCATCTGGAAACTTGTAACCAGGTCCTCCAGCTCCAGTTCCATCAGGATCACCACCTTGAATCATAAATCCGCTAATGATACGGTGAAACGTTAAACCGTTGTAATACTTTTTACCTTTGTAAGTAGTATCGGCCATATCTTGTTTTCCTTCAGCTAGAGCTACAAAGTTAGCTACCGTTAGCGGAGTTTTGTCATAATACAATTCGGCTACAAAAGTTCCTTGGTTTGTTACAAATTCTGCGTACATACCGTCTTCCAAATCTGGATATTTGTCGTTGCAAGCGAACAAACTAAGGCTTGTAATTAATAGGAGTAGTAAAGTTTGTTTTTTCATTTTTATTTAAGGTTTGTATTGATTTTTTTCTAAAGTAATTGAATTTAATGTGATGGTTGAGCGTATAGGTACGTTTCTTCCAATTTTATCTAGATCGCCATAATAACCAAAAGCTTTGTGCGAAGGGAAAAGAAAAGTAACTGTTTCTCCTACTTTCATCAATTTTAAGCCTTGGCGTAAGCCGTTAAATACATTTTCTTTATCAATTACATATTCTCTCTTTCCTATTTCTTGTTTGGTGTAAATAGGATTTCCTTCGAGCGTAGAAATATTATATTCAAATTCTACAAGATCTCCAAAGTGCGGAGTGAGGGTGTCTTCAATATTTTGATCTTGATAATAGTACCAAAAACCATTAGATGAAGAGATGTAATTATTAGTAGTATCGGTCTTTATAATGTCCGATATTATTTTTTCTTCTTGAGCGACTAGTTTTTTATTCCGCTTGACGGATTCTTGTATAAAAGATCCCGATTTTGAAGCGACAGGTTTTCTGGCTTCGGGTGTTTTGCAAGCAAACGCACAAAGCAGTACTAAAAAAACATACAAATTATTCTTCCCCATGTTCCAATTCATTTTTATAGTTATTTAAAATACGCTCAAAAGAAGTTGTAGTTTCATTTAAAGATAAATCGCTTTTTCCTCCAGCAGCATTAATATGTCCTCCTCCTTCAAAATGTTCTCTTGCGAACTGATTTACATCAAAGTCTCCTTTAGAACGTAATGAGATTTTAACAATACGATCCTGCTTATTTTCAATAAATATAGCGGCAAAAATAATACCTTTTATAGATAAACTGTAATTTACAAAACCTTCAGTATCTCCTTTTTTAAATTGATGAGTGTCTAGCTCTTCTTGTGAGATTGTTATGTAGGCAGTTTTTAACTCTGGTAATACCTTCATGTTACTAAGAGCTACACCCAATAACTGTATTCTGTTAGTAGAATTGGTATCGTAAACCTTTTGATGAATTCTAGAGTTATCGGCGCCTTTATCTATTAAATTAGCGATTACTCTATGGGTAGTACTTGTGGTAGATGCAAATCTAAAAGAACCAGTATCGGTCATTATCCCAACATACAAACAAGTAGCGATTTCTTTAGTTACCTTGTGAGTATCGTCTAGCATTTCTAAAAAATGATATACCATTTGGCAGGTCGAAGAAATGCTAGTATCACTATAGGTGAATTTAGCGTAGTCTGCAGGTGCTTGATGATGATCTATCATTACATAAGTAGTATCGGTTTTATCTAAAACCTCCTGCATATCATTTCCAGTTCTAGAAAAATGATTAAAGTCTAAGGTGAAAATAAGATCGGCATTTGCGATAAGCTGCTTGGCCTTTTCATTATCTTCAGTAAATAAAACCATTTCATTTACTCCTGGCATCCATTTTAAAAAATCGGGAAAATCGTTGGGAGCTACAACTGTAGCATCATGACCTTCTTGTTTTAAATATTGCTGTAAAGCCAGTGTAGAACCAATAGCATCGCCGTCAGGATTTCTATGAGGTATGATAACCGTCTTTTTAGGTTGGGAGAGGAGTGCTTTTAATTCGGCTACTTTTTCATTTTCCATAGGGGTAAATATACAATTTCTTTGGATTTTGAAGGGAATTGACCTATAAATTTAAGCTAACTCAGCTTGCGGTGTTTTCTTTTCCGTCAAGCGGAAATTATTACAAGAATGTTTAAAATAGGGTTAAGACTTGTATATCACATATAAAAAGGTATTTTTGCACCAAAATTAAAAAAAATAACATGGCAGAAAATAGAACTTTCACTATGATTAAGCCTGATGCGGTAGAAAATGGCCACATTGGAGCAATATTAGAACAAATCAACTCTTCTGGTTTTAGAATCGTAGCGTTAAAATTAACGCAAATGACTAAAGCTGATGCTGAACAATTTTATGCTGTTCACAATGAGCGTCCATTTTTTGGAGAATTAGTTGAATTTATGACACGCGGACCTATTGTTGCGGCAATCTTAGAAAAAGAGAACGCTGTTGAAGACTTTAGAACTTTAATTGGAGCAACTAACCCAGAGGAAGCTGCTGAAGGTACCATTAGAAAAAAATATGCAACTTCTATAGGAGAAAATGCAGTTCACGGAAGTGATAGCAATGAAAATGCTGCTATTGAAGGAGCTTTTCATTTTGCAGGTAGAGAAATGTTCTAAACATTATTTACGAGATATGAAAAAGGCTGTCTAATTTAGACAGCCTTTTTTTTGTTTTCTACATTCTTACCTCAATACCAATTTATCAACCAGCTCTTCACCTAATTCTTCATTCATCATTTTTATGATTTTAGATTTTCCGTAGCTTAATTCTTCCCTTAAAACAGAAGAGCTTAATGCTACGAAAAGCGTTTTGCCTTTTAGCTCTATTTGAGTAGTGTATTTCGCTATGGCAGGTCCCATTTGGGCATTCCAAACATCCTTAACATTTACTTTATTTAAGCCTTTTTCTAATTTGTTCTTTTTGACAAATGCTTTAAGTACGTCACTTATATTTTGCTCTTCATTATTTCTCGCCATCAGTAATATATCCTTTAAAATTTTTATAGGTGTAGGTAATTCCGCTTTCGTTTTTCACGACTAGTTCTTCTTCGGTTAACCGAATTAAATATTCTTTCCATTGATCTTGTGAAGTCTCATAATAAATAAAAATACTGTCATTCTCTTCCTTTACGGAAACTTTTTCTTTTGCTCCATTGGTTTTATAACTACCATCAAATTGAGGCTGCATTTTTTGTCGAAAGCCTTTTAGATTTTCTAGATAGAAATAATCTACATTTTCATTAAAGCTAAATTTCTTTTCATTACCATTCTTCTCTTTTACTTTGCTTATTTCCCAGTAACCGTTAAGTTGATCAATTTGAGAAAGGTCTGGTGTGGAGTTGCAAGAGATAAGTAAAAAACTAATCGATAATATTAAAAATAGGTTTCTCATAATTAAGATAAATGAATCATTTGATATTCTTTTGCGTGGGTTTTTACCACATTTTCTGTCCTGTCGGCATGCGTATCGCTTATAAAAAGCTGACCTAGATCGTCTTGAGTTACTAGTTTAATAATCTGCGCTACACGCTCTTCATCTAGCTTATCAAAAACATCATCTAATAACAAGATAGGATTTACTTTGCTTTCTTGTTTTAGAAAATCATACTGAGCTAATTTTAAAGCGATTAAATATGATTTTTGTTGCCCTTGAGAACCGAATTTTTTTACAGGATAACCTTTAATCTTTAAACTTAAATCGTCTTTATGGGTACCTGCGCTACTGTATTGTAGTTTAAGGTCTTTTTGAAGGTGTTCTTGAAATAATTCCGTTAAGGAAGTATCTGTCAGCTGGCTTTTATATTTAAGTTTTACTTTTTCTTTGCCGTCACTAATCGTTGCATAGCGTTCTTCAAAAATTGGAGTGAAAATTTCTAAGAAAGCTTTTCTTTTTTGATGAATACTTTCCGCCAAGGGTAATAATTGAAGGTTGTATATTTCTAAGGTTTCCTTTTCAAAAACTCGATTTGCCGCAAAGTATTTAAGTAAAGAGTTACGTTGAGAAAGAACTTTGTTATAATTAATTAGAGTGGTTAAATATTGCTTGTCACTTTGAGAAATGATGCCATCAATAAATTTACGTCTTACGTCACTCCCTTCCATAATTAAGTCTCTATCTGCAGGAGAAATAATTACAACAGGGATTAAACCTATATGATCGCTAAATTTTTCATAGGCTTTTGCGTTTCTTTTAATGACCTTTTTTTGTCCTTTCTTAGCGCTGACCACTATTTTTTCATCTCTTTCACTTTTTTCAAACTCTCCATCGATGACAAAAAAGTCAGCTTTATGATTAATATTTTGACTGGTTACAGGGTTAAAATAGCTTTTTCCATACGCTAAGTGATAAATACTATCTAACACATTTGTTTTTCCCACTCCGTTAAATCCTACAAAGCAATTGATCTTTTCATTAAAACTGAAAGTAGTGTTTTCGAAATTCTTGTAATGGAGGAGAGATAATTTTTTTAAAATCATAAATGTTTTACAGTCTTCTTTTAAATTGATTTTAGAAAGGCTAAAAATACAAATACAATGCCTAACAACTTCTTTAAAATAACAAATAATTCTCTTTTATATATGAATAAAAATTTTAATTTTGCGGTTCATTAACTAATTTTTATGGCAACATATAAGAAAAGGGGTTACAAGCCTAAAGCAACTAAAAAGAACGATGAGGTAGAAGACAACTTCAACGAAGAAGAATCTACAACCGCAGAAGTTTTCAATAACTTAGATGAAGGTGCTAACAAAACAGAAGAGTGGGTTGCAGGCAACCAAAAACCTATTCTTATTGCAATAGGAGTAGTAGTGGTAGCTGCATTAGCTTACCTAGGTTACTCTAGATTTGTAGAGCAACCAAAAGAATTTGAAGCTGCAGATGAAATTGCACAGTCTCAAATCTATTTTGAAAATGCTTTAGATGCTACTAATAAAGATCAAGATTCTTTATTTAATCTAGCGTTAAATGGAGGAAATGGAAAATACGGACTTTTAAAGGTAATTGATAATTACGGAGGAACTTCTTCTGGAAACCTTGCTCATTATTATGCAGGTGTAGCTTATTTAAACATTGGTAAATATAAAGAGGCTATAGATCAATTAGAAGATTTTAAAAGCGATGATGAAATTTTAGCTCCATTAGCTAAAGGAGCAATTGGTGATGCTTTCATGCAATTAAATCAACCAGAAGAAGCTTTAGGTTACTATGAAAAAGCGGCTTCTATGAGAAAAAATAAATTCACGACTCCTAAGTTTTTAATGAAAGCAGCAATCACTGCTATTCAACTGAAAAAGGGAGCTGATGCAGAAAAGCACTTATCTAAAATTGAAGAAGAGTATAGCGATTCTCCAGAAGCTGAAAATGTACCAGTTTATTTAGGACAAGCACAAGGTTTACAGTAATCTATGGCAACAGCAGGAAAAAACTTATCTGAATATAATAAAGACACTATCCCAAACGCGAAAGATTTTCGGTTTGGGATTGTTGTTTCAGAATGGAATAGTGATATTACTGAAGGATTGTTTCAAGGCGCTTTTAATGTTTTTATAGAGAATGAGGTCTTAAAAGAGAACATCGTTCGCTGGAATGTCCCTGGTAGCTTTGAGTTAATTTATGGTTGTAAAAAGATGCAAGAGTCTTTTGAAATGTTAGATGCCATAATTGCAGTAGGGAATGTCATACAAGGTGAAACTAAACATTTTGATTTTGTTTGCGATGGTGTAACTCAAGGAATTAAAGATTTAAATATCCAGTCTGATATTCCTGTAATCTTTTGTGTGTTAACCGATAATACCAAGCAACAATCTATAGATCGTTCTGGTGGTAAACACGGTAATAAAGGAGCCGAAGCAGCTGTAGCAGCAATTAAAATGGCTCAACTTAGAAAAGACGCCAAATTCTATAAAGGTTAATTTTTTAAAACTTCTTTTCTTTAAAATTTAACCAGGCTTTCTCGGCATTGTTTTTGATTTTCCATAACTTTGAAGCAATAGGAAATCATGGGAATTTTAAAGCGACGTAAGAACAAGAAATTTAGCTATAGCCCTCGTTATTACAATGACGAAGGGAAAGGTAGTCCATATCAATTAGAACATAAATTTGATAAATTCCGTAAAACTGCGGGAGATGCCGGAGGTTTAGTTTATCGGTTTAAATCGGCTTGGTCTGAATTTAGAGATGAATCTGATAAACAAACCAATAGACGTGTGCTTTGGATTATACTTATTTTAGTGTTTATTTTTTTATTTATTATTGATTTTGATCTTTCTATTTTCTTTAGCTAATTCATGACAGATATTATTCAACTTTTACCAGATCATGTGGCCAACCAAATTGCTGCAGGAGAAGTCGTACAGCGTCCAGCTTCTGTGGTTAAAGAGTTGCTCGAAAATGCCATTGATGCTGGTTCTACAAGCATACAACTACTCATAAAAAATGCTGGTAAAACGCTTATTCAAGTTGCCGATAATGGTAAAGGAATGAGTCTTACCGATGCTCGTCTTTCTTTTGAACGCCACGCCACTTCTAAAATTAAATTGGCAGAAGATTTATTTCAGCTCCAAACTAAAGGGTTTAGAGGGGAAGCATTAGCTTCTATTGCGGCGATTGCTCAAGTAGATTTAAAAACTAAGCAAGAAGAGGAAGAGGTAGGTACTCATATTCAAATAAAAGGTAGTGAAGTAGAGTCTCAAGAGGCTTGTGTTACTCCTAAAGGAACGGTTATCCACGTTAAAAATTTATTTTACAATATTCCAGCAAGGAGAAATTTTTTAAAGTCTACCTCTGTTGAAACACGCCATATTATAGATGAATTTCAGCGAGTGGCTTTGGCGCATCCTTCGATTGCTTTTAGTATGCACCATAATGGAAGCGAGATGTTCCAGCTACCGGTAAGTAATCCGCGGCAGCGAATTGTAAATATTTTTGGTAGTAAAACCAATGAAAAGTTAGTGCCCGTAGAGGAAGATACTGAGATGGTGAAAGTGACTGGTTTTGTGGGTAAACCCGAATTTGCCAAGCGAACTCGTGGAGAACAGTTTTTCTTTGTAAACGATCGTTATATTAAATCACCTTATTTAAACCATGCGGTAACCGCTGCTTTTGAAGGTTTACTCAAAGATAAAGCACATCCTTCTTATTTTTTATACTTACAAGTAGATCCTAAGAGTATAGACATCAATATTCATCCTACTAAAACCGAAATTAAATTTGATGATGAACATGCTTTATACGCTATCTTAAGAAGTGCAATTAAGCATAGTTTAGGACAATTTAGTGTAGCTCCAGTATTAGATTTTAATAGAGATTCTAATCTAGATACTCCTTATGAATTTCAACAAAAACAAGCTGAAACCCCTAAAGTGGAGGTAGATAGAGATTTTAATCCGTTTAAAGAGGTAAGTACGAGGACTTCTTCTGGTTCTTCAGTTGGATTCCAATCTAGAAGACAAAGCGCTCCGCAAGAAAGTTGGGAGGCTTTATATACTGGTTTGAACGATCAAAATGATGAAAAAGATTTTTCTAAAGTAGAGTTTGAAAGTGATGTGGTGACGGGTCAACTTTTTGATTCTTCAGCTGTAGCAACTTCATCCACTACATTTCAATTACAAAAAAAATATATTATAAGTCCGTTTAAAAACGGAATGATACTTATTGATCAGCATAGGGCGCATTGTAGAATCTTGTATGAAGATTTATTGAAAAGTATTACCGTAAAAGCAGCTGTAAGTCAGCAATTATTATTTCCATTATCCTTACAACTTAACGCGCAAGAAACCCAAATGCTTCAGTATTTAAGGGAATCATTAGAGCAAACTGGGTTCATTTTTTCAAAAATGGAAGAAGAAGAAATTGAGATTACAGGAATCCCAACGTTAATTCCAGAGAGTGAAGTTTCTATTTTATTAGATCAATTACTTTCTGATTTTGAAAATGAAATTCCTGAAAGTGGATTCCTACAAACCGATTTACTCGCAAAATCATTGGCGAAAAGCATGGCGATAAAAGCAGGAACACATTTAGATACCGTAGAGCAAATTGCGATCGTAAATGGTTTATTTGCTTGTAAAGAACCACAATTAACTCCGTCTAATAAAAAGATTTTTATAACGCTACAAGCGGAAGACATCGAGAAAAAATTCATGTAAATGGGAAATATAACCGAAACCGTAAAAGTTTTATTAATTGCTAATATTCTATTTTTTGTAGGGAGTCAGTTTCTAGGTGACTATGCTTATCAATTATTAGCATTGTGGTTTCCTGAAAATGAGAATTTTCAACTTTGGCAAATAGTAACACACATGTTTATGCATGGTGGTTTTTCCCATATTCTATTTAATATGTTTGCTTTGTATATGTTTGGAAGTGTCTTAGAGCAAACGTTAGGGCAACAGCGTTTTTTATTCCTTTATTTTTCTGCAGGATTGGGAGCTGCAGGTTTACAAATTTTATTTAGCTATTGGAGTTTTAACTCTGCAATGCAAACCTATTTAGACGCTGGTTTGTCTTCGCAAGAGGTCTATGACATGCTTTCTCAATATAGTACAACGGGAAAAGTGTATGCTTCTATTCCGCGTGAAGCAACTCAACAATTAATATCTACTTATATGACTCCAATGGTTGGAGCCTCTGGAGCTATTTTTGGTGTTTTAGCTGCTTTTGCGGTGGTTTACCCAAATTTACCTTTATATTTAATGTTTGTACCTATTCCAATTAAAGCAAAATATTTGATTGGTGGTTATTTTGCTATAAATGTATATTCTGCTGTCACAGGAACCACTTTATTAGGTCCTTCTAATACCGCATATTGGGCTCACATAGGAGGGGCAATTATCGGCTTTATCACTATGTGGTATTGGAAAAAAAATAGTTTTAACTCAAATCGCTGGAATTAATGCGTTGGCAAGATCAATTACGTTACCGTTACAATATGGCTGGAGTTTTAGAAAAACTCATTGCTGTTAATGTAGTTGTTTTTATCGTTCAGTTTTTTTTACAAACTTTAGGGTTTCTATTTAAAACTAAAATTAATTTTATTTTTGAATGGTTTAGTTTTCCAACCCATTTACAGGCTTTACTTTATAAACCGTGGAGTATCATTACGTATGCTTTTTTACACGGTGGTTTATTGCATTTGTTTTTTAATATGATGATTCTCTATTTTTCGGGAAGGTTATTTCTTACTTTTTTCTCCCCGAAGCGATTATTGAATTATTACTTCTTAGGTGCTATTAGTGGAGCATTGTTATTTGCTTTAAGCTATAATTTATTTCCTGCTTTTGCGGGAGTAGGAAACGTCCCTTTAGTAGGAGCATCGGCAGCAGTAACTGCGATCCTGGTAGGAGTAGCAACTCAAGCTCCTCATATGCAAGTGAGAATGATGTTTATAGGAAATATAAAATTATGGTGGATTGCTGCTTTCTTAGTGGTGGTAGATTTTATACAAATTCCTTTTGGAAATGCCGGAGGCCATATTGCTCATTTGGGAGGTGCTTTTTTGGGATATATGTATACTACACAGTTATCTAAAGGAAACGATATTGGTGCTTGGTCTCAAAAAATTACCGATATGGTAGTAGGCTGGTTTCAACCTTCTAAGAAGAAACCTTTTAAAAATGTATATAGAAATACTTCATCGGTAAAAAATAAAAAGGCCGCTTCTTCGTTTTCAAATCAAGAAGAAAAGCAAAAGAAAGTGGATTCTATTTTAGATAAGATAAGTAAAAACGGTTACGATAGTTTAACTAAAGCAGAAAAAGATTATCTTTTTAAAGCGGGGAAAGATTAATTGCCTATGAAAGGCTTAAACCTTATAGATAAACTTATTTTCATTGTAAACTCATTGTTTGCAACAGCTCTTTTATTAGCTTATCTATTGCCTTATATTCCTCCCAACACATTTCCGTTTTTATCGGTTTTAAGTTTGGGAATGCCTCTTTTGTTGATTATTAATTTTATCTTTTTCCTTTTTTGGGCTATTCGGTTTAAACGCCAAGTACTTCTTTCTTTTTTTATCTTACTTATAGGGATTAACCATATACTTTCTTTATACAAATTCTCTAACGATCAGCTTAAAGCGGATACCAACGACGATAAGACTTTTAGCTTGATGACCTACAATGTTCGTCAGTTTAATCGTTACGATTGGATTAAAGACTTTAGTGTAACTAAAGAAATCATCACTTTCGTGGAAAAAGAGGATCCAGATATTCTTTTGGTGCAAGAATTTCATGAAAGAGAAGATGTTAACTTTAAAACCTACCCGCATAGTTATGTGAAGTTAGTAGGGGAAAATTCGACATCTGGGCAAGCGATTTATTCTAAATATCCTATTGTAAATAAAGGTTCATTAGATTTTCCGAAGACGGGAAATAATGCTATTTATGTTGATGTTCTTATTCATAAAGACACTATACGTATTTTTAATTTACATTTAGAAAGTTTGAAGATTAATCCAAAAGTAAAGGAGCTTCAAAATAATAGTGAAAAATTAATTGGTAGGGTAGGGAACTCTTTTAGAAAACAGCAAAAGCAAACCGAAATGGTGTTAGCCAAGGTTGATGAAACTTCATATAAAAGCATCATCGCTGGCGATTTAAATAATAGTGCTTTTTCTTACGTATATCAAAAACTTTCTGAAAATTATACCGATGCCTTTAAAAACGCAGGAAGTGGTTTTGGGAAAACCTTCGACTTTGATTTTATCCCTTTACGGATTGATGTAATTTTAGCAGATAAACAGATTAAAGTGAAGAAATTGATCAATTACGATCAACAATTATCAGATCACTACCCTATAATGAGTGTGTTACAATTAAAGTAATCTCTGCCTATTTAATGCTTTGATTTTCTAGATACATTAAACTATTTGGACCTTCATTAAACAAAAGATCTAAAATAGATAAATCTGGAATAAAACCTTTTTTACTATCAAAAACCTGTGTATAGGTTTCTAAACTTAACGTTTCTCTATTTTTAGCATTTATCAAATTCCTAGCATCAATAACATTTTCCTCGTTGCTATAATCTTTTAAAAATACCTCAGTTTTTTCTATGGGTTTTTCTATTTGAAGGCAAGAAAGCAATACTTCTAAACAAGCATAATTAAAATCGAGCAAGTGGGTATAGGTTTTGTCATAAAGAGGCTGTAATTCATCTTCATAAAATTCAAAAAATGGAGAGGTTCTATAGGCTGCTTCTAAAGAACGCCAATGAATCGTTTGCCAATTAAAATCGTTTTCAATTTTTATCTCTTTATATTTTTGACGCTTATCTTTAGAGTGCTTGATGGGGATGTTTAATAGAAGTTTTCCATTAGCACCATAGATGTATTGTCTACTTCGGTAGCTTTGTTTTTGATAATTATCTTCATTTTCAAAGCAAATTTTTTCCGCTTTAGCGAAATAAACAAATTGCTCAATAGAGCCGAAATAGGCGGGATGAAGGATTAACGTATTCATAAATTTAAAAAACTATGATTCCTTATTTTTCTTCTTTTTCCAGAAGAAATTAATTCCGAAAACAATCACCAACAAGATAAGGAAATGGAAAAAGTATGAAACTGGCTTTCCATCACCACCAACGGTAGTAAATAGGCGATCCCAGCGAATTTTATTGCTAAAACCTTGTCCGTTTCCATCCCAACTCATCCATATCAATACAGGCTTTCCTACTACGTGATTTTCTGGAACGTAACCCCAATAGCGGCTATCTTCACTATTATGACGGTTGTCTCCCATCATAAAGTAGTAATTTTGCTTGAAGGTATAAGAATCTATAGGGCTTCCATTAAGTAAAACTTGAGTTCCTTTAGTAGTAACCTTATTATTTATGTGCATTTCTTCTCCTTCATAAGTTTCGATAATGCGCTTATAAAATGGAAGAGATTCTCTAGTAATACTTACTGTTTTTCCAGCTTCTGGGATATATATAGGTCCGAAGTTGTCTTTATTCCAGCCCGTTTTCCCTGTATTCGGGAAAGTTCCTCGATCTTGCTTTCCTACCGAATCAATTATTCTTTCTACCGACGCTACATTAGGATGATTTTTAAATCGCTCTACAGTTTCTTCCGATAAGGAAGTGAAATAATATTGCTTTTTGGTCTGATCGAACCAACCTACAGGGTCTGTAATGTCGTAAGTTTGATATAAATTTTGAAGGGAAAACCCTTTTCCTTTTCCTTGTACTACGTAAGAATATTGAGGCTTAGCTCTTTCTGGTAATTGTAAAGGTTGATTATTAATATGAATTTTACCATCTACGATTTTTAATGAATCTCCAGGAATACCCACAGTTCTCTTAACGTAATTCGATTTTTTATCGATAGGCTTGGTGTAACTTTCTTTTCCGCGGTAACGGAAATAAGGTACTGTATCTACTGGCCAGTTAAAAACTACAATGTCATTTCTTTCGATACTCTCGAATCCTGGTAATCTAAAATAAGGAAGCTGTGGCCAATTGGTGTAAGATTTAATTCCGGCAACGGGAATAGTATCGTGTACCATAGGAAAAGAAACTGTTGTTTTGGGTGTTCTTGCACCGTAGTGAAACTTACTTACAAATAAGAAATCTCCTACCAATAATGTTTTTTCTAAAGAAGAAGTAGGAATAGTAAAAGGTTGTATAAAATACGTGTGAACGATGGTTGCAGCAACGACAGCAAATAGAATAGAACTTACCCATTCACCAACCTCTGTTCTAGGTTTTAGACTGCGATCCTCTACATAAGTAACATCTAAGGCATAATTTACGTAATAGACATAAAAACCTAAAGTTAAAATTGCTAACCAAGTATCAGCTTTAGTGTGTTTACCAAAACTACGAATCGTTTCTACCCATACTACCGGAAACATTATAAGGTTGACTATAGGTACAAAGAGTAAGATCGTCCACCACCAAGGACGATTAATAATTTTCATTAAAATTACTGCATTGTAAACGGGTACAAAAGCTTCCCACGCTTGCCTACCTGCTTTTATATATAATTTCCAAGTTCCTAAACCATGAATGGCTTGTATCGCCAAGAAAAATATAAACCACTGTACAATTGTCATCTTTGTTTTGTTTTATAAGTAGTAAACAAGCTAAACTTGTTACAAATTATTTAGTTGTAGCACATCTTTCATGCTATACATTCCTTTTTTTCCATTAATCCATTCTGCTGCAATTACTGCACCAAGAGCAAAGCCTTCTCGAGAATGAGCTGTATGTTTAATTTCTATATCGTCTACGGCAGATTTGTAGCTAATACTGTGCGTACCAGGAACATTCTCTATGCGTTTTGCCGTTACCGGAATTGATTTGCCTGCATTTTCATCTTCTTGCTCAACCAGCTTCCAATCGGTTAAAGAGGAGTGGTTGATAATACCTTCAGCAAGACTTATAGCAGTTCCGCTAGGTTCATCTAATTTTTGTGTATGATGAATTTCTTCTAAACTTACTTGATATTGCTCATGATTTTTCATCAATTTAGCAAGGTGTTCATTGAGATTGAAAAACAAGTTTACTCCTAGGCTAAAATTGGAAGCGTATAAAAAGGTTCCGTTAAGTTGATTGCAAGTTTTAACCACTTCGTCATAATTTTCTAACCAACCTGTAGTACCCGATATAACGGGAACTTGGAGTTTAAATGCCGAAGTTATATTTTCTATTGCTGCTGTAGGAATACTAAAATCTATCGCAACATCTGCCTGTTGAAGTTCTTCTTTATTAATTCCAGAAGAAGTTTTGTATACAATAGTATGGTTTCTTTCTAAGGCTAATTTTTCAATGGTTTTCCCCATTCTTCCGTAACCTAATAGAGCAATTTTCATAAGTTAAAATTTTAAATTTAAGGATAAACCGTAATTTGCTCTTCCGGTGAGTTCATCTACATTTAGATTAGGTTGTACACTTAAATCTTCATCTACGTTAAACTGTCTTAAATGCGCATCTACATTGGCATCAATAATATTAAGAATGTAAATAGCGGCAGTGACTAGAATTGATATTTCTTTCTGTCTTCTAAATTTTTCTTGAGCAGAAATTAAGGTAGCGTCTTCTAAAACTCCTTGAAACTCATCATCACTATAGCCTGCGAGTCTTCTTTTATAAGCATCTCTATAGCGGTTGTATTCACGATCATTTACCGAATAAAAATAAATTCCAGCTCCAATTCCTGCATAAACAATAGGAATTTTCCAATATCTTTTATTGTATGCTTGCCCTAAACCAGGTAAAACAGCCGAATAAAATGCAGCTTTTGCTGGAGCTAAGGGATTATATTCTACTTTGGCTTTTAGATTTTTCTTTAAAGCCACTTCTTTACTTGTCTTAAGTTGCAAAGAATCTTCTTGAGCAAAGATTTGAAAACTTAAAAACAGAAAAAAAACAGAAAAATAAAAGCAGCTATTTTTCACTATGGATGAGTTTAGTTAACCGCTCAAAATCTTCTTGAGATGAAAAAGGAATAATCACCTTACCATTTCCTTTCTTACTGACTTTTACATCTACTTTAGCGCCAAAATAACTAGAGAAATCTTTGACAGACTCCTTAATTTCTTTAGGGACTTTAGGAGTGTTCTTAGTTTTTTCTGAGGAAAGAGAACCAGAAGACTGCACACTTTTTACTAATTTTTCAGTATCTCTTACTGAAAGTGAGTCTGCTAAGACTTTTTCATATACTTCTAACTGAAGTTCTAAATCATCAATATTTATTAAAGCTCGACCATGTCCCATACTTAAGAAACCATCTCTCATTCCTGTTTGAATGATAGGATCTAGTTTTAATAAACGCAAATAATTAGCAATAGTAGATCTATTTTTACCAATACGATCACTCAGTTGTTCTTGAGTAAGGCTAATTTCGTCTATTAATCGCTGGTAAGAGAGTGCAATTTCTATAGGATCTAAATCTTGACGTTGAATATTTTCAACCAATGCCATTTCTAACGATTCTTGATCGTTAGCAATTCTAATATAAGCAGGAATGGTATTTAGACCTACCAATTTAGAAGCTCTAAACCTGCGCTCACCAGAGACTAATTGAAATTTATTAAAATCAATTTTTCTAACCGTTATAGGTTGTATAACGCCTAACTCTTTAATAGAAGTGGCAAGTTCTTGTAAGGCACTTTCGTTAAAACTAGTTCTCGGCTGAAAAGGATTGACCTCAATTGCATCAATATCTAATTCTACTATACTGCCAACGACTTTATCTGCATTTTTATCTTTTGCAGAATTGATATCATTTTCGGGATCTTTCAGTAAAGCAGAAAGGCCTCTTCCTAAGGCTTGTTTTTTTGTTGCTTTCGCCATAAATCCTTATAGATTTTTTTTAATAATTTCTTCCGCTAAGCTAAGGTAATTGCTAGCGCCTCTACTACCTGCATCATAATTAATGATACTTTCTCCATAACTAGGAGCTTCGCTTAAACGAACATTTCTTTGAATGATGCTTTTGAAGACCATCTCGTCAAAGTGTTTTTTTACTTCATCTACCACTTGATTAGAAAGTCTTAGGCGAGAATCGTACATTGTAAGTAAAAGCCCTTCAATATCTAATTTATCATTGTGTATTTTTTGAACACTTTTAATAGTGTTAAGGAGTTTTCCTAAACCTTCTAAAGCAAAATATTCACATTGAATTGGAATAATAACCGAATCTGCAGCTGTGAGGGCATTTAAAGTTAATAAGCCAAGAGAGGGGGCACAGTCAATTAAAATATAATCGTAAGACTCTTTTAAGTGTACAATTGCTTTTTTTAGCATGGACTCTCGTTGATCTTGATCTACTAACTCTATCTCTATCGCTACCAAATCAATATGTGCAGGGATAATATCTAAATTAGGAGAGTCTGTGGGAATAATTGCTTCCTCTGCTTTTATGGTATGTTCTAATAGTTGATAGGTTCCTTTTTCAATTTCTTCTACATCAATCCCCAATCCAGAACTAGCATTAGCCTGCGGATCTGCATCTATTAATAGAACCTTTTTTTCGAGAACTCCCAGAGAAGCCGCCAAATTAACAGAGGTCGTAGTTTTTCCAACCCCTCCTTTTTGATTTGCAATTGCAATGATTTTACCCATTAACTCACCATTCGTTTAGACAGTAAAAATACAATTTATTATTCCATTTTAAAACGGAATTTGTTAACAAGTGTTGATTGATTATTTTTTACCTTTATTTTTAATCATTTGTTCTAATTGATCCCACATTTCTTCAGGAATTTCTTCTAGCAAATTAAATTGTCCCGCACCTTTCAACCATTCACCTCCGTCAATGGTAATTACTTCTCCGTTCATATAGGAAGCAAAATCAGATACTAAATAAGCAGCCAAATTTGCTAATTCTTGATGTTCTCCTACACGCTTAAGCGGAACCTTTTTCGCTAAGTCAAACTTTTCCTTTAGATCTCCTGGTAATAATCTATCCCAAGCACCTTTGGTAGGAAATGGTCCTGGCGCTATGGCATTAAATCTAATCCCATATTTGGCCCATTCTACAGCTAATGAACGTGTCATCGCTAATACGCCTGCTTTCGCTGTCGCGGAAGGAACCACGTATGCAGAACCTGTCCAAGCGTAAGTAGTTACAATATTTAAAACGGTTTTGTTTGTTTCTTTTTGATCTATCCAATGTTTACCAAAAGCGAGTGTACAGTTTTTACTTCCTTTTAAAACGATATCTATAATAGTATCAAAAGCATTCGCTGAAAGTCTTTCGGTAGGAGAGATAAAGTTCCCTGCGGCATTATTAAGAAGAATATCAACGCTTCCCATCTTAGCGATAGCTTCATCCCGCATATTTTCAACTTGATTGTAGTGTCTTACATCACACTGAATTGCAAAACATTTTCCGCCTGTTTCGTCTTCTAATTCTTTAGTAGTATGTTGTAATTTTTCTAGATTTCTAGAAGTAATTGCAACTTGTGCACCTAGTTCTAAAAAGTATTTAGTCATGGCTTTTCCTAGTCCGCTTCCGCCGCCGGTTACCACAATATTTTTTCCGCGTAAAGCGTCATCACGTAACATTTTCTTAGTGTAGTCCATTTTTAAATCATTGTTTTTGTAAAGCTAATGATTTCTCTTATAAAAAAGCATTATAAAATTATTAAACTAAGAAGAGGAGTTAAGCCACAGAATCTATTAAAATCTCTAATATTTGTATGGCAGCATCACTAATTTTAGTTCCTGGGCCAAAAACGGCAACGGCACCAGCATCGAATAAAAATTGATAATCTGCAGAAGGAATTACGCCTCCTACGATAACCATAATATCTTCTCTGCCTAATTTTTTTAATTCTTCAATCACTTGCGGAACTAAAGTTTTGTGTCCAGCTGCTAAAGAAGAAACACCAAGTACATGAACATCATTTTCTACTGCTTGTTTCGCTGCTTCTTGAGGCGTTTGGAATAACGGACCTATATCTACGTCAAAACCAACATCGGCATAACCTGTAGCGACTACTTTTGCTCCACGGTCGTGACCGTCTTGTCCCATTTTTGCAATCATGATTCTTGGTCGGCGACCTTCTAAATCTGCAAACTTATTAGCTAATTCTTTAGCTTTACTAAAGGAAGAATCGTCTTTTATTTCTTTACTATACACGCCGCTAAATGATTTAATTTGTGCTTTATATCTACCAAATTCTTTTTCGAGCGCATCGCTTATTTCTCCAATACTTGCTCTTTCTCTGGCAGCTTCTACTGCTAAAGCTAATAAATTACCCTCACCCGTTTTAGCCGCTTGAGTTAAATTTTGCAAGGCTTGGTTTACTTTTTCTTGATTTCGAGAGCTTTTAATCTCTTCTAAGCGTTCTATTTGTTGCTTTCTTACCGTTTGGTTATCGACCTCTAAAGTAACGATAGGATCTTCTTTTTCTCTGCGGTATTGGTTAACACCAACAATTATATCTTGTCCGCTATCTATCCTAGCTTGCTTTTTAGCTGCAGCTTCTTCTATACGTAGTTTAGGAATACCAGCTTCAATGGCTTTAGTCATTCCGCCAAGTTCTTCTACTTCTTCAATAAGTTTCCAAGCTTCATCCATAATATCTTGAGTCAGCTTTTCTACGTAATAACTTCCAGCCCAAGGATCTACTGTTTTAGTAATCTGCGTTTCATCCTGTAAGTAAAGTTGTGTGTTTCTGGCAATTCTTGCCGAAAAGTCTGTAGGCAAAGCAATAGCTTCATCTAGAGCGTTGGTGTGTAAACTTTGAGTTCCGCCAAAGGCTGCCGCCGAAGCTTCAATACAAGTACGAGCTACGTTATTAAAAGGGTCTTGTTCCGTTAAGCTCCAACCACTCGTTTGACAGTGGGTTCTTAAGGCTAATGATTTAGGGTTTTTAGGATTAAATTGTTTTACCAATTTTGCCCATAGCATACGCGCAGCACGCATTTTGGCAATTTCCATAAAATGATTCATTCCAATAGCCCAAAAGAAGGATAAACGTGGAGCAAAGGTGTCAATATCCATTCCTGCTGCTAATCCTTTACGGATGTATTCTAGACCGTCTGCTAGGGTATATGCTAACTCAATATCACAGGTTGCTCCAGCCTCTTGCATATGATAACCCGAAATACTAATACTATTAAATTTGGGCATATTTTGAGAAGTAAACTCAAAAATATCTGAAATAATTTTCATGGAAGGTGTAGGTGGGTAGATGTAGGTATTACGCACCATAAACTCTTTAAGAATGTCATTTTGAATGGTTCCCGCCAATTTATCTGGAGAAACGCCTTGCTCTTCCGCAGCGACGATATAAAATGCCATAATAGGAAGTACAGCACCATTCATGGTCATAGAAACCGACATTTTATCGAGTGGAATTTGGTCGAAAAGAACTTTCATGTCTTCCACTGAATCTATGGCTACACCAGCTTTTCCTACATCTCCAACCACACGATCGTGATCACTATCATAGCCCCTATGAGTAGCCAAATCGAATGCGACCGATAGTCCTTTTTGTCCTGCAGCTAAATTTCTTCTATAAAAGGCATTGCTTTCTTCGGCTGTAGAAAATCCAGCATATTGTCTAATTGTCCAAGGACGTTTTACGTACATGGTAGAGTAAGGTCCTCTTAAAAATGGAGCAATTCCTGCGGCGAAATTAAGGTGTTCTACTTCTTTTAAATCCTCCTTTTGATAAGTGGATTTTATATTGATATTTTCTGCCGTATTGTAACTGCTACTCTCTGTTTTTTTAACAGAATTGCTTTTTAATTCTATATCTTGAAGGTTTTTTCTTTGGCTCATCTCTTTCGTATTTATAGAATTTTACTCTTGTTTTAATCTCGACTGCTCTAAACTCTCTGCTAAACGCCTTTGAATAATAGGAGGTAGGAGGGTTTTTCGTTCTTTCTTTTCTAAAAATGGAGAAATTTCTAATTCATTTTTCATTTTATCTTCAACATTCTCGTACTTATTGGTCCCCACCAAAATGGTTTTTCCTTCATTAAAATCTTCTTGCTCTTTTTGTGCAGATTCTTTAATTTTTCTTTGAATGGTTCCTTCTTTTAGTTGAACTAAAAATCCGCCTCCTTTTTCTATACTTTTAAAAAGCTCTAAAGCTTTTTCTGAAAGTTGTTGGGTAAGGTTCTCTATGTAGTATGCTCCATATGCAGGATTACTTACTTTATCGAAGTAACTCTCATTTTTCAAAATAAGAAGTTGGTTGCGAGCTATTCTACTTCCGAATTCATTCTCTTTATGGAAAATTTTATCGTAAGCGTTATTGCAAATAAAATCTGCTCCGCCCAAAATAGCACTCATACATTCGGTTGTTGTTCTTAACATATTTACATTGTAATCGTAAATAGTTTTGTTGCGATTGGTAGGGAATGCAAGTATTTCTATCTTTTCAGGTAACTGATAAGCATCGGCTAAGGTTGCGTATAAATTCCGTAAAGCCTTTATTTTAGCAATTTCAAAGAAGTAATTAGATCCTAGGGCAACTTTAAAAATAATTTTTTTGTTTTTTAAAGCTTCACTGTTATGATTTAAATATTCATTGGTGTGGGAAAGGGCGTAGGCTAATTGTTGGATGGTATTTGCTCCTGCGTTTTGGTAAATATTAGTGTTAATGCTTAACTCAACAGGGATTTCTATGTGTTTAAATATATAATCTAAAGCTTCGTGATCATCTTTTAAAGAATGATGCCAATTGCCCGTGGCAGCAAGATTTCCTATAATATCAATTCCTATACGGATTTGGTGCTTCTTTCCTTTTAAGAATTCCGCGAAAGCGATAATGTATTTGGGTTTAAGAAAATTAAACTCTATATAGATAGGAGTTTTTTCAATATCAATACTTTTTAAAAGCGCAACAAGATTGGTAGATTCACTTTCAATGATTAACCAAATTGCTTCGGTGCCCTTACTTAAGCTATAGCTAATTTTTTCAATTGTACTTTCTAAATCTTTAACCGTTAATCTTTCGGTTATATGCCATTGGTTTGGGGTAGCAACCGAAATATTATTGGGGGTATCCTCGTGATGATAGAAAGGTTTAATGTCTATCCCTTCAAGTGTGTGAGTAATTAGACTCTCATAATCGGCTCCTTTTAAGTCTACCTGTATTTTTTGTCTCCATTCTTTAGCGGTAACCGCTTTAAAATCGTTCATTAAATGTTTTGCCATGGCTTATTTTTTTGGAGTACTATCGTATTCTATAATGTAGATTTCTTCGTTTTTTTTCTTCATAAAATATTCTTCCCGAGCAAATTTCTCTAAGGCAGAAGAATCTTTTAATCCGTTTATAATAGTGGTATCGTGTTGAATTTCGGCTCTATAAAATGCTTTGTTATCTTCTAACTCTTTAATTTCTTGGTTTAGTTCTCTATGTACTAACCAAGAATTACTGTCTAGAAAAAGCATCCAAACACCAAAAAGCAATAAAATAAGAACATATTTATTGCTAATGATTTTAAACCATTTATTATTTAAAAGTGCTTTGAGACCCATATGGGCGAAGATACAAAATTAGTCTAAACGCTGCTTGATAATTGTTTGGACAATATCAACAGCTACGGTATTGTAGCGATTGTAGGGAATGATAATATCTGCGTATTCTTTGGTAGGTTCAATAAACTGTTGGTGCATAGGTTTTAAGGTAGTTTGGTATCTATTGAGTACCTCATCGATATCTCTACCTCGTTCATTGATATCTCTTTTTAAACGTCTAATTAACCGTTCGTCACTGTCGGCATGTACGTATATTTTTATATCGCACATTTTTCTTAATTTAGGATTGGTGAGAATTAGAATGCCTTCTACAATCATTACCTTTTTAGGTAAAGTTTTAAGTGTTTTCCCTGTGCGATTATGTTCTACGAAAGAATAAACGGGTTGCTCTATAGCGTTTCCTTTTTTTAATTCTTTTAGATGACTGACTAATAAATCGAAATCTATAGATTGGGGATGGTCAAAATTAATTTGAGTGCGTTCATCATAAGATAAATTACTAGTATCTTGGTAGTAAGAATCTTGAGAAATTACTGCGACTTCTTCGTGTTGTAATTCGTCAACAATAGTATTTACTACAGTAGTTTTTCCTCCACCTGTACCTCCGGCAATCCCTATAATTAGCATAACTTAGTCTTTATAAGTTTGCAAAATTAATATTTTTAAGAAGTAAATCTATTTTTTTTACCAACAATGATGAATTTCCTTTTCAAAAAAGAATAAAAATTTAAGCCAAACAATTCTTATTTGTAAAAGAAATACTAAGATGATCTACCTTAAAAACATGCTACAAGTAAAGAAAATTAAAATTCAGTTACTTAATGTTCACATAATTAAAGCATAGTAATGTTACTCACTTTTTATACGTTTATCACTAAATCCTTGAATTAATAAAGATTCAATCTATATTTTTGATAAAGCTTTGATATAAGGTTTTAGTAATATATTAAGATGTATTAACTCTTAATAAATCTCAGCAAACTGTTGTTTCAAAATTTTAAGATTTCTTTCTTTTTGTGGCTGAAGTTCTTTTTTACCGTAAGCCGTGAAATATCTATGACATTCTAAAAAATCGATATTAAGTTTTACCCATTCTTTATTGCTGAAACACATTTTTAAATGTTCGCTCCACTCTTCTCTAAGTAGCTTATTTTTAGAAATAAAGTTCTCTTTACCTAAATGAGATAAATCTGCATCACAAATAACTTGTTCTAAAATATTTGTTGGGGTTTGAGGCATTTTAGTTGCTAAAATACATTTCACAACCTTTTCTGTTTTTTGTGGATCAAAACCAATTTGAGTTAAATACTCAGAAGCTTTGTGAGCACTAACATCTTCGTGACCATTAAAACAATCTATATTTCCCGTATCATGAAATAAGGCAGCTAAAAGAACTATCTCTAACTCTTCCTTGTTCAGATTAGAGTAGAAGCCTATCTTTTTTACGGCAGCAAAAACTTCTTTTGTATGTTGAGTGTTATGAAAAGAAAGCTCATTGCAGCGACTTTGTAAAAGTAATTGTGTACAATGTTCTTTGGTTTTATCAAGTAACGCATTCATAGTTTATAAAAATTAAAAGTAGCTTTTGTTACATAGGCGTTTTAACGATGTATAAAGATTTTTTATAATAACTAAATTAAGGAAAAAATATTGTTTAGAAAATGAATTGACTCCTATTTAATTTTTTTTTAATAATTTTTTATGGAATCAACAGCAATATGGATTTGAGATTAGCATGAAATTTCTATAAGGAAGAAGGAAATTAAAAAGGTGTATATAACAATTTTATAAACTGATATATACACCTTTTTTAATTAAATTTTTTCAGTTAATCAATACTAGCGCCACGTAGACGAAGCGCGTTGGTAATTACCGAAACAGAGCTAAAACTCATCGCCAAGGCGGCAATCATAGGTGATAATAAAATCCCAAAAAATGGAAATAATATACCTGCAGCAATTGGTACACCTATGCTATTATAGATGAGTGCAAAAAATAAATTCTGTTTGATATTTTTAATCACTTTCTCACTTAAATGAATAGCTTTTACAATTCCTTGTAAATCGCCTTTTACAAGGGTGATTTCTGCACTTTCTATAGCAACATCTGTACCCGTTCCCATCGCAATACCAATATTACTTTGTGCTAAGGCAGGAGCGTCATTAATACCATCACCAGCCATCGCTACTTTTTTTCCTTCTTTTTGGAGACTTTTTACTTCATCTTGCTTAGCTCCAGGAAGCATGCTTGCTTTAAAAGTATTTACACCAATTTCATTAGCCACCGCAGCAGCGGTTTGCTCATTATCTCCAGTAAGCATAATTACTTCAATACCTTTATTTTGAAGTTCTTGTACCGCTTTTTTAGAACTCTTTTTAATAGGATCGCCTATTATTACATAGCCTAAAACTTCTTTATCATTAGCGAGGTAAGAAACTGTTTTTCCTTTTTCTTGTTGCTGAATGATTTCTTGTTGAAACTCTTCTGAAATTGAAATAGAATGTTCTTCAATTAAACGTTTATTCCCCAAAAAGTAGAAATTATTTTCAATTTCACCTTGCACACCTTTTCCTGTAATAGCTTCAAAATTTTCAGTTTTTAGTAAAGGTGTATTTTTTTCTTCAGCATATTGAAGTGTAGCTTTAGCTAAAGGGTGCTCACTATATTGATTTAAGGAAGCAATTACTTTTAATACCGTTTCTTCAGAAGAATTTTTATTAAAACCTATTTTTTCTATTTTAGGCTTTCCTTCGGTTAATGTCCCCGTTTTATCTACAATAAGTACATCTATTTGATTGAGTTTCTCTAGCGCTTCTGCATTTTTTATTAATACTCCGTTTTGCGCTCCTTTACCAATACCAACCATAACAGACATTGGAGTTGCTAAGCCTAACGCACAAGGGCAAGCAATTATTAATACGGCAACGGCATTTACAAACCCAAAAACATAGGCCGGTTCTGGTCCAAAAATAGCCCAGATAAAGAAGGTGATGATAGAAATAATAACAACCACGGGTACAAAATAAGCAGAAATTCTATCGGCTACTTTTTGAATAGGAGCTTGACTTCTACTGGCTTTATTTACCATTTCTATAATCTGAGCCAAAAGAGTTTCGTTACCTACTTTTTTAGCTTCCATTAAAAAGCTTTGTTGCCCATTTATAGTTCCAGAACTTACTTGGTCACCTTTATTTTTTTCTACTGGAATAGGTTCTCCAGTAATCATAGATTCATCAATAGAGCTTGTCCCCTCAGTAATTACACCATCTACAGGTATTTTTTCTCCGGGTTTTACACGTAGTTTGTCACCAACTTCTATTTGATCTACAGAAATTTTTTCTTCTTGATTGTTAACAATTCGTGTAGCTTCATTGGGACTTAGTTTTATTAATTCTTTTACTGCAGAATTTGTCTTACTGTGTGCTCTGGCTTCCATAAGTTGACCTAATAAGACCAGCGTTAAAATTACGGTAGCAGCTTCAAAATAAACATGCACAGTACCACTTTCAGTTTTAAATTGTTGCGGAAAAATATCTGGAAATAAAAGCGATACCACACTAAATACCCAAGCTACACTAGCACCAATACCAATGAGGGTAAACATGTTTAAATTCCATGTTTTTAATGATTTATAAGCCCGCTCAAAAAACATCCAAGTAGCATAAAAAACTACAGGAATAGAAAGAACAAATTGAATCCAGTTCCAATACTTTAATTCTAAAATATCATATAAAGGATTGTTAGTGATCATATCTGACATAGAAATGATAAATACGGGAAGCGTAAAAGCAAGCGCAATCCAGAATTTTTTACTGAGTTGAGCATAGGTTTTTTCTTCAGCCGAAAGGTCTGGCTTTTTTGGTACAAGGTCCATTCCGCATTTGGGGCAATCTCCAGGTTGATCTTCAATAACCTCAGGATGCATTGGGCAGGTATATGTTGTGCTTGTAGGTTGTGTAGAAACTTCTTCAACCAAATCCATTCCGCATTTAGGGCAATCACCAGGCTCATTGTAAGTTTTATCACCCTCACAATGCATAGGACAATAATAAATACCTGTACCGTTTCCTTGTTTTTTGTGAATAGAAGACTCTTTTTTAGGCTGAGGTTTTTCGTCTTGATGATGGATAGAGTAATGCCCTCCATCATTTTTTAAAGCTTCTTGAAATTTTTCTAACGGAATGTGTTTTTCCATTTCAATTTCAGCTTCAGCTTTTTCTAAATTTACATCTACATTTTTAACTCCGTTTACTTCTGCTAAGGCCTGCTGTACGTGGTTTTGGCAACCACCGCAAGACATTCCGTGTATATGATAAGTATGTTTCATTTTGCTTTCTTTTGTTAGCAAAGTTAAGGAGAATGCAGGGTAGAGGTTTACATAATTATAGGTATGGTTTACACAATTTTGTCTAGTGAGGTTCTATTCCAATCTTGGTTATTTTTATAATCACTCATCGTGGTTCCTGTTATCGTTTTAAATTGCCCAGATAAATGATTGATAGTTTTGTAGTCTAATTGATAAGCAATTTCTGAAAATGAAAATTTATTCATTTGTATTAGCTCTTTTGCTTTTTCTATCTTCAGTTTGATAAAGTATTTTTCTATGGTTTGTTCTTCAATTTTTTTAAAAGTTTTACTTAACACGGTATAATCTTTATGTAAAACTTTACTTAGGTAGGTAGAAATTTTTTCTTCTGAAATATGCTCTTCAATAAATGTAATGAGTTTAATTTTAATCTCTTCTGTAAGTTTGATTTCTGGATTTTCTATTAACTCAAAACCGTTATTCTCTAAAGCATTTTTAAATTCTTTAAAACGGAATGAATGATTTGTTTCTAAAAGAACTCTACCTAACTGAATCTCTTCAACCTTAGCTTGAAAACTTTCTGCTGCTTTTTGCACTGCAATTTTGCAGCGATCACAAACCATATTTTTAATGTAAAATTCTTGTTTCATTTTTTAGGAAATGTATTTTACAGCCAATCCTCCTGTTAACCAAATATAACAAGCGAAGGCAACATATTTTAAAACAGTTTCCAATAACTGACTTTTAGGTGCCATTTTACTCATATCGTGCTCTACATCTTTCTTTTTAAAGAAACCTAAGTAAATTAAATACCCTGAAATAGCGAGGAATCCTAAATTTAAAAATAAGGTATAATCAACTTTAAAGAATTCTTGATCATGAATTTTAACTTGGGAAGGATCTGGAAGAACACTGAATAAATCAAAAGTATAATGCAGTGCTAATGATGCGCCAATTAAAGCTGTAAATAATAAAAATACAATAAAGATAGACATTTTCCACCCATAATATTTAGCATTGATGCGCAATACAGGAAATACTACCAAATCACTAAATATAAAGGCCATTACTCCTGCAAAACTAACGCCTTTGCCAAATAATAACGCCGCTAGCGGAATATTTCCCATAGAACCAATGAAAGTTAAAAATGCCGCTATAGGACCAACAATAACATGTTCTAGGACTTCAAAAAATGTAAAATCTGTATTTCCTTGTCCGCTATTTATAAATAAAGTTTGAAAAAAAGAATCAGGCACAAAAGCAGCAACTATACCAGCAATGGTAAAACCAACAGTTACGTCTTTCCAAACCATTTGCCATTCCATTTTATATTTTTTAGCCACACGTGCCCAACTTTCTTCTTTTTTTATCTGCTTTTTCCAGTTTTTAGAATTATTAGAAGCATTATTATCTTCACTTTCTAAATTTTTACGTGCTTTTTTAATTAGCTTTTTAGGATTGAGAATACGAATTAATGCCCAACAAATAAGTATTAATAAAATACCACCTACATATTCTCCCACAACAAATTGCCAACCCAAAAAGATAGAAATAATAATACCTAATTCGATAACAAGATTGGTGGAAGCCAGTAAAAATGCAATGGAAGAAACAAAACTAGCTCCTTTTTTAAAAATAGATTTAGTAGAAGCAAGTGCGGCAAAACTACATGAACTACTTATAAAGCCAAAAAATGTACCTAACAGTATACTTTTGCCTTCATTTTTGCCCATAGATTTCTGCATCCGTTTTTCGGTTACAAAAACTTGTATTACACTACTAATTATATAGCCAAGAATAAAAGCCCACAATGCCATCCAGAAAAACCCTAGAGTGGTATTGGCCGCTTCTCCCCATTGTCTTAAAAAGGAGTCCATAACTCCTTATTTTATGGTCCCTTGAATAGAGCCACAGTGTAGCATTTTGTCTCCAAAATATGGATTCATAATTTCTTTAGATTGAGACAGCCAAAAAGCGCCTTTTCCATCAAAAGCCATAGGGCAATATTGTTTGTAGACTACATCTTTACTTGTTGAATCTTTTAAGTATTTCTCCATTTCAACAGACAAAGCATTAAAATGATGTCTTTGATCTTCTAGTGTTGATGAATTTTGGATATTCTCTACATGGGTTTTTATAGCTTGATTTGAATAATCAATTTTTTCTATAAATTTAGTTGCAACGGATTTAGTTTCTTCCAAATTAGAATTTATTAATCCTCTCTTAATTTTTCTATAGTACAAAAAAATATTTTGAGAATCTTCATGACCAAGGGATAAATCTTCATTCTTTTGTGACAAAGAGTTACTTACCTCTGTTCCATTTTTTGTTTTCTGATTTTGCTTATTATTTTTTTCTTCTTCATTGCATGATATAGTGCTTAAACCTATTAAAATGCTTGTCATCAAAATTAAATGAGTTTTCATAAGAGTATTTTTAAAGAAAATTATTTTTTTTAAAGATACTTTGAAACTAGAAAATAATGTCCCAAGTGTATAATAATTTTTAAAAGAATAATTAAGAATTACCTTATAAACAAAAAACTTTAGAATTAAATATCACAATGGATATAATCCTATTTTTAAGAATATATCCATATATTTGAATTATGGAAATAAAAGAATTTGGTAAATTACAAAGTAATAGGAAGAAGCATAAGGCTGAAGTCTCCATGCAAACAGGGTTTCCTAGTCCAGCCACACATTATTTAGAAAACACAATAGATTTATCTGAAGTTTTCGTGAAAAATAAAGAAGCAACTTTTTACATAAGAATAGGTGGAAGTGTTTGGGAAAATTTAAATATTTATAAAAATGATGTGCTTATTATCGATCGTTCTTTAAAATTTTCTCGTAGAACCATGGCGCTAATTGTAAAAGATGGAAGCTTCGATATAATAAAGTATCCATCATTAGAGAATAAAGAAGATTTAGAATCTATAGAACTATGGGGTGTCATCACTTACATTATCCATAAAGTATGATAGGTATAATAGATTGTAATAGTTTTTATGCTTCTTGTGAGCAAGTATTTAGACCCGATTTACGAGGAAAGCCAGTGGTAGTGTTGAGTAATAATGACGGATGCGTAATTGCGGCAAATAAAGAAGCTAAAGCTTTAGCTCATATCCCTATGTTCGAACCTGTGTTCAAAATAAAGGATCAACTTATAAAGAACAATGTCACCTTTTTTTCTTCTAATTATACCTTGTATGGAGAAATGTCTAATCGTGTGATGCGTATTTTAAAAGAATTTTCTCCAATCGTAGAAATTTATAGTATTGATGAAGCTTTTATAGATCTTTCTGGCTTAGATCATATAGATCTCGAAGATTATGGTCACGAAATTAAGAAAAAAATTATGCGCTACACGGGTTTGCCTGTGGGAGTTGGGATTGCGCCTACTAAAGTTTTAGCTAAACTAGCTAATCGTAGATCTAAAAAAGAGATCTCAAATAATCATGTTTACGTCATAAATTCAGAAGAAAAAAGAATTGATACACTACATTGGGCTAAAATAAAAGATGTTTGGGGTATCGGAAAAAAACATACAACAAGACTTCAGGAAATAGGAAAACATTCAGCATACGACTTTACACAATTGCCTTTAAGTTGGGTGAGGAAAAATATGACTGTAGTGGGGGAGCGTACGTGGAGAGAATTAAGAGGAGAATCTTGTTTAAGTCTGGAAGTTATGCCTAAACCTAAAAAAGCAATAGGAACAGCAAAATCTTTCGGAAAAAAATTGACTAGCATTGAGCTTATAGAAGAAGCTTGTTCTTATTATATAAATGAGGTGAGTGAGGTTTTGCGTAGCCAAAATTCTTGTGCTAAATACCTACAGGTTTTCTTACAAACCAATTACCATAGTAATAATGACAAACAATATCATAATAGTATTACGGTTACACTCGAGACCCCTACAAATAATACCTTTATATTAAATACTGAAGGAAAAAAGGCTCTGCATCGCATCTTTAAATCGGGTTATCGCTATAAAAAAGTGGGAGTTTGCCTTAGCGGAATTGTTCCTGAAAATTACGTTCAAACTAATTTATTTCATCAAACTAGTGAGAAAAAAGGTTTAATGGAGGTTTTTGATAAAATTAATCAAAAATTTGGGAAATCTACTCTATCTCCAGCTCTGTTAAATAAATCTAAAATAAAAGAGTGGGAGTTGGTAAAAGAACAACGAAGTCCCAGATACACCACTCAATGGGAAGATATTTTGAAAATTCAATAAAAATTTAAATTATAACTGTAAATATTTGATAAATTATTTTTCATTAATAGTTTAATAAGTGATTAAAAAAAAAACAGCTTGTTAGAGTAAAATTACAATGCGTTTCGATTAAAGAAAAGATAAAAAAATGTAATTGAAATGATTCAATTTTTCAGGAATCAAACTAAAAATTATGGTAGAAAAGAGTGAAAATTATTTATTAATAAAAATAGAAAAGTTTAAATTTTCGCTTAAATTTTATAAACCTTCAACGATATGAAGAAGAGCTTTTTTATCGAGTATTTGGATTCGTTTTCCGGCTGTTAAAACCAACCCTTCTTTTTTCAATTTAGTAAGTGTGCGAATTAATAATTCGGTAGCAGTTCCAACTACATCAGCAATATCGGCTCTTGAAAGTTGGAGGTATAAATAACCTTCTTTATCTGTTCCAAAATTTTCTTCTAAATAAAGTAAAATTTCAGCTAATCGCTGTCTTACTGTTTTTTGAGCCATATTAACAATAATGTCATCTGCAAACTTTAGTTCTTGTGCCATATGCTTTAAAACGGCATTGGTGAAAACAGGATTGGTTTGCAATGGCTCTTCAATGTGTGATTTAGGAATAAAACAGACTTCCATATCTTCAAGGGCTACGGCGCTTAGATTAGTGGCTTCTGAAGAAATAACTGAACGATGACCTAATACCTCTCCTTTAGTAGCAATTTTCACGATTTGATCACGTCCATTATCACTCATTTTAGAAAGTTTGGAGATACCATTTCTTACGCAAAACACGCCACCTAAGCGTTCTCCTTCTTTGAAGATGATATCACCTTTTTTAATGGTTTTGGTTTTTTTATTATCGGCCATTTGCTTTAATTCCTCTTTTTTTAAGGCTTTAAAGCTATTCATTTGTCTGATAATACAATTCTCGCAACGCGAATGTTCGTGATCACTCATAGAGATACAAAAGTATAGGAAATTAAATACATATACTCAGAAATTTTAACCATTAAGTGAAATTTTTTGATTTTTACTAAATTCTTATTACTTATTTCAGGTTAAAATTAAAACCTTTATTTATTGTTGATTTCAATAATATGGATATTACTTCTAAAAAACCAAAATTCAATTTTCCTACAAATCCATTCCATTAAATAAGAGATTCTAATAGTTTGAGGGTTTTATGGAGTATGTTAAAAGATAAGTATGCTTTTTTTTATTATAAATAAGAAAACCCCAGATTAATCTGAGGTTTTGTATAAAAATCTATAGGTTTATTTTAATTAAAAGAATCCCATTGGTTTTTTATCATAAGAGATTAACATGTTTTTTACAACACGATAATGATCTAAAGCCATTTTATGGTTTTCACGACCAAAACCAGATTCTTTTACTCCACCAAAAGGTGCGTGAGCAGGGTAGGTATTGTATTGATTTACCCAAACTCTACCAGCTTGTATAGCACGTGGTACTTGATATAATTCGTGCGCATCACGAGACCAAACACCAGCGCCTAAACCGTAAGGTGTATCGTTTGCAATTGCAATAGCTTCTTGTGTAGTTTTAAATGTTGTTAGTGCTACTACAGGTCCAAAAATTTCTTCTTGGAATACACGCATTTTGTTATCTCCTTTTAAAACGGTTGGTTGTACGTAGTAACCATCGGCTAATTCACCTTCATAGTTACCAGCTTCACCACCAGCTAAGACAGCTGCACCTTCTTCAATACCAATTTTAATATAGTTTAATATTTTTTCGTATTGCGCTTTAGATACCTGAGAACCAATCATTGTTTCTGGATCTAATGGGTTTCCTGGTTTAACTAATTTTAGACGTTCTTGCATTTTTTCAACAAAACGATCTGCAATATCTTCGTGAACCAAAATACGAGAAGGAGAAGTACATATTTCACCTTGATTTAAAGCAAACATTAAAGCACCTTCTACAGCCTTGCTGAAGAATTCATCATCTTGATCTGCTACAGATGGGAAGAAAATATTAGGAGATTTACCACCTAATTCCATCGTTACAGGAATAATATTTTCTGCTGCATTATGCAATACCGTACGTCCAGTTTCTGTAGAACCTGTGAAAGATAATTTAGCAATTCTGTTAGATGTTGCTAAGGCTGCACCAGCTTCTTTACCAAAACCAGTGACGATATTTAGTACACCTGCAGGTAAAATATCACCAATTAGTTCCATCAAGGCCATAACACTCGTAGGTGTTTGTTCTGCGGGTTTTACCACAGCTGTACAACCTGCTGCTAAAGCTGGAGCAATTTTCCATGCTAACATTAACATAGGGAAGTTCCAAGGAATAATTTCACCAACTACACCAACTGGCTCGTGTAATACAATACTAACAGTGTCTTTATCGTGTTCTGAAATACTACCTTCATCTGCACGAATAACTCCTGCAAAATAACGGAAGTGATCTATACAGTAAGGAATATCTGCCGCACGTGCTTCACGAATTGGTTTACCATTATCAATAGTTTCTAGCGTTGCTAAATACTCTAAGTTATCTTCCATAACCTGAGCAATTTTTAATAACGCATTGCTACGTTCTGTTGCAGATGAGTTGCTCCACGCTGGGAAAGCCTCGTGTGCTGCATCTAAAGCAAGATCGATATCTTCTTGTGTAGATCTTGCTGCTTGGGTAAATACTTTTCCATCTACGGGAGATCTGTTTTCAAAATATTGACCTTTAATTGGGTCAACAAATTTACCTCCAATAAAGTTTCCGTATCTTTCTTTAAAATCGGGTTTTGTTACATTTGCCATATTACTGTGTTTTAATTTTTTTTAAATTCTGCTTGAAAAACCAAGCGTTTGTAATGATGGTACAAATGTATAATGGAAGAGGAGTTTCTTATTTATTGAAATGGTTCAATAACTTATGAAAACAGTTCAAGTTGTGTTTTTTAATGTTAAGTAAATATTGATGTAAGTTTAAGTATTTGAAAATCAAATTATTGTAAATGTTTTGTGTTTTTTACATTTCCGTTGGACTAATTCCAAACTTGTTTTTGAAGGCTATGCTAAAATTAGATAGGTTATTATATCCTATATCTAAATAAATATCAGACGGTTTTAAATCGCCTCCCTGTAAAAGTTCTTTAGCCTTTTGTAGTCGTTTATCTTTTAACCATTTGCCAGGCGCTTCTTTGTATTCTGCAGTAAAGTGTCTTTTAAACGTAGATAAGCTCATATTACACAAAAAGGCAATTTCCTCTAATTTTAAATTAGAGTATATGTGATCTTCTACTATATTTTTAAAAGGCGATACTTCTTTAGATATTAAAGCGTGTAAGTAATGTTCAAATTCGCTGCCATATTTGTCTAGTAAATACAAAAGAATTTCTTCAAATTTAAGTGATAACATCGCATCGCAATAGGCACTGTTTTCAAAGGTCTTAGACGATAACGAGCTTATAAAAGAGGCAATATAATTATCGTTTTCAATCACAAAATAAGGTACTTTTTCTTGATATGGCTTAACGTCTTTAGTGTACTTGCTTAAAAAACCGGTTAGTTTTTTTTCAGAAAAAAAGAAGAGTTTACAATAGTAAATCGCTTGGGTATCTAACAGTTCTGTCCACAACCAGTTTCCTTTTTTTAATAGTAATGACTGTTCGCTATTAACAGCTTTAGAAGTATTGGCAAAGTGTACTTGCTTTTTTCCTACTTGAAGAAAGCTAAACATATTCATACTTAAATTTACCTTACTTTTAACCACATCACTAGTCATTTTAAAGTCGTACACAAAAATGTCTTTACTTTCGGTAGGATTATCTAGGTAGATTTCAGGAATATTTTCTATAGCCATTCAAGTTCTTTTTTTAGTCTATGGAATAATCTATAAAACCAAGTCGGCAAGTTAGCGCGTATTTTTCAGTAGTCAATGAAAGAGACTAAAAGATTCCAATGCTTTTTTGATTATATATATTCAAATATTGATGTAGAATTTTCCTTAATGAGCCTATTTTAGTAATAATATTATCCAACGATTAATTCTAAAAAGTGAAACTGACAAAAGTCATCTTTTTAAGACTTCATTCTCTAGACCTTTGCTATAAGTTTAGAGGAAGTTATGGAAAATTGTTATCACTGTGGAGACGCTTGTGCCGATAAGACGATTGAGCATCAGAATAAATTTTTCTGCTGTAATGGTTGTAAAACTGTATTTGAAATTCTGCATGAAAATGACTTAACGTATTACTACGATTTACAAGCAAATCCAGGTAAAACACCCCTAGAAATAGAAGGGAGGTTCGATTTTCTCGACAACCAAAACATTTTAGATCAATTATTAGAGTTTAACGAGCAAGATACTCAAATTGTCTCCTTTGTGGTTCCTCATATTCATTGTAGCTCGTGTATTTGGGTATTAGAAAATTTAAATAAAATTCACCCAGCGATAAAAAATGCTCAAGTTAATTTTCCGCAGAAATCGGTTAGAATTACCTATAATAATTCAGAAATAACACTAAAAGAACTCGTCTTATTACTTTGTAAAATTGGTTATGAACCAAGCATTTCACTTGAGGATTTTAATAAAAAAGAAAAGAAAATAGACCGTAGCCTTATCTATAAGTTGGGCGTGGCTGGTTTTGCCTTCGGAAACATTATGTTTTTATCTTTTCCGGAATATTTTGAAGTGAGTGAATTTTGGCTAGATCAATTTAAAATACTTTTTCGGTGGTTAATGTTTGCATTTTCTGTGCCTGTGGTTTTTTATTCAGGTAGAGATTATTTTATTTCAGCATATAAGGGTTTACGTTCTAAGATTTTAAATATAGACGTTCCTATTGCTATAGGTATTTCGGTACTGTTCTTACGATCTACCCTAGAAATTGTAATGGATTGGGGGACTGGCTTTTTTGATAGTCTTGCGGGATTAGTTTTTTTCTTATTGTTAGGTAAATTTTTTCAACAAAAAACATATGCGTTTCTTTCTTTTGAGAGAGATTATAAATCTTATTTTCCGATAGCTGTCACTCAATTAGTTGAAAACTATCAACACGATCAAAAAAAATCAGATAAAACTAATTTCAGTAAAACTGAAATTCAAACACCCGTTTACGAACTTGAGCCGGGCAATCGCATTTTAATACGTAATAATGAACTTATCCCAACCGATGGAATTCTTATAAAGGGAGCTGCACTGATAGATTATAGTTTTGTCACTGGAGAAGCAGCACCTGTAGTTAAACACTCTGGAGATAAAATATATGCCGGCGGAAAGCAACAAGCAGGAATTATTGAGATTGAAGTAACCAAAAAAGTAGAACAATCTTACTTAACACAGTTGTGGAATAATGAGGTGTTTAGTAAGAACAAAGCCCTCACTTTTGAAAATATTACCGACCAAATAAGCCGAAGATTTACACTCGTCATTTTAAGTATTGCGGTACTATCTACTATTTTTTGGCTTTTTAAGGATTTGAGTATTGCTTTTAATGTCTTTACAGCGGTTCTTATAGTTGCTTGCCCTTGTGCAATTGCACTTGCAGCACCTTTTACATTGGGTAATATGCTACGCATTTTTGGAAAACACAATTTGTACCTCAAAGAAAGTTTGGTTATCGAACAGATGGCAAAAGTTGATACAGTAGTTTTTGATAAAACAGGAACTCTTACTACGCATAGCAAAAACTTAATCAGTTATCAAGGTATATCGCTCACAGAGATTGAACAAAAAGTCCTAACCAGCACTTTACGAGCATCTAACCATCCATTAAGTCGAGCTTTGTATGAATTTCTTCAAGGAAATGAGATCTATACTTTAGATGATTTTGAAGAAAAGACTGGAAAAGGAATTTCGGGACTTTACGGAAATACAAGCGTTAAAGTTGGGAGTTATACGTTTGTAGGAAACAAAAATCTAATTTCTGAAACCGAAACGACCCAAGTTCATATAAGTATAAATGAAGACTACAAAGGTTGTTACATACTGCATAACAATTATCGGGAAGGAATGAAAAAACTCTTTGCGAAATTGAGTGAAACCGCAAATCTTGTGGTGCTTTCAGGTGATAATGATGGCGAAAGAGAATTTCTTAAGAGTCAATTACCACCATTCTCACAATTAAAATTTAACCAGAAACCAGACGATAAACTCCGTTACATTAAAAAATTACAAGAGCAAGGTAAAAAAGTAATGATGGTTGGTGATGGATTGAATGATGCCGGAGCACTAGCTCAAAGCGATGTTGGTATAGCAGTGTCTGAAGATATAAATGTTTTCTCCCCAGCATGTGATGGGATAATCGATGCTAAAAAATTACAAGGGTTAGCTCAGTTTATGTCGCTTTCGCGGAAATCTATACGAATTATTAAATACGCATTTGTTTTCTCTCTTTTTTATAATCTAATAGGATTAGGTTTTGCCATTACAGGTAATCTAGCTCCTGTAGTAGCAGCTATTTTAATGCCCCTTAGCTCGATAAGTATTGTTGTATTTACCACTATTAGTACGTATTTGCTAGAGCGGAAAACAACATTCAAAAACTCTTGATAATGAAAAGAAGTTAAGTCGTTTTTAATTAAAAAATGAATTCAAATAAATTTTCTTTAACTGACAAAAGTCATCTTTTAGGAAACATCATCACGGTAATTTTACACTATCAATAAAGTAAGCATGAGTATCATCTATGTATTAATTACCGTAAGCGTTATCGTAGCTATCATATTCTTTATCGCATTTATTTATTCCGTAAAGAAAGGGCAATACGATGATACTTATACGCCATCCGTGAGAATGCTATTTGAAGATGAACTTGTTCATCCAAAAAACAATAAAAAGGAAACTAATAATAAAGATTTAATTAAAACCAGTAACCAATAAATTATGCAAACAGAACAATTTTACTACGATAATAAGATCGTAAAAAAGTTTGTGAATGCCACTATCTTCTGGGGTATTATCGGAATGTCAGTTGGACTTCTGCTCGCTTTCATGTTTTTATTTCCCAATGTAACCGATGGTATTTCTTGGTTAAGTTTTGGGCGTTTACGACCCTTACACACCAATGCGGTAATCTTCGCTTTTGTAGGGAACGCAATTTTTGCAGGGGTCTATTATTCTTCCCAGCGATTGCTTAAAGCAAGAATGTGGAAAGATTGGTTAAGTAATTTAAATTTTTGGGGTTGGCAAGCCATTATTGTAGGAGCTGCGATCACATTACCATTAGGTTATACCACTTCTAAAGAATATGCCGAACTAGAATGGCCATTTGATATTGCAATAGCATTAATTTGGGTTGCTTTTGGAGTTAACTTAATAGGAACTATCCTAAAAAGAAGACAGCGTCATTTATATGTAGCTATTTGGTTTTATTTAGGAACTTTTGTAACCGTTGCAGTTTTACATATTGTAAATAGTATAGAACTTCCTATTTCGGCATTAAAGAGTTATTCTGTATATGCTGGGGTACAAGATGCTTTGGTACAATGGTGGTACGGACATAATGCAGTTGCATTTTTTCTAACCACTCCTTTTCTTGGATTGATGTATTATTTTGTTCCGAAAGCTGCCAATAGACCTGTTTATTCTTATAAGTTGTCTATTGTTCATTTTTGGTCCTTAATTTTTATCTATATATGGGCAGGACCACATCATTTACTGTATTCTTCATTACCCGATTGGGCGCAAAATCTAGGAGTAGCATTTTCTATTATGCTTTTAGCACCTTCTTGGGGAGGTATGATTAACGGACTTTTAACCTTGCGTGGTGCTTGGGATAAAGTGCGTACAGATCCTGTACTTAAATTTATGGTTGTGGCAATTACCTGTTACGGGATGGCTACGTTTGAAGGGCCTATGTTATCTCTAAAAAATGTAAATGCGATTGCTCACTTTAGTGACTGGGTTATTGCACACGTTCACGTAGGAGCATTAGGTTGGAATGGTTTCTTAACCTTCGGGATGATTTACTATTTGGTACCTAAACTTTTCAAAACCAAATTATGGTCAACTCAACTAGCCAATGCACATTTTTGGGTAGGAACTTTAGGAATCATTATGTATGCACTTCCTATGTACGTAGCTGGATTTGTACAAGCTTCTATGTGGAAACAGTTTAACCCTGATGGAACTTTAACTTATGGAAACTTTTTAGAAACTTTAAATGAAATCATTCCTATGTATTGGATGCGTGCTATAGGAGGTACTTTATTTATCGTAGGTTCATTTATTATGTTGTACAACATTGTAATGACTGTTCGTCAAGGGAATGAAGTAGAAGATGAACTAGCAGAAGCTGCACCATTACAAAAAGTAACTAAAAAACGTACCTCAAAAGAAGGTTACCATACTTGGTTAGAAAGAAGACCTGTAAAATTAACCATTTTTGCTACGATCGCAATATTAATAGGAGGTATGGTTCAGATTATTCCTTCCTTAATGGTAGATGAATATGTACCTGTTATTTCTACGGTAAAACCTTATACGCCTTTAGAGTTAGAAGGTAGAGATATTTATATACGTGAAGGTTGTGTTTCTTGTCATTCTCAAATGATAAGACCTTTCCGAAGCGAAGTAGAGCGTTATGGGGAGTATTCAAAATCGGGAGAATATGTATATGACCATCCATTTTTATGGGGTAGTAAAAGAACGGGTCCAGATTTAATGCGAGTAGGGCAAAAGTATAGCGATAATTGGCACTTAAATCACTTTTATGATCCGCAAAGTACAAGTTCTGGTTCTATTATGCCTTCATACAAATGGCTTATAAAAAGTAAGTTAGATAAATCTCAAACTGAAGATAAGATGGAAGCGATGGTTTCTCTTGGGGTGCCTTATACACCAGAGGAAATAGAGCGCGCTCAACAATGGATGGATGAGCAGGGAACACAAATAGAAAAAAACCTATATGCAGATCCAGATTTTGTTAAAACCTATGAAGCCGATAAAAAATATGCTCAAGAAAACGGAGAAACATTTATTGAAATGCGTAATCGGGAAGTGGTAGCACTTATTGCATACTTACAGAGGTTAGGTACAGATATAAAAATTAAGACTCAAGACGAAATAACTGCTAACAAAAATCAATAGTTATGCTAAAATTTATAAAAGGTAACTTAGAAAACATAGATGGGGTAGCAATCTACCCTATCATATCTCTGCTTATTTTTTTCATCTTTTTTGTAGTGCTTTTTTGGTGGGTTTTTACCGCAAAAAAAGAACATATCACAGAAGTAAGCAACATTCCATTAGAATTAGATAAAAATCAAAAGGAATTAAACCTATGAAGACAACAGCAATTTTAAGAATAATAGGATTTTCAATTTTTGGTTATTTTTTCCTGAATTGGATTGGTACTACAGGAGAAACATCGGTTTTTGAAGAACAAGCGTGGTGGTGGGCTCTTTTAGGTTTTTTAATCATAGCCTATGCAGCAGCTGAAATTTGTGTAGGAGCCTTAGAAAGTGTTCTACGCCGAAGCTTGAAACCAGAAGCTCTAGTGGAATACGATGAGAAACGTGTATTAGAGAAAAAGAATCAATTTAGATGGTTAAAAGAGACTTATAAAAATTTATTAGGAAGCCAACCCATAGAGCAGGAAGGAGAAATTATTCTTGACCATAATTATGATGGTATTCGTGAGTTGGATAATAAATTACCACCGTGGTGGGTATATGGTTTCTATGCCTCTATCATTTTTGCGGTGGTATATATGGCGCGCTATCATATTTTTGATGGCATAAACCAAGATGAAGAATATCAAATAGCTGTAGCAGAAGCTAAATTAGAGATTGAAGAATACAAAAAAAATGCTAAAGATTTAGTAGACTTTAATACGGTTGAACTATTAACCGATGCTGGTGATATTAAAGCAGGTGAAACCATTTTTACAGGTAATTGTGTTGCTTGTCACAAAGTTGGTGGAGCAGGAGGTATAGGTCCAAACCTTACCGATGATCATTGGATTTTAGGAGGAGGAGTTAAGAATGTTTTTAAAACAATTTCAGAAGGAGGACGTGCAGGAAAAGGGATGGTTTCTTGGAAATCCGACTTAAAACCTTCCGAAATGGCACAAGTAGCTAGTTATGTAATTAGCTTACATGGTTCAAATCCACCAGACGCTAAAGAAGCTGAAGGCGAAATATGGGTAGATGAAAATGCACCTGTAGAAGAAATTCAAGTCAAAATGATAGACAGCACCAACGTAGAAGTGATTATAGAAGATCAGCCTGTAACAGAAGATGTTATTCAATAATTTTTAAAAAGTTATCCTGAATCAAAAAATATTAAAAAATGATGACCGAATTAGCTAAAAGCTTAAAGTTGAGCGATCAACCTGTGATCAAAAAAATACTTGACGAAAATGGCACAAAAGTTCTAGCCATAGGATTAAAGCGTGGTGTAGAATTAAAAGAACATGTGGCTCCGTGTAAAGCAAAATTATTGGTCATAAAGGGTGAGATAGACTTTAATACAAATTTAGAAAGTCGTCGATATGCTTGCTATGAAAGTTATGATATTCCAATCAACCTAAAACATAGTGTAGTGGCCTGGGATGACGCAATATTCTTATTGTTTTTAAATACTAAAAAATAAAGAATTACAAAAATTAATGGCAGAGCAGGGAAAAGATAATTTTAGAGATACCATTGGGACACTCAATGAAGAAGGAAAACGAGCTTGGGTTTTTCCTAAAAAGCCTGTAGGTAAGTGGTATGAATATAGAAAGTATGTGAGCTATATTCTTTTACTATTTTTATTTACTGCTCCTTTCATAAAAATAAACGGAAATCAATTCTTACTTTTTAATGTATTAGAACGACGTTTTAACGTTTTTGGATTTCCTTTTTGGCCGCAAGACTTCTATATTTTCGTTATGGTCATGTTGGTAGGAGTACTGTTTGTAATTCTTTTTACAGTGGCTTTCGGTCGGTTATTTTGCGGTTGGATATGTCCGCAAACTATTTTTATGGAAATGGTTTTTCGCCGAATTGAGTATTGGATAGATGGAGATCGAGGCAAACAAATGCGATTGGCTAAAATGCCGTGGAATAAAGAAAAAATTTTAAAACGTACTTTAAAATGGTCTATATTCCTAATAATTTCATTTTTAATTGCCAATATCTTTTTAGCCTACTTTATCGGAAGCGATCGGTTAGTGCGTTATATTACTGATGGACCTTCCCAGCATGGGAGCACTTTAATCTCCCTTATTATTTTTACGGGTGTATTCTATTTTGTGTTTGCATGGTTTCGTGAGCAGGTATGTATAATTGTTTGTCCTTATGGTAGGTTACAAGGGGTTTTACTCGATAAAAAATCTATTGTGGTAGCTTATGACCATAAACGTGGAGAAAAAGAAAAAGGCCGAGCAAAATTTAAAAAGAAAGAAAATCGAGCTGCAACAGGAAAAGGCGATTGTATTGATTGTTCTCAATGTGTACAAGTATGCCCTACAGGTATAGATATACGTAACGGTACACAGTTAGAGTGTGTAAACTGTACAGCTTGTATTGATGCTTGTAACAGTATGATGGAGGCGGTAGATTTACCCAAAGGTTTAATACGATATGCTAGCGAAGAAAATATCGAAGAGAAAACTAAATTTGAGTTTTCTCCACGTCTAAAAGGATACACTATCGTTCTTGGAATCTTAATCACTGTTTTAGTAGGAATGTTGTTTTTACGAAATGATGTTGAAGCAGATATTTTACGACTACCAGGCCAGTTATACGAACGCAAGGCAGATAATATTATAAGCAATGTTTACACTTACAAATTGGTAAACAAAACCAATAATGATATTGAAGATGTCAGTTTTAAACTATTATCTCATAAAGGAAAAATAACAGTGGTAAGTCATGATACTTTTTCTGTTCCAGCCGGAGAGTTCGCAGAAGGTACGCTATTTATAGAGGTAAATGCAAGTGCGTTGAGTGGAGATAAAGATAAAGTAGTTATAGGTGTATTCAGTAAAGAAGAACAAATAGAAACTACCAGAACCGCATTTTTAGGTCCAAGAAGTTATAAATGATGCTTATTAAAATACTTTACATAAATATTAGAGTAAATGGAAAATCAAAATAAAAAAAATTGTTGTAACGGATGTCAAAAAGGTCAACCTGGCAATAATGCCTCTTGCAAAGCCAAACAAATGGCTGAAAAGTTAAAAGAGGAAAAAGAAAAAAGAATGATAAGCACTAAAAACTAAACATATGAAAATTAATTGGGGAATGGGGTTAGTTATAGTAATGACCCTTTTTATAGGGTTTATTTCATTTTTTGTATATCGTATGACGACAGATCATAATTTAGAACACGATTTAGTTACTGAAGGATATTACCAAAAAGAAATGGAATTGCAAGGTAATATTTATGCACAACAAAATACAGCCGCTATGGAAAAACAAATAACGGGAATTAAAAATAAGATGGGTTATTTGCTTCAGTTTCCTGAAGGGTTCGATCCACATAAAATAAAAGGGATAGTGTCTCTATATAGACCATCTAATAAGAAACTGGATTTTGAAATTCCCTTAGAGCTTACAGATTCTAATTTGCTTATACCTGGCAGCCGATTGTTAGAAGGACGCTGGAATATTACTATAGATTGGGAATATGAAGGGAAAAAATACAGATTCAAAAAACAGATAACGTATTAAAAATGTTGCTATCAGCACTCATATTTGGTTTGTTAGGAAGTTTTCATTGTGTAGGCATGTGTGGTCCTATAGCTTTCTTACTTCCAGTAGATAGAAAAAACTCCGTAAAGCGAGTATTGCAAGTGTTGAGTTATCATGCCGGAAGATTATTTACTTACGGAATTATCGGACTGTTGTTTGGATTTTTAGGAAGACGTTTACAATTATTTGGTCTTCAACAGCATATTTCAATAGCCATTGGAGTACTTATGATCTTAGTCATTTTATTGCCTTCTAATATTTTTAGTAAATACAACGGCTCGAAATTTATATATAAATGGGTGGGAAAAGTTAAATCTGCTTTAGGAAAAGAACTCAAGCGAAAATCAATGGATAGCTTTTTTACCATAGGATTTTTAAATGGTTTCTTACCCTGTGGTTTAGTTTATATGGCTGTCTTTGGTAGTCTTGCATCGGGTAGTTGGTGGGAGGGAAGTCTCTATATGGTTTTCTTCGGAATAGGAACCATCCCCTTAATGACTACTGCAACCTATATTGGAAATTTTCTTAATACAAACTTTAAGAAAAAAATAATGAAAGCTATTCCAGTTTTCGTGATTATTATGGGAGTACTATTTATATTGAGAGGTTTAGGATTAAATATACCTTATATATCTCCTTCATCAACAGTATCTATTGAAGAAGTTTCGGCTAATCAATCCTGTCATAAATAAACCAGTAAATTCATAACTATTGAATTTACTGATTATCATATTTTTATAAAATTAATATTGACCATACAGCGTTTGATGCAAGTAAGGGGCAGTTTTACTTTGCTTGTTTTTTGCAACTGTCTCTGGTGTTCCAGCCACAACTACTTTTCCTCCTTCATCTCCTGCTCCCGGACCAACATCAATAACCCAGTCGCTTGCAGCAATAATTTGCATATCGTGTTCTACCACAATAACAGTATTTCCTGCGTTTACTAATTTAGTTAACTGAATTTGTAATTTTTCAACATCAGTGGGGTGTAATCCTGTTGTAGGTTCGTCTAAAATATATAACGTGTTTCCACGGTTTGCACGTTGTAATTCTTTAGCTAACTTAATGCGTTGGGCTTCTCCGCCCGAAAGTTCTGTGGCAGATTGTCCTAATCGTAAATAACCTAAACCTACTTCTTGTAATACTTGAAGAGGACGTTTAACACGATCTTCATCTTCAAAAAAGGATGAAGCTTGATCAACTGTCATATCTAGAATTTGAGCGATATTCTTTTCGCGATAAGTAACCTCTAAAGTTTCCTTATGATAGCGAGAACCTTCGCAAACAGGACAAGGAGCATATACACTTGGTAAAAACAGTAACTCTACCATGACAAAGCCTTCTCCTTCACAATTAGGACAACGTCCTTTTCCTACATTAAAAGAAAATCGACCTGCAGTATATTTACGTGACTTTGCGAGTTCGGTAGAAGCAAATAATTTTCTTACGACATCAAATAAACCAGTGTAGGTGGCTAAATTAGATCTAGGTGTTCTACCAATAGGTTTTTGATTGACCACGATCATACGTTGAATCATTTCCGCGCCAGCGATAATTTCTCCCTGAAGAGTTTCTATAGGATTTTGTTGTGAGGCTTCATCAAGTTCATCTTCAGATGAGGTTTTATTCCCCAGGTGTTGATTCATTAAATCGACTAAAACCTGACTTACCAAACTACTTTTTCCCGATCCTGAAATTCCCGTTACACTGGTTAATGTCCTTAGCGGAAAAGAAATCTCTAGGTCTTCTAAATTATTTCGAGTTACTCCGCTTAATTTTAACCAAGTCTCAGGTTTTCTAATCTGTGTTTTTTCAAAAGAGTTCTTATTGAAAAGATGAATGCCTGTTTTAGATCTTTCTATGTTTTTTAAGCCACCGGGAGGACCACTATATAAAATTTCTCCGCCACCTTCACCAGCCTCTGGGCCAACATCAACGATCCAATCGGCCTGATGAATTACATCTATTTCATGCTCCACTACAAAAAGTGAGTTTCCGCTTGCTTTTAATCTATCTAAAGTCTTCAATAAAGCTTTGGTATCAGCTGGATGCAAACCTGCAGAAGGCTCATCTAAGACATATACCACTCCGAATAAATTACTACGTACCTGGGTGGCGAGTCTTAGACGTTGATGTTCGCCAGGAGATAGAGTAGGTGTACTGCGTTCTAAAGATAAATAACCTAATCCTAACTCTAATAAAACTGAGACTCGACCAATTAAATCCTCGGCAATACGCTGCGCAACTATTCCTTTTTCTTGATGTTTTTCACTTAATTTATTTAACTCTAAAGCAGATCCATCACTGTAAGGTAAAAAAATGGAGTATAATTTTTTTAAAGGTAACCTTGAAATTTCTGCTATGTCATATCCCGCAAATTTGACAGATAGTGATTCTTTACGCAGACGTTTACCGTGACAAGCAGGACATTCTTTACTAAGCATGTATTTTTTTACACGCTCTTTCATAAGTTTACTTTGAGTATTTGAAAACGTATGTAACACGTGTTTTTTTGCCCCTGTATAAGTTCCCATATAACTAGGTTCGCTTTTTTGTTCTAAAGCTATTTGAACTTCTTCTCGATTTAAATTGCGATAAACAGGAACTTTAGGTTGTTCTTCCGTAAATAAAATCCAATCGCGATCTTTTTGCGGAAGGTCTTTCCATGGTATATCTATATCATAACCTAATGTTACTAAAATATCTCTTAAATTTTTGCCTTGCCAAGCTGTTGGCCAAGCAGCGATAGCTTTTTCTCTAATCGTTAAAGTATCATCAGGAACCATACTTTCTTCGGTTACTTGGTAAACCTTACCAAGACCGTGACATTCTGGACAAGCACCTTCTGGAGTGTTGGTAGAAAAAGAATCTGCATATAAAAGAGGTTGGCCTTTAGGGTAATCACCAGCTCGAGAATAAAGCATTCTAAGTAAATTAGATAAAGTAGTAACCGAGCCTACAGAGGATCTTGTAGTACCCGAACCCCTTTGTTGTTGTAAAGCAACCGCCGGAGATAGACCTTCAATTTCATCCACCTCAGGAATGGGCATTTGATTAAAAAGCCTTCGAGCATAAGGAGATACGGATTCTAAATATCTTCGTTGTGCTTCGGCATATAATGTACCAAATGCCAAAGATGATTTTCCAGATCCAGAAATTCCTGTAAATACCACCAAAGCATCTCTAGGTATTTCTAAGCTTACATTGTTGAGGTTATTTTGTCTGGCTCCCTTTATGGTTACAAAGCCTTTTTTATATTCTTTATGTTCTTTTGGTAGTTCCATGGCATCAGTTTGAACAAATAACATACCAACAAATTCTCAAGTAGTAATTTTGAAATAAAGAATTTTTATTTGACTGATAAAACCAATTTAGAACAGAATTATTTACCTGCTATAAAATTGTTAAATAACTCTCTTTTATATAAAACCTAAATCTTTTAACATGCTTACAAGGTGAGTTACATTATTAGCCTGAAACTGTATACGTAATTTATTAAGTCGTTTTTCTATAGTACTTAAACTATTAGGACTCATATTCTTTGCTTTTAGTAAAGAAGAAATTTGTTCTTGTGATAATCCTTTTGATAAAGCACTAATAATTTCTAAATCAAGGTCATCTATTTCTAACTGATTCGGATCTGAAATAGCATCTTTTACCTCTAGAGATAGGAAAGTTTTATTATTATAAACGTTAAGAATGGCTTGTTCTAGTTCTTGTAAGCCTTTTCTCCCTTTACATACATAAGCATCTATTTTTAACTGTGTAAAAAGAGAATTGATTTTTTGTGCTCTATCTTCTATAGAGTAGGCAATTATCTTTAATTGAGGATATTCCTTTTTAATTTTTGCGATAAGTTCTTCACCACCTTTTAATTCTTCGTTTCGGTAATCTTTTTTAAAGGAAAGATCGGTAATTAATAATTGAAAAGGTTCTTCGTCTATAAATGAACGTTTAAGTTTAAGATAGGCATCATCGCAATATTGAGAATCAACTCTATTTTTAATATTTAATTTATCTAATACACTTATAACACCATGATTGATGCTTTTTAGATCTTCGGCTACTAATACTTTTGTAAACATAAACTACAGTTTTAATACGGCTTTAAAACCCTGTTGAGGTTGTGTATCAAAAGTAATACTTCCTCCAATAGACTGCATACGGGTTTCCGCATAATGCAAACCATTTTTATCTTTTAAGAGAGTTCCTAAACCATTATCCTTATAAGTAATAAATATTTTTGAGCTATTTTGTTCAAACTTAAAAACGACTAATTTAGCTTGGCTGTGCTTTTTCATATTGATTAATAACTCTTGCAATACACGGTAAATAGTTATTTTTTTTACTTTAGATAAGTTTTTCCAATTGACTTTGGATAGAGGAGTATGAACAATAGAAGTTTCGTTAGTTTTAAAGTTTAAAAATAAGTTTTGAAGTATGACATCAAAAGGTTCTTCAAGCAGGAGTACACTGTTTTCTCTAGAGATATCTCTTGTTTTATTATAGATTTGGTTTAAATCATCTAACCACGGGTGAGTGGTTGGAGATAATGTTTGTGTTTGCACTTTTGTCATTAATTGATAAACATCGTTTGCTACTTCATCATGAATTTTTTTAGCAATTCTCCCTTCACTTTTAATAACTTCATTTAATTTATCACGTCTATGCCGCATTTTAAGAATAAAAAAGGTAGCAATAGAAATTACCAATAATAGAAGACCGCCACTTTGATAAAATATTTTCTTTTTTTGCTCCCGTTCTTTTAAAAGTTCATTTAAATCGGCACGTTCTTTTTCTTTTGCTTTCTCATATTTAAAAGATATGTATTTATTAGCAGCAGTGATTTCCGCGAACGCGATACTATCTTTTATATGTTTTAAAGCTTGATAGTCTATATCATTTTTAAGATCCATTTTTAAAGTTAGAACTTCTTCAATTGCAGGTATATTTTGCGTTTCTTGAGCAAGTTGGCTAGCCTTTTCTATCCATATTTTAGCAGTTTCTAGATCATTATTATGCTTAAAGTAAGTGCCTAGATGAAGGTAACTGGTGAGTAGTGCACCCGTAAAACCTATTGAATCTCGTAATTCTAAAGCTTGGTTTAAATGTGTTAAGGCATCTGGATGTTCTTGTCGGGTTTGTAAAACTCCTAGATTATCTAAAGCTCTTGCTTGCTGAATAATGTCTTTAGATTGCAAGCTCAATTGATAGGCTTTTCTTAAGTAATTTGTAGCTTCGGGATAATTATTTTCTTTGGCATAAGTTACTCCCAAATTATTAATTAAGGTAATTTTATATTTATCAGAGTCGGTTAAAGTGAGCGCTTTTTGATAATAGGAGCGTGCTTTAGAGTAATTTTTATATTCTCTGTAGGTTTTACCTAAATGATTATTTAAGCTCAGTTGAATTTGCTTAACTTGAGTAGAGGTAGTTTTAACTTCTTCTAAGAGTTTTAAAGCTTCTATAGCAGATTGTTCGCTATCGACTAAAAATCCTAATTTTTTCTGAATTATAGCTTGATGGTTATAAGCTAAAGCTTCCTTTAGTTTTTTATCTTGAGAGTGTGCTATTTGTTGTGACCTATCAAAAAAATCATAGGCTTTTAAAAGAGACTCAGTATTTTGGCTAGTTAAATAAAGTTTTTGATAATAGGAAGAACTATCTTTTAATTGCTCTTGTCCCTTAACGGAAAATGGAGTAATAAATGCTACTAAATAAAAGCATAAAAAAAGGAATGAAATATAGCTTTTTTTCATTCCTCGAAAATACAAACTAAAATTTAAAATTCTGTCGTCTTAATCTATTAGATTAAAATAGATATATGAGTACTTAGAACAGTGTTTTATTAAGTTTTACATTTATTATTCGTAAATGAATACAAAGCAGTTTATCATTTTCTTTGAGGTATAATACAAACGTAATTTGTGGTATAAGCTTAGTTTAAATTACTGTTCTTTTTTTACTGAAAAATGAATTCTTTTTAAATTAATTACTACATAGCCACTATCTTTTAATTTACTAGGTTCATTTAATTCTAGTTTTTTTGTACGGTGAGTTAATTCATTCGTCAAAGGTTGAGTAGTATAATTATTTATAATGTTGCTTACAAAAATTATACTGAGTATTGGAGTTAATAGAAAGGGGAGTAAGGGATTCAAGTTTTAATTTTTTGGGGATTACTATCCTTACAAAAATTTAAAACTTTACTAGACTTTCCTTACGGCTTACCGTAATGCATAGCATTTGTATCTCAATTTTTTCAGATTCATATATTCAATCAAAATACTTTTTTCTGAAGTTAAGTTTAAAATGAGTGGCTATTTGTTAAATAATTTTTTTAGCTTTTTTAGAGCTAACTTTAAAGAAATATATCTTTTCTTCATTTATAATATGTTATTCGTATTTTTGTCTGATAATTATTTCAATAATTAAGTATTTTATAAACTGTTATCAACCCTTTTTAATAGATCTCTAAAACACTCTATATGATGAAGTCTTTTCTTTTACTATTAAGTATTTTTTTCACCATACAAATTACAACTGCACAAGAGAATAAATTAGAGCTATCTAATAAGAAAGAGACCACCACCTGGGGATTAGCTAAGAATGATGCTAGACTTATGTGGGGAGGATTTAAACATGTTTACACGCGACCTTTAGAGTGGGATCAAGACGATTTTGCAGTTTTAGGAGGTGTAATTGTAGGTACAGCAGGATTAAATATTTTAGATGAAAGAGCTAATAGGTATTTTGATGATCAATCAGAAGATATACCTAGTATTATTAAAGATTTTGGTTGGTATTTTGGAAGTCCTCAAAATAATTACGGAGTAAATAGTGCTATTTATTTAGCTGGCTTATTTACAAAAAATAAAAAACTTCGAAAAACAGGAATATTAATGATTACTTCTGCAAGTGCTGCTGGTCTTATCCAAACTGTAAGTAAAACGGTAGCTGGTAGAGCAAGACCTAACGCTGGGGGGAGTTTATCTTTTAAGCCTTTTAGTAGTGAAGGAGGATATCATTCATTTCCTTCGGGACATACTATACTTTCATTTACCACCTTTTATGCTTTATCTAAGCAGTTTGATAATATTTGGGTAAAAGGAGCTTTAATTGGTGCAGGTATGGTTTCACCTGTATCTCGTTTATGGTCAGAGGCACATTGGCTTACCGATGTAGCTTTAAGTACAGCACTTACTGTTTTTGTTGTAGATGCTGTAGATAACTATTTAGATAAGGCTATGAATGAAGACCTAACTCAAGCTGAAAAAAAACAATCTAGGGTCTCTTGGCAATTACGCTTTGGAGGAACTCAAATAGGTGTAGTAGGAACTTTTTAAGAATTTCTTGGAATGAATTATTTTAACCCCTGTAGATGGGTGCGATTTATCTATACAAGTTAGTTCAATTTAATACAGCATAAAAATCATTCATCCTCATCTTGTAATTCAGGGTGATCTTCTACTTTTAAGCCTACAATAGAAATAAGTGTGGTAATGGTAAAATATAGCATAATAATTACTGCAACAATGGCACCGCACACAATGCTAGAAATAGAGGACCATACATAATAAAGGTAACTGTAGTATTTCATATCAATGCTGTCTGCCTCTATCAACGGGTTATTCATTAATAAAAAAGTGATAACGCTCACTATAAAAACACTAGCATCTAATTTTGCAATTTTAAGAATTCTCTTATAGTAAGTTTCTTTTAAAGTTGATTGTGAACCTGAACTAATATTAGTCAAAGTAAGTAACAGAGTTAAAATTGTAGCCGATCCCAGTACCACTGTATTAAAAAAGGTGTTGAGTCGTGGGAGGGAAGAAGTGATTAAATCTTTTGCTTCTAGACCAGATACGTGTCCCATTAAAAACATACCAGTGGATGTAATTATAGTAGCTAATAAACCGCCAACAAATGCAACTTTGTCAAACTTATCAATATTTGAATTAAATAATTTCATCTTTATAAAATTAAAGTGATGCTAAGAAATAATTTAGAAATTAATTGCTATTCTTTTACATCTTCTAATAAATAACTATTCAATGTTTTTGAATGATCTGATGTATGCAACACAGAAACACCTCCTGTAGTTTCAAATACAACAGCTCTAATTTCAGTCAACTCAATTACTTTAGCTTCTCTTAATTTGGCACGTAAATCAGATTCTGTAAGGCGCGCTTTCCGTAAATTTTCATGTAAGATGGTTTCTCCGTTCATTAATAGAAGTGGACGATTATCAACTAAAGATTGCACAAATTTAAACCTCCTTAATAATGCTACCGACATTTGTAAAAGGTACAACATAGCCAATCCGATAAGGCCTTTAGTTAGATTAACCGAAGAAGATAATATTACAGTTGCAAATAAAGATCCAATTGCTACAGTCATGGCAAAATCAAAACTAGACATCTTTGAGAAACTTCGTTTGCCAGACCATTTTGTAAATAGGATAATCCCTATATACAAGCCTACTGCACAAAAAAACATAAACACTAAGGTTTGGGTGGAGATGTTAAATAACTTATTAATCATCATAATTTCTTAATTTAAATAAACGTTTGTAACACAACTGACTCTCTAAATATCCTAGATTCTTTAAGTTTTATTATTAACAATCAGGTTAAAAATTTTAAGTAACCAACACTACTTGCACCAAAAATAATATGCGCTATAAGTAACTGAAAGTAGAAATGAGAAAACTCAATTGAAGGAGGTTTTGGATGAAGGTAAAAGACAATTTTCCAACTTAAAACACCTGTAATGCCAGCTAGCAACCCTAAAATGCATCCGTTTAACCAAGAAGCAGAAAGTACTGTAAATTCCCAGGTAATAAAAAATAGGTAAGTAAAAACAAATCCTATTAGATAATGTATGATCCAACCTAACAGATTACTTTTTCCGATTGACAATGATATTTTTGGAAGTCGGTTGATTAAAATATTGATTAGTTGTGGTTCTTTAAATTTTTCTTCCTTTAATTCAGAATATATATAGCTGAATAATGTCATCATTGTAGTGGCTATAATGCTAGAATTTATAATTGTAAGCATAGTAGAATTTTTTAATCTGATTTTTTTATTGACTCATTTTGAAATAATTCTCCCACCAGTTTTAAACTTGGTATGTGTAATACAATTGTAGTGAAGATGGCTGTAAGTGGAACAGCTAATATCATTCCTGGAATTCCCCAAATCGCACTCCCTAAAATAACCATTAGGATAACTAAAAAAGGATGAAGGTTAACTCGTCCTCCAATAATATAGGGTTGTAAAACATAACTTTCTAAAAATTGAGAAATAGTAAAGGTTATAATAACACCTATGAGTACTCCAATCTCTCCTGAAACTAAATAACCAAATGCTAAAGCAAGACAAAACCCTATGATATTTCCTATGTAAGGAATCAAAGTAAGAAGAGAAGCTATAATACTAACCAAAATAAAATTTTCTACTCCAGATATTCCCAATCCTATACTGTAAGCTATGGCAAGAATCCCCATTAGAGATAATTTACCAATTAAATATTGAGAAATTACTTGTGTGAGCTCACTGGAGGTTTCTTCAATTTCATCTTTGTGTTTATTGGGAAATAATCTTATTAAGAAAATTAGAAAACGCTTTCTATATCTAAGTAAAAAGAAAATATAGATAAACACCAAAAGATAATTAGCAATAAAAGCACTGGTACCACTTAAGAAAAGCATTGCTTTACTACCTGGTTTATTAACTAAAGAACCAATACTACTTAATCCGTTATTGCTAGTAATAGTTTCTATGTCTCCAGAATTTATAGGAGTATTTTCAATAGCAAAGTTTTTTAATTCTTCAATTTTAGGCTTCATATTTTCCTTAATTGTAGGCCATTCTTCTATAAAACCTTGAAATTGGAAAAATACAATAGCTAGAATACCTAAGGAAATTATAAATAAGGTGATAGATGAAATTAAACAGGCTAATGATTTTGAAAGTCTAGTTTTTTCTAACTTTTTACAAAGCGGATAAATCAATAAACTTAAAACTCCTGCAATTACTAGTGGAGCTAGAAAACCTTGAATTTGAATAAGACCCATGATTAAAAAATACAAACCCAAAATTAAAGCGGTACCTATAATTATAGGATGATATGAAATTTTCTTGTTTTGCATTTTTTAAAGGAATTAATGGTTTTAAAATATAAACTAAAGGCCATGTATGTAACATAGCCTTAGTTAAATAATTAATAATTGTTTATTTAAGCAGGAATGTTTTTCGCTTTTTCTTCTCTATCCCAATTACGATGTTGGGCAATACCTCCAATAAATTTATCTGCGTCTTTATTGATAAATACACTAGAATCATCTTTAAAATCTTTACCGTAAGTTGCATCAAATAGCTCTTCACCTTCATTACTTATAGCAATAGGCTTGCAGTGTTTTAATGATTCATTGATAAACTTTTTCGCTTTAGCTTCATCTAATAAAGACTTTATACTTTTTTCACCTCCAGGAATATAAAGAGCATCAAATAGCACACTTTCTGTAGTTAATAAAGCTGCGTCAACTTTATGTTTTTTATCCTTATCACAAGAAACCTCTCCTCCATGCGGAGCAATTAAATTAACAACAGCACCTTTATTTTCTAAAGCTTTTTGCATAGTATCTAATTCTTTTCCGCTAAACCCGTCGCTTACTAGGACTGCAATTTTACGACTTACAATACTATCGTTTTTTAAAAAAGTTTGACTTAGAGCAGATGATTTCTCTAAATAATTTTTCTTTTGTCCAGGTTGATGTTTTTTAACATCGGCATCTGCACCAATAGCTTGATTTACGGGTTGTTCAATATTGTTTGGAATTTCAAGCCCTAAACCTTTAGCTACTTTTTGAGCGAGATCATTGTCTATTTGTGCAATTAAATAGAGCATTCTCTCCTTTATATGCTCATAAGTACATTTTCCTATTTCAAAGGTATAAGCATCAGCAATATGATTTTTTTCCCAATCCTCTAAACTTCGATAGAAAAGAGCAGGTTGACTGAAATGATCGTTAAAGCTTTCGCTTCTATCACGTACTTTTTTGGCGTCAATTCTTTCTTCGTAAGAAGTAAATCCTCCTTGAGCCATTTTTGCAAGATGAGGGCAACCTCCTCCAATAGAATTTGGGAAATATGCTGTTTTACCTTTATTAATAGTCATTCTCATGTGTGCATCACGTTGATTGTTGTGCACTTCGTTTACAGGTCGGTTGATAGGAATTTCATGAAAATTAGGACTTCCTAAACGTGATAATTGTGTATCGGTATAAGAAAAAAGTCTTCCTTGTAATAAAGGATCATTTGTAAAATCAAGTCCTGGTACTAAATGCCCTGGATGAAAAGCAACCTGTTCTGTTTCCGCAAAGAAATTATCTGGGTTTCTATTTAAAGTCATTTTTCCTATGCGTTGTACAGGGACCATTTCTTCAGGAATCAATTTGGTAGGATCAAGAAGGTCAAAATCAAACTTATGTTCATCTTCTTCAGCAACAATTTGAAACCCTAATTCCCATTCAGGATAATGACCAGCTTCAATAGCATCCCATAAATCTCGACGATGAAAATCTGAATCGGCTCCATGAATTTTAACAGCTTCGTCCCAGGTTACCGAATGAACTCCTAATAAAGGTTTCCAATGAAATTTCACAAAATGTGATTTACCTTCAGCATTAATAAGCCTAAAAGTATGTATTCCAAAACCTTCCATCATTCTAAAACTTCTAGGTATAGCCCGATCGCTCATTACCCAAATATGATTATGTAAAGTCTCTGTGGTGTGAGATACAAAATCGTAGAAAGTATCGTGTGCCGAAGCAGCTTGAGGAATATCACGATCTGGTTCAGGTTTTACAGAGTGAATTAGATCTGGAAACTTCATCGCATCCTGAATAAAGAATATAGGCATGTTGTTTCCTACCAAATCAAAAATTCCTTCTTCGGTATAAAATTTAGTTGAAAAACCTCTAACATCACGAGCTAAATCTGCCGAACCTTTATTTCCGGCAACGGTAGAGAAACGTACAAATACGGGTGTTTTTCTTGAAGTATCGGTAAATATTCCCGCTTTGGTATATTTTTCTTGATTTTCATATAATTCAAAGTAACCGTGAGCGCCACTTCCTCTTGCATGTACAATACGTTCTGGAATACGTTCGTGATCAAAATGGGTGATTTTTTCTCTTAGAATAAAATCTTCTAAGAGAGTGCCTCCGCGTTCTCCAGCTTTTAAAGAATTATTGGTATCATTTACTTTAACCCCTTGATTGGTGGTCATAGTTTTGCCTTTTCCTTGTTCTAAATTTTGCTTTAGATCTTTTGATTTTGAGGTAGAATTTTTATTTTGGTGATGGTTAGAATCATTCATGGGATGTGATTTACGGATTAAAAAAATTTAATTATAAATACTTCACAGAAACTGAAGAGATAAGATAATATGAAGCATCGTACTCGACGTTTATCTTAAAGACGAAGCATTGTGTATTTAAATTTTATAGGGTCTCGGCTAATGAAATAAACAGTTATTTAATTCATAATGAAACCCTATAAAATCAAAAAAGTGATTTACTCTGATTTTTTAGACTTGTCACCAGAGTTATATTGAACGCCTTTTTTAGTAGAGTTATCCTTTTCACTATGTACAGTTTTACCAGCGTTAGGAGGGTTCATTTCGGTGTTTTTAGAATTTTCTTTTTGCTTTTCGTCTTTCTTGCTCATAATGTTATAATTTTAAATTAAATTGAATAATTTCTTCTAAATTAATATATGGACTAGTGTTGTATTAACACGATTAACATAATTATTAGCAATATTGTCGTTTTAACAATTTAATGGTATTGATAGAATTTGCTGTCATCTCTAAATACATATAATTCTATTCAAATCTTTTTGATTAAATTCTCAAAATTAATATAGATATTTTCTAATTAAATTTAAAAGTCGTCTAAACCTGCCATTTTACGTAACCTTTGAATGGCTATTTCTTTTTCACGTAATTCATTTTCTTTTTTTAAAATCTTGTAGGCTTGAACCCCCAAAATCCCAATGGGAATAAGCAATAGTAAGTAAGCTTTTTTATTCATTTTTCTTTTTATGATTCACTAAAATACAATAAGCCTCTTTTTTTACATAGACCAATACATATATTTTAACATAATTATAGCATCTAAATAATTGTGTTATAAACCGTGCGGAATGAGTTATCAGCATTTTTGATTAATACCTAGTTTCGCGAAATTTTGTATATATTTAGTTTGCTTAGACTCTCATACAGATTTATATATTAATTTCTTAAACTGAATAAAAAGCTATGGAAAATTGGATCTACACTTCGCTTCCTACATTATTAAAAGTGATTATAAGTGTTTTTGTGATTTTTACAATTATTATCATTATCACTCGAATTTCTGGTTTAAGAACATTTGCTAAAATGTCTAGTTTTGATTTTGCATCAACCATTGCTATAGGTTCTATTTTAGCTTCGGTAGTTATGAATACAAATCAATCATTATTAAAAGGAGGTTTAGCTTTGGCTGTAATTATTATCTTTCAAACTATTTTTTCCTATAGTGTTAGAAAATTTGAAAGTTTTAAAAAAGCTTTTACCAATAAACCTTTAATGCTCATGGTTGATGGTAAAATCTTGTATGAAAATCTCGAAAAATCGAATGTTGGAGAAGAAGATTTAATAGCCAAATTAAGAGAGGCAAATGTTATTCATTTTAGTGAAGTCTTAGCAGTAATATTAGAATCAACAGGAGATATGTCTGTACTTCATTCCTCAGAAAAATCTGAGCTTCAAGATAAATTACTTTTGGGAGTTGAAGGAATACCTTCTAACAGTAAATATTTAAATAGGTAATTATGCTAGTAGAAGTAATAGGTTTTCTCGCAGGTATTTTTACAACTCTAGCCGCTTTACCCCAGATTATACGCACGTTTAAAGAAAAGAAGGTTGAAAATATTTCTTCTTATATGTTTATAGCTTTATGCATAGGGGTGGGGTTATGGACTGTTTATGGCATTATGAAAGCAGACTGGCCAATTATCTTAACTAACGGAACTTCTTTTATCCTTAACGGAATAATGCTATTTTTTAAAAAAAAGTATTCTGTTAAAAGGAAAAATTCTCCCTCTTAACCTAAAACTAATTTCTTCTTGTTTGCTCTTGTAAATAAACTTCTAAGTCGTTTTTGATAGTAAGCATTCGCAGTTTGTAGCAATTGTGTTAATCTTTTTTTTCATCGAGCTAAACATTTATCGTAATAGAGGCTAATATTGATTTTTTTATCAAAAATAAAATCAAGTATTGTTAGTCGCTGCAAGTCATTACGTTATCTCTAAACACTTTATTCATTAATGAACTTTATTTATACAAAGTCGGTATCGCTACCTCATATCATTATTGATATTGCAAAAGAACTAAAAACTACTTTTAAAGAAAAATGCGGAGAATATAGTTTAGAAATCCCTTCAAGTAGTGGAGAAGGAGTAATTAAAGTAAATTCTTTTAAAAACGGTTTAGCATTGCTACAATGGGATTGTTGTTTTCATAAAACATTAGAACTTCAATTTTCTAAACAAAAATGTCATTCCTTAAAATTTATATATTGTTTGGAGGGGGAAGTAATCCATTATTTTGAATCACAAAATGAACCTCATACTCTAGCTCAATATCAACATGCCATCGTTGCTCCTACTAGTGATTCTCACTATACCATTAGATTTAATAAAAATACAAGAATCAAAATATTTGGGATTGAGGTTATTCGGGAAGAGTTTTTACATAAAATAGATTATGATCTCCCAAGTTTTAATTTGCCCTTAGAAAATATTTTACAAGATGTAGAAGCAAATAGTTTTTTCTATTACCAAGGATTAAGAAATTTGGAGTTAGCCGATATGTATTCTGAAATAAATAGTCCTACATCACACAAATTTCTTGATAAAATTTTTCTCGAAGGACAAACCTATAGACTTTTGTCTCATCATATGTTAGTATTTATTCAAGAAACAGATTTTACGCACAAAGAAAATAATCTGCGTAAAGCTGAAATTACGCTAATTAAAAATGCTGCAACTTTAATTCTGCTCGAATTATCTCAGCCTCTAACCATAGAAAATTTAGCAAAAAGAGTAGGGCTTAACCCTAATAAACTACAAATGGGGTTTAAGACCATTTTTCAGTTAACTGTTAATAAATATATTAGAAGGAAAAGATTAGAACGTGCCAAATTATTACTAAAAACTACAGACTTAAATATTTCTCAAATATCTGAAGAGATAGGTATTAGCAGTGTAAGTTATTTTTCTAAAATATTTAAAGAAGAATACGGAAAAAAGCCTTCTAAATTTAAAGAAAAAACAAAGGTATAAGTTTATATAAAGGGTTCATTCTCAACTAAAGCTTGTTCAATTTCTTCTAAAGAAGGACTTTTTAGCGCACTAATATTTAGATGTTGAGTAGACCAATCTATATATCCTTTGTTGCGAAATTCTTCTAAATAATCCATCATTGGCCATTGTCTCCACTTGGATTTAAAGTAATTAGAGTTTTTTATAATACTTTCCAAGTGATTAAGTGGCGGACGATAAAATGAGTGTTGTTGATGGTATACTTGTAAATTTGTTAAATAAAATGGACAAAGCCTGTTTTTTGTAGCTAATGCAAAATCAATATCTTCAATCCCATATCCAGTATAATAATTATCGAATCCTCCAATATTTTCATATAGATCTTTCTTAAGGAAAAAGCCTAGTGTAGAAAATTTTGTATAATCTTCACAAAGTTCTATAGCTTCAGGAAAATTTTTGTCAGGATGAGAAATAGATATTTCTGATAATGTATCTAGATTTTTTACAGGTTGTGTTAGAAATTGTGAGTGAGCCATAAATAAACCATCACGTTGTGAACAAATTCTTTTTAGCTCTTTAAAGTAATCTTTTTCAGGAATACAATCTACATCTAAAAAAGCTAAAATATTTCCAATGGCAGCTTCTGCACCTTTATTTCTAGCAGTAGCAAAACCAACATTATCTCTATTTTGATAATGAGAAATTATCTTAATGTTGAGATTATATTTTTCTAAAGCTAATTCGTGAATCCCCATTTCTACAATTATAATCTCTTTAGGGTGTTCGCTGTTTTTTTCAATTCCTTTAAGCGTTAAATCTAAATGATGAGGTCTATCATAGTGAGGGATAACTAACGAGATTTCATTTTTTTGAGGCCACATAGGTTATGCTTAATTACAAATGATTGTTTAACAAGCATCCAATTTATTGAATAATAATGAGGATAAATTAGGGAGAAATGTCTTTTACTTTATTGTGTTAGAAATTATGGTTCTAGTGTTATTTTCAGCGATTTTTTTTGGTTTTATAATTGGAAGGTATTTTCAAAACTTAATAATATCTTTTATAATATTCTGAAGAATTTATGCTTAATTATAAATATTATTTAAGATAAAGTTAAAAATTGTTTAATTGAAATTTTGTTTTCCTGTTTCATTTTTATCTTTCTAATACTAACTAAAAAACACAATTATGGTAGGCGGTGAACAACATGAAAAACATCCTGTAGGAGATAAAGCAACAAAGAAAAAGTACAATGCTAATAAGGAGAAACAGTCTTCACCTTCAAGTAAGAATATTTGGACAAAACTAAAAAACTTCTTTTTAAATAAATAAGAAAATGAGAAAGCCATCAAAATTTCCAGATAAAAGTCAGTCACAACCAGGAGAACAACATCAAATGGATCCCGTACCAGAAATAATTAGAGAGGATTATAAAGATTCTGATAAATTAAAAGATAAAGTAGCAATTATAACTGGAGGCGATAGTGGTATAGGAAGAAGTGTGGCTGTGCACCTAGCTCGAGAAGGAGCAAAAATTTGCATTGTATATTTAGAAGAAAATGAAGACGCACAAGCAACTAGAGATATGGTAAAAGAGGAAGGTATGGAGTGCCTTTTAATAAAAGGAGATGTGAGAGAGCAAAAATTTTGCGAAAAGGTAGTAGAGAAATGCATTAGTCATTTTGGGAAAATTAATGTTTTAATTAACAATGCCGCGGTTCAGTTTCCTAAGGATGATGTTTTAGATATTGATGAAGATCAATTAATGAAAACATTTGAAACCAATATATATCCTTACTTTTATTTTGTAAAAGCAGTTTTACCACATTTAAAAGCTGAAGATTGCATTATCAACACTAGCTCTGTGACAGCGTATAGAGGGAGTTCTCATTTATTAGATTATAGTAGTACTAAAGGAGCTATTGTAACTTTTACTCGTTCTTTAGCGAAGATGCTTGCTAAACAAAAAATTAGAGTAAATGGAGTTGCACCTGGACCTATTTGGACTCCATTAATACCAGCTACCTTTGATGATGTCACTAAATTTGGTCAAGATACGTTGTTAGAGCGGGCAGGTCAGCCTAGTGAGGTAGCTCCAGCTTATGTCTTTTTAGCAAGTAAGGAGAGTAGTTACATTACAGGACAGTTTATTCATGTAAATGGAGGGGAAATTATTGGAACTTAAATTACATAGACATGGAAGTAGATTTTACAGATTTTATACTTAAAAGTGGTGCCGCTATTTTTGCAGGTTTATGCATGGGTATTGAACGTCAAATAAAAGGTAAACCGGCGGGATTAAAAACAAATATTCTTGTGGCTTTGGGAGCCAATGTTTTTGTAATTATCTCTCTTTTATATCAAAACCACCCAAATACAGATCTTACTCGTATTATAGGTCAGATTATTGTGGGAGTTGGTTTTTTAGGAGCTGGAGTAATATTAAAAGAACAAAAATCAGAAAAAATTTGGGGTTTAGCAACAGCAGCAACTATCTGGTGCAGTGCAGCAGCCGGCTGTCTTGCAGGATTAGGCTTATATAATGTTTTAATAGGTTTTTCAGTTATGGTGGTTCTTATCAATTTAATTTTCGGGTACTTTGGTAGTAAATTAAATAATAAGTGGTCAAATTCTTCTCATAAAACACCTGAAAAATAAAGAATTCTCCCATTCTTTTAATTGCAAAATATCTGCTTTATAACAATTTTACTGAATTATATCAATTAGATAAATCAAGTAGAGAAAATGAAAATTTGTTAAAGAATAATTAAAACCAGTCTTAAAAAGTTAAAAATTTCTACAAGTATTTTAAACTATTCTTAATCAAATTTAAAATAAAAAAGCTTCCCGTTATTTTTATAAGAAACTAATATTATGGAAACGGGAAAAAATTACAATTGGTTTAAAGACTGGATCATTAAAGAGGGACATCCTTGTATTATGGCTCAAACAGTTTTTAAAATGGATAAAGTAGAATTTCATGAATATAACGGATTTGGAGAAAAAAAATCGGTTGGTAAAATGCTAATCGATTTAGAAAACTATATTGAAAATTACGATTTTGACTCTAATGAATTCTTTACATTTATAGCAACTTTTCCTAACGAAACTGAAGAATTGACTGAAAAAGAATTTGAAGAAAAATTATGGAGTCAATTGCAACATCTTCATGAAGCAGACGATCATGAATGGGATTCTCGTGTTAATTCAGATCCAGAAAATAGTAATTTTAGTTTCAGTCTTAAGGGACGAGCATTTTATATTGTAGGTTTGCATCCAAATTCATCTCGCAAAGCTCGACAAACTAAATTTCCTACTTTAGTGTTTAATTTACATTGGCAATTCGAAAAATTAAGGGAAATGAAAACTTACCAACGTGTAAAAAAACGCATTAGAAGAAGAGACCAAAAATTACAGGGTTCTGTAAATCCAGTATTAGAAGATTTTGGAGAAAAATCTGAAGCAAATCAGTACAGTGGGAGGTATGTAGAAGAGAATTGGAAATGCCCTTTTCACCATAAATAGATAACTGTATTATGTATCAACCCAAACATTATAAGAAAGATGATATTCAATTTGCTCATCAACTTATAAAAGAAAATCCTTTTGGAGAGTTTGTTTTGATGGGAGACCATCTTTTAGCGACCCATATTCCAATTTTAATAGATTCCTTTTCAACTAAATTTAGGCTATATTCTCACATTGCTAACCATAATCCACAATATGAATATTTAAAAGAGGGAACAGAAGCATTATTGATCTTTAAAGGAGCTGATGCTTATATTTCCTCATCTTGGTATAGAGAAAAAGATATTAGTACCTGGGATTACTCTGCAGTACACATTAACTGCAAGATTAAATTACAAACTGAAAAGGAGTTGCGAGAATCTTTAAAAAATTTGGTACATCATTTCGAGAAAAAACAAGATTCTCCTTTAGAATATGATGAGATTCCAAATCATATAATAGAAAGTCATATTTCTCAAATTACGGGTTTTTGGTGCGAACCTCAATCCGTAAAGGGTATAGGGAAATGGCATCAAAAATCAGATAAAAAAGATATAGAAAACATTATAGGGAAGCTTCAAAAAGATGCTTGTCCACATACATCATTAATTAAAAATTTAAAAGACGAACATGGTTTGTGAAATTAAAAAACAAAGCGGAGCTGCATTTTCACTGAAAAAAGGAGAAAAACTAAAAGTGATTGATCCTAAAGGTGAACAAGTAAGTGATATGGTTTTATTTAATGCTCACGATACGCGAGAAAAAATATCATCTGGTAAAACTTTAGATTTTCAGGAAAGCTTATTGATTACAAAAGGGGATTTTTTATGGTCTAACCGAAGTAATAAAATGATGAAAATTTTAGAAGATACTAATGGAAGAAATGATTTTTTGTTAGCTCCCTGCAGTCCTGAAACTTTTCAAATTATGTATGATAACTCCAATTATCATCCAAGTTGTTTTGAAAATCTCTATGTGAATTTAGAGAAATTTAAAATTGAAAAAGACGATATTCCTACCGCCTTTAATATTTTTATGAATGTACAATGGGATAATAAAGGAGAATTAACTGTAGAAGCACCACTAAGTAAAGCGGGTGATTACATTGTTTTCGAAGCCTTAACGGATTTAATTGTGGCACTAACCGCATGTTCGGCAGAAGATAGTAATAATGGAAGTTTTAAACCTATTCATTATGAAATCTTAAGCTAATATTCTCTATAATTTATTTCATTATTTTAAAGTGGATACCATAAAACTAGGGTTCAAAAGATCTTCTTTATTATATTTTAAAGGTTGTTGATTTTCAGTACTTACGATATCGAGCTGCATTCCTCTTAAAATAGCGTGGGCTGCAGCGGTATCCCATTCCATTGTAGGAGAAAACCTAGGATATAAATCTGCTTCGCTATCGGCAATCAACATAAATTTAAGTGAACTACCCATCGTAATAACTTCGGCATTTTCATAGTTAGATATATATGCTTTAGTTTCTTCGTTATGATGAGATCGAGAAGTTACTATTCTCACAATATCAGTTTCATTCTTAATTAATTTTAATTGATGTTCTGGGTCCATATTTTCATCCATGAACGCTCCCATTTCTTTTCCTCCAAAATAGAGTTTATCTAATACTGGTGAGAAAATTACCCCTAAAATAGGCTCATTATTATGCATTAAAGCAATGTTAACAGTAAACTCATCATTCTTTTTAATAAATTCCTTTGTTCCATCTAAAGGATCTACGAGCCAATAGTATTCCCAGTCTTTTCTTTCTGCATAAGAAACCTCTTCTCCGTCTTCCGACAAGATAGGAAAACCTGTTTCTAATAATTTATTTTCAATGGCACGATGCGCTTTTAAATCGGCTTGATTTAATTCATCATCATTTTTTATAGTTTCAAATTCATCTGAATTATAAATTTCTAAGATTGCAATTCCAGCATCTCTTGCTGCATCGATCATTGTAGGTAAATACTTTTTAATCTCCATAATTATAATTCAGTTAAAATTATTAATTAAATTTATAGGTAAACCTTAAACATGGGTGATTTAAGGTATTCATCAAAAGTACAGAAACTTTTCTAGGATCATCTCTAATAGTTTTATCGTGTTAGGATAAAGTTGTAAAATGTTAATAATTGATACTTAGACTTATAAGAAATCACGTTTTGGTACTTTTTAAATTTCAAGTAAAAATAAATTTAATTGGATAATTAGATAACTTAAAACACATTCTTTATAACACAAAAGAAACTTTTTAAGTGTTTAAAAATCAAAATGTTAAAGCTTATTTAATTAGAAGGTTAGAAAGAGGGGGAAGTAATATTTTAGCTTTAAAAAAACTTATTTTAGAAATTATTAAGCTCAATTTCTAAGTAATAGTTTTTTATCAACTAATGCTATTTTAAACGAATGAAAAATAATATTCCCCCTTTGCCACCCATCACCTCACAATGGATTCATCGCATTGCAGATAACTATGATTTACAAAAAGAGTTAATTGATACTTATGAATCACCTTTAAATATTCATCACTTGGAATCATTTAAAACCAATCTTGCGGAATATCATTCTATATTAAACGCTTATGATTTTAAAAGCAAAATATATTATGCAAGAAAAGCTAATAAATGCAGTACGCTGGCTTCTGTAGCATTTGAAAATGGGTTTGGGATAGATACAGCCAGTTATACAGAGCTCAGACAATGCTTAGATTTAAATATCAATCCGCAAGACTTAGTTGTTACGGCTGCTATAAAAAATGACAAGTTATTAAGGCTCGCAATTACTAATAGAGTTTTAATAATTATTGACAATAAAGATGAAGCAGATTTAATTTTAAAAATTGCAGAAGAAGAGAATTGTCAAGCACAAGTGGGGTTTAGAGTTAGTGGGTTTGAGTATAAAGATCATAAACTTAAAAGCAGGTTTGGTTTTGATATAGATGAAGTAGGGGGCTTCATTATAGAATTTTTCAATTCAGAAGAGGTTACTGAATACGTAAATTTTGAAGGTTTCCACTTTCATTTAGATGGTTATGATCCTCAACAAAGAGGCGCGGCTCTGCATCAAACTTTAGATTTGATTGAAACACTTATTACCTATGATTTTAATCCCAGCTTTGTGGATATTGGGGGAGGAATATTGATGAACTACCTAGAAAAAGAAGATTTTTGGATTGAATTTCAAAAACAATTAAAAAAGGCTGTATTAGGAAAACGAGAAGCTATTACGTACCAAAACAATGGTTTAGGTTTTAATAATAGAAACGGAGAGATTGAGGGAGGCTTAAAGACATACCCGTATTATAACGATACTACGAAAGAGGAATTCTTAAAAAATGTATTAGAGATCGCGTACGTACATAGAAAACCTGTTTCCTATCGTTTACAAGAGCTAGATATAGAATTAAGATTAGAACCTGGTCGCAGTTTATTAGATCAAGTTGGTGTGACTATTGCGCGAGTAGCGCATCGCAAAAAGGATGTAGATGGAAATTTTTTAGTAGGTTTAGAGATGAACATGACTCAAATGGCAAGCTCTAGCGAAGATTTTCTTTTGGACCCCATAGTTTCTTACAAGAATAGAAAAACTGAAGAGGAAAGCGTTGAAGTTTACTTTACTGGCGCCTATTGTTTAGAAAGAGATTTTATACTTAAGCGAAAAATTAGCTTACCAAAGCTTCCAGAAATAGGAGATTTTGTTATTTTTATAAATACAGCTGGTTATATGATGCATTTTTTTGAAACTGAAGCTCATCTTTTTAAGCTGTCACAAAATGTTTTTGTAAATAACGTAGAGGATAAAATTAGTTTATTAGATTTTTATAGGGACGAAAATAATTTAGAAACGAAACATATTTATTTATAAAATGAGAAGTATTCACGTAAAATCCTTACCTTTTAAAGATGTCATTAGAGAAATATCAGAAGCATTTCATACTAATTTCAGTGAAAAATGTGAAGAATATTATTTGGGTATTCCCGAAGAATTTGGTGAAGGAATAATTCGAGGTATTAATTTTAGTAACGGATTGGGAATCATTATTTATGATTGTGTATTTACTGAAGAAACAGAAATTAGATTCACTAAAAATGATATACATCCTGTAAAATATCTTTATACCGCTGAAGGAGAATTGAATCATCGTTTTGCTGATGAGGAGGAAGAACATCAATTAAATAAATATGAATGTGCTATCGTTTCTAGCCAAGGGCACAAAGGTCATGTAATAAATTTTAAAGCAAATGAAAAAACGTATGTTTTAAGCCTTGAAATTGATCGGAAACGTTTTTTTTCTAAATTAGAATGTGAATTGACAGAGTTAAGTGAAAAATTAAAATCCCTTTTTTTAGATACAAATGCCTCCAATTCCTTTTACCACAAAGGTTATTACAGTATTGCTTTTGATCAACTAATGGCATCTCTAAATGACCATGACGGAGAAATGATGGTGCGTAAACTTTTTTTAGAAGGGAAAGCTCTAGAGATTTTTATAAAACAAATAATATTATTTGATGATGACTTAAAATCTGAATCTACAAAATCACTTCTTAGAAAAAGTGAATTATTTACCATAAGAGAGAGTGCAAATTACATTAATGAAAATTTAGAAAAAAACATCACCATAAAAGATTTAGCAAGGGATTTCGGACTTAATCCCAATAAATTACAAGCAGGATTTAAGTTTCTTTTCCGCTTGACGGTGAATGAATACATTATGCAACAACGTATGTTGAAAGCTTCTACTTTGCTGAAAACTACCGATCACAGTTTAAGTCAGATTGCCGAAGCGATTAGCATTTCTAGCAAAAGCTATTTTTCTAAGAGCTTTAAAAAACATTTTGGAGTACTTCCGTCAGAATATTTGAATAAAAATTAATAGATAACCAATCTTAAACAATGTAAATTATGAAAAAAGAAAAAGACTCTAATTACAGAGATGGAGAAGATGAAATTAAATCTATGGAAAACAACATAAAAAATACAAATTACTTCGGAATTGTGTTGGGTGTTGTGATAGTTCTTTTATTAGTTATTCTTGGCGCTTACTTTTTAGGATTTTTATAAAATAACTATTTAATTTGCTTACTGCTAATTAATTAACGGATTATGTTAGCGCTTGATAAATTATTTCATTAGTTTGAAATAATGCGTTATCTCATTTAATTAACGCTTCATAAATAATTAAAATTAAGTATATGCGTGATCCAGAAATAGCAAGAAATATTAATAAATTAATCAAGGTTAATGAAGATGCAAGTGAGGGATTTCTTTTAGCTGTTGAAAAAACCAAATCAGAAAAACTTATAAGGTACCTTAATAGTCAAGCTGAAGAACGACAAAATTTTGCAGATCAATTGTCTGTTAAGCTTAGGGCTTATTATCCTAATGAAAAAGTTAATGATACTGAAAATATTTCAGTTAACCTATATCAGAATTTGCAGGAACTAAAAGGCAACCTTACTGACAAAATTATTTTAGATAAATATAATCAAGCTGAAACACAAAGTATAGAAGAGTATGAGAAAATTTCAGTGCTTTTTACTGATGTAGGTCATAAGATAAATGAGCTTATGAATCATCAAAAAGTAAAAATTGAGCAATCATTGAGTGATGTCAAAAATATGGAATTTAAGGGTTAGAAAATATCTTATAACGTTTTTCTAATCTGTTTTGAACGTTTTCAGTTCATTAAATATAAAAACCTTAGATTTATTGTCGCCTTAGATAATTTTCCACGTGAGGTTAAAGCAAAAAGAATAATCATTTGATTACTCTTTTTTTAAAAGTCGGGATGAGAGGATGATGAAACACCTCTCGAACTCCTTTATTTTAAAGGGTTTCAAGTTTTTAGTAATTTTGAACTCACGATTAACTCAAAATATATTTTAGAACGTATTGTATTAATTTGTAACTTAAGTAAAGTTCGTTTAACTAAAATAAAGAAAAAAAGTCATTTTAATTGAATGTTGATTAATTTGTTTTAAATCCTATTTTCATGTCAACGTATTTTGCACAACCATTGCATTTGATAATTTGTATATTTGTATAAATTATATGAAAATATTTGTTTCCATATCAATGTCTATTTTATTCTTTTTTCAAGGGATAAGTATAGATATGGACTTTTGTGGGCCAATTAAAGAAATTTCAAATATAATAACCCATTATGAAGACCATAAAGTTTATGGCGACTCTTTCTTTGAATATGTAGTTGAAGATTACATTGACAACGATGCTAAAAATGAAGAGCATCATCATAATCCAGATAATGAGAATACACCAGTCCATTCCCATAATCAGTGTTGCCACCCTTTGGTGTTAATTATTGCTAACAATAATTTGGCTTTAAACAATCGACTAAAGTTTGAAGAGAAAAAACAATATAATTTACATAATGTAAACTTCACTTCCAGATACTTGGAATCACTTTTCCAACCACCTAAAGTATAATTCAGTTTTTATAGGATTCCTATATCTTTTTTTAATGTTTTCTCTTTAAGGAAAGCATTTGCATTTTTTTAACTGAATTAATACATTTTCTATGATTAACAAAATCATTGATTTTTCAATCAATAACAAATTCATTATTGGCCTATTTACCTTGACCCTTATAGGAGTTGGTATTTGGTCAATGGCAACCGTGAACCTTGGTTCGGTGCCAGATATTACCAATAACCAGGTTCAAGTAATTACGCAATCGCCCAATCTGGGAACAGAAGATATTGAACAGTTCGTAACCTATCCCGTCGAACTATCTATGGGTAATTTACCAGGCGTCACAGAAATAAGATCTATCTCACGCTTTGGACTTTCCGTAGTTACTATCGTTTTTGAAGACGATATGGGAACCTATCTTCCTCGACAGCTGGTACAGGAAAAACTCAACGACCTGGGTGAATCCATTCCTGAAAAATTTGGAAGCCCATCAATGGGTCCCATTTCTACTGGATTAGGTCAAATTTATGAATACACTATAAAGCCACAAGAAGGTTTTGAAACCAAGTATTCACCTATGGAACTGCGCACAGTACAAGACTGGGTCATCAAACGACAACTTACACTATTGGAAGGCGTAGTAGAGGTTAATTCTTTCGGTGGTAGTATCAAGCAATACGAAGTTGCTGTCAATCCAGAGAAGTTAAACAGTATGGGAATCAGTATCTCACAAGTATATGAGGCTCTCGCTCGGAATAATGTGAATACAGGTGGTGCTTATATCGAGAAAAATAAAATGTCAAATTTTATAAGAGGCGAAGGACTTATTCGCTCTTTGGAAGACATTGAAGATATTTCGATTACTAACGAGGGCAACATTCCCATAACTATTGGAGATGTGGCAACGCGTGTCCATTTTGGGAGTCAAGTACGTTATGGTGCATTTACACAAGACGGCAAAGAAGCTGTTGGCGGTATGATAATGATGCTCAAGGGTTCTAATCCTAATGCAGTTATTCAAAATGTAAAGGATCGTATGGCAGAAATTGAAAAGTCTTTGCCAGAAGGTCTAACTATCGCCCCAATAATTGATCGTAGTGAACTAATTGCCAGAACTACAGATACAGTGAAAACCAATTTGCTGGAAGGTGCCCTTATCGTAATTTTTGCCCTGGTTTTTTTGCTAGGGAGTTTAAGAGGTGGTATCATAACAGCCACGACCATACCGTTGTCCTTACTTTTTGCATTTATCTTAATGAAGCAATTTAATGTTTGGGCAAACTTAATGAGTTTGGGAGCTATTGATTTTGGGATCATCATAGATGGTGCCGTGATTATTATTGAAGGAACGGTGTATGAGATCCAAAAACGAATTAGGTCTGGCAAGTTAAAATTCAATCAAGGCGTGATGGATAAAGTAGCTTATGATGCAGGAAGCACGATGATGGGTTCTGCCTTTTTCGGACAAATCATTATTCTCATAGTTTTCACACCTATACTTTTTCTAACTGGTGTAGAAGGTAAAATGTTTAAGCCTATGGCATACACCTTTGGGTTTGCAATGATTGGTGCTATAATCCTGTGTCTTACGTATGTACCAATGATGTCTGCACTTTTAATGAAACCAGTTCAAAATACCAAAAACTGGTTTGGCAGGTTTGAACGATGGCTTGAAAAAATAAGTGATAAAATTATAGGTGCTATTCATAGTGCATATATGCCTTTATTAAAAGGCGCACTGCGGCTTAAGCTTATCGTGCTTTCATCTGCTGCTGTTCTGCTTATTATTGCTGGATTCATATTTTCTAATATGGGTGGAGAATTTGTGCCACAGCTCGACGAAGGAGATTTGGCAATGCAGGCGCTCATAAGACCAGGAAGTTCACTATCAGAATCCATTGAAGTTTCTAAAAAGATAGAAACGATTTTATTAGAAAGTTTCCCTGAAATTAAAACAGTTACAGCACGTATAGGTGTAGCCGATATCCCCACGGATCCTATGCCTATGGATATTGCAGATATGTACATCATTCTCAATAAAGATATGGACGAGTGGACAACAGCTTCTAGTAAAGAAGGTTTGATAGATGCCATTAGAGACAAATTAGATGAAGAACTCGTAGGTGTAAATTTAGTTTTTACCCAACCGGTTGAGTTGCGATTTAACGAGTTGTTAGAAGGTGTTAGAGAAGATATTGCGGTAAAACTATATGGCGAAGATTTAGAGGTATTATCAGAAAAAGTTCAAGAAATGGCGGCTATTATACAGACTGTTCCTGGCGCTGGCGATGTGAGTGCAGAACGTACAGCTGGATTACCACAGATGACCGTAAAATATAGACGAGATAAAATGGCACAATATGGACTGGATATTCAAAAAGTAAATGATTACATAAGTACTGCATTTGCAGGAGGTACGGCTGGTGTCATCTTTGAAGGAGAGAAACGATTTGATCTCGTGGTACGATTTGATGAAAGCCATAGAAAAAGTATAGATGACCTACGCAATATGTACTTCGATCTTAATGATGGCAATCAGGTACCCATTATCGAAATAGCCGAAATTGAATATGTCCCTGGACCTATGCAAATCTCACGTGACAATACGTATAGAAGAACCTACGTAGGTGTAAATGCTCGAGGCAGGGATGTGGAATCTGTAGTAAAAGATATTCAGCAAAAATTAGATGAAGAATTGGACTTGCCATCAGGCTATTATATTACCTATGGTGGCGAGTTTGAAAACTTACAAAGTGCAAAGGATCGTTTGATAATCGTTGTGCCAATCGCCCTGTTTTTAATATTTATACTGCTGTACTTTGCCTTAAAATCCTTTTCACAATCGCTAATGATTTACATAGCGATTCCCTTGGCGGCCATTGGTGGTGTGTTTGCTCTATGGCTTCGAGATATGCCATTTAGTATTTCGGCAGGTGTAGGATTTATTGTGCTATTTGGTGTCGCGGTTCTTAACGGGCTGGTACTTATAAACCGATTTAATTCCTTAAAAGAAGAAGGTGTTATAAGCATAAAGGATCGAATATTTCAAGGGACTAAAGAACGTATTCGTCCCATTATGCTCACGGCCACCACAGATATTTTCGGCTTTTTACCTATGGCTTTTTCCACATCGGCTGGTGCAGAAGTTCAACAGCCGCTCGCTACGGTAGTTATCGGTGGAATGCTTACAGCCACGCTGCTCACGTTGGTCGTTCTTCCCGTGCTCTATACTTTTATAGAAAAGCGACGCGAGCGCAAAGACCAGAACAAGATTGGTTCATTTAATTCGAAAGCATTAACTACGATTTTGATTGTTGGTTTTATGTTAGGTGGCACCGCTTTCGCGCCTGCCCAGAGCGCAGTCGAAGGGAGAGCGCAACAATCACAAGCACTTGTGCAAGATCTCATTGCTAAGGACAGCATCACGCCCATAACATTATCACGAGCTGTAGAAATTGCTAAAGAAAATTATCCTGTACTTAAAGCGAACCAACTCGAAATCGAAAGACAGAATGCACTCACGGGCAATGCATATGACTTCGGTAGTACGCAGGTCTTTACAGGTGGCGAAGAAGTGGCCGATGGTCTGGGCATTTATACATTGATAGGTGTCGGGCAACAGAATATTGATCTACTGGGAATAGGTGCTAAAAAACGTTTGCAACAACAACGTATTGAGTTGGCAAAAACGGCATTTGACCTTTCAGAAATCCAGATAGAACGGGAAGTTAAAAAAGCCTGGTCAGAAGCTTTTCAGGCAAAGAAGAAGTTTGTTTTGTACCGAGAACTGGACAGCATTTACGGTCAGTTTGCACAATCTGTTGAGCTCAATTATGAAGTGGAAGCCATTTCAAGACTGGAATACGCCGCTGCGCGCAATCAAGCTTTGCAGGTCAACAATAAATTTCAACAGGCAGAAACAGATTATTTCATTGCCTTGCAACAACTCAATCTTTGGTTGACACCAGATACGATGTACACCGTTGCTGATGAATTGGAAGCTACTGAAATTTCAATTTTAAAGACTGATAATACATTAAATAATCATCCCGAGTTATCGCTTTCGCGAAAGCGTATAGACGAAGCACAAGCAAGCTATGACGCAGCAAGGGCAAGTTTACTGCCCCAGTTTAATCTGCAAGGTGGCCTGCAACGTGTCAATGGCGAAAGTGGTTTTTATACCTATCAAGCTGGGATTTCCATACCACTGTTTTCTGGACCTGTCCGTAGTCGTGCAAAAGCGGCAAAACTCGATGCACAGATTGCAGAAACCAATGCCGTTTTCAAACAACGCGAGCTAAAATCGCAATTCGTACAGGCACAGCAAAATTATGCACGATGGCGGGATACCTGGTTTTTCTATAAAACCGAAGCTTTGCCACTTGCCATAGACCAGCGCAAAGGTGCATTGCTGGCATACAAAGAAGGAGCGCTGGATTATGCAGCATTCACGCAAATAATACGTGATGCCATACAGACCGAAATGGACGCGCTGGACGCACTTGATAAATATTTAGAAGCCCTATTTGATTTACAATATTTCCAAAACTAAAAAAAGATGAAAAAATTAAAATATATACCGATTACCGCAATGCTTTTTGCATTGACATTATTCAGCTGTGGCGACTCAAAAACTGAAGATGGCCACGATGAAGCCACCCATTCTGAAACGGAAGAAAACAATTCTGAAGGTGAGACCGGTCAAGGAAACCTTAACGAAGGTGAAGCTGAGGAAGTAATGCTCACGGCACAGCAGTTTGAAGCCTTACAAATGGAAATTGATACGCTCGCGCAACGCAATATGAGTGGTTATGTAGAAGCAAACGGTACGCTGGAAGTACCACCCCAAAACGAAGCAAATATTACCGCGCTTGCAGGAGCAAATGTGGCATCCATAGAGGTTATAGAAGGAGACGAAGTCAAAAAGAATCAAGCGGTGGCTTATTTATCACATCCCAGCATCATCCAGATTCAATCAGATTATTTAAACGCTTACAGCAATAGTAAATTTCTGAAACAGGAATATGAACGTCAAAAAAGACTTTATGAAGCTGGTGTAGCATCTGGAATGAATTTCCAAAAAGCAACGGCAGACTATCAGTCATCTACCGCAATGGTAAATGGTCTTGAAGCGCAATTGCGACAGTACAACATCAATGCAAATGGTGTGCGCAATGGTACTATCTATCAGCGTGTTGCATTACGCAGTCCCATTTCAGGTGTTGTAGAAAAGGTTTTCATAAAAACTGGTCAATATGTAGAACCACAAACCAACTTAATGGAAATAGTAGATACAGACCACGTGCACGCAGATTTAATGGTGTTTGAAAAAGATGTGGACAAAGTGAGGAAAGGCCAAAAAGTACGTTTCAGTATTCAATCACGACCAGGAAAAGAGCAGGAAGCTTTTATTTATTCGGTCAGCCAGACTTTTGAGCAAGATCCCAAAGCGGTTCACGTACACGCTGAAATAGAGAATAAAGAAGGTGGTCTTATCCCTGGTATGTATATAAAAGGTAAAATTGAAGTTGATAACCAACAGACTACCGCACTACCTGAAAGTGCCATAGTTACAGAAGCCGGTAAGGACTATGTATTTACAGCACAAAGTGAAGGCGACGCGTGGAGTTTTATACCAGTTGAAGTCACTATGGGCGAGAAAGATGGCGACTGGATTGCCATACGTTTCTTTGAAACCCCAAATCCAAAAACACGCTTTGCGTATAATAATGCCTATTACCTTATGGCAGAAATGAAAAAGGGAGAAACTGAGCACGAACATTAAGATGTAATGAAGGAAAGAAGAAAGAAAAATTTAATAGAAGCAAGAACCCTACAGATTTGGAACGTCATTTATGATGTTATAGAAGTTGTAGTCTCGCTCATTGCAGGAATAACGGCAAACAGTTCGGCTCTTATAGGTTGGGGATTAGACAGCACCATTGAAGTTGTCAGTGCAGGAACATTAGGCTGGCGGTTGCACGGCGAGATTAAAGGTATCGATGAAGAAAAAGTAAAACGAAGACAAAAAATCACGTTAAACGTAATTGCAGTTTCCTTTACGCTCATCTGTATTTTCATTTCCTACGATTCCATTACAAAGCTTATAAATCAAGAAACCGCAAACTGGAGCACGATAGGACTGATCATATTATTGGTTTCCCTGGTTGTAAATCCTATCCTGATCTATTTCAAAAGAAAATATGGAAAGAAACTTGAAAGTCCAGCTTTAATGGCCGATGCTAAAGACACCTTTATTTGTCTATACCAGACCGTGGTCGTTCTTATAGGACTGATATTGGTCAATTGGTTAGGCTGGTGGTGGGCAGATCCTGTGGCGGCATTACTTATCGTTCCGTACGCTGCAAAAGAAGGCTATGAAGCCTACAATAAAGCTAAAAATATCAATTATAACACCGCACAAAATGACTGAAATAGAAAAAACACTAAATGACCATAACGTGCGTCCCACCGCAATGCGCATCTTGATTTATAAATATCTGGCACAACAGGAAATCGCAAAGGCATTGCTTGATGTTGAGAATGCTTTCGCAAAAGCAGAACGTTCAACCATCTTTAGAACACTGAAAACCTTTGAAGAAAATGGTATTGTACACCAGATAGAAGACGGCTCAGGTATCACAAAATATGCGCTCTGTGAGCCAGGCTGTAATTGTGAAATTGAACAAGACCTGCACCTCCATTTTCGTTGTAGCAACTGTAATGAAACTGTTTGCTTGACAGAACATAAAATACCACACATCAACCTTCCAGATGGCTACGTAGCCGAAGATGTAAATCTTGTTGTGACAGGTGTTTGTGAAAAGTGCAGTAGTTGACATTGCACAACAGTTGCGCAACTATTTCACTAAATTGTAAGAATTAAAATGTAAAAAATGATACAGCTATTAAATTCAGAGAAAGTCAATTTGATTTCAGTGAAAATCAGCGGTAAAATTTCAAAAGATGAAGTTGAAAAAATCCATTCACAAATTCACGAAATCTTGAAGCAGAACAGCAAGGTTGATTTCTATTTTATATTGGAAGATTTTGACGGCTATACACTAAAAGGTTTTTGGGAAGACTTAAAAGTGGACAGGGCTCATATTTCAGATTATGGAAAAATGGCGTTTGTGGGCGAAAAGAAATGGCAGGAATGGGCTGCAAAGTCAACCGATTTTTTTACAAGCTCGGAAGTGAAATATTTTGATTTAGAAAATAAGGAACTGGCAAAGACTTGGATTATCTCTTAATTAGCGATAAATGAAATTCAACACTAAAATACCAAAAGGCTTAAAGGAACATTATGAAAATGAACTACGGTTTTACCGTTTGTCATTACTCAAAGGAAATTTGTCTCAAGCTTGGAATCATCTTGAGCGCTCACACATAATTGGTCAATCCTATCCTTTTGAGCATACATATTCGCATTGGCTAATGCTCAAATTTGGATTCAGACAAAAGAATATGATAGAAGTTTTAGGTCAAGTTGTTCGCTTACTAATGGGTGGGTGGAAATCGTTTATCGACCACGTACCAACTGGAAATACTGGTGGTTCCAATGTTCCACCACTTAAAAAGATGGTGCTTCCGCACGATTTAAGTGTCATTTTAAACCAATACAAACCAACATAATGAAAAAGAAAAAAGTAAACTTACGTGACTTAGAACCAAAAGAACATCAAGGCGAGCACAGTCACGACGATGGCCATAACCATAGCAGCCCTGAAGAAATTTCAAATTTTAGAACCTATCTACCGGCTATTTTCAGCTTTGTGATGTTGATAGCCGGAATCGCTATTGATTACTTTGATGCGTTTCCTTTCTTCAAAGGATGGATTCGCGTAGTATGGTACACGGTAGCCTATATCCCTGTAGGTTTTCCGGTGATAAGAGAAGGCTGGAAAAGTATTAAAAATGGTGATTTTTTTACGGAATTCTTCTTAATGTCCATAGCCACTTTAGGTGCATTTGCCATTGGCGAATATCCCGAAGGTGTTGCCGTAATGCTGTTTTATGCTGTGGGCGAACTCTTCCAAAATGCGGCCGTTAACCGTGCGAAAGGAAATATAAAAGCCTTACTCGATGTAAGACCAAATGAAGCTTTGGTTTATCGTGATGGCGACTTTGTTTCAGTAAATCCCGAGACTGTTGAGATTGGCGAAAAGATACAGGTACGTGTAGGCGAAAAAGTTCCGCTTGATGGTATTCTGCTTTCTGAAAAGGGTTCTTTTAATACCGCTGCCTTGACAGGCGAAAGCAAACCTGATACGATTGCTAAAGGTGATACTGTTTTTGCAGGAAGCATAAATCTTGATGGTGTAATCGAGATTGAAACCACTAAAGAATTTAAAGACAGTTCCATTGCACGAATTCTGGATATGGTGCAAAATGCTACTGCCAGAAAATCAAAGACCGAATTGTTCATCAGAAAATTTGCTCGGATTTATACACCTATCGTTGTATTCTTGGCAATTGGACTGACGTTTTTGCCCTACTTTTTCGTGGATGATTATGTGTTTAGGGATTGGTTGTACCGAGCGTTGATATTCCTTGTGATTTCGTGCCCTTGTGCTCTGGTCATTTCCATTCCTCTCGGCTATTTTGGCGGATTGGGTGCGGCATCTCGCAACGGTATTCTTTTTAAAGGTGCATCCTTTTTAGATGCAATGACCCAAGTAAACACGGTCGTAATGGACAAAACAGGAACCGTTACCAAAGGGGTTTTTAAAATCAAAGAAATCAATTCCTTCACATTTGAGGAAGCCGAATTTATGAAATACCTGATGGCGATGGAAGAACAATCCACGCATCCTATCGCAAAAGCGATTCTCGAATATAAAGCAGACGGTTCAGATTATGAAGCGACTGATGTTTCAGAAGTTGCAGGAAAAGGTTTAAAAGGAACGGTCAATGGGAAAACGGTATTGGTAGGTAATAAAGCTTTAATGACCTCAAATGGCATAGAAGTCCCTTCGGAAACGGATGGCATTGTAGAATCAATCGTTATGGTGTCTATTGATGGGAAATTTGCAGGTTATGTAACCATTGCAGATGAACTAAAGGATGATACGCACCAAGCCATTAAACAAATTCGAGATTCAGGAATTTCTAAGATTATAATGCTATCAGGCGACAAGGATTCTATAACGCAACAAGTTGCAAAAGAGTTAAATATCGATTGGGCAAAAGGTGGGTTGTTACCTGAAGATAAATTGAACGAAGTTGAAAAGCTCAAAAAACAACCTGATACGAAAGTCGCATTTATCGGCGATGGCATAAACGATGCACCCGTTTTGGCAGCAAGCGACGTTGGTATTGCGATGGGTGGTTTAGGAAGCGATGTCGCCATTGAAACAGCCGATGTTATCATACAGACCGACCAACCCAGTAAGATTGCAAGAGCGATTAAAATTGGTCGTTCAACGCGCCGAATAGTCTGGCAAAATATTGCGCTTGCATTTGGTGTAAAAATAATTGTCCTCATTCTCGGTGCAGGTGGATTAGCCACGATGTGGGAAGCTGTTTTTGCAGATGTAGGCGTAGCATTATTAGCAATTTTAAATGCTGTTAGGCTACAGAAAATGATTTGGGATTAAGGTGATTAATTAAATTTTTGTTAAACAAAATCAATAGCTGTTAAAATTTTGTACTTTTACGATTATATGAAACAGGTAATCCATAAAATAATGGCTTTCGTAATGGTTTTTGTAGTATTATTTTCTACAATGTCATTTACTGTTGATATGCATTATTGTGGGGGGAATTTGGTCGATTTCAGTTTTTTCACAAAAGCTGAAGGATGCGGAATGGAAAAAGCACAACCAGTTAAAAGTTGTGAGAATCCTAAAATGGCTGAGAAATCTTGTTGTTCTGACCAGCAAATTGTAAAGGAAGGCAAAGACGACCTTAAAATATCTTTTGACACCCTTAGTTTTGAGCAGCAAACGTTCATCGCTACTTTTACATATTCTTATATAAACCTATTTGAAGGAACCGAATCTGAAGAAGTTCCTTTTGAAGATTACCCGCGACCCTTTGTCAAACGGGATGTGCAAGTGATGTACCAGACTTTCTTAATTTGATTTGTTAGATTTTTTGAATGAAGCCCAATAGCTATGCTGTAGTGGGCTAAAACTCGTGTTTGCCATATTCTGCAACACGTAATTCCAATTATCTAATACATCAAATGTTATGCTGAATAAGAGCATTAAATTTCTCATAGAAAACAAACTTGTTGCCGTTCTACTACTCGCCCTATTTGTGGGTTGGGGCGTGGTCAACGCACCCTTTAATTGGGAAACGGGCTTTTTACCTACAGACCCAGTTGCCGTTGATGCCATACCTGATATTGGCGAGAACCAGCAAATTGTTTTTACCAAGTGGCAAGGTCGCTCGCCACAGGATATTGAAGACCAAATCACATATCCGCTTACCACTTCGCTTCTCGGTATTCCAGGTGTGAAAACCATTCGTAGTTCGTCTATGTTTGGATTTTCAAGCATCTATATCATTTTTGAAGAAGACATCGAGTTCTACTGGTCACGCAGTCGCATACTTGAAAAACTGAACTCACTTCCTGCAAACCTATTACCTGATGGTGTCAATCCATCATTAGGACCAGATGCCACGGGTCTCGGACAGATATTTTGGTACACGCTGGAAGGTCGTGATAAAGACGGCAACGTAACTGGCGGATGGGATTTACAGGAATTGCGTAGCATACAGGATTACTATGTGAAATATGGATTGTCATCGGCAAGTGGTGTTTCTGAAGTAGCTTCCATAGGTGGCTATGTTCAGGAATACCAAGTGGACATTGACCCAGAAAAAATGCGCCAGTACAATGTGAGTATGGGCGATGTGGTTAAAGCCGTCAAACAGAGCAATCAAGATATAGGGGCACAGACTCTCGAAATCAATCAAGCCGAATACCTCGTACGCGGATTGGGCTACGTAAAGTCCATTGCAGATATCGAAGATGCGGTAGTAGATTCTGAAAACTTTACTTCCATCCGCATCAAAGACGTGGCAAACGTCCATTTGGGACCTGCTGCCCGACGTGGTATTCTCGATAAAGAAGGTGCCGAAGTTGTAGGTGGTGTAGTCGTCGCTCGATACGGTGCAAATCCGTTGGAAGTTATCAATAATGTCAAGGCGCAAATTGCCGAAATAAGTTCTGGACTTCCTGCCAAAACTTTATCAGATGGTCGCACTTCGCAAGTTACCATTGTACCATTTTATGACCGGACAGAACTCATACAAGAAACGCTGGGAACGCTCAACGAAGCACTCACTTTGGAAATCCTAATTACCATTTTGGTCATTATTATAATGGTTTTCAATCTGCGTGCATCCATCCTTATTTCAGGGTTGTTACCCGTAGCCGTTTTGATGGTTTTTATCACGATGAAGCTCTTTAATGTAGATGCAAATATCGTCGCACTTTCAGGTATTGCCATTGCCATCGGTACAATGGTGGACGTGGGCGTGATACTCGCTGAAAATATGATACGGCACTTGGAAGATGAGAAATTACGTCTTAATGAAAACGGAAAGGAATACACCACAAATGAAATTATCTACAACGCAACGGCTGAAGTTTCTGGTGCTATACTAACAGCTGTACTAACGACCATAATTAGTTTCCTGCCCGTATTTACAATGATAGGTGCCGAAGGAAAACTGTTCCGTCCGCTTGCCTTTACTAAAACAATGGCACTTACGGCATCCCTTATCATTGCGCTGTTTATTATTCCACCCATCGCGGCATTCCTATTTCGCAAAATGAGTGTACGGGAACGCACCCAATATGCCATCAACGGCACACTTGTTTTATTGGGGATTCTCGCCATCGTTTACGGCTTTTGGTTAGGACTAATTCTTATCGCCTTTGCCATCACATCATTTTTAAAGGTGCGTGGTACGCTTTCGCGAAAGCGTAAAAACCTAATCGACATTATCATTTCATCGGTTGCCATCGTATTCTTGCTCGCGACCTACTGGCGACCGTTGGGCTTTGACCGAAGCATCGTGATGAACCTGATATTTGTTTCCATTATCTGTTTTGGACTGCTCGGTGTATTCTCAATTTTCAGGATATACTACGAGCGTATTTTACGATGGGCACTTCAGAACCGATATCTATTCTTAATCGTTCCGGCTACGGTGCTTACGCTCGGTATTCTCATAATGCGAAATACGGGTAAAGAGTTTATGCCAGCACTCAATGAAGGCTCGTTCCTGTTGATGCCTACATCCTTACCACACGCAGGTGTTGAAGAAAACAAGCGTGTGTTGCAACAGCTCGATATGACCGTGGCAAGTATTCCTGAAATTGAAACCGTAGTGGGAAAAGCTGGAAGGACAGAAAGCGCTCTTGACCCAGCACCACTCTCGATGTATGAAAATGTCATTCAGTATAAATCTGAATATATGCGAAATAGCTCTGGCAAGCGACAACGCTATAAGGTCAATGACGATGGATTGTTTGTATTGAAGAACAACAAATTCGTCATTAATTCAAACAATGAGATAGATGAAAACGTAAACTATGATGAAGCATCGCTCAAGACTACTGCGACGCGCAATGATTTGATTGAAGATGAAGATGGCGAGTACTACCGAAACTGGCGACCAGAAATCAGCAGTCCAGATGATATTTGGAACGAGATTATACGAGTGACCAAATTACCAGGCGTGACATCTGCACCCAAGTTACAACCCATCGAAACCCGATTGGTAATGCTACAAACGGGAATGCGTGCACCTATGGGCATCAAGGTAAAAGGTCCCGATTTAAAATCGATTGAAAACTTTGGACTACAACTGGAAGACATCCTAAAACAAGCCGAAGGTGTTAAAGAACAAGCCGTGTTTGCAGACCGAATCGTGGGCAAACCGTACTTGCTCATCGATATTAAGCGAGACCAACTGGCACGTTACGGCATATCCATAATGGATGTGCAGGAAATTCTTCAAGTGGCAGTTGGTGGTATGCCACTCACGCAAACGGTAGAAGGTCGTGAGCGTTATGCCGTGCGGGTTCGCTATCCACGAGAGTTACGGGCAAACCCAGACGACCTTAAAAACATCTATGTTCCTGTTGAAAAAGGCAGCCCTGTACCGCTGGGCGAACTGGTCGAGATACGATACGAACAAGGTCCACAAGTCATTAAAAGTGAAGATACTTTTCTAATCGGCTATGTGCTGTTTGATAAACTCGATGGCTTTGCCGAAGTAGATGTGGTGGAAAATGCTCAAGCCTTAATCCAAGATAACATAGACAACGGTACGCTGGTCGTACCCCAAGGTGTTAGCTATCGCTTTACGGGAACTTATGAAAATCAGTTGCGAGCAGAAAAAACCTTATCGGTTGTCGTACCACTTTGTTTACTGGTTATTTTCTTGATTTTGTATTTCCAGTTTAGGTCGGTTTCTACATCGCTTATGGTGTTTACCGCCATTGCCGTAGCCTTTGCAGGTGGTTTCATTATGATTTGGTTGTATGGGCAAGATTGGTTTTTCAACTTCAGCTTTTTTGGCGAGAACCTACGGGATTTGTTCAATATGAAAACCATCAATTTAAGTGTGGCCGTTTGGGTAGGTTTTATTGCCCTTTTCGGAATTGCTACGGATGATGGTGTGGTAATGGCCACCTACTTAGACCAATCCTTCAAAAGCAATGACCCAGATTCTCAAAAAGGTATAAGGCTCGCCACTTTGGAAGCGGCTGGAAAACGCATCCGTCCGTGTTTGATGACAACCGTAACCACAGTTTTGGCACTACTACCAGTACTCACATCCACAGGAAAGGGAAGCGATATAATGATACCGATGGCGATTCCCATTTTTGGCGGAATGATAATCGATGTTACGTCGTATTTCTTGTTGCCAGTCTTATACAGCTGGAAAAAGGAATACCAACTTAAAAAAGCAAACAGATGAAGAAATTAAAATATATACTGGTGTTTTTGTTTGTTTCCGCTTTCGCGAAAGCGCAACAATTACAATCCTACATTCAAGAAGCCGAAGCTAACAATCCAGAAATTCAAGCCTTTGAATTGCGCTACAACATCGCCGAAGAAAAAGTAAACGAAGCCAACTGGATTCCCAATACCGAAGTAAGTGCTGGCTATTTTGTGAGCGAGCCAGAAACCAGAGTGGGCGCGCAACGAGCACGTATAGGTGTCAAGCAAATGTTGCCGTGGTTCGGCACTATCACAGCTCGTGAAAATTATGCCACCGCAATGGCAGATGCCGAATATGTGGAAATCACAATAGCAAAACGCAAGCTCGCACTTTCGGTCGCACAGTCCTATTATCGTTTGTATTCCATACGTGCCAAGCAAGCCGTACTGGATGAAAACATACAACTACTGGAAACCTATGAGCGACTTGCACTCACATCCGTAGAGGTGGGCAAAGCGAGTGCAGTAGATGTATTGCGACTTCAGATAAGACAGAACGAGATACAGCAACAAAAAGAAGTGTTGGAAGAAGAATTTACAGCAGAACAAACGGCTTTCAACAACTTGCTTAATCGTGATTCAATGATGAATGTTGACGTAGTTCCAGAAATGGAAATTCCGCAGGAAGACCCTTTTTATGACAATGAAGCGCTGACGCTAAATCCGGAACTGCTCAAATACGATAAGCTCTATGAATCGGTAGCACAATCTGAATTGCTCAACCAGCGTGAGAGCTTACCTATGATTGGTTTTGGTTTGGATTACTTGCCCGTAACCGAACGTAGCGACGTGAACTTAAGCGATAATGGGAAAGATGTATTGATGCCTATGGTTTCGGTTTCCATCCCCATTTTCAACAACCGTTACAAATCTATTTCAAGGCAAAACGAACTTCGACGGCAAGAAATAGAAACTCAACGGGAACAGCGATTAAATGTGTTGGAATCCGCTTTCGTAAAAGCGCAATCGCAACGCAACCAAGCACGCATCGCCTATAACACACAAGCCCGCAACCTAAAACAAGCCCAAGATGCCGAAGAAATTCTGGTTAAAAATTATGAAACAGGCACTATCGATTTCAACGATGTATTGGACATTCAGGAATTGCAGTTAAAATTTCAAATGAATCAAATCGAGTCGGTAAAAGGGTACTATGTACAATCGGCTATTATCAACTATTTAATCAACTAATTATGGTCAAGGATTTTTACATAAAGAATATGGTATGTGATAGATGTATCAAGGTTTTAAGGGATGGATTGGATAAACAAAATATCGAATTGTTACAAATCGAATTGGGCCGTATGAGACTCGATATCGAGAGCGACGATGAAATCAAAAAATTAAAAAGACTGCTTGAGAGTAATGGTTTTTCCCTCATTGGCAGTACCGAAGAAAAACTCACAGAGCAGGTAAAGGTAGAACTGATAAAGGCATTGCAAGAATTGCCTTTAGAACTCAATGAGAAATTATCCGTGCATTTGGCAGATGCATTGGGCCAAGAATACTCAAAAATCAGTAAGGTATTCTCTTTTACCGAAGGCATTACCATTGAAAAGTATTTCATCAAATTGAAAATTGAAAAAGTTAAAGAACTGATTCAAGGCAAAGAACTCAATTTTACTGAAATGGGACAACTTCTGGGTTATAGCCATATCAATCATTTGAGCGGTCAGTTTAAAAATCAGACGGGAATGAGCCTGACGGCTTATAAATCCCAACAGGAAAATTTTAGGAATTCCTTGGACAAAATTATGTAGATAACAACCATAATTATGACACAAGCTGTTGATTTACAGCGGTAATTTTATCAAAATAAAATTAAATACTATGAAATATAAAATCACATTACTTCTAACGATGCTCATCGCTTTTGGTGCAAAAGCTCAATTAGTAGCGAACGAAACTGAAGAAAATGTTGACAACTGGCCAGAACGTGTTTATGACCTAACCATAGATTATAAAACCGTAAACTTTACGGGTAAGGATGTTAAGGCGATGACCATTAATGGTGGCATACCTGGACCCAATCTTGAGTTCAATGAAGGTGAGTTTGCCATTATAAATGTGACCAATAATATGGATGTGGAAACATCTGTCCATTGGCACGGTTTAATTCTACCAAATTTTTATGATGGTGTTCCATACCTAACGACGCCACCTATTAATCCCGGCGAAACCCAACAGTACAAATTTGCATTAAAACAATCTGGAACGTATTGGTATCACTCGCATACTGGTCTGCAAGAGCAACGTGGTGTATATGGTTCCATCCAAATCAACCCTAAAGAAACTGATTTAGAATATGATAAGGATTTAGTGTTTGTACTATCAGATTGGATAGATGAAAGTCCTAAATCCCAACTTAAAAATCTAAAACGTGGTAACGAATGGTACTTAATTAAAAAAGGACAGGTTCAAAGTCTTGATAAATTAATTGAACAAGGTGCGGTAGGTGCCAAGTTGAAGATGGCTTGGCAGCGTATGCCGGATATGGCAATTTCAGATAATTATTTTGACAAATTTTTTATAAATGGTGGTGCTTCACAGGATTACCCAGATTTTCAGCCTGGCGAACGTGTGAGACTTCGATTTGTAAACGCAGCCGCAGCGTCCTATTTCTGGCTCACATTTGGTGGCGAAGATCCGATGCTCGTATCTGCCGATGGGCTGGATGTCGTTCCCGTTCCGCATAACAAAACATTGATAGGTGTTGCCGAAACCTATGATTTTATAGTGACGATTCCGGAAAACGGAAAGCTTCAAGTGCGCGCTACCGCACAGGATGGTTCTGGCGAAGCTTCGGCATTTATAGGTACTGGAAATGTATTGGAAGCACCTGTAGTTCCAGAGCCCAATCTTATTAAGAATATGAAGCAAATGATGTCTATGGGAATGAAAATGGGCGCACCTGCTTCAAAATTCAACCCATCAAAAAACGATTCCATTCAAGTAATGGAAAAGTATAAGATGGAAATGGGCGGTATGCAAATGGATGGTATGTCTATGAAAGATGAAAAGACGGAAATGAACGGAATGGCTCACAATAAAATGGATATGAAGGACGACAAAATTAAGATGTCCAAGACCGAAATGAAGATGAAGAAAGGAAAGGCAAATATGGATATGGATGGTGATATGAAAATGGACGGAATGAAGATGGGCTATATGGTACCAAAGGATAAAGTAGTAGGTGATAATATGAAAACGGGCGGTAATCCCGAGTTCAATTACAACTATTTACGGTCGCCTGAAAAGACCGTATTTGAAAACGATAAGCCTGTAAAGGAAATGCTATTCAATCTTACTGGAAATATGAACCGTTACGTCTGGTCTATCAACGGTGTTCCACTTTCAGAAACCGATAAAATTAAAATCAAACAAGGCGAAGTCGTGCGTGTTACGCTCAATAATCTCACGATGATGCACCACCCAATGCACTTACACGGTCACTTCTTTAGAGTATTGAATGAGAACGGCGAGTATTCGCCACTAAAGCATACAGTAAACGTGGCGCCAATGCAGAAAGTTGTATTTGAGTTTGCTGCTGATGAAACCGGTGATTGGTTTTTCCATTGTCACATCCTTTATCATATGATGAGCGGGATGGCAAGAGTTTTTAGTTATGATACACCTCGTGACCAGCGTCTAAATGATTATCCACTTACCAACCTTACTAATGAAGCTGACCACATATTCACTTGGGGCGAAATCACGGCTGCAAGTCATATGACCGAGCTATACGCTACCGCAACAAACATTAGAAATCAATTTGCCGTAAGGGGCGAATATGGCTGGAACAAAAATCTGGAAGCAGAGTTCACATACGAGCGCTATCTTAATGATTACTTCCGTGTGTTTGGTGGTGTAAATGTAGAGAATGAAGGTGAAGACAGCCTTGAAGAAATAAACACGACCGCCATTGCTGGTGTACGATGGTTAATGCCATTGCTCATTAATTCAGATTTCAGAATAGATAGCAAACTGCGTCCGCAGGTAAGTTTTAGTACAGGCTTTATGATTTTCCCACGATTGGGAATTTATGGCGAGTATGAATACCAGATGGATTTTGGCTGGGATGGCAAGTTACCCGAAGGTCAGGACTTTGAAGAAGAAACCACGTGGCAAGTTGGACTGGAATATGTACTTAGTAGAAACTTCTCATTAATGGGAAGTTATGATAACCGCTTTGGCGCTGGTGGCGGACTGTCATTAAGATTTTAAAAATTAAAACTGAATATTAATTAAAACTATAAACTATGAAAAATTCAAAATTGATTGAAGCTTTAAACAACTGTATCGCACATTGCAACTACTGTTCAGATGCTTGTCTAAATGAAGACAACATCAAGATGATGGTTGACTGCATTCGCACAGACAGAGCCTGTGCCGAAGTATGCAGTGCGACGGTAAAATTATTAGCTATGGATTCCGCTTTCGCGAAAGCGATGGTAGAAAAATGCCACGAAATATGTAAGCAATGTGCCGATGAATGTGGCAAACACGACCACCAGCATTGTAAAGATTGTGCAGAAGCCTGTAAAAAATGTGCTGATGCGTGTGAGGCCTATTTGGCATAATCAAAACAACAGATTCCCATTTTTAACGAAATGGGAATCTATTATTCTAAAAAATAACCCTTAAAACCAAAATATATGAAAACAGTAAAAAGAACAATAGGTAAGATAGCACTTGCTGCCACAATGGTACTAACGGTTTCCTGCAAGGATGGAAACAAGAATGAACCGGCTGCACATATGAGCAATGAAATGCACCAAGAGACTATGGATGACAAAGACGATATGGCGATGAGTGACAACCAAGATGCAAAAGCAGAAGCAATCTTGAATGACTATTTCAACTTAAAAGATGCGCTTGTAGGCGATGATAATGGCAAGGCGAAAGAATTGGGAAATAAATTGGTTCAATCTCTTAAATCCTTTGATGTTTCAAACTATTCTGATAATGAAAAATCAGAATTAAATGACATTATCGAAGATGCCACAGAACACGCAGAGCATATTTCAGAAAGTGATATCAAGCATCAGCGTGAGCACTTTAAGATTTTGAGCAAAGATGTGACTGATATGGTTGCCATAACAGGTACACAAGCGAAACTATACGAGCAATTTTGCCCTATGTATGATGGTGGAACTGCGTGGTTGAGCAAAGAAGAAAACGTGTTGAATCCTTATTACGGAAGCCAAATGTTGAGATGTGGAAAGGTTCAACGAGAAATCAATTAATTGAGAATCCTAAAAATCATAGCGTGGATTGCCCTTGTGGCGTTGGTAGTGATTCAGTTCTTTCCAGTAACCCTGAACGAGAGCGATACCATACCACAAAGTGATTTTATGATAGTAAATCAAGTACCTGCAACGATTAAAAATCGGTTGCAGGTTTCCTGCTATGATTGTCATAGCAACAATACAGATTATCCGTGGTACAGTAAGATACAGCCTGCCGCTTGGTATCTGGAAGACCACATCAAGGAAGGAAAGGATGAATTAAATTTTAATGAATGGGACACCTATTCCAATCGTAGGAAGAACAGCAAGCTGCGTTCCATTATAAAGCAGATAGAAAATGGCGAAATGCCGTTGGAAAGTTACACATTCATACACGGTGGCGCACGATTGGACAGTACAGCCGTAAAAAAAATTATAGGTTATATGGAAAGCCTACAAAAAGATTAAGTCCTGATACGGGAAAGTGATTTTTCATTGATGGTTGGTTAGTTAGAACCTTTCTCGTATTAGGCACAAATAATTGTAGAGATGGATAAATTTTTAGAACAATGGGGCGAAGCCGCATACACGACTACCGGATTTTTCTGGATGGCATTGTGGGCATTTATTTTGGGCTACATCATTAGTAGTATGATACAGGTTTTTATAACCGAAAAACGGATGCAGAAAACAATGGGCGAAAATGAAAAGAAGAGTGTACTTCTTGGAACTTTTTTTGGATTTATTAGTAGTTCGTGCAGCTTTGCAGCACTGGCATCTACTAAATCTATATTTAAGAAAGGTGCAAGTTTTGTTTCTTCCATCGCATTTCTTCTTGCATCTACGAATCTTGTTATAGAATTGGGTATCATTATTTCCATCTTCTTGGGTTGGCAGTTTGTTGTAGGAGAATATGTTGGTGGAATACTACTCATACTTATTTGCTGGATATTGATACGCCTTATTAACCCCAAGAAACTCATCGAGAAAGCCCGTAAAAATCTTGAAAATGAAGGCGACGATGAAGAGATGGACGATTCTACCAGCTGGAAAAAGCAGGTAAAAAAAGAAGAGAGTTGGGCACGTGTGGCTAAAAAATACAAGATGGAGTGGCAGATGGTCTGGAAAGATGTAACCGTAGGTTTTACCATTGCAGGTATTGTAGCTGCTTTTGTGCCTGATTCTTTCTTTCAAACCTTATTTATAAACAGCGGTAAAGGCAATACAGACTTTACTTTTTTAGAAATTTTAGAACATATTGTTGTCGGGCCAGTTGCTGCATTTTTAACCTTTATTGGTTCTATGGGTAACATTCCGCTGGCGGCATTGTTATTTGGAAAAGGCGTAAGTTTTGCTGGTGTAATGGCATTTATTTTTAGTGATCTCGTGGTCTTTCCGGTTTTACGTATTAATGCAAAATATTATGGTTGGAAAATGTCTCTTTTCATTGTATTTCTGTTATTTACCGCTCTAATTGGAACATCTTTGGCATTGCATTACTCTTTCGACCTCTTAAGTATTTTACCAGACCCGTCACAGGTTAAAATTCAAGACAAAGAACATTTCAAAATTGATTACACCTTCTATTTGAATATTGCTTTCCTTGCTATTTCGGCGTATCTGGTTTATCTCGGATTTTTCAAGAAAAAAGATGTGGAACACTCAATGAGTGAAATGGCACCAAAGAGCCCTTTGCTTGAAAGTGTATTAAAATATGTTGCTATCGCTTGCTATATCTGGCTGGCAGGTGGTTTAATCACTAAATTTTTAATTCTATAACAATGAAACACACCTATCACATACACGGAATGACCTGCAATGGTTGTCGAAACCACGTCGAACAGACGCTTTCCAAAGTCGAAGGTGTTACAAATGCAATTGTCAATCTCGAAAAGGCCGAAGCGACCATAGAAATGGAATCCCATATTCCAATAGAGAAATTTCAAGAGGCGCTGAAAACGAACGGTGGGCAATACAGCATCCATCAGAATGGCGAACATCATCGTACCCACGATAAGAAGAAAGTTGAGAAACCCAATGGCAAAGGAACAGGAACATTTTACTGTCCGATGCATTGCGAGGGCGACAAGACTTACGACAGACCAGGCGATTGTCCTGTTTGCGGAATGGATTTGGTCGAAGAAGTGAATTTAGCGACTACTTCTGATACTCAATATACCTGCCCGATGCACCCAGAAATTATTAAGGACGAACCGGGAAGCTGTCCAATTTGTGGAATGGATTTAGTTCCTATGGAACCCGATTTATCCGCAGAAGAAAAGACCTATAAAAAACTGCTTAAAAAGTTCTGGATAGCGGTCGCCTTCACGTTGCCCATTTTTATCATTGCAATGTCCGAAATGCTACCAAATAATCCTCTGTACGATATTTTGGAATTAAAATATTGGAATTGGATTCAATTTGCGCTTTCTATTCCTGTGGTATTCTACGCCACTTGGATGTTCTTTGAACGTGCCTACCGCAGTATAAAGACGTGGAACTTAAATATGTTTACGCTTATCGGTATCGGTGCAGGTGTTGCTTGGCTGTTCAGCGTATTCGGGATGCTCGTTCCCGATTTTTTCCCAGACCAATTCAAGACCGAGGCAGGTACCGTTCACGTCTATTTTGAAGCGGCAACGGTCATTCTAACTTTGGTATTGCTTGGGCAGGTTCAGGAAGCTCGTGCGCATAGCAAGACCAATTCCGCAGTCAAGGAACTTTTAAAATTGGCACCTAACAAGGCTGTAAAGGTAGTTGATGGCGAGGAACAGGAAGTGGCCATCGATGAAATTGAATTGGGTGATATTCTGCGTGTAAAGCCGGGCGATAAGATTCCTGTGGATGGGGTTATTACCGAAGGCGAAACTTCTATAGATGAATCGATGATTACGGGCGAACCCATTCCTGTAAACAAATCAGTAGATGATAAAGTAAGTAGCGGAACTATCAATGGCAATCAGTCCTTTTTGATGAAAGCTGAAAAGGTTGGGTCTGACACTTTGTTATCACAGATTATACAGATGGTCAATGATGCCAGTCGAAGCCGTGCACCCATCCAAAAGTTGGCCGATACCGTTTCGGGATATTTCGTGCCAATCGTTGTTATAATCGCTGTTGTTACATTTGCCGTTTGGGCAATTTGGGGCCGAGAGCCGGCCTATGTATATGCCTTGGTCAATGCCATTGCCGTATTGATTATCGCCTGTCCGTGTGCTTTGGGACTTGCGACACCAATGTCTGTTATGGTCGGTGTTGGTAAAGGCGCACAAAATGGGGTGCTTATAAAAAATGCCGAGGCTCTTGAAAAAATGGATAAGGTAGATACTCTCATTGTCGATAAGACAGGAACGATAACTGAAGGGAAGCCTACAGTTGAGAAAGTGGGCTCTTTCGACAACGGATTTACCGAAAACGAAGTGCTGCAATACATTGTTTCCCTTAACAGCCAAAGTGAACATCCGCTGGCAGAAGCCACCGTAAAATATGGTAAAGAACAAAACGCAGAGTTTTTAAAAGCAGATGGATTCAATGCAGTTACCGGAAAAGGTGTTGAAGGTAAAGTGAACGGTAATGAGGTGGCTTTGGGCAACGCCAAAATGATGGAACAGGTAAATGCCACGCTTACCGAAGCTATGGAAAATGAGGCACAATCCTATCAAAAACAAGGGAAAACGGTTTCCTATCTCGCAATAAATGGTAAGGTTACAGGCTACGTGGTCATAGGTGATAAAATAAAGGAAACGAGTGCAAAAGCTATCAAGGATTTGCAGAATAAGGGAATTGCAGTCATTATGCTTACTGGCGATAATCACGATACAGCCAAAGCTGTCGCAGATGAACTTAACCTTGCCGATTTTCAAGCAAGTATGCTGCCAGAGAACAAATTACAAGAAGTCGAGAAATTACAAGAACAAGGCAAAGTGGTTGCAATGGCAGGCGACGGAATAAACGATGCACCTGCACTCGCTAAAAGTGATGTAGGTATCGCAATGGGAACAGGTACGGATGTTGCCATTGAAAGTGCAGCCATTACCTTGGTGAAAGGCGATTTACACGGTATCGTAAAGGCAAGAAATCTAAGTGATGCAGTAATGCGCAATATCAAACAAAACCTCTTTTTTGCAATGATTTATAACACGCTGGGTATCCCTATTGCAGCAGGACTACTGTATCCGTTTTTTGGAATACTCTTATCGCCAATGATTGCGGCTTTGGCGATGAGCTTCAGTTCGGTATCGGTAATTGCCAACTCATTACGTCTAAAAAGTAAAAACATATAATCTAACTAATTAAATACTTATGAAATATAAAATTTTGATAATCCTATTGGTAGTTGCTGTCAGCGGATGTAAAAATGAAGAAAAGAATAATACCAAAATAGAGACAGAGCACAATCATACCCAGAGTGAACCTAAATCTGAGAACAAAAAAACCCTAAGTCCACACACATCGGCAATGGCTATGATAGGTGATGCTCATATTCACATAGATTATTCGTCGCCAGGCGTAAGGGATAGAATTATTTTCGGTGGATTGTTGGCTTACGACCAAGTCTGGCAGGCTGGTGCCCATATGGCTACTTGGCTTGAAACAAATAAGGATTTAGAAATTGACGGTAAAGAATTGAAAGCCGGGAAATATGGATTTTTTGTAATTCCGAATCAAGAAGAATGGACTGTCATTTTCAACAGGAATTGGAACCAACACGGTAAGGACGACTATAATGAAAAAGATGATGTATTACGATTTAAAGTGACACCTAAAATTTCCGAAGAGATTAAAGAACATTTAGAGTATAACGTAAACAAAACAACTGAGACTTCCGGAACAATATCAATGAGTTGGGAAAAAGTCACGATTGAATTTCCTTTTGAAATAAAGTAAAATGGTGAACAGAAAAACAGCGAAATGGATTAGAAAAGCACACCGCTATTTGGGTATCTTTTTAGGTATTCAGTTTCTGATGTGGACGATTAGCGGGATGTATTTCAGTTGGACGGACATCGACGAGATACACGGTGACCATTTTAAGAAAGAAGCACCTTTAAAGACATCATTTAATGATTTGCTCGGCTCATCCCAACTTACTACAAATGAACCTATCCAATCCTTGGAACTTCTGGAAATAGCAAATGAACCTTATTATTGGATCAATGATGCACAGCTTTATAACGCAAGAACGGGACAAATAAAAAACGGAATTTCTAAAGAAGAGGCACAACAAGTTGCAAATAGGTATATGTTGAACGATTTAGAAATAGCAAAAATTCAATTAGTCGATTCTGTTGGGCCACATCACGAATATCGAGGTCGCCCACTTTCAGCTTATGAAATCTCGTATGAGACACCACAAAATTTAAAAGCCTATGTGGCGGTTGAGAATGGCGCTTTTCAAACGGTGAGACACAGGGATTGGCGCTTGTTTGATTTTCTTTGGATGACTCATACAATGGATTATCAGGGAAGGGATAATTTCAACACATTGTTGTTAAGGGCATTTTCACTTTTGGGATTGATAACCGTCTTAAGCGGTTTCGTTTTATGGTACATCAGTTCCCCATCAATCAGAAAACTAAAAAAGAAAATTAAATAATTAGTAACAAATAAAACCAAAAATTATGAATTCAAATGAACACACAAATTCAGGAAAATCAAAAAATCATTACACACGTTTTGTAGCAATGCTCGCTTGCTCTTTCGTAGCAATGTATATCACGATGTATTTAAACACCTATGAATGGGACCACGTTTGGTTTAGCCTTACGCGTTTCTATATGGTATGCCTTGGTATTGCCGCAATGGCCATTATAATGTTTGTGGCAATGCGTGGTATGTACCAAAATAAAAAGAAGAATATCGCTATAGTTTTGGGAAGTATTGTTCTCTTTGCAGGTGCCTTGGGACTTGTACGTGACCAAAAGTCAACTGTGGGTGATGTACTCTGGATGAAAGCAATGATACCACACCATTCCATTGCAATTCTAACAAGTGAACGAGCAGATATTGAAGACCCAGAAGTCAAAAAATTGGCTGAAGAAATCATAAAAGCACAACGTAGGGAAATTGCCGAAATGAAAGCAATGATTGAACGTTTAGAAAACGAAAAATAAGATTATGAACAAGAACATTTTATATATAGCAATAGCCATTATAGTAGGTTTGGGCGCAGGCTGGCTCATTTTCGGAAATGTGTCAAGTGATTCAAATAAGGAATTGTCTGAAATGTCAGACCACGACCATTCTGGCGAGAGCGCAGACCAGATGTGGACGTGCTCTATGCATCCACAAATTATGCAATCAGAAGCTGGCGATTGTCCAATATGTGGGATGAATTTAATCCCTGCGGAAACTGGAGCTGAAGGTCTTTCTGCAAACGAGATAAAAATGACCGAAAACGCAATAGCGTTGGCGAATATCCAAACTACCATTGTGGGTAATGCAGAAGCTAGCGAGGATGAAGGAATAATATCCCTTTCGGGAAAAATTGCTGCTAATGAAGAAAATAATACCGTGCAAGCCAGTTATTTTAAGGGAAGGATTGAACGACTCAAGGTCAATTATGAAGGACAACAAGTAAACAGTGGTCAGTTATTAGCAATTATTTACGCACCAGACCTTGTAGCGGCACAGCAGGAACTGATTACAGCAGCATCCCTGAAAGCATCGCAACCAGCGTTATACAGAGCGGTGCGCAATAAGCTTAAAAACTGGAAACTTTCAGAAACACAAATCAATGCTATTGAAGAAAGTGGAACAGTGCGTGAAAACTTCCCGATTTATGCAACGGTTTCTGGAACTGTTTCAGAAGTAATGGCTGCACAGGGCGATTATGTAAATCAAGGACAGCCTATTGTAAAGTTGAGCAATTTGAATTCGGTTTGGGCAGAATTTGATGCGTATGAAAATCAGATAGCACAATTCATCGTTGGGCAAAAAATCAACATCACGACCAATGCCTATCCAAACAAAGAATTTGAAGGCACTATTTCTTTTATTGACCCTATTTTAAATAATACAACACGTACAGTAACGGCGCGGGCAACCCTGCAAAATAGAGATAACCTGTTTAAACCAGGAATGTTTGTGACGGGCAAAGTTAAAGGCACAACGCAAACTGTGGAAAATACACTTACCGTACCAGCAAGTGCTGTGTTATGGACGGGCGATCGCTCATTGGTATATGTGAAAACCAATCCTAATGAACCTGTATTTGAAATGCGGGAAGTGACCTTGGGCAATCGCTCTGGCGACAATTACCAAGTCTCGGCTGGACTAAACAATGGCGATGAAATAGTAACCAATGGAACGTTTACAGTTGATGCCGCAGCACAATTACAGGGTAAAAAATCAATGATGAATCAGCAGATGATGCAAGATGAATCGGCTATGATGGTCGATATGGAAATGAGTTTCAGTAATGCGTTTAGTTCTGACTTTAGTGGAGTATTATCGTCCTATCTCAATATGAAAGATGCTTTTGTGGCGAGCGATGCTGGTCAGGTTTCTAAGCTCGCAAAAGCAACATCAAAAAAATTAAAAACAATATCGACAGGAGGTTTAGGTATGATGGAAAAACAACACCTAACCAAAAGTATAGAAATGCTGGATGCTATCGCAAACAATGATAATCTGGAAAACCAGCGAGCACATTTTGTGATACTTAATGAGAATATCGTGCCTATTGCTATGAACATAGAAAATTCGACAGATTACTATGTCCAAAAATGCCCAATGGCAAACAACAATAAGGGTGCAGTTTGGTTGAGTACTGAAGAAAAAATAAAGAATCCATATTACGGCGATGCAATGTTGACGTGTGGTAGTATTTTTCAAAAAATAGAATAAGAAAGCTAATTTTAAATGTAATACTAATGTTACAATATCAAGAAATTAACCAAGGGATATTTGATAGGGTTGAATTTCTTAAGATTATTTCATTAATGGATTCATTTTTTAAATTCCATATTATTGAAATATTTCAATCAACTCTTTAATCTAGTTGTTATTAATTTTAAACTTGTTATTAATTATTGGGATCAAACCGACCTATAATTAATCAGTTTTTTTAAATAATACCCGAGCGGTTATTATAAATTGAATATCCAAATCATTCAAATGAAATTTTATATAACTCCCGTAGGAATTATTAGATATTACTGTATCCATTTACGTTTTGAAAGATTTAGATAGCCGTATTACGAGATCAAAACTATTTTTATTGAAATATAAACAAATAGTATGGGGATTGCTTTTGCGTAATATAGGTTAACGTATAAAGAATAACTGTTTTTTTATGATATGCTCTTTAAGATGCGAAATTATTATTAGAGAAATTTATAGCATTCCTTAAGTGGTGGGGTTATGTATAGTCATTATAAAACATAATTAAAAAATGTAATAACTAGAATAGAGTGGGAAAAGTAAATTTTAGGTAATCCATTACATAAATATTTTTATACATTATTTAGAAGCTAAATTAACTTACCTGTTGAAATAATTGATTAGATATAATTAAACTTGTTATTTTTTATCGAACCTAACATAACTTCAACCTATAAATTACTATATTTGTGGTATATTAAAAATTGTGAATCTAATAAGGAACATATTATTCATTTCTGCACTTATCATTATGATAGGTCACGATGTTATTCCGCATTCTGATCAACATCATATCGATGAGGTAAGCACAATCTTAGGTTCTAGTACAAACCTTGAAGTTGAGCATAATCATTCAGATCTAAGTCATATTTTTGAACACTTTCAGCATTCTTCAGAAGATAAGAATTTAACTTATTCAAGTGTTGAAAAGACCTCTAAATCTTTAACAAAATTATGCTTTGATAATTTTTCTTATTTAGAATTAGAGCATCAGGAATTATGGTATGCAAATCTCGAAAAACAACGTTTTCGTGATTATGTAATCGTTCCATATCCAACATTACTCTCTTCCCATAGCCTTCGTGGCCCACCTTTTATTTGCTAACATTTTTTATTATTTAAATTAACTTGTTTAAATGCATCGATTATACGAAGCATATGCATATTTATTTAACTAATAAACCTGCAGTTGCAAGACATTCTTTCTTGTAGCTAATTTCAGAATACCATTATTTTTTTAAAAAATCACTAACCAGATATGTCTATAACATATTTGATTAGCTGGATTTCGTATTCGCATTTTTAACTTAAAAAGTTTACATATAATGTTAGACAAAATTATTCAGTTTTCGATAACCAATAAACTGGTTATCGGAATATGTATGTTAGCACTTATAGGTTGGGGAACCTATTCGCTATCTAAATTGCCTATTGATGCTGTTCCCGATATTACAGATAACCAAGTAATGGTTATTACAGTATCACCAACTTTAGCAGCACAAGAGGTAGAACAATTAGTTACCTTCCCCGTAGAACAAACTATGGTTAGCATTCCCGAAATCAAAGAAATGCGTTCTTTTTCAAGATTCGGACTTTCCATAGTTACCATTGTTTTTGAAGAAGATACGGATTTGTATTGGGCGCGCCAACAGGTGCAAGAAAGATTATCTCTTGCAGCTAAAGAAATCCCTCAAGGTGTTGGAGAACCAGAAATGGCACCTGTAACCACTGGACTAGGAGAAATTTACCAATACGTAATTCATACCGAAGATGGGTATGAAGATAAATACGATGCAACGGAATTACGCACCATTCAAGATTGGATAATTAAACGGCAATTATTAGGAACACCAGGTGTCGCTGAAGTTAGTGGATTTGGTGGTTATGTAAAACAATATGAAATAGCTGTTGATCCTGATAAACTTCAAAGTTTAAATATAAGTATATCAGATATTTTTTCAGCTTTAGAAACCAATAACCAAAATACAGGGGGAGCTTATATTGATAAAGGTCCTAATGCCTTTTTTATTCGTAGTGAAGGTTTGGTAAATAACCTTGATGAAATCAATAAAATTGTAGTTAAAAACACCAATGGTACACCTATTCTAATTAGAGATGTAGCTACCGTACAATTTGGTAGCGGTATTCGCTATGGTGCGGCTACAAGAAACGGCGAAGGCGAAGTTGTTACAGGTATAGTAATAATGCTTAAAGGAGCTAATTCATCTGAAGTCATTAACAACGTTAAAGACAAGATAGAGCAAATTAAACAAACGCTTCCAGAAGGGGTTACCATCCAGCCTTACCTCGACCGAAAAAATTTGGTCGACAGAGCTATTGGTACTGTAACAACTAACCTTGTTGAAGGAGCACTAATTGTCATTTTTGTATTGGTTCTCTTTTTGGGTAATTGGCGAGGCGGTTTAATTGTAGCTTCTGTAATTCCTTTAGCAATGTTATTTGCTATAGCTATGATGAATCTATTTGGCGTCTCAGGTAACTTAATGAGCCTCGGGGCAATTGATTTTGGAATTATTGTCGATGGTGCAGTTATAATAGTTGAGGCCGTAATGCACGGCATAACCAAAGCAAAACAACGATACCCTGGCGTTTTTAAATTATCACAAAGTCAAATGGATGAAGAAGTTTTTCAATCGTCTAGTAAAATTCGTACTTCTGCAGCTTTTGGCGAAATTATAATACTTATTGTATACCTGCCAATATTGGCACTTACTGGGGTGGCAGGTAAAATGTTTCACCCTATGGCACAAACAGTCTCTTTTGCTATTCTGGGTGCATTTATACTATCGCTTACTTATGTAACTATGATGTCTGCTTTAGTATTGAGTAAAAAAACGAAACACAAACGCAATTTTTCAGATAAAATGATGGATTTCTTCCAGCGTTTGTACCGTCCTATTATTGAACGCGCTATTCATAAAAAAATGCTTGTTGTGGTATTAGCTTCTAGCTTATTTATTATCTCTTTGTTTACATTTTTCAATATGGGTGGGGAGTTTATCCCACAATTAGATGAAGGCGATTTTGCTGTAGAAACTCGTGTACCTGTAGGTAGTTCTATTAATCAGATGATTGATGTCTCTCAAAAAGCACAAACTATTTTGTTAAGTCAATATGACAGTGAGGTTTCACAGGTAGTTAATAAAATTGGTTCAGGCGAAATTCCTACTGACCCAATGCCTATTGAAGCTGGAGATATGATGGTTATTTTAAAACCTAAAGATGGTTGGACAAATGCTGAAAATCGTGAAGAATTAATAGAAAAAATGCAATCATCTTTATCTGTAATTCCCAACGCTACATTTAGTTTTAAAAGCAATCATTTTGAGTTTGTAGCCTTATGTTGCGAAATGTAAATACATTATTATCAATAATCGTTAAAAAGTATCATTAATATAAGATTATCCCTCAGCCCATTCCTCTTCATTTTACGAAAAGCTACATATCGGGCAAAGAGCTTCCCTAAATAGTCTTGGACACTATCCCAAATTTCTTCTTTTCATTCCGTTCATCTTCATCTATTATCTGGGAACGAACTCTCCATTCCAATCCGATATAGTGAATGGAATACGCTAAATCGGAATTCCACATTTTCATTTTACTTAGCTTCCAGTTGTACTTTCAATTTCACGTTTCCATTTACTTCCCGTACCGTAGCTGTACCACCCTTTTTTGTCATGCAAAATACCAGGATTTAGGAGTTAGTCCACATGGCATAAGCCAGTCGCATACTCCTTTTTATACATGTTCCCTAATCCTAAATCCTGAAAACGTATCAGCATCAAAAAAGGGAACAGCAAACGGCACTATGGGAAGTAAATCAAAAATAAAACTTATGAAATCATTTCAAAACAACATACTCGGAAGCGAAGCAAAAAAAACAAAAAAGGAAAACGCTCCGGATATAATAAGTAAATCAATGTTTAATTTTTTAAATCTTAATGTTATGAGTAATCTAAGAAATCAAGTACAGTTAATTGGAAACGTGGGGAATGCCCCTGAAACCACCACCTTTGAAAGTGGAAAAAAAGTGTGTCGTTTGTCATTGGCAACCAATGAATATTACAAGCGTGAAGGGGAGAAGGTGCAGGATACCCAATGGCACAACCTAGTGGCTTGGGGGAAACAAGCGGAACTTATCGAAAACTATGTGAGTAAGGGAAAAGAAATTGCGGTACAGGGAAAATTGACCACCCGCTCTTATGAGACCGAGGAGGGGAACAAAAAATATGTGACCGAGGTTTTGGTAAACGAGATCCTGTTCTTGGGGAATAACGAAAATACCCATGAGTAATTTTTAAAATAAAGAGGGTGTTCTTTCTCAAAAGCTTACCCTCTTTTTATTATCAACTCCTTAAATAAACTAACGATGAAAACAAAAGTTAATGAAATAAGGATCAGTTACAGTGGTGGTTTAATATCAAGTTCACTACCTAAAATAAACTGTTCCCAAAAAGCAGCAACCATAGCCCACAAACAATGGGATAAACAAAATATAGAACTTTGTGAAAGCTTTCAAATCATGCTTCTTAATAATGCCAATCGGGTAAAAGGTATGTTTGAAGTTTCTCGGGGAGGGATCACGGGTACCTTGGTGGACCTCCGTATCCTATTTGCGGTAATGCTGAAAAGTTTAACGACCGCGGTCATATTGGTGCACAACCACCCAAGTGGTACCCTAAAACCTAGTGAAGCAGACAAGCGTTTGACCCAAAAAATAAAAAGGGCAGGAGATTTATTTGATATTAAAGTATTGGATCACCTCATACTTAGCCCTGATGGGGATTATTATAGTTTTGCAGATCATGGGATTCTCTAAATTGTAAAAATAAGATCTATTTAAATTTTTCAGATTTAAACGAAGAAGCTCAACACCGACTTTTGGAAAATTCCAAAAAAGATGTTGAAAGAAAATTTTGAGATGATATCCGTTAATACGTCCAAAAAAATTATACTTCATTTGAAAAATGATCAAGGAAGAGGCGCAACGTAATTTATACAATTACACATATGTATTCAATATTTAAATTTTTAAAAAAAGAATAAAAAACCTTTGACTTTTCAAAGGTTTTTTAATTCCAAAAGTTTTCCTTGAATAAAAATGATTATCTTTATGGGGCTGAAATTCAGCATTCAAATTTAGCTAGGATTATCCATTACTTCACTTTCGCCGATACTCCTACACATCGAAAAATTATCAACAAGGAAATTATTTTCCTACAAATGTGCAATGGGCTTTTAGGCAAATTGTACGAGGTTTTTGTCAGCTTGAGGCTGACGAAAAGGAGTAGCAAGAGGGTAACACGCTGTGCGATGTTACTAACTCCTTTTGGGTATTAAATTGCTGATTAACAGGTGATTAGAATTATCTTATTTTCTTGACAATCAAGAATTTGCGACAAACGGGCTTAAAACCATCATTTCTAGGAAAAAATTTGCGACAAATCGGCGAAATATGGATTCATTTATCGGAATTAGGTTCAAAAAGAAAACTGCCAAACGTTTTCGAAAATTTTCACAAAAACATTTTAAATCTCATACGGAAGCCATGGGAGCCATGCTCGATTTTTTTTTCTACAATGAGATTTCTCCACGGGAAAAATTGGGACCGACAGGACGCACCCTTGAGGACAAAATTTTGAAAAGGATCAATGCGGTTATTGCTATTATACGGGATGTAGAAAAGACCCAGACCAAACCTACCGCAGCTATGATCGAACTGCTTTTCCAAGAGGAGCCACCGACAAAGAAACCTTTGATCTTGGAAAAGAGGTTGATGGAAAAAATGAAGGACACACAGCTAAATGAGGAGGAGAAAGAAATGCAAAAACAAAACCCAAATCAAAATCCTCCAACTTAATTTTTTAATTATGTATATCACAATCACACCTCAAAAATTAGGAGGCAATTATGCTCAAAGTTCTGCAGATTTTGTGGGCTATTTGGAAAAAGAAAATGAAGGATTAAATGAATCGGATAAGGAACACTTTTTTAATCAACATATGGAAGTTATTTCCGCAGGAGAAGTGGTAAAAGAAATTGATGAAAATACCGCTAAACTGAAAAAAAAAGAACCGAAATTTTATTCCATTACAGTAAGTCCTTCTTCCTATGAATTGAAACGATTACAGAATAGTCGTGAAGATTTAAAAAAATACACGCGGGAGGTGATGAAGGATTATGTGTCATCTTTCCATCGAGAAATCAATGGGCGTCCTATTCATATCCGGGATATTAAATATTTTGCAAAAATCGAACATCAACGTTTCTTTAAGGGAACGGATAAACAAATCATCGAAAACCAGGCTTTTGCCACCAAAATACTTCAGTTAAAAAATGAAATCCGACAAATCGAAAGAGGTAGCTTGGAAGGAAGCATATCTATCCGCCAAAAGGAAATCAACCATCTGGAACATCAAGCTCCACATCAACAAAATGGAAAAAGAATCGTACAGGGCATGTCAAAAGATGGTAACCAAAGTCATATCCATATCATCGTGAGTCGCAAGGATGCTTCCAATGCTTACAGCTTGTCTCCAGGGAGTAAATACAAGGCTTCCGATGTTAAAATGAACGGTAAATGGGTGAAGCGTGGGTTTGATCGGGATCGGTTTTTCAAAGAGGTTGAAAAAACGTTCGATAGAACTTTTGGATACCAACGAAATTTTGTGGAGACCTATCAAGCCAGAAAGGATTTTATTAAAAACCCCAATCATTATTTCTCTGCCTTGATGAAACTCCCCACCAATGAAAAAGCTTTAGCGATAAAAATACTTAAGGAACGTAAAATTCCAATCATGCCACCTATACCAAAGCATAAAGTCCAGTTAGCGCTCAAAGGCTTTCGACAACTTAAAAAAGGATTAAAAGTAGCTCTGGAATCTGGAACTATTGGAATTTAAAAATTAGAACTATGGATATGTATACAGGATGGAATATGGCATTCCTAGTTATGATTACTACGGTGTTTTTTTATGGAATTTATAAGTTATCCAGGTATGCTTTTATCATATGTATGGTTATGATTATGGGTTTACTCTGGTATGGTTTCAAGCAAGAGTTATTTGCGAATATGGTTGTATGGGTGGGGTGTCCTTTGTTAATAATAAATACCACACTATATGTGTTCCTTCATCGCTCGGATGAACCTTTGCATATATCTAAAAAATATCAAGTCCATTTTGGCACCAATGGTCCATCTTTTAAGGTGGACAATATAAAGCGAGGGATCTCTATTATTGGTTCTGCAGGGAGCGGAAAAACAGAAAGTGTGGTATATGGGTTTTTAAAACATTTGGCGAAAAATGACTTTACAGGGGTAATTCATGATTATAAGGATTTTGAAATTACAGAAATGGCTTATCCTTTGTTTAAAAATTCTAAGCTACCTTTCTATGTGGTGTCTTTTGATCAGATCATACATCGGGTCAACCCCGTAGCTCCTCGGTATTTAGAAAATGAAGAAAGCGTTTACGAGGTATCCCGTGTGCTGATCGAGAACTTACTGGAACTAAAAGAGTCGGGGAGTAGTGGTACCTCAAAATTCTTTTCGGATGCTGCCGAAGGTTTGATGGCGGGATTAATCTGGAAAATGAAAAGTGCATATCCCGAGTTTTGTACTTTACCGCACCTTATAGCCACCTATCAATTGTTAGACACCGATAGTTTAATGGCTTTTTTGGAAACGGATCCAACTGCTCGGGTAATGGCGAGTGCATTTATAAGCGGTAAGGATTCTGATCGACAAACGGCGGGAGTGAAAAGTACGCTCGCCAATGCACTCAAGAAAATTTGTACCCAGCGTATTTTTATGGCTCTATCGGCTGACGAGGTTCCACTGAACGTCAATTCTTCAGAGAACCCCGCCGTATTAATGGTGGTGAACAATCCTAAATATGAAAGTTCGTATGCTCCTGTAATCGCAATGATTATTCATACCGTGGTAAAACAAATGAGCGTAAGGAACAGGAACTCTTCTTTTTTGTTAATGGAAGAGGCTCCTACCATTCGATTGTTGAATATGCATCGAATTCCCGCCACGTTAAGAAGTTACGATATTTCTACCATCTATGTGATGCAGGATAAAATCCAGAACGATATGATGTATGGCGATAAAGCGAGCAAAGCGATTCTTAGCAACCTTTCTTATCAGTTTTTCGGAAAAGTCAATGATCCGGATACGGCTAAATATTATGAACGTTTTTTTGAGATTGTAAAAAAAGAAACTACCAGCGTAAATAGGGGATATAGCTTAAATTTTGATACACGTGTGACGACAGGGGAACGCGAAGTATCCAAAAGACGAGCGGATGTTTTTTTTCGCCTAAAGCAAGGGGAATTTATTACCTATGCAGATGGTAAGGATCAAAAAATACAATTTGAGAGAAGCGACATTAAAAAGGGTTTACCTGATAATTTAAATCAATATTCTCAGAAGGATTTAGAAGATAATTTTATGCAGGTACATGAGGACGTAAAGTCTATCTTTGAATAAATTCGTGTATTCTTCTCGAGCTTGCAAAAATGTTTAAGATTTTGATTTGTTGTGTTAAGTTTCTGAATTCAAGACCCTAAGATAATAAAAAGGGCTAACTGTTTTATATAATAAGTTAGCCCCCTTTGATTACAGCTTTCATGACAAAGTTTGATTATACGTTTTTAAAATTAAGGCAAAGTGTATGCGTTATCATAATCTTCTTGTGTAATAATGAATTCATAAATGTTATTTCCTAAATCAGAAAACGAAGAATCATTACCCAATGGACTTTTCCCATTAAAACACAGGTTATTAGCATTAACTCTATCTGCACAGATATAGCCCTTATTATTTGGAAATATAAATACAATGGAATCGGCACGTTGACGATAGCCATCAAAATTTTCAGAATCATAGGTGAAATCACCCCCACTCGACATAGAGCTAATTTCATATTCATATTCCAATTCATCATAAATAGAAAATCCCTTTATCTGCAAAGGTAAATTCGTATTATTCTTAAAACTTACTTCGTATGATATTTCTGGTCTCTCATCTGTATCAGTACAAGAAAAAAAGACATGTGAAAAAATCATGAAAACTACTATATTTTTCATAAAAATTACCAATTTGCCGCATTATTTCTAACTGCTCGAACATAATCGAACAATTCGTTAAGTTCAGCAGTAGTTACTCCAGCCGGTCTATTGTTATTTAATTTATTTTCCCAACATTCAATATCTCTGCAATTATCTAAGGCGCTTTGAATTCTATTTAAAGTATAATTTTCTACTCTGTCGACAGGCCTAGCAAAATTAGTAGTGTTTTGATTTAAATTATCAATTAAATCATCCACAATTGGTGTATATTGATTCATATTCATTTCTGTTTGTCTTTGTCTAAATGAATTCCATCTTCCACCACCATTTTGACTTGATTGATAATTATTGATTAAATCATCGTACCTATCATTAGTTACAATAGTCTCAACACCTTCTGCCCAGCTTTCGGTAAGCAATTTTCTATTATTACTTCCACTATGGAAAATTGAAAACATACCACTATCCATATTTCTATGTCCTAAATGCGTTAATTCGTGTACAGTGGTTGCATAAATACCATCGCTGCCCCTATACGAACCACCTGAACCAATTGTTATCCTTACATTGTAAAAAGCAAAAGCAGAAGCGAGGTTACTTAGTGCATGAGAACTTGTATTGTACCACATTTTACCTACGATTTTTTTGAAAAAGCCTGGGTGTGAAAGGTTATAATCATAGATTACTCTTGTATAGTAGTCATATGCCCCATTTTGGATAAATGCATAAAACTGGTTTCTTCCGGAAGAATAATGTCTTCTCCAAGATCTACGCGTATGAGTGCTATGGCTACGGTCTCTGGCATTCCAGAATGTAGTACCAGCTTTTACTACAAAATAAGGGTCGTGCTTAAAATAGCAAGCATATTTTACTCTCTTAGTCCTGGTTCTAGAGGTTTCAAAATATCCTGTTCGATTGGTGGGTGCTTTTCTTATTACCAACCATCCCCATTTTCTTACACGAACTCTAGCGCCCATAACACCGACACTTTGGTCTATAGCATCCTCTTGAACAGTTATCGTTCCGCTAGGGCGCCATTTTCTTCCAAACAATCTTCCTTGATCTCCATTTTCCACTTCATCAATTTCAAGATCATAGTTAATTTGAACGTCTCTAACTTTCAAACCTAATCTTTTTATATCATCATAGGTCAGTCTTTCCTCAGGATCACTAATAAAATAAGTATGATTTTTTTTCTCATCTTCTTCAAGATTGTCAGATATTTTCAAAGCCTCTGTATTCAGACCTTCATAGAAATCAAGAATTTGTTCTTCATTATCAGTTGGAGTTTCTCCAATAGCGTCTTCCGCAGTAAAATGAAGATCCTTTAATATCTCGTGTGGGATTTCCCCTGATATTTGATGATCTTTTGAAACTACAGAATAGTAAAAAGTAAGTGTTGTATCTGTAGCTTCAGGGTCTAAATATACTGAACCTTTATTCACTACTTCATATTCAAATGGTTCATCAGATACTGCTAGAATAGTATCATTTAATATTTTATCATTTTGAATACTATCTTGAGGTTTAAATTTTACATACAAATGGGTTTTGTTAATAGAGTAATTCCCACTAGGATGTCTTTTTGCTGTTGGGTTTCTCAAGAGGCTTTCGTAAGCACTCGCCATATTCTCCACAGAACACGGGATTTCCTTCTTTTTACCTAAGACGGTATACTTAAAATCTCCTTCTTCCCTCGGGGATACTTGGCTATCAAATTCTGACGATGATAAAACCGAGTTTTCATCAATGTCATCCTGATTACAAGAAGTAAACAACCCTAAAGTTATTAAGGTTATTAAAACAAATAACTTAAATCTTTTCATTCTTAATTTCTAATTATTAGATTATTTGCAGCAAATGTAAAACCTCGAAAGTTAACTTAACGTTTTCTTAACATCATATTTTTAACATCGGTTAGAACATGAAAATCGGAAAAATTTTAATTTAAAAGCATTTTTCATTTCATCAAAATAGATATGCTCCGATGCAGTTAATTTTTTAATATTATCAGAACCAATTTTTTATTTTCTTTTTTAGATTATTTAAGATCTTATTTTCTTTTATAGACTCAATCTTTCCGGAAGAAATATCTTTAATAATTTTCTCAGGTTCTGTTTAGTTTTCATTGATATTTTTACAACTAATGATTATTGAAAAAGCTAAAATTGTATATAAGAATTTTTCTTTCATATTTTTGTCAACTCATTATATCATCTCTAATTCAACCGTTTAAAGTAAAAGTTTTAGTTATACCTTAAAATACAAAATAGCGTTACGCTCTTAGTGTTAAAAAAATAAGTGATGTAAATAAAATTATAGCTGAAGAAAAAAATAATGATGCCACCAAGGACTTTATGAAAGCCGCTGACCAGACCAAATCGAATAAGTTATCAGCCTACCTGAAAAAGCAAGGTGTGGGACGGGAAACTTTTGCGAATGAGCTATTAGTCAAACTTCGGACATATAATCCAAATGAAAAAATTGACAATTACGGAAGTGTTTCAGGAAAGATGCATATTGGTTGGATCTTAAATCTACTTTATACATTGATAACGATGAAGCTATTTTGGAAGAATGCATCGGTGGTGATAAAGCTGCAAAAGAAGAATATGAAACTGTTTTATCTGATTTTTCAGGAGTAGGTAATGAGATTGAGGAACTTATAGTATTACAAAAAGAAAAATTGGAAGATACCCTTTCAAAAGTTAAATCTTTAGAGGATATTGAATAATGCATCTTTTTAAAATCTACCCCCTTAAAACCTCATTGTTTTCTTTGATAATGAGGTTTTTAATATTATATATTTTAAAAATTAGTGTTATCTTCAATAACAAAAGCATTTAACTCGGCCATCTTTCCATTTTCAAATCGCCAAACATCAGAATAAGAGGAATGAATAGCTTTCCCATGTTCGTCTTTTGAGGCAATAGTCCCAACCGCAACTACAAAATCACCTTCTTCATTAGATGTAAAACAATAAACTTGGGTGGTTCTACATAATTTTCTACCATCCATTTTCTAACGGCTTCTTTTCCTTTTAAGGTTATATCTCCTAGAAAATTCCAAATTGTATCTTCGGTACAAAAAGTTAAAAAGCCCTCATTATCGCCATGGGTAACTGCCTGATTAGCCTTTATCAATATGTGTTTATTATTTTCCATCAGTTATATCTAGAATTTTATAGGTTCCTGAGAATTTTTTTCAAATTCCCACCATAAGGAGTTTATATAGAATAAGTAGTGCTCAAGTTAGTGATTGGTTTTCCGCTAATCGATGAGTCATATTTTTTATCTTTCCTTTTAAAAAGCTAAATCAAACGATTTGGCGGTTTCCCAAATATACCGAAAATTTCGGGTTAGGGCAGAAGAAGCTATTTTTTATATACGTCTTAAGTTAGCATTTCAATAAAAACATTAAATTAAGATCTATAAAAAAGAAAGAACAAAGAGAGGATTAAGGTTATTATATACGCAGAAGCTTAAGACTTCGTCAACATTGAAAATCCCCTCTCTTTTCTACACAGATTTCGTACAGTTCTATGAGGCTTTTAGACCTCGATTTTAAGTCGTTGAAACTCGCGTAGGTTGTCCTTTCAAAAAACATTTTCTTATGAATAAAGATATTAAATATTTTGGAATAGACATTAGCCATTTAGTTTTTGATGTTACGGATTCTGAAGGGAATTATTACCAATTTAAAAACAGCATTTCTGG
>NZ_QKYV01000005.1 GCF_003253545.1 Mesonia algae
CAGCTTTTTTCACGCCTAATGAAGATGGTTATAATGACCGTTGGAACATTCAAGGGATCTCAAACCAGTTAGACGCTAAGATTTATATTTTTGATCGTTACGGAAAGCTTTTAAAGCAGTTGAGTCCAAGCAGTGAAGGTTGGGACGGAACCTACAATGGTAACCCTATGCCATCTAATGATTATTGGTTCAGAGTGGAGTATACCGATACAGATGATAAACGCAAAGAGTTTAAGGCTAACTTCACCTTAAAGCGCTAAAAAGTTTATTTCCGCGAAAGCGAAAAACATCAAAATAAAACCCCACTACATCTTACAAGGTGTAGTGGGGTTTTTTGTTAATAAATGATTGTGAAATTGGGTGGAAGGAAAAGTTTATATGATGAAGCTCAAGAGTAAAAAGCTGATACTATCGAACAAAAACGGTCAAAGCTTGAGGCTCAATTATAGCCTCTACCTCACTTAAAGTTTTGCAGTATTCGCCATCTATTTGAAAATCTATCTTCTTTTTAGATTTAATAATGGCTTTTTTAGAAGGAATAACCTCTAGGAATTCTGGGGAAAATTTAGCTCCTTTATTGAATGTCTTAAAAACTTCGATAACATCTAATTTTTTAAATAAGAGAAGTTCGAATATACCATCGTCCATTTTTCCATCGGCATTTACAATGGCACCGGTTCCAAATTTTTTAGAATTTGCAATGGCCAACATAATTCCTTTTTTATTAAGGGTTTCGCCATTTACCTCTATAGTAAAATCGTAAGGCCCTTCTGTACTAAAAAGTGTAGGGATAGTTTGTATAGCATAACCAAATTTACCTCTAAAGCTTCCTTGTTCGTATTCTCGAATCAATTCCGCGTTAAGCCCAAGATCACTAATGTGTAAGCAGAGCTCACCATTAATTTTAATTGCATCAATAGATTTTTTGTGATCCCCTAATGCTATTTTAATAAACTCTTCTGGTTCTAAGGGAAGATCAAGATCATTTGCTAATCCATTGGCAGAACCCGCGGGTAAAATCCCGATAGGTAATGATTCTTGTTTTTTCATGGCTTCGGCAACTAATTTAATTGTACCATCACCTCCCGCTACCAGAATTCTTTCAAATTCATTAGAAGTAATAAGGTTTTGAATTTTTTTTATATCACCTTCTCCCGTAGTTTTAAAAATTTCAAAACCGGTTGTAATGTTTTCTCTTAATAAGTTTAAGATAGGACCTTTATCTGAATCACCACTTATAGGATTTATTACCAATAAAATTTTCATAACGACCTGTTTGTTGCGAGCTAATTTATTTATTTTTAAAATTATTATCTGTTATCGTTTTTATAATTTATGGCATTAGCATTAAAAATATATAGAGGTTACGCAAACGAAAGAAAAATTATGGTCTTTGGTCACGTCTTTGAAAAAGATGCGCCAGATGTTTTTAAGTTAGATAAAAAGTGGTACAAACACGCCTGGCAAGTTTTGCGGATTTTTAGAATCAAAACCGAAAGTAACGCAAGTGTAGTTTTTAAATTTAGAAACTTAGAGGTAAAAACGAAAACCTTAGATGATGGTCATTTTAGAATGATGATTCCATATGAAGATGATATTGAACCTGGGTGGCATAATTTTAAAGTGGAAGTTATTGATGATGAATCTAGACAAGAAGAAGTTGGGGAGTTTGTAAAACCTTACCCCGGAGAATATGGGGTGATTTCTGATATTGATGATACTTTTTTAGTTTCTCATTCTGGGAACATCTTTAAAAAACTTTATGTAATGTTGACGCGCAATGTCAATAAGAGAAAAGTGTTTGATAATGTGGTGGAGCATTATAGATTATTGAATCAATTGGGAAGAAAAGAGAGGTCTAAGAATAATGCCTTTTTTTATGTAAGCAGTAGCGAATGGAATTTATATAATTTTATTATTCAGTTTACTGAAATTCACCAATTCCCAAAAGCTGTTTTAAAGTTAAAGAAAATAAAATCGGGACTTCGAGATTTTCTGAATACTGGCGGAGGAGACCATAATCACAAATTTTTTAAAATAAGACATATTGTTGAGTTTTACCCAGAACTTCATTTTATTTTACTGGGTGATGATTCGCAGCAAGATCCTTATATCTACAGAGATATTTCTAAAATTTTCCCCCAGAATATAAGCACGATTTATATTAGACAAACTCAAAAAAGAAAAAAAGAGAAGGTAAAACAAATTCTATTAGAAATGAACATGAGTGGTTTTAAAACTTGTTATTTTAAAGGTAGTAGTGAGGCGATGAAGCATAGCTTGGATAACCTAAAATAAAAAAAACGCCAATTTTATTAGGCGTTTTTCTTTAATTCTATACTTTAAGCTTATTTATTTTAGCTTACTGCTTTATGTAAATCAGCTTTAGTGTTATAAGCAGCCTCTTCTACTTTGTTATTTGCTGTTGCAGCATTTTTCTTAGCTTTTAAAGATTCAAGCTTGTGCTCTAAAGAATTTTTTACACTATCTACTTTATTTTTAGCTCCGCTAACATAATCATTTGTAGAGTCTACAATTTCTTTTCTTGTTTCTGAACCTTTTTTAGGTGCAAACAATAACCCTGCTGCTGCTCCTGCAACTGCTCCAGATACTAAACCAACAATCAATTTTCCTACTTTCATAATCTTTTTAGTTTTTAAGTTTATAGCTTTTTTTGTTATTGTAAAGATATAAACTAGCTTTATTCAAAAACTAAGTTGCTAGTTAAGCTATTGATAAACTTTTGTTTAAAAACTTAAAGATTTAACAGTTGGTAATTAATAATTATTTTTCTTCATTTTCAGGTGAGTTCTTAATTACTACTCTAGATTTAGATAGGTGCATACCATCTTCCAGTTCACTAATAAATTTCACCAATTTTTCTCTGAGTACACAGTGCAAATCCCAAGTATGGCTAGCATCTTTAGAACTACAAAGCGCTCTTATTTGTATGGCTTTCTCGGTTACGTCTACCACTTGTACAACGGGAGGATGATCTTTATCCCAGCTTTCCTCTTGCTCTAAGAGTTCTTTAAATTTTTTTCTGACTTTTTCTACATCAATTCGATAATCTGCATACAAGTTAATAGGCCTTATTTGGTGTGCGCTTGTCATAGACCAATTTTCGAATGTATTAGAAATAATAAATTTAAGCGGAACTATAAGTCGGCGTAAATCCCAAGTTCTTACCACCATATAGGTAAACCGAATATCTTCTACGTAACCCCAATCGTCTTCAATAATTATGGTGTCCCCAATTCTTGCAGGTCTTGTAATTGCAATTTGTATACCTGCTATAATATTTCCTAATGTACTTTGCGCAGCAATACCTAAAATTACGGTGGCAACTCCGGCGGAAGCCAACAGAGAAATCCCTAATTTTTCTAATGACCTAAACTGTGATAATATAATACTAGCCCCAACAATAATAACTACAAAGGTGACAATTCTCCTAGCTACAGAAATATAAGTAAGCATCATTCTAGCTTCAGAGTTTTCTTCGGGATTGGTATCACCAATTTTATTTTCGGCTACGTGCACCATTAAAAAATCTATAAGTCTCATGATTAACCAAGTAATAGAGCCTATGACGATAATGAGAAGGATAGCGTATAAAGTTGTTGCAAAAGAACCGGTAAAAGATATTAATTCATTTAAGAGAATGTAAAAAATGAGTATCCCAAACGTAATACCTGCCGGCTTAGATAAGCGGTTAGAGATATTATTAACCCACATTTTATCTGATTTTAAAAATAATTTCCTAAATGCATATATAAGGCACTTTCCTAAAAAGTAAGATAATAATATTAAAACAAGAGTGCCTACGGGTTTCCAAATAGGCATTCCTAATATCTTTATTCGAGCCCAGTGGGGCATCATTCTATCTAGTTTTCTAGGACCATAAAACTCATAAAGAGGTTCGATATTCTCTACAGTATTCGCAGAAATCAGCCAAAAAGCTCCATAGTCTTTAAATTTTACCCGTTGTAACCTTAAAACAATATCCTTATTATTTAAATCAATTTCTCCAAATACGATGCTCCTTCTAGGCTTACCAGCAACAGCTTGATTGGTAGTAGTGCTTATGTCTATTTGACCATCGGGACGATCCGATAAGTCACTCCAATTAATTTTGACCCTTTGATTAAGTACAAAGTATAATTTTTCAGCTAAAATACCAGCGTCTTTTTTTGAGAGGTTGCTAGGAAATAAATTAAAATTGAGAGCATAAGCAGCTTCCTCATACTTTTCATTTCTAGCGTGGGCTACAAAATGTTCTAAAGTAGCTTGCGGAGTTTGCAAATTGTATTCACTCGCAGGCAAACCAATGCTTTCATTTAACCTTCCCAAAACATAATAGGCTTCGTTATATTCTTCTATAGGGTTAGACCTATAGTTTTCCTTATCGGAATTAATAACGCTTTCCTTTTTGGGGAGGTTTGTTTTTTCGAGATGAGTAGAATCTTCTTCCTGGTGTGCTTGTATATGAATACTAAATACAACAAAAATGATTGTTAATAAGATAGAAAAGTAAGAATGCTTCATAGAAACGTAATTTACAAGCTTTTAAAAAAGTAGATTCTTAGGAATTTGTTAAATATATATTTTATCGCACATTATTATAATGTAAACATTTTAAGAAAAAAGCAACCCTTTTTAAAATGAATCATCTACTTAATAAACCTATCTAATTTATGAAAACTATAAAAATTCTTTTATTTTCTATTATTGCCTTTTGTTTTTCATCTTGTATTTATTGGAATAACGATGATGACATTCCTAGTCAAGAAAGTCAATATGAACCTATAACACAAACTAGGTCTTTTTTTGAGAATGACATAGAACTTCAAACTTCTAGGCCCATTAGTGATGCAGGTAAAATCTATATAAAAGACGAGTATATTTTAATAAATGAGAATGAAGAAGGTTTCCATTTATATGATAATACAAACGCTGAATCTCCAGAACCTATAGCTTATTTGAAGGTAAAAGGCGCAACAGACTTAGCCATTCGAGAAAACACCATGTATATACACCATTTAGTAGATTTGGTAGCAATAGATTATAATTTTCATACCAATTCTATCGAAAATATAAACAGGTCTCCTAATGTTTTTCCACGTTTAATTTCTCCAGATGGTTTTCAAGCCGAGTATTTTAATGTACCAGAAAATGAAGTCATTACAGGTTATCAACTTAAAAACTAAATCATGAAAAAAATTATATTATTCTGTTTAATTGTTATAGCAGCTTCATGCAGCTCAGATAGTAATAGTAGTTCCGCTAATTCTGCAGATTCTGGAGGAGATGGAATGGGAGGGAGTTTAGCTAGATTTGCCCTTGCAGGAAATTATTTATATACTGTGGGAGAAGAATCGCTTAGTGTTTTTGAAATTACCAACCCCAATCAGCCTATTTTTAAAGGAAGTACCTATATAGGATTCGATATTGAAACTTTATTCGCTTTAAATGATAAATTATATGTAGGGAGTAGATTGGGAATGTTTATTTATGATATATCAGCTCCAGAAAATCCTTTGCAATTAGCAGAGGTAAGCCATATTAGAAGTTGTGATCCTGTAGTTTCATCGGGAGACTTTACGTATGTCACTTTGCATACCAATGCAGCATGTCAGGGAAATATTAATCAATTAGAAATTTATAAAACAGAAAATCCTTTGTATCCTGAATTATTAACTACAGTACAAATGAATCAGCCTATCGGATTAGGGCTTTACGGAAATTATTAGTTAGTGGCCGATTTAAATGTGGTTAGAGTTTTAGATGTATCAGAACCTCAATATCCAAATTTCGTTTCTTCAATTCCCATTACCGGATTTGATTTGATCATAAGAGAAGACGAACTTTTTGTAATTGGAGAAGAACAGTTAACGCAATATGAATTAGGAGTATTTAACGATGAGTTCACCTCTACGGAAATAAGCGAAATCACTTTTTAAAGTTTTACCTGAAATAAAAAAGCCACATCTATTTAAATGATGTGGCTTTTATCAACTAACTTAACCTAACTTAAATTTTTAAAAACAATATTCATTTTCTGAAGTAAGTTTTTCTGCAATCGTATTTCTAAGTGCCACGACATTAGACATATTTTGATATTTTGTAAAACGCTTAAGTCCCATTAACATCATACGCTGCTCATCGCCTGTAGCGAAAGAAACTATACCTTCTTTTGCTTTTTGAGTTACGATATCTACAGCATTGTATAAGTAAAGTTTACTCATCGCAATTTGTTCTTTTTGAGATTCCTCACCGTTTCTTTTTGCATTCTTTTCGGTTCTTAAGATAGTAGATTCTGCCATATAAACCTCAATAAGAATATCAGATGCAGCCAATAATAGCTGTTGGTGCTCTTCTAAATCTGGTCCAAATTTTTGAACAGCGCTTCCAGCCACCATTAAAAATACTTTCTTTAAATTGGCTACCATCTCTTTTTCTTCAGCAAACAACTCAGAATAATCTGGCTTGTCGAAAGAAGGAATTCCTGTTAATTCATCGGCTACAGCTTGAGCTGGACCTAATAAATCTACGTGACCTTTCATCGCTTTTTTAACGAGCATTCCCACGGCTAGCATTCTGTTAATCTCGTTGGTTCCTTCGTAAATTCTAGAAATACGAGCATCTCTCCAAGCAGATTCCATTGGAGTATCTGCAGAGAATCCCATACCACCATAAACTTGTATTCCTTCATCACTACAGTTTTGTATGTCTTCAGAACAAGCTACTTTTAATATAGAACATTCTATAGCATATTCCTCTACACCTTTTAATTCCGCTTCAGCGTGAGAGCTTCCTTCCGCTTGACGGATAGCAATACGATCTTCCACATTTTTAGCAGCTCTGTAAGATGCTGATTCTCCTGCATAGGCAGAAGTAGCCATTTCAGCTAACTTATATTTTATGGCACCAAAATTGGCAATAGGCGTTTTAAATTGAACACGATCGTTAGCATATTTAACTGCGCTATTGGTTACTCTACGTTGCGCATCTAAACAAGCCGCAGCTAATTTGATTCTACCAACATTTAAGGCGTTCATAGCGATTTTAAAACCGTTGCCTCTTTCTGAAAGCATATTTTCTACCGGAACTTTTGTTTCGTTAAAAAATACTTGTCGGGTAGAAGAGGAGTGAATTCCTAACTTCTTTTCTTCTTCTCCAAAAGAAATTCCGTTCTCTTTATCGTTTTCTACAATGAAACCCGTAATATTTTTATCATCTTCAATTCTGGCAAATACAATGAATACGTTAGCGAACCCTGCATTAGAGATCCACATTTTTTGCCCAGAAATACTGTAGTACTTTCCATCGTCTGAAAGTACTGCTTTTGTTTTACCAGAATTGGCGTCACTACCTGCTCCAGGTTCAGTTAAACAATAAGCACCAAACCACTCACCAGTTGCTAATTTAGGAACGTATTTTTTCTTTTGCTCGTCATTACCATAAAGTGTTATAGGCATTGTACCTATTCCTGTGTGTGCTCCAAAAGCGGTGGCGATAGAACCTGTTGCTCCAGAAATATAATCACATACCAGCATAGTAGATACAAACCCCATCCCTAAACCATCATATTCTTCGGGAACTGCTATGCCTAAGAAACCAAGTTCTCCAGCTTTGCGCATAACCTTCTCGGTTAGATCATAATTCTTATTTTCGAACTCCTCTTTTTTTGGCCAAATTTCACGGTCTACAAACTCTTTTACCGAGTCTTTCATCATTTTCTGCTCCTCATTAAAATCTTCTGGAGTAAAAACGTCTTCACATTTGGTTTCCTTTACAAGAAACTGTCCGCCGCGAAGGATATCTTTTTTATTTTCTGTGCTCATTTTTATTTAGTTATTGTGTTGTGTTTTTTAATTTAAGAATTCATAAACTCCAGCTGCACCTTGTCCTGTACCTACGCACATGGTAACCATAGCGTGTTTATTTTGAAGATTACGCTTACGCATCTCATCAAAGATTTGAACAGAAAGTTTAGCTCCCGTACAACCCAAGGGATGTCCCATAGAAATGGCTCCTCCGTTAACGTTAAGTCGGTCTGTGTTAATGCCTAGTTCTCGAATTACAGCTAATGACTGAGAAGCAAATGCTTCATTCAACTCAATAAGCTCCATATCGTCTAATTTTAATCCAGCTTGTTTTAAAGCTTTTGGAATGGCTTTTACAGGTCCGATACCCATAATTCTAGGCTCTACACCTACTGCGGTAAAACTTACCAGTCTTGCAATAGGTTCTAGCTTAAGTTCTTTTACCATTGCTTCACTCATTACTAAAGTAAAAGCAGCACCATCACTCGTTTGTGATGAATTACCCGCAGTTACGCTTCCGCCTTCAGCGAATACAGGACGTAATCGAGCTAATGCTTCTATAGAAGTATCGGCACGAGGTCCTTCATCTTTAGTTACCGTATAAGAACGCGTTTTCTTTTTCCCATCTTCTACATAAGTCTCGTCTATGTTAATGGGTACAATTTGATCTTGAAAACGATCTTCAGCTTGAGCTTTTAAAGACTTTTGATGCGATTGAAAAGCAAATTCATCTTGATCTTCACGAGAAACTTTATACTTGTTGGCTACAGCTTCTGCCGTTAATCCCATTCCCCAATAATAATCTTCGTTACCCTCTTTCGCTACTTTATAATCAGGAACTGGCTTGTAACCTCCCATAGGGATGTAACTCATACTTTCAACACCTCCAGCGATAATACATTCGGCTTGACCGCTTTGTATTTTTGCTGAAGCGATGGCGATAGTTTCTAATCCAGAGGCACAGTAACGGTTAACAGTTACACCTGCTACATCTTCAGTCTTTAATCCCATAAGAGAAACTAGACGTCCCATATTTAAACCTTGTTCGGCTTCGGGCATCGCGTTTCCTACAATAACATCATCGATTCTTGTTTTGTCAAAATCTGGTAACTGCTCCATCATATACTGAATGGTTTCTGCAGCTAATTCATCTGGTCGTTTGAACCTAAAAACTCCTCTAGAGGATTTTCCTACAGCGGTTCTATATGCTTTTACTATATATGCGGTTTTATTCATCGTTTTGTTTTTTGACTTAAGATGATAGGACTTATGAGATAAGACTTTCTCCTGTTTATGAGTTCTTTATCTTTTCCATAAATCTTGTAATCATCCCTTGAATTATTTGAATTTTATTTTCTAAATGTTTAAATGTATTTTCGGAAATATAATTAATTTCAAATGCGATAATTAACTGTGTTTCCCACTCAAAAGCTGAACCCAAAGCGGTTTCTAAATATTGTAAAAAATGCTTATTAGTACTTTTACTTGTTCCCTCAGCAATATTAGAGGGAATGGAAATTGCAGAACGTTGAATTTGACTTATAAGTGAATATGTTTCTGTTTTAGGGAATTTTTTAGTTATAGAATAAGTTTCTTTAACTAGTTCTATTGTTTCCGTCCAGATCATCAATTTTCTAAAGTTATGATTTGCAGCCATAATATTAATTATCTTAAGTCATAAGTCATTTTTTCAATAGTCTACTTTAAAGATTAATTTCTAAGCGGTTTCCCTTTTTTCAACATATGTTGTAATCTCTCTAGAGTTTTTCTTTCTCCCGTTAGTGATAAGAAAGCTTCCCGTTCTAGATCTAATAAATATTGCTCACTTACGTGTGATGCAGCAGATAGATCTCCTCCTGCCATTACATAAGCCAATTTATTAGCGATTTTTTTATCGTGTTCACTAATATATTTTCCAGCATACATTTGGTCTGTACCTACATAAAAAGCTCCGAGTGCTTGTTTTCCTAATACTTTAATATCTGTCCGGTGGATTGGTTTTGTATATCCATTTTCAGCCATTAATAAAGCGTGTTTTTTAGCCATAGCTAATTGCCTTTCTTTATTTACTACGATTATATCTTTTCCTTTTTGAAGAATATTCGTGTCAAAAGCTTCGTATGCCGAAGTTGATACTTTAGCCATTCCAATAGTTAAGAAATGTTCTCTAAGTCTATTAAGTTCTACATCATCTTTTTGAAAAGTATCAGCCGCTCTCACCGTCATTTCTTTAGAACCACCACCACCAGGGATCACACCAACACCAAACTCTACTAGGCCAATATAAGTTTCGGCATGAGCTACAACTTTATCCGCGTGAAGCGAAAGTTCACAGCCACCTCCTAAAGTCATATTGTGAGGAGCCGCTACGGTTGGTATCGAGGAATAACGCATACGCATCATCGTGTCTTGGAAATATTTTATCGCCATATTGAGCTCATCATACTCTTGCTCTACGGCCATCATAAAAATCATCCCAATATTGGCACCTACAGAGAAATTTTGTCCGTCGTTGGCAACTACTAAACCTTGATAATCTTTTTCGGCTATATCGATGGCTTTATTAATTCCGTCAAGGACATCTCCTCCAATAGAATTCATTTTACTGCGGAATTCTACGTTTAAGATTCCGTCTCCTAAATCTTCTACAACAACACCACTGTTTTTGAAAACTTCTTTAGATTCTCTAATATTATCTAGAATGATAAAAGCATCTTGTCCAGGAACTTTTACTTGTTCTTTTTGAGGGATGTCGTAATAGTAAGTGTTACCTTCCTTTACGGAATAAAAAGACTTGCTACCTGTTTCTAGCATTTCATTTACCCAAGCTGCAGGTTCGTACCCTTGCTCTTTCATCATTTCGATTCCTTTCTCTACGCCAATTGCATCCCAAATTTGAAAAGGACCGTGTTCCCATCCAAAACCAGCTTTCATAGCATCATCTATTTTGTAAAGCTCATCTGATATTTCTGGAATACGATTAGATACATAAGCAAAAAGAGCAGAAAAGTTCTTACGGTAGAATTCTCCTGCTTTATCTTTTCCTTTAATAAGAACTTCAAAACGATCGCTTACATTATCAATTGTCTTAGTGAGTTCTAACGTAGCAAATGATGCACTTTTTCTTTCTCTATATTCTAAAGTATTTAGGTCTAGTGATTTTATTTCGCTAGAACCATCTTTCTTTTTTTCTTTTTTATAGAAACCCTGTCCCGTTTTACTTCCGAGCCATTTGTTCTCCATCATCGTATTAATGAAACCAGGCAACTTAAAGAGGTCGTGCTGCTCATCATCGGGTACATTTTCATAGAGACCATTGGCAACGTGAACTAGCGTATCTAAACCAACAACATCTACTGTACGGAAAGTGGCTGATTTTTGTCTACCAATTACTGGTCCTGTAAGTTTATCAACTTCTTCAATAGTCATATCCATATCTTTTACCATATGGAAAAGGCTCATAATACTAAAAATACCAACTCTATTTCCAATAAATGCAGGAGTATCTTTCGCTACTACAGATTTTTTTCCAAGGAATTTTTTTCCATAGTCATTTAAGAATTCTAATACATCAGTAGAAGTTTTAGGTCCGGGTATGATCTCGAATAATCTTAAATACCTTGGCGGATTAAAAAAGTGAGTTCCGCAAAAGTGTTTTTGAAAATCTTCACTTCTACCTTCATTCATAAATTTAATTGGAATACCAGAAGTATTTGAAGTAATTAAGGTTCCAGGTTTACGATGCTTTTCTAAGTTATCAAAAACCTGTTTTTTAATATCTAATCTTTCTACAACAACCTCTATAATCCAATCTACTTCAGAAACTTTATGAATGTCATCTTCTAAGTTACCTGTAGTAATTCTATTTGCGAATTTTTGATGATAGATAGGAGAGGGTTTTGATTTTAAAGAAGCTTGTAAAGCTTCGTTTACAATCCTGTTTCTTACCGTCTTATCTTCTAGGCTTAAACCTTTTTTCTTTTCTTTATCATTTAATTCTCTAGGAACAATGTCTAGTAACAGGACTTCTACACCAATATTGGCGAAATGACAAGCGATACCGCTTCCCATAATTCCTGATCCTATGACAGCTACTTTATTAATGTTTCTTTTCATAATTATTTTACAGGAGTTTCTGATTTATAAATTTTTTTGTTGTTGATTAATTCCATAATTGTATTGGCTACGCGATTAAAAGTCTTAAGATCTTCTTGCGGAATAACTTCATTTACAGCTTCATCAAAAGTGAGAACTACTTCTTTAGAAAAAGCTCTCATTTCTCGTCCAAATTCAGTCAGCTGGATGATAACACTTCTCCCATCTTCTGGGTTTCGTTGTCTTGTAATTAAGCCCTTATCTTCCATAGTTCTTAAGGTTCTAGACAAACTTGTTGCTTCCATTCCCATTTTTGGACCCAAAGAAGTAGAAGGAGTACCTTCATCTGGATCTATATTCAATAAGGCAAATCCTGTAGCCATAGTGCTACCTTTTCTGCTTGCTTCTTCATTATACATTTTAGCAACTGCAATCCAAGTAGCTCTTAGTACATAATCTATTGTTTTCTCTTTCATATATTATACTTGTCATCCAAATATAATGAATTTTATTATGCACGCATAATGTTATCGTGTTAAATTTTATATCGAGATGCAGAAATGGAAAAATTTTAACAAAAAATAGAGTTATAATGAATATAAATATAGGAATAAATAAATAATAAAATGTTATTTGTAATTTATATTAAAAGAATAAACTACTGAAAATATGTATATACTGTACAATTATAGAGTAGAAGAATTGTGGTGTTTAGCTTTGTTTTTTGATGAAGAAAATTGGGGATCTAAATGTGATGAGTGATTAAAAAATAACCTTAGTATTAAATGAGAAAAGATCATTTACACTCAAGTTGTAATTTTAAATTAAAGTGTCGTAATTAAAAATTAGAAAAGATGAATTTTTAAATCGTATTAATTTCAAATAAAAAGCTCTAGAGTTTATCTAGAGCTTTTTATTAAAATTTTAAATTATTTATGATTGAACCTCATAGATTTTATTGTACAGGTCTAAATATTTCTCTTTAATTATTTTTCTCTTCATTTTCATGGTAGGAGTAAGGTGGTTATCATCTACGGACCACACATCTGGAGTTAATTCGAATTTCTTAACCCTTTCCCATTTTCCAAATCGTTCATTGTAGAAATCTACTTCTCTTTGAATTCTATTAATAACCTCATTAGAGTTACATAATTCTTCTGTAGATGAACCAATATCTATGTTTTTTCTGCTAGCCCAATCTTCAATAAATTCAAAATTTGGTTGAATTAAAGCTGCAGGCATTTTTTGGCCTTCACCAATCACCATAATTTGTTCGATAAAACGAGATTGTTTCATCGTATTCTCAATCATTTGTGGAGCTACATATTTTCCACCAGATGTTTTAAACATTTCTTTTTTACGATCGGTAATTTTTAGGAAACCTTCGTTGTCAACTTCGCCAATATCACCTGTATGAAAATAATTATTTTTTAAGACTTCATCAGTTTTTTCTTGATCTTTATAATAACCAATCATCACCTGAGGTCCTTTTATTAGAATTTCTCCGTCTTCCGCAATTTTAACTTCAGTTTCTGGTAGAGGTTTACCAACTGTCCCTACTTTAAATCCTTTATTACGCATATCATTAACCGCTATAACAGGCGATGTTTCTGTAAGACCGTAACCTTCCATTACGCCGATTCCGGCTGCATTAAATACACGTGCTAATCGAGGTTGAAGCGCGGCACTACCAGAGGCAATTACTCCTAAATTTCCGCCAAGGGCTTCTTGCCATTTACTAAAGATTAATTTACGAGCTAATTTGAGTTTAGTTTCATACCACCAGCCATTTTGTCCGTAGGGTTCCCATTCTAGACCTAATTCTACCGCCCAGTAAAATAATTTCTTTTTAATCCCTTCTAAAGCGGTCCCTTTTGCAATAATCTTATCGTATACTTTTTCTAAGAGTCTAGGAACTGCAGACATAACATCAGGTTTAACCTCTTTTAAGTTTTCACTGATTTTATCTATAGATTCAGCAAAATAGATGCTTACTCCAGTGTATTGATACATATAAAGTAACATGCGTTCGTAAATATGACACACGGGTAGAAAGCTAATGGCAACACTTTCTTTTTCTTCTAGCGGAAGTCGAGTGGCACTATTAACAGCGTTACTCACTATATTTTTGTGAGATAACATCACTCCTTTAGGTTTTCCTGTAGTACCAGAAGTATAAATGATGGTAGCTAAATCATCTTCAGAAATTTGAGATTTAATATCTTCTACTTCTTTTTGATTACTGTCATCTTCTCCTAATTCTAGTAACTCTTTCCAGCTTTTAGCTCCTTCAATATCATCAAAACTATAGACCTCCTTTAACGAAGGAACTTGATTTTTAATTCTATTTACTTTATCTAAAACTTCTTTATCTGAAACAAAACAGTATATTGATTCGCTATGATTTAAAACATAGGCATACTCTTCTTCAGAAATGGTAGGATAAATAGGAACATCTTGTGCACCTGTTTGTAAAATACCAATATCCATAATATTCCACTCTGTGCGATTGCTGGTAGAAATGATGGCTATATTATCTTTTTTATTAACGCCTAAACGTAATAAAGCTCTACTAATTTTATTGGCTTTGTTGATATATTCTTCCGTAGAAGTGGCAATCCATTCGTTTCCGTACTTGGTTACCAGTGATTTTTGTAATTTGAAATTCTCTAATTGATAGTATGGAAAGTCAAAAAGGCGTTTTACTTCTGTCATAAGAAAAAGGAGTTATTATTATGCAAAATATAAAAATAACTCCTCTTTTTCTATTAAATTTTTACAAAAACTATTTATTTGTAAGATAAATGTTTGTCACACAGTTAAATATTAATAAAATATACTTTTTTAAACTTTTGGGGTAACTAAAGTAGCTTTAGTCTTGGGCAACTCTCTAGTTAACCACCCGCTTCTACTTGCAGTTGCGATAGCATAAGGAGTTATCCAGAATAAAGTAAATGTGTAAAATAAACTATAAGGATAAGCCCAAAAAGATTCGATAACCGTGTGTTTCTTAGCATAAAACAAAGCTTGAAAACTAGAGAATACTAAAATACTTACTAAAGCAGAAGTAATAAATAATAAGGGATAAGTAACAATGAAGAATAACATTAATAATAACATTGGGTAAGATAGTAATATCTTAGACCACTGGTTTAATAATAAAATTCTAGTTCCTGTCTTAGGTCCTTTTCTAAAGTCGCCAAAAGCAAATCTACTCATTGCAATATTCTCTCTTACATTACTTCTTTCCCAACGAATAAACATTTTGTATAGGTTTTTGTATCGCTCAGGAATATTAGTATACACAAAAGCATTTCTTTGAAATAATACTTTATAGCCTTGTTTTAAAATCATATTGGTCATCGCTCTATCTTCTCCAATATCTGAAGGTTGACCATTAAAGGTTTGATTAATCCATTCTGGTAAACAGTTTAAGACAGCATCTTTACGATATGCAGCCAAAGCACCAGGTGTACATAAAACCGATCCTAAAACACTTTGTGCAGATCTTACAAACTCAAAACTAAAAGCAAAACTAACATTTAGCATTTTCGGGATAAGAGCTTTTTTATTATTTAGTACTCTTACATTTCCAGCCACAGCTCCACATTCATCATTATTCACAAATGGACTTGCCATATTTCTCAAAGTGTCTTTTCTTACAATAGAATCACTATCCACAGTAATAAACACATCTCCTGTAGCTAGATGAAATCCGCGGTAAAGAGCGTGTCTTTTCCCTTTATTTTCAGGTTGTTGATAGATAGCTAAACGATCGCCTAATTGTTCTTTGGCTTTTTTCATCCATTCCCATGTATCATCTTTACTACCATCATCAATAGAAATTAATTGAATTTTTTCTTCAGGATAATTGCTTTCAGCTAAACTAATAAGTGTTTTCCATACCAGTTTACCTTCATTATAGGCCGGTACGATAATGGTGCAATTTGGTAATTCTTCATCTGAAACAGATTTAACTACTTTGTATTTAAAATATAAAACGATTAGATATACTAAAAAACCAATATGTGTTGCTAACAAAGCAATACCACCAATTCTTAAAGCTTTACCCCAAGCATTGTTCATTCTCTCTAAATGAATCGCTTCGAAATATGGGTAAAATAAAAAAGTAACCACTACAGCGCTGACTAATAGCAGAAACGTTCCTGCAAGAATTAATAACTTGGTTGAATTTGACTTGTCATTATCTGGTAATGACTTTTTTTGAGAACTTAAAAAATCGTGAGATTCAGTTGCTGAGTATTTTCTTGCTGTATTGCTCATATTCGTTTTTTTGGTTTACTCTTTATAAGCCAATATTGATGCCACGAGCTTAAACCTTGATAAACAATACTATTCTAAAGGATCGGTTTTATAATGTGTAGAAATTTTCTACAATTGTGTGGAATCTAATCTCATAAAAACCACATAAATTCTAATATTTAGGTCTAAAAAAACACTTCTAGAATTGACTAAAACAAAAAAGCTTGAAGTTGAAAAACTTCAAGCTTTTCTAAAAAATATAAATTTTACCTTATTTGTTTTCTAGCCACTTGCGTGCATTTACAAAGGCTTCTAACCAAGGTGTAACTTCATCATTACGATCTTTAGGGTAGTTAGCCCAATTCCACGTAAAAGTAGAACGCTCTAAGTGCGGCATCATCACTAAATGTCTTCCTGTATCGTCTGTTAACATAGCGGTATTAAAATCTGAGCCATTTGGGTTTGCAGGATAATTCTCGTAGCCATATTTACCCACAATATTATACTTTTCTTCTCCATAAGGGAAGCTAAACTTTCCTTCACCGTGAGCTGCCCAAATTCCTAATTTACTTCCGGCAAGACCAGATAACATAATAGATTTATTCTCTTTAATTTCTACCGATGTAAAATTACATTCAAATTTATGAGAATCATTGTGAAGCATTTTAGGCTTTTCGGTATGATCTGGGTTAATTAAGCCTAATTCTATAAATAGTTGACAGCCGTTACATACTCCTAATGAAAGCGTATCTTCTCTATCAAAGAATTTTTTAAGTGCAATATTAGCTTTTTCATTATATAAAAATGCACCAGCCCAACCTTTAGCACTTCCTAAAACATCTGAATTTGAGAAACCACCTACAGCCGCAATAAACTGAATGTCTTCTAGATTTTCCCGACCTGTAATTAAATCGGTCATATGAACATCTTTTACGTCAAAGCCAGCAAGGTGCATAGCACGAGCCATTTCACGCTCAGAGTTAGATCCTTTCTCTCTAATAATTGCCGCTTTTATTTTCGGTTTACCCGAATCAATTACAGGTAGTTTTCCTGTAAATTCTTTAGGGAATTGATAAGAAAGAGGTTGTTTTTTATAATTATCAAAACGCTCTTTTGCTTTAGTTTCTCCGCTTTGTTTCTGGTCTAATAAATAAGAAGTTTCAAACCAAGCATCACGATAAGTGGCAATATCAAACTCAAACTTATCAGTTTGGTTGGTGATTTCTAAGCTTCCTTTGCTTGTTACTTCACCTACTTTGAAAAACGAAACGTTAAGCTCTTCTAATATTGTTTCCGCGGAAGCGTCTTTAGTCTGAAATACAATTCCGCTATTTTCATTAAATAATACTTTAGCAGAGTCTTTTTCATTTAAAGCGCTTAAATCTATAGTAGCACCTAGATCTACATCAGCAAAGCACATTTCTAACAAAGTAGTGATCAATCCTCCTGAAGCAACATCGTGTCCAGCTAAAATATGATCTTCTTTAATTAATTTTTGTATCGCATTAAAGGTCTTGGCAAATTGCTCATCATCTTTAATCGTAGGAACTTCAGTCCCCACTTTATTTAAAATTTGAGCAAAAGAAGAACCTCCTAATTTAAAATTATCTTGAGATAAGTTGATGTAATAAATGTCACCGCCATTTTTTTGTAAAACTGGTTCTACTACTTTGGTGATTTGATTACAATTTGCTGCTGCGGAAATAATCACTGTACCCGGAGAAATTACCTCTTTATCTGGGTATTTTTGCTTCATCGATAAAGAATCTTTCCCTGTTGGGATGTTAATTCCTAAATTGATAGCAAAATCTGAAACCCCCTTTACAGCTTCATATAAGCGCGCGTCTTCACCTTCGTTATTACAAGGCCACATCCAGTTGGCAGAAAGAGAAACCGATTTTAATCCTTTTTCTAATGGTGCCCAAACTAAATTAGTCAATGACTCAGCTATTGAGTTTTTAGCTCCCGCAACCGGATCTACCAAACCAGAAATAGGGGAGTGCCCAATAGAAGTGGCCACCCCTTGATTTCCATTATAATCTAAGGCCATTACACCTACATTGTTTAAAGGTAATTGTAGAGGTCCTGCATTTTGTTGTTTGGCAACCCTTCCTGAGACACAACGGTCCACTTTATTGGTTAGCCAATCTTTACAAGCAACAGCTTCTAATTGTAATACTTGTTTTACATAATCGTAAATTTTATCTGTCTTATATTCTAAAGCAGAATAATTTTGTTGAACGGTTTTGTCGTTCATAATGGTTTGAGGCGAACTACCAAACATATCGGCTAGAGCCAAATCCATTGGTTTTTGTTTAGAAGTGCTTCCTTCAAAGGTAAATCTATTGTCATTCGTAACTTCACCTACTTGGTACATAGGAGAGCGTTCTCTATCTGCTACTCTTTTTAGGGTAGCAATTTGATCTTTACCAATCACTAATCCCATACGTTCTTGAGATTCGTTCCCAATAATTTCTTTGGCAGAAAGCGTAGGGTCACCTACGGGTAATTGGTCTAAATCTATTTTCCCTCCTGTTTCTTCGACTAATTCACTTAGACAATTTAAGTGACCTCCAGCGCCGTGATCGTGAATAGAAACAATAGGGTTTTCATCTGCCTCTACCATACCGCGAATTGCATTGGCAGCACGTTTTTGCATTTCTGGGTTAGAACGTTGTATAGCGTTAAGCTCTATACCGCTACTAAATTCTCCTGTATCTGCAGAAGAAACTGCAGCTCCTCCCATTCCAATTCTATAATTTTCACCTCCAAGAATAACAATTTGATCATCTTTCTTTGGAACATCTTTTAAAGCTTGGTCTTTTTTCCCGTAACCAATTCCGCCTGCGAGCATAATCACTTTGTCGAAACCTAAGTCACGATCATTCTCGGTATGTTCGAAGGTAAGAACAGATCCCGTAATAAGTGGCTGACCGAATTTATTTCCAAAATCTGAAGTTCCATTAGAAGCTTTGATAAGGATATCCATAGGAGTTTGATATAGCCATTTACGTTCTTGCATTCCTTTCTCCCAAGGTCTATCTTCATTAAGACGGCTGTAAGAAGTCATATAAACAGCAGTTCCTGCTAATGGTAAAGAACCTTTACCACCTGCAAGACGGTCTCTAATTTCTCCTCCGCTTCCAGTTGCAGCTCCGTTAAAAGGTTCTACAGTGGTAGGGAAGTTGTGAGTTTCTGCTTTAATAGAAATCACAGAATCGTAATCTTTATTTTGGTAATAATCTGGCTTGTCGGCCGATTTTGGAGCAAATTGCTCTACTCTGGGTCCGTTGATGAAAGCTACATTATCTTTATAAGCCGAAACGATTTCGTTAGGATGTTTTTCTGAAGTTTTTCTAATAAGTTTAAAAAGTGATGAGGGTTTTTCTTCCCCGTCAATCACAAATTTCCCATTAAATATCTTATGTCGGCAATGTTCTGAATTAACCTGAGAAAATCCAAAAACTTCTGAGTCGGTTAGCTTTCTTCCCAATTTTTCTGATAGTTCTTCAAGGTATTTTACCTCTTCTTCATTTAACGCTAAACCTTCTTGTTGGTTGTAAGCGTTAATATCATCTATACTTTTAATTTCTTCGGGTTGTATATGAATCTCAAAAATATCTTGATGCAATTCGTGATATTTTTGAGAAAGCATAGGATCAAAATCAGTAAAGTCTTTTTCTACTTCATGAAATTCTTCGATACGTAGAATGCCTTCGATTCCCATATTTTGAGTGATCTCTACCGCATTTGTACTCCAAGGAGTAATCATCGCTGCACGCGGACCTACAAAATCTCCTTTTAAAGATTCTTTATTGATTTGTTGAGCGTCACCAAAAAGCCAATTGAGTTTTTGTATGGCGTCCTCTTGTAATTTTTGTTGTGTTTGTACGGTATAAACCGTTTTTGAAGAGTTTCCGAAGAAAAGAATCATAATCGGGTGGTTTGTGTTGTGTTGAGCTGCAAATTTACTTTTTTCTTTCAATTATAGCTATAAAAAAAAGCGGCAATTAAAGCCGCTTTTTTTTGTAGTCTATTTAGAAATTAATGATTGATCACTAATTTTTTTGTAGCTGTTTTTCCTTCCGAGGTAAGCTTTAATAAATATAAGCCATTGCTAATGCTACTCACATTAATACTAGAAGTAGAAACTTGTTGAGCTTGCTGAATCAATCTTCCGTTAAGGTCATAGATTTCATATGAAAAATCAACATTATTATTCATTTGAACATTTAGGTTATTTCCTTTAACTGGGTTAGGATAAAAACTAAAATCTAATTCTTTGGTGTTAATCCTTAAATTGTCTTCACCAGTAATTTCGAAGCTATCTACCGTCCATCGAGTTGCATCATCTCCGTTAGAAGTATCATATTTGAAAGCTATATAAACAGAACCAGATATAGAGCTAATATCAATATTAGAATAAATGTTTTCTTCAATTGTACCAGATCCATCAGAATGTAAAGCGATATTTACATTAGGAACAGGTTGCCACGTAAAATTAGAAGGAGTTGCGCTTCCATCATAATCAGTTGAATATAAAAGCTGAAGCTCTGAGTCTCCATATGCAGCTGCAGTAAAGAATCTCAATTTTTCGTCTTGATACAAATCAAAATCTATAGCGTTGTAGGTGATAAGCCAATCTGTGCTAGGAACTTGTCCTTGAGAAAAACCGTTCATTTGAAAGCTCCCTGTGTTATTTTCTCCATATTGAGGTGAACATTCCCAATCTAAATCACTTAGCTCTGAAATCGCATTGAAAAGAACAGAATTACAACCTTCAAAATCTTCACTAAAAATAATGGTAGGGGCAGCTAGTGTTGTGACGTTAACCGTGTTGCTTAACGCTGATATATTTCCATAAGCATCTAATGCTTTTACAGCGAAAGAGTAATTGGTTTGTGGAGATAATCCTGAAATAGTAGTTTGTAGAGTAGTTACATTTTTAACTACTACACCGTCTTGTTCTACTTCATAAGAAACCACACCTACATCATCTGTAGCAGCATTCCAATCTAAATCTACAGAAGAAAAAGTGGTATTGGTTGCAACTAAATTTGTTGGAGCAGTTGGAGCTTGAGTGTCTGGATTAGGATTCCAAATTACGGCAACCCAAGATGGATTGTCAATATACGGGTTTCTGTTTCCTTGAAAACTATATGCAGCATTGTTACGATCGATTTCTTTTTGAGAAACAGGATCGTTATTGTGCCACTGGATAAGCATTTCTAACATCCAGTCTTCAAATACTTGATCTGAACTTCCATCTAATGTATTTTGACTTCCGTCGTTTACAGACTCCCATCCACCAATTTGATTTTGGTATCTTGTAGCCATGTAAAAATAAACTCTAGCAACATCACCTTTAAACTCATCTATAGGTTCAAAAACAGTCCCGTTATAAGCATTTGGGTGTGAATATACATTACTTCCTTTTTTAGATCCGTTGTTAGACGTGTAAGAAGCACTATTTACTTCACCAAAAGGAAGGTGTCCTCTTTGTCCGTTTACATAACCATCTGTAGGGTACACGTGGTGAATATCAGATTTCATAGGAGAAGCAGAGTTAAACCAGCTTTGAGGCATTAAATGCTCACGGTTATAACAAGATCCTTCTCCAGAATAATTTCCACATTGATCAGAACCTAGAGTAAAAGTGTAAGTGTCTGTTCCTGATGGGTTTTCAGAATAAATATCTAAAATTGTACCATCATTTTCATAATAATTGTCTATATCTGAAGAGCTGTACCCCGTCCATAAATCACCATAACTTTGAGAATTGTGACCACTGGTAATAATGTCTCTTAATTCTGACTTTAAAGTGTAACCACTTAAACCTTGCGCACTATTATAATAACCAGCAGGGGCTTGTGCGAAAGTAAATAGAGTTGCAAGTAGACAACCTAATAAAGTAATTTTTTTCATTTCTTATTTTAATTTTTAATTAATCGCGCCATATAAAAACCATCGTAGCCAGATTCGTGACTTAAGACTATTTTTTCATCTTCAAGTGAAAATTCTTGTCCAGCTTCTGAAGCTAAAAAGTTTTTTACCTGATTTTGATTCTCTGATGGTAGAATAGAACAAGTGGCGTATACCATTTTACCACCTTTCTTTAAAATTTTAGAATATTGATTTAAAATTTCTTGCTGCGTCTTTCTAATCTTATCTAAAAATTCTGGTTGAAGCTTCCATTTAGCATCTGGATTTCTACTTAAAACCCCTAATCCGCTACATGGAGCATCGATAAGAACTCTGTCGGCAGAGTTATATAATTTTTTAATCACTTTCGTACTGTCTATCTCCCGTGTTTCAATATTGTGAGCTCCAGCACGTTTAGCTCTTCGTTTTAGTTCTTTTAGTTTATTTCCGTAAATATCTAAAGCAATAATTGCTCCTTTGTTTTCCATTAAGGAAGCTAAATGCAAAGATTTTCCTCCAGCACCAGCACAAGTATCTACCACTCGCATTCCTGGTTCTACTTTTAAAAATGGTGCTACTAATTGAGAAGATGCATCTTGTACTTCAAATAACCCATCTTTAAATGTAGTGGTAGAAAATACATTTGCACGCTCATCTAATTGAATCGCAGAAGGATATTTTTTTAAGGAATGAGTTTCAACAGTTTCAGAAAATAAACTATCTATCAATTTTTTTGGTGTTGTTTTTAAGGTGTTAGTCCTTAACACTACAGGAGCAGTATGATTTAAAGCAGCGATCTCTTTAGTCCATTTTTGTTCACCTAATTCTTGAACTCCGAGCTCATCCATCCAATCTGGAATAGATTCTCTGTATTTTCTTATCTTAGAAAGTTCATCAAATCTTCCTTTAATTCTTCGAGTAGGAGTTTCTTCTAATTGTTTCCAATCTGGAAGCTGAATTCCCTTAAGTGTGGCCCAAACAGCAAAGAGTCTAAACAAGTTAGCTCTAGAAAAAGGTTCTTTTACTTCGGCTATTTCAGCATAAAGTCTTTTCCAACGTACAATGTCGTAAACTGTTTCAGCAATAAAACCACGATCTCTAGCACCCCAGCGTTTATCTCTTTTTAAAGCTTTTGATATTTCTTTATCGGCATATTTTCCTTCATTAAATATATAGTTTAATGTATCAACTACCGCAAAGACAAGATTTCTGTGTAAACGCATGTATAAAAAATTTAGCGCGCAAAGTTAATGAATTTTATGGGGGATTAATGTTATATTTGAATTTAAATCTATTTCATGAAGTGCCTAATTTCTATTTTGTTTTTATTTCTTTTTTGGGGATGCGTTAATGTATCGCAAAATGATAACTCTTTAAAAGATTTTAATGCTGTAAAAATAGAAACCATTTTAAAAAGACCAGAGAGTATTAGGGCTTTACACGTATGTGAAAATCACATTTTTTATGGGGCTTCTGGAGGTGAATTTGGTTATTTAAATACTGCAGATAATTCGGTGGCATATATTGGTCAAGTTGAAGAAGCCAAAGACTTAGAGTTTAGGGCTATTTCTAGAACTAAAGAAGCAGATTATATACTGTCTGCCGGAAATCCCGCCTTATTGTATAAAGTAAATTATTTTGGGAAGCGAAAACTTAGCTATAAAGAGGAAGGAGAGAAAGTATTTTATGATGCCATGGCTTTTTATGACGACCTTAACGGAATAGCAATGGGAGATCCCACTAAGGATTGTATTTCAATTTTAATAACGAAAGATGGTGGTGAGAACTGGGAAAAAGTCCCTTGTGAAAAATTACCTTCAATAATTGAAGGAGAAGCAGCTTTTGCAGCAAGCAATACTAATATTTCTATTATAGAGGATAAAGTTTGGATAGCAACTGGAGGTAAAACCTCTCGAATCTATTTTTCTGAAAATATGGGAGAGTCGTGGGAGGTGTATGAAACTCCAATAATTTCAGGCAAATCAACTACAGGAATTTATAGTATTGATTTTTACAATGAAAGTACAGGTATTGTTATAGGTGGCGATTATACTAACCCAGATGGAAAACAACAAAATAAAGCTATTACTAAGGACGGAGGAAAAACTTGGAAAATAATTGCTGAAGGTGAAGAACCAAGTTATAAAAGCTGCATTAAGTTTGTTCCTAATAGTAACGCCAGAGAGATTGTTGCTGTAGGATTTACGGGAATATCTTATTCTTCAGATTATGGTAGAAGCTGGAAGCAATTAAGCGATGAACCATTTTATACAATAAGTTTTTTAAATGATTATACCGCTTATGCTGCTGGAAAAGGAAGAATTGTAAAATTAGTTTTTATAGAAAATGGCCCAAAACAAGAAGTCTTGAGCCATTAACGAATTAACACTAACCAAAAATTATGAATCTTTAATCCTTTTTATATTGTTCTAGAAGAATTCTATGAAAATCCCTCTCTGCCTTTTTTAACATCAATATTTTTTTATAAGATATTACTTGATGTAATTTTTCAACAAACTCCCCTTTAAGGTCTGCACTTTCTTTTTTAAGGCTTACGTATTGCTCAATTAAAGTTTTAGCTGTTGCTTCATCTATTTCTTCAATTAAATCAATTCCGTTTTTTACATCACACCATTTTGCTTCATAGAGCTTATCGGTTTTTTCCTCAAACTGATTATAAATAGGCCAAAAGCTTTCCGCTTCTTTTTGAGAAAGATCTAGTGCCTTAGTAATGTGCGATATTTTAAGCGCTTTTATTTTTTCGTCATCATTATCTTGTGCTGAAATGAGCTGAGACGAAAAAAGAAAAATAAAGGCTATGTATATTATTTTTTTCATTCTTCAATTAATGTGATTAGTTCTGCATTTTCTGAAAGGTAATCTAAGATAGCATCTTCATCTATACTTTTCAGTTCCTTTTCATCTACGGTATTATTTCCGTTAAGGGAGACATCAAAATCTCTGAATTCAATGTCAAAATAATCTTTCTCTAGTTGTTCTTCTAGAGCTATTGGATTAATGTCTACTTCGTTTGAAAATTGATTTATAGCGAATTGACTTTTAAAAACAAAAAATCCGATAAGGAAAATGGCAGCAATGGCTGATACTTTAGAAATAGTTTTAACGCTAAATAACGAAATAACTTTTCCTTTCTTGTTTTCTTGAGGTAATTCTACTTTAAAGTTTTCAAAATAATTTTGCGGAACTTTAAACCCTGAATCTATACTTTTGTTTTCAATCTCTATCTCTTCACGGAATGAGGGCATATTCACTTGAAAATCTTCAAAGTAATTCTCTGGAGTTTTAAATCCTGTTTTATGTTTTAATATGTGCTTCTTTTTGCTCATTCTCTAATTTAGACTCTTTTAATCTATTAAGGTTTGATCATGCTGTAAAAAAATTTTAATTTTTTTTACAGCATGATGATAATTAGATTTTAAAGCACCTTCACTTATCTCTAGAATCTCTGCAATCTCTTTATATTTTAAATCTTGAAAATACTTCATATTAAAGACTTGCTTTTGCTTTTCTGGTAGTTGGGCGATAGCTCTTTGCAGGGCGAGCTGTATTTTATCACCTTCAAAATAGGTGTCGCTTTCTAAATTGGTAAGAAGGTGATCTTGTAATTCTTGGTTAGAAATATTTAGCTTTTTAGCTTTTTTATTTAAGAAAGTAATAGATTCATTGGTAGCAATACGATACATCCAACTGTATAATTTACTTTCTTCTTTAAAGTTTTTAATATACTTAAAGACCTTTATAAATGTATTTTGAAGCACGTCGTGAGTATCTTCATGGTTTTTTAGTATATTCCTAATATGCCAATAAAGAGGCTCCTTGTATAAATTTACAAGTTCTTGAAAAGCGGCATCAGGATTTTTATTCTCCTTCAGTTTTTTTACAATTTCTCTCTCCTTATCTGTAAGCATATAAAATCACTTATTCTAAAGACTGCATATCAACTAAACCTTTATATGCACCATTGATTGCTAAAAGTTCATGATGTTTTCCTTGCTCTATGATTTTACCTTTTCTCATTACCACAATATGATCTGCGTTTTGAATGGTAGAAAGTCGGTGAGCAATAACAATAGAAGTTCTATTCTTCATCATGTTTTCTAAAGCTTTCTGTACCAACTGCTCACTTTCAGTATCTAATGCAGAAGTTGCTTCGTCCAAAATCATTATCGGCGGATTTTTAAGTACAGCTCGAGCGATTGATAAACGTTGTTGCTGTCCGCCACTTAGTTTTCCTCCGCCATCACCCACATTGGTGTCTAATCCATTCGGTAACTCTGAAACAAATTCCCAGGCATTGGCAATTTTTAATGCATCGATAATTTCATCCTCGGTGGCATTATCTTTACCTAATGCAATATTGTTTCTAACAGTATCATTAAAAAGAATAGAATCTTGAGTAACTAAACCTGTTAAGCTACGTAAAGATGCTTTAGAAAGTTCTTTTATGTCTACGCCGTCCACTTGTATACTTCCTTCATTTACATCGTAAAAACGAGTCACTAAATTAGCAATAGTAGATTTACCACTACCAGATTGTCCCACTAAAGCAACGGTTTCTCCTTTTTTTACATTCAAAGAAAAATCTTTAAGAACATATTCTTCTTCATAACCAAATGAGATATTCTTGATAGAGATCTCTTTTTCAAAATCTTCTTTTTTAATCGCTTGAACGTGTTCTTTTACAGTAGTTTCTGTTTCTATGATATGATGAATACGTTCTGCACTAGCATTTCCTTTTTGTATACTATAAGTAGCTTTTGAAATTGCTTTCGCTGGAGTTAAAATATTGTAGGTTAGAACTAAGAATCCTATAAATGTTGAAGCGTCCATAGTTTCATCAATTAAAACCATGTTTCCTCCAAACCATAAAATAATAGTAATCACTAAAACACCTAAAAATTCACTCATAGGTGAAGCTAAATTTTGACGATGTAATAAAGAGTTTAGTATGTTGTTTAACCTTCCTGTACTTTCTTCAAATTTATTTCTAAACTTTCTTTCTGCATTAAATCCCTTAATAATTTTTAAACTGGATAGGGTTTCTTCTACAATAGAAAGAAAATTAGCATTTTCTTGCTGAGCTTTATTCGATTTCGATTTTAATTTTTTACCAATACTAGAGATTATAAGTCCAGAAATGGGTAAGAAAATCAATACAAACACTGTTAGCTTTACGCTAAGTATCAACATTGAAGAAAGTGTAAAAATAATAGTTAAAGGTTCTTTAATAAACATCTCTAGCATGCTTAAAAAAGAAGATTGTATTTCTTGCACATCACTTGTAATTCTTGAAATGACATCTCCTTTTTTCTTTTCAGAAAAGAAAGAAATAGGAAGCTCTGTTATTTTTTCATAAATTTTGTTTCTAATGTCTTTTAGCATACCATTTCTTAAGGAAGCAATAAAATACATAGCTAGGTAATTAAAGAAGTTTTTAAGAAAAAACAATATTACAACTAAAGCGCAAATGGTAATTAATGCAGATATTTGTCCGTATTCTTCAACCCTTTGGTTTAAGAAAAAATTGGCATAATCTCCGGCAAAATCTTTCAAGCCCGATAGGTTTCCATCCCAAACAGGTTTTTCAAGAATAGGATCTTCTTCTTGAAAAAGTACTTGTAACATTGGGATAAATGCTAAAAATGATAAGGTGCTAAAAAGAGCGTAAAAAATATTACAAATAATATTCAGGATAGCGTAGCGCTTGTAGGGCTTGGCAAACTGAAGTACTTTTTTAAAATAACTCATTAAATAATTTTGTTAAAAATTGAAATAAGATAAAGCGGCATCTATTTTTTGATCTAAATCGCTTTTTACCTTATCGTAATCTTGTAGGTCTTCTAATTTAGCGTTTGCACTAACATAAAATTTTATCTTAGGTTCTGTACCACTTGGTCTAGCGGCGATCTGGGTGCCGTCTTCTAAGTGATAAATAAGAACGTTAGATTTTGGAATCTCTAAGATTGTTTTCTCATTGGTTAGTAATTCTTGCGCCTCAGAGATTTGATAATCTTCAACTCTTTTTACAGCAACCTCACCAAAATGGGTAGGAGTTTCTGATCGAAGTTTTTTAAGCATGTTTTCAATTTCTTGAGCGCCTTCAATTCCTTTTTTAACTAAAGAAATAAGTCGTTCTTGGTAAACACCGTGTGTTTTATATAATTGCAACAGCTGTTCGTAAACCGAGCTTTTATTGCTTTTAGCTTCAGCTGCAATTTCACAAATAAGTAGGGTAGAGGTAACCGCATCTTTATCTCGCACAAAATCACCTACCATAAAACCAAAACTCTCTTCCCCGCCGCCGATAAAATTTTGGTTAGGGAAATCTTTTATCATTTTAGCAATCCACTTAAAACCAGTTAATCCTAATTTACATTCAACGCCATAATATTGGGCAAGTTGCAGCATCATAGGAGTAGAAACAATGGTAGAAGCTATAAAGTTTCCATCATTAAAACCTTTCTTCTTTTGCTCTTTTAAAAGAAAATCGGTCATTAAAACCATGGCTTGATTTCCGTTAAGTAAAATCATCTTGCCTTCTTGGTTTCTTACAGCGATTCCTAATCTATCACTATCAGGATCTGTACCAATAACAATGTCAGCTTGTTCCTTATCGGCTAACTCTAAGGCCAGTTTTAAAGCTTCGGGCTCTTCTGGGTTAGGAGATTTCACCGTTGGGAAGTCTCCGTTTGGTTCGGCTTGTTCTTCAACTACTTTTACATTGGTATAACCTGCACGTTTTAATACTTCTGGAATTAAGGTTATAGAAGTACCGTGAAGAGAAGTGAAAACAATTTTTAATGCCGATTTTGCTTCCGCGGAAGCGTTAAAACTACCATTTTTTATCGATGCTGTAATAAATGCTTCATCTACATCTTTATCAATAAACTGAATGAGTTCTTTTTTTGCTTCAAAATTTATGTGCTGATATTCTAAATTTTCAATCTCCTGAATAATTTCTTCGTCCTGAGGAGGAACTAGCTGTCCGCCGTCTTTCCAATACACTTTGTAGCCATTATACTCGGGCGGATTGTGACTAGCGGTAAGTACAATGCCGCATTGGCAATTAAGATGTTTTACTGCAAAAGAAAGTTCTGGCGTAGGTCTTAGGTCTGAAAATAAAAAGACTTTAATACCGTTAGCCGAAAACACATTTGCTACGATTTGCGCCAGTTCTTTACTATTATGTCTACAATCGTAAGCAATCGCTACTTGTAGTTGTTCATTAGGGAATTGTTTTTTAAGGTAACTAGAAATCCCTTGAGTGTTTTTTCCTAAGGTGTATTTGTTAATTCTATTGGTGCCTACGCCCATTATACCGCGCATACCGCCTGTGCCAAAAGCTAAGTTCTTATAGAAGCTATCTTTTAATTCTTTTGCATCGTTTTCTATTAGATGTTGAGTTTGCTGTCTTGTGTGGGTATCAAAAGTGTCTGATAACCAATTTTTGGCTTTAGATAGTATTTCTTCCATAAGATTAGATAATTATAGAGTGCAAAAGTAAAGAATATTACTGAAGCGAGTACTTATTTAAGTATTTTACTGATTTTGTAACGTTGCGGATTTTTTTGAGTTCGTAGGATAAGTTCTCCCAGAAATCCAGCAATAAAAAGTAATGTTCCTAAAACCATCACGGTTAACGCGATATAGAACCAAGGATTTTGAGTAACTAAAATATCTGGAATATGATGCCAGAGTTTGTAAAGCTTAGAAGCGCCAACCCAAATAGCGGTTATAAAGCCAATAGCAAACATAATGACTCCCCAAGCGCCAAATAAATGCATGGGTCTTTTTCCAAATTTTGATAAAAACCAAATAGAGATAAGATCTAGAAAACCATGAACAAAGCGTTCGGCTCCAAATTTAGTCGAGCCATATTTTCTAGCTTGGTGTTTTACTACTTTTTCATCAATTTTAGAGAAACCTGCATTTTTAGCTAAAAGCGGAATATACCGATGCATTTCCCCGTAGACATCGATATTTTTAACCACCTCTTTTTTATAAGCTTTTAAGCCACAGTTAAAATCGTGTAGTTTAACGCCTGAAACTTTTCTAGCAGCTGCATTAAATAGTTTAGATGGAATGTTTTTAGTTAAAACATCATCATAGCGTTTCTTTTTCCAGCCAGAGATAATATCAAAGTTTTCATTTTTTATAAGCTCAAATAACTCTGGAATTTCTTCAGGATTGTCTTGCAGGTCGGCATCCATGGTAATGATCACTTCTCCTTGAACCATTTCAAAACCTGCGTGTAAAGCTTGTGATTTACCGTAATTTTTTAAAAACTGTATGGCTTTTATATGCTCATCTTTAGCGACTATATTCTGAATTTCTTGCCACGAACTATCGCTACTGCCATCATCTATAAAAATTACCTCATAACTATATTGGTTGGTTTTCATTACAGAAGTGATCCAACGGTATAACTCGGGAATAGATTCTTGCTCGTTTAAAAGGGGAATAACGATAGAAATTTGCATAAAATAAATTGTTTATCCTTCTAAGGCAGGATTTTTTCTTTTCATAATTAAACCAACAATTAGAGAGATTATAAATCCGAAAAATAAAGAAGAAACAAGAGTCATTGTTGTTAAAAAACCAGCTGAACGAGTGAAACTTGTCATTTCCATACTTTGCTCTATTTGGGCATCAGTCACCTGCCCACTTTCAATCATACTCATTCGTTGTTGCTCACCCATTAAATCTATGAATTCTGGATAAATGTACGAATAATGAAAATATGCATATATGCCTACGATAATTCCTCCAATAGCTGCTACGGCTAAACCAACTTTTAATGCTTGTGATAAGCTAAGAAATCCGTTATTTTTCTTTTTAAATTCTTTAATTGCATACATAAAAATTGCAATATTAAGTAGGATGCTGACAACACTTATAATATAATTACCAGTGCTATCAGGGTTTATATTGAATACGTATACAATGACTAACATTAATATACCTATTAAAGCTAAGCTTCCGCCATAATTATAGGCTATGGGTTTAATTGAAGGAGAGTTTTCCATGGTTGTTCTTTTAAGTTTCTGATTGGTTAGTACACAAATATAGAAAAAGGTTACATAGTCTTGATGAAAAGTTTATATTTGTAGGAATAATTTTTAGAAAAAGATTGTTTTATTCTAAGAATTGTTTAAATTTGCACCTCGAAAAAATCATAAGATTTAAAGATTAAGAAGATGAAACAAGGAATCCATCCAGAAAATTATAGACTTGTAGCTTTTAAAGATATGTCTAACGACGAGATTTTTTTAACAAAGTCTACCGTAAATACAAAAGAAACAATCGACGTAGAAGGAACTGAATATCCTTTGGTGAAGTTAGAAATCTCTAGAACTTCTCACCCGTTTTATACTGGTAAGACGAAGTTAATCGATTCAGCTGGTCGTATTGACAAGTTTAAAAACAAATACGCTAAGTTTAAGAAGTAATTCTTTACTTATTTTGATATATAAAAAGCCTTCAAATTTATTTGAAGGCTTTTTCTGTTTCCTCTGACTTTAATATGTTTTATAGGTTTATATTTATAATAAAAAAGCCTGCAATGTTAATTGCAGGCTTTTTTGTTAAGAATGGTGATTGAGATTATTTATTGATAATCTTATTTAAAGTTTCACTAGCTCTCATTTCTTTATAAACAAGTGCCTCATTAGGATTGTAATATCCCTCAATATTTACAGGGCTCCCTTGAGCTGCATTTAATTCGGATATGATTTTTTCTTCATTGTCTTTCATAGCTTTGGCTATTTGAGAGAATTCAGTTTTTAAATCATTGTCTTTATCTTGATTGGCAAGAGCTTCTGCCCAGTACATCGCTAGATAAAAGTGGCTACCGCGATTATCTAATTCATTTACTTTACGAGATGGAGATTTATTGGTGTCTAAAAACTTATCTGTAGCTTCATCAAGTGCATCTGCTAAAATCAATGCTTTGGTGTTATTGTATTTTTTACCTAAGTGTTCTAAAGAAACTGCGAGCGCTAAAAATTCACCTAAAGAATCCCAACGTAAATGACCTTCTTCTGTAAATTGTTCAACGTGCTTAGGAGCAGAGCCTCCAGCTCCGGTTTCAAATAAACCTCCGCCATTCATTAGAGGAACAATAGATAGCATTTTTGCGCTTGTACCTAATTCTAAAATTGGGAAAAGGTCTGTTAAATAATCACGTAAAACATTACCAGTAACTGATATTGTATTTTCACCAGCTTTTACTCTTTTCAAAGTATATGTGGTAGCATCTGCAGTAGACATAATTTGTATGTCTAAACCTTCGGTATCATGATCTTTTAAGTAGGTGTTTACTTTTTTGATTAATTCAGCGTCGTGAGCTCTTTCTTTATCTAACCAAAAAATAGCAGGCCATCCTGTATCTTTAGCTCGGTTAACAGCAAGCTTTACCCAATCTTGAATTGGAGCGTCTTTAACTTGACACATTCTCCAAATGTCTCCCGCTTCTACAGTGTGTTCAATAAGAACTGTTCCGTCTGCATCTATTACTTGAACTTTTCCGTCTCTAGGAATTTCAAAAGTTTTATCGTGAGAACCATATTCTTCGGCCTTTTGAGCCATTAGCCCAACATTGGGGACTGTTCCCATGGTGGTAGGGTCAAAAGCGCCATTCTTTTTACAGAACTCTATGGTTGCATCATATAAAGGTGCGTAACTACTATCAGGAATTACGGCTTTTGTGTCTTGAGTTTCATTATTTTTATTCCACATTTGACCAGATGTTCTAATCATAGCGGGCATGGAAGCATCAATAATTACATCACTTGGTACGTGAAGGTTGGTAATTCCTTTGTCAGAATTAACCATAGCCATATCGGGACCATTTTCTAAATCTCTCTGAATATCTGCTTCAATTGCTTGTTTTTTGTCTTCAGGAAGATTATTGATAGCATTTAATACAGATCCCAATCCGCTAGTAGCATCAGCTCCAGCTTCTTTTAATTCGGTAGCATATTTTTCAAAAACGTCGCTAAAGAATGCTTCTACCGCATGACCAAAAATAATAGGGTCAGAGACCTTCATCATGGTCGCTTTCATATGAAGAGAGAAAAGTACGCCTTGTTCTTTAGCTTCTGTAATTTGCTCTTTTAAAAACTTTAAAAGAGCTTTTTTGCTCATAAAAGTTCCATCTATTACTTCTCCTTCTAATACGTGAGTTTTTTCTTTTAATACAGAAGTGTTTCCGTCAGTACCAACCAACTGAATTTTTACATCTCCTTCTTTATTAATGGTAACCGATTTTTCATTAGCTTTAAAATCTCCGCTTTGCATAGTGGAAACATGAGACTTTGAGTCTGCGCTCCATTTCCCCATACGGTGAGGGTTTTTCTTAGCGTAGTTTTTTACCGCTTTTGGAGCTCTACGATCGGAATTTCCTTCTCTTAATACTGGGTTAACAGCGCTTCCTTTAACGCTATCATATTTTTTCTTTATAACTTCTTCTTCTTTATTTGAAGCTTCAGCTGGATAATCTGGTAAATTGTATCCTTGAGATTGTAATTCTTTAATAGCTTCTTTTAATTGTGGAATTGAAGCACTAATATTTGGTAATTTAATGATGTTAGCTTCAGGGGTTTTTGCTAATTCACCTAATTCAGCTAACGCATCTGGTACTTTTTGTTCTTCAGTAAGTACTTCAGGGAAAACCGCTAAAATCCTTCCTGCTAAAGAAATATCTTTAGTTTGAATGTTTATTCCAGAAGATTTGGTGTAAGATTCTATAATTGGTAACAAAGAATGAGTTGCTAAAAAAGGAGCTTCATCAGTTTTTGTATAAATAATTTTGGGTTGGTCTGCCATGGTTATTTGTTTGTGTTAGAAGTTAATTTTAGTAATAGATAAAAGCTAAAAACTGCTTTTTATGTAATTTTTCACAAATATAAGGAATTAGCGCTCTTAGTGAAAGTGGTATGCTATTAGAATATTGTTAATAAAAAAAGTCTCCCATTATGGAAGACTTTTTTTATTAAGATTAAAAAGCTTATTGCTTTAAGCGACGCTCTTTAATTCTTGCTTTTTTACCAGTAAGTTCTCTAAAGTAGTAAATTCTAGCTCTACGAACTTTACCTCTTTTATTGATCTCTACTTTTTGAAGAGCAGGTAAGTTAAGTGGGAAGATACGCTCTACACCAACAGTTCCACTCATCTTGCGAATCGTGAAAGTTTGAGATGATCCTGTACCTTTCATTTGAATTACTACTCCTCTAAAAAACTGCGTACGAGTTTTTTGACCCTCTTTAATTTCGTAGTATACAGTAATTGTATCTCCGGCACCAAATTTTGGGAATTCTTTTTTTGTAACGAATTCGTCTTGTACAAATTTAATTAACGATTCCATATTTTCTATAGTGTTTAAGTAAAACTAAAACAACGTTCGCGATTTTCGCCAGAGGTTGATTTAGAAGCGAGTGCAAAAATAATATTTATTTTTAAACCAACAAGTTTATTAATTTATTCTTTTAACAAGTCTGGTCTTTTTTCTTGTGTTCTTTGGTAAGCTTTTTCTTCTCTCCAAGCTTCAATTTTAGGAAAATTTCCGCTGGTTAAAATTTCAGGTACTTTCCATCCTTTATAGTCTGCCGGTCTGGTGTAAATAGGAGGAGCTAACAAATCATCCTGAAAAGAATCTGTTAAGGCTGAAGTTTCATTACCTAGCACTCCTGGGATGAGGCGAATTACGGCGTCACATAAAATAGCCGCTCCTAATTCTCCTCCAGAAAGCACATAATCTCCTACAGAAATTTCTCTAGTTATGAAATGATCTCGTACACGTTGATCGACACCTTTATAATGTCCGCAAAGAATGATAATATTTCCTTTTAGAGAAAGTTGATTGGCTATACTTTGATTAAGCGTCTCCCCGTCTGGAGTCATATAAATGACCTCGTCATAATCTCGTTTTGATTTTAAATCAGAAATGCATTTATCAATAGGTTCGATCATCATGACCATTCCTGCGCCACCGCCAAATTGATAATCATCAATTTGCTTGTAATTATCGGTTACATAATCTCTTAAATTATGTAGTTGAACCTCTACAAGTCCTTTTTCTATTGAACGTTTTAAGATAGAAGCTTCAAACGGACTTTTAAGAATATCGGGAACGACCGTGATGATATCAATACGCATAAGTAAGGATTAATTTCTTAGCTTTTATTAGCTTGTTTATTCTTTTCGTCTTGAAGCATTCTTCCTAATTTTTGCTGCTTTTCTAAGGCAGTTTTACGATATTCTTCAAATTCAGCTTCATTTTCGGCTAAATTCTTCCTAGCTTCTTTGGTTAAGACATTACTGTTTTTAAACTTATAAATAAAGAATAAAAGTATTAAAACAAGAGCTAGAATAATCACCCACATGGTAGTTTGATACGTGCCTTTATCGGTAGCCATCCCTAAAAAGCTAATGTCATCCTTTTCCTGAGTTACATTTTCTAAATCTTCTTTAGTCTGATTTAGCTTTTGTTGAAGTTGAGCAACTTCTTTTCTTTGGTTTTGTATGGTGTCGCTTGAAGACTGAATGGTTTTATTAAGGCCCTCAATTTCGTTAACCGTATTTTTTTGCAATTGAAGAAGGCTGTTGTGTTTTACGACTTTGTATTCTTGGTAGTTATTGGCATCTTCAATAAGCTCTGTAAATTGAGCGTTAATTGAATTATCGGTATTTTGAGAATCTTCTTGCGCAAAGATACTTCCGCAAAGGAATAAAAAAAGAATAAGGCTAGATAGCGATTTTTTCATTTCAAGGTTTTTATAGTTTGTAAGCACAACGTCTTAGAATAATTACTTATTGTATGATATGCGATACAATTTTGAAGCGACAAATATACTAATTAAATGTAGCTTTATAGAATTAAAAAACCTACTGCGAAAACAGTAGGTTTGAAGAATTTTTTATAACTACTAGTAGTAAGTAAATCTTCTTACTTTAGCAATGTATTTTGCTAGTCTTATAACTTGATGACTGTAACCATACTCGTTATCATACCAAATATAAAGGATAATATTTTTACCATCTTCAGTAACTATAGTAGCATTACTGTCGTAGATTGAAGGAGCAGAAGATCCCACAATATCTGATGATACTAATTCATTATCTACAGAGTATTTTATTTGTTCAACTAAATCACCTTCTAAGGCATACTTCTTTAAAATATCATTTAGTTCTTCTAAGGTAACTTCTTTTTTAACGTTTAAGTTAAGAATCGCTAAAGATCCATTAGGAACAGGAACTCTAATAGCGTTAGAAGTTAGTTTTCCTTCTAAAACAGGTAATGCTTTAGCCACTGCTTTTCCAGCACCAGTTTCGGTTATTACCATATTTAATGCGGCAGCACGACCTCTTCTATATTTTTTGTGCATATTATCCACCAAGTTCTGGTCATTAGTATATGCGTGGATAGTTTCCAAATGTCCATGTTCTACACCTAATGAATCTTCAATGGCTTTTAAAACTGGAGTAATAGCATTTGTAGTACAAGAAGCAGCAGAAAAGATTGAAACTTCATCTGGGTTATGCTCTTTTTGATTAACTCCGTGTACAATATTAGGAACACCTTTCCCTGGAGCAGTCAATAAAACTTTACTTGCTCCTTTTGTTAAGTGTCTTTTTAATGCCACGTCGTCTCTAAATGCACCGGTATTATCAATAATAAGGGCGTCGTTAATTCCGTAGGCTGTATAATCAATATCTTCTGGTTGGTTAGCAGAAATAATATGTACCGTGGTTCCATTAATAATTAAGGCACTTTTTTCTACGTTATAAGAAACGGTACCTAAGAAATCTCCGTGAACAGAATCACTTCTTAAAAGAGAAGCTCTTTTTTCTAAAACAGTCTCATCTACACTTCCTCTAACTACAATAGCTCTTAAGCGAAGCTGACTTCCTTTACCAGTTTTAGACATTAACTCACGAGCCAATAATCTACCAATTCTTCCAAAACCATATAAAACCACATCTTTAGGCTCTATATTCTCATAGTTTTTAGCTTCTCCTAACTTTCCGTTTACAAAAGCTGTAGCATTGTTATAGTTTTCAGCTTCTTTTTGATATTCGTAAGTTAACTTTCCAATATCTAATTTTGCAGGTGGAAGATCAATAGTCTTAATTGCTTGTGCAATTTCTACAGAATCGAAGATAGAAATAGGTTTTTGAACAAATTCTCCTGCATATTCATGAAGGTTAAGAATTTCACTAACACTCTTATCTATCAATTGGTTTTTAAAAAGAACAAGCTCTATCGCTTTATCATACCATAAATCATTTACGGTTTTAATAAACTCTACCGTAGCTTTCCTTCTATCTGCTTGAAAAGCAAGTTCTTTTTCGTAAGTTTCGTTTTGACTCATTATTTGTTGTGTTAAGATTTAAGGTCGTGCAAAAATAATTATTTAAAACATATTTATACCTTAAAAAATGAAAATCCTCTTACAGAATTCTATAAGAGGATTTTTTATTAGTGTATGAAAATAACTTATTACCTAAAAATATAACTTTCTTCGTGACCTCGTTTGTTTTTAAAGGTTAGTTTGACCGCTTGATTTTTACTTTTGTTTTTAAAAACTTTCTTTACATCTTCTACATTATTAACTATTTGATCATTTATTTTTGTAATGATAAATTCGTTAACCGGAATTTCTATTTTATCAGATAAAGGTCTATAGATTCTAACTCCTGTATTAGAGTTAAACTGAGCTAAAAAAGCATCTTCTGCATTTGTAATTTCAATTCCCGCAGCTTCAATAGCAAACGTTTCAAACTTCGTTAATTTAACCTTGCTGATTTTCTCACTTCCATCACGTAAATAATTAATTTGTACTTCATCATTAGGGCGTTTAGTTTGTATGTAAGAAGTAAGGTCTTCTAATTTCCTCACTCTAATTCCGTCTATATTTGTTATCAAATCCCCTTCTTTAAGTCCTGCTTTTTTAGCACCGTCATCGGTAGAACTTATATAAACTCCTTGAGAAATACTTAGATTATTTTGTTTGGCAGCTTCAGGATTTAAGGTTCCTCCTGTAATCCCCAAAATAGCTTGTTGTACATCCCCAAACTCTAGGAGGTCTTCAATAATTTTTCTTGCATTGTTGCTAGGTACGGCAAAACCATAACCAATATAACTTCCAGTTTGAGAAGTGATGGCAGTATTAATTCCGATAAGTTCACCATTAATATTTACTAAAGCTCCACCGCTGTTTCCTGGGTTAATTGCAGCATCGGTTTGTATAAAAGATTGCATACGTTGGTCTCCTTGATTAAGGTCTCTTCCTTTAGCACTTACAATACCAGCAGTTACTGTAGAAGTTAAATTAAAAGGATTACCTACCGCAAGTACCCATTCTCCTGTTTTAACATAATTACTATCGCCAAATGGGAGGTAATCTAAACCATCTTCATTAATTTTTATTAGAGCAATATCTGCACTTTCATCGGTGCCTATAACTTCAGCTTTATAAGTTAAGTTATTATTAAGCGTTACTTCAATTTCTGAAGCTCCTTTAATGACATGGTTGTTGGTTACAATATAGCCGTCTTCAGTAATAATGACTCCAGATCCTGCCCCTTGTATAGCGCGTTGTGTTTGTCCGCTTGCTCTTCCTGTTCGCATGTATTCCATATATTCTGCAATACTACTAGGGGAGCGTCCTATAGCAACATTTTTAACGTGTACAACGGCGTGTACTGTTTTATCGGCAGCTTCAGTAAAGTCTACATCTGCACTGTTAAATTTTTTTCCGTAATCGGAATGATTAACAAAGCTAGTTGCTGTTTGTTGGGTTGGGGCCGAGGTTATCATTTGTTGATTTTCCTCTTCCAAAAACAGTTTGTATGTTCCTAAAGTGATAGCACCGCCAAGAACAGATACCATTACTAAGCTTAGAATTTTTTTCATAGAGATTTAAATTTTTAAGATTAAAATTAAAAGATTCACTTTCTATTTCTTCTTTGGTTAACGTGATTTTAACGTGTTTTTCTTCGTAAGTAAATTGTATCTTTGTTTTTTATAAAACGAAAAAATGACGCTAAAATTTTATAAATATCAAGGAACTGGTAATGATTTTATCATGATTGATAACCGAGAAAAACTTTTCAAAAATGATACCAAACTTATAGCGTTTTTATGTGACAGAAAGTTTGGCATAGGAGCAGACGGATTGATACTTTTAGAACATTCTGAAGATGCCGAGGATGATTTTAAAATGGTATATTTTAATTCTGATGGAAACGAAAGTACAATGTGCGGTAATGGAGGAAGATGTTTGGTGAAATTTGCTCAATTTTTAGAAATTATAGAAGACAAGGCTACATTTACTGCCATAGATGGAAAACATCACGCAAGTATAGATAGACATCTAGTAAGTCTACAAATGCAAGATGTATATGAAATAAAGAACGTTGATGATACTTATTTTTTAAATACGGGATCTCCACATCACATTAGTTTTGTAGAAAATGTTGATCAATTGCACGTCAAAGAGGAGGGAGCAAAAATCCGTTATAACGAAACTTATAAAGAGGAAGGTGTAAATGTAAATTTTGTGACACCACAAGAAGATTATTTACAGGTAAGAACGTACGAAAGAGGAGTGGAAGATGAAACTTTATCCTGCGGCACAGGAGTAACCGCTGTTGCCATTGCAGCACATCGCTCAAAGTTAATTTTAGATCATAAGATCGCTATTGTAGCTCAAGGCGGAAGTCTCTCTGTAAGTTTTGACGAAAGTGAAGGTAATTATACAAACGTATGGCTTACGGGACCAGCTCAATATGTTTTTGAAGGTTTTATACCATGCTAACATTAAAAGGAGAACATATTTATTTAAGAGCTTTAGAGCCAGAAGACCTTCTTTTTCTTGAAAAAGTTGAAAATGATGAGCACTTATGGGAAGTAAGTTCTACACAAGTACCCTTTTCTAGATTTATACTTAAAAAATATTTAGAAAACAGTCATTTAGATATTTATGAAACCAAACAATTACGATTAGCAATTGTTTCACAAGAAAGCTCTACCGCTTTAGGATTCATAGATTTATTTGACTTTAACCCTTCTCATCGTAGAGTCGGAGTAGGGATTGTTATTGCATCTACAACCATGCGCAATAAAGGATACGCTTTAGAGAGTTTACAATTGCTCGCTAATTATGCCTTTACACATTTAAAAGTTCATCAATTGTATGCCAATATTCCTGAAGATAATACTGCGAGTAAAAAACTTTTTGAAAAAGCAGGGTATATTCAAGCGGGAGTTAAAAAAGATTGGGTGCTTACTCAAGGAGAATATAAAAACGAAATATTATACCAATTAATCAAACATGTATATTAAAAAGATATTACTAACTATTGCTTTGTTAGGAATTGTAGCTGTCGGAATATTTAGCTATGTAATTTATAACACTATTTTTTCTCCTAATACTCAATTTGAAAGTGAAGAAGCGTCAGTTTATGTGGCGAGTGACACTAATTATAAGGAGTTATTAAAGCAAATTCAACCCTTGGTAAAAGATATAAATGACTTTGATCAAGTTGCTAAAAGAAAAGGTTATGCTACCAATCTTAAATCGGGGAGATTTATTCTTAAACAAGGAATGAATAACAATGAAATCATTAATACACTTAGAAGTAAAAACGAGCCTGTTTCAGTCATCTTTAATAATCAAGAACGTATAGAAGATCTTGCAGGAAGAGTGGCACAGCAAATAGAAGCCGATAGCATCTCTTTACTCAATTCGATGAAAGATGAGGTTTTTTTAAAGAAGAATGACTTCAATCTAGAGAATGCGCTAAGTATGTATATTCCTAATCAATATGAATTGTATTGGAATACTTCCGCGGAAGCGTTTAGAGAAAGAATGTTAAAGGAGTATCATCGTTTTTGGACTGAGTCTCGTTTACAACAAGCAAAAAAAGCAAATTTAACTCCGCAAGAAGTAAGCGTGGTAGCTTCTATTGTTCAAAAAGAAACAGCCAAAGTAGACGAGCGTAAAAGAGTCGCTGGGGTTTATATGAACCGCTATCTAAACGGTTGGAAATTAGATGCCGATCCTACTGTTATTTATGCTATAAAGAAAGAAAGTAAGGATTTTGATACCGTTATTAAGCGTGTTTTGTACAAAGACTTAGAAATCGAATCGCCTTATAATACTTATAAGTATAAAGAACTGCCTCCAGGACCTATTGCTATGCCCGATATATCATCAATCAATGCAGTACTTAATTTCGAAAAGCACGACTACTATTATTTTGTAGCCAATCCAGAAAACCCAGGCTACCATATGTTCGCTAAAACTTTAAGGCAGCACAATAATAACAGACAAGCTTACGTACGTTGGATTAACAAAATGGGAATTAATAGGTAATTTTCTGGGGCGTTTCCCTATCGGGTCGGGCTTTTCACTACAATCTTTTTCTGAAAAAAGAAAAAGGATTTTCGTTACAATCCCTAACGCAAAAAACTCATAATACCAATTCATTAAAAAGACAAGTCATCGTTTCTGTTAGAGAATCACTAAAACCAGGATGTGTTTTAGAAGTTTGTATTACAGAACTTCGTGTAGCTGTAAGCCATCTAAAACGAGAAGCGATATCCATTTCGGCAATGCGACCTCCATCTTTTTCTCCTAAACTAATAGATTTAAATGCAGCAAGGTTTCTTTCAATTTGCTCTGCATCCAATTCTGGACAAAAAGCTTTTAATTTTTTAGTGTCTAAATGATATTGCATATCAATAAACTTAGACTGTTTAGCATATAATATAACGCCCACATTAAAAAACTCCTCCCGTTCTACTTTAGGAACAATTCGAACAATTGTATATTCATATAAGTGCTTCCCTTGCATGCTGTGCTTCTTTTATAAATAAATTTGAATAATTTAAACGTGTGTGCAGAAAATTAAAATACACGGTTCTAATTTCTTCCGGAGTTTCTGTATACCCTTCCCAGTCCAACCATTCTAAAGGAATAAGATTTACTATTTTTTGGAGTACATCTGAAGTTAGAATTTTTTTAAATTCTACATCAACTGTGGTTAGATCGCTGGCTTGTGGTAATAAAACATGATCTTTAATAAACGGAAATGGAGTTTGAGCAGTCTTCTCCCAATTGGTCCAAGAATGATGAAAATACAAAGCAGCTCCGTGGTCGATAAGCCATACTTCTTTATTCCAAATTAGCATATTTGTATTTCTAAACGTACGATCAATATTGGTGAGAAAAGCATCTAGCCACACAATTTTAGAGGCTAACTTGTTCTCCACTTGAGTTACTACAGGATCAAAATTAATGGCACTCGAAAGAAAATGCAACCCCAAATTTAATCCTTGACTACCCTTAAGTAAATCCTGTATTTCTTCATCGGCTTCTGTTCTTCCAAAGGCTTCATCTAGTTGAGCAAATACTAACTCTGGTACTTTAAATCCTAATACTCTAGCCACCTCTGCACCAATTAAATCGGCTATTAAAGCTTTAACACCGTGACCTGCACCTCTAAACTTTATGACATATTTAAAACCATCATCTGCATCTGCAACCGCAGGTAAAGAACCTCCTTCTCTAAGAGGAGTGATGTAACGGGTTACATTTACAGTTCTTAAATCTGCTTTAAAACTCATTTTTGGTTCGTTTGTGTGTAAAAATACATAGTTAAGATTTCATTTTAATTTTTTGCTTTCTTTACCCGTTTTAAATCTAATAAATTAATCGGGTTAATACCTAAACCGTTTACATTGTTTTGAGTGAACCTAATCACTTCATCATAATACAATGGTACTACAGCGGCATTCGTCATAATTAGAGAATCCATTTCTTGATATAGAGGAATTCTTTGTTTTAAATCTCCTAAATTTAAGGATTGCTCGTATAAGCTATCATATTTTTTAGAAGAGAAATGAGTGTAATTTGGACCTTGAGGAGAAAAATTTTCACTGTAAAACAGAGATAGATAATTTTCGGCATCAGGATAATCTGCTATCCAACTGGCACGAAAAGAAGCTAATTTTCCAGCAGATCGTTGTTGTCTAAGTGTAGAAGGTGGCATAACATCTATTTCAACTTGCAATCCTACTTTTTGTAATTCACGTTGTATATACTCACACAAATCTAAATAAGAAGCGTTAGTACTAATACTTATTTTGGGGTTTTGATTACCCGTTTCAATTTTGTAATCTTCAATAAGTTTTTTCGCTTTACGCGGATTGTATTCGTAATAGCTAGCATCTGAGAACCCAGGTAAACCTTTAGGGATAAAACCCCCAGAAGCCGGTGTGCCAATACCGTTTCTTAGGTAGGTGATCATGGTATTTCTGTCAAACCCATAATTTATGGCTTGTCTAATTTTTTTTGATTTGATTTCCGAGGAAGGGTGGTCTAAGTATATGCCTAGATATTCAGTATTTAAATAAGGTGCTCTTAGCATTTGAATACGCTCTTCGTAGTTCGCTTGCAATTCTCCTTTGGCGTTTAGCAATTCATCTTTATACGACGGATCTAATCCGCTAAGAAAATCTATCTTTCCTTGTGCAAATTGAAGAAATTCACTCTGTTTATCAGGTAAAAATGTGATAGCAACAGCTTCTAGGTAGGGGAGTTGCTTTCCGTTTTTATCCTTTTCAAAATAAAGGTCATTTTTTCTAAATACTAGTTTTTCATTGGCTTCCCAGCGTTTAAAATGAAAAGCACCCGTACCGATAGGGTTTTCTCGAAAATCTGAATTTTCCATCTCCATCGGGACAATGCTGGTATATTTCATAGAGAGCAAACCTAAAAAAGCAGGAAAAGCTTGATTTAATTCAATAACTACAACCGAATCATTTTTAGCAGAGATATTTTTTACTTGTTGCATGACCCAACTTCCGGGAGATGCAATTTTAGTATCGGTTAACCTAGTAAGACTGTAAACTACATCTTTAGCCTTTACTTTTCTTGTCTTTTGTTTTCCGAAAATTTCACTTTCGTGGAAAAAAACATCGTCTCTTAGTACAAAAGTGTAGGTTTTTGCGTCTTTTGAAACTTGCCAGGATTTAGCAATGTCGGGTTGTGTATTCAGTTGGTCATCTAATTGAATTAAACTATTGTATAGTTGATTGCAAGCCCAAATATTACGTTGATCCTTTGCAAAAGCAGGATCTAAAGAAGTAATATTAGCGTGTTCATTATATCTAAAAACTAGATGATCATTTTGATCAGTAGAAGTGTTTCCACAAGCATAGAAAAGCAATGGTAAAAGTAATAATGCCAGAGAGTCGATTTTTAAAACAAGTGGGGATCTATTCAATTTGAGTATAACAGTTTAAGGTCGTATATTTGCAGCCCTTTAAGGAAAAATAAACTACTTCTTTAGTATCACACAATATTACTAAAAGAATACGAAAGAGCTTATGATGCACGAAAATAAAAAAGTCGCTTTTTATACCCTAGGGTGTAAATTAAATTTTTCTGAAACTTCTACGATTGCTAGATCTTTTGAAAATGAAGGATTTTCTAGAGTGGAGTTTAATGAAGAAGCCGATATTTACGTAATAAATACGTGCAGTGTAACCGAAAATGCAGACAAGCGATTTAAGACGATCGTTAAGCAAGCGCAGAAAGTAAATAGTGATGCTTTTGTAATTGCTATAGGCTGTTATGCACAACTAAAACCAGAAGAACTGGCCGATGTGAATGGGGTAGATTTAGTTCTTGGAGCTACCGAAAAATTTAAAATCACCGATTACCTTAATGATCTCTCTAAAAATGACATGGGGGAGGTTCATTCTTGCGAAATCGAGGAAGCCGATTTTTATGTAGGTTCTTACAGTATAGGAGATCGTACTCGAGCTTTTCTAAAAGTACAGGATGGTTGCGATTATAAATGTACATATTGTACGATACCTTTAGCAAGAGGTATTTCTAGGAGTGATACCTTAGAAAATGTATTAAAAAATGCTAAAGAAATTTCAGAACAAAATATAAAGGAAATTGTTCTCACAGGTGTAAATATTGGTGATTATGGAAAAGGAGAATTTGGTAATAAGCGCCATGAGCACACTTTTTTAGATTTAGTAAAGGCCTTAGATGAGGTAAATGGAATTGAACGTTTACGTATTTCTTCTATAGAACCCAATCTTTTAAAAAATGAAACTATAGATTTTGTGGCGCAAAGCAATACGTTTGTTCCGCATTTTCATATTCCGTTACAAAGTGGTAGCGATACTCTATTAAAAAAGATGAAGCGTCGTTATATGAGTGGCTTGTATGTAGATCGCGTAACTCAAATTAAGCGAGTAATGCCAAATGCGTGTATTGGAGTAGATGTTATTGTAGGCTTTCCTGGAGAGACAGATGAACTTTTCCTAGAAACTTACAATTTTTTAAATGAGCTTGATATTTCTTATTTACATGTATTTACTTATTCAGAAAGGGACAATACCCCAGCTGCAGAAATGGAAGGAGCAGTGCCATTAAAAGTCAGAAAGAAAAGAAGTAAAATGCTTAGAGGTCTTTCGGCTAAAAAGCGTCGTGCTTTTTACGAAAGTCAGTTAGGGAATACATTAGAAGTTCTTTTTGAAGGGGAAAATAAAGAAGGTTACATCCACGGTTTTACAGAAAACTATGTAAAAGTAAAGATGCCTTGGGATCCCTCTTATGTCAATACACTTCATCAAGTTACCTTATCTGAAATTGATGAAGATGGATTGGTTCGCTTTAATTTTGCTTCAGAAAAAATAACAGCTTAGATATTCATTCCTATAGGAAGCAGATCGCTGTATTTAGATTTGTTGGCTCTAAAAAATTTAGCCACATCTTTACCTGTAGGTACAATTCTTATTCTGCCTTTATCTAATATATAATCGAAAATTGCAGTTAAGAATTTTTCTAGTGTACCGTCATTTCTCCTTTCTTCTGAAATGGTGAGCTTAGAGAGAAAAATTTTTCTTTCTTGTGAGGAATATTCGAGTTTAATCAATTCATTTTCAATATTAGTTTCAAACTGTCTTAGAAATTCATTGTCTTTAAGTTCGATGGTGTCATCTTCCATAATGGTTTAATTTAGGATACAGGTTTAAATGAAGTAGAGTAAAAATAAAATTGCTTTAGTTTTAACCTTTTATATGAGGTAAAACCATTTTTATAAAATATTTTTACCTAGTAAATTTACTGTATATTTTAATAGGTTACTGTTAGACCGTTGTTAAAAGATGATTCAAGACAATTTAATTCACGTTTATTTTATGCCAGGGATGGCGGCTAATCCAAGTATTTTTGAACATATTAAATTGCCAAGAGAAAATTTTAAAATACATTGGCTGGCGTGGAAAATCCCTTTGAAAAACGAATCTTTAAACGATTATACCAAAAGAATGTTGCAAGATGTTCATCATGAGAATCCTGTTTTAATTGGGGTTTCTTTTGGCGGGGTAATTGTACAAGAGATGAGTAAGCAAATCCGCGTAAAGCGTTTAATTTTAATCTCTACGGTAAAGAATAAGTTTGAGTTGCCTAGAAGAATGCAATTTGCTAGGAAAACGGCAATTTATAAGATTTTCCCAACGAGTTTAGTCGATAAGTTGGGAAACCTCGAAAAACTACCAGTTAGCAAATTTTTTAAAAAAAGGGCAGCCTTATACCGCCAATACTTATCAGTAAGTGATAAACGTTATATAGATTGGGCGGTAAAACAAATGTTGTGTTGGGATCAAGAAGAAACGATTCCTAATGTAATTCATATTCATGGGGACAAGGATATTGTTTTTCCGTATAAAAATATTAGAAATTGCATTACCATAAAAAATGGTACCCATATTATGATTATCGATAGATTTAGATGGTTTAATGAACACCTACCTGAACTTATTTTAGAAGGTGAATTAAAAAATAAAAATAAAGAACAAGATTAAAAAAAAAGCAAATGAAAAATATAAAAAACATATTAACGATAGCAGGGGCGGTTGCCGTGGCCGGAATAGGAATACAAGGAGTGAGCTCGGTTTCAAAAGAAGAGAAAGTACAAGTTGAGAAAACCAATATAGACCCAGATAAGGTGGTACAAGATTATAATATTTATGCTCTGCCTATTCCAGAAAATTTAAATTTCGCAGGAGAAAGAGTGCCTACAGAAAACCCTGATATAAAAGAGAGAATGGATAGAGAATTGCTGGTAAACACCTATTGGCAATCTAATGGTTTGTTGCTTATAAAAAGAGCTCATAAGTATTTTCCAATCATCGAACCTATTTTAAAAAAATACGGAATTCCTGAAGATTTTAAATATTTAGCTGTAGCGGAAAGCGGACTTACGCAAGTTGTTTCTCCAGCAGGAGCAACTGGTTTTTGGCAAATTATGAAATCTACAGCAAAAGAATATGGGTTAGAAGTAAACGATAATGTAGATGAACGTTATCATATAGAAAAATCTACCATAGCAGCTTGTAAATATTTATTAGAGTCAAAAAAGAAATTTGATAGTTGGACATTAGCTGCAGCAGCTTACAATGCAGGCAACTATGGGATTACTAGACAGCAAGACCGTCAAGACGTTCACGAATATTACGATTTGCTTTTAAATGCAGAAACCGGTAGATATGTATTTAGAATATTAGCATTAAAAACCATACTTGATAATCCAGAAAACTACGGATTCAACTTTACGGAAGATAATTTATATAAAACTCTTTCAGTTAAAGAAGTGAAGGTAGATACTGCAGTTACCGACTTTGCTAAGTTTGCAAAAGAATTTGGAATCAATTATAAGATTTTAAAAATTCATAATCCTTGGTTAAGAGAAGCACACCTTAATAACAAATCTAGAAAAGCTTACCGAATAGAAATTCCCGAAAAAGGAACATATACTTATAACCCATAAATGTTAGATTTTGTTCAAAACAATATATTTTTTACACTGCTTATCATTAACTATGTGATAGCAATTGGTACTGCATTTTTTATTATTTTAAATAATAGAAACCCTGTCACTACCGTCTCTTATATTTTATCGCTTATTGTTTTGCCATTTGTAGGTTTACTTATCTACTTTTTCTTTGGACAAGAGTATCGAAAAGATAAGATGTTTAAACGCCGAAAAGTTTTTAATAATGAAAAGGTAAAACAATGGGAGAAGAAATTATTACTAGGAGAGCAAGAGCTAGATAAGTATGAAGATAAATTTCTAGACAATCAAGTAAATATTGTTAAACTGCTTCAACATAATCAAAAGAAACCACTCACCTTCGGGAATGATGTAAAAATTTTGATTAACGGAGAGAAGAAGTTTGAATCTCTTTTTAAAGATTTAGAAAAAGCGAAAGATCATATTCATTTAGAATATTATATTCTTAATTCAGATAATATCGGACTTCAGCTTATTGATATTCTTTGTAAAAAGGCTCAAGAGGGAATTTATGTTAGAGTTATCTATGATTATGTAGGAAGTGACCTTAGCGGAAAACAAGTAAAACGCATGCAATCTTGCGGAATAGAGATTTTCCCATTTATGCCTGTTTGGTTTCCTAATTTAACTAGAAAACTGAATTATAGAGATCATCGTAAAATTGTAATCATTGATGGAACGTTAGGTTATGTAGGAGGTGTAAATGTGTCTGATGATTATGTAAACCCATGTGAAAAAGGTTACTGGCGTGACACGCATCTCCGTATTGAAGGAAATGCTATAAAATCTCTACAATCACACTTTTTATTGAATTGGAATTTTGTGAGTAAACAAGAGATAAAAATAATTGATCCCTTTTTTCCTCAAATGGATAATTGCGGTGAAGTGGCTGTCCAAATCGCTGCTAGTGGACCAGACTCTAGTTGGCCACATATTATGGAAGCTATTTTTACAGCGATCAATTCCGCTAAGGAAAGTATTTATATCACCACTCCTTATTTTATACCCAACGAACAAATTTTAACATCCCTAAAAACTGCTAGTAGGAGAGGGGTTAAGGTAAGAATTCTAGTTCCTAAAGAAGGGGATTCTTGGGCCGCAAAGTATGCTACTAATTCGTATGTGTTAGATATTTTAGAATCTGGAATTCAGGTATACCATTACTGTAAAGGGATGGTGCACGCAAAAACAATGGTGGTAGATGGAGAATTTACAACCGTGGGAACTTCTAATATGGATTATCGTAGTTTTGAGATCAATTTTGAGGTAAATGCATTGGTATATAATAAAGAAATCAGTCAGCAGTTAATTCGCATTTTTAAAAACGATGTAGAGCATTGTGATAAAGTTTCATTAGAACAGTGGAAAGAAAGAGATTTTTCTGAAAAACTAAAAGAATCATTTTGTAGACTTTGGGCGCCTTTGCTTTAGTTAATTTAAAGTAAAGGGCATAGAAGATAACAACTCTTCTTCGTGAGCTAAAATTTCAGAAATACCAGATGAAAGATTGTTGAAGTTGAGGTTATAAGATTTCTCAAAAGGATCTGTAAAAGGAAGTTTTGCTGTACGATCTATATGAATTATTTTTTTATCTGAACCTATATAAAATGTGGTAGGGAAACCTAATGAATGTTTCATAGTCTTTACAATATAGGCATCTTTATTCTTCAATTCATCTACATATACAATATCAATATATCCTTTATAATCAGAAATTACTTCTTTCACATTTTTCTTTTCGTCCCAAAAAAGCACAATAAAATCTATTTTATCTTTATATTTTTTTGCTAGTTCATTAAGTGCAGGGATCTCACCTTTCCCTGGTACGCACCAAGAAGCATAAGTGGTTAAATAAATAGGTTTTTTATAATCGTTAAAGCACTTTTTTGCTTTGCCGATACAATTGATATTGAAGTTATCTATATAGGTTCCAGAGAGGTGATTTTTCACTAAAGAATCAAACAAGAACTCAGCATATTGAGCATTATCATTTCGGTAAGCTTTTTTTGCCTTCTTCTTGTATTTAGGTATATGAATTCCTACAGCTTCAGAAAAATAGACTTTTCTACCTTGTCCGAAAACCGAATAGCTAATTAAGAAAATAAATAGAAATGGTAGAAATAATTTCATACGCTTTTCTTTTATGTTTTCTTAAAAATACATAAAAAAATCCCGAAAAATCGGGATTAGTTGTTAAATAAATAACTTTTATATTTGTTTTTGTGAAATATATTATATTTTTTTCATTTGCTGCTTCATCATTTTAATTTGATCAGCAAGCATATTATGCTTATCTGCATTCTTTGCTTCTTTCAAATACATTTGTGCTTCTCTTTTCCTTCTTTTAGTCATAGAAATTCCTGCCAAATTAAGTTTAGCCATTGCTAAATCTTGACTCATAGAAAGACCAAGCTTGATTGCTTTTTTGAAGTACTTCTCAGCTTTAGTAATATTCTTTTGTGAGTACATTAACCCGTGTAAGTACCAGTAATAACCTTGTTGCTTAGTAACTAAAGCAGCTTCTGGATTTTTTATTTTATCTAACCATTTTTTTGCTCCCTCAAAATCTTGTTTTCTTAAGCGCATAAACGCTAACAAAATCATTTCGTTTTTAAAATATAAGAAGATAAAAATAGCGGCAAGGAGTATAAAACAAATTCCGTTTCCTATATTTCCTTCAATAAATTGATAAACTGCAAAAGCAAAAGTGGCTACTGCTAAAACGAGTTTTATATTTTTGTTATACATATTGTTTTTTTAAGAAGCGCAAAGGTATAAAAGAAATGAAAATTTTGAGTAATTATTTTATAAGGATTCTTAAAGTAGGCTAACTTTAAACGGGTTTATAACAAACAGGTAAAATTTCGGTAGGATTAATGCGGTAACGGTCAATTTCTCCTTTACTGAGTTGATCGGCAAGAAGTATTTGTTTTACCACAAAACCTTTTTCTTCTAGCTTTTTAAAGTAATCTTTTCCGTAAATTCTCACGTGGTCATATTGACCAAATATTTTAGCTCTTTCTTTAGGATCGGTAATACTATCGTCTTCAAAAGTTTTAGCTCTATTTAAATCTTGGGGTACTTGCAAAATTGCGAAACCATTAGGTTTTAAAATACGGTAGAGTTCTTGCATTGCCAAGTCATCATCTGGGATATGTTCTAACACATGATTGCAGAAAATCACATCGTAACTATTACCTTTAAATGGAAGTTTGCAGATATCAGCTTTAACATCAGCAAGCGGTGAATTTAAATCTGTAGTTGTATAATCCAGATGCTCCATATTCCTGAATCGTTTATAAAAGGCTTGCTCGGGAGCAAAATGAAGCATTTTTCTAGGTTGTGTAAAAAAATCGGTTTGTTGTTCCAAATACAACCACAGTAACCTATGTCTTTCTAGAGAGAGGGTAGAAGGAGATAAAACATTAGGGCGTTGAGTAACATATCCATAAGGAAGAAAAGTAGAAAAACTTTTTTTGTCTATAGGATCTATATATTTTTTCCCGCGGAGTGCAGTAGCTAAAATAGGTCTAGCAACATAACTCAATTTTATAAGTAAAGGTCTTGGTATGTGGTTAAGAATAAACCGGAATCCTTTTTTAATCATACTTTTATGTCGGCCCAGTTTTCTCCAGTTTTAATACGATGAAGCTGCATTTCTGAAACTCCAAATTGTTTAGCTAAAACTTTTAATCTTGTTCGTCTATTAGGATCTAATAACTTTTTCTTTAAAATAGTAGCTTGGGCGTAACTTAATTTAGCGAAGCTTCTACTTTTATTCTTTCTTTTAGCAATAACCTTAGGGTTTTTATCTTGATGACGCTCCCATTCTTTTCGGTTAACCCATTGAAGGTTATTTAGATTATTATCTGTCTTATCATAATTTTTATGAATGACAAAAAGAGCATCTTCAGGTTTTTCTTGAAATGCTTTTGCGATTAATTTATGGGTGTAGAAATTATTTCTTTTACCATTCTTTAATCTTGTATTGAAAATAGGGTAGCCATTAATAGTGCTTCCCTTTAAAATTTTTCCGTGCTTACTTTTTACAAAGTTCATTACACGACCTTTGCTAGAAAGGGCTACTTCATAACCTTCTGCCCAGTTTTCTTCGTAGTAAAATTTCCACTCCTCTAATAAATTATTATTGAGGTAAAAACTTTCTTTATTTTTTAAACTCTCTTTCTTCATCATTTTCAATTCCTAACGATTCATAAATATATTCAAACGTTGATAGTAGTTGTGGCTTACCATCTATTAATGCTACATCATGCTCAAAATGAGCACTAGGCTTTCCGTCACGAGTAAGGATTGTCCAGCCGTCTTTAAGTTGTTTAATGCTTTTAGTACCCATATTAATCATAGGTTCTATTGCGACAACCATACCTTCAACAAATTTCTTACCTCTTCCTCTTTTTCCGTAGTTGGGCATTTCTGGATCTTCATGCATGGTTCTACCTAAACCGTGGCCTACCAATTCTCTTACTACTCCGTAACCATGGTCCTCGGCGTGTTTTTGAATAGCATAACCTACATCACCAACACGGTTACCTATTTTAAATTCTTTTATTCCTTTATAGAGTGATTCTTTGGTCACTCTTAATAATTCAGATGTTTCTTTGTCTACCTCTCCAACAGGAAACGTGTAAGCATGATCTCCATAAAAACCATTTTTTATAGCTCCACAATCTATAGAAATGATATCTCCTTCTTGCAAAGGCTGGTCATTTGGGATTCCATGAACAACTTGAGCATTGGGGCTCATGCATAATGAATTAGGGAAATCGTAAAGACCTAAAAAACCAGGAATAGCACCTTCAGATCTTATAAAATCTTCCGCAAGTTTATCTAGTTGTAAAGTGGTAACTCCAGGTTTTACTTCTTTAGCAATCATTCCTAAGGTTTTAGAAACTACTAAAGCACTTTCTCTCATTAATTCAATTTCTTCGCTATTTTTTGGTATAATCATATGCTTTTATTTGAGAAAGGAAAATAAACCTTTCTTTTTTGTAGGCTTTAAATGTTCTGGTTCTTCGTTTATTATTTGCTGATATATTTCTCCCCATCCTAAAAGACCTCCTATATTTCTATCATCAATAAAGACATCTGCATTGATCTTTCTACTTACTCTAGGGTCAAATTCTTCTTCAGGAAAACTTTGATTGACTGCGTAGAATTTAATCCCTCGCTCTTCGCAAAAAGCAACGGCATCATCCAGTTCTTTTCCGTAACGGTAGGTCCAGAGAATTAACCGATGTCCTATTTCTTCTATCTTTTTTAAAGTTTCGAAAGCAAAGATCATAGGTTCTCCTATTTTAGGGTATTTATTTTCTACAATAGTTCCGTCAAAATCTACGGCTATCAATAAAGATTTACTGTTTTTCATAAGTAATTAATCTGCGTAACTATTTTTATAAGGCTGATCGGTTACAATATTTAAAATATCTTCTTCTAAAGTTTCTTGTGGAAACTCAACGAATCTATTTATTTCTTTTCCATTTTTATCTATAAATATAATGGTAGGTACAAACTGTATGTCGTAGTTTTTTTCGTAACCTTGCGTGGTAGTTTTACTTCTATCTACTGCAATTACTTCAAGTTGATCTTGGTTATAATCAATTTTATCAAGTAAACTATAAAGTTTTGGAATTTCTCTTCGACTATCTGAACACCAAATACCCATAAAAACCTTAATTTTATACTCGTCGATGTTTCTATTGATTTTTTCTACAATTTCTTCTTCTGGCTCGTAGGCTTCATATCCAGGCGTAAACCACTCTTTTAGATTTCCAGATTTGAAGTCTTCTTCTGTAATTTTTCCTGAATAATTATTGTCTTGCGGAGTTAACTCTGAAGTTGAAACAACGGTATTTTGAGTAGTAGTATTAGTTGATGTTTTTTCTTGAGCTTTACAAGAAATTAGAGTTAACAGCGCAACTAAAAAGGTGAATGTTACTTTCATATCAAAAGGCTTTTTTGAGTCATTAACTCGGGTTTATCAATATTCATAAGATCTAGAATAGTAGGAGCAATATCCCCTAAAATACCATTTTTAATTTTTTTGTTTTCAGAAGAAATCAAAATAACGGGAACAGGATTCGTGGTGTGTGCGGTATTCATCGATCCATCTTCATTTTTCATTTTCTCGCTATTTCCATGATCAGCTAAAATAATAAAGTTGTAATTTTCTTTTCCGGCTTCAACTATTCTCTTTAAGCAGGCATCTACAGTTTCACAAGCTTTAATTGCAGCTTCAAAAACCCCTGTATGACCCACCATATCTGGGTTGGCGAAATTAATACAAAAAAAGTCTTTATCGTTATCTTCAATCTTATCAACTAACTTATCTGTAAGTTCAATCGCACTCATCTCGGGTTTTAGATCATAAGTGGCAACTTTAGGAGAGTGAACAAGAATTCGTTCTTCTCCCTTAAATGGAACTTCTCTTCCGCCAGAGAAAAAGAAAGTAACATGAGGGTATTTCTCTGTTTCGGCAGCTCTTACTTGAGTTTTTCCTACATATTCTAGGGTTTCTCCTAACGTAGCATTAATGTTTTTTTTATTAAAAACAACATTAATATTGGAGAAGGTATTGTCGTAATTTGTCATCGTTACAAAGTACAACGGAAGTTTCTTTAAATTGTATTCAGTAATATCTTCTTGTGAAAGAACTTGAGTAAGTTGACGTCCTCTATCTGTTCTAAAGTTAAAGAAGATTACGACATCTCCTTTTTCTATCGTATGAGTTTTACCTTGAGTATTCACCAAAATTGGTTCTAAAAACTCATCGGTAATTCCGTTATTATAACTTTTTTGAATATGATTTACTACAGAAGATGTTTCTTCTCCAACGCCGTGAACTAATAAATCATACGCTTTTTTTGTTCTCTCCCAGCGGTTATCACGATCCATTGCATAATATCTTCCCACAACCGATGCTAGAGTACTTTGAGTTTCTTCTAAAGAATTTTCGATTTCTTCTATAAAACCTAAACCAGATTTTGGATCTACATCTCTACCGTCTGTAAAAGCATGAATGTACTTATCTTTTACGCCAAATTCATTAGCAGCTTCTAATAAACCTTTTAGGTGATTAATGTGAGAATGCACACCACCGTCACTAACTAAGCCAATAAAATGGATAGGTTTTTTATGATTTACAGCATAATCAAAAGCTTGTTCTAAAACAGGTTCTGTAGATAATGACTTATGTTCTACAGCTCTATTTATTTTTGCTAGATCTTGGTAAACTATTCTTCCAGCGCCTAGATTAAGGTGTCCAACTTCACTATTTCCCATTTGCCCGTGAGGCAGCCCCACGTGTTCTCCATCGGTTCTCAATAAAGCATGCGGATGGTTTTTATATAAAGAGTCTATAAATGGGGTGCTAGCTTGGTCTACAGCAGATACACTTTTATCTTTTGTCTCACCCCAGCCATCTAAAATGACTAAAATAGCTTTGTTCGACATGATATTGTTTTGCAGCAAAGTTAAAGAAGTTAGCTATCTTTTTTTTATAAAGTTATGCTAAATTTCCTTTACTGAAGTAATGCTGGGTTAATATCAAAAATATTGTCGTTTTTATAACGGTCTATAAAAGCTGTACTTAAAAAATTTCTTCCTTTAAGATTGGTATCGTTGGTTATAATTTTATGAATATCAATTTTTTGATAAGCCTTTAACATAGGTAAAGCAATTTTCCGATAAGAAAAATGCCAAGGCTCTGGGTAGAAGCCTTTTCGGTTAGGGTTATTAGTATACACTATATAAAATCCAAATTTTTCACTATGTTCATTTAACCACATTTTCATTTTATAATATACACCTTCTAATTCATAATTTTTAGGAAGTAAAACGTTCTTAGGATGAGTAGCGTTAGCATCGATAATATCAATATCGGTGCCCCAATGATGTCTAGAAGTTCCTGGAATAGTAGAGTATTCAATAATCTTATTAATGGCTTCTATTTCACTTAATCCTTGATGGGTGAAGCGAGTAAACTTAGCATTAAAAATTTGTTTTTGACGTTTGTAACCACGATAAGCAGATACAATTTGAATGTTAATATTTTCTTTCTTCGCAGCAGCTTGCATTTTTATAAATGCTTCATTTACTTCTTTTCTAACTAGATAACCATTGCCGTAAAATTTAGTATTGGCTTTACCGGTAAGTTCTTCAATGGTAAATTCTTCGGAATCTAATGAGTTCCAAAAAGATAGAGGAAGCAAACTTGCGCTTGCTGTAAGAACACTTTTATTTATAAAACTTCTTCTGTTCATAAACTTTTATACATAAGAAAATGTGGACCAACATCTTCAATTATAAATACATTTCCCTTTATTGAAAACCCAAATTTTTGATAAAAGCCAACAGCAATTTCTCTGGCGTTGAACCATAAGATTTTGTAGTTCTGTGATTTTGCAATTTGTATAGCTTTTTCTAGCAATAAGTTACCTAATTGTTTTTTTTGATAATCGGGTAACACTGCCATTCCGCGTAAGCGTAATTGAGAATTTTTAAATGAAAAATCTGGATGATCATCAATCATTAAAGTAGCAATGCCTGCTAAAACATTATTAAAATAGACGCCCAAATGAATTGTCGAGTTGTCATCATCGCCAGGCATTTTGCAAAATTCTAAAGCTTTACCATCTCTTAAAACTTTTTGCCGTATAGGAAGAACTGTATTGCTTTCTACTTCTTTAATCTGAATATTCAACAAATTAAGCTTTTAGTTTTTGATACTCTTCGTTTTCATCAAATTTTACTTCGGCAAAAGGACAAAGCGGATCTATTTTAAAATTATTCTCTTTAGCATAATTTACCGTATGATCTAATAATTTTGAAGCTAAACCTTTACCTTCTTCTCCTTTTTTAGTTTCGGTATGATCAATTACTAAAATATTATTGTCTTTTTTAATGTAGGTAAGTTCAGAGAGTATTCCATTATCATCTTCAAGGTAAAACATACCGTTAGTTTGGTTTTCTTTATGTTTAATTGATTGGCTCATAGGGAGAAACTGTTTTGTGGTTGAAAATAATTTCTAACTTTAAAATTAAAATTATTTTATGAATGTAACTTATTGTATTTAAAAATTAATTGAATTCTTTAAAAAAAATAAATTTTTATTTGTTTAGAACTAAAGATATATACTATATTTGCCTCCGCAATGCGGGAGTAGCTCAGTTGGTAGAGCGTCAGCCTTCCAAGCTGAATGTCGCCAGTTCGAACCTGGTCTCCCGCTCAAAAGCCTCTTTTTTAAGAGGCTTTTTTTATTTTAAAAAATTGAAAGCCCTGTAAGTGTAGTCAATTCTTCTAAAGCTCGCATTCCTTTTTCTGAATTCCCTTTTTCATTTAATAATGGGCTCCAAACTGCTACCGCGTACTGATGAGGGTGTATGGCTACAATGCCTCCACCAACACCACTTTTACCTGGTAGACCTACTCTAAAGCTAAACTCTCCAGCTTCATCATAAAAACCACAAGTCTGCATAATAGCGTTTATGCGTTTGGTGCTATTAGATTTTATTGCTTTTTCTTCAGTTCCCATAATTCTTCCTTCGTTAGCAAAAATCATAAATGCTTTTGCTAATTGGTGGCAAGACATAGATATAGAACATTGGTAAAAGTAAAAATCTAAAATATCATCTACATCGTTATTTATATTCCCTAAGGCTTTCATGTAATTTACCAAAGCAATATTTCTATATCCGTGTTTTTTCTCAGAACTCGCTACTTTTTCATCGTAATGAATATCATCGTCTTGAGCAATTAATCTCACAAAATCTAATAAGTCTTTTTTGGGATTATCTAAGCAACTGACTAATATGTCGGCAATGACTAAAGCACCTGCATTAATAAAAGGGTTTCTAGGAATTCCTTTTTCTTTTTCTAATTGCGTTAAAGAGTTAAAAGGATCTCCAGAAGGTTCTACATCTACACGCTTCCAGATTTTGCTTCCATGTTTTTTAGCTAATGCAAGGCTAAAAACTTTAGAAATACTTTGTATAGAAAATTTTTCATCACTGTTACCAAATGAATAATCCCCACCATCGATACAATGTAGGTGCATTCCAAACTTATCGGAAGGTACAAATGCAAGTTCAGGAATATAATCTGCTACTTTTCCTTCATCTTCAAAAGATTCAAGTTCTTTTTCTATAATATTAAGAATTGCTTGATAATCCATTATGATAAATCTTTAAAAGAATAATTAGGCTCAACTTCTATAGGATCTCTTTGCGGAATAAACACGCGAGCTTTTAAACCTCCTTTTAAAAGAATATCATTGTTTTTTATTCGTAACCAACTTCCTTCCCTTAAACCAACTACTGGAGTTTTTTGAAGGTTTTGAAACTCTTTTATTCTAGTTTCTCGAGTTTCTCCCTTATGTGTTGAAGAAGGATCAGGATCTAAGTAATGCGGATTAATATTAAACGGAAATAGCCCTAGCGTTTTAAAAGAAGGAGGGTGCACAATTGGCATGTCGTTAGTGGTATTCATTGTTTTTCCACAAATATTACTGCCCGCACTTGTGCCCAAATAAGCACATCCGCTTTTCACTTTTTCGCTCAAAATTTGCATCACATCTTTTTGATAAAGTTGCGATACTAATAAGAATGTATTACCGCCACCTGTAAAAATAGCTTCAGCGTTTTTAATGGCTGTTTTAGGATCTTCTTTTTGGTGAATTCCTACAACATTTATATTTAAAAAACGAAGTCCATCTTGAGCTTTCTGAGTATACTCATCATGAGTTAAACCTCCTGGTCTTGCATAAGGAATAAAAATAATTTCATTTACTCCTTTAAATAATTCCGTTAAGGCATCGGGGAAATAACCAAGGTAATCACTTCCGTGAACGGTAGAAGTACTGGCGATAATACAATTCATATATGGTATTTTTTATGTAAATTTATAGTATTGAAAACCTACAAAAAAGAATTATACACTTTTTAAGTTTTCTATAAGATTTACCCTAATCAAAAAAGTTATGAAAAAAAGACTTCTTCTATTAATTGTTTTACTGAATTTAACTGCTTTACAGGCACAAATAGAAAATCGAGTATTTATTAAAGGCCAAGTGAGTGTAGATAGCTATATGGATGCTGGCGATATAAATATTTATAACATGAATACAACCGAAGGTGCAGCTACTAACAAATACGGGGAGTTTATATTAAAAGTGGGTTTAGATGACCGTCTTTTAGTTTCTTCTATTCAATACCAAGAATTTATCGTCGTGGTAGACGAAGGTGTGCTTAAAAATAAAACTATAAATATAAAAATTAGTGAGGCGGTTAATGAGCTTGAGGAAGTTACGGTAAGACCTTATGACCTTTCAGGTAATGTACAGGCCGATGTTGCTAAAATAGAAACTGTAGACGCAGGAAGACCAGAATTATCTTCTTTAGAAATGGTCAACACGTATGATTATAAATTTACAGATGATAAAAATTCTAAAGTCGAAAATATTTCTATAGATAAAGGATATTTAACCAATGGTCTAAATTTCGCAAATATGTTTAGAGCTATTTTTACTGATAAGAATGGTAGTGATGATGCCAATACAGAAGAAATAGATGTAGCGATAAGAAAAGTTTACAACGACGATTTTTTTAAACGTAATCTAGATATAAAAAAAGAAAATATAAACGAGTTTATCTACTATACTCAAGAGAATGGTTTAAATCAAAAGATGTTAGAAAAAGGTAATGAATTAGATCTTATTGAGTTTTTAATTGAAAAAAGTAAAACCTATAAATTGCAACAACAACAGAAGTAGGCTGTCTTTAAAATAGAGCCAATTTCTTTTTATGCAAAAAAACTACTTCATTATTATATTTTTTCTTGTCGGGTTATTTTATAGCAATGCACAAGAATTTTCAGGGACTATTGTAGCCGATTCTATTGCAGAGATTCAAGTGAATATTGTGAATTACAATAATGGTCTGGGGACGGTAAACTCAAAATCTGGGAAATTTTCTATTCCCGCCAAAGTGGGAGATAAGGTAATTTTTTCTTCTGTAAAATATGAACCTTATACGGTAGAGATTACTCAAAAAATATTAGAAAAAGAGAACCACCAAATTATTCTTTTTTTGATGGTTAACGAGTTAGAAGAAGTCAATATATCATCTTTAACTTTAACAGGAGATTTACTCGCAGATGCTAATAATATGGATTTAGAACCTTCTTTAAGCGCTAGAGATTTAGGTTTGCCCGTACGAACAGCTCCAAGATTAACTGTTGAAGAAAGAAGACTTTATACGGCGGCTTCTGGAGGACCCGTTGGAGTTTTAATAGATGTGCTTAGCGGAAGAATGGAAATGCTAAAACGTCAAAAAGAATATGCCGATTTAGAGCAGCTCATCGCTAAAAGCGAAAGTTTAGTCCCTAATAATTTTTTTGAAGAAACCCTCAATATTAATCCTACTTGGATTGATGATTTTTTGTATTTCTGCTCCCAGCAAGAAAATTTTAAATCAACTGTAAATAAAAACGACGCATTTGTAATGATCGAATTTTTTCAGCAACAAGTGACTGCTTACCATAAATTTAAAAATGAAAGTCCTTAAACTAATCACTTATTGCATCTTATTTTCTAATGCAATGTGGTCTCAAGAAAAAAACCTGAAAGGACAAATAATAGCCGATTCCATTGCATTTAGAGAGGTAAATGTGGTCAATTTAAATTCAAAGCAAGGAACTGTCAATCTTAAAAACGGTTATTTTGAAATTTCCGCGAAAACGGGAGATACTATATTTTTTTCTTCCTTACAATATGAGCCTCACCAAATAACCGTCGTAGCGGAAGACTTTACGGAAGTGAAAAATGTTTATTTACATCCCTTGATAAATGAGTTGGAGGGAGTTAATCTTTCTAACGTAGATTTGACTGGTTTTTTAAATAAAGATGTAGAAGTTATAGAGACTCAAAGGTATTATAATGCTTCTAGTTTAGGCTTTCCTGTAATTAAAAATAGATCTACTTTAGCTGAAAGGAGATTGTATACTGCGGGTAATCAATTAATTTGGTCAAAACCTACTACTGTACCCAACCTTACAATATCTGTAGATAGGGTAATGAATGAAATTTCGGGTAAAATGGCTATGCTCCGTCGTCAACGAAGTAATGAAATTGAAAAAATGTCTTTAGAAAAAGCCTATTCAATTTTCAATAGTAAATTTTATACTGATGAACTCGACATCTCAGAAAATTTAATCGAGGATTTTTTATATTTCTGTGTTACTTTTAAAAGCTTTTCAAGACTTATTGAACAGGAAAAGAAAACTTTAGATTTAATTGAATTTTTAATTGAAAAATCGACAGCATATAAAGTATTCAAAGAATTGGATAATGAGCAGAATTGAGCTTTTTACAATCACGTTGATTTTTCTACTTATCTCAAGTTTTACTTGGGCACAAGAAGAGAACTTTTCTGGTAAAATTATAGCCGATTCAATTGCATATAGAGAAATAAATGTGGTTAACCTTAACTCTAAACAAGGAACTGTTAATCAGAAAAACGGTTATTTTGAAATTTCCGCGAAAGCGGGAGATACTATATTTTTTTCTTCCTTGCAATATGAGCCTCATCAAATAACCGTCGTAGCGGAAGACTCTACGAAAGTGAAAAAGATTTACTTACTTCCATTAATTAACGAATTAGAAGAGGTAAAAGTTTCTAATATTAATTTAACGGGTTTATTAAGTAAAGATGTAGAAGCTATAGAAACTCAGCCTTATTTAGACGCTTCAAATTTTGGTTTGCCTGTGGTAAAAAATAGATCGACATTGGCACAGCGTAGGGTATACACCGCTACAACTTCGGGAGGAGGAATTATTCCTTTAGATCCTATCATCAATTATTTTTCTGGTAGGTTAGCGATGGTTTATCGTCAACGGGATTATGAAATAGAAAAAAGTTTAATGGAAAAAGCTTATTATATATTTCCATTAGATTTTTATACCCAAGAACTTCAGGTTCCAGAGAATTTAGTGGAAGATTTTCTATATTATTGTGCTACTTTTAAACCTTTTCCAGATCTAATAGTCAAAGAAATGCAAACCTTAGATTTAGTTCAGTTTTTAAAGCAAAAGTCTGTAGACTATATAAAGTTCAAAGAAATTAATAATGAATCACCTTAAAAAAATCATTTTTTTATTTTTAGTTTGTTCGTGTTTATCCTTTAAAGGAACACATAAATTTTATCTAAGCGTTACCGATGCAGCTTATGTAGAGAAATCGTCTTCGGTTCAAATTATTACTCGACTTTTTGTAGATGATTTTCAAAAATTGCTTCAAACTCGATATGACAAGAATGTTCAATTATTGAGAGGGCAAGATTTAGCTAAAAATAATGCGTATATTCAGCAATATTTTAATAAAAAATTAAAAATAAACATTCAAAATAAAGATCTTAAGCTCAATTTTATAGGAAAACGCTATGAAGATGATCTTATAATTTGTTATTTTGAAATTGAGGGTGTAAAAAACTTCTCTTCCGTAGAAATCACCAATCTTTTGTTAACCGATTTATTTGAGGAACAAAAAAATTTAGTGCATTTTGAAAAAGGAGGAGAAACAGAATCTCTTATGTTGGTGAAAGAAAAACCAACAGGTACTATTGAATTTAATTAACCATCACTACTAATATAAACTTTATTTCATGAACATGAAAAATTTACACAGAGTAATGACCTTCATTTTTGCGATGGCAAGCGTTGTTGTCTTTGCTCAAGAAGAGCCTACAGAAAAAGAGCCGCAACAAGGGCACCAAAACACCAATAAGTTTAGACAGTTATACCAAGAGTTTTCTACTCCTAACCAGTATAGAACCGCGTCTGGAGCTCCTGGTCCTGCATATTATCAAAATACGGCAGACTATGAGATGGATATCACTTTAGATGATAAAAATCAAAAATTATACGGAGAAGAAACTATTACATATACTAATAATTCTCCAGATCACTTAGAATACTTATGGGTTCAACTAGATCAAAATGTAAGAGCAAAGGATAGCAAGTCTCAATTGCGTAATGGTAATGGTATTGCTGCAGTTAACCAAACAGGACGTTTTGTTTCTCAATTTGTAGATGAACCTTTTGATGGTGGTTTTAATATTGAAAAAGTAACTCAAAATGGTTCTCCTTTAAAATATACGATCAATCAAACCATGATGCGTGTAGATCTTCCTGAGGCTTTGGAGCCAGGAGACGATATAGAGTTTTCTATAAAATGGTGGTATAATATTAACGATCACGTAGTAAATAGAGGACGTTCTGGATATGAGTTTTTTGAAAAAGATGGAAACTACGCTTACGTAATAGCACAGTTTTTTCCACGAATGGCAGTATATAATGATGTAGAAGGTTGGCAAAATTATCAATTTTGGGGAAGCGGAGAGTTTGCTTTACCTTTTGGAGATTATAATGTAAAAATTACCGTTCCTGCAGATCATGTTTTAGATGCAACGGGGAAATTAGAAAATAGAAAAGAAGTGTTTTCTAAGAAAATGATGGATCGTTACGAACAAGCAAAAAAATCTTTTGATAAGCCTGTTCTTATTGTAACTCAAGAGGAAGCAGAAAAAGCAGAAAAAGGAGCTTCTAATAAAACTAAAACTTGGGAGTTTGAAGCTAAAATGGTAAGAGATTTTGCATTTACAACTTCTAGAAAGTATATCTGGGATATGCAAAATGTAAAAGTAGGAAGTCGTGAAGTAATGGCGGTTTCTTTATATCCTAAAGAAGGTAACCCGCTATGGGAAGAGTATTCTACCAAGGCTGTTGCACATACTTTAACAAGTTATAGCGATATGACTTTTGATTATCCATACCATAAAGCAATTTCTGTACACGCTAAAAATCAAGGGATGGAATACCCTATGATTTGCTGGAATTATGGTCGTCCAAATGAAGATGGTACTTATAGTGACCGTACTAAATTCGGAATGATAAGCGTAATTATTCACGAGGTGGGTCACAACTTTTTCCCTATGATCGTAAATAGTGATGAACGTCAATGGGGTTGGATGGACGAAGGAATAAATACCTTTGTTCAGTTTGTTTCAGAGCAGGAATTTGGAAAAAAACATCCAGAAGCTGTTGCGCCATTAGACAACTACCCTTCAAGAAGAGGAGACCCAGCAAAAATCACTAGTTATATGAAAGGTAACCAGGATTTTATTTCACCAATTATGAGTAATCCAGAGCAAGTTTACCAATTAGGGAATAACGCTTATGGTAAGCCAGCGACCGCTCTTAATATCTTAAGAGAAACGGTAATGGGTAAAGAATTGTTTGATCACGCTTTTAAAACTTATTCAAGAAGATGGATGTTTAAACACCCAACTCCAGAAGATTTCTTTAGAACTATGGAAGATGCTTCAGGGGTAGATTTAGATTGGTATTGGAGAGGTTGGTTTTATACTACAGACTTCGTAGACATAGGAATTGAAGAGGTTAACTCTTATTATGTTACAGATCAACCTACAAAAGCAGGAAAAGAAATGTTAAAGCGTTATGGAGTTGAAGATGCTTCTCAAATAGATGCTTTATATGTGGTAGAAGAGGGAAGTGAGGAATTTAAGCCAGAAATGAAAAACAAATCTGCTTTAGAAAATGCTCCTAAGCTTAAAACGTTTATGATGGATAACTTTACGGAACAAGAGCGTCAAAATATGAATGTTCCTAAGCATTTCTATCAAATTAAATTTAATAAACCAGGAGGTTTAGTAATGCCACTTATTGTAGAATATAAGTATAAAGATGGTACTTCAGAAAGAATTAATTATCCAGCACAAATCTGGAGAAAGAATGATAAAGAAGTAACTCGAGTGTTGGCAACAAATAAAGAGTTAGCATCTATTGTAGTAGATCCAGATATGGAAACTGCAGATGTGAATACTTCAAATAACTCTTGGCCACAGGAAGAGAAGCCAAATGAGTTTGAAAAATTTAAAAAAGAAAAGACAAAAGGATAATATTCAACCTATTTAATTTTTAAGCTGACTTTAACGAGTCAGCTTTTTTTTTCATGTTATATTTGTGGTATGCAAATGATTCCATTATTTATTAGTGGTGCTGAGATAGCTTTTATCGTATTTATACTGGTAATGGTGTTTGGTGCCGATAAAATACCCGAAATCGCACGTGGATTAGGGAAAGGTATGCGTACAGTTAGAGATGCTACCAATGATATTAAATCAGAAATTACTTCTAATGCCGATAAACACTTTGGTGATATGGGAGGCAAGAATGTAAAGGAAGAAGTTGATAAGGTAAAAGATGAAATAGAAGAAATTACAGGTTCTGTGAGTAGAAAGCGATAAGCATTTATGATAGGACAAATTAAACAATGGGATCGAGATCTTTTTATATATCTTAACGGATTAGGAGTAGAGCGATTTGATGCTTTTTGGATATTTGTTACACAAGAAGAAACCTGGATTCCTTTATATATTTTGCTTGCTATCTTAATTATCCTTTCTCATAAAGGAAAAAACATTCTTATAGGCTTAATTTCTTTTTTAGCCAGTTTCGCTATAACATTTGGGCTAACACGAATTATCAAGGCCACTATAGCTAGAGCAAGACCTAATAATGTAGATCAATTTCAAGAAGTTATTCGAATATTACAAGAGCCTACTTATTATAGCTTTGTTTCAGGACACACTTCAACTTCTGTAGCAATTACAACTTTCGTAGTATTAGCCTTAAGAAAAAAATGGAAATGGGTTTATATATTCTACTTATGGCCATTTTTATTTGCCACAAGTAGGGTCTACGTGGGAGTACATTACCCAAGCGACTTAATTGGAGGTGCAATTGTAGGCTTAGTTTGTGCTTTTTTTGTTTATTACTTCTACAGAAAACTTATCGATACTAATTTAAAGAACCCTAGTAACGGTTAACCCATCTCTAATGGGAAGTAAAACAGTTTCTACGCGTGGGTCTTCATTGATTTTTTTGTTATAATGAAGTAAAGCCTTAGTATCATTATCTCCTTTTTTTACAGACTCTACTATTTTTCCACTCCACAATACATTATCAGATAAAATAACTCCTCCAGATTTCATTTTCGGTAAAATAATATCAAAATAATTAGGGTAGTTTTGTTTATCTGCATCAATAAAAACTAAGTCAAACTCTACATCTATTTGCGGTATAATCTCAAGAGCATTTCCTACATACTGGTGAATTTGCTTGCCCCAAGGTGATAAATCAAAATACTTACGTTGAAAATCCTCTAATTCCTCATTTTTATCGATGGTGTACAAATTACCTTCGGTTTGCATTCCTTCCGCTAAGCATAAAGCTGAATATCCTGTATATGTACCTATTTCGAGAATGCTTTTAGGACGAATTAGTTTAGCCAACATGCTTAAAACTCTCCCCTGAAAGTGACCGCTTAGCATTCGCGGTTGTAATATTTTTTGAAAAGTTTCTCTTTGTAGTTTTTGCAATAACTCTGGCTCTTGTTGAGAGTGTTGCTCTACATATTGATTAATATCTTCTGGTAAAAAATGCATTAGCTTAAAATACGTTTTACTAATTTATCTTTTGCTGCTTGATCATCCCCACACAGCCACTGTATTACATTATCTTCCCAAATATCATCGCATTGATCTTTGGTTAAAATTTTTCTCTCTACGGCTAAATCTAAAATCTTACCTGGATAAGATGATTGTGGAGCACTATCCATTTCTCCTAACGGATAAGGATCATCTAAGCCTGCAATAATTTGTTTTGGTTTTTGATTTTCTACCAATAATTTTAAAGAACCTGTATCATGAACCAAGGTGTCAAAAAAGATATTTTTATGACCTACTGATTTACGAGGGTGAGTTTTTCCTTCAAACAAGTCAGATCTTCCATCAAAACCCTGTATTCTTCTACCTAAGTTAATTTGTGCTAATTGTCCGCCGTGAGCAAAACAAACACGCATATTTGGGTATTTATCTGGATAACCATTCAAAGTTAAAAAATGATAAGCATCTGCACATTGAGCTAGCATCCAAATTAAATGAAAACGCCACGAAGTGTTTTCTAATAAAATAAATTTCTCTCCGTCATACGGATGTATTTCTACAGCCAAATTATACTTAGATGCCATTTCGAAAATGGGTTCATTCTCCTCATCAAAAATACAACGCCAAGTTCCAATACTATCCATATAATGCGTAGGGAGACACAGCAATTGCAAGCCTAGCTCTTCTACACAACGTTCAATTTCCCATAATGCGCCACGAACAAAGCCAGGATGTACTACAAATCCACATGTAAATTTAGAAGGATGATCCTGCTGCACTTTAGCGTTAAAATCGTTTTGAAAACGCAATGCTTTTTTCATTTCTTCTACGCGCAAACCATTTCCGTAAAGTTGTGATAGGTTTAGCACCACAGCGTGATCTATATCGTAACGATCCATCCATTCTAACTTTTCATCTAAAAAGAAACTAGAATCGGTTACCGGTCTTTTCCAGTTTTTTTGAAGCATAAATTTACGCTCCTCATCTACCCAAAAAATTTCTTTTTCTTTCATGAAAGCAGGAATTTCATGTGGGTAAGGTAGTAAGTGGGAATGGCCGTTAATTCTAAGTCTTTTTTTCATAGGGATGGTTGGTTTTTGGTAATTAGTGGTTATTCAGCTGCGTATTGAATGCATATATTTTTTGGTTCAGTAAAAAACTCTAGGGCTTCAAAGCCGCCTTCGCGACCAACGCCACTGTCTTTTACTCCGCCAAATGGAGTTCTTAAATCTCGGTTAAGCCAGGTGTTTACCCAGACGATTCCAGCTTCAAGTTGATTGCTAAGTCTCATCGTACGATTAAGATCATTAGTCCAAACCGTGGCCGATAATCCGTAACGAACATCATTGGCTAAAGCTAAGGCTTCTTTTTCAGAAGAGAAAGGCATCAAAGTAACAACTGGGCCAAAAATTTCTTGCTGATTAAGTGCGCAACGATTACTTTTTACCTCGATAACTGTAGGCTCTAAGTAATAGCCTTGCTCGTGATCTTCTACTTCAACTTTATTTCCTCCACATAAAATAGTGGCATCTTGTTGAGGTGCGTCTTGAATGTATTTATATACTTTTTCTAAATGTTCTTTAGAAACTAAAGCTCCCAAATTGCTCGATGCCTCGGAAGGAGGACCGACTTTTAATTTTTTTACTTCAGCAACAAAATCAGTTTTAAATTGTTCGTACATGCTTTCTTCTACAAAAATTCTGCTTCCGCAAAGACAAATTTGACCTTGATTAGCAAAAGAAGATTTAATTGTGGTCTGAAGCATTTTATCATAGTCACAATCGGCAAAAATGAGATTGGGATTTTTTCCGCCCAATTCTAGAGATAATTTTTTGAACATAGGAGCTGCAGTTCTAGCAATCATCTCTCCAGTTTTTGTTCCGCCAGTAAAAGAAATGGCTTTAATTTGTGGATGCTCTACAATAGCTTGTCCTGTATCTGGTCCCGTACCGTGAACAATATTTAAAACTCCTTCTGGTAAACTAGTTTCTTTACAAATTTCACTTAATAGATAAGCAGTCATGGGTGTAACCTCACTTGGTTTAGCTACTACACAGTTTCCTGCAGCTAAAGCTGGAGCTATTTTCCACGAAAATAAATATAACGGAAGATTCCAAGGTGAAATACAGCCTACGATGCCAAGAGGTTTTTTTAAGGTAAAGTTGATGCTGTTGGTGCCCACAGTTTCGTGAGATTTACTAGCAAATTGTGTGATCGCTTGCGCATAAAATCTAAAATTGCTTATAGCTCTAGGAATGTCAATAGCTAATGCTAAGCTTAGAGGTTTCCCGTTATCTAGAGATTCTGCTTCTGCGAAAGCGATAAGGTTTTCTTCAATTTTATCGGCAATTTCGTGTAATGTTTTACTGCGTTGTTCTATGGTGAATTGTGACCAAACAGGGAAAGCGTTTTTTGCTTCTTCTACAGCTTGCTCTACATCTTTAGAGTTACTAGCGGGAATTCTAGAATAAACCTCACCTTTAGCAGGATTATAATTGTCTAGCCAGCTTCCATCTATAGGATTTTGTAATTTGCCACCAATAAAATTTTTAATGTCCTGCATAAGCTTGTTTTTTATATGCCATGACTTTAATTTCTATCAATAAATGTGGATGTGGTAATTGATGAACGGCTACAGTAGTTCTAGTAGGACCCGTTGCAGGTTCAAAAAATTCACCATAAGTTTCGTTGTAACCTTTAAAATCGTTCATGTTGACTAAGAAAGTGGTCACGTCTACTACATCTTTTAAACTAGCGCCTTCTTGTTGCAAAATACTATCAATATTCTCTAAAACGGCAGCGGTTTGTTTTTTTATATCTAAGTTGGTGGTTCCCATTTCATCTACCTCTACACCCTCAAAAGTATTATCTGCACGACGAGAGCTGGTGCCAGAAACAAAAATAAAATCGCCTACTCTTTTAACGTGTGGATACTTTCCTCTTGGTGTAGCTTTTCCTTCAATTACTTTTCCTTCCATGATATTATTTTGTTTTAAATGAAACTTTGCCAAGTTTTTCTACTTGAGTTTCTATATGCTGATTTTTTTCTAGGTATGATGCTGCAGTTGCGGCACCAGCTAAAACTACTTGACCTTTCTGTACTTTTATTCCCGCTTTAGAAGCTAATCTACTCAACTCTACTAAAGATTGAAGCGGATTATTAAGAATAGCAGAAGTTTTTCCTTCTTGTATAACTTCATTATTAATACGTAAATCAATATTTAGATCAGAGATTTCTGTATTAAGGTCAACCCAATCACCGATAACATATCCAGTAGATGAACAATTATCTGCTACCACATCTTCTAAAGAGAACTTGAAATTTTCGTATCTAGAATCTATAATTTCTAAAGCTGGCGCCATAGCATCCACATACTTATGAATGTCTTTTAAACCAATAGATTCTTCTATATCTTTAGAAATCCTAAAAGCGATTTCTGGTTCTGCTCTTGGATGAATCCAGCGGTCTAAACTCACTTCTTCTTGAGGTTGCAGTTCCATTTCATTGGTTAGGATTCCCCAAATTAGATCGTGAACTCCCATTTGTTCCATCTTAGCACGAGAGGTGAATCCTAATTTAAAACCCGTAATTTCCTCTCCGCGTGCTAAACGCTTATCAATAGATAGGCGCTGAATGTCATAAGCGTCTTCTAAGGTAAATTCGTGCTTTTCGGCTAATTGTTGTGTCGCCGTTGCATTTTTAGCAGCTTGATCGAGTATTTCTGCAATTTCTTCGTTATTCATATTATATATGGATTTTGCTGATTTAAAAGTTATTTTACTTTTAAAACGGCATCTTCATTTAGTATTTCTTGTGTTTCTTGATTGACAAGCACCAACTTTTCTTGTAAGGAAAGTTGAGCGTCGATTTTATTTTGAGCAAGTAGGTTGAGTATCGCTTTGTCTTGAGCTCTTCCTTTTTCTAAGGCTTCAGCATAACCGATTTCTTCTTGAAAAGTAACGAGTCTATACTTAGAAGCATATTCTTTTGGGAACTCTTGTTCAAATGCAGTTTCTAATTTTCTTTTTTGCTGAAATATGGGAGCAGCCGTGTGCTCTTTCATTTCATGAAAATTATCAATAGCTAGATCTGCAATAGCATCGGTGTCAATTTTTCTTTTCTTTTGATATTCTAAAAATGTAGTATTCCAATCTTCTTCATACTTTTCTATCATTTCATCTAAAACTACTACATCTTCAAAAGAAGCGTTCATTCCTTGTCCGTAAAAAGGTACAATGGCGTGTGCCGCATCTCCCATAAGCATTACTTTTCCAAAACTATTCCACGGTGAACACTTTACAGTTCCTAAAGCTCCTGTTGGATTATTGAAAAAATCTTCTGTTAAAGTAGGCATATGTGCAGCAGCTGAAGGGTAGGCTTTGTCAAAATATTCCTGTACCTTCTCTGGTGTGGTTAAATTCTTAAAATTATATTCTCCTTCCTTGTAAGATAAAAATAGAGTTACGGTAAAACTTCCGTCAAGGTTAGGTAAAGCTATCACCATATTTTCTCCTCTAGGCCAAATATGTAAAGCATTTTTTTCTATTCTAAAACTTCCATTTTCCCCGGGTGGAATGGTAAGTTCTTTATAGCCGTGAGTTAAATACTCTTGTGAGAAGCTGAAGAGAAACAAATGATCCTCTAGCATGCTTTTTCTTACTATAGAACCGGCTCCATCTGCACCAAATATAATATCGGCTTTAATGGTTTGTGTTTCTTTGGTGTTGTAATCTTCAAAAGTTGCGTGAGCTTTTTGTAAGTCCACATCGGTACAAGATTGATTAAACTGAATGCTTACATTAGACATTTTTTCTGCTTCATCGAGTAAAAGAGCATTCAAATCTGTTCGAGAAATAGAGTTGATGTATTCAGATTCTAATCCGCTGTAGCGAGATAAAAATTCATCTTGGCCTAAATTGTGAATCATTCTTCCTTGCATAGGAATACACAAGTCTTTAGCTTTTCCTTTTAGACCGACAAGATTCATCGCTTTTATACCGCGATCTGAAAATGCTAAATTAATAGATCTTCCAGCAGCAATATCTGTGCTTCTTAAATCGGGTCTTTTTTCTATTAAACTTACTTGATAACCTCGTTGTGCTAAGCGTAAGGCGAGAAGGCTTCCGCAAAGTCCGGCCCCAATGATTAGTATGTGTTCTTCTTTCTTCATCTTACTTCAGTAATTTTTTTAGGATTTGAACCATTTTATACACATCTTGGTAAGAGTTGTATAATGATATAGGGGCAAGCCTAATAACGTTGGGTTCTCTCCAGTCACTAATTACACCAGCTTTCATTAAATCATCGAACAATTGTTTAGTAGCACCTTTCAATTTGATTGAAATTTGACTACCGCGCTCTTGCGGATTTGTAGGCGTAATCATTTCTATACGTTCATCCTTAATTTCAAGTAAAAGATATTCTAAAAATCCAGTGAGTTTGATGGCTTTTTCTCTAATGTTATCAAACCCTGCTTTATCAAAAATATCTAAAGAAGCTCTAATCGCCGCCATAGATAAAATAGGAGGATTACTTAATTGCCAACCTTCTGCTCCTGGAATTGGATCGAACTCGTGGCGCATGTTGAATCTTGTTGATTTATTATGTCCCCACCAGCCAGCAAATCTTTTTAAATTGGCGTCATTGGCATGCTTTTCATGTACAAAACAACCTCCTACGCTTCCTGGTCCGCTATTTAAATATTTGTAGCTACACCACACAGCAAAATCAGCTCCGCTTTCATGAAGTTGAGGTTGAATGTTTCCTGCTCCGTGCGCTAAATCAAATCCTACTTTACAGTTGTATTGATGACCTAATTGAGTTATTTTTTTAATAGGGAAAGATTGTCCTGTATAATAATTGGTAGTTCCTATCATTAAAAGAGCCACTTCATCTCCTTGCTCTTGCATTATTTTTTCTAAATCTTCGTAACGACAAAGTTCTTCACCTTCTCTAGGTTTCCATAAAACAAGGCCATCTTTAGGGTCTATATCGTGTAACTTTAATTGTGATTCTACCGCATATTTATCTGAAGGAAAAGCATCACTCTCAATTACTATTTTATATTTTTTTGTAGTAGGACGATAAAAGCTCACCATCATTAGGTGAAGATTTACACTAAGGGTATTCATCATTACCACTTCAGTAGGTTTTGCTCCTACGATTTTAGCCATTTTTTCGGTTAAAAATTCGTGGTAGGGCATCCAAGGATGTTTTGCTTCGGTGTGTCCTTCAACCCCTAAATTAGCCCAATCGTTTAATTCTTCTTGAAGATATTCTTTTGTTTTTTTAGGTTGTAGGCCTAGTGAATTTCCGCAAAGGTAAATTTGTTCTGTACCGTCTTGATTTTTTGGAATATGAAATTGGTTTCTAAAATCTGCTAAAGGATCTAGTTGATCTAATTCTTTCGCAAACTCTAGTGTATTTTTGTAGTTGGTCATTATTTATTTTTCTAAATGGGTGTGTTTTTCACAAATTTAGCAATAATTAATGAGTGTTCTACATAATAAAAACTCAATTATTGAATTGAAACGTTGGTAAAGTAGAGTTTAAAACTGCCAGTGCTATCTTGATGCATTTTAGCGAACTTTATACCTTTTTGAGATTCATAATCTTCCCAAGTATTTACTAAGGCTGCTTTTTCTGCTCCTTGAGGGTGAAATGACCACTCTTTAATCATATAGTTCTTGTTTATGTAAATTTTATACATATCACCTGGAGTATAACCATCTTCATTATTATAGGAGATGCTTATTTCGGTTAAAATTTCTTTGTGAAGCGGAGAGTTAACCTCTTCTTTTACTGTATAATCAAATCCTTTATCCCAAACCAATTGGAAAGGAAATAGCAACCAATATTTATCATTAATAAAGGCTTGATCTGTTTTGGTAAGGGTACTATCTTTTTGACTGGTGTGATAGTTAATGGTGTCTTTAGAACTAATTAAAGTTACTTTTTCTTCTTTAGGACTCCAGTGCCAAGTTCTTTGAAAGTGAGAAGAATCTCGGTCTACATTGAAGGTGTAAGTAATTTTATTTACATCTTTCCAATTTTTATATCCATTCGCATTGGCTATTTTTTCAAGTATAGAAAGTTCTTTAGTTTCTTCATTAGGAGAAGATTCGGTTTTCTTTTTTGTTGATTCTTGACAGCCTACAATAAAAAGGGTTGCGGCAACGAGAAGAGATACAAGTATTGATTTTTTCATAAGTAAAATTATGGTGTAATATACAACAAAAAAAGGCCTCTAAAATTTAGAGGCCTTTAAATTTAATCTACTGCATCTTCAATATCGTCTGCGACATCTTCTACAGCGTCTTCTGCTTTATCTCCTTCATCTCGACAGCTTACAAATGCCGTAGATAAAATTCCCATTGCAAATAATGCTAAAAATAATTTCTTAATATTCATAATTTTGGTTTTAAATGATTAAAGTCTTCTTCCTGTAATAAGTTTATAAATAATCATAATTACAGCTAATACTAATAAGATATGTATGATGCTTCCTAAATCAGGAAAAGCAAAATAACCTACAAGCCATCCTATCACTAAAATTACTACGATTAGCCAAACTAAATCTCTCATAATATTTCTTTTTTGTTGGTTAGTATGTGATAAATGTAAATGTTTTACTCCTTGATCTTTATGCTTTTAACTTGCAATTAACTGCTTTTTAATATTCATTTATGTTTTCTAATATTTTTGTAGCTCTTTCTTTATGTTTAGTTAAAGTCTCTTTATCCATTTTATGGTAGACGCTCCAAATCATATTCATTCTATGGTTATCTTTTAATATTTCATGTTTTTCTGATAGAAAATTCCAATACAGAGAATTAAAGGGGCAGGAGTTTTCCTTGGTTTTAGTGTGTACAGAATAAAAACAATCCTTACAGTAGTTACTCATTTTATTGATGTAACTACCACTAGATACATAAGGTTTTGTTGCTACAATCCCTCCATCGGCAAATTGGCTCATACCTCTTGTATTGGGCATCTCAACCCATTGTATTGCATCTATATAAATTCCCAAATACCAATCATCTACCAATTTAGGATCTGTTTGAGTAAGTAGAGCAAAATTGCCAGTGATCATTAGGCGCTGTATATGGTGGGCGTAAGCATCATCTAAACTTTGCTGTATAGATTTTTTAAGGCAGTTCATTTTTGTATTTGCTGTCCAATAAAAGTTAGGTAATTCGTTTTTATTGTTTAATTTATTTTTTGTGACATAGTTAGGCATCTCTTTCCAATAAATGCCTCGCATATATTCTCTCCATCCTAAAATTTGTCTTACGAACCCTTCAATTTGTGAAATGTCTATTTCGTCTTTTTTTTCATAATAAGAATTTACAGCAGCATCGATTACCTCTTTTGGAGCGAGCATTTTAGTGTTTAGTGCAAAAGAAAGTCTAGAATGATATAGAAATTTTTCATCGGTATGCATTGCGTCTTGAAAATCTCCAAAATGCACTAGTAAATTATCGCAAAAGTAGCGAAGTACTTTTAATGAGTCTTCCCTAGAAGTTGGCCAGCTAAATTTTTTTTCATCTATATTACCAATGGTTTTAATAGACATATTTTGAATTTGTGTCACTATAGATGATACATCTTTACGGAAGCTTTTTTCCTTGGGTATTTCTGTTTCTGCGGTCCACTTTTTTCTATTGCTTTTGTCAAAGTTCCATTTTCCGCCTTCTGGCTTCTTTTTTGTTTCCATTAGAATATCGTATTTCTTTCGCATATGCCTATAGAAATACTCCATTACCATCTCTTTTTTGCCCTTGTAAAAATCCTTAAGATCTGTACGAGAAGTTAGGAAATGTTCTGTAGAAGTTACATTTGTTTTAATTGTTAACGAAGCACAAATTTCTTTTAGCTCTTTATCTAACCTATATTCATCGGGTAATTGATATTCAAACTTTTGTATACTATGGGTTTTGATAAGTTGTTGAATAATCTTCTTTAATTTTTGAGGATTATTCTCATCATCGATCTCATAGTACGTAAACTGATGACCTAAATTTTTAAAGTGTTCATAGAAATTTCTCATCGAAGAGAAAAAGCCTACTACTTTTTGAATATGGTGATTTACGTAGTTTGTCTCTTGAAGCATTTCTGCCATTACATACATTACTTCCTCATCTTTATGATGCAACCAAGAATGTTTATAGTTTAGTTGATCTCCTAATATTAATCGTAAAGTTTTCATTTTAGCTCTTATTTAGACAGCCACAATTTTTGATAATTACTCTCTGGGTCATATCGATCAGCTTGACTTGTAATATTAAACTTTCTATCTCTTGGGTCGTTACCTACACCGCTATTATACATCCAATTACCCCAATTGCTGTGAACATCATAATCTATAAGTAGACTCTCAAAATAGGCCGCACCAACTCTCCAATCTTGTTTTAATTCTTTCGCCCAATAACTATTTACATTTTGCCTACCTCGATTACTCATAAAACCCGTATTTGCAATTTCATTCATGTTGGCATTCACAAAAGGTTCTTCGGTATTTCCAGATATCCATTGTTTAAAAACAATTGAATCTCTATTCCAGATCAGTTTTTTGTTTGAAATTCCGTTAAGTTGGAAAATAGAAGATTGGTGTTTTAATGAAATGTATTTAAAATAATCTCGCCAGAGCAGTTCGAAAATAAGCCAATACGTACTATTATTTTTTGTCTGCTCCTTTTCGTAACGTTTTATCTCCCAATAAATAGTTTTAGCTGAAATAGACCCGTTGGCTAGCCAAGCTGAAAGTTTAGAACTATAATCTTTCCCTATAAGGCCATTTCTTGTTTCTTTATAAGAAGCGATTAAATTTGTCTCCCAAAGGTAATATTGTAATCTCTTGTTCGCTTCTTCTTCGCCTCCTTTAAACGGAAAAGCAGTGCGGCTATCTACTGTAAAACAGCTAAGACCTAAATCTTGTAGAGCAGGAACGGCAGTATTTGTGGAAATAAAATTTTCTTTGGGAAACATTTTAATTTTTGGACTTGCCTCTGATACACACCAGTCTTTTTCTACTTTATGTCTGAATTTTGTAAATATTTCTGGTATTTCGTTGAAATCCTTATATGGAATTAGAGAAGGCTCAATTAAGAATTGTTGGTAACTTGATGTATATCTTATAGAAGAGGGTAAATTAGCTTTTAAAAATTTTGTTTCTTGAAACTCTTCAGAAGTCCATTCTTCTTGATAAAAAAGTTCTTTAACCTCGTATTTATTGACTAAAGAAGGAATAACCTTATAGGGTTCATCTAGATATACGAATAAACCAATGTTTAATTCTTTAAGATTTTTTTGTAAGTTTTGAATGGTTTCTATAAGAAATTGAGCCCTAAATTTTTCAGTTTTTTTAAAACCGTGTTTATTATTTTTAAAATTTTTAGGATTAAAGCAATAGACAGCAAATAGCCTATCGCAATTCTTTCTCGCTCCGCAAAGACCATAGTGGTCATTTACTCTTAAATCATTTCTATACCAGATTAAACCAGTTTTCATCATCATTTATTTCTTCGGCATCTTTCGCTACAATAGACCACTTCATTCCAATTTTTCTCCCATTTTTTCCTCCAAGTAAAACTCAATTTGCAAATTGGACAAATTTTGGTATGTAGGTGTTTCTTTTTCATAAATAGAGAGTGCAAAAAACTTTTAAGAGGTTATAAAATTTAAAAAAATGCAGTTAATCCTCATTTTCTAATTTATTAATTCTCATTTCATAGTCCTCAAGAGCTTCTCTAACTGCATCGACATTATCTGAAGATTTTTGATGCGCATCTTCCATTGCTTTCTCTAATTTTTTGTCAGGATGCTGAAATAGATCTGTAATTACATGATTAATTTTATCAATAACACTTTCTTGATTGTTTTTAATGTCTTCTAGTTTATTAAAAACCGAACGCATATGATCTAATTTTTCTTGATCCATTTTTTCTAGATTTTATTGGTTACCATTAAAAATAAGGGATTTGAATTTGGTTAAAACCTAATTAACCAATATTTAGGACTTCCTATGTTTATATGTTAAAAGGAAATCCTTAGCGGAAATAAAAAAAGACCCAAGAGTTGCTTGAGTCTTTTTACTAGTAATAAATATTTTTCTTTACGGAATAAAAATTATTTTGAAGCTTTGACCAAGCGAATAAACTCTGCTTTATAACCTTCATCATCTTTAGCTTTTCCTTCTTCAGCGAGTTGTATGATGTTTTGAAAGGAGCTTTCTTCTATATATTCTGATTTTCTTAGCTTCATTCCAAACATAGCTACAGCCGAGGCGAACTTAAAATCCGCGGAAGCGTTATTATTCTTCATCTCCTTAGCGGAAATGATATGTTCTATAAGTTTGCTTTTATCACCATCTGGTTCTTTGTAACGAAATTTTACGGTAAGTAAGTCTTTTTGATTGTTGGCTGATGGTTTATCACTATATTTTAAATCATCAATATCTTTTAACCATTTGCTTTTTACTCCGGTGGGGATAATTTCATAAAGCGCGGTAACTTTATGACCGCTCCCTAATTCTCCAGCATCTTTTTTATCGTCGTTAAAGTCTTCGTCATTTAATAACCGATTCTCATAACCTATTAATCGATAGGCTTGTACAAATTCAGGGTTGAATTCTACTTGAATTTTTACATCTTTAGCGATGGTAAAAAGCGTTCCGCCAAACTCGGTTCCTAAAATGCGTTGTGCTTCTTGCATGCTATCAATATAAGCGTGATTTCCGTTTCCTTTATCGGCGAGGGTTTCCATTTTACTATCTTGATAATTGCCAGTTCCAAAACCTAGACAAGTTAAGAATACACCACTTTTTCTTTTTTCTTCAATAAGTTCTTCCATCGCTTGGTCGCTACTAGCTCCTACATTAAAATCTCCATCGGTGGCAAGAATAACACGGTTATTTCCGTTTTTAATAAAGTTTTCTTCGGCAGTTTTATAGGCTAATTCAATTCCTTGACCGCCTGCGGTAGAACCACCAGCATTTAAATTATTTAACGCTTCTAAAATTTTATTTTTATTATCTCCAGAAGTAGGAGGTAAGACCAAACCAGCAGCCCCAGCATAAGTAACAATACTTATTTTGTCTTCATCTCTAAGCTGATTCACTAAAAGTTTAAAAGCAGATTTTAATAACGGAAGTTTATTTTGAGAATTCATAGAACCCGAAACGTCGATTAAAAAAACCAAGTTAGAAGGCGGAATATCGTCAAGCGGAACTGTTTTTCCTTGTAAGCCTATTTTTATAAGTTTACTTTTTTTATTCCACGGAGTCGTGTTAACTTCGGTATGTATGGCAAAAGGATTTTTTCCTTTAGGTTGAGGATAATTGTAATCGAAATAATTAATCATTTCTTCAATCTTTACGGCATCTTTAGGAATTTCTTGTCCGTTGTTGATCATTCGTCTTACATTGCTGTATCCTGCTTTATCTACATCGATAGAGAACGTAGAAAGTGGAGAAGATTTTACCATTTTAAAAGTGTTTTCTTCTATTTCTTTGTAAGATTCTTTGTTAATGGGTTGAGAAGTTATCACTTGTTTACTTCTAATAAGTTCATTTTGAACTCTATGTGTACCTAACGCACTAACGACAACTTCATCTAATTGTGAGTTAGCAGTCATTTTAATATTTATAATATTATGCTTTTTTACTTTCACTGTTTGTGTAGTAAAGCCTACATAGCTAAAAATAAGTATGTCTCCAGTTTTTGCTTCTATGGTATATTTACCGTCAAAGTCGGTTTGTGAAGCAATGTTTGTACTTTTGATGAGAATATTTACACCAGGAAGAGGCATTCCTTCTTTATCGGTTACTTTTCCAGTAATGGCTTTAGCAAGGAGAGTGGAAATTGAAAGAATGGAGATGCTAAAAAATAAGATTAAGTTTTTCATAAGATTAAAGTTTTAGTATTTATTGGTAATCAATAAATTTGCCAAATAAAAAAAGCCACTCAATTTTGAGCGGCTTTAAGATTAAAAAAGTAAAGAAATTACTTCTTATTTTGTTGGTCTTTAATTGTTTTTTTGTCGATATCTACTTCATTTGTTTTCTCATTTCTATTACCCAATTCTCCCAAAGGGTTATCAACATCTTTATTTTTTCTTTCTCTATGATTATCTTCTATACGTCCCATAATTTCTATTTTTAAAGTGTCCTATAAAATTAAAAATTAGAATAAATAAACTCTATTAATGCTTTTATAAACTCTTGTTAAGGGTTTGTGAATTGATTTTTTTCCTGTTCTAAACACTTGGCTATAGCTGTTTGTAACGAATTTGTTTGATATATTCTTTTTTTGAAAAATAATTTTTCAAAAATTAAATTTGTAAAAGAAGATTTAGAAGAACATACGATGTAGTAATTTTTAATCCTATTTACATTTTTTAAAAATTTTAACCAATCTGCTGGACTAACTGAATATTCATTTATTCTATTAGAAATATAATTGACTTTAATTTCATTTGGATAAAAATCTATAGCTAGTTTTATGAGTTCTTGACAATTACCCCAATTCACATTTTCTCCTTCATTAATTTCAGCTACTATAAATTTCTCAAAAAAGAAAAACGTACCAATTTTTAGTTCGTGGGTTTTTTTTATTTCTTTAGAATATTTGGTATCGTTTAATTTTATTTTCATTTGTTATATTTAGTAATGAGTTCTTAAAACTACAGGCTAAAATTTAATAAATTGTTAAATCTTAATGAAATTTAAAATAAATTCTCCAACACTATCTTTTTTATTTTCTAAAAATTTAATAAAAGCTGAACCGATGATAGCTCCGTGTGCATAAGACGTAGCTTGATTAAAGGTTTTTTTATTGCTAATTCCAAACCCTACAATTTGCGGAGTTTTTAAATTCATATCTTTTACCTTTTTAAAGTAAGCTAGTTGCTCCTCACTAAAGTCATTTTTCCCTCCCGTAACACTTGCCGAACTTACCATATAAATAAAGCCTTTAGAAGCTTCATCAATTTGCTTTATTCGCGCTGTAGATGTTTGGGGAGTTATTAGAAAAATATTTATAAGACCATAAGACTCAAAAATGGTTTGATATTCATCTTGATAAACCTCTAAAGGAAGATCTGGTATTATTAATCCATCAATGCCCGTTTCTTGACATTTTTTGCAAAACTCCTCTACACCATATTGAAATATCGGATTAAAATATCCCATAATCACTAAAGGAATATTAACGCTTTCGCGGATACTTTTAAGTTGTGTAAAAAGTAAATCTGTAGTCATTCCATTTTTAAGCGCCTGAGTAGAACTAGCCTGAATGGTAGGACCGTCTGCTAAAGGGTCGCTAAATGGCAATCCTATTTCGATCATATCCACACCACTATTTTCTAAAGATTTAATAATAGAGGTGGTATCGTCTAATTGAGGAAAGCCTGCGGTAAAATATATGGAGAGAATTTTTTTATTCTCTTGTAAGCGTTTTTTAATTCTATTCATGATTTATTTTTTTTGCGTTAGGGGTAGAAGCGGCATCCTTTTGAGTTGATAAACGAAAAAGATACAGCGTATAACCCGCCCGAACGCCCTTAATATTTAAAATAATCTATATAGGTTTGTAAATCTTTATCGCCTCGACCAGATAAATTAATTACTACAATATCATCTTCTTTAAATGTTTTTTGTTCTAAAAGTGCCAAGGCGTGTGAGGTTTCGATAGCTGGTATTATCCCTTCTAATTTAGATAATTGTAATCCCGCTTTCATCGCATCCTCATCGGTAATAGCAACAAAATCGGCTCTTTTAGATTTAAACAAATGTGCGTGTAAAGGTCCCACACCTGGGTAATCTAAACCTGCAGAAATAGAATAAGGTTCGGTTATTTGTCCGTCTTTACTTTGCATAAGCAAGGTTTTACTCCCGTGAATAATTCCCGTTTTTCCTAAAATTGAGGTGGCTGCACTTTCACCAGAATCTACACCTTTGCCTGCGGCTTCTACAGCGAGAAGTTTTACGTTTTCTTCTTCTAGGAAATGATAAAAAGCTCCTGCAGCATTACTGCCTCCGCCAACACAAGCGATGACATAATCTGGATTTTCCTTTCCCTCAACTTCCAAAAGTTGCTTTTTTATTTCTTTAGAAATGATACTTTGCAGACGAGCAACTAAATCTGGATAAGGATGAGGACCAACTACAGAGCCTATAATGTAATGCGTATCTGTAGGATTACTTATCCAATCTCTAATTGCTTCATTGGTAGCATCTTTTAATGTTTTACTTCCCGATTTTGCAGGTATAACTGTAGCGCCTAACATTTTCATGCGAGCAACATTTGGTGCTTGCCGTTCTATATCTATGGCTCCCATATAGATAACACAGGGTAAACCCATTAAGGCACAAACAGTAGCTGTGGCTACTCCATGCTGACCTGCTCCAGTTTCAGCAATAATTCTTTTTTTTCCTAAGCGTTTGGCTAATAATATTTGCCCCACCGTATTATTCACTTTATGGGCTCCAGTATGACAAAGGTCCTCTCTTTTTAAATATACTTTAGTTCCATAAGTTTCGCTTAGACGTTTGGCATAATAAAGAGGAGTAGGGCGACCTACATATTGTTTCAACAAATCTTGAAACTCTTCTTGAAATTGATCGTCTTCAAGAATATTTAAGTATTGTTCTTTTAATTCGGTTAGATTGGGTTGTAGCATTTCGGGGACGAAAGCTCCTCCAAATTCGCCATAACACCCTTTTTCGTCTATATGATAAGAATTTTTCATTGCAATAAATCTTTAAACTGTTTTAATAAAACAATATTTTTAAATCCAGGAGCTATTTCAAATTTGCTATTTAAATCTACTCCCGCTAGAGGTAAAGAAGACTGTTCTATTTTTTTAATTTCTTGTATGTGTTCTATAGTAATTCCTCCACTTAAGAAAAATGGATGCTGGTAGGTATAATTCTGCAAAATACCCCAATTAAAAGTTACTCCGTTGCCACCATAGTTTTTTCCTTTAGTATCAAATAAAAAATATGTAGTAGCTTTTATGTAAGGAGCTAAAGTTTCAAAATCGAATTCTTCATCTATAGAAAACGCCTTAATGACTTCTAAATTTTCATTTTTTAGTTTATCGCACAACTCAGCTGTTTCTTCTCCATGCAATTGAACCGCTTGTAAACCAAAAAGCTCAGCTTTTTCCATAATATGATCATAATCTTCGTTTACAAAAACTCCTGTTTTTTTAATTTCTTGCGATAAATTTTCAGGAATCTGTGTAATGTAACGTGGAGAATTTTTATAAAAAATGAATCCCATATAATCAGGAGAAAGTGCTGCAACTTCTTTGATGTTTTCTGATTCTCTCATTCCGCAAATTTTAATTTTCATAGCTATTTTTTTAGTGAATGAGTTGAGTAACTTCTTCTATAAATTTTTGTGCAGCATCTCCAGGGGTATTAGTTTTCATAAAATGTTCACCAATTAAAAAACCATTAAAGCCGGCTGCGTGTAATTTTTGTATCGCTTTCGCGGAATTAATACCGCTTTCTGAAATTTTTACTATGTCATTTGGGATGTGCTTAGCCAATAAAAGACTATTGTCAATATCTACTTCAAAAATTTTTAAGTTTCTATTATTTACTCCTATGAGTTGAACTGGAGCATCTAAATTCTGCTCTAATTCTTTTAAATTGTGTACCTCTAATAAAACTTCGAGGCCTAAATTCTTAGCTAAAGAACTAAGCGTAAACACCTGCTGTTGAGTTAATGCTGCAGCAATTAGTAAAATTGCATCGGCGCCATATGCTTTAGCTTCTAAAATTTGATATTCATCAATAATAAAATCCTTTCGTAAGAGAGGAAGCTGAGTGGTAGCTCTAGCAAGTAATAAATCCTCTAGAGAACCGCCAAAAAAACTATTATCTGTTAATATCGAACTTCCGCTAGCTCCTGCATTTTCATAACCTGCTAAGACATCTTGAATATGTAAAGACTGGTTAATACTTGCCTTAGAAGGAGACCTTCTTTTATGTTCTGCGATGATGCCAAAACCTAACGAATTATTTTTTATACGTTCACTAAGAGAAAAAGGTGCTCTTTTAAAAAGCTCACTTTTTTCTAATTGATGATTAGAGACTATGCTACTTTTTAAAGCGACTTCTCTTTCTTTTTGTGCAATTATTTTTTCTAAAATAGTTTTCATTTAAAGACTAATTTTTTGAAGTTGCTTTAAGGTTTCAAGAGCTTTTCCTGAAAGTAAGGATTCTTCAGCTAGAGCTAAGGCTTCTTCTATACCTATTTGTTTAGAAGTAGATATCGCTAAAGCGGAATTTGCAATAACCACTGCATTTTGAGCTGATGAACCTTTTCCGCTAAGGATATTATAGAAAAGTTTTGTAGCTTCTTCTACCGAATTTCCTCCATATATTTCTTTAGCTTCAATTTTTTTAAACCCTAACTCTTGCGGACTTAAAACGGATTCCCTTTGATTAGTGTAAATTTTGGTATCTCCTGTTAACGAAACTTCATCATAACCATTTAGTGCATGTACAATGGTATATTTTTTTGAAGTATTTTGATAAAGATAGTGATACATTCTTGCTAATTCTAGACTAAATACACCCACTACTTGCTTTGTAGGAAACGCAGGATTAACCATTGGACCTAACATATTAAAGAAGGTTTTTACAGCTAAATCTTTTCTAACAGGAGCCACAGCTTTCATCGCTGGGTGAAATAATGGAGCATGTAGTACACATAAATTCGTTTCTTCTATACAGCGTTGTAAAAAAGCCTCTTCATTAGAAAATTTGATCCCTAAAGATTCTAAAACATTACTGCTTCCACTTACAGAGGATACACTGTAATTACCGTGCTTAGCTACCGGAATACCTGCTCCAGCGGTTATAAAAGAAGCAAGAGTAGAAATATTAAAAGTGTTTTTATGATCCCCGCCAGTACCACATAAATCTATGGGTTGGTACGCAGATAAATCTATAGAAATACAGAGCTCTAACAACGCATCTCTAAAACCTTCTAATTCCTGAACTCTAATACTACGCATCATATAAGTAGTAAGAAATGCTGCAATTTGAGTAGTATTAAAATCCCCTTTAGAAATTTGAATAAGGCTTTCTTTGGCTTCTTCTTTACTTAAAATTTGGTGATGTGTTAATTTATTTAAAGTGTTTTTCATGACATTTCTTTAAGCGTGGTTCACCCAGTTTTCTAATATTTTCTTTCCTAATGGAGTAAGTACAGATTCTGGATGAAATTGAACTGCAAAAACAGGAAAGTCACTATGTTTTATAGACATAATTTGTCCGTTTTCATCATAAGAGGTTGGGATGAGAGCATCAGGAAGTTGCTCCACCACCCAAGAATGATAACGACCTACATCTAATTTCTTTGGTAGATCTTTAAATAAAACAGAATTTTCTTCTATTACTTCTATAGAAGTTGCCACGCCGTGATAAACCTTGTTGAGGTTAATAAGTTTACCTCCAAAAACTTCGGCTATGGCTTGCTGTCCAAGACATACACCTAACATAGGTTTGGAGTGACCGTAAGTTTTAATAATTTCTTTTAATAAACCTGCTTCATCGGGAATGCCTGGTCCTGGAGATAATAAAATTTTGTCGTATTCTTCTGCCTCTTCAAGGTAGAGCTCGTCATTCCGTTTAACGGTAACTTGACAGTTGAGATCTTCTAAATAATGGACTAAATTATATACAAAACTGTCGTAATTATCTATGACTAAAATCTTTTTCATATTAAAGTTGTGTTGCGATATTTAAAGCTTTGGTAAGCGCACCTAATTTATGATATACTTCTTGCAATTCATTTTCTGGAGTAGAATCGGTTACAATTCCTGCTCCTGCTTGCCAATGTAGTTGATGGTCTTTACTTAAAAAGGTTCTTATCATAATGGCGTGATTAAAGTTTCCTTTAAAATCCATCACTCCAATTGCCCCAGCATAAAAGGTTCGGTTAACGGTTTCATATTTTTCTATAAGTTGGAGCGCTTTGTGTTTTGGTGCTCCGCTTAATGTCCCTGCAGGAAAAGTATCGGCTACTAATTGCAAACTAGGAATATCTTTTTTCTTTTTCCCTATCACTTTACTCACCAAATGAATAACGTGAGAAAAAAACTGAATTTTTCTGTAGGTTTCTACTTCAACTCCAGAAGTGTTTCTACTTAAATCGTTTCTGGCTAAATCGACCAACATTACATGTTCGCTATTTTCTTTAGGGTCTTTTGCTAGTTGTTGTGCTGCGGAGGCATCCTTTTCATCATCTCCTGTACGTTTTATGGTTCCTGCGATAGGATGAATTTCTGCCATATCATCTTGTATGACTATTTGTGCTTCTGGAGAGCTACCAAATATTTTAAAATTCCCATAATCAAAGTAGAATAAATAGGGAGAAGGATTAACGCTTCTTAAAGCTCGATATACATTAAAGTCGTCTCCCTTATATTTTTGAGAAAAACGTTTAGAAAGTACAAGTTGAAAAACATCCCCGCGTGCACAATGTTCTTTAGCTTTTAAGACATTATTGCGGTAGGTTTCATCATCTATATTAGAGGTGATTTCTCCATCAAGTTCAAAGTTAAATTCGGCAAAATCTTGAACAGTGATTAGGTTATAAAGTTCTTTTAAATTGTCTTCTTTTTGGTAAGTATGAGAAAATAAATAAGCTTCATTGTTAAAATGATTAATAGCGATAATGTTTTGATAAACTGCATAATACATGTCTGGAATATCGAGCTTATTTTCTTTTTGCTGAATAGATACTTTTTCAAAATACCTCACTGCATCATAGCCTGTATAACCGAATAAGCCATTGTGAATAAAGGAGTAAGATTCATCTTGAGTTTGAAACATTTCCGCGAAAGCTTGAATTTCTTCCATTACGTTGACCTCTTTTGTAATAGGTTTTTCGGTTAACTTTCCATCTGGAAATTGCATATTAATCATTTCATTTTTAACTTCTATAGAAGCAATAGGATTACAACAAATGTATGAGAAACTATTGTTATTGGCGTGGTAATCACTACTCTCTAATAGTAGACTGTGAGGGTATTTGTCTCTTAATTTTAAATAAATACTCACCGGAGTGATGGTATCGGCAATAATTTTTTTGGAGGAAGTGGTTAACGTATACATAGTAAAATTTAAATTTAAAGCATGAAAAAAGGCTTGTCGTGAATGACAAGCCTTTTTTATATAATAGATTATACAAACTAGTAGCTAGCTCACGACGTTTGACGTAAGTTATTCCACCACCAAGTATGTACAGTTTTTGTAAACATGACTGCAAAGATAGAAACGTTTTGTTTCTCTACAAGAATTTAATTAAAATTTAAGATTTACATCTAAGATAAAATCATCATAAATCATATTGTCCCCCAAGTTATCAAAGAAACTTCCAGAACCATATTTTATTCCGAATTTAGTTCTATCGATTGTTAGTTTAGCTGTAGCTGAATTTTCCATCACATTCATATCAAAACTAGTAAGTTCTGTTTTGCCTTTTATGGTCATCTTGCCTGACACAGCATAAGTACTCCCTTTCTTAATCACATTTGTAATGTTAAACATGGCTTTGGTATGATCTTTTACACCAAAAAAATCATCAGATTTTAAGTGACCTTCTAATTTTTGTTTTCCTTCTCCTTTAAGATCGGTTACATTGATAGTTGTCATATCAATTATAAAACTTCCTCCAGTAAGTTTATTCTGTTCAAAATTTAGATAACCCTCTTGCAGTTGAATAGTGCCTGTATGAGAACCAGTTAATTTTTCTCCTGTCCAAGTGATTTTACTAGCTTGGGTATCCACTTTTTTAGTTTCTTTTTTTGTCGTTGTAAAAGCAACAGTAGCTAATACAATTATTGCAGCCGCTAGGCCTTTTAAGTTTTTTTTCATGATTTCTGTTATATATTAATAAATAAATTTTCTTTAGATTTTCTTACTTTTTTGTTGTGTTGAGTTTCGTCTTTATCGCTTCTATATCCTATAGTAGCTATTACAGAAGCAGTTAAGCCTTTTTCCGTCAGGCCTAAAATTTCATTGTAAGCTTTAGCATCAAAACCCTCCATAGGACAAGCGTCTATTTTCATTGTAGCACAAGCACTTAAAAGATTTCCTAAGCCAATATAAGTTTGTTTAGCAGCCCAAATAGCTTGTTGCTCTTCTGGTAATTGAAGAGTTGTTCCTTTAATGGTATCGCTATATCCTTTTAAACTTTCTAAATCAATTTCTCTAACAGCACTTATATTTTGCATAAATTCATCTACATCTTTTTCGGTTACGTTAGTGTAGCTAGCAAAAACAATTACTTGTGAAGCATCTGTAATTTGGGTCTGATTCCAAGAAGCAGCTTTTAATTTTTCTCTAATATCGGCATCTTCAATCACTAAAACTTTGTAAGGTTGAAGTCCGTAAGAAGAAGCACTTAAGCGTATTGCTTCTTTAATTTTTTCTAAGTCGTTTCCTTGTATTTTTTTGGTGCTATCAAATTTCTTTGTGGCATATCGCCAATTTAAATTCTCCAAGTATTTCTCCATAACTATTGTTTTGTTTTATTCTCTAAGTTTATTTAGTAATTGATTTAAAGTTTCTACTTCTTTAACTGAAAGATTTTTAGTGGATTTTTCTTCAGCTTCGGTAATGATAGGATCTAACTCATCTAATAAAGACAAGCCTTTTTGTGTAATGGTGATTTCCACTTTTCTGCGATTATTTTCACATATAAAGCGTTCGGTTAATTTTTTTTCAATCAGTTTATCCACTAATCGGGTAGTATTGCTCATTTTGTGAACCATTCTTTCTTGAATGGTTTGTAAATTGGCAGGTTTACCTTTTTGACCTCTTAAAATTCGCAACACATTAAACTGTTGCATAGAGATACCAAAAGATTTAACGCTTTCGGCTACTTCTACATTAAGATTAGAACTTGTAACCCATAAATTAATAATCAATTCCTTTCTAGGACAAATAGGCTGACTTGATTTTATAAGTTCTTCAATATTCATAATTGTATTTACAATTGTTGTATATACAAATGTATAGTTTTAAATAACTGTAAATCTAAAATTAGTGTTAAACTTTTTTTTAAGTTCGTATACTTGTACTGCGAGAATTAACTATAAAATAGTAAATTTGTCATCTAATAAATTAACATACCCATGAAAGACTTAACACAAGAAGAATGGCAAAAAGCTATTGATAATGAAGCTAATGTAGAGATTTTAGATGTAAGAACTCAAGAAGAGTGGGATGAAGGTTACATTCCTAGTGCAACTTTAATAGACATTCATCAACCCCAAGAATTTATGGATGCCGTAAATCAATTAGATAAGTCTAAAGAATATTATATTTATTGTCGCTCTGGCGGAAGAAGTGCGCAAGCGTGTCAAATTTTAGATCAAATGGGGTTTGAAAATACTTATAACTTGCAGGGAGGATTTTCTAATTGGGAAGGAGCCAAGAAAAAAGATTAAGTAGAATGCTAACAAGACTATTTCTTCTATTATTTACGTTTTCTATTCTTGTGGGATGTGAACCTAATAGAGTCAAATCTATAACCCCAACCGAGTTAGAAGATATGGTCAATGATAGTGAAGAATTTCACTTAATAGACCTTAGAAATAAAACAAGTTTTGATAAAGAACACTTAAAAGGAGCGGTTAATGTTGTCTTTGATGATCAATTCCTAATAAATATGAAGGAGTTTGATAAAGATAAAACTGTAGTGCTTTACGCGGAAAATAATGATGAAAGTATGAATGCTTCTATGTTATTATTTGATGAAGACTTTAAGCTTGTATATTTTTTCCTAAATGAATACTCTAGTTGGAAAAATGACATTAATATAAATTAACTATGAAAAAAAGATTATTAGTTATTGCAACTATGGTTTTAGCTCTTTTGGTTTTTAACTCTTGTACCGAGGAGAAAACTTCTCAAATACAAATGGTATCTAAAGAAGAGATGAAAGACATCATAAAGTCAGATCATACTCAATTAATAGATGTAAGAACTATTAAAGAGTTTGAAGCAGGACATATTAAAGGCGCTCAAAATATAGTCTATGATGAAGATTTTGCTAATAAGATCTCTCAATTAGATAAGCAACAACCTGTGGCCGTATATTGCCATACAGGAGGAAGAAGTGCAAAATGTGCTACTATTTTAAAAGAAGCAGGATTTGAAAAGATTTATGATCTGGAAGGTGGTTTTGAAGCTTGGACTTATAAAGATAATTTAGAGTAAATTACTCTAGCTAATCAAAATTTAAAAGCGGAATTTATTTAATTCCGCTTTTTTTTATTTCTATAAGTAACGTTCATTTAATATTTGTAAATGATGTAACTCGTGACCAGAAATCACTAAACCTATAGCACCTACCGATACCATTAAGTTATTTGCATTTCCAATTTTTTCGAGTGTGGGTTGTGAAAATGATTTAAATAATAGGCGAGAACTTTTTCTTTGTGCAATATATTCTTCTAGTAGATTTTCCAACATACGATCATTAGCATCCGATTCTTTTACAAAATCTTCGTGATCATAACCAGGTAAAACGGTTTTATCATTCCGAGCAAATCGTAACGCACGACCACAAAAAATTCTTTCAGTATCAATTAAGTGCAATAAAATTTCTTTAGGAGTCCATTTTCCTTCAGTATAACGATATACTTCTTTATCACTAGGGAGTTCTTTATAAAATTGTATCACTTTATTTTTAGAATAATCTAAGCTTTCAAGTAAAGAGAGATCAGGTACTTTTTCTAAATAATTTTTGAGGTAATGATCAAAATCTGATGATGGTAAATTGGAAACTTTCATGTTTTTTTACTAAAATACACATTGTAGCTTAATTATTAATCGTAATATTGCAATATATAAATGATTAAATGGGAATTACCAAGTCAGAAATATTTACACCGCAACAAAATAGACTCGCTAGTCTTGCCAAAGTATTGGGACACCCTGCGCGTATTGCTATTTTAGAACAGTTATTTAAAATAAAAACCTGTGTTTGTGGAGATTTAGTAGAAGAGATTGGTTTGGCACAGCCAACTATATCTCAGCACCTAAAAGAACTCAAAAATATAGGTTTAATTAAGGGTGAAATTACTGGTACAAGAGTTTGTTATTGTATAGATGTAGAGAATTGGGAAGAGATGAAAAATACCTTAAGTAGTTTTTTCGACTTATCATTACCAGAGAATCATTGCTGTTAAAAAAATTTAATTATAATCATCGTAATATTACGATTAAAAAATCAAATTATGAATTTAGAAGAGTTTAAAAGTCAATTGTCAACATTAGAAAAAATATATTTTCAGTTGCCTTCTGGCGCATTGGTTTCTTCACATTTTCATGTTACGGAAGTAGCTAAAGTAGAAAAAGAGTTTGTGGATTGCGGAGGAGAATTCCGTAAAGAAGAAAAAATTAGCCTGCAATTATGGGAAGCAGATGATTATGACCATAGATTACATCCTGAAAAACTAGTCGCTATTTTAAATACTGCCGAAAGTGCTTTAAGTTTAAAGAATGTAGATATAGAAGTAGAATATCAAGGAAATACTATTGAAACTTATGATTTAAATTTCAGCAAAGGAGAATTTTTATTGGTATCTAAAAAAACAGATTGTTTAGCAAAAGACCAATGTGGTATTCCAGAAAAGAAACTAAAAGTAGAATTAAGTGGAATGACAAATAATGCATGTACGCCAAATTCTGGATGCTGTTAATTTTTAAGCTATGAAAAATTTACTGTATTCAAATTTAGTGGATTATATCGATCAATTATCGATTGAAAACTTATCTCAAGAAAGAAAAGAGATCTTAGATACTTTAGCTGAATTTATTCAGGGAAAAATAGATAATAATGAAGTTTGTAATTTTAATTTTATCTGTACTCATAATTCCCGTAGAAGCCATTTAGGTCAAGTTTGGGCGCAAAGTATGGCTAGTTATTTTAATGTTTTTCCTTTTTATGCATATTCGGGAGGAACAGTAGCTACCGCGATGCATAATAATATTGGTTTAGCACTAAAGGAAGTAGGTTTTTCTATCGAAAACTTAGCTGAAATGGAAAATAGTGTATATGCTATTTCGTTAGGAGATAATTTACCCAAGGTAATTGGTTTTTCTAAAATGTATGATCATTCATTTAACCCGAAGACTCAATTTGGTGCCATTATGACTTGCTCCCAGGCAGATGAAGGTTGTCCTTTTATCGCTGGAGCGGAAAAACGAGTAGCATTAACTTATGACGATCCCAAAGAGTTTGACGGTATGCCCAATTCACTTGAAAAATACAAGGAAAAAAGTGAGCAAATAGCCACCGAAATGAAATATGTTTTTTCTCAAATTAAAATTAAAAAATGAGTAGTAAGAAACGTTTAGGTTTTTTAGACCGTTATTTAACTTTATGGATTTTTGTAGCCATGTTGATAGGTGTAGGCTTGGGGTATTTTTTTCCAAGCTTTCCAGAAATAGTAAATTCTTTTCAAAAAGGAGCCACAAATATTCCTATTGCCATTGGTCTAATATTAATGATGTATCCGCCATTAGCGAAAGTCAATTATGCTTTATTGCCAAAGGTTTTTAAAGATGTAAAAGTACTCTCGGTATCTTTAGTGCTCAATTGGATTATCGGACCTGTGTTAATGTTTGTATTGGCTATTATCTTTTTACAAGATCATCCAGAATATATGGTCGGGTTAATTTTAATAGGATTAGCACGATGTATTGCCATGGTTTTGGTGTGGAATGATTTAGCTGAAGGAAGCAGTGAGTATGGAGCAGGTTTAGTTGCTCTTAATAGTATATTTCAAGTTTTTGGATATAGTTTTTATGCGTGGTTATTTATTACAGTATTGCCTCCCTATTTTGGTTTTGAAGGTGCTATTGTAGATATTTCTATTGCTACTATTGCGGAAAGTGTTGCTATTTATTTAGGAATTCCTTTCTTACTAGGGATGTTGAGTAGGTTTTTTCTAATAAAATTAAAGGGAGAAGCTTGGTATAATAATAGTTTTTTACCTGCTATTTCACCACTAACCTTAATAGCTCTTTTATTCACTATTATAGTGATGTTTTCACTTAAGGGTGAATATATAGTAAAACTACCAGGAGACGTATTGCTCATCGCTATTCCATTACTTATTTACTTTGCGCTTATGTTTTTAATAGGTTTCTTTATAAGTAAAGCGATGGGAGCAACTTATGATAAAAATGCAGCCATTGCATTTACAGCTGCGGGAAATAATTTTGAATTAGCCATCGCCGTAGCTATAGCAGTTTTCGGACTAAATTCTGGGCAAGCTTTTACAGGAGTAATAGGTCCGCTTGTTGAGGTTCCTGCCCTTATTTTATTAGTAAGGGTTTCCTTTTGGTTGAAGAAGAAGTATTATAAGTAATCAATATTTAATCAAAAAAATCCCATAAAACTTAAATTTTATGGGATTTTTTTGATTAAATATTTACATAATTATCTTTCTAAGAAAGTAGTTTAGTAAATAGAAAAACGATTTTTCTAATTAAGAATCTCTTTGTTTAGGTTATGCTCAAAGAAATTAAATAATATCTTTTTTAAAGTTCTTACTTGATTAATATGAGTGATTAGTTTTTGTTTAAAATTAAAGTGTTCATTTAGAAAAAAAGTTTCACATTGAACGTCTTCGCATTCTACAATATCTTCAGACTTATTTTTAAACTCTATTAGCTTTAGTTTAAAATGAGCATTCTTATCAGTAATATGTTTTATTGATTTTAAAATATAGGAACCATCTTCTTCATTTGCATTGGCTTTTCTAATTAGATTAGAATCTAAAAGTTTAGAAAAGAATACAAGTTCTTGTTCTACAAACTTTATTTCTTTCGTCCATTCATTAATATCTTTTTCAAGATTCAGTTTTTGAATATCATCATCATCATGATGTTCTTGTATAGGATTGTCCATGGTATTTATGAGGTCTGGGTTACATCAATAATTTTAATGGTACTTTCACCAGAAGGGAAGTGCCAAGTAATTTCATCATCTTTAGCATATCCAAATAAAGCAAGCCCCATAGGTGCTAAAAAAGAAATTTTATTGTTTTTAAGATCGCTATGTTCTGGAGTTACTAGTTGGTATGTTTTTTCTAAAAAAGGAGTTTTTATAGTTACATAAGAATTGAATCTTATAACATCATTTGGTAATTTGTCCTTTTTTACAATTTGAGCTTTTGTAAGCTCTTCCTTTAATTTTGATATAGAGGTTTTATAGGTATCATCTTTTTGGTATTTTCCCATAGAGATAATTCTTTTGATTAAATCATACTCTTTCTTTTCTATGATTAAAGTGTTGTATTTCATATCTATAACATTAATTAAAAAAGTACTTGCAGTGGCCTACTACATTTATTACTAAATGCAGTTGTTTAGTTTAAAATTAAATTTTCCAAAATTTATTATATAATTGACGGGACACCACAAGCACTTTTAATCATACTTCTTATGGGAAAATTCCGCGTTGAGTATAGGCTAATTCTATACGATGAATGGCAATAATATATGCTGCCGTTCTCCAATCTACTTCATTTTCTTCTACTGCTTTTTCTACGCGTTTAAAGTTTTCAGTAAGTTTTTTCTCAATTTTTTGCATCACTTCATCCAATTGCCAAATCTCGCCGTGTCTGTTTTGTAACCACTCAAAGTAGCTGCCAATCACACCGCCAGAATTACACAAGATATCTGGAATAATTGTAATGCCTCGTTTTAATAAAACCTCTTCACCTTCTGTTGTAATTGGACCATTTGCTCCTTCTGCAATTAAATTTGCTTTCACGCTAAGAGCATTATCTTGATTGATTTGATTTCCTAATGCAGCAGGAATAAGCACATCACACTCTAATCCAAAAAAGTCATCTGGCGCAATTTCTTCTGCTTCCGTAAAGCCTGCTATAGAACCTTTTCTTGGTTGTGTATGTTCTGTTAAAGTAATTGGATCTATTCCTTCTTCTTTATATAAAGTTGCGTGGGCGTCTTGTACAGCTATCAACTTAGCGCCTTCTTCTACCATAAATTGTGAAGCCCATTGACCTACATTCCCAAAACCTTGGACAATAAATGTTTTACCTTCTAAAGTTTTTCCCTGAGAAGCTAAATAAAGCTTAATGGTAAGAAAAACTCCAAAGCCTGTAGCACGATCTCTTCCTTCCAAACCGCCAGAACCTACAGGTTTACCTGTTACGATATGATTATTATGAGAACGTGATGAAGGAGATTTTGTAGACATGTAAGTGTCTAAAATCCAGGCCATAGTCTGTGGATTCGTGTTAACATCTGGTGCAGGAATATCTTGGTCTGGACCAATATTATCTCCTAAAGCATAAGTAAACCTTCTAGTGATTCTTTCTAACTCTGCTAAAGAATGTTCTCTAGGATCTAATTGAATTCCTCCCTTTGCTCCTCCAAATGGAAGACCTGCCAAAGAAGTTTTCCATGTCATCCACATTGCTAAAGCTTTAGCATCATCTACATCTATAGTAGGGTGATAACGCAAACCTCCTTTGTAAGGACCTAATGCATTGTTATGTTGAACGCGGTACCCTGTAAATATTTTAACTTCACCATTATCCATTTTTACAGGAAAGTGAACAATAATTTCGTTGTTGGTTATACCTAATATTTTTTTAATATTTTCATTAAGCCCCACAAGGTTAGCAACTTGATTATATTGTTGCATAACATTTTCATACATGGTAGCTGGTTTTTTTTCTTGAAGTGTACTCATATTTAGTTATGATTTTCGCAATACATTTTTAAATTGTGTTTCCAAATACATGTGATTCTTTCTAAGCAATCTATGCATAAACCCGAATCAATATTAACCTTATTAACTACAGGTTTTTCTTTTGTTAAAGTATTCATTAACCAGATTTTAGTGTTCTTTGAAACCCAATAGTCAATAGGTGTACCATTGTTTTTTTATTTGAGTAGTTAAATAATAAGTATTTGTATGTCAGGTGTTTGTTGATGTTTTTATTTTTGAAGAGATTTTGCCTATTGAGAGATTTTTACTCACAAGATTAATAATGTACCAGTTTTTAAATGGAGACTTGTTGTTTTTGTAAACGGATTTAACGTAAAAAATTCGTAAACTAAAGTTAAATGCTAATGCTATTCTTTTAACTAATTGTAAATTAAATCACTAATTAAAATTTATAATGATGAAAAAAATTACTCTAGCTTTAGTATTATTCAACTTAGGATTACAGGCTCAAACTTTTCCCGATCCATATTGCGATATAGACGATAGTGGTACCACAGTAGAAGAGATAACCTTAGTGAATTTTGGACAAACAAGTATCGCAAATACTAATGCATCTTCCATTTTAATAGATGAAACAGCTACAATCACAAATGTAAATCACACTGAGACTATTTCTGTTGCAGTTGAAGGAAACACATATGGAGATTTTGGCAATGAGATAGTTCTCTTTATTGATTGGAATCAAAATGAAATTTTAGATGACATAGATGAGGTTTATGAATTAGGTACGCTGACTAATTCTACCGGAAGCGATGGAATTTCAGTAAATATGAACATTACAGTACCTCCAAATGCTTTAACAGGAGAAACACGAGCGAGACTTACAAAAACCTATGCCGATGAAGACTCACCTGCTATTGTAAATCCTTGTGCGATAGAAATGGATGCGTTTGGTCAAGGAGCTTTCCCTGGTTATGGTCAAGCTTTAGATTTTACGATAGATGTAGGAGCGTTGCAAACCAGTACTTTTGATAAAAATGCCTTGTCGGTTTATCCTATACCAGCAAAAGAGGTGTTAAATATAGAATACAAAACTGCATTAAATTCCGTTAAGGTTTTCAACATTTTGGGACAGGAAGTATTATCTCAAAAAGTAGATGCAAATGAATTACAAGTAAATATATCATCCTTAAATAAAGGAGTGTATATGGTTAAGTTATTTACGGAAGAAACTCAGCATAGCTTTAAAATGGTTAAGGAATAGAATAGTAAAACCACGTATTAAATAGCGAGTGCTTTCTTCATGAAAGTACTCGTTTTTTATTTCTTTACTCTAACTTACTTCGTAATGTTTTTCGATTGATTTTTAAAATTTCGGCAGCCTTAGTCTTATTATTATCTACCGAAGAAAGTACCTTTTGAATATATTGTTTTTCCATTTGCTCTAACGGAACAAATGTTTCTTTTCCAGTGGTTTCTATTTTATATTTAAAGTGTTTTGGAAGCTGAGGTAAATCTACTTGGTCTTCATTCATAATTGTTAATTTTTGAATGCAGTTTTCCAATTCTCGTATATTACCGGGCCAAGGGTAACGCTCAAATATTTCATAAATACGATCGCTTAGCTGTATTTTATCTTTGGCATACTCTTTAGCATATTTAGATAAAAAATATTGAACCAGTAGTGGAATATCCTCTTTGCGTTCGTGTAAGTTAGGCACATGTATATCTACCACATTTAAGCGATAGTATAAATCTTCTCTAAAAGTACCTTTTTGTACTTGTTGATATAGATCTTCGTTGGTGGCAGCAATAATCCTGATTTGAATTTTTTGAGGTTTTGTAGCTCCAATTTTAGTAACTTCCTTTTCTTGTAAAACTCTTAATAATCTAACTTGTACCGAAGCAGGAGCGGTACCAATTTCATCTAAGAAAATAGTACCAGTATTCGCTGCTTGAAAGAAACCTTCTTTATTTTGGTTAGCTCCTGTAAAAGCACCTTTTTCATACCCAAACAGTTCAGATTCTAATAAATTCTCGGGAATAGCGCCGCAGTTTACAGCAATAAAAGGATTTCCAGCAAACGAACCTTTATAGTGAATAGCGCGAGCAATAAGTTCTTTACCTGTTCCGCTTTCTCCTTGAATTAAAATAGTGGCCCGGTTATTTTTTACCCGCTCTATGCTTTCAATCACATTTTGTATGGAAGAAGATTTTCCTATTATCCCAGCATACACCATAGGAATATCTTGATCTTTCACAGATTTATCTCCAAATTGAATTGGACTCGCTAATTTGTTTTTTAAAGATTTTTTTACTGAATTTTTTAATTCATTGCTCGTAAAGGGCTTTACTAAATAATCTGTAGCACCAGATTGGATCGCAGTCACTGCAGAGGTAACCGAAGGAAACCCCGTAATGACTAACTTTGGAAGAAAAGGGTAATGCTCGCCAGCGTATTTTAGCAACTCTATACCATTAACTTCTGGCATTTGTATATCAGTAATCAACAAATCTATAGCAGATAATTTGAGAATATCTAATGCTTCCTTTACAGAAGAAGCTTTGTAAACATGATAATCTAAAGCTTTAAGATTCCGTTGAAGAACCTCTAACATATCATAATTATCATCTACAATTAAAATATTTTCTCGTTTTAGTGCCATTAATAGTGGTGTTTAGGAATACTTATTTTAAAAACTGTACCCTTGGGCTTATTTTTGCTAAAGGTAATACTTCCTTTATGACTTTTTATAATTCCGTGTACAACGCTTAAACCTAATCCAGATCCTTCTCCTACAGGTTTTGTAGTAAAAAACGGATCGAAAACCTTTTTAGCATATTTATCTGGAATACCTTTACCTTGGTCTGCAATCGTTATGTAGATGTTCTTTTCATCCTGCGTTAAGCTACAGGTTATTTTACTGTTGGTTGGAGAAGCATAGATGGCATTAATGAGTAGATTAAATAATACTTGTGTAAGTTGAATGCTATCTATTTGTGCTTCAATGTCTTCTTTTGCAATTAGTTTTACGCTTACTTCTGCTTTTTTGAAGTTTTGTCCCAGAAGACTTAAAGCTTGTTCTACTACAGGCTTTATATTAATATGTTCTCTGTTTTGTGGCATTTCACAAGCAAAAAACATAAGTTTCTTCACTACTTCTCGAGAAAAAATAGCAGCATCAATTATTTTTTTGCTGTCTCTTTTAATGGAGGGATCGGTTGTTTTTTCTTCAATAAATTCAGCAAAGCCTAACATGTTTCCCAAAGGAGTGTTTAACTCGTGCGCAATACCTGCGGTAATCTCTCCCAAAATCGCAAGTCGATCATTACGTTGGGCACTGCGTTGTAACCACTCTTCTTTCTTTTGTTGTTCAATCTTCTCTAAAAAAATACTTACTTCGTGAGCTACCTTATTTAATAGTTTTTGTTCTTCTTCTAGAAAATCACTTGTTTGAAACTGCGGAATAGGATAGTGCACTTTAATCTCACCAGCCCGTTTCTTAAATAGCGAAATATCACAAGATTGATGAACTGTATTTACAGGAATCTCATCGGTTTTTAAGTGATGTTTTAAAGCGTTAATTTCTACATATGCTGCATTGGGGTGACGCCAGGCTTTTTTTAAAACATGGGTTATCTTCTCCAAAATTATTTGAGGGTCTTGGTGATCTTGCGATTGAAAAAGGGAAGAGATTTCATATAGACAACTTAGTTCTTTTACTCTTTCAATTAAATTTTCATTTGCTCCCATATTCATTATTTTATTGCACCGGCGATTCAATATAATATAATTTTACTAACGCTTTTTTAAAATTTCAGATTTAGTTTAAAACTTTCATTTGTTCAACGATCTCTTGTAAATTGGTTTGAGCGTCTCCAAAAAGAAGCTGGCAATTTTCTTTTTCAAACAATTCGTTAGCAATACCTGCATAACCGGGATTCATACTTCGTTTAAATACGATGACGTTTTTACTTAAATGTGCTTTAATAATTGGCATACCATAAATAGAACTTTCTGGGTTGGTTTCCGCAACAGGGTTTACAACATCATTTGCCCCGATAACTAATAATAAGTCGTATTCTTGTATATAGTCATTGGCCTCGTGCATTTCTTTGAGGTAATCATAATCTATTTTTGCTTCGGCGAGTAACACATTCATATGTCCTGGCATTCTACCTGCAACAGGGTGAATAATGTAATCTAAGGTCTTGTCTTGTCCTTGCAATAATTTTTGAAGTTGAAAACAAGTGTGTTGAGCCTGTGCTACAGCCATTCCGTAACCAGGAACAATTCCGATTTTTTTTGACAGAAGTAATTTAGTAACTGTTTCAGAAACATTGGTCTCTTGAATTACTTGTTGCTGAGATGTTTGTGCTCCCTGTTGTTTGCTTTTATTAGAACCAGCAATAACTTTCCATAGAGATCTATTCATGGCTTTACACATTAGAATAGTTAAGAAAATTCCAGCGGCACCCACAAAAATTCCTCCTGCAATCATGGTTTTATTATCGTATAAAAGACCAGCTAATGCAGTGGCAATTCCAGTAATAGAGTTGAGTAAAGAAATCACTACAGGCATATCTGCACCACCAATGGGCATCACGAATATAATTCCGTAAAGTAATCCTAGTACTAATAAAATGAGGGTCAGGTGAAAAAATGAAATAGGTAAAACCGAAGCTGCAAAAGCTATTGGTAATGCGACACAAATAATTACTAGAATTTTAGAAATCACATTGATAAATACAGAATTGCGATCTTTTAATTTTCCTGAAAGTTTTAAGTAGGCTATTATACTTCCTGAAAATGCAATTGCTCCAGTAATCGTTCCTAAGTTTAAGAGAATTTGGGGTCCAATGGCTATAGTAGTGTTAATTTGTATGGCTTCAATCCATCCTAATAACATGGCGCATCCACCGCCAGTAGCGTTAAGTAGAGATACCATTTGTGGCATTCCAGTCATTTTAACTTTAAAAGCCATTTGCTTACCTACTACAATCCCTAGAACAATAGCGGTTAAAATAATACCCAAATTAGTGTAATTGATTTTTTCTGATATAATTCCCGTAAAAACACTAAGAATAGCAATTAGCATCCCAACAGCAGCTATGGTGTTTCCTTTACTGGCGTGCTTAGGGGAGCTCATTAATTTAAGACCTGTGATAAAAGAGAACGAGGCTAATAAATAGCCAATATTCATAATGATATTCATAACTTTAATTAGATTTTGTGGTAAACATTCTCAACATTCTACGGGTCACTAAAAATCCTCCAGCGATATTAAGTGTTCCTAAAAAAACAGCTATTCCGCCTAGAATTAATATTCCTATATGAGCATCTTCAGGTAAATTAAGTACCATGGCAATGGCTCCTATGGTAATAACACCGCTAATGGCATTTGCTCCCGACATAAGTGGTGTGTGTAAAACCGATGGCACGTTAGATAGTACTTCTATTCCAATGAAGATACAAAGGAGTACGATGTAAATCGCTTCTAAGTTATTTTGTAAAAATTCCATATTTTAATTATTATTCTTGATTAATTACTTGAGTAGCTTTAATAAGTTCGTTTTCTTCCCCTTTTTCAATGAAATGTTTTATAAAGTTGAAATAATTAGCAGACAATAATTGAGAAGCAGCTTTTGAAAGTTCTCTCGATAAATGAGAGTTTCCTAGAATTGTAGTGGAATTGTATGTTATCGTTTCGTTGTTTTTGGTTAAGCTACAATTACCACCTTGTTCTGCTGCTAGATCGATAATAACCGAACCAGAAGGCATATTTTGTACGGCGTTTTCATCAATAAGGACAGGAGCTTTTTTTCCTGGAATATTCGCTGTACATATCACTATGTTTGTAGATTGGAGTTGCTCGTTTATACGATCTTGTTGTCGTTGCTTGTAATCTTCTGCTTGCTCTACAGCGTAACCGCCTGAATTTTTAGCTTCGGTATTTCCTTCAACTTCAATAAAATTAGCACCTAAACTTCTTACTTCTTCTCCTGCAGCTTTTCTTACGTCAAAAGCGTGTACAATGGCTCCTAATCGTTTTGCGGTAGCAATAGCCTGTAAACCTGCAACTCCAGCGCCTAAAACTAAAACCTTAGCAGGTTGCAAAGTGCTTGTGGCTGTCGTAATCATAGGAAAAACTTTAGCGTATAACTCCGTTGCTTTTAAAACAGCTTTGTAACCAGATAGAGCATCTAAAGAAGATCGAACATCCATCGCTTGTGCTAAAGTAGTTCTAGGAAGTTGGTCTAAACTGTAAACCTTTGCTTGCAGTTTTTTAAACTTTTCAAGTCGCTCAGAAAAATATAAAGTGTTGTAAATACCAATAAATGTGGTGTGAGGGGTTACGTTATCCTTTTCTTCTATCACATCGTTTATAGAAAGAATAAAGTTTGCCTTTTGTAAGATATGAGCTTTAGTTTCTATAGTAGCTCCTGCAGAAATATATTCGGCATCTGTTATGTTTGCTCTTAAACCGTAGTCTTTTTCTACTTGAATAACAACTTCATATTTTTCAATTAATTTTTTTACCTCTTGAGGAAGAAAGGCGAGTCTTGTTTCTTGAGAGGACTCTTTTAGAAGCCCAAAATGATGTTTCATAAATGATATAAATATGTGATCAGCTTATTTTAAAGCTAGGACTTGCCAAGTTTTATACCATCTTGAGAAAAGATCTACTTTTGGATTTTAATTTACTGAATATTAGAGTTTTGTGTTTTTTTAGTAAAATCTTTTACTGGGTAGAAATTACTCGCTTGAATAGTAGTGTGCCAAATAGAGAAGAAGATGAAAAGATATTTTACTTGGTGCGGAAAAGCTCAAAATTTGGAAATAAAAAAGCCCTAAAACGATAATAAACGTTTTAGGGTTTTGTAGTGACCTTGCCAGGATTCAAACCTGGAACCTCCTGAGCCGTAATCAGGTGCGCTATTCAGTTGCGCCACAAGGCCGTTTTGCGGGTGCAAATATATTCTTTTTATATAAAACTACAAAGTTTTATGTTTTAAAATTCAAATTTTAATTGTAAAAACTTCTGGCTATCTTCGAATACTCCAAAATTGACTCCTATGAATATTGAATCATTAGTAAGAACTATACCCGATTTTCCTAAGAAAGGAATTAGTTATAAAGATATTACTCCGCTTTTACAAGATTATAAAGTTATGGAGTATTGTGTGAAGAAATTTGCAGAGCAAATAGATTCACCAATAGATAAAGTAGTGGGAATAGAGTCTCGAGGTTTTTTCTTTGCTACTTTGTTGGCAAAAGAGTTAAAAGCAGGTTTTGTTCCGATAAGGAAATCGGGGAAACTACCTTATAATACCTTAAAAGAACCTTATGATCTAGAGTACGGTCAAGATGAGTTAGAAATTCACGAAGACGCCATTCTAAAAGGAGAAAAAGTTTTAATTCATGATGATGTTCTAGCGACTGGCGGCACCGCTAAAGCTGCATGCAATTTGGTAGAACGCTTAGAAGGTGAGATTATTCAATGTAATTTTTTAATTGAACTCACTTTTTTAGAAGGGAAAAATCAATTAGAAGGAAAAGAAATCTTATCGCTTATAAAGTATTAATTTTCTAATAATTTTTGATTGGGGTTTGCTCCAGCGTGTTTGGTAACCCAAGCTTTCCAACCAATAATTGCCAGTTGAAATTTGCTAGCATTTCTTAAGTCGAGCCCTTTCTTTGTATAATTGGGTAAAATAGCTTTATTGAGTTTAGATAAACCTCTAAAAAATGATGTTTTAAGTCCCATAATTTTTATTTTAAATGTACAAAATCCCTGAAAGACAAGCTTTCAGGGATTCATATTTTAAGAAAATTATAGGCTTTTACTTGGTTGTGATGACAATTGCTCCATCTTTAGCTTTTTTTCCATATTTTTCAATAGCTTTTTTACCTTTTATAGGGGATATGCTTTTTATCTGTTTAGGGTCTATTTCTTCGAGATCTTTTCGTGTGATTTCTTTTCCGTTAAGGATGATAAGTGAATTTTTATTTTGAAGAGAAATTTGATGCTTTATCAATTCTTTAGAAAAGGTAGTATTGATTTCTTCTCCATCTTCAATTAATTGAAAATTCATTAATTTTTTTCCTCCTGTGATTATATTAAATTTATTTTTAGCATCTTCTTCATTGTAAATATTTATGCTTTTTAAAGATTTAGGAGAAATAAGTTCAGCGTTATTTTTGTCAACTTTAACTCCATTGATGGAATATATGTATTCATTTTGTTTTTCTTTTATGGGTAATGCTTTTATCGCAACATCACTCTGTTCTTCAAAATCATCTTTTAAGGTTATGTCAATAATGCCATATTTAGCTTTATCTCCGTATTCACTTATAGCGTTCTGCTTCTTAATTATATTTACATTTTCAATATTTTCAGGTTGGAGTAAACTCAATTCCTTAGTATTAGATTCTTTTCCATTGATGATGATAAGTGGACTTTGTTCACTTGTTCTCAAAGCGTTTTTAATGTTTTCATTCATATTAGGAGTTTGAATCGCTATTATCTCTACAGGAGATTCTAATGGAATTTCTTTTATAATAACAGTGTCTTCTAATTCATTTTTATTTATTCTGTGAGCACTAATTCTGCGGGTAGAAATAACGGAAATTTTGTTATCTTTATGTCGTATTTCAACTTGATTACTTTTAGAAATTAATTCTATAGGAAAACTATTGATACCTTTAATAATCATATTTTTTATATAGCTTTCATTATCTTTAAATTTGCTACTAATCGTTAAAGAAATGATTTCACTTTTATTGTTTCTCTCTATATTAGAAAACTTTAGTTTAGTATTTTCTAGTTCTTTTTCTAATCCGTTTTTAATTTTTCTGATTTCTTTATCAGAAGTGTGTTTAGTAATTACATACGTTTTTTTAATAGTTGAAGCTGTCTTTTGCTGTTGCTGAGTTTTATCAACTTCTTGAAGATGATTAACTGAAGCAGTTTTAACCGACTTTAATCCTTCTGTAATTAATTCTTTATGAGGAAGGTTTTCGTTCTCATGAATTTCCGTGGATTGATTTTCCGCTAAGGGAATAAATTTTATTTCTTCTTTTATATTGAAACTCCATAAAAACAGACTTAATAAAGGTAAAATGAGAATAGATTTGGCCCAAGCATATTTGGACGATGCATTTTTGTGTAACATAACAATTCGTTTTTTGATTAATGATTGATAGAATGAATTGCCTAAACTAGGCGAGTGATGATGATTAGAAGTTTTTAATAAGGTAAGTGCATATTCTTTCTGGTCAACGTTGTTTTTTGTGGTAACATTTCTGTCTGCAATAAACTCTAAATTCTCTAGCATTTGTTTATTATACCACCAAGCAAACGGGTTAAACCATAAAAATACAAGCATGAGTTGATGTAGCATTACATCTATAGAGTGGTATTGCTTACCGTGAACTTTTTCATGTTCGATGATTAATTTTAGCTCATTTTTTTGATAGGAGGGTAAGTGATAACCAATAAAATGAAAGAAGGAAAACGGAGAGGTTTTTTTAGTTAATTCAATATGATAAAAACCTTCAGCATCTCTCTTTTTAGGTAGTCTTAAAATATTGAATAGGCTAAGTAACTGAAATAAAAACCTAATGCCCATAAAAATCACCCCAACAATATAAAGGTTAAGTAATAGTTTTAACCAGTTAAATGATTCAGTTTCTGCTAAAGGAAAGTTTTGTACAGGAGAAGAACTAACTTCGTTTCCAGGTGAAAAAACCGAATTTGAAATAGGCTCAGTTTCAATATATGTAATTTGAGTAAATTCTAAAAACGGAAAACTAAAAGCGCACACCAATCCTAATAAAAGAAAGTAGCGATTACTCTCAAAATAGGTGTCTTTTCGTAAAGCGAAGTAATAGACAATAAAAAATAATCCTAATATAGATGTGCTTTTTAATAAGTAGAGAAGAATTTCCATTACTTTTTATTTTCGATAATCTCTAAAATTTCCCGTAGCTCTTTGGCGCTTATTTTTTCCTCTTGAGCGAAAAAAGAAACCATATTCTTATAAGAACTATCAAAAAACTTTTGAGTAGCATTTTTCATAAAATAAGCAGAATAACTTTCTTTGCTAACCTTAGGAAAGTAGCGGTGGGTTTTTCCAAACGCTTCATAATTTACAAACCCTTTCTCTTCTAGCTTTCTAACCAGTGTAGAAACCGTATTGTAGTGCAGTTTGCTATTAGGCATTTCGGCTAAAATTTCTTTTACAAATGCTTTTTTTAGCTTCCATAAAGCTTGCATTACCTCTTCCTCTTTCGGAGTTAATTTTTCCATAGTTGTGTTATTTGGGCGTTCCCTTTCAGGTCAGGCTGTCCACTATATCTTTTTCTTGTTTAAAAAAAACAAGAAAAAGGATGCCGTTTTCATCCTTAACGCAAATCAAATCTATAACTAAAAAATAAGTTAAACAACTATTTTTATAGTTATGTAACTATTTTATTAGTTTTTATTTTAATTTCTCTGAAAAAGAAAACCCTTATCTTCGCAAAAAAATAATCGATATGTCTGTTTTACTTATTCTATTAGGTTTGGTTTTATTAGTAGTGGGAGGAGAGTTCTTGGTAAGATCTTCAGTAGCACTTTCTTTTAAATTAAATATTTCTAAAATGGTCATAGGGCTTACCGTAGTCTCTTTTGCTACGTCTATGCCAGAGCTTCTAGTAAGTTTGCAAGCGGCATTAGATGGTTTCTCAGACATCAGCTTAGGGAATGTTATAGGTTCTAATATTGCCAACATAGGGTTGGTGTTGGGAATTACAGCAATTATAAGTAGTCTAGAAATAGATAAAGATTTTTATAAATTCAACTGGCCGGTGATGATGTTATTCTCGGTAATGCTTTATTTCTTTTTATATACAGGAGGTGAAATTTCAAGAACTGAAGGAATAGGTTTCGTAGTTGCAATTGTTATTTATCTTTTGGTTTTAATACAGCGTGCAAGAAAACACGATGAGGTTCCTACAGAAGATATTGACGATAAGCTGCAAGGCGTTTCATATTTTAAAATCGTGGTTTGGTTAATTATAGGAGGAGTGGCACTATACTTCGGGTCAGAGTCTTTAGTGACGGGAGCGGTAGATCTGGCAACTAAAATAGGGGTAAGCGAGCGTGTAATTTCTGTCACTATGATAGCGGTGGGAACAAGTGTTCCAGAGCTTGCAGCTTCGGTAATTGCAGCATTAAAACAAGAAAAAGCACTTTCGTTAGGAAATTTAATAGGTTCTAATATTTTTAATATTGCTTCCGTTTTAGGAATTACTGCCATCATTAAACCTATCGTAATGCAGTCTGATGAAATTCTAACCAATGATATTTTTTGGATGCTAGGTTTTGCTTTTATTATACTTCCATTGGTATTCTTGCCAAAGAAATTTATATTCAGTAGATATAAAGGAGTGATTATTTTTTCAGCTTATGCGCTGTTTATAGCTTTAACTTTTGTTTAATATTATTTATTAAGGGGGTGTTAATAAAAATAACATCTTTTTTAAATAAGTTAACATTAAAATATAGGGGGTGTTTTAAAAATGATTAATTTTGTCGTGCAACACAAACCAAAAAAAATGGCAATTTTAAGATTTCAAGCATTAAAAGAAAGTTTAAACCGTAAACCAGTCCCAGTTGAAGAACCAGCACGTCGATCAGAGATATTTGCACAAAATGTTTTTGGGGAAAAGGCGATGCGTCAGTTTCTAACAAGAGATTCTTATAAGAGCGTAATGGACGCAATTAAGAATGGTTCAAAAATCGATAGAAATTTAGCCGATCACATTTCTACGGGAATGAAAGAATGGTCTATTTCTAAAGGAGCAACACATTATACACACTGGTTTCAACCACTAACAGGATCATCTGCAGAAAAGCACGATGCTTTTTTTGAAACGGTTGAAGATGGTTCTGCCATAGAGAAATTTGGAGGAGGAGCTTTAGTACAACAAGAGCCAGATGCTTCTAGCTTTCCTAATGGAGGAATAAGAAACACTTTTGAAGCAAGAGGATATACCGCTTGGGATCCAACATCACCAGCATTTATTTTAGGAACTACGCTTTGTATTCCTACCGTATTTGTAGCCTATACAGGAGAAGCGTTAGATTATAAAACTCCGCTTTTAAGATCTCTTCAAGCTTTAGATCAGTCAGCTACAGAAGTAGCTAAATATTTTGATAAAAAAGTTACTAAAATTAATGCCACTTTAGGATGGGAGCAAGAATACTTTCTAATTGATTCCGCTTTAGCGAGCTCTAGACCAGATATATTATTATCGGGCAGAACTTTGTTAGGGCATTCTCCTGCAAAAGGACAACAATTAGATGATCACTACTTTGGAGCGATTCCTTCTCGTGTACTCAATTTTATGAGAGACATGGAAAACGAATGTATGCTTTTAGGAGTTCCTGTAAAAACTCGTCACAATGAGGTTGCTCCTAATCAATTTGAATTAGCACCTATATTTGAAGAAGCAAATTTAGCCGTAGATCACAACCTTTTATTAATGGATGTGATGGAAAAAGTAGCTGAAAGACATTATTTTAAAGTGCTTTTCCATGAAAAGCCATTCGCGGGAGTTAATGGTAGTGGTAAACATAACAACTGGTCATTAAGCACAGATACAGGAGTTAATTTGTTGAGTCCGGGTAGTACTCCAATGAAAAACCTTCAGTTCTTAACTTTCTTCGTAAATACTATTAAGGCGGTTAATGATAATGAAGAATTATTAAGAGCTACAATTGCGACAGCTTCTAACGATCACCGTTTAGGAGCAAATGAAGCACCACCAGCGATAATATCTGTATTTATTGGATCTCAGTTAACTGAAGTATTAGATGAATTAGAAAAAGTAACCGATGGGAAACTTTCTCCGCAAGAAAAAACAGAATTAAAGCTAAACGTAGTAGGTAAAATACCAGAAATTCTATTAGATAACACTGATAGAAACAGAACTTCTCCTTTTGCCTTTACAGGAAATAAATTTGAGTTAAGAGCTGTAGGATCGACAGCCAACTGTGCAAACCCTATGACTGTCTTAAACTCTATTGTTGCTAAGCAATTAAAAGAGTTTAAGGTAGAAGTAGATGAGTTGATCAAGAATAAAAAAATGAAAAAGGATGACGCTATCTTTAACGTGTTGAGAGAGTACATTAAAGATTCTAAGCGTATTCGTTTTGAAGGTGATGGTTATGGTGAAGCTTGGGAAAAGGAAGCTGTAAAAAGAGGATTAAGTAATAATAAAAATACTCCAGAAGCTTTAAAAATTAAAAAGGCTCAATCTACCATAGATCTTTACGCAGGTTTAGGCGTAATGAATAAAGTAGAGGTAGAAGCCCGTCACGAAATAGAAGTAGAGGAGTATGCAATGCATATTCAAATTGAAGGACGTGTTTTAGGAGATATTGCCAGAAATCACGTGATCCCTACCGCAATAAAATACCAAAATGTACTGATAGAAAATGTAAAAGGCCTAAAAGAAATATATGGGGAAAATTTTAAAAAGTATGGAAAAGAGCAGTTAGGTATTATCGAAACCATTTCTAATCATATAGAAAAAATTAATTCAGGAATTACAGATATGATTGATGCTCGTAAAAAAGCAAATAAAATAGAAGATTCTGAAGAGAAAGCTTTTGCTTACTGTAATGAAGTAAAACCATTCTTTGAAGTGATTCGTTACCACTGTGATAAACTAGAGCTTTTAGTAGATGATGAATATTGGCCATTAACAAAATATAGAGAATTGTTATTTACCAATTAAAAAATAGTGAAGTAAAATCCCGTTATTTTTATAACGGGATTTTTTTATTTCCTTATTTTTGCAGCACAATACACAAATTATGAGTCAAGAAGTTAGTAAAAGGTACGCACAACGAGGAGTTTCAGCTGAAAAAGAAGATGTGCATAAAGCGATAAAAAATGTAGATAAAGGGCTTTTCCCTAAAGCATTCTGCAAAATAATTCCAGATCACCTTACTAATGATGAAGAGTACTGCTTAATCATGCACGCAGATGGAGCTGGAACTAAATCTTCGTTAGCTTATATGTATTGGAAAGAGACTGGAAATCTTTCGGTTTGGAAAGGGATTGCGCAAGATGCACTCATTATGAATATTGATGATTTGCTTTGTGTGGGAGCTACCGATAATATTTTACTTTCTTCTACCATTGGAAGAAATAAAAATTTAATTCCAGGAGAAGTAATTTCTGCAATTATTAACGGAACCGAAGAGCTAATTAAGGAGTTAAAAGGTTTTGGTGTAGAAATTCATTCAACGGGTGGAGAAACTGCAGACGTAGGAGATTTGGTAAGAACTATTATTGTAGATTCTACCGTTACTGCTAGAATAAAGAAATCGAATGTAGTTGATAACGCAAATATACAGCCAGGTGATGTTATAGTAGGTTTGTCTTCATCAGGACAAGCAACATACGAAAAAGAATACAACGGAGGAATGGGAAGTAACGGATTAACTTCTGCACGTCATGATGTATTCAATAAAACCTTAGCGGAAAAATATCCAGAAAGTTTTGATAATTCTATTCCAACAGAACTTATCTATTCTGGAAGCAAACAACTTGTAGATAAAGTGGAAGATTCACCTTTAGATGCAGGAAAATTGGTGCTTTCACCAACTAGAACTTATGCGCCAATTATAAAAGAAATTTTATCTCAGCTTACGCCGAAAGAAATTCACGGTATGGTACATTGTAGTGGAGGAGCACAAACAAAAATTTTACATTTTGTAGAGAATTTGCACATTATAAAAGATAATATGTTTGATGTGCCACCGCTTTTTAAACTTATTCAAGAAGAAAGTAAAACCGATTGGAAAGAGATGTACCAAGTATTTAATATGGGACATCGCATGGAAATTTATCTTCCAGAAGAATTTGCACAACAAATTATCAATATCTCTAAATCTTTTGGAGTAGATGCAAAAATAGTAGGAAGAGTAGAAGCTCAAGAAAATGGTAAGAAACTTACAATAAATAGTAGCTTAGGGAGTTTTGAGTACTAATATACTGTAACCCCGTTTTACCCTTTAACTATGAGTAAGTACATTGTATTAATTAGCTTTTTGTTTTTTAGTTTAAATACTTTTGCGCAACAAGATAGCATTGTAAGAGATTCTATATACGCTATAAAATTAAAACCTAAAGGAGTTATTAGTTATAGCGGTTTACCTAGAAATCCAAAAAAAATCTGGAAAAAACATCCAAAGAAAACTTTTTGGAAAAAATTAAATAGAATAGGCTTAGATTTAAGTGAAGTAGCCTTTGTAAATTGGAACGCAGGAGGGAGTAACTCTATCTCTGGGTTAATGAATGTAGAAATAAAAAGAATCTACGAACGCGGAAATTTAAGATGGAATAATGAACTTTTAGGAAGGTACGGAATCAATAAACAAAAAGAACAAATAGTTCAGAAAACAGATGATAATTTAGAGATTAACTCCACAATAGGTTATCGTAAGGATACTATTTCAAATTGGTTTTATTCAGCAAAATTAAATTTTCAAACGCAATTTTCTAACGGATATAATTATCCTGATGTTTCTAATAAAATTTCTACTTTAATGTCACCTGCCTATTTTCTATTAGGTATAGGTTCAGAGTATGGAGCAAATTTAGAATCTTTAAATATTTATGCTTCTCCTTTAACTGTAAAATCTACGATAGTAACCGATCAAGATTTGGCAAATTCAGGAGCGTTTGGAGTTACCCCAGCAGTTTTAGACGAAGAAGGAAATGTAATAAAAGAGGGAGAACATACACGAACAGAAGTGGGTATTTTATTGACGAATGAATACCATACCAAGTTATTTGAAAATATAGGATTCACGAATAAATTGACTTTATATACAGACTATCTAAACCATTTTGGGAATATAGATGTAAACTGGGAACTCAACTTTAATTTTAAGGTCAATAATTATGTACTTGCAAAAATAGGCTCACATTTAAAATATGATGACGATATTAAAGTGCAAGAAGAAAATGTTGATGGTGAATTAGTAGATGTAGGCCCAAGAATACAGTGGAAACAACAACTAGGTATTGGAGTTATTGTAGAGTTATAATTATCTTGACTATTTTATAGAAAGTATTATGATTTCTTTTTAGCCACTAAAGCATATACCATCGGGATCTTATTATCTAAATGATCTATTCTATACTTGTTAGGTTCAAATTCTATGGTTTTGTTGAAGCAGTTATAAGGTGAATAATCATATTCTTTAAAGGTGCTTATTTCTAGACCATTTTTAATTAAGCTATTGAATACTTCTCCTAAACCGTGATTCCACATAACATATTCTTGCGATATCTTAGCGTCTTTATCTGCATAAGTCCCATTTTCAGATTCTATAATTGCACCAGAATTAAAGTAGCTATAAGCAATTTTTTCAAAGTTATCGTCAAACATCCACACAACGGGATGAAACTCTACAAATACAAACTGACCGTTAGGCTTTAGGTATTTAGAAACAATCTCTGCCCATTTATCTAAATCGGGTAACCAACCAATAGTTCCATAACTAGTAAAAACAATATCAAATTTTTGATCTAAATAATTAGGTAAATCATAAATATCGCAGCAAATAAAAGTAGTGTTTGAACTTTCTTTTTTAGCGATTTGTTTGGCGTTTTCTATAGCTTTATCAGATAGGTCTACACCAGTAACCTCGGCTCCAAGTCTGCTTAAAGAAATCGTATCTTGCCCAAAATGACATTGTAAGTGTAAAACTGTTTTTTCTTTTATATCTCCAAGTAATTCTAATTCAATAGGATTTAATGAAGTTTTTCCCTTTAAAAAATTATCTAAGTCATAAAATTCAGACTTTAAATGTGTATCTGTTCTGTTATTCCAAGACTGTCGATTAATTTCTATATAATTTTTTTCCTTATTCATTTTATGATGTTTTATTTGACATTCAAGGGTAAATAACCATGTTCAACTAATTTTTCTTTATTATCTATCAATTTTAAATTCCTGTCTTTACATAAGTATATCGTATCTGCAATGTCTAAAACGTCATTGTAAAAATGATCTGTTAAAATAAGTATTTTTTCTTTTTTAATTTTAAGAATTATTGTTTTTAGTTTTTCAATATAAAGTGGAGATAAACCAGAGAAAGGTTCGTCTAGCAATATGATTTTCACTTTAATGTATAGGATTAAATAAGTTTCAATTAGCCTTAATTCTCCTCCAGAAATTTCATCTTTCTTATTTTTCAATAAAGGCTTAAATGAAGGAAACTCTTTGATAAAACCCTCCCAAGAAACATCATAAAGATAAAATGCTTGTTTTAAGTTAAGATGTTTAGGCAAGTATGAAAATTGGGGTAAATACGCCACTAAACCCGTTTTATACAATTTTTTTGTAACAGGTTTTTCGTCCAGACGTATCAATTTATATTTGGGAGAAACCGTACCGTAAATAATAGAAAGCAAACTCGTTTTACCACTTCCGTTTCTGCCAAGTATTCCCGTAAGCTTACCTGTTTCAGCTTGCAAATAAATTCCGTCAAGGATAATTCTCCCATCATAACTAAGCTCTATATTATCTACTTTTAATATCATAATAACGCTTTCGCGGAATAAAATCCGTAAAGAATGCAACTATCCAAAACTAAGGAAAAGACTATTAACACCCGTTTACTTAAACCAATTTGATGGTAAAAATGAAAATAGGAAGTGTTTCTACTTAAATGCTTTCTAAAGATAAATAAAATGAGTAGAAATACTTTTGATGGCAAAGCAAGCTTAAACTCTACCCCAGACAAGGTAAGAGCTAAATTGATGAGAAGTGAAAACCATAAAAATTGCCTATAAAAAGAAAGAAGTAATAGTATTTTTCTTGTCATAAGGTCTAAAGTACAAAAAACTGAGTGAATTAAAGTTTCCTATAAAAATCACTAAAATTATCGTAAATTTGTAGCATTACGATGAACAATATGATAGAGAAATTAAATATAGTAAAACAAAGGTTTGATGAGGTAAATGATTTAATCATTCAACCAGATATCATCAAAGACCAAAAAAGATATGTTGAGCTTACAAAAGAATACAAAGATCTTAAAGCTTTAATGGCCGAAAGAGAAATCTACGTAGAGCTTACCGAAAATATAGCTGAAGCAGAAGAGATTATTGCCGATGGTAGCGATGCCGAAATGGTAGACATGGCCAAAATGCAATTAGAAGAAGCTAAAGATGGATTGCCGGCGTTAGAAGAAAAAATTAGGATGATGCTTGTTCCTAAAGATCCAGAAGATGCTAAAAATGCAGTGGTAGAAGTACGTGCAGGAACAGGTGGCGATGAAGCGAGTATTTTTGCAGGAGACATTTTTAAAATGCTTACCAAATATTGCGAAAGCAAAGGGTGGAGTGTTAGTACTGTAGATTTTAGCGAAGGTACCAATGGTGGTTTTAAAGAAATACAGTTTGAGGTTTCTGGAGAAGATGTTTACGGAACTCTCAAATATGAAGCAGGAGTACACCGAGTACAACGTGTACCACAAACCGAAACGCAAGGTCGTGTACACACGAGTGCTGCGACGGTAATGGTTTTTCCTGAAGCAGAAGAATTTGATGTTCAAATAGAAGCTAAAGATGTAAGAATAGATTATTTCTGTTCTTCAGGTCCAGGAGGACAATCGGTGAATACTACCTATTCTGCAGTTCGTTTAACACACGAGCCAACAGGATTGGTTGCACAATGTCAAGATCAAAAATCTCAACATAAAAACAAGGAGAAAGCATTTAAAGTATTACGTTCTCGTTTGTATGATCTAGAGTTAGCCAAAAAGCAAGAAGAAGATGCTGCAAAACGTGGCTCTATGGTAACGAGTGGAGATCGTAGTGCTAAAATTAGAACTTACAATTACTCGCAAGGTCGAGTAACCGATCATAGAATTAACTTAACCCTTTATGATTTGCAAAATATCATAAATGGGGATATTCAAAAAATAATTGATGAGCTACAATTAGTGGCCAATACAGAAAAACTAAAAGAATCTTCGGATGCTTTTTAATAACACCGCCCGCTTTTGCGGGCTTTTTATTACAACCCTATGACTACCCAAGAACTTGTAAAGCAAATTCACACAAAGAAATCATTTTTATGTATAGGCTTAGATGTTGATCTAGAAAAGGTGCCAGCACATTTATTACAAGAAGAAGATCCTATTTTTGCATTTAATAAAGCCATTATAGATGCGACTCATCATTTGGCAGTTGCCTATAAGCCCAATACTGCTTTTTATGAAGCTTATGGGTTAGAAGGGTGGGAATCCTTAGAGAAAACGATAAAGTACCTTAACGAAAACTATCCTGAAATCTACACGATTGCCGATGCAAAACGTGGTGATATAGGTAACACCTCAACACGCTATGCTAAAACTTTTTTTAGTCATTTAAATTTCGACTCTATCACGGTGGCGCCTTATATGGGAGAAGATTCTGTGGTTCCTTTCTTAGAATTTGAAAATAAGCAGACTATTTTATTAGCTTTAACTTCAAATCGGGGAGCCTTTGATTTTCAGACCCAAAAAGTAGAGGGAGAAGAAGTGTATAAAAAAGTAATACAAACTTCTCAAACTTGGAAAAACCACCATAATCTCATGTATGTGGTTGGAGCTACTAAAGCTGAATATTTTAAAGAGATTAGAAATATAGCACCTAAAAACTTTCTCTTAGTTCCTGGAGTTGGCGCACAAGGCGGAAGTTTAAAAGAGGTTTGTAAATATGGTTTAAATGAGGACGTTGGTTTGTTGATCAATTCTTCAAGGGGAATTATTTACGCTTCCGCGGAAGCTAATTTTGCAGAGGCGGCAGCTTTAAAAGCTCAAGAACTTCAAACGGAAATGAAAGAGATACTCGACAAAATATAAGTAATAACATTTTAGTGAATTTTAAAGATCAATTAGGTAGAAGTATTACATTAAAAAAAATTCCGCAGCGAATTATTTCTCTAGTCCCTAGTCAAACGGAATTGTTAGTAGACTTAGGATTGGAAGACAATATCGTTGGAATTACCAAATTTTGTGTACATCCAAGCCGATTAAGAAATGAAATAGAAATTGTGGGTGGAACAAAATCGGTTCATCTAGAAAAAATTAAAGCCGCTCAGCCAGATATTATTTTGTGTAATAAAGAAGAGAACACAAAAGAAATGGTAAAAGAATTAGAGAAAGTAGCTCCAGTCCACGTTTCAGATATTCAAAATTTGGCCGAAAGTTATGAGTTAATTCTGCAGTATGGAAATATGTTTCAAGTTTCAAAAAATGCTCATAGTTTAGTAAAATCTATTCAAGAAGAACATCAAAAGTTTCAGCAGAGTATTTCTAATAAATCAGTAAAAAAAGTAGCATATTTTATTTGGAAAAACCCTTATATGGTAGCAGGAGGAGAGACTTTTATAAACTATTTACTGAAAGAAAATAAATTTAAAAATGTTTTTGAAGAAGTTCCTCGTTACCCAGAAGTAGACTTGAAGAATTTACCAGATTTAGATTATGTTTTATTGTCTTCAGAACCTTTTCCGTTTAACGAAAAACATAGTAAGGATTTTGAAAAATTTTTACCTAAGGAAAAAATTAAGTTTGTAGATGGAGAATTCTTTAGTTGGTATGGCTCACGTTTAGAAAAAGCCTTTTCTTACTTTCAAAAATGGCACGATATAGAAAACTAGGCATTGTTAGGAGGTAATAAATCTCTAGGATCTTTTCTTACTTTTAAAGGAATATCTTCTTCATTTCCGTAAAGTTTAAGTTCGGTAATATCTGCAGGTAAATTAAAGCCTGTATCACTAAGAGCTTCTTTTACGTTTTTAATAATTATCCCTCTTAAAATTCTTGAAGACACCCGATAATCTACCGTATTTACCCAGAAAAATACTTTGAGATTAACTGTACTGGCAGCGAGTTCGGTTTCGACTACAAAATTTTCGTGATTAATGTCATTCTGAATTACATCGGGGTGCGATTGAATGACTTCTAAAATAAGCCGTTTAGCCGATTCAATATTATCTTCATATCCTATCCCGACAATAAATTCATTTCTATAGAAACCATCTGCAGTATAATTTTCTACAGGTTTGGTAAGCACATCACTATTCGGAATATAAATATCTCTACCGTCTGAAGTTTTTATGTGAGTATAGCGAAAGTTTAATGCTTTAACTTTTCCAAAAATGTCACTTATTTGTATTGTATCATTCACATTGAAGGGTCTATTGAAAGCTAGTATAATTCCGGCAAGAAAGTTTTTTCCAATATCCTGAAAAGCAAACCCCAATATAATAGCAGCTCCACCTGCAGCGGTTAGGATACCAGTTGCAATGTTGCTAAGCCCTGCAGCTTCTAAAGCCAGCATGATAGTAATGATGATAAGGATGGTTTTTACAGCTTGTGCTAAAAACCTGGCCATTAATGCATCATTGGCTTTTTTTAAAAATTTATTCCGATAGAAATTAGTGATTAATTGAGCAATTAACACGCCCACAACCACGATAAAAATACCGAGTGCTATTCTAGGAATGACCTCAATGATATAATCATAATAATTACTCAGTGATTCTTGGATCTTCCCTGAAATAGATATATTCATAAATAAATAATGTAAAAGAGGTAACTGTAATTAATGTAAACGATTAAGCTCTAGTTTTCTAATCTCAATTAAAACAACTCTTGCTTTCTCATTGAGTTTATCACTTTTACGTTTATTTTTGGGAGCAATTTGATAAGCACGTTTCATAAGCTCACAATATTTTTCTTTTAAACGCTCCTTTTTGGTTTTCTTTTTTATCCAATCTAGCATCTTCATCATTGTGTTTTTACAAAGATAAGAGTAGACAATGCTTAGAAAGTATTAAAGATAGTTAATAGTGTTTTAAAAGTTGAGGCGTATAGTGAAGTTTTGCTTAATTAATTAACAAAAAAAAGCCGCAAGTTTCCTAGCGGCCTAACTTAACCCAAATAATATGAGACACCCTAAATCTCATGACAAAGATGACATTCTTTTAAAATTTAGGTGTTACCTTAATATGATGCTAAGGTTATTTGTTATCTTGTAGAGCAAACACCTTTCTTAAAAGATCTGTGGTTCTCGAAGAATAATTATTTCTAATTTCTTTTTCTTCTTCAGCAATCATAGTAAACACTCCGCTTAAAGCTTGTGTGGTGACATAGTCTGTAAGATCTGGATTTACATTTTGCGTAAGAGGAAGAGCGTTGTACTTGTTAATTAAATTGCTCCAAATTTGATCAGCTTCAACTTTAGCAAAGGAGTTTTTGATTACGGGATTAAATTTGTTGTACAAACTATTAGTTGTCTTATCTTCTAAGTAGCTTGTTGCAGCTTTATCATCTCCTAATAAAATATTTTTTGCGTCTGTAAACGTCATCTCCTTTACTGCAGAGACAAAAATAGGTGTAGCTTCTTTTACAGCATCTTCAGCAGCTCTATTAAGTGCTTTAATTCCTTCATCGGCAAGACTACCAAGACCAAAATCTCTTAATCCTTTTTCCACTTTTTGAAGTTCCTCAGGAAGTAGAATTTTTACAGCGGCGTTACCATAAAAACCATTTTCTTGTGTTAATTTTTGTACTTGGTCATCAATTCCTTTGTTAAGTGCTTGTTTCAATCCGTTTGCAATATCTTGCTCAGTCAGTCCATATCCTTGCTGAGGTAGGTTGTCGGCAATGGTTTGTAATTCGGCGCAGCTAAATGTGGCTAAAATTAAAAAGAATAACGAAGTCTTCTTCCAAAAATTATTCAATTGTAATGCTATCATCTTTTTCTAAGTTTTTATTATTAAAAGCGTTATAGTTAGAAGGATACCTAAAAGCCTTAAAGGTTTGATTTCCTGCTAATGGTATTTTATATTTCCAAACTAATGTTTTATTAATATCTATTTCATATATAAGACCACTTGTTCCTTGAGTAATAAGAGTATTTCCGTTCTCTAGTCTTCTAGCTCCAGAGACTCTTGGAGAATAAATGTCTGCATTTTGGTAGCTCCAAACTATACTCCCTAAAGAAGCATTAGCTGTAGGATAGCTTCCATCTGAGTTTTGAGGAATTTTAATTTCATCTACGGAAGACATCGTAGGTGAAAATGCATTATTGAAAACAAGAAAATTTCCGCCGTGATTTTGTTTGTTGCCTAGCCAAGTAACATCGTGCTGAGCGAATAGTGTTTGATTATTCTCATCACCACTTTTATATGCATAAGGATTTCCATACCTAAATAATAAATCTCCACCCTTATTGAAATTACCACCTGTATGTCCTTTAGCTTCTATTGTTGTCGTACTATGATCAATTACCCAAAATTCGTTGAATTTTCTTGAGCTAAGAATTATTTGATCAAATTCTTCAACATAATCAATACTATTAATATGATTAAAGTTAGCCTCTCCTAAGGTATGATTAATATTTACTAGTTCTGGATGATTTTCAATATTTCCAAAAAAAGATTTTTCATCATCATAATCTTGGATTAAATGATCCCATACCGTCCACTCCCATACAATTTCAGCTTCATTATTGCCTAGAATCTTAATCTCGATAACCTTGTCAGGCCACATTTCGTTCTCAGTAAGTAATGATGGGTCTCGACCCGCTTCAATAGCTTCATTTTTAGTCTTCTTTTCCCAAACACTTGCTAATATGTTTCCATTAGGCAAGAGAGCAATATCGTGGTGTAAAATTTTATGATCATCGCTATAAATCCATTGCCATACAAGATTACCTTCAAAATCAAACATTTCTATACCTCCCATACTACCACCTGAATTAAAATTTGAATTTTTTGTATCAAAAACTCTATATAAATTACCATTCTTATCTAAATAAGAAACTAGTCCTTTATGCTCTGAAACCCATTCTTTAACAGGGTGTCCTTCCATATTAATCAGAAAACTTTTATTTGAAACAGTGGGAGTGTATAATGTAAAGCCTGAAAGAAAATTATCTTCATCATAAATTGATATACTCTCACTCAAATTAACAGGAGTATCATCTATTGAAGAGTTTTTAATTTCATCATCATTCGAGCAAGAATAATTAATAAGCAATAATAATAGTATAAATTTCTTCATAATTTGTAAAACTTAAATTAAAATACTAAAGTAAAGTTTATTTGTTTTAAACAGAAATTTGAAGCGTAATTATAGAAATATAAAAAAAACCTATCACGATTAAATAATAATTTCCTTCAAGTCTTGTACTTTTATAGAAATCAAAAAGTTATATCATGAGTGAGAAAAAGAAATTAACAACAGCTTCGGGACGTCCTTACGTTGAAAATGAAGATTCTTTAACAGTAGGAAGAAGAGGACCAATACTATTAGAAGATTATGTGCTTCACGAAAAAATGGCGCATTTTAATAGAGAAAGAATACCAGAGAGGGTTGTACACGCGAAAGGATCGGGAGCTTTTGGTACTTTTACTGTTACTCATGATATTACAAAGTATACCAAAGCCAAAATGTTTTCTACCGTTGGTAAAAAAACTGATATGTTAGCACGTTTTTCAACCGTTGGAGGTGAAAAAGGTTCTGCGGATACTGAAAGGGATCCTAGGGGTTTTGCTTTAAAGTTTTATACAGAAGATGGAAACTGGGATCTAGTAGGAAACAACACTCCTGTATTCTTTGTGAAAGACCCTAAAAAGTTTAGTGATTTTATTCACACGCAAAAAAGACATCCATTTACTAATATGAAATCACCAACTATGATGTGGGATTTTTGGTCTTTAAACCCAGAGTCTTTACATCAAGTACTTATTTTAATGAGTGATCGAGGTACACCATTTGGATATAGACATATGAATGGATATGGTTCACATACCTATTCATTAATTAATGCAAATAATGAACGTCATTACGTGAAATTTCACTTTAAAACCGATCAAGGAATTAAGAATTTTAACGATGCTGAAGCCACAAAAATGAAAGGGGAGAACCCAGATTTTGCTCAGCAAGACTTAATAGAACATATCGAAAACGGAAATTACCCTAAATGGAATTTAAAAATACAGGTAATGACCGAAGAAGAGGCTAGAAATTATAAATGGAATCCTTTCGATTTATCTAAGGTTTGGCCACATGGAGACTTTCCTTTGATTGATGTTGGAGTTATGGAGCTTAATAAAAATGCAGATAATTATTTTGCGCAAATAGAACAATCTGCTTTTGCACCAGCGCATATTGTTGATGGTGTGGGGTATTCTCCAGATAAAATGTTACAGGGTAGATTACTCTCTTATCCCGATGCTCACCGTTACCGCCTGGGTGTAAATTATGAGCAGATACCTGTTAACCGTTGTCCATACGCAGTTAATAATTACGAAAGAGATGGATTTATGCGAGTAGATGGTAATCAAGGACGAGCTGAAAATTATTTTCCAAATAGTTTTGACGACATAAAGGTAGATGAAGATTATAAATTAAAATCTCCAGAGGTGAATGACGCTTCCGCGGATTGGTATGATCGAAATTCTGCTGCAGCAAATGAAAATGACCACTATACGCAGCCAGGGAATTTATACCGAATCATGAGTGACCAAGCTAAAACCAACTTAATAAATAATACGGTAGGAGCTATGAGTGGGATTGAAGGTCCTAAAAAAGAGGAAATCACTAAAAGACAACTAGCACATTGGTATAAAGCAGATGAAGAATTGGGAAGACGAATAGCTGAAGGCTTAGGTGTAAATATGTAAAAGCTACCACAACAAAATAAAAAAAGCTCTGCAATCGCAGAGCTTTTTGTTGTTAAGACAATAAAACAAATTGTAATATATATGAATACCCCTATAAATATATAAATCAAATATATGAGCCTTTTTCGCTTAGTACAATACCCAATAAAAGGTATATTTTTAAATGTGGGAATAAAAAAAGGCAACAATTTAATCAATTAAGAAAAAATCATTGCCAAAACAAACGTAAGTTGTTTAAAATTCAAATTATCTACCCCCTATAAGATAATATTGATATGGTAAAGATACAGATTATTAGAGATTTGCATATACCCAGTATTGGGTATATTCTAACTTTTCGATTAAAGGTGGGTTTGTGCGATTTGTTACAAATCATTAATTCTTAATCGCTTCTCTTAAGTCAGCGTTTTTTAGTAAATTTACGCTCCAAAAATTCAGAATAAATCCATGGAAGAACAAGCACCATATAAACCAAAACATAAAGTAAGAATTGTAACTGCAGCCTCATTATTTGATGGGCACGATGCCGCTATTAATATTATGCGTCGTATCATTCAATCAACAGGGGTAGAAGTGATACACTTAGGGCACGATAGAAGTGTAGAAGAAGTTGTAAATACAGCTATACAAGAAGATGCCAATGCAATTGCAATGACTTCTTATCAAGGTGGTCATACCGAGTATTTTAAATATATGTATGATCTTTTAAAAGAAAAAGGAGCAGAGCACATCAAAATTTTTGGTGGTGGTGGAGGTGTAATTCTTCCAGAAGAAATAAAAGAATTGCAAGAGTACGGAATCACGAGAATTTATGCTCCAGATGATGGTAGAGAACTTGGTTTGCAAGGAATGATTAATGATTTGGTGAAACAATCAGATTATGCAATTGGAGATAAGCTAAATGAAGAAGTAGATAATTTAGCTTCAAAGAATGATAAATCTATAGCAAGAGTTATTTCTTCAGCAGAAAACTTTCCAGAGATTGCAAAATCTGCTTTAGATCAAATTCACGAGAAAAATAAAAATATAAAAACTCCAGTTTTAGGTATTACCGGAACTGGTGGAGCAGGAAAATCTTCTTTAGTAGATGAATTAGTACGTCGCTTCTTAGTAGATTTTGAAGATAAAACCATTGGTATTGTATCTGTAGATCCTTCTAAAAGAAAAACAGGAGGAGCTTTATTGGGAGACCGTATTCGTATGAATGCAATTAACTCACCACGAGTTTATATGCGCTCTTTAGCCACACGTCAATCTAATTTAGCGCTTTCAAAATATGTGCAAGAAGCAGTTGAGGTTCTAAAAGCAGCAGAATACGATTTAATAATTTTAGAAACTTCAGGTATTGGGCAAAGCGATACCGAAATTTTAGATCATTCAGATGTTTCTCTATATGTGATGACACCAGAGTTTGGAGCTGCAACACAGTTAGAGAAAATCGATATGTTAGATTTTGCTGATATCGTTGCTATCAATAAATTTGACAAACGTGGTGCTTTAGATGCGTTACGTGACGTTAAAAAGCAATACCAGCGTAATCACGGGTTGTGGCACGAAGACCCAAAAACGCTTCCAGTATACGGGACAATTGCTTCTCAGTTCAATGATCCTGGGATGAATACCTTGTATAAAAAAATAATGGATACGCTTTCAGAAAAAACGGAAACTCCATTAAAAAGTGATTACCATATTTCAGATGAAATGTCTGAAAAAATATATGTAATTCCACCAGCAAGAGTACGCTACCTTTCAGAAATCGCTGAAAATAATCGCGGTTATGATGATAAAGTAGAATCTCAAGTAGAAGTAGCACAAAAGCTTTACGGAATTTATAAAACCATAGAATCTGTTACTGGTACTAAAATTCAGTTAACAAAAAATGGATTAGATGAAGAAGCTTTAAACGAAAATACTTCCGAAGAGAATAAAGAGCTAGTTAACTTATTAAAAAAGGAATTTGATCGTGTAAAAATGGATTTTGATCCTTACAATTGGGAAGAAATTCTTAAGTGGGAAGATACCGTTAAAAAATATCGTGATCCTATTTACAGCTTTAAAGTTCGTGATAAAGAAATAAAAATAGAAACTCATACCGAGTCACTTTCGCACCTACAAATACCTAAAGTAGCCTTACCTAAATATAAAGCTTGGGGAGATCTCTTAAAGTGGATTTTACAAGAAAATGTACCGGGAGAATTCCCTTATACTGCAGGTTTATATCCTTTTAAACGCCAAGGAGAAGACCCTACAAGGATGTTTGCAGGAGAAGGCGGGCCAGAACGTACCAACCGTCGTTTTCACTATGTAAGTTTAGGCTTGCCTGCAAAACGTTTATCTACTGCTTTTGATTCTGTTACTCTTTACGGAAATGATCCAGATCACCGACCAGATATTTATGGTAAGATTGGTAATGCAGGAGTATCTATTTGTTGTTTAGATGATGCTAAAAAACTATACTCTGGGTTCGATTTAGCTCACGCTTTGACATCTGTAAGTATGACTATTAATGGGCCAGCACCAATGTTGCTTGGTTTCTTTATGAATGCTGCTATCGATCAACAATGTGAGAAGTATATTAAAGAGAACGATTTAGAACAAGAAGTAGAAGATAAAATTAAAGCCATTTATAAAAAAAGTGGTTTAGAGCGTCCAACATACCGCGGAGAATTGCCAGAAGGTAATAATGGGTTAGGACTTATGTTATTAGGAGTTACTGGTGATCTAGTACTTCCAGATGATGTATATCAAAAGATTAAGTATGATACGTTAGCTGTGGTTCGTGGAACTGTACAAGCAGATATTTTAAAAGAAGATCAAGCTCAAAATACCTGTATTTTCTCTACAGAATTCGCTTTGCGTCTTATGGGAGATGTTCAAGAATATTTTATTGAGAATAAGGTTCGTAATTTCTATTCGGTATCAATCTCTGGCTACCACATTGCAGAAGCTGGAGCTAATCCAATTACTCAATTGGCGTTAACCTTAGCAAATGGTTTCACTTACGTGGAATATTACTTGAGTAGAGGAATGGATATTAATAAATTTGGACCTAACCTTTCTTTCTTTTTCTCTAACGGAATTGATCCAGAATATGCTGTGATTGGACGTGTATCTAGAAAAATATGGTCTAAAGCTTTAAAACATAAGTATGGAGCTAACGCTCGTGCTCAAATGTTGAAATACCACATCCAAACTTCGGGAAGATCACTTCACGCACAAGAAATAGATTTTAACGATATTCGTACTACGCTTCAAGCTCTGTACGCAATTTATGATAACTGTAATTCGTTGCATACCAATGCTTACGATGAGGCAATTACCACACCTACAGAAGAATCTGTAAGACGTGCAATGGCTATTCAGTTAATCATCAATAAAGAATTAGGTTTAGCGAAAAACGAAAATCCTATCCAAGGTTCATTTATCATTGAAGAATTAACCGATTTAGTTGAAGAAGCGGTCTTAGCAGAATTTGATAGAATTACAGAACGAGGAGGAGTTCTTGGAGCAATGGAAACCATGTACCAGCGTTCGAAAATACAAGAAGAAAGTTTATATTATGAAACTTTAAAACACAATGGTGATTTCCCTATCATTGGCGTGAATACTTTCTTGAGCAGTAAAGGTTCTCCTACCGTAACACCAGGAGAGGTGATTAGAGCTACAGAAGAAGAAAAGCAGTTTCAAATCACTACCTTGAAGAAATTACATAAAACCTATGAAGATAGTGCGCAAGAAGCTTTAGATAAAGTACAGAATGCTGCTATCCACAATAAGAATATATTCGAAGAACTAATGGAGGCAACCAAAGTTTGTTCACTTGGGCAAATCACCGAATCCTTATTTGAAGTTGGTGGACAGTATCGAAGAAATATGTAATTTCTTTATTTTATATAAAGATATTATTAAGAAAAACCCTGTTTAAGCAGGGTTTTTTCTATTTTAGAGGAGTTATAAAAATTCTGAAATGAAAAACCTCTATAAAATCACACCCAAAAATAGATGGCGTATTATTTTAGGCTTGTCGGTGGTGCTTCTTCTTATATTTCTTACCAGTCTGTTTGAAAATAAACAGCTTAAAGAAATTAATGAAAGTTTTGGATCGTTGTACAAAGACCGACTTATTCCTGCTTCAGAGATCTATCAAATCAATACTTATTTTACACAAAAAAGCTTTGTTTTAGAAGAGCTCAAAAATGTAAATGATAGTTTATCTTTTAATTTTTCGCCATTACTTTTAAAAAACAATAAAAAAATAGATTCCTTACTAAAAGCTTACGAAGAGACTTATTTTGTAAAAGAAGAAAAGTTAGCCTTTGTAAAGTTTAAAGAGAATTATGAAGATTATCAAAAAAAAGAGGTTCTTGTAACTCAAGGTATGAAAAATTGTGAGCTTTCTATTTCAGAAAAAAAAGATATAGGAGAAGCTTTAGTTTTTCTAAATAAAATTAATGTCAATTTAGCCGAACTTGTAGCTATTCAATCTTCTGTAGGGAAAGAACTTTTAGATGATTCTAAATTTAATTTTGGAAGCAGTACGCTGCTCTTTTATTTTAGGTTTGGTTTAACGTTATTAGTTACAGCTGGTATATTACTTTTAGTGAAAACCTCAGAAACTAATCAGCGAAAAAAAGATCCTCATATTAATACGATGAAAGTAATAAAAAATAAGAAAAATTTGTGAATAGACTCTTTCTAAAATTTTAATTTTACTGAAAATTTTTTACATGCGTTTTAATTTATACTTCACCAGCCTAGTTTTAATATTTAGCTTTCATTATGTTTCCGCACAGACGACTTTAGATAGTCAAGCTTTTCACGAAAAATTAAATAAAGAATTTAAAAATAAGAATTCTTCTCCCTTAAAAGAAAAAGATAGAAAAGATTTTAAAGGATTAGAAACCTTTGCAATTGATAGTAGTTACATTATTTCGGCTAATTTTAAAAGAACACCTTATGAGAAACCCTTTTTAATGCCCACAACAACAGACATGCAAAGTATTTTTGTAAAATATGGAGAAGTAAGTTTCGTTTTGGAAGGTGAAAAGGTGGTGTTAGAGGTTTATCAAAATCAACGCTTAAAGATGCAAAATGAGTTTAAAGATTATTTGTTTATACCTTTTTATGATCTTACCAATGGAGTTTCTACGTATGGAGGAGGCAGGTATTTAGATACTCAAATTCCTAAGGGAAATAGGATGATAATAGATTTTAATCAAGCCTATAATCCTTACTGTGCTTATAATGAAAAGTATTCTTGTCCCATACCACCAGAAATAAATTTTATTGATCTTGAAATAAATGCTGGAGTTAAAAAATTTAATAAAATCTACTAAATAGTTTTAGTAAGCCACATCCCTAAAAATACGGCTGCAAAACCTACGATGATACTTGCAGTAGCATAAAGACCAAAACTTAAAAAATCATTATTTTTCAACAAAATATGGCTTTCATAAGCAAAGGTTGAAAATGTAGTAAAACCTCCACAGAAACCTGTAGCTAATAATAGCATTGTATTTTGGGAAATGGTATTGGTTTTATAGAAATATCCTAAAATAATTCCGATAAGGAAACTCCCTAAAACATTCGCTAAAAAAGTACCATAAGGTAAACCTGTAGAAGGGCTATTTAGCCATTTTGAAAGTAAAAACCGAGCGACACTGCCTGTTCCCCCTCCTAAAAAGACAATTAGTAATTGCTTCATAATATTAGTCTACTGTTCTAGATTAGAGTTTTGTCTTGTAATTTTATCTGTAAATGAAGCCTCATTTTGCTGTTGTACGGGAATATACAATTCTGTTACCCAATCGGCTGGATTAGGGTATTTTGCTGGATCTGTAATATAAATCTCAAACGGTTCTGCATTAGGTGTTTTTTCTATGTTATGGTTTTTAATATAATCTTCGGCAACCATCCAAGTTTGAGCTAAATTATTATAATTACCTTTTAATGTGGTTTTTAATACTTGCTGAGAATTCATAAACCCACATAATATATTACTATCTAAAGGTGTTACTACTTTACTGTTAGTAGGAATTCCTGATGATATAATTACCGTATTATTTTGTTCGTCTACTTCTTTATAAACGGTCATAGGAGCGCCGCTAACCGTAATGTTATTACTCTCCATAAATTGAAGAACAGATGGAAGCATTTCCCCCATTTTCGCAGAAAGCATTTTACTGTTATTTTTTGATGCTGTAGTCGTGTACATATAGAAACCACCGCTATGTTGAGTAATTCCATCAACATTTATGTCGTAGGCTTTCATTTTGTTGGTAACAATGGTATCTATACTGGTTAATCCTTTATTTAAATAAGGCTTCCATATTTCAGTAGGTGTTTCTTTTTGCGTTAGACTGTAGGCTTTATCCCAAAAACTTTTGTTTGCTTTTACACCCCAAACTAATTTCGTTCTTCCGTTTTCAATTGGTTCGAAATTCCAATAAATATTACTCTTAGACTCACTTAACGGATTTTTAATAGTAACTTCTTGATGAATTTCTTTATTAGGAATTACGTCTGTAGTTATTATATTTCCATCTTCGGCAGTATCTCCTTGCCAAGAATAACCAGCGTCAACACCAGTAGTCTTTTGATTATAGGTAACCACCATATTAGGATCTTCTTTTCTCCAAGGACCCCAAACTTCCCAATTTTTGTAATTATTTACTTCTTTGAATAACAAAGAAGGTGGGGCATCTATGATTTTACTCTCTTCAATTTGATAATCTCCGTCTAAGGTCGCTATGTAAATTGAACCTCCAATAATAGCAATGAGAAAAAGTAAAAAGATATATTTAAAAATTTTCATAGATGGTTTGTTGGTTATATTTAGCTAATATAGTTATTTTACAAATTGTTAGGAATAACATAATTTAAAAACTTAATAATTAGCTAGATGAAATCTAAAATTATCCCCATTGCATTAGCAGCAGCATTAAGCTTTGTTTCTTGCGATGATAAGAAAAAAGAAAACGAAGAACCTGTTCAAAAAGAAGCAGTAAGTGAAACTACAAATTTTGATTATACTGCAGGTGAATTTGCAGATATCAAAGTATTAAGATATCAAATTCCTGGCTGGGAAAAACTATCTTTAAAAGAACAAAAGTTAGTCTATTACCTTACTCAAGCGGGACTTTCTGGTAGAGATATTATTTGGGATCAAAACTATCGCTATAACTTAACCATTAGAAAAGCGTTAGAAAATATCTTCCAAAATTACGAAGGAGATAAAACTACTGAAGACTGGTTGGCTTTTGAGGAATATTTAAAACGCGTGTGGTTCTCTGGAGGAATTCATCATCATTACTCTATGGATAAGATGAAACCAGGGTTTGATAAAGCATATCTAGGAACACTTTTAAAAGAGACTAATACTCAACTTACTGGAGAATCTCTAGAAGTAATCTTTAATGATAAAGACAGTAAGAAAGTAAACCTTAACGAAGATAAAGGCCTTTTAAAAGGATCGGCGACAAATTTTTATGGTCCAGATGTTACTGCTGCAGAAGTAGATGCTTTTTATAAAAAAATGAAATCTCCTAATCCTCAAAAACCACTTTCATATGGTCTTAACTCTAAGCTCGTAAAAGAAGATGGGAAATTGGTTGAGAAAGTTTGGAAAAGTGGAGGTATGTACGGTGAAGCTATCGATAAAATTATTTATTGGTTAGATCTTGCGAAAACGGTTGCAGAAAATGATAAACAAGCTAATGCATTAGGCTTACTTATTAAATATTACCAAACTGGAGACCTACAAACTTGGGACGATTATAACGTGGCTTGGGTAGAAGCAACCGAAGGAAATATTGATTACATCAACAGTTTCATAGAAGTTTATAACGATCCAAAAGGATACAGAGGTTCTTATGAAACGATTGTACAAATCAAAGATTTTGACATGTCTAAAAAAATGAAAGTTTTAGAAGATAATGTACAATGGTTTGAAGATAATGCACCTATTATGGAGGAGCATAAAAAAGATTCTGTAGTTGGAGTAACTTATAAAACTGTTATTGTAGCAGGAGAGGCAGGAGATGCTTCACCAAGTACACCAATTGGGGTTAATTTACCAAACGCAAACTGGATTAGAACAGAGCACGGGAGTAAATCTGTATCTTTAGGAAATATCATTAATGCTTACAGTCACGCCGGTGGTTCTGAAAAATTAGATGAATTTGCCTTAACGGAAGAAGAAAAAGAATTATCTAAAGAGTATGGAGAATTAGCAGATAAATTACACACCGCTTTACATGAAGTAGTAGGTCATGCATCAGGTAAATTGAATCCGGGAGTAGGTGAGACAAAAGAAACCTTAAAGAATTATGCTTCAACTTTAGAAGAAGGAAGAGCAGATTTAGTAGGGCTATATTATTTAATGGATCCTAAAATTGAAGAACTCGGTTTAACCGATAGTATCGAAAATTTAGGGAAAGCTGCTTATAATGATTACATCCGTAACGGATTAATGACACAGCTTACCCGTCTTAATTTAGGAGATGATGTAGAAGAAGCTCATATGAGAAACCGTCAATGGGTGAGTGCTTGGGTTTTTGAAAAAGGAAAAGACGCCAATGTAATCGAAAAAGTGAAAAAAGATGGTAAAACCTATCTTAAGATCAATGATTATGATAAACTAAGAGAGTTATTTGGAGACTTGTTAAAAGAAACTCAGCGTATAAAATCTGAAGGTGATTTTGATGCAGCGAAAAACTTAGTGGAGAATTACGGAGTAAAAGTGGATCAAGAAATTCATAAAGAAGTTTTAAAGAGAAGCGCTCAATTTAAGGCAGCACCTTATAGCGGATTTGTAAATCCTGTATTAGTTCCAGAAATGAACGAAGCTGGAGAAATTACAACTATAAAAGTGACTCAACCGGAAAGCTTTGAGGAGCAAATGTTGATGTACTCTAAAGAATATGGTTTCTTACCAGAAATGAACTAAGCTTAATAGTTGATTTTAAAAGCCCTTTCTAATTTAGAAAGGGCTTTTTTTGTTAAAAATCATATTTTTTCTCAATCGCATAACGTAGAAGTTCTCCTTTACCTTGGATGCCCAATTTTCTAATCATATTTTTTCGATGTGTTTCTACGGTAGAAACAGAGCAAAAACGAATATCGGCTATTTCATTAGAAGTTTTTCCTTGTCCTATTAACCGTAAAATCTCATTTTCGCTTTTAGAAAGAATAGATTTTTTTGGAGCTCGTGTATCTTCTTCTAAGAAAGATAAATTTAAAGCAGCATCATAATAGGTTTCTCCAGACATTACTTTGCTAATCGCATTTTTTACATCGCTTAATCCAGAATTTTTTAAAATATAACCAGAAGCTCCGGCATTTATCATTTGTTGGATAGCTTCCTGTTGATCGAACATTGTAAAAGTAATTACCTTAATGTTAGGGAATTTTTTCTTAATAATTTTTGTAGCGGTAATACCATCGATTTTTGGCATTCTTATATCCGTCAAGACAATTTCAGGTTGTATTTTTTCAACGATTTCAATAAGTTTTTCACCATCGTTTGCCATTCCAACAATAGAATAATTCTCCTCATGTTCAAAGAGTAAACAAACGCCATCAATTAATGATTGGTGATCTTCAGCAATAACTATTCTAGTCATAATGGTAGGTTTATAATTATACTAGTGCCTTTGTTGGGGAAAGAGTCTACTTCCAAAGTTCCTCCAATATTTTCTACTCTTTTTTCAATAGAAGATAATCCCATTCCTTTATTTTGGGAATAGGTGAACTTTTCATCAAATCCTTTTCCATTATCTTCCACAATAATATTTAAAGTAGAATTGTGATTGGTTAAAGATACAGTAGCTTCAGTGGCATTAGCATGTTTAATAATGTTGGTTACAAGCTCTTGAGTAATTCTAAAAATTCTTATTTCTAAGGTGTTTTCTAACCTATTTTCAAGTCCGTAATCTTCTACGATCACGGTAAAGTTATTGGTTGAAATTCTTTTCGCCATATCTTTTATGGCAGGTAGTAACCCGTTTTTGGCAATTACCCCAGTGCTTTTTTCGTGAGCAATGGTCCTTACTTTATCGTAGGCGTCATTAATAAGTTCAATACTATTTTTTATACTTTTAGAGTTACTTTCTCCAGTTTTAATATGTTGAATATTTAATTTTAAAGCAGCTAATGTAGCTCCCAGATTATCGTGTAAATTCTCTGCTAATCGTTGCCTTTCTTTTTCTTGTCCAGCAATTAAAGCGTCAATACTATTTAATTCTTGCTCTTTTAATCCCTGTTCTATTTCTTGGATTTTAATTTTTTGTTCTTGCTTATTTAGGAGTCTTTTTTTCTTAGCGTTTTTGGCAATTAGTAAGCTAATAGTAGTTCCTATTATGATGGAAGAGATAATGCCCAGCCACAAAATAAACTGCGTTTGTTTTTTCTTTTTTAAATCTGTTTTGAGAAGAATATTTTCTTTTTCTTTTTTCTCTGTTTCGTATTTAGTTTGAATGTCAGATAAAGCTATGTTTTGTTCACTTTGCTCTATACTGTCATTAATTATCTTTTCTTTTTTTAGGTAATTATAAGCATTTTTATAATCGCCCATACTCTCATATAAAGAAGATAAATTAGCATAGTAGATACGTTTTGTAGCTCCTATATTACCTTTAATTTCAATAGAATCTGCTTTTTGATAGTAAGCTAAAGCATCCTTATAATTTTGTTTTGACTGATGTATACGAGCTTGATTATTGTATAAATAAGACAATAATTTAGTGTCATTAGGATTTTCATTATAGATTTTTATTGCCTTTTTATTATAGAATAAAGCAGAATCAAAATCTTTTTTTAATAAAGAATATACGGTGGAGACATTAGCATAAGCCGAAATAGAAAATCTTTTATTCTTATGAGTTTTACCTATACTGTCATTTTTTAAAAAAAATAGTATTGCTTTTTGGGGTAAATCGTTATCTAAATAGCGAGAACCAATTCTAGTATTAAGGGTAAAAGCGGCTTTTGGGTCTTTTTGCTGATTAACATACGTTCTTAATTCTTCTTCTAGGTTTTTAGCTTTAAAATCGTAACCATCTTGTACATCTAAGATAGAAATAAGAAGAAGATTGCAGTCGAGTACATCGCTAGGAGCATCTTCCTGTGTGAATAGTTTTTTTGATATTAAGGTATGCGAAAAAGCTTCATCAAATTTTCCAACGTTCGATTCAGCTTCAGCTAAATAATAATAATAAGTGGCTTTATCATAAGAAGATAAATGATCAATATTAATATCTTCTAATTTTTGAATAGCTTTATATGGCTCTTCATCATCAATAAAAGCAACTATTTCTTCAAAGTTTTGATGCTGAGCGTTTACTGATAAACAAAAACCAATACATAAAATGAAGAAAAATAAGCGGTAATTTAAAATCATCTTATAGTAATAATGATATATCCATCTTTAGATCTAGGTTTGTCTGAATTAAAATTACAATTGTCTTTAAACTCATTCACTTGGCTAGAATCAATTACATTAAAAGAAAAATATGCTTTAGCGTTTAGTTCTAGATTTAAATGACCTAGCTCATTACCCTCAAGTATGTAGTTGCTATTTTGGTGTCCATCGTTAATTAATAAAACTCTAAAATTATAAGTACTTGGATGGTTTAAATTTTTTTTATTTCCGCAAAACTTTATATCTGCTATTTCAAATCGCGTTTCATTTTTATTTTCACAGCTAAAATCTATTCGTTCTACTAAAGTTTCATTTGAGAAAGTGATTCGGGAATAAACTTTTATATCATCATCTTCATAACAAATAAATTCTGGAGGATATGGAAGTTTTTGGTTAGTAACGCAGGTGATAGGAAAGTCAACATTCATAATTAAATATTTAAAAATTACTAACTCTAAAATTCATCATTTTCAGATAATAAAAATATACCCAATACAAGGTATTTAGGTGAAGTTTTAGATAAAGTTACATAAAAAAACACCTACAAAGAGGTGTTTTATATATTAAAATTTAAAGATTACTGTTTAGTAAACTCGTAAACCATTTCTCCTTGTTCGAGAGAAAGAGTGTAATCTTTAAAAGTAACAGTTATGCCTCCTGGTTTAAAAATAAATACATTTTGAGAAGTAGGCGTAAGTGGAAATGAAGACTGACCTGTAGCTTGAGCCGTTAAAGCTCCTTCTTCGTTGCGAATTGTAATGTCTAAAGGAAAACTGTCACTCGTGTAAACTCCTTCATATAAATTTAGAGTATTGTTATTAACAATAATTTCTTTCTCATAGGTAGGTAATTCATATGTATGGTTAAAATAAGTTGCTAAAACCACCAATGCAATATCATTAAGGTTAATGCTACTTCCGTTAGAAGTAAGTACAAAAGCCATTTTTTCTGATGGAAAGTAACCCGCCATAGAAGAAAAACCATCTATGCCACCCGTATGCCCATAGCCTCTATGTTCATTATAAGGTAATTGAAAAAGACCCAAACCATAGCTATCTTCAAAAATTTTCATATTTAATAAACTACCGGCAGAAAGTAATTTGCCATCTAACAAGGCTGTATAAAACTTAGCGATATCTGTAGGAGTAGAAATAATATTTCCTGCTCCTAAAGGAACACTCATATGAGTTTCTCTTTCTTTTTTCCACGTTCCCATTTTGCGTGAATAGGAGTAAGCTTCATTTTTCTTAGAGTTTATTACTTTCCCAACTTGAGTATTTTTTAACTTCAAAGGTTTAATAATTCTTTTTTCTACAATAGCATCAAAAGTTTGGTTTTCTATATCTTCAGCAATAAAGGTCAGTAATAAATAGTTGGTGTTAGAATACTCTCCTTTCTCTCCAGGTTCAAAAACTTTTCCGTTTTTTTTAATAAGTGCCAACAGCTCCTCTTTAGAAATTTTATTGCTGTTGATGCTTAAATAGTTTTCTGAATTAGTGAAATTAAATAAACCGCTATGGTGATTTAATAATTGCTGAATCGTGATTTTTGAAGAGTTTATAACCTCTGGATAAAATTCATCTAAAGTGGTGTTTAAAGTTAGTTTTTCTTCGTCAATCAATTGAAGAATGATAGTTGCAGTAAAAGTTTTGGTAATAGAGCCTATTCTATATTTAGTCTTTTCATTGGCTTTTTTCTTGTTTTCGACATCTGCATATCCCACGCTTCGGGTGTAGAGGTTTTCTCCATTTTTAGAAATAGCGACGCTACCCATCATCTTATCATATTTCTCAACTAAATCAAAAAGACTATCAAGTTTTTGTGTGTTTAAATCTTGCGCTTCCGCGGAAGCGAAAACAAAAAGGATACTTAATAAAGCAACAATATTTTTCATAGAAAAAAGTATTTACATTCCTGTCCTAATCGCCTCAACAGGATCTAATCGAGAAGCAGAAATAGCAGGAATAATCCCAGAAATTAAACCAATAATAGCCGAGACAGACATCCCGATAATAATATTGAAAGTAGAAAGTACAAAGTTAAAATCTTCTGTAAAGCTGGAAGCTACGAGGGTGATGATCCACACTAAAAACAATCCGACTAAACCACCAATAACAGCTAAAACAACAGCTTCAAATAAAAATTGAAGTAAGATAAATTTATTTTTAGCTCCCAATGATTTTTGAATACCAATAAGGTTGGTTCTTTCTTTAACCGAAACAAACATAATATTAGCAATTCCAAAACCACCTACGAGTAAAGAGAAGCCACTAATGATCATTCCCATAAAATTAAGCTGACCTGTAATATTATCTATAAAATCGGTAAAACCTTGTAACTGATTAATAAAAAAAGTGCTTACTTCATTAGGTTTAAGGCCTCTAAAAATTCTAAGTTGCTGTTCTAGAATAGCAATGTATTCGGCGTTATCAATATCTTTTTCGGGTTTTACAATAATTTGCGGAAAGGTACTTTTGTTGTTATCTCCATAGATTCTTCTGGTGACATTTACAGGTAAAAAAACACTGGCATCTTTAGATTGTCCAAACATACTAGCGCCCTCTTTTTCTAAAACGCCAATCACCGTAAATTTTCTTCCGTAAAGCCTTACTTTATTTCCTATAGAAGCGATGGCTTGCCCAAATAAATTTTCTGCAATCTCGTTTCCTAAGATAATTACGGGAGAACCACTATTGGCTTCAGCCTCATTAAAAAACCTACCATCTTCTAATTTTAAAGCTTCGATATCATAATACTCACTACCTACAGCTCCAATTTCGACTCCTTCAACTTGTTTCCCTCCAAAACTTATCGTCTCTCGACTTACATTTAAACTGTAAGTAATCGCTTCGGTTTGGGGTATGTTTTTTTTAAGGTATTGATATTCTGCATAAGAGACATCAGGAAATTGTTCTCTTTTCCATTGTGGTATCTCACTAGGACCAAAAGAAAAACGCATGATGATAATCGTGCTGCTATCTAAAGTGCTTAAACTCCCTTTTACTTCTTTTTCTAAAGAGTCTACAGCCGCTAAAACCGCAATGATTGAAAAAATACCAATCGTAACTCCTAAGAGCGATAAAAACGTTCTTAATCTATTGTTTTTTAGAGCGTTAATAGCAAAATTAAAACTCTCCTTTATAATTCGTAAATAAATTAGCATAAGCTCTTTTGGCTAAAATTTAATTGGTAGCTTTAAAGATAGGACGTTTTCCTTATTTTTTTGTTACAACTTTCTAAGAATAAAACCATATTCGTGTTTAAGTTTTATACTTAAAATATTACTTTTGTGCCCTGAAACAACAACACAACATGAGTCATTCAAAAACTGTAAAATCAGCCTTAATTTCGGTATTCCATAAAGATGGATTAGAACCAATCGTTAAAAAGCTTAACGAGCAAGGAGTAACTATTTATTCTACCGGAGGAACAGAAACATTTATTAAAAACTTAGGAATAGATGTAGTTCCTGTAGAAGATGTAACTTCTTATCCTTCTATTCTTGGCGGAAGAGTTAAAACCTTACACCCAAAAGTATTTGGAGGGATTTTAAATAGACAAGATCACGAAGGTGATGTAAAGGAGATGGAGCAGTATGAAATCCCACAATTGGATATTGTTATCGTAGACCTTTATCCTTTTGAGAAAACGGTAGCTTCTGGAGCATCTGAACAGGATATTATAGAGAAAATCGATATAGGAGGAATTTCATTAATTAGAGCGGCAGCAAAAAACTTTAAAGATGTTCTTTGTGTGTCTTCTATGAATGACTACGAAGATTTGTTAGAAGTGATTTCTAAAAACAACGGAGAAGTTTCTTTAGAAGATAGAAAACGTTTTGCAGCAAAAGCATTTAACGTTTCTTCTCATTATGATACTGCAATTTTTAATTATTTCAATCAAAATGAAGAAGAGGTAGTTTACAAACAAAGTATCACCGAAGGAAAGCAATTGCGATACGGGGAAAACCCACATCAAAAAGGATATTTCTTTGGAGATTTTGATGCTATTTTTGATCAATTGCATGGTAAAGAGCTTTCTTACAATAATTTACTAGATGTAGATGCTGCTGTAAATTTAATGGGAGAGTTTAAGAATGATAATCCTACGTTTGCTATTTTAAAGCATAATAATGCTTGTGGTTTAGCACAAAGAGCAACTGTTTTAGAAGCTTACAAAGATGCTTTAGCTGGAGATCCTGTTTCGGCATTTGGTGGTGTTTTAATTTCTAATACTGCTATTGATCTCGCTACTGCGGAAGAAATTCATCAATTGTTTTGCGAGGTGGTTATTGCACCAAGTTACCATGAAGACGCTTTAGAATTATTGAAAGGTAAGAAAAACCGTATCATTTTAATTGAGAAAGAAGTAGAGCAGCCTTCAACCACCGTAAGAACATGTTTAAATGGTGTTTTGGTTCAAGATAAAAACTTAAAAACCGATACTCAAGAAAACCTGAAAGAAGTAACCGATGCAAAACCTACCTCAGAACAAATAGAGGATTTATTATTCGCATCAAAAATTAGCAAGCATACCAAATCTAATACGATTGTTCTAGTAAAAGGTAAACAACTTTGCGCTAGTGGAACAGGACAAACTTCTCGTGTAGATGCTTTAAGACAAAGTATTGAGAAAGCGCAATCGTTTAAGTTTGATTTAAACGGAGCGGTTATGGCAAGCGATGCCTTTTTTCCGTTTCCAGATTGCGTAGAAATTGCAGATAAAGCAGGAATAACGTCGGTTATTCAACCTGGAGGATCAATTAAAGATCAATTAAGTATAGATTATTGCAATAAAAATAATATTTCTATGGTTATGACAGGAACACGTCATTTTAAACATTAACTTTATAGACTTACAAGTCACCCTAATTCAATACCTTTTATAAATTTATGGGATTTTTTGATTTTCTAACAGAAGAAATAGCGATAGACCTTGGTACGGCAAATACGCTTGTCATTCATAATGATAAAGTAGTAGTCGATAGCCCGTCTATTGTAGCTAGAAATCGGGTAACCGGAAAAATCATAGCGGCTGGAAAAGAAGCAGCTATGATGCAAGGAAAAACCCATGAAAATATTAAAACCATAAGGCCTTTAAAAGATGGGGTGATAGCAGATTTTGATGCAAGTGAGCAAATGCTTACAATGTTCATTAAAGAAATACCAGCCTTAAAAAAGAAAATTTTTACCCCTGCATTACGTATGGTGATTTGTATTCCTTCTGGAATTACAGAAGTAGAGATGCGAGCGGTAAAAGAAAGTGCTGAACGAGTAAATGGAAAAGAAGTTTATTTAATACACGAACCTATGGCTGCAGCCATAGGTATTGGTGTAGATATTATGCAACCTAAAGGAAACATGATTGTGGATATAGGTGGAGGAACAACAGAAATTGCTGTTATTGCCCTTGGCGGAATTGTTTGTGACAAATCTGTAAAAGTTGCAGGAGATGTCTTTACTAATGATATCGTATATTATATGCGAACTCAGCATAACTTATATGTTGGAGAACGTACTGCAGAGAAAATAAAAATACAAATAGGAGCAGCGACTGAAGATTTAGAAGTTCCACCAGAAGAAATGAGTGTTCAAGGACGTGATTTGCTTACTGGAAAACCAAAGCAAGTAGAAATTTCTTATCGTGAGATAGCCAAAGCTTTAGATAAATCTATTCTTCGTATTGAAGATGCAGTTATGGAAACCTTATCGCAAACTCCACCAGAGTTAGCAGCAGATATTTACAATACTGGGGTTTATCTTGCAGGAGGAGGGTCTATGCTAAGAGGTTTAGATAAACGTTTATCTCAAAAAACAGATTTACCAGTTTATATTGCAGAAGATCCTTTAAGAGCAGTAGTTCGAGGAACGGGAATTACCTTAAAAAATATATCTAAATTTAAAGGCGTTTTGATTAAATAGGGAAGAGATTAGAGTATGCAACAGATTGTCAATTTTCTTATCAAATATAAGAATACCCTACTTTTTTTATTTTTATTTCTGCTGTCTGTTTTCTTTACCATTCAATCGCATTCTTACCATAAAAGTAAATTTATAAGCTCTGCCAATTTTTTAACGGGAGGTATTTATTCTTGGGTTAATAACATTGATATGTATTTTAATCTTAAAGAATATAATGAACGCTTAGTAGATGAAAATAAATTTCTAAGAGAGAATTTAGCAGCTTTATCCGAAAAGGAATTAGATTCTGTTTTTTTAGATACAGCTTCGTATGATGCCCCTTATAAATTTATAACAGCAAAAGTTATTGCTAACAGGTATTCTAGATTAGATAATTTTTTATTGGTTAATAAAGGAGAAAATGATAGTGTTGCTACCGATTTTGGAGTGATTACTAGTCGAGGAATTGTAGGAATAGTAGATGAAACCAGTAATAATTATTCAAGGGTTATTTCTATTTTAAATACTAATTCGGCTATTAATGTAAAGCTTAAAAAGACGAATCACTTTGGTACATTAAAGTGGAATGGGAAAGACCCTAATATAGTTCAAGTAGAAGAAATTCCGCGTTTAGCGCCTGTAAAAAAGGGAGATACTATACATACTGAAGGTCGTTCTCTTATATTTCCGAAAGGGATTCCAGTAGGCGTGGTAGAAAACTATCAATTAAAAAACAATCAAAACTATTACGATATAAATGTAAGATTGTTTAATGACATGACTAATATTGGTTATGTATATCTCATTAAAAATAACAATCAGGAAGAAATTAAAAGTTTAGAAAGCAATGAATAAATTTTTGGTTTCAAATATTACTCGATTTGTTATTCTTGTTTTAATACAAGTTCTTATTCTTAATAATATAAATTTTTTAGGGTTTATTAATCCGTATTTGTACGTCCTGTTTATTTTATTGTTACCACTTAACCTTACTCATTATAAAGTTATATTTTTTAGTTTTTTAATGGGGTTAACAATAGACTTATTTGAAGATAGTGGCGGCATAAATGCTGCGGCAAGTGTACTCATTGGTTTTTTACGTCCTAGTTTTTTAAGATTCTCTTTTGGTATAAGTTATGAGCACCAAACGGTGAAATTTCATCAAACTCCATTTGCACAGCGATTCACTTACATTTCGTTGTTAGTAGTTATACATCATTTAGTTCTTTTTTCTTTAGAGATTTTTAACTTATCTTATATAATTTTAATACTAAAGAAGACGTTGTTTTCTAGCATATTCACTATCCTTTTAATCTTAATTGTTTCAGGAATATTTCAGCAGAATAAGAGATGAGAAAATTACTATCGTTATTTATCATATTAATTACGGGTTTTATCTTTATTGGTAGGCTTTTTTATATGCAAGTGGTTGATACTTCTTTTGTCGCTCTTTCAGAAAGTAATGCAATTAGTGTAGATTACGATTATCCTCAACGAGGTTATATTTTTGATAGAAATGGGGAGTTATTAGTATCTAATCAGCCATCGTATGATGTGATGGCTATCCCCAGAGAGATCAAACCATTTGATACTTTAGAGTTTTCGGGTTTACTAAATATATCAAAAGAACGTTTAGAAAACCAGCTAGATAAAGCCAAGATATTTTCTCCACGATTACCCTCTGTAATTGTCCCTCAATTAACTAAAAATGAGTTTGCCTATTTGCAGGAAAAAATGCGAAAATATGAAGGTTTTTATATTCAAAAAAGATCTTTACGGGATTATAAGACAGACAATTCGGCAAGTGTTTTAGGTTATATTTCTGAAGTGACAAATGCAGAAGTAGATGAGTTAACCTATTATAAATCTGGAGATTTAATTGGTAGATCTGGAGTTGAAAAACAATACGAAGATGTTCTACGCGGAGTAAAAGGGGTAAAGTACACACAAAAAGATCGTTTTAATAGAGAAATAGGCTCTTATAAGGAAGGTGTTTATGATACACTTCCTGTAAAAGGAAAAGACATTACGCTTACGCTGGATGCAAAATTACAAGCATATGGTGAGGAATTAATGAGAGGTAAACGTGGCGGGATTGTAGCTATAGAGCCATCATCTGGAGAAATTCTTTCTTTAATCACCGCTCCCTCTTACGATCCAGATTTGTTGGTGGGGAGAAAGCGATCTAAAAACTTTACTAAACTATGGTATGATAGTATAAACAAACCTCTTTTAAATAGAGGTCTACAAGCCATGTATCCGCCAGGGTCCCCTTTTAAAGCACTAACAGGCTTAATTGCATTAGAAGAAAATGTAATAGATACTAAAGAAGGGATTTCATGTCATATGGGTTTTAGCTATGGAAGAAGCGCTAGAATGGGATGCCATCACCATGCAAGTCCGCTTTCTATGACACCGGCTTTAGCTCAATCTTGTAATACCTATTTTGCAAAATCATATAGAAGAATAATAGAAAAATTTGAAAGCTCTGAAAAGGGTATGGATGCTTGGAACAAACATTTAGAGAGCTTTGGTTTAGGCGGATTCTTAGGTAATGATTTACCGGTAGGACAGCCAGGAAGAATCCCTGATGGTGAATATTATAATAAATGGTACCCTGGAGGGAGATGGACGGCAACTTATACATTATCTAATGCAATAGGACAAGGAGAGGTTTTGACGACTCCAATTCAATTAGCTAATTTTACTGCAGCAATTGCCAATAGAGGATGGTTTTATACTCCACACATTTTAAAAGAAATTGATGATAACCCCATCAAAAATGAAAAATTCACAAAAAAGAAACAAACTACTATCAGCAAAGAAAACTTTGAGCCGATTATAGAAGGTATGTTCGGAGTTTATGAATATGGTACAGCTAAGTTTTTAAAAATACCAGGAGTTGAAATTTGTGGTAAGACCGGGACTGCAGAAAATTTTACTAAAATTGACGGAGAGAGAACTCAACTAACAGATCATTCTATTTTTGTAGCTTTCGCACCTAAAGACAATCCTAAGATCGCTATTGCAGTAGTAGTAGAAAATGGATATTGGGGATCTAGATATGCAGGAAGAATTGCCAGTCTGATGATCGAGAAGTATTTAAAAGAAGAAATTTCAAGAACCGATTTGGAAAAATGGATTTTAAATAATTCTTTAGAAGAAGAATATGCAAAACCCTTTAGCGGAGAATCTTTTTTAATTAATCAATAAATGGGGAAATCTTCAGAAATAGATTGGATAACGATTTTACTCTTCTTAATTTTAGTAGGTTTTGGATGGATGAATATTTATTCAGCTTCGTTAAATGACGCTTCAAATGGTTTTTTTGATATGAGTCAAACTTACGGAAGACAAGCTTTATTCATAGGATTAAGTGTTCTTTTGGTAATTTTCATTCTCTCTATTGAAGCCAAATTTTATGAACGATTTGCAAGTGTAATTTATATAACCTCACTACTCTCCCTTTTAGGTTTATTCGTTTTTGGTAAGACCATTTCGGGAGCTACTTCTTGGTATAGTTTTGGTTCTTTTAGTTTACAGCCAAGTGAATTTGCTAAAGCAGCTACAGCGCTCGCCTTAGCAAAATATTTGAGTGATATACAAACAGACATCAAATTAATTAAACATCAAGTAGGAGCTTTCTTAATCATTTTTTTGCCTGCTTTAATAATCATTCCGCAACCAGACCCTGGAAGTGCTTTAGTATATTTAGCCTTCTTTTTTCCTTTATACCGTGAAGGTATTTCGGGAGTGTATTTACTCATAGGTTCTTCTCTAATAAGTATATTTATTTTAACTCTTTTAATTGGCTCCATTTGGGTTTCGTTAGCAATCATAGGATTAGGAATTCTTATATTTTTCTTTAGAAGAAATAAGAAAAAAAAATATATAAGTTACTATTTTTTAATAGCTAGTATAGCGATGCTTTTTTCCTTTTCTGTTAACTATATCTTCGAAAATGTTTTCGAACAAAGACATAGAGATCGCTTTAATATTGTATTAGGAAAAGAGGTAGATAGTAAAGGAATTGGTTATAATACCAACCAAAGTGAAATCGCTATTGGTAGTGGAGGATGGACAGGAAAAGGATGGACACAAGGTACTCAAACCAAAGGTAATTTTGTGCCAGAACAACACACCGATTATATTTTTAGTACGGTGGGGGAAGAATGGGGCTTCTTGGGAAGTAGTATTTTGGTAGTTTTATTTATGTGTCTTTTTATACGTATTTTGTTTGTAGCCGAAAGACAAAAGTCGCAATTTAGTAGAATATACGGCTACAGCGTAGCGGGAATACTCTTTATTCACTTTTTGGTAAACATAGGTATGGTTTTAGGAATATTTCCTACAGTAGGAATTCCGTTACCATTTTTTAGTTATGGAGGCTCAGGTCTATGGGGTTTTACCATACTTCTATTTATTTTTGTGAAATTAGATAGTAACCGAAAAAACTATCAATTTTAACCCTTTACAGAAATTTATTATCCTAAAAATCCATTTAGCGGATTACTTTCTTAAGTACTGATAGCTTACTAGTTAGGCTTGAATACTCAATACTGTTTATATAGATTAAAACTTAATATTCCTCTTGTTCGTAAGTTTATTGGTTGGCTAACGATTAATATCTATATTTAACTATAACCTAAAACGATAATTATGAGCAAAACTTATTACGATCCAGCAGATTTGAGAAATTTTGGGAAAATTACAGATTGGAGTGAAGAATTAGGAGAGAAATTCTTTGATTACTATGGCAAAGTTTTTGAAGAAGGGGCTTTAAGTGCGAGAGAAAAATCTCTTATAGCTTTAGCTGTTGCTCACGTAGTAAAATGCCCATATTGTATAGATGCATATACACAAGATGGTCTTCAACGCGGTATTACAAAAGAAGAAATGATGGAAGCCGTTCATGCAGGAGCTGCAATAGAAAGTGGAGCAACATTAGTGCACGGAGTGCAAATGATGAAAAAATATGATAAGCTTTCTCATTAGTACTGTAGAGAAAACTTATTTTTTTAATCTAAAATCTCAACTTTTATGGCGACGAAGTCCCTTAAAAAACAAAACAATAAACTAGCGCTTGCAAATAAACAATTGGAAGTTTTATCGAGTGGTATCTTCGAAAATGGAGAACTACCTACTTTTATAGATAAAATTTCTAAAACTAATAATTTCCCTTTACGCCCCAAAAAATTAGAAATACTTCAGCTCAACTTAGGTTATATGTGTAATCAGGTGTGTGAACATTGTCATGTAGACGCGGGGCCAGATCGTAAAGAAATTATGACTATAGAGACTATGCAACAGTGTCTAGAAGTTATTAAAACTACAGGAGCACATACTTTAGATCTAACGGGAGGAGCACCAGAGATGAATCCTAATTTTAGGTGGTTTGTAGAGGAGGCTTCAAAAGCAGGAGTTAAAGATTTTATTGTTCGTTCTAACCTTACAATTATTAGAGCGAATAAAAAATATTACGATTTACCAGATTTCTTTAAGAAACATAATGTTCATGTGGTTTCCTCTATGCCTCATTGGACACGTGGAAAAACAGATAAACAACGCGGAGAAGGTGTTTTCGATAAAAGTATTAAAGCTCTTCAAGAGTTAAATGAGCGAGGTTATGGAATGCCAGATAGTGATCTTCGATTAGATTTAGTATACAATCCAAGTGGAGCATTTTTACCTAGTGATCAAGCTTCGATGGAAAAAGACTTTAAAAAAGCTTTACACGAAGATTTTAACATACAGTTCCATAATTTATTTGCTATAACAAACCTTCCTATTGCGAGATTTTTAGATTATCTTATTGCTTCAGAAAATTACGAAGACTATATGTACAACTTAGTAAATGCTTATAACCCTGCTGCTGTACAAAATGTAATGTGTAGAAATACCATTTCGGTGAGTTGGGATGGATGGCTTTACGATTGTGATTTTAATCAAATGTTAGAGTTAAAAGTAGCCAGTAAGGTAAAGCATATATCAAATTATAATGAAGAGGTTTTAAATGATAGAAATATTATTGTTTCTCAACACTGTTACGGATGTACTGCAGGTGCAGGAAGTAGTTGTCAAGGTTCAGTAGCTTAAAAATCATATATTTACATAAATAGACAAAATGCCAGAAAAAGTTGTTATTATAGGAAATGGTATTGCTGGTGTTACAGCAGCTCGACATATTCGTAAATTTTCCGATAAGGAAATCCTTATTATCTCTGCCGAAAGCGAGTACTTTTTTTCTCGAACTGCTCTTATGTATATTTATATGGGACACATGAAGTTTGAGCATACTAAACCTTATGAAGACCATTTTTGGAAAAAAAATAATATTCAATTGCTACAAGCTTTTATTGAGGAAGTAAACGTGATTGACAAAACACTCCGTACACAAGAAGGAGAAACTATAAATTACGATCAACTTATTTTAGCTACAGGATCTCAAACTTTTTTTAGAGGTTGGGAAGGTGAAAATTTAAACGGCGTTCAGGGGTTAGTCACCAAACAAGACTTAGAACTGCTAGAAAAAAACTCCCAACATATAAAGAAAGCGGTAATTATTGGAGGTGGCTTAATTGGAGTTGAATTAGCCGAAATGCTTCATACCAGAAAAGTAGAAGTTAGTATTTTGGTGCGAGAAACTGGCTTTTGGGGAAGCGTACTTCCTAAAGAAGAAGCACAATTTATCTCTAAACATATCCAGAAAAACGGAATTGAAATTTTAGAAGCAACCGAACTCGATAAAATTATTGGCAATAAGAATAATCAGGTACAATCTATTGTTACTAAAGATGGGAGAGAAATATCCTGTGATTTCGTCGGGATTTGTACAGGAGTAAAACCTAATATCGATTTTTTGAAAGATTCAGGAATACAAACTAATAGAGGTATTTTGGTGAATAAGTTTTTAGAAACCAACGTTAAAGATGTTTATGCTATTGGAGATTGTGCCGAACAAAAAGAACCTCAAAGTCACCGTAAAAGTATAGAAGCCGTTTGGTATGTGGGAAGAATGATGGGAGAAACTGTTGCTCAAACTATTTGTGAAAATAAAACAGCTTATCAACCAGGGTATTGGTATAATTCTGCTAAATTTTTCGAAATTGAGTATCAAACTTATGGTCAAGTTCTCGCTAAAGCGGAAGACCATATTGGTAGCTTTTATTGGGAAGATTCTAAACACGAAAAAGCCATTCACATTCAGTATGTTAAGTCAGATGAAACCTTTTTAGGCATTAATACATTTGGAATAAGAATGCGCCATGAAGTAATAGATCGTTGGTTATCTCGACAAATGAAGCTGGAAGAAGTGATTTCTTGTTTAAAGGAAGCTAATTTTGATAAAGAATTCTCTAGAAAATTTGAGAAGCAAATTCAGTCCTCCTTTCAAGAACAATATTCAAAAGTAATATAATTATCTATGTATCAATCTCAAAAATCTATGGCTTTAGGAGGGCAGCCACCAAAAGCGCTTTCTACCCTACAAAAAGTAGCAGTAAGCTTGGGGATGTTAGGATTACTTATATTAGTTCTAGCAGCTTTTCAAGTACACTTACCTCAAAAAAGTCTTTGGTTAACCATTGCTTTAGGTGGGATAGGAGGCGGAGTTGTTTTATTTTCCGCAGCAGCATATAAAAATAAATTAGCAGGAATTAAAAATGACGGGGTTTGGTTTAAATCTATATCTAGTAGAGGCTTATGGGCTTGGCTATTTGGGGTTTTACTTACAGGTTTTTACGTTATTTTATATTTTTTCCCGGCCTTAATAGGACTTAGAAGTGAGGGTGATAACGTCGGTTTAATTGCACTTTTTGATCCGTTAAGTAAAGCGTTAAGTGGCAATCCTGCGAGCCAATGGTTTGTTTATGGTACGCTTTATACTTTAGCTATACTTTCTTTTGGGATTAAATTTTTATGGAAATACCGCCACAGTCGTTATGAAAAGCTTAGAACAATTTCGGTTATGTTTTTTCAAACTGCTTTTGCTTTTTTAATTCCAGAGTTTATGGCTCGTCTCAATGGAGAAGGGTTTTCACTTCCTTATTACGACCTAAAAAACATCTGGCCTCTCAATTATTATAATTTTGAACAGTATCGTGTAGATGACTTTATAAGTGCAGGAACTGTAGGTGTTGCATTACTTATTTTTGGAGTAGCTTCAATTTTTATTATTACTCCAATCCTTACTTACAAATATGGTAAACGTTGGTATTGTTCTTGGGTTTGTGGTTGTGGAGGTTTAGCCGAAACTGCTGGAGATTCTTTTAGGCATTTAAGTGATAAAAGCACATTTGCTTGGAAAGTAGAAAGATGGGTTGTTCATAGTGTGGTAGTCTTTGTGGTTTTAATGACCACCGCTGTAGTATATACTTATTTAGGATACGATCCTCAAAAATATTGGCTTACCAAAGATGTTTTCTTGTTGCTTGTAGGAGGTTTGTTAACCGTAGTATTTGCTTGGGCAATGATTTTTAAGCGTAAAGAATTAGAAAAAGATGCTCAATACGGTGCTATAGGTTATATGGTTATTATAGCCAGTTTAATTGGAATACATTTTTTTAGCGGAAATAATTTATTTTTATTTCAAGCAGAAACACTTAGATCTACTTACGGTTTCCTTATCGGAAGTATTTTTAGCGGAGTTATAGGTACTGGTTTTTATCCCATTTTTGGAAACCGAGTATGGTGTCGTTTTGGATGTCCTATGGCAGCTATATTAGGATTTCAGCAACGTTTATTTTCGAAGTTTAGAATTACTGTAAATGGCGGACAATGTATTTCTTGTGGAAACTGTTCTACCTATTGTGAAATGGGAATAGATGTGCGTGCTTATGCTCAAAAAGGAGCAAACATCGTACGTTCTTCTTGTGTAGGATGTGGAATTTGCGCTGAGGTTTGTCCGCGTGGAGTTTTAAAACTAGAAAACGATTCCCTTGACGGAAGAATCAACCCTAAAGACGTACTTTTGGGCAATGATGTAGATTTAATGAACTACGTGAATCACAAGTAATGACCCCAAAAATTAAAGTGATTATTCCTGCATTTAATGAGGAAGAATCTATAGGTTTAGTAATTAAGGATATTCCTGACTATGTAGAAGAGGTTATTGTCATAAGTAACAATTCTACAGATAGAACCGAAGAAAACGCCGCCAAAGCCGGTGCTACTGTTCTCAAAGAACCACGAAAAGGTTATGGTTATGCATGTCTCAAAGGAATGAATTTCATTGCCGAACAAGGTACTGTCCCAGATATTATAGTATTCTTAGATGGAGATTATAGCGATTATCCCGAGCAGCTTACTCAGCTCATAGCGCCTATCATAGAAAAAGATATAGATTTTGTAATTGGAGCTAGAGTGAAACGATTACGGGAAGCAGGTTCTATGACCCTCCCTCAAATTTTTGGAAACTGGTTAGCTACTTTTTTAATGAAACTTTTATTTGGTTCAAAATTCACAGATTTAGGTCCGTTTAGAGCCATAAAGTATCATAAACTACTTGCACTAGCTATGGAAGATAAAACCTATGGGTGGACGGTAGAAATGCAATTAAAAGCATTAAAGAAAGACTTTTCTTATCAAGAAATTCCTGTAAAATATAGAAATAGAATAGGAGTGTCTAAAGTTTCGGGAACAGTAAAAGGAGCGGTGATGGCCGGGGTTAAAATTTTAGGTTGGATTTTTAAATATGGTTTTAAAAAATGATTTTTGAATTAATCCTTGTAGGTATATATGGTTTATGCTTAGTGTTGGTTTTTTTATATGCCATAGCACAATTAGGCTTATATTTTAATTACATCAAATCTAAAAAAAAATCCGCGAAAGCTTTACAATATGACTTCTCCAATTGTGAGGAAATTCCGTTGGTAACCATACAACTTCCGTTATACAACGAAATGTATGTGGTAGAACGTTTATTAAAAAATATAGCTTGTATAGATTACCCTCGAGAAAAATTAGAAATACAGGTTTTAGATGACTCTACAGATGAATCTTTGATGAAAACACGACAGATTATCGAAGGTTTAAAAAAAGAAGGTTTAGACATACAACACATAACTAGAGTTAAGCGTACAGGTTTTAAAGCTGGAGCTTTAAAAGAAGGATTGATAAATGCAAAAGGGGAGTTTATTGCAATTTTTGATTCCGATTTTTTACCACAAAAGAATTGGTTATTAAAAACCATTCCATTTTTTAAAGATCCCCAAATTGGAGTTGTACAAACCCGTTGGGGGCATCTTAATAGAAACTATTCCATTTTAACACGTATTCAAGCTTTTGCATTAGACTTTCACTTTATTTTAGAACAAGTAGGAAGAAGTTTTGGTAACCATTTTATTAACTTTAATGGTACTGCGGGCGTTTGGAGAAAAGAATGTATTCTCGATGCAGGGAATTGGGAAGGAGATACTTTAACCGAAGATTTAGATTTAAGTTATAGAGCACAGCTTAAAAATTGGAAATTTAAATACCTTGAAGAAGTAGAGACTCCAGCCGAATTACCCGTAGCCATTAGTGCTGCTAAATCTCAACAGTTTAGGTGGAATAAAGGCGCAGCAGAAAATTTCCAAAAACTTTATTTTCAAGTTCTTAAAAACTCTCAAGTATCGTGGAAAACTAAATTTCATAGTCTTTTTCACTTATTAAATAGCAGCATGTTTTTAATCGTACTTACTATAGCTATTTTAAGTGTACCCATACTTTACATTAAAGCCAATCATCCCAATTGGAACTTTCTATTTTACGGTCTTGCTTTTTTTGGCATAAGTACTTTTATTTTTTTAATAAGTTATTGGCTTACTTATACCAAAATTCACGGTAGCGGATTCAAAAATTTCATCAATTTTATAGGTTTATTTTTTACATTTTTTTCGGTAGCGTTAGGGCTTTCTGTTCATAATTCTATTGCCGTTTTAGAAGGTCATTTTGGTAAGAAATCTGAATTTATTAGAACACCAAAATTTAATATTTCTAAAAAAGATGAGGTGTGGAAAGCCAATAAATATCTACAAAGAGAGTTTTCTTTCGCACAAGTTATTGAAGTGATATGCTTACTTTATTTTGGTTTTGCTATATATAGTGCTTTTAAAGTGAATGATTTTGGATTACTTATTTTTCATGCTATGCTTTTTATGGGCTTTGGTTTCGTAATTTTAAAATCTTTGTCATTTAGAAATTAATGTGGAAAGCACTATACATAAAATATAAAACACCACTTCTATTTTCAATCATATTATCGGTTTTGTATGCATCTTTCGCTTACGATTTAGAGAGGTATGATTTTATTAAGCTTATCTCCATTTTCACCGCGTTATTTTTTCTCACCTACAAATTAATTCAATTTAATCATGGCAATTTTAAATTTCTATTGCTGGTAGGAATAGTATTTAGATTGGTTTTTATAAGCGCATTGCCCAATTTATCACAAGATTTTTATCGGTTTATTTGGGATGGTCGGTTAATTGCAAATTTCATAAATCCCTACCTATTCACACCAAATGAGTACCTCTTGAATGGCTATAATTATATCGCTCAAGCGGAAACTTTAACAAGAGAAATGGGTTCGTTAAGCGTGGGTAATTTTAGTAATTATCCACCCATCAATCAATTAATTTTTGGAGTCGCAGGATTATTTTCTAAAACCTCTATTTTAGGATCGATTATCATTTTTAGAATTATAATACTTGCTGCCGATATTGGAATCTTATTTATAGGACGTAAAATCTTAATAAAAATAGGAAAAGACCCGAAGCATATTTTTTGGTACTTTTTAAACCCTTTTATACTTATAGAACTTACTGTAAACCTTCATTTTGAAGGAGTAATGTTATTCTTTTTTCTAGCTTCTATGTATGCTTTGATAAAAAATGAATGGTTAATCTCAGCCATTTTATTGGGAATTTCGGTTTCCGTAAAGCTTTTACCTCTACTTTTTCTTCCTTTGTTGTTTCAATGGTTTGTCAATAAAGATAAAAGCATTGACTGGAGAAAGAATATTTTTAAACTAAGTCTCTACTATGGAGTAGTATTTACTACCGTTGCAATTACTTTTCTACCTTTTATATCTCAAGAGCTGATTCAAAATTACAGTCATACTATTGGACTTTGGTTTCAAAAGTTCGAATTCAATGCGAGTGTCTATTATCTTTTTCGGTGGATAGGATATCAATTAGTCGGCTGGAACACGATTGCGACTCTAGGTAAAATACTGCCAATAATCGTATTGATTACCGTACTAACATTAGCATTTTTTAGAAAAAATACTTCCGTAAAGCAATTATTTAGTGCAATGCTTATAGGTAGTTTTTGCTACTTTTCCTTGTCTACTACAGTGCATCCGTGGTACATCGCAACCCCTTTATTATTGAGTATTTTCACTCCTTATCGTTTTGCAATATTGTGGAGCTTTATGGTCTTTTTTAGCTATTCAGCCTATACTATTGATGGGTTTCAAGAGAATTATATACTTATTACTTTAGAATATGGGGTTATTTTTATTTTCGCTTTCGCGGAATTTTTTCCTACTCTGAAGCAGAAGATGTTATCCCAATATAAACATTTCGTACATAAATAAAAGATCCGCCCAAATGCGAGGCTAAAAGTACAGGATCTTCTCTGTAAATTGCATACACCAAGACAATAGCTGATCCCACTAAACTCAGCCACCAAAAACCTAAAGGCAAACTAGACTTTTTCTTATTCTCAGAATATACCCATTGGTAAATAAATCTAAAGGTATATACCAACTGACCGACAATTCCTGTTATGAGTAGCCAGGTGCTAATTCCATTATTTTCTTGTTGAGAAAACATAAGGTTGTAGTCAATATCAGCACCAAAAATGCCGTACCAAACCGCAAAAAATGGAAAACCGATCACAATAAACTTAAAAATAAATGACGAAGGTTTCCACTCTTTTTGAAGAATAAGGTTACGTATAAAAACAAAATAGATAATTGCTTGTCCGAGCATTATTGAAAAATCCCGACGTAAATACCCATAGAAAAAGAAAATAATGGCGGCTATTAAACTAAGCTTCCAAAAGATGACAGGGGTTTTTAATTTTTTAGCTTTTTCAGATTGAAACCATTGAATAATAATTCGAGAAGCAAATAGAATTTGCGCGGTAAAACCAATACTGTAGATAATCCAATCGTGCATAAATAAAGAAATAGACTCGCAAATAAAACAAAATTTATTCAAGCGAGTCTAGTATTTGGTAAAAGCTTAAGACTTATTCGTTCTCTTTAGTTGATAAACGTCAGGTCTTCGATCTTTTAAATTGTGAACACTACCAAAGGTATGTAGTTCACGTAATAAATCTACATCTACATCGGCTACCAAAATCATTTCTGTATTGGGAGTAGCTTCTGCTTTTATTCCGTTAGACGGAAAAGAAAAATCACAAGGTGTAAATACCGCCGATTGTGCATATTGAATATCCATGTTATGAACATTAGGTAAATTACCAACGCTACCAGCAATGGCAACATAACATTCATTCTCTACAGCTCTGGCTTGTGCACAAAGACGAACACGGGAATAACCATTTTGAGTATCAGTTAGGAAAGGGACAAATAGAATGTCCATTCCTTCATCAGATAACAAACGAGAAAGCTCTGGGAATTCTACATCGTAACAAATAAGAATCCCTATTTTACCACAATCGGTGTCGAATGTTTTTAATTCATGACCGCGTTGCATTCCCCAAATTTTAGCTTCATCTGGTGTGACATGTATTTTTTCATAGCGTTCAACGCTTCCGTCTCTTTTGCACAAATACCCCACGTTGTAAAGGCTGCCATTAATTATTTCGGGCATGCTTCCCGAGATGATATTAATGTTATAAGAGATAGAAAGCTCAGATAGTTTTTCTTTTACTGTCTCGGTGTAACTTGCTAACTCTCGAATCGCATCGGGTTCAGAAAGGTGATTGTATTTTGCCATGAGCGGCGCATTGAAAAACTCTGGAAACAAAGCAAAATCAGATCGATAACCTGCAAGGCTATCAATAAAATATTCAGCTTGTTGCATTAAATCGTCCATGTCTTTGTATGAACGCATTTGCCACTGAATTAAACCTAATCGTACCACACTCTTATTCGCCGATGGCTTTTTTGTGGGTTTAGTATAATAAATATTATCCCATTCCATCAACACAGCATATTCTCCCGAAGCTTTATCGCCTTCTAAATAGCCTTTTAAAATACGTACAGGGTGAAAATCATTAGAAAGCTGAAAGTTAAGTACAGGATCGTGTATTTCTTTTGCTTTTACTTTATCAATATACTGTTTTGGGGTAAGTTCTTTTGCAAATTTATGGTAATTAGGAATCCTACCGCCAAACACGATTCCCTTTAAATTCAGATTCTCACAAACCTCTTTTCGGTAATCGTATAAACGTCTTCCCAAGCGTAAACCACGATATTCAGGTTTAATAAAAACATCAATTCCGTAAAGGGTATCTCCATTCTTATCGTGAACTTTAAAATTATCACCTCCTACAATATCTTGATAGGTATGATGATCTTCTACATCGTCTAATTCTACAATCATAGAAAGAGCGCAACCTGCAATATCACCATTAATTTTAATTACAATTTGCCCTTCTGGAAAAAGTGAAATTAATTGCCCAATTTCATCTAACTTCCAGTAGGAGTTGGGCATCGAGCCATAAGAGGAAACCGTAGCCTCTTTTAATTCTTCAAAATCCTCGATGGTGAGGTATTTTAACTCAATGTTTTCTATTTTATCCATAGTTGAATTTTATTTATTTGGGCGCTACCCAAGGGTCGGGCTTTCGGCAGTCGCTTTTAAGTTTTGCTGAGGCAAAAATTAAAGAGCTTCAACAATCGCCTTAAATATATTCACGAACTCCATAAAAACTGAATTAGTGAGTAATCCCTAGCGCAAAAAAGCTTTTCTTATAAATATTGTTATACAAGAAAGCGGAGCAACGTAAAAAAAATCATTTTTAAATTACTCCGCTTTTTTAATTTTAGCTTGTGCTACATATCTAATAAATAAGCAAAAATAAGCGGAGCTACAATGGTAGCATCACTTTCTATAATGAACTTAGGAGTGTCTAAATCTAATTTTCCCCAAGTAATTTTTTCATTAGGTACTGCTCCCGAATACGATCCATAACTGGTGGTAGAATCTGAAATCTGACAGAAATAGCTCCAAAATGGAGTGTCTGTTCTTTCCATATCTTGGTAAAGCATAGGAACTACGCAAATAGGAAAATCTCCTGCAATACCACCTCCAATTTGGAAGAAACCAATTCCGTTTTTAGAATTATCAGTGTACCAATCTGCAAGAAAAGTCATGTATTCTATTCCAGATTTTACTGTACTAGCTTTTAACTCTCCTTTCATAACATAGCTGGCAAAAATGTTTCCCATAGTACTGTCTTCCCACCCTGGAACAACAATAGGTAAGTTTTTTTCCGCGGCAGCGTACATCCAAGAATCTTTAAGGTCTATTTCATAATATTCTTCAAGAACACCACTTAAAAGCAATTTATACATATACTCATGTGGAAAATAACGTTCGCCATTTGCTTCTGCATCTTTCCAGATTTTTACAATATGTTTTTGTAACCTTCTAAAAGCTTCCTCTTCGGGAATACAAGTATCGGTAACTCTATTAAGTCCCTTTTCTAATAAACCCCATTCTTCTTTAGGAGTTAAATCGCGATAATTAGGAATTCTTTTGTAGTGACTGTGCGCTACTAAATTCATAATATCTTCTTCTAAGTTAGCTCCGGTACAAGAGATGATTTGCACTTTATCTTGGCGAATCATTTCTGCAAAGATCTTCCCTAACTCTGCGGTACTCATAGCTCCTGCTAAAGAAACTAACATTTTTGCACCTCCGTTAAGTTGATCTTCGTAAGCTTTTGCAGCATCTACAACACTTGCAGCATTAAAGTGCAAGTAATATTTTTCTATAAATTGAGATATGGCTCCTTTATTCTTCATCGTCATTTTCGTTATGGTTTTCGTATTTAAATTTGTAGCTCAACATTTTGTAGTAAAGTTTTGCGGCTAAAAAATCTGAAGATTTCTCTTCTTTATTAGGGCAAAGTTCTACAATATCAAAACCTACTACATTTTTCTTTTTAAAGATAAGTTTTAAAAATTCTAAGGTTTCATACCAAAAAAGTCCGCCTGGTTCTGGGGTCCCTGTGCTAGGCATAATAGAAGGATCGAATGCATCTAAATCTATCGTTAAAAATACATTAGGTGTCATTTGCCCAATGGCATCATCCATCCAATCTTCATATAGATCGTGAGCGAAATAGACTTGGTTTTCATCCATATACTCCAATTCTTCTCCGTCCATAGAGCGAATACCTACCTGAATAAGATTCGTGGTTTTACTCGCTTCGTGAACCGCACAAGCGTGATTGCAAGAAGAGCCTTCGTATTCTTTGCGAAGGTCTGCATGAGCATCTATTTGTACCACGGTTAAATCTGGAAAAGCCTCATTAAAAGCTCTAATGCTACCTATAGAAATTGAATGTTCGCCTCCAAAAAGAGTAACAAATTTATCTTGTTTAATGTAGTTTTTAGTGGTCTTATGCACTGCTTCTACCATTTTTTCTGGTGAAGTATTTTCGGTAACAGGAGGAGTTAAATAAACTCCTTTCTTGTAAACCTCAGATCGTGTTTCAATATCGTATAATTCCATATTTTCTGAAGCATCTAGAAAAGCTTGCGGACCTTTGTCTGCTCCCTTTTGCCAGGTGCTAGTCCCATCGTAAGGAACCGGAATTAATACCACTTTTGCTTCATCTAAACGAGCATATTTGTCTGGAATGCCAGCATAATTTTTTTTAGTTGTCATCGTAGCCTAAAATTTTAAGTAAGTCTTCACTTTTTTGTTGGTTGCTAAATAATTTTGTGGTGATGTTGCCATCTTTATCTTTATCGATTAAAATGTGTTTAGGGCTAGGAATAAGACAGTGTTGTAATCCTCCAAAGCCTCCAATACTTTCTTGGTAAGCTCCCGTATTAAAGAAGCCTATATAAAGAGGTTTTTCTTTTTTGTATTTGGGTAAATAAATAGCGTTCATATGCTGTTCACTATTATAATAATCATCACTATCGCAAGTTAAACCGCCTAGCAAAACCCTTTCATACTCATCTTCCCATCGGTTTATAGCCAACATAATAAAACGCTTGTTAATGGCCCAAGTATCTGGTAGAGTAGTAATGAAAGATGAATTGATCATGTTCCATTTTTCACGATCATTTTGTTGCTTTTGGTAAAGCACTTCATAAATAGCTCCGCCGCTTTCTCCTACCGTAAAGCTACCAAATTCAGTAAAAATATTAGGAACAGGAACTTCTGCCTCTTCACAGAAATTATTAATTTGATTAATAATCTCATCAATCATATATTGATAATCATACTCAAAGTGCAGAGAGTTTTTTATAGGAAAACCACCGCCAATATTAAGACTGTCAAGTGTCGGGCAGATTTTTTTTAATCTAACATACACTTTTAAACATTTTACAAGTTCGTTCCAATAATAGGCAGTATCACGAATACCAGTATTGATGAAGAAATGAAGCATTTTAAGCTCTACTTTCTCATTATTCTTAATTTGATCTTCGTAAAACGGAACAATATTTCGGTAACCAATTCCTAATCTTGAAGTGTAAAACTCGAATTTTGGTTCTTCTTCTGAAGCAATACGAATTCCAATCTTGAAATCCTCTTTTACTTCTTCCGAAAGTAAATCTATTTCTTCATAATTATCAATAATAGGAATACAGTTAGAATGCCCATTGTTAATTAGTCTTGCGATGTTAGAGACGTATTGAGCACGCTTAAAACCATTACAAATGACAAAGGTATCTTTATTGATTTTACCTTTTTTCATCATTTTCTCAACAATATCAATATCAAAAGCAGATGATGTTTCAATATGAATATCGTTGGTAAGAGCTTCATCTAAGACATGCTGAAAATGGGAACTCTTCGTACAATAGCAATAGTTATAATTACCCTTATAATTATTCTTTTCGATGGCGTTATTAAACCAGCCTTTAGCTCGTTGAATATTCTCTGAAATTTTAGGTAAATAGGTGAACTTTAATGGAGCGCCATATTCTTTAATCAATTCCATTAAGTTAATGTCGTGAAATTCTAAGTTATTATCTTTTAACTTAAATTCCTCTTGAGGGAAATAGTAGGTTTGACTTATAAGGTCAATATACTTTGTATTCATTATGAGTTTTTAAAATATTAAGCATTACTTGAAATACCTGTAAAAGGTAAATATAAATTTATAAAAGAAGCTTAAATTAAAGTAAAATTTGAAGTTCAGAGGTTGGCTTAAAAGCTAACTTCTGGAAGAAAGTAAGTGTTGGAGAGGAAGTAAACTTAAAAAACCGGTTGCTTACCTTGTAAACTATTGTTATAAAAAACTTCCTGTTTTTTAACAATCCGAAATTTGAAAGAGAGTTCAATTAAATCTGTTAAATTCGAAACAAATAAAATCTATTTTTTATTACTGTGGAATAGGCTAAATGTTAAATTTTAGCATAAAAAAAGAGCCTTAAAAAAGACTCTTAATACGTTTAAGGTATTGATAATTATATCATTCCTAAATTAATCACTTCTTGTTTAGTTAAGTGGCGATAATTTCCTCTAGGTAAATCTTTCTTAGTTAAGCCTCCGTAAACTACGCGGTCTAATTTTACGATTTCATAACCTAATTTCTTAAATAAACGCTGTACAATGTGTTGGCGAGTACTTTTAAGTTCGATGCCCACTTGTCTCTTAGGTTGATTATCTACATAACTAATATCATCTACCTTTAGACTACCATCTTCTAAGGTGATACCTTCTCTAATTTTTTCTAAATCGATTTGGTCTAAGTTCTTATTAAGTTCCACATGGTACAGCTGTCTAATACCTTGTTTGGGACTCGATAAATTTTTAGCCATAGTGCCATCGTTAGTAAACAATAATAGTCCCATGCTACTGGTATCTAATTTTCCTACTGGACTCAGTTTAGATTTTGAGGCTCCGGCAACCAAATCCATAACGGTACGGTTGTTTCTTTCTAAGCTTCCGGTAACGTAAAAACCACTTGGTTTATTAAGTAGTACATACTCTTTACGCTCAGGAGTAATTTTTCTTCCGTCAAATTTAACTTCATCAGTAAGTTTAACTTTATAGCCCATCTCTGTAATGACATCTCCATTTACACGTACACTTCCTGCAGAGATGTATATATCTGCATCTCTACGAGAACAAACTCCCGCATTAGCAATGTATTTATTAAGACGCATTCCTGCTTGAGGATCTTTAACTTGTTGATCTACTTTTACTTTATTTTTTGGAGCAGATTTCCTGTCTTTATTAAAAGGCTTATCCTTCTTCTTCATATTTCCTTTTCCTGTATTTCTTGAGTTGCCCATAATGGTAATTTTTTGCAAAGGTACAATATAAATAAATGATTACCGTACTATTTATTTTTCTTAAAAAATTCTGTTAAGAACTATGTCGATATCAATTAATAAAATACTAAAAACACCCAGTACAATAATAAGTTTTAGCAAGTTATGCAAGAGTGTATATTGAAGTTTAGAAGTAGATTTCCATAAAAAATAGAGAAAAGTAATGAGTAAAAAGTAAGCTATTAAAAAGTAATAATACATATAACCTATATGAAAATCTTTAAACAAGAGAAGTAGAGTAGGTATAGAGGTAAGCATAACTAATGCAGTGGCAATTTTTTTGGTAAACCTAGCTCCATACACTACAGGAATAGTATGATATTCTTGCGTAAAGTCTCCTTTTAAATTCTCTAAATCTTTTACTAACTCCCTTATAGATATAATTAAAAATAAGTAGGTGGCATGAATGAAAATAATAAGGTCGAAGTTTAAATAAAATACAAACACAACAAAAAATGGAGCTACAGCAAGAATAGAAGCAGTTAAATTACCTATAAAAGGATATTTTTTAAGCTTGTGTGAGTAAAACCATAAGAAAAATATATATACAGAAAAGAACAATACCGCTTTAAAGGAAACATAACTTGCTAGTATAACCGATAAAAAATTGAGTGTAAAGTAAACCGAAAGTTTAGTTTTCTGACTAATATAATTATCTAAAAAAGTTTTTTGCGGTCTGTTAATTAAGTCTTTTTCGGTATCATAAAAATTATTAATAATATATCCCGATGCAATCGCTAATGCGGAAGCAAAAACAATAATAAACAAATTAACATCAAATAAGACTTTGCCTAGTGGTTTATCTGGCGCTAAAATATAAATAGAGGTAAGATATTGAGCCGCTATAATAACTAAAATATTATAGCCTCTAACTACAGAGAACAAACTTGCTAATTTTAGCAGCAGATGCTTGCTCTTTTGCGAAGACATTTATAGTGTTTTAAAAATTGTAGACTACTTCTAATTTGTAATTCTTTAGGGCTTTTTGGGCTTTCTCTAAATCTTCGGTAAACCCTAAAATATAGCCACCGCCACCAGAACCACATAGTTTTAAATAATAGGCATTGGTATCAATCCCCTCTTTCCAAAGCTTGTGAAATTGCTTAGGAATCATAGGTTTAAAGTTATCTAAAACCACGTGCGAAAGTTGTTTAATATTTCCGAAAAGAGATTTTACATCACCTTTTAAGAAATCGTCTACACAAGCATCGGTATGTTTTACAAATTTATTTTTGAGCATTTGCCTAAAGCCTTCTTGCTTCATATTTTCCATAAAGATGTTTACCATAGGAGCAGTTTCTCCTACAATACCACTGTCCAATAAAAATACAGCACCTTTACCGTTTGTTGCTTGGGAAGGGATACCAGCAGCTTCAATATGATCTTTAGAATTAATAAGAATAGGTAAGCTTAAGTAACTATTTAAAGGATCTAATCCAGAAGATTTGCCGTGGAAAAATGATTCCATTTCTCCAAAAATAATTTTTAAGCTTAAAAGTTTTTCGCGAGTTAAACTTTCTAAAACCGTAATTTTTTCTTTTGCGTATTTTTCATAGATCGCAGCAACTAATGCACCACTACTCCCCACACCATAACCTTGAGGGATACTACTGTCAAAATACATTCCTTCTTGAATATCTTTTTCTAAAGCTCCAAAATCGAAAGTAACTAAGTTAGGTTTTTCTACTGCTAAATCTTTTAAATATGCTGCAAATCGATTTAAATTTTGATTTGATTTTAAATGCTGTCCGCTAAGGGAATCACTAGATTTTAAAGCTCCATTATAAAAATTATAAGGAATAGATAAACCTTTTGAATCTTTTATAATGCCGTATTCACCAAATAATAAAATCTTTGAATAAAATAGTGGTCCTTTCATAGTATCGATTTAATGCTTTAAAGCAAAATTCTTTAATTATAAGGGTTTTGCTCCGAAGCCTACCTCATCACAAATATACATCCCTTTTTGACAATAACCAACTAACTGATTCTTAATGAAATCTAAAACTTTAGCTTTTTCATTCTCTGGGTATAAAACATGTACATTAGCGCCCGCATCTAAAGTAAAACAGATTTTACTTTTATGTGTTTCTCTATATTCCCAAATTTTATTAATAATCTCTAGCGTATTGGGTTTCATGAGAATAAAGTAAGGAGAGCTACTCATCATCATAGCGTGCAAAGACAAAGCTTCTTGTTCTACTATGAATATAAATTCATCTAAGTTTCCAGATTGCAAAACGGTTAATATTTTCTCTAAATTGCTGTTGGCTTGTAAAAACCTTTGTTCAGCAAAAGGGTGATTGTACATTAAATTATGTCCAACCGTACTACTTACTTGCTTTTCTCCGCGATCAACTAACAGTATGGTATCTTGATAATTTTTAAAAACTTCATGAACCTTATCAGAAAATTCTACCCCATATAAATTAGAACTTTTATTTACTGCGGTATGTTCTCCCCAAACAACTAAATTTCCTTTAATACTTCTTGCGGCACTCCCAGAACCTAGACGAGCTAAAAATGAAGCTTTTTGATTAAAAAAATCATCAGTCATAACGGAATTTGCTTGTCGTTCTAATGCTAATAAACATAAAGCTAAAGCGCTCATTCCGCTGGCAGAAGAGGCTATTCCGCTACTGTGTGGAAAAGAATTTTGAGTTTCAATTTTAAAGTGATAGTCTTTGAGAAATGGAAGGTACTTTTCTATACGTTCAAAAAATTTCTCAATTTTAGGTTCAAAACTTTCGGTTCTATTTCCGTCAAGGTACACTTCAAAAGAAAATTTTTGAGAACTATTTTTTTTCTGATAACTTAGTTGTGTGGTGGTTTTACAATGAGAAAGCGTAAAACTAATAGAACTATTTTTAGGTAATTGTTCGCCGTATTTTCCCCAATATTTTACCAAAGCAATATTACTAGGAGACTCCCATTTTACTTCTCCTTTTTCTGGAAGTTGGTAGCTTTTAGATGGAATAAATTGCTGCTCTTGCATAACCGCATTTTTTGTGCAAATATAATCTTCATAAGTGCATTTTTAATGAGATTGTAAAAATAAATTTATAAATTACACTTGTCTAATCCTTTAGGTGATATGAGTAGTAAGCTAAAACATATTTCGATATCTATATTAGTCTGTTTGTTAATAGGATTTATAGGAGCTATTGTAACACAATCTGGATTTGATAATTGGTACTTAAATATTCAACGACCTACGTTTAAACCTCCAAGCTGGATATTTGGTCCCGTTTGGACCGTATTATATATTTTAATGGGAGTGGCTTTGGGGCTAGTATGGGACAAAGGCTTACATCACGCTTGGGTTAAAACTGCTTTGTATCATTTTGGTTTTCTTCTTTTACTTAACACAGCTTGGTCTATTGTTTTTTTTGGTTTTAAATTGCCTATATTAAGTTTACTTATTATTGTCTCCCTATTAATACTTGTAATCTTTACTATTAAATGGTTTAAAGTAGTTTCTCCATTTGCTGCCTATTTGTTAATTCCCTATTTAATTTGGTTGGCATTCATTACATTGCTTAACTATGAAATTTGGAGACTTAATTAAAATAATATTATGAAAGAATGGTTTACGGCTTCGGCTACATCGTTGTATGCGATAATTTTGACAGCAATCGGAATTTACATATGTACAATTGTTTATACTCGCTTAGCGGGTAAACGTAGCTTTTCAAAAATGTCTAGTTTTGATTTTGCTATGACGGTAGCCATAGGTTCTATTTTAGCAACAACTATATTATCAAAATCTACTTCATTATTACAAGGTGCTATAGGATTGGCTTCGGTATATGTGTTACAACTATTTGTCGCTTTATTGAGAAGAAATAAGCAATTTCAAAGGTTAGTTGATAATAAGCCTGTATTGTTAATGGACGGACAAGAAATTTTACATGAGAATTTAAAAAAATCTCACGTTACCTTAGACGATTTAAAATCGAAACTTCGCGAAGCAAATGTATTAGAACTAAGTCAGGTTAGAGCGGTGATATTTGAAGCTACAGGCGATATTGCAGTCCTGCACACCAAAGATGAAAATCAACGAATAGAGGATTTTATTCTAGAAGATGTCAAGCGTTAATTTTGCTGAAGAAATCAATAATTTGTCGTATTTCTTTGTTCTAATTTATTGGCAAAAATAGCAATGACAATTAATTGCAAAATATGATAAAGCATAATAGGTATTAGAAAAATACCAGCATTAGGCGAATTGCCAAATAGAATTTTTAGCATAACACTCCCGTGCACTAAAGATTTTTTAGAACCGCAAAACTTGGCTGTAATTTGATCTTCTCTAGAAAAATGTAATCTCTTAGAGATATAATTTACTAAATAATACACTGTAAAGAAGAGAATAGCTACTCCAGTTAGTATCGCCAAGAAATCCCAAACAGTTAATCCGTTAAAAATATTAGCTTTAAAGGAATGACTAAAACTGTTATATACAATAAGTACAATAACACTTTTATCAAAGATTGTAATTTTACTTTTGTATTTATTTACTAATGTTTTAGTGAATTTATGCAATGCGAAACCTAAGAAAAGAGGAAGTAAAATTTGTATGCTAAGCTTAGCAATTACATCGTAAAAAGAAATACTTCCCTGAGTATCTTCCATAAAAAAACTTAGCCATAGCGGAGTTATCACCAAACCAATAATTCCCGATAAACTAGCATTAAAAATAGCTGCAGGAATATTTCCTTTGGCCAATGAAACCATCACAACAGAAGATGATACTGTAGAAGGTAATGCTGCTAAAAATAAAAAAGCTAACCAATAGGTTTGGTTTTCTCCTTCAGTAACTAAAGGATAGAAAGTTAATACCAGTAAGGGGAAAATTACAAAAGTAGCCGCTTGAATTAAGATGTGGAGTTTATAATTACGCATACCAGCTTTTAGTTCGGCTGTAGATAATTTTAATCCGTAGAAGAAAAAAATAAAACCAATTCCCACATCGGTTATAGTTTCTAACGGTAAAACTTCAGAAAGTTGAGGAAAAACATAGCCTAAAAATATGGCGACCAATAAAGCTAGAATAAACAGGTGTTTTTTCATTACCTATTGCTTATTTCTTGAGCGGCTATAAAACTGCTTGTCCAAGCGTTTTGAAAATTGAACCCGCCTGTGATGGCATCTATATTGGTTACTTCGCCAGCAAAAAACAAGTCTTTGTGTAATTTGCTTTCCATGGTTTTAAAGTTAATTTCTTTCAATTCTACACCTCCAGCAGTTACAAATTCTTCTTTAAAAGTGCTTTTTCCTTGAATATGATAAACACCTTGCGTTAGTTCTTTTACTAAAGCTTGTAATTCTTTATGGCTTACTTCTGCCCAAATTCTATTTTCGGGAATACTGGCCACTACTAATTTTTGCCATAAACGTTTAGGTAGATCAAATTGGGCGTAGGTAGCCATTTGTTGTTTAGGATTTTGCTTTTTTAATTTTAAAAGTTGCTCTAATGTCGCTTCCGCGGAAGCGTAGCCAAGCCAGTTAATTTCTAACTGAAACTGATAGTTTTTCTCAAAAAGCCTTTGAGCTCCCCATGCCGAAAGTTTTAAAATTCCAGGTCCGCTAAACCCCCAATGCGTAATAAGTAAAGGACCCTCGCTCTCTAATTTTTCTCCAACCACCTTAACGGAAGCAAAAGTGCTAATTCCTGCTAAACCTTCTACACGAGAATCTCTGGTGTTAAATGTAAATAAGGAAGGGACAGGACTAATTATTTGATGATTTAAATGTTGGAGTTGATTCCATATTTTTGGATTACTACCTGTAGCAATAACCAGTTGTTGGGCTTGGTAATGACTAGATTTACAAGTTATTTTCCATAATTCGCCTTCTTTTACAAAATCTTTTACGGGTTCTAAGGTGTTTATTTTGATGTTTAAATCTTGGGTTCTTTGCAAGAAACAATCAATAATGGTTTGGGAAGAATCAGATACAGGGAACATTCTTCCATCTTCTTCAATTTTAAGTTCTACACCTTGTTTTTCGAACCATTCAATCGTATCTCCTGTCATAAATTGATGAAAGGGTCCTAGTAACTCTCGTTCTCCTCTAGGATAGTTTTTTACCAATTCTTGCGGAATAAACTCTGCATGAGTGACATTACAACGTCCTCCACCAGAAATTTTTACTTTGGTAAGCACCTCCTTACCACGTTCTAGAATTAGAATATTTTTGTTTGGGTTATGTTCGGCAATTTGAATGGCGGTAAAAAAGCCAGCTGCACCACCACCCACAATAATAACATCAAATACATTTCGCATACGACAAAGATAGAATGCTATTAAAAACAAAAAGAAAAGTTTTCACTTTTCTTTTTGTAGACAGTTTAAATTTTACCTCTTATTGAATAATCAATTTTGTAAAAGCTTTTTTCTTGTTATTCTTAAATTCTAATAGGTAAAGCCCAGAAGATAAATCTGTGTTAATCTCATTAAGGTTGTTTGTCAATGAAAATGTTTTTATCTTTTTTCCGTTAAGGTTATAGATCGTTAATTGTTGAAAATTCTGTGTGTTTTCTATAGAAAAGTTTCCAAAAGAAGGATTGGGGTAAACATTAATTTGTAAAGTCTCGTTAGAAGAAGCACTAAAATCGGCACAAGTAAAAGGAGTAAAAATTACTTCTCCTAAAGATGCATCATCTGTTTGATGAAAAATATATGGCTCAACTGCATTAGCATCACTCAAGGTAATATCTTCTTCCCAGCAGTTATAGACAGCCTGTATGGTATTATCGGTATTATTATAAAGCGCGTAAACAACTCCATTATTACCGTTTTCAGAAAAAATATTATCTCCAGGATCATTGAGGGTTCCTAAGTCGATAGAAGCTTCTCCTATAAGTGTAATTCCCCAAAGGTTGTTTCTAATCTCATTATTTCTAGCAACCACTGTTTGAGTCTCGGCATTTGAATTTAGAGAAATACCACTACCTCCAGAAAAAGGAAGGTTTTGAGTATTGTTGTCTTCAATAATATTGTTTCTTATGTAAGCAAATGAATTACCTCCAGCGATGGTTATACCATAACGGTTATTGGTTATGGTATTGTTGTCAATTATAGCTCTTACTTCTCCTCCCAAAATATTTGCTATGGCAATACCACCAATTAAATCTAAAGAAGTATCTCCCAAAATAGTGTTGTTAGTAATTCTTAAAGTATCTATACCTGTAGCTCCCATGTTTATTTGAGGTCTATTTAAGTTAGACTGGCTATTCCCTTCTAAGTAATTTCCTTTTATCGTTGCAGATACTGTTTGATTAGCTCCCGATGAAATAGCTGGTAAATCATTATATGTGAAATTGTTATTTTCTATAAGCGGAGCTCCGTTAGATAAAGAAACAACAGCTCCTGTTGCTACACCAGAAACATTATTAGAAAGAAAACTTTCGGTTAATGTAAAGTTGGGTGTGATAACTTTTAAACCTCCACCGTAGGTTATAGAGGTGTTATTAATAAGAACATCAGCATTTTGTTCAAATCTAAAACCTTCGTAAGGATTGGTATTATCAACTGCTTTGATTACAATTTGATCATTTCCTGCATCGCACGTAAAGAAACCTTCAATAGTAATTAAAATATCAGCAGCGATATTTAAAGTTTCGGGAGTACTAATTGTAAAAGTATCGGTAGGAGCTATAATTAAATCTTCCGTTAAGGTATACTCCGTTCCGTTGTAACTCAATGTACTCGGACTTAGATTTAAGATATCGTTCAAATCGTAATTTCCTCCAATATTTGGAGTAGTATAGCTTTGAGCTGAAACTATCAACGTACAAGCTAAAAAGAGAAATAGTGTTGTAATTTTTTTCATAGTATAGTTTTAATGATAAAACTACGATTTTCTCTGCATAACAAAAAAAGGAATGAGATTGACTCAGGAAGTCGAAAATAGAAGTGGTTTCAAATCAATTAAGTAAGCAATTTAATTTTTTGATAATCTTTAGGTAATCTACGCCTAAAAATACTCTATTAAGTTTACTGCATAACTTTTATCACTTATGCGACTTTCTTTTAAAACACTTAGTTTTTTTTTGTCTTGCTTGCTTGTTATGCTATTTTTTGTCTTTTCTTCTTTTTCTGAAAAAACTGATTATCTGTATAAAAGTAATAGATTTTGGGCTTATGCAGATGAGCTACAAACGTCTTTGGTACATTTAGATTCGACTGCTAATGCTTATAAATTACATACAACAGAAATTGAAAATGTAAGGGCGGCAGTTAAATTGGCTCGACTTTCTTATAAAAAGATTGAGTTCTACTTAGCTTTTTACCATCAAGAATATGTAAACGAACATATTAATGGAGCACCTTTATTACATATAAAAAAATCGGGTATGCTGCCTGATGTTATTCCGCCGGAAGGCTTACAGGTATTAGATGAATTAGTTCATGAAGATGAGGAAAATTTAGACGCTAATCTAATCGCTTCTAATAGTAGAAAACTTTTTAATGCTTATCAATTATTATATAAAGGCTTAAAAACAAAAACAATTGAACCCGAGAACGAAATTGCTGCTATGCGATTGGGGTTGGTTAGAATTTTCACATTGGGAGTTACAGGTTTTGATACTCCAGGTTCACTCAACGTTATAGAGGAAGCTAGAGTCTCGATGGAAGCTATGAATGCCTTTTTAGAAGATTTTTATCAACATGCTCCGTCAAAAGAATTAAAAGAAGTAATTAGTCTTTTTTCTAAATCTATTCACTATTTAAAACAACCTACTTCTTTTGAAGATTTTGATAGACTGGTATTTTTAAAAACCTATATCAATCCTTTATATCAAAAATTAGGAAAATTAGAACAAAAAGAAGTTCCAGACTTTCTCTCTTATGTTTCTGCGTGGAATCCTAAGAGTAAATCTATATTTTCTGAAGATTTTCTTAACCCTTATTTCTTTACGGAATTAAAAAATGAAGAAGACTCTAAAGCCTTAAATAGCCTAGGAGAGAAACTTTTTTATGATTCCGCGTTAAGCGATAATCAACAAATAAGTTGTGCTTCTTGCCATAATCCTAAGTTAGCGTTTACCGATGGGCAACCAAAATCATTAAGTAATATAGAAGGGAACACGGTGTTAAGAAACTCTCCCACATTACTTAATGCAGTTTATGCCGAACGGTTTTTCTATGACCTACGAGCTTTTTCGTTAGAGCAGCAAGCAGAGCATGTTATTTTTAATCCAGAAGAATTTAATACTGCCTACGATGCGATTTTAAAAAAATTGACAAGCAATGGAGTATATGCTAGTAGTTTTAAAAAGATTTTTGGTAAAGATCAAATTAATAGAGAAAACTTTTCTAAAGCTCTATCCTCTTATGTGCTTTCCCTAACCAGTTTTGATAGTGAGTTTGATAAATTTATAAACAATGATGATGTTACATTATCAAAAGATATAAAAAATGGTTTCAATTTATTTATGGGAAAAGCCAATTGTGCTACCTGTCATTTTCCACCTACTTTTTCGGGACTTGTACCTCCTTTTTATAGTGATTCTGAAAGTGAAATTTTAGGTGTCTTAAAAAATCCACAAACTCAAGAAGTTGTATTAGATAGTGATGAAGGCCGTTGGGAAAATAAAATTTTTGAAGAAAAAGCTTGGATCTATGAAAAATCATTTAAAACGACAACCGTAAGAAACGCTGGACTAACAGCGCCGTATTTTCATAATGGAGCTTACAATACTTTGGAGGAAGTTATTGACTTTTATAATGATGGAGGAGGAGAAGGCAAAGGCTTAAAAGTGATTAATCAAACCTTATCTCCAGATCCTTTAAATCTTTCTGATAAAGAAAAACAAGATTTAATAGCATTTATTAAATCTTTGAATGGAGAAGAAGCAGTAAAATTAAATCAATGATTTTACGTAAGCTGTTATTCTTTAGAGTTTTGATTAAAACCACTTAACAGGGAGTTTACATTCATAACTTTAATCTAAGGCTAACTTAACCTAGCTAACTTTTATATAAAATAAGCTTAAAGCGGAATTTAGGTCAAGTACATATTCAACCTCTACTTTTGACTTGAAATTATAAACCTCAAAAACTTTAACAATGAAAAAAAATTCCTTTCTAGGTCTTGTTGCACTTTCAGTTTTTTCTGTAGGAGTTCAAGCAAAAAATTTTAATGACAATTGTAGAGAGCTACCTCAAAAAGAATTAAACGAAAATTCTTCAGTAGTGCTATCAAGTGTTGAAACATTTATAAATACAGGAAGTCTGTGGTCTTACAATGATACAGGAGTAGATTTAGGTTCTTCTTGGAAAGATGCAAATTATGACGCGTCTGCTTGGGCAACAGGAAATGCTATTTTAGGATATGGAGATGGAGTAGAAACCACCGCTTTAAATTATGGTCCAGATGCAAATAATAAGTATCCTACGTATTACTTTCGTCATGAGTTTCAAGTAACTAATGCAGCTTCATATGAAGACTTAGTGTTAAATATCATGCAGGATGATGGCGTTGTGGTTTACCTTAACGGAACTGAAGTATCTAGGTTAAATATGCCTACAGGAGCTGTTACCTATAATACTTATGCAACTTCTACTGTGGGAGGTTCTAGTGAAGGTGAATATACCGCTATTAACCTAGTAAATAACTTACAAGAAGGTAATAATGTAATTGCTGTAGAGTTGCATCAAGCCACGGCTAGTAGCTCAGATTTGCGTTTTGATTTATACTTAGTAGAAGAATTTGTATCAAATTTTGACTGTAGCAATCCACATATTGGATGCTTTTCTTCTATAGTTCCTACCGCTCAACAAAGTCATATGATAATTCCTCAAGAACATCGTTTCCAAATGATCTTTAAACAAGGTGATGCTTATATGGATGGTAGTGGTAACGTCCCAGGAAATAATGACTTTACAGGATATGTGCCAATTAATGGGAGTAGTGAATTAGGTTATGTATCGGTTAATCATGAAAATAACCCTGGAGGAGTTTCAATTTTAGATGTAAACTTTAACGATCAAACTTTATTGTGGGAAGTAAGCAATACGAGACCAGTAGATTTATACAATACCGCTTTGGTAACTACGGTAAGAAACTGTTCGGGTGGAGTAACACCTTGGGGAACCGTGGTTACTGCAGAAGAGTCTACTAATGGTGGAGATGTTAACAACGATGGGTACGAAGATGTGGGATGGTTAGTAGAAATTGATCCAGTAACTGCAGAAGTAATGGATTATGGAAATGGTCAAGAGAAACTTTGGGCTATGGGAAGAATGAAGCATGAGAATGTGGTAGTAAGCGACGATTCTACTACAGCTTATTATGGTGAAGATGGTGGTACAGATTGTGTGTACAAATATGTTATGGACACTCCTGGTGATTTAACTGCAGGTACCTTATATGTATTAGTTTTAGACGCACCGCTTGTAAATAATGATCCTACTTCTACAACCGCACAGTGGGTTCAAGTTCCTAATACAACCACTGCAGAAAGAAATAATGTAACCACGGCTGCAGCTGCTCTTGGCGGAACAAATTTTAATGGAGTTGAAGACTGTGAAATAAGTCCGCTTGACGGAAAAATTTACTTCACTGCTAAAGGAAAAAGTAGAACCTATAGATTTACAGACAACGGATCTACAGTTGCAAATTTTGAAACTTTTGTAGGAGGAATGAGTTACGAAATTTCATCTACACAAGGAAGTTATACAGAACCTTGGGGAGGAGGAAATGACAATCTTACTTTTGATGATAAAGGAAACCTTTGGGTATTACAAGATGGTGGTAACAATTACATTTGGGTAGTGCGTCCAGACCATACACAAACGACGCCTAATGTAGAGTTGTTTGCTTCTATGCCTGCAGGATCGGAGCCAACAGGATTAACTTTTACACCAGATTTTAAATATGGTTTCTTTTCTATACAACATCCAAGTGGCTCTAATGTAGCTCAACAAGATGCTACTTTTAATGATGTGACATTTAATGCTTCAGCAACGGTGGTATTTGCATTAAACGAGAATTTAGGAGCTCAAACACCAGTAAGTGATTTTATCGCAGATGAAGTTCTAGTTGAAGAAGGTGATGCCGTTACTTTTACAGATCTTACTTCTAACAATCCAACGACTTGGGAATGGACTTTTGAAGGAGGTACTCCAGCAACGTCTACAGATGAAAACCCAATGGTGACTTATGATACAGAGGGGATTTACTCGGTAACATTAAAGACGACTAATGTTGCAGGAAATAATGAGGTAATTAAAACTGATTATATCGTTGTAGAGGATGAGCTAAGTGCTGTAAGTAATTTGAAGGATATCGTAAGTATTTATCCTAATCCAACTCAGGGAAATGTATATGTTGGAATAAAAGATGTTTCAGGTCAGGATATAGAAATTCAGGTATTTGATCTTTTAGGAAGAAAAGTAACCGAAATCAACGGAATGCAAACAACAGGAAGCAAGCAAGAATTAAGACTCAACTTTTCTGAGTTTTCTAGCTCAGATCAATTGTATATCGTTGAGGTAAAAATTGGAAATAAAACAGCTAGATATAAAGTTTTAAAGTCTAACTAAAAACTTTTTTCAACCATGTTTATGGTAAGGATCGGTGCGAGGGCAAAGCATCGGTCCTTTTTTTCATTTAAAGATTATATATATGAAATACTTTAAAAATACTTTGATAATTTGTTTGTTCTGTTGTGCATGTAGTTTGTGCTCACATTCTATTTACGCACAAAGTGCAAATCCGTTAAGAAATAAAGTTTACGATAAATTAAATGTCGCTGTAGCGGAAAAAAATGATGTGAAGAGTCTCAATTTAAGAGATCAACAGTTATTTTTTATTCCAGAAGATTTAAAAGAATTTCAAGAATTAACGTTTTTAAATTTAATGCGAAATCATTTATCACATTGGGAGTCATCTCTTTTTCAGCTAAATAAACTCGAAACACTTAACTTAAAATTAAATTCCTTCCAGTACTTGCCTCAAGAAATAAGCGAACTAGATAATTTAAAATCACTAGATATAGCAGACAATTCTCTTGCACAAATACCGAGATCTATTGGAAAATTAAAGGAATTACAATTTTTACATTTATCTTCAAATTCATTAACTGCCTTACCAGAAGAAATAGGGGATTGTAAAAGTTTAGAGGTGCTAGAATTGGCACACAATCAACTTAGTTATTTACCGCAAAACATACGAGGATTAAAAAACCTGAAAACTTTAAAACTTGGTTTTAATCAGTTTCATGAATTTGATAGAGAATGGGCAAAGCTTAAGTCTTTAGAGGAACTTAACTTAGAACATAATAAATTAAGGAATTTGCCAGAAGAGATAAGGAATTTACGTCATTTAAAAATTCTTATCATAAATGATAATGAACTAAACGTATTACCAAAATTCTTTTCAGAATTAAAATCGTTAGAAATGCTTATAATTTCTAACAATGATTTAGAGAAATTTCCAGAAAAACTTAGCGGTTTGAAAAATATTCAAACATTAATAGCTGTGGGTAACTCTTTTAGTGATAGTGAAAAAGCAAGAGTTAAAGGTGAGTTACCAAAATGTAAAATTTATTTTTAATATTTAAAGGGCTAGATTTTTATTTTATTCAAATAAAAATCTAGCCTTTTTTTAAGAATACAGATACTTTTAGATACAGTAAATAAGAAAGGTTTAAGCTTAAGAAGCTTATACTAAATAAGAATTATAGAGTTTAGCTTGCATAAAAAAAACCTTCTCAAATTGAGAAGGTTTTTTAGTACGGGCGGAGAGACTCGAACTCTCACACCTCGCGGCACTAGATCCTAAGTCTAGCGTGTCTACCAATTCCACCACGCCCGCATTATTTTCTTAACAGAACTTAGGACTCTCTGCTAAGCGGTTGCAAATATAAACAAAGATTACAATATTCAAAGAAAGATTATTATAAAAATTTCTTTTTTTATCTTGGAGTTCTTATCTTGAGCAATCTTTTAAAAAAAACAGCGAAAATGAATAGGAGTAAAGCATACGTAGAAGAAAATAAGCAAAGGTTTATAGAAGAATTAGTTCAAATTCTTAAAATACCATCGGTGAGTGCAGATCCTGCCTTTAAAGATGATGTGATAAAAACGGCAGAAGCAATTAAAGAAAGTCTAAAGAATGCGGGTTGTACACTTACTGAAATTTGTGAAACTCCAGGTTACCCTGTGGTTTATGGAGAACGTATCATAGACGAATCTTTGCCCACTATTTTAGTATATGGACATTATGATGTTCAACCTGCTGATCCTATTGAGCTTTGGGATAATCCTCCTTTTGAGCCGGTAATAAAGAAAACTGAAATTCACCCTGAAGGAGCAATTTTTGCTCGTGGAGCATGTGATGACAAGGGACAAATGTATATGCACGTAAAAGCTTTAGAGTATATGGTGCAAAATGATGACTTGCCTTGTAATGTAAAGTTTATGATTGAAGGAGAAGAAGAAGTAGGGAGTGAGAACTTAGGATGGTTTATAGAAAGAAATCAAGAAAAGCTTAAAAACGATGTGATTTTAATTTCTGACACAGGGATGATCGCTAAAGATGTCCCATCTATAACCACAGGTTTACGAGGCTTAAGTTATGTAGAAGTAGAAGTTACAGGTCCTAACAGAGATTTACATTCTGGGTTGTACGGTGGTGCTGTAGCTAACCCTATTAATGTGTTGAGTAAAATGATAGCCTCTCTTACCGATGAGAATAACCATATCACCATTCCAGGATTCTATGATAAGGTTGAAGAATTATCTAAGGAAGAGCGCGCTAAGATGGCGGAAGCTCCGTTTAATTTAGAGAAGTACAAAGAAGCATTAGACTTAAATGATGTTTATGGCGAAAAAGGATACGTAACGAATGAAAGAAATTCTATTCGTCCTACCCTAGATGTCAACGGAATTTGGGGTGGTTATATAGGTGAAGGAGCTAAAACAGTAATACCAAGTAAAGCTTTTGCGAAAATTTCTATGCGTTTAGTTCCCAACCAAGATTGGAGAGAAATTACACAATTGTTCAAAACTCACTTTGAAAATATTGCTCCAAGCGGAGTTACGGTAGAGGTAAGACCTCACCATGGAGGTCAAGGTTATGTAACTCCAATTACAGGAATCGAGTATCAAGCTGCTAATGATGCCTATAAGGAAGTTTTTGGTAAAGATCCAATTCCGCAAAGAAGTGGTGGGAGTATTCCTATTGTTTCTATGTTTGAAAAAGAATTAGGAAGTAAAACTATTTTAATGGGGTTTGGGTTAGATAGTGATGCCATTCACTCCCCTAATGAGAATTTTGGAGTTTGGAATTATCTTAAAGGAATTGAAACTATTCCTTTTTTCTACAAACATTTTACAAAATTAAAACAAGAAGAAACTAAATAAGATTTTAATCTTAAAATTTTTAATAACCGAATGTAGAAATACATTCGGTTTTTTATTTTTGCAATTCCTAAAAGGAAAAGAGTTTATGAAATACGCAAGGTTAACAAAAGAGCAATTGGATGAGTTGCATCCAGAATTTATAAATTTTCTAGCTTCTCAATCCATTACCGCAGAGGAGTGGGCAGAGATAAAAGAAAATAAACCACAATTAGCAGAAGATGAGTTAGATGTATTTAGTGATTTGGTTTGGGAAGGAGTTCTCAATCAGGCTAATTACTTAGAACACATCTCTAAGCAACAATTGTTTTTATTTCATATAGACGATATTCAAATGCGCCTTATCGGAATAAAAGTTAAAAATGATGCGATTAATATCACTACCAAAGAAGGTTATGCTTGGTTACAAGATAACTTGCTTAAAGAAGATGTAGAGATCTATAATTCAGTTAAAGCGATATCAGAAGATCGTAATAAAGACATCTTTGCACTCATTCAGCAAGGAGCCAATATTACTAAAGGAGAGCTTTTTCAATATTTTGAAAGAATAATAGAGGTAGATTAATTTAGCCTCTATTATTCATAACGTAAAGATTCTATCGGATTCTGTTTAGCAGCTTTAAGAGCAGGATAACCTCCAGAAATAATAGCAATCAATAACGATATCACGGTTGCCGATATGATTGCCCCCCAAGGAATACTAAAATCAAAATCGGCACTTACAGCCACAATATAACCGATTAGCATCCCTAATATAATTCCTAAAATTCCGCCAAGCTGACCTATAATAATAGTTTCGCTAAAAAACTGAAATGCAATGGTATTCTTTTTAGCTCCCAAGGCTTTTCTAACACCAATCTCACGTGTTCTTTCCGTAACTGAAACCAACATAATATTCATTAACGCTATAGAAGAACCTAGAATGGTGATAATAGAAATGATCCAAGCGGCAGCATCTAGGTAGCCAGTGATTTTAAAAATTTCATTTAAAAGGCTGTCACTACGTTCAAGTCCAAAATTGTTCTCTTCTTTAGGTTGTAGCTTTCTAATTTTTCTAAAAGTAATAATAGCTTCATCTTGAGCGCCTTCTATCATCTCCTTATCATCAACCTTTACGCTAATATTGTAGTTGGTGTTTGCCAAATTAAATAGGGTACGTGCTTTTTGAATAGGAATTAAAACACGCAAATCTTGATTGTTTCCAAAAGTCGAACCCTTGCTTTCTAAAACTCCAATTACTTTAAATTTCGCACCACGTACACTAATGGTCTTATTTATGGGGTCTATATTTTTAAAAATACCATCTTTTAAATCAGATCCTATTACGCATACGCTTACATTATTTTCAATATCAAAATAAGAAAAATCTCTTCCTGTTTCTACTTCTAACCCAGAGTTGGTTAAAAAATATTCATTTACCCCCAAAACGCTTACTTCGGGATCGGTTTTTTCTTTTCCGTACCTTATTTCGGCTGTAGAAGTTCCTGTAAAAGAGATAGAGGTGTTGGTATTTGGGTAAATAAAATTGTCTTTAAATTCTTTAGCATCTCGATAAGTAACTACGGGATTAATTTTTTGAACCTCGCCACTTCCTCTGGTTTGCACCGTAAAATCATAACGTTGTAAATTAAAAGTATTGGCTCCCATAGAAGCAAAATCACTCGTAATTGTATTTTCTAAAGCATTTACAGCGCTTAAAATACCTACTAAAGCAGTAATACCAATGGCGATAATTAAAACGGTTAAAATAGTTCTAAGCAGCTGTGTTCTAATGCTATCTAAGGCTATTTTTATATTTTCTTTGACTAATGAAAACATGAGTTAAGGTTAAGCGTTGTTAATAAGACGACTTTAAGCTTTAAAAGTTACTTAAAATATGTCTTTTGTTTAATTATCTTTGTGACTTTAAATTTTGATATGGCACAAAAACCAACAATACCCAAAGGAACAAGAGATTTTTCTCCTGTCGAAGTTAGTAAAAGAAATTATATTTTTTCTACCATCAAATCTCAATTTCAAAAATTCGGATTTCAGCCTATAGAAACTCCCAGTTTTGAAAACTCAGATACTTTAATGGGAAAATATGGAGAAGAAGGAGACCGACTTATTTTTAAGATTCTTAATAGTGGAGACTTCCTTAAGAAAGTAAATGATGACGCTTTCGCGGAAAAAAATAGCCAAGCCATTACTCCGAAAATTTCAGAAAAGGCATTACGTTATGACCTTACTGTTCCTTTCGCGAGGTATGTAGTACAACATCAAAACGAAATTGAATTTCCCTTTAAACGTTATCAAATACAGCCTGTGTGGCGTGCAGACCGTCCGCAAAAAGGAAGGTTTAGAGAATTTTATCAGTGTGATGCAGATGTAGTAGGGAGCGATAGCCTTTGGCAAGAAGTAGAATTCGTTCAGCTTTATGATGCTGTATTTACTTCTTTAGGTTTGGAGGGAGTAACTATAAAAATTAATAATAGAAAAATTCTTTCTGGTTTTGCCGAAGTGATTGGAGAAAGCGATAAACTCATCGATTTTACCGTAGCATTAGATAAATTAGATAAAATAGGAGAAGAGGGTGTCATTAAAGAAATGCAGGCTAAAGGAATTTCCGCGGAAGCGATAAAAACCATTACGCCTATATTTACTCTAACTGGAGATTTCTCTACTAAAATTGAAGGCTTAAAAGCTATTTTAAACTCTTCTGAAGAAGGAAAAAAAGGAATAGAAGAATTAGAGTTTATACAGCGAGCCATCGAAGCGATGCCTTTAAAAACAGCTAAATTAGATTTAGATGTGACTTTAGCACGCGGACTTAATTATTACACTGGAGCTATTTTTGAAGTTGCTGCTCCCAAAAATGTGAAAATGGGATCGATAGGCGGTGGAGGTCGTTATGATGATCTTACAGGCATATTCGGACTTAAAAATATAAGTGGAGTTGGTATTTCGTTTGGCTTAGATAGAATTTATTTGGTGTTAGAAGAACTTGGTTTATTTCCAGCTTCCGCGGAAGCAAATACACAAATCATTTTTATCAATTTTGGAGAAAAAGAAGCGCTATACGCAATGAAAGCGGTAAGAGAATTAAGAAACCAAAATGTCGCTGCCGAAATGTATCCTGATGCTGCTAAAATGAAAAAACAAATGAATCACGCTAATAAACGAAACATTCCTTTTGTAGTTTTAGCAGGAACCAAAGAAATGGAAGAAGAAACGTTTACTTTGAAAAATATGGTATCTGGAGAGCAATCTACCGTGACTCTAGAAGAAATGCTAAAGACAATCAAATAATCTTAAAAAAAATCCCGAACAAGTGTTCGGGATTTTTTTAATGTGGTTAAAGCTGCTGTGTTCTAACTGGGTTAAATAATAATTTGAACATCAATAAAAATATAGCGTGATTTATGGTAAAGAAAAGAATGTTTTAATTTCAGCTAGAACGATGTCATAATCTTGTATGCTGATATAGAGAACTATAATACTTCTACGTAAGGAAATACAGGAAGATTGGTAGTCACGAGTTTGAATTAAATATCAAATCAAATAATGAATCTGTAAAATTATTTGTATCAAATTCTATATTTAACTCTTTATATGCCGTTTTAAATAAAATAGATATGCATTGAACAGCATCAGTAACAGGTACTGGATCAATCCACATTGGCCAAAAGGAAAAAGAACTAGCATGTGCAATTTGTGAGTACATTCTCCATCTAGATAAGAAAACAGAGGAATCACTTAGATCTATATATTGCATTTTTTGGAACATTGTCAATCCCCAGGGATCATCAAAGCTAAAATGTTCATTTTCTAATTTTATATATTCTTGTAAATTTTTCTTATCATTTTTATCTCTGTTATGATAGGATCTATAAGTATCAGCTTTATTTTTTTTTATTCTCTTTAGTGTTTTCTCAGGCAGATTATTTAGACTTATTCCGTACGTATTGTTTTCATAAATTTGGAGATCTCTTAAGTATAACCATTTCCTCCATCTTTCGTTTGTCAAGTCTTGGTCGTTTGTATTTTTTAAAATTGAAAAATTAGCGACTGATTCAAATAAAAACCTTGTAATTAAACAAGATTGTAACCATTTAACCCCGTTTCTTTGATTTTTTTCGTGTAATTCAATAACATTACTAACCAATAGTGAACATTGATTTAGTATCAAATCAGAAAAAATTAATTTTTTTTCCTCAAAATTTTCATAATTTCCAGTCCGTTTTCCAATATTTAAATTGAAATTTTTTTTATAATGTAAAAATATTAATTCGTCGCTTTTCATTATTTACAATTTTTTATTCCGGCAAAAAAGGTATTTCTGTAGTTTTTACATTCCATCTATACTTATTTCTATGTCCAAATAGACTGAATGACTCTCTAGCTCTGTGCAAATGTTTATTGGGCCCAATAACAAACTCATCCAAACCTAAAGTTTCAGAACTAGATAAATCAAACTCATAGTAAGGTATTAGCATATTTTTTGTCGGACGATAATTACATTTTTGATCACTAATTTTAAAAGGACCACCTATTAATCTCCATTCTTTCTCTTCCTTAAAAGAGGGATGTTTAATGCATTTTGCGAGTATTGAGAACATTGAATTGAAAACCTGCCAAAAAAAATTATGATTGTGTATGTCAAATTTATTTTTTTTATATAGTTGAGTTATATCATCGATAATTCTCTTAATTGCTTTCTCTTGATCTTCCAAAGAATAAATACAGGGATAGATTTTAAACTGTTGTTCATTTGAGATGTTTAATAATTCGGTATAATTAAATCCCATTGAAACACCACTATCTTTACAGTAGCCTCTCCATTGACTTAAAAGATCTTTTTCCTCAGACAATGAAAATACAAAACAATTGTTGGAGTGGTCAAAAACGGTATTTTCTAAAAGCTTTTCGTAAACATATTTCTCATCATTTCCTAAACTGGATTTAAGAAGTTTAATTAAATACCTTCTTCCAATATCACCTGCATATTTAAATTCAGATTCATCGTTGAGAAAATTTATTTGTGTAATCCATAACTTTTTCGAGTTTATTATGTTAAAAACAGAATCGTAAGAGGTGTAGTGGTATAATTTTTCTGGTATTTCATTTATTTCAATCGGTGGAATGGTCGCATATCTTTGACCTTTAGGTCCCACATAAATATAAGACTCTTGTTTATTGTCATTCATAAATTTTTATTTCTCATAAATATAACGCTTCCATATAAAACTTTTTTAAAAAGTTATAGACATCTTATTCACAGAAAACTATTTTGATAGCTATATTAAGTCCATTTAACACTGTGCAAGGAGTATTAAATACAAAACGTTTTAATTAACGTTTAGGTATAACAAAAGATCTGATTATCAATAAGATAAGTTATTATTATTTGTGTTACTAAAAAAAGTAGAGGAGTTTTTGTGAAGTGGTTTTTTGAGAAGTTTCCATTTTTTTAGCCGTCTTAAAAAGTAGCTAAAAATAGATTGAACCAAATATGAACCAGTAATTAAGGTAAAAACTGAAAAACCCCCGTAAGTACAGGGGTTTTTGTAGTCTATGTAGCGAGACCGAGATTTGAACTCGGGACCTCCGGGTTATGAATCCGACGCTCTAACCAACTGAGCTACCTCGCCGTTTGCGGGTGCAAATATAGTATTATTTACTTATCGAACAAATAAGTTTTCAAAAAATAAAAAATTAATATTTAGCTTTCTATTTAGGAAAGAATATATATATTGCCTTTCAACAAATAATAGGTTTATGAGTACAAAAGTTAAATACGAGATGGAGTTTCCTATACAGGTCTCACCATCGTTATTATATCAATATATATCGACCCCTTCTGGGTTAAGTGAATGGTTTGCAGATAACGTTAACTCTAGAGGAGAAGTCTTTACTTTTATCTGGGAAGGAAGCGAAGAAAAAGCCAAATTATTAAGTAAAAAAAGTGGTGAGCGTATTAAATTAAGATGGCTTGCCGATGAGGAAGAAGGAGAAAGCTATTTCTTTGAAATGCGTATACAGGTAGATGAAATCACCAAAGATGTTTCTTTAATGATTACCGATTATGCTGAAGATGACGAAGATGAAATTAAAGAAGGAAAAATGTTGTGGGATAATATGGTTTCAGATTTAAAACATGTCGTAGGATCGGTTTAAAAAATCATTTTATTTAAAGTATATTTGCCTCAATTTTACACAAAATTGAGGCTTTTTTATGATTAATTATAACGGAAAAATAGTATCGCCAAAAGAGGCAAGCTTATCTATAGATAATAGAGGTTACCAGTATGGTGATGCGCTTTTTGAAACTTTACGAGTAATTAATGGTAAAATCATGTTCTGGGAAGACCATTACTTTCGTTTAATGGCTTCTATGCGAATTTTGCGTATGGAGATTCCCATGTCTTTTTCTCCAGAATTCTTAGAAGAAGAAATTCTTAATTGTGTAAAAGAAAATCATTTAGAAAACGACTCTGCACGGGTTAAGATAAACGTTCATCGTCTTCCAGGTGGTTTATATCTTCCGCAGCAGCGAGAGATTGGTTATCTTATTACAGTTAGCTCTTTGCAGTCTCCATTTTACATAGAAAATGAGTCGGCACACGAAGTAGAATTGTTTAAAGATCATTATGTAAATAGTGGATTGCTTTCTACTCTTAAAAGCAACAACAGGATTATAAATGTTTTAGGAAGCATTTTTGCCGAAGAAAACGGATATGATAATTGTTTACTGCTCAATGAGAAAAAATCTGTAGTAGAAGCGCTTAACGGAAATATCTTTTTAGTGAAAGGAGATGTGATAAAAACGCCGCCTTTGTCTGATGGTTGCCTTAACGGAATTATAAGAAAAAACCTGATATCAATTATTGGTAAACTTGAAGATTGGGATTTAAAAGAAGAAAGCATTTCTCCTTTCGAACTCCAAAAAGCCGATGAAATATTTATTACCAATAGTATTGTAGGTATTCAGTCGATTACAAAGTATAGAAAGAAAGAGTATGTTTCCGCGAAAGCGAATAATTTACGAGCAAAACTAAATACGCATGCACGTTTAGGTTAGTTATAACTAGGGTTTTCTGGAGCATTAGACCAAATAAGGTATTCGCCTCCCAATTCTTCCAGTTTCTCTTTCCAGAAGTTATTATAACTCTTTTCTAGAACGTCTTCTTGAGTATATTGATTGATTAAAATCCAAGCTTTGGCTGCTAATTCTTCTTCTAGTTGATTCGTATCCCAACCAGAATAGCCTAAGAAAAACTTAATTTCTTTTTCGGTAATTAGGTCTTTCTCAATTAACTTTTTTACAGCCTCAAAATTTCCTCCCCAATATATTCCTTCAGCAATCTCTATACTATCTGGAATTAAGCTAGGGACTTTATGTATAAAATATAAATTGTCTTGTTCTACAGGACCTCCATTATAAACTAGAAAATCTTTCTTTATATCTGGAATAAGTTCACTAAGGTTATGCTCTAAAGCTTTATTTAAAATAAAACCGATAGATCCTTCTTCACTATGATCTGCTAAAAGAATCACAGAACGGTTAAAAGAAATGTCTCCGATAATAGATGGCTCGGCAACCATTAAGATGCCTTTTTTTGGTTTTAGTTCTGTCAAAGTGTAAAGTTATTTACTTAAAAATAATTTAAAATTTTTAGAAGAGCAAAATTTTCAACAAAAAAAGACCCTATAAAAGGGTCTTTTAATTTATCTATAAAGATTTCTTAGTTTACAGACTTCTGTAAATCTGAACCTGCCTTAAATTTAACTACATTTTTTGCAGCAATTTTAATTGTCTTTCCAGTTTGAGGGTTTCTTCCTTCACGAGCAGCTCTTTTAGAAACTGACCAAGATCCAAATCCTACTAGAGATACTCTGTCTCCTTTTTTCAAAGATCCTTCTACGTTTTCTAAGAAAGATTCTAATGCTTTTTTAGCAGCTGCTTTAGAGATTCCAGCATCTTCTGCCATAGAATCAATTAAATTTGTTTTGTTCATAATTTTTGTTTTAAACTAATTGTTGGTTAAACATGTATTCGTCACTACAAATTTATACGCTTTTACCTTTCATGCAAGTAATAGCAGGGGAAATGCATTAGATTGTTAATAACTTTGGTTAATTGTTGATAAATCTAGCTTGTTTTTGTGGAAATTTATGCAATCCTAGTCTTTTCAGGGCTTCACAGCATTTTTGCATTTTCCATAAATTGGTAGCCATTCAACAGGTCTTTTGTTTTCATTTTTCTTTTTCCTGGAAGTTGCAATTCTTCTATTTTGATAAAACCGTCTATAGTGGCAATGAGAAGCTGTTTTTCTACAAGAGAAATTTTTCCTAACTCTAAATTGTGTTTTTCTAAAGTATAGCCTGCCTGTTGAATTTTACATCGCAATACTTCTTCTCCATTTTCTAATTGTGTCCAAGCCACAGGGTAAGGACTTAAACCTCTTATATGATTGTAAATCTCTTTGGTAGATTTAGTCCAATTTATTTTGGTGTTTTCATTGACCAACTTATAGGCTGTTTTTAAGTCTGCAGACTCATTTTGCTTTTTTAATTCTACATTTCCACTTTCAATGATTTGTAAGGTTTCTACGACTAAATTCGCTCCCTCGTGCATTAATTTATCATGAAGAGTTCCTGCGTTGTCTTTTTCGTCTATATCTAGCTCTTTACTCAAAATTACCGATCCCGTATCAATCTTTTCATCAATAAAAAAAGTGGTCACTCCAGTAGTAGTTTCACCATTAATGATAGCCCAATTAATGGGAGCAGCACCTCTATATTGAGGAAGCAGAGAAGCATGTAAATTAAATGTACCGTGGGTAGGGAAGTTCCAAACCTTTTTAGGAAGCATCCTAAAAGCAACTACAATATTTAGATTTGGCTGTAGCCGATTTAAATCTTCTTGAAAATCATCAGACTTTAAATTGGTAGGTTGTAATACTTCTATACCTTTTTCTTCGGCAAAAAGCTTAACAGCAGATTTTCTTAATTTTTGACCTCTACCAGCTGGTTTGTCTGGAGCGGTAACTACACCTACAACAGTATAATTTTCTTGAATAATTTTATCTAAAATGGTTACGGCGAACTCTGGAGTTCCCATAAAAAGAATACGTAAAGGTGTCATTTTTTTAATTTAATAATATTATTACTGCTAATTGAAATTATTTTTTTGTCGAGCATCGCTCTTAAGATGTAAATGGTATCTTCTTCTTTAGCTTTAATTTGCGGAACTATTTCTTTTAAATTACAGTCTTGCTGATTTAAGATAGCTAGAATTTGCTGGTAAATATCGTTATAAACTCTTTTTGTTTGCTTTTTCTTTCGCTGAAGACAAACAGAACATTTTCCGCACTCCTCTAATTCGCTTTCACCAAAGTAAGCTAATAATTGGATTACCTTACATTGATCATTTGAACTTACAAAAGAGGTTACCGCTTTTATTTTTTCTTCTTTTAATTGATATTGTTGCTTTATGTATTTAGAAATCGGGTTTATAGTGATGTCGTCCTCTCTAGGAACCAAAAATACTAAGCTGGTGTCTTGATTAGCGATACTTAAATCAATTATTTTTTCTTTAGCTAAGTGTTCTAGTCTACTTTTAATAATGTCGGGGGAAACCTCAGATTTTTCACTCAGTTTTTCAACTGAAAAACTAGTCTTATGTTCAAAAAAACCACCTTTTAATCTAAAAAGTGTTTTTAAAATTTGTTCATATTGCGGGTTTCTCTCCAAAAAATAAAAAACCTGTTTACTTGAGATTAAAAACTGAAGCGAGGTTTTTTGAGAAAATTCTTTGGTAAGTTTTAAAATACCTACTCGATCTAATAATTCTAAACTATTAAAAGTAATAGCTGTAGGGAGTTGATAGTTTTTACAAAAATCAATAAAATTAAAATTGTGTTCCGTTTGTTCTCCTTCTCCATAAGCAATTGAGAAGTAGGAGTTTAATTTTTTATAAACTAATTTAACGCTTTTTATAGTGGGAATATGTTTTAAAAATTGATTTTCGAGCAATAGAAAGTCATGGTCGTTATAGAGTAGGAGGGAAGTTGCGTTTTCTCCATTTCTACCTGCTCTTCCTGCTTCTTGAAAAAAACTTTCTAAACTTTCTGGGAGGTGAAAATGAATTACGTTTTGAACATTTTCTTTATCTATCCCCATTCCAAAAGCTGTCGTAGCGATCATCACTTTAAAATCTTCTTTTAGCCAGTTTTCTAATAATTGATCTTTCTTAGAGGTTTCTAATCCGCCATGATAAGCATCAGCAGAAATTTGATTTTGTTGTAAGGTTTCTTTTAACTGGAGGGTCGCTTTCCTGTTTCTTACGTAAATAATACTCGGTCCTGTATTCTTTTTTAAAAATGTAAGGAGTTGATGAGTTTTATCTTCTTCATTTTTTACAAGAAACTGAATATTATTCCGCTTAAAGCTATATTTAAAAACATTTTTAGAATCTATATTCAGTGTTTTTAAAATATCTTTTTGTACCTGTTGAGTAGCGGTTGCTGTTAAAGCAATTACGGGAATGTTGGGATGAATTTCTTGTAAAATACTTACTCTTCGGTAAGAAGGTCTAAAATCATGTCCCCACTCAGATATGCAATGGGCTTCATCTACAGCAATTAGATTTACGTTCATCTTTGCAATTCTTTCTTGCACTAAATCTTGCTGTAGGCGTTCGGGAGAAAGGTAAAGAAACTTATAGTTTCCGTAGATACAATTATCTAATAGCGTGTCAAGATCTTTGTAAGAAGTTCCACTTTTTAGCATTAAAGATTTAATGCCTTTAGAATTAAGGTTTTGTACTTGATCTTGCATTAAAGCGATAAGTGGAGAAATGACAATACAAATCCCTTCTTTTATAAGCGCAGGAACCTGAAAACAAATAGACTTACCACCTCCTGTAGGTAATAAGGCTAAGCAATTATTTCCCGTTAATACGTGATTTATAATTTGTTTTTGTGCAGGTTTAAAGCTAGAAAAACCCCAATAACTCTGTAATATGTCTTCAGGGGTTTGCATTAATTACTCAGTTTTAGAATGTTTTAAAATAAACTCTACACGCTTTTCAACGGAATCTTTAGGGACTTCAATTAAATTATAACCTAATTGAGTATAGGTACTAACAAGCTGTTGCTGAATTTTTTTTGCCTCCTCTAAGCTTTCATAGCGTTCGTTATCTGAAACATAGATATCATCCCAAATAGGAAGTAAAAAAACCTGATCGTAAGTATATTCTAAGTTAGCTTTTTCAAATTTTGAAGGGTATTTATCCTCCTTATAATCTAAATAAGCGGTAATATCTGGAATTCCTCGATCTATAAAAACATAATTAGCATTAGTAAAATTGGCTTCTTGGTGTTGTTTAATTCTGCCTTCTAAGAGTAATTCGCTAAAACGCAAAGGTTCAGTTAAAAAAAGTTGTTGCGTACCTTCCTCTTGAGCCTTTAGGGTGATTTCTCTTGATATTTCTTGAAGACAATGGTAACCCATTTGTTCTAAAAGAGTTATGATTGATGATTTTCCTGTTGCAGGACCACCAATAATTAATATTTTTTGAGCCTTAGCCATGAATTCTTTTTTTTGGCAATTTAAAAAAATGAATGAAGTATCTTTGTTTTTAAAAGATATAAAATTTATGAGTTCAAATAAAGAGCGTGATGACTTTTATAAAAAATTAAAAGTTAAATTAGAAGAAACAGCCCAATGGCCTAGTGAATATTTATATAAATTTATCGTGCCTTCTAGTCCAAAAAAAATAGCCGAAATAGAAAACATTTTTGATAATATGGGAGCTGTTATAACTACAAAAGAATCTTCTAAGGGTACTTATACAAGCGTTTCTATTAACGTTAAAATGAAAAGTCCAGATACGGTTATAGAAAAATATATAGAAGTAGGAGAAAAGGTAGAAGGAGTAATTTCTCTATAAATTTATTTTTTTTCTTAAAAGTATAAGGTAGTAGCTAATTATTTGTTATTTTGCAAGCGTTATAAGCTAGACACTACAGCTTCAACAATATTTATACCTATATAATTTTCAATTTTGATATACGATTTAGAATACAACTCAGAAAGGAGTAAACTTTTTATTCCAGAATATGGCAGACATATTCAAAAAATGGTAGAACATGCGATAAGCATAGAAGATGATAAAGAAAGAAACGAAGTAGCTAAATCTATCATTGCTGTGATGGGAAACTTAAACCCACATTTGCGCGATGTGCCAGATTTTCAGCATAAACTATGGGATCAGCTTTTTATTATTAGTGATTTTAAGCTAAATGTAGATTCTCCATATCCTAAGCCTTCTAGAGAAAAACTTCAAGAAGCACCTTCTCCATTGGCATACCCTCAAAATTATCCTAAATATCGTTTTTACGGAAATAATATCAAGACGATGATCGACGCTGCTTTAAAGTGGGAAGAAGGAGATTTAAAAGAGGCGCTTGTATTTAATATCGCTAATCATATGAAAAAATGTTACCTTAATTGGAACCGAGATACGGTGGACGATAAGGTAATTTTTGATCATTTATTTGAATTAAGTGATGGTAAAATTAATTTGAATAAAAAAGAAGAAGACCTTACTGAAGCCTCAGATCTTATTCGAGGTAGTAACAGCAAACGTTACAGTAAACCATCATCTACTTCTGCAAAATCTACACATAAAAAAAATCATCGTAACCGTAGCCGTAAGCGCTACTAATTTTTTTATTACCTATGGCTACTTTTCAAATTGAAGGAGGACATTCTCTAAAGGGAGAAATAACTCCGCAAGGAGCGAAGAACGAAACCTTACAAATTCTTTGTGCAGTTCTATTAACTGATGATGAGGTTATCATTGAGAATATCCCAGATATTAGAGATGTAAATAAACTCATTGGTATTTTAGGTAATCTAGGCGTAAAAATCCAAAAATTAGGAAAAGGGAAATATTCTTTTATCAGCGATAAGCTTCACTTAGATTATTTAGAAAGTGAGTTGTTTAAAGAAGAAGGAAGTAGCTTAAGAGGTTCGATAATGATTGTAGGACCTTTGTTAGCTAAATATGGTAAGGGTTATATTCCGCGACCTGGAGGAGATAAAATAGGGAGAAGAAGATTAGATACACATTTTGAAGGCTTTATAAAATTAGGAGCCAAATTTAGATATAATAAAGAAGAGCGTTTTTACGGAGTAGAAGCGCCTAAGGGCTTAAAAGGTACCTACATGCTCTTGGAAGAAGCATCGGTCACTGGTACAGCAAACATTTTAATGGCAGCTGTTTTAGCAAAAGGAATAACCACTATTTACAATGCAGCTTGCGAACCTTATTTACAACAGCTTTGTAGAATGTTGGTTTCTATGGGAGCTAAGATAAAAGGTATAGGTTCTAATCTTTTAGAAATTGAAGGAGTAGAAAAATTAAATGGTTGTACTCACAGAATTTTACCTGATATGATCGAAATAGGTTCATGGATAGGTTTAGCTGCTATGACCAAAAGTGAAATTACGATTAAAAATGTAAGCTGGGAGAATTTAGGTTTAATACCTAATACTTTTCGTAAATTAGGAATTACCATAGAGAAGAAAGGGGATGACTTATATGTTCCTGCCCATAAAGATGGGTATGAAGTACAAAGCTTTATTGATGGTTCGATTATGAATATTAGTGATGCTCCTTGGCCTGGTTTTACACCAGATTTATTGAGTATTATGTTAGTAGTGGCAACACAAGCTAGAGGAAGTGTGCTTATACATCAAAAAATGTTTGAAAGCCGACTTTTCTTTGTAGATAAATTAATAGATATGGGGGCTAAGATTATATTGTGTGATCCTCATAGAGCGACTATTATTGGTCATGACTTTAAATCTACTCTAAAGGCAACTACTATGACAAGCCCAGATATTAGAGCTGGAATTTCATTACTAATTGCTGCACTCTCGGCAAAAGGAACTTCAACTATTCATAATATTGAACAGATTGATAGAGGTTACGAAAATATAGATGGAAGATTAAAAGCAATAGGAGCTAAAATTACAAGAATGTAATTTTTAGTAAACTCAATAATAAAAAACTCCTTAGAATATCTAAGGAGTTTTTTATTTATATAGGTGTAATTTATTCTATTTTTTCAGTCTCTTTCTTCTGTTGATATCCAAACAGGTGTTGCTCTCTTACAAGGCTTGCCGTATTTTCAGGGAGCATTTCTTCCCAACCCTCTTCATCATTCGCTATCATTTGTAAAGCTTCTCTAGAATAAATATCCATAATAGAAGGATCGTAGTCTTTAATATCAACTACTTTTCCGTTGTATTTAAAGAACTTATAAAGCTCTTTCATTCTAGGGTGCACTTTTAGACTGTCACTATCAGTAATCTGATTTGTTTTTCCGTCTTTCCAAGGGTATAAATAAACCTTTAAGTCTTTAAAGAACAGTTTACCAAAAGCTTCTAAGATTCCTCCGCTAAGGTGACGATAGTATTTTTCATCAAAAATATCAATGAGGTTGTTAACTCCCATCGCTAATCCCATACGTTGTTTAGTATAACGAGAGAAATATTCTACAACTTTGTAATACTCTTGAAAGTTAGAAATCATTACCGTATGACCTAAAGAGCATAATAGTTTAGCTCTATCCATAAAGTCTTTCTCATCTATTTCTCCTTCAGATCTTAAATTGGACAAAGTAATTTCAAAAATACAAATGGTATTATCTTCCTTCACTCGTTTTTCATCTAAGAAAAGCTCCATAGAGTTTTTATAGATATCCATATTTACTTTGGTAACAGGCCTAAAACTACCTCGTAAAGCAAGTACATTTTTCTTGTAAAGCACACGTGCAGGTAAGACATTATTCCCATCTGGGGCAAACATGACCGCTTCGGTCATTCCGTTTTTAACAAGCTGTAAACTCATTAATCGGTTATCTACTTCTTTAAAGCGAGGTCCAGAAAAATTAATCGTGTCAATTTCTATTTGGTCTTTATCTATGTGATCATAAAGATATCTCAATAATTTTTTAGGAGAATCATATTTATAATAAGCTCCGTAAATTAAGTTTACTCCGAGAATACCTAAAGTATTTTGTTGTAAACGAGCATCATTTTCATGAAATCTAACGTGTAATATAATTTCATTATAATCTTCCCCTGGTGTAACTTGATATTTGATACCTACCCAACCATGACCTTTGTATTTCTTTGCAAAATCTATGGTAGCTACCGTATTTGCAAAACTAAAAAAGAGCTTGTTGGGATGTTTTTCACGATCAATGCGTTCTTCAATAAGTTTCATTTCATGAGATAACATCCGCTTTAAGCGAGCTTCAGTAACATATCTTTTGTCATCTTCAACTCCATAAATGGCGTCACTAAAATCTTTATCGTAGGCACTCATGGTTTTGGCGATGGTACCCGAAGCACCACCTGCTCTAAAGAAATTTCGAACCGTTTCTTGACCTGCACCAATTTCCGAAAATGTTCCGTAAATATTTTCGTTTAAATTAATACGAAGTGCTTTGCTGTTGATAGAAGGAATGTTTTCAAATTCCTTGTCGCCCATAATGGTAATTGGCATAGCTATATATAAAGTTTTAATATCATTATTACACTATCAAAGGTAGTGAATTGACATTTAAACAAAAAAATATAACTACTTTTGTGACAAATTTAATGCGTGAAAATTACATTTTTAGGTACTGGAACTTCACAAGGTATTCCTGTTATAGGAAGCGACCACCCTGTTTGTCTAAGTAATAACCCAAAAGACAAGCGTTTGCGGGTATCTGTGATGATAGAGTGGGGCGAGAATCGATATATTATTGATTGTGGTCCAGATTTTAGACAGCAAATGTTAGCTCACCAAGTTTCAAAAATCAACGGTATTCTATTTACGCACGAACATAACGACCATATTATAGGTTTAGATGATGTTCGTCCCTTTTATTTCCGACAAGGCAAAATTTCTGTGTATGCACATCCTAGGGTAGTTAGTGCTCTTAAGAAAAGGTTTGACTATGTTTTTGAAGAAAAAAATAAATATCCCGGTGCTCCCGAAGTGGATGTGATAGAGTTGAATGGAGAACCGTTTAAACTAGATCAATTAGAGGTAACACCGGTAAATGTCTTACACAATAAATTACAGGTTTTTGGATTTAGGCTAAAAGATTTTGCTTACATCACCGATGCAAAAACAATTAGTGCTGAAGAGAAAAATAAAATTAAAGGCCTCAAGGTTTTGGTGATTAACGCTTTACGGAAGGAGCCTCATCATTCACATCTTAATCTAGAGGAAGCTTTGGCTATTATTAAAGAACTTCAGCCTGAAAAAGCTTACTTAACGCATATAAGTCATTTATTAGGTTTCCACGAAGAAGTGGAAGCAGAGTTGCCAGAAAATGTATTTTTGGCTTACGATAATCTTAAAATTGAAATCTGATGAGAGGAAAATTATTTATGTTTTTGTTTTTATTTGCTTTACTATATATTGTTTTTCAGTTTGCAAATTCAAAAAAAGGTTTAGAAAGACAAGAAGCACAAATTGAAAAACTTACTCAAAAAAACGAACAGCTTGAGCAAGAAAAGGATTCACTAGTCAATTTAATAGGTGCTAATAGTAAATTTTCTTTATTGAATAGTGATAAAGCAAAAATGTATATTGAAGATAGAGATTTTCAAGTGCAAGAGTTTAATGGCTTAATTCAGTCTCAAATTTTAGATCAAAACAGTATAGATAGCGATAATCCATTAGTCCCTTATCAAGGAATGGAAGGAAATATGGCTGTTAATGCTATAAAACTTCTCAACCATAAATGGGGGATTGCAGAGTTTACCGATGGTAAATACTGGGGAGAGCTTATCTTCAAATATTTTATCAATGAAGATAGAACGATAGATATAGAGGTAGCCGATTCTTTTTTATATGCTAACTAGCTAACCATTCTTTAAACTCTCTAAAGTTGTCAGGATTTACACCGTGACCAACTGGAAATTCAGAGTATTGATTATCAATTCCTAATTCGTCTAAAAAGGCTTTGTTTTTTCTAGCCCATTCTACAGGAATTACTTGATCTACATTTCCGTGAGAAGCATAAATTTTTAGGTTAGAAAAATCATTATCTTCATAACCAGATTTGTAAATTGAAGAGTGAATATATCCGCTTAAAGCGACTACTTTATTCACTTTTGCTGGATAAGAAAGAGCTACAGCGTAACTTAAAATAGCACCTTGACTAAAACCAAGTAAAGTAACATTATCCGCATCAGCGTGATATTCTGTTACAATTTCATCTATAAATGTAGAAATCAATTCACGAGATGCAATAGCTTGTTCATCATTGGTAAATTTACCTCCTTGAGCATCAAAATTAATATCATACCAAGCATTTCCGTAAGGAAGCATTTGTTGTGGCGCTTTCGCGGAAACAATCAAATAATCTTTAGAAAGCTCTGATGCAAATGAAAACAAATCATTTTCATCGCTACCATAACCGTGTAACATTAGAATTAATGGTGCTTTTCCTTCTAATTGAGAAGGTCTTAAAACATGTTGTAGAGATAGATTTTTTGTGATCATTAGGCGATTTTGTTAAACCATTTTTGAAAATAAACACCAATAAATGGGAGTAAGTTTTTTTTGCCTTGTAAGGCTCCAATAAAACTATATCCCCATAAAATAAAATTAAAAAGTAAAAAAGAAGAGAAAATGCTAAGGAATACAAACTCACTTTCTACATCATTAAAACCATTTGCAATAGCCATGGTTAAGAAATATATAATATGTATACCCAAAGCTTGTTTAATATGAAAACTAGCAAATTTATTTTTTGCTTCATTATTCATAAACATGGCAATAATGCAACCTATTATCGTTAAATAAGCTACAATAGCTTTCGATTTTCCTGTTTCTATTTTAGAAGTGGTGTTACTCATTAATGATAAGATTTTTTTCTGCGTAAACTCCCAAAACTTTCCCAGACAAAGTATAGTCTAAAAACATAGAATTTTTGGAGGAAGAATATATATGTTGATTTGTAAAGGTATAATCACCTTCTGGATTGAAAAACGTAAAATTAGCAACTTCTCCTTCTTTAATTTGAAATGAAGGTATGTGAAAACGATTTTTATTTTTGGTGAATACCTCAATCGTTTTTTCTAAGCCAAGTAAATTATTAAGTGCGCCAAAAGCCGACTCTAAACCAATAGTTCCAAACAAGGCGTTTTCAAATTCCACCTTTTTGTTTTCAATGTCAATAGGAGTGTGATCTGTAGTGACCATATCTATAACTCCATCTTTAACACCTTTAATTAATGCTTTTTGATCTTCTTTAGACCTTAACGGAGGCATCACTTTAAAATGACTATTAAAAGTATCTAACTTGTCATTATTAAAAATGAGTTGATGAACCGCCACACTACAAGTGACATCTAAACCTCTTTTCTTAGCTTCTTTTATAAGCTGTACAGATTTTTTACTAGAAATAGTTGGAATATGTAACTTACCTCCAGTATATTCTAAAATATGTAAATCTCTACTTATTTGTAATTCTTCGGCAAAAGAAGGAATTCCTTTAAGTCCTAGAATAGTACTTTGTTTGTTTTCGTGAACGTAACCTTTATGTGCAATAGATTTGTCTAATGGAAATGATTGAACCAAACCATCAAAATTCTGTACATATTGTAAAGCAATTTTAAGCAAATTAGGGTTGTTCACAGGCTTCTTGTAATCATAAAAGGAAACCGCTCCTGCATTTTGCATATCATACACTTCTGCAAGATCTTTGCCTTCACTATTTTTGGTTAGCGCAGCAATAGGATAAACATTTACAGCTTGCTTCTTGTTTTCTTTTTGTAAAAAATTTATAGCAGAAGCGTGATCGGCAATAGGATTGATGTTAGAGTTTAAACCAATTTGAGTAAAACCACTTTTTGCGGCAGTTTGTAATCCGTTTTCTAAAGTTTCTCTTTCTTCGTATCCTGGTTCTCCAAAAGATACACTACTATCAAACCAACCCTCAGAAAGATGTAGGTTTTCAAACTCTACGGTTTGATCCACCTTTTCCTCAATTTTAGATTTAATAGAAGATATAGTTCCGTTTTCAATAAGTAAATCTACTGTTTGTTGATGAAATTCACTGGAGGGCTGTATTATTTTAGCCGACTTAATAAGTAGTTTCATAAGTTATCCTTATTGTATGATTAACTAGCAAAAATGAAATGAGAACTACTCTAACTTTAAAATTAAATCTATTTTAAAAATTTAAGTAGCAACATTTCTATCGCTAAAAATACTAGCGCAAAAATAACAAACCATTTCCAAAGTTCATCAACTTCGCTTTGGTTTCTTAGGGTAGAAAAATAATTCTTTAAACTATCTTTTATCTCTACATTTTCAAATTGGTCTAGGGATAAACCAGTCAAATTACTTTCTTCACGGTTGTAGTTAAAACCTAATGTTGTAATAAGTTCATTTTGCTTTTTCACCTCAAAATTACCTGCTACAATAGGTAAATCTTGGGCAGTAGTAATTTTCACTTGTTCACTTAATTTCCGCTGCAGCGGAATCAAATCTATTTCATTTTTAACAAGATGTAATACTTCATCTTCATTTAATGGTGTAGAAATATCGATCTCGTTAATGTCTCCCACGTTGTAATATAATTGTGGTAAAGAAACACTTTGTAGAGCCATATTGTAAAATACGGGAACAATAAGCGGAGAGTTTTTAAAGTTGGTAGACTTTTCGCTTAAAGCGGATTTAAATAAATAAAAGTGATCTTTTTCGGTTAAAAATGCCGTTTGGTCATTGGTTAGAAGAGCCGGAGATCCATAATCATCTATTTGATAACTTTGATAAACACTAGGATAATTAAAATTTGAAATTTGTTTGCGAAATACATTTTTAAAAAGCGGATGAGAAAACCTAATTTGAGTTACTTTTAATTCCTCCGTTTTTTTACCTACAATTTTACCCCGATTCAAACTGACTAAAAATGAATTATAATTTTCATAATCAATTTCCTCGTGAGGAATAACCACAATGTTCTTTTCCTTTTTTGTTTTTTCGCGCAGCAAGGTCTGGAGACTTACAGGAATTTGTTTTAGTTCATTTACCACAATCAAATCTGCACTTTCTAAAACCGAATAATCTGCTTCATTTTCTTTGAATGCGTGAAATTCAAAAGCTTCTTTGTTGGCGAATATGTTTCGTAGAAAAGTATCATCATTTGCAGATATTGAAGCCACTTTAATTTTTGGAGAGGTATTGACTCCAAAAAATAACTCATTGTCATAGGCGAGTGAGTTGTCTTCTATAGCGAGTTTTCCGTAAAGTATTTTTTCTTCATTGAGATTAAAAATGACATGCTTAGATAAACTATCTTTAAAGCTTATACTGCTTTTGGCTAATAATTGCTCTTGATTGTATAAAGCGATAGGAAAAACATCTTCGGTATTTTGATTGGATGTAACTCGAATATGCAATTGGTAATCTTTGTCAATTTTATTATCGATGTAAGCAGAATCTACACTTAGGTTTTGTTGTTTTTTCGCTTGAAGCGGAATTAAATAATTTTTATAATTCTTATTGAAAAAATTATCAGAATCTATTGAATTCCCTTGAAAATCTGAAATAGCCAAAAACGCCTTAGAGTTGTTTATTTGAGTGTCAAAAAAGTTTTGAGCTTTTAAATAAGATGATTTTAAGCTTGGATTTTTGGCGGTAAAATTGATCTCTAATAACTGATTTTTAATTTTATCGATGGTTGTATTTCGATAAACTTGATCGTTGGTAAAAAGAGTAAATTCTTTATTAGACGGGATCGTAGTGATTAAATTTTGAACCGCCTCATTTAAAAGATTAGCATTATCGCCTTCTTGTTGCATGCTAAAAGAGTTATCTAGATAAATAACTAAACTTTCATCTTGTAAACTACTATCTGCAGCAGGGAAATAGGGCTGGGCAAAAGCAAGAATAATAGCTGCTAAAGCAAATAACCTAGATAGGAGAACTAGCCATTTTTTTACTTTAGAACTTTTTCTAGACTGCTGTTGTATTTTTTTGAGAAAGGCAACATTGGTAAAATATTCTTTTTTAAACCTCCTTAACTGAAAGAGATGAACTATTATAGGAATAATCAATAAACATAAAGCATATAAAACTGAGGGGTTTTTAAATAGCATATAGGAGTTTGATTATTTTTTTATAGTAAACGAAACCTTAGTAAATTCTCCCAACTCTGATTTTACTTTAATTTTTCCGCCAAGCTTTTTCACTAATTTTTTAACGGTAGAAAGCCCTATACCATTTCCTTTATTTCCATTACGATCTGTAATAGCGGCAGTAGAAAATAAGTTAAAAATATCTTTTTGTTTTTCTTTTGGAATTCCTACACCGTTATCATTAACAGAAAAATGGTAGAAACCTTCTTTTTCTTTGCATTTTATCTTAATGACAATCTTTTCTTTATCGTTGTATTTTAAACTATTTCCGATAAGGTTAAGCAAAATCTGCTCTAAAGCCGCACGGTTACAGTGTAGTTCAAGATTTTTGTGTGGTAATTTTATCTCGCATTCGTGCTTAATATTAAAGAGATCTATAATTTCTTCTAGCAATTGCTTTAAATCAAAGCTTTCTTTAGATTTTTCGTGAGCTTTTACTTCACTCTCATAAAGGTTTAAGATGCTAGTAATATATTCACTTAAGCTAAAGCTAGATTTCTTTAAGTAATTTAAATAGTTAACCCCTTCTTTGTCTAATGTAGTTTCATATTTTTTCTTTAAAATATCTACGGTGAGAACCATATTTGCTAAAGGCATTTTAATATCGTGAGATACTGTACCTGCAAAATCTTGAAGTAGAGAGTTTTTTTCTTTTAAAGATTTTTCTGCTCTTTTTAAAAGATCAAAATTACGTCTCAGTTCTAATAACTTTACAATCTGTTTAGATAAAGCTCTCAGTGATTTTTTTTGATTATCACTAATAGTTCTCGGTTTGTGATCGATAATACAAAGCGTTCCTAAGGTCATTCCTCTGCTATCGGTTAACTTAAAACCGCAATAATAAATGACAGGTTGATCTGGAGACTGAGTAAGTGGATTGTTTTTAAAACGGTCATCTTCCAATGCGTTTTTTATCTCTAAAACATCTTCTTCGGCTTCAATAGCGTGAGTGCAAAAAGAAATATTTCTTTCGGTTTCGCACATTTCTACACCTACTTTAGATTTAAACCACTGTCTATTAATATCTATAAAAGAAATTAGAGCCACTGGCGCATCAGAGATATAAGCCGCTAACTGCGCGATATCATCATACTCCGCTTCATTTGGTGTGTCCAAAATGCGATATTCATCTAAAGCTTTTAAACGCTTTAATTCGCGTGAAGAAATTTCTTGAGTGATCATATAAGTAGACCTTTTGCAGGCAGTTAATTTTAAGTAAAGATAAAAAAGTAAGTATGATTTGTTAAATAAAATCTAAAATTTCTCAAATACACCAAGCCCGAAGAGTGCGAAGTCATATTTTACGGGGTCTTTAGCGTCTAACTTGCGTAAATTTTGATCTAATTCTGCTAAGGCTTTAGCATCATTTTGCTTTCTTTTTAAAAGTTTCAATTTTCTGGCAACATTGCCACTATGAACATCTAATGGGCATGATAAAGCCGAAGTGGGAATTTTCTTCCAAAGACCAAAATCTACTTGGTTTTTTGAAGATCTTACCATCCATCTTAGAAACATATTAATTCGCTTAGCAGCGGAATTTTTTAATGGATCACTTACGTGTTTTTGAGTTCTAGGTAAATGTTCTAGTTCAAAAAAGATCTTTTTTAATTCATGAATTCCTAATTGGGTAGACGTCACTGTGCTATATTTCGTAAAGATTCCTTCAAGTCCTTGATAATTTGTATAGATGTTTTGAAGTGCTTTTACAAAATAAATTAAATCATCACCGTTAAATGTACGATGTACGAAACTACTAAGTGAATCGAGGTTTTTATCTTGATGATTTTTAATAAAATCTAAAGGAGAGTTATCTAACATTTGCATAAGTCTATGCGAATTTTTAAGAATACTTTTTCTGTTTCCCCACGCAATGGTTGCGGTAAGAAACCCCGCAATTTCAATATCCTCTTTTTGAGTAAACAAATGTGGAATTTGAATAGGATCTGTTGCTATAAAATCAGGGTTTTCATATTCTTTAACCTTATGATCTAAAAATTCCTTTAATTCTTTTTTGGTCATTCTGGCTTTATTTTTTTGCTGTAGAAACCATCTTTAATAGTTTTTCCCCGTCGCTGCGGAATATAATGAAAACCTTTTTTAAAATATTTGATTTGATCTTTATTTACAGTAGGTAAAGGTCCGTTTCCAGTACTCCAAAAGAAATCGTTTTCTTGCGGAGAAAAATACTCTAAATTTTCAACCGACTTAATTTCATATTCAAATGAATAACGAGAATTTTGATGAGGATATAGAACTTGTGTAAGTTGAAATCCTGAACTTTGAGATGCATAAGGATTATTGGTGAATTTATTCAGCGAAAAGCTAAAAAAGGTTTGAATAATAAGGCTAATACTTACAATAACCAATAAACCAGAAATTAGCTTTTTATTCTGTAAAAAATATGTGCTTAGGAGCGCAATGATTAAAAAAAGAATATTTAGAAAAAAGCGATATTGTGGGGAAGTAACACCTAAAATCAGTAATTGAATTATACCAATAATATATAAGAAAACACTACTTTTTTTATGAGCTATTTTTTGAATGAAAAAAAGAAATAAAAGACATATAATAATGATAAGCTTATTGAAAAAACCGTGCAATTTAGGCAAGGTTAACCAATGAGAAAATAACTGCCAAATATTTAATTTATCATATTCGGTTGGAGAAAGTTTAAAAGCAAAAGCTTTTGTATAGTGATAATAAAATTCTTGCAATTCTATTGGGAGTTGGTAGTCTAATTTTATAAATGAACTAAATAATGGAGTAGGGTAAAGAGGAACTCCTGTTACGATACTATTTTTTAAGACTATAATCGTTAATGTGAAAAACCCAAAACCAAAAAATGGAAGAATTATTTTTTTATGTTGATTAAATTTTATGATAAAGAAGTAAAGTGGAAGGATTAATAAAAACGCATTTGTAAACTTTATAAATATGAGAAAAAAGATAAATAAAGAGATTGTAAGGAGATGCGAGGTATTAATATTTTTGAAGTGATTAAAGACAATGTAGAAAATATACCAACTTATAATATATACAGGAATATCTGGAGAAGGAGCTGCTATAAAACTAAAAAAAAGAACATTGGTAAGAGGAAGTGCAGCAAAAAACAAAACAACTCTTTGAGATGATCTTTTAAAATAGTCATTTAAAAGTTTTACAGCATATAGATTTCCCCACAAAAGGCAATATCCGCTAAGGTCATTAAAACTATCATATAGAAAATTAAAATTAAAAGCTGCTTGTAAAATATGCCATCCACTAGTTTGACCTAAATACAAATGTAAATTTCCTAAGCCATTTACAAGTCCGTATTCATTAAGCCATTTTATGGTTTGGATGTAGTAGGATTCGTTATCTAAAATATATGGAGCTGAAGCACACTTGGCTAAAATCAAAACAGTTATAAGAATTATAAAAGCTTTAAAACCAATTTTAAGATTTTTGAAAACTTTCCATAGGTGTTTATGAAGCAGTATAAATTCTTTTTGGTAAGTGAAACCAAGAATGAGAAGTATAGAAAATAAAATGCCATGAAAAATTCCGTTTAACGGAAATAGAAAAGCAAAGCATGTAGCGAATAGTCCTATTCCAAACCATCCCAAAAATTGAATGATTAAAGCTTGAAAAGGTAATTTTAATTGTTGCTGAATAAAAAGCCCTACGAGTGTTGATGCTAAAAAAATATAGAGCCAAGAAGCAGCAATAAGAAGCATTACTGAGGAGATTTGATGCTGCCATCAACCATTACCAATTTTCTATCGGCCATATTGGCTAATTCTTGATTATGGGTAACAATGACAAAAGTTTGTCCAAATTCCTCTCTCAATTTAAAGAAAAGTTGGTGAAGGTTTTCTGCAGATTCTGAGTCTAAATTCCCAGAAGGTTCATCGGCAAGGATGATTTCGGGATTATTAATAAGAGCTCTAGCTACGGCTACACGTTGCTGTTCTCCACCACTCAATTGTCCAGGTTTATGGTCTTTGCGATGAGATAAGCCTAAAAAATCTAATAACTCTAGCGCTCTTTTTTCAGCTTGCTCTTTTGAGGTTTGGTGAATAAATGCTGGAATACAAATGTTCTCTAAAGCAGTGAATTCGGGTAACAATTGATGAAACTGAAAAATAAAACCAATATGTTGGTTTCTAAATTTTGCTAATTCTTTTTTAGAGAGTTTGTTAACCTCGGTATCGTTAAGTTTGACTACACAATTATGTTTTTTACTTGGAGTATCTAGGGTTCCTAATATTTGCAAAAGTGTTGTTTTTCCTGCTCCCGAAGCTCCTACAACCGATACAATTTCTCCTTTTTCTATGGTAAGATTTACGTCATTGAGCACGTGAAGATCTTCGTAATATTTATGCAGATTTTTAACTTCAATCATTTATATAAATTTTGAGGAAAATTTTATATGCTAAAATAGGCTTTTCTTTTGAAAATAGATCTTCGTAATTTACAAATCATAAATACACGTTAATTTAGCTCACAGGGTTTAAAAGCTTGAAAACTTGCTTTAATTTTAAATAAAAATTTAAAATGGAAAAAGTCACTTTGGCGAATGGATGTTTTTGGTGTACCGAAGCAGTTTTTCAGCGGGTAAAAGGAATCTCTAATGTGAAATCTGGGTTTTCTGGAGGAAAAATTAAAAATCCGCCGTATCGAGAAGTTGTTGAAGGAAGAACAGGACATGCCGAAGCTATACAATTCAATTATGACGAAGATAAGGTAACCTATAAAGAAATACTTTATATTTTTTTTACCACTCACGATCCTACAACCTTAAACAGACAAGGGAATGATATTGGACCTCAATATAGAAGTGCAGTTTTTTGTCATAACGAAAAACAAGAAAAGATTGCTAAAGAAGTAATCGATGAATTAAATGATGACGTTTTTGAAAATAAAATAGTTACTGAGGTTACCGCTTATACTAATTTTTATGAAGCAGAATTTCAACATCAAAACTTTTATAACAATTATACACAGCAACCTTATTGTCAAATAATTATAAATCCAAAACTTAAGAAATTAAGAAGTTCATTTTCTCATTTATTAGAAGAATAGAGTTCGGCACTTTTTTTGCTATTCATATAGAAAATAAGATATGATATCAAGTAATAAATATAAGAGATTAGTAAAGGGTGTACTTTTTGACGGAATAGGAATGCTAACTATGGGTATTCCTGTTATAGGACCTTTTCTAGATATTGTGTGGGCTCCTTATGCAGCCAAAACGATGACTGAAATGTATCCTGGTAAAAAAGGAAAGGTAGCATCAATTTTATTATTTATAGAGGAAATTCTTCCTTATACAGATATTATCCCATCGTTTACCATCATGTGGGTTTATGCCTATATCTTTAATGGAGTAGATTTAAAGGATGAAATAATAGAAGTAGAAGTGGTTTGATTTTTTTGTATTAACATAATATTGAGAACTTAGTTTTTCTGTTTCTCGTAGATTTATAAATACTTAATTTCTATACCATGAAAAAATTTCTATTTATAGGCTTAATCATGATCACAACATTAGCGTGTCAAGAGAATAAAAAAACTTCAACATTAGAAAGTGATGCGGAGAAAGAAATTTCAACTTCGGAGTCTAAAGATGTAATACAAAGCGAAGAAGAACAACGGAAAAAAAGAGCTAATCGAGAGGAAAGTGAAGCCAATACAAAAAAGACTATAGCAAATTGGAACGGTCAGTTTATTAAAGTCGATGCAGAGAATAATGTGTGTGAATGTAACTGTATTCAGTTAAACTTTGAAAGCCCTGCTACTTTGTGTATAGATCAAAATGCAGGCATTGATATACAGGTGAAATTCAGTAAAGATAATGATGTTGTTAATATTCATTACTTAAACGGTAGCGGAAACATTAGTGATAAAAATCCTATTCCGTGGGCAGATTTCGATAAGAATAACATCATAGCTACAATTACAAGAAACGGAAGTCAACTTAACTTAGACTGGAAAGGATTTACGATAGATCAAAAATTAGCTACCGATTATGCTATTTTAGGTAAAAAAAACCTAGAAGGTACTTATAAAAGAAAATAACCTATGAAAAATTTAATGATTGCTTTTGCCAGTTTATTTTTTATGAACTGTGGAAATAATAACGCTCAAGAAAAAAAGAACCAAGAACTTTCTAATGCCACTCCCGTACAAGTAAAGGCAACTACCCAAGGGTATGAAAAAGCTTACTTCGCAAGCGGATGCTTTTGGTGTGTAGAAGCAATTTACGAAAGTGTAAATGGGGTACAAGAGTCTATATCTGGATATGCAGGCGGACATACCGAAAATCCTACTTACGAAGCCAGTAATACAGGAAAAACGGGGCATGCCGAAGCAGTAGAAATTATATACGATCCCAAAGTGGTAAGTTTTAAAACTTTAGTAGATGTATATTTTGGTTCGCAAAATGTGACTCAAAAAAACGGACAAGGACCCGATATAGGTTCTCAATACCGTTCTATTATTTTTTATCAGAATAAAGAGCAAAAAAACATTATAGAAGCTAAAGTAAAGGATTTACAACAGAATTATAATAAACCTATTGCTGCCGAAATTATGCCTTTTCAAAAATTTTGGGAAGCAGAAGCTTATCACCAAGATTATAAGAAACATCACCCTAATAATTCTTATATTAGAAATGTCTCTAACCCTAGATTTCAAAAATTTAAAGCCAAATTTCCAGAGCTTTTAAAATAGATTTATTTTAGAAATTCTATAGTGAAAGGATAATAGGTCGGTTCGCCTTGACTTGCTTTAATTGCATTAATAATAGGGAATATAAAAGCAACAATACCTATAGCAATCAATACGAGCACTCCAAGTCCGAATAAAAATATAAGTGGTATACTTAAAATAGCGTAGATAAAAATACTTATTTGAAAGTTGATAATTTGTTTCCCTTGTTCATCGATTCCATGAACACGGTCTTTTTGAGTAAGCCATATAACTAAAGGCACTACAAACCCGCCAACACCCGTTATTAAATCAAGTAATTGGCTAAGATGTGTTAGCATTAATAATTGTCGGTCGTCTCTTTTTTCAGTAATAATTTCCATAATAGTTATCTTAGTGGTCTATGTATATGACGTTTAAAAATAATTTTTGTTACATAGTTGATCTCTCTGACGTATTTATCTGATAAAAAGTAATCGTATTCAATGATCTCTTAGACATTTTAATTTGTCTGATTTTACATTTCTTATTTTAACTGCATAAGGTTTATTACCTTTGCAGCATGATTTTAGAAGATACTATTGTAGCCTTAGCAAGTGCCCCAGGGAGTGGTGCCATTGCTCTTATTCGAGTTTCAGGACCAGATGCTATTAATTTTACAGCTCCTGTTTTTGAAGCGAAAAATAAAGTAAGTTTAAGAGAGCAGCCTTCACATACGTTGCAATTAGGGTTTATTAAAAAAGACCAACGTATCATAGATGAAAGTTTGGTTTCTGTTTTTAAAGGAACTCGCTCTTATACAGGTGAAAATACAGTAGAGATCTCTTGCCATGGGAGTCCGTTTATACAACAAGAAATTATTAATCTCTTACTTCAGCAAGGCTGTAGAGCGGCACAAGCAGGAGAGTTTACACTACGCGCTTTCCTTAACGGAAAAATGGAATTGAGCCAGGCAGAAGCGGTGGCCGATTTGATTGCGAGTGATAATGCAGCAAGCCATCAATTAGCGATGCAACAAATGCGTGGCGGTTTTGCTTCAGAAATAAAAAGCTTAAGACAGGAGTTGCTAAATTTTGCTTCTTTAATAGAGTTAGAATTAGATTTCTCTGAAGAAGATGTAGAGTTTGCCAACAGAGATCAATTTCAAGCTCTTATTTTAAAAATTCAAAAAACACTTTCTAGATTAATAGATTCTTTTGCGGTAGGGAACGTACTTAAAAATGGTATTCCTGTCGCTATTGTGGGCGAACCCAATGTGGGAAAATCGACACTTTTAAACTCTCTGCTAAATGAAGATCGGGCTATCGTAAGTGATATTGCAGGAACGACAAGAGATACTATTGAAGATGAAATTGCTATTGGCGGAGTAGGTTTTCGATTTATTGATACTGCCGGCATACGAGAAACACAAGATAAAATTGAAGGTTTAGGAATAAAAAAGACTTTTCAAAAAATGGAACAAGCACAGATTGTAGTGTATTTGTTCGATGCTCAAAAAGTAAAAAATGATAATTTAAGTCTGCAACAAGTAAAAGTTGAGGTAGAAAAGATCAAAAATCAATTTCCGGGAAAACCGTTATTAATAATTGCCAATAAAACCGATGTATTAGATCCTCAACTAAAAGCAGAATTTTCTAGCGCCTTACCCGATGTGTTATTGCTTTCTGCCAAAGAAAAAGAGGGAGTAGAGCAATTAGAAGAAAAGTTGCTACAGTTTGTAAATACGGGAGCATTAAAAAGTAACGATGCAATTGTTACCAATTCTAGACATTACGACGCTTTGCTAAAAGCTCAAAAAGAAATTAATAATGTACAAGAAGGCATGAATATAGGCTTAACAGGAGACCTATTGGCTATAGATATTAGAGAAGCATTATATCATTTTGGTAGTATCTCTGGAGAAGTAAGTCCAGACGATTTACTCGGGAATATTTTTGCTAACTTCTGTATTGGGAAGTAAAGATTTTTTTCTTTAAGAAGTCTAAAAAGCTATTAATGATTGAATAATAAACTGTTTTTTATATTCTTACTTTTAAAAATTTTCTCTGTATCATCTCAGGAAACGATAGATAGTGACACTCTCTATGTAAATTATTTAGGACAAGATAAAGGTTTACTTCAAGTCAATTCTAAGGCCATCGTAAAAGATAGTTTAGGGTTTTTATAGGCAGGAACCGAAGATGGTCTGCAAAAATTTGAAGAATATTCTTTTGCTTCCAATTCTGAAAGGATTTTAAGTTATCAGTTATCTGAGAATAAACATTTTTCTATTCCTATTTCAAAAAATATTTTAAATGAAAAAATCGTCTATGATGTTTTTCTGTTAAATAAAGAATCTGTTCTTTTTTGCTTAAATATTAATTTTGTGATTTATGATGTCGTTTCAAAAACGTTTCAAATATTTCAATTACCAAAAGAAAACAAAGAAAATTTTATTAATGTTGCTTTAAGTTTAGATAAGGAAAATTTTTTATTGAGTACATCAGAAGGTGGATTACTTCAAATTAATCTCAAGGTTTTTTATGAATTGGAAGTGATGATGATCTTTTTTATATGAAAGGAAAAGAAATTAACTTCTATTTTTTCAAATGATGAGGATGATACCAATTGGTCAATAAATGATTTGAATTTTTGTTATAACCGAAGATACCAATCATAATATTTGGATAGGTGCAGCCGCAGGAATTTCAAAAATTGAAAACCTTACCATTAGAGAAAAAGAAGTACTCGTGACTTTAGCTTCAGAAAAACCAGTAAAGAAATAGCAGAAACCTTATGTGCATCCTATCATACAGTAGAAAAACACAAGAAAAATATTAAAGAAAAATTAGGTTTTCATACCATTGCAGAACTGGTAAAATTCACTTTTTCATCAAAATTATATAAGGTTTATTAGTACTTGGCAGTTTTATTTTGCTGATTGGTTTGTTGAAGGAACTCTCTAATATCATCATTAGCAGTTTTTAAATCCGCTTGACGTACATACATCATATGTCCGCTATGATAGGTTTTAAACTGAATTCTATCTGTTAACTGACCGCTAGGATCTATTTGACTCATCGTATATTTAGAATGAAAATAAGTGGTGGCGCCATCATAATAACCTGTTTGGAAAAGCACATTTAGATACGGGTTTTCTGCCATTGCTTTTCGCAATTGTTCTCTAGTGTTATTTCCGCGATTATCCCAAGGATGAACAGAACCAAACATATTGTACTTTAAATCGGTTTTAAAGTTAAGATGCTCTCGCATATAATAATTAATAGCAGGTGTAAAAGAATGAAGCCAAGACGTTAACTCGGGACTGTAATCTGGACTATTTCCTGCTAACTTTCTATCAATACCTAAATAACGGGAATCTAATCTACCAATCGTATGGCCAGATTTCTCTCTTAAAAGTTCTTTCCAAAAAACTCTAGAAGGAAGATCTAAATTATGTTGAAGAATCACTTTTTTAGGAATACCAGTGTAGCTGGCCATTTGTGTAGCAATTTTTTCCTTGTCGGAAGTAGAAAGCATAGAGCCTTTAGCTAAGGCCGGAAGTAAAACATCTAAAGCATATTTTTCTACTTCTGGTAAAATTAGCTCAAGCTCTTTTGATTGAAAATTTGAAGATAAAGCTTTATGATACCAAGCTGCTGCTGAAAAATAAGGTAAAAATAACGATGATGACAAGGGCGTATCAGAATCAAAAGTAAGATAATCGGCAGGAGAAACTAATATTACTCCGTTAAGGTACATCCATTGTTGCTCTTGCAAAGCTAGGGCAAGTCCAGAAACACGAGTTCCGCCATAGCTCTCTCCAATTAGATATTTCGGCGAAAGCCAGAGATTGTTTCTGCTAACAAAGTTATCTAACCAGCTCGCCAAGTATTTAATATCTGCATTTATCCCAAAAAATAAATCTCTATTTGGTTCTTTGTCATCCACTTTTAAAGTTCTAGAGTAACCTGTATTGACAGGATTGATGTATAGAATATCGGCAACATCTAAAATAGAGTAGGGGTTATCTTTCAAGCCATAAGGTTGTACAGGATAACCTTCTTCACTTAAGTTTAGAACTTTTGGCCCAGTGTAAGCAATATGCATCCAGGCAGAAGCCGACCCAGGTCCGCCATTAAACGAAATCAAAAGAGGTCTTTGGGTATTAGCATCATCTTTTTTTACTTGTTTTTTATAGTAAGTATAATGTAGAGTAGCGATGGCTTTGTTTTCATTATTCCAAACAGGTTGCATTCCTGTAGTGGCGGTGTAATCTATTTTAAAACCATTAATGGTAGCTAAGTGTTTTGTGGTAATAGTAGTATCTATAGGTATTTTAATTTCTTGTGCATAAGTATAACAAGAAAAAAGAATGAAAAGAAAAAGTAGCTTTTTTGCAACCATGTTAATTTTTATTTGAGAAATGAAAGATTTAAAAGTACTCAATTTTCAATAGTTAAAAGAACGTAAATTGGTATATTATTAACGAAAGAGAAATTAATAATTATTAATTTGGCATAAACTAAAAACCAATTAATTATGTCATTACTAACAATTATTTTAAATATTTTATTACCACCGTTAGCTGTATTTTTAAAACACGGCTTAGGTACAACTTTTTTGATAAGTGTTCTATTAACGGTTGTAGGTTGGTTACCTGGTGTTATTCACGCATTTTATGTAAATAGCTAGGTAGAATAATTTATAGACTTTAAAGAGAGACTTCAGAGAAAACTTTACTAAAGAAGATGAAAGTTTCTTTGGCTTTATTAATGGCTAAGTTCTCTTCTTCAAGGCTGTAGTCTTTCTTTAGGGTTTTACTAAAAGAGTTCCATTGCTTAACTTGATCTCTATCACCACTAAAAAAAATAGGTTTAGGTAACTCTTGCAAGTTTTTGCATAAAGGTATGTTTTTAGCAATAAATACACCGCCAAGAGCAGAACCATCGACCACATATTTAGCTCCTAATGATTCAATTGTATTATTTAAAGTAAATAGATTTTCAAACTTTAAAATATTTTTTTGAATTACATCTTCATTAATCTCTAATGCGGAAAGATCTTCTAATAATAATTCACTTTTAAGCGTGTTTTTTATGTCAATATAATTGCTTATTTGCAGTTCGGTAATTGCATAAGCAACGTAATTTTGAAGCAAGAGCAACTTGTATTCGTCAATTTTTATTTTATGATTTATAATAAGATAAGCTAAATTCTTTTTTTCAATATTTTCGTGAAGTTCTTTAGTGGCTTCTCTTAATTTATCAATCATTATTCAAATCTATTTTATTAATTTTTTTCCTAATTTCAAAGATACTTTTTCTTTGTTCTTCATTGTCATATTTTATATCATCTAAGTAACTGTAGATTTGATTGACAGCAATTTTATTTTTCCTTACTTTTTCTCTTAAATCCTCTTTTTCGATCATTTCAAAAATTACTCTTTTTAAAAGAGGTTCTAATTTTTCTGAAAGAATATTCATGTGCTTTTTAAGTATATAACCCGAAGCACCAGCAAGAATAGTATTAGCTGCTAATTCTTCATCATTAATGGTTCCTGTTATAAAAATAAGCGGAATATTAGCGTCGATATCTTGAGTAGTTGTTAATACATCTAATCCCGTACAAGTTGGTAAATTATAGTCAGAAAGAACAACATCTGGGATGTAATTATGAAGAGCATGTGTAGCGTCTTCTATGTTATCTACAACTTTTATTTCAAAATTTTCAACAATTTTTTTTAGTTGAAAGGTGATGAGTTCGGCATCTGTTTTTTCATCCTCTACTAAGAGAATTCTAAGCTTTGTATTGATCATAATTTAAATACTAATATTCAACATTCAACTAGCGAGTAAAAATACAATATTAAGCGTTACCGAAATTAAAAAAGAACGTAGTTCCCTCATTTAACTTAGTTTCTACCCATATCTTTCCTTCGTGTAGATCTATAGATTTTTTAACGATAGCTAACCCAATTCCTGAGCCTTCATAATCTGCTGAAGCTAATCTAGTAAAGACATTAAAAATTTTATCTATGTATTTTTCATCTATACCTATTCCATTATCTTTTACAAAGTAAGCTTTAGATTCTTCTTTATAGCCTATTTCTACAAAAGGTTCTTTTTGGTTTTGGCTGTACTTAATTGCATTAGTAATTAAGTTTGCACAAACTTGAGTTACCATTCTCGAATCGGCAAATACTTTGGGTAAGTTTTTCTCAGCTTTAATTTGAGTTTGAGGATAATTGATTTTTAAATTTGAAGAATTTATAATTTCAAAAACAACAGCGTTTAAGTCTACCGGGATTCTTCTTATATCTTGCCTTCCTATTTTAGAGTAAGATAAAATATCGTCAATTAAAATGTCCATTTTTTTGGAAGAAGAAATGATAGTTTCTAATGCGTGAGAAGAATAATCATCTTTTTCTAAATTTAAATGTTCTTTTAAAATCCTAGCATAGCCGTCAATCCCTCGAAGTGGAGCTCGTAAATCGTGAGAAACGCTATAACTAAAAGTTTCTAATTCTTTATTGACTCTTTTTAGCTTGTTGTTAAGAAGCTTTATTTTTTCTTTTTGTTTTTTAACTAAAACCGTATTTATATTCTCTTGCAATTTAGTAGCAGCTTCAATTTCAGAATTTTCCCACACTTTAGAGCTACCTGCAACTTTTTCTGACCATTTTTCAAATGACTTTCTAGGATGTAAATAGGTGACCCCATCTTTTACATATCCATTTTTTTCAGGATTGCCGCCCCACTCAATGGTGGTAATAATTTCGGGTCTAAACCAGATAATAAAGTCTTTAAAATTAGCATCTAAACTTATAGCTAAAATACCTGATGCCGTTTTTGTGTACGCTTCCGCGGAAGCAAAATGAGAACTTAAACTTTCAGTAAAATAAATAGATTTTTTTTGTTTAGCCAAGTGCTCACGAATGAGGGTTTCTATTTCTTTTTTAAGCGGAGTGCCGCCTAAAACATTAATTTTATTCTTTCTAATCAACGCAACTCCGCCGCAATCTATAAAATCTTTCAGGTTGGGCTGATAGTTGAGCAGAGCTTCTTTAAACTTAGAAACACTTTGCATTTGTAGCATAAGTTTTTTTCTTAAGGTTTCTAGTTGTTTACTGCTGCTTACATATTTTTTGGTATCTAATAAATTAATTTGATTAGCAAAAACTTGGGTCAGAAATTTACAGCTTTGTCGCTGAAAATAATCTACCGTTTTAGCTTTGTAATGATGACAGGTAATAAGCCCCCACAGTTTACCATTTACTATAATCGAGGTAGTTAAAGAAGCATTTACTTTCATGTTCTTTAAGTATTCGATATGAATAGGAGATACACCTCTAAGTTCAGAATTGGTAAGGTTAATTGATGTCTGCAGATTAGAATTATCGAGAGAAAGAATAGGTGAGGGTTTATAATAAACATCACTAATAATTCTAACACCTTGTTTTAAAAAGATTTCTCGTGCAGGTTTAGGTATATCGCTGGCAGGATACCGTAATCCCAACCACGTTTCTAGATTTTCATCTTTGGTTTCGGCAATAACTTCTCCGTTCCAATCTTTGTCAAAACGATATAACATCACACGGTTGTACCCATAAATATTCTTTATAAGTTGAGTTGATATTTGACTGGTTTCCTTTAAAGAAGTGGTTTTCTCTATCTGACTTAAAATGTTATTAAGCTGTTGCTGAAAAGTAAAAGAAGGGAGTTTATCCTTTTGTTTTTCAACATCTATAATTACTTTGTCATCGCTTACATGCGGGATTAATAGAAAATTTTCCTTGCCTTTCTCAAATGTGTAAGTAGACAAGGTTTTATTGGCTTCTAATTCTTTTTTTAATTGAATAATAAAATCATCAGGAAATAAATCATTTAAATAACGAAAGCTAGATAGATTTTTTGTTTGTAAAAAGCTACTTAAATTTTCGCTATAATTTACTATTGCATAAGATTTCATATCAATTACAACCAAAGCTCCGTGTGGTTGTATGTGCCCAATGATATGAATAGGCTCCTTATCACAATTTGTTAAATTGGTAGCAGTTATGATTTTTTCTTGATCCTGCATTTTTTATGTTGCCTTTAATTTAAAATAAAAGGTACTTCCCACTCCTACTTGAGATTCTACCCATATATTTCCTTTATGTAGAGCTACAATTTTTTCTACGTGGGCTAAACCGACTCCTGTACCTTCATATTTTTCTTGAGTAGGTACACGGTTAAAAATGGTAAAGATATTTTTTTGATCTTCTTTAGATATTCCTATCCCATTGTCCATAATAGAGAACACATAAAAATCTCCTTCTTTAAAAGAAGAAATTCTAATTTCTGGTTCTTTATTTTTTGCCTTGTATTTAAGAGAGTTACTTATTAAATTTTGAAATAATAATCTTAACTCTACTTCATAACCAGTTATTTTAGGTAAACTACCTGAGTAAATTTTAGCATTGGTTTCTTTTATTCTCTTACCTAAATCATATTTAACTACTTCTACGATTTCTTTGGTATTTACAATTTGCTTTTCAGTATTTCTCCCAATTCTAGAGTGTTCTAATAAAGCTTTTATCTGTTGAGAAAGCCTATCTGAAGCTTGATCTATATAAGAAATATATTCTCGACCTTTGTCATCTAATCGATTACCATATATTTTACCCAAAATATCACTACCAAATTTAATGGTAGAAAGTGGTTCTTGTAAATCGTGAGAACAAATAGAAACAAATTGTTCTAGATCTTTATTAGCGCGCTGTAATGCTAGCTTTTGCTTATTAAGTTTTCTTTGAATATCTTTTAGTTCAGAAACATCAACACACGTAAATCTATTAGTAATACCATTACCATTCTCATCTAACTCTACATTTGAGCTCATCATAATTGGTATAATATCTCCTTTTTTGGTAAGCATTTTCAACTCAATATTTTTTAGTTCCCCTTTTTCCTGAAAAATTTTATCGAGTTTAAGAGCTTCTAATTGTGCTTCATCTTCATAAAGATTGTACATGTTATGCCCAATTATTTCATCTTTAGATTCGTAGCCCAGTCTTTCTACAGCTTCTAAATTACATTGGACTATTTTTGAAGTTTGAGGATCTACACTAAAGTGCATAACAGGATCTTCTTCATAAAAAGATTTAAATCGTTTTTCACTAGCAACTAATTTATCTTTAGCAATTTGTAAAGATTCAACATCAATAAAAGTGATCACGACTCCTTCAGCTTGATCTTTTGAATTGATAAATGCAGATATGCGTTGTAAATAATTTTTACCTTCTCGTGATACAATATTTTTTTCTAGGGTTTTGCCCGTTTTAAGAACTTTCTTACATCTATTCACTAATATGTTTCTTCTTTGTAAACCAAAACTATTTGTAAAGTTGTCAATTGGTCGGCCTACATCAGAATTTAAAAGACTAAAGTGTTTTTGAATAGCTGGAGTAAACTTTCTAATTTTTAAATCCTTATCTAAAAATATAGTTCCAATATCTGTGCTTTCTAAAAGATTGTTCATATCCGCGTTAAGCTGAGCGAGATCTTCCATTTTTTGAACATTCTCAGCATTAACGGTATTAATTTCTTCATTAACACTTTGCAGCTCTTCGTTAGTACTTTGGAGTTCTTCATTAGATGCTAATAGCTCCTCATTAGCAGCTTGAAGTTCTGCATTACTAGTTTCGAGTTCTTCTAAAGATGTTTGTAATTCTTCTTGTGTTTTTTTTAATTCTTCTTCAATTTCGTTGATATATTCTCGATTTCTACCAGAATTTGTTAGCGTATGAGCTTCTTCAAATTTTGAGTAATCTACTTTTTTCTCTACAAAAGTGATGGAAAAAGTATCTCCTATATCGGTATTATTTTGTGAAAAAGGTTTAATGAAAATATCTGTAGCTTTTTTCTCGTCATTATCGTTGTAAAAAGCATTCCTATAAATAATTTCTTGATTTGTTTTTGAAGCTTTTCTAATACTAGATTGTACAATAGGTTTAAGTTCATCACCTATCATTTCTAATAAATTAATTGAAAAACCTTGTGTGGGAAGGTTAGCATATTTTCTAAATTCACCTATAGCTTGCAGAATATTATAATTCTTATCAATAAAAACACTCGCTCCACCAAAATGATTTAAAATAGTTTGATTAAAATTTTCTAAAAAGCGCTGTTTTCTCGGATTTATCCTTGTAATGTTTTCTTGAATATTTTCTCGTTTCACACTATGAATTTGATTGGTGGAAGTTTTTAATATTTCTGTTTTCAATCTGTGTCTTGGTTGTGTATTTTTAAATATTTTCCATTTTCTATCTACAGCCTCAAAATCATCTTGATGAGTATGAATGCTTTCGCTAGTACCTAAAACCAAAAAACCATTTTCTTTTAAGCTATAATGAAGGACATTTAATGCTTTTTGTTGAATACTAGGTTGAAAGTAGATGAGCAAGTTTCTACAAAGCACCATATCCATTTTACTAAATGGAGGGTTTTGGATAATATTATGTTTAGAGAATACGACCATTCGTCTAAGCTCCTCTACAACTTGATAATTTTCATTTACGGGAATTAGATATTTTTGAAACAAGTAAGGGTCTATATCACTAATAATATTATGGTTATAGATCGCAGCACTACCAATATCAAGATGATCTTCTGCAATATCTGTAGCAAAAATTTTAACCTCTATATTTTTTTCTTGTTTTTCAATCTCTTCGTTGATAATTATTGCTAGAGAATAGGCCTCTTCACCAGTACTACAAGCGACATCCCATATTTTTAATGTATTACCATCTTTAGTTTTTTCTACCAGCTCTGGTATAACTTTATTGGCAAGGATTTCCCAAACTTCAGTATCTCTAAAAAATTTAGTTACACCAATTAAAAACTCTTTAGCTAAACAAACTATCTCTTTTTCATTAGATTTTAATAGCGTAAAATACTCATCAAACGAGGAGCATTTACACACATGTATTCTACGTAATAATCTTCGGGCGAGCGTAGTATGTTTGTATTCCGTAAAGTCTAAATCAAGAACTTGATTTACTAAATGTAAAATTTTAGACATTACAGTTTTACTATAAATTATATCATTTTCTTGGTTTTCCTGGAAAGACTCTAAAGATTTAATGAAGCTAGTAATTTCACTTCCCATATCTTCAACAGGTAATATATAGTCAACTAACCCTGTTCTTATAGCGCTTTTAGGCATGCCATCAAACTTAGATTGATTAGGGTCTTGAACAATTACTACACCATCATTTTCTTTTATAGCTTTAACTCCGCTTGTACCATCACTACCTGTACCACTTAAAATTACCGCTATAGCTTTTTCCTTTCTTGAATGAGCAAGAGATTCTAAAAAAAGATCTATAGGCAAATTAAGTTTTTGATCTTTAGGTTTTTCTAGTAGATGTAATTTATTGTTTTCTAAAACTAAATTATTTACTGGAGGGATTAAATAAATATGACCAGGAAGAAGGTCACTATTATCTTCAATTTGTTTAATAACAAGAGAAGTAGACTTAGCTAATAACTCACCCATCATACTTTTGTAATCTGGAGATAAATGCTGAATAACTACATAACTATTATTATCGTTATCTGATAAATTACTAAAAAATAATTTTAAAGCCTCCAAACCACCAGCACTTGCACCAATGGCGATAATATGTTGATTTGCAGTTATGGTGCGTTTCTTAATGTTGTCTTTAATCATTACTAAGTTTAATTGACCTAAAATCAATAAAAATAATAAAATTTAAAATATAGTCTTGCCATAAGTGCTTAATAAAATGACACAAAGACTATAAATTTTGAGTAAAATAAAGTGAAAGGGGGAGAGAGGTTACTTTGGAATATGTTTATTTACAAGCTTTATGTACTCTTTTTTAGCTTCATTTGAGCTTAAGTTTTTTACTTGAAAAATAGCATTCATTTTAAATGCTGTAATTAGTTGCTCGTTATCAGGGTTAGCTAAATTATAAATTTCAGAGTCATTGGTAGCTCTTTTATAATAGGCATAAAAATGAAGCATTAAATCGGGTGGAAAACGCAGCTTAGTATGAGTAGCTCTTTCATAAGCTTCTTGAAACTCTACGTCTAGCTTTTTACTGTTATCCATTATTTACTGTTTTGCAATCACACTAACTCCACCTTTCACTTTTTCATTAAGCTTAACGTTGAGTTTTGTATTTAACGGAAGATATAAATCTACGCGAGAACCAAATTTTATAAATCCACTATCGTCACCTTGTACAGCTTTGTCATTAACTTTTGCATAATTAACAATTCGTTTAGCTAGTGCTCCAGCAACTTGTCTATATAATATCTCACCAAATGCTTTATTCTTCACAACAACCGTCGTTCTTTCGTTTTCTTCGCTAGATTTAGGGTGCCAAGCTACTAAATATTTTCCTGGATGATATTTACTATAAGTAACAATCCCGTTTACAGGATATCTTGTAACGTGTACATTAATTGGTGACATAAAAACTGAAACCTGTAATCTTTTCTCCTTAAAAAATTCTTTTTCAAATACTTCTTCTATGACTACTACTTTACCATCAACTGGAGAAACAATAGTAGAGTCATTTATCACAGTTTTTCTTTGCGGATTTCTAAAAAACTGTACTACAAGTAAAAAAAGTACTGCAGTAACAATTAATACGGCACTTTGCAGCCATAAGATATCAATGAATGAATAGCTTAATATATTGATAACTAAAAAAGCCAATAATGAAAATCCTAATATTTTATAACCTTCTTTATGAAACATAATTATATAAAAAGTAAATAAGTATAAACAAAAGTTCCTGCAAATAATACACTATCTAACCGATCTAACATACCACCGTGTCCTGGCATGATTGTTCCGCTGTCTTTAACGTTAGCTTGTCTTTTTAGTTTAGATTGAATTAAGTCACCGTAGGTTCCAAAAACACTAACAATTATACTAAGTACAATCCATTGATCGTAGGTAAAAATAGTAATATAAAGTGAGATTACATAACCTGTTACGATGCTAAAAAATAACCCTCCTAAAAAGCCTTCAATGGTTTTTTTAGGGGAAACTCTCTCAAACAACTTCCTTTTACCAAAATTTTTCCCTACTAAATAAGCAAAGGTGTCATTGACCCAAACTAATATAAATATAGCAATAAGTAACTCTGGTTGATACTCATTATTAGAGTCAAAAGGAATTAAGGTTAGGAAAATAAATGAAGCTATGAGGTAAAAAATAACTACGATATATTTTTTTTCGTGAAAAAGAGGAATTTTCCTCACAATAATCAAGTCTCTTAAAAGCAAAATTTTAACCAATAAAGTGAGAACTAGAAGCGTATTTAAAGCATAGGTGTTAAGTGCGAAGACACTAAAGACAGCAAAAAAACCTAGTAGTAAAGCATAAGAAAGGTAGCTGTTTAGCTTTAAAAGTTTTTGAAGCTCGTGTACACAAATAAATCCGAAAAGCAAAAATAGCCCCCAAAAGGAATATTTAGATACAAGCACACAGGTAATTAATATTATAATGTACAAGGCACCCGATAAAGCCCTCGTTAAGGTTTCTTTCATACTATAAATCTTCTAATAGCAGCAAATATAGATTTTTAGAAGGACTACCATAGCTCATAAAATCACTTTCTTTTTTATCTTCAAAAGTTTTTATGGTAGTAATGTTTGAAGGGATTCTGTTTTTGCTCTTGTGTTTTATTCCTCTTAAGCCTTCACCTATAGTATCTATAAGTTGACTCGTTGCTGCAAGAATAATAAAATCATGAGGTAATTCATTTAATTTTTTTTCTCCAATTTGATTAGAAGAAATCAATAAAGCACCAGTATTAGCAATTAAATACTCACTTGTAGAAAGAAAGAAATTAGAATCTGAACTTTTATTAAAATTTAAATTAAAATCTTTAAAGGTAGCCTTTAGATTTTCATCAAAACAACAGGCTTTAGAGTTTTCCCAATTATTCTCTTTGAGTATAGAGTGAAAAGCATCTAACATCTCATCTTTATTGCTACAATAAAGAAATTTACCGCCATTCTTTTTAAAGTTGATCATGAAATTTTCATCCGTAGGTATTTTCTCCTCGGGCATAAATTTGCTTTGATCTTTTTGATTAGAATTCTCTTCGTTTTCAGACTTAGATTTGAATCCTAGAATTTTACTAAATATACTCATATTCAGTTAATGGGGTAAATAAATTAATGTTGCTTTAAATCAAAGATAAAAAATATAGACTTAGTCAAGAGACTAAATCTATATTTTTTGAAGATTCTTAATTTTTGTTCTCTTCGATACTATCTTCCTTAGCGGAAAAAATTTCGGCAGATGGAGTTTCTTTTCCTTTCTTGTTATCAAAAGGTCGATCCCCAAAAATTCTTTGTAAATCGTCTTTGAAAATAACTTCTTTGTCTAATAAAATATCTGCTAATTGGGTAAGCTTGTCTTTATGTTCAGTCAATAAATCAATAGCTCTATTGTATTGCGTTTCAATAATATTAGAGATCTCTTTATCGATTAATTCTGAAGTTTTCTCACTGTAAGGTTTAGTGAAGTTGTATTCGCTCTGTCCTGAAGAATCATAATAAGTAAGGTTTCCAACCTTTTCATTAAGTCCGTAAATCGTTACCATGGCTTTAGCTTGCTTGGTTACTTTTTCAAGATCACTTAAAGCACCAGTTGAAATTTTATTAAAAATAACTTTTTCAGCAGCTCTACCTCCCATAGTAGCACACATTTCATCTAGCATTTGCTCGGTACGAACAATTAAACGTTCTTCTGGTAAGTACCAAGCTGCACCTAGAGACTGACCCCTTGGTACGATAGTAACTTTAACTAAAGGAGCAGCATGTTCTAACATCCAACTTACAGTAGCGTGACCAGCTTCGTGAAAAGCAATAGCTTTTTTCTCATCTGGAGTTATGATCTTATTCTTTTTCTCTAATCCTCCTACAATTCTATCTACAGCGTCTAAGAAATCTTGTTTTCCTACAGCTTTGTTTCCTTTACGAGCAGCCACTAAAGCAGCTTCATTACAAACATTTGCAATATCTGCCCCCGAAAATCCTGGAGTTTGTTTTGCTAAGAATTCTGTATCCAATTCATCAGCAACCTTTTTAAGAGGTCTTAAATGAACCTCAAAAATCTCTTTACGTTCTCTAATGTCTGGTAGGTCTACATAAATTTGTCTGTCAAATCGTCCGGCTCTCATTAAAGCCTTATCAAGAACATCTGCACGGTTAGTAGCTCCAATCACAATAACATTTGTATTAGTGCCAAAACCATCCATTTCAGTTAACAATTGATTGAGAGTATTTTCTCTTTCATCGTTAGAACCAGAGAAGTTAGATTTTCCTCTTGCTCTACCAATAGCATCAATCTCATCAATAAAGATAATTGAAGGTGATTTTTCTTTAGCTTGTTTAAATAAATCTCTTACACGAGAAGCTCCAACTCCTACGAACATTTCAACAAAATCTGATCCAGATAGTGAGTAGAAAGGCACTTTAGCTTCTCCTGCTACTGCTTTAGCTAATAAAGTTTTTCCTGTTCCTGGAGGTCCTACAAGTAAAGCTCCTTTAGGAATTTTTCCACCTAAAGCGGTATATTTTTCAGGTTGCTTCAAGAAGTCCACAATCTCTTGTACTTCTTCTTTTGCTCCTTCTAAACCAGCCACATCTTTAAATGAAGCTTTAACATCTGTGTTTTTATCAAAAAGTTTGGCTTTAGATTTTCCTATATTGAAGATTTGTCCGCCAGGACCACCGCCGCCACCGCCGCTCATTCTTCTCATAATAAAAATCCAAACTCCAATAATTAAAATAATAGGAAGAAGTGACCAAATAAGTTCTCCCCAAACATCAGAGTGTGTTTCATTCACTCTAATCGTATCTAAACTATATTCGTTTTTAAGTTCGTCAAAATCATTTTCAAAATTTTGAAGATCCCCAAGTTCAAACGTATAATCTGGAGTTTCACCTGCAGGCAAAAATTCTTTTTGCTTAGATTTTTCGTGTTTAGGTTTTTGAGCAGCTTTTTCAGTTAAATAAACATTAGCGGTTCGTTTATTAATAACTACTACTTTTTTAACATCACCGTCTTTTAAAAATGATTCAAATTCGGCAATGTTAGTTTTGGCAGGTTCGTTAAAACCGCTTCCACTAAAAAAATTTATTCCTAAAAAGATGAGTATGATTCCTGCGTAAATCCAGTAAGAGTTGAATTTAGGCTTTTTGCCTTCCGGCTGTTTTTTGTTTTCTTGTTTAGCCATTATGTGTGGGTGCTAGTATTTTTAGTAATTTGTTGGAATGGTGGTCGTCTTGGCATCTCCCCAAAGCCCTTCGATGTCGTAAAACTCTCTAATATGCTTTTGAAAAACGTGAACTACTACATTAACGTAGTCAATAAGAACCCATTCTGCATTTTCTGTACCTTCAACGTGCCACGGCTTATCTTTTAAAGATTTGCTAACGCCTTTTTGAACAGAGTTAACTATGGCGTTTACTTGGGTGTTAGAATTACCATTACAAATTACAAAATAGTCACAAACCGTATTTTCAATCTTGCGAAGATCTAATATTTGGATGTCGTTACCCTTAACGTCTTCAATACCTTTTATGATTTGAGTTAAGAGTTGGTCTGTGTTATTTTCAGTTTTTACCATTAAATTTATTTGTTTTGTGCAAAGTTATGTTTTTTTGCTCTTTTTTTGCATTGTTAACAAAAACTTATCGTTCTATTTTCAACACTTTTTTTATGAAGAGTATCAAAGTTCATACCACCCCCTCAACAAATCTTTATTTGAGAGAACTATATAGAGCAAACCCCAATATTAAAAACTGCTATGTCGTTGCTGAAAATCAAACTAATGGGAGAGGGCAAATGGGTGCAAATTGGATTTCCCAAGAAGGTAAGAACCTCACTTTTAGCGTACTTCTAGAAGGTTTGAATTTAAAAATAGAAAATCAATTTAAATTAAGTGCTATTACCTCTTTAGCTATATTAAAAGTTTTGAAGCAATTAGGGATAACTAATTTAAAGGTAAAATGGCCAAACGACATATTGGCAGAGAGTTTTAAAATTTGTGGCGTTCTTATCGAAAATATGTATAGTAATCAAAAAATTAATGCGAGTATTATAGGTATTGGGCTAAATGTAAACCAGGAAGATTTTGATAAAATGTATAGAGCGTCATCATTAAAACAACTAACAGGCATACATTATGATTTGGATTATGTACTAAAAAAATTGGTAAAACAAATAGAAGATGATATTTATGAGTTCTTACCGTATTCTATTGAAGCTATATTAGAAAAATATCATGAAAATTTATTTAGAATAGGGAAGGCTTCTACTTTTGAGTTTCCTAATGGAGAAAGAACGACAGGGATTATAAAAAAAGTCTCCAAACAAGGTTTGTTAGAAATCTTGTTTGAAGACCATATTTTAAAGTCTTTTGAGATAAAGGAAATAAAGTTACTTTACTAGAGTTTCCCCATATTCTGACTTAAAGTATTGATAAAGTTCTTTAAAGGAGATTTAATCATCATGGCCATCATAGCATTAAATTCTCCGTCAAAAATGAGTTGTACTTCGCTTTCCGCGGAAGCGATTTCAGTAATATTTGCGGTAAGAGTAAAAGGAAGTTTTTCACTCTTTGCGCCTAAAATAACTTGATTGAAAGGTGTTTTCTCTTTAATAAGAAGTTTTATTTCTGGCATTCCTTTTAACTGAAATAAAAAGCTATCTTCTCCTTTTACCTCAAACTTTTGAATAGAGTCTGGCATAATGGTTTCGTAGTTTTTTACTTCCGTAAGGAAGTTAAATAACTCTTCCTGACTCTTATTTACGGTGTTTTTTTCGCTTTCTAAATGCATAATTATAGTTTTGGACTCCAATTAGAAGGATCTACTCTCCACTCTTGAAGCGTTTCTAACTCTTTTTTGTTTAAATAATTGGTTTCGTAAGCTTGCTCAATAAGTGAGGTGTAGTTACTTAGAGTGTGTACTTCAAGATGTTCTTGCTTAAAATTCTCTTCAGCAACATCAAAACCATAAGAAAAAATGGCAATCATCCCTTTTACGTTAGCGTTAGCTTCTTTTAAAGCTTTAACAGCATTAAGGCTACTTTTTCCTGTGCTTATTAGGTCTTCAATTACCACAACACTTTGTCCGCTTTCTAAATGACCTTCAATTTGGTTTTGTCTCCCGTGCTTCTTAGCTTCTGGTCTAACGTATATAAAAGGAACGCCTAAATATTCGGCAACTAACATACCAATTCCAATAGCGCCAGTAGCTACACCAGCAATGACATCGGCTTTACCGTAAATTTTTTCTACCTGTTTAGCCATATGGTCTCTTACAAAATTACGAATAGGAGGATAAGAGAGAATAATACGGTTATCACAGTAGATGGGTGATTTCCATCCGCTAGCCCACGTAAAAGGTTCTTGTGGGTTTAATTTAATTGCTTTAATTTGCAACAGTAACTCAGCTGTTTTTTTGGCAGTTTCTTTATCTAAAATCATACTATAAAATGTATAAAGTTTTTGTAAATGATATTCCGTTAATTCTTTCAACCGAAAAAGAAATAGGAAGTCAATATACCTCTATCCCAATTAAAAAGGCGAAGATAAAACGTATTATTAAAAAAGTAAGTAAAGGAGAACTTTTTTATGTAAATCTTTATCACGAAAAAGAGGAAAAGCTTCTCAAAATCTTAAAGAAAAAGCTGAAAACCATTGTAGCTGGTGGCGGAATGGTATATAATCAAAAAGGAGAAATTTTATTTATAAAACGTAATGGGAGATGGGATTTGCCTAAGGGGAAAGCTGAAAAGAAAGAAACTATCGAAGAAACTTCTATACGTGAAGTAGAAGAAGAAACGATGGTTGAAGGCTTAGAGATTACCAAGTTCCTGCAAACTACCTATCACATACTCAAACGAAACGGTAAATATAAACTAAAAGAAACTCATTGGTTCGAGATGAAAACTAGCTATGAAGGTGAATTAGTTCCCCAAGAAAAGGAAGGAATCACCAAAGTAAAATGGAAAGATTTTGAGCAAAGTCAAAAGGCTCTTAAGAAATCTTATGAAAATATTAAGCTGTTGTTCCCAAAGGAATATTTAATTCAGCACCCTAAAAATAGGATAGTTTAAATGAGCTTCTTCATAATTAGGACTCTTTTTATGAATCCAGTCTAATTGTGCATACCAATTGTTTCTAAAACTCCTGTCTTTAGATTTTTTTTCTTCAAATTCCTTTTTCACGGAAGAGTTGTTATTTAAAAACTCTAAAGCTATATCTTCAAATACATACGGAGAGAAGCCTTCTTTTTGCTGTAGTATAGTATCGAAGAAATTCCAATTAAAAAAAGAATCTACAGCCGTAGGTTCTAAAGTTTCTAATAAATATCTCATTCCGTCTTGACGGGTATTAACTATTAAATCTCCTTTTCTAAACAGCACTTTCTTTACGGAAGCAGAAACAGATGTGTTTTTATGTAAGTAATGACCCTCGTAAGGAGTAGGAGAGGTTTCAAAATCTGTAATTCTATAACTTTCTACTTCAATTAAACTGTCTTTTTCTAAAGTCTTAACATCAATGTTATTTGCTAAAAGTCTTTCCTTGATCATCCACCATCCTTGCGGAATTATATATGCTTGAGGAATTATAACACTATCTTGAGGTTTGAAGAAATCGTAATAATCAATTTCTTTTACAAAAGGTTTTTCTTTATTGTATTTTAATCGATTCTGTCCTGTAACTTCACTTTTAACAATTTCTGCTTCATAACCTCTAAAATCTATAGTAGTAAGTGTATCCTTATTTACCGTGTAATTATAAAAATATTGATTAGCGTTTTTAAATTCTTGTAGATTCTCTTTTCTTAAAGTTTTTATTTTGCCGTTACTGTTTTCAATTATATCTACCGTAGTAAGCATAAGCTGGTAAGTATTCTCGACTCTTTCTTTATAGGGTTTTAGCATATGAGTTTCAATCATAAGACCTAAAGTATTCCATAAAGTAGTATACCCTGTAGAGTATCTTGGGTGATCATTAAATTGTGAAAAGCCTTTTTCGGGAACTTCATTAAATACATTTACATAAGGAGTAATGGGTAAACTTTTGACTGCTAAGCTATCTTCTAACTGAGTCATAAAGTCTTTTTTTAGATACTCTCCTAATGCCCCCGAAAGCTTATTATGCTGTGTTAAAAGATGAGTTAAGGTATATTGATAATCTGCTCCATTACTCACGTGGTTGTCAATAAAGACATCTGGGTTTATCTTATGAAAAATTTCCGCGAAAGCGAAAGCGTTTTTAGAATCCATTTTAATGAAATCTCGATTAAGATCGTAATTTCTTGCGTTACCACGGAAACCATACTCCTTAGGTCCGTTTTGGTTTGTTCTTGAAGTGCTATTTCGGTTTAAAGCACCGCCAATATTATATATTGGGATAGTAGCTATAATTGTGTTTTTTGGCGCTTCTACTGAATCTTTGGCAAAATCTCTTAACATGAGCATGGTAGCATCTATACCATCGCTTTCTCCAGGATGAATCCCATTATTGATAAGTAAAACCGTTTTATTCTCGTGAATTTTTTCCCAGTTAAAATTACTTTCAGGATTGTAAATAACTAAATGTAAGGGTTTACCACTATCGGTAGTGCCTATTTCTTGCATTTCAATACTGGTAAAGGTCTCATCTAAATCTTTATAAAATTTAATGACTTCTTGATAAGTAGCTGTTTCTACTCCTTTTGATTTTTCAAAAACAGTAGAGAAATTATACTCTTTGGTTAATTTGTATTTGGATAAATCGCAGCTAGTTAGCGCTATTACTGCTAAGGCTAGGATTATTATTTTTTTCATAAGTAATGAAATTTTCGTAAAAAAGAATTGTTTTTTGAAACTAAATTAGTAATTTAGTCTCTTATAAACTTATAAACCCGAATTAAAATGAAAAAAATTACATTATTGGCTGCAGCTTTTGCAGTTTCTACGTTTATGAATGCTCAAGATGTATTATCTCACTCTGCAGATAACACCTTTACAGATGGTGGTGGAGTAGCTTGCGCGTCAGATCCAGATGAAACACCTGGTACTGGAGATGAAAGTACTAGTGATAACATATGGTACAGAAACTATACACCATCTGATTTTGGTTATACTGGAGATTTCAATATTGAAGGAGCTAATTTCTTTATTCAGTTTAGTGATTTTTCTGGAAATAACCCTACACACGATTACACTGTAAGATTTTATATTAGTTCTGCAGCTTTTCCTGGTGGCGAGTTAACAGAAATAGGTTCAATAGCTCTTCAAACTTCTGTAGCTGAAGATGAAGTACTTGTTGAAGCGAGATTAGAAAACGCTATAACTTTACCTGCTACGACAGAAATCATCGTTGCTGTAGATATGCCAGACGCTCCAGAGACACCAGACAACTACGATGTAAGAGTTGGTATTAACGGTGCAGGTCAAAACGAGCCAACTTATTTAACTTCAGTTGATGGATGTGGTATTACTACTCCAACTCCTGTTGCAAGCTTAGGGAACTTTCCAAATAATAATGCAGTTTTAGATTTAGTAGGTAGTGGTTCTTTAGCTTTAGATAGCGCAATTGCTTCTCAGGTTTCTTTATACCCTAACCCGGTAAATGATGTATTAAATGTAACTGTTCCTTCTTCTATTCAAATCGAAGGTGCTACTATGTACAATATTTTAGGTAAAGGAACTCAAGTAGAAGTTTCTGCTAATAATACTATTAATACTTCTTCTTTAGCTTCTGGTGTTTACTTATTAACTATCAACACTAACGAAGGAAATATTACTAAGAAAGTAGTTAAGCAATAAGTTTAACTTATCTTACTAAATAAAAAAGCTCCCAATTTGGGAGCTTTTTTTATGTTTTATTTTAAAATTTTTTAAAGTTTAACACGAACGGAATCTGGTACTAACATAGTGTAATCTCCTTTATTTCTAATCACATCTCTTACAATAGAAGATGAAATATAACTTTTACCACTAGAGGTTAGTAAAAAAACGGTTTCTATTTTCTCTAATTTTCTATTGGTGTGAGCTATAGCTTTTTCAAACTCAAAGTCCGCAGGGTTTCTAAGTCCTCTCAGTATAAATTGTGCATTCTCTTTAATACAGAAATCGACAGTTAAGCCTTGGTAAGTTTTTACCTTAATTTTAGGCTCTTCTTTAAAAGCTTCTTTTATAAACTGCTTTCTTTCTTCTAATGAAAACATATACTTTTTATCGGCATTGACGCCAATAGCTAAAATAACTTCATCAAACAGCTGAAGACTTCTCTCTATAATATCATAATGTCCCAAAGTAATAGGATCAAAAGATCCTGGAAAAACTGCTCTTCTCATAAACTTTTATTTTCTTGAATATACTAAATAATGTGGAAGTTATTTTTAGCTACTCCAATGCATTTTCAATAACATTAGTAAATAATTCTTTTAAAGTAATTCCGGCTGCTTTGGCTTGTTGTGGTAAAATACTAGCTTCACTTAACCCTGGACAGGTATTCACTTCTAAAAAGTGAGGTTCGTTATTATGAAAAATAAACTCTGCTCTTGTTAAACCTTTTAGTTTTAAAGTTTTAAAAATTTTCACGCCTAACTCCTGAACTTCTAAGGTTAGCTTTTTAGAAATATTTGCAGGGGTTATTTCTTGAGATTGCCCTAAATATTTTGCTTCATAATCAAAAAACTCATTCTCAGATATGATCTCGGTAACTGGTAATGCAATAACCTCTCCTTTATAATCGATAACTCCCACTGAAACTTCGATTCCGTCTAAAAAAGATTCTATGATCACTTCTTCGTCTTCTTTAAATGAAAACTCAATAGCTTTTAATAAATCTTCTTGTTTTTTAACCTTTGAGATTCCAAAACTACTGCCTGCTTTATTAGCTTTTACAAAACAAGGTAAACCAACTTTATTAATAATTTCTTTTTCATTAATATTATCACCTTTATTAATGAAGTAATTTGTTGCAGTTTTTATATGATAAGCATTTAAAACACTTATACAATCTCTCTTGTTAAAAGTCAGCGCTGATTGATAATAATCACAAGAGGTTTGCTTTTTATTTACAGTTTCTAAGTATGCTGCGAATAAACCATCCTCACCAGGTGTTCCGTGAATGATATTAAACACACAGTCAAAATTTATTTTTATTCCATCTATAGTGGTAGAAAAATCAGATTTATCAATAGGGTGTTTTTTATTTTCATCTGTAATTACAAACCACTCTTTTTCTAAAATGTGAACTTTATAAGCATTAAATCTATCTTTGTCGATATAATCATAGACAAGCTGTCCACTTTTAATAGAGATTTCAGCTTCGCTAGAATAACCACCCATAGCGATAGCTATTGTTTTCTTTTTCATAAAATCATTATTGGATAATATAATAATATCACTTGTTAAATCACTGCAAAAATACGGGTGTTTTTATATCTTTGCTCAATAATTTGTTATAATAATGAGCTTTGTAAAATTTTTATTCAGTAAAGCATTTTTAATACAGTTAGGTATAGCGTTAATCGTTATTGTTATTCTTGTGTTTGGTGCCATGCAGTGGTTAGATTATACGACTAACCATGATCAAAGAATTGAGGTGCCAAACCTTTCTAAACTCTCCTTAGATGTTGTAGATAAAAAATTAGTGGAGGTAGATTTGAGAAGAGATATTTTAGACTCCGCTAATTATAATCCCGATTACCCTAAATATTCTGTTATAGAGCAAGTGCCTAAACCTGGTAGTTTGGTGAAAGAAAATAGAATGATTTACCTTACCTTAAATCCTTCTGGCTATAATAAAATTGAGATCCCTAATTTACTAGGAAGAACACAACGGCAAGTAGAACCTACTTTAAGGTCTTTAGGTTTTAAAATAGGAGATATTACCTATAAACCAAATATAGCTGAAAATGCTGTTTTAGAAATGAGACATAAAGGAAACCTTCTTAAAGAAGGGGATAAGCTAATGAAAACTTCTACCATAGATTTGGTATTAGGTGACGGAACTCGCAATTACAATAGCGAAAATTAATACTTATTTTAATGAGCAACCAAGAAGAGATTATAAATGACGAAAATGATGAACTTTATGAGCATTATCATTTTGTTGCTTCCAAAGGTCAAGAGCCTTTAAGAGTAGATAAGTTTTTAATGAATTTCGTTGAAAATGCTACTCGAAATAAAATTCAACAAGCAGCTAAAGATGGAAATGTTTTTGTAAACGGAAAAACTGTTAAGCAAAATTATAAAGTAAAAGCCGAAGATGAAGTAAAAGTCATGTTTGAGCATCCACCTTATGAGTTTTTGTTAACTCCAGAAAATATTCCATTAGATATTATTTATGAAGATGATACTGTTTTAATAGTAAATAAACAGCCGGGAATGGTAGTACATCCTGGGCATGGAAATTATTCGGGAACTCTTATTAACGCATTGATTTATCATTTTGATAATCTACCTAATAATAGTAGTGATAGGCCAGGACTTGTGCATAGAATAGATAAAGATACAAGTGGTTTACTTGTGGTAGCTAAAACTGAAGAGGCTATGACACATCTTTCTAAACAGTTTTTTAATAAAACTAGTGAAAGGGAATATGTTGCTTTAGTATGGGGGAATGTAGAAGATGATGAAGGAACCGTAGAAGGAAATATTGGAAGGCACCCTAAAAATAGATTACAAAATACGGTTTATTTTGGAGAAGATGCAGAAAAAGGAAAACCTGCAGTCACTCACTATAAAGTCTTAGAACGCTTTGGTTATGTTACTTTAGTTTCTTGTCGATTAGAAACAGGTCGTACTCATCAAATTAGGGTGCATATGAAACATATAGGACATACATTATTTAATGATGAACGTTATGGGGGAGAAAGAATCTTAAAAGGAACTTCATTTACTAAGTATAAACAATTTGTAGATAATTGTTTCAAGGTATTGCCGAGGCAAGCCCTACACGCCAAAACATTAGGATTTGAACATCCTAAAACTAAGAAGTGGATGAGTTTTAATTCTCCAGTTCCGCAAGATATTGAAGCTTGTGTAGAACGATGGAGAAATTATGCAAAAAACCAAAAGGAAGTTTTAGATTAGGGCAATCTTTTTTTTACAAAAAAGCCAGGCTATCCGCTATATCTTTTGTTTCGCTTTGCTTCACAAAAGGATGCCGCTACTATCCCTATTGCAAATAGATTTTATAAATAGTCTTATGTGTATTTCAAAGGAAAAGGTTTCTTTCGAATTTACCGAAATGCTTATCTTTATTCAAAAATAGACATGAAAATACTTGTTTCACCTGCCAAATCACTAGATCTCGAAAGTGATCTGCCTACAAAAAAAAATACTACTCCTCATTTTCTAGATGAGGCTATACAAGTTAATAAAAAACTTGCTAGACTTACTAAAAAGGAAATTTCTGACTTAATGAGTATAAGTGAGAAGTTAACCGATTTGAATTATCAGCGTTATCAAGATTTTGAAGAAACTAAAGAGCCTCAAAATTCTAGACCTGCAATTTATATGTTCGATGGCGATGTTTATACGGGAATAGACGCTTATACCATCCCTAATAATAAAATTGATAAGCTTCAAAGTGATTTACGAATACTTTCAGGTCTTTACGGAATTTTAAAACCTTTAGATCTTATTCAGCCGTACCGTTTAGAAATGGGTACTAAATTGCCTATCCAACGTCATAAAAACTTATACGAATTTTGGGGAGACAAAGTAACTAAAACTTTAAATGAAGAAATGTCTTCTGATGAATTACTAATTAATCTTGCAAGCAATGAGTACTTTAAAGTGATTCAGAAAAAGGAAATTAAAGCTAAACTTGTAAGCCCAGTTTTTAAAGATTTTAAAAACGGTAAGTTGAAGATCATCAGTTTTTTTGCTAAAAAAGCACGAGGAAGTATGGTTAGATTTATTCTGGATCATAACGCTCAATCTTTAAATGACTTAAAGAAATTTGATTATGATGGTTATCAATACAGTGAAGCTGAAACAAAAAATGAATCAGAACCAGTTTTTATAAGGTAGAAAAAAAGGCTAAAACTTACGTCTTAGCCTTTTTTTAGATCTGTTAGATTCTATATTTGCTCAAACTCTTGTGTCGTATTTTTTTCACTTTTTCTAACATTAATTGCATTTCCGTCTTTATCAATAACGAATGCAACAAACTCTATGTTATCAATATTTTCAATATTTGAAGGAATGTTTAACGAATAAGAAATCGAATACTCATCATTTTCAAACTCATCAAGAGGAATAGTGTCTCCCATTAAATTAGTTACAGTTTCTCTTAGCACATGATTATGCTCAAAATCTGGTACGGGGTTCACTGCATCATAATACGTAGTGTAATTTTTTTGAGAGTAAATTAATCCGTTTTCTAATATATAGACGACTAATTTAAGCTCATTAAAATTTTTAGCTTTCTTAATTTTTACATTCAGATTGATGTTGTTGTTAACTACCTCATTATCAATCGCTATTCCTAACTTAGGATTTTCTCCTTGAGTTAGTTCCAATACTTGTGTAACATGGTCCGGTTCAGGACTTTTCCATAGAGTTTTTCGGTTAAGAAAACCCTTTGGATAACCAACAGCTTCCAATGTATTTTCTAAATCAGAAGCATCATAATTAAATGGGTCATAAGTTCCACTGCTGGGATTTGAACTATCTCTATGAATTGCTACGGCTACAGCATCATCTGTATTTGAAAAAACTTCCTCAATAGCATGGGCTACTCTAGTGCAATAGCCGCACCAAGTCCCTGTGTAATCTTCAATAAGAACCCTTTTCTTAAAATTAATTTCTGAACCATCGTGATAAGTTATAATTAATGATTCAGAGAAGAAACTATCATATTCAGCTTTTGCAACATATTCTCCTATTGAAGAAGAAGTATAAACATTACCTTCAATTAATTCATCGTTAATATAGAATAATGTTTGATCTGTTATATCTTCTCCATCTTTAGTAGCTTTAAATTCTACACTATTTCCAATAAGACTTGTAGTGTTATTGGCGGTAATTAAAATGGGTTGATCTGAAGGTAATATGTCATAGCTTTCAGAGCAACTAAAAATTGTGATAATAGAAAGTAAGAGGAGTAATATGTATTTAGAAAACTTCATAATTGATTACTTCTTAATGATTTTAGTGGTAGCTTGTTTTCCGTTAAGGGTATTAAACTTAACTAAGTAAACCCCTGTATTCAATTGTGATGTATTTAAATTGTGTGCACCATGTGCAAAATTTTGAGACTTTATTTGCTTTCCGTTAAGGTCATAAACATTAATAGTAACATTTTCTTTAGTTGAAAAAGAAATGTCGTTTGTAATAATGGATGAATTTAAAACAACTCCTAAGTTTTCTAGGCTATAGTTTGAAGAGTGCAAAGAAGCATCATAGGTGTAAGTAAATGTTACAATATCTCCTAGTTCATTCCCATTAACATCTACTTCGTAAAACCTAAATGTATATTCTACAGGCGCATTGGTGTTATCTCCAGAATAATTATTGAAGAAGTGGTCAAATAAACCATTGTTACCGCCAGGTTGCAATGTTAAAGGACCATTAAGGGGATAGGTATTACCTTCCGCTATAACAGCATAGCAGGTGCCGCCTAAACAAAACTGTAGATTATTTCCAGATGCGTTTTCCATATTTACGAGTTCTGCTAAAATATAGGCAGTGTCATTTCCTTCATTACTTATAAATATAGGAAGCTCAACTCCTAAATTAGAGTAATAATAGGTTTCATTATTTACAATAGGTGCACCTCCTTCTTCGGTTATTGTGATTTGGGCATTTCCAATAGCAATAAAACATATGGCAACGATAAATAAGATTGTTTTTTTCATGGTATTTGGGTCTTAAAAATTAATATGGATTTGGTAATTATATAGCAAATCCATATTAATTAGTAGTAATTATTTTAAAATTAATTTAATTGTATTTTGTTTTTCGTTTGACTGGACCTTAACGAAGTAGATTCCGTTTTCTAAAAAAGACAAATTTATTTCCTCATTAGCTCCAAGTGCTTTTTTAGCAAAAACTTGTTTACCAGTAACATCATATATATTCATATTGTATTGATCTAATTGGCTAACAAAAATACTTCCTGAAGAAGGGTTAGGGTAAATAGTGATATCATTATTATCAAAACTACCTGCTTCAAGACTGCTTACATTAATAGCAGAACCTCTTTCAAAAGTACTTCCAAAATTACCCACATTTTCTCTATAAATTATTTCTCCTTCTGAGACAATTTCTATTCCTGCATCTGGGTTGCTTCCCCAACCGTCACCATAAGAATCTTTATAAACGACATCATAACAGTCAAAAGCTGCAGGCAAACTTACATTGTATGTTTTTATGGTATTTGCATTCGATCCTCCTCCGTCTGGATTTCCAGAGTATGGACCATCACTAGCTACAATAGTTCCTGAACTATCTTTGAGCTCCCAACTAATTTCAGTAGGATATTGATCTGTTCTAACATTTATTGTTATATTGGTAGAAGCTTCTTCGGAAGGTAAAACTTCATAATCTCTGACAACCATATTTTGAGAGGTATTATGAGGAGTTTGCCCATTAATTTCAGTTAATTCTGCAGTATAACTTGCATTAAGATTAATCGCTATATTATCAAAGTTAGCGGAACCTTTATCAAATTGATTTAGAGAGCCTGTAAAGTTTTCAGTACTTATAATAGTTCCATTTTCCTTTAAGACGATAGTAGCAGTTGTTATATTATTATTTCCATAATTTGTAACACTAAAAGGAACGCTTACGTTGTTATTATTACAAACATAAATTTGATTACTTTGTAATTCTAACATTCCATGATTTGGTACACCAACCACATTTGAAGCTCCGCAAAAATTATCCATTTTAGCTAATATCTCTGAAGGCGTTGAGTATGCAGTTTGTGTGTTGTTAGTAACTCCTACTTCGTAAACATTATTGTTAGAAGAACATATTCCATATAATGTTGGGAAGTATGCAACTTGATAACTACTCGCAATACTAGCATTGTCTAATACAGGATAAGGGGTGTGTGATAACCAATCTCCTTGAGATGAGTTTGTCTGTCCTAATAAATCGGCCATATTGGTAGATCCGTCACCTTCTATAAATAAAACTACGATCTCATCTGAACCATCTGGGCCATATGCATAATGTAATTTTTTTAAAGTTTCTGCTTGGTGAAATCCCCAACAAGGTCCACACCATGTTGCAGAAACATCCATGATTACATTTTTACCGCTATTTAAATAAGTAGATAGAGTATGTGTGTTGCCATCTGTATCAGTAGCAGTAAAGTCAGGTGCTGCACTACCGTCAGCAATTTGGGCTTGTACTATTAGCCCTGTAAATAAAAAAAATAAATTAAGTAAATTTTTTTTCATAATAGTTATTTGTTAAGGTTTAGTTAATTACAAATATATATATATTATCATATATTTTATGAAAATGTGTTTAAATTTTATAATTATTATTATTGAAATGGTTAAATATATATATATTTGCTTGCTATTAACAAAATATTAATATCTCATGAATAAAATTACTTTCATCATTTGTTGCTTAATAGCCACTTATTCTCAAGCGCAATCTCAAATGCCAAATGTTCAATTGAAGAACTTGGAAAATAATTATAAAAATGTATATAAAGATTATTCAGAAACAGATAAAGTATATGTTTTTTCTTTTTGGGCAACTTGGTGTGCACCTTGTATAAATGAATTAGAGGCCATTAAAGAAAATTATTCTGAATGGAAAGAAGAGGTCGATTTTGAAGTGGTCGCAATTTCAATTGATGACTCTCGTACAATGAGAAGAATAAAACCTTTAGTTAATGGGAAATCTTGGAAATATGAAATATTACTAGATACTAATCAGGAATTAAAAAGAGCACTTCAAATTAATAATATTCCTCACGTAATTGTAGTTAAAAATCAAAAAGTAGAGTATGTCCATAATGGATATGTCGAAGGAGGAGAAGAAGAATTGTTTGAAAAAATAAAAGCTCTTTAATGATTAAAAATACAATCTATTTGCTGTTGATTATTGGTATACTTCCGTATTCAGCAATTGCTCAAGAAGAAGATAATAACAAAACCCAAGGTAGGTTTTTTGGAGGGGTAGAATCAAACTCACAATATTATGTAGATGACCCTAAATTGGGAGACTTTATGTTTGAGGATCGTTTCAGGTCTAATAATTATATCAATGCAAATTATAACTACGGGAAGTTAACAGGAGGAATACAGATAGAAGCTTACGAAAAAAACTCTTTATTAAATTATAACCCTAAATATAAAGGAACCGATTTAGCTACTTTTTATTTAGATTATAAATCAGAAAAATTAGATATTACCGGAGGGTATTTTTATGAGCAGTTTGGTAGCGGTTTAATTTTAAGAACTTGGGAAGATAGAGCTCTAGGTATAAATAATGCTTTGCGAGGAGGTAGAATTGTCTATAGACCTAATAATAATATAAGTTTAAAGGCGCTTTACGGAAGACAACGTAGTGGTTTCTCTGTTTCTGATGGTCATATATTTGGATTTGATTCAGAATTTTACTTAACAGATTACCTTAATTTAGAAACATCAGATCTGTCGGTTGGAGTTTCTTATGTAGGAAGATATGAAGAAACTGATATTGAAAACCCAAAATTTTCAGAACTCACTAATGCAATGGCTTTTCGTTTTAATTATTATAAAGGTTCTTTTTACGCGAGTGGAGAAGCAAATTACAAAACCGAAGATGCTGTATTAGATGCGCAAAATGAAATAGGAAATGATTTTATAGAGCCTGGAAGTGCATATCTTTTAAATTTTGGTTATACAAAAAGTGGTTTGGGTGTCGATGTAACCTTAAGACGTATAGAGAATATGGGGTTCTATTCAGAAAGGGTTCCAGAAATTTTAGACGCCAACAATACAAGTCTTAATTATAATGATAAAATACTTAATTATTTACCAGGCTTAACTAAACAACATCATTCTAATCTTGCGAATATATACGTATATCAGGCTCAGGCAAGTGTAAGTTACTTAGATGTAGATAAGATGAAATCTGGTGAGACAGGTGGTCAAATAGATATTTTTTATAACTTCAAAAAAGGAAGTACTATAGGTGGTAAATACGGTACTAAAGTTGCCTTAAATGTTGCTACTTGGTATAATTTACCTGGAAAATATAAATTTTTCCCACAGGAATATGATACTGAGTTTTTTGGAGTAGCCCAAAAGTATTTTGCAGATTATAACATAGAAATTAAAAAAAGATTTAATGACGGATGGCGATCTGGACTATATTTTATCCATCAATATTATGATAAGAGTCTTATAGAAGGAGGTGAAGTTGTGAATGCCGATATTTTAGCAATAGAAAATACATGGTCAATTGGAGAAAAACAATCTTTAAGGTTAGAGTTAGAACATCTTTGGGCTGATGCAGATAGGAGAAATTGGGCAGGAGGGACGTTAGAATATAATTTAAATAGAAACCTTTCTTTTTATGTATGGGACATTTACAATTATGGAACTCATAAAGAAGCAGAAAAAAATCATTATTATAATTTTGGAGGAGCTTATCGTTTTGGGGCTTGGAGAATTGCGGCAAACTATGGGCGACAAAGAGGAGGCTTAGTATGTGTTGGGGGTGTTTGTAGATTTGTGCCTGAAAATACAGGTTATACTTTAAATATTTCTACATCATTCTAAAAATTAAAAAAAAATAAAATTAAACCCCAATTATTTATTATTGGGGTTTTTAATTATCAATCAACTCTACTTGAAATTCGATAATTCCTGCATTAATAATAGCTTTTTTTAAGACAGCATTTTCATAGATATAGGTGTTGATTCTATTTTTTTCACCTTTCTTTTCATAGATATGTTTCTTTACTTTTTTGAGACTATGAAACGTTCCATTTTCTTCTGAGTAAACATTTTTAATGCCTATAGGCTCTTCAAGCATAAGCATTGCAGCTGTGTAATTTATATTTTCAGATATTAGGAGACTTAAGTCTTCATCTTCATAGTAATGATATTTATTTTTTTTTAAAATCGTTTTCGAGTTTTTCCTAGACTTACCATTTAGTTCTATTTGTACAATAGCTTTATTTAATAAGCCATTTTTAAAAGTGATTTCATAATCGTACTCTAACTTAATTTTAGTAATAATTCGAGTGTCAATTTCTGTTTTATTTTGATAAAAAGTTATAGAATCATTTGTTCGTTTAATGGCATCTAAAGTTCCAACCTCTTTATCTTTATAGATCACTTTGTATTTTAAGTTTGTAATTTGTGCAAAATTATAGCTGAGTTTAAAGAAAATAAGTAAAAAAATAAGTGTTATTTTGTACATAAGAATATTTATATTAATTATAAATCTAAAAATAGATGAATAATTTAAAATTAATAAAAGAGAGAAAAGATATTAAGCTACTTGTTACTAAATTTTATGATAAGGTTAGGTTAAATGAAGATATAGGTTATTTTTTTAATGAAACTATTCAAGATTGGGAAGAACACCTTGAAAAGTTGACAGATTTTTGGGAAAGTAATTTGTTTAAGGTCAATAAATTTTCAGGAAGACCTGGGTATGCTCATATTAAAGTTGACCAAAAATTTAATAGCAGCATCGAAGCAAAACATTTTGGAGTATGGCTTAACCTTTGGTTCGAAACCATAGACACCTATTTTGAAGGAGAACTAGCCGATAAAGCTAAATATTTTGCTAGAAACTTAGGGAGTAACTTTCACATGAAAATTTTTGCGGCTAGAGGTTAAGTCAATTTAATTACGATATTAATTTTTTATTTGGTATTAGTACCAATCTTTTTCCTCCAATTGAAACAGTTCATCTGTTTTAACTTCTAATACTACGGCTAACTTTAGAGCAAGCACGGCAGAGGGTGAGTATTTTTCTAGCTCAATTGCATTAATGGTCTGTCTGGTAACTTCTACTTTTTCCGCTAAGGCCGCTTGTGTTAAACCTTTAATAGTTCGCTGAATTTTAATGAAATTTTTCATGAGTTATTTCGCTTTACGGAAATTAATTCTCTCTGAAAGAAGAAGATAAATAAGATTAAGGTACTCAGCATATTTAAAACTAAAACGCTAAAGAATGCCAAATTGTAAATGAAAAATATGGCAAGAATAAGAATAAAATAGTTGCAATATACAGCCTTAACCAAAGCGCTTAATCTTAGCTTAGATATATACTCGTCTTCTGTCTTCTCTTTGGAGAAAGCGAATAAAATACCGCTTATAATCACTAGGATAGTCAATAGGTCGTACCACACGTTGGTTTCAATCCAACTAAAGTAGGTCGCATCTTTTAAAAATTCAGTAGAAGCAATTGCAAACATGGGGAAGTTAAAACTAGAAGGAACCCAATCCATTAAAGTCGTCACTAGCAATACACAAAAGCAAATGATAAAAATAAAACCACTAAGTTTCTTTATTTGATAAGGAAATAAATAAGTCGATTTCATAAAATTATATCTTTTAGTTTTTATAAATGTAACATATTTTTTACAAAAAGTAAAAAATATGTTACATTTAGGTGATTAAAAAACCCGCTTAGACCATATCTAAGCGGGTTTTGTGTATTAAAACAATTTTATAATTAAAAATCAGTGGCTTTTTTCTTTTTTAGACTAAGACTATATGCACCTATCCCAGCGCCTAAGATTAGCACAAAAGGAATGTAGTCATCGATTGGAGCAGCTGGATTATCTATAGGGTCTTCATCAGGGATTCCAGGAGTTCCACTTGGAAATTGTGCGAAACTTATAGCGAAACATCCTAAAAGAGCTATACTGCATATAATATTCTTGATATATTTTTTCATAGAAATCAATTTTTAGGGGTTTACAATTTTCTTAGTGAATGTGGTGTTTTCTGTGGTTACTTTTACCAAATAAACACCTGCAGCCAGTTGGCTCATATTGATGCTTGTGTTTCCAGTAATAGCGGTGTGTGATTTCTTAATCATCAACTGTCCGACATTATTAAAGATAGAAACTTCCATTTCTCCTGTATAGTTGGGATTAGAGATATTTAGTACGCCATTGTTTATTGGATTAGGATATAGGCTAAACCCATTAGCTTTAACCGTATTGCTAGCTAAGCTGCTATCTTCAAAAGTTATTTTAAATCTATCAGTTTCTACACTTGCTGCAATTTGTTCATCTACACTAAAATTAAATACATTCTCTCCTGCAACTAAAGCTGTAGAAGTTTGTAAATAATTATCTACAAGATAAGCCTGCATATTAGGAATCCCTTCCCAATTGATTAAGAATTGATAATCTTGATGTCTATACGAGCCTACATATAATGGTATTTCTTCTAAATTTACAGGAATATCTCTTTGTTCTATGCTTAAGAAATGATAGCCGTTTACTAGCGCTAAGTTTTCATCTGAATTTCCTAATTTCTTAGCATCATAATCGTTGACTGCGTTATTATTATCATCGCTAAAATCAATTACTGCAGCATCTAAAGTGTTAGCTCCGCTTTTTAAGAGAATATTTAAAGCGTATGATGCTCCAGAAGGTCTAAATACACCCAAATTATCTTCTTCTACATTTTTATCGTTTTCTTCAAAACTTAGATTTGGAGAACCAGTCACTGAAGATACATTAGCCACAAAGATGGCTTGACCTGCTTGTAGAAAGCGATTTACATTACTACTAGGATTACTTATGTTATTATTGGTAACATTTACCACCACATAAGCTCCTTTAGTGGCTAAATTAGGATCCCATACCCAAATGAAATTAGGATTTATTTCGCTGGTTCCTGTATTTGTTAATACTTCGTTCATATCTACTGGAGCTTGGTATGGGTTTCCAAAAAAGCTGAACTCTTCGTTTCCATCTGCTAAGGTTGCAGCAGTTAAATCACTATCGCATAATTTTAAAGTTCCTTTAGTTCTTATAGTTGTACTTATAGGATCGGGAGCATTGGTGCTCATATCTAAGGTACGATCTCCTCTAATATTAATATAATAAGGATCACCTACGTTTAAATTGGTAGCATTTGTATTGGCTAGGGCGCTCCAAGTTTGAGCTTGATTGTTATAGGTAAAAGCACTAGGGTTGCCTGTAGCATTATAATCAAAGCCATTAGCGTTACTACCTCCTGTAATATGAGTGCCAAACCCTACAATATTACCTAAAGAATTAGATCCTGTATTATACTGTGTGTCAATATCTCCTTCTTGCCAGTTAGAGTTTATCGTTCCTGCATCTACAGCAGAAGTAAGCATGCGATAAGCTCTTACAGCTACCGTACCTCCGTCGGTAGAACCTGCGGGGATGTAGCGTTCCACTGTGACTCCTGAATTATTACCGTAAGTAATTCTTGAAGAAGTACACACTCCGCCAACTTCACCAAAGAACGCAGTGCCATTAGCATCACTATTAAAAATGATTTCAGCATCATCTTGTAAAGCTAAAATACCTTCGGTGGCTAAATTTAAGTTAGTCATCACTTCTACTTCATTAAGTACTTCTAGTTCAGCTCCACCAGTAGTATTTACTTGAACTTTATCAATTTGATGTCCGTTTCTGTTATCGGCAATACCATCTTTATCGACTAACAGATCTCCATCAAGAACTATATTATCTGTTCCTACAAAGATGATCTCACCATCACTTGCATCAATACTTCCGTCTGGGGCAGTAATACTTCCGCTAAGGGTAAAAGAATTGGTGTTTTCTACTGTTAAAATATAGGGTGAGTTAATGGTCAAATCGTGTACTTCTAGACTGCCGTGTGTATCTGTATTGTAATCGCCATTTATGGTAGCGATTCCATTGTCTGTAGCATCTGGACCGGTGACATTACTCCAAGCTGTACCGTTCCAAATGATATCTCCTGTATAAAAGCTATAGATATTTCCGTACAGTTGCGTGCTCGTTCCATTTATGGTAGAGGTCGCTGTAGCTCGGTAATAATAAGTGGTATTGGGGAGCAATCCCGAAATATTTTCAGAGTAATTAGCTGCAAATCCAGGGCCTGAACTAACAGATACTGTTCCAGCAGCAAAATTAGGAGTGGTACTATATTCAAACCCAAAAGAATCTAAACATGAATCATTTTCTAAACTTCCGTTTAAGGTAGCCTCATAATTAATACCCACAGATTCAGGAGCAATGCCTGTTGCATAATTAGTGGTAACCAGTGTTGTGTTTTTAGAAATTTCATATAATTCTAACCCCGAGAGTAAACTAGCTCCTACTAAAGAAGAAATACTGATCCTAATATTATCTATTGAAGCGCCAGGGCTATATAATACACTAACTTTTTCATTATTTTCTAAATTAAGAAGGTTTAGATCTAATAATTGATATAAAGAAATACTATTTTTAAATGTATTACCCTCATAACCTGCTAAAGTAATATTTTGTGCTACTCCTACTGATAGTAGCCCCGTGGGCAACCTTAAAGTAATATGATAGCTGTCTGAGCTAGTAGATAAACCTTCAAGGTAAACTGTTTGGGTAGTTGTAGCGGCTACACCTACTGTTCCTGTGGTTAAATTTGAAAACGTAGAGAGATCTCCATCAATAAAGTTACTTATGTTTTCGGCAGGACTAGTTAGGAGACTAACGCTTGCTAAACCCGATCCATCCCAAGAAGTATAAACAGGTGTGTTACAGTTAGCAGTGTTATTTCTATAAAAAGCACCATGGACATTTAAATTGAAATTGTTACCTGAAACTATTGTAGCTGGACCATTGTTGGTAATCACTATATTAGAAAATTGTACATCACTATATATCGCTAAATAGTAATTACCTTCACTATCTTGTACTACTTCGATATTCTTATTTCCAGTTATACTGGCTAAATTAAAGTTATCTGAAGAACTTCCTAGAAATAAACTTGTGGTACCATTTAAAATTTCTATACTTAGGATGTGATCTAGATCTATGACGGGAGCTATTATTTCTCCAGATACGCCAAGTGTACCTGCAACTAATGCTTGTAAAAAATTAGAATTGGTGGAAGTAGGATCTATACTTATACGTACAAAAGTGGTTCTGTTGGCAGGGACATTGGTGTCAAACTCTAAATCTATTGATGAAGAAGTACTTGCGGTTGTAGCGTTTAAGATAGCAAAAGTGGTCAAATCCCCTCTCGTATCTGTTGAAGGTAAGGTAGTATTGTCTACCGCGTTTCCAGATGCACTTACATTTGTTTCCGCAGCTACCGTATTAGCTTTTGTGTATTGAGCTTGGGCATAACCAAAACTAAATAACATTAGAAGTGATAAAATTGAGGTTATTCCCCATTTCTTGTGTTGTAATCTTTTTTTCATATTTAACATTTTTAATCAAGTATAGCACTTGTTTATTATCGACAAAATTACACCTTAATCGGTTTTAAAAGTTATTTTATTGTTAAAATATAAGAATATTATTTTTGTGAGGGTTTAATTATATTCTTTTATTTAATTAAAAACTAGTCATTTAGTAGTGTAACCGGGTTTGGTGTATGGTATTGTCGATTAAATTTATAATGTAATAGCTAATTTAGTTTTTAACGGTTTATAAAGGATTGATTACTAGTCGAAAGTGCATTTTGGTTCGGTAAGATGCTTTAAAGTGAAGATTAAACAACTTTTGTATTGTTTATCTATGAAAGGATTTTTTGCTAAAATTTTTTATTTAAAATTTTAAAAAATCAACATGTTAAACCTGTAGTTTTATTGCGTCAATTTGCGGTGTAAAAGAGAATAACTCTTAAGTTTGATTTTATAAAAGAAAGAAGAGCAAACTATAGAGTTTCATAAATATTTTATAGTTAAGACTATGACTAACAGGTGTTCTGTGAAAATTTGTAAATAGGTTACTGTAATTTCTTAACTTATAGGAGCAAAACTTCTAAGAAAGGATTATTAAAGACTTTCTTGATTTATGTAAGGTTAAACTCTTGTAGTATATTGAATATTTTAAAGAGTAAAATTTCGGAAGGAAACCCTAAAATAATTTGGCATCATTAGGGTCAATATTTATCGGGGTGAGAGCCTATGATGTTTGAAATTCTAAAGAATGTAATAGTGTGAACTTATGTTATACTATAATAGAAATTTAAGTAAAAGTTTTGATTTTATTTTCAAATAAAAAAAGGGGACTTTATAAGTCCCCCATACTTCTATGCTTAATTTAGTTTATTGATATACTTTAATCGAAAATTCTCTTTTTACGGAGTTCAAAATTCTGCCCTAGATATACTTTTCTCACCATTTCATCTGAAGCTAATTCTTCAGGTTGACCATGTTTAAGAATATTTCCTTCGAACATAAGATAGGTTCTGTCGGTAATCGCTAGAGTTTCTTGTACATTATGGTCAGTAATTAAAATACCTATATTTTTATTTTTTAATTGGGCTACAATGCGTTGAATATCTTCAACAGCCACGGGATCTACACCAGCAAAGGGTTCATCTAATAAAATAAACTTTGGATCTGTAGCTAAAGCTCTTGCAATTTCTGTTCTTCTACGTTCCCCTCCAGAAAGCAAATCACCTCGATTGGTTCTTATATGACCTAAACTAAATTCATCGATGAGGCTTTCCATTTTTGCTTCTCGTTCCTTTTTAGAAAGTTTAGTGAGCTCCAATACACTCATGATGTTATCTTCAATGCTTAATTTTCTAAAAACAGAAGCTTCCTGTGCCAAATAGCCAATCCCATGTTGAGCTCTTTTGTACATAGGGTATTTAGTAATATCAGTTTTATCTAAATAAATATTACCGCTATTTGGTTTAATAAGTCCGACTATCATATAGAAAGAGGTGGTTTTTCCAGCACCATTAGGACCTAATAAACCAACAATTTCACCTTGATTAACCTCTACTGAAATGCCTTTAACAACCTTTCGGCCTTTATAGGCTTTCATTAGATGATCTGCTCTTAGTTTCATATTTTTTAATTTTTTTACTGGATTTTTTTAGCTTCTAAAGTCTCCCAGTAATCGTAAGCTCTTCTTAAATGTGGAATTACAATGGTACCACCAATTAGTGTACCAATACTTAAGGTTTCCATAATTTGATCTTTAGACATTCCGCTACTGTGACTAGATTCTAAATGATACTTTACACAGTCATCACAACGCAATACTAAAGAAGCTACTAAGCCTAATAATTCTTTTGTTTGTTTATCTAGAGCGCCTTCAGTAAAAGCATTCGTGTCTAGATTAAAAATTCTTTTTAAAACCTTATTGTTTTCTCCAAGAATCTTATCATTCATCTTTTGGCGATAAGCATTAAACTCATCTACTTGATCACTCATTTCTTAATTTTTAGCAATTGATTTTTCTTTTTTTCTTTCTTTTCTTATTACAAAAGCAGAGATGTAAATGCTCACTTCATATAAAATCATCACAGGAATAGCTACTATAATTTGGCTCGCAATATCTGGAGGAGTAATTAAAGCTGAGATAATTAAGACGCCTACCAAAGCAAATTTCCTATATTTTCTAAGTATTTCTGGAGTTACTAGTCCTATTTTTGTTAGTAAAAACATAATAATAGGAAGTTCAAAAATCACCCCACAAGCTAATGAAGAAGCTCTTACTAAACCAAAATAACTACTTAAATCAATATCATTAAAAACCTCTTCACTCACCTGGTAAGTTCCTAAAAAGTTAATAGATAGAGGAGAAATTACATAATAACCAAAAAGCACTCCTAAAAAGAATAGGAAAGAGGCTATAAAAATAAAACCTTTAGAAGCTTTCTTCTCATTAGCATGTAGTGCAGGAGATATAAAACGCCAAAATTCATACAGTACATAAGGAAAAGCTACAATAAATCCAGCGGTAATAGAAGTCCATATATGTGCACTAAACTGCCCTGCCATTTGCCTACTTTGTATTCTAAAAGGAATTTCAGTAAAACAAAAACTCTCATCCATTCCCATAGAAGAAGCGATATTACATAGAACCCTATACGTAATAAAATTAGGATCTTTAGGGCCAAAAAGTATTCCGAATATAAAGTCTTTAGCGATAAAAGCAACTGCGCCGGCAATTACAATGGCTAGGGTCGATCTAATTAAATGCCATCTTAAATCTTCTAGATGATCTAGAAAAGACATTTCTTCAGGGTTTTTAGCTTCTCTCTTTGCCATAGGCTTATATAATTCCTTCTTTTATAAGATTGTGCAAATGTACAATACCTGCATACTTTCCTTTATTGTCTTTAGCAATTAATTGTGATATTCCGTTCTCTTCCAAAATGTCCATGGCATCTACCGCCATCGCATGATTGTCGATTGTTTTGGGAGAAGCTCCCATAATATCTTTAGCTTTTAGCTGAGAAAAATCTTCATTCTTTGTGAGCATTCTACGAATATCTCCATCGGTTATGATCCCAACAATTTCTTCATTTTCAATCACAGCAGTAACACCCAGCATTTTTTCTGAAATTTCTATAATTACTTTATTGATAGAAGTATTAGGAGTCACCTGTGGTTTTTGATTTTCTGAAGTAATATCACTTATTCTTAAATATAATTTTTTTCCTAAAGCCCCACCCGGATGATACTTAGCAAAATCTTTACTAGAAAAACCTCTTAGGTGCAATAGGCAAACGGCTAACGCGTCTCCTAATACCAATTGTGCCGTTGTACTAGTAGTAGGCGCAAGATTGTTAGGACATGCTTCTTTATCGATATACGCATTTAATACATAGTCAGATTGCTTTCCTAAAAAAGAATCCTTATTTCCTGTGATACCAATCAAGGTATTTTTAAAATTTTTGATAAGAGGGACTAAGACTTTAATTTCGGGAGTATTCCCACTTTTAGAAATACATATTACTGTATCATCTTTTAAAATTGTTCCTAAGTCTCCGTGAATAGCATCTGCAGCGTGCATAAAAATAGCAGGAGTGCCCGTACTGTTTAAAGTAGCCACAATTTTGGTAGCAATAATAGCACTTTTGCCAATTCCTGTAATAATTACCCTACCTTTGGAGTTATAGATATGTTGAACCGCATGCGCAAATTCATCATTTAAATAATCTTGAAGTTTTTCAACGGCTTTTGCTTCATTAGAAATCGTATCTCTAGCGACAGAAAGTATGTTGGATGCTTGCATTTAAAATTTTAAATTTGAATTTGTAGGTACTAAAGAAAAATGTATCTTTAGTGTAACAAAGGTATGTAAAATTGTAACATTAAATAATCAGTTTGTCAGAAATCGATTTACATCAAGAATTAAAGAAATATTTTGGCTTTAGCCAATTTAAGGGATTACAAGAAGAAGTAATTAAGAGTATAGTAGCTAAGGAACACACATTTGTCATCATGCCTACGGGTGGTGGAAAATCGTTGTGTTATCAATTACCTGCGTTGATTAATGAAGGTACTGCTATTGTAGTTTCTCCTTTAATTGCTCTTATGAAAAATCAAGTAGATGCTTTACGCGGAATTTCTTCCGAACACGGTATAGCCCACGTGCTTAACAGTTCTTTAAACAAGACTGAAATTAAGCAGGTTAAAAAAGATATCTCTGAAGGAATCACTAAATTGCTTTATGTAGCGCCCGAATCTCTTACCAAAGAAGAGAATGTGGAGTTTTTACGTGGAGAAAAAATCTCTTTTTTAGCCATAGACGAAGCACATTGTATTAGCGAATGGGGTCATGATTTTAGACCAGAATATAGAAACTTAAGAAGTATTATAAAGCGAATAGGAGATAATATACCTATTATAGCGCTTACAGCAACAGCAACCCCTAAAGTTCAAGAAGATATTCTTAAAAACTTAGGAGTCACGAATGCTAATACCTTTAAAGCTTCCTTTAATAGACCCAATCTTTACTACGAGGTAAGACCAAAAACAGCCAATGTAGATGCCGATATCATTCGTTTTGTGAAGCAAAATGAAGGAAAAAGCGGGATTGTCTACTGTTTAAGTCGGAAAAAAGTAGAAGAATTGGCACAAACCCTACAAGTAAATGGAGTTTCGGCCGTTCCCTATCATGCAGGTTTAGACGCTAAAACTAGAGCCAAGCATCAAGACATGTTCTTAATGGAAGATGTAGATGTCGTAGTGGCAACCATTGCTTTTGGGATGGGAATCGATAAACCCGACGTTCGTTTTGTGATCCATCATGATATTCCAAAAAGTATAGAAAGTTATTACCAAGAAACCGGTAGAGCAGGACGAGATGGAGGCGAAGGACATTGTTTAGCTTTTTACGCTTATAAGGACATTGAGAAACTCGAGAAATTTATGAGCGGTAAACCCGTGGCCGAACAAGAAATAGGTCACGCGTTATTACAAGAAGTAGTGGCTTATGCAGAGACATCGATGTCGCGTAGAAAATTTATACTTCATTATTTCGGCGAAGAATTTAACGGCGGAAAAGAAGATGGGGTAGATATGGATGATAACGTTCAGAATCCCAAAAAGCAAATTGAAGCTCAACCCGAAGTAGAATTGCTTTTAAAAACTGTAAAAACGACCAATCAACTCTATAAATCTAAAGAAGTAGTAAATACCCTTATCGGAAAATCTAATGCGCTCATTAAATCGCATAAAACCGATGAGATTGCTCTTTTTGGAAAAGGTAAATACAAGGACGCTCCTTTTTGGATGGCTCTTATCCGCCAAGTATTAGTTGCTGGTTATTTAAAGAAAGATATCGAAACCTACGGAGTAGTAAAAATTACTGAAAAGGGGAAAGAGTATATTAAAAATCCTGTCTCTTTTATGATGACAGAAGATCATAGTTACGATAGCCAAACAGATACTAAGAATATAATTTCAACAAAATCTGGAGGAGCAACAGATGAGCGACTCATGAAAATGCTCAAAGATTTGAGAAAAAAGGTAGCTAAGAAAAAAGAAGTTCCACCATTTGTGGTTTTTCAAGATCCTTCTTTAGAAGATATGGCTACAAAATACCCTATTACGTTAGAAGAATTGAGTAATATTCACGGGGTAGGAGATGGAAAAGCTAAAAAATTCGGGAAAGAATTCATTCAGCTTATCTCTAATTATGTAGAAGAAAATGATATTCTTCGTCCAGATGATATGATCGTTAAATCTACTGGAGCTAACAGCGGATTAAAACTATATATCATTCAAAATGTAGATAGAAAACTTCCTTTACCCGATATCGCTTCTTCTAAGGGTATGGAAATGAAAAATTTTATAAAAGAAGTTGAGGCTATTGTTTATAGTGGTACCAAACTAAATATTTCGTATTGGATAGACGAACTTTTTGATGAAGAGCAACAAGAAGAATTACACGATTACTTTTTAGAAGCAGAAACTGATGGTATCGAAGAGGCTATGGAAGAATTTGATGGCGATTACGAAGATGAAGATCTACGTTTGTATCGCATTAAATTTATGAGCGAAGTAGCCAATTAGAAAAAAAAATAATATTGAATACAAAAACCTGATTTCTAATAGTTTTAGAAGTCAGGTTTTTCTTTTTAGGAAAAGCCCTAAGAACAACTTATCTTTGGACTTTTAATAAAACAATTACTATGGAAAACGGATTATACGCTAAATTTACGACCAATAAAGGAGACATCTTAGTTAAGTTAACCCATGATAAAACTCCCGGTACTGTGGGGAATTTTGTGGGACTTGCTGAAGGAAAAATCAAAAATGACGCTAAAGCGGAAGGAACACCGTATTACGACGGACTTAAGTTTCACCGTGTGATAGAAGATTTTATGATTCAAGGAGGAGATCCTAAAGGTAGCGGAGCAGGAGGACCTGGTTACCAATTTGAGGATGAAATTCATGCAAATCTAAAACACGATGAGCCAGGGATTTTATCTATGGCAAATGCAGGACCAGGAACTAACGGAAGTCAGTTTTTTATCACTCACGTACCTACACCTTGGTTAGACGGTAAGCATACTGTTTTTGGGAAAGTAGTAGAAGGAAAAGAAATTGTAGATAAAATTCAGCAGGGAGATAAAATTGAAAAATTAAGTATAGAAAGAGTAGGGGAAGAAGCTGAGAGCTTTGACGCAAAAGCTGCTTTTGAAAAATTTAATGCTTCTAAGGCAGAAAGAGAAGCTGAAGCGAAAAAACAAGAAGAAGAAAAAATGAAGTCACTAACCGAAGGGATGACAAAAACCGATAGCGGCTTACATTATAAAATCACGCAAGAAGGTAAAGGATCAAAACCAAATAAAGGAAGCAACGTTTCTGTACATTATAAAGGAATGTTAACCGATGGGACTGTATTTGATTCATCTTTTAAAAGAAATCAACCTATACAATTTCCAGTAGGAATGGGTCATGTAATCGCAGGATGGGATGAAGGAGTTATGTTATTAAACGAAGGAGATAAAGCAACGTTTGTAATTCCGTCTCATTTAGGATATGGAGCGCAAGGAGCTGGTGGTGTAATTCCTCCAAATGCAACTTTAATCTTTGATGTAGAGTTGGTGAAAGCTTAATTCACTATTTAAAATACAATTACCTTATTAAAAAAGCTATTCTTCTAGAGTAGCTTTTTTATTTCCATTTTATACTACAGCCTACACTAGGCTTTTGAAGCTGAGGTATAGGCCTGCTATTAAAAAGAGCATCTAATACTTCTCGCACACTTCTTCCGTTGACGGCAATTCCATTTTGAGGTCTAGAATCGTCTAACTGTCCGTGATAAACCAATTCCGCGGAAGCGTTGTAAACGTAGAAATCTGGGGTGCAAACAGCCTTATATTTTTTAGCAACACGCTGACTCTCATCATACAAATAGGGGAATGTAAAATGATATTTTCTGGCGAATAACCACATATGTTCTAAGCCGTCTGCTGGATATTGTTTGGCGTCGTTACTAGAAATCGCTACAAAACCAAAACCTAAAACTCGGTAATCATTAGCTAGTCTTACTAATTCATCTGCCACGTGTTTTACGAACGGACAGTGGTTACAAATAAACATGATGACCGTTCCTTTTTCCCCCTGTATATCGGCTAAGCTATAAAGGTTATTGGTGCTGGCATCTAACAGAGAAAAATCGGGTGCTTTTTCACCTAATTTTATTTGAGAAGACTCTAGTTTCATATCTTTTCTTTAATTTTAAATTTAATAAAAATTAAAACTATTTGGGCATTCCTGCTTAAAAAAAAAGCAGGTCGGGCTTTCCGCTGTATTTTCTATCTCGCAAAAAAAAGCGAGAAAGAAAGATGCCGCTGCAATCCCTAATGCAAAACTTAAAAAAGATGAAAGAAATAACTTGGAGTGATTTTGAAAAAGTAGATATGCGTGTGGGTACTATCATAGAGGTAAACGATTTTCCTAAAGCTAGAAAACCAGCCTACCAACTTAAAGTTGATTTTGGGGCAGAAATTGGGATTAGAAAAACTTCGGCACAAATTACAAAACGCTATGCTAAAGAAGATTTAGTAGGTAAACAAACCATCGCGGTGGTTAATTTTCCTAAAAAACAAATCGCCAATTTTATGAGTGAATGTTTAGTAATGGGAGCTGTTGATGGAGATGAGATTACTTTAATACAACCCGAAGCTCAAATTGAAAATGGTTTAAGAATAGGTTGATATTATCATTTAAAAAAATATAGGTTTCATTCAGCAAGTAATTAGTGGTATTTAGAAAGTCAGTAAGCGTTTTAAGTGTTGATTTATAGAAATTTGGGTGTTTAATAAATAATACTCAAACTATGAAACGAACATTACTTTCTTTATTCTGCCTAGCTAGTGCTAGCCTTTTTGCTCAAAATGTATACATTCCCGATCCAGATTTAAAAAATGTTTTAATTAGTCACACAGGAATAAATACCAATGGAGATGGAGAAATTAGCTATCCTGAAGCGAATGCTTATACGGGGATAATTTCTGCTCCTAATTTAACTATTTCAGATTTAACCGGTTTAGAGGCTTTCCCAAATATTACGGAAGTATTCTTGCCTAATAATAATATTAGTTTTGCCAATTTTACTGCTAATACAGCTTTAACTAAAATTGCAATAGGTTTAAACCCGTTAACAACCTTAGATGTAACAGGACTTACCAATCTTACCTCATTAGGAGCAGATTATACGCTAAGTCTTGCCTCTATAGATTTAAGTACCAACGTAAATTTAGAGGTTTTAAACTTATCAAACAATCAGCTAAGCACGTTAGATATTTCTAACAATCCTAACTTGGTCAATTTTTTGGCAGGACTTAACCAATTAACAACGATAGATTTAAGTAATAATACAGCTATTGAAATGTTAAACTTGCACCAAAATAACCTAAGCAGTTTAGATTTAAGCAATCAAACTAATTTAACTAGGTTTGCTTTAGATTCTAATAATTTAACTGCCTCTAGTTTAATCTTACCTAATACATCAACCGTTACCATTGCTTATTTGAGTGATAATCCATTAGGAAGTATAGATGTAAGTAGTTTTACTAATTTAGAAAAACTAAAAGTAAATAATACCAATCTTAGTACCATAGATCTTTCTAGCAATACCGTTTTAGAAGAATTAGAGGCAAATACTAATAGCTTTACTTCTATAGATCTTTCTTCATTAGCTCAGCTTACAAGTTTAAAATTAGTAGAAAATAATCTTACCAGTATAGATTTATCTAACAACCCGGTACTTTCACAATTGTATGTAGGAGATAACGATTTAACTTCTTTGGATCTTACAAATAATCCAAACATATATCACTTAGAGCTACAAGATAATCTTTTCTCTAGTGTAGATGTTTCGATGCTACCATCTTTAGGCTCTCTGTATGTTTCAGATAACGCTAACTTACAAATTATAAATATGGCTAACGCCAATAATGCTTCAATCTATCAATTTTTAGCAACTAATTGTCCTAATCTTTCTTGTGTGCAATTAGATAATGGTTTTACGCCTCCTGCCACAAGCCCAGGTATTTCTTGGACTATAGATTCAGATAAAGACCCTAACACCATTTATGGTTATACTACTTGTACTTTAAGTACAGAACAAAATACATTAGAGAGCTTTTCTGTTTATCCAAATCCAGTACAAGATGTTCTTCATATAGATGCAGCTTTTATGGTAGAGAAAGTTACTATTTACAACACTTTAGGTAAAAAAGTAGCAACTTCTTCTACTCAAACTATAGATGTAAGTTACTTACCTAGCGGTATTTATTTTGCAGAGATTCTTTCTCAAGGTAATCGTGCTGTAAAGAGAATTATTAAAAATTAATCATTTATAAAAGCGCATACTGGTGGGGTAGTATGTGCTTTTGTATTTAAACCAATCTATTATGAAAATCAAATTAAGTTTAATAATGTTGGCTATTAGCTTGTTTTACAGTATTTCTACCCAAGCACAGTTTGGTAAAATGCTAAAAAATAAAGTTAAAAACGCAGCTAAAAATGTTGTAAAAAAAGAAGCCAGTACCACTACCAATTCTTCTTCAGGACCATCAGGTAGTGCTAGTAAAATGCCAGGCAGTGTACCTGGGAGTCCATATACAGAAGAAGCAGGTAATGTTACTACGAGTCTAAAATTTTTAGACCCAATGGGTTCGGTATATGCACATACTACGCATATGGTAACAGGGGCAAATTATAAAGAAGGTGAGTTAGAGCAAGGACACGCCGTAGTTATACAACCCGATTATGATTTAGAATATTCTTGGTTAGTTTTTATATCTCCTAAGGTGTTAGATGGTTTTGCTATTGGCGGTACACGTGTTTATGAGATGACTAACGGATCTTACATTGTTAAGCATCCAGCAGATCCTAATCAACAATTAGAGATAGGTATTACCGGACCTATTTTAAGCAGAATGTTGAAAGTAGAAGAAGATGTTTTTATTTTATATGCAGGGCAACAAGTAGGTGGTCACGCTTATAATGTACCTTCTTACATTGTTTTAGAAGATTTGTATATCATGAATGTAATTGCTCCAGAAGAAAAACTAGCAAACTATACCAAAGAAGCATCGAAAAAAATAGCTGTAGAAATGGAAACCAAACTTAAAGCTAATTATGATGCTGCTGCCAAAGCAGATTTGGCAAGTATTAAAATTCCAGCTGCAGGAAAATTAAATAGTGATTCTAGCTTGAAGAATTTTGCCAAAACAGAAATTAATAAAGTGGTAGTAAAAGATGGCGGAGAGCTAATTCATGTAAATATTGAATCTAACGATTGGAATATTGTACATCATAAAGTAACAGGGAGACCTTTGTATAGATGGATTAAAGGAACCTTTACTGAAAAATTAAGAAGTGGTAAGTGTAAACTACAAGGCTATTTACTAAAACAACAATACAATGGTAGTAGCTATAGTAATACCACTTTTGGAGGAGTAATCCACGGCCAGATGCCTTACGGTCAATATATAGATTGTAATAATACTAAACCATAAATATTATAAAAAATGAAAAAAACAGTTTTAGTCCTTTCAACACTTGCCTTAGTAAGTTTTTACGCTTGTTCTAGCGACGATGATAGTAACAGTAGTGAAGATATAGTTGAAGTTTATGTAAACATTCCTGATGCTAATTTTAAATCAGCCTTGTTAGAAAACACTTCCATAAATACTAATGAAGATGAAGAGATAAGTTATGCTGAAGCAGAAGCTTTTGAGGGTAACTTATTGATAAGTAATCAAGAGATAGAAGATTTAACTGGAATTGAAGCTCTTAAAAATATAGAAGTATTAACTGCATTTAATAATAGTATATCTACTATAGACTTATCGTCTAATACAAAATTAAGACAAGTACTTTTAGAAAGTAATTCTATAGAAAATTTAGATATAAGTATGTTGCCAGCATTAGAAGACTTAAAAGTGCATACAAACGACTTATTAAGTTTAAATGTAGCCAATGGTAATAACGCTAGTTTTACAAGAATGGAAGCACAAGGTAACTTTAGTTTAGCTTGTATTGTAATTGATGAAGATTTTACGCCAACAGATGGATGGAATAAAGATCTTGAAACTTATTACTCTATCACACCGTGCGACTGAATAGAGTAAGGGTAGTTTTATAATTCGTAGGGGTGAGAGGTCAAACAGGAATGTTTGGCCTCTTTATTTTTTATCCAAAAATTTGCTGTACTACTTTTAAAAAATTTTCTTTATTAGATTTAGAAATAGGAACCGATTTTTGATTGCTCATAATTAACTGGTCACCATCTTTTCTAGAAAACTCGACTACGTATTGTAGGTTTACCAAATACGATCTGTGACACTTAAAAAAGAGATCCTCTTCTTGTAATTGTTCAACAAAGATTTTTAATGGTTTACAAATAAGTTTTTTATCTCCATTTTTAAGAAATACATTGGTATACATTCCATCTGCTTCAAAATAAAGAATATCGTCGTGAGCTACAAATAAAATCCCTTTAGGTACTTCTAATGCAATTTTATTTATAGCAATTTTTTGTAGCGCTTTAGATAAATCTTCTATTTGATGAGTTAATCGTTCGCTAGAAATTAACTTTTGTGCTTTTTCAACCGCTTTTTCAAGCTCATCTATATCTATAGGTTTTAATAAATAATCTACTGCATTTTGTTTAAAAGCTTCAATAGCATATTGGTTATAAGCGGTGGTAAAAATTATTTTAAAGTTTACAGGAGCTTTTATAAAATTAAAAATTTCTAGACCTGAGTGTTCTGGCATTTCTATATCTAGAAAAACAAGTTTAGGTTGTTCTTTTTCTATTAATGCTATACCTTCTAATAAGTTTTTAGCCGTAAAAACTTCTAAGGAAATATTATTTATCTCGGCTAACATTTTTTGTAGAAGATTTCTAGCTCTAGGCTCGTCGTCTATGATTATTGCTTTCATTTAAGATTTATGGGTATTTTTAAGCTAACAATTGTACCAGGGTTTTCTTTGCTCTCTGTATAATTGACAATACTAATTTCTATATTATAATCTTTTAAACGATTATAAAGATTAATGCGTTCTTCATTTGCACTTAGCGCAAAAGATTTATGCTTACTATAATTTCTTTTATTGATAATTTTAGAATTCTCTACACCAATACCATTATCTATAATTTTACAAATGATCAACTGATTTTCTTTTTCAAAACTAATGTTTAGAGATTTATTTCCTTTTTTATGTAAAAGTCCGTGTTTTATAGCATTTTCTATATAGGGTTGTATAAATAATGAAGGAACTTTAATTTTTTGAGGCTGAATATTTTCTGAAATTTTTAAACTAAAGTCAAAGCTTTCTTCAATTCTAATTTTTTCTAATTCAATATATATTTTTAAAGCTTCAAGTTCTTCTGCAAGTGTTATAAAGTTTTTTTGACTGTGTTCTAAATACATTCTTATAAGTCTAGAAAATTTAACTAAATAAGAGCTTGCTAGTTTTTTTTCATTAGAAAGTATATAATCTTGTATTGCGTTAAGAGCATTAAATATAAAGTGCGGATTCATTTGTGAACGAATATTTTCTAGACGTAACTCGCTCATTTTTTTCTTATTTTCTAAAGCAATTAATTGTTTCGCTTGTTTCTTATTCTTTCTAGATATAAATATTTTGAAAGCAATAAGAATGATAGCAATTAATGTAAATGCAATACAGAAATAAAACCATGTTTTTTGCCAAAAAGGAGTCTCTATCTCAAAATTGATACAGAGGCTTTCTTTACTTTCTAATCCCTCTGTATTTATTGTTTTAATTTCAAGATCGTATGTGTTGGATGGTAAATAGCTGAAATTTAAATTGTTTATTCCTGTCGTAGTTTCTTCCCATTTAGTAGATAAATTAGATAATCTGTATTTATAGTTGTAGGGTTCCGAAATTTGTAGGCCAGGAGCTTGAAAGCTAATATTTATATTTTTTTGATTGTGTCCTAGTTGAAGATTTTCTGCCGTGAGGTATGTGGTATCTACTGTAGTAAGTTTTTGAAAGATAGGTGCTGGAGGAAGCTTTTGGTGGTTTTTGTTTTTTCTGCTTAAGGGTATTAAAATTAATTCTTCATTACCAGAAATAATTATTTGTTCATTGAAAATAAGTAGTTTTTTGAGGTTAAGCTGATTGTAGTTGTATTTATAATTATCTGTAAATACTTTTTGATGAGTATTATATTTTTGCACTCCATTTTTAGTGAGAATCCATAATTGATTTTGGAAAGCTTTTATATCTAAAATAGTATTGTGAGCTAATTTATTTTGAGCATTTAAAAATGTAGATATAATACCATTTTCATATTTTAAAATTCCTTTTTGCCGCGTACCTATATAAATTTGGTTTCCTATTTGTGTGAATGAAGTAGCTAATACAGATTCGTTTTTGTAGGTAATCGTTTTTTCATTAAAATCTCTATCATATTCTACCAACTCATCGATATAAGAAATAAAAAAACGTTCATTTTTTTCATCATAATAAGCGGTAACAGCTCTTTTGTCTTTTAATAAAGTAGCCTTCTCATAATTGGGCGTTTGGCTGTAAAAAGCTGCTCTGTACGATAAATTTAAAAATCCATTTTTAATATTCACCAAATCTTTAGCACTCCAATATCCTTTTATAGATTTTACTCTATAATTATTGAGGTCTACCGTATATGAACTTAAATTATCTTGACTTATTAATAGCTGATTGGTATTTGTTAAATGTAAAATCTTTACAATTGGATTTTGTTGAGGAAGATGTATAGTCTTTCTACCATGTAAATGTTGATCATTAATTAATATTTTACCTTTACTTGTACCAATAATAAGTTGATGGTTATCCACAAGGGTAAAAGCATTAACCGTTTCTTGATTTAGTTGGAGATTTAACTTGTTAAAATGATTTTGCGGAATAATAAATACTCCATTTTTAAGTGTGGTTATCCATGTATTGCCTTGAAAATCTTCTAAAATTTTAGTTATAGAATAATCAGTAAAATAAGTTTTGGTAATTTTAAAATTTCGATCGACTTCAATAATACCTTGGTTTGTTCCTAATATTTTTTTTTGATCTTTAAAAAAATGGGTGTAAATATGTACACCTTCATATTGTGGTAGAAAATTAATAATCTCAAATTTCTTTATTTTAGCATCCCACTTTTTTAAAACACGTTGATTATTTTCTTCTAAATATGAATGGTAAATAGTTTTATTCAATTGAAAAATTTGATAATTGTATTTTTCTTTTCGGTTTCCTTCAGGATCTTGATAAAGAACTTCAACTCGGTCTTTGGTAACCTTTTTAAATTCATCTTGATGATTTATGTAATAAACAGCTTTTGTTTCTGGGTTTTGCCAAGTAGTTAATATGTTTTCTTGATTGATAACCCGAAGCTGTTTATTTTCTTTATTAAATGTTAATAAACCATTTTGAGAGGAAATATAAAGTAAGTTGCCTAATGCGTTTATCTGAGCCAATTTGCCTTTAAGATATGGTGTTAAGTTGGTAACCACTTTAAGCGAATCATTTTCAGTTTTCAATAACTGACCGTATAGATTAACCATCCAAACAGCATTATTTATCTCTTTTAAAGAAAAAAATGCGTTACTTTTTTGTGCTGAAGTCGCATACTCCTTAAACGAATTACCGTCAAATTTATAAAGTCCATTATCTGTAGATAACCAAATATTTTTATATTGATCTTCTAATGCATCGTAGTAAACAAGATCAGGTTGTTGGAAGAAAGAGCCTAGAGAAATGGCAGCAGGTTCCTGTGCATAAATTGCCGTAAAACTTAAGAAAGCTAAAGCTAAAAAATGTTGATATTTTCTTAACACTTGGTAAAAGCTATATGGTAAAAGACTAAAATAGCTTCAAATTACTATATAAATTTATTATTTTTCTGAATAGCGACATTTTTTTGTTGAATGGCATAAAAAAAGCCGCTAAATTATTTAGCGGCTTTTTTTATAATATTTTTTTGTTTAAATATCGTCAAAACTTACATCGGTGAAATCACCTGTAGAAGTTCCATTAGAGGAAATATCTTCGGTGGTTTCGTATTCTTTTTTGAAATCTTTTTGGTGACGTTCACTAATTACTTCTTCTCCTTTTTCATTGATGATGTAATTTGTCATTTCTTTTAAAATCTCTTCAAAACCTTCAAAATCCTCTTTATATAAGTAGATTTTGTGCTTTTTGTAGAAAAATGAACCATCATCGTTAGTAAATTTCTTACTTTCTGTAATGGTTAAATAGTAATCATCAGCTTTAGTCGCTCTTACATCAAAGAAATACGTACGTCTTCCAGCTCTTAAAACTTTAGAAAATATTTCTTCTTTCTGCATCGTTCCGTTGTCGCTCATAGTCAAAAATATTAGTGTTTATTTTTAGTTGCTGTCAAAAATCATAAAAATATTAACATATAGCAAGAAAAATCAATTTTCTTTTTCACTCAGTTGCTTTAAATAAAGTTCTTTGTAATAGCCTTCTTTAGTGATAAGTTGATTGTGAGTACCTTGTTGTAAAATTTCTCCATCTTCTAAGACAATGATTTTGTCTGCATTTTTAGCTGAAGAGACTCTGTGACTTACAATTACCGTAGTTTTTTTGCTGGAGATGGCGTGTAGGTTATTAAGAATTTCTTCTTCCGTCTCCGTATCTACAGCAGAAAGACAATCATCAAATAATAGAATTTTAGGGTCTTGAATTATAGCTCGTGCGATAGAAACCCTTTGTTTTTGTCCGCCAGAAAGAGTGATTCCTCTTTCTCCTAAAACAGTATCGTAACCTTTGGAGAAGTTGGTAATGTTTTTATGAACGGCGGCATTTTTAGCTGCGGTCATAACTTCTTCTTCCGAGGCATCGTTTTTACCAAATTTAATATTGTTTTTTATAGAGTCGCTAAAAAGAAATGCATCTTGAGGTACATAACCTATAGCTTTTCTTAAGCTAGATAAATGGAGCTGCTTTATTTCTTTTTTATCAATTAATAACTCTCCATTTTGAACATCGTAGAGTCTGCTTATAAGTTCTAGAATAGTAGATTTACCCGAGCCTGTTTTTCCTATAATAGCTAAGGTCTCTCCGGGGTGAATGTTAAAAGAAACATTTTTTAAAGCTGTTATACCTGTGTCTTCGTAAGTAAAAGTGATGTTTTTAAATTCGATATCTCCATTTATTTCTGTTTCTTCATCAGAATGATTGTTGATTTCGGGTTTTTCACTTAGAAACTCATTAATTCTTTTTTGTGAAGCTTCTGCGCGTTGAACCATATCGGCCACCCAACCTACGGTTGCTACCGGCCAAGTAAGCATATTTACATATAAGAGAAATTCAACGATGATTCCAAAATTGTCAATTTCACCGCTAATGACTTGTTTACCTCCAATATAAATTACCAAAATATTACTGATTCCGATAAGCAAAACCATTAAAGGAAAGAAAAAAGCTTGCACTTTTACAAGGTCAATGTTCTTTTCTTTATTCATATTAGAGAGTTCAACAAACTCTTTATTGATTTGCTGTTCTAAACCGTAGGATTTAATCACTGTAATTCCGCTAAAGCTTTCTTGAGTATAGGTGTTAAGCTTAGATAAGTACTGCTGAACGATAGTACTTTTTTTGTTGATTTCCCGACTTAATTTGTAAATCGCAAATGATAAAAAAGGTAAAGGAGCAACGGTATAAAGAGTTAACATAGGAGCTGTACTTATCATATAAGCCAGAACCACCACAAATAAGGTAATGGTTGTAGCGCTATACATTAAAGCAGGTCCCGTATACATTCTTACTTTAGAAACATCATCACTTATACGGTTCATTAAATCTCCCGTTCTGTTTTTCTTATAAAAATTTAAAGATAGGGCTTGGTATTGACGATATACTTCATTTTTAAGATCAAATTCAATGTGCCTAGAAACTACGATAAAAGTTTGTCGCATTAAGAAAGTTAGAAATGCTGAAATTAAAGTAGCTCCTAAAATGATAAGTATATTATCGATTAAGGTAGATTTTACATAGCTAGCATCGGTAATTTCATCATTGATGTATTGTTCGATGACGTGCGTAGAGTCTCCAATAAACTGGGGAACGTATAAAGCAAAAATTCGTGCAGCTATGGTAATTATGAGTCCTAAAAATAAGCGTCCTTTATATTTTGCGAAGTACTTATTAATATGCTGAAGTTCTTTCATAAAACTAAATCAGTAAATATTTATTGATGATTATTCAATTTAACACCAAGATCGTTCATTATCTTTCAAACAATGTTTACTTTTGCGGTTCGATATTAAGAAATACTTAAATTAAAAAGTTTTACCTATGAACGCTGAAATTTTAAAAGCAAACGAATTAAAAAAAGTAGCGCCAGTATTTGGGCAACTTTCTTTTGATGAACATGAACAAGTTGTTTTTTGTAACGACAAAGATACAGGTTTAAAAGCAATAATAGGAATACATAATACAACTTTAGGACCTGCTTTAGGAGGAACTCGAATGTGGGATTATGCTAGTGAATGGGAAGCATTAAATGATGTATTGAGATTATCTCGCGGAATGACCTTTAAGAGTGCAGTGACTGGTTTAAACCTTGGAGGGGGAAAAGCAGTTATTATAGGAGATGCTAAAACTCAAAAAACACCCGAATTAATGAGGAAGTTTGGAGAGTTTGTAGATTCATTAGGAGGTAAATATATTACTGCAGAAGATGTAGGAATGGATACTGCCGATATGGACACGGTAAGAGAGGTAACTAAACACGTAACAGGTATTTCTGAACATTTAGGAGGTTCTGGAAACCCTTCACCAATTACTGCTTACGGTGTGTATATGGGAATGAAGGCTGCAGCAAAATATAAATATGGAAAAGATTCTTTAGCTGGTAAAAAAGTATTGGTACAAGGGATTGGACATGTAGGAGAAACCTTAGTAAAATACATTGCCGAAGAAGGAGGAGAAGTACTTATTGCAGATATTAACCAAGAACGTTTAGAGCAAATAAGAGATAAATACGGAGCTATCATTTTTGGAGGCGAAGATTTATATACTGCCGATGTGGATATTTATGCACCTTGTGCATTAGGAGCTACGGTAAATGATGAGACTATTCATAAGCTAAATGTTGATATTGTTGCGGGAGCAGCGAACAATCAATTAGCCGATGAGAAAGTTCACGGAAAAATGCTACAAGAGAAGGGTATCGTTTACGCTCCCGATTTCTTAATCAATGCAGGAGGAATTATTAATGTTTATGCAGAATTAGAAGGTTATGATAAACCAGAGATTATGCGTAAAACTGAAAATATTTACCATACTACTTTAGAGATTTTAAATTCTGCGGAAGCGAATCAAATCACTACGCATCAATCTGCTTTAAAAGTTGCTCAAGATAGAATTGAAAAAAGAAAAGCAGAAAAGAAGCAGTAAGCATTAGAAAAACATAATTTAATTATATTTTTGCAGGGCGAAATAACTATTTCGCCCTTTTTTAATTTAAAGTTCTTTAAAATACGCTATGTTAACAAGAAGACATATTCGAGTAAAAGTAATGCAGTCTATGTACGCATTTACACAATCGGCTAACGATAATTTAATTGCTGAGCAAAAATTTCTTCAAAAGAGTATGGGAGAAATGTATGATTTATTTTTACTCAACTTAGATTTACTGGTTCAGGTAAAAAATAAAGCTCAAGATTACTTAGAGAAATCACAGAAGAAACATCTTGCTACAAACGAGGATAAAAATCCTAATCTTAAGTTCATTCAGAATAAATTAATTCATAAGATTGAACATAGCGAAAATCTTAGTGAGTTATTGGATGATAAAAAATTGACCAATTGGCAACAGGATGATGAGTATGTGAATATTATTTGGGAGGAAGTAAAACAAAGCGAAACTTATAAAGATTACTTAACATCAGACCTATCTTCGTTTCAAGAAGATAAAGAATTTATCATAACTATATTTAAGGAAATCATAGCTCCTAACGATAAGCTTTATGATTATTTAGAAGATAAAAAACTGACTTGGTTGGATGATTTACCTATAGTTAATACTAGCATCCTTAAGTTTTTGAAAAAAGAAAAGGAAGCAAATCCAGAAGTAAAAGTCCCAAAACTATTCAAGAATAGGGAGGATGAGGAATTTGCAATAGAATTGTTTAGAAAAACACTCTTAAATCAAGAAGCTTACGTAGAAGATATTCAAGAAAAAACTCCCAATTGGGATAAGGATAGAATAGCAGGTGTAGATAGTATATTGCTTAAAATGGCGATCTGCGAGTTTATGAAGTTTCCTTCGATTCCTGTAAAGGTCACTATTAACGAATATTTGGAGATTGCAAAAGAGTACAGCACTCCAAAAAGTAGCGTGTTTATTAATGGAATTTTAGATAAGTTATCTAAGGAATATAAAAGTTCAGAAAAAATCAATAAAATTGGTCGCGGATTAATGTAGTCCATTAAATTTTATTATTTTTAGCACTTGAAAAATCAATTACAAACAATTAAAATAAGTTAAAATGAAAAAAGGATTTTTAATGTTAGCTGCTGTAGCGGCAATGGTTTTTACTTCATGTAAAGAAAATGCAGCAGATAAGGTAAATGCAGAAAATGAGAAAGAAGTTGCAGAACGTGATGCTAACACTTCTGGAGCTCCAGCAATGAAGTTTGAAGAAGATATGCATGATTTTGGAACTATTAATGAAGGAGATGTAGTAGAGCATACATTTATGTTCGAAAATACTGGAGATGCACCTTTAGTTGTTTCTAATGCAAAAGGAAGCTGTGGTTGTACGGTTCCTACTTGGTCTAAAGAACCAATCGCTCCAGGAGAAAAAGGAGAGATGGTAGTTAAATTTAACTCTAACGGTAAGCCTAATAACCAAATGAAGACTGTTAGAATTACTGCTAACACAGAGTCTGGGCAAGAAATGATTAAAATTAAAGCTTTCGTAACTCCTAAAGCAGGTGGTGCAGCAAAAACAGGAAATCCAGTAAAGTAATTTCATGGAAAACTTAACCAGTTTTTTACCTTTTATTGCGATTATAATCATATTTTATTTCTTTATGATTAGACCGCAGCAAAAGCGTCAAAAGGAAGAAAAGAATTTTTCTGAAAATTTAAAAAAAGGTGATAGAGTCATTACCAAGAGTGGAATGCACGGTAAAATTGTAGATTTTAGTGAAAAACTAAATACTGTAATTATAGAAACGGGTGCAGGAAAAATCACTTTTGAAAAATCTTCTATATCATCGGAGTTGAGTAAACAATTAAATACAACTACTCCAAAAGAAAATTAATTCTATATAGATTATAATAAAAAAGGATTCCTTAACGGAATCCTTTTTTTATTTATACTTATCATATAAACCCACCTGATTTATAATCATGGGTTTAATTTTTTCTAATCGTTTATCTTTTGTACTGGATCTTTTGGCTTCCCTTATATAATCGGCATACTCTCTTTGTTTTCCTTTTGTTAGGTTGAGAAATGAAGTTTCCATTTCAGGGTTTTTTTGAAAAAATTGAGTCAACTCCATAGGAATAATTAACTCCTTATTTTTTTGAATAGGTATAGACTTACCTTCTTGTTGCAGTTGAATAGCTTCTTCTATATATGCTCTTAAAATAGGAGAGTCAATTGCATCTTCCTTGGTGAATTTAATTTGTCTTAGGGCTTTTGTTTTTCCTTTTTGCGCATTCACCAGTAAATTGGTGTTCTTTTTTAATAAAGCGCCGTTAAAAAACCATAAGGCATAATGATTTTTAAAACCCCCGAGACTTACTACATTTTTATTTTTTAAAGTATATGTTGGAGCTCCCCATTTAATAGTTTCTTCTAAGTTGGTTAATAAGATGACTTCTCTAAGTTGTCTAAGTTCATTTTCCCATTGGGGATGTTTTTCTATATAATCTTCAAAATTCTTAACTGGCATTTTTATAGATGTGTTGGAAATTAATTATTTAAGATAAAAAGATATAAAAAAAGCCCAAGTAAAACTTGAGCTTTTGTGTAATTTATAACTTTATTTAAGCTTGGTATTTTTTCGCTGTAAGTTCAGCTACTTTTACAATAACCTCTGTAGCTTTAATCATACTTTCTACTGGAACATATTCGTACCTTCCATGAAAATTATGACCTCCGGCAAATATATTAGGACAAGGTAGTCCCATAAAAGAAAGTTGAGAACCATCGGTACCACCTCTAATTGGTTTAATTAAAGGTTCAATGTTCACCTCTCTCATCGCTTCTTCTGCAATATCTACAATATGCATTACAGGCTCTACTTTTTCACGCATATTAAAGTATTGATCTTTAATTTCTATTTCAATAACTTCTTTATCGTGCTGAGAGTTAATTTCGCTCACCAAATCTAACATCATTTTTTTTCGAGCTTCAAAGTGAGTTTTGTCGTGATCTCTAATGATATAATTTAGTTTGGTTTCTTCTACTTTACCATTAATTTCTGTTAAATGGAAAAAACCTTGAGTTCCTTCAGTATGTTCTGGAGTCTCTAAACGAGGTAGGGAATTGATAAAATCTTGAGCAATATACATGCTATTTACCATTTTTCCCTTCGCATAGCCAGGGTGAACGATCTTTCCTTTTACTTTTATTTTTGCTCCTGCAGCGTTAAAATTTTCATATTCTAACTCACCAATTTGGCTTCCATCCATGGTATACGCCCATTCTGCACCAAATTTGGCAACATCAAATTTATGCGCTCCTCTTCCAATTTCTTCATCTGGAGTAAAACAAACTTTTATAGGACCGTGTTTAATTTCTGGATGCTGAATTAGGTATTCCATCGCAGACATAATTTCTGTAATTCCTGCTTTATCATCTGCTCCTAACAATGTAGTTCCGTCGGTGGTGATAAGCGTCTGCCCTTTATATTGCAATAGATCTTCAAAATAATCTGGAGAAAGGATGATTCCTTCCTCTTTATTTAAGACTATATCTTTCCCATCATAATTTTCTACAATCTGAGGTTTTATATTTGCTCCAGTAAAATCTGGTGAGGTATCAAAATGTGAAACGAACCCAATAGCAGGTACTTCGTGATCTACATTACTAGGTAGAGTAGCCATTACATAAGCATTATCATCTATATTTACATCGCTCATTCCTATAGCTCTTAACTCTTCAGTTAATTGCTTTGCTAAATCCCATTGCTTGTTTGTACTTGGTGTAGTACTGCTTTCTGGGTCACTTTCCGTATCTACAGTTACGTAACTTACAAAGCGATTTATAATGTGTTGTTTTTCTATCATGGTTTACTTTTTTGGTAAAAATAATTAATCGTTAGGGGAGTACAAAGACTTTTAAGAATATGCTTTTAGATTTTTTAAAATAAAGTATTTTTGCCAAAACTTTCCCATTATGTATAAGTCTATTATTCGTCCAATATTATTTAAGTTTGATCCAGAAAAGGTTCATCACTTTACTTTTTCAACTCTAAAAAATACCTTAAAAATTCCTGGAGTTTCTTCCGCTTTAGCGAAAACCTATTTAGTTGAGGATAAAAAGTTAGAGAGAAATGTATTTGGACTTAAATTTAAAAACCCAGTAGGCTTAGCAGCAGGCTTTGATAAAGACGCAAGACTTTACAAAGAATTAAGCCAATTAGGATTTGGTTTTATAGAGATAGGAACGGTAACTCCTAAAGCTCAAGGCGGAAACCCGAAACAAAGATTATTTCGTCTAAAAGAAGATCAGGCGATTATTAATAGAATGGGATTTAATAATGAAGGAGTTGAAGCTGCGATTAAAAGACTAAAAAAGAATAATCAGGAGGTTTTAATTGGAGGAAATATTGGGAAGAACAAAATCACTTCAAACGAAAATGCAGTTGATGATTATAAAATTTGCTTTGAAGCCTTGTTTCCTTACGTAGATTATTTTGTAGTCAATGTGAGTTCTCCTAACACCCCAAATTTAAGAGCGCTACAAGATAAAGAACCTCTTACTAGATTGTTAAATACTTTGCAATCGCTTAACGCGGAAAAGGAAAACAGAAAGCCCATTTTACTAAAAATAGCGCCAGATCTTACTGATGATCAACTTTTAGATATTATTGAGATTGTAAATACCACTAAAATTGCTGGAGTTATCGCTACTAATACAACAATTTCTAGAGAAGGTTTAGAATCTGAGCATAAAGAAGAAATGGGAGGTTTAAGTGGGAAGCCATTAACTTCTCGTTCTACAGAAGTAATTCGATTTTTATCTGAAAAAAGTAATCAGGCTTTTCCTATTATTGGAGTAGGAGGAATTCATTCTGCTCAAGATGCTTTAGAAAAACTACAGGCGGGAGCAAGTTTGGTACAACTCTACACAGGGTTTATTTATGAAGGTCCTCAATTGATTAAAGAAATTAATCGAGCGATTTTAAAAGAAAACGCTTGAATATAGAAATTCTCATATCGTTTGTGGTAGCTGTTTTTGCTTTAGCAGTTTCACCAGGGCCCGATAATATTTTTGTACTAGTACAAAGTATTCGCTTTGGTAAAAAGTTCGCTTTAGCGGTGGTAATGGGTTTGATGGCGGGCTGCTTAGTTCACACCTCTCTCGTCGCTTTTGGGGTTTCTTTATTTATAGCAAAAAATGAAATTTTATTTACTTTACTCAAATTTTTTGGAGCTGCTTATTTATTATACCTAGCTTTTAAAGTATATAAATCTTCTGATGAGATAGATTTTAATACTGAAAATATACCAGCTAAACCCGTGACAAAATTATTCCGTCAAGGCTTTATGATGAATGTACTCAATCCTAAAGTTTCCTTATTTTTTTTAGCTTTATTTCCTGGATTTTTATTTTCTGAAACCTTATCAGAAACGCTTCAGTTTTTCATTTTAGGAGGAGTGTTTATCGCTGTTTCTTTTCTTGTTTTTGGAAGCATAGCTATGCTTGCGGGCTCGTTAAAAACCTATATAGAAAGACACCCAAATTCTGGAGTTTTTCTAAAATGGTTGCAAATAGTTGTATTTATAGGTATTGCGATTTTTATCTGCATCTAAGCCTATAATGCTTATATATTTTAAAGCTAATGAGTATCTTTGAGCTATGAACAAGATTAAGCTAATAGAATGTCCTAGAGATGCCATGCAAGGTATTAAGGACTTTATACCTACTGAAAAAAAAATTCAATATATTCAGTCTTTACTACGTTGTGGTTTTGATACCATAGATTTTGGAAGTTTTGTATCTCCCAAAGCCATTCCGCAAATGGTAGATACCAAAGAGGTATTGGCAAATTTAGATTTATCAAAAACCAATAGCAAATTATTAGCTATTGTAGCTAACGTTCGTGGTGCACAAGATGCCGTACAACATCCAGAAATAGATTATTTAGGTTATCCTTTCTCTATATCAGAAAATTTTCAAATGCGAAATACGCATAAAACCATAGAACAATCTGTAGAGACCTTACGAGAGATTTTAAACATTGCCCATAAACACGGGAAACAAGTAGTAGCTTATTTATCTATGGGATTTGGGAATCCTTATGGGGATCCTTGGAGTGTAGAAATTGTAGGAGAGTGGACAGAGCGTTTATCTTCTTATGGTGTGAATATTTTATCCTTATCGGATACTGTGGGAACTTCAGATGCAGAAACTATAGATTATCTTTTTTCTAATTTGATTCCTGCCTATCCAAATATTGAATTTGGAGCGCACCTGCACACTACACCAACTTCCTGGCACGAAAAAATAGACGCAGCTTACAAAGCTGGGTGTAGGAGGTTTGACGGAGCTATACAAGGTTTTGGTGGATGTCCTATGGCGAAAGATGATTTAACAGGAAATATGCCGACCGAAAAAATGCTAAGCTACTTTAATGCTGCTAAAGCAGATTCTAACGTAAAAATGGGTAGTTTTGAATCTTCTTATAATGAAGCTACTAAAATTTTTAATCTTTATCATTAATCTTATTTAAATTAAATATAAATAAAATTTGTTTGCAGGCTTAAATAGCATATTTTTGCAGCCGAAATAAAATTATTTTTAAAAAATCTAAATAAAGGTATAATGAAGAAAATTTTTATCCCCGCGTTAATTTGTACTACTATATTTTTTACCTCTTGTTCTAGTGATGACGATAATAATATTATCGGAGGTGAAGATCAAATAAACGTTCCTACTAATTATGAGTTTGAAAGAGAAGGTGTTTCTACTGTAAGTTATGGTGGACAAACAACTAGAATTTCAATGGCAAAAGAATTGAGTGATGCTTTCACAGACTTTGATAATTTAACGGCCGATCGTTTAACAAATATGTTTTCAAATGAAAACACACCATTTTCTGAAGGAGATTTAAATAGTTCTTCAAAAAGTATAAAAAGTAAAGTAGCAGCTTCTAACGATTATTTCTCTTTAAATTCAACCGGTTCTGCAGCTGTTAAAGAAGATTTTGAATCTTGGATGAATGCTCAATTTGATGAGGTTCTAGCTAATCAAAATGTAGCGGCAACTTCAGGAGTTGCTGGACAAATTGCACAAGGTGATAAGACTAGGTATGTAAGTGCAAAAGGACTAGAATACAATCAAATGTATGCTAAAAGTTTAATGGGAGCTTTATTAGCAGACCAGATGTTAAACAATTATTTATCTTCAGATGTTTTAGATGAAGGAGATAATATTGTCAACAACGAGAACGGAGTTACCGAAGAGAGGAAATCATATACTACTATGGAGCATAAATGGGATGAAGCTTATGGGTACTTATATGGAGATACAAGTATTCCAACTTCTAACCCTATGAGTGTATTAGAAGATAATTCAGATAAATTTTTATTCAACTATATAAGACAAGTTGCTGCCGATGATGATTTTGAAAATGTAGCGCAAGCAACTTTTGATGCATTTAAAAAAGGAAGAGCGGCAATTACTGTAGGAAATTATGAGGTAAGAGATACACAAGCAGACATTATTAAAGAAAACATTTCTTTAATTTTTGCGGTAAGAGCGATTCACTATTTCCAAGCAGGAAAAGAATCTATTGCTGCTGGTGAAATGGGAGCTGCTTTTCATGAGTTATCTGAAGGTTTAGGATTTATGTACAGCATACGTTTTTCTCAAAACCCAGATACTGAAGCACCTTATATGAGTGCATCAGAATTAGAAACTTTTAAAAACGAGTTGTTGGACGGTAACGGATTTTGGTCTGTTTCTGCAGAAAAATTAGATGAAGTTTCAGAAGCTATTGCAAGTGCATATAGTATTTCTGTAAGTCAAGTTGATTAAGCTAATTATTTAGAAATCTAATAACAAGGTGTTTTGTAAAAGGCCTTGTTGTAATTTTAAGTATATGAAAAAGTTTATTTTATTATTTGTTTCCCTTAGTTTATTTGTAGTGAGCTGTAGTGATGATGATTCATCCTCTACTACTGCTGGTGATGATGCTTTTGATAGAAAAGAAATGCTTACACATTGGGCAGATCATATTATTGTACCCGCCTATACTAATTTTGTCGCTTCTTCTACTACTTTAGATGCAAGTACACAGACGTTTATAGAAACTCCTAATGAAGCAAATTTAGTTCAGCTTCGTGAAGATTATCAAAAAGCTTATTTAGATTTTCAAACCATATCTATATTTGAAATTGGACCAGCTGAAACTATCGGTTTTAGAGGCTTTGTAAATACATACCCTACCAATGCTACTGCAATTACACAACTTATAGAAAATTATGAAACTCCTAATTTAGAATTACCTTCAAGCAGAGCGGCACAAGGTTTTCCTGCTTTAGATTATTTTTTATACGGTGTAGCCGATAATGACAATAGTATTATTGAAACTTATAGCACAGGTAATTTTGCTAATGGTTATAAAACTTATTTAGGTTTAGTAAGTAAACGTATAAAAGATTTAAGTACTCTTATTCTTAATGATTGGAATAACGAATATAGAGATAATTTTGTAGCGAACACCAGTTCTTCTTCAACAGGATCTGTAGATATGTTAGCAAATGATTTTATCATTCATTTTGAAAAATTTATCCGTAGCGGAAAAGTGGGTATTCCTGCTGGAGTGTTTTCGGGTAATGTAGAGCCTCAAACCATTGAGTCTTATTACCAACCTTCATTTTCAAAAAGTTTGTTAGAAAAATCTCTTAATTCAAGTAAAAACTTTTTTAAAGGATTATCTTTTGATCAGAGTACTACAGGCTTGAGTTTTGAATCTTATTTGGATTATCTAAATTCAATTAAAGAGGGAGAAGATTTATCGACTTTAATTCTTAATCAATATGAAGATAGCGCTTCTAAAATTGGTTTACTGAATGATAATTTATTACAAGAAGTTGAAAATAACAATTCTAAAATGCTTACCGCATATGATAGTATGCAAGCCAATGTTATTTTATTAAAAATAGATATGTTGCAAGCACTTTCAATAAGCGTAGATTATGTAGATACCGATGGAGATTAATCTATAGAAAAAAAAATAGATGTTAATTAAGATTAAACATTATTTTAAAAAAAATACGGATGCAGCTCCTTTAGCAGTATTCCGTATTTTTTTTGGTTTAATGATGAGCTTAAGTATCGTTCGGTTTTGGGCAAATGGTTGGATAGATAAGCTTTACGTGCAACCTAAATTTTTCTTTTCTTATTACGGGTTTGAATGGGTGAAGCCTTTAGGGATTTATACTTATTTTATTTTTTTAATAGCACTAATTTCTGCTATTGCCATTATGATAGGCTATCGTTATAAATGGTCTATACTTATATTCTTTTTAAGTTTTACGTATATAGAACTGATGGATAAGACGACTTATCTTAACCATTATTACTTTATAAGTATTCTTAGTTTTTTAATGATTTTCTTACCGGCTTCAGCTCATTATTCTATAGATGCTTATTTAAATCCGCGTAAAGCGTATCAAAAAATACCCAAGTGGTGTATTCACAGTATTCAGCTTTTAATGAGTATTGTGTATGTGTATGCAGGTTTAGCTAAGCTTAATTCTGATTGGCTTTTGGAGGCCATGCCTTTAAAGATTTGGTTACCTTCAAAATATGATATACCTCTGTTAGGAGATTTTTTACAACAAACTTGGGTGCATTATGGGTTTAGTTGGTTGGGGATGATGTACGATTTAAGCATTCCTTTTTTATTACTCTATCGTCCTACTCGAAAAGTCGCCTTTTTTATGGTCATCGTTTTTCACGTATTGACGCGGGTATTGTTTCCTATTGGTATGTTTCCCTTCATTATGATTGTGAGCGCTACGATTTTTTTTGATGCTAAAGTGCATCGGCAAATTCTTAAAATCATTAGTAAAGTTTTTAAAATCTCTTACCATCGTTTTCAAAACCATAAAACTTTAGTTTTTTCCTCAAAAAAAAATAGCTTATTAACATTTGTACTTGTTTTGTTTTTTACAATTCAGTTATTTTTGCCCTGGCGTTACTTAGCTTATCCCAATGAGTTATTTTGGACAGAAGAGGGTTTTAGGTTTTCTTGGCGAGTTATGCTTATGGAGAAAGCGGGTTATGCGCAATTTAAAATTGTAGATGCTCAGACACAAAAGCGTTTTTATGTTGATAATTCAGATTTTTTAACACCTTATCAAGAAAAACAAATGTCTTTTCAACCCGATTTTATATTAGAATATGCGCATTTTCTGGGGAGTCATTTTGAGAAACAAGGTCACAAAAATGTAGAGGTTTATGTAGAAAGTTATGTGGCATTGAATGGGCGTAGGAGTCAGCCTTATATAGACCCGACTGTAGATTTATTACAAATAAAGGAATCATTTATTCCTAAAACATTTATACTTCCTTTTTATGATCAGATTAAAGGACTTTAATTTTATCGCGCTTTTCTTTTTGCTAAGCGTTTCTTTGCATGCACAATTTAGTTTTAAAGGAAGGGTAACTTCCGCTACGACGGGAAAAAATATAGCAGAAGCAGAAGTGTTTCACGTGTTGACAGGTGCTGTAGAAAAAACGAATGCTAACGGAGAATTTAGTTTTGATAATTTAAAAGAGGGCACTTATACTTTTGTGATTTTTGCAGCATCTTTTGAAGTTTATGAAACGCAGCTTAATCTTAGTGAAGATGTTGAAAAAACTTTTATTTTGACAGAACTTTCTGAAGAGTTATCTGAAGTAGTTATCACTCAACGAAGAGAAAGAATTTTTGCTTTACGGAATTTAAAACCCGTTGAAGGAACCGCTATTTATGCAGGTAAAAAAACCGAAGTTGTTCTCTTAGATAAAGTTACAGGAAACCTTGCCGCTAATAATGCTAGACAAATTTATAGCCAAGTAGTAGGTTTAAATATTTATGATAATGGAGATGCAGGTTTACAGTTAAATATTGGAGGACGAGGTTTAGATCCTAATCGCACGCAAAACTTTAATACGCGTCAAAATGGTTATGATATTTCTGCCGATGTTTTAGGTTACCCTGAAAGTTATTATACACCACCTCCAGAAGCTTTGAAGGAAATACAAGTGATACGCGGTGCTGCTTCTTTGCAATATGGAACGCAGTTTGGTGGATTGATCAATTTTAAGTTCAAAAAACCAAATAAGTATAAAAAAATAGAATTGGTTTCAAGGCAAAGTTTAGGTTCAAATCAACTATTTACGAGTTTTAATAGTTTAAGCGGGACCGTAGGAAAGTTGAGTTACTATACATACTACCACTATAAAGGCGGAAATGGTTTTAGGGACAATTCTGGATTTGATTCTCATCAAGCATTTGCACATTTAGGTTACCAAGTTTCTGAGCAAACCAAATTAGAATTTGAATATACATTTTTAGATTATTTAGCTCAGCAACCTGGCGGAATCACCGATGCTCAATTTTATGAAAACCCAGATTATAGCAATCGTGAACGAAACTGGTTTAAAGTAAATTGGAATTTATTTTCGGCTAAATTAAAGCATCAGTTTTCTAAAAAAACAGATTTTAGCCTTAACCTTTTTGGCTTGTCTGCTTCGAGAAAAGCTTTAGGGTTTAGAGATAATCGAGTTTCAAGTGTAGATGATCCTAATTTGCCTCGAGAATTATTAGTAGATCATTTTGAAAATTGGGGAGCCGAAGCGCGTCTTCTTACAAGATATGAGTTATTAGGTCAAGAATCTGTTTTTTTAATAGGAAGCAAATTTTATAAGGCGCATAATACACAAATGCAAGGAGCTGGTAATGCTGGGAGTGAGGCTAATTTTAATTTCGCCACCAGAGAATTTCCTAATTATGAACGTCAGGCAGATTTTACATTTCCCAATCAGAATTTAGCTTTTTTTGGTGAAAACATTTTTAGGTTAAACTCGCGTCTTTCAGTAACTCCTGGTTTTCGTTTAGAGTTTATAGATACCGAAAGTAAGGGATCATATCAAAACATTGTGAGTGATAATGCAGGAAATGTTTTGGTAAATGAAACTTTAGAAGACAATAGAAATTTAGAACGTTCTTTTGTTTTATTAGGAATAGGAGCTAACTATCAACTCTCTTCTCAAGTAGAGTTACTCGCAAATTTTTCTCAAAATTACCGTTCTGTTACCTTTAATGATATACGTGTAATCAATCCAGTTTTTGTGATTGATCCTAATATTAATGATGAAGAAGGCTTTACAGCCGATATCGGCATGCGTGGAAAATTATCTCGAAAATTACGATATGAATTAGGGGTGTTCGGACTTCAATATAAAGATAGAATAGGGGAGATATTACAAAACCAAGGGAGAATTGTAAGGTATAAGAGTAATATAGGAGATGCTTTTATTTACGGAATAGAAACTTTCGCAGAATTTGATCTTAAAAATCAATTTTTCAATTCTAACAAAAATTTACAGTGGAGTATTTTTAATAATTTTACATTTACCCAATCTGAATACACTCAATCTCAGCAGACGAATGTAGAAGGAAATAAAGTAGAATTTATACCAGAGTATAATCTTAAAACAGGAATGCGTTTTGGTTATAAAAATTTAATGGGTAGTTTGCAATACTCTTATTTATCTAAACAGTTTACAGATGCTACTAATGCTCCACAAGTAAAAACAGATAGTCAACGAGGTATTGAAGGGGAAATACCAGCCTACGGGATTTTAGACTTTTCTCTATCTTATGTGTATAAACGATTTAGATTAGAAACGGGAATTAACAACCTTTTAAATAATGATTATTTTACCCGAAGAGCTACGGGATATCCAGGTCCTGGAATAATACCAGCTCAACCTATTAATTGGTATACCACCTTGCAAGTGAAGATTTAAATTAAGAATTACCGTCAAAAATTAAATTAAAAGTAGTATCTTTTTAAATGAAATTTTCAAACTTTCTTAATTAAGAATATACAAGTATCAATATGTGTTTATGGTTTAAATACAGAAATTATATACGTGGTTAAGAAAATATTTACTTTCTTTTTTCTTTTGGCTATTACCTCTATGTATAGTCAACATTTAGACTCTATTAAATATTTTAATAAGAGGGCAATAGATACTTACAAAAATAATTCGGGGCAAGCGTTAGATTATTTACATAAAGCAGAACTCTTATTACAAACAAGTCCAAATGACACTCTGCAAACTAAAATCAACCAAACCTATGCCATTACCTATTATTTAAAAGGTAATTATGGGGAGTCTTTATCTTATTATTTAAGTGCCCTTAACGGATTTAAAAGGCTGCAAGATGAACATAATATGGCTAGGTGCTATAATGGTTTAGGTCTTATTCAACAAGGCATTGGTAGACACAATCAAGCTATTCAATATTTCGAAAAATATTTAGAATACGTAGATAATAAAGATCCATCGGCGGCTTACCTCAATTTAGGGATTTCTTATTTGGCTTTAAATCAAATCGATAAGGCTAGTCAGTATTTTGATGAGTCGTTTAAATTTTCGATTACTTCAGAAAATAAATCTATAAAATTAGCAACAAAAAATAGAATAGCACAAGTATATTATTTAGAAGAAAACTTAGAGGAAGCTATTTTAACCTACAACCAAGTAATCAATGAATCTAAAAATGATAATTGGGAGTTAACCTTTGCGTATGGAGGATTAGCGGAAATTTATATAAAATTAAACGAGCTGGAGAAAGCTCTTTCTGCAGCACAAAAATCATATCAAGCCGCTATTGAAATTGATGCACTTTGGGATCTTGAACGAAGTACGGCTTTGTTGGCTAAAATTCAAGTTCTAAAGGAGAACTACAAAAATGCTTACCGTTTTTCAAAAGACAATAGAAAGTATAAAGATTCTCTTTTTAATAAAGAGCAAGCACAGATTATAGCAGTAATGCAGTTAGATAAAAAAGAGGCAGAAAATGAAATTTTGACAACTAAAAATCAGCAGTCTGAGGATAAAATTTTTTTCAATCAATTAGTTATAGCGCTTATTGCTTTAATTTTAGCTATCACTTTATTTTTTGCATTTAAATACAAAAAAATAATTAGAGAAAAAGAAGAGTTAAATACAGCCTTAGCTCAAAAAAATAGACAACTTATAAAACTAGATAAAGGAAAAAATAAACTTTTCTCTATCATCTCTCACGATTTAAGATCGCCTATTGCAGCTGTTTCTCAGGTAATGGACTTACTGCTTCAAAATGCCTTTACGGAAGAAGAAAAAATTGAAGTTTACTCTTCTATGCGTTTGCAATTAGACGAAACTTCTAGAATGCTTAATAACCTATTAATTTGGGCAAGTACACAATTAAATGGAACGAAAATAAACTTTACGGAAATTAATATTGTATCAGAAATGATAGAAATTTTGAATGTGTATAAAATTTCGAGTCAGAGTAAAGGGGTGACGATCGTTCATGATGTTTATAAAGAAGCTATTATGATTACGGTAGATACCGTACAATTGCACGTAATCTTACATAATTTATTATCAAATGCATTAAAATATACTCCCAAAGAGAAAAGTATAAAAATATCTTATCAAATTAAGCCTGAGCATATCGAAATACATATTTTTAATGAAGGAACGCCTATTTCTAAAGATCAATTAGATAAAATTTTTTCAGAAAATAACTCATCCATTACTTCTTTAAAAGGAACAGATGGCGAATTTGGAACTGGCTTAGGCTTGTTTTTAATAAAAAAGTATGTAGAGCTTAACAAGGCGGAATTTGCGATCCAGCCTATTGAAAACAAAGGAACTCTTGTTATACTTTGTTTTGATAAAAACTAACGCTTATTTTTTGTCTTTATAGAGTTAAAACTATCGAGGGCTACAAAAAAAATGCATACCCACATAGGTATGCATTTTATATTTTAAACGCTTATTATCATTAAGCCGTAACTTGAGGCGCCCAGTAAGAACATAACATATCGGGTGCTGCTTTTTTAGGGTGAGCACAAGTAGGACTCATATATCTTGAACAAGTGGTACAGTTTTCTTTGTCCAAAAATCTATTTTTCATCGTAAAACTATCACACGTATGCCTATCACTTACCGATGTATCATGTTTTATACAAAAATCATTTTCAAATTTTTTACAGTTTACACAGCTGTTTCCTAATCTAATACTCATAGCTCTCTTTTTTAGTGAATAACTTAAAAATAGAAGTTTAATAAGGAAGAAGCAATATAAATAACTGAATTTGAGTATTTTGTAATTGGATTGATTAAAAATAAAAAGCTACTCTATGCAGAGTAGCTTTAAAATAATTTGGTTGGTACTGGCTAATTAATTTAGAATCAACTTTTGAGTTGTACTATGACTTCCTGCTTGATATTTAACAATGTAAGTACCATTTGCTAATTGCGACAAGTTTAATCTTTGATTGGTAAACCCAGCATTTTTCAATTGAGAAGTGTATACTTTTTTACCCAAAAGGTTATAGATTTCTACCGTTTGATTAGCATCTTCACTTTCAACTAAAACATTAATTTGCTTGTCGGAAGATGGGTTAGGGTAGATACTAAATGAATTTTCAGCATCAAAAGCCACCGTGCTTAACTGGCTAGTTACATCTTCATAGTTAAACTGAATGTTTCCTGTAGAACTTCCTCCAAAATCAGTGAAATTTAATTTGTAAACTGTTCCGTCAAGATATTTTACGTAAAAATAAAGATCTGGTTCTACATCATAAGTATAACTTGCATTTAATGTTTTCCAGTCGTAACCAATTGTATTGATTTCATCTGAATAATTAAGATTACTAGTATCTCCATTTCCGTTAGGCTCTATATTTTCTGCTACGACTAGGTCTGGATGTTGTAAAGCTCCTGTTACTACATACTTCATAGTTCCTCCGCTATAAGCATAATCTGTAGTGAATTTTGTAAATTTTAGATCCCAGTCTGTACTTGCAGGTTCAGCAACTACTTCAGAAGCGGTAGTGAAATTGTAGTAGTTGAACATGTTGTTAGGATTGCTGGTATTAGAAACAGTTTCGGTAGTATCTGCACTCCAAGTAGAAGTGGTCTCGTCCCAAGAAGCATATTTAAATGTATATCCACCAAAATAATCTTCAATGAATAATTTTTTGAAGCTCCCGTCAGCATATTTTAATAAAAAGGTAACGGTTCCCTCTACGTGGTGGTTGGCTGGATTATATTCTCCAAAACCATAAGAAGCAGAACCTGTATTGAAAGCTCCTTCAAACCAACTTATGTCACTGTTGTATAGCTGTGTGAAGTTGGCAATATTATTCACATCTACTGTAGCATAATCTACTGGGGTATTGGCTGCTTCAAAAACTTCTAAACCAATTCCGTCATTAATTCTAATGGCAAAATTCATATTGTTATTTCTCAAAAAAGCAATTTCCCAATCGGTTGCAATATGGTCGTAACTTTGATTGGTTGAAAACTTATAATAAACTTCGTTTGCATAAGAAGGATCTAAGCTAAGATTTACGGTAGTTTGTGCCGTTGCGATTAAGCAAAAGCCAAAAAACGCTAAGAAAGATAGTTTTAAATTCATAAGGTGTAATTTTTAGTTATAATTGTATATTTAATTAAGGATTTGATATTCAAATTTTGGGTAACCGCGTACGCCGTTTTCATTCACCATCGAAGTGAATTTTAATTTATAAGTATTTCCGTCAGTATCTTTAATGATGTAAAAACGCTCGTTAAATAGTCCGTTAAAAACATCTCTCCAGTTGGCTCCAATTACTCTTTGGTCAACTTCATATAATGAATTATCGATATTTGCTGTAGTGAAATCTTGATAAGCAATATCTTCAGTCATTACTTGATAAGCTTTGGTGTTAGAAAGTACGTTAGTAGCAACATAATCAGAAAAACCATAAGCAGATTCTCCTCCTTCTGGAAGATCTAACACTTCCGTGAAGACGGTAAAATTAAGATCCCATTTCCCTTTTGTTGGAGCAACATCTACCACATTTTCATTTATTATACTGAAATAGGTGAAATCGTGATGGTTATCCTTTCCAATAGTGATTTCTTGGTGAGTAGTTGCATCTAAATCGGCATAAAGCAATTTATAAGCACCGTCTTCTTGTACAACTCTTATTTTTTTCCAACCTCTATCGGCTCCAGCAACGGCAACGCTTCCAGTTTCTGGAGTATCGGTTCCTATCTCGCTCCCCATTTTGATGAGGTAAACTTTATTCTCTTCAAGGTTGATAGAAATTTCTTCGATCACCGTTTCGTTTAAATTTCCGCTAGGAGCATCTACAAATTCATTAGATCCTTGCACTAGGAAAGCCATTTGTGACTGTAAACTAGCAACATCAGCTTCGGTAATAGCATCAATATTCGTAGTTTCTAATGGGGCAGCCATCATAAATAAAGAGCTATTTAGCTTAACGCGGAATTGATCTCCGTTATAAAAAGCTAAATCCCATTTATCTCTACTGACTACGGTTTCTTGTTGTGTACTTAAATCTAAATACACTTGATTTCCTTCATTAGGTCCTCCTAAATTGGGAGAAATACTTCCGCCAAGAGAAGCAGTATCAGAGAAACTTACAAGATTGGTAGTGTTTCCTTGAGTAAAACCATTAGGAATATTTACTTCTGTTATGGAGAACTCAATAGATTTATCAGTGTCATTTTGAGCAGGATTTGAGTTTAATCTTTCTAGACTAAATGAAGTTTGAATGGTTCCCATCACAATAGGAATTTCAATAATTCCGCTTTGCGTGGATGGAGTAGTGCTATAATCCTCACCGTAAGTTAAGTTGGTTTCGGTATAAGTAATAACGAGTATTCCGTCCTGCGGAGCATCATTAGAAAAAACAAGGTCTATTTCTTTTTCATTATCAGTTTCCGCGAAAGCTGTAGAAGGATTTTTAAAAGCCACGACAAATTCAGAATCATTGGCTGATGAATCATCTTTATTACACGCCGTAAAGAAGATAATAACGAGAGAAAAAAGTACTAAATAGTTAGATTTCATAATTAAAAATTTAGATGGTATAAAAGTTTTATAAAGAAAGACCTGCCATATCCTAATAACTGGGATGAAGATGCTGCAGTATGCGTACCTCCTTGGCCTGTACTAGAGTTTACTTCTGTAATATCTAATACATTTCTTGCGCCTATGGTAATATCTAAGTCTTTGTAGAATGTCTTTTTGATAGATGTATTTAACCAACCGTACCCGTCAAGTTTTCCTCTAGTAATTTCAGTTTCTCCATCGTCATTAATGCTAGATACAAATTGATATTGTGGACCATTTACTTTAAAAAAAGTAGAGAAAACAGTATTCCATTTAGGAACTTGGTAAGATAGATTAGTGTTGAATTGAAAAGCGTATAAGAAATCATCATTATACACATCGCTACTGTTTAATACTTTTGATTCTCCAGAGAAAGCAAGTCCTAGGGTAGCAGAAAGATTTTTGTATTTAAGTGTATTTCTTAAGGATAATCCCCAAGTTTTGTATAGATCTATATTATTATATTGGTAGGCTAGAGGAGAAGTATTTGTAATAATTAAATCTATTTTATCTTCAACATCTAGATACCAAGCCGATAGTTTTGGAGTATATTTTAATTCGTAATCGTTTAACCAAAATGCTTTTTTAAAGTGTAAGAATATAGATTTTCCATATTCCGGATTTAGATTCTCATTTCCTTGTACATTATGATTGCTATCAACCATATAAAAATAGAGTTGCTCAAACGTAGGCGTTTTTGGTGCTGTACCAATGATAGTTCTTAGTTGATAACCATCTTTAAAGCTATACTTTCCGCTAAGGGAAACTGCATACTGAGGTGAAAACTGCGAAGAGGTAATAATTCTAGCTCCAGGTCTTAAGGATAAGCGGGCGGTAGGTTTTATTTCTGAAGAAGCAAAGAAACTATATGAATTAAGGGTATTGTTTTGAGTCCTATTTTCGACGTTCTGAGATGAAAGTCCGCTTGCAGAACCTTCATCTAGCGTAGTTTCATAACCTAATTCTAATTTAAAATTTTCCTTATTAAAAAAGTTGTTGAAAGTTCCTCTAGAGAAAAAGCCTTTGCGGGTATTGTAATCATAATTTTCAATATTAGACTTCTCTTCAGATTTTATGGTGTAAGTAAAAGTTTCAATATTCTTAGTTTGTTCTTGGTAAGATGCAGAAATATTGAAGTTGATTTGGTCTCTAATTTTCCCTGTAGCATTTAGATGATGATAAAACCTGTCTGAATTAAAGATCTCATCATTGGCTGTTGGTTTATTAGTTTGCGTAGAACTGTTATGATTTAATAAAACATTGGTATTGTACTTATTAGTTTCTTCCGTAAAGTATTCGAACTTGTAAAAAACGGTAAAGTTTTCAAAACGATAATTAATTAAAGTTTTAATACTATTTTGTTCTTTAGGAAGCCATTCATAACCTCTTAAACCATCATTTTCATCCACAGGATTAAAATAATTTTTTCCTTGATTTTGATTTAGAAACCCTTGAAAATCATTTCTGGTAAATAATACATTGGCGTAAAGCTTATCTGTAAAATTATGTCCCACTTTTAAAGACTGTATATGTCTACCTTCATCAAACAATCCATATTCGCTACCAATGGTTTCTTCTTGAATATATGGCGTGATTTGCCATTTCGCTTTCGCGGATTTTTTTGTAATAATATTCACCACACCAGTTACTGCATTAGAACCGTATTGTACTCCCATAGCGCCCTCAATAATTTCTATTTGTTGGATATCATCTAAGTTAATTTGAGAAATATCTATAGCATTCCCAAAACCTTCATCCCCTACTATGGGTACATTATCTACTAAAATTTTTACATATTCTGAGTTAAATCCAAACTGTTGAATTCCCGATCTGCCTTCACCAGCTTGCGGAATAATATTCATATTTAATGTTTGGGTAAGAACATCGGCAAGGTTATTTCCTGCCATTAATTGAATGTCTTTTTCTGTAATTACCTGTACTTCAAAAACCGATTTTTTTACAGATTGGGAGTTGTACTGTCCTGTGAGAATGACCTCCTCTAGATTATTCACTTTTATGGTGTCTTTTTTCTTGTCATTCGTTTCTTTTTTAACCTCAGTCTCTTGAGCTTGAATGTTAAAAAAGTTTAAAAGTAAAATGATGAGTAGAAATCTATTTTTCATTATTTAGACTAAGTCTTAATTAAAATATTTCGACAAATATATATATTATTTTAAATCAATCTAAATAAATTTAATATTTTTGTCCCAGAATCAATCTATAAAAAACTAATAAAAATGAATTTCAAGAACTTATTATTTACAAGTGTTTTGATGGCAGCCACTAGCGTTGGTTTCGCCCAAAAAAATCTAAAAGAAGATAAACAAGCTATAAAAGATATGTGCGGCTGTTTTGAGGTTACCTTTAAGTATACCGAGACATTTTCTCCAGAAATTGATTATGAAAAACACTATGATTATACAGCTACAGCTTTAGAATGGGCAGAGTTGATAAAAGATGAAAAAAACGAAATTTCTATTCAGCACCTTTTAGTTCTTAATGATACCATGGTCATTAAGCACTGGAGACAAGATTGGTTATATGAAAATACAAAGCGTTATGACTTTAACCACGATAATCAATGGACTTTTGTAAATATGAATAAGAAAGATGTAAAAGGACAATGGACACAAAATGTATATCAGGTAGATGATAGTCCGCGTTACTCAGGTTCTGCAACTTGGATTCATGAAGATGGAAAACATTATTGGAATAATACTACAAGTTCTCCTTTGCCGCGTAGAGAATATTCTAAACGAAGTGATTATAATGTAATGATGCGTGGTAATCAAGTTGAAATTACAAAAGAAGGGTGGTTGCACGAGCAGGATAATGAGAAAGTAATTCGTGAAGATGGTAAAGAAGATGTGCTTTTAGTAGAAGAAAAAGGTTATAACGTATATCGTAAAGTAGCCGATGAAAAATGTAAAGCTGCCAAAAACTGGTGGGCAACTAATAAAGATTTTTGGAGTAGAGTAAGAAATAAGTGGAGTGATGTTTATGGTCGTGATAAAGATTTAGCTTTAGAGAAAGCGGTAAACGGTCAAGCTTTATTTATGCAATTATTCCCAATGGATATTGAAACAAAACAAGCAAAAATTGATAGTACTGTAGAAGAATACGTAAAAAAATAAATGATGATTAAAAGGTTATTAATATTTTGTGGCCTATTAAGTTGTTTTGCTTTTACGATTACAACAACCCAAGATAGGCTTCAAGAAAAATTTGATAAGGCGATAAAAAGCACTTACGAAGTAAAGGATTATCAGTTGGAATCTATTACGGCTCCAGGAAATATAGAAGAAAAAATTCCGGCGAAGACCGCAGCTAAAAACCTTTCAAGAATTTCTGTACAAGGAGAACTTATAGGTTATACCTATTTAGGAACTGCTCCAAGTAAAAAGAAGAAATTTGAATATGTGGTGTTGTTTGATAAAGATTTGAAGATTAAAAAATCTAAAGTTCTCATCTACAGAGAAGATTACGGACTTCAAATAGGGTCTCAGCGTTGGCTTAAGCAGTTTATAGGTATGACACCAGACTCTAAAATTGAGTATGGAGAAAATATAGCTGCTATTAGTGGAGCGACTATTTCTGCCTCATCTATGGCAAGAGCTGTAAATAATGTATTAAAAACGATGCATATTTTAAAACAGGAAAATCAATTATGATCAACCTTAACGGATTTATCTTTAGGTTACCCAAAGAAGTAAAATTTTTAATCGGCGCTTTTCTTGTAGTGTTAAGCGTCGGTTATTTTACGGGTTTGATTTTTGTAAATGATACTACAGAAAATCATCCTCAAGGCATTCAAGAAAACTATTTAGGTAACGAAGAAGACCTGGAAGCAGAAGTGATGAAGTTTAAAAAACCAGAAAGAGAAATGCTTACCATCATTCATACGCACATTCTTTCTATGTCTGTTATATTTTTTCTTCTTGGCGGATTGGTTTCAATAACCAAGTCTAACAAAAAATTAAAAAAAGCTTTAATGATAGAGCCGTTATTATCGGTCTTATTAACCTTTGGTGGAATTTATTTAATGTGGACTGGTTTACATTGGATGCGTTATGTGGTGGTGGTTTCAGGAATACTTATGACTACATCTTTTGTTATATCTGTACTTTTGGTTTTCTCACAATTGTTTAGAAAATAAATAATAACATTATTACAAGTTTCTTAGCATAAAAGCTTACTTTTGCATGCAATTAAATCTTTAATTGCGATGACTGCACACGATAATAAAATTGTTGGAGAAGGATTAACATATGATGATGTTCTTTTAGTTCCTGCGTTTTCCGAAGTTCTTCCTAGAGAAGTTAACATTCAAACCAAATTTACCAAAAATATCACTATCAACGTTCCTATTGTTTCGGCAGCTATGGATACGGTGACAGAATCTCGCATGGCTATTGCTATGGCTCGAGAAGGAGGTATTGGTGTTTTGCATAAAAACATGACTATCGAGCAACAAGCACTTAAAGTCCGTAAAGTAAAAAGAGCAGAAAGTGGAATGATTATCGACCCTGTTACTTTACCTATAGAAGCAAAAGTAAAAGATGCTAAAGAATTGATGCGAGAGCATAGTATTGGAGGAATCCCCATTGTTGATCAAGAAGGAAAATTAATTGGGATTGTTACCAATCGTGATTTGCGTTTTGAGAAAAACAACGAAAGACCTATTGAAGAAGTAATGACTTCTAAAAATTTGGTAACTGTTGCAGAAGGAACTTCTTTAGATGATGCAGAAGAAATCTTACAAGAGAATAAAATTGAGAAGTTACCTGTTATTAATAAGGATAACAAGCTAGTAGGTTTAATCACGTTTAGAGATATTACTAAACTAACTCAAAAACCTATCGCTAACAAAGATCAATACGGTAGATTACGTGTGGCAGCAGCTTTAGGTGTCACTGCAGATGCTGTTGATAGAGCAGAAGCTTTGGTGAATGCAGGTGTAGATGCTGTAATTATAGATACAGCTCACGGTCATACTAAAGGCGTGGTTCATGTATTGAAAGAAGTGAAAAAGAAATTCCCAAATTTAGAAGTAGTGGTAGGGAATATCGCTACTGCGGAAGCTGCGCAATATTTAGCTGATGCTGGAGCTGATGCCGTAAAAGTAGGAATAGGTCCGGGTTCTATTTGTACCACAAGAGTAGTGGCGGGAGTAGGTTTTCCACAATTTTCTGCTGTAATTGAAGTAGCTGCAGCTTTAAAAGGAAGCGGAGTACCAGTCATTGCAGATGGAGGTATACGTTATACAGGAGATATTCCTAAAGCCATAGCAGCAGGAGCAGACTGTGTGATGTTAGGTTCTTTACTGGCAGGTACTAAGGAATCTCCAGGCGAAACTATAATTTACGAAGGAAGAAAATTTAAATCTTATCGCGGAATGGGATCTGTAGAGGCAATGCAACAAGGCTCTAAAGATCGTTATTTTCAAGATGTAGAGGACGATATTAAAAAGCTTGTTCCAGAAGGTATTGTAGGACGTGTACCTTATAAAGGAGAATTATTTGAAAGCATGAATCAATTTATTGGAGGTTTACGTGCAGGAATGGGATATTGCGGAGCAAAAGATATTGAAGCTTTAAAGAACGATGCTAAATTTGTGAAGATAACATCATCGGGAATTCATGAGAGTCATCCTCACGATGTAACCATTACCAAAGAAGCACCTAACTATTCTAGATAGTTTTAAGTATAAACTTATAAAATTGAAGAAAGCTCTAATTGTATTAGGGCTTTTTTTTTAGGTTAGATTTTTTCTGCAAGCCATAAAAAAATATACTTCCTAGAAAATACATTACTACATCCCACCCATCAGAAGTGTAGCGAGGGTTTATTTGAGGTTGATAATATTCAAAATAAATAGCATAATAGATAGTCAAAGAGATAATTGTAAACAAAGATAATCTTATGGAATCATCCTTTTTAATCTTTTGCACAGCTATTAGGCAAATAGTAAGTACAATTGGCATACATAGCAAATCGTTAGCATACGAATTGATTATAGTGGGCAGTTGGATATGGAGTAAATGTTTTGTAGCTAATAAACACAAAAATAAAGTAAGAAGAGAATATAGAACTTTATAGATAAGGGTCATAATAAAAGCAAGGAAGTAATAAATGCTAAAATTCCTCCTATGACCATGACAATCATCCATACCGAGTAGCCCATTTTAGAAAAAAATAGACTCAATTTACTTTTTGGTTTTTCTGATGCAGATTTATTTTCGCTCTCTTTTTTCATCCTTATTTAAATAGTATAAAGTTGTCCTCGATGCGGTTTTAGCGCATCTCTAATAGGTTTCATTTCATCTTTGGAAACAATCATAAATGCCAAAGAATGCATATCTGATAGGTTTTCAACTCCTGTAAGATTTAGCTGAGTTTTTTCAATCTTGATAAAATCTTTAAGGTGAATTTCGTGATGTTCAGCAGTTTTTTGAGCGTGAGGACCTCTAAAATCCCATATAAGTTTAATATGTTCCATTAAGTATTTTTTACGCTTGTACCTTCTTCCGCGAAAGCTTTAAAATCTTTCATATATTTTAAGGATTGTTTTTTAAAAATATTAGGCATAATCCATCCTAAAAACTTAAGGCTTAAATTAGAAAATTTAAATTCACTCTCACTTATCCAAGTGGTTTGGTTCTCACCTGTTACATTAAAATAATTGTGTTGAATATTATGAACGCCTTTGGTGTCGTAGGTAGCGTGAAATTCTTTTGGGAAATCATTTTCAATAATGGTTTCAATCATTTCCATTTCTCGCTTCCCCATTTTATAACTAAGTTTCATTTGAGAACCTTCTTTACCAAGCTCTCCTGTTAAGGGAGTAGCTTCTAATAAACCTTTTTGCCAGTGCTGTAAATTTTCCATAGAATCCATTTTTGCAATGACTTCTGTTCTGGGTAATTCGATAACAATTTGGCTGGTGTATTTCATAAAGAAGTAATTAAAAAGTTGAATTCAAATATAATTAATAATTTATTGAAGCGTTACTTTTCCTAGTGTCTTTATGCGGATTGAAAATATGATTTTAGCAGAAAAATAGAATCTTACTTTTACAACTTTATTTAGATGTAGGATCTTAATTTAAATACTTGTATAACCTTTTATATTTCTTATTTTTGAGCACTTTTAAAAATTATAAAATGAAAAATCTACTTTTACTTGTTTTCTTAGCGACAAGTTGTTTTGCAATTGCACAAAAAGATGAACAAAAAGTATTATTGACCATTAATAATCAACCCGTTTACGCAGATGAGTTTAAACGAGTGTTTTCTAAAAATTTAAACCTTCTACAAGACGATCAAAAAGATGTAGAAGAGTATATGGATCTTTTTGTAGATTATAAATTAAAGGTTTTAGAAGCCGAAGAGCAAGGCTTTGATACGCTTCCTTCTTTTATGGGGGAATATAATATTTATAAAAAGCAGTTGGCAGATAAGTATATGAAGGATTCTGAAATTACAGAGAACCTTTTAAAAGAAGCTTACAGTAGAAAAACTGAAGAAGTAAATGCCAGTCATATCTTAATTAAACTTTCGGCCAATGCAACAGATACTTTAAAGGCATATCAAAAAGCAATGAAGGCAAGAAAAGAAATCCTTAGCGGAAAATCTTTTCAAGAAGTGGCACAAGCTTATTCTGAAGATCCTTCCGTAAAGCAAAACAATGGAGATTTAGGTTGGTTTTCTGTGTTTTCTATGGTTTATCCATTTGAATCGGCTGCCTACAAAACCAAGAAGGGTGATATTTCAATGCCAGCAAGATCGCAGTTTGGTTATCATATTGTAAAAGTAAATGATAGACGAAAAGCAGAGGGTACCGTAAAGGTGGCTCATATTATGATAGAAAATAAAAAAGGAAACTCTGATGCTAAAACTCAAATTTTTGAAATTAAAGAGAAGTTAGACAGCGGCAATGGTTTTTCTGAAATGGCTAAGCAATATAGCGACGATAAAAATACAGCCATAAATGGAGGTGTAGTTAATACTTTTTCTAGAGGTAAATTAAACTCTAAAGAATTTGAAAATATAGCTTTTGGTTTAACTGAAGTAAATGAAATCTCTCAACCTTTTAAAACAGAGTATGGTTGGCATATTGTAAAACTTTTAGAGAAAAACCCTATTAAAAGCTTCGAAGATGAAAAATTAGAACTTTCTAGAAGAATGAAGGGAGATGTAAGAGCGCAACTCATTAGAGAAGATGTACTAAAGGATATTAGAAAAACCTATAACATTAAAGAAGATAAAGAAGCTTTAGCTTATTTTACTCAAAATGTTTCTGATGATATATTGACCTCAAAATGGAATATAGCAGATTTAAAAGATATTCCGCAAAAGAATATAATAGAGATAAAAGGAGAAGGGAAAAGCTATGAGGATTTTGCAAAGCTTATGAGTAATGCTCAACGCCAAATAGGTAATGTCGACTCTAAAGAAAGCTTAATTGCAAATTGGTTAGAGATGTTTAAAGAAAACTTTCTTATTTCTTACCATAAAGATCATTTAGAAGAAACCAATAAGGAGTATGCTTACATTATTGAAGAATACCGTAATGGATTGTTGTTGTTTGAGCTAATGGAAGATAATATTTGGCAAGCTGCTAAAGAAGATTCTATTGCTTTAAAGCGTTATTATGATCAGCATAAAAAAAGCTTTGTCAAAGAAAAACAATATACTTTGACAATGGTATCGACCGATACTAAAGATATGGCGAAGCAAGTGAGAAAATGGATGAAAGATGAGGTAGCTAAAGAAGAAATTGAAAAGAGCGCTAAAGAAATGGGACACACCATATTATTTAAATCGGGTGAATTCAAGGAGAATAATGAAGCGCTGCCTACTAAAATAAGAGATAGAAAAGGTGTTTCTAAAGTTTATGAAAATAATGGCGTATTTCTTGTGTTAGATATTAAAAATATTGAAAAAGAGGGAATAAAAACTTATGAAGAAGCAAGAGGTGAAGTGGTAAGTAAATATCAGCAGCAGCTAGAAAAAGAATGGATAGAGAATATTAGATCAAAGAATAATGTGACTATCCATCAAGAGGTATTAAAAAGTTTAGAGAAAGAATTTGAATAAAACTCCCTATTACATATTTATATTAAGTTGTTTCTTGCTAATGAGTTGTGATTTCTTTCAGCCTAAAGATGAAAGAGTTCCATTAGCAAAAGTACACGATAATTACCTCTATCAAGAAGATGTAAAGGGATTAATTCCCGATGGAGCTTCTTCAGAAGATAGTGCTTTATTTATGTCTAACTATATTAATCGTTGGGCTCAGGATGAATTGTTTATGCATCAAGCAAAAATAAATTTATCAGAAAAAAAACAGCAAGACTTTAAGGAACTTATTGAAAATTATAGAAGTGAGTTGTATACAGAGGCTTATAAAGATGTTATAATTTCTAAAAAGATAGATACTACATTTCAAGATACGATTATTCACAGTTATTTTGAAGCTAATAAAATAAATTTTAAGCTGAATCAAGACCTCATAAAACTAAGATATGTTGATGTTAGTAAAGATTACCCTGATGTAAAAGAACTCAAGGAGAAAATTACGAGGTTTAATCAAGAAGATAAAATAGAACTAGAGGAAGAGTCTTTAAAGTTTAGAAATTATTATTTAAATGATTCGGTATGGGTAAAGCCTATAGAAATCTATAATAAAATAGGACCTTTAGATACTTCTAAAAACGAAGAGTTTTTAAAAAAGGAAAACTTCTTGCAACTTGAGGATTCTTTAGGAGTATATTTGGTATACATAAAGGAGGTCTTAAAAAGAAATGATCAAGCACCTTTGGAGTATGTAAAACCAACGATTAAGCAAATTCTTCTTAATAGAAGGAAACTAGAATTATCAAAAGAATTAGAAAAAGAAATAATAAAAGATGCAATTAAAAATAAAAAGTTTGAAATATATAATTAATATCTGCTGTATAGCCTTATTCTCAATAACCGCATTAAATGCCCAAACTAAAGCTGTAGATAGCAGTTTGGTTGTTACTGGTGAAGAAGAAATGGTAAAGACAGAGATCAAGAAAAAAGATTCTGTTCAGCCATTTAAACGTTTCAAAGCAGATGGTGTTGCTGCAGTAATTGGTGATTATCTTATTTTAGAAACAGATATCATTAAAATGCGTGAAGACATTAAAAATCAAGGAATAGCTTCTGAAGAAATTTCTGATTGTCAATTAGCGGGTAGATTAATGGAAAATAAACTGTATGCGCACCATGCGTTGCAAGACAGTACCATTACGGTTTCTGAAGATGAGGTGAATAATATGATCGATCAGCAGATGGATAGAATGGTTCAGCAAATAGGAAGTATGGAAAAACTGCTGGAGTTTTATAGAAAAGAAAGCGAGAAAGATTTAAAAGAAGAACTTTTCATAATCAATAAAGAAAGAACTTTGAGTGATCGTATGCAAAGCAAAATTGTAAGCGAAATTGAAGTTACTCCAGAAGAAGTAAGACAGTTTTTTGATCGTATTCCAGAAGATGAACGTCCGCAGTTTGGTGACGAAGTAGAAATTTCTCAATTAGTAATTGAGCCAGAAGTTCCGCAAGAGGAAGAACAAAAAGTAATCGATCAGTTAACTGAAATGCGTAATGATATTGTAGATAATGGAGCGAGTTTTGCCACTAAAGCAGTTTTGTATTCTCAAGATGCAACCAGTACCAAAGGGGGGCAAATGACCATTACGAGAAAAGATCCTCTAGATAAAGATTTTAAACAAGTAGCTTTTAGTTTACAAGAAGGAGAAGTGAGCAAGCCTTTTAAATCATCTTTCGGGTACCATATTATTCAGTTAGATAAAATAAGAGGTCAGAAATTAGATATTAGACATATCATCATCATGCCTAAAGTAACCGATGCGACTATTAAAATAGCAAGAGAGAAATTAGATACCATAAGAAATAGTATTGTCAATAATAAAATTTCTTTTGATGAAGCGGCTAGAAAATATTCAGACGAAGAAGAAACTCGTGGTGATGGAGGTAAATTAATCAACCCTAAAACAGGAGACACTCGTTTTGAGTTAACAGATATAGATCCTATTATTTATGAGAAGGTAAATAGTTTAAATGAAGGAGAGACTTCTTTAATTTTAATAGATCAAACCCGAACAGGTACTAAGTTCTTTAAAATAATTACGGTTAATAAAAAGTATAAAGAGCACATTGCCAATTACTCTCAAGATTATACCAAAATAAAAGAATTAGCTTTGAGGGAAAAACAAATCAAAGCCATCGAGAAATGGCAAAAAGAAAATATTAGCGATACTTACGTAAAAGTAGGAGAGGAATATAAAGATTGTGCTTTTAGTGGTAACTGGTTAAAACAATAAATTATGTCTGGAGATGTGCGTGCCATCGAAAATTTTGTAGATAAATATAAACAACTTCAATTAGAAATAGGAAAAGTCATTATAGGGCAAGAAAAAGTCGTTAATGAAATTTTACTATCAGTATTTGCAGGAGGACACGCACTGTTAATCGGGGTGCCAGGACTAGCTAAAACCTTAATGGTTAATACTATATCTCAGGCTTTAGGTTTAGATTTTAAAAGAATTCAGTTTACACCAGATTTGATGCCGAGTGATATTTTGGGTTCAGAAATTTTAGATGAATCTAGAAATTTTAAGTTTATAAAAGGACCTATTTTTGCTAACATTGTTTTAGCCGATGAGATCAATAGAACACCGCCAAAAACGCAGGCTGCTCTCTTAGAAGCAATGCAAGAAAAAATTGTTACCGTTGCCGGAAAACGTTATCCTTTAGAGCAACCTTATTTTGTATTGGCTACACAAAACCCTATTGAGCAAGAAGGAACATATCCTTTACCTGAAGCGCAATTAGACCGATTTATGTTTTCAATTTTTCTAGAATATCCTAGTTACGAAGAAGAAGTAAATGTGGTAAAAAGTACAACTTCTACTAGCAAAGTAACCATTAATGCGCTTTTTAATGCACAAGAAATTATCGACTTCCAGCAGTTAATTCGTAGAATTCCTGTAGCAGATAATGTAGTGGAATATGCTGTTAAACTTGTCGGAAAAACCAGGCCACAAGGTGAGTTTGCTCCACAGTTAGTAAAAGACTATATAGATTGGGGAGCAGGGCCAAGAGCTTCTCAAAACCTTATTTTGGCTGCAAAAGCTAATGCAGCTACCAAAGGAAAATTCTCTCCAGATATTGAAGATGTAAAAGCTGTAGCTAACGGAATTTTAAGACACCGTATCATCAAAAATTATAAAGCTGAAGCGGAAGGCTATTCTGAAGAGCAGATTATTAAGGAATTACTTTAATTAAATATACCTCTAATTCAGCCTAACTTAGTGATTTTTCTTATTTTAAAACTAAAGTGAGCAGAAATTCATTATCTGGTAAAATTAGTTTTTTAAGTAGTCTTATAGTTGTAATCCTAGCTTGTAAAATATTCGAAAAGTTCTAAAGCAATTATTTTAAAAATAAATTTTGGTTAAATTACTATCTCTTTAGATTAGAATTTTTATTCTGCTTTACATTAAATTTTATTTTTAGAGTTGTAATAAAAATTCAAAATAATTACAATCTTTAAACAAATTCACTTTTTTTTTATTAAATCGTCAATTCAAATCGTTTAAATTATTAATCCGTTAATTATTCTTCAAAATAAGCTTATTTTGATTCATTATAATTAAGGTTTTTGCTATTTCACTGAATTATCTTCCGCTAAATTGATGTTTTGATAGTTATTTTTTAATTTCATTAAATTTCATTACTTTCGCAGGACTAAAAAAAAACAGACCTATGGCATACGATATTGATATGATTAAGAAGGTTTATACTCAAATTGCTGAGCGTGTAGATAAAGCCCGTGAAGTAGTAGGTAAACCATTAACACTTTCAGAAAAAATTCTTTATTCTCATTTATGGGATGGTGAAGCTACACAAGCTTATACCAGAGCTGCAGATTATGTAAACTTTTCACCAGATAGAATTGCTTGTCAAGATGCAACTGCACAAATGGCATTATTGCAATTTATGCAAGCAGGAAAAAAGAAAGTAGGAGTTCCTACTACGGTTCATTGTGACCACTTAATCCAAGCCAAGCAAGGAGCTAAAAAAGATTTAAAAAGAGCTAATGAAACCAGTAATGAGGTTTTTGACTTTTTAGGTTCAGTTTCTAATAAATATGGTATCGGATTTTGGAAGCCAGGAGCAGGAATTATTCACCAAGTAGTTTTAGAAAACTATGCATTCCCTGGAGGGATGATGATTGGTACCGATTCTCATACTGTGAATGCAGGAGGTTTAGGAATGGTAGCTGTTGGTGTTGGAGGTGCAGATGCTGTAGATGTAATGGCTGGAATGCCTTGGGAGTTAAAATTTCCTAAACTGATTGGAGTAAAGTTAACTGGAGAATTAAACGGGTGGACTGCTTCTAAAGATGTAATTTTAAAAGTAGCTGGTATTCTTACGGTAAAAGGAGGAACTGGAGCTATTATAGAATATTTTGGAGAAGGTGCTAGAAACCTTTCTTGTACTGGTAAAGGTACGATTTGTAATATGGGAGCAGAAGTTGGTGCTACAACTTCTACTTTTGGTTATGATGATTCTATGGAGCGTTTCTTACGTGCTACCAACCGTGATGATGTTGCAGATGCTGCAAACGGAGTTCGTGAGTACCTAACAGGAGATGATGAGGTTTACGAAAACCCAGAACAATATTTTGATGAGGTAATCGAGATTAACTTATCTGAATTAAGACCACATTTAAACGGACCTTTTACGCCAGATTTAGCTACACCTATTTCTGAAATGAGTGTAAAAGCAAAAGAAAATGATTGGCCAATTAATGTGGATTGGGGATTAATTGGTTCTTGTACAAACTCTTCTTACGAAGATTTAACAAGAGCTGCCTCTATTGCAAAACAAGCGGTAGATAAAAAGATTAAAGCAAAATCAGACTTCGGGATTAACCCAGGATCAGAGCAAATTCGTTACACGGCAGAGCGTGACGGATTGTTACAGATTTTTGAAGATCTAGACGCGACAATATTTACCAATGCTTGCGGACCTTGTATTGGTCAGTGGGATAGAAGTGATCGTAAAGGAGAAGAAAAGAATACTATTGTTCATTCCTTTAACAGAAACTTCTCTAAGCGTGCCGATGGTAATCCAAATACTCACGCTTTTGTAGGTTCTCCAGAAATGGTAGCTGCAATCGCGATTTCTGGGCGTTTAGATTTTGATCCTACTCGTGATAAATTAATCAACGAAGATGGAGAAGAGGTAATGTTAGAAGAGCCTAAGGGAATTGAGCTTCCTACAAGAGGTTTTGAGGTTGAAGATGCTGGTTATGTAGCGCCGATGAAAGATGGAAGTGGTGTAGATATTAAAGTAGCTAGCGATAGTGAGCGTCTTGAGTTACTAACTCCATTTAAACCTTGGGATGGTAAAAATTTATTAGATGCAAAATTATTGATTAAGGCTCACGGTAAATGTACTACAGATCATATTTCTATGGCAGGGCCTTGGTTGCGTTATAGAGGTCACTTAGATAACATTTCTAACAACTGTCTTATTGGAGCGGTAAACGCTTTTAATATGAAAACTAACTTTGTGAAAAGTCAGTTAACAGGAGAATATGGTGGTGTGCCAGATACACAAAGAGAATACAAAGCTAAAGGAATTCCAACAGTAGTGGTGGGTGATCATAACTACGGGGAAGGTTCCTCTAGAGAACACGCAGCAATGGAGCCTCGTCATTTAGGAGTTTTTGTAGTATTGGTAAAATCTTTTGCTCGTATTCACGAAACTAACTTGAAAAAACAAGGTATGTTAGGAATTACTTTTGATAATGAAAGTGATTACGAATTAATTAAAGAAGATGATACCTTCAACTTTATTGATTTAGAAAATTTTGCTCCAAATCAACCTTTAACTATCGAAATAGTTCACGCTGATGGTTCTAAAGATACGATCAAAGCAAATCATACCTATAATGAAAATCAAATTGAATGGTATAAAGAAGGATCTGCGTTAAATTTAATTAAAAAATTAAACGCTTAATCAGTCCCTTTTTATAGTATAAAAATAAAACTCCTGCATTTTGCAGGAGTTTTTTTATGAATATACTTAGTATTGGGTATTTCAGAAGAATGCTAAAGGTTTTAATTTAGGTTAATAATCCTTTAATAAAGTAAAGATGATGAGAGCGATAGAAAATGAAAACGAGACTAGCGAAATAAATGTAGAATCAAATACTTGGGAACACGAATATTGGGAAATAAACGATCACGTACCTTTAATTTAAGCTTTTAAAGAAAGCTTTGATAAATGCTGAAGAATATAAAGTTCCCATAATTCTTAAATCTTCTGAGAAATTTGTTTCTTCATCTAAGTATTTAAATATATCTTGAATGCTGTTTTTACTATAAAACTGTTCAAACAACCATTCTCCCTTTTCATTTTCTTTCTCTATGACCTTTAAAAATACTTTATCATAGTAATAAAACTTTTTATTGAAAATTTCATTAGAAGGAGATTTCTTTTCCTTAAAGTTCTGGAGAATACGTTTTACTTTCTTTTCGGTATGTTTAAACGAATAACCTGTGGAAGGTTTAACCCATCCGCCGCCTGTTCCTATTTTTGTAATTTTGTTAGAATGATACTTATGAAACGGAAAATTGGTCATAGGTATATTTCCCATTTCAGTTTCGGTAATACGGTAATCTTTTAGATTTAGATATTTTTTAATATAACTTTTTAATTGTTCATCGTAAACATCTTCCTCGGTAGTGAAAGGGGTGAAAAAAGTATATTCTACAAAAGCTTTGGTCGGTGATATAGGCAAAACGTAGGTGAAACTAGTGGAATTTTTCCATTTAAGCCTATAATCCATCATAATAAATTGCTTTGGATTAAATTGCGGTGTACTTGTCTCTATCATCCAACCTTTAAAGTGTTGATGAATTTTAATTGTTTTTTTGTTTTCTTTAAAAAAATCTTCTGGGATTCGGCTATCAAAAACATGAGTAGCCGTATAAATTTGTTGCTCTCCTATAACTTGAACCTCGGTTTCGTTTTCTTCCACGGAAGTGACACAATCCTGAATAAATTTAATAGAGTTATGTGCTTTTAATTGAGACTTAGCATCGTTATAAAAATCTATAGACCTTAACATTTTATAAGTGTAAGGGCTAAGTTTTAATGCTAAGTTTTTATGATTAGAAATAAAAGCGCCTTTGTTCCAAGTGGCGTGTATAAGATGATCCCATTTCCCTTTTCCTTTTTCCCAATAACACCAAGTTTTATCGTTTTTTGATTTTGATGATTCATCTATAAGGGCAATGCTTTTGTCTTTAAAAAAATTATCTTTTGAAAAAGCAAGGGCAAGCTGTAAACCTGCTAAACCACTCCCAACAATGATAAAATCATAGTGGTGATTTTGCATGTTATTTTTGTTTAAAATATTTAAAAGGAACCATAAGCATACCAAAATTCTCACCTTCTTCTTTACCTAAGTGCTTGTGATGAATTTTATGAGCTCTTCTTATGCCTTTAGCATACCAATTGTCGGCATTTCTAAACATTTTAAAGCGTTGGTGTATAAAAATATCATGCACTGTAAAATAAGCTATTCCATAAGCTAAGATTCCTAAACCTATAGGAAGTGTAAACCAGATATTTTCATATTGCCAAAGCAAGAAGCAGCCTATGCTAACGAGTGCATAAAAGATAAAAAATAAGTCATTTCGTTCCCACCAACTGCTATGATCTTTGTGGTGATGGTCTTTATGTAAAGACCATAAAAACCCGTGCATGACGTATTTGTGCGTGAACCAAGCCATAAATTCCATAAAGAAAAAGGTGGAAAAAAATATAAGTACCCAATAAACTGTTTGCATTACTAAATAAGGTTTAATCTACAAGAAATATATGATTTTGCTAAGAGTCCGGCTTTTTGGTAATTAGAAACTCTTATGCGTTGCTCCTTAATTTGTAAGGAAGGAGTTTTTTTAAGTTTGTTTAATAATTTATAAAAGTAAATATAAGCAGTGTAAACTCCTAATTTTGCTTCGACTGGTAACTTTGATATTCCGCGTAAAGCCTGGGCAAAATCGTCTTCAATTTCTTGAATGATTTCTTTCTTAGTCAGCTCATCTAATTGCTCAAGATTTGCGTTGGGAAAGTAAGAGCGATTTAAATTTTCAAAATCAGCTTTTAGATCACGTAAGAAATTCACTTTTTGAAAAGCAGATCCTAGTTTCATAGCATCTTCTTTTAATTCCTTATATTTTTCTTCATTTCCTTTTACAAATACTTTTAAACACATAAGCCCCACAACATCTGCGCTGCCGTATATATATTGCTGGTATTCTTCTTGGGATAAGTAAGTGGTTTTATGTAAGTCTGTTCGCATACTTTTTAAAAAAGCAACATACAATTCTTTTGGAATTCGATATTTATGAACTGTTTCTTGAAAGGAGTTTAAAATAGGATTGAGACTTATTTTGTGTTCTAAAGCTAAATATAGATCTTCTTCAAACTTATTAAATAAAAACTCTTTATCGTAATCATGAAAGGTATCTACAATTTCATCGGCAAAACGTACAAAACCGTAAATATTATAAATATCCTGTCTTATTGAAGGAGCTAAAAGCTTGGTGGCAATAGAAAAAGAGGTACTGTAAGATTGAGTAACTTCTTTACTGCAAAGCTTTGAGACAAGGTCAAAAGTTGATTTCATAGAGGTTGTTAGTTATGTTTTTTTATAAGTTCTGCTACTAATTTACCTGAAATTAACGAAGGGGGAACTCCGGGTCCTGGTACGGTTAGTTGTCCGGTAAAATAGAGACTTTTTACTTTTTTGCTTTTTAATTTGGGACGTAAAAAAGCCGTTTGAAAAAGTGTATTTGCAAGTCCGTATGCGTTTCCTTTATACGAATTATAGTCTTTAACAAAATCATTTACACAAAAGGACTCCTTAAATATAACGTAATTTGAAACATTTTGGTTAGTAATTTCCTCAAAGCGTTTAATTATTTTTTTAAAATAACGTTCTCTTAAGGATTGTTCATCTCTTAATCCTGGTGCAAGCGGAATGAGAAATATGGCTGCTTCTTTCCCTTTCGGAGCTATATTATCATCTGTTTTAGAAGGGAAACTAGCATAAAACAAAGGCTCTTCAGGCCATTCTGCGTTATCGTAGATGGCTTTTGCATGGGCTTTAAAATCGACATCAAAAAATAAAGTGTGATGTTCTACGTTTTCAATCTTCTTATCAAAACCTACGTAAAAGAGAAGGGAAGAGGGAGCAAAAGTTTTCTTGTCCCAATAGGTTTCTGAATACTGACGAAGTTCTGGATGTAGTAAAGTTTCGGTATGGTGATAATCGGCACCGCTTAAAACGATGTCTGCTTGGTGTTCTTTTCCGTTCGAAATAATCCCTGTAGCTTTGTTATGATTATCGACTAGAATTTTTTCCGCGGAAGCGTTTAAATTAATTTTTACGCCAAGACTTTTTGCCAATTCACTTAGGCCTAAAATGACTTGATACATTCCTCCTTTAGGATGCCAAGTTCCTAAGCCAAAATCTGCAAAATTCATAAAACTATAAAAAGCTGGAGTGTCGCTAGGTTTTGCACCTAAAAATAGCACAGGAAACTCGAGTACTTGTATAAGTTGATCGTTTTTAAACTCTCTTCTAACTTCTTTGGCTATGGTGCTAAAAAACTGATTGAGTTTGGTTGCAGTTTGAGGCGTGATAAGTTCTAAGGGAGAAACTCCAGGTCTATAAACCAAATCTTTAATAGCAATGTCGTAATTGCTTCTGGCTTTTTCTATAAATTTTTCTAATTTTTGAGAACTTCCTTTTTCAATGCTTTCAAAAGCAGCATATATTTTATCTAAGGTATCACCTATAGTGATACTTTCTTCTTTACTGAAGTAAACTTTATAAGCCGGACTGAGTTTTATAAGATCATAATAGGCTTGAGGAGTGGTATTAAAATCTGCAAAGAAACGCTCAAATACATCGGGCATCCAATACCAAGTGGGGCCAATATCAAAGGTAAAGCCTTCTTTTTTTAATTGTCTGGCTCTACCTCCTATACTGCTGTTTTTTTCAAATATTTCTACCTCGTAACCTTGTTGAGCTAAATAACAGGATGCACTTAGCGAGGAAAAACCAGAACCTATAATTATAATTTTCTTTTTCATAGTTATAGTTTTAAGGTTAGTTCAGAAATATTTTTGAAAGTAGAGATGTTTTCATTTAATAGGCTTTTATCGATTTCAGCTTTTTTGTGTCCTAAGATCCAAAACTTAAGTTGATGTTCTTCGCTGATTAATTCTTTTTTAAATTCTTTTATATAAGAAGTAGGATCTTCTGGTTGTATGGTGAAGTAAGATATAAAAAATACTTCTTTCGCCATAGGAGTAAATGTCTTTAAGTTTTCTAATGGGATGGTATGTCCTAAAAAAATCACCTTATAACCTAGAGATAAAAGTTCATAATTGGTAAATAGTATGCCTAAATCGTGGATTTCATTTTCAGGTAAAAAGAGTATAAACAACTTTTCTTCGTTAAAAGGTTTTTCATATTGAAGTTTCTCTATATTGCTATAAACTTTTTGTCGTATAAGATTAGAGATAAAATGCTCATGAGATGGGGTAATGGTATTAGTTTGCCATAATAAACCTATATGCTCTAAAAAAGGTATAAACACGTCTTTAAAAACTTCTGAAAAGGTTCTCTTTTTTAGAAGCTCATCGTAGGTATTTAAAAACAGAACAGCATCGTAATTAAACATAGCTACCAGAAAGGACTTTATAGCTCTGTTTTCATAATTGTTTGAGGAAGATGTAGATTGTACTAAATCACTAATTTCCTTATCGGAAAGATTTGAGATTCTAGAAATCTTATATCCATTTTCATTGAGAAAGGCAATATTGAGTAATTTTTGAAGCGACGTAGTGTCGTAAACTCTAATATTGGTATCAGTTCTATTAGGCTCTAAAATATGATATCTTTTTTCCCAAATTCTTATGGTGTGAGCCTTTACTCCGCTAAGAACTTCGAGGTCCTTAATACTAAATTCTTTTTTTATATACTGCATAGATCTATATTCGACACTTCAAAACTAAACTATAAAAAACAATTTTGTTTAAAGAATAAGTTAAAATATTAAACAAAATAATTTTGCTTTCTATTATATAGGAATGAATGTTGATTTTTTAATCAGATTAAACTGTTTAAAAATTAGTTAGAATAAGCGTATTTTAAAACAAATTGGTTGTTTAGTTATTTAATCAAAAAATAGTTTTAGCCCTTTCTTTTTAGATGTTTTTAGAGATTTGAGCGGTAACTTTAATGTTTACATTCAAATAAATAAATCATCCAAAACTAAGTTAAATCTTAAATGTATATGAGTAAGCTTTTGATAAAGAAATGAAGTAAAATAAATAATATAATTCTAAAATCTAAAGATCTATCAATATAAGGGACTGACAGTCCCTTATATTGATAGATCTTTAGATTTTAGGTGCTGAATGATTTACTCTAAAATAATTTTTTTAGTTTCTAAGATTCTATTTCCTTTGAAAATACTAACAAAATATACTCCAGCCGCAGCAGTATTTAAGTCGACTTGTATGTTTTGTCGGTCTTGATCTACTTGAATCAATTTTATAGATTTGCCTAAGTAATTATAAACTACTATCGAGCTTGCTTCTTGGCTTTTCTCTAAATCTATGTAAAAAACTCCTGTAGATGGATTAGGGTATAGGCTAATGTCAAAACCAGATTCTTCGTTAGGAACATTTAAGTTTTGGTTTAAAGGAGTGTCTCCAAATGAAACCAAATAAGAAGATACGATTAAATGAGGATTAAACCCATCGTCACAATTATTACATGTAGAACCTGTCACACAATTTGGATTATTTGGATGACAATAGTCAACATAGCTTTCGTCAAAGATATACTTTAACTCTACATTGTTTTGAGTAATGCTTCCTAAATCAAAATCAAAAAACTGAGCTATTGTTCCAGGACACCAACCAGCTCTATCGTAATACCAAGTTCCGTTTTGAGGGCTACAGTTGTCTGGATTAGGATTACAGTCGTTCCAATTGTGTTGTTCAAAAGTTTCTTCATTATCTACCCAAATATGATGAGTGTTTTCTTGAAATTCAGCAGCATTACCTGTGTTGTTTTCTCCCCAACCGTGTCCAGAAGAAACCAGTTTTATTTTTGCAGATTCTGTATTTTCTGGGTAGTGAGCAAGAATTTCTTCTGCAGGTTGCAAGTTAGCCATATCTCCAAACTGATAGGTTTGATACCATAGCTTTTGCACGTAGCTGTATGGGTTTTCGGGAACACCTGCTTGATAGTTTAATTGTAAGGTGTATAAAAATCCGTTTCCTTGTGTACCAAGGTTAACTCTAAATTTTGTTTTTCCGCTAAGGAGTGAGGCAAAATCGGTTAAATCTATATCGCTTTGGCAGCTTACTCCGTAAGGAGTTAAGTATCTAATAATCTCATACCATTCTCCGTTTTTTCCTTGTACTTCCACAGAAGAAACTCTATCCCAAGGATCACAACCTCCTGTTGGACAATCTATAAATAATGTAGCCGAAATTTGATTAAAAGCTCCTACATGGCTAGGGAGTTCTGTTTCTACAGTTTGTGTTGGGAAATCTGAATTTACCCAAACTTCATCTGTGCCTAGAATACTTAAATCACTAGCAGTTGCGGTTAAATTAAAAGAATGAGTTAAATTTTGACTTTCACCAAAATTATTTGTCGCATTTAACACTAATTCTTTTTCTCCATAGGTAGATGGTGTCCACCAGCCAGTGAGAAATCCGTTATTATGGTTGGTAAGTATAACTTCGTCTCCTTCTATTTCTACATTTATTTGGTCAATAGAAAAAAGTTCTGGGTATTGAATTCCTGCTTTCACAGCAATTTGTATAGGAATTAATGTAGGTGCGTATACATCTCCGTTTAACGGATGTAGAACTTCGGCTTCAACAAGTACCTCTGAAGGATCTAAAACTTGAAATGTTACAAAAACATCTTCTGCGGCATCAAAATCATTATTACCAGGTTGACTAGCTTTAATAGTTACTTCTCCTGCTTCTTCTGTTAAGGTAATTATATTTCCATTAATGGAGGCAGGACCAGTCACTACTTCAAAATTAACTGTCAATCCTGAATTAACTGATGCTTCTATTTCAAAAGGGTTATCTGTAATAAGCTTGTTTGAAATAGGAGGGAAATTGATAGCTTGAAAACCACTTTCTAACGCTCCATTAAAGTTGGACTCTTCTCCTGTCAATGAAAAGTTTAGAAGATTAGAGTTTCTTTCTGTAAGTCCATTTTCTGCAATAAGTTGAGATATATTTGTATTATTACCTGCTGGAGTTCCTTGATTAAATTTATAATAAACTTCTAAGCCTAATTCATTTCCGTCAAGTTCATTATTTATCATATCTTGAATCTCTACTTGAGTTAGTGCCTTACTCCATAACGAGACTTCGTCTGCTCGACCTTTAAAAATAAAATTAAAACCCGATTGAATACATTTTCCTACAGAGAAAGGTCTAGTTGTAGATTGAAAAGTCCCAGAAGCAGTACCACTACCTATAGAATTACCATCTATAAAAAGTTCTACGGTATCTTGATTAAAAATCCACGCTACGTGTTGCCATTGTCCTGCTTGTATGGTTCCTGCTGGGGCAACAAATTCATGAAGTCCTGTAGAGGTAATTAGTCTACATTCTATAGTTCCGTTATTGAGCTGAATTAAATACATCTCTCCGGTGCCTGTTCCTCCTCCTCTAATACTCATCATCCCTTGCCCATAAGTAAGTGCGTCGGTATAAAACCAACCAGTCATACTAATAGTATTTAAATTGTTTACGTATTGTGCTGCATTAGGAAGTTCGGTATAATCGTCTATACCATCAAAATGTAAGTATTGATTTGATTGCGCTGATAAATTGAAAAAACTTAAGATTAAAATATAGAGCAGAGCAGATTGCCTGAAAATTTTCTTCATTGTATTTTATTTGAATTATACATTAATTGATCTTAACAATTAGGTACATTCAAAATGTGATGTAGTAGAACTGTAAATATAGTTTTTTTTATGAATTTATCATCAATATTTAATTTTTTAAAAAATAATTCTATTTTATTAAGATTATAGTAGGGGTTGTAGGGTGTGTAATTGTTAAATTATAGATAACTTGTGCAACAATAAAACTTAAGAATTGAAAATATTTACATACTTATTCTTATTAATCTTTACCTCCACAATTTATGCACAAAGTGTAAAACATATTACGGTAAAAGATGGACTTCCTCAATCTTTTGTTTCGGGAATAGAACAAGATAAACAAGGATTTATTTGGATAAGCACACGTAATGGTTTAGCCAGATTTGATGGTAATGAGTTTAAAGTATTTCAACATATTCCTAAAGATAATACATCTTTATCTTCCAATATAATAAATAAAATAGGGCTGCTGAATGGAAATACATTGTGGATTAATTATGAATCTGGTGAGGTAGATCTTTTAAATACTTTATCCGAAAGTATTGAGCATTTATACAATAACGATACTTTAATAAAGAATAAAATAAGTACTAATGATAAAACTTTTTTAATCTCAAAAAATAGGGAGTTTTGGACTTATTCAACCCCAGAAAAACTAACGAAATTTAGTTTAAATTCAGAAATTAATGATAAAATAGATTTTTATTTTAAAAATGATACTATTAGATCTTTGTTTGAAGATAAGAATAATGACATGTGGGTTTTAACCCAACAATCTTTAAAGAAATATAATAGACAAAGTAATTCATTTTGTGAAATTAAAATACCTTATAAATTATCTTATAATGATGATAATTACTTTGGTTATGATGTTCCTAAAATATATGAAGGCTTAGATAAAATAATGATTTGGTCTGATGTTAATTTTATATATGAGTTTAATCCTAGTAATGAGCAGTTTAAAAAATCATTATTACCTGTAACCTTAAACCGTAGCCTTTTTAATTATAGTTACAACCCAGTAACTAATGATCTTTGTTTTTTAATAGATAAAAATCTTTATGTCTATGGAGATGATATAGAGTTTAAGAAACAGTTGCCTTTAACCTCAAAGGAAAAAATTAAAATATTTTCAATTGATAGATCGGGTTTAATATGGATAGCTATCGATACCGATGGTGTTTATCAAATTGATTACTCATATAATTTCATTGATTTTGATTACGAAATTAATTTTGTTGTAGATATTTTTAAAAAGTATTATAAAATCTCCTCTAATGATGTTGAAAATATTTTAATTAAAAATGATTTTGTGCTTCCCATTTCTTATTATTTAAGGTCTTATGTGAATGATAACAATAATTGGTTAGCATTAAATAGATCTATTTTTTGCTATAATTTTAAAGAAAAAACTTATGAAGAATACCCTAAGTTGTCTGACAATATAGACAGGAATGAATTTGACCCTATTGTGGGAATATCGCTACTAAATTCTTCTTCACCTATTGTTATTACTCAGGCAGGAAAGATTTATTCTTATACTAAAAAGGTTAAAAACTGGCAAAAAATAGAAAACCAATTACCTGAGAAGATCAGCCCCAAGAATATGTTAGTTATAGATAACTTTCTTTGGGTAACAACGAGTTCAAACGGTTTGTTTTATTTCAATTTGTCTACAAAAAAATGGTTTAAAGTTAATGATGAAAAATTGCCAGTTGCTAATTTAATTAGCTTGGCAAAAGACAAAAGTGATAAAGACATTTTATGGATAGCCAGTTATAGTGGTTTAATTAGATTTAATACTAAAAATTTTGATAGTCGTATCTTTTCAAAAAAACAAGGATTGCCAGACAATACTATATATTCTATTCTGACAGATGAAGAAGGTTATTTGTGGTTAGGTACGAATAGTGGTTTATGTCGATTTAATACATTAGACTTTACTCAAAAAACCTTTAGCTTAGAACATGGAACTCCAATATTAGAATATAATAGATATCATAACTTACAACTGTCTGATGGTAATTTTGCTTTTGGAGGAACAAAAAAAGGTGTTTTTTTTAATCCTTTAACTTTAAGAAAAGACACCTATGCTCCACAAACCGTAGTCACAAAAATAGAGGTGAACAATGAAGCTATAAGTTTAGAAACTCCTAATGAATCTATAACTGAATTAAAACTTAATTACAAAGAAAATAATTTGACCCTTGGATATTCTGCATTACAATTCAATCAACCTCAGGATATTAAATATAGGTATCGGTTAAACGGTTATGACTTAGAGAATCAATGGAAAGAAGTTAACGATCGTAGGGAAGCTATTTATACAAAAATACCTCCTGGAAATTATCTTTTTGAAGTAAATTCTTCAAACACCTCGGGGATATGGAGCAATTATATTAAACAAGTGAAAATAAAAATTTCTCCCCCTTGGTGGTCAAGTTGGTGGTCTTGGATTATTTATTTTTTAGTATTTGTTTTAATTATAGTGTTTTTTATTAGATATCAAGTAAAACAAAAAATACTAGCCACTAGCATACAATTAAAACAAAAAGAAGCTTTACGATTACAGGAATTGGATGAAATAAAAAATAAATTCTTTTCGGACATCACGCACGAGCTAAGAACTCCCTTAAGCTTAATATTAGGGCCAGCAGAACATCTAAAAAAATCGATTAATAATCAAAAAGATATAAAATTATTAAATATAATTTCTCAAAACGGAAAAAACCTACTAGAGCTAACCAATCAACTTTTAGATTTTTCTAAAGTTCAAGCAGGTGTCTTAAAACCTACTTACTCTAAGGGAGATTTAAAAAAAACAATTAATCATTCCATAGCGGCTTTTTCAGAGGAGTTAAAACAAAAGGATATTAAAATCTATGAGGAGAACTCAATTTCAGGTTATTACTCTTATTCTAGAGAGTTTATAGAAAGGATTATGTATAACCTACTTTCTAATGCTATAAAATATAATAGAAAAGGAGGAGAAATTTTTATTTCAGTAAACGAAACAAAAACCGGTGTCTTAATAGAAGTTAGAGATACAGGGATAGGTATCGATAAAGATCATCTAGATAAAATATTTAAGCGTTATTATAGAGAGAAATCTGTTGAATCTATTGAGGCAGGTAGCGGTATAGGTTTATCTCTGGTAGAAGAATTAATAAAATTACAAAAAGGATCTATTACTGTAACTAGCCAAAAGGAAGCTCCCTCAGGAACAGCATTTAAAATTTATCTACCTTATAAAAAAATACAACCTGGCTACAACAATCAAAGTATAACTGCAAATACGTCAAATCTTACTATTGTTCTTGCAGAGGATAACAAAAATTTGAGAGATTTTATATGTGCTAGTTTTGGTAACAAATATAAAGTGTTTGCTGTGGCAAATGCCGAAGAAGCATTAGACTTATCCTTAAAAATAATCCCAGATTTAATATTGACAGATATAATGATGGGAGAAATGGACGGAATAAAGCTTTGTGAGAATATAAAAAGTAATGTGCTAACGGCTCATATTCCAGTAATATTATTAACAGCAAAAGCAGGAATAGAAAATAAATTAGAAGGTTTATCTGTAGGTGCAGATGAATATATGTACAAACCTTTTAATGTAGAAGAGCTATTATTAAAAGTTAAGAATATCCTAGATAGAAGCGCTAAGCAAAGAGCTTTTATGTTTGAAGAGCTACACACATTAAAAAAACCTATTAAAACTGTAGACAATGAAACTATAGATCCATTTTTAAGTAAAATCTTTAGTATCATAGATGTTCATATAGATGATGAAACTTTTAATGTAAATGAATTGGCAAAATCTTTAGGGATGAGCAGAACTAGTTTGCATAGAAAAATGAAAGCTATAACCAATACAACACCAACTGAAATAATAAAACTAAGAAGAATAAAACATGCAGTGAAACTTTTTAATAATAATATAAGTGTATCTGAAGTTTCTTATAAGTCTGGATTCTCAAGTCCATCATATTTTTCAAAATGCTTCAAAGAAATATATGATATGACCCCTTCTCAATACCTTCAAACACAAGTTTAATAACTTTAAATGTTAAGTTGAAACAATATTTACACTATTTGAAACAATAGTGATAACGATCATTCGTAGTTTATGTTAATTTTATGATAAGTTCTTGTTAAATGAAATTTGGTGTCTTAAAACTAAGTCATTTCTAATTTGATGTAATAAGAAAATTTAGCGAATAGGTTTGTTTTTAATGTATGTAGTAGTCATTAACAAGTAAGCAGTTATTAACTTAAATTAATCCTTATGAAGAAAATTACCTTATTTACATTGTTTTTATTTTTCTGTTGGCAATCCTATTGTCAAATTAATCCAATTGCCGCAACTGGGTATAATGAAGATGTTATAGCAAACGGTGTTGGCACAATGCAAAGTTCGACTTCTATTTCAATTGATGATGCCAATTTTTGTTTCCTTTCAGAAGACTGGAAATTAAACGTTGGAGATGGAAATATTACCGTGGGGCTGCCAACCTCAGGAGAGATAGAGAGTAACGTAACAACAGGTTTAACTTACCAAATTCCTACTGCAGGGTCGCCTTATGAGGGGAACAACTCATTGAGAGTTTCTTTATCAGGAGCTTCAAATTCAAAAACATTAACGATTACAACGCCAGAAAGCTATTCAAATTTGTATTTTTTAGTAACATCGGGGAGTGGTGTATCTACTGCAGATGCGATAGTTAACTTTACAGATGGGAGTACTCAAACATTTACTGGATTAAGTATTCCAGATTGGTATGGAACAGGGTTGCCTATAGAGTTATCAGGCATTGGTAGAGGAGATAGAAGTAATAATAATGTAGAAACTCCTTCTAATAATCCTAAGATTTTTCAATTAAATTTGAGCATAGAACCGAATAATCAAACAAAATTAGTTGAAAGTGTAGAATTTATCAAGAATAATATAGGAGGTTCTGTTATAAATGTATTTGCTATTAGTGGAGAAGAAGCAAATGATTGTGTACCTCCTTTTGATATTCAAATAGAGAATATAACACTTAATACTGCAGACGTTATCTGGGATAGCGTTGATGGAATTACAGAATGGGAAATTGAATACGGTTCAGTCGGTTTTACTTTAGGAACAGGTATGGTTGTGCAAGATAATAATGCAATGGGAGAAACATTGCAAAATTTGAATCCTGCAACTAGTTATGAAGTATATGTAAAATCTATTTGTATATCTGACAGTGAAAGTAATTATGTAGGACCAGTGGTTTTTGATACACCTATATGTGATCCTTCAAACCAATGTAATTACAAATTTATATTAACAGATAGTTATGGAGATGGCTGGAATGGTAACTCTATGAATATTCTTCAAAATGACATATTAGTAACCACTTTACAATTAGGAAGCGGACAAGAATATGAAGAGATTCTTGTGCCTATATGCGATGGAGTGAATTTTGAACTTTATTGGAATAGTGGTGGTTCTTTTGGTTATGAAGTAGGAATAGAGATTTTAGACCCATCCAACAATAGTATTTATTTTATGGAGCCAAATACTGGTTCTGCCAATTCAAGTTTATATACTTCTACAGGAGCGTGTCCAGAACCACCTGCAAATGATGATATTATAAATGCTATCGATTTGGTCTTAAATGCAAGTTGTGCTGAAGATATTTATAGTAATACGTTAGCAACAACAGAAAATTTTGAGCCAATTGCTAGTTGTTTTGAGCCTATCGATACTATAGATAATAGTGTTTGGTTTACTTTTACAGCACCAGAAAATGGAGCGGTAAATATAACTACAGATATTGCTCCGTCAGATTTTGATTCTCAGATAGCGGTATATGAATCTCCAAGCGATATAAATGACCTTTCTACTTTAACAGGGGAGTTGACTTGTAATCAAAATATTAGTGAAGAAAATACGGCATCAAATATTTTATTGACAGGACTTGTTGAGGGAGAAGTATATTATATTCAGGTAGATGGTCATAATCAAGTACAAGGTACATTTTGTATTAATGTGAACACCGTGGCTTGCCCAGATCCTACAGATATTACGATCTTTAATGTCACTGGAGAAACAGCAGAAGTGGTTTGGGTATCTAACGGAATAGAAACAGAATGGCAGGTTGAATATGGTCCAGAAGGTTTTGTTCCTGGTACGGGAGAATTAATTTTTGATAATGACAATGACTTAGGTGTGTTCATCACCGATTTAGAAATTGATACAGATTATGACGTATATGTAAGTGCTATTTGCAACAATGCATTAAGTAATTCTGTAGGTCCTATAAGCTTTACCACACCACCTTGTCCAAATGATATAGAAGTTATAAATGATGAAGCTTTATGTGGAGCAATCGTAACTTATAATACTCCTCAATCAGCTCCAGGAGGGCCTAGCGGAAATTTATTAATAAATGGAGACGCTAATGACGGGTTAAATGGATGGACAATAGACCAAAATGGAGGTAGCGGATGGACTGCAATTAACGGAGAGTTTGTAACCTCGTATACAACTTGTAGTAAATCTCAAATAATAAATCTATCTAGTGTTGGATTTACAGATGCACAAATGGACGATTCTCCTGAAATCACTATTTCTGAAGATTATAGAGGTGTTTCTTCAGATCCAAATGATATATATTTTTTAAATGTAGAATTAAGAGACGAAGGAGGGAATGTTATAGAAAGTTTCTCTACAGGGAATATCACAACTTCAGTGAATACACAAACTGTAACTCATACATTTACAGGTTATGGTGCAGGGGTTAGAAATATTTACTTTCAACACGGAGGAGATGATGCGGAAGGCTGGACAGGAAATTTTGGATCAGCTATGAATAATGGGCAAGTACTCGTAAACTTACCTACAATTAACGTAGAACAGATAGATGGATTGGCAAGCGGACAAGAATTTCCTGTAGGTACTACAACTAATACTTTTGAAATCACGCAAGGTAATTCAATTCCAACTACGTGTACATTTAATGTAACAGTACTTGATGTGGAAATACCAAATGCGATTTCAAATGATATAACTATAGAATTGGATGATAATTTAACGGTAAACTTAGTTCCAGACGATATTGACGCAGGTTCTACAGATAATTGTGAGATTCTTTCTAGAAGTTTAAATATCACCTCTTTAAATTGTAATGATTTAGGAGAAAATGAAATTATAATGACAGTTACAGATGTGAATGGAAATAGTAATACAGTAAGCTCTATAATTACTTTGGTTGATCCGAATGAGTATTGTGAACTTAATGTGGGGAGAAATTCATTGTTATCTTTAAAAGTATTTCCTAATCCAATAGGTCCAGAATTTTTTATCGATTCAAATTCAAAAATAATTGATAAAGTTGAGGTGTATGATGTGAATGGCCGAAAATTAAAATCATTTACAGTAAACTCTTCCAATCTTTTTAAGGGAGATATATCTCAATTGAGTTCGGGTATTTACTTTTTAAAAATTTACAGTGAAAATCAAAATATTACTAAACAAGTAATAAAAAAATAGGTTTATAATTTAATTACTAGAATTTTTTGAATGCAAAACAGGCAAAGTTGACTGTTTTGTATTCAAGAGATTTAAAAGCTAATAACAAATGAAAAAACTAACTTTATTAAAAGACGGTAATAATTCAACATTATATACATGTTGTTTTTTATTTTTTATTTTATTAATTCCGTTTTCAAACTTTGCTCAAAATACATTAGTAGCAGAACTTACAGGTAATCCTCCAGATTTTTCAGGATGGACAGATACGAATATTACGACAGATGGAGAAGAAATTATTCTTACTGAAGCCTCTAATACAGAAGCAGGAGCCATTTTCTTTTCCCAGCCTTATAACTTAAATCAATGTGAAAGGTGGCGGGTAGAATTTGATTTTAGGATATTTGATGGAAATGGGGCAGATGGTTTATCTTTTTGGTATTTAGAGAATCCTCCTACAAACTTTGTAAATGGAGCTTCTATAGGCTTACCTCCTAACTCTCGAGGAATAAAAGTATGTTTTGATACTTATGACAACCATGGAGGACAATTTGGGAATAATCCTAACCCAGAAATACAGGTATATTATGGAGAAGGTTATGCAGAAAATTTTCCTGAGCCAGATATGATTAAAGAATTTTTTGGTAATCTTCGAAGTACAGATTATCAAAGAGCAGAGATTTCTTGGGATAATGGTAATATAGAAGTGGTTATTGATGGGAATATAGTCTTAGCAGGAACCCCACAAGCTTTTGACGGAGTAGAGAATATAGCTGAAGGTTATTTTGGATTTTCTGCTTCTACAGGAGCAATTTCAGATAGACATAGCATCAAAAATGTAGAAGTCTACATTGATGCTATTCAATTAGATAGTGACTATGAGCAAATCGTAGAATGCGACCAAAATGGTGATGGATTTGCAGATTTTGATTTAACTTCTGCAGAAAATTCATTTTCAGCAATAGGTGACTTTACATATTATACCAGTATAAGCGATGCCGGTTCAGGGCAAAATTCAATTCCAGATTCATTTTTAAATCCTTTCACCAATCAAACCGCGTATCAAAATCAAATTATCTATGTAAGAGTAGAAAATGAGGTTGGATGTTATGTAATAGGAGAGTTAGAGTTAGTTTTAGCTTCAGCACCAGCCTTAGATAGTATTTTGGTTTCTATACCAGGAAGATGCGACATAGACCACGATGGCTATGAAAATTATGACTTGACTCAAGTTGTAGACCAATTGATAATGAATCCTCAGGACTACGATATTTCATATTATGAAACACAAGGAGATGCAAATACGGGAGATATCTTAAATTCTATCCAAAATCCTGCAAGTTATTCTGTAAATGCAGGAGCCACAAAAACAATATATGTGCGTATAGGTTCAATTGGAGATTCAGATTGTTATGCTGTAGGAGCAATTATGCTTCAAACCTATATGACTCCAGAGATAATTTCAGCAGTACAATTAAATGTATGTGATAACAACTCTAATGATTATATTTTTGATTTAACTCAAAACACGAGTAATGTTTTAGGTAATCAGAACCCAGCAAATTCAACTGTTACATATTATAATACTTTGCTAGATGCAAATGAAGCTACAAATGAGATAACAAACCTCACTAATTATCAATTAACAATTGCAGGGTGTGAGACTATATATGTAAGGATAGAGAATCATGCTCAAAATCAATGTTATGAAACCTCAAGTTTCGATATATGCGTAGAAGATGTAATTGTGGGAACCCCAGTAGATCTTCAAGAATGCGCCACTACAGATTCAGGTTTAGCTAGTTTTGATTTAACGATTAACGATAGCAATATTTTATCTGGTCAAAATCCATTAGAATACAATGTAGAATATTTTTTAACCTTATCAGCCGCAAATAATTCACAGAATCCTATACAGAACGAATTAAATTATCAAGCTCAAAACCCTCAACAAACTATATATGTTAGGATTGAAAACAATATAGACTCAGATTGCTATCAAGTTGAAAGTTTTGTAATTACTTCAGTAAAAAATGAGGTTATAGGTTTAGATTCTATTACAGCTTGTGAAAATGATGAAAATACTGTATTTGATTTAACTGAAGCAGAAGATCTAATTAACCTTACTCAAAATCAACAAATAATAGGTTATTATAATACTCAAGATAACGCAAATACTAATAGTAATCCTATTACAGCAGTATCAAATTATGTAGTAAATAGTAATAATGAAACAATTATTATTAGAGTTCAAGATAGTCAAGAACCTTGTTTTCTTTTATATTCTTTACAACTTGTAATAGAGGATTGTGAAGAAGATTTTTTTATTCCTAATGGTTTCTCTCCAAATGCAGACGGAATGAATGATAATTTTGAAATTTCAGGTCTATATGAAAATCACCCTAATTTTGAGATTCAGATTTTTTCTAGAAACGGAAGAAAAATTTATGAAGGAAATAACACAAAAGATTTCTGGGATGGTAATTCAAATCAAGGAGGAGAACTTCCAACAGGAACATATTTTTACGTACTTAATTTAAATGATTCATCTTCAGAAATCATCAAAGGATGGGTTTATTTAAATAGATAATTTTTAATTAATAGTAAAAACCTTTAAAGCAATTGGTTTTGAAAGTTGTTATACAATTTTCTTAATCAATTGCACAGGTTAATATTATCCACAAAAATAAGGATGCTTAAAGCATCCATAATTTTACTTGAAGAGTTTATGAAAAAGTTACTTTGCTTGTTATTCCTTATCGTTATTCAAATAAATTCCTATAGTCAAACTTATAATATAGGCTCTCAAGCTTTGATTAATTCTTGTTCGGGAAACTTGTATGACAATGGAGGACCCAACTCGGGATATAATGATAATGGAGGAGATTCACAAATAGTAATAATTTGCTCTGATGATTCAGTGAATACTTCCATACAATTAAATTACACACAATTTTTGCTAGGAGGTGCAGATACTATCAATATTTATGATGGAGATTCTACTTCTGCACCATTATTAGGATCTTTTTTAAATACTAATACTCCAGGAATAATTGCTGCTTCACCTGCAAACATTTCAGGTTGCTTAACAGTTGAGTTTGTTCCAGATGGAAATTTATCTCCATTACCTGGTTTTACTGCTGAAATTTCTTGTTTTGAGCCTTGTCAAAATATTACCCCTTCGATATCATCCATAATACCATCAGAGTTTGAAAATGATGTTTATACTGTGTATGTATTTGAAAATATAAATTTTAATGCCAATGTTATATTTGAAAATACTTCGTTTAACGCCAACTACAATTGGGATTTTGGAGACGGTAATACGGCTTCTGGTTTAAGTGTGTCCCATACCTTTAATCAATTAGGTATTTATAATGTTGAATTAGAAGTTGTAGATGTTAATGGCTGTGCCGTTTTATTAACAGTTCCAGTAGAAGTAATATTTTATCAAGAAGATGGAGATTGTGTTATTACGACTATGAATTATGATTTTGAAGAGCCCATAGTGCCATCAATAGCAACATTTTTAAACCATGCAAATGTCCCTGGTTGGTTTACCACTGCCACAGATAGTCAAATGGAATTTTGGGTTACTACGAATGCTGCTGGAGGTATACCTGCATATTCAGGTAATCAATACATAGAGTTAAATGCTAATCAGGCATCTGGGGTTTATCAAGATTATGATACACCAATTGCTGGAACTCAATTTTATTTTAGTTTTGCTCACGCAGCAAGAAATCAAACATCTTCAGGTCAAGATATTGTAGGCGTCTATGCGGGTGCTCCAGGTAGCAATCTAAGTTTAGTTGCACAATATTCTACAGCAATAAATGCTGGTTGGGAAGTTAAAGTGGGTACTTATACTGTACCCGCAAATCAAGCTACAACTCGTTTTGAGTTTAGAGCTATCTCAACCGCATCAGGAGATAACACAGTTGGAAATTTTTTAGACGCTATTCAGTTTACTGCAAATTTAGGGATTTTAACCCAGCCTCAAACAGTATCTTGTATAAGTGAAGTAACCTTAGAAGCTGTAGGTAGTGGTCAATGGATTGCAGATGATGCAAATAATCCATCTCCAGCCACAATCGAAAATCCAAATTCACCAACCACAAATATTTCTGGTTTAAATGGGATAGGAGTCTATACTTTTACTTGGACAAATCAATATTGTGAGGAATCGGTTACAGTAGAAGTGGTAGAGGGTAATATTACACTAATTACGGATATTATAGAGATTTTGGGACAATGTGATAGTGATGGAAACGATATAGAAGTTTTTGATTTAACACAAATAGAATCTCAATTTGTAGATGTGCCCAGTCAGTATAATATATTATATTTTAATACTGAAGGTCAGGCAGAAACAGGAGATGTTACTCAAGCCATAAACGACCCTCAAAATTTTACTTTTGTTAACAATATAATTAGTACTATCTACATTAGAATAGAAGATGAAGAATGCTTTAGAATTGGAGAAATTACAGGTACTAACTTTACTCAACCTGTTATAACAGATATAGATTCATATGAAGAGTGTTTTTTCTCTTTGTCAGAAGCATCTTTCGATTTAGGAGATAACACAGCTTTAGTTTTAGGGAATCAAAATGAAGATCTTTTTGAAGTAACCTATCATGGAACTTTAGCTGAAGCGGAGAATAATGATGTTACACCTCTTCCCGAAACAGATTATGAACCTTCTTCGCTAATTGAAACTATATATGTCAGGATTGAAAATACACTTAATCCAGATTGTTATGTAGTAGAAGAATTTACGCTAACAGTAAATACTATTACCATTGGCAACACATTAACAGATATAGAGGAATGTGATGAAGATAATGATGGAGATGGGATTTTTGATTTAACAGAAAACGAAGACTTGGCTTTAGACGGACAAG
>NZ_QKYV01000006.1 GCF_003253545.1 Mesonia algae
AAACTTTCTAAAGCCAGAAATGCTGTTTTTAAATTGGTAATAATTCCCTTCAGAATCCGTAACATCAAAAACTAAATGGCTAATGTCTATTCCAAAATATTTAATATCTTTATTCATAAGAAAATGTTTTTTGAAAGGACAACCTACGCGAGTTTCAACGACTTAAAATCGAGGTCTAAAAGCCTCATAGAACTGTACGAAATCTGTGTAGAAAAGAGAGGGGATTTTCAATGTTGACGAAGTCTTAAGCTTCTGCGTATATAATAACCTTAATCCTCTCTTTGTTCTTTCTTTTTTATAGATCTTAATTTAATGTTTTTATTGAAATGCTAACTTAAGCCGTATATAAAAAATAGCTACGTCTTTTCTAAATCGTAAATTTTGGTATATTTGGTAAGTCACCAAATCTTTTGATTTGGCTTTTCAAAAGTAAAGTTAAAAACAAAATGCAAAAGTTTTGACTTGTTCTAAACTGAAAAAATTGTGCTTGTTTTACGCTACTTTTCATATACAAATACGTTGCCACACATTTAAAAAAAACTCGATTTGAGAATTATAATAGGAACATTATTGACCATTTTGCTTTTAATTTCTTGTCAAAGTAAAGATAAAAGTGAACCCAAACTGGAACTGAAATCGGAATCGAAAAGCTCAATCACTCAATCGGAATTTAAAAAAATAGAAACAAATAACTCTCTCGAATTAGAATACCAAATTCTTGACGAAAATGATGAAATATTAGAATTTAACCGATTACACAAAATGGCGGAATATCCAGGTGGATTTGACTCTCTCGCAACATTTATTCAACGGAATTTTAAATTTCCAGAAACCACTAAAAATATTACAATAAAAGGAACAGTTAGAACAACATTTAGCGTAGATACTTTGGGTAAAGTTGCAGAAGTAAAAGTAATTGATGGACTGATGAAAGAAATCGACCAATCTTGTATAAAAGTTATTTCTAAACTGCCCGATTGGAAACCTGCCGAATTAAGTGAAAATAAAAAAGTTAAAATGGTATTTGGACTTCCATTAAAATTCGTTGCGGAAAAAGATACGGAATAAAAACGTGTGGCAACAACGTATATAGCTCATAGCTAATCAGTTGCTTAATCGAAGTTAGTGCATATTTGGAAGTCGCCAAATTTTTAAATTTGACGATTTTCCAATTAAAAAGATAAATAGTAAAATTTAAAAATCTGGCTTGTGCTTAATCCGAAAATAATCGCTAATTTACACGCTACGAGCCATATACAAGACCGTTGGCAACAATATTGAAATGACCGAGAAAGAAATTCAAAATCATATATGGGAAAATAGGGAAGATTGGACTAAGCTTCTTTCTAAAATTGAATTCCCAAAAAAAATTGAGATTGAAAACCCTTCTCATCTCACACCTTCTCAAGCTATTTTCAATATGATAGTTACTCAATATGAGAAGCATTATAATTCATTATATGAATTGGAATTAATTGGTTGTGAAGTGCCCCTTAAAAAGGATTCAGATTCCACTATTAGGGCAGATTTCCTTGGAGTACTTGGTGGAAGAAATGGTTTGACTGTAGTAGAACTAAAAAAAAGCAAACAAACCGAGAGACAAGCATATACTGAATTACTTGCTTATGGAAGCCATCTAAAAACATTATTCTCACCTATGAGTAAAATGGACATTGCTTATGTTCTAATTTCACCAATGGAAGAAAGAATTGTTAGAGAAGCTACTATAAACTCGATTTTATACGACAAAACAAATGTTATCGCAATGATTCCAAAATGGGAAAACGATGATATTAATACTCTTGTCTTAGAACCTTGGATTCCAACATTTAAAGAAATTGACAGTTTAACAACATCGTGCTTCTCAGGGAGCAATTTTGATGTTTTTAAAGTTACTTGGGATGCACTAGAAGGAGATTGGAGTCCAGCAGAAGATGGTGAAGACCCAGACCAAGATATGATTGATAAAATGAACTCTGTTTCTGCCTATGCAGCTCAAATAATGGAAGCTAAAGGAATTCACGGCTTTGTTTACACAATGCAAAATTGGTCAGAAACAAAAGGTATGGGTCATTTAATTAATGCTATTGTTATTGGAGGTATTAATCCATACAAAGCAACCAAGAATAGAGTTTTAACAACTAAATATGACCTTAAACAAAACGAAGCTGACGAGGTCTTAATTGATTACTTTGATATATACGAGATTATTCCTGAATTGAAACGTGAAGATAAAGCTGAAGGTGATTACAAACCGAATCATTTAAGTGACTTATCAATGACTTGGAACAATGAGATTTCAGGAATTTGTTTTGACATTGTGAAAACACTCACAAAAAGTCTTGACAAGGAGTGGATTGAAACAAGCTATGGTGGATTTGATTGGGAGCGATATCAAAGAAATACTATGGAGGACTCATATTGCCATAATTTTGAAATGAGAGTAACAGGTTTAATTCGGGAATTATTTTTTGAGTACTCTAAAATGGATTATGACTTCATTAGAAAAAATGGAGAAGAAGACCATATGCAGTATTGGCACGGAGATATTCCAAATTATTTAGTTGACATATCGACACATCAATATTATCTAAGGAATTTTATTCTAAGATTATTCAATCCATATTTTGAATTTATGGATAACATTGAAGGTGATGAAGAGGAATAAAATACTGTTGCCAACACCGTGTATAATTCATTGCTAGTTATAGCCTACTTACGAAAGTCCTCGCGGACTTTCTATCTGTGATTTATTTGCTAACTTTACTGCTTAAACACGCAACGAAATCATACACAAACACGTTAACTACTATAAAACTTCAAAACAAAAATTCTAACTTTACGAGATTAACCTGGTTTTCAATTTTCTTCCTCTACTCTATTATTTAAAAAGTAAAACAAAAGAGATTTAAACAAAACGAGATTGCTCCTGCTTCATTTTTTTAAAAAAAAGTTAGTAGGTTACTTTAATTAATAAAATTGAGATAAACGAGTTTAATTATGAGTTCTATGAATAAACAATCTGTACGGTTTAAAATTAATAAGTTTCAAGATAAACGAGATTAAAAACAATTCTAAGATTAACCAATCTGGTCGGTTAAATAAATTAAAATCTTGCGGGTTGGATTCTAAGTTAAATTCGTGTAAAATGTGAATTTTAAATTCCAAAATTGAGATTCAGATAATTTTAAAAAAAACATCAGGATCTGATAATTGAAAAATTTCATTTCAAAAGTTTGATTAGAAATGATTGTCAAATTGTAATACATATTAATATTCTTTAATAATTACAGTAGTTAACAACGTATAACAGCAATTGCTACGGATTTATCCTGCGGACAAATCCTTGCGTGCTCGATATTTCAGTATTTTACTTATCTTAGCTCTAAACCACGCAACTGACGGTTATACAAACTCGTTAGCAAATATTATGAAAAAAACTGTACTCATATTTTTTTTAATAGCTTTTAGCTCGAAATCATTTGCCTGTATCTGCACAAAATTTTGGAATGAATGGAATAAACAACAAACTTTAGAAGTAATTAATTATTCTGACCTGATTTTCATAGGCGAATTAAAAACAATTGCAGACGATTGCTATGAATTTGAAATTACGGATGTATTTAATGGCAATGTGAAAAAAGGCGAAATTGTAACTGGTTATTACGTGACATCTTGCTCTGATATGCCTTATGTAAAAGGAAAATATTTAATTTATGGAAATTATATTAGAAGCGATGGAAAAAACATATTAAATTATAGTCAATGTAGTCCATCCAAAAAGATTAGTGATATTAAAACAAAATTAGAATCTGAATACTTAAAAAAAGAAGTTGAATTACTAAATGAATGCTTTGATAAAAAAGTAACAACGGAAAAATAACATTTGCTAACAATGTATATAAAAAATAGCGCGAGTAGTTTCAAATACAGAGGTTTGGGCACTTTTTCGAGGTCGCCAAATTTTTAAATTTGGCTATTTGAGAAAAGAAAATTAAATAGAAAAATTTAAAAATTCGGCTCGAGTTTAACCGAATGGATAGCGCACTTTTTCAGCGCTACTTTTCATATACTCGACCGTTGTAACACATTTGAAAAAAAATCGCGATGGAATTTAAAATTTCGGAAAATATTAAAAGAATTGAGTTACACGATTCATCTATTGACTTTCTGGAAATTAATTCTGACAAAATCATTCTGACCTTTGATTGGGCAAAATTGGAAAATTATAAAGAAAAAAATCTTGACGGAATAATTTTAGGGAAATGTAGATTGGAATTGTGCGGAATAATTGAAACAACATTTGAAATTACAACTGACGAAGAAACCAAAACAATTGGATTTCCAGATGATTTCCAATCAAGACTTGACATTATTGGCGAGAACGATAGCGAAAATGACAATCATTTACGAATTGGCTCGATTATTAATTATGACGGAAAATTAGCGTGGGCAAATTGGAATTTAAGTTTTAATAAATTTGATTTTTATTGGAATAACCACGTAACTTTTGAGGAATGGAAAAATGGAGCAGTCGCCGAATAAAAAACGTGTTACAACACCGTATAAAAATAATTGCGGTTTAATGCTTAATCAAAGGTCGTTGCGTGTTTGTAACGTCTGATTTTCCTTCGGAAAATCCTCGCATACAAACCCGCAACTATTCTTAGTGTGCCAAGAATCAACCATGGCAATAAAAAGGGTTGAATGCTGTAAATAAGATGATGGTAGGTCCATCAGAGTCGTTGTATAGGCGATGGCTCTAAACCACCTAAAGGTGCTTTGATTAATAGTCTTGGTGCTGAGCGTTTAGGAGAATCTAACCCTTGAGGTTAGCAGGTAAGAATAAAGGAGTTGAACGCAAGTGAACCATTGAAGAGGTGTCGAGAAGTTGCTACCTCCAGTCAAAAGCTGCGAAGTATGGTACGGAGTGAAAAGTAATGTTAGCGATAACATTAATTACAGAGAGTGCCTATTTATTTTCTGTAAGGCTGGCGTCATTCAGATGGCAAGAACTTTATTTAGGCTTATTTACGGAACTTGGGAAGCTGCATACAAATGTTAAGGAAAATGCGCAATAGGCACAACCTAGAGGCAAAATACCGATGCTGTATGTAGTGGCAGATTAACCCGTAGTAGTGATGAAATTTCTGTAATGGAAATGGAGCAAAGGGGTTAAGTTGTACTGTTGCATTTTATTGATCAACTTACAAAAGTGAGGATGAATTTATGGAATGAAACAAAATCAATACCGATAAGTCGTCAAATGGTTTGGGAGGCTTATCAAAGAGTGCGTTCCAACCAAGGAAGTGCGGGAATAGATGCTATTAGTATGCAGGAATTTGATGCAAACCGAAGCAAACACCTGTACAAACTTTGGAATCGGATGGCATCAGGAAGTTATTTTCCTCCTCCAGTCAAAGAAGTTGAGATACCAAAGAAAGGCGGTTCAATCCGTAAACTTGGAATACCTACTATTAGCGACAGAGTTGGGCAAATGGTGGTTAAAATGTTTGTAGAACCTAGATTAGAGGCGATTTTCAGTCCAAATTCTTACGGTTATCGCCCAAAGAGAAATGCCCATCAGGCATTATCAAAAGTTAGGGAAAACTGTTGGAAACACAACTGGGTCATTGACCTGGACATCAAAGGTTTCTTTGATAACATTGACCACAATAAACTGATGCTTGCGGTAGAGAAACACGTACCCGAAAACTGGGTCAAGTTCTATATCAAAAGATGGTTGGAAGCATCCGTTGTTACAAAGTCTGGAGAACTAATCGAAAAGCAAGGGAAAGGAACGCCGCAAGGCGGAGTAATCAGCCCATTATTGGCAAACCTTTTTCTACATTATGCTTTTGATAAATGGTTGGAGCGAACAGATAAAAGTGTAGCTTTTTCAAGATATGCCGATGATGTAATATTACACTGTAACACAAAAACCCACGCAGAGCAACTATTAAAATTAGTGCATCAAAGAATGGATTCGGTAGGATTAGAATTACATCCACAAAAGACAAAAATTGTCTATTGCCGAGACTACAAAAGAAAAGAAAAACACCCAACAGTTAAATTTGACTTTTTGGGATACTCTTTTCAGCCTAGAACTGCCTACTCTAAGAAAAAGGGTAACCTGTTTTTGGGATATGACTGCGCTATAAGTATTGATTCAAGAAAACAAATCGCAGACAAACTCGAAGAACTCAACGTAGATAAACTTACTTTTAAAAACATTGTAGGTGTCGCTCAATATCTCAATCCAATGATTAGGGGATGGGTGCATTACTATGGTAAATTTAAGATGTATGAACTTACAAAAGTCTTTCGGTTACTTAGTAAGCGATTGGTTTGGTGGGCAAGAAAAAGGTATAAGCGATATAAAACCAGTATTAGGAAAGGGTACAAATGGCTAGCAACGGTAAGGGAGCAATTTCCAACTTTGTTTTACCATTGGAACTTCTCTCAAATAAATAGTATTGCTTAGATTTGTACAACAAGAGCCGTGTGAGGGGAGACTTTCAAGCACGGTTCTGTGAGAGGCTTAGGGTGAAATTCCCTTTGCCTACTCGATGCCGAAGCCGTTGGCAATAATTATTAACGAAGAATAGAAGTTCGAATTAAAATATAAGAATGACTAATATAAAAGAATTTTCAAAATTTGCTGAATCCTTAAAACTGAATCAAAAAGCTGAATTAATAAATGAAAAAGGGGAAAATCTGATTAACGACATTTATACAGACTTATTCCCTAGTAATGCCGTAAAAGACAAGGTAAATCTTAGCAATACTACAATTTTAATAGGACGAAAAGGAACTGGGAAATCGACAATATTCCAAAAATCAATGCTTGAGCAAATTGATAAGTCTACAGTACTGCCTTTGTACCTAGACGTTAAAACAATTTATGATAGAGCTACTCCAGTTTTACAATATGAAGATGAAATCTATATTTCAAAGGATGAATTGACGAAATATCTTCTTTACAAAAACTTCATAAAAGAAGTAATTATAGAAATCAAAAAAAGAATCGAAAAACATTTAAAATTCAATTTAATTGAAAAAGCATTCGGTTTAGATTTTGAAAAAATTCAATCGATACAAATAGAACTTAATAATATTGAAAGCGAACTAGATAAAGTATTTAAAAAAATTGATGTCGGTTTATTTACGAATATTGGTGAAGAATTAGAGTTTACAAACACTAAAGAAAAGAATGTTGGAATCGAAGTTAGTAAACTACCTAAGTTAAATGGAGGAGTAAAATCAGGAAAAGAGCAGAAAGTAAAAAATGAATTCAATACAGTTTTTTTGAACTTTCTAGACATTAAAAGTTTATTAATAGATAACTTCCTAAGAATAAAAGATATTATTGGATTACAACACCTTTACCTTTATCTCGATGACTTTTCAGAAATCGACCTAGAAGCGCAAAAGATTTTTGTAGAGTGGTTTATAGCTCCTTTAAATAATTTATCGGAAAATTTTATAAAATTTAAAATTGCTTCATATAGAGGAAGACTTTTCCTTGGGAAGATTGATGTTTCGAAAATTGATTTTATCCATTTAGACTTTTTTGAAGCATATAATATATATAAATCAGTATCGAAAATGGAAGAATTAGCTTTGGACTATAACGAAAGGCTTATAAAAAATAGAGCTAAGTTATTTTTCAAAGATTCAGATTTTTATGATTATTTCGATATTAAAAAGAATGAATTACACGAATTACTTTTCGAAGTTTCTATGAATATTCCTAGAAAATTAGGCTATATTTTATCATACTGTTACGAATCAAATTTAATTCACGATAACAAGATTACCAAGGCTGCTTTAGGAAATGCTGCTCAAAGATATTATGAAGAAATAACTGAAAGCTATTTTGAATCTAATCCATATATAACAAGACCATTTTCAGATAAAATTAATATAGCTAATCAAACCAATTTACTTGACAAAATTGTGAATAAGCAAAAGTTCAATAAGCAGACTATTGCTAAGTCAAGAGCAAAAATTTTTAACGTTCCTGATCAGCCGACAAGCCATTTCGTTGTCAATGATGAGTTTTCAAATTTGCTAAATAATTTAGAGTTAAATGGATACTTAAGTACATACAATAAAATAAAAGACAAAAGCAATATTTCTTCGACATTATTTGCGCTTGATTATGGTCTTTGCAGAAAACATAATTTAAACTATGGGAGACCTAAGGATTCAGAGCATCGAAAATACTATAGTGACTCAAGATTCAGTTTAAATCACGTAATAAGGGAGCATTTTAATTCTACTCAAGTTTTGAAATGTTCATCAGGTCACGAATTTAATTTTGAACTTAAAAAACAATTCGAGATGTACGATATGAACTGTCCGACCTGTATGAAAGATGGTTCTATAAATAAGTGTGAAATAACAGTTTCCAATATTGAATTAATTGAAAGAATTAAAAATATTGAAAGAACCTCTCTTTTACAAGTTGATTACGACGAATTTAGAATTTTACTTGCTTTAAAACAATTCTCGCCAGTTTCTATGCCTACGAAAAAATTAGGAGAGCTAACTGATTACTCTTATCAATTTATTGCTAAAAGAATACCTAAATTGATGGAATTAGGCTTCATTGAAATTGATGAAGAGAAGTCTTTAGTAGTCAAAAAGGAACATTATTTAATCACTGCAAAAGCGAAGGAAAGAGTAATTGATCCTATTACAACGATAATAAGGGAAAAGGAACGAGAAGCGAATAAGGACAAATAACTATTGCCAACAACGTATAACAACAATTGCGGTTTAGTGTCCTGCGGACACAACCGCGCAAGCATAAAAGTCGGTAATTTTAGCTATCTTAGTTTTTAACCAATCCGCAACTGATTGTTATACAATACCGTTGTGCAACATATGAAAAAAACAGTATTCTTAATATTAACGCTTCTTATTTCAAATTCACTTTTGGCGCAAAATCGTGATGCCGAATATGCCGAATATGATGAATATGTAAGTGAACTTGCGAATATTAAAATTAATGAACTACTTAATTATCCAATTTCAAACTTAACGGAGAATGAAACTTTGAATGAGTTAAAGAAAAAAACTAACTCTGAATTGAATACTCTTGCATTAATAATATTGAATTATAAGTATGCGGAAACACTCGACTTTGAAATTGAAGAACAAACAAGGCTGTTAATGCGAATGGTTGAAATGGCTGATAAGTTTTATGAAAATAATAAATTAATATTTTTAGAACATTCTGTTGGTTATCGTCCAACTTTCAGTGATGAAGAAGAAATATATAACAACAAAAAAGTACGGATTTTACTTATGGGTAGTGGAACTTGTATTATTGATGAAATTGACTATAATGCAAAGCGTATGTACAGGACATTTAATGAACGAATGAAAAAAAATATAGCGAAATAACACGTTGTATAACAAAGAACTGAGGTAAAAACCAACGCTGCCTCTACATTAAATTTGAGACCTACATTACCTGTGTCAAAATCTTTGCAAACAGATTTTAACTGTACACCTATACCTCCTTCTTGATCTACCCTTTTGCTAGAACTAATACATAGTTTTCATCGTCTCAGATTTAGCTATGGCGAAGGCTTGTTTAAAAGCTTGTTAGCTACCGCTATCAAGGCCAGTTTCTTACTGGTGTCTTCCTCTCTTTCGTGCCTCAATCGTCGGAGACAAGTGCTGTTTTCGTTCATAAATTTCCTTGCAAACTTTGTTAAATTTGGCTAAACAACCTTGTTTATAAAGGTATTAATACCCTATATCTGAATACCAAAAAAAGGACTCAAAAAAAACTAGTATGGGTTATAGACAGTTTGTTACGAATTCAAAACAGAGCATTTTGTAGTGGAGATCTTCAGGCAAAATATTTCAACCGAAAAGCAAAATGCTGATCGTCATATGCTGATTGAAAAAGAGATTTTAAACGAAAGAGGTATCGAGTTTCGAAATAAAATCATGGAACTTAAGCATAACGGCATAAAAACCGAACCCGCATTTGATCAACTAATAGGATTAACAGGAAATCCTTATTAAGCACTATTAAAACTTGAAAAATAGGGAAGAAGGTGGTTGATAACTGCTAGTGTGTAGGGAGTTTAGTTTTGAGGATTCATTTTTTAAAAACATAACAACTCATAAGACTCAACCTCTAGAATAATAAGCTGCCGTTGTGATAAATGCCTGATGCATTTCTAAGAAACAGGCAAAGAAGACTTGAATCCTGTTTATCAGATTTATTTAAGATTGATAGGCAATCCTATTCCTAAACCAAAGCGGAGATCATTATCTTTACCATTAGGACTAAGGCTTAAATCAGCGCGATCTAAAAATGTCTGAATGGTAACCAAAGGTTTATCTTTTTCTTTATTTTTTAAGTTAAACAAAATCCCTAGACGCATACTTTATCTTCTACATCTTTTAGTCTACTGAAATTGATGTACTCATAACTTATGATGCCAAATAGACCTACCGGAATATTGAACGGATAGAAATAGGTTTCTAATTTAACGCTATTAGACGTCCCATACTCATAACTAGCGTCTCCTATAAAGGCAACGTCATCTTTTGTAAAAACAATAGGGTTTCCGTTAACGTCGGTTCCCAAGGATTGGGCGAAATTTAAAGTACTGTTTGAAAAACTAGAGATGTTTGAAGCCCTGCCTGCTGAAGTAGATGCTTTTATAAAAAAGCGATGCGGAAAGAATTTAAATCCATATTTCTTTTTACGTTCGTAATTGTAATTGAGGGAGAAGGTGATCCCGTATAAGTCTCCTTTGGTATCAGAGAACATGTTAGAGAAAGATTGACTGGGATCAAGGCTAAAGCTCCTAAAGCTTTCTCTTTTATAGAAAGGGGTTACCCCAAAAAATGTATTGTGTTTGGAATTCCACTGAGATTCAGCTGCTTTTAACTCCAAATCTATAAGTTCTTCTTCAAGTTTATTTAGGATGTAGGTTTCATTTGCTTTATAGGCTGACAGTAACTTACTGATGTTATATTGAGCTGTGGTTATTGTGTGGGTTTTTGATTCTTCTTCCAAGGAGAAAGTTTCAGTTTTTGTAAGTTTTAGCTCTTTAGTATCAACTTCACGTGAGGGTAATGAATCAAAGCCTTTAGCTTCCTGATCGTTAATGTAGAGGGCTGTTATTGCTTTTAGTTTCTCATATATTTGAATGTATGAGGTGTCAATGTCTTTTTCCAGTCCACTAAAATTGGTACTTGTTATTTTAGGGTCTGTAAGTAATTCGTAATACTTGTCATGTTTGTTTTTAGCTTCAAGAATAGCTTCAAGGATTGCCAGTCGATTGGTGGTGTTCTTTAAATAATCAGGTTTAGTATAACCAGATAAGAACAACAAAGAACGGTAGTAATTGAAAGATATTTTCGCTTGTTGCCCGCCTTCTTCCTCATCAAAAAAATAGACCCCATTTGTACTTGTCAGATCTGCTTCCATAGTCAATACTCCTGAAGCTCCATTGTATAAGAGTCCGTTAATTTTGAGATTGCTGCCTTTGTCGTTAAGGGTAGCACTAATTCCTTGTTGCGGACTGTTTTCACTCAATAGCAAATAACTAAAATTTTGAGAGATCATTTTGTTATAAGCCGCAGCACTAACCAGCTGTTCGGGTTCTTCAAGGATAAGCTGACGCTGTGCTTGTATCTTAAAAAAGCTTAAACTTAAAACGCTGAGAACTAAAGCAAATTTTTTCATAACTCCAGTGTTTTGATTATTAGTAGATTATCTATAATAAAGTAAGCACTTTTTACCTTCTTAAACCATCCCCAATAGTGGGTATTTATTCCTTTTGAAAAGAGCGTGGATACCAGCAATCATTCTATTTAAAAAATTGCAATTGAATTAAACGGTCATAAGCGCTTTTATAATATGGAAAGAGTATTCAAGAGTGTAAATATGCATTTAAAGAAACTAATAAAGCCTTCTCGATTTTTGTCTTTTATGTAATTAAAACAAATCGACTTTTGGAAACTCACAAATACTTAAGCAATAGTAGAGTGAATAAGTAAAAACTTATTTCCATGTATCTTATTCATTAATTGAAGAAAAGATCTTTCACTTCACTGCGTTTTGTTCTAGATGACAGTTTCTTTTTGTCATTTCGATGGACGAAGGACTGAGAAATCTGTTTAAATAGGAGTTAGAGTTTTTAATGAAAAGATATTTCGACTTCACTGCGCTACGCTCAATATGACAGATTATTTTATGTCTGTCATTTTAATAGACCGCCTGGTAAGGTGGTTGAGTTCTGTTGATTTGTGGCTGTGGTTTCCGTAGTATTTTTTTATACATTTTTAGTCAGTCTTGATTCCTGCCCGTACCGGTCGGGCGGGTTTGTTTTGTTTTGTATCAAGGCAAATCGATTATAGAGATTCACGAATACTTAAGCAATAGCAAAGTGAATGAGTAAAAGGAGAGGAAGCTTCGCGAATATTTGCCATACTTTAAATAATCCTAACATAGCGGAGACCTATGAGTTCTTTTATTTTTTTGATAGGAAAGAAGGAAGGGCTTTTGTTTTTAATTTTTCTTAAAATGGAATAAAAATGTATTTTTGCATTTTTTTTTCAAAGTTATGAAATCTTTACTCCCAGTACTTTTTTTTTTAGCTCAACAGTTACTTTTTTGTCAACATCTTAGCAAAAGTGAAGCAGACCATGTATTTAATATTCAATTAAACACTTTTAAAAAAGTATTTGCTCATCCTCGTCAAGCTAAAATAACGGTAGATAGTCTCATCAAAAACACTAACCTTTCTTGGCCAGATAGCTTAAAGGCTAATAATTATAATATTAAAGGAAGCTACTTTACTACCGTTGGAAAACAAGACTCGGCCGTATATTATTTTGAAAAAAACATAAGTTTATTAGATACTACTAAGCTCATTTATCCCCGAATGATTAATAATCTAGGGGTAGTTTTAAAGAAGAAGGGAGATTATAAAAGAGCATTTTATTGGATCGACACGGGAATTGGAATAGCTAGGCGTCAAAATAATCAGAAGGCACTTCAGTTACTCTATGGTTTAAAATCGACATGTTATGCACGGCTTCAAAATTATCCTTTAGCCATAGAATATCAAAAGATGGCTATAGAAATTATTGAAAAAAATAATTTGACCAATGATGCCATTTATATAGAATACCATAACCTAGCAAATTTGTACATGAACGTAGAGAATTACAAAATAGCTATTGAAATGTATGAAGACTTATTGCCGAAAATTAAAACGGTTGGTTTAATGGATACCTATTATTTAACCGCCCTTAATTTAAGCAACTCTTATATAGGTGCTCAACAATTAAGTCGAGCAGATAGTTTAATTGGAGTAACGAGACCTAAAATCCAAGAATACGGAGACCCTAATATCATTAGTTATTCCAAAGAGCTGAAAGCCTTGGTGTTAGAAAAAAATGAAAATTTTGAAGAGGCTGTTATTATCTATCAAAGAGTTTTCGAAAAAGCTTTAAAAATTAATAATGAGCGCTTGTATACCATTGCCTATAATTATCTTGGCCTTCTAGAAAATTTAGGGCAACATGAAAAAGCAGAACAATTGGTGTTGAAAATGTTGGCCTATGAAAATACAAAAGAAGATTCTCAGTTTGGGATTCTTGCACAGCTTGAATTTTATAAAAAAGCGAAGGAGTATTTAAAAGAAAATGATAAAAAATCCTATGATGAGTTATTGCTAAGAACCATCGAACTGCAAGATTCCTTGCAACGTATGAATGATGGTTTAGTGGAAAAACAACTAGAATTAGAATATGAGAATAAAGCTCACAAAAATAAAAATATGCAATTAGAGCAACAACTCATGAGTACCAATGTAAAATTTTGGTTGACTTTTGGAGGTTTAAGTTCGTTAATTGTACTGAGTTTTTTAGGCTATAAAAGAAGCAGGAGAAACCATCAACTAAAAGTAGAAAAAATTAAAACTTTTAAGCAGGAGCAACACTTGCTCGCAGAAAAGCTCCAGCAAGAAAAAGAAATAAATCAGTTGAAAATAAAAAAAATTGAAAAGCAGAAGGCAGAAATGTTAGCCTTAACTGCTGAACAATCTAAAATTCAACAAAAGTATAGTACAATATTAGATAAATTAGACGGTACAACCCAACAAAAAATACTACAAGAACTTAAAGAAATCACCCGAGGAGATGAATATTGGGATGTGATTAAAGAAAAGTTTTTAAGTATTAACCCCCATTTTATAAATCAACTTAAAAGTCGTGTACCTCGTATTACAAGTACTCAAATCGATTTTTGTGCTTTGATTAAAATGCGCTTGTCAAATAAAGAAATAGCAAAAGTGTTAGGTGTAACCCATGAAAGTGTGATTTCTAGAAAATATCGACTTAAAAAGAAATTTAACTTAGAAAAAGAAACGGACTTTACTCGTTTTATAGAGGATTTATAGTGGCTATAAATCACTTCTTGTTTTTCAATCTTGCGTTTTTTTTGATAAGTACAACTTGTTTATTACTTATAAAATTTTTCATTTTACTTCATTTTAACTCAATTTATCAACAAGTAAAATTTTTTTCGATACTTGGGGGTAAGACTATTATTTACCATTATAGCGGTTAAAAAAAATGATATAATAACGCTTTTTTAATCTATTGATTTTTTTCTTTTTTTTAGAATCTAATAAAGACTTCTTTTCTATACTGTATCGTATCACTCTATTTTATCATCATATAATATAAAAGTAATAGGCTTCTAACTTGTTCATTTTTAAGGGTTACCTGTAGATGTCTATAGTTTGTCTATGCTCGATTTTTGCTAAACATGACGAGGTTAAATAGGTTTGCTAAAAACTAATTAATCTTATGAAAGCACATTTTACCTATTTAACTATTTTATGTTGGTTGTGTATGAGTATTCCCTATTTTGCGGTAGCACAAACAGCTATTCAGCCTACAGGAAATGGAAGCACTAGCTCACCTTATTTAATTTCTAAACTTTCAGAACTTTATTGGATATCTCAGAATTCTTCTAGCTGGGATAAGCAATTTCAACAAACAGCAAATATTAACGCTTCTTCTAGTAGTAGTTGGGATGCTGGGCGCGGATGGACACCTATTGGTAATTCAGCAACAGGCTTTTCAGGAAGTTATGATGGAGGGTCGTTTAATATCTCTAATTTATCCTTTGATCGTCAGGATGTAGATTTTACAGGTTTCTTTGGGGTCTTAACAGGAAATGCGTTGGTGACAGATGTCCACCTTATAAATGCTGATTTTAAAATGAGCCATACAACGAATGGTGAAGAAGGAGACTATGTAGGAATTTTAGCGGGTATTACCGATATGAATACCACTATAAACAATTGTACTACTTCTGGTGATGTTGAAGGCTACCGACAAGTAGGAGGGTTGGTAGGACAATTAAGGGGAAGTACCCACGTTACAAATTGTAATACGACTGTAAATGTAACTTCAAAACTTCCAAGAGCAGAAGACGGTGGTAGTAAGTGGTCGAACGCAGGAGGTTTAGCAGGGTCTACGGGAAGCGTTGTAAATGTTATAGTTTCTAATTGCCATACCTATGGAACCGTTACAGGAGAAAATAGAAGTATAGGAGGTTTTATAGGCCATATCAATGAGGCTGGTTCATATACCAACTGTTATGCCAATGTAAATATAGATGCAACCAATAGCTACCAAGGAAGAGTAGGAGGTTTCGTAGGTCAAGTAGAAGGTACAGCAACACTCAAAAATTGTGTGGCCTTGGGTAATGTATCTGCAGCTGAAAATGCTTGGAATGCAGGGGTAGGAGCATTTGTGGGAAGAATGAGAGGCCAAGCTACTATTGAAAATGCGTATGCAAAAGGAAATGTAAGTCAGACAGGTTCCACGCAATTAGGAGGTTTTGCAGGAGATATTCTTTCAAGTAATCAAATTACTAACTCTTATACTACCGCTAATGTTACCAACGGAAATGCATTCATAGGAGAGAATGGAAATAATAGCTATACAAACGTTATCAATAGTTTTTGGAATACTGATACTGCAAATACTACAACTTCTCAGGGTGGTTCTGGCAAAACATCAGAAGAGCTAAAATTAGCGACTACGTATTTAGAAACTGACTGGGATTTTTTGCTTGCAGATGCAGCTTGGGCGATAAATACAAACGTGAATGATGGTTTTCCTTTCTTAAGGTTTGAAAACGAAACACCTTCTTATATCTGGTTAGCTGAAAATTTGAATAACGATTTTGAAAATCCAGCAAACTGGAGCGAAAATACGACACCTACTTCCTCGAATGTTATTATTCCATCTTTAGGTGCTTCTAACAGTTTAAAGCCTATTATATCTGAGGATATCATCATTACCAATTTAACTCTAGAAACTTCGACTTCAAGACTGGAGGTAGATGCACAAGCTTCTTTAAGCCTTACTCAAGATCTCGTTAATAACGGAATAATCACCTTTAAAAGTAATCAGTTAGGAGATAGCTATTTTGGTGAATTTTCAGGAAATATTACAGGAATAGGAAGTGTGGTATCGGAAAAATATTACCCGAACAAAAGAGCCTTTAGGATGGTGACAAGTTCCTTAAACACCACCTCTACTATTTATGATAATTGGCAAAATGAAGGTTTAAATACTTCAGGAATAGGTACCCACATTACAGGGTCTACTAGTGGAGCTAATGGTTTTGATGCAACCCTTACTGGAAATGCTTCTATGTTTTATTTTAATAATGGCTGGCAAGCTATCAGCAACACCAATATGAACACCCTTACGGCTGGAGAACCATACCGCTTAATGATTCGTGGGGATAGAAATGTAGATTTAACCAATAATACATCTTCGAGTAGTACTACCCTGATCACAGAAGGAAACTTGTTTTATGGTGCGACTACTTATAATCCAATTACGGCAACAACGGGAGGGAAGCATTTTAGCTTTATTGGAAATCCTTTCCAGTCGAAGATAGATATTTCAGCACTAACTCAGGCTAATAGTACAAATTATAGTACTAATTTCTACTATGCATGGGATCCTATGATTAATTCTAGAGGGGGATTTGTTACCATAGATTTAAGTGACGGAAGCAATGTTCAAAGCTCATCTATGAATCAAATTATAGAACCAGGACAGGCATTTTTCTTAGAAGCTTTATCTGCTACACCTAGTATTTCTATCCTAGAAAATGTAAAAACCATCACTACAGTTCCAAGAAATTCATCTAACAGCTCTATAGCTAATCATTTGAAATTGCAATTATTAAATAATCAAAGTGAAGTGATTGACGGGATTGGGATTCGGTTTTCTGAGGGGGCCAATAACAATATAGATCTATATGATGCTGCTAAAATGGGTAATTTAGATGAGAACTTGGCATTACTTTCTAACAATCAATTACTAAGTATAGAGGAAAGAACCCTGCCTGAACAGACGGAATTGATTCCGATTTTCACCAATAATTGGAGAGCCTCTACCTATAGTTTCTCTTTAACAACTGAAGGCTTGACAGATCAAGATATATTTATAGTGGATCATTATTTAAATACCGAGACTTTATTAAATCAGGATTATGTTTTTCAAATTAATTCTAATGATACCAACTCATCTTCAGACTATCGTTTTTCTTTGAAAATATCTTCAGCTAATTTGGATTCTGCTCGATTAGATAATAACTCACCTATGATTTATCCTAATCCTGTACAATCTCAAGTGATGGTCCAGTTACCCAATGATTCTTATACCAACTCAACATTAGAAGTTTGGAATGTATTGGGAAAAGTAGTAGTCAACACTACGATCGGTACACAGAATCTTTTCACTCTAGATGTAGAACATTTAGCAAGTGGTATTTACGTTTTAAAAATAAGCAACCCAGCAGGAGTAACTCATCAAACTAAATTAATAAAAGAATAAATTCATAACAATGAAAAAAATATATAGACAGTTAATCATTTTAAGTCTTATTATACTAAGTGCGCCATATATAAGTGCTCAAGGAATAGATGATGCTTTTGGTTTCCCTGACACCAATGTAGAAGATGTACCCGCAGCACCCATTGATATATTTGTTTACATTGGGGTAGCGGCAGCTGCTTGCTTGGGTATTCGAAAAGTAAAAAATTAAAAAAGCACATCTCTGCAAAAAAAACCTCGGTAATCTTTACTCAGGTTTTTTTTGCGTGATTCCACCAAGAGATACTGATTTGACTATATTTTTAATCTAGCTGAAATTTTTTTAATCTACGATAATTACAATATAGAAATAGAAAGCTGACTCAGTTGAATGAAAACGCTCCTCTTATCAAAAGCGTGATTTGCGGTTATCGCATAGAAGAAATTGAAGAGCCCTTAACACAGCAAGTACGTTTTTTAGATAAATTAGTAGACGAATTGGCTCGAGGCCGAAAGATGGAAAAGATTTTACGTAAAGAATAAAATTCTTTTAATTTCTTTATTCCAAGACCTCATCTAGAAACTGCTGGAGTTAAATAATTTATTCCGGTGAGTTTCCTCCTTTTGGAAATATTTAAGCTGAAGTAAAGTGAAAGAGTAAAATGAATAAATCATTTATGTAATTTCTATTTAATAATTAAAAACTTATTTCTATGTATCTTATTAATTAATCAAAGAAAAGATCTTTCACTTCACTACGTTTTGCTCTAGATGACAGGTTCTTTTCTGTCTGTCATTTCGATGGACGAAGGACTGAGAAATCTGTTTAAATAGGAGTTAGAGTTTTTAATGAAGGTATTTCATTTTGTTTCTCTCCACTCTGCATGACAGTCGTTGGTATTATTCCGATAGTGTTAAAAATAGTATAGAGAAGTATATCTAAATTCCTCGAGCAAGATGCCGCAAGCTTTCAAAGGATAGTTTTTGCTGCTATTAAAGTAATTCGAATTTTCCTTAGAAAGAGCACTGACCTACTTTTCATGAACGTCGTAAAATCAAGAAAAAGCTTAGCGTTGGAAGGAGAGGATAGCCTAGCGAAGCGGTTTGTTATCCGCAGGTCAAAGCTTTTTAACAGATTTTCAAGTTCAGGAAAATCAGTCTAGATTTTTGCTTCTTTTTAGCAATGAAAAAGAAGAAATGTTTCATCAAAAAGAAGATTTTCAATAGCTACCTGTGAACTTTCTTCATCAATTTGTATTACCTAAAAAACACCTCTTCGCTAGAAGATGCACGAACTCCAATAAAATAGCAAAGCGTGAGCTATATAAACCCGTCCGACCGTTATGGGCAGGAGTCTAGGCTTACGAATCTTCCTCTAAATATTATTAACTCACTTAGCTATTTCTAAGCTTTAACTCATATCGTCATGCTAAATTTATTTTAACATCTCATCCTTTTTAAATTCACGCCGAACCTGACCAAATTAAATAGTACCTCAGTTTTTTTAACCTAATAATAAATTTTTAAATTAGTCCTTTAATCGAAATACTTTTTCAATTTTAGCTGGATGTAATTCTTTGTCATTGAGAGAAATACTACCCATGAGAACATCTTCTTTATAGTAATGAATACAAGAGGAAACGATAACTAAGCAAGGCGATGTAAGCGGAAGAGTAGTAAAGGTTTGTGATGCTAATGGATCATCAAAGAAAGTGACGTTAATTTTAAATACTTCTTCGTGTAAAGGCTTATAGGTGTTTTGTTCATAAGTACTCACCAAATAACATATCTCAGCACGATGATCGGGAGAAAGCCAGTGAATTTGAGTTTTGGGATTCAAGTTTCCAGTTTCAATCAAAATTTCTTGAGAAGGAGTAAGCGTACAATTAACCATAAGTCTGCAATACTCCGTAAATAAACTCGATAGGTTAAATTCAAATCCGTTCAATAAAGAGAAATCTCCTTTGCATAAATCTTTTTTTCCTTTAGAAATTTCGGTATTGCTTAGCATAGCTTGATAAATAGTTTTTCGAAAGCGATTAAACATTTGATGGTCATAATAGGTAAGGAATAGCCTGCGTAAACTTACACTTAGAGCTTTGGTAGTCCGAGAAGCAGTACCAAAATCTGAAGCCGATAATTTTGTCTGCTTGGTTTGCTTTACTCCGTTTTTTCCTGGTTTCGCTTGTAGAATGGTTTTTCCGTTTACTTGTCTAAATACCAAATTTCCCAATCCGCCAACGATTCGGTTATGTTTATCTAATTGAGCCATCGCTTATATCTTATTAAATTTAACAATCAAATGTGTATATCAAAGAGTAATACCTTATTGTTTACATTATGTAAGCACACTTTTTGTATAAAAGTGTGTATTGAGTGTGGACTCGATGTGGTTTGGGTGTGTATTCTATTTATCTGAAACCTAACTTTAAATCCGTTCAATTCTCAAGCAAAAAAGGCTTTAACTTTGATAATCTGGTAGTAAGATACTAAAAAAATACTTTATAATGTTTTTAAAAGAAGGGGGTAAGTTGCTGTTTTTTATGTGATTATAGTGTAAGCTTGTAGAAGAGGCTTTCTAAAAATAAATATAAGGCAGGTGAAGTTTTCCTGGGTTTCCCTTTTCACTGTATATTTTATAGGTTAAGTAATAACTTCAACACACACTTAAAATACCCACTTGGAAGGGATATCATGCAGGTATACCAAGATTAAGGTAGTTATTTATAGAAATAATTTTATTTTAGCCTTTTAATTTAAATTTATAACATAGATTTTATGAAAGAACTTATCGAAAACATCCAAAGTACTTACGAAGCGTTTGAAAACGATGCTAATCAACAATTAGAAAGCGGAAATAAAGCAGCTGGTACTAGAGCTAGAAAATCATCTTTAGCACTTGAAAAATTGTTAAAAGAATTCCGTAAAGTTTCTATTGCAGAAGCTAAGAAATAATAAAATTTATCCCCTCCACCGAGGGGATTCTTTTTTTAGCAGTTCTATTACTGATTTTAAAAAGCTAACTGAAATTATATAAAGTTGCTTTTTATCGCTTTTTAGCGGAATTCTAAAATGTGGGGTTCTCGGTAATCGTATTCATCTAACCTAAAAAGATTATCGTAATTCCCATTAAAACGCATTATATTTTGTCCTTCGCCAGGAATATTGGGGAAAAACGAAAAGGATAATTTTATATTTTCAAATACAAAATAATCATTGCTTATCAAGAAGCCAAATCCCACCCGGGTATAGGAATCATTCTTAAAGAAGGGATCGGGTTCTTCTCCAATAAATCCTACATCAAAAGCTATAAACGGACTCATACGAAAACCTAGCCAACTAAAAGGAACATAAGACTGGGTTTGAAAATTAAAAACAAATTTTCGAGTTCCGCGTATGCGCTGAGTATCAAAACCATAAATACCATCATAGCCACTCAAATCTAACCGGTCTTTAATAATTTCTTTGCGGTTAATTCCCACCGTCATATTAGTTTTTACAAACTGACGTAAATACCAGTGTCCTAAAGTAAAGACAGGGGTAAAATAAGTGCTTTGTACTTTAAATAAAGACTGACTAGCCTGGCCTCCTTTAAAGTAACTTCCATATTGTAGGTTAGCAGCAAGGTAGCCAAAGTCGCTAAAATAATTGGTAAGGGTTAAATCGGTACCTATATATAAGTTGTTTTCACCGTTTTGAGATTGCACTCCCGCGTGAAGAAAATAGCTGTGACCTACACCAATATCCTCAATATCTCCATTTCTAAAAATATACCGATCTCTTAGGTAGTTAACTTGACGAATTCCGGCAGAGCCTAATTTTATATTTTGGTTGGAAAAAAAAGCAACAGAATCTATATTTTTACTAGGCTTTTCTAAAAATTCGGTTTGGGCATATCTTGCCGCTAGGATAAAATTTGTGGGAAGATCTCCTTTTTCTGTCCGGTTGGCTAAAGGAATAGCATAGCCTCCCCAAATATTATGACCTTGGGTTTTAATGGGGGTTCTATTTATGCTATCACCACTTTCTTGATAAAAATCTTCATAACTATGCTTTTTCTGTAAACTAACTTCTCCAGCCCATCGCGTATAGGGCGAATAGAAACTTCGGTTTAACCGAATGATGTTGAGGTAAGATTGATCGGTTTCTACATCTCTAGAGATTTCTGCATTGATATAAGAATTGTAAATGTTTCGTACTTTATAGCCTAAGGTAAACCCTATATTTTCGCTGTTTTCAAAATCTTTTTTATAAGCAGTGGAATATTGATGACCCGTACCAAAAAAATTATATTCTCGAAGCCTAATTTCTCCATCATTTGCAGAAATATCTCCGTCCACTCCCAAACTCCAACTATCTAGCACATAAATATAAAGATCTATGGAGTCGGAGGAAGGTGTAATTTCCTGGGGTTGTATAAGCGCTCGTCTTATAAAATTTCTTCTTCTCAATAAGCGTTCTGATTCTAAAACCACAAGCGAATCTAGCGGGGTATTTTCTTTTAATAGAGTTAAACCGCGTACCGTAAAATTTTTAGTTTTTGCGTGGAGAGAATTTCCAAGGCGGTCCAACCTTTTAATGGGCTTTACGGTGGTGTCTTTTTCGCTATAACCAAAGGGGTCATAGGTGGTGATGTTTATTTTTCTAATGATCTTTCCTTGATGTTTGAGGAAATTACGCTTGAGTTGTTGCTCAATTTGCTGGTTAGCTTTTTTTTCATCAGCAGGATTTACCGGCTCTAACATCAATTGATACAGTAGTTTCGAAAACATACTGCGTTTGGAGGTCGTTTCTAGTTTTTTATAAAAGACTGCGCTCTTTTGTTGCTGAATAGAATCTCTACTACCTATAGTAGATAGACTGTCTTTCTTTTGAGCAAATAAAGAAAAAGACACACAAAAGACGCACCATAAAACTATGCCGTACTTCAAATTACTCCGTTATCAGTGAATAGAACAAACATAGTTATTTTTACTGAATAGGTACTCTTTTATAACTATAAGCTGGTAAGCATATATTTTTAGAAAAAATATATTAGTTTTGAGTGGTTCTTTTAAACTATTACATGCTTTTTAATTCCATAGATTTTGCTATTTTCTTACCCATTGTTTTTGCGATTTATTGGGGGTTAAAAAAACATTTAAAGGCTCAAAATTTCTTTATTGCTGTAGCTAGTTATGTGTTTATGGTATGTGGGATTGGCGTTTTCTTTTTCTGATTCTTTTTAGCACAGTTGTAGATTATACTATGGGACTGTATATAGACAAAAGTAAATCAAAGCAAAATCGAAAGTTTTTTTTATGGATTAGTATTTTGATTAACCTTGGTTTTTTAGGTTATTTTAAATATTCCAATTTTTTCTTAGAAAGCTTTGTAGATGCATTTACTTTCTTTGGGCAAGATGTAAGATTTAGAGGATTAGAAATTGTACTTCCTGTAGGAATTAGCTTTTATACTTTTCAGACCTTAAGTTATACCATAGATGTATACCGGAAAAAGCTTACACCTACTAGAGATTTTATAGCTTTTAGTGCGTTTGTAAGTTTTTTTCCTCAATTGGTGGCAGGACCTATCGAGCGGGCTACACATTTATTACCGCAATTTTATTCTAAAAGAAAGTTTAAATATCGTCAAGCAAGAGATGGATTATATCTCATCATTTGGGGGCTTTTTAAAAAAATAGTGATAGCTGATAACTGTGCCCAATATGCTAATGATATTTTTGAGAATTATGATGATTATTCTTCACCAACTTTAATTTTAGGAGCTGTTTATTTCGCTTTTCAAATTTATGGTGATTTTTCAGGTTATTCTGATATAGCTATTGGAACCTCCAGGCTTTTTGGGTTTGATTTGATGCGAAACTTTGCTTATCCTTATTTTTCTCGTGATATAGCCGAATTTTGGCGTAGGTGGCATATCTCGCTCTCTACTTGGTTTCGTGATTATCTATATATTCCTTTAGGTGGAAGTAGAGGGGGGACGTGGATGAAAGTACGCAACACTTTTATTATATTTTTGGTAAGCGGTTTTTGGCATGGGGCTAATTGGACATTTATAGTTTGGGGAGCATTAAATGCTATTTATTTTTTACCCCTAATGTTAAGAGGGAAAAATAGAAATCACATAGATATTATAGGAGAAAATAAAGTTTTTCCCTCAATCAAGGAGTTTTATAATATCACCGTCACTTTTATGATGACTGCTTTTGCTTGGATTTTTTTTAGAGCAAATTCTGTTACTCATGATTTTCTCTATATAGAAGAACTGTTTACTTTTAAATTTAAAGTAGATCGTTTGGTAATTGAACGTTTTCCTTTTGAGATACTTCCATTAATAGGTTTACTTATTTGTATGGAGTGGTTTTCTAGAAATAGAGAACATCCTTTAAAGAATTCTAATATAGCCTACATAAAGGCTGTATTTTTAGTTTTGATGATTTTAATTTTTGGAAGCTTTTCAGAAATGCAAGAATTTATTTATTTTCAATTTTAAATCACAATAAGTAGATGATAAAAGCTATAAAACTTTCCTTGTATACTTTACTCATCGTCGTAGTAATTGCATTTTGCCTAGACTGGCTTTATACATATAGCTATAAAAACCCTGTTTATGCACGAGATAAAGTTTCTTGGATGTATTCTATAAATGAAAAAAAGATCAAGGAGTATGACTACGCTCTTTTCGGTTCTTCTAGGTGCATTTATCATATCAATCCTGTTCAAATTGAAAGAGAAACCGGCATTAAGGGAATTAATTTGGGATATTCAGGCTCCAATCCATTTGAAATAAAGTTGATGGTCCATGAGTTTTTAGAAATTAACCAACCTGACCGAATATTTGTGCAGTTAGATGATCGTTTTAATAGGGTGCATAGAGATCCTATTTCAATTACTCCTTGGATTCCTTTTATCCGTAAACCTTACCTATATGAGGAAATAAAAAAAAATGACTCTTTATCTTTTTATTTAAAAAACATTCCATTTTATCGTTACACCCAATACGAATCAAAATTAGGTATTCGCAATGTAGCGTTAAGTTATATGAAAGAGAATAATTTTTCAGAACTTGAAGGATTTAAAGCGATGTCAGGAATAGCCGGAAAAGGCAAAACGAAGGATTATAATTTAATTGATGAACCTAATCCTCATATACTTGAGATACAAAGATGGTGTGATGAATTAGGAGTTAAGGTTGACTTTTTTACAGCACCTTATTATAATAGAACTATCAATACTGCTGTAATAGCAAAGCATGTTGCTCCCTATAAAGATTTTTCAGAAATTTTTGATGATCGCTTGTATTTTTCTGACCCTAATCATTTAAATGGAAAAGGAGCAGAAGAATTTACTCGCATTTTTATAAAAGAATATTTTAAAATAGAATAACTACTTCTTATGTTGTTCTTCTTTTCGATTTTTTATTCGTTGCCTAAAGTTTTTAGAATTACGACCAGATCTTTTTTCTTTATTACGCTTGTTATTCGCTAATACGAGAAGAAAAAGTAAAGCGAGACCTCCAAAAACAAGGAGAATTTGAGTAAGGGGAGAAAAATTGTCAAAATTCATAAATTATCGGTTTCTTTGGTCACTTTCAATCATTCCATCCCGAAGTCTAATGACTCTATGGGCATGTTCGGCAATTTCTTCTTCGTGAGTCACCAATATGACGGTGTTTCCAGCGGCATGAATTTCATTAAATAGATTCATAATCTCCACCGAAGTTTTTGAATCTAAATTTCCTGTAGGTTCATCGGCTAAAATGATGGAAGGTTTATTGACTAAGGCTCTTCCTACGGCTACCCTTTGACGCTGACCTCCAGAAAGCTGATTGGGTTTATGATCCATACGGTCTCCTAAGCCCACATTTTTTAAAACTTCTGTAGCTCTGGCATCTCTGTCCTTTTTAGATTTTCCGGCATAAATCATAGGTAAAGCGACATTGTCTAAAGCCGTAGTTCTAGGTAAAAGGTTAAAGGTCTGGAAAACAAAACCGATTTCTTTATTTCGAATTTCAGCCAGTTCGTCATCACTTAACTGGGAGACATCCTTTCCGCTAAGGATATAAGAACCAGAAGTGGGGGTGTCTAAACAACCTAATAAATTCATCAACGTAGACTTCCCTGATCCCGAAGGTCCCATTAAGGCCACATAGTCTCCTTTTCGAATGTTGAGATCAATGCCCTTTAAAACCTTCACCGTTTCTTGACCTAATTGAAAATCTCTTTTAATGTTTTTAATTTGAATGACGTCGCTCATACTGAATCTGATTTCTATAGGTAAGACGTTAGCTGCTTAATTTTGTTACAAGGTAAAAAAAAATCGCTCAGTTTTTTTAGACTTTTGAAGGAAGATATTAAAATGTAGAAATAAGAAATAATGGATATAAAAATGATGGAGGTAGGGTATAGGACTTAATACATTAAAATTCCTTCTTATCAATAAATGTAGTGTGAGATATGAGAGAATAGAGGTGAGACATAAGACTTAGTTTTAATGATGAAACTGCGACATTGGACGTATGACATAAGATTCCTCTCTATCAATAAATATAAAGCATTCGGCTTTTCCAAAATTTCTCGTAAAACCAGCCGGTGTGTCTGGCAGGTTGTTAAATAGGTTGACTTAAAATTTTAGACTGTCTGAGACCGATGGGAATCGGGTGAGTTCCTAAAATTTAGCTTGCAAACCTACAATTTAGAGTAAGTTTCGTAAGCCTAGACTTTCCTGCCCGTACCGGTTTCTTACTTTTTCTGGCAATGAGAAAATGTAAAAATATAAATCGGAAAACTACTATCATACTGAGCGTAACAAAGCAGAGTCGAAGTATCTTTAGCTTAGTAACTCTAAACACCCTTTCTGATGAAACATCTTTAAATAAAAGCTACAACTCCTATTAAAAAGATTTCTCAGTCGTCCCTCCTTCGAAATGACAGGGTATTTTTTATTGAAAAGATTTCTCAGTCGTTCCTCTTTCGAAATGACAGGGTATTTTTTTATTAAAAAGGTTTATCAGTCGAGACTCCCTTGAACTCATAAAAATGTAGGAGATTAATATAGAATGGGATGCTGAATCAAGTTCAGCATGACGTGTAATTAAGGTCGTATATCGTAGGTTTTCTGTGAAATTCAAAGAGACAAACTAGTTCGATTATCACTTCAATGGCTTTTAATGCTATATAATGAAATTAAAAGTGTATCGAGAAGCTGATATATTAAATGTAGAAAAGGGAGAGGTAGATATAGTAAACCAACAAAAAAACCTTCCTACAAGAACTAAAAACAGAAGAAACTTAGGTTTATAACCTGATTTTAAAATGTTCTTTTTCCTGTTCTTTTCTAAAAAATATCAATCCCCAATAAAAGGTATCGATACTTACTTTAACTTTTGGGTGTTTTTTTATTTCTTCCCAGACTTCTTGCATTCCGCTAGACCAGTAGATGTCGTCAAAGATAAATACGGTTTCATTATGAATTAAGGGCAATAAAGCTTCAAAATATTCAAGGGTCGCCTCTTTACTATGATGTCCGTCTATAAAGGCTAAATCTATTTTTTGAAAAGGAATGTTAGGAATTTGTTCCGTAAAGTCACCTATAGCTACTTGAATATTGTTAAGTTGGTGTTTTTGAAAGTATGCTTTGGCTACTGCAGCGGTCTGCGGACAGCCTTCTATGGTATAAAGTTTGACAGGATTATTACATGCGATACTAGCGGCGCCAATTCCTACAGAAGTTCCTAGTTCTACAGCAGTTTTAATCTGAAAATAATGCGTTAACCGATTTAGAAATTTACTCCGTTTTAAGGTAGTACCCGCATTTTTAGCAATGGCAGCGACTTCTCTTTTATCCTCAAGAAATACCTGAGACCCTGCACCCAAATCTTTTACTTGGATAGACTGCTTATCATTCAAAATCTCTTGACGGAATTTTTTTAAAATAGGATAGGAGTTGTACTCCTTCTTGTCATAAAAGCATAACGTAACGAGTTGATACACAAAAGGAGAGTGTACCCCATGCTGGTTGGAGCTTTTCCACCAAAAATTTGGATATGATTTAAGTAAGTGCTTCAAGGCTTTTAAATCTCATGAGGGAGTAAAAATAAAGATTATAGCTTATCTTTTAAAAATTTGTAAGCTGTAATTTTTATATAGTTTGAGATAGATAGGAAGTAGTGGTGGTTTTCTTAAAAATTCTAACTCCATTTTAAGCAGATTTCTCAGTCGTTCCTCTTTCGAAATGACAATCGCTTACTTGTCATATTGAGTGCAACGCAGTGGAGTCGAAATATCTTATAAAAATTCTAACTCCTGTTTAAATAGATTTCTCAGTCGTTTCTCCCTCGAAATGACAGGTTATAATTTTTTATTGAATAGATTTCTTAGTTCTTTTTCCATCGAAATGACAGTTATAATTTTTTATTGAACAGATTTCTCAGTCGTTCCTTCTTCGAAATGACAAATTTGAGATTTTTCCCAATCTAGATACAAGAACTTAAACTGCATACTCCCTCACTAAATTCTAGATTATATCAAACCTATTTTACTTTTTGCATTGCCCAAAAAGACCTCTTCGGTAGAAGATGCACGAATTCCAATAAAATAGCTAAGTGTGAGCTAAACAAACCCGCCCCACCGGTACGGGCAGGAGTCTAGACTGATTTTCCTAAACTTAAAAATCAGCTAAAAAACTTTATCCTGTGGATAGCAAACCGCTCCGCTAAGCTTTTTCTTGATTTTACTACGCTCATGAAAAGTAGGTCACTTCGCTTTCTAAGAAAAATTTGCATTATTTTAATAACATCAAAAAATATCCTTTGAAAGCCTAGATTTTCCTGGGCGGGTTTGGTTCTTTTTCCGGCAATGGACAAAAGAATAAATACCAATAAATGTTGAACTTTCACTTGTTAAATAGAAATTATAATAATGATTTCTTCATTTTACTCATTCACTTTACTATTGCTTAAGTATTCGTGAATCTCTAAAATCGATTTATCTTGATATAAAACGAAGCAAAAGATCAAGACTGATTAAAAATCTATAAAAAAATACTACGGAAACCACAGCCACAAATGAAAAGAACTCACCCTCCTTATCAGTCGGTTTCAAACAGCTTTTTATTTTCTAGCCCTCTCTGCTTCCCTGATTTTCAATATATTTTTAGATAGGTCAATTTTTACGGAAGATGAAAGAATACAAGGATAAGATTTAGGACTTAAGACTCTTCTCTTTATCAATAAATATAGATTATCTATAGAAAGCATTCGGCCTATCGAAAATTACTCGTGAAATTGGCAGTGCAGTGAGCGCAAAATTTTAGGCTGTTTGAGACCGATGGCAATCGGGTAAGTTCCTAAAGTTTAGCTTACAAACATACAATTTTGAGTAATTTTCGTAAGCCTAGACTTTTTTGTTACTTTTTCCGGCAATGGGAAAAAGTAAAAATATTAATTAGAAATTACTGTCATATTGAGCGCAGCGTAGTGGAGTCGAAATATCTTTTAAAAGTTCTAACTTCTGTTTAAATAGATTTCTCAGTTGTACCTCCTTCGAAATGACAGGTTACAATTTTTATTGAACAGATTTCTCAGTTGTACCTCCTTCGAAATGACAGGTTACAATTTTTATTGAATAGATTTCTCAGTCGTTCCTCTTTCGAAATGACAGGTTACATTTTTTTTATTGAACAGATTTCTCAGTTGTTCTTCCTTTGAAATGACAGTAGAAGTTAATCCTCTCCTTCCATAATCGCTGAAAGTTCAAACCAGCGTTCGGTTTTTTGATCGATCTCATCGATGATTTTTTGTAAGGCTATAGATTTTTCTTTGATCTGCTCTTCGGTTAATTCTTTCAAAAACTCCTGTTGCAAATTCTCTTTTTTACGCTCTAGCTGAGGTAAGTCTTTTTCAATACGCTTAAATTCTTTCTGCTCATTGTAACTGAGTTGGGTATCGGCTGTGGTAGCTTTCCAATCGCTTTTAGAATTTGCTTTTGTCTTTTCAGTAACTGGACTAGTACTGCTATCATAAGCTCTAAAGTCGCTATAATTTCCAGGAAAATCTTCTACTTCTCCTTGGCCTCTAAAAACAAATAAGTGATCTACAATCTTATCCATAAAGTAACGGTCGTGAGAAACCACCAACAAGCAGCCTGGATAATCTAAAAGAAAACTTTCTAAGACATTGAGGGTTACAATATCCAAATCGTTGGTTGGCTCATCGAGAATTAAAAAGTTAGGATTCTGAATAAGAATGGTACATAAATATAAACGTTTGCGCTCTCCACCGCTTAGTTTTTCTACGTAATCATATTGCTTCTTTCTGTCAAATAAAAAGCGTTCTAGTAGCTGAGCAGCAGAAATTTGCTTTCCTTTTTTTAGAGGAATATATTCTCCGAATTCACGAATGACCTCAATTACTTTTTGACCTTCTTTAATACGAATCCCTTTTTGGGTGTAATACCCAAATTTCACAGTTTCTCCAATGGTGATTTTTCCGCTATCCGCTTTTAGATTTCCGGTAAGGATATTAAGAAAAGTTGATTTACCCGTTCCGTTTTTACCGATAATTCCCAGTCGTTCTCCAGGTTGAAAATTATAGTTGAATTGATCTAATAATACTTTTCCGTCGAAACTTTTAGAAATCTTATGAAGCTCCACGATCTTATTTCCCATACGTTCCATATTGAGCTCGAGCTGTACTTCGTGTTCATTACGACGTTTATGGGCATTGGCTTTAATATCGGCAAAATCGTCAATTCTCGATTTAGATTTGGTAGTTCGCGCTTTGGGTTGGCGACGCATCCAGTCGAGTTCTTTTTTATAGAGCTGTTTAGCTTTATCAGTATTGGTTTTTTCAACTTCTACACGGGCCTCTTTTTTATCGAGGTAATAACTGTAATTTCCTTTATAAGTGTAGAGTTGCCCGTCTTCAAGTTCGATAATTTCATTACACACCCGTTCTAAGAAATAACGGTCGTGAGTAACCATAAAGAGGGTGAAGTTTTGTTTTTTAAAGAAATCTTCGAGCCACTCAATCATTTCTAAATCTAAGTGGTTGGTAGGCTCATCAAGAATTAGCAAGTCAGGTTTGTCTAGGAGAACGGTGGCTAATGCCAATCGCTTTTTTTGCCCTCCCGAAAGTTTAGACACCGATTGGTGAAGGTCTTCTAATTTTAGTTTAGATAAAATTTGTTTATATTCTGTTTCAAAATCCCAAGCTTGTTTGGCTTCCATCAAATCGAAAGCTTTTTGATAAGCATCCGTATCTTCAGGATTGTTGAGCGCTTTTTCATATTGCTCAATAATACGAAGCACTTCATTGTCGGATGTAAATACCACTTGCTCTACGGTGAGTTTCGGATCAAGATTGGGTTCCTGCGGCAAAAACGCTACCTTAATATCTTTACGATAGACTACTTTTCCTTCATCAGGAAGTTCGGCTTGAGATAAAATATTTAGGAGGGAAGTTTTTCCAGTTCCATTTTTGGCGATAAGGGCAATTTTCTGTCCTTGATTGATTCCGAAGGATAGATCTTTAAATAAAATGCGTTCGCCAAATGCTTTGGCGATGTTCTCGATAGATGCGTAATTCAAGGCTTTTGATTTTTGTTGCAAATTAACAAGAAAATACTGAGTATTTTAGGTTTAGGTTTTATTATTAGGTCTTAAAAGTTATATTTGCTTCTTATAGAAATGTCTTTTTAATGAAGTTGATAAAGCTTATGTTGCTTTTTATCCTTATCGGAAGTTTTACTTCTTGTATAGGGACAAAGAAACTCACCTACTTACAAGAAAGTGAGCAGCAAGTAGATAGTCTCATGGCTATTAGACAAATTCAAAAGCCTTACCGCGTTCAAACGAATGATCTCTTAAGTATTCGGGTAAAAGCATTAGACCAAGAACTGGTAGGTATGTTTAATCCTATCGATGATAATAATGTAAGTGCTACTGGAGAAGAACGTTTGTATTATGACGGATTTCTCGTAGATAATCATGGCAATATAAGGGTTCCCACCCTAGGAGAAATCAATGTTTTAGGATTTACTTTAGAAGAAATTCGATTAAAGATTGAAGAGGAACTTCTTACCAATTATTTTAAAGAAGAAGCCAATATCTTTGTAACCGTAAAATTAGCAGGAATTCGCTATACCACGATTGGAGAAATAGGTTCTGGTAGTCAGGTGATTTATAAAGATCAAGTCACGATTATGGAAGCCATTGCCAATGCCGGAGATATCGAGCTTACAGGAGACCGTACAGATGTTGTGGTTTTAAGACAATATCCAGGCGGTCAAAAAGTACACCATATCGATTTAACTGCTTTAGATGCTATTAATTCTCCTTATTATTATATACAGCCTAATGATTTGATCATGGTAAAACCCTTACCTCAAAAAAGTTTAGGATTTGGGGTAAACGGACTAGAAACCTTTTCTGCCGTGGCCTCTGTAGTCGCTTTAATCACGTCCCTTATTTTACTTTCAAACCGATTGTGATGGAAGAAGAATTTGAAATTAATGACAGTACGACTGGGAATTTTGACATAAAAGGATTTATCCTTAAAGTGTTTAGTTACTGGTACATTTTTATCATTAGTATTCTAATAGGGCTTGGAATTGCTTATTATATCAATGTCAGAAAGCTTCCGGTGTATCGTTTAAGCTCTCTTATTAGTATTAAAGACGATCAAAATCCTTTTTTTACGTCTAATACCAGCCTTACTTTTAATTGGGGAGGGACTTCCGATAAGGTGAGCACAGCAGTAACTACACTCAATACTCGATCCCATAACGAACAGGTGGTAGAACGTTTACAATATTATTTAGAATATTTAAGACAAGGAGAATATCAAAAAGTAGATGCTTACGGACAAACGCCTTTCCTTATTGAGGTGGATACTTCTCGTTTTCAAGCTTTGCATACGCTTATAGGGATTCGATTTATCGATTCTTCTCAGTATGAACTGAGTTTAACTCGGGAAGAACCAGGGCACGTTTCCTTGATGCGTTATCATGATAAAGAACAGAGTTCCTTGTTTTTAGAAAACGGGACCTTTAAAAGAACTTTTAAATTAGGGGAATCGGTTCGCTTGCCTTTTGCTAATTTTACTCTAACTCGGTCTAAAAATCCATTAGTCACTGGAAAAACTTATTACATACAATTTCTAAATTTTGATAATGTTGTCAAGAGTTATCAAAATATTCGAGTAGATGCAGAGCAAAAAGGAGGCTCGGTCTTGTCTTTATCTTTAACGGGTAATAACAAAGAGAAACTGGTAGATTACCTCAATGCAACGGCAGAGGTGCTAAGCGATAATATGCTGAGGCGTAAAAATTTGTTTGCTACCAAGACCATTCAATTTATAGATAGCAGTCTGCAAGAGCGGTCTAAAGAGTTGAAAGTAGTTGAAGATGAAATGAATAGCTTTAAAAAAAGCAATGCCATTATCGATATTACTGCGGAAGCACAAAATTTACGTGTAAAATTAACCGATTTTGATGTTCAAGAACGAGATCTCAAACGCAGACTTAATTATTTGGTGACACTCGAAGATTATTTAGAATCTCGGAGTGATTATAGTAGTGTTCCCGCGCCTTCGGTAGCAGGAATAGAGGAGCCTAGCCTTACAAGTGGGGTTTCTCGGATCATTACCTTATCGGAAGAGCGAGAAAAATATCAATATAGTTTAAAAGAAGACAATCCTACCTTTGATGATATCGATCGGAAAATTAATGCTACCAAATCGGTTTTATTAGAAAACATCACTTCCTCTAAAGGATTATTAAAGTCTGAGTTAAATACTATCCGTAAAGAAATTGCTTCCTTAGAAGGAGAAGTTGCCAACTTACCTCAAGAACAACAAGATTTACTTAAAATTGAGCGCCGCTATAATATCAGCGAACAGACGTATAATCTATTTTTAGCGAAACGAAATGAAGCAGGTTTGGTCAAAGCTGCCAATGTAAGTGATGTACAAGTGATCGATGAAGCCAAAGATGTGGGAGGCGGGAAAATAGGTCCGAATACGCAGTTGAATTATGTAATGGCTGTTTTGCTGGGAAGTGTCATTCCATTGGTATTTGTTTTTGTCATCGTATTTTTAGACAATAAAATCAACAGTGCTAAAGATGTTGAACGTTTATCTCCAGTACCTATTTTGGGAATGTTAGGGAAGAGTAGACAATCGAGTAATTTGGTGGTGTATAATAAACCTAAATCGGCTATTGCTGAAAGCTTTCGAGGTTTACGCGCTAGTCTGCAATTTATCTATAAGCAGCAAGAAATTACGGGATGTAAAACCGTATTGATCACTTCTTCGGTATCTGGGGAAGGAAAGACGTTTTGTTCTATGAATTTGGCTTCCGTATTTGCGATTAGCGGAAAGAAGACCATTCTATTGGGACTGGACTTAAGAAAGCCTAAAATCTTTGATGACTTTGAAATTACCAATCAGGTAGGAATAGTCAATTATTTAATCGGTCAAAAAAGCAGCGAAGAAGTTATACAAAAAACCAAATACGATCATCTAGATGTTATAACGGCGGGTCCCGTACCTCCTAATCCTTCAGAGTTATTGATGAACGATAAAATGGATGAAATCATAAAAGAGCTGCAAGCTACCTATGATTACATTATTCTCGATTCACCACCTGTAGGTTTAGTTTCTGATGCTTTAAATTTAGTGAAATATGCCGATGCTTCCCTGTATATGGTCCGTCAGGGCTATACTAAACATGCCATGCTGGGGGTAATTAATGAGAAATATAAAAAAGGAGAGGTAGAAAATATTAGTTTTGTTCTTAATTATTTCCAACAAAAAGCCAAATACGGTTATGGCTATGGTTACGGCTATGGCTACGGTTATGGCTATGGAAATTACGGGAATTATGGAAATGGATATCATGATGACGAAAAAAAACAATCTCTATTTAATAAGGTCTTTAAACGGAAAAAATAAATGAAAAATCAACCACATATTGCGATTATAGGTTTGGGCTATGTAGGACTTCCTTTAGCTGTAGCTTTCGCTGAAAAATATTCTGTTATCGGTTTTGATATCAACCAAAATCGCGTTTCTCAGCTTCAGCAGGGAACCGATCATACCTTAGAAGTATCTGATGAACATTTACAATCAGTTTTAAAGGAAGAAAAAAACAAAGGCTTAGCGCTATCTTACACTCCAGATTCTTTAGCTGATGCGGAAGTCTATATTGTTACGGTACCCACACCAACCGATAAAAATCACCGTCCGGTACTTACTCCCTTAGAAAAAGCAAGTGAAACCATTGGTAAATACCTTAAAAAAGGAGACGTAGTTATTTACGAATCTACAGTTTATCCTGGAGTGACCGAAGAAGTATGTGTACCTATTCTAGAAGCGGTATCGGGATTAAAATTTAACGAAGACTTTTATGCGGGCTATTCCCCAGAACGCATCAACCCGGGTGATAAGAAACATACGGTGACTCAAATTTTAAAAGTCACCTCTGGTTCAACTCCAGCTATGGCTCAGCAAATTGATAAGTTGTATGCTTCTATTATTACTGCTGGAACCCATTTAGCACCGAGTATCAAAGTAGCAGAAGCAGCCAAAGTTATTGAAAATTCACAGCGGGATATCAACATTGCCTTTGTGAATGAGTTGAGTAAGATCTTTAGGCTATTAAATATTGATACCGACGCAGTACTAGATGCGGCGGCGACCAAATGGAACTTTATTAAGTTTACTCCGGGATTAGTAGGTGGTCATTGTATAGGAGTAGATCCTTATTATTTAGCACAACGAGCCCAAGAAGCAGGTTATAACCCCGAGATTATTTTGGCAGGAAGACGTATGAATGATGGGATGGGTGCCTATGTCGCTCAAGAAGTTATTAAATTAATGGTTAAGAAAGAAGCGACAATTAAACGTGGAAAAGCCTTAGTATTAGGAATTACATTTAAAGAAAACTGTCCCGATGTTAGAAACACCAAGGCTATTGATGTCATCGATTCACTTAAAGAATATAATTTAGAGGTCGATGTTTGTGACCCTTGGGCCAACCCAGAAGAGGTGAAATCTATATTTGATTTGGAATTAATCACCGATTGTAAAGAATTACAAAGCACTTATGATACCATTGTATTGTGTGTTTCTCATCAAGAATTTTTAGCCTTAGACTTTCAAGCCCTACGCAAACCCGAAACGGTCGTATTTGATGTAAAGTCCTTTTTACCTAAAGAAATCATAGACGGAAGATTATAATGGAGTATACTACAGCATACCACACTCAAGATTTAAAAGATTATTCATTTCTTATTACGGGAGGAGCTGGTTTTATTGGCTCTAACTTGGTACAATATTTATTAGAACACGGGGCTAAAAAAGTCCGTGTTCTAGATAACCTATCCAATGGCTATTATGCCAACATTGAAGAATTTGAAAACCACTCAGCTTTCGAATTTATGGAAGGTGACATTAGAGATTTAGAGACTTGCAAAAAAGCCCTTAACGGAATAGATTACGTAAGTCATCAAGCTGCTTTGGGGTCAGTTCCTCGTTCGATTAACGATCCTATCACCTCTAATGATGTGAATGTGAGCGGATTTTTAAATATGTTAGTTGCACAAAAAGAAAGTGATTCCGTAAAGCGATTGGTTTATGCAGCCTCTAGTTCTACCTATGGAGATAGTAAAACCTTACCTAAAGTAGAAGAACAGATCGGAAAACCTTTATCTCCGTATGCCGTTACCAAATATGTAAATGAATTATATGCCGATGTGTTTGCTAAAACTTACGGAATAGAAATTATAGGTCTGCGTTACTTTAATGTATTCGGTCCTAAGCAAAGTCCCAATGGAGCCTATGCAGCAGTAATTCCTTTATTTATGCAAGCTTTAAAAGATGGGGAAGCCCCTACCATTAATGGAGACGGAGAACAAACCCGAGATTTTACCTTTGTAGAAAATGCGGTTCAAGCCAATGTTAAGGCTTTGTTCGCTCCTCAAGAAGCTGTCAACGAAGTCTATAATGTAGCTTATGGAGAACGCATTAGTTTGAACCAACTGTGGAAATCTTTACAAGAAGCCGCAGGATCAGATTTAAAAGCAGAATACGGACCCTCACGACAAGGCGATGTGCGTGATAGTTTGGCTAATATCCAAAAAGGAAAAGACAAATTAGGTTACGAGCCTCAATATAGCGTTCATAACGGATTACAAGTGACTTGGTCTAATTTTTAAATCCATAGAGTGTGAAGCAGGAAGAGTGGTTATATGAAATTACACCCAAACGCAAACTGATTGATCTCAATCTAAAAGAAATTTGGCGGTATAGGGATTTGCTTATTCTTTTTGTAAAAAGAGATATTGTCACTGTATATAAGCAAACCATTTTGGGTCCGCTTTGGTTTTTTATTCAGCCTTTGTTTACTTCGGTGATCTTTACCTTAGTGTTTAGTAACATCGCAGGGCTTAAATCGGGTGTGATTCCTTCTTTTTTATTTAACCTGGCGGGAATTACCGCTTGGAACTACTTTAAAGAATGCCTTACTGGGACTTCAAATACCTTTCGCGGGAATGCGGCTATTTTTGGAAAAGTATATTTCCCAAGAGCCATTATGCCACTTTCGGTCACCATCTCCAATTTATTGAAATTTGGAATTCAATTGTCTATTTTTATAGGCTTTTATTTGTATTATGTGTTGATCGGGAAGGATATAAGTCCGAATTTCTATTTGCTGCTATTTCCTGTATATGTATTGATGATGGCGTTAATGGGCTTAGGCTTAGGGATGTGTATTTCAGCTTTTACGACCAAATACCGAGATTTAACCGTGTTGGTAGGTTTTGCGACTTCATTACTCATGTATGTATCGGCAGTTCCTTTTTCCTTAGCGGAAGCCATTAAGAAAGTACCCGAATTGAGTTGGGCATTTCAATACAATCCCATTACGCAATTGATTGAAGGCTTTCGTTTTATGACGCTTGATTATGGGATGTTTACCTGGGGCGGATTTATATACGCATTAGTTTTTTCTATTTTATTATTTTTGGTGGGATTAATTGTATTTAATAAAACAGAAAAGAATTTTATTGATACGGTTTAGGGTAGTAATTAGCAGTTAGCGATTAGCTCTTAGCGGTTAGCAGTTAACAGTTAACAGTTAGAAGTTAGCAGTGGGGCTTAGGACGAAAGACTTAAGAAGTGAGGAGTTAGCGGTTAGCAGTTGGTAGTAAACAGTAAACAGTTAAAGGTTAGAAGTTAGCAGTGGACTTAGGACGTAAGATTTAAGAAAAAACAGAATTAAAAAAGATTAGTTGATAAATTACTATGAGTGATGTAATTCTTAAAGCAGAAAATATTAGTAAGCAATACCGACTGGGAACGGTAGGGACGGGGACCTTAAGCCATGACCTTAACCGTTGGTGGCATCAGCTTCGCGGAAAAGAAGATCCTTATACGAAAGTCGGAGCAGTCAACGATCGTAGTCAAAAAGCTACTGAAGATTATGTATGGGCGATTAAAGACATTAGCTTTGAAGTAAAACGCGGAGAAGTTTTGGGGATTATCGGGAAAAATGGAGCTGGAAAATCAACTTTACTAAAAATACTCTCAAGAGTCACCGGCCCAACGACAGGTTCTATAAAAACCCGAGGACGTATCGCCTCTCTCCTAGAAGTAGGAACAGGCTTTCACCCCGAACTCACTGGTAGAGAAAATGTGTTCTTAAATGGCGCCATTTTAGGAATGACCAAAGCCGAAGTGAATGAAAAGCTAGAAGAAATTATTAGTTTTTCAGGATGTGAAATGTATATTGATACTCCTGTAAAACGCTACAGTAGTGGAATGCGGGTACGTTTAGCATTTGCCGTCGCCGCCCATTTAGAACCCGAAATTTTAGTCATCGATGAGGTCTTAGCCGTAGGAGATGCTGAATTCCAAAAAAAGGCCATCGGTAAAATGCAAGATATTTCTCAAGGTCAAGGGAGAACGGTATTATTTGTCAGTCATAATATGGCTTCTGTAAAGAGTTTATGTACACGGGCTATTGTCTTAGAAAACGGTTCTTCGGTCTTTGAAGGTACAACAGACGAAAGTGTTAGCTATTATTTAAGTTTAGGTAATGATAAAGGAGCAGATTATTTACGATATTTTAATAAAAAAGAATTTAATCAACTAAAATTTCAATTAATTAACTTTGGAGTAAGAGCTAGAACTAAAGATTATGGTGCACCTTTGTTGAGAACCGATGACTTATATTTTGAAATAAATTTTATAAATCCTAAACAAAAAAACCTGATTCTTAGTTTAAGATTTAAAGATGAGCAAGGTAACTTTATATTCGTTACCACTTCCGAAAAAGATTTTCAATTAAAGGAAGAAGCACAATTAATACATATGTGTGTTCCAAAATCTTTTTTTAACCAAGGAGTATTTTTTGTTGATATACAGGTAACCAATGGCAAAAAATTACTTTTTAGGAAAAAAGACGCCATTTCATTTAATATTATTCAGGAACAAACTGCTTTAGGTAGATGGATGGGGAAAACCCCAGGAGCTTTAAAACCACATTTTAAATGGTACTAAATAAGGTCGGTTTTATAAAAAAAATAAAAGAGGGTATTTGGCAGATACAAAAAGCTAATAAACCAAAAATTTTTGGAATAGGTAACAATAAAACAGGAACTACTTCACTAAAAAGTGCAATGCAGGCTCTTAATTATAAAGTAGGAAATCAAAGACAAGCAGAAATAATGCATCATACTTGGGCTAAAAGAGATTTCCAACCTATTGTTGAGTATTGCAAAACTGCAGAATTTTTTCAAGATTTTCCATTTAGCAAACCTTTCACTTTTATTGCTTTAGATCAAGCTTATCCTAATAGTAAATTTATTTTAACAGTGCGTAGTTCGCCCGAAGAATGGTACAATTCGTTAATAAAATTTCATGCTAAACTTTGGGGTAAAAATGGTAGAGTACCCACGAAGGAAGATTTAAAAGAAGCCACCTATATCTATAAAGGTTGGGCTTGGGAAGTAAATCGTTACAATTATAATAGTCCAGAAAATGATCCTTATAACAAAGAAGCATTAATTAAAAATTATCTTTGTTATAATCAACAAGTAAAAGAATATTTTAAACATCGAAAAAATGATTTGTTGGTTTTAAATGTAGCTCAACCCAATGCTTATCAAGAATTGTGTAAGTTTTTAGGGAAGGAAGTTATTCAGAGTAATTTTCCTTGGACCAATAAAACAGCTGATTTAGATTATAGAAAATAAAACCATGATATACGTAACTAAAACTTTTTTTCCACCTTTAAAAGAGTACAAAAGCTACCTAGAACGTATTTGGGAAAATAAATGGTTGACTAATAATGGAGAACTGTATAAAGAATTATCTAGTCGACTTACCGACTACCTTAAGGTAAGACATATTCTCCCCATGACTAATGGAACCTTGCCTCTCCAAATTGCCTTAAATGCATTAGGGAAACAGGGAGAAATAATAACTACACCTTTTAGTTATGTCGCTACTACATCAAGTATTGTATGGGAGAAATGTAGTCCTGTCTTTGTAGATATTCATCCAGAATTTTTAAGTATTGATGAAACCAAAATAGAAGCTGCAATAACAACTCAAACAACGGCGATTTTAGCTACCCATGTTTTTGGAAATCCGTGTGCGATAGAAGAAATTGAAAAAATAGCTAAAAGATACCACCTTAAGGTTATTTATGATGCGGCTCATTGTTTTGGTGTTGAATACAAAGGGCAATCGGTGTTCAACTATGGGGATGTTAGTACTTGTAGTTTTCATGCTACTAAATTATTTCATACAGGAGAAGGAGGAGCTGCTTTTGTACAGAATCAAGAAACGTTTCAACAACTTTTTTATCGTCATAATTTTGGACATAATGGTCCCTTGGAATACCATGGCTTAGGAATTAATGCTAAAATGAATGAGTTACAAGCGGCCATGGGCTTAAGTGTTTTACCTTATATAGAAAAAATAATTGCCAAACGTAAAGTAATTTGTGATTTCTATGATCAACATTTAAATTTAGGAACGATAAGTAAATTAAAATTAAGAGATCATACAGAGTGGAATTATAGTTATTATCCTATTATCTTTAATACAGAAAAAGATTTATTACAAACAGAGAAAGCTTTAAACGAAAACAAGATTTTTCCTCGCAGATATTTTTACCCGAGTTTACATCGATTGGATTACGTAAAAAGTGATGCTATGCCAATTTCTGATCAAATATCCAAAACAATTTTATGCTTACCTCTATATGATAGTTTAAAAAAAGAAGATCAAAGAAAAATAATTTCTATAATCAACAAACACTTGTAATATGACTTTGGCGGTTATGCAACCTTACCTATTTCCTTATATAGGTTATTTTCAACTGATAAAAGCTGTAGATGTATTTGTTTTTTATGATGATGTCAATTTTATTAAGCAAGGTTGGATCAATCGAAATCAAATATTGGTTAATCATGAAGCTAATTTATTCACCGTTCCATTAAAAAAAGCAAGTTCTTTTAAACAGATTAATCAAGTAGAAATAAATGTTACTTTATATCCTCAATGGAAAAAAAAGTTTTTAAGGAAAATTGAACAGAGTTATACTAAGGCACCTTATTTTAAAGAGGTGTTTCCTCTCATTTCAAATGTATTTTCAGCTCCTCTATCTAACATATCAAATTTAGCCATACATAGTATTATTGAAGTTTCGAATTATTTAGAATTAAATAAAAAGTTTATGATTTCTTCTGAAACATTTTCAGAAACAAAAGAACAAGAACGAACACAAAAGTTAATTTCTATCAATCACCACTTAAAAGCAACTACTTATATTAATGCTTTGGGTGGTAAAGAATTGTATAGCAAAGAAGAGTTTAGAAGAGAAGGCATAAAATTACATTTTTTAAAACCTAATCTTAATGCTTATGAACAATTTGGAAGTGAGTTCGTGAAAGGATTATCTATGATAGATATATTAATGTTTAATAGTAAAGAGGATATAATTAAAATGCTTACTAATTTTTCTTTAATATGAGAAGGATAGCTATACATAGCGTACCGCGTTCGGGTTCAAGTTGGCTTGGAAGTATTTTTGATTCATCTTTACACGTAGTATATCGTTTTCAGCCCTTGTTCTCATATACTCATAAGGACCAACTAACAGAGAATTCAAATATTGAAGAAATAGACAATTTCTTTAAAGACATTCAATGCACCGATGATCAATTTGTGTTACAAGCAGTAGCTAAAAAAAATAACTCAATTCTACAATTTCAAAAGTCTAGAACATCCCATATTGTTTATAAAGAAGTACGATATCATCATATATTAGAAAATCTTTTATATAAAGATAAAAATATCAAGGTAATTGGATTGATACGAAACCCTTTTGCCGTGATTAACTCTTGGTTGAATGCTCCTAAAGAATTCAAAAAAGAGCTGAATTGGAAAGTAGATGAAGAATGGAGAGATGCTCCTAAGAAAAATTTAGCTCAACCTGAAGAATTTAATGGTTATAATAAATGGAAAGAAGCCGCTTTTTTATACCTTAAGTTAAAAAAAAAGTATCCTGAACGTTTTTATCTTCTTGACTACAATGATTTGTTACTAAATAAGGTTGCAACCGTTGAAAAGCTTTTTAATTTTTCCAACCTAGAATTAACTCAACAAACTCTAAATTTTTTAAATATATCTTCTCAGAAAGAAGGTAAAGATGCTTATTCCGTTTTTAAGCAAAAGAAAAATGATGATCAATGGAAAAAGGCGCTGCCTAGTTTTATTATCGAAGAAATTGAAGCAGATGAAGATTTTCAACGTTTAAATCAAATTTTTCAATGGATTTAAAAGTCTTTAAATCAAAATATGAAAAGGTAAAGGTGCAAGCATACCCTCATGCAGTTACATCAACTCCAAAGGTATCTATTTGCGTGCAAACCTATCAACATGCTAATTACATTAGAGCATGTTTAGATGGAATATTACATCAGCAAACCAACTTTTTATTTGAAATTTTATTGGGAGAAGATAATTCTAATGATGGCACACGAGAGATATGTAAAGAATATGCTGAAAAATATCCTAACCAAATAAGATTGTTTTTACATCATCGCGCGAATAATATTAAAATAGATGATCGTCCCACAGGGCGGTTTAGTTTTTTGTATAATTTATATCATTCTAGAGGTGAATATATAGCGATCTGTGAAGGAGATGATTATTGGACGGATCCATTGAAATTACAAAAGCAGGTGGATTTTTTAGAAGAAAATCCAGAATATGCAATTTGTTGTCATAATTCTAAAATAATTGATGAGAAAGGGAATGCAATTCAACAGAAAAAGCTTCCCAAATTACAAAAGGATCGGGATTACTCGAGGGTAGAATTGAAAAAAGGAGCATTTATATTAACTCTTAGTATGGTTTTTCGTAATGTAGTAAAAGAGTTTCCTGCTTCCTTTCCCAAAGTATTAAATGGAGATACTTTTTTAATAAGTTTATTGGGAAGTCACGGAAAAGGAAAATATTTAGAAGAAATAGAATCCGCTGCGTATAGGGTTCATAAAGGCGGTATTTGGAGTAAAATAGATCAAAGTAAGCGTATATATGCTAGAATGACATTCAATAAATATTTAATGGATTACTATAAGCAAGATGCAAATTTATATACTCATTTTTATCAAAAACAAATTAAAACTAGCCGTGACTGCATGAAAAGCATATCTTGTAAATGTAGTTTTAAATATTATATTAAATTTAATTTGTTATATATGAGGTACAACCCCGTGCTTCGTTCGCGATATCGATTGAAAATTTTATTGAAAAGTAATTGGCTATATTGGATATATAAACATTAGCTCTTAATTATACTTTGGAGCGGTTCAATAAAATTTCAGATTTACCTTTACTAATAATATAGTATTTTTAAGAACAATGATTGGATTACTTGTAGTGTTGCTTTATTTTCAAAAAACAACTTTTATTTTATTTCTACACGTAAACTTTAATCTTTTATTGCTTTCAAAATCCGTATTATTGTAATCTAGTTAATTTCGGCAGATGAATCAGAAAGAACCTTTAGTTTCTATCATTATTCCTACTTATAACCGTGCTCATTTAATAGGAGAAACCTTAGATTCTATTATAGCACAAACCTATGAAAATTGGGAGTGTATTGTGGTAGATGATGGAAGTAAAGATGGTACTGATGTAGTAATGCAGAATTATTTAGAAAAAGATGCTAGGATACAATATCATCTCCGACCAGAAGAACATTTATCTGGAGGAAATGGTGCACGTAATTATGGATATAAATTAAGTAAGGGAGAATATGTAAAGTGGTTTGATTCAGATGATTTAATACACCCCGAATCAATAGAGAAGAAAATTAATTTGTCCCAAGAACATGATGTTCAATTTATTGCTTCCAAGCACACAAAAGATATAGAAGATTGGACAGGAGATATTTTAGAATTAGAAATTTTTGAATCTAAAAATTTCTATAAAAATTATATTTTAGGAGATAAAATGCTTATAACTGGTGATGTGTTATTACGAAGAGATATAATTGGTAATCATCGTTTTGATGAAAGTATATTTAAAATGCAAGAGTATGAATTTTTTTCTCGTGTAATGGTACAGTCCATAAAATATTGTTATCTAACATCTTTTCTTTTATACTATAGAGAAACAGATGATTCTATTTCTAAACAAACATCTTCTGGAATAAAAAAATTTCAAAATTCAATTTTATCTATTGCAAAAAAATTTCTAGAAAATTATTTGTCAGATAAGGATATAACTGAAAGAGCAAGATATATAGGAAGGAAGAGTTATAAATCAGCAGTAAAAAAAAATAAATTGATTTTTCTATTACAGAATTTTAATTTTTTTAAATTCTGTTACAAAAAGAAAACATTGTCTATGCTTTTATGGATGTGTTATAATCTTATCTCAAAAAGAGGGTTTGATAGAATGAAACCAAAAAAATAATGAAAAAAATTTTATTAATTATCCCTTATTTTGGTGAATGGCCTCCTTGGTTTGATGCTCACATGGTGTCAATTAAGAACAATCCATCTATTGATTGGTTATGTCCTACCGACTGTGCTGTTCCGAAAAATCATCCTGAAAATATAAAGTTTTTAAAAATTGATTTGAAAACCTTAAACAAAAAGGTCAATAGAGTAGTTGACTGTGACGTACCATTAATACCAAGAAAGTTTTGTGAATTAAAACCTGCATATGCTCATATCTTTTCAAAAGAAGTAGAAGGTTATGATTTTTGGGGTTTTTGTGATATGGATATCATATGGGGGGATATTCGTAATTTTATGAATACAGATATATTAAGCAAATATGATATTATATCATCTCGTAAGGAAGCTATATCAGGACATTTTAGTTTATTTAAAAACTCAAATAAACTCAATACGCTTTATCGTAAAATACCTAATTATCAGGCCTTGTTTGAACACCCTAAATTACAGAGGACTGACGAAAAAGTTTTTACAAAAAGTTTAAAAGAAAACTCTGAATTTAAATTATTATCCTTAAAAATTTGTTGGAATTCTATTTTATGTAATCAAGAACATGGAATTGACTCTCATCAAGAATATTATTTAGATAAATGGAGATGGCAAGAAGGAAAACTTATAAATAATATTACTCAAGAAGAAGTAATGTATCTCCATTTTATTAATTGGAAACGGACAATGAGGTATTCAGAAGTTTGTTATAAAGATGATCCACAACGCTTTTATATTTCGTTTAATGGAATGCATTATCAATTACATACAAGTGCACAAAAGATGTGGCGTAATTTTGCAAATGTTTTTTATGGGTATTATATGAAAGAGAAAAGGAGAAAACAAAAATTAAAATTTAAAAGTTTATTGAAAAGAGTTAAACGAAAATTAAATAATACATAATTTGAAGATCTCACTTTTACATCCGTTTACTCCTAAAGCTGCTGGAGTAGTAGAAAAAAGTGTGGCTACCTACCATAGTCAACCACATCTAAAAGCTATGGAGCAATTAGCGAAGGAGTTTAAATATGAAATGAATCTAGAATACTTTACTCCAAAATTTAGCCTGTATAAGTATACTTTTGAAAATGTAAATTATAAATTTTATCCTGTAAGCTTTCAATGGAATGGTAATCATAAAAAATGGAAAAAGCAAAGCTCCAAAAAATGTTTTAAAAGTTATAAAGGTTCGGCTCCAGATGTAACTATTATTAATATGTCTGCTCACGCAAGTTCATTTTGCCATAAGTTAGCAAAAGAGTTGTGCAAGCAACAAAAACCTTATGTCCCAATGTTAGGCGGGCAGCATTATAGTAATACTCCTGCAAATTTAGAATATTACCAAAAAGCTCATCATATTTTAGTCCATACTCACTTACAGAGGCAACAAATGCAAACGATGAACATGTTTAAAGGGAAAGATATACGTGTGTTCCCTCTAGGCGTGAACACGGAAAAATTTTCACTAAAAGAAAAAAATAAGAATTACACATCACCAAAATTGTTATATGTAGGTAGAATAACACCTCTAAAGCAAGTACATTTAGCTATAGAAGCAGTAAAAAAACTCAAGTCTTCTGGATTAACCAATGTTTTTTTAAATATTATAGGACCCGTGAGTTCAAAAGAATATTTACAAGAATTAAAAGGGTTAGTGAAAAAGTATTCGTTAGAGAAAAACATTAGTTTTTTAGGCCATAAGGAACACGATGAACTACCTAATTATTTTCAAAGCGCTCATTTGTTATTATTACCAAGTACTCATGAGTCATTTGGTATGGTCATGGTAGAAGCGATGGCGTGTGGTACACCTGTAGTCGCAATGGAGGGGTCAGGGGGCCCAGAAGAAATTATAGATCACGCCAAGAATGGTATGTTATGTACGTTAAAAAATTATGCGAATACAGTTTCTAATTATTTTCAAGATATTTCTAAAGCGGAAGACTTTTCTAAAGCTGCAAGAAAAAAAATAATTGAGAATTATAGTATGGATAAAACTTATGAAGTTTTAAAATCATCTGTACAAGACGCTATAAAGTAGATAGGATAAATGGCTGACTATAAAATTATTATTTATACACCTCAAGAACTGAACCATTCTTCCTATATTCAAACAGGTTTGTATGAACTTGAAGCAGAAGGTTTTATAGAGGTACATGTTGAACTAAATACGGACAAAAGATTAGGGAGATATTTTGTAGAGCAAGGCATTCTTCAAATTAATAGTAAATCACACCCTAAAACTTCTTTTTATAAGTTTATGGATTTAAAATCAAAGAAAGAGCTTCTTTTTGCTACAGATTTATATGATTTTGCAGATCAATTTTCTAAACATGCATTAGAGACCTGCGATTATGTGTTTAAACGTAGTTATGATAGTAAGTTTGTAGATAAATTACCAAAGACTCTACAATCTAAGATTTTTCCATTAGGATTGTGTTTTGGTGTGCGATCTAAGTACCAAAATACTTGGCTTCCCTTTTTGTTGGGGATTTTAGGAAGTAACTTAAGAATACAAACTAAGTTAAATCGTTTTTTGTTTCAGCGTTGGCTGAAAACCTATCGAAGTCAAAAAAAACATTGGAATTTTATTAAAACAACACGAAATTTATCGAGATTCAAGTCATTTGAACCAGCTAATAAAGATATTATTTTATTTCAAACTCGTTGTTTTAAAGAGAACCAGCAGGACGTTATAGATATTCATCAACAGCGTTACCATATTATTAAATTACTTAGGAAAGAATTTCCGGATAAATTTAAAGGAGGTTTTATAAAGTCAGAGTTTTTTTTAGATAAATTTAAAGATGCTATTTCTAATGTGCCTAGTGATCCAGAAAGTTATTTAAATGTACTTAAATCTGCTAAAATTGTTATATATACTAGAGGTCTAGCTAATTCTCCAGCTTGGAAAATGCCTGAATATTTGTCTCAAGGAAAAATAATTATAGCAGAGCCTTTAACCACAGAACTTCCTGTGTTATTAGAACATGGAAAACATCTTCTGTATTTTCATTCAGACGAAGAACTCATTACAAATATTAAGTCCGTATTATCTAACTCGATATTAGGTGAAAAGCTATCAGAAAATGCTCGAGCTTATTTTGAAACTCATATTAGTCCAGAAAAAAATGTAAAACGTATTTTAACACTTATGAATTCTAATTTGTAAACTCTAAAGCTTGAAAAAAATAATAGTACACCACCGTTCATCGCATCATGCCCATTATTCGGGTTATGCTCGTCTTATTGATTTTTTAGACGATCCTGATGTTGTTCAGGGAGAAACTAAACTTCCGTATCGTTTTGCAAAATGGCTAGGAGAAATGAGTACTACTAAAGCTGGTCTCTATGATTCACAAAGTGTTCAAAAAGAAATGGAGCTATTTTTTCATTTAAAAAAATCTTCTAGGAAAGAAAAAACAATTGTTCACTACCTAAATGGAGAACGAGATATTAGGTACTTATTAAAATATAAAAAAGAAAATAAACAACTAAAATTTTGTGCTACTTTTCATAAGCCTCCAGAAGTTTTAAGAAAGATTATAAAAGAAACAAGTTATCTCAAGAAACTAGATGGAGCTATATGTGTAGGGGAAAATCAAGTAGATTTTCTTAAAGATTGGTTAGGCATAGAACATGTAAACTATATACCTCATGGGATTGATACAAGATTCTTTCATCCTTTGAATAAGGAAAAACATTCTAAAAATATGCTGTTTGTAGGACAGCATTTGAGAGATTTTGAAATGTTGAATACTACATTACCGATCATATTAGCAGAAGATAAGGATGCTTCCATTGATATTATTTTAAAAAAGGAATATAAAGAAAAAATTAAACTTCCTAACTCAAACCGAATTCGCATTCATTCTGGAATTGTAGATAATCAACTTAGAACATTTTACCAAAAGGCTACTTTTTTATATTTGCCTTTGTTAGATAGTACTGCGTGTAATTCTATTTTAGAGGCTTTGGCTTGTGGTTTACCTGTTTTAACATCAAATGTAGGAGGAAATCAAGCTTACCTTAATAATAGAGGTGGTTTTTTGTTGTCAGATAAAGATGAATTCATACAATTAGCTTTGAACTTACTGGAAGACTCTGACAGATGTGACCTATTGTCTGAAGAGGCTAGATTACAAGCGTTAAAGTATGATTGGAAAAATATAGCTACAAATATTAATTCATTTTATAAAAAAATAAATTATTAAAAAAAAATAAAAGTTAATAGTTAGTGTTTTATGAAAAAAATTCTCGTTACAGGCGCTGCCGGTTTTATCGGATTTCACCTTTGTAAAAAACTTTTAAGTTTAGGCTATGCAGTAATCGGTTTAGATAACTTAAATAATTATTATGATGTGAGCCTAAAGTTTGATCGATTACAAGAATTAGGCATTGAGCGACAAGAAGCCTCGTATTATAATCAAACTTGTTCTTCTACAAAATATGCTGACTTTGAGTTTATTCAGTTAAAATTAGAAGATCGTGTCCATTTACCTAAGCTGTTTCAAAAATATCAATTTGATCAGGTCTGTAATTTAGCTGCACAGGCAGGTGTTCGTTATAGTATTGAAAATCCAGAGGTTTATGCAGACTCCAACATTAGCGGCTTTTTAAATGTGTTAGAATGTATGCGTCACCATCAAGTAAAAAAAATGGTTTTTGCTAGTAGCTCTAGCGTTTATGGTAATAGTAATAAGGTTCCATTTATGGAAACCGATAGCGTAGACGAGCCTATTAGTGTATATGCGGCCAGTAAAAAAGCAAATGAGTTATTAGCGTACACTTATAGTCATTTATATCGTATTCAGTGCATTGGTTTACGTTTTTTTACGGTGTATGGACCTTGGGGAAGACCTGATATGGCTATCTTTTTATTTACCGATGCGATTATAAATAACCGACCTATCAAGGTGTTCAATAAAGGAAACCTGTCTCGTGATTTTACTTATATTGATGATATTATCGAAGGAGTTACCAAGACGATCGAACATGATCTACCTCATGCTAGCTTATATGAGATTTATAATATAGGAAACTCAAACCCTGTGGCTTTAAAAGACTTTATTTCAGCTATAGAAAAAACTACAAAAAAGAAAGCGATCAAAGAAATGTATCCCATGCAACCCGGTGATGTATTGACCACTTGGGCAGATACAACTAAATTACAAAAAGACTTTAATTATCAACCTACCACTTCTGTAGAAAAAGGAATTAAAGAATTTGTGGCTTGGTATACCACCTATTATAAATTATAATGGGCAAAAGCAAACTCCATATTGTTATTTTTGATGGAACCTTCCAAACTACTGCGTTTATCAGAAGGCTGATTTTGGGGTTGCAAAAAGAACATCAGGTCTATGTATTGGGGTTTAATGAAAATTTAAAAGAGCCCATATCTCGTGTCAAGTATGTTTCTTTAGGTGATAACAATTCTAAGTTAAAGCTTAGCTATACAAGCATCCAATTGGCTTTACAAACATTTAGTATTCCTATTATTTTAAATACGTTGACACGGATTTTATCAGGGAAAAGAAAAAAGCTTCAAGAACAAAATTTGCAACTTCAGTTAAAAAAAATAAACCCAGATGTCATTCACGCTCAATGGAATTCTGTTTTACCTTGGTTAGAACCTTATTTAACTCATAAAACTTACCCTATAATTCTAAGTCAGCGTGGTTTTCATACCAATGTACGTCCGTTTATAAACTCTGATAATAAAAATTACCTTCAAGAATGGTATCCAAAACTTAGTGGAATCCATTCAGTATCCAAAGCAATTTCTAAAAAAGGTAAAAAGATAGGGATACCTAGATCTCATATCGATGAAGTAGTGTATACGGGATTAGATTTTTCTAAATTTCCTGCGATAAAATCATCTAAGCAAACAGATAAACTTAGAATCATCTCTGTAGGAAGGCCGCATTGGATAAAAGGATATACTTATGCGCTTGAGACGATGAGAATTTTAGCAGAACAACAACTAGATTTTGAATATATCATTGTAGGCGCTTTTGGAGATGAAGAACTCACTTATTTAATTCAGGAATTTAACTTACAAGATAAAGTAAAGCTTACTTCAAAATTAGAACAGGAAGAAGTTTTTAATAGAATGAAAAATGCTTCTTTATTTTTATTACCCAGTTTGGAAGAAGGAATTGCTAATGTAGCGGTGGAAGCCATGGCCTTAGGTGTACCTGTGATTAGTACCAACTGTGGAGGCATGGAAGAGTTGATTGCTCATGACATTGAAGGTTGGGTTGTTCCTATACGAGATCCTCAAGCTTTAGCTGCACAAATAAAAACTTTTATAAGTTTAAAAGAATTTCAAATAAAAAATGTATGTATTGCGGCACGTAAAAAAGTAGAACAACAGCATAGCGAAACAAAAATGATTACCAATATGATAAATCTTTATCACACAACAAAAAATACAACATGAAGGTAGCCGTAGTAATGACTGTAAAAAATGAGGAACGTTTACTTCTACAGAACATACAGTATCATTTAGGTATTGGAATAGACTGTATCTTTATTTATTTTGACGGAACTACTGATCATGGGAAAGAAAAGGTAAAAGAAATATCAAAAGTGATAGTACAGGACTCTGTTCAAGCTGAAAAGTATAAAGATAGAGATTATTTAGATAGATTCACTTCTAATGCTCAAGAGCACCATACGGCACGACAGTGTTTAAATACCTATGATGCTTTAGAACAATCAAAAGCAGCTGGAATAGATTGGCTAATTTCCTTAGATGCAGATGAATTATTTATCACTAATGAAAAGGGCTATCAATCTGTAGAAGAGTTTTTTACAACTTATAATGAAAACGGAGTTGAGCAAATACATTTAGAACCTTTAGAGATTATAGCTAGACAAGAAAAGTATGATAATGTCATGGCAGAAGAAACACTTTTTAAGGTGAAAAAATCTTTTAAATCTAAATTCGATCAAATTTATCATCAAATTTATAACCCTTATACTAAAACCCACCTAACTACTTCTTATTGGCTAGGACAAACGATGGGCAAGGCGGCTATTCGTGTAAATTCTGGTTTGATACCTAAAAATGTTCATCGATATGAACATGGAGTAAAAAATAAAAAAGTAGTCAAAATAAATGCTGGAAATGTGTTGCATTACCATATGTATGATTTTGAAGATTTTATTAAGAAGTTTAAAAACTTTAAGGATCATCCTCCAGTTTTTTTAAGCGGGAATGCTATTGAAAATTTCAAACAATTGTTCATTCAATTGGTGAATGATCCTAATTTTAACCAACGAGAATTAAAAAAATATTATAAAGAAAACTTATTTTTTGATTCAAAAAAATTAAAAGATTTAAAAAAAACAAGATTTTTTAATATCTTAAGTAGAAAAGAGAAAGCTTTCATTGAAATTACAAAATCAAAAGAAGTTTTAAAAGGTTTTACACACGAATAATAATTAGCTTAAAAAAGATAATTCTATCAAGTTTCTCTAGAAAATACGTTTTAAATAATGAAATGATACAAAAAGATATAGGACAAACCTTTTTAACAAGGGGTTGTAAGGCAAAAAAGAAAACGATAAAGAAAAAATTTGAGCATTTGATGCTTTATTATCCAGAATTTGCCTTTATATTTTTTTGGAGAATCAAGAAAAAAAACCACCCATTTGCACCATGGTTTATAAAACAAGATTACTTATGTAAAATATTCGGAAATACAAAAATTGGAGGAGGACTTAATTGTTATCACCCTTTTGCTAGCGTTATCAACGCTAAAAGTATAGGGGAGAATTTTCAGTTTAGAAATGGACTCACGATAGGCAATAAAAACAATGATAATACGCTGGTACCGGTGATTGGAGACCAAGTGACAGTAGGGGCCAATGTGATCATCATATGTGAAATTACTAAAGGGAATAATGTAGTGATTGGAGCAGGGGCTGTGGTGGTAAAAGATGTACCCGATAATTGTGTAATCGCAGGGAATCCTGCTGAAGTTATCAAAAGCCTACATATATAAGTTTGATTACTTTAGTTATTCTGTAAATTTTTATAGTTTTAGCCCCCAACCCATATCGTTAGCCTACGTGAAAAAAATAACTACTCCCATTATTCCAGTACAAGCTTATTTGGTGAAAAATGATAACGCCAAAGGGATTGACTATAAAGCAATTTGCTTATTTGCAGCTACGGGTTTTTTTTGGGAAAAAGATGATTACTGGAAAAATCAAAATGTATTAGCTCCTGCCAGTTTCCATCAACTAAACGATACGGGAAAGCTAACTTCATCTGAACCTTATTTTAATTGGCATTACCAGCCAGACCACAACCGGAAATTTAATGATGTTTTAGAGAAATTTACTCATCTCTTTGAAACTATTATAGCAGAGCAGATTGGGAATCAACAGGCAATTTTACCAATTTCAGGAGGATTAGATAGCAGGTCGCAAGCAGTAGCTTTAAAACATTTAGGAAAAGAAGTCACTTCTTATAGTTATTCTTTTTCAGGTGGCTATTCAGAAAGTGGTATAGCTAAGAGAATAGCCAAAGCCTGTAATTTTAAGTTTCAGGAGTTTTTTATTCCTAAAGGTTATTTATGGGATGTCATTGAAGACTTAGCTGAAATCAACGGCTGTTATTCTGAGTTTACTCATCCGCGTCAAATGGCAGTTTTGCCAGAATTTAATAAAATGAAAGGTGTGTTTTCGTTGGGACATTGGGGAGATGTACTCTTTGATAAAGGGGCTTCAGAAAATTATACTGAAGAAGATTTGGTGCCACTGGTGGTTAAAAAAGTAGTGAAGAAAGGAGGATTAGAGTTTGCTAATGCGCTGTGGAACAGCTGGGGGTTAGAGGGTGATTTTCAAGATTATTTAGAAAGTAGAATTCAAGAATTATTAAATCAAATAGATATTGACCACATAGGAGCAAAAATGCGCGCTTTTAAATCTCAATTTTGGGCACCTCGTTGGACTTCGGTAAATCTTTCTATTTTTGAAAAGGCGCACCCAATTAGCGTTCCTTATTATGATAACCGTATGTGTGAGTTTATCTGTAAAGTACCCGAAAAATATTTAGCGGACCGTAGACTTCAGATTGCCTATATTCAAAAAAGGAATCCAGCAGTAGCTAAAATTACATGGGAAGATCAGCGACCCTTCAATTTAAATAATTACCAATATAATAAAATACCTTATAATTTACCTTTTAAAGTAAGTAGGAAGCTGAAAGCTGGGGTAAATAAGATTCAGCAGAAAAAATATATACAACGGAATTGGGAACTTCAATTTCTAGGAAAAGATAATGAAAAGCAGCTTCAGACCTATTTATTTGAAAATGATTTAAAAAATTTCATTCCAGAAAAAGTAACAAAAAATTTCTATAAAAAATTTCAAGAAAAAGATTCGGTCAACTATTCTCACCCTGTAAGTATGTTGTTAACACTTTCGGTATGGAATAAAAAGTTTAATCATGAAGGCTAAAAAAATAAAAGTTCTTTTTACGATACCCAACTTTAAAACAGCAGGAAGTCAATATGTTTTACTTTCCTTGTATAAAGAAATTGACTACTCTATATTTGATCCTTATATCGCAGTGGAAAAGTTTCCTGATGTAAAACCAGCAGCTATTCCTGATGACAGATTCTTATTTTTTCCAAAAGGAAAAGGTTTTTGGCAAGAAGTGTTCTCTATGTCTTCTACCTTGAGAAAATTAAAAATTGACATAATTCATTCGTGGGATTATAAATCTACTTCATTAGAAGCTTTGGCTGCGAGGTTAAGTTTTATCCCATATTTATACACTAAAAAAAATGATGCTTGGTCTAAACGCTGGTTTTTAAAAACTTTGCTCTCTAATCACATAGCTTATGATCATCCCAAAATGAAGGTTAAATTTTTTAATCATTTTTTATTCAATAATAAACTTAGCTTTATACCTCACGGAGTGAATGAAAATATATTTTATGCTAAGAAAAGAATCCAAGCCAGTTCTATTATTAAATTAGGATGTATTGGAAATATTAATTCAAACAAAAATCAATTATTCTTGCTTGAAGCTATGAACTTTTTACCCAAAAATATTCATTTATTTTTATATGGAAAGACAGAGCAAGATTACTTTAAACAGCTTAAAAACTTTATAAGTAGTCATCAATTAGAAGAACGCATTCATTTTAAAGGTTTTGTTTCTAATCAAAATTTGCCAAAGGTTTTAAATGGTATAGATGTTTTTATTTTGCCTTCGAAGAAAGAGGGTTTGCCGGTATCTATACTAGAAGCACTCTCATGTCAGGTACCAGTATTGGCATCAGATTCGGGAGGAGGAACTTCTTACATTGCTAGTAAAGGGGAAGGTATTAAAGTTTTTGATATTTTAGATATGGATGGTTTCTTACAATTAATAAGACCTTTATTAAGTGATTCTAACCTGAGAAAAGAATTAGGTGAAAGCGGTAGGGTTTTAATAGAAGAAAATTTTACTTTAGATAAAGAAATAAAGTCTTATGAAAAGCTTTATTTACAGTTAACAAAATAAGTATGGTGTATAAAAAACATGTAATTGTGATGGGATCTGCCAGGAGTGGTACTTCTTGGTTGGCAGAAACTATAGCCCAACAGCACCGTTACCGTTTATTGTTTGAACCAGAACAAGAAACCCGTACTAAAAAAGGAAAATTACTCTGTGATCAATACTTTACGGAAGAAAATAATAATAAGGAAGCCAATCATTATTTAAAACAGGTTTTTGCTAACAGAGTAGATTGTGATTGGATAGCCCAAAGCAGTAATCGTAAATATAAACGTCACCTATGGCCATTTATTCCTAAAAAATATATCATTAAATTTGTCCGTTGCAATTTATCTGCTAAATATATCAATGAACACTTTGAAATACCACTTATTCATATTATCAGAAATCCTTATGATGTCATAAAATCGCAACAACGCGTCAAATTTCCCTGGTTGTACGATTTAAATCATTTTAAATCTCAACATGCCTTAGTTGGCTTAGTTCAAGAAAAATTTGGTTTTAACTTAGTTGAAAATAGAAAATATGATGAGGTGGAACAATTGACCATACGGTGGTGTTTAGAGAATATGATTCCTTTAAATATACAAGGACCCCGACAATATAAATCACAACTCGTAAAGCACGAAGATTTAAGAAGTGATATCAATGTATTTTTAGAGCTTTGTAAAAATTTTGATTTAGAACCGGTGCATCATATAGAAAGTGAATATAAAAGACCTTCAAGTAAAGCTCACCCCAAAAGTGAGGTAAGGGACGCCAATCAAAGCATAAAAAAGCTAGAAAAAGAGGAATTGCAAAAAGTCAATGCTATTTTAGATACTTTTGAAGTAGAACTGTACGAACGAAGAGGTTAAACTTATGAAGATAGGAATTGTTTTATCCCAGCCACCAGGTTATTCAGAAATCTTTTTTAATTCAAAAATAGAAGGATTACAGAAAAATGGATTTGAGGTGACTCTATTCTGTCAGAATAATAATGTTGGATTTAACACTTGCAAAGTGGAGCGATTTTCTAAAACCACTTCTAATCCTATTCTTCAATTGTTCTGGTTTTTTAGGGTATATATGGAGTTACTACCGTATTTTAAAAAAGTGATGAATTGGTACTCTTTAGAAAACAAACATGGAGTCAGTAAATGGAGTTTCCTTAAAAAAGCTTATATCAATGCGCCAATTTTAAAAGCAGATTTGGATTGGTTACATTTTGGATTTGGAACCTTAGCTTTAGAGCGAGAATGTATCGCCAAAGCGATAGGGGCAAAAATGGCGGTAAGTTTTAGAGGCTTTGATATTAATGTGTATCCAAAAAAAAATCCAGATTGTTATCATCTAGTCTGGAAGCATGTGAGTAAAGTCCACTCGATTTCAAATTATTTATTAGAAGAAGCAAGATGCTTAGGTCTGCAAGAAACTACTCCGTATTCCATCATCACTCCTGCCGTAAAATTAAATCATTTACCCAAACATAAAAAAAGAGAAAAGGACTCTAAACCTCTTAAAATTGTTACTATAGCACGCCTACATTGGATGAAGGGAATAGATAACTTAATCGAAACAGCCAGTTTTTTGCAGGCTTCCCAAGTTGATTTTGAATGGTTAGTGATTGGAGGGGGCAGCACAGAAGAAGAGGAACGTTATCTATACCATATTTATGAAAAAGGACTAACGAATAACGTAAAGTTATTAGGAAAAAGAAGCCATCAAGAAACCTTGGAAATTCTTTATGATGCCGATATGTATATACAAACAAGTTTAAATGAAGGCTTTTGTAATGCGGTATTAGAAGCACAAGCTTTAGGCAAATTATGTGTAGCTTTTAATACAGGAGGATTGCCCGAAAATATTATAGATCAAAAAACAGGATGGTTAGTTGAAAATTTTAACAGTGAAAAATTAGCCCAAAAAATTATAGAGATTATAGAAATGCCAGCTGAACAAAAAAAGAATATTACCAGTTTTGCGAAAAACCGGGTAATAGAAAAGTTTAATATTAAAAAACAGCAACAACAATTTGTTGCGTTTTATAAAAGTTAGATCCTATTTTTTGCATAATACTATAAAAATAATAAGTAGTGATGAAAGTAATTATTCTATTAGGATTGCGAGTAAGAAGTGGGACCAATTTTGTAGGTACTACTTTGAAGCAACATCCAGATATACAAACCATACCTCCAAACACCTCTTTGGGAGAATTCAATCTTTTTCGGGATGAGTATATTACGAATAAAGTGTTTTATAATATAAGCAAACGTAGTTTTGCTTCGGGGGTTAAGCAGGAAGATTTACCTCATTTCATGAAATTATATGGGGAACTTTGGCAAGAATTCTTACTAAATAAGTTTAAGCTTGACCCAAAAAAAACACTTTTCTTAAAATCCCCAAGGGTACAAGAAACGCATTTATGGCAGTTGGCATTTCCTAACTCTAAAATTGTTTTACTTTGCCGTGACGGAAGAGATAACGTAATATCTTCTATTAAAGCTTCCAATGATAAAAGAAACTGGCATACTATTTCAGATAAGATAAAGAAAAAAGTGAACTATTTTTCTGGAAGAAATTTTATAAATTCTACAAGAGATTGGTCAAGAAATGCTATTATATATAATAGTATTTTAGAAACCGATAATCTGAGAAAAATGAAATATGAAAGTTTAAATGATTCTTTTGAAGGTATAAAAGGTTTATTAAATTTTTATAATTTAGATAATAATGAAGCTGTTGTAAAAAAATGTTTGAGTGCACCAGTTATTGGGAGTTCTTACGGGATAAACAATAAAGAAATGATTAAACCAAATTGGAAACCAGATTACGACAAGTCTAAATTTAATTTTGTTGGAAAATGGCAAGGTTGGAATAGTTATCAAAAATTAGTTTTCAAGGTAATAGCTGGTAGGGAGTTAAAAGGATTGGGTTATGAGGTAAATGATGACTGGTAATACAATAAAACTATAAAAATTGAGTCAATTTAAATATTTATACCAAGATATTAATGCCCTATTAGGAAGGAATAAGTATAGAGTTATTCTTTTATTACTAAATCGTGCTTTTTACGGACTGCTTTCTTATCGGCTAGATCGCTTTACATTTCTTTTATTGGGTTCAAATTATAAATATTTTAGAATTATTATTTCACCTTTTTTCTTTATTATGCAACTAATTTCAAATTGTGATATTCACTATAGAGCAGATATAAAAGGAGGAATCAATATTCATCATCCAAGTTTAGGAATTGTAATTTCAGGAAAATCTCAAATATCTGAGAGATTAACACTAACTGGAGGGAATGTAATTGGTATTAAAAGTGGTTTTTCGGGTAGTTCTATAAAGATAGGTGATAATTGTAATTTAGGAGCGAATTCTTGTATCATAGGACCTGTAACATTAGGTAACGATATAAGAATTGGAGCAATGGCTTGCGTTACTCAAAACTTTCCTAATAATAACTTAACGCTTCTTGGGGTCCCAGCAAAATCTAAAATTTAATGCTTTTTACTTTTCTTAAATATCTTCAACCCAGCCATTACTTTGGTTTAAAGAGAAAAGATGGGACTTATATATTTCCAAAAGTTGAAAACTTACCACAAGAAATTTTACAACAGCTTGAAAAGGATAATGGTTTTAAGAGTGATTTAGCCAAAGAATACGACCTTTCTTGGCAGGCTTTAAACAAAGGTTATATAGTCTCTGGCGATAATTATACTCATTTTAAAAAATTGCCCTTGGTAGATGAATACCGCTTTATACATAAATATTTTCATCCCGTTTGGTGTTTGTACGTATTGGTATTAAGATTGTTTACTTTTAAAAACCCTCTAAAAGAAATTCCCGCATACTTAAAAGGAAGAAAATTAAAACGGAGTACTTATTTACAACGTCCCATTGAGCATAAGGAATTTAAGAATTATAAATCTAAATTAGTAGAAGAAAAACCTCTTATTTCGGTTATTATTCCAACACTTAACCGTTATCCCTATTTGAAAGATGTACTGAAAGATTTGGAGCTTCAAGATTATACTAATTTTGAAGTGATTGTGGTCGATCAATCCGAACCCTATCAAGAAGATTTTTATAAAGGCTGGAATCTAGACTTGAAAGCTATTCAGCAAACCGAAAAGGCTTTATGGTTAGCTAGAAATCGCGCTATTCAATTGGCTAAAGGGGATTATATTTTACTCTATGATGATGATAGTCGGGTAGATGCAGACTGGATCACGCAGCATATCAAAACCTTAGATTATTTTAAAGCCGATATTTCTTCGGGTGTTTCTATTTCTACAGAAGGCGGAGAAGTCCCAGCGCATTATTCTTTTTTCCATATTTCCAGTCAGTTAGATACCGGAAATGTTTTATTGAAAAAGGAAGTGTTTGGAAAAATAGGGCTTTTCGATCGGCAATTTGAGAAACAACGTATGGGGGATGGAGAATATGGACTTCGTGCCTATTTAGAGGGGTTCTTAAATGTTTCTAATCCGTATGCCAAACGTTTGCACCTTAAGGTAGGCTCTGGAGGATTACGTGAAATGGGGAGTTGGGATGCATTTAGAACAGAAAAATGGTTTGCTCCGCGCCCTATTCCTAGTGTATTGTACCTGTTTCGAAAATACCACGGAAATAAACGAGCAAGACTGGCTTTATTAAAAACGGTACCGCCGTCTATAATCCCCTATAAATTTAAAAGGAACAAACCTATGCTTTTAATTGGTGTCTTTTTATCCGTTTTCTTACTGCCCGTCATCTTAATTCAAGTCTGTAAATCGTGGAAACTCTCTAGTCAAAAATTAAAAGAGGGAGCGAAAATTGAAAGGTTGTAGGGATCTATTAATTTTCAGTGTTTAATTTTGAATTTTAAAAAGGAGTTGTAGTTTTTATTTAAAGAGGATTTTTGGGCTTCTAATCTAAAGATACTTCGGCTCTGCTTCGCTACGCTCAGTATGACAGTAACTTTTGATTTCTACTCATATTTTTACTTTTTCTCATTGCCGGAAAAAAAAAGAACCAAACCCGCCCGACCGGTACGAGCAAGAAGGTTTAAGTTGATAAATGTTTCTTTCTTTTCTTTTGCATTGCCCAAAAGAAACAAAAGTCTAGGCTTACGAAGCTTACTCTAAATTTATCGTTCGAGGCCTAAATTTTAAGAACTCACTTCGCTCAAACAGCTTAAAATTTTACGCCCTTTTCACTTTAAATTTCACGAGTAATTTTCGATATGCCGTGTGCTTTCTATGGATATTTAGCGTTTCTAATCTAAAGATACTTCGGCTCCGCTGCGCTATGCTCAGTATGACAGTAGTTTTTGATTTTGTTATAACTGTTTTAAAAGTTTTTTATTAAACTAAAAATCCTTTACTGCATTGCGTTTTGTTTTGACTGTAAGGTTATTTGTCATTTCGAAGGAGGAACGACTGAGAAATCTTTTTAAAAAGGAGTTGTAGTTTTTAATAAAAACGCTTCATTAGAAAGGGTATTTAGAGTTTTTAAGCTAAAGATACTTCGACTCCGCTATGCTTCGCTCAGTATGACAGTAGTTTTTGATTTCTATTTATATTTTTACTTTTTCCCATTGCCGGAAAAAGTAAGAAATCCGCTCGACCGTTACGAGCAAGAAGGTTTAAGTTGATAAATGTTTCTTTCTTTTCTTTTGCATTGCCCAAAAGAAACAAACCCGCCCGACCGATACGGGCAGGAGTCTAGGCTTACGAAGCTTACTCTAAATTTATCGTTCGAGGCCTAAATTTTAAGAACTCACTTCGCTCAAACAGCTTAAAATTTTACGCCCTTTTCACTTTAAATTTTACGAGTAATTTTCGATATGCCGTGTGCTTTCTATGGATATTTAGAGTTTCTAATCTAAAGATACTTCGGCTCCGCTGCGCTATGCTCAGTATGACAGTAGTTTTTGATTTTGTTATAACTGTTTTAAAAGTTTTTTATTAAAATAAAAATCCTTTAGTGCATTGCGTTTTGTTTTGACTGTAAAGTTATTTGTCATTTCGAAGGAGGGACGACTGAGAAATCTTTTTAAATAAGAGTTGTTGTTTTTAATAAAAACGCTCCATTAGAAAGAATTTTTAGAGTTTCTAAGCTAAAGATACTTCGACTCTGCTTCGCTACGCTCAGTATGACAGTATTTTTTGATTTTGTTATAATTGTTTTAAAAGTATTTTTGAGTTTTAAAATAAAGATCCCTGCATTCGGCAGGCAAGCTTGTTTTATTTTTCTGGCTTTTTAAAAAGAAAAAGTAAAAAGAGCGTTAAATAGAAAACTTTTGCTTTTTTTTGATGAATAATCGTAGATGACATTTCATTAGAAATCGAAGACCTTGAAACAATCTAGAAAAATTTTATTAATCACCTCAGAGTTTCCTCCACAACCCGGTGGGATTGGCAATCATGCATTTCATTTGGCAAAATCTTTCCAAGAAAACGGAATTCAGGTTCAAGTTATAACAGATCAGCGTTCTGGGGAAGGAGAAGAAGAGAAGCAGTTTGATCAATTACAAAGTTTTAAGATTCTACGAATCAAGCGGAGAAGGCTAATTTTGGTCAGTTACCTTCATCGAATTCAAAAAGCTTTTCAGTTAGTGAAACAGCAAGACGTGGTTTTACTTTCAGGGAAATTTTCAATTTGGGTAGGCGGACTGCTAAGTTTGTTTATTCAGAAAGAATATGTGGCGGTGCTGCACGGGAGTGAAGTTTTGCTTCCGTCAAGTTTACAACGAAGGTTTACTCAATTTTGTCTTCGGAGGTTTTCTAAAATTGTAGCTGTTTCTCAGTATACTAAAAGCTTAGTTGCTCATTTGAAACTAAATCAGCTTAAAGTTATTCCTAATGGTTTTGATATTTCTTCTTTCAAAAGCACTCCTAAAAATCATCTTCTGCTTCCTCTGCAATTGGTGACTGTAGGAAACGTGACCCCTAGAAAAGGACAACATAATATCATAAAAGCTTTACCTTTAATTTTAGAAAAACACCCTCAACTCACCTATCATATTGTAGGAATTCCAACTACTCAGTCGGAATTACAGCAATTGGCAAAAAGTTTAGGGGTAGAAAAACATCTTGTTTTTTACGGAAGGGTTACTGAGGAAGAAAAATTAAAAATTTTAAAACAATCTACTCTTTTTATGATGTTGAGTGAACACACTCGCAAAGGGGATGTAGAAGGGTTTGGAATCGCCATTTTAGAAGCAAATGCATTAGGAGTCCCTGGTATTGGAGCGAAGGGCTGCGGAATAGAGGATGCTATAGATAATTATGCATCGGGCGTGTTAGTGGATGCGAAAAATGCACGGGAAGTGGTACAAGCTATTGATGAGATATTAGAAGATTACGCACTCTACAGTGAAAGAGCACTCAAATGGACACAAAATTTTACCTGGGATAAGATCATTCGGCAATATTTAGAATTTTTAAGTTAAAGATACTTCGACTCCGCTGCGCTGCGCTCAGTATGACAGTGATTTTTGATTTCATTATAATTGTTTTAAAATAAAAACCCTTTACTCCTTTGCGTTTTGTTTTGACTGACAGGTTATTTGTCATTTCGAAGGAGGCACGACTGAGAAATCTTTTTAAATAGGAGTTGTAGCTTTTATTTAAAGATGTTTCATTAAAAAGAATCTTTAGCTTTTCTAAGCTAAAGATTCTTCGGCTCCGCTGCGCTGCGCTCAGTATGACATTAGTTTTTTGATTTCTATTTATATTTTTACTTTTTCTCATTATCAGAAAAAGTAAGAAACCCGCCCGACTGGTACGGGCAGGAAGGTCTAGGCTTACGAAACTTACTCTAAATTTGTCGTTCGAGGACTAAATTTTAAGAACTCACTTCGCTCAAACAGCTTAAAATTTTACGTCCTTTTCACTTTAACCTTGCCAGACACACAGATTGGTTTTACGAGTAATATTCGATAGGCCGCAAGCTTTCAAAAGATTTTTTTTGTTGTTATTAGAATAATTTAAATTTTTCTTAGAAAGAGAACTGACCTACTTTTCATGAGTGTAGTAAAATCAAGAAAAAGCTTAGCGTTGGACGGGGAGGATAGCCTAGCGAAGCGGTTTGCTATCCGCAGGATAAAGTTTTTTAGCAGATTTTCAAGTTCAGGAAAATCAGTCTAGATTTTTGCTTCTTTTTAGCAATGAAAAAGAAGAGGCAGCTTCTAGAATACTTAAGCAATAACAAAGTGAGTGAGTAAAATGAAGGGATTTTCCTTAAAAAGAATATTAAGATTTTCTAATCTAAAGATACTTCGGCTCTGCTTCGCTACGCTCAGTATGACAGTTATTTTTGATTTCATTATAATTGTTTTAAAATAAAAATCCTTTACTCCTTTGCGTTTTGTTTTGACTGACAGGTTATTTGTCATTTCGAAGGAGGCACGACTGAGAAATCTTTTCAAAAAAGGAGTTGGAGTTTTTATTTAAAAAATGCTTTATCAAAAAGAATATTAAGATTTTCTAAGTTAGAGATACTTCGACTCTGCTATGCTACGCTTAGTACGACAGTAACTTTTAATTTCTACTCATATTTTTACTTTTTCTCATTATCAGAAAAAGTAAGAAACCCGTCCGACTGATACGGGCAGGAGTCTAGGCTTACGAAACTTACTCTAAATTTATCGTTCGAGGTCTAAATTTTGAGAACTCACTTCGCTCAAGCAGCTTAAAATTTTACGCCCTTTTCGCTTTAACCTTGCCAGACACACAGATTGGTTTACGAGTAATATTCGATAGGCCGCAAGCTTTCAAAAGATTTTTTTTGCTGTTATTAGAATAATTTAAATTTTTCTTAGAAAGAGAACTGACCTACTTTTCATGAGTGTAGTAAAATCAAGAAAAAGCTTAGCGTTGGACGGGGAGGATAGCCTAGCGAAGCGGTTTGCTATCCGCAGGATAAAGTTTTTTAGCAGATTTTCAAGTTCAGGAAAATCAGTCTAGATTTTTGCTTCTTTTTAGCAATGAAAAAGAAGAAGCAGCTTCTAGAATACTTAAGCAATAACAAAGTGAGTGAGTAAAATGAAGGGATTTTCCTTAAAAAGAATATTAAGATTTTCTAATCTAAAGATACTTCGACTCCGCTGCACTACGCTCAGTATGATAGTGATTTTTGATTTCGTTATAATTATTTTAAAAGTAATTTTCGGTTTTAAAATAAAAATGCTTCACTTCGCTCTACTCAACTCTGAATGATTGTAACAAATTTATTAGTATTATTGCAATGGCCTTATAAGTTTTAATTCTCAGACCTCATTAATGGGTTTACTCTGCTTAAAAAAAATCTCATGAAGTTAGCTATTATTTCACATACGGAGCATTATAAAGATGGTGACGGGAATATAGTGGGATGGGGACCGACGGTCACAGAAATTAACCATCTGGCTAATGATTTTGAAAAAATATACCATGTGGCTTTTTTTCATTCAGAAGATGCTCCGCCTAGTTCTTTGAGGTATACAGCAACAAATGTAGAGTTTGTTCCTTTGCCTCCTTCAGGAGGAAGGGATTTTCGGAGTAAAATGACGGTACTCACTAATTTACCTCAAACCATTTCCGTGGTTCGGGAGGTGTTAAAAATGGTTGATGTTTTTCAGTTTCGTGCGCCTGTAGGTATCGGAGTTTATTTGATCCCATATCTCACTTGGTTTTCTTCTAAAAAAGGATGGTTTAAGTATGCTGGGAATTGGAGTCAAGAGCATCCTCCTTTAGGTTACAAAATTCAACGTTATTTACTGGAGAGGCAGAGGAGGAAGGTTACGATAAATGGAAAATGGCCTGATCAACCCCAACAGTGTCTTACTTTTGAGAACCCTTGTTTGACTTTAGCAGAACGAGCAGAGGGATTGAAAATAGTAAAACAAAAACAGTATGGACCTAAATTCACATTCTGCTTTGTAGGCCGATTAGAAGATGAAAAGGGGGTACAGCGAATATTAGATGCGTTTATACAAAGTGTGTGTTCACAATTTGTAAATAGTATTCATTTGATAGGAAACGGTCCCAAACGAGAGGATTATGAGGCGCAAGTGAAAGAGAAAAATATTCCAGTTCAATTTCATGGTTTTTTAAGTAGAGCGGAAGTATTTGCAATTTATAAAAACTCTCACTTTCTTCTATTGCCTAGTACAGCTTCAGAAGGTTTTCCTAAAGTTATTGCTGAAGCTATGAATTATGGGTGTATTCCTATAGTATCTCAAATTTCTAGTATAGGACAGTATATTCATACTTCAAACGGTTATCTTATACATCCTCCAACTGCCGAAACTTTAAGACAAATATTAAATCATATCTTTAGAGAGGAAAATGAGCAGGAGTTGAATGAAAAAGCTCTTAAAGCTTATGAGGTAGCTACAGACTTTACTTTTGAGCATTATAGAAAGAGGATTCAATTAGAGATTATTCCACATGATAAAAAGGATTAAAAGAAAAAAAAAGCTTAATGACCTTAAGCCTATTTCTACCATTTTATTTCATGTAGCATTAGGAATAGTAGCAATCATGTATAGGCCTATCATGCAGGTGTATGTAATTGGTTGTGTTTTTTACTTTCTTTACCGCTTTCTCACCCGAAAAAACAAAGAAAAAGAAGTACTGATTGCTTGTGCCTATATGGTAGGGGGAGAGGTTTTTTTTAGGATGACTAAAGCCATGGTGTTTTATGAAACGGGAAAATATGTCGTGATCTTATTTCTTCTGTTTGGTATGTTTTATCAGGGTTTTAAGCGAAAAGCTTATCCCTATGCTATTTACCTTATTTTATTATTGCCCGGTCTTATTGGGGCTTTAGATTATTTTGCAGGAGATCTTTTTCTCTATAGGAAAACGGTTCTTTTTAATTTAAGCGGACCGATTAGCTTATGTGCGACAGCTTTGTATTGCTATGGAAGAAGCTTGAAGATGAGTGAGTTTCTTCAAATTTTAGATACGATAGTCTACCCTATTATAGCCATGACGGTTTATTTATATTTATATAATCCTGCAATTAGAGATGTAGTGACCAATACTGCTTCTAATGCAGCAACCTCTGGAGGATATGGACCTAATCAAGTTTCAACCATGTTGGGCTTAGGGGTGTTTATTCTTTTTACACGATTATTACTTCCGTATAAACATAAACTGGTGCAATTCACGATGATGTTTTTTTTAATCGCCATGGCGCATCGGGCTTTGCTAACCTTTTCTAGAGGGGGAGTGTATGTGGCGATTCTTATTGCTTTTGCATTTGTGATCATGCTGTATTTTTCATCTGGTTTAAGAATGAAAGCTCAACTCAGCTATAAGATATTGGTTACCTTTGCGGTGACTTTTGGAATTTGGTTGATAGCGGTGAGTCAAACTGGCGGTTTATTAAGTAACCGTTATGCGAATGAAGATTCTTTAGGAAGAGAAAAGGAAGATATTTCAACAGGACGTGGAGATTTGTTGAGTGCAGAGATAGATGCCTTTGCCGATGAACCTATTTTAGGAATAGGGATTGGTGCCACCAAAATCTACCACATTGAACACTTAGGAAGTGCCTTGCCTACGCATAATGAAATTAGTAGGATGTTAGCAGAGCACGGTCTATTTGGTATAATAGCTCTATTAATTTTAATATTTGCTCCATTGAGCAGCAAATTGCAGGGACAACAGAATATATATTTTTACTCTTTTTTAGGGTTTTGGTTTCTTACCGTGGCTCATAGCTCTATGCGTATTGCAGCCCCTGGGTTTATTTACGGATTAGCTTTATTGAATTTAACTTATGGAAAAAAGAAAAAAGATACTTTATCTAGGCAATCAACTCTCCAAGCACGGAAAAAATGAAACAGGGGTTGAATTTTTAGGACGAATGCTGATGAGTTGGGGATATTCTGTTAAACAAGTGTCTTCTTGTAAGAATTCCGTTTTAAGGCTATTGCATATGCTATGGAGTGTATTCTGTTTTCCTCGGAAACATTCTGTGCTCTTGATAGATACTTATAGTACTAAAAATTTTTGGTATGCCTATTTATCTGCTAAGCTAGCTCGCATTAAAAGAATTCCTTATATCTGTATTTTACATGGAGGAGATTTACCCACGAGATTAAAAAAATCACCTAAGGCTAGTCATGATTTATTTAATAAGGCGTTATATAATGTAGCTCCTTCTGGTTATTTAATCCATCAATTTCTTCAACAGGGTTATACGAATGTTCGGTTTATCCCTAATGGGTTTGATGTATCTGACTATTCTTTTAAAATGAGAAAAGAGATGGCTCCGCGGCTGTTATGGGTACGTTCTTTTGCTGAAATTTACCATCCGCTTTTAGCGATACAAGTTTTAAAACAACTTTTAGAAACCTATGCTGAGGCTCAGCTTAGTATGGTGGGGCCTTTAGATAATGATGTGTTTCCTCGTTGTAAAGCTTACGTAGAAAAGCATCAACTTCCAGTTCATTTTACGGGAAAACTTTCAAAAAAGGAATGGATAAGTCTTTCTGCCAATTTTGATATCTTTTTAAATACCACCAATTTTGATAATACCCCCATGAGTCTTATGGAGGCGGCTGCATTAGGAATACCGATAGTTTCTACACGAGTGGGTGGAATACCTTATTTATTAGAAGATCAAAAACATGCATTATTAGTTGAGCCTAATGATGTTACAATGATGCTTAAGGCTATTGAAAATCTTATTGAAAATCCTTTGGAAGCTTATCAAAGAACCTTAAATGCTAGGCAATTAATAGAGGAGTTTGATTGGGGAATAATAAAAGAAAAATGGATTCAAGTTTTAAACTCTTAGAAATTAATATATTTACCGATTGATAACATAGGCATGAAACCAAAATCTAAAATACACTTCGAAATATCTGAACGTAAGATTTTGTTGAGGATTTTTGATGTGCTTCTCGTCTTATCGGGGCTTTATTTTGTAAGTTCTGTTTTTGACTTCGCCTATTTTAAGATTAGCACCACCAATTGGGCTTGGTCTATAGTTCTAGTCATTTACTTAACGGTTTTTGCTACTATTTTTGAATTGTATAATTTGCAAAAAACGAATGATATTGATAGAGTCTTTAAAAACATTGTCCTAACCACTTCGGTAACCGTATTGTTTTACTTACTTACTCCGTTTTATACTCCCTCTTTACCCGCTAATCGTTTACAAATCTTATATTTCTTTTTAGCTATCTTAGGATCCTTATTCGTGTGGCGCTTAGCTTATATTACTTTTATTAGTTCTCCAAGGTTTTATAAAAATGTATTGGTAGTCGGAGATTCTTTTGAAATCGATAAAATAGTTTCAAATCTCCAAGCTGCGGACCCGCATTATGTAGTTGTGGGTTACCTTAATACCTCTAACCATAATCCTTCTAGTTCAATCCCGAAAGTAGAAATAGCCGAACTCTTGCAAGCAGTAAAACAAATGCGCATAGGTGAAATTGTAGTTTCGAGCTCCCTACAAGAAGGAGTAGGAAAAGACTTATATACCAAATTGATGGTGTTATTAAAACAAGGTTATCCTATTAAAGAATACTTTCATGTATATGAAGACATAACCAGCAGATTGCCTGTAGAACATATGGATAAGGATTTTTATAAATACTTTCCATTTAGCCGAAGCAATCAAAATAAACTTTATTTATTTTTTCATCGTTTATTTGATCTTATTTTTTCGGGAATAGGCTTAGGAGTCTTACTTCTTTTTATTCCATTTGTTTGTTTACTGAATTTGGGCTGGAATAGAGGGGCTTTATTTTATCGACAAACCCGAGTGGGTAGAGGGGGGGAAGAATTTGAAATCATCAAGTTTAGAACGATGGTTAAGGATGCCGAAAAGAACGGAGCTCAATTTGCCAGTAAACACGATGCTCGAATTACTGTTTTTGGTAAATTTTTAAGAAAAACTCGTATTGATGAGATTCCGCAATTTGTGAATGTGATAAGAGGGGAAATGAGTTTTATTGGTCCGCGACCAGAGCGCCCGTATTTTGTAAGAGAATTATCAAAATCAATTTCATTTTATGAAATTAGACATAGTATAAAACCAGGATTAACAGGATGGGCGCAAGTAAGCACGAAGTATGGAGAATGTGAAGAAGATAGCTTGACTAAACTTCAATATGATCTCTACTACATCAAACACCGAGGCTTGTTTTTAGATTTACGGATTATTTTAAAAACGATGAGTACAGTGATTTTCTTTCGAGGGCAGTAAACCTAACGCTTTACAAGAGCATCTACAAGTTGACCAAGCCCCCACCATCGTACGTGATTCCCTTTTCGGGTTTCTATGGCGGCATAAATGGTTGCTATAAATTCAATGGCATTGATACCTATTATAACTGCCATATATATATAATAAGCGAGATTTGCTTCCGTAAAGGCATAGAAAACTCTAAACGTCCACCAAAAAGCAATAGAGTTAATAGGGAATACAATAAGTTGAGAGATGAGAGCTTGGGTACAGTGCCACCTAATAAAATAATTTTTACGGGTGTGAGCTGTATAAAATATAAAAGTGGCTAATAAGTTAAGAATAGGTAATGGTAGTCCTGCCATGATAGCTATTAAGGACATTAGGTAACTGTTAGAAGCTTTTTCGGCTTCATATTCTTTTTCTAGAAAGGACTTAGAATTCATAAATCTTTATATACATTCCATCCCCAATTTAATAAAATGATAGCGATAAGACTTATCATAATTGGTTTTTTTACAATCCATTTTTCAAATAGAAGGTAAAATTTAAAGAAAGATTTTTTTTTTAAAACCACATCCCTTATGATCCAAAGCGGTAAAATAAATAGTCCGACTACTAGGAGAAAACCTAACGGATTAAAATAAAAAGCTTGAGAAAGATCTCCTTGGAGAATAGCTAATACCGAACGAGTTGATCCGCAAGAAGGACAGGGCAAAGTTGTAGTTGCTTTAAACATACAAACTTGCCCTATACTGGAGTTTTGCTTTTCGGAATAGGTTTGATAACCTAACCATGCATAGCCCAACAAACTCAATACGCTGATGAAAGTATAGAGTTTATTTCGTGTCATTCTTTAATATAATACTTGCTGAAGCTTGGCGATGTTTTTGTCTTTAGCAGCTCCCATAATGATAAACCAGTCTACAATTGCCCAAATACCAAATCCGCCACAGGTAAGTAATTTTCCTACTCCCAATCCTGTATCTCCAATCATAAAACGGTCGATTCCTAGACCTCCTGCTAAAAGAGAAACGATAAGAATAGTTGTTGGGTCTTGAAATTGAAGGGTTTGAATTAGCCCCCATTTAGAGTCGTCTAAAGCCAATAACTGCTCTCTGATTTGTGGGAGGTGATGACTTTCAAAATACTTGCTATTGGACATGATAAACATGTCTACTTTTTGTGAATCCATGGATTTTTGTTAATTAGAGCTGCAATATTACAGTAATTAATTGAATGTATAAAGCGTTTTTTCTAGTGTTAAAGGTTTAAGCTTGAACTTATACTTCATTTCTTCTTCGGGTAAATGCGAAAAGGAGTACAAAAATTAAGATAAAGAGAGAGATTCTAGCGATATAATCTCCGAATAACACATAAAACGTCATTTTTTTAGAAATAGGCACGTGCGCCAAAATACTTCCTTGTTCTTCATAATCGAGACGTTTACTTACTTCTCCATTTGGTAAAATAGCCGCCGAAATTCCTGTATTGGCGCTTCTCACTACCGAGCGTCTGGTTTCTATGGCTCTTAATCTTGCATAGCTAAGGTGTTGTTGATGGCCTTGGGTATTTCCCCACCAAGCATCATTAGTGATAATCCCTAAGACTTCGGCCCCATTTCTTACATACCCGGTAACATATTCTCCGTATACAGATTCATAACAAATGATAGGAGCTATTTTGTGATTTTGAAGGGTGCTAAATACCTCTCTATCGTTTTGCGTGGTTTTCATAGCTACGGTTCCTCCTAAATCGATCATCGCATCACCTAGTATAGGTTTTAAAACACTCTGATAAGGAAAGTTTTCTACACCCACAACGAGTTTTGATTTGTGGTAAATTTGCTCTAGATTATTTTTATTTACCATAAAGGCAGAATTATAATCATTATACCACAATCCTTCTCTAAGGTAATTGGTTTGTTTTTGAACTTGATCTTGAGAAGTGATTTTTTCAAAAAAGGAAATTCCTCCTAAAAAGCTGGCTTGGGAGTTATTTTTAATAGCGCTCAAACTCATATTCTTCGCAAAAGAATAATCCCACTGTGCTAGTTCTGTCCCATCGGCAAAAACAGTTTCGGGAGCTAATACCAAATCTGTATTGGAGGTAATTTTTTCTTGGGTGAGTTGCGTTAATAAATCACCTATACGTTTATCTGTAGTGTTGTACTTTTCGGTATAAGGGTTAATGTTGGGTTGTAAGATTAAAGCTTCTAATTGAGGTTGATCCTTGTAAGTAAGCGAATAAAATAGGTAGTAAGAAAACGCAATGGGAATGCCTATCATTAATACTGCTTTAAGGGTAGCTCTTTTAATAATTGCTGTGTCTTTATATTTAAGGTATAAAAGAATACTTTTAAAAATGCTAAAGTTGAGAATCCACACCCAAAGACTACCTCCAAAGGTTCCTGTAAACTCGTACCATTGTATCCACTGGTAATATTCAGAAAAGGCATTTCCTAAATTGAGCCAAGGCCAAGAAAATTCCCACTGTAAGTGTAAGTTTTCAAAACTAATCCATAAGGTGGTTAAAAATATGGCAGAAAGATGAAAAGGAACTTTTTTTGCTAAAAAATGATAAAATAGAAAAACCAAACTCATTAAAAGCGTATTGACGCCTACTGCAAACCACATGCCAAAAGGGGTGGAGAAGTACAGCCAATAGGTAGTAATCATATTCCAGATAAAGAAACTAAGGTAACTGTATAAAAAAACATGAAGGGCTCCTTTCTTTTTTTCCGCTTGACGGATATCATATTCCAACCATAAAAGAGGAATAAAAGCAATAAAAAGCAATACAGGAAAACCGTAGGTGGGCCAAGCTAAAGCGAGTAATATTCCGCTAAGGCAAGAAGCGATAAGTTTTTTGATCATGGCATAGAAAATATACCCAAAGATACTATTATCACTTTAAAAAAAAACGAATTTATACAAGTTCTAAGCATGAACTCTGCTTGAAGCTTTCGCTGAAATATAACCACAATCAACGCTTAGGTTGATTACCTAAAGATACTCCAGTCTATTTTTAAGGAAAAAACATTAGAGTATAAAGCGACACTTTGGTCTCCAATATCGGTAAAGGCATAATCTACGTGAATCCCTTTGTATTTAAATCCTAGTCCGAAACCAGGTTGAAAACCTACTTTAGAAGATTGGTCTAATTGTTCTACATTTTGAAAATTTCCAACCCCGCCTCTTAGGTATATCATATCGATATAACCTACTTCAAAACCAAAGGCAGGTGTCATACTTACGGCAGAGGTAGAGATGATATCATTAGTTTCAGCAAAGCGCATTTGTAGATCGAGCTCTGTTTTAATATCAAAATCGTAACGAATAGTGAAGGTTTTAGCCACTCCTAATTGTAGTTTGGGTAAAGTAATTTCGGTCGTTTCAGGGAGTTCTTGGTTTTGTCCTTCTACCGCTTCTTGAACAGTGCTGTATTCTTCTTCATCTATCGTCCATGTATTATAAGTAGTGGTAATGTCTCTCGCCATGGCACCAAACTCCCAACCATTATCACTTTGGTATTGAACGCCAAGGTCTAAACCAAAGCCCCAAGAATTTGCAAAATCACCAATAATACGTCTAATTACTTTTGCGTTGACACCATACGACATCCCATCTAAGGGTAATTGTCTCGCATAAGAAAACGTAAAAGCATAATCGGCTGTAGAGAATAAACTTATTCGGTCATAATTAATTTCCCCTTGATCATCTATAAGTTGTGTAGTATTTAGAATATTATCTACCCCAAATCTAATCACATTTATAGCTACCGCACTGCGATCGTCTAAAGGCATAGCGCCTCCTATATAATCGTAATTGGCAATATTAGCAAAATAGCTGGCGTGCATTAAAGCAATTTCATTATCCTCTAAACGTGTGAGTCCGGCTGGATTCCAGTAGCTAGCATTCACATCAGCAGTTGTGGCGGTTACCGCATTGGCCATCCCAAATGCCGCAGCATCCACACCAATATTCATAAACTCGTTAGAATATTTTCTAACGCTTTGCGCGGAAGTGGCTAGGGTAACTAAAAATATAAGTGGTAGAAGTTGTATTTTCACTTCACAATTTTTTTGCAAATATCTTATTAATTTATAATATATAAACTTTAATTTACCTTAGTTATTGTACTTTGTGCTTTACAAAGGCTTTCTTTTGTATTTTTGATAAAAATTATTGGCATGTTAAAAAAGCAAATTCCTAATCTTATTACGTTATTAAATCTGTTAAGTGGTAGTATAGCCGTTATTCTAGCTTTACAAAATCAACTTTTAATGGCTACCGTTTTTGTAGGTTTAGGTATTTTCTTTGACTTTTTTGACGGACTAGCAGCGAGAAGTCTAAACGTACAAAGTGAATTGGGTTTACAACTCGACTCCCTTGCCGATATGGTTACTAGCGGGTTAGTGCCTGGTATAGTTATGTTTCAACTATTATGCCAAGCCTTAGGGGCCGATGTTCTTGCACCATTAGCTTGGGGAGCTTCTACTTTTGAAATCAATTTTCCGCTTATTGCTTTATTTGGTCTGCTAATTACTTTGGGTTCTGCCTACCGATTAGCTAAGTTTAATATTGATGACCGCCAAACGAGTTCATTTATAGGTTTGCCAACACCTGCCAATGCTATACTCATTTTAAGTTTACCGTTAATTCTTCATTTCCACGAAAGTGAAATGGTTACTACTTTTATACTTAACCCTTATTTTCTGATTGGTTTAAGTATTTTGAGTTGTATTTTGCTGAACGCGGAAGTGACCTTGTTTGCTCTGAAATTTAAAAACTTATCTCTTAAGGATAATTGGTATAGATTTCTTTTTCTACTTATGAGCCTAGTTGGAATAGTTATATTTCATTTTATCGCTCTACCTTTTATCATTTTGGGTTATATTTTATTATCTGTTTTGGTACAGAATAAAGCTTAAAATCTTTTTAAGGGGGTTGATTAATAACAAGAATATCTAGATACTCTTCTCGTATTGTTCTAGGCTTAAATATGAATTTACTAATATATTTTAGAGTAATGCTTCATATTTCAACTTCTACTCCCATTTTATAGATAGACATTTTATCATTTTAGGATAAAAAGTGTTAATCATCTACTTATCAACAATATACTCGCTGGTGTTTATTTTAACGAAAATAAGCACCGTTTAACGAGTTTATTTATCTAGCCTGTTTTAAAGTATTCTCAGACACTAATTTTGCGCCCCTAAAAAAAAAATTCTGCTGATTATCAGCGTTTAAGGGTTTTTATTATGATGTATGGTATTAGAATTTTAGTAATGTTTTTTGTGTTTACCACGGGAAGTGTAATGTCGCAAAATACAACTTGGAATGGTGCTCAAAGTAGCGACTGGATGCTAGCCAGTAATTGGACTAATGGTGTTCCTACGCCTAACTCCAACGTAACGATTGGTTATATTCACTCTTCCAATCACCAACCAGTTTTATCTTCTCAGGCAGTTATAAAGAAATTGACTTTAGGGAGTAATAACCAAACCTTAGAATTTGGTGACCAAGCACAGCTTCAGGTAAATGGGACCTTGAGCATAGGTAATAGCGGAAAAATTAATTTGGGAAATGGTTCTTTAATCGTAAATCAATATTCAACGATTGGAGGAAAAATTGAAATAGCCAGTGGAAACCTTAGTTTTTTAGACGGTCTCAAGCTAAATGGGAATGGAGAAATTGACAATCATTCTGGAAGTATTAACATAGGAAGTGTCATTAATCCTACTGCTGGTTTGTCTTTGGCTGGAGCGGGAGAATTTCATTTAGGCTCAGGAGATCTTACAAGTTATGGTCCGTTTAAGTTTTCAGGATCCCATGTCTTTTACGGAGATTCAGGTCATATAGAATTAAAAGAGGAGGTGCAATTTAACGGTGGAGCAGGTTTTTACCTAGGTAATGCGACAATGATTATTGAAGATGATGCAAAATTTAGTGGAGGGAATAATTTTAAAGCCCAGAATGGAGATATCTCTATTTTTGGAGATGCAGAGTTTAGTGGAGGTGTTGGTTTTTATTTAGATGATGCTCACTTAGAAATCTTAGGAGAAACTGCTTTTACTGGAGGTCCTCATTTTTATGGAGGAAATGGCACCCTTACTTTACAAGATGATGTTTTATTCTCGGGCGGCCCCAACTTTATTTCTCAAGAAAGCCTAACCATTTTAAATGGGAGTTTTTCAATCGATCAGCAAAGTAATAATTCGGTTACTTTCAATGATGTAGAAGTAACGAATGGTTCTACCATTCACTCCAATTTGAATACCATGATGAATGGGTGGTTAGATAACAACGGAAACTATATTCAAAACTCCAGCACGACTTTAAATGTAGTTGAAGAAGTGTATGGATATCAACAAGTAATTTCTGAAAGACCATATGCCATATCTATGAAGTATATGAATGCCAATCAATTTAAGGTGGTTTTTAACGAAGCCTTAGATACAGGTGTCTTGAATGGTTCTTGGAAATATAATTTAAAAAACGGATTGGATTGGTCTGCCACAGTAGATGATCAATTAAATAATGCTCCTATGTTGAGCTCTGATGGAAAAGAACTGATATTTACGACAATATCTACTATTAATCCAACGAGTACAAGTATAATTTGGATGAATGCTATTGTAGACACCGATGGAGATCAGGCTAATTCTCCGCACAAGAAAAGATTTACCACAGACCAAAGTTCTACGTATGTGTGGACAGGAGCAAGCGATAATCAATGGACAACGACCAGTAATTGGTTGAATATGAGTAGCGGTTTTCCAGATCCTCAAGGAGAGATTGATTTAGTTTTTGACGAAAATGCAGTAAATGATTTAAAACTTCCAGTTAATGTTAGTATACATAACTATGAAAATGTTAGTGCAACTCATTTAGACATTAACGGACGACAATTAAAAGTAAGCGGTCAATTTATAGTCAGTGGTACAAATACAATAAAAGCTTCAGACCTCAATTCAGAAGTATATTTTAGCGGAGAAGAGGCACAGTTTATCTCTGCAGGAGTCTTCGAAAATGATCACATTAGTAATTTAATTATCGATAACCCAACTTCAGTAACTATAAATACACCTATAAGTGTCTTGGGTGTAGTGACTTTAAAACAGGGTGATCTTTTGACAAATGATCAGTTAACTTTTAAGAGCTTTCAAAATCGTACGGCTATTTTAGCGCCAATAGAGGGAGGTCAAATTGTGGGCGAGGTAGTTACAGAACGATATTTTCCTGCTAAAAGAGCTTTTAGATTTATCTCTTCATCGGTAACTTCAACAGGAACTATAAAAGAAAATTGGCAAGAAGGAGTAAATAATACCTCTTTAACTCATAACCTAAATCCGCACCCAGGTTTTGGAACCCATATTACGGGATCTACTACGGGACAAAATGGTTTTGATGCTACAGCTTCAGGAAGTCCATCGTTGTATGCTTATGATGACTCAACTCAAAATTGGGATGTAGTCACCAATACCAATCAAAATATAATTGAGGCGGGAAAAGCTTATCGTTTAATGGTGCGTGGAGATAGAGGTGTTGATGTGACTAACAATAATACTCCTCCAACCCCAACGGTTATTAGAACTAAAGGAGTCTTATCTCAAGGGAATCTTCAATTATCTGTAGATTCTCCAGATTCTGGTTTTATTTTTATGGGGAATCCTTATCAAGCTATTGTGGATATGGAGCAAGTATTAGATAATTCTTCCTTGATTAACCCTCAGTTTATTTATGTATGGGACCCGACTGTGAACGAAAGAGGTGCATTTGTGACCGTGGATGCACAATTAAATTTTAATTCTAACTCCAGTTCTGAAGCAAATAAATTTTTGCAACCAGGACAAGCTGTATTTATAAAGAAAGAAGGGAATATAAACAATACTGCAACGATTAGCTTTACGGAAGATTATAAATTAAACTCTAATGCAACTCAAACTGTTTTTAGATCTCAGTCTTTACAAACAGGTTCTATAAAAATCAATATGTTTAGACAAGATTCTCAAAGTAGTTTGAGTCACTCTATTGATGGAGTAGTAATTAATTTAAGTGATAATTTCAATAACGCAGTTGATGCTAGAGATGCCACAAAACTTTTTAATTTAGATGAAAACCTAGCTATTCAAAATGGAAACGACTTATTGAGTATAGAGAATAAAGAATTCCCGATGGTAGGAGATGAGATTCAATTGATAAATTATACTTACAGAGCAGAGGATTATCAATTTAGGATAGATGTTAATGAGCTCCATATGCTAAATGCTTCTTTGTACGATGCTTATTTAGATATATATACTCCACTTCAAAATAATACTAGCACGTGGGTGTCATTTTCTGTAGATGAGAATTTACCAGCTAGTATTGACCCAAACCGATTTAAAATTGTTTTTGAGGAAAATAATTTAGATGCTACAAGCGATCATTGGGTAAGTAATCTTCAATTGTATCCTAATCCATCTATGGGAGATGTGGTATATATCAAAGGGGAGAATTTTTTAGGAAGTGAAGTTAATATTGAAATTTATGATGTTTTAGGAAATAGAGTTTCGGAAAAGAAATATTTTGATTCTTCATCAGATACTCTCGCTATAAATGTGTCTTCTCTTTCTGTTGGTATGTATATCGTAAAAGTAAATTCTCAAGGGAAAAGTTTTAGTAGAAAACTGCTTAGAAAATAAGCATAAAATTTTATTTGCACGGAAACATATTAATACCGTGATTAAAAAACCCGCTTAGATCATATCTAAGCGGGTTTTATGTATTAAAACAATTTTATAATTAAAAATCAGTGGCTTTTTTCTTTTTTAGACTAAGGCTGTATGCACCTATCCCAGCGCCTAAGATAAGCACAAAAGGAATGTAGTCATCGATTGGAGCAGCTGGATTATCTATAGGGTCTTCATCAGGGACTCCAGGACCGCCTGGAAATTGAGCGAAACTTATAGAGAAACATCCTAAAAGAGCTATACTGCATATAATATTCTTGATATATTTTTTCATAGAAATTAATTTTTAGGGGTTTATAATTTTTTTAGTGAATGTGGTATTTTCTGTGGTTACTTTTACCAAATAGACACCTGCAGCCAATTGGCTCATATTGATGCTTGTATTTCCAGTAATAGCGGTGTGTGATTTCTTTATCATCAACTGTCCGACATTATTAAAGATAAAAACTTCCATTTCTCTTGTGTAGTTGGGATTAGAGATGTTTAGTACGCCATTGTTTAATGGATTAGGATATAGGCTAAACCCATTAGCTTTAACCGTATTGCTAGCTAAGCTGCTATCTTCAAAAGTTATTTTAAATCTATCAGTTTCTACACTTGCTGCAATTTGTTCATCTACACTAAAATTAAATACATTCTCTCCTGCAACTAAAGCTGTAGAAGTTTGTAAATAATTATCTACAAGATAAGCCTGCATGTTAGAAATCCCTTCCCAATTGATTAAGAATTGATAATCTTGATGTCTATACGAGCCTACATATAATGGTATTTCTTCTAAATCTACAGGAATATCTCTTTGCTCTATGCTTAAGAAATGATAGCCGTTTACTAGCGCTAAGTTTTCATCTGAATTTCCTAATTTCTTAGCATCATAATCGTTGACTGCGTTATCATTATCATCGTTAAAGTCAATTACTGCCGCATCTAAAGTGTTAGCTCCGCTTTTTAAGAGAATATTTAAAGCGTATGATGCTCCAGAAGGTTTAAATACACCCAAATTATCTTCTTCTATATTTTTATCGTTTTCTTCAAAACTTAGATTTGGAGAACCAATTACTGAAGATACATTAGCCACGAAGATGGCTTGGCCTGCTTGTAGAAATCGGTTTACATTACTATTAAGATTACTCTTGGTGTTATCGGTAACATTTACCACCACATAAGCTCCTTTAGTGGCTAAATTAGGATCCCAGACCCAAATGAAATTAGGGTTAATTTCGCTGGTTCCTGTATTTGTTAATACTTCGTTCATATCTACTGGAGCTTGATAAGGATTTCCAAAGAAGCTGAACTCTTCGTTTCCACCTGCTAAGGTTGCATCTGTTAAATCGCTATCGCATAATTTTAAAGTTCCTTTAGTTCTTATGGTTGTACTTATAGGATCGGGAGCATTGGTGCTCATATCTAAGGTACGATCTCCTCTAATATTAATATAGTAAGGATCCCCTACGTTTAAATTGGTAGCATTTGTATTGGCTAGAGCGCTCCAACTCTGAGCTTGATTGTTATAGGTATAAGTACTAGGGTTGTTTGTAGCATTATAATCAAAGCCATTAGTATTGCTGCCTCCTGTAATATGAGTACCAAACCCTACTATATTACCTAAAGAGTTGTTTCCTGTGTTATAAGTAGCATCTGTATCTCCTTCTTGCCAGTTAGAGTTTATCGTTCCTGCATTTACAGCAGAAGTAAGCATGCGATAAGCTCTTACAGCTACCGTACCTCCGTCGGTAGAACCTGCGGGGATGTAGCGTTCAACTGTGACTCCTGCATTATTACCATAAGTAATTCTTGAAGAAGAACACACTCCGCCAACTTCACCAAAGAATGCAGTACCATTGTCATCACTATTAAAAATGATTTCAGCATTATCTTGTAAAGCTAAAATACCTTCGGTGCCTAAATTTAAGCTAGTCATTACTTCCACTTCATTAAGTACTTCTAGTTCAGCTCCACCAGTAGTATTGACTTGTACTTTATCGATTTGATGTCCGTTTCGGTTATCGGCACTATTATCTTTATCGACTAATAGATCTCCATCGAGAACAATATTATCTGTCCCTATAAAAATGATCTCACCCTCACTAGCATCAATACTTTCATCTGGAGCAGTAATACTTCCGCTAAGAGTAAAAGAATTGGTGTTTTCTACTGTTAAAGTGTATAGTGCGTTAATGGTTAAGTCGTGTACTGCTAGACTGCCGTGGGTATCTGTATTGTAATCGCCATTTATGATAGCGATTCCATTAGAGGAATCTGTAGCGTCAGGTCCAATTTCATTATTCCATTCTGTTCCGTCCCAAATGATACTCCCTGTAAAAAACTGTTCAACACTTCCGTAATTAGAAAAGATGCTTCCATCTACATCAACATTCGCGACGGCTCTAAAATAATAATTGGTGTTCGTATTTAAACCATTTAGGTCAAAGCTAAAATCTCCACTAGATAAATTAGAAGAGGTTACAAAAGTTCCTGTTCCTTCAGCAAAATCAGGATCTGTACTGTACTCAAATCCATAGGTGCTATTCATACAGTTATAAGGATCACTCAAACTACCATTTAGTGTGGCTGTGGTGGGAGTAATCTGTGTCGCAAAATGGGTAGTTGGTAAAGGTGGATTTTTGGTGATAGAGTACAAGCGTAGCTCTGACGTTAAACTCAAATTGACTAAATTCTGGACCCTTACTCTAATTCTATTCGCAGAAGCGTTAGGGGTGTAGGCTATATTTATTTTATCATTAGAGTTAAATATACCAAGTAAGTCTAAGTCTATTAAGCTGCTTAATTGTTGTGAATCTACTAAAGAACTGCCATTATAAGCTTCAATATAAATATTATCCAATAAATCTAAACTTACAATATCAGACGGAGAAGCTAAGCTCAAATGGTACGTATCGGTACTAGCGGAAGGACCTTCAAAATAAATAGTTTGCTGCACGTCCCCTGCAACAGATAAAATAGGTAACCTCAAAGAAGAATAGGAGTTGGGGTCATTATCAATGGCATTACCTGCATTCAAAACTCCACTAGAGGCATTTAAAGCGCTAATTAACCCTCCGCTTCCTGAAAAAGAAGTATACTTAGCTTGTTCACAATTATTTGTGCTAGTGTTATAATATACCCCATACAAATCGATCTTTTTTGTATTGAAAAAACCTACAAGAGCACCCATTCGATTTTCTATTTTTATCCTATCATAAATTGTTGAGGGTGTAGCGGCTACATAGTAATTATTGTTTGCGTCTGCTACAATTCTCAAATCTTCTGATGCAAAGTCGTTTGAGATTGAAGTATCTCCTTCTAAAACAATAGTGCTGCCATTTTTTGCCTGAATGTTTACCTGTTGATCTCCCAGTAAAACATCACTTAATAGGCCTCCTAATACATCTCCTAAAGCCCCACCTAACAAAGCTTTAAATACCCCATCTTGCGTATCTAATCTGATGTAAGTGGTTTGATTGGCTCCAGGAGTTGCACCCGTAGGGAAAATTAACTCTTGATGACCTGTATAAGCTCCAGCTCCCAATGCTACACCTGAAGAAGCTTTGATTGTAGAGAAAGAACTTAAGTCTCCTCTTCCGTCGACGCCTGTGTCGATCGCATTACCTGGGTCTTCGACTTTGATAACGCCAGTATTGTTATTCGTTTGTGAGTCTGCTCTCTGATAGGTTTGTGCAATTGTAATTTGAGGAATTAACAGTCCAAAAACAATCAAGCCACCAGAAAGCACTTTAAGTAAAGTGTTTTTCATGACAATTCAATTTTTAATTAATTAATAATTTGTTTTTAGGGGTGTTTTTGCTAGTATCCTAAAGGTAAAGCATTTAATCGTTTTTATATGTATTTAAATGTTAAAATTGTTGATTTGGTAATTTATTTTAGTTTTGGTTGATATTTGTTTTTATTTTGTCTTTTGTTTAGTGTTATCTATAGTTAAATTAACGTAATTTAGTGCGAATTTGGTTGTTTTGGTTATTTAAAAAACATCTATTTTTAATCATTCATAATATTTTATCATGAACTTTTTGAAAAATTTATTCATTTTTATTCTATTTTGTTTCTCATTAACTTCTACCTCCCAAACTTTTTCATCGTCAAACGGAAATGATTTTTGGAGTAATCTGCGTTATGGTGGAAGCTTAGGCTTAGGTTTTGGAGATGATTACTTTACGGGATCTTTAGCTCCGAGTGCGATTTATCCTTTTAACGAATACTTTTCTACAGGAGTTGGACTCAATTTGACTTATGTTAATGACGATCATTATAAAGCTTTTGTTTATGGGGGCAGCGTTTTGGGCATTCTAACGCCTTTTCAACAACTTCAATTTTCGGCAGAGTTTGAACAATTACGCGTAAACAGGCAGTTGAAAACATTTGACGAAACTTTAGAAGAAAATTATTGGTATCCCGCTTTATTTTTGGGAGGAGGATATGTGGTAGGAAATGTAACAATTGGCGTGAGGTACGACATATTATATAAGGAAGATAAAAGTATTTATGGAAGTGCTTTTATGCCTTTTGTTCGCGTATATTTTTAATCAAAACAATAAAAAAAATGAATGCACACGAGATAGATTATCAAATTTTTGGTGAAGAAATGCAATATGTAGAAATAGAATTAGATCCTCAAGAAGCTGTTGTAGCCGAAGCTGGTTCTTTTATGATGATGGATCAAGGTATAGAAATGGAAACTATTTTTGGGGATGGCTCTACCAAAAACCAAGGTTTTTTAGGAAAAATGATGGGGGCAGGAAAGCGTCTACTCACCGGTGAAAGTTTATTTATGACTCTTTTCTACAATAACATCTCAGGGAAAAAGAAAGTAAGTTTTGCTTCTCCATATCCTGGAAAAATTATTCCTATAGATTTAGATCGTTTTAATGGAAAATTTATTTGTCAGAAAGATGCTTTTTTATGTGCAGCGAAAGGAGTTTCAGTAGGAGTAGAGTTTTCAAAACGTTTGGGTAGAGGTTTTTTTGGAGGAGAAGGTTTTATCATGCAAAAACTAGAAGGTGATGGGATGGCGTTTGTTCACGCTGGAGGAACTACGGCGGTTAAAGAATTGGCAGCAGGAGATAAACTTAAAGTAGATACAGGTTGTATTATTGGTTTTGATGCCACTATAGATTACGATATACAATTTGTAGGCGGAATTAAAAATACACTCTTTGGTGGAGAAGGGATGGTATTCGCTACCTTAACAGGACCAGGTACAGTCTATATTCAATCTTTACCTTTTAGTAGGTTAGCCAGTAGAGTTTTTGCAGCTGCACCACAAGGAGGAGGAAAAGATAAGGGAGAAGGTAGTTTATTGGGAGGTTTAGGAAATCTTTTAGATGGTGATAACCGTTTTTAGGATAAACAATTATAATTTTAAAATATTAAGGTTTTCTAAAATTTAAGGCTAATTAAAATCATTATTCAGATATTTAAATCGGACTCATTTTTTTAATTTTTTATTCCATCAAAGCTTATGAAAATCAACAAAGTTTTAGTCGCTAATAGAGGAGAAATTGCTATTCGTATTTTTAGATCGTGTACAGAAATTGGTCTACGTACTGTAGGAATTTACACCTTTGAAGATCGCTATTCTCTACATCGTTACAAGGCAGATGAAGCCTACCAAATAGGAGAAGACTCAGAGCCGTTAAAACCTTATTTAGATATTGATAAGATTATAGCTGTGGCTAAAGAAAACGGGATTGACGCCATTCACCCTGGATATGGATTTTTATCAGAAAATGCCGACTTTGCCCAAGCTTGTGAAGATAACGACATCATTTTTATAGGTCCTAAAGTATCCATCCTAAAAGCTTTGGGAGATAAGATTATGGCCAAAAAGGTGGCGATAGAAAATGATATCCCGATTATAAAAAGTAATGAAAAAGAATTAACTACAGTTGATATCGCTTCCGCGGAAGCAGAAAAAATAGGTTATCCTATTATGTTAAAAGCAGCTTCTGGAGGTGGAGGTCGCGGGATGCGGGTAATTAGAACAGATGAAGAACTCCGTAAAGCCTATCCAGAATCTAAGCGAGAAGCAGCTAACGCCTTTGGAGATGATACTGTTTTTATAGAAAAATTTGTAGAAAACCCTAAGCATATCGAAATTCAGTTATTGGGTGATAATCACGGTAATTTAGTGCATCTTTTTGAACGAGATTGCTCTGTACAACGTCGTTATCAAAAAGTAATTGAAATCGCTCCATCTTTTGGCTTAAAGGAAGAAACCAAACAGAAATTATACGACTATGCTTTAAAAATAGGAAATGCTGTAAATTATAACAATGCGGGAACAGTTGAGTTTCTTGTAGATGATGACGGGAGCATTTACTTTATAGAAGTCAACCCGAGAATACAAGTAGAACATACGGTGACCGAAGTGGTTACAGGAATCGATGTGGTAAAAGCACAATTGTTTATCGCAGGCGGATACAAATTAGAAGATCAACAAATTAAAATTGCTTCTCAAGATAAATTAGAAGTAAAAGGTTTCGCTGTACAATGTAGAATAACCACCGAAGATCCTAAAAACGATTTTAAACCCGATTACGGAACCATTACCACTTATAGAAGCGCTAGCGGTTTTGGAATACGTTTAGATGCAGGTAGTGTTTATCAAGGGGTCAATATTTCTCCGTTTTTTGACTCTATGTTGGTAAAAGTTACCGCTAGCAGTAGAACTTTAGATGGCGCTTGTAGAAAAATGCGTAGAGCTTTAGCCGAATTTAGAGTACGTGGTGTAAAAACCAACATGGCGTTTTTAGATAATATTTTAAATGATTCTACATTTAGAAAAGGAGAGGTAACGGTTAACTATATTAAAAATACACCCAAGCTATTTGAAATTAAAGAGCCAAGAAACCGAGCTACCAAAATGGTGAATTTTCTTGGAGACATTATTGTTAATGGAAATCCAGATGTAAAAACCATCGATTCTACTAAAAAGTTGGTTAATCCAGTAGTTCCAAAATTTGATAAACAACAAGCATACCCTAAAGGAACTAAAGACTTACTTACAGAATTAGGTCCAGAAAAGTTTTCTCAATGGCTTAAAGCCGAAAAGAAGATACATTTTACCGATACTACCATGCGAGATGCACACCAAAGCTTATTGGCTACTCGTATGCGGACTAAAGATATGCTAAGTGTGGCCGAAGGTTTTGCTAAAAACCATCCAGAAGTATTTAGTATGGAAGTTTGGGGAGGTGCTACTTTTGATGTTTGTATGCGTTTTTTAAGGGAAAACCCTTGGGAACGTTTGCGCTTATTAAGAAAAGCGATGCCTAACGTTTTGTTTCAAATGTTGATTAGAGGTTCAAACGGAGTCGGTTATACTGCTTATCCCGATAATCTTATCGAAAAATTTGTAGAAGAAGCTTGGGAAAATGGAGTTGATATTTTTAGAATTTTCGACTCCCTCAATTGGATGGAGTCTATTGCACCTTGTATAGAATATGTAAGAACCAAAACCAACGGACTAGCCGAAGGAGCCATGTGTTATACGGGCGATATTTTAGATCCGCAACGCAGTAAATACAATTTAGATTATTATTTACGTTTGGCAAGAGATATAGAAAATGCTGGAGCTCATATTTTAGCCATCAAAGATATGGCGGGCCTATTAAAACCTTACGCTGCCGCGGAATTAGTCTCAGCCTTAAAGACGGAAATTAATATTCCTATTCACCTTCATACACACGATACCTCATCTATACAATCTGCCACGTATATGAAAGCCATTGAAGCTGGTGTAGATGTAGTAGATGTAGCTTTAGGAGGTTTATCTGGTTTAACTTCTCAGCCTAATTTTAATGCAATGGCAGAAGCGATGCGTTACCAAGAGCGAGAAAATAAAATGGATATTAATAGCCTTAATGCTTATTCTAATTATTGGACGAGCATGCGAGAATACTACTATCCATTTGAATCTGGTTTAAAATCGGGAACAGGAGAAGTGTATCGCCATGAAATTCCTGGAGGACAATATTCTAATTTAGTCCCTCAAGCTGAATCTTTAGGACTAAAAGACCGGTTTAACGAGATTACCGCAATGTACAGTGAGGTCAACCAGCTGTTTGGAGATATTGTAAAAGTGACACCTAGTAGTAAAGTAGTAGGAGACATGGCTCAATATTTAGTGAGTAATAATTTCACGATAAAAGATGTTTTAGAAAAAGGAGAAAGTATAAGTTTTCCAGAATCGGTTAAAAGTTTCTTTAGAGGAGATTTGGGTCAGCCTTTCGGCGGATTTCCGAAAGAACTTCAAAAAATCATATTACGAGATGATGCTCCTTACACCGAACGACCTAATGCGCATTTAGAACCTGTAGATTTTGATAAGGAGTTTGAAGAATTTAAAAAGAAATTTATAAAAGGAATGGATCGTGAATGGGAAATAACAGATTTCCTGTCTTACAAACTTTACCCTAAAGTGTTTGAAGACCTCTACAATCACTACGTAAAATATGGTAAGGTGATGCAAATTCCTACCAAAAACTTCTTTTACGGAATGCAACCCGGCGAAGAGATTATTGTAGAACTCGATAAAGGTAAAACGCTATTGATCACACTGGTTTCTGTAGGAGACGCTAATGAAGAAGGGCAGGTAACCGTTTTCTTTAAAATTAACGGACAAACTAGAAACGTAGAAATACAAGATGCTTCTATTAAAGTAGAAAAAGTAAGTCACTTAAGAGCGGAAAAAGATAATGATAAACACGTAGCAGCTCCGTTGCAAGGATCACTTTCAGAAATTTTGATAAAAGAAGGTGAGGAGGTGAAAAAAAATCAGCCTTTGTTTGTTATTGAAGCGATGAAGATGGGAACTACAATTACGGCGAATACCAGTGGAAAAATTAAAAAAATTCACCTAGAAAAAGGCACTATGGTTTTTAGTGAAGATTTGGTGGTAGAATTAGCGTAGTATGTTTAAACACCAACACCCTTATCCGCCTTTTATTCCAGAATCTGCGACCAAACTTATTGTGGGTACTTTACCGCCACCAAGATTTACGACTGGTGACTTTAAACCCGATGATGTAAATTTTTGCTACGGAAGCCGTGACGGACAGCTTTGGAAAATTTTAGCTCAAATCTTTAAAGTAGATTTACGTTTTGAAAATTCCGCGAAAGCGATAGAAGATAGAAAAAACTTACTCGTAGAAAATAACTTAGGGATTTGCGATATGGTAGAATATGCATATCGGGAGAAAATAGATGCTTCCGATATTGGCATGTTAAAGCCTAAATTGAGAGACCTAATTGGCATTTTGAGAGAAAACCCAAAAGTAGACACCTTATTATTTACGGGTGGTAACAGCAAAAACGGTCCAGAGTATTTTTTTAGAAGACATATAAAAGGTTTAAAAGATATTCAGTTAAAAAAAGTAAGCATAGAAGTACCAAGAATACATCAATTTGTGTTGGATGGGCGCTTAATTAAAACAGTTTCTCTAACAGCACCTTCTGGAGCTGCTAACCGAGCGGTTGGAAGTATGGGGCTTTATAAACAAATGAAAATCAAAAATCCGCAGTTAGATACTATAGATTTTAGAGTTTTGCAATACGAACCTTTCTTTACGGAATAAAAAAAGTCCTCGATAATTTATCGAGGACTTTTTAATTATAATCTTTAATCTAAGCTTATTTTGCTTTTTTCATTCCTTCTTCAATCATTCCGTAAAATTGATCTAACTTAGGAAGAACAACAATTCTTGTTCTACGGTTAGCTGCTTTTCCATCTCTAGAAGAGTTGCTATCTACAGGGACATATTCACTTCTACCCGCAGCAGTCATTCTTGAAGGATCTACGTTAAAATCATTTTGTAAGATACGTACCACAGCAGTTGCTCTTTTAGTACTTAAATCCCAGTTATCAATAATACAAGAATTGTTAATTGGGTCGGTATCGGTGTGACCTTCTACCATAAACTCAAAGTCTTTCTTGTCTTTTACCACTTTAGCTACTTTTCCTAACACTTCTTTAGCTCGGTTAGAAACTTGGTAACTTCCGCTACGGAATAATAATTTATCTGAAATCGATACAAAAACAACTCCTTTTTCTACATTAATCTCGATATCCTCATCGTTAATGTTTCCTAAAGCACCTTTTAAACTAGTAACTAATGCTAAAGTAACTGAATCTTTTTTGTTGATCGCGTCACGCATAGTCTTAATTTGAAGGTCTTTTTCTTTAATACTTTCTAAAGAACGCTCTAAGTTTTCTGCTCCTTTTTTAGATAAAGTAGATAAATCTCCTTGAGAATTTAATAAAGCAGAGTTGGTATTTTTAAGCAAGTTAATTTGCTCTTGCAAGCTACTCACTCGGTTTTCTTTTTCTTCTAAACACGTATTAAGCTTTACGGTAGCTGTGTTTAATAGATCCTGAGTGTCTTGTTGCTTCGCTTCTAATTCTTTGTATTTCTTAGAAGAAACACAAGAAGAAAATAATAAAACAGCAGATGCTGTAAATAAAAATATACGTTTCATAACTTAATTGTTTATACTTGTTTTGAGGCACCAAAGCTATTAAAATTGAAATACGTTTATAAGAGATTAACAATTTTATAACTTATTTTAATTCACTAAATTTTCTTTTCTTTTGAATAAAGTATTTCCAGACAATTGAAAATATAAGCGGATATCTTTGAGAATCATTCCCTTGTGATCTTTTTCTTTTTAACTGAAAAAAATGCAGATAAAAACTAGCGTGAGCTTTTAATATGGCTAAAAAATGTTGAGGTCTTTTTTGAAACAAAAACTGAATTCCGGCAACAGCATCTAACAGCATTCGAATGAATATAAATACGTAAGCTTTAATACCAGAAACATTTTTTAATAAATTGTAAAGCGAATTTCTAAAGTTATAGAATGTTTTTTTAGGATTCATAACATTTAAAGTAGCTCCGCCTAAGTGGTAAACACTAGAAGAAGCATTGTACCAACATTTATAACCTTTATTTTTTATGCGCCAACATAAATCGATCTCCTCTTGATGAGCGAAATAATCTTCATCTAGGCCATTAACTTCTTCAAATACACTTCTTCTAATGGCTAAACAAGCGCCACTTGCCCAAAAAATTTCTTTATCCTCATTATATTGACCTTCATCTTTCTCTAAAGTATTAAAGATTCTTCCTTGGCAATAAGGATAACCTAATTGGTCAATAAACCCGCCAGCGGCTCCCGCATATTCAAAATGAGTTTTCTTTTTATAATCTAGAATTTTAGGCTGAATAACGGCTATGTTTGGTGAAGAAGCGAACATATACTCAAGAGGACCTAGCCAATTGGGGGTTACTTCTACATCGCTATTCAGTAGGATAAAAATATCTTCTTTTAATGCTGCCAAAGCATCGTTATAACCTTTCGCATAGCCGCCATTTACTTTATTCTGAATGATTTTAACCTCTGAAAAATTCTCTTTAACAAAAGCTATAGAATCATCTGTTGAAGCATTATCGGCGACATAAATGTTTGCAGAACTAGAGTGCTTCACCACTGATGGTAAAAATTGCTCTAAAAGCGCTCTCCCGTTCCAATTTAAAATTACTACTGCTGTGGTCATAGATTGTTATTAACTAGAGAAATTGGGGATTTCTTTTAAGAATTCATATTTCTCCTCTTCGTAATTCAGTTGACAAAAGTAATGATTCAATCCGTTAGTGACCATTAGAAAACGTGCTTTTAAAGCCATGTTGTAACGCGCAATTTGGTCGAAGGTATCTTGAGTTATCTTTACAGAAGGGGCCTTGCATTCTACAATAAGCTGTAAACTACCGTCTTTATAAAACCCAACCACATCATAACGTTTTATCAATCCGTTAAGTTGAAGCTGCTTTTCTACATTGATAAGCTGTAGCGGATATTTTTTTTCCTGGTGTAAATAATGAACGGTATGTTGTCTTACCCATTCTTCTGGCGTAAGAATGATAAATTTTTTACGTATAACATCAAAAATAGACACTTTATTTTCGTTATTTTTGAACCGAAATTGATAAGACGGAAAGTTAAGTTTATTCATAGACACCAAAGAAAACAAATTTCTACCTTTTCCGCTTTAGCGAAGTTATTTTTTTATGGAATTGAACCCTCTTTTACAAGATATAAAACAGCGAAAATTAAAGCCAATTTATTTTTTGATGGGAGAGGAGCCGTACTATATTGATAAAATATCAGAATATTTAAGCGACACCATTTTAACAGAAGATGAAAAAGCTTTTAACCAAACTACCCTTTACGGAAAAGATGTAAGCTTAGATGAGGTGTTGAGTACAGCTAAGCGTTTTCCTATGATGGCAGAGTATCAAGTAGTTTTGGTGAAGGAAGCGCAAGACTTATCTAGAGAGATTTTAGCGCAGACCGATAAGAAAAAAAATCAATTAGAGGCTTATGCTGAAAATCCTCAAGCTACCACGATTTTAATTTTTTGCTACAAGTATAAAAAGCTAGATAAACGTAAACGTGTTTATAAAGCTATAGCGAAAAGCGGAGTTATTTTTGAAAGTAAGAAAATCTATGAAAACCAAATTCCTACTTGGATTAAGGATGAGGTAAAACGAAGAGGATATAACATTTCTCCCAAAGCAGCTCACTTACTTACCGAATTTTTAGGGAACGATCTAGCAAAAATCACCAATGAGATAGATAAGCTTGAATTGATCTTAGCGGGAAGAAATGAAATTACTCCCGAGATTATTGAAGAAAATATTGGGATAAGCAAAGACTTTAATAATTTTGAATTACAAAAAGCTTTTGGAGTAAAAGACTACACCAAAGCATACCGCATTATTGAATATTTTGCTCAAAATCAAAAAAATCACCCCATAGTCTTAACTATTCCTATACTTTATAATTTCTTTTCTAAAGTGTTATTATATCACGGTTTAAAAGATAAGTCTAAAGGAAGTGTTGCTAAAGCTCTTAAAATAAACCCTTATTTTGTAGCCGATTATAGTACTGCAGCAAATCATTACCCTATGAGAGAAGTGAGTGGTATTGTGGCTACCTTAAGAGAAATAGATATGAAAAGCAAAGGGATTAACTCTGTTTCGGCGACACCTATAGATTTGTATAAAGAACTCTTATTTAAAATTCGTTCATAATGACAAAATTTAAAACTTGGGTTTCTGCAGCACGATTAAGGACCTTGCCACTTTCTATTTCTGGAATTTTAGTAGGTACAGCTTTAGCAAAATGGGAAGGCTATTTTTCTTATCCCATATTTATTTTTGCACTCTTAACGACTTTAGGCTTACAGGTGTTATCCAATTTTGCAAACGATTATGGAGATGGAATAAAAGGTACCGATAATGAAGATAGAGTAGGACCTATGCGTGCAATACAAAGCGGAATTATTTCTCATCAAGAAATGAAAATAGGAATGATCGTAGCTAGTTTTTTTAGCATAATAATGGCTTCACTTTTAATTTATACCGCTTTCGGAAGTGAAAATTTTTTATTTTCTATGTTGTTCTTTTTATTGGGTTTAGCTTCTATCGCAGCAGCAATAAAATATACTGTAGGGAAATCTGCTTACGGCTATCGAGGTTTAGGAGACGTATTTGTATTTCTTTTTTTTGGTTTGGTAAGTGTATTGGGATCTCATTTTTTATACACACATTCTTTTAACTTTATCGATATTTTACCTGCTATAAGCATAGGTTTATTAAGTACAGCAGTGTTGAATTTAAATAACATGCGGGATCAAGAAAGTGATGCTAAAGCTCAAAAAAATACGTTGGTTGTTTTTTTAGGAGCTAAAAAAGCAAAACGATATCATTATTTCTTAATTCTCTTCGGTTTTATCTGTTTTACATTATTTATTCTTCTCGCTCAATTTTATAGATCTGCTTGGTGCTTGCTCGCTTTTGTTCCTTTATTTTTTCATTTAAAAACAGTGAAAGAAAATACAAGTCCGGTATTGTTAGATCCTGAACTTAAAAAAGTTGCTTTAAGTACTTTTGCTATATCTCTTATTTTTTTAATACTGAGCTTAATCTAAAAAAGCAAAGAGAAATCCATTACAGAACTTCTCTATTCAAGCCACAACAAACAAATTTTTGAGAGAGCTTGTTGCTGTATATGGTTTTAACGATTAAAAAGAGTTTAAAATAAATTTGATAAAACTATCAAATTTCAATTTTGGTTAGGTGGTTAACTCTAAATTACCTTCAATGTCCTTTTCATAGCTTATTGAAGATATTGTCGGAATAAATAGCCATAATAAAAGGTTAGATTTTTTATGATATAAGGTTTTAAGTTATAGTAAACTTACTGTTTTTTAGCACTTTATGAAATACCTTATATGGGGTGTGTTTAATACGAATAACTAAAAATGTTATATATATGTGAAGCTTTAAAAGGTTACATCTATTTTTATTAAATTCAGGCCAAAATTAAAGTCATGAAAATTACCTTTTACGGACAAAATAGCCTTTCGATAGAAGTTGGCGGAAAACATATTATAGTAGATCCATTTATCACAGGGAATGACCTTTCTAAAGATAAAGTAGATATAAAGCAGTTAAAAGCAGATTACATCTTAGTTACCCACGCGCATCAAGATCATACTTTAGATGTAGAAGCTATTGCTAAAAATACAGGAGCTACGGTGGTGAGTAATTATGAAATTGCTAATCATTATGAGGCGAAAGATTTAAAAGTACACCCTATGAATCATGGCGGTTCTTGGGAGTTTGACTTTGGTAAAGTGACCTACGTTAATGCCATTCACACCAGTTCTTTTCCTGATGGAAGTTATGGAGGACAACCTGGGGGATTTGTTGTAGAAGCTGGTGAAAAGTGTATTTATATTGCAGGAGATACCGCACTAACTATGGATATGAAACTTATTCCCATGCGTCACGACCTAGATTTAGCAGTCTTACCTATTGGTGATAATTTTACGATGGGAGTGGATGATGCAGTGATCGCAAGCGATTTTATTGAATGTAGTAAGATATTAGGTTGTCATTATGATACGTTTGGTTTTATAGAAATAGATCATAAAGTAGCGAAAGAGAAATTTAAAATGAAAAAGAAAGAACTTCTTTTGTTAGAAATAGGAGAAAGCATTGAGATTTAATGAAAGCAACTTATCACAAACATATTTTAAACTTTAAACGCCCCAGTGGAACCTCTCGGGGCGTTCTTACTACCAAAGAAACTTGGTATATAATCATAGAAAAAGAAGGGAAAAAAGGAATTGGGGAATGCGGTATATTACGGGGATTGAGTATAGATGACCGTCCCGATTACGAAGAAAAACTCCAATGGCTTTGTACACATATAGAAGATGATATCAATTCTCTCTTTACGGAATTAAAAGAGTTTCCTTCTATACTATTCGGGTTAGAAATGGCTTTGCAGTCTTTAGATAGCAAAGATCCTTTTGTTCTCTTTCCTTCTCATTTTACAGATGGAAAAGCGGGTATTCCTATCAACGGACTTATTTGGATGGGGGAGAAGTCGTTTATGAAAGAACAAATTAAGGAGAAAATAAAGCAAGGCTTTAGTTGTATAAAACTTAAAATAGGAGCTATAGATTTTGATGCCGAAATGGAGCTGCTTCAGTATATACGAAAAGAATTTTCAGCTAAAGAAATTGAACTTCGAGTAGATGCCAATGGAGCATTTCAGCCAGAAGATGCGCTAGAAAAATTAAAGAGGTTAAGCGATTTAAGTTTGCATAGCATCGAGCAACCCATCCGTCAAGGTCAATATAAAGAGATGGCTAAATTATGTAAAGAAACACCCTTGCCTATAGCTTTAGATGAAGAATTAATAGGTGTTTTTAATACTTCCGATAAGGAAAATTTGATTGAAGAAATTAAACCTCAATATATCATTTTAAAACCGAGTCTTATTGGCGGTTTTCAAGGAGCAAAAGAATGGGTGAATATTGCTGAAAAAAATCAAATAGGTTGGTGGATTACCAGCGCGTTAGAGAGCAATATAGGTTTAAATGCAATTGCACAATTCACGTATTTACAAAATAACCCAATGCCACAAGGTTTAGGAACGGGAAGCTTATTTACAAATAATATAGAAAGTCCGTTGCAAGTAAAAGGAGAGAATTTAAATTATAATCCCCAAATAACTTGGGAAACTCAACAAATAAAATTTTAGATGTTTATAGAACAAGCCTTTCGTGGTAAGCACGATTTTTGGTTATATTTAGTAGGATCACTAATAGTTGCTTTAGCTGCTGTTATTGGTCAAATCCCATTAACGGTGGCCATCATTTTAGAAAATGGTTGGGAAGCTTCTACGATGTCGCAATCCCAAATGATGCAAAGTTTAGATCCTAACCTTCTCATATTTCTACTCTTACTTTCTTTTGCAGTAGGTTTTATAGGGCTTAAAATTGCCCTTAAATACCTACATCACATTAATTTTATGACTATCACTACGATAAGGAAAAAAGTTGATTGGGGTAGGGTTTTACTTGGTTTTGGGCTGATAGCTGTATTCTCATCGGTTTCTATACTCATTGATTATCAAAGTAACCCAGAAAATTATGGATGGAATTTTAAACCTATACCATTCCTTATCCTTTGTCTAATTGCTATTGTGATGGTTCCCATACAAACGAGTATAGAAGAGTATTTATTTAGAGGTTACCTTATGCAAGGCTTTGGAGTGCTAGCAAAAAATAAATGGTTTCCACTAATGATGACCTCCATCATTTTTGGGCTGTTGCATATTGCTAATCCTGAAGTAGATAAACTAGGTTATCTCATTTTATTTTTTTACATAGGTACAGGTTTGTTTTTAGGAATTATTACTTTAATGGATGAAGGAATGGAACTGGCTTTAGGTTTTCATGCAGGAAATAACCTTGTCGGAATCATTCTAGTCACCGCAAATTGGACCGCTTTCCAGTCAGAATCACTATTGAAAGATGTCGCAGAACCTACCATAGGTTTTGATGTTTTCTTACCTTTATTAATCGTATATCCTATCTTTTTTATCATTATGGCAAAAACCTATAAATGGAAAAATTGGAAAGAAAAACTTTTTGGTAAAGTTGAAGCTCCTGCAGAAATTATAAATTAAAATTATTGTTTTGATAACACTCAGTTTTTATTGAAATACAACCTTTGGTTATGGTAGATAACACAGTTGATTTTACACCACATATACATGAAGATTTTCAGTTGAATAGAAACCAATTGAATGAATCTGGACTTATTCAATTGTCTACATTTTATATTCAAGAAGGAGAACCCCACGAACAAGAGATTGGAAACTTTTTTTTAGAATGGTTAGACGATAAAAGTTTTGTAGAAGTACATACCTCTGGCTCTACAGGTACCCCAAAAGTTATAAAAATTGAAAAAGAATGGATGGTAAATAGCGCTAAAGCTACCGGTAAATTCTTTAAACTTCCAGAACAAACAACGGCATTATTGTGTTTACCCGCAACCTATATAGCCGGTAAAATGATGTTGGTACGCGCTATGGTTTTAGGTTGGCATATAGAAAGTGTACCTCCAAAATCAAATCCCTTAGATCAAATGTATAAACGTTTTGATTTTTGCGCGATGACTCCATTTCAATTAGACAATTCTTTAGCAAGACTGCATTTAATCTCTAAATTGATCGTGGGAGGCGGAGCTATTTCGCTTCCGCTGAAACAACTTGTTCAAGGGATCTCTACCAAAATCTACGAAACATACGGAATGACAGAAACGGTCACTCATATTGCTGCTCGTAGGGTAAATTCAAAAAAGAGTAAGAAAAAAGAAATTCCGTTTAAGGTATTACCTAATGTAACGGTAAGTATAGATGATAGGGGGTGTTTAATTATTAAGGCACCAGGAGTTTCACCAGACCCTATCACTACCAATGATATTGTAGAATTGGTAACTTATAAAAAATTCTTTTGGCGAGGAAGAATAGATCATGTTATCAATACTGGCGGAATCAAGATTTTTCCAGAACAAGTAGAAAGAAAATTAGAATCTATAATTCTCCATCGTTTTTTTATCACTTCACTACCAGATGATGCGTTGGGAGAAAAAGTAATCTTATTTGTGGAAGCTCCTTTTTCTGAAGAAAGTCTAAAAGATCTAACCGAACAAATTCACAAACATAAGGGTTTATCTAAATTTGAAAAACCTAAAAAAATCTATTTTGTAGAAAAGTTTGAAGAAACCCATACCGGTAAAATCCATAGAAATCATACCTTAAAAGCTAGATTAGAATAAGTATAGCTCTATAAAAAAGGCCGTCTATTTTACAGAAACTTTGTAAAATAGACGGCTTTTTTACTTATTTGTGAGAGAATTAGATACTCTCTACAAAATCTAAAAATACCTTCTTGTGAAGTTCAAGATCTAAGTTGCCAGAAACAGAAACTCTAACGATGTAATCTTTGTCACCTTCTTTGGTAGTACCTTGAGTTGAGGTCGCAGGTACCGTCCAATAACAACCTTTTAACTGACCGTAGCTAACACAAAACTTACTTTCCGTAGGGATTTCAGTAATCATTAGATTAATCAATTTTAAGTTTAATTTTCTCTTGTAAGCTTCTTTTTCTTCAGCAGTTTCTCCTTTGGTAGGAAGATCTAATGAAAAAACCGATGGCGTAAAACCTTCATTTGCTAATTCATCAGAAACGAAATTAATCTTAGCTTCAGGTAAAACTTCTTGAATAAACGTTACAAACTCACGCGTATTTTTATAAGCATCTTTTATACGCTGATTCATAGAAGGCATTTGCTTCGCTAATATTTCATATTGAAGTGCTGTCGCCTCATTATCACAAAGTTCTAAATGCTTTTCTACTTTTTTAATCAATGCTTCTGTGTTTTTATTCCCCACACAGTAGCCAGCAGTACATTTTCCGCCGCTAGGGAATTTAGATCCGCTTACATAGGAAATGGTACGCACCTTAGAAAGTATCTTACCTTCACCTAAAAACTGATAATTAGGACAAAACGTTTGGTCGAGAATAAACACGGGATCAATAGCAGTTTCTCCTGTTGCGGTTTTACGTTCGGTACTTAAAACTTCTTTTAATTTTTGAAGTTCGGGAACTTCTACTCTTGGATTTGTAGGAATCTCTGCGATAATATAAGGAACTGCATCTTCTTGAGCGATTCGCGTTAACACCGTATCGATACTTTTAACCATATCATTATCACCATCTACCGGCAAATCTACTACTTCAACATTATCAAGACAAGCAGCTACTCTTCTAGCTTGGTCATTGGTCCCTCCATAGCAATTTGGAGGAACAATAAATTTAATTTCTTTTCCTTTATGATTTTCTAAAGCATCGTGAACAAGTCCCATCATAATGGCATACTGCATCGATAATCCGCTTGAAGCAACCAATGCTTTTGTAGTTGTACCTGTTATGGAATTAATAGAACCTTTAACACTTGTTTTATTTGTTTCAGCTATATTTTTTTTAGTTTCCACGGAAGAATGTGCTACTAGAGATTTTAAAGCGGTATAGCAATTCTCGGGTGTCATAGATATTGTTTCTCTTCTTCTCACATGCTGAATAGCCGATATATAGCTTTCATTTTGTTTTCCATTTATCAATAAAACACTTCCCAGATCTCCATATAAGTTAATATAGAAATCTATGTTTGAGTTAAGATCTACATTAGAAACTTTATCGTTTTCTGAAATCAAAACAGTGCTTCCTTCAAAAGTGGCTATTTCTGAAGTTTTGTCAACTTTCTTTAATTCAAATTGATAACCGTAAACACGTTTTATCACTTCAGCATCAAAGAAATCTGGCAATTGATGCGTGTAAAGAATTTGAGTTTTTTTATTTTCTAATAAGTTCTTTCTTAGAATGGCTAAAACTGGAACCGTTTGTGATTGAAAACTAATAACTTCTTCAGCATCTAATTCGTGCAAATTCGCAATTCCCCATTCCAATATAGAAGATAAAGGATGTCCTAGTCGAATATAGTCGTAAGCAGTAGGTAACTTACTTAAAGCCGATGTTGTAGAGTTATGATCATTAAACAAGTTTTCAAACTGATCTAAAAACTGTGTTTTAGCTAATTCTTCATTATAAATATCCAAACGGTGAGTGGTTAAATGTAACCAATCACTTGGCATATTTTCTATTACGTTTTTTATGTAATTAAGCATTTTATTCTCTTTCATAATTCAATTTTAAATAAGTCGATAATATACATGAAATCTACTTTTTGCAAAGTTTTATAGGCTGTTTTGTTCGATAAAACTGCCTATCCTTACAATTTAAGTATGCAAATAGAAACTATAGCTTGGATGGAATTTACAGTGAAATCTAACTTAGAATAAATTCTGTAAAATAGATTTGATTATTAGGTGGTTATCTCAATTCCTTAAGCAAGATAGCTTTGATCTCTTCCGCATTTTTCGAACCTATAAAAAAGGTTTTTTTTCCGTCTTTAGAAGTAATATGTAAAGATTTACCGTGGCGGGTATTATAAAGTGTTCCTTTTGGTGTCATTCTTAACCCGATTCCATACGAAAGTGGTGTTTTTATAACCTCAATTTTAGCCGGATCAATATTTTCTAAAGCTATTTTTTGAACAAAAACTCTAAATCCAAAAGCAGCTTCAATATGTTTGTTGGTAATGGTGATGGTAAGTCGTGTAAATATTAATGAAGTAAGTACAAGCACTAAAGTGATAATAGCTATAGGAATGAGCACGACCTTATTTTCTAAGACATCTTTCTTTAATAAAACAATTACTTGAGCTCCAATAATAATGACAGATAAAATCCATAATAAAGCATTAGTTTGGGTATGTTGATAGATTTTTTTCATCTTCTAGTTCACCATAATATAATAATCCCTCAAATTAATTTTGACATCCTCTAGACTCTTTTTAAATGGCATTTTTTTCCATTCTGTAGTAGGATTTACAAGGATTTCTTTTCCATCCACCGTAAATCTTAATGGCATATCAAAATTATCCACATCGGTTTTCCAGCGGGCATAAACTCTGTCATTTTCCTCTTTTAGTTGTAATTCCGGTAAACGGGCGTATTTTAAATATTGATCAAAAATAGGCGAGAGGTGTGCTTTGGTACGCTGCTCAAAAAAGTTAATTACTGTAGGAGTGTCAATAATTTGATGTTTGTAGGTAAGACTAAAATCTTTTAGCAATGCCCACCATTTTTCATCATCATTAATCACACTTCTAATCGTGTTTAACATATTGGCACCTTTGTAATACATATCTCCAGAGCCTTCACTATTTACGCCATAATCACCAATGATAGGGGATTGATTTCCTATAGATCTCCTTAGTCCGAATAAATAAGTAAGCGCATCTTCTTTTCCCCAACGGCATTCTACATAAACCGATTCTGCGTACGAGGTAAAGGATTCGTGAATCCACATATCGGCAATATCGGCAGCGGTGATACTGTTTCCAAACCACTCATGAGCACTTTCGTGAATGGTGATAAAATCCCATTTTAAACCTACGCCAGTTCCTGAAAGATCGTTGCCCGAATATCCGTTTTTAAATCCGTTGCCATAAGCAACAGCACTTTGATGCTCCATTCCTAAATAGGGAGTTTCTACCAGTTTATAAGAGTCTTCTACAAAAGGATAAGCTCCAAATTTTTCATAAAAACAATCCATCATAGGTTTCACTTCCTCAAATTGCTTTCTGGCTTTTTCTTCATTGTAAGAAAGCACGTAGTAATCTAAATCTAAATCTTTGTGAGTATCATGAATATGCACATAATCTCCAATATTGAGAATAATATTGTAATTGTTAATAGGGTTTTCCACTTTCCAACTCCATTGGGTGTAACCGTCATTTAGCTCTTTTTTTCCTGTAAATCTTCCGTTAGAAACATTCATTAATCCGTTTGGAGCAGCAACATGAATTTCAGCTTCTTCGGGTTCGTCGCTTAAATGATCTTTGTTAGGATACCATAAACTTGCACCAGTACCTTGCACAGCCACACTTACCCAAGGTTTTCCGTTTTTATCTTTTGAAAAAATAAAACCGCCATCCCAAGGCGCATTTTCAGCAACAATAGGATTCCCGGAATAATAAAAATCGATGTTGATGTTTTTATTTCCGTCAAGCGGAAAAGGAAAATCAATAAAAACTGCATTAAATTCTCTAGTGTATTTAAGAGATTTATTTTTAAACACGATGGAATCAACTTTCATATTTTCAAATAAATCTAGTTGAAGTCGTTGTGCAGGCTTTAAAACTTTTAACGTAATTTTATTTACACCTGAAATAAATTGTTTTTCAGGATTTACTTTAACACGCAAATCATATTTTAAGACATCAAAATTGGTTCTTTCAGGTCGAAGTGAACCTCGTAAGGAATCTGCTTTGGTATAGTTACCTTGTTTGTGACTTAAAACTTGCGAATGACCAGCAATTGTTATTCCTAATAGAATAAAAAAGTATATGATTTTTTTCATGAGAATTACCTTATATACTTACAAAGAAAGCAAATTTATTTGGTAAGACTCTAATTGAAATCTTTAAAATTTAAGTAAATGAAATCCTATAGAAATATAGGTTAAATTAATTGTTTTCTAATTGATTTATAGTTTCATCAAGTTTCTGATTAATTTGGAGAGGATGATTTTTAAAATTAGAAGATTGTTGATTAAATAAATCTCTTAAGCGAATTAAACGAGTAAGATTTTCTCTATTCCTATACATATAGGTATCTGCCATAACAAAACTGATAGGACTATCTAAGTGTTCTGAAATTTTTTTTAGTAGAAAAGAATCAATCTTTGAATTTTGATCATTTTCTAAATATAAAGATTTTAATGTTTTAGAGTTGTCTTGAACTTCATAAAATAATGGTGAATTAATAACGGTATCTAATGTTAAGGTAGAAGGCTTTAGACTTGCCTTAATGACGATAGCCTCTCCTTTTAACCATATTTTTTTATTTATAACGCCTTGATTTGTATATAATTTAAAATCGTATAAATCATTCACAGAATCTTTTAATTTGAAAAGAGTAGAATTATCTTTGTGTTTAGCAGTAATTTTAGTGTCTGTTTTTGCTGATTTTAAGGTAATACTATCTAATACAACATTGGAGGTGTCAAGTTCTATTTTAATATTAAAATCTTCTTTTTCATATTCATTACTTTGACATGCTATAAGGCTTAATAATCCAATAAGCGAAAATAATTTACAATTCATTTTGAGACTTAAAAGTTTTAAGGATTGTTTTTAAATCATCAGTTTGCACAGGTTTAATAATATAATTTTCTATATGATTATATTTTTTAGTTTTTTCGTAATCTAAAGGGTCTATAGAACTTGAGACGATGTAGACTGTAATTTTCTTATCCACTTTTACTTGAGTAAATTCATCTAGAAACTGCCAACCATCCATTATCGGCATATTAAGATCGAGCAGAATAACTTCAGGTAGAGTTTCTTTATCATTTTTAATTGCTATCAAATTTTCTAATGCATCTTCTCCATTTTTATAGACTAAAATTTCTTCTGCAAAATCTACAGAATTCATTACTTTTTTTAGGCCAAATATGAATATAGGGTCATCATCAATAATGCATGCTATCTTTAATTTACTCATGTTTTAAAAATATTTTAAACGTAGTTCCTATTTTTACTTTACTTTTTACAGTTACTTTTCCGTTAAGGGCATCAATTTGGTTTTTGGCAATAAATAACCCTATACCTTTGGCATCTTCATGCTTATGGAAAGTTTTATACATACCAAAAATTTTATCTCCGTGTTTTTCTAAATCAATTCCTAAACCATTATCTGTTATTTTAATAATAACAAATTCTCGATTTTTACTAGCAGTAATATTTAAAAAACTTTCTTTATTGGGGTCGCTGTATTTAATCCCGTTTGTTATAAAATTCATTAAAATACTGTTCAAATAAGCTTTTATCGCTAAAACTTCAATCTCTGGAGAGATATTTACATTTATTATTACAGAGAGTTGATTAGCATTAAGCTTAATACCCTTAATAATAGAATTAACTTCTTTAAGAAGGTTAATTGGGATAAGATTATCATGAATAGTATTATTCATAGTTACAATCTCATTAAGGTGTAATATAGTCTCCTTTAAATGATTGGCAGCAACTTTAAGGTGAGAGATAATTTCTGCACGTTGGTTTTCATCTGTTTCATCATCTAAAATATCTAATAGCATCGAAAAATTACCCGAATGTGATCTAAGGTTATGAGATACGATATGAGCAAAATTTCTTAACCGACCATTTTGATCTTTACTTGTTTTAAGCAGTTTTTTTATCTCTTTTTCAACATTTTTTCTATCTGTAATATCTACAATTTGAGAGATGAAATATAAAGGTGCGTCGTTATCATCTCTTACAATACTTACCGCTAAAATTCCATAAACTAAAGAACCCGATTTGTGAAAATACCTCTTTTCTAAATGATAGTGTGGTATTTCTCCAGCAATAAGTTGTTCGAGAAATTGTAAATCTATATTTAGATCTTCGGGATGTGTTATATCTTGAAACGTAAGTTTACTTAGTTCTTTCTTTGTATAACCTAGCATACTAGAAATGGCAGAATTTACATTTTTCCAGGTTCCGTCTAATGAAATGATGGCCATTCCAATAGCAGCATTTTCAAAATTACTACTAAATGCTTTCTGACTGATTTTTAATTTTTCTTCAATCGAAAAACTCTTAATCGAAACATTAGGAGAGTTTATTTTTATAGATTTCTTATGAAAAGCCAGTAGAATATAAGTTAAATTGCCATCTACGATTTCTATTTTCTTAGCCTTTTTTATAAACTCTGTTTCTTCATCTATAATAATTCTAACTCTATACTTTTTTTTTGAACCTAGAGAGGTTTCTGTTTCTAATTTAAAGCTAAAATTTGCTAAGGATACATTGTATTTTTTTAAATGCTGAAGAAGAGATGGGTGAGTGTAAAAGTTCTCTTTTTGTCCTTCTTCATAGAAAATATAGCCAAATATAGAATACTGCTGTATAAAATTAAATAACTCGACATGCTTACCAATAAGGTTATATAACTTATTCTTCAAAATTAAACTTTAGGGGTATAAAAACAATAAATATGAATACTTAAAATTATTCATTATGAAATTTTAGGTATACAATAGAATTTTCCTTCTTTAAACTATATATATAAGCAGAAGAGTGAAATTGTTTTTCTATGAAAAGACCTTTTAAAATAAAGAAATAATTTTAAGCAAATAAAATTAATACATTTAAACGGAAAAAGCTACCCATTATGGATAGCTTTTTCTATTTCAATAAAATTATTTATTAGGTTTGAATCACTCCTAAATTAAAGTCCTTTGTAATTGGAGCATGATTAGCTGCTTCAATTCCCATAGAAACCCATTTACGAGTATCTAAAGGATTGATAACTCCATCGGTCCAAATGCGCGAAGCTGCATAATACGGACTTACTTGTCTGTCGTAATCTGCTTTAATTTTATCAAAAAGCTCTTTTTCTTTTTCAGGGGTAATTTCTTCTCCTTTTTTCTTTAATGAAGCTGTTTCAATTTGTAATAATACCTTAGCTGCAGAGTTTCCACTCATTACTGCTAACTCTGCACTTGGCCAAGCTGCGATTAAACGTGGGTCATAGGCTTTTCCGCACATAGCGTAATTACCAGCACCATAAGAATTTCCGATGACAATCGTAAATTTAGGAACTACTGAATTACTAACAGCATTTACCATCTTGGCACCGTCTTTAATAATACCGCCGTGTTCGCTTTTACTTCCTACCATAAAACCAGTAACGTCTTGTAAAAACACTAACGGAATTTTCTTTTGATTACAATTTGCGATAAAACGAGTAGCTTTATCGGCAGAATCAGAATAAATAACACCACCAAACTGCATCTCTGTAGGTTTAGTTTTAGCCGAAGTAGTTTTTACAATTTTTCTTTGATTGGCTAAAATTCCAACAGCCCAACCATCAATACGTGCATAACCCGTAATAAGCGTTTGACCATATCCATCTTTATAAGGTTCAAAATCTGAATCATCAATTAATCGATTGATAATTTCCATCATATCGTATTGGTCACTTCGTTTTGCAGGTAAATGTCCAAAAATCTCTTGCGGATCTAATTTCGGCTTAATTGCTTTCTTTCGGTTAAAACCAGCTTTATCAAAATCACCAATTTTATCCATGATATTTTTAATCTTAGATAAAGCGTCTTTATCATCTTTGGCCTTATAATCGGTCACACCGCTTACTTCACAATGTGTCGTTGCACCACCTAAAGATTCATTATCGATACTTTCTCCAATAGCGGCTTTTACTAAATAGCTACCGGCTAAGAAGATACTTCCAGTTTTTTCAACGATTAAAGCTTCATCACTCATAATAGGTAAGTAAGCTCCCCCAGCGACGCAACTTCCCATAACGGCAGCAATTTGGGTAATTCCCATGCTACTCATTACTGCATTATTTCTAAAAATTCTTCCAAAATGTTCTTTGTCAGGAAAAATCTCATCTTGCATAGGTAAATATACTCCCGCGCTATCTACTAAATAAATAATAGGAAGTCTGTTTTCAATCGAAATTTCTTGTGCACGTAAATTCTTTTTTCCAGTAATAGGAAACCAAGCTCCAGCTTTAACCGTAGCATCATTGGCTACAACAATCACTTGTTTACCAGATACGTAACCTATTTTTACCACCACACCACCACTAGGGCAGCCACCGTGTTCTTCATACATTCCTTCTCCTGCAAAAGCACCAATTTCAATAGATTTACTAGGATCGTCCAATAAAAAATCGATACGCTCTCGTGCAGTCATTTTTCCTTTGGCGTGATGCTTTTCAATGCGTTTTTCACCACCACCTAGGTAGACTTTTTTAAGTTTACTATTTAAATCTGAAACCAATAATTTATTATGGTCTTCGTTTTTATTAAATTTTATATCCATGGTTAATTGTTATTCAAATTATGGGCGTTTCCCATTTACCAATGGGTCAGGCTTTCGCTACTCGCTTCCCAATTATCATTGGGAGAGCTTAAACAGGCCGCTCAATCCTTAACGCAAATGTTTGGTAGCGAAAATACAAAAACCAAAACTTATTTTAGCCCTAAAGATTTGTTATAATCTTAGTTTTTTATAGAATAGATGCTATTTTTGTACACTTACTACAATTAAGTTTTATTAAAAATTAAAGTATATTAGAAATGAGCATGAATAAAAATACTGTTTTGGCTTGGGCCACATTTATCATGATTGTCGTTGGAGTAGGGTTAATTGCCTTAGGGGCTTTTAAATATTCAGAAGTAGCTGGTTATGGTTTTGCAGCGGTAGGGATAGGTTTTTTTGCTATTGCTTGGGTGTTTAATGCTTTAAAGGGGCGAGTTTAATCAATTTTAAATAGCTATAACATTCCTAAAACTAAAGTGATCTCTATTGCAATTATAGATTTACATAAGTTGAATAGGAGTTCGAATATATATTGTTTTATCCATCTCAAATTGGTTGGATATAAAAACTAAGATTATTTAAAATACTCTATTTATAAAGCTCATAGATATAAAATGATCATGTTAGAGAATTGAGCATGGTTTTCTTAAACAAATACACGTGTTAACATCATTATTTTTTAGATATTTGCGTTAGCGATAGCAGCGGCATCCTCCTTTTTTTGCGATGCAGCAAAAAACGGAGATATAGCGAATAGCGCGACCTCACTGACATTTTTTATGAAAGTGTGGTAACGCCCAATAAATTCATAAAAACAAAATTACAATGGCAGATGATAAAAAGGTGATTTTTTCCATGTCTGGACTCACCAAAACGTATAAGAATGCAAATACTCCGGTTTTAAAAAACATTTATTTAAGCTTTTTCTACGGAGCTAAAATTGGAATTTTAGGTCTTAATGGATCTGGAAAATCTACCTTACTAAGTATTATAGCAGGACAAGAAAAAAACTATCAAGGAGATGTAGTTTTTTCTCCAGGCTACTCTATAGGATATTTGGAGCAAGAACCTAAATTGGATGAAGATAAGACGGTTTTAGAGGTGGTAAAAGAAGGAGTTGCAGAAACCATGGCGGTTTTAGATGAGTATAACTCCATCAATGATCAATTTGGTTTACCTGAGGTTTATGAGGATGCAGATAAAATGCAAAAACTGATGGACAAACAAGCGGCTTTGCAAGATAAAATTGATGCAACCAATGCTTGGGAAATTGATACTAAATTAGAAATTGCAATGGATGCGTTAAGAACTCCAGATGCCGATAAGAAAATTGGTGTGCTTTCTGGAGGGGAACGTCGTCGAGTGGCTTTATGTAGATTGTTATTACAAGAGCCAGATATTTTATTATTAGATGAGCCAACTAACCACTTAGATGCCGAATCGGTACATTGGTTAGAGCATCACTTACAACAATATAAAGGAACTGTAATTGCTGTAACTCACGACCGTTATTTCTTAGATAATGTTGCTGGATGGATTTTAGAATTAGATCGCGGAGAGGGAATTCCTTGGAAAGGGAACTATTCTTCTTGGTTAGATCAAAAATCTAAGCGAATGGCTCAAGAGCAAAAATCGGCTTCTAAACGTCAAAAAACTTTGGAGCGAGAGTTAGAATGGGTGAAGATGGCACCTAAAGGAAGGCAAGCCAAACAAAAAGCTCGTTTAAATAACTACGATAAATTGATGAGTCAAGATCAAAAGCAAATGGATGAAAAGCTAGAGATCTATATTCCTAACGGTCCGCGTTTAGGTAACAATGTGATTGAAGCTGTAGGAGTAAGCAAAGCGTTTGGCGATAAATTGTTATATGAAGATTTAAACTTTAAACTTCCGCAGGCTGGTATCGTGGGGATTATTGGTCCTAACGGAGCTGGTAAAACCACTATCTTTAAAATGATTATGGGTGAGGAAACATCAGATAAAGGAGAATTTAAAGTAGGGGAGACTGCTAAGATTGCTTATGTAGACCAGAGTCACTCAAATATTGATCCTGAAAAAACCATCTGGCAGAACTTTAGTGATGAGCAAGATATGGTGATGATGGGCGGTAAAGAAGTAAATTCTAGAGCTTATTTAAGTCGTTTTAACTTTAGCGGAAGCGAACAAAACAAGAAAGTAAATATGCTTTCTGGTGGTGAGCGCAACCGTTTACATTTAGCCATGACTTTAAAAGAAGAAGGAAACGTTTTACTTCTCGATGAGCCTACCAATGATTTAGATGTAAATACCTTAAGAGCTTTGGAAGAAGGTTTAGAAAACTTTGCGGGATGTGGAGTAGTTATTTCTCACGACCGATGGTTCTTAGATAGAGTATGTACACATATTCTTGCTTTTGAAGGAGATTCTCAAGTATATTTCTTTGAAGGAAGTTTCTCTGATTATGAGGAAAATAAGAAAAAACGTTTAGGAGGTGATGTAATGCCAAAACGAATTAAATACAAAAAGTTAACTCGTTAAAAGTAACTTTAAAGTATAAAAAAAGCTCTTGAATTTTTCAAGAGCTTTTTTTTATCAACTTTTTTTGAATTACTTCTTAATAATACGTTTGTGATATGTATTTTCATTAGTATTCACTTTTAAAATATAAGTTCCATTTGCTAAATTGCTTAAGTTTAAAGAGCGGTTAGAATTGGTGAGTTTTTTATTTAAAACTTTTTGCCCTCCCATAGATATTATTTCGACGCTATGAATAACTTCATTTTTAGGTGTGTTTAATTTGATGTTATCCTTTACGGGATTTGGATAAACTACAAAAGAATTTTTAGTTATAGTATTTGTAGTTAGCTCTTCTTCTGCAAACGTTATGTTATCGTAATAAGCATCACCTCCATAGTTGTTATGAAGCATATTGATACCAGAAATGTCTAATTGAGAAAAATTACTTCCGGTATATACTAATTCATTGTCGATATAATATTTTATTTCAGTTGCAGAAATCTCTGCTTTGATATTATACCACTGATTAATATTCCAGGTAATACCATCTAAATAATTAAAATCGTAATCTTCACTTATAATTACATAAATTTGACCTTGGTTTTCTATTCCTACACCCATAACTGGGGTGAATTCCTCATTTTCAATTCCGTATGCTGTGAATTCAAAATCAGCACCTAATTGTTCAGTTACTAAAACGTCGTAAGAAATTGTCAAATTTTCATAACTCAATGGGGTATCTAATGCTTTAGCAGCACCAAAAATAGGTAACCATTGAAAGTCATAATCAGGTTCAAATGCGTTTTTGAATGAAAAGATACCATCTTGGGCTTGTTCATCAGAAATAACTTGATTAGTTAAAATACCATCACTGCCTTCGGTTACTTCCCATTCATTTTGATTATTTAGATTTCCCAAAGTATAACCTTCACTTTCTTCAAATGATATAGTTTGTTGTGAAAAAATACTTTGGCTTATGATTAGTAGGAGTAGTGTAAAAAATCTCTTCATTATTTGTTTATTTAGGGTGAAATTTTAGAAAGAATACGATTATTTTCTCTCGATAACTTTTTTAGTGGCTTTGATAATAGCTTCGGCGTTAAGTCCGTATTTATCCATCAATTGTTCTGGAGTTCCGCTTTCTCCAAAAGTATCTTTGGTGGCTACAAATTCTTGTGGAGTAGGATGGTTTTCAGCTAAAACTCGAGCTACACTTTCTCCTAATCCGCCAAGGAAATTATGTTCCTCTGCAGTAACTATACAACCTGTTTTCTTTACAGATTTTAAAATAGCCTCATCATCTAAAGGTTTAATCGTATGAATGTTGATTACTTCAGCTGTAATTCCTGCTTCTTCTAGTTGTTCTGCAGCTTGAAGTGCTTCCCAAACTAAGTGACCAGTAGCTACAATCGTTACATCATTTCCTTCAGTTAACTGTACAGCTTTCCCAATTTCAAATGTTCCATTTTCTGGGGTAAAGTTAGCTACTTTTGGTCTTCCAAAACGTAAGTAAACCGGTCCGTCGTGCTTTGCTATAGCTATGGTAGCTGCTTTGGTTTGATTGTAATCACAAGTATTGATGACAGTCATTCCTGGAAGCATTTTCATTAGTCCAAGATCTTCTAGAATTTGATGTGTTGCCCCATCTTCTCCTAAAGTTAAACCTGCGTGAGAGGCACAAATTTTTACATTTTTCCCAGAATAGGCTACACTTTGACGAATTTGGTCGTACACCCTTCCTGTAGAGAAGTTAGCAAAAGTTCCTGTAAACGGAATTTTTCCTCCAATGGTCATCCCTGCTGCCATCGAAATCATATTAGCTTCAGCAATTCCTACTTGAAAGAAACGATCGGGGTGATTTTCTTTGAACGCATCCATTTTTAAAGAACCCGTTAAATCTGCACACAAGGCTACTACGTTCTCATTCTTTTTTCCTAATTCTTCTAATCCTGCTCCAAAACCAGAGCGTGTATCTTTTTTACCTGAATCTGTATATTTTTTCATTTTGTGTGTGTTGTGCTGATTAATAATCTCCTAGAGTTTCTGCATTTTGAGAAAGACCTGTTTCTAATTGCTCATCGTTAGGAGCTTTACCATGCCAAGCGTGTGTGTGCATCATAAAATCTACACCATTACCCATAATTGTATGTAACAAGATACAAACAGGTTTTCCTTTTCCGGTTCTAGATTTTGCTTCTTTTAAACCTTCAATTACTTTGGTAATGTTGTTTCCTTCTTTTACCTCTAAAACGTCCCAGCCAAATGCTTCAAACTTTTCTTTTACATTTCCTAGCGGAAGAACATTATCTGTACAACCGTCAATCTGCTGTCCGTTAAGGTCTACCGTAGCAATAAGATTGTCTACTTTATTTCCAGCAGCATACATAATAGCTTCCCAGTTTTGACCTTCTTGTAACTCTCCATCTCCGTGTAAAGAATAGATAATATGAGAATCTTTATTTAATTTTTTAGCTTCGGCTGCACCAATGGCAACAGACATACCTTGACCTAATGAACCAGAAGCAATTCTAATTCCTGGTAAACCTTCGTGGGTAGTTGGATGTCCTTGCAAGCGAGAATCTAAAAGTCTAAACGTGTTAAGTTCCTCTACAGGGAAAAATCCGCTTCTAGCGAGAACGCTGTAAAATACAGGAGAAATATGACCATTAGAAAGGAAGAAAAGATCTTCGTTATTTCCATCCATGGTAAAATCTGTAGTGTAATCCATCACCTCTTGGTAAAGTGCAGTAAAAAATTCGGCACAACCAAGAGAACCTCCTGGGTGACCACTATTTACTTTATGAACTTGCCTAAGAATATCCCTTCTTACTTGGGTTACAAAATTTTCTAGTTGTTGTGTGTTGGGCATGATAAAAGTGTTGTTAAATCAATTTCTGCAAAAGTAACTTTAATTCAAGCCTTTTAAAAGAAAATTAAGGCTAATTATCAACTAAAAAATGTGAATAAATCTTCAAAAAACCTATTTTATAATTAAATACTTGAAGTTGCTTAATTTTTACAAGCCATTACTTATAGTTGTTTATCTTTGCCACTTTGAAAAAGAGATATGGAATTTGATTTATTAGCTAAAGATAGTGGTAGTAAAGCCCGAGCTGGAGAAATAACTACAGCACACGGAAAAATAGAAACCCCTATTTTTATGCCTGTTGGTACTATTGGTACTGTAAAAGGAGTTCACCAAAGAGAACTTAAAGAAGAAATTAACCCAGATATTATTTTGGGAAATACTTATCACCTTTACTTAAGACCCCAAATGGAAGTCTTAAGAAAAGCTGGTGGATTACATAAATTTATGAATTGGGATCGCAATATCTTAACCGATAGTGGTGGTTACCAAGTTTATTCTCTTTCGGCAAACCGAAAGATAAAAGAAGAAGGTGTAAAATTTAAGTCTCATATTGATGGTAGTTATCATTTTTTTACGCCTGAAAATGTGATGGATGTTCAACGTACTATTGGTGCAGATATCATCATGGCTTTTGATGAGTGTACACCTTATCCTTGCGATTATCGCTATGCAAAACGATCTATGCATATGACGCATCGTTGGTTGGATCGTTGTATGAATCATTTTCATAATACACCACCCCTTTACGGATATGATCAAACTCTCTTTCCTATTGTGCAAGGGAGTACCTATAAAGATTTAAGACAACAATCTGCCGAATATATTGCTAACGCTGGAGCGGAAGGAAATGCAATAGGTGGACTTTCTGTAGGAGAACCTGCTGAAGAAATGTATGCAATGACTGAAGTGGTAACAGCAATTTTACCTGAAGACAAGCCACGTTATCTTATGGGAGTAGGAACACCTATAAATATTTTAGAAAATATAGCATTAGGGGTAGATATGTTCGATTGTGTGATGCCTACTAGAAATGCTAGAAACGGAATGCTTTTTACTGCCCACGGAACCATCAATATCAAAAATAAAAAATGGTATGATGACTTTTCACCTATAGATGAAATGGGAATTACTTGGGTTGATACCGAATATTCTAAAGCATATCTAAAACATTTATTTTCGGTGAATGAAATGCTTGGCAAGCAAATTGCAACCATTCACAATTTAGGATTTTATCTTTGGCTAACTCGAGAGGCTAGAAAACACATTATAGCTGGAGATTTTAGAGAATGGAAAGATAAGATGGTTAAACAAATGGATAAAAGATTATAATTTGAAAATATTAGACTGGTATATTCTTAAACGCTATTTAGGAACATTTTTTACGTTGCTATTGTTGTTTATTCCTATTGGGATAACGGTAAATCTTGCCGAAAAAATCGACAAAATTTTAGTAAATGAAGTTCCGTTTTTAGAGGTTTTCTATTACTACATAGACTTTACCATTTACTTTGCGAATTTACTTTTTCCTATATTTTTATTTCTCTCTGTCATATTTTTTACCTCTAAACTCGCAAATAATACAGAAATTATTGCCTTTTTAAGTTCGGGGGTATCCTTTAATCGATTTCTAAGACCTTACCTTATAGGAGCGACTTTAATTTGCCTTGGAGCTCTGGTAATGGGGATGTATTTGGCTCCCAGTGCCAGTCAAGGATTTAATGATTTTACCTATAAGTATCTAAAGCATGGAAGAGATGCAGCAGAAACAAAAGATGTTTTTAAGCAAATAAACGATGATGAGTTTATTTTTGCTACCAATTTTGATCCTAAAAATAAAACCGCAAGTAATTTCACTTTAGAAAATTTTAAAGGAAATGTACTTCAATTTAAAATTAGTGCTAGTAGATTAAAGTTTAACGAAAAAGATTCAATTTACACCTTATCTAATTTTGAAAAAAGAATCGTAGGAAAGAATTCAGATGATATTTTATTACAGCATAGAAAATTAGATACGGTTTTACCCTTTGAGTTTGGTGAACTTACACCTGTATCTTATATAGCAGAGACTAAGAATTTTACAGAGCTTAACGAGTTTATAGAGCAAGAAAAGAAAAGAGGTTCTGCTAATATTAACCGTTATAAAGTGGTAGCTTACAAACGTTGGAGTTTACCTGTTTCAGCTTATATTTTAACCATTATTGCTGTAGCAGTTTCTGCAATGAAGAGAAGAGGAGGGATGGGAGTAAATTTAGCTATAGGAATTGCTATTGCCTTTGTATTTGTATTTTTTGATAAAGTATTTGGTACCATGGCAGAGAAATCTACTTTTTCACCGCTTATAGCTGTGTGGTTTCCAAATGTATTTTTTGGAGTTCTAGCTATTATCTTGCTAAGAAAAGCAAAACGATAAGTAAACGAGTTACTTATTCTTCCGTAAAGAAAAATTCAATTTAAATTAATAATTCTTAGTTTGATTACACAAGAATAAGTTTTATATATTTGTAGGCTATAAACTAATAAAAGCCATAACCCACTATGGAATACTTAGAATTTGAAGCTCCTATTAAAGAGCTACAAGAACAATATAATAAAGCTTGCGCTATAGGTGTAGATAGTGATGTAGATGTAACACAAACGTGCAAGCAAATAGAAAAGAAACTAGCCTCAACGAAGAAGGAAATATATAAAAACCTTACGGCTTGGCAACGTGTACAGTTGTCACGACACCCTAACAGGCCTTATACATTAGACTATATTAAAGCTATATGTGGTGAAACATTTTTAGAACTTCACGGTGATAGAAATGTGGCAGACGATAAAGCTATGGTTGGTGGTTTAGGAAAAATTGGGGAACAAAGTTTTATGATTATTGGTCAGCAAAAAGGATACAATACTAAAACTAGACAATACCGAAATTTTGGTATGGCAAACCCAGAAGGTTACCGTAAAGCACTACGTTTAATGAAATCTGCAGAGAAATTTGATGTTCCTGTAGTCACTTTTATTGATACACCAGGTGCTTATCCAGGCTTAGAAGCAGAAGAGCGCGGCCAAGGAGAAGCTATTGCTAGAAATATTATTGAAATGACTCGTTTAAAAGTACCCGTTATCGTAGTTGTAATAGGGGAAGGTGCAAGTGGAGGAGCTCTAGGAATTGGTGTTGGAGATAAAGTAATGATGTTAGAAAATTCTTGGTATTCTGTAATTTCTCCAGAGAACTGTTCTTCTATATTATGGAGAAGTTGGGATCATAAAGAGCAAGCTGCAGAAGCTTTAAAACTTACTGCTACCGATGCTAAAAAACTAAAAGTTATAGATTCTATCATTAAAGAACCACTAGGTGGTGCTCACAGTAATAGAGAGGAAATGTTTACTACACTTAAAAAAGTAATTATTGAATCTCATGAGGAGTTGAAAAACTTATCACCAAAAGAATTAGTGGAAAAAAGAATGGAAAAATATTCTTCAATGGGGGTTTTCAAAGGCTAACTCCTTTAAACCTTACTAATACAAAATCCGAAGCTTTTTGTTTCGGATTTTTTTGTGGTTATCAACAAAAATATTAAGTTATAAACAGGGATATTGTTCATAAGGTGTGAACTATCCTAATCATAAAAAACGAAGTTTTCGTTAACATTTTTTTTACATTCGTACTATGGAGAAAGTAAAACAAAGTCGAGCATATTCTGCACCTAAAAGTAATATCATTCAATTAGAAAAAGGAAAATTACCTCCTCAGGCAGTTGATTTAGAGGAAGTTGTAATTGGTGCGATGATGATCGATAAAAAAGGGGTAGATGAAGTAATAGATATTTTACACCCCGATGTTTTCTATAAAGATGCACATAAATATATATTTGAAGCCATCTTTAAGCTCTTTGAAAATAGTGAGCCAGTCGACTTATTAACGGTTTCTAGTCAGTTAAAGAAAGATGGGAAATTAGAAGTTAGTGGTGGAGATTATTATTTAATTCAGTTAACTCAAAAAGTATCGTCATCTGCGCATATCGAGTTTCACGCGAGGATTATTTTACAGAAATACATTCAGCGAAGTTTAATAAAAATTTCTAGTGAAATTATTGAAGATTCCTATGATGAATCTACAGATGTTTTTGATTTATTAGATAAAGCAGAATCTAAACTTTACGAGGTTACTCAAGGAAATATTAAACGCTCTTCAGAAACCGCACAAAGTTTAGTAATTCAGGCAAAAAAGAGAATTGAAGATATATCTAATAAAGAAGGGTTAAGTGGAATTCCTTCAGGTTTTGAAAAACTAGATCAGTTAACTTCAGGATGGCAGCCCAGTGATTTAATTATTGTAGCAGCAAGGCCAGGTATGGGTAAAACAGCTTTAACCTTATCGATGGCACGAAATATTGCGGTGGGTCAAAATATACCAGTGGCATTCTTTTCTTGTGAGATGTCATCAGTACAGTTGATTACCCGTTTAATTTCATCAGAAACTGGACTTTCTTCCGAAAAGCTAAGAACGGGAAATTTAGAAACTCACGAGTGGGAACAACTAAACGTTAAAGTAAAAGGTTTAGAAAAAGCACCTTTATTTATTGATGATACCCCGTCACTTTCGATTTTTGATTTACGTGCAAAAGCAAGACGTTTAGCTTCTCAACACGGTATTAAATTAATTGTAATTGATTATTTGCAGTTAATGACAGCTGGGGGATCTCAAAAAGGCGGAAATAGGGAACAAGAAATTTCTACCATCTCTCGAAATCTAAAAGCTTTAGCAAAAGAATTGAATATACCTGTAATCGCACTCTCGCAACTATCACGTGCGGTAGAAACTAGGGGAGGAAGCAAGCGTCCATTACTTTCCGATCTAAGGGAATCTGGAGCAATCGAGCAAGATGCAGATATTGTTTCGTTTATATACAGGCCAGAATATTATAAAATTGATGAATGGGATGATGAGGAGCAAACTCCAACCGATGGTCAAGCAGAATTTATTATCGCCAAGCACCGTAATGGTGGTTTAGAAAATATACGTCTTAAGTTTCTTGGTCACCTTGGTAAGTTTGATAATTTAGATCAGTTTGATTACCCTTCAGAGATTCCTTCTAAAATGAATCACGACGATAATGAAAATGGAGGGTTTAGTACTCAAAACTTCCCCTCTGCCGAAGACGCATTTGGTTCATCATCGCCTAATTTAAGACAAAATGATGAAGATGATGTGCCGTTTTAAAAAGATTGATTAACTCTATTTTCTAAATAATTATACTTACTTTTAAGTATGAAGAAAATACTTTTATTTACTGTTTTATTCTTTGTTCTTTCTATAGAGTCTTATGCATCTTATGTGTTGATTCCTATGGATGCTGATACTCAAAAAAACCATTTGAAAGCCTATGGGATTACTTATTGGGTGCTGGCTAAACAGCAAAAAGTAAAGTGGTTACTTAATTATAGGGGAGGATCTTTTTTGATGCCAGATACCGATGCTTTGAGAAAAGAATGCCAAATTAGAGGTGTTTCTTTTGAGTTACTGAGTAACGCTAAAGCGGAATCAATTTTAAGTGAAATTGAAAGTCCGTCTCAGAATATGGATGCAGTAATTTTAGAAAAAGCTCCTAAAATCGCTGTTTATACCCCTAGTGGAAATGCTCCTTGGGATGATGCTGTAACGATGGTTTTAACTTATGCAGAAATTCCTTACGAAACCATTTATGATAAAGAGGTTTTAGAAGACGAATTGCTCCTTTACGATTGGTTGCATTTACATCACGAAGATTTTACCGGTCAATACGGTAAATTTTATAAGAGGTACCGAGCTACTCCTTGGTACATTGAAGAAAAGAAAAACGCAGAAGCTTTAGCAAATGAATTAGGTTATCAAAAAGTATCTGAAGAAAAATTGGCAGTTTCTTTAAAAATTAGAAACTACGTAGTAGGTGGAGGCTTTATGTTTGCTATGTGTAGTGCTACAGATAGTTTTGATATTGCTCTCTCTGCAGAAGGGGTAGATATTTGTGAACCTATGTTTGATGGTGACGCTAGTGATCCTGCTTACCAAAGTAAAATAGACTATTCAAAAACCTTCGCTTTCACCGATTTTGTTTTAGAGAGAAGTCCTATGGTGTATGAGTTTTCTTCTATTGATATGACCACTAAAAGAAGAATACCAAGAGAAATAGATTACTTTACTTTAATGAATTTTTCGGCAAAATGGGACCCTGTGCCTACTATGCTTTGTCAAAATCATACCGCTTTAGTTAAAGGTTTTATGGGACAAACCACTTCTTTTGATAGACAGACTATCAAATCTAATGTATTGGTCATGGGAGAAAATAAAGCCAATGGTGAGGCTCGTTATATTCACGGAATAAAAGGAAAAGGCTTTTTTACCTTTTATGGAGGTCACGATCCAGAAGATTACCAACATAAAGTGGGAGATCCAAAAACAGAACTTTCTTTACACCCTACTTCTCCAGGATACCGTCTTATTTTAAATAACGTTTTATTTCCTGCAGCTAAGAAGAAAAAGCAAAAAACCTAATTTTTCTTGGGTCGTATATAAAACTCTTTATCTGGTAATACCAATATTTCTACACGTCTGTTTTTTTGTTTATTTTTCTCTGAATTGTTCTCTACGATAGGTTGTGTTTCACCGTATGATTCTGTTTTGTAGGTGTATTCACCTTTGCCATCCAAAATTTTATGAATATATACTTCTACAGCGTCTGCTCGGTTTTTTCCTAATATATAGTTATACTTATCGTCCGCATCACTATCAGTATGTCCAGAGATGATGATGTCTGCTTTAGGTATTTGTGAAATCACTTTTTTAAACTCTTCCAGCTTTTTTAAAGCGGTCTCTTTTAAATCATACTTATCTGTGTCAAAAAGCAAATTAGCGTCTACATTTAGTTTTAAAACTCCACCTACCGTTCCAATAGCGTCTATGTCTGCTCCAGCTGTAGGTCCGCTACAAAAAGAGGCTAAATCTGTAAGTCTTATGTAATAATAAATTGCTTCTTTATCTTTTGGAATATTAGCACGAGCAATATCTATTTGTGAAGTTCCGCCATCTACTTTTCCTACATTGATCCAAGTTTTATTGTCACTAGAGATCTCTACTTTAAAAGCTTCAATTGATGGGCCGATCTCAAAAAAATAAAGATCAGGTCCGTCAATATCTATAAAACCATTGTCTTTAAAAACAGCGGTAATTTGGCCTTGACAACCTAAAGAAAGGTATGATTGGTCTAAGTATTTTTCATAGTCTGGTTCTCCAGCAGCTGCTTGCGGATTGCTATACTCTGGTAAAGCTGGAGGATTTCCTTCTCGAAAGTCAATAAGTGTATCAGCAAAAGCTACATTACCTAAAGGAATGAAAACTTGAGACTGATTTTTTAACCGATAAAACTTCTTAAACTTAATTATGTTGACAGGAACTTGAGCAGTTGCGGTAATACCTATGATCCATACGATAATTAGAAGTAGAATTTTTCGCATAATTATAAAGATAAAAAAACCCTCTCTAAAAGAGAAGGTTTTTAATATATGAGAGATAAATGGGTTGCAAATTTATTTTACTTTCTCAATAATAGCTTTAAAAGCCTCTGGGTGATTCATAGCTAAATCGGCTAAAACCTTACGGTTTAATTCGATTCCGTTAGCTTTTACTTTTCCCATAAATTGAGAATAAGACATTCCGTGCATACGAGCACCTGCATTAATACGGGTAATCCATAAAGTACGGAAGTTTCTTTTCTTTGCTTTACGGTCTCTATAAGCATATAACATTGCTTTTTCAACCGCATTTTTTGCTACTGTCCAAACGTTTTTACGACGTCCAAAGTAACCTTTTGCTTGCTTCATCACCTTTTTTCTTCTGGCTCTTGAAGCTACTGAATTTACTGATCTTGGCATAATTTTATTGTTTTTGTAGTAGGCGATTCATTTTCACGAATTCTTTGTAAGGCCTAACTCCAGGGTTATTAAATTGTTTTAACCAATTAAACGGTCAATTACTTTAAACGTAATTGAAGTTTAATGTTACTCTCATCTGCTTTATGTACTAATGTACTATGAGTTAAAGCAAGCTTACGTTTTTTAGACTTCTTTGTTAAGATGTGACTTTTAAACGCGTGCTTTCTTTTAATTTTACCAGTACCTGTAAGCTTAAAACGCTTTTTAGCACTAGATTTTGTTTTCATTTTAGGCATAATATCCTTAGGTTTTATTTATCTCTCTCTATATAATTTTGACTTCTACGATAGAAGTTACTTTACTTTTTTAGGAGCAATGAACATGGTCATACGTTTACCTTCTAATTTAGGCATTTGTTCTACCTTACCATATTCCTCAAGGTCTTGAGCTAAACGAAGTAGCAAAATTTCTCCTTGATCTTTAAATACAATAGAACGTCCTTTAAAGAAAACATATGCTTTAAGTTTTGCACCTTCTTCTAAGAATTTTTTACCGTGATTTTTCTTGAATTCATAATCATGATCATCTGTATTAGGACCAAAACGAATTTCTTTAATCACAACTTTAGAAGCTTTTGCTTTTAAAACTTTTTCTCTTTTCTTTTGTTCGTAAAGGAATTTCTTATAATCCATTGCTTTTGCAACAGGAGGTTTAGCATTTGGTGAAATCTCAACCAAATCTACGCCTAGCTCTTCTGCTAAAGCTAATGCTTTTTTGATAGGATAAACACCCATCTCCACATTATCACCAACTAAACGAACTTCTTCTGCGCGAATTTTTCCGTTAATTCTGTGCGGATCTTCCTTAATTTCTCTTAAAGGTTTTCTTGATTTTTTTCTACGTATTGCTATGACTTTATAATTTTAAATTAAACTTCAAATGTTTTTAGAGTAGACGCAATTTCATTCTTTATAATTTCAGAAAATTGCTCTACACTCATGGCGCCTAAATCCTCGCCACCATGTTTACGTACAGAAACTGTGCCGTCTTTTTCTTCTTGTTCCCCGACAATAAGCATAAACGGTAGTTTGTTCATTTCGGCTTCCCGAATTTTTTTACCCATCGTTTCACTTCTGTTATCTATACGGGCGCGAATTTCGTTATTTTCTAGCAAATTTAAAACTTTTTGCGTATAATTTTCATACTTCTCGCTTAAAGACAAAACAATAGCTTGTTCTGGCATAAGCCAAAGTGGGAAATTACCACCCGTATGCTCTAACAAGATAGCGATAAAACGTTCCATACTTCCAAAAGGAGCTCGGTGAATCATCACAGGTCTGTGAAGTTCATTATCACTGCCTTTGTAAGTCAATTCAAAACGTTCTGGTAAGTTATAATCTACTTGTATAGTTCCTAATTGCCAGCTTCTTCCTAAGGCATCTTTAACCATAAAATCTAATTTAGGTCCGTAAAATGCTGCTTCTCCAGTTTCTACTACGTAATTTAAATTCTTTTCTTTAGCTGCATTGATAATAGCATTTTCTGCTTTTTCCCAATTTTCATCTGCACCTATATACTTTTCTTTATTTTCTGGATCTCTAAGAGAAACTTGAGCTGTAAAATTTTCAAACCCTAAAGAGCCAAAAACATATAGCACCAAGTCAATTACCTTTTTGAACTCCTCATCTAATTGATCTGGAGTACAAAAAATATGCGCATCATCTTGAGTAAAACCACGAACACGAGTTAAGCCATGTAATTCTCCACTTTGTTCATATCTATAAACTGTACCAAATTCTGCAAAACGCTTTGGTAAATCTTTATAAGACCAAGGTGAAGCATTATAAATTTCACAGTGGTGAGGGCAATTCATAGGTTTCAATAAGAACTCTTCTCCTTCATTTGGTGTAGTAATTGGCTGAAAACTATCTTCTCCATATTTTGCATAATGTCCCGAAGTTTCATAAAGTTCTTTCTGACCAATATGCGGAGAAACCACCATTTCATAACCAGCTTTCTTCTGGGCTTTCTTTAGAAAATTTTCAAGCCTTTCTCTTAAGGCGGCACCTTTTGGAAGCCATAATGGCAGACCTTGTCCTACTTTTTGTGAAAAAGTAAAAAGCTGTAGTTCTTTTCCTAATTTTCTATGGTCTCGTTTTTTAGCTTCTTCTAATAGCTCTAAATATTCTTTTAATTCTTTTTGTTTCGGAAAAGTAATACCGTAAACTCTTGTAAGTTGCGGATTGTTTTCGTCTCCTCGCCAATAAGCTCCAGCGACACTCATTACTTTTACTGCTTTAATAATACCAGTATTAGGAATATGTCCTCCTCGACACAAATCTGTAAAGGTATCATGATCGCAAAAGGTAATATCTCCGTCAGTTAAATTTTCAATTAACTCAACTTTATATGGGTTGTTCTCGTTTTTATAAAATGCTAATGCATCGTCTTTGGATACTTCACGCATGTCAAACTCGTGTTTTCCACGAGCAATCTCTAGCATTTTATCTTCAACCTTTTTAAAATCGGTATCAGATATTTTATGCTCTCCAAAATCTACGTCATAATAAAAACCATTGTCAATAGCAGGACCTATAGTTAGCTTGGCTTCTGGATATAATTTTTGAATTGCCTGAGCCAAAACGTGCGCAGAACTATGCCAAAAAGCTTTTTTACCTTGATCGTCTTTCCAAGTATAAAGAATTAGAGAACCATCTTCTGTAAGGGTTGTTTTCGTTTCTACGGTGGTACCGTTAAAACTTGCAGAAATCACATTTCTGGCTAAACCTTCACTAATACTTTTGGCAACTTCTAATACAGTAGTGCCTTTCTCAAATTCTTTTATACTGCCATCTGGCAAAGTTATTTTTATCATATCAAAAATTTAATCTTGCAAAGATAAAGCTATCTGCGGTCTTTACAATATGCTAAGTTTTATTATTTTTTAATTTCTACGCTCTCTTGTGGTGCTTTAAAAAAGCCGTCTTCTGTTTCTAAAAACTTAAGATTAGAGATTTTTGCACTTCCTATAGGTTCTCCATAAATTCCTTCTTCTTCATTCCAATTATAGAAAGACCAGTCTTTTGCAAAAGCAACATTACTTACACTAAAATAATTGTCATAAACAATAGCGTGTGGATTTTCTTCCGCAGTAGCGGTATCTTTCCCAAAAGTAACGATATAAGCTGCTGCTTTCATTAGTTTTGTTTGCTTATCAGAATAAATTACATACCAATCATCTGGTGCGTCTCCAATATTATCGCCAAAGGTAAGTTTTGCTGTATCGTATGTAGTTTCATTAAGGTCGCCTTCATTCAAATCTTGCCAATTTGTACCAGGATCTGTTAATTTAAATGGTAAAGCAAAAAAGTACGTCCAAGTAAACATATCAAATCTAGCTCCGTCATAATTATTTTCTTTAGGAAATAGAGACGCTTTTTCATTGTCATACATCAACACTGTGCCATCTTCCTTTTCAATTTTAATTTTGCTAGAATTGGTGAGCATCGTAATCTTAGCTTTCATTCTTTGTTTACCTCCAAACATTAAATCTAATTGAAACTGAACCGCTTCCTGACTTTTAAAATCAGAGGTTTGATGGGCAGACTGAATGTTGGCAGCAAATTGTTGTGCTGGTGATAATTCTTTTTTCTGTTCTACCTCTTTTTCTATAATAGGTTCATCTTTAGTTTCTTTTTCAGCTTTTTTCTCTTCTTGACAAGAAAATAAGACGAAAGCAGTACAGAGCAATAAAATATATTTTTTCATAGTCGTTCAAATTTAATTAAGCTGCTAAGTTAAAAAAATAAAAAACCGTTTCAGGATGTATGAAACGGTTTTTTTTTAATAAATATGATCAACAAAAATTTACTTTATCATCTCAAAGCTTCGTTTTACAAAATTAGTCAACTCTTCACCTTTTAAAAGGTTTTGAGACAACCTAGCTAGGTCTAACGACTGCTTAATTAACTTCCCTTGAGTTTCTTCATCGCTATTTAAAATAGTAGATATTAACTCATTGTTAGTATTTACTACCAAATTGTACATTTCTGGCATATTTCCCATTCCCATCATTCCACCACCACCGGTTTGTTGCATCTCTTTCATACGACGCATAAACTCTGGTTGTGTAATAATTAACGGAGCAGAAGAACTATCCATTGCCTCTAATTGAACTGTGTAGGTTTCTTTTGGAACTACTTTTTCAAAATCGGTTTTTAGTTTTTCTTTTTCTTCATCAGAAAGTTTAGAAACTTGTTCTTCTTCTTTTTTAATTAGGTTATCTACGTGATCACTATCTACACGAACAAAAGAAATATTTTCTTTAGAAGTTTCTAATTTCTGAATCAAGTGCGATACAATAGGAGAGTCTAATAAAAGAACTTCGTATCCTTTAGTTTTAGCAGCTTCAATATAACTATGTTGTTCGTCTTTATTTGAAGCGTAAAGGATTATCGTTTTACCGTCTTTATCAGTCTGATTTTCCTTTATTTTCTCTTGAAATTCCTCAAAAGTGAAGTAGTTTTTGTCTACAGTTGGGTATAATGCAAACTTATCTGCTTTATCGAAGAATTTATCTTCAGAAAGCATTCCATATTCAATAACTACTTTAATATCGTCCCATTTCTTTTCGAAATCTTCGCGATTGTCATTAAATAAAGACTTTAATTTATCTGCCACTTTACGAGTAATGTAGCTAGAAATCTTCTTTACCGCTCCATCAGCTTGTAAATAAGAACGAGATACGTTTAACGGAATGTCTGGCGAATCTATTACCCCACGTAACATCGTTAAAAACTCAGGTACAATACCTTCTACATTGTCGGTTACAAAAACCTGATTTTGATACAACTGAATTTTATCTTGTTGCATCGTCATATTATTACTCAATTTAGGGAAGTATAAAATCCCTGTTAAATTGAAAGGATAATCAACATTTAAGTGAATATGAAAAAGAGGTTCTTCAAATTGCATAGGATACAATTCGCGGTAAAAACCTTTATAATCCTGCTCTTCTAATTCGGTAGGTTGTTTAGTCCAAGCTGGTTCAGGATTATTGATGATATTGTCTACGGTTACTTTCTTAGCCTCTTCATCTTCAGGAGCGTCCTCAGCTTTAGGAAGTTCTTTTTCTTTTGTTCCAAACTTAATGGGAACTGGCATAAACTTGTTATACTTCGTTAAAAGCTCATCAATTTTACTTTCTTCTAAAAACTCTTTTTCATCATCATTAATATGAAGAATAATTTCAGATCCGCGTTCTTTTTTATCGGCATCCTCAATAGTAAAATCTGTAGTTCCTTCGCAAATCCAATGCGCAGCAGGTTCATCTTTATAAGATTTAGTAATAATCTCTACTTTATTAGCTACCATAAAAGCAGAGTAGAAACCAAGACCAAAATGACCAATAATACCACTATCTTTAGCAGAATCTTTATATTTCTCTAGAAACTCTTCAGCGCCAGAAAAGGCTACTTGGTTAATGTACTTTTCAACCTCGTCTTTAGTCATCCCAATCCCTTGGTCGATAATGTGAAGCTTTTGATTTTCTTTATCAATCTTAACTTCAATTTTTGGGTTTCCGTACTCAACGTCTGTCTCTCCAATGCTAGTTAAATGCTTCAATTTTAATGTTGCATCTGTTGCATTAGAAATTAATTCGCGTAAGAAAATTTCATGATCACTATAAAGAAATTTCTTAATTAAGGGAAAAATGTTTTCTACTGAAACATTAATTTTTCCTGTTGCCATATCTATATTTTTTTATTTAAACTTTGTTTTCTTATTTCCCTAATGTCAAAAAAAATACCATTAAAATTAAAATGACAAACTGGCATACTAGAAGTGTAATAACTTCTATCTTTTTACGCCTAAAACAATAGATTATATTTAACAAAGTTTTGTTTAATGTTTTTAAATAATAGGTTAACAAAACCGTATCTTTGATTCAAATAGAATGTTATGGAGAAGAAAAAAACTGTTACGAAAAAGAAATCAGTAAAAATGACTACAGAAAAGTGGATCTCTAGTTATATGGAATATGTTTTAGAACACGAAACAGTTCCTAAGTCTGTTTATAAGTTTGCGAAAGAAAACAAATCTAACGAAGAAGAATTTTATCAATCTTTTGGAAGCCTAGAAGCTATTCAAAAAGAAATTTGGGAACAATTTTATATAAAGAGTGTCACTTTAATGCAAGCTGCACCCGAAGTGGATTCATTTTCTAATAGAGAAAAAATGCTCACTTTCTTCTATACTTTTTTTGAAATGCTTACTGCAAATAGAAGTTATGTTCTCTTTATGCTGAATAGAAACGAAAGTACACTTAAGAACCTAGAACAGTTAAAAGGTCTGCGGAAAAATGTAAAAAATTTCGCTAAAGATTTAATTGCTGAAGATAATGACGCCAAAAATATAAAGTTGCTTCAAAAGAATGAAACTGTTTTTTCTGAAGGAGCTTGGTTGCAAATGATGTTTTTACTGAAATTTTGGATGGATGATAATTCTCCTCAATTTGAGAAAACCGATGTTGCCATAGAAAAGTCTGTCAATACTATTTTTGATGTTTTTGATAATACACCTTTAGAACGTGTATTAGATTTTGGAAAGTTCCTCTTTAAAGAAAAAATGGCTTAGAAAATGAAATCAATAGATAAAATACCAACGGGAAAGCTCGGGCGCACCACAGAAATGGTAAAGACCGGTGTTAAAATTGGCGGAAATTACTTGAAATATTATAGTAAGAAAGCTTTTGATAAAGAATTAAGCCGAGATCAACTGGATAACGACAATGCGGAAGATATTTATGACGGACTAAAAAACCTTAAGGGGAGTGCTTTAAAAGTAGCGCAAATGCTCTCTATGGAAAAAAGTTTGTTGCCAAGTGCTTATGTTGAAAAATTTAGCTTAGCTCAATTTAGTGTTCCACCGCTTTCGGCTCCTTTGGTTAGAAAAACTTTTAAAAAGTATAACGGAGAATATCCTGAAGAATTATATGATACATTTAATTCTAATTCAATTAACGCAGCCAGTATAGGACAGGTTCATCAAGCGACGAAAGACGGTAAGAAGCTGGCGGTTAAAATTCAATATCCTGGTGTTGCTGAAAGTATAAGTTCAGATTTAGCGATGGTAAAACCCATTGCTACAAGAATGTTCAATTTACAAGGAAGTGATTCTGATAAATATTTTAAAGAAGTAGAAGGAAAACTGATTGAGGAAACCGATTATATTCTAGAGGTAAAGCAAAGCAAACATATCTCTCAAAAATGCGCGCAAATTGAAGGTTTACGATTTCCTAAGTATTATGAAGACTTATCGAGTGAGAAAATCATTACGATGGATTGGATGCAAGGCCAGCATTTAAGTGAATTCACGAAAACCGATTTTAAGAAAGAAGACGGAGATAAAATAGGGCAGGCTTTATGGGATTTTTATATGTATCAAATGCACGAGTTGAAAGCGGTTCATGCAGATCCTCATCCTGGTAATTTTTTAGTTGATAAGGACAAGAATTTAATCGCTATTGATTTTGGGTGTATTAAAGAAGTTCCTGAAGAATTTTATACACCTTATTTTGAATTGGCGGTTCCAGAAAATATTAATAACAGAAAGTTTTTTCTTGCAAAATTATCAGAATTGGAAATTTTACGTCCAGATGATTCCGATAAGGAGATAGATTTCTTTTCGGAATTATTCTACGAGATGCTAAGTCTTTTTACGAGTCCGTTTCATAATGAAACCTTTGATTTTTCTAACGAAGAATTTTGGAATAAGATTTCCGCGCTAAGCGAAAAATATAGTAAAGATACAGAGCTGCGAAAAATGAATGGAAATAGGGGAAGTAAGCATTTTCTATATATTAATAGAACATTTTTTGGCTTATATAATTTACTTCACGATCTGAAAGCAGAAATTAAGGTAAATAACTTTAAAAAGTATTTAAAGTAACTAGTTGTCATATCTAGTTGATTGGTTAGGGAAAAGAACAGGCTTTAAGAAGCCTGTTTTTTTATTATACAAGCATATATCATGAATGCTCTTAGATTTTGAAAACTACTTCTTTTTAAAATTTTTAAAGAGGTATGGAGCGGTAAGTCCGTGGATTAATATGGAACAAAAGACGATGAGAATTACAATGGAATATAGCTTATCTTTTTCTAAGACTTCAATTCCTTTTTCTTTAAGATACATAAATGCCCAGGATAAGTAGAATAATGATCCAATCCCTCTAATGCCAAAAAAACTGAGAACCAATCGTTCCTTCATTTTAATTTTGGTGTTAACTAATCCCAGCATACCGCAGACTGGTCGTAAAATTAAAATACATCCTACGGCTACTGCAATTGTGGTCCACGAAATGTCGTCAAAAACACCATTTAAAATGCTACCTCCAAAAAGAACAACCCAAAGCACCAAAAGTAAACGTTCAGTTTCTTCAACAAAACTATGTAGCTTCTTTTTGTAATCATCGTTAATATGATACGAGTTTCTAACGGTTAGGCTTGCAATAAATACAGCTAAAAATCCATAACCGTGAATAAGTTCGGTTACACTGTAACAACAAATTGCAATTGAAAAAGCTAATAAACCGTCGCGGGTTTTAACGTTCAAACCTTTCTTTAGGTAATGCTGTATTCTTGCTACTAAATAACCAAACAAGAGTCCAGAGGCTATACCAATCCCTATTTTTAGAAAAACTTTGTCCCCAAAATAGGAAAGCCAATCAAAACCTTCAATTCCATTATTTTCAATGAGCAGTACAGCTAAATAAGTTATAGGGAATGCCAAACCATCATTTAAACCAGCTTCGCTTGTTAGGGAAAATTCTGTCAAATTTTCATCTCCCTTATCCTTATCTACAAAAGTATCTTTAAGTTGAACTTCTGAAGCTAACACAGGATCTGTAGGAGCTAAAACTGCTGCGAATAAAACCGCTAATGGTATAGATAATGAAAAATAACTAATGCCTAATAGAAAAAAAGCTAGAATAGTTAAAGGCATAGTAATAGCAATAAGCCTTAATGGAATCTTCCAATTTTTCTTGGCGTAGTGAAGGTTAATTTTTAAGCCAGCACTCATTAATGATACATTTACAATAATCTCTGATAACAACATAATTTTGTCATCTTTCCAAAATGGTGCAGGCCAATCAAACGGAATACCTAACCAAAAGGTACACATTCCCAAAATCAATAAAAAAATGGGATAACTTATCTTCGTGATTTTTGATAATGATGGTAGCCAAGCCATTAATAAAAAGCAAGTTCCTAGTACGGCTAATAAGATAAGTTGTTGTTGCAATGTTGCTAGTTTAATATACGAATATAAAGAAATTTGACTTTCAAATCTTTATAATGATGATGCTTATTAAGATAAAAATAACTTTTTAAATGTAGAAAATATCTGTCTTATGCATGCAATTAGTAAAGTCAATTTTTCTATACAATACTAATAATATGTATATTGCTTGCGCAGATAAAATTTTCAAAAAAAACCATTTGCTCAACTTTAATAGAAAAATATGTTATATCAATCTAAAATAGCCGGACTGGGAAGTTATGTTCCAGAAAATGTAGTCACTAATGATGATTTATCTAAAGTGATGGACACTAATGATGAATGGATACAAGAGCGAACTGGTATAAAAGAAAGAAGACACATTAAAAAGGGTGATGGTAACTCTACGGCAACCATGGGTGTAAAAGCAGCTAAAATTGCTTTAGAGAGAGCGAATATAGATAAGAATGATATCGATTTAATTGTTTTTGCAACACTTAGTCCAGATTACTATTTTCCTGGTTGTGGAGTGCAAGTACAAGAAATGTTAGGTATACATACTTGCCCAGCCTTAGATGTAAGAAACCAATGTAGCGGTTTTATTTATGGGCTATCAGTAGCCGATCAATTTATTAAAACGGGAATGTATAAAAATGTTCTCCTTATCGGAAGTGAAAATCATAGCGGAGGTTTAGATATGAGCACCCGCGGAAGATCTGTCTCTGTCATTTTTGGCGATGGAGCTGGAGCGGCAGTGCTTACCAGAAGTAACCATAACGGACAAGGGATTCTTTCTACTCACTTACACTCAGAGGGAAAACACGCCTTAGAACTTTCTTTAAAAGGCCCGAGTACTATGCATTGGGTCCCAGAAATTATTGAAGAAAACCCTCAAGAAGATATTCCATATTACCCGTATATGAACGGACAATTCGTATTTAAAAATGCGATTGCTCGTTTTTCTGAGGTGATTCATGAAGGTTTACAAGAAAACGGACTGGAAGTAAAGGATATAGATATCCTTATTCCGCATCAAGCGAATTTAAGAATAGCACAATTTATTCAGAAGAAATTTCAATTAAAAGACGAACAGGTTTATAACAACATTCAAAAATACGGTAACACTACGGCAGCATCTATACCTATAGCTTTAACAGAGGCTTGGGAAGAAGGCAAAATTAAAGAAGGTGATCACGTGGTATTAGCAGCTTTTGGTAGCGGATTTACTTGGGGTAGTGCAGTTATAAGTTGGTAAAAAACAAAACCCTTGGGGATCAAGCCAAGGGTTTTTATAATGATTTCCGTTAGTTCAATTTTTTAAAGGCTAATTCAAATAAATTACCAACATCTTTCTATCTATAAGACGATAATTGTTTAAAAAAGTTGCATCAAAATTTACTTTTAACATTTTGATAACGAGTACTTAAACTTAAATTAATCCCGCTATTTTCATAGCGGGACCAATTTTGATTAATCAATACTTCACTAACCATAACTACTGCACTGATTAACCGTTCAACTAAATAAAACAAATGTCTCTACCTTAATGACGACATAAGTTGAGATGCGTTGCACAGCTAAATATTTTTAACTTTTTATTAACGAAATTGAAAGTGTAATAATTTGTAGTGAATTGAAATATAGGTATTAAGAATTATCTTTAAGAAGATTTATTTTTTCCCTTCTTTCTCCAAGCAATGAACTTCCATTATATATTTTTACATTCAAACTATCAAATTCAGTTTTATTTATGATTTCTGTATTTGAAACTTCTTGTGCTAATTGTAATTTATTTTCTATGAAGTCTTCAGTCATAATTATGTCATTAGCATAATATAACTCCAAATTTATACTTTGACTTGTCTTAAGTTCACCATCGATATACCCACTCTTAAAAAACCAAGATAATTTTGCTTGTTGAGCATCCTTAAACTGGTCTCTAAAATCTTTTTCGTTAGTTCTAAAAGATATATTTTTTGCAGTATACTTATCGCTTACACAAGAGCATAATAGCAGGGAGATAAATAAAAATAATACTGTTTTTTTTAAAATGTTAGAGTTCGTTAAATGGGATTGTAAATTCATGATTTTAAGTTAGATTTAGATTCAAAAATAAAAAACTATTATACATTAATTTATGGAAAATAAGAAAACATTGGTGATAGGAGCATCTTTAAAAGAAAATAGATATTCTAATATTGCTATCAATAGATTGAAATCTTATCATATAAATACAGTAGCTATAGGTTTGCGAGATGGTGAGGTAAATGGTGTTAAAATAGAAACAGAACAGAAACTATTTAATGATGTACATACAGTTACCTTATACCTTAATCCTAAACGACAAGAGTCGTATTATGAATACATTATCAAACTTCAACCTAAGCGTGTAATATTTAATCCAGGGACAGAAAACCCCGAATTTTATAAACTACTAAGAGAGGCAAATATAGATGTTGAAATCGCTTGTACGTTGGTACTACTTTCTACGAATCAATACTAAACCAATAAAAGTTAATGCGCCATTCACAATAAGTAATTCATAATTAAAGTGGTAACCGGCAATATATTCTGGGGGAATACTACCAATAATATATGTTATAATCACAGAGGTGATAGAAACCAACCAAACCCACCTATCTTTAATCCTTATTTTAGTGAAAATACCGAAAGTAAATAGACCTAATAAAGGTCCGTAGGTGTAAGAAGCGGCTTTTAAAAGTAAATCGATTACGCTGCTATCTAAAAGGTATTTAAACGCAACAATCACTAAAATTAAAAGAACACTAACTCCTAAATGTACTTTCTTTCGTAACCCTTTTTGAGCGATAGCTTTTTTCTTTTTGATATCTAGAAAATCTACACAAAAACTAGTTGTTAGGGAAGTTAAAGCACTATCTGCGCTAGAGTAGGCGGCAGCAATCAATCCTAGAATAAAAATAATACCCAATCCTATTCCCATATTTCCGTTAAGGGCGATTTCTGGGAAAAGCAAATCTGTTTTTTCTTTTCCGTCAAGCATTGGTATAGCAATTCCATTTTGTTCGGCATAAATAAAGAGTAAAGCTCCCAAAAAGAGGAATAGAATATTAACGGGTACAAAAACAAGACTATAAGAAAGCATATTTTTTTGAGCGTCTCCTAAACTCTTACATGTTAGGTTTTTTTGCATCATATCCTGATCTAAACCAGTCATACAAATGGTAATAAACATTCCGCCAAAGAAAGATTTCCAAAAGTAATTCTTGGCTAGAAAATCATCGGTAAAAAAAGTTTTGGTATAAGGTTGTAACGCTTCCGCGGAAAAATAATCAGCAAAAGTCCAGTTTAATTCTGTACTTATAAAATAAATAGCCACAGCCACAGAACTCAACATAAACAAGGTCTGTAGCGTATCTGTCCATACAATAGTTTTAATTCCGCCTCGAGCGGTATAAATCCAAATTAAGGCAATAGAAATTACTACGGTAAGGATAAAAGGAACTCCCCAATTTTCAAAAACAAAATATTGCAAAACCGTTGCGACTAAAAATAGCCTAAAAGCAGCTCCCAAAACTCTAGAAACGAAGAAGAAAAACGCTCCTGTTTTATAACTTACATTTCCAAAGCGTTCTTTTAAATACTCATAAATAGACGTAACATTAAGTCGATAATATAGCGGGAGCAAAATAAATGTTATGACTAAATACCCTACAAGATATCCTAGTACTACTTGCATGTAGCTAAACTGCGAATCTTTGACCCAACCTGGTACAGAAATAAAAGTTACACCCGAAAGCGATGCACCTACCATCCCAAAAGCAACCACATACCAAGGAGATTTCCCTTCGGCTTTAAAGAAAGCATCATTAGAGTCATCTTTCCCAGTGAAGTAAGAGATAAGCATTAAAATACCAAAATAAGCGGCAATAAGTATAAGTATGGTAGTGGGCTGCATAAATACAATAATTATGTATTTGCAAACTTAGCGAATAATCAAATATTTGAATATTATTATACTATTTTTGTTGTTATGGATTTTTCATCAAAACTATTAGAAAAAGCAGTAGAAGAAATGTCGCAGCTTCCAGGAATAGGAAAGCGTACTGCGTTGCGTTTAGTACTTCATTTGTTAAAGCAACCCGAAGAACAAACTTTGCACCTTTCAAAAGCATTGATAGATTTAAAAACCGAAGTGAACTTTTGTAAAAATTGTCACAATGTTAGTGATCATACTATTTGTGAAATTTGTGCCAATGCTAACAGGGATAAAGCAATAGTTTGTGTGGTAGAAGATGTGAGAGATGTTATGGCGATAGAAAATACAAGTCAATATAAGGGAGTTTATCATGTGTTAGGAGGAAAAATTAGTCCGATGGATGGTATAGGTCCTAGTCAATTAAATATTGAATCTCTTGTGCAAAAAGTAAGAGCTAAAGAAGTAGATGAGATTATTTTTGCACTCTCAAGTACCATGGAAGGAGATACTACAAATTTTTATATTTACAGGCAAATAGAAGGAGAGGGAGTAGTAACTTCTACTATCGCTCGTGGTATTGGCGTAGGAGACGAATTAGAATACGCCGATGAAGTGACATTGGGTAGAAGTATTTTACATCGTATTCCGTTTGAAAATTCTTTAAAAAATTCTTAAGTGATTCAGCTTTCTGTACTTATACTAAACTACAAAGTTCCTTATTATTTAATGCATTGCTTAAGTAGTGTGATAGCGGCAACCAAAGATTTAGAAGCCGAAATTATTGTAGTAGATAATAACTCTGAAGATCAAAGTTCGGCTTGGGTAAAAAAGTATTTCCCACAAGTGATATTGGTTGAGAATAAGGTGAATTCAGGTTTTAGTAAAGGCAATAATTTAGGTTTTGTACATGCAAAAGGAAAATATGTTTGTCTTCTCAATCCCGATACCTATGTAGGTAATCATACTTTTAAAAATGTGTACGCTTTCGCGGAAACCAAGCAAGATGTAGGAGCAATCGGAGTAAAACTCATAGATGGCTGCGGAAATTTCTTGCCAGAATCAAAAAGAAATTTACCAACCCCTAAAGTAGCATTAGAGAAGATTTTTCAAATTAATAAAAATTATTATTCCGCTTTAAGCGAAAACAAAACAGGAAAAGTAGATGTCTTGGTTGGTGCTTTTATGTGGATGCACAGAGAACGATATGAGAAAATAGGAAAGTTAGATGAAGACTATTTTATGTATGGGGAAGATATAGATTTAAGCTATAAATTTTTAAAAGCAGGTTATCAAAACTATTATTTAGGTAGTGAAAGCATTATTCATTATAAGGGAGAAAGTACTACTAGAGATAAGGTTTACAGGCAAAGGTTTTATGGAGCAATGCAAATTTTCTATGAAAAGCATTTTAATAAGGGAAAAGCGGTTCAGTTTTTAGTGCAACAGGGTTTAAAATTAGCTTCTTTAAAAGATGCGCTTATAAAAAAATCAAATAATGAGCAGGTGCAAAAAGACTATGCAAACTATTTATTAGTAACAAATAAGACTTCCGCATTAAAAGAAAGGTTAGAAGAAATACTCTATCAAAAATTTAATTGTATTTCCGTAAATGAAATATTAAAGAAAACACTTTCAGATAGCTACATAGTTTTTGATGCAGAATATATCACAGCCGACGATATAAAAATGGTGATGGAAAAGCAAAAAAATAAACAAAATTGTTTTAGAATAAAACCAAGAAATTTTAATTTTATCCTCGGTAGCGATCAAAGTACTAGTAAAGGAGAAGTTAAGGACTTGTAAAACTTTGCAAAATAGATATTCATAATGCGTTTTTTTCATTAAATTCGCAACCAAAATAAAAAAACACACTTTTAGGTTAAAGATATGGCAAAATTTGAATTAAAACTTCCTAAGATGGGGGAGAGCGTTGCAGAAGCAACCATTACCAATTGGTTAAAAGAAGTTGGAGAGAAAATAGAAGAGGATGAGGCAGTTTTAGAGATTGCTACCGACAAAGTGGATAGTGAAGTGCCTAGTGAAGTAGAAGGAACTCTAGTTGAAAAATTATTTGGTCCAGATGATGTAGTGAAAGTAGGCCAAACGATTGCAATTATAGAAACTGATGGAGATGCTCCTGCACCAGCGCCAAGTTCTAATGAAAACAAAGAAGAAGCAAACACACAGCAGGCAGAAGATATGGTGAATCAGGCTAGAGAAGCGGTAGTTTCTCAAGACTTTTCATCTAGCGATCGTTTTTATTCTCCTTTGGTTAAAAATATAGCTCAAGAAGAGAACATTGGTTTAAACGAGTTAGAATCTATTCAGGGGACTGGAAAAGATGGTAGGGTAACTAAAAATGATATATTAGACTTTGTAGCGAATAGAGGGAAGAATCAAAGTTCTACTCAGCCAGTTGCTGCTAATAACGCTTCCGCGGAAGCGAAAACTCAAAAGCCAGCTGCTGCCCCTATTAGTGTAAATGGTGATGATGAAATCATCGAAATGACTAGGATGGGCAAAATGATTTCTCATCATATGGTAAACAGTGTTCAAACGTCAGCACACGTACAGTCATTTATTGAAGTAGATGTGACTAAGATTTGGAACTGGAGAAATAAGGTAAAAAACGAATTCCAAAAGAAAGAAGGAGAAAAAATAACATTTACTCCAATCTTTATGGAAGCAGTAGCAAAAGCTATAAAAGACTTTCCTATGATTAATATTTCTGTTGATGGAGATAAAATTATAAAAAGAAAGAATATCAACTTGGGTATGGCTGCAGCTTTACCAAATGGAGATTTAATTGTTCCTGTAATTAAAAATGCAGACCGTCTTAATCTTGTAGGAATGTCTAAAGCTGTTAACGATTTAGCAGGACGTGCAAGAGGAGGAAAGTTAAAACCAGATGACACACAGGGAGGTACATATACAGTTACCAATGTAGGTACTTTTGGAAGTATTATGGGAACTCCAATTATTAATCAACCTCAAGTAGCAATTTTAGCCCTAGGAGCTATACGAAAAGTTCCTGCCGTGGTTGAAACTCCAGACGGAGATTTCATCGGGATTCGCTATAAAATGTTCTTATCTCATAGCTACGATCATCGTGTAGTAAATGGAGCTTTAGGAGGTCAATTTGTGCAACGCGTAGCTCAGTATTTAGAGGCTTTTGATGATTCGAGAGCGGTCTAAATCAAGATCAATAAATTAAAGAAAAAAGGAGTCCGAATTAAGTTTCGGGCTTTTTTTTATGAAAGAATTTGTGATATAGTATCTTTACAAAAATCCATACCATGAAATTAAATTTAACCAAACCCATTTGTTTCTTCGATTTAGAAACTACCGGAACCAATATTGCCAAAGATAGAATTGTAGAAATAGCTATACTTAAGGTTTTTCCTAATGGAAATAAAGAAAGCTATACGTGGCGTGTAAATCCAGAAATGGAGATCCCTGCAGAAGTTACAAAGATTCACGGCATAAGTTATGACGATATAAAAGATGAGCCTACATTTAAAGACCTTTCTAAAAAGGTGTATGAAATGATTAAAGGTTGTGACTTGGGGGGATATAACAGCAACCGTTTTGATATTCCACTTTTAGCTGAAGAGTTTCTTCGAGCAGGAATAGATTTTGATATTAAAAGCGCTTTGGCGGTTGATGTACAAACCATCTTTCATAAAAAAGAAAAACGAACTTTAGAAGCAGCTTATAAATTTTACTGCGATAAAGATTTAACAAACGCACATTCTGCTGAAGCGGATACTAACGCTACTTTTGAAGTTTTGGAATCGCAGTTAGATAAATATCCAGATTTAGAAAACGATATGAAATGGTTAGCAGAATTTAGTGCTCATAAGAAATTTGTAGATTTTGCAGGGTTTATAGCCTACAATAAAAAAGGAGAAGAGGTGTTTTCTTTTGGAAAGCATCGAGGTAAATTAGTAGAAGAAGTGTTTGAAAAAGAACCAGGATATTATGGTTGGATTCAAAACGCAGATTTTCCTTTATATACAAAAAAGGTTTTGACAGCAATTAAGCTAAAAAAACTATCAGATAAATTGAATTAAGACCGTATGAAGATTATTTGCATAGGAAGAAATTATGCTAAGCATATTGAGGAGTTAAAAAATGAAAGACCTACAGATCCTGTAATCTTTTTAAAACCCGATACTGCTGTACTTTTAAAAAAACAACCATTTTTTATTCCAGATTTTTCTGATGATGTTCATTATGAAGTTGAACTTTTGGTAAAGATTAATAAAGTTGGGAAATACATTCAGTCTAAATTTGCTCATAAGTATTATGATGAAATTGGATTGGGTATAGATTTTACGGCAAGAGACTTACAATCACAATTAAAAGAAAAAGGATTGCCTTGGGAAAAATCTAAAGCATTTGATGGATCTGCAGTAATTGGAGAAAAATGGTTTTCAAAAGAAGAATTTGAGAGTCTTCAAAATATCAATTTTTCATTACAGAGGAATGGTGAAGAGGTTCAAAAAGGAAATACTGCGCATATGCTCTGCCAAATTGATGAGATAATCGAATATGTTTCACAATTCTTTACTTTGAAAATTGGAGACATTATTTTTACTGGTACTCCCGAAGGAGTTGGGAGAGTTAAAACCAATGACGTGTTAAATGGATATATTGAAAAAGAATCTGTTTTTCAAATTAAAGTGAAATAATGAAAATATACGATTTGCAACAGGTAAAAGAAATGGCTGGAGGTGATGATGATTTTGTCGTGGAAATAGTAAAAGCATTTCTAGAAGAACTTCCTCCAGATATCAACCTGATGAGAGAGGCAGTTGAAAATAATAATCCAGAATTGGCTTATAGTGTGGCTCATAAAATGAAACCAAATTTGCAGATTTTTGGTTTAGAGCTTTTAGAAAATATTAAAAGATTGGAATCTTGGTCTAAAGATAGAGTAACGAGAAAAGATATTTTAGAGGATGTAAGCCTTATTGAAAAGAAAGTTTTGTTAGCTTGCGAATCTTTAAAAGAAGATTTTCAAGTCGTATGATAGCAGAAATAATAACTATTGGAGATGAAATTTTAATTGGTCAGATTGTAGATACCAATTCAGCTTATATCTCAAAAAAATTAAATTCTATTGGAGTAGAAGTTGGTCAAATCACTTCTATAAAAGATACAAAAGAGCATATTACTCAAACGCTGAATGATGTAAGTGGAAGAGCTCATATAGTTATTATTACTGGAGGTTTAGGTCCTACCAATGACGATTTAACTAAAAAAACACTATGTGGGTATTTTAATGATTCTTATGTGGTAAATGAGAAAGTTCTTTCTCATGTAGAAAAATTATTTGAAAAATATGTAGATACTCCTATCTCCCAACTTAATAGAGATCAAGCTTTGATTCCATCTAAGGCTATAGCTCTTAATAACGAGTATGGTACGGCTCCGGGAATGTGGTTTGATGAAAACAATGTTGTATATATTTCACTGCCAGGTGTTCCTTATGAAATGAAAGCACTTTTAGATAATGAGGTGTTACCTAGACTTCAGCAAAAATTTGAAAGACCTCATATTGTTCATAAAACGATTTTAACTTACGGATTAGGGGAAAGCGCTATTGCGGAAAAAATTGAAAGCTGGGAAACAGCTCTTCCCAATCACATTAAATTAGCTTATTTACCTAGTTTAGGAAGAGTAAGATTGCGCTTAAGTGCTCGGGGAAGTGAAAGAGAATTTTTAGAAAACTCAATTGAATCAGAAATAGAGAAGCTTCAGCATATTATAGGTGATATTATTAAAGGTTTTGAAGGAGAAGAAACTTTAGAAGAACAAATTGCCCAAAAGTTTGTTGAACATAAAAAAACACTAGTTACTGCAGAAAGTTGTACCGGGGGAGAAGTAGCTTCTAGGTTTACCTCATATCCTGGCGCGTCCCAGTACTTTAAAGGAAGTATTGTGACTTATGCCACCAGTAGTAAAAATGATGTTTTAGGAATCCCTACAGAGCTTATTGATAGGTTTAGTGTGGTAAGTGAAGAAGTAACCCTTCAAATGGCTTTAAAAGCGAGGAAATTGTTTAAGGCAGACGTAGCTATTGCTACTACGGGTAATGCAGGTCCTACAAAAGGAGATAGTGATGCAGAGTTGGGGACAGTATATATTGCTTTAGTGAGTGAAAAAGAAGAAAAAGTCTATCAATTTAACTTCGGAAATAAAAGAGAAAAAGTGATTGAAAAGGCAGTAATAAAGGCGCAGGAAATTCTTTTAAGCTATTTTTCATAATTATCTTAATTTTTTATGAAGATATTGTTGGAGATTAGATTAAAATATCGTTAATTTGCATCCTGTTTTGAAATAACGAGAAAAGATTAGAAAAAATGTCAAGAGTTTGTGAACTTACGGGTAAAAAAGCGATGGTAGGAAACAATGTTTCTCACGCTATGAATAAAACTAAGCGTAAATTTAACGCCAATTTAGTTAAAAAACGTTTTTATATCCCAGAAGAGGATAAGTGGGTAACTTTAAAAGTATCGACTTCCGCATTAAAAAACATTAATAAAAAAGGAATCTCTGCTGTGATTAAAGAAGCGAGAGAAAAAGGATTCTTAAAAAAGTAATCTTACCTTTAATATCTTAGAGCAATGGCAAAGAAAGGAAATAGAGTTCAAGTAATATTAGAATGCACAGAGCATAAAGGATCTGGTAAACCAGGTACCTCTAGATATATTACCACAAAAAATAAAAAGAATACGCCGGATAGAATGGAGTTAAAGAAATTTAACCCAATTCTTAACAAAATGACGGTTCATAAAGAAATAAAGTAATAAGTTATGGCAAAGAAATCGGTAGCATCGTTACAAACAGGATCAAAGAGGCTTAGTAAAGCGATCAAAATGGTAAAATCTCCAAAATCTGGAGCTTATACTTTTGAAGAAGCTATTATGGCGCCAGAAGATGTAAAGGATTATTTCGATAAGAAATAAATACTTATAAAAAAATAACTAAGCCGTTTCGAATTTTCGAGACGGCTTTTTGTTTTTGTGTATATTTGCGAAACATTTAATTTGAGCGTTTCTTATTTTATTAATTTAATTTTAAAATGAGAAAGTTAGGTTTTTGGGTAGTTGCTTTTTATATTTTCATTAAAAAAGCTCTAAGGTTGCCCTTATGCCTAACACACATAAGTATAGCGTATGAGTTTTTTTAAAAAAATTTTTTCAAAAGAAAAAAAAGAAACCTTAGACAAAGGTTTAGAAAAGTCAAAAGAAAACTTCTTTGGCAAACTAAGTAAAGCCGTTGCAGGAAAATCTAAAGTTGATGATGAGGTTTTAGATGATTTAGAGGAAGTATTAGTAGCGAGTGATGTTGGGGTAAAAACGACTATTAAAATTATAGATCGTATTGAAGCTCGTGTAGCTAAAGATAAATACTTAGGTACATCAGAGCTTGATGTAATCTTGAGAGAAGAAATTGCAGGTTTATTAAGCGAATCAGGTTCAGGAGAACAAAAAGATTTAATTTCTGAGAAAAAGCCATACGTAATTATGGTAGTGGGTGTAAATGGTGTAGGTAAAACTACGACTATTGGTAAATTAGCTCATCAATTTAAAGCACAAGGTAAAAAAGTAGTTTTAGGAGCAGCCGATACTTTTAGAGCTGCCGCAATAGACCAACTTCAGGTGTGGGCCGATCGTGTAGATGTTCCTATTGTAAAGCAGAGTATGGGTAGTGATCCTGCTTCCGTAGCTTTTGATACTTTACAGAGTGCTGTGAAAATGGATGCCGATGTGGTGATTATTGATACTGCGGGTAGACTCCATAATAAAGTGAACTTAATGAACGAGCTTTCTAAAGTAAAGCGAGTGATGCAAAAAGTAATTATAGATGCTCCGCACGAAGTTTTATTGGTATTAGATGGTAGTACAGGACAAAATGCTTTTGAACAAGCTAAACAATTTACAGCAGCAACAGAAGTAACTTCTTTAGCGGTTACCAAACTTGATGGAACAGCAAAAGGAGGAGTTGTTATTGGTATTAGTGATCAATTTCAAATTCCTGTAAAATACATAGGAGTAGGTGAGGGGATAGAAGATTTACAAATATTTAATAAATTAGAATTTGTAGACTCTTTTTTTAAAAAGACCATCTAAACCCTACAAGAAAAGAAAACAAAAAGTCATTCTTTACGGAATGACTTTTTTTAAATTCTATATATTTAAATTCATCCTTAATTAAATAAAGCTTTTAAGTCTTAAAAGCTTTGTATCTTTGCACACATTTTTAAAATTGCTATGAGAACAAAATCACTGAAGAAAAATAAAATTAATGTCGTAACGCTGGGGTGTAGTAAGAATATTTATGATTCTGAAGTGCTTATGGGGCAGCTTAAAGCCAATAAGAAAGAGGTGGTTCATGAGGAAGAAGGTAATATTGTTGTCATTAATACCTGCGGATTTATAGATAACGCTAAAGAGCAATCTGTCAATACTATTTTAGAATATGCACAAAAGAAAGAAGAAGGTATTGTAGATAAAGTTTTCGTTACCGGTTGTCTTTCTGAGCGATACAAGCCAGATTTACAGAAAGAAATTCCCAATGTAGATCAATATTTTGGTACTACCGAAATGCCCTCTTTATTAAAAGCTTTAGGAGCCGATTATAAACACGAACTTTTAGGAGAACGTGTTACGACTACACCAAAAAATTATGCCTTTTTAAAAATTGCCGAAGGTTGCGATCGTCCTTGTTCGTTTTGTGCCATTCCTTTAATGCGTGGCGGTCATAAATCTACACCCATCGAGCAATTGGTAAAAGAAGCTCAAGGTTTAGCGAGAGACGGAGTAAAAGAATTGATTCTTATTGCCCAAGATCTTACCTATTACGGATTAGATATTTACAAGAAAAGAGCTTTAGCAGAATTACTTCGTGAACTGGTAAAGGTTGATGGGATTGAATGGATTCGTTTGCATTATGCTTTCCCTACCGGTTTCCCGGAAGATGTTCTCGATGTGATTAAAGAAGAACCAAAAGTTTGTAATTATATCGATATTCCGTTGCAGCATATTTCAGATGATTTATTGAAATCTATGCGTCGCGGGACTACCCACAAAAAAACTACAGATTTAATTCATAAATTCCGAGAAATCGTTCCTCAAATGGCAATAAGAACAACACTTATTGTTGGGTATCCTGGAGAAACCGAAGCTCATTTTCAAGAATTAAAAGACTGGGTAAGAGAGATGCGTTTCGAGCGTTTAGGTGCTTTTACCTATTCTCACGAAGAAAATACGCACGCATATAACCTAGAGGATGATGTTCCTGAAGAAGTAAAACAAGAACGTGCGAATGAGATTATGGAAATTCAATCTCAAATCTCTTGGGAATTAAATCAGCAAAAAATAGGGAAAGTGTTTAAATGTGTTATTGACCGTAAAGAAGGAAATTACTTCGTTGGTAGAACAGAATTTGACTCTCCCGATGTAGACAACGAAGTCTTAATAGATGCAACTAAATACTACTTAAAGACAGGTGATTTTACACAAATAAAAATTAACCAAGCCGAAGATTTTGATCTTTACGGTGAACCTGTTACAGAAGAATAAAATAAAAAAGCCTTGGAAATTTCCAAGGCTTTTTTATTTACTTGAACTTTATAGTTCTATAAATTAAAATATATCATTGTTGCTCTTAAAACGTAATTATCTGATGAAATAAATAGTTTACGGAAAAAAGCGTTCAATTTATTACTTGATATTGTTAACTAAAAATTAGTAGATAAAAAGCTCAACAAATGTATCTTTGTAGGATTAAGATTCTACTTCTATGGCCGACTGTATTGCTTACCAAAAAACGAACTACTTCTCTTCTTTAATCAACGATTATTTAGATCAAAAAGAATCCTTAAAAGACTTTTACGAGAACTTTCCAAGTTTAGAGAATTTTCAAAAACAAGTGGAAAACAAGCAACACAATTATTCTGTCAAGACTAGAAAAATTTTAGTGGAAAGTCTCAAGAATCAGTATGTAAACACAATTGTTTCGGCTAAAACTCAAGAAAATTTAGATTTTTTAGCGAAAGAAAATAGCTTTACGATTACGACGGGGCATCAACTCAACTTGTTTACAGGTCCGCTTTATTTTTTATATAAAATTATTTCGACTATCAATTTAGCCGAAGAGCTTTCAGAGAAATATCCTCTACAGCATTTTGTTCCTGTGTATTGGATGGCTACCGAAGACCATGATTTTGAAGAAATCAATTTTTTTAATTTTGAACACCATAAAATTCAATGGCAACGAGAAGCTAGCGGAGCGGTTGGAGATCTTGATACTAAAGGTTTAAAACAAGTTTTTGAGAAGTTTCAAACCATTTTAAATGGTTCAGATCAATCAAAACATATACAATCTCTGTTTCAAAAAGCATATCTAGAGCACGATAATCTTACAGAAGCTACTCGATTTTTAGCTAATGAATTATTTGGGGGATACGGCTTAATTATCCTTGACGGAAATGATGCAGCACTAAAAAAAGAATTTAGTCCGTATGTGAAAAATGAGTTATTGCATCAAAATTCTTCAAATGAAGTTGGTAAAACTTCAAAGAAGTTGAATGAATTGGGATATAAAGTACAAGTGAATCCAAGGGAGATTAATCTTTTTTATTTAAAAGAGAACCTAAGAGAGCGTATTGTAAAAGATGAAGAATCTTATATCGTTCACGAGACGAACATCCGCTTTACGGAAGAAGAAATTTTAGTAGAATTAGAAAATCATCCCGAACGTTTTTCTCCTAATGTAATTATGCGACCGCTTTATGAAGAAGTGGTTTTGCCTAATCTTTGTTACATTGGTGGCGGTGGAGAATTAGCCTATTGGTTTCAATTAAAATCATATTTCCGTAAAGAAGAAGTTACTTTTCCAATCTTATTATTGAGGAATTCAGCTTTGCTTATGTCTAAAAAACAATCTGAAAAAGCAGAGCGATTAAATCTATCTTTAACAGATATGTTTTTAAAACAAGAAGATTTAATTACAAAAAGAACTCACGAAATTTCTGATATAGAAATAGATTTTTCCGCTCAAAAGAAACACCTTCAACAGCAATTTAAAGATCTTTATTCCTTAGCTAAAAAAACAGACCAGTCTTTTAATGGTGCGGTGGCAGCACAAGAAAAAAAGCAAATTAATGGTTTAGACCATTTAGAAAAACGTTTATTAAAAGCTCAAAAAAGAAAATTGCAAGACGAGTTAAAACGTTTGGTACATTTACAAGATCAAATTTTTCCACATCAAAGTTTACAAGAGAGAACAGCTAACTTTAGTAAGTTTTATGAAATATATGGCGAAGATTTGATACCTACTTTGAAAAATGAACTGAAGCCTTTAGACTTGCAGTTTACAATTATAACCTTACCATAGATAGAAATTTTAAATTTCTAAACTAAAAAACCAACCTTATGAAAAGCATGCATTCCATTGATATGGAAACCGTCGAGATGACGTTAGATATCATGAAATACGCCATTAACCGAATTTCTAATACCAATCCAGAATTGGGCTCGCCAGTTAGAGAAGAAGAACTTTTAAATCGAGTAGGCGAGACAGTCACCAAAGAGGGCATTGGAGGCGAAAAAGCCTTCCAAATGTTTAAAGACGTATTGGTAAAGACTGCCGTTCCTGCAGATCATCCTAGACATTTAGCATTTGTACCTGCCGCTCCAACCAGAGCAGCGACCCTTTTTGATTTAGTTACTTCAGCTTCTAGTATGCACGGTGCTTACTGGATGACTGGTGGTGGTGGAATCTTCTGTGAAAATCAGGCTATGAAATGGTTGGTTTCCCTTACCGGTTTACCCGAAGGAGCTTTTGGTGTTTTTACGAGTGGAGGAACATCAGCCAATTTATCTGCTATGATTGCTGCTCGTGAAGCTTGGCGCGATCGCAACGAAGACAACAGAGCGTATAAAGCTTTGCTTATTACCAGTAATGGTGCGCATTCTTCGGTGAAGTCTATGGCAAAAGTAATAGATGCAGATATTATTTTGGTGGACGATGATGAAGATGATCGACTAACGGGTAAATGGCTTCAAAAAGCAATTGATGATTTAAGTGAACTTGATCGCAAACGTTTATTTGCAGTAGTTGCTACCGGTGGAACTACCAATGCAGGAATTATTGATGAGTTAGATACAGTTGCCGATGTTTGTGAAAAAGAAAATTTGTGGTATCACGTAGATGCAGCATACGGTGGCGGAGCATTGGCCGCACCCTCGGTAAGACATTTGTTTACCGGTATTGAACGTGCAGACAGCATCACTATAGATCCGCATAAGTGGATGTTCTCTCCTTACGATTGCGGAGCTGTAATTTATAAAGATCTAGAACTTGCAAAAAATGCTCACTCTCAAAAAGGTTCTTACTTAGATATTTTTAAAGATCCAGGTGCGCAAGGTTTTAATCCATCAGATTATCAAATTCAATTAACAAGACGCTTACGCGGATTGCCACTTTGGTTCTCTTTAGCCATGCATGGAACCGATAAATATACCGAAGCTATAGAAAGAGGTCTAGAACTGGCTCAAAATGCAGCCCAGCAAATTGAAGCAGCACCTCATTTAGAATTGGTAAGAGATCCTAGTTTGTCTTGTGTACTATTTAGAAGAGTAGGATGGAATCCCGATAATTATAGAGACTGGACTTATGACAATCATAAAGCAGGATTTGCCTTAGTTACACCTACAAAATGGACTAAAAATGGAAAAACAGAAACAATTTCTCGTTTCTGTTTTATAAATCCTGATACTACTGAAAAAGATATTGAAGAAATTTTAGCTTCAATGAAGTAAGAATATTATTCAATTTCATAATCTAACCGCATTGTAATTGATGCGGTTTTCTTTTTACTAGAGGTGTTATATGCGCCACTCCAGCTATAATCTTCTCCGCTATTTCTTCCAGTAATTTGAAAAACGCCCATATCTGCTTTTTTCAGTTTTCCTAACTTTCCTCCAGCATTTTTAGCAATGCGTTCAGCTCTAAGCTTGGCATCTTCAGTAGCTTTAGAAATCATTTCAATTTTTAAATCTGCCAACTTAGTATAATAATATCTTGGAGGTGTAGAATTAAATTGAACACCTCTATTTAGCAGTTCAGTAATTTCACGAGCTACTTTTTCAATCAGCTCCACTTGAGTAGATTCTACTTTTATAGATTGTCTTAATTCATAACCTTCAAACTCTTGACCCACAAAATTTCCGTTTTCGTATTTGCTTTTTGTACGTTCTATAGTATTAACAGAGTTAAAAATAACTTCATCTTCCTTAATACCTTTTTCTTCTAAATATTTGTTTACTATTTCTTTATCTAATGCGATACCCTCATAAGCTTGTTTAAGATCTTTACTAAATCTAGAAAAAGTACCATTCCAAACAATTAAATCTGAAGTGAAATTAGAATTTCCAGCTCCGGTAACTTTAATAGAGTCATTAGTGTTTGCGCGTTCTATATATGCACTGCCTAAAAAGTAGGAAGCTATAACAATAGCAATTGAAAAAATAATAGCACTTAGGTACTTCATCATTTATATAAATTATTTAATAAAAAATAAAGATATAAAATATAGGTTTAGGCTTATAAATTTTAACTCAAATTGTTACTTTTGCCTATGCAAAACAACGTACTTATATTAGATTTCGGGTCACAGTATACTCAGCTAATCGCAAGAAGAGTAAGAGAGTTAAATATTTACTGTGAAATTCATCCTTTCAACAAGATTCCAGACAACGTAGAAACCTTTAAAGCGGTGATTCTTTCGGGAAGTCCTTTTTCGGTTCGTAATGAAGATGCTCCGCATCCAGACCTATCAAAAATTAGAGGAAAAGTGCCTCTACTTGCGGTATGTTATGGAGCGCAGTATTTAGCTCATTTTCATGGTGGTAAAGTAGAACCTTCACAAACTAGAGAATATGGGAGAGCAAACCTTTCTATTATTAAAGATAAGGAAATGCTTTTTGATGCTATTACAGAAAACTCTCAAGTTTGGATGTCTCATAGTGATACCATTAAAGAACTGCCAGAAAACGGAGTTCGTTTAGCCAGTACACATGATGTATTGAATGCAGCTTATAGAATTGACGGAGAAGAAACTTTTGCTATTCAGTTTCATCCAGAAGTATATCATTCTACAGATGGGAAACAATTACTAGAAAACTTCTTAGTAAAAATTTCTGGAGTAGAGCAAGAGTGGACACCTGAAGCTTTTGTAGATATGACTGTAGATGAATTAAGAGAAAAAGTAGGTGATGATAAAGTTGTATTAGGATTAAGTGGAGGAGTAGACTCTACCGTTGCTGCGGTTCTATTACACAAAGCGATAGGCAAAAATCTTTACTGTATTTTTGTAAATAACGGCTTGTTGCGTAAAAATGAATTTGATAGCGTTTTAGACCAATATAAAGATATGGGTCTTAATGTAAAAGGCGTAGATTCATCTGCACGTTTTCTAGATGCGTTAGCAGGAAAAAGTGATCCTGAAGAAAAAAGAAAAACTATAGGTCGAGTATTTATTGAAGTTTTTGATGATGAAGCTCACTTATTAAAAGATGTAAAATTTTTAGCTCAAGGGACTATTTATCCAGATGTAATAGAATCTATTTCGGTAAACGGACCTTCAGCAACTATAAAATCTCATCACAATGTAGGAGGTTTACCCGATTTTATGAAATTAAAAGTGGTAGAGCCTTTAAGAATGTTATTTAAAGATGAGGTAAGAAGAGTAGGAGCAGAAATGGGAATTGATCCAGAGTTATTAGGAAGACATCCTTTTCCTGGTCCAGGATTAGCTATTAGAATTCTAGGTGATATAACTCCAGAGAAAGTAAGAGTTTTACAAGAAGTAGATCATATTTTTATACAAGGTTTAAAAGACTGGATGCTTTATGATAAAGTATGGCAAGCAGGAGCAATATTACTTCCTGTAAATTCGGTTGGTGTAATGGGAGACGAGCGTACTTATGAAAAAGTAGTTGCTTTAAGAGCAGTAGAATCTACAGATGGAATGACTGCAGATTGGGTAAATCTTCCTTATGATTTTCTTCAAAAAATATCTAACACTATAATAAATCGAGTTAAAGGCGTTAATAGAGTAGTGTATGATATTAGTTCTAAGCCACCCGCTACAATTGAGTGGGAATAATTATTGCTAAGGAATATAAAAACGAGTAGATGAAAAAATTGATTCAGGTTTTATTGGTATGTGTTGGAGTTTTTCAATTGGGATTCTCACAGGGATATAAAACACATAAAGTAAAAAAGGGAGAAACAATAGAGAGTATTGCTCAGAAATATAAAATTTCTGAAGCATCAATTTATAGGCTTAATCCAGATGCGAAGAACAAAAAAATAGCTTCTACTGTTTTAGTTATTCCAACAGAAGAAATTGTACCTACCTCAGAAGAAGGAAGTTCAATTACTTTTAAGCAATACCGTGTAAAGAGCAAAGAGACTTTATATAGCATTGCTAAAACTAATGATGTTTCTGTAGATGAAATTAAAAAGTATAATTCGTATTTACTAAAAGAAGAATTAGGAAAAGGAGACCTTATTAAGATTCCTATCTTTAGTGAGAAGAAAGAGACGATTAATTATAATGAATCTTTAAGCGAATCTTCTTTTAGCAATGTAATTCATATTGTTTTACCTAAAGAAACTAAATATGGAATCGCTCAAAAATATGGTTTAAGTGTTGAGCAATTAAATGAGTTGAATCCTACGGTTTTTGAATTAAGAGCAGGTCAGTTACTTACCATTGTCAATAAAAATAAAAAAGCGGTAAGTAATCAATCACAAGATGATTCTAACAATCGTTTTCAAGAATATGAAGTTCAACCTAAGGAAACTTATTATAGCTTAACAAGACGCTTTCAGGTTTCTAAAGATTCACTTTTAGCTTGGAACCCTCAATTAGCTCAAGAAGGTTTAGAGGCGGGTATGACGATTAAGTTACCAAAAAAATCAAATGATTTCTCGGTTTTAAACAATTCAGAAAAAATAAATTTAGAAGAGTTAATTTCTAACCGTGATCGTAAAAAGATTGCGGTAATGCTTCCTTTTAGTCTTCAGAAATTTAAGGCAGGTATTGATAAAGAAGATCAACTTAAAAATGATAAAGTACTAAGAATTTCTTTAGATTTTTATAGCGGAGTTGAAGAAGCTATCGCTAAAGCGGAAAAATTAGGAATTTATGTAGATGCGAACATTTACGATACACAGAGAAATAAGTCTAAGGTGAGCGAAATTATCAATACCAATGATTTTTCTGAAACTCAATTAGTAATAGGTCCATTATTAACGGCAAACTTAGAAGAGGCTTCGCGTTTATTAGATAATGCTGGTGTTCCCGTTTTATCTCCTCTAACGAGTGGAGAGCTTAACGGAAAAAATAATTTGATACAAACTAGACCGTCAGATTTAATGATGGAACAAGCCTTAATCACGTATTTAGATAGCTTAAAACAAGGAAAAAATATCTTGATTTTAACTGATAAAAAGCATCAATTTATTAAAGATAAATTGGCATATACTATCCCTGAAGCTAGAATTATTACTCAAAAGAAAGAAGATTATTTACAACAGTCAGATTTAACTTCTAAATTAGATAAAAATAAAGAAAACTGGATAGTTATCGAGGCAGATGATGTTGCCTTAGTAACAAATAGTACTTCTTATTTAAATGCACTTTCTAAAAGTTATCCTATTAGATTATTTACTTCCAATAAGACTGATACATTTGAAGATGAGGTTCCTAACCAATACTTAACTAATTTAAAATTTACATACGCTTCTATCTCTAGAGAATACCAAAAAGAACCTTTAAGTGAATTTATTAGTACTTATAAAGAAAACTACGGCGTAATTCCTAACAAATATGCAGTAAGAGGTTATGATATCACTTTAGATGCTTTATTGAGGTTAGCAACATCTAATGATTTTTATGAAGCTTTAAGTATAGAAGGAACATCAGAATATATTGAGAATAAATTCAGTTACCATAAAAAAATGATTGGTGGGTTTTACAATGATGCAGTTTATTTAATGCAATATCAAGAAAATCTTGAGCTTAAAGTTTTAAACGATTAATTATGGTTACATCTACAGTAGTTTACGAAGGGAATCTAAGAGTTAGAAATACTCATCTTAAAAGTGAAGATACTTTTTTAACCGATGCACCAACAGATAATAATGGTAAAGGAGAAGCATTTTCTCCAACAGATGTAGTGGCAACAGCTCTCGCAAGTTGTATGCTTACGATAATGGGGATTTTGGCCGAAAGAGAACATATAGATTTAGTAGGAACAGGAGCTAACGTTACTAAAACCATGGCTTCCAATCCTCGTAGAATTTCTAAGATTGAAGTTCAATTTACTTTTTCTAAAAACTACGATGACTCTACAAAAAAGAAACTTGAAAATGCGGCGTTAACATGCCCCGTTTATCATAGCTTACACCCAGATATTGATAAAGATATACAGTTTATATATCCATCATAACAAAAGAATTTTCAATATTCATAATGAGAATAAATCTAAAAAATATATTTTATACAATTTTAATATTATTATTTTTTAGTTGTAATATAAACAGTAAAAAAGAAATTGATGATTTAGAAGAAATTTCATCATTAAAAAATAATTCTGAGAAAGAGTTATTTTTAACAGAAATTTTTAATTTTGATCAAAGTATGAGAGGTGAAAAATCTTCTAATATTTTACTCAAATTTGGTAAAAACTCAAAACAATACAAAAAATATTTAATTAAAATGGATTCTCTTGATAAAGTGAATCTTAAAAAAATTAAACGTTATTTGAATAAATTTGGATACCCTAATAGCAATACTTTTACGGAAAAGGCAAATATTACTCCTTGGGTAGTAATACATCATTCTGATTTAAAAACTAGACTCAGTTATTATCCCAACTTAAAAAAAGCTTATCAAGAAAGTAATTTATCAATTGATCATTTTGAACTTTATTTAACTAGAACTTTTTTAATGCAAAAAGGTTACTATCCTAATTCAGAAGGAGTTTATAATCGAGAGAAAAAAATTGAGTATTTAATAAACGAGTTGAATTTAAAAGGTTAATTAAGAAGGTGTTATTTATAATATAAATTTCACCTTATAAATACTTTCAAAAAGAAATTATTTCTTTTTGAACCTCTTGAAATTCGGTAATGATTTCTTTTACGATTTCGGCAGCAGGTTTAATTTCGTTTATCAATCCGCTTATTTGACCGATCTCTAATTCACCTTCCTCTAAATCACCTTCAAACATTCCTTTTTTGGCTCTAGCTCTTCCTAAAAGTCCTATCAAATCTTCTTTAGTAGGTTGCGTGGTATAGAGTTCCATCACATCATTAAAAAACTTATTTTTTAATAAACGTACGGGAGCTAATTCTTTAAGGGTTAATTGCGTTTCTCCTTCCTGCGCTTTTACCACTAAATCTTTAAAGTTTTGGTGAGAAGACGCTTCGGGTGAAGCAACAAAACGACTTCCAATTTGAACCGCATCTGCACCTAAAATCATAGCCGCAAGCATTCCTCTTCCTGTGGCAATCCCACCTGCTGCAATTAAAGGAATTTGTAATTTTTCTTTTACCATTGGGATAAGGGTAAAAGTAGTTGTTTCTTCCCTTCCATTATGTCCACCTGCTTCAAACCCTTCCGTTACGACGGCATCAACCCCAGCAGCTTCTGCTTTTAATGCGAATTTTACACTACTTACCACGTGCACCACTTTAATTCCTTTTTCTTTTAAAATAGAGGTATACGTTTTTGGATTTCCTGCAGAAGTAAAGACAATTTCAACTCCTTCCTCTATTATAATTTCCATAATTTCCTCTAAGTTGGGATACAACATAGGAACATTTACAGCAAAAGGGAAGGAAGTTGCTTTTTTGCACTTTACAATGTGCTCTCTTAATACTTCAGGATACATAGAGCCAGCTCCAATTATTCCTAAACCGCCTGCATTACTAACGGCGCTGGCCAGCTTCCAGCCGCTAGCCCATATCATACCAGCTTGAATTAATGGATATTTTATATTAAATAGAGAAGTAATTTTATTGGTTTGCATTAGTTTTTAAAAATTTTAAGAGTTTTTTCTTCTGTATTATTTGAGACTTGTAATAAGTAAATCCCCTTCGAAAAAGAAGAGAAATCTATTTGGTTAGCGTGTTTAACTTCCAACACTTTTTTTCCTAACATCGAATAAACTTTTATAGTGTTCGCTTCCGCGGAAGCGTTACGCAAATAAAGCATATTAGAAGTGGGGTTGGGATAAGCGATAATCGTGTTTTTATCTACAGACAGAGTGGAAAGTACGTCTTGCACGGCCACTGAAAAATCTGGAATTCCGTATCCAATTTCATTATTTGGATTGTTGTAACGAGAAGCAGATTCTCTTACAATTTGCATGATTTCTAGATTGGTTTTGTTGGGATTTGCTTGCCATAGGCTTGCTATAGCACCAGTCATAATAGGAGAAGAGAAAGAAGTTCCATTTGAGAAATCGACATTTCCACTTAGATTAATAATAGCAGAACCAGCACCTTGAGCTACTACATCTGGTTTTACACGTCCATCTGCAGAAGGACCTATAGAACTAAAAGAAGCATAATCTCCATTTTGATCTACAGAGCCTACTGTAAAAACATTCCCGTCGGCAGGAGCATTTATAATAGGAAAACTAAAATCTTGTCCAGAATTACCAGCCGAGTTAACTACTAAAATTCCCTTTTCTACAGCAATGTTGGCACCTCTAGTGATAAAAGCCGTATTACCATCCATATCTTGTGGAGTGTAGTTGTAATTGGGATTGTCAAATTGAGAATAACCTAAAGAGGAATTGATTAAATCTACCCCCAAACTATCTGCTCTTTCGGCTGCTTCTACCCAGTAGCTTTCTTCTACTGGAGTTTCAGAATTAGCATCTTCGGTTCTAAATAAATAAAAAGAAGCATCTGGAGAAGTTCCCACAAATTGATTATTGAGAAAACCAACCATATCTGAAAGTACAATAGCTCCGTGGTTGTGTAAATTTGAACTCGCAAAGTTATTAGATCTAGCTACAAAATCATAACCCCCAAGCAAACGGTTATCTTGATTTAAATTTGCAAAACCAGGATTCATTAACACATTAGGAAAACCTGAATCTAAAACAGCAATAAGCATTCCTGTGCCTATATAATCATCTTGATGCAAGTCCTCAACATTTAGCATTGAAACTTGATTATTGCTCGCCCCATAATTGTAATTTACATTTACCTCAAATTTTTGCTGGGTGTCTTCACTTTGATCCATTTGAGCTGGTCTTGGGTTAAGCATATCATTCGCAAAAACTATATTTTGAACAAAATTTAGATTACTTAGGTTGTTTATGTTTTGAATGCTTCCTAGCACATGAACGCAATTAAACCATTTAGATTTTGCTTTAACCACAATACCGGTTTGGTTTTTTAGTGTAGTAATGTAATTTTCATTTACAGGAACGTCTCTGGCATCTATAGCTATATTATGTAAGTTTTTACGTGTAATTGCACGTTGACTAAGAATAGAACTGGGGTTGCTTATAGAAGCTTGTACATTAGGCTTATCTGTAAAATAAATCCAAGCGTGTTCTTGAGCTTTTAGTCCAAAAGAAATTACGAGTAAAACTCCAAAAATATAGTTTTTCATTTTTATAAAATTAAGAAATTACGCCAGAGCCAATCAATTCATCATCTTGATACCAAGCAACAAATTGTCCTTCCATGATAGCGGTTTGAGGTTGATCAAATATTACATAAAGACCTTGCTCTTCTTGGTATAAGGTAGCATCTTCTAAGGTTTGTCGGTAGCGAATTCTTGCTTTGGTTTTCAGTTGGCTACCCACAGGTAATTTTAAATCTTCTCGTACCCAATGGATCTCATTTTTATCAACAAAAAGTCCTTTTCTTAAAAGTCCGGGGTGATTTTTTCCTTGTCCCGTATAAATCACATTTTCATCTACATCGGTTTCGATTACAAAAAGCGGTTCTGGAGTACCTCCAACACCTAAACCTTTTCGCTGACCTTTTGTAAAATAATGCGCCCCATTATGATGCCCTACTTTTTTACCTTGTTCCTTATGGTAAGTATATTTTTTTATTTGACTAGTTAAAGAAGTATCTTCTTCCTTATCGGAAAAATAGGTAGCATCGTTAGCTTCTATCTCTACAATAATTCCATCTTTAGGTTGAAGTTTTTGCTGAAGAAATTCCGGCAAACGGACTTTCCCTATAAAACATAAACCTTGAGAATCCTTTTTTTCTGCTGTGACCAAATCTTGCTGGGTAGCAATTTCTCTCACTTCACTCTTTTGCAAATCTCCTATAGGAAATAAGGTTTTAGCCAATTGCTCTTGAGAAAGCTGACATAAAAAATAAGACTGATCTTTATTTTTATCCTTCCCCGCTAACAATTGATAGATGGTTTCTCCGTCTTTTTCAAATTCAGCTTTTCTACAATAATGTCCTGTAGCCACATAATCGGCTCCTAAAGAAAGTGCAATTTTCATAAAGACATCAAACTTTATTTCTCTATTGCATAATACGTCTGGGTTAGGAGTTCTTCCCTTACCATATTCATCGAACATATAATCTACAATACGTTCTTTATAATCTTCACTAAGATCTACCGTTTGAAAAGGAATATTCAATTTTTCGGCTACTAACATAGCATCATTGCTATCATCTAGCCAAGGGCATTCATCACTAATAGTTACAGAGTCATCGTGCCAATTTTTCATAAATAAGCCAATTACTTCATAACCTTGTTCCTTTAATAGGTATGCGGTTACACTAGAATCTACTCCGCCACTTAAACCTACTATCACTCTTTTTTTAGCCACAATCTCTTTTTTTAATGCAAAAATATGAATTTTAGTCGGTTTGTTTTTTCTTTACTTTCAATGGAGTTTTAGGTAAAGGGTATTTTATTGTTTGTACCACTTTTCCATCATCATAAAACTTCCAAATTCCGTCTTTTTCGTCTTCTTTATAATTTCCTTCACTTAAAATGTTTCCCGATTTATCGTAGATTTTAGTTAAGCCATTTAGCTTTCCATTTTTATAGGTGTAATATTGTAAAATTTGCTTGTCTTTAAGGTACACGATTTCAGTTCCGTCAAGCTTGCCATTTTTGTAATTTTCTTCTTGCGCCAACATTCCGTCAGGTAAAAAGGTTTTTTTGTTACCGTGTAGTTTATCATTTTTATAATTTTCTATCATCATCAATTTTTCCCCACCTTTGTGGTAATATCGCCAAGTACCTTCTCTTTTCTTGTTAACCATATTGCCTTGGCTTACTATGACCTCATTATTTGTATAGTAAGTTACTAGAATAGAATCATTTTTAGTATTATATTCTTTTGTAGCTACGGGTTGGTTATAGTTTCCCTCTTTATAAAACTTAAAAACACCTACTTCTTTACCATGCTCAAAAGTACCTTCATATCTTTTTTGATTGGTACCTTCAAATTTTTTCATCCATTTTCCGTGACGTTGACCTTGGGCATCGGTTTGATTAAACTTTTCAGTTTGAGCATAATTTTTAATTCCGAACATAGAAATACATAGCAGAAGTAAAAAAAATCTTTGAGTTTTCATGAATGATGGTTTTTGTATATTGGGCATAATTTTAAATGTAAATTCTAAATGAATTATTCTATATCAAAATTAACAAAAATACTGCCAGTATTATTGTTTGCCTGTGTTCTTTTTTCTTGTCAAGATGATGATGATAATGGTAATGTAATAGAAGGAAATAACTCTATTATAAATTACTTGCAAAAAAACAATGAGTATTCTATTATAGCTCAAACGGTTGTCAAAGCTGGCTATGAAGGTACTTTAGATGGGAATTCTGGTACTTATACCTTTTTCGCGCCCGATAATGAGGCTATGAATATTTATTTTTCTGACTTAGGTATTTCTGGCCTAGAAGCATTATCAGGTGAAGAAGCTCAAAGATTAGTTGACTATCACCTTTTACAAACCCCAAATGATGCAGAAAACTTTACTACAGGTTATTTAAAAACAAATGCTAAAAAAGTATTGAATGATTCTGTTAGTTATAATTTAGATTTGTTTGTAGATAGTGAAGAAGAATTACTTTTTAATGCACAAACCCGTATAATTTTTCCTAATATAGATGTAGATAATGGCGTTTTACACGGAATTGATAAAGTGCTTAACCCACCAAAGGTCACAAATTTAATGCAAATAGATAGTCGACTTCTTAGTTTTTATGAAGAATTAGAAGCCGAAAATTTACTGTCAGAAATTCAAACTGAAGATAACAAAACTATTTTTGTTCCTATAGACATCGATTTAGATCCCTTTTTGGCAAATCAAAATTTTACTACTTCAGAAAAAGTGAATTTTTTAAAGAATCATCTTATGGAAGGTTTTTTTACAACAGATATTCTTCAAACTGGATATTTTAAAAATAGGGCAGTAGCCAATAATAGCAATCACATAGATACTTATTTTAATTTAACTTTGGGATTATTATTAAATGGAACTAGCAATATTATAGAACAAGATATTGTAGGGACAAATGGAGTAATTCATGTTTTAGATAAAGTATTGGAAGTGCCAGATTTGTATACGTTTATTAACGCTGATGCGGATTTATTTACATTCCAGACTGCCTTAACACGCGATGATCAACTCCCAGAAAATTATATAAACCGACTAATGAGTAACGACGGAACTGAAAGTCCGTTTACAATTTTTGCTCCTATAGATACAGCTTTTGAAAGTGCTTTGTTGGAGCTTTTCCCAAATCAAAATGCTACATTAGAAGATATTGATACTGCAAATTTAACCTCTGTACTTAATAATCATATCGTTACTAATAATGCTTATACATTAGAAAATTTACCTTTGAGTGTGAATACTTTAGAAAGTCAAATTCAAGTTATAAAAACCGATAGTACTTTTACTTTAGCAGATGTGCAACAGCGTCAGTCTAATTCGGTAAGAGTAGATGTTCAAGCCAAAAACGGACTTTTGCATAAAATTGATACTTTATTGCTCCACTAAACAAATGTTTGTTTAATGTTAATTAACTTTTATTAAACAAAAAATAGATTGAAGATGATTTAGTTTTACGTGAAATAAAAAAACAAAAATCATGAAAAAACAAAATTTATTCTCAGTTCTATTATTAGTATGCTCCTTAAGTTTTATTGGGTGTAGTGATGATGATGATTCAACAACAGTAGTAAACGATGATAAAAGCATTGCAGATATTGTTATTGAAAATGAAAACTATTCAAGCTTAGAAGCAGCTTTAATTAAAACAGATTTGGTAACTACTCTTTCTGGGGACACCGAGTTTACTGTTTTCGCTCCAAGTAACGATGCTTTTGCTGCATTTTTAAGTGACAATGGTTTCGCTAATTTAGATGAAGTACCTACTGATGTTTTGAGACAGGTCTTATTAAACCATGTTTTGGCAGGTGAAATAGAATCAGATGAAATTAATACAGGCTACGTAAATAGTCTAGCTGTAGAAGAAAGCACTCAAAGTAACTTAAGTATGTATTTAGATACTAGTAATGGAGTGATGATTAATGGAAATGTAGCTGTTGTTAATGCAGATATAGATGCAGATAATGGCGTTATTCACGCTGTAAACAGTGTTATTGCTTTACCTACAGTTGTTACTTTTGCTACGGCAGATCCTAATTTTTCGAGTTTAGTTAGCGCTTTAACTAGAGAAGAAAGTTTTTCTTATGTAAATACATTAAGTACACCTGCTGGGACAACTCCAGCACCATTTACTGTTTTTGCTCCAACTAATGATGCTTTTGCAAGTTTAATTACAGAATTGGAAGTAGGCGGACTTTCAGATATAGACACTGAAGTATTAGCTGCGACCTTAAATATGCACGTGATTGCTGAGGCAAACATAAGATCAGAAGACTTATCATCGGGAACTGTAACTACTTTAGGAGGAGACGTTTCAATAAATGCTTCTAACGCTACTATTACAGATGCTAATGGAAGAGAGAGTTCTATAATCGTTACGAATGTGCAAGCTGCCAATGGAGTTATTCACGCTATAGACAAGGTTATTCTACCACAATTATAATAAACCAAAATTTAGTAAAAAAAATCCGCAATGAAAATTGCGGATTTTTTTTTACTAAAATTAATATTTTAAAATTAAAGATATTTTACTAATATCGACGTTATTTTAATAATGAAATATAAATGTCATTAGTCAAAAATAAACTAGAATAGTTTGCTTATTCCAAGAGTGGTTGAGTGTATATATATTCTTAGAATAAGCCCAAACAAAAAAAGCTCTTGAAATTTTCAAGAGCTTTTTTGTATCAATAACTTAGGTGATGTGATTATTTTTTAGCCTTTTTTTGCTGCTCGGCTTGTTCCATCATTTCCTGCATTTTTCTAGAAAACTTATTTTGCTTCTTAGGTTTCTTTTTATTCTCTTGAATCTTAGCATGTATCTTATCTTCATCAATAATGAAGTTTTTAATGACCAACATAATTCCTATTGTAATTAAGTTAGAAGTTAAATAATACAATGATAATCCACTTGCGTAGTTATTGAAGAAAATCAACATAAATAACGGAGATAAGTACATGATAAATTTCATGTTTGGCATCCCAGGTTGTGTCTGTTGCATATTTTGCCCTGTAGTCATCATCATATAAATGAAAATAGCGATAGAAGCAAGAATAGGGAATAAACTTACGTGGTCTCCATAAAACGGAATAGTAAAAGGTAATTCTGCAACTACATCATAACTCGATAAATCATCTGCCCATAAGAAGCTTTTTTGTCTAATATCAAAAGCACTAGGAAAGAAATTGAATAAGGCATAAAAGACAGGAATTTGCATTAAAGCAGGTAAACATCCACTCATAGGGCTAGCTCCAGCTTTGCTATACAGCTTCATAGTTTCTTGCTGCTTCTTCATTGCATTGTCCTTATACTTTTCATTCAACTCATTAATTTCAGGTCTTAAAACCTTCATTTTTGCTTGAGAAACGTACTGCTTGTATTGTACAGGAGAAAGCAGTAATTTAACTGAAATAGTTAAGAAAATAATAGCAATCCCAGCTGGTAAAAATCCGCTAAGAAGATTAAAAAATGGAATGATTAAAAACTGATTAATCCATCCAAAAATTCCCCATCCTAAAGGAACTACTTCATCTAAATTACGCTTGTATTCATTTAATATTTTATAATCGGTTGGACCATAATAGAAGTCCATGGTTTCATTAAATTCACCACCTTTTAATTGTAAAGGAACAGAAGCTGAAAACTCTTTAGTGAAAACAGTATCTACTTCTTCATCTTGAACTAAATTTTTAGAAACAAATTTAGCTCTTTCAAAAGGAGCATCAGTTAATAAAATAGAGTTAAAGAAATGCTGTTTAAAGGCTATCCAAGAGATTTCTTCATCTTCAGCGTCATCGTTATCTCCTTGCCCTGTGTAATCATCTTTATCACCTTCATATTCCCAAAGAATTTCTGTGTACCTATTCTCGTAAGAAATACTTTTGGCGTGTCGATAAGCTTTTAATTTCCAGTCAAGCTGAATATTATCTTTGTTAATGACATTTGACAATCCGTTAGAACGAATGGCAAAGTCAAACATATAATTTTCTGGCTTTAACTCATAATAGTATTCTAAATACTCATTTTGAGAAACTTTTAATTTCATCGATAAAGAAGAACCGTCTTTAGAAAGGCTAGGCTCAAAATACATATCTTGAGTAGCTATAGAACGGTTATCTTGGGTGGTGAAATTTAAATTGAAGGATGCATTACCATCCTTAACAATATAGATAGGTAGAGAATCGTAGGTTTTAAAGTTTTTAAGTTTAGCTTCAACAATTTGCCCTCCTTTATTACTTATTTTTAATTCTAATACATCGTTCTCTAAAGTAGTTATGTTTTCTTTAGCAGAAGGAAGGGTAGAAGAATAACCAAATGCACCAAGTTTTTCTTGTGCTTTAGCAATGCTTAATGAATCTGTAGTAGGTGAGTTTGTGGTAAGCTCATTTTTAGGAGTAGTTTGTTCAACACTTTCCTGTTTTTCTGGTGTGCCTACTTCTTCTACTTGTGTAGATTCGTCTTGGTTGTAATAAAGCATCCATAGTAAGACTGCTCCAATTAAGAAAAATCCGATAAGGGAATTAAGGTCAAATTTTTTATTATCCATAAGAATGTTTCAATGATCAAGTTTTCAAACAACTTGAGTATCTTTAAATAAGCGTGCAAAACTCTTAATTTTGATTTAAAACACGCATTAAATTGTAAAAAATTATTTCAAAAAAAGAACCACTTATTTTATATAAGACAAGATGGCATTATTTTCTTTTTTCTGAAAAAATTTTGGCAGCTTTCACAAAATCAATAAATAGAGGGTGTGGAGTAGCTACCGTACTTTTATATTCTGGATGATATTGTACCCCAATAAACCAAGGGTGGTCTTTGAGTTCTACCACTTCTACCAATCCTGTTTGAGGGTTAATACCAGAGCTTACTAATCCAGCAGCTTCTAATTGTTCTTTATATTCGTTGTTATATTCGTAACGATGACGATGTCTTTCGCTTATTTTAGCTTTGCCATATACTTTCTCAATAAGAGTACCTGCTTTAAGCTCGCAATCCCAAGCTCCTAAGCGCATGGTTCCTCCCATTTGAGTAATGTTTTTTTGACTTTCCATAATATCGATGACAGGATTTTTTGTGGTGTCATCCATTTCTGTACTGTTAGCGTCTTTAAGATTTAAGACATTTCGGGAATATTCTATGACCGCCATTTGCATTCCTAAACATATTCCGAAAAAAGGAAGGTTGTTTTCTCTAGCATAACGTACGGCTTCAATTTTACCTTCAATTCCTCTCTCTCCAAAACCTGGGGCAACTAAAATTCCGTCAAGGCTGCTAATGATAGAGTTTTTATGGTCTACATCTAAAAATTCTGAGTGTATACTTTTAATATTTACTTTTACCTCATTTTCCGCTCCAGCGTGAATAAAAGATTCTAGAATAGACTTGTAAGAATCTTGTAACTCCACATATTTACCTATAAGGCCAATTGTAATTTCTGCAGTAGGGTTTTTATGACGTTGTATAAACTGGTTCCACTGTGTTAAATCTGGCTGAGTGTCGTCTGCAAGGTCTAATTTTTTTAGCGTAATGGTATCTAAGCCTTCTTCTAACATTAGATTAGGGACGTCGTAAATGGTTGAAGCATCGATAGATTGAATTACAGCTTCTTGTTTTACATTACAAAATTGCGCTAATTTTCGTCTAAGATCATCACTTAATTCATGTTCTGTTCTACAAACTAAAATATCCGCATTAATACCACTTTCCATTAAAGTCTTTACACTATGCTGAGTAGGTTTGGTCTTTAATTCTTTTGCAGCCGATAAATACGGAATTAAAGTAAGGTGTATTACCAAAGAATTGTGTTCTCCTAAATCCCATTTTAATTGACGAACAGCTTCTATGTAAGGAAGTGACTCTATATCACCAACGGTACCACCAATTTCTGTAAGTACGATATCGTAATCGCCACTTTTACCTAAAATCTGAATTCTTTCCTTGATTTCATTGGTAATATGAGGAACAACTTGTACAGTTTTACCCAAAAACTCACCACGGCGTTCTTTTTCGATCACACTTTGGTAAATGCGTCCTGTAGTAACGTTATTGGCTTGAGAAGTATTTACATTTAGAAAACGTTCATAATGACCTAAATCTAAGTCAGTTTCTGCTCCATCTTCAGTTACAAAACATTCCCCATGCTCGTATGGGTTTAAAGTACCCGGATCTACGTTAATATAAGGGTCTAATTTTTGAATCGTGGTTCTATAACCACGTGCTTGTAAAAGTTTTGCGAGTGAAGCTGCGATAATTCCTTTCCCTAGAGACGAAGAAACACCACCAGTTACAAAAATGTACTTAGTTTGTGCCATTTTTTGGGTTGTTTAAATATTGTCTATACGGAGCGCAAAAGTACAAATTTAATCTCGTTTATAGGAGAGAAAAATAGAATTTGATAAACATTTTGTCATCGCTATGATTACAAAGGTTTTGGGTATTTCTTACGTATATCTTTTAACAAGACTTCTAGACCGTTTATTTTTAATTCGTGTACTGCTTTAAGTTGCTTGCCAAGACTATTTTCTGGAAATCCTTTTTGAGAAAACCAGGTGTAATAAGGTTCAGGGATATCTGATAGGTACCAATTCTTATACTTGCCAAAATACATTTTGGCATAAGCGAGTTTAATGAGGTCTTTAGGTTCTAGTCCAGGAATCATAAGGGCAAATGTAGGAAAACATAATTTACTTTTTTCTAAAAAAAATATCAGTGTATCTTTCCCAAAAATTATAAGGTGTACGATGTTATTGTAATAGGTTCTGGAGCAGGAGGTTTAACCAGTGCGATTTGTTTGGCAGAGCGAGGAAAGAAAGTCTTGGTTTTAGAAAAACACGATGTTCCTGGAGGTTGGTGCCATAGTTTTTATGTGAATGGGCAGCGACACAGTCCCGGGTTACATTATATAGGTTTACTCGGAGAAGGAGAATCTACTAGCGATTTATATAAAGATTTAGGTATTGCTAATGACCTCACCTTCTTTAAAATGCATCCCAATGCCTATGAACGTTGTCATTTAGGAGACTATAAATTCGATTTTCCTGACAGCTATGAGAAACTAAAAATAAAATTAATAGCTCGATTTCCTGAGGAGGAAAAAGGAATCGTAAAAGTTATAGACCTTATTGATAAAGTGAATCATCAAATTATGATGATTCCTAAACTTAAAGGTTTTTGGAATCATGTACTTATTCCTTTTCGGACTAAAGAAATGGGTAAATACGGTTTGTTTAGCTTAGAAAAAGTTCTTAAAAAGTTTATAAAAAATTCTGTATTACGTAATATACTTTCTGTGCAATGTGGTGATCACGCACTGTCTCCTAGCAAAATACCCTTTCCTTTTCATTGTGCACTAATGGGGCATTATAAAAATGGAGCATATTATCCTATGGGAGGAGGAGGAGCCTTAGTAAAAGCAAAAACTAATCGACTTAAAGCTTTAGGAGCGGAAATAAGAACTAGAAGCGGAGTAAAGAAAATTCTGCTTCAGCAAAATAAAGCGATAGGTGTAGAATTAGAAAACGGTGAACAACTTTTTGCAGAAAATATCATTAGCAATGCCGATCCACATACTACATTCCAAAGGCTTATAGGAGAAGAAAATTTAAGCAAAAAACTTCAAAAAAAATTAGCTAAAACTACTTATTCGCTCACTTCACTTATCCTATTCTTAACTGTAGATATGGATATGACAAAACACGGAATGCATAGCGGAAATATTTGGCGTTTTACTGAAGTAGATATAGATAACGCTTTACGCGGAATAATAAACACCCCTTTATTAGAATTAAGAGAATTACCTGGGATGTTTATTAGCTGCACTACTTTAAAAGATCCTACTAGTTTTGATGGGAAAAATCACAATTTTGAAGTAGTCACCTTAATAGACTATGAACAATTTAAACCTTATGAGCATTTAGGAAAAAATCGAAATGAGGATTACCAAAACTTCAAAAAACAGTTATGTGATTTATTTATGGTTTCTTTAGAAAAAGAATTTCCAGGTATGGAGAATCACATTGTTCATATTGATTTAGGAACCCCATTAACCAATGAATATTATATCAATTCTACACGAGGGAATATTTACGGTACAGAAAAAACCTTAAAGCAAATAGGTCCGTTTGCATTTAAACCTCAATCTCCTTTTGAAAATCTTTATTTAACTGGGGCAAGTATATTATCTCATGGAGTTGCAGGAGCAGCACACTCTGGAGTAGCTACGGCTGCTAAAATTATAGGAGAACGTCCAGAAGAATTACTTCAGGTAAAAGCTGATCAAAAACTCAGAATTTTAGAAGCAGAAGATAATTCTCAATGGCCACAAGATGTAAAAAGAAAAATAGCGCAAAAACAGAAAAAATTTCGTGAAACCGAAGTGAAAAACAAGCATTTAAATTAATTGAATAGATTTAATTGTTCTTTACTTAAAAATATTGTTACAAAGTATTACTTTTGTTACTTTTACGAATCAAAATTGAACTTCTAGAAAAACCTGATTATGAATTTACACGAATATCAAGGAAAAGAAATATTAAATAGTTTTGGAGTAAGAATACAACGAGGAATCGTTGCAAATACACCAGAAGAAGCAGTTGAAGCTGCAAAGAAATTAACTGAAGAAACAGGAACTGGATGGCACGTGATTAAAGCACAAGTACATGCTGGTGGACGTGGAAAAGGTGGTGGAGTAAAGCTTGCCAAAAACCTACAGGAAGTAGAAACTATTGCAGGAGAAATTCTTGGAATGCATTTGGTAACTCCTCAAACCTCTGCAGAAGGAAAATTAGTAAATCAAATTTTGATTACAGAAGATGTTTATTATCCTGGAGATAGTGAACCAGATGAGTATTACATGTCTGTACTTTTAAATAGAGCTAATGGTAGAAATATGATTATGTATTCTACTGAAGGTGGAATGGATATCGAAACTGTTGCAGAAGAAACTCCGCACTTGATCTTTACGGAAGAAATTGATCCTGCTACAGGAATTTTACCTTTCCAAGCTAGAAAAATTGCTTTTAACTTAGGTTTATCTGGAGCTGCGTTTAAAGAAATGACAAAATTTGTTACCGCTCTTTATACAGCTTACGATAAGTCAGATTCATCATTATTTGAAATTAACCCAGTGTTAAAAACAAGTGATGATAAGATTATGGCAGTAGATGCTAAAGTATCTTTAGATGATAACGCATTATACCGTCACAAAGATTATGCGGCTATGCGTGATGAGCGTGAGGAAAATGCAACAGAAGTAGAAGCTAGAAATGCAGGTTTAAGCTATGTTGACCTTGACGGAAACGTAGGGTGTATGGTTAACGGAGCAGGTTTAGCGATGGCAACTATGGATTTAATTAAATTTGCAGGTGGTGAGCCAGCAAACTTCTTAGATGTAGGGGGTACAGCCGATGCAAAACGTGTAGAAGAAGCTTTTCGTCTAATCTTAAAAGATGATAAAGTAGAAGCTATCTTAATTAATATATTTGGAGGAATTGTTCGTTGTGACCGTGTAGCACAGGGAGTTGTAGATGCCTATAAAAATATGGGTGATGCGATTAATGTGCCAATTATTGTACGTTTACAAGGAACAAATGCAGATATCGCTAAAGAACTAATTGATAATAGTGGTCTTAATGTAGAGAGCGCTGTTCAGTTTCAAGAAGCAGCAGATAAAGTTCAAAAAGTCTTAGCTTAAACACTAAGATTAATTCATAAAAAAAAGCCCGCTAGCATAGCGGGTTTTTTTATCTGTTAAAAACTACAAATGCAAACCGCATTCTGTTTTTGGATTATTGTTCCAGCGTCCGCTACGATCTTCGCCAGGTACCGTACAATGGCTACAGCCAATAGAATGATATCCTTTTTCAACCAATGGATGAAAGGGTAGTTGGTGTTTTTTTATATAAGAATCTCTTCTTTCTTTAGATACATCTAATAGAGGATAAAACTTTAAGATTTCTCCTCTTTGCTCAAAAATATTTAAAGTAGAACGGTGATCTGATTGCCATTCCATTAAACCTGATACCCAAACAGAATAATTTTCTTTGATAATTTCTAAAGGTCTTACTTTATTGATAGAACAACAAAAGTCTGGATTTTTTTTCCAAGTTTCATCTTTTGTAGTAAATGCATGTTCTTCTTTTAAAGCGCTAATAGACTTTACATTCAAGTTGTATTTCCTTGAAAGCTCTTCTTTATAGTCAAGTGTTTCGGGAAAATGATATCCTGTATCTATAAAAAACACCTCTTGTTGTTTGTTGATATCAGCAAAAAGTTTTAGCAAAAATGCAGAAGTAGCAGCAAAAGAACTTGTAAGCATTACCTCATTCACATCAAAGTCATGGTAAAGCTCATTTATTCTTTGATCAACAGATAAAGGCTGATATTTTTTATTTAGAATATTAATTTCTTCTTCAGTTAGAATTCGCTTGGGGTAGGCAATTTCATCTATCATATGATAACATTTATGCAGTAGGATTTTTGTCTTTAGGATTATTATCTTTTTTAGGAGGCATAGGTCCTCTTAAATGAATAATAAGTCCGTTAAGGAAGTTTCTCAAAAATTGATCTCCGCATTCTACATACTTAGGATGATCCTCTTTTCTGAAAATAGCACTTAACTCACTTTTAGTTACTTTAAAATCTACTAAAGCAAAAATTTTAATTATATCGTCGTCTCTCAACTTGTGAGCCACTCTTAATTTCTTAAAAGTATCATTATTGGTTAAAGGCATAATAATTTTTTAGGATGCAAATTTACTGTTTTTAATTGGTTTTGGGTTGTGGTAGTGATTTATATAAGGATTCAATTCTATTGATATCGGTTTGATTTTCTATAGTTCGTTTGGTATCTTGAAAGAGTAATTCAGCTTCAGCTAAAATAGCAGAATGATATTCTTTAAGGTGTGGTTCCTGTAAGAGAAGATATTTAAACATAATAAAAAGCTTTTGGATGCAAGTAAGGTCATTTTTACAATAGGTTCTATAAGAAGACATCACTTGGTAAAGAACTTCTTTAAAGTTAGCTGTTGTAATAGCTATTAACGGTTCCTTTTCTTCTGAAGAGATTACCGTTTTATCATTTTTTTGAAGTCTTAGTGCAAATAATTCAGTTAAATAATCTATACTGTTGATGGCGGTACCAGGATCGTTTATACCTGGAGACATAGCTTTTACTCCAATTTCGGTAATTTGTTTAAAAGCTAAAGCATAGTTATCTTCTATAAACTCTCCTCTTGCGAAGTTGAAGTTAGATAATATTCTTTTTACTAATTCTGAATCTATTTCTTGACTTACTTTGATAATAGGAACTTTCTTAAGAACAAAAATTCCTTGTATAGGTAATATTTTTATTTTTATTTGGTGTTCTTTGCAAATGGCAATAAGGTTAGATACAGCAATTTTTTGAAAATATCCTGTTTCTGTACTGTAATAACTTTTCCAGTTTGAAGTGTCGGGAAATTCAGGCGGAGTTTCTTCTTCTTTTTCTAACAAATGCTCCAGTCTATTTTTTGCTTTTTTATAGATGTTATCCAGAATATTATTGACTTGTATTGCCTGTGATATAGAATGTATAAAATAAAGAAAAGCTCCAAAACATATAACAGTAAAAATAATACCTAACAAAACAGAAAATCCAGGTAATTGATATTTGCTGTCTTCTTGTGGGTTTATACCAACTAAAGTAAATGTGTTGTATAAGATGGTAGCTAGGTAAATTCCCAGTACATATTGATGATTTCTGTTGGATATAAGTCCGGGTAATACGCGCGGCGAAAAGTTGCTGGAAGCTTGGTTTAACAACACCATTACCATGGAGAAACTAAAAACCATAATAGAAATAATCCCGCCAGTTAAAAAGCTTAATAAAGTTTTTGCTGTATCTGGGTTATTGATTACTAATTCGGGTACATGTTCTATAATAAAAGCTGAAATTCCCTTATCCTCTAAATAAAGCATCAACATTGCGAAATTGAACCCAATAATACTGAAAAGAGTAGGGTAAAAAGCGATTTTTCCGCGAATCGTATTTATAAAACTTAGTAACTTATTGTAAAGTGATTTCATATTGGAGTTAATCCTAGGGTAAATTTCAAACAATTATATAGATATAGAGTTGTTATTAACAATCTTTTAGTTGAAAAATATACTATAAAGCTAAAGCAGGAAGTTTTTAAATAAAAAAAGCCTTGCTGAAAAAGCAAGGCTTTGAAAAAAGGGTGGAAGACCGGGTTCGAACCGGCGACTTCTGGTACCACAAACCAGCGCTCTAACCAGCTGAGCTACAACCACCATTTGTTTGAGCTGGCAAATTTAATACTTTATACCAATATGACAAAATAAAAATTGAATTAAATTAAATCAAAAATAGAAGATACTGCAGGACAGCGTTCTACGGTAAAACCTTCTGCATGTTCTGTATTTATGAGTCTACCTAAATTTCTAGCTCTATAAGTTACACTATCTAAGAAATTGTCACTAGAGATAGGAGTAGAGGGTTCGTCGCTATTTTCATCGAAAAACTGTGATTTATAAGCCTTTACGGAAGCAACTTTTGTGTCTATATATCCTGTAATGTCTACGATAACATCGGGTTCAATGTCTATCCATTGAATGTAATGTAAAATTAATCTAGGACGCCACGGTTTTTGATGATTACCTTGGTAAGTGGTTTCTATTTTTCTAAGACCGCTTAAAAAACAAGAATCGCTCACCAATTGACTTCCCTTGCCGTGATCAATGTGTCTATCTTTAATAGCATTACATAAAATAACATCGGGACGATACTTTCTAATAATTTTTATAATTTCTAGTTGATGATCTATGTTATTGATAAAGAAACCATCGCTAAACTCTAGGTTTTCTCGCATAGAAACCCCCAAAATTTCAGCAGCATCTTTAGCTTCTTGATCTCTAATTTCAGCAGTTCCTCTTGTGCCGAGTTCGCCACGAGTTAAATCTAAAATACCAACTTTCTTGCCTTGAGCTATCTCCTTAGCGATAGTTCCGCTACAGCTTAATTCAACATCATCGGGGTGAGCTCCTATGGCTAAAATATCTAATTTCATGCAGTGGTTTTTTGTGTAAGTTGTTTAATTTTTATATTAAATGCGGCGAAAAGTAAAGTCATAAACGGACTTAAGTAATTGAATATAGCATATACAAAATAACTTGCTACAGGAACTCCTAACACTCCGCTATGATAAGCTCCGCAGGTATTCCACGGTATCAACACAGAGGTAACGGTTCCCGAGTCTTCTAAGGTTCTACTTAAATTTTCAGGTGCTAAACCTTTATCTTTATATGCTTTAGCAAACATTTTTCCGGGAACTACAATAGCTAAATATTGATCTGAGGCAGTAGCATTCAACGCAAGACAGCTAATTACGGTACTACTAAATAACCCAAAAGTAGTATGAAACATTTGAAGTAGAGCCTGACTTATTCTTGATAAAGCTCCTATTGCATCCATAATTCCACCAAAGGTCATAGCGCAAATAATTAACCAAATTGTTCCTAGCATACCTCGCATACCACCAGACGAGAATAAATCGTTTAAAGCTTCATTAGAAGTTTCAATTTGAGTATCTACAGTAATGGCATTCATAATTCCTTTATAGGCACTTTCTACTGTTAATTGAGTGCTTCCAGCAATTTCTGCCACAATATTTGGTTGAAAAATGAGACTGGCCACTGCCGCTAATAATGTTCCTAGTAATAATGCAATTAAAGGAGGTGTTTTTCTTATGATAAGAAAAATCACTAACGCAGGAACGATAAATAACCAAGGAGAAATATTGAAGGCAGCATCAATAGAATTTAAAATTGAATCAGTATCGGCAACACCTTCGGTTTCTAGGTTTAAACCAATAATTATAAAAATAATAAGAGTGACAACTATAGAAGGAACGGTGGTGTATAACATATATCTTATATGTGTAAACAAATCTGTCCCAGCCATAGCAGGAGCGAGATTGGTTGTGTCACTAAGGGGAGAAAGCTTATCTCCAAAATAAGCTCCAGATAAAATTGCTCCTGCGGTCATACCTAAAGGAATTCCCAAGGCTTCTGCAATCCCTATCAATGCAATCCCTACAGTTGCTGAAGTAGTCCAACTACTTCCGGTGGCAACCGAAATAACTGAACAGATTACTACGCAAGCTGCTAGAAAAATAGTAGGGTTTAAAATCTGTAACCCATAATAAATCATAGTAGGAATAATTCCGCTCACAAGCCACGTTCCTGCGAGAGCTCCCACCATTAATAAAATTAAAATAGCTCCAGAGGTAGATTTAATATTTTGAGAGACTTCCTCTACCATAGTATCGTAAGAGGTATTGGTGAAATGACCAACAATAGCAGCTACAGCTGCCCCCATGAGCAGTATAAATTGATTTGATCCGCTAAGGGCATCATCTCCAAAGACAAATACATTATAGGCAAGCATACCTACTAGTGCGATAACCGGAAGTAATGCTGCACCAATGCTTATGTTATTTTTTATAATGTTTTGATTGTTAGGGTCGGAAGTTTGACTATCCATAAAATGTCAATAAAATGTTAGGTTTATGACGAGTAATGTAATCAATTTTCACTTTGTGAACCAAGAAATATAATTAGATTTTTTTAACATTTTATAATTTTAGTCAAAATTTAAAGAGTATAATGGGATACTTCAAAAAAAATAATTAATATTGTATCACCCCCCGATAATATAAAATTATATTTAAAATTATGAAAATCAACTACCTAAGTTTTTTTGTAGGTGCACTTCTTATTGCAAATTCTGCGTTTTCTCAAGTGGGAATTAACACCAATGACCCTAAAGCGCAACTCGATGTTGAAGCAGCTGATGCGGTTTCACCACAACCTTCTGATGGACTACTTGTTCCTAGAGTGCAAACTTTACCAGCGGCAGGTGCAGACCAACACAGTATGATAATTTATTTAAATAATACAATAGGAACCTTTACTCCGGGGTTTTATTATTGGGATGAAAATGTATCCAGTTGGACTTCTTTTGGGGGTGGGGGAACTGCTCCTACTGGTGATTATTGGTCTTTAGAAGGGAATACAGGGACAAATAGTGCAACTGATTTTATTGGAACTACAGATAATGAAGACTTGGTGATTAGAACTAATAATAATCCAACATTGAGTATTACAACTTCTGGACAATTGATTACAGATAATGATTTAGACATAGTAGCATTAGGTTGGAATGCAGGTAATGGGAATTCAGGTGCAAGAAATATACATATAGGTAGACGTGCAGGTATTAATAACTCAGGAAATAATAATGTATTTGTAGGAAGAAACGCTGGTTTAGATATTTCTGGGAGTGATAATATTATTATGGGTAGAAATGCGGGTAATGGTAGAAATGGAAATAATAATATTCTTTTAGGGAGAAATGCTGGTAATAATTTTGCCTTTGCAAATGGCTCGAATAATATGGTTTTAGGAAATTATGCAGGAAGTACAGGTTTTCCATTTTCTCAAATGTTATTTATAGAAAATGGCGAAGACGCTAATAGTGATGGGTTTAATAAACCTTTAATATCAGGAAGTTATTTTTCAAATAGAGTAGGGATAAATATAAGTGTTGCTCCAAATGGCTTTGGAGTGAGTCCTTTAACGCATACCCTTACCGTAGGCGGAGATATATTTGCTTCAGGTGATTTTATAACTCCAACAAATACATATCCAGATTACGTTTTTCAAAAATATTTTGAAGGAGAATCTTCTATTTTACCAGAATATGAATTTAAATCTTTAGAGGAAGTAGAGCAATTCATTAAAACTCATGGTCATTTACCAGGAGTGAAATCTTACAAAGAAGTAGAGGAAAATAATTTTAATATAGAATTAAGTGCAACATCAATAAAGAACTTGGAGAAAATTGAAGAACTGTTTTTGTATTCAATTGAGTTAAATAGTAAGGTGAAATCTCAAGCTAAAGAATTGCAAGAGAAAGATTCTCAAATTGATGATTTAGAACAAAGAATTGAGCGTCTTGAAAAATTAATATTAGAGAAGAATAAATAGAATTTCTTAGATTTTTCTATAAAAAAAAGCCTCTTAGAAATAAGAGGCTTTTTTAATGTGGTTACTTTATTATAATACCTCAACTTCTTCCATGCAGCTTTTCATTATTTGGAAGGTGCGATCAATATGATTATCGAGGCCAATAGAAAAACGTATTAGTCCGTCGCTGAGTCCCATTTCTTCTTGTTCGTTTTCAGGTATTTCTGAAGAAGTAGAGGTTCCTGGAGCGCTAAATAAGGTTTTGTAGAACCCTAAACTTACCGCGAGATAACCTAAATTTCTTTCCTGCATAAGTTCCATTAGTGTATTAGCTTTATCTAAAGATCCCACATCGATTGTCAGCATTCCTCCAAAACCATACTCTTCATTCATCATTTTTTTAAATAGTTGATGACCTTTATGAGTAGAAAGTCCTGGGTAAACAGTTCTCAAACCTAACCCCTCAAACTTTTTAGCTAAATACATCGCGTTTTCACTATGCTTGTGCATTCTTAGGTGAAGCGTTCTTAGGTTTTTTAATATGGAAGCAGATCTAAAACTGTCCATCGTTGATCCTAAAAGCATGCAAGCTCCATCGTTTACATTTCTTAGTTCATCTATAAATTCCGCGGAAGCGCAAACAACCCCACCAACAGTGTCACTACTACCATTAATAAATTTAGTAAGAGAGTGTATAACTACATCTGCGCCTAATTGAGAAGGAGTGATTGAAAGCGGAGAAAAAGTATTGTCGACTACCAATTTTAAGCCGTATTTTTTAGCTAAATCCGCTAACGCTGGTAGATTTGCTATTTCTAATAAAGGATTGCTCACAGTTTCACAATAAAGAATCTTGGTTTTAGAAGTTATTGCAGTCTCTACAGCTTCGAGCTTTGTTATATCTACAAATGAAGTTTCAATATTCATTTTAGGAAGAAAATTTTTCATAAAAGCATAGGTTCCTCCGTAAATAGTTCGACTAGAGACAATATGATCTTCACTATTACATAATTGCATTAAGACCGGTGTGATCGCTCCCATTCCACTAGCTGTTACGGTAGCAGATTCTGTAGCCTCCATAGCTGCAAGGGCTTCTCCTAGATATAAATTACTCGGACTAGAGTGTCGAGAGTATAAATAACAACCTTCGGCATTTCCTTCAAAAGTATCGAACATAGTTTTGGCAGAAAGAAAAGTATAGGTAGAAGAATCGGATATGGACGGGTTTACACCTCCAAATTCCCCGAAATATTGTAAATCTTGAATTTTATCAGCAGGCTTATATTTCATCGTATTAGAGTTTAGTTAATTATCATACTAAATTCTACTTTAATTAAATAATTATCAAGCATTATATGATAACTTAGAATATAATTCTATTAATTAAAAATTTTATAGAATTATTATTTATCTTAGTGAAGAGATGAATTAAGATAACCGAATTTTATTCAGATGATAACACTAGACACCATAGACAAGAAGCTGATAGGTTACCTACAGCAAGATGCCAAAAAGACGACAAAAGAATTATCATTTTTATTAGGATTATCTAATACAGCTGTTTATGAACGCATTAAAAAGCTAGAACGCCAGCAAGTAATCACCAATTACGTAGCTTTAATCGATAAGGAAAAAGTGGAGAAGAATTTTATGGTGTTATGTCACGTAAAGCTTAATCAACATCTTAAAAAGAATATACTTCAATTTGAAAAAGAAATTTTAAAACTAGAAGAAGTACTAGAGTGTTATCATGTAAGCGGAGATTATGATTATATCATCAAGGTATTTGTGAAAAATATGGATGCTTATCGAAAATTTTTAGTGGAAAAACTAACGGTAATATCAGGAATTGGTAGTACGCAAAGTACATTTGTGATTAATGAAGTGAAAAACACAACACACATTGTACTTTAAAATTCTGAGTAATTTAACAATCCTTTTCCACATCTACCTTGTTCATTGAATTAGATATCGTATTTTTGTGAACGTTTTTCAACTCAACAAAAACTAAATTATGAGCACTTACGATGTAGCAGTGATAGGTTCGGGCCCTGGAGGTTACGTAGCCGCCATACGCTGTGCACAATTAGGATTAAAAACTGCAATTATAGAAAAATATGCCACGATGGGTGGTACCTGCCTTAACGTAGGCTGTATCCCGTCTAAAGCATTATTAGATTCTTCACACCATTACGAAGACGCCCTAAAACATTTTGAAGATCACGGGATCGAAATTCCAGGAGAGGTAAAACTTAACCTAGAGAAGATGATGAGCCGTAAGGCATCTGTGGTAGAGCAAACTACAAAAGGGATAGAGTTTTTAATGGATAAAAATAAAATCGATACTTTTCAAGGTATGGGTTCTTTTAAGGATAAAACTCATATCAATATCGCTTCCGCGGAAGGGGAAGATCAAACGATAGAGGCAAAGCATACTATTATTGCTACAGGAAGTAAACCAGCTTCTTTACCTTTTATTGATATTGATAAAGAAAGAGTTATTACTTCTACCGAAGCTTTAAAATTAAAAGAAGTACCTAAACACATGCTTGTTATTGGTGGTGGGGTTATAGGTTTAGAGTTAGGTCAAGTATATAAAAGATTAGGGGCAGATGTAACGGTAATCGAATATATGGATCGTATCATCCCAACTATGGATGCTGCCCAAAGTAAGGAACTTACTAAAGTGATGAAAAAGCAAAAAGTAAAGTTTGCAGTTTCTCATAAAGTAACTTCTGTAGAAAATACTGGTGATGAGGTTGTAGTAAAAGCTACTGATAAAAAAGGGAAAGAGGTAGAGTTTAAAGGAGATTACTGCCTAGTTTCTGTAGGAAGAAAACCTTTTACCAATGGTTTAGCAGCAGATAATGCAGGAGTAAAATTAAATGACCGCGGACAAGTAGAGGTGAATGAACATTTACAAACTAATGTAGAGAATATCTATGCTATTGGAGATGTGATAAAAGGTGCGATGTTAGCACATAAAGCCGAAGAAGAAGGTGTTTTTGTTGCTGAAACTATTGCAGGACAAAAACCACATATAGATTATAACCTTATTCCAGGAGTAGTTTATACTTGGCCAGAAGTAGCTTCTGTAGGGAAAACTGAAGAGCAATTAAAAGAAGATAAGATAGAATATACATCAGGTCAATTTCCTATGCGTGCTTTAGGACGTTCTAGAGCAAGTGGAGATACAGACGGATTTGTAAAAATCCTAACCAATAAAGAAACCGATGAGGTTTTAGGAGTTCATATGGTAGGAGCCCGTGTAGCAGATTTAATAGCTGAAGCGGTAACTGCAATGGAGTTTAGAGCTAGCGCTGAAGATATTTCTCGTATGAGCCACGCACACCCAACTTATGCCGAAGCGGTAAAAGAAGCAGCATTAGCAGCTACAGGTAATCGTGCTTTACATGTATAGTACATATAAATAGGGAGTTATAATTACCTTTCTATTCTAAAAAAAAATCCGAATCATATTGATTCGGATTTTTTTATTTTTAGAAGATTAAATAAAATACATAATGTATACTAAGGATACTATAGAGATAATTACCCAAAGAGAAACCCCTAAAATTATAGGTTTGGCTCCGCTTTCTTTTATGGAGGTAAATGTTAGTCCGGCACCAACAAGGAATAGGGTTAAAATTAATAACTGCTTAGAAATTTGAGGAATACTAAAACTCATCCAATCAGGTAAATTGAGATAAGAATTTGCAATTACCGCTATTACGAACAATAAAATAAACCAAGGAATCTTAATGGAGTTAGCTTTTCCTTTAAAAAGAAACATAGAGAATATAGATAAAGGAATAATCCATAAGGCTCTACTTAATTTAACAGTCACAGCTATATCTAAAGCTTCTTCCCCGTAAGCTAACGCAGCACCTACAACAGAACTTGTATCATGTATTGCAATAGCGCTCCATAAACCAAAATCTTTTTGAGATAAATCTAATTGGTGACCTAAGAGCGGGAAAACAAAAATAGCTAGAGCATTTAAAAAAAAGACTACCCCTAAGGCAATAGAAATCTCTTTTTCTTTGGCTTTAATCACAGCAGATACCGCAGCGATGGCACTACCACCACAAATCGCAGTTCCTGATGCAATTAAATAAGAGATTACCCTGTCTAACTTTAAAGCTTTACCTATAAAATAACCTAAAATTAATGTGGAGCTAATGGTGATAATGGTTAATAACAAACCTTCTTTACCAACTTCTAAACTTTTATTTAAATCCATTCCGAACCCTAAACCTATAACCGAAAGTTTTAAAAGCCATTTAACGATTTGTCTACTTAAATTAGGGAAAGGGTTGTACAATAGATTGGTAAGTAAAAATCCCATTAATAATGCGATAGGAGAAGATACAAATGAAGTTAGACATAAGATAGCGGCGATTATAAATACTGCTTTTATGTAAATAGGCTTTAATTTTGTAAGCATGATTGTTTGTTTTATGCTTACAAAGGTCAAGTAAATTATAGCTTATAGATCAATCAAAAAAGTGATAGGTTATAACCTGTTGTTATGAGTGGTGTAAAAGAATTTTTTTATTTGATTGATAAATAAAGAGCGTTCCCCTTGTAGCGAAGTAAAATATAAAGGACGTTTCATATCAAAATTTTTAATATCAACGACTTGTAATTGTTGGTGCTTTAAATCTTCAAAAATTGAAAAAATTGAAACAAAAGCATAACTAGAAGTAGCATATAAATATGATTTTATACTTTCGGTGCTACCCAAAACCATATCTATATTTAAATCCTTTTTATTAATCCCAGCTTCTGCTAAACGAGTTTCTAAAATTGATCGAGTTCCAGAACCTTCCTCTCTAATAACTAATGGAAGCTTGCAAAGGTCTTTTAAGTTTATAGTAGAGGGCATTTCTTTTTTAACTCTAGTAACCAATACCAGTTCGTCATCTAAGAATTTCTCATAAGTTAATAATGGGTTGTGATTGTTACCTTCTATAAGTGCAAATGACAGTAAATGTTTTTCAATTTTGCGTTCGATTTGTGTAGAGTTATCATTCGTAAGAGAAAACTGAGTATCTGGATAATGTTTCTTTAATTCGGCTAAGGTAGGAGGGACGATATATTGAGCTATAGTTGTGCTAGCGCCAATGTCTACTTTCTTAGGTAGTTTATCTTGAAGTTTTAAAAAATGATTTTCAGTTTCATTGTATAGAATTAAGATCTTTTCGGAATAGAATACAAGGTCTCGTCCAGCTGGGGTAATTGTAATTCCGTTTTTTTGTCTTTCAAATAACTTCACTTCATATTGCTTTTCTAACTCTTTAATATGCTTAGAAACGGCAGGTTGAGAGAGGTATAAATTTTTTGAAGCCTGAGAAAAACTTAGAGTTTTTGCTACTTCCGTAAAGACACGTAATCTAAAATCCATCTAATATAATTCTAACCTATAAAATTAAGTATTTTAAAAGGAATAGATTTGCGTATTCAAGCAAAATGAAGTTATTTTAAACTTTATATATATATCTTATGCGTAAAATCTTAGTTTTTGCAGGTTCAAGTAGTTCAAAGTCTATAAATCATGCGTTGGTATCTTCAGTCGCGAATCAAATTGTGGGTCATGAAGTAGAAATAATTCGGTTAACCGATTATGAATTGCCAATGTACGGGATAGATTCAGAGATAAATGAAGGTTTCCCTCTCAATTTAACCCGAATAAAAAATAAGATCGATAAAGCAGACGCCCTAATAATTTCGGTTAACGAACATAACGGAACCATTTCTAGTTTCTTTAAAAATATACTGGATTGGCTTTCTCGAATGGAGCTAAAGTTTTTAGCAGGGAAAAAAGTATTATTAATGAGTACTTCTCCAGGTAGAAGAGGAGCTGCATCTGCATTAGCGTATACAGAATCTGTATTACCAAGGTTTGGAGCAGAAGTAGTTTCTAGTTTTAGTTTTCCCTCATTTAATGAAAATTTTGATGTAAATAGTCAAAAAACTATTGATGAAACTCTGCAATTGGGGATCATAGATACGTTATCTAATTTTATACAAGAAATAGAAGGTTAAGTGCGCACGGTTAAAACGTTTATTTTAGAAAATGTCTTAGAATTTAAACAGAGATTGCTACAGTGGAGTCAGTCTTATGAAGAGATAATTTGGTTAGATTCTAACACATACAATAATCAAATAGAGTATGAAGCAATACTGGCTGTAGAGGCTTTTACGGCTTTAAAAACCGATGCAAAACAAGCTTTTGATAAACTCGAAGAATATCAAATCACTACTCAAGATTATCTTTTTGGATACCTTAGCTACGATTTAAAAGAAGCTACAGAAAATCTTACTTCAAAAAACTTTGATGGTCTTCATTTTCCAGATCTTTACTTTTTTCAACCTAAAAAAATTATTAAGGTTAAGGATAATAGAGCTGAATTTCTTTATCTAAAAATGGTTGATGATGAAATAGAGGAAGATTATAATTCTATAAAAGCATTAATAACTCGGTCAACTATTTCAAAAGAAACTACAATATTTACACCCAGAATTTCTAAAGAGAACTACCTAGAAAAAGTAGGTAAAATGAAAGATCACATACAAAGAGGCGATATTTATGAAGCTAATTTCTGTCAGGAGTTTTATATTGAAAATCAAGAAATAGATCCCTTACAGAGTTACTTAGAACTTAATGAAATCTCAAGTCCGCCCTTTGCGGCATTCCTTCGTTTAGAAGAACATTATGCTTTATCTGCAAGCCCAGAACGTTACATTAAAAAAAAGGAGAGAAAAATCATTTCTCAGCCTATAAAAGGAACTGCGAAACGTTTAAATAACCCTGATGAAGATGAAACATTAAAAACAAATCTTCGAATAGACCCCAAGGAGATTGCCGAAAATGTTATGATTGTAGATTTGGTGAGAAACGATCTTTCAAAAACAGCTTTCCGCGGAAGCGTAAACGTAGATGAACTTTGTAAACTTTACACGTTTAAGCAAGTTCATCAACTTATTTCTACAGTAAGTTCGCAAATTAGAGAAGATGTTACACCAGTTGAGGTGCTTAAAACAACTTTTCCTATGGGAAGTATGACGGGAGCTCCCAAGGTTTCTGCCATGAAAATTATTGAAGAATTAGAAGAAACCAAGCGCGGTCTGTATAGCGGGAGTATTGGTTATTTTACTCCCGGTGGAGATTTTGATTTTAATGTTGTTATTCGTAGCATTTTATACAATGATCATCAAAAATATACCTCGTGTTCTGTAGGAAGCGCTATAACGATTCAATCGATTCCAGAAAATGAATATGAAGAATGTTTGGTAAAAGTTAAAGCTTTAAAAGAAGCGATAAGAGTTTGACTTTGGTAGGTCAAATTTTCTAAGGAAATGTTATCTTTGGGAAGCAAAAAACTCTTAGGCTTTAATGCAACACCGTTTTTCTACCCATATACAAGAAAAGTTTTCTTTTTTATTGCAGCAAAAAGTAATTTTGGCTATTAGCGGCGGGGTGGATAGTGTGGTGTTAGCTCATTTGTTAGCTCAAAATAATGTAGAAGTTGCTTTAGCTCATTGCAATTTTCGCTTACGCGGAAAAGAAAGCAAAGCTGATGAAGAATTCGTTGAAAAATTAGCTGATGAATTGAATTTTCCAGTTTACGTTCAACATTTTGATACTCAAAAATTTGCCGAAGAACACTCACTTTCCATACAAATGGCGGCACGCGATTTACGTTATGCTTGGTTTGATGAACTGTGTAATCAACTTGGCTATTCTTATATTTTAACAGCACACCACGCTAATGACAGTTGGGAAACTTTTTTAATCAATTTTACAAGAGGAACAGGGTTTTCTGGGCTTACAGGAATCCCAGAGAATAATGATCGTACATACCGACCTTTATTGCCTTTCTCTAGAGAAGAGATTGTGAGTTATGCTCAAGATAACAACATAGAGTGGCGGGAGGATAGCAGTAATCAATCTAATAAATACCTTCGCAATAAAATAAGAAATGAGATATACCCTTTGTTAAAAGAGGAAAACTCTAATTTAATGAACTCTTTTCTTAAAACACAGGAACATTTACAGCAGTCTGAAGCATTACTGGAAGATTACATCACTATACTATTTTCAAAAATTGTAACCGAAACACAATTTGGGTATCATTTAAGTATCACAGAACTTAAGAAAACTCCCAATACAAAAGCTGTGATCTATCAATTGCTTAAAGATTTTGGTTTTACCGAGTGGGAAGATGTCTATCAACTTATAGAAGCTCAATCTGGAAAACGTGTATATTCTAAAACACACCAATTAGTAAAAGATCGAGATATCCTTATTTTACAAGAAATAAGTGAATCTAGCTCAAAAACTCTAGAGATAAATTATTTAGAAGATATTGATTTTAACTTAGGGAAGTTAAAGCAAAATAAAGTGAGTCAAATGAAAGAGTTTGATAAAAATGTTGCATATTTTCCATTAGAACTTCTTAAATTCCCGCTTCAATTGAGAAAATGGAAGTCGGGAGATTATTTTTATCCTTTTGGAATGAAAGGAAAGAAAAAAATAAGCGATTACTTAATAAATGAGAAAATTCCGGTAACGGAAAAAGAAAACATCTGGGTTTTATGTAATGAGAATGATATTATTTGGATTGTCAACCATAGAACCAACGAAAAATATAGAATTAAACCAACCCAAACTATACTTAAATTTACCTTAACCACATGAGACTATTTTTAACCCTATTTATTGCTCTTATAAGTTTTGGGCAATCGTTTGCTCAATTTCCAGGATCTGGCATTCAAGAAGTAAAAAAACCCGTAAAATGGGAAGGAAGTGTTAATCAGATTTCTGATGAAGAATATGAATTGATTTTCAATGCAGAAATTGAAGAAGAATGGCATATTTATTCACAGTTTACACCAGACGGAGGACCAATTCCTATGATGTTTGAATTTGTAGATGCTGAGGAAAACTATGAAGCAGAAGGAGATGCAAAAGAAAGTGAAACCAAAAGAGCATTCAATGAAACTTTTGGAGTTGATGAAGTTTACTTTTCTAAAAATGCTACGTTTACACAAACTATCAAACTTATTAATAAGGAGTTAGATTTAATTAAAGTTCAATTATTTTATCAAGCCTGTAAGGAAGTTTGTATTAATGAAGAATATTACCTCGCTTTTGATTTAACAAATAAGAAAGCCAAAGTTTTCACCAATTTTGATGAATTTGAAGCTTATAGTTTAGACGATAATTCTAAAAAAGAAGAAGCAAGCGAAGATAAGCCTGTAGTTTCAGAAAGATTACAAAAAGAAGAAGCCAAAGTAGATCGTGGCATTTTCACTATTTTTTGGGTAGCATTTCTTTCTGGTTTTGTAGCATTATTAACACCTTGTGTATTCCCAATGATTCCTATGACGGTTGGTTTTTTTACTAAACAAAGTAAAACCAAAGCAAAAGGAGTTAGAAATGCATTGATTTACGGATTTTTTATCGTTATCATATATGTGCTTTTAGGTACGCTGGTTACTGCTATTTTTGGAGCAGATGCTTTAAATGCACTCTCAACTAACGTTACTTTTAATATTATTTTCTTTGTCTTATTGTTGGTTTTTGCCGCATCATTTCTTGGTGCTTTTGAAATTATGCTACCTAATTCTTGGGCTAATAAAGTAGACCGTCAAGCGGATAGAGGAGGGATTGTTGGAATTTTCTTTATGGCATTGGCTTTAGCCATCGTATCATTTAGTTGTACAGGGCCTATTGTAGGAACATTATTAGTAGAAGCAGCATCTAAAGGAGGATTAGCACCAATTATAGGAATGTTAGGTTTTTCATTAGCCATAGCAATTCCATTTGCATTGTTTGCGATGTTCCCAGGATGGATGAATACTTTACCAAAATCTGGAGGCTGGCTAAATACTGTAAAAGTAGTATTAGGATTTTTAGAACTTGCTTTAGCTTTTAAATTCTTGTCGCAAGCCGATTTAGTTTTAGATGCACATTGGTTAGAGCGAGAAGTATTTTTAGCCATTTGGATAGCGGTATTTGGTACACTTGCACTTTACCTTTTCGGAAAAATTACTTTACCACACGACTCTCCAATCACTCATATTTCAGTGGGGAGATTGTCTTTAGGATTAGTGATTTTGTCTTTTACCATTTATTTGATCCCAGGTCTTTGGGGAGCACCTTTAAAGTTAATTAGTGGTTTCCCACCACCAATGAATTATAGCGAATCACCTTACGGAGTTGGATTCACTAAGACGGGAGGAAATTCTACCACTTTTAATGAATCTGATTTTCCCGAGCATGCAGAATTAGGTCCACATGACATTCTTGCTTTTCTGGATTATGAAGCAGGTTTGGCTTACGCTAAAAAAGAAGGAAAGCCAGTAATGATAGATTTTACAGGAAAAGCTTGTATTAACTGTCGTAAAATGGAAGAAAGAGTGTGGAGTGAACCACAAATTTTAGGAAAATTAAAAAATGATTTGGTTATTATTTCACTTTACGTGGATATAAAAGAAAAATTACCTGAAGAAGAACAATACACAAGTGAAACTACGGGTAAAAGAATACGTACTGTGGGTAATAAGTGGAGTGATTTTCAAATTGAACGTTATGGTGTAAATGCACAACCTTACTATGTTTTAATTGACCATAATGAAGAAATGTTAAATCAACCTGCATCTTATATGCCAGATGTAGATGAATACGAAGCTTGGCTAAAAGAAGGAATAGCAAATTTTAAATAGTCATTTATACTTAATATAAAAAAGCCTCTAAATTTAATTTAGAGGCTTTTTTATAACTTTTTAGATACAATTAATTTTGCTTTTTACAAGGAATTAAAGGAACACCACTCACCGAAAAACTTAATTGGTCTACTAAAACATAAAAATCTCTAGTATTAGTATAAAGCTCTATTGGCTTGCTTATCGATTGTGCTTCTAATGTTTTTCTTTTATTGGTTAGGAAATCAGTTTCATTTTCCGTTAAGGCATAATTAAACGTAACGAGTTGATTATAGTTGTTTTTAAATTGTAATTCCCATAATTGACGCTTTCCTACATTATTCACTTTCTTTAATTTAAAAAGAATATTATCGTAACAGTTCGTCGATGTCCATTCTTGAAAAGTATCTTCAATTATAGAAGGAGAGAAAGTAAGGCTAGATAGAAATATAAAACTTAAAGCAATAGAAGGTAAGAATTTCATTTTAAAAACATTTAAGGTTGTAGTTAGTTAGATTTCATCAAAAACTCTTCCGTTTTTTTATTTTCCTTTAAAGTAGGTTCAATAACTTTTGGCGCAGTTTTACCCACATCAAAAAAGCTAACAAGTTGTAAACCTCTTTTATAATCAATATGTATGGTATCTTTATCTACTTTAGAATTGCGATATCTATTAAGTGTGAAAATATTTTCTTTGTCACTTTCTAGACTAACCCTTGCATAGCTTATGGTGGCGGGTAGACTTTGCCAGTTTCTAGTGTCAGCTTTTTCGGTGATAGCTCCAGCAGCATCAGCGCTAACTTTAACTATATCTTTAGCATCTTCACCTAATAATTGTTTAGCCAGAGAACTCAGGCCAGCACTGGTTGCTTTTTTGGTAGTTAATCTAACAGCCATATCTATTACCTCTCTTAACATTCGGTCTTGTAAACACTGCCTAGCAATGGGGTAATAATCTTCTACAGTTTCAAATGGAATTTCTTGGTCATTTGTAGAAACAGATCCTGTTACATAATAACTTTCCCTCTCTATATATTTAGGAATAGCTAAAGAAGTAATTCCTACATTTAACCCTGGAGGAATGGGTAAGAAAAATGAACCATACTCATCATTAATTGAAACAAATGCATTTTCTACTAAGGTGAGTTGGGTTTGATCTTTTGCTGGTCCTAGACCGTTTTCCCAGAAAATTATAGCTTCTGCCGGTTGATACACAATTTCACTTTCCGGAATTTTAAATTTATTCTGATAAAAATTATACTCTTCAGTAAAACCTAGAACCTTAGCGGTTCTCAGTAAATCTTTTTGTAATTGATAGGGTAAAGGAACTTCATAGTAAACACCATCATTTTCTAAGTATAAATTAGCCGCATTCCGATAAGCTATAAACGCATTATTAATATCTCCTGTCGCTTCATATAATAAACCTTGGAGTATTTGAGCAAAGGCGTCTTCTGTATATTTATTTTTGTTTTTTTTATAACGCTGGTTGAGTTGATTCAACTTTATGTTGATCCTTTTAGCCTCTACTAAAGCTTCATTAGGCATACCAAGTTGAAAATAATTAAGTGCCATATAATAATGTATAGTCACTTTTTCAAAATCCTCTCCTTTGTATGGTTTTGCCATAGGATTGGTTAGGTTAGAAGCAATCGCCTGCCCAACATTAGATTGAATTTGATTTTCTATAAGCGTATAAGCTTTTTCGAAGAGTACATTACTTTTTTCAAAATTACCAAACATATGTTCTACCTTACCTTTTTCCATAAGATAGAGTAACTCGTTTCTATTTTTACTAAGAAACTTATTATCTTCAATTACTTGAAGTGCTGCTGAAAAATTTTGATTGACAAGATTTTGTTCTAAACCTATAATCCTGTCATTATAAGTAACTCCGCAAGAATTCAAAATACAAATTAGAATTCCTGCAGAGCAATAAGTTAACCACTTGCGTGTTAATTTTAGCATAGAAAAATGCTTATTTAATCATTTTTTTAATCTTCTTGTCACCAATCCATACTTTTTCGTTGGTTTCAATATTGGTAAGTTCTAAGTCAACTTGGTAATAAACAGTTTTATCTCTTTTATACTCATCTACAATAGAGTTGATAGTACCTTGTAACATAAAATCTGCTCCTTGCTCTAATCCAAATTGTTTCATAGAAGAGGCAGAAGAATAATTTTGTTGATCGGCTCTTTCTGCTCTTAATTCTTCTCGCATTGCACCAGCTTGTACCAATCTCATTCTATCATTATTAATAATAGCTTTCTCGATATCTTTAGAAAAAGTTTCTGTTGCAATATGTTCATGAGATTTATTGGTAATCATTCCAACAATAATGACAGGTCGGTCTCCTACATTCTGAGCCGTGTAAGTATTATACCAAGAATGCATCATCATCTCTTGAGTAATTTCTTCAGCCGTAAGTCGAGAGTCTGTGTCGTTCCATTTTCCGCTAATATCAGTAACGGTATCCTCACTCATGCGAGTTACTTGGCGACCACAGCTTATGGTGGTTAAAACTAAAAGAAGTGATAAAGAGCAAATAGAAAAGTATTTTTTCATAATATTAAATTAATGGTTTTCGTACCGACTAATTTAGACATTATTTAAAAAATTATAAGCTATGTTTTTAAATTTTATATTTTTGAAATAGAGCTATTTAGATATTTACAAGATTTCAATTGACTTTTTCTCTGCATAAATTATAGTATCTTTAAGCGATTTCTTAAAAAAATAATTGAATGAAAACCAAATTAAATTTATTAGTCCTGTTGTTTGTAAGTGTTTTATCTTTTCAAGTGTATGCGCAAGAAGATGACTATAACATAAAAGATCATTACATAAAACAAGAAGTTGATATAGAAATGAGAGATGGTATAAAATTGCATACTACCATTTACTCTCCAAAAGACACTTCTAAAGAATACCCTATCATCATGCAAAGAACGCCTTATAGTTCTCGTCCTTATGGTGAAAATCAATTTCGTTCAAAAATAGGACCTAATGAGTTTTTAATGAAAGAAGGAAATATAATCGTTTATCAAGATGTACGTGGACGTTGGATGAGTGAAGGAACTTATGATAATATGCGTGCTTACATTCCTAATAAAAAAGGAAAAGAAATTGATGAAGCTAGCGATACCTATGACACTATAGAATGGTTAGTTAATAATGTAGAAAATAACAATGGTAGAGTAGGGACTTGGGGAATTTCTTATCCTGGTTTCTATGCTACATACTCTTTACTTTCAGAACATCCAGCTTTAAAAGCTGCATCTCCACAAGCATGTATTGGTGATTTCTTTTTTGATGATTTTCATCACAATGGTGCTTATTTATTAAGCTATTGGAGAGCAACAGCACTTTTTGGTTATCAGCAAGAAGGTCCAACAAATAAAAACTGGTTTCAATTTCCAAAGTTAGATAGCAAAGATCAATACCAATTCTTCTTAGAGAATACACCTATCAGTCAGTTAGATGAATACTATAAAGAAGATAATATATTTTGGCAGCAGTTAAAAGACCATCCAAATTACGATGAATTTTGGCAAAAAAGAGGAATCATTCAACATTTAGGAGAAGTAAAGATTAAGCCTGCCGTTATGGTGGTAGGAGGACTTTTTGATGCAGAAGATCTTTACGGACCTTTTGAAACTTATAAAAATATAGAAGCCAATAATAAAAATTACAACACTTTAGTTTTCGGACCGTGGAGTCATGGTGACTGGGCTAGAAATAAAAAAAGACAAGCGATAGGGAATGTATATTTTGGAGATGATATTTCTCTCAACTACCAAAAAAACGTAGAAACTAGGTTTTTTAATCACTTTTTAAAAGGGAACGGAAAGCATAAAGAATCTGCTTTAGCGGAAGCAACTATGTATGATACAGGTTCAAGAGAGTGGAAAACTTATGAAAACTGGCCTCCAAAAGAAATAACCAATAAAAAGTATTATTTAGGAGAAAACCAAAAACTAAATACACTACCCAAACCTAATCAAAAGGTAGAATTTGTGAGTGATCCTAAAAAACCTGTTCCTTATTCTGAAGATATTAAAATGGTATTTACACCAAGAAAATATATGACAGACGATCAGCGTTTTTCAGCAAGAAGACCAGACGTTCTAGTTTTTGAAACTGAAGTGCTTGAAGAAGATATGACTTTAGCAGGAGAAATTATGGCTAAATTAAAAGTAGCAACTACAGGAACCGCTGCAGATTGGGTTGTAAAAGTAATCGATGTTTACCCTAATGAGGCTGAAGATACTGAAGAAACTCAAGAATATTTAAAAATGAGTAATTACCATATGATGGTGCGTAGTGAAGTGCTTCGTGGTAGATTTAGAGATAGTTTTGAAAATCCAAAACCTTTCACAGCTAATGAAAAGACTGCAGTAAATATTAAACTTCAAGACATACACCACACGTTTAAAAAAGGACATAAGTTACAGATTCAAATTCAGAGTACTTGGTTTCCGTTAATCGACTTAAATCCGCAAACGTATGTACCCAATATTTTCAAGGCTAAAAAAGAAGATTTTAAAAAACAAACCCATACGGTTTACGGCGATTCTTCAGTAGAATTTCAGTGGTTAAAAAAGTAGTTTTATGAAGAAGTATGTTTTAATTTTAAGTGCTATAATTTTATTCTCTTGCCAAGAAAAAGAGGAAAAAACATCTCAGCAAAGTAACAATTCAGAAAATGAAAAGATAGAAAAGTTCTTCGAGAAAACTTTTAAAGAAGATGTAGATGATTCACCTATGATGCTGACTCGTCTTGGTAAAAAAGAAAAAAATGATCAATGGGACGATTTTTCGAATGAAAAATACCCTAAAGATTTAGAAAAGAATAAAATAAGACTAACTTATTTAAAAGACAGTATTGATACATCTCAGTTATCAAAAGAAAATCAACTCAGTTACGAGTTGATGAAAGATAAACTGGAAAATGATATTGCAGATTATAAGTATCGTTTTTATGACTACCCAGTTAATCAAATGCATGGGTATCAGGCAGAATTACCTGCATTTCTCATTAACATGCATCAAATAGATTCAGTAGAAGATGCGAAAGCTTATATTTCTCGTTTAAACGGAATGAAAAAAGCGTTTGAAGATATTTCTGAACGTTTAAAAATTAGAGAAAAAAATGGAATTTTACCTCCTAAATTTGTTTTCACTAAAGTTATCGATGATGCACAAAATGTGATAAAAGGATTTCCATTTGAAAGAGGTAAGAAAGAGAGCACGTTATGGGAAGATTTTAGCAAAAAAGTTGAGGACTTAAAACTTAGCCAAGAAGAGAAAAAACAGTTAAAGGAAGAAGCTAAAAAAGCTTTATTAACTCATGTAGCTCCGGCTTACAAAACCTTAATTGAAACTCTACAAGATCAAAATCAAAGAGCAACATCTAAAGCTGGTGTTTGGAAATTTCCTAAGGGAGATGAATTTTATAACAACAGTTTAAAACGAGTGACCACTACCAATTTAACTGCCGAAGAAATTCACAATATAGGATTACGAGAAGTAAAGAGAATTCATAAAGAAATGATAGCCATTAAAGACAAAGTTGGTTTTAAAGGTTCTTTGGAAGATTTTTTTGAGTTCATGCGTAACGATCCGCAGTTCTATTATGATAAAACCGAAGAAGGGAAGACGGCTTACTTAGCGGAAGCAAAGAAAACTATCAATACGATGAAGGGAAGATTGGGAGAGTTATTCCATACGCTCCCCGAAGCCGATATTAAAGTAAAAGCCGTAGAAGCTTTTAGAGAGAAAAGTGCAGGAAAAGCTTTTTATCAAGCTCCGGCATTAGATGGATCAAGACCAGGAATTTATTATGCAAATTTGTATAATATGAAAGCTATGCCTAAATATCAATTGGAAGCGTTGGCTTACCACGAAGGAATTCCGGGGCACCATATGCAAATCGCTATCGCACAAGAATTAGATAGTATTCCCACGTTTAGAAAATTTAATTTCTATACAGCTTATGTAGAAGGGTGGGGACTTTACACTGAGTTTTTACCAAAAGAAATAGGTTTTTATCAAGATCCTTATTCAGATTTTGGAAGATTAGCTATGGAACTTTGGCGCGCATGCCGATTGGTAGTAGATACAGGAATTCACGCTAAAAAATGGTCTCGAGAAGATGGCATAGCTTATTATAAAAGCAATACACCTAATGAAGAAAGTGACTGTATAAAAATGGTTGAAAGACATGTTGTCATGCCGGGACAAGCAACGGCATATAAAATAGGAATGCTTAAAATCTTAGAACTTAGAGGGAAGGCAAAAAAAGAACTCAAAGAGAAATTTGATATTAGAGATTTTCATGATGTCATTCTTTCTCAAGGTCCGCTACCGCTTACTTATTTAGAGAATGAAGTTAATAGCTATATCAAAAAAAATAAATAAGAAAAAAGCCTCTTTACTAAAAAGAGGTTTTTTTTTAGCTAATTTTTAATAGGCTTTTAAAATAAAATCAAATAACTTTGAGAAGATGAAAACAAACCTTAAAAAGATAGGCGTACTTACTTCTGGTGGAGATGCACCGGGAATGAACGCCGCTATTCGAGCAGTAGTTAGAGCCTGTGTTTTTTATGATAAAGAATGCGTTGGTATTTATAGAGGTTATCAAGGTTTGGTAGAAGGTGATTTTACTCCGTTAGGAGCAAGGTCAGTAAAAAACATTATTAATAAAGGAGGTACTTTTTTAAAATCAGCTCGGTCTAAAGATTTTATGACTCCGGAAGGGAGGGAAAAAGCTTTTCATCATCTTAAGGATAATGAAATTGATGCACTAATTGTTATTGGTGGAGATGGTACATTTACTGGAGCTTCAGTTTTTAATGAGGAATTTGATTTTCCAATTGTAGGTATTCCAGGAACAATCGATAACGATATTAATGGAACTGATTTTACCATTGGTTACGATACCGCGTTAAACACGGTGGTTGAAGCAATAGATAAGATTAGAGATACAGCAAATTCTCATAACCGACTATTTTTGGTAGAAGTCATGGGAAGAAATGCAGGCGACATCGCTTTAAATGCGGGAATTGGCGCTGGAGCGGAAGAAATTCTAATTCCTGAAGAAAATTTAGGAAAAGACCGTTTGGTAGAATCTTTATCAAAAAGTAGAAAGTCGGGGAAAACATCGAGTATCGTAGTGGTTTCTGAAGGCGATCAAATAGGTAAGAATATTTTTGAATTAGCTCAATATATAGAAAGTAACCTTAATGATTACGAAGTGAGAGTAACCGTATTAGGTCATATTCAAAGAGGTGGTTCTCCAAGTTGTTATGATAGAGTATTAGCAAGCAGATTAGGAGTTGGCGCTGTAGATGTCCTTTTAGCAAATAAAAAGGATGTGATGGTAGGGGTAAAACATAAAAAAATTGTAGTAACTTCATTTAAAGAAGCAATAGAAGGAACAAATGAAATTGATTGGGACTTATTAAAAGTTGCCGATATAATATCGATATAAGAAATGAAAAAATTAAATATAGCCATTAATGGTTTTGGAAGAATTGGTAGATTAACTTTTAGAGTTGCCAGCCAAAGAGAAGATATAAATATTGTTGGAATTAACGATTTAGTAGATGTAGAACATTTAGCTTATTTACTAAAATATGATTCCGTTCACGGAAAATTTCCCGGAGAAATTACCACTAAAAACGGAAATCTTATCGTAAACGGTAAAGAAATCCGCGTAAGCGCAGAAAAAGATCCCACGCAACTAAAATGGGATGCGATTGATACCGAAGTGGTGATCGATTGTACAGGAATCTTTAAAACCAAAGAGTCTGCAGGTCAACATATCACTGCAGGAGCAAAAAAAGTGGTCATTTCTGCACCCTCTAAAGATGCACCTATGTTTGTGATGGGAGTAAATCATAATGATGTGCAGCCAGAAGATACGGTAGTTTCTAACGCTTCTTGTACCACCAATTGTTTAGCTGTTTTAGCAAAAGTAATTGAAGATAATTATGGGATTGAGGAAGCTTTAATGACAACCGTTCATGCAACCACTTCTACACAATCTACCGTAGATGCGCCTTCTAAGAAAAATTACCGAATAGGAAGAAATGCGTTAGCTAATATTATTCCGACTACTACAGGAGCAGCAATTGCTGTAGGGAAAGTGATTCCTGCCCTTGACGGAAAACTTACCGGGATGGCTTTTAGAGTCCCAACGCCCGATGTTTCCGTGGTTGACCTAACCGTAAGAACCAAAAAATCAGTTTCCTTTACCGATTTAAAAGCAACCATAAAAAAAGCTTCTGAAGGTGATTTAAAAGGAATTTTAGGCTATACAGAGGAAGCAGTAGTTTCTCAAGACTTTGTGTCAGAACCTCGTACGAGTGTTTTTGATGCCGAAGCAAGTATCGGTTTAAATGATAACTTCTTTAAGTTAATATCTTGGTACGATAATGAGTTTGGATATTCTACAAAATTAGTAGATTTGGCTGCTCATATCGCAAGTGTTAAATAAAAGCATGTACTTAATAGCAGATGGAGGTTCTACAAAATGTGACTGGGTTGTTATAGACAATTCGGGAAATATTATTATAGAAACCACAACGAAAGGTTTAAACCCCTCTGTATTTCAAGAAGCAACTTTATTAGAGAGGTTAAAATCTAATACAGAACTTTGCGTTGTAAAAGATAAAATCAATCATTTATCTTTTTTTGGAGCAGGTTGCGGAACAGAAACTCCCAAGTCTAAACTAAAAAAAGTATTAGAAAGCTTTTTCATTCAGGCAGAAGTGATAGTAGAAGAAGATACTATGGCTGCCGTCCAAGCGGTGACCCAAACCCCCGCGATAGTATGTATACTAGGGACGGGTTCTAATGCGTGTTTTTATGACGGAAAGAAAATTGTGAATCCTGTAGCCTCTTTAGGCTATATTATTATGGATGAAGCTAGCGGTAATTTCTTTGGTAAAAAGCTATTACAGGATTATTTTTATCGTAAAATGCCTCAAGATATAGCTATTGCCTTTAATGCCGAATTCGATTTAAGTCCAGACAAGATCAAGCAACATTTATATCATCACGAAAATCCGAATGCATATTTGGCACATTTTGCATCTTTTATATTTACTCAAAAAGAAATAAACCCTTATTTTTACCGCATTTTAAAAGAAGGAATTGAAGAGTTTATTGAGAAAAGAGTCTTATTGTTTGAAGAATCTAAGAAACACCCAATTCACTTTGTAGGATCTATAGCACATTTTTCAAAGAATATCATAAAAGAAATTTTAAATGAAAAAGGTTTGCTGTTGGGGAAAATATTAAAACGCCCCATCACTAATTTAATAACATACCATCAAAATATTATCGCAAATGGCGTTAAAGAAAATTAACCCCATACAAACGCAAGCTTGGGAAAATCTTCAGGAACATTTTAAAACGATCAAGAATAAAAAGATGGTCGAAATGTTTCAGGAAGACGATGGCCGTGTAGATAAATTTCATATAAAATGGAATAAGTTTTATATCGATTACTCTAAGAATAGACTGGATGACACAACTAAAAAACTACTCTTAGAACTTTGTAAAGAAGTAGACCTTAAAGATGCGATAAAAAAACAATTTGAGGGAAAAATTATAAATGTTACCGAGAATAGAGCAGCAGCACATACAAAATTGCGATCTCTTAACAAACCAAAAGAAGTAGAGGCTGCTTTAGAAAAGATGAAGATCTTTTCAGAAAAACTTATTCACGGAGAGTGGAAAGGAGCAACCAATAAAACCATACAGCATGTCGTAAATATAGGTGTTGGTGGCAGTGATTTGGGTTCTCAGATGGTTTTGGAGGCTTTAACAGCTTATCAAAATCACTTACAAGTTCATTTTGTTTCTAATATTGATGGTGATCATGTACATGAAGTTTTAAAAAAAATAGATGTAGAGCGAACGGTTTTTATTGTAGTCTCTAAAAGTTTTGCTACACAGGAAACCTTGAGTAACGCCATCACTATAAAAAAATGGTTTGCAAATAATGACTTTACGGAAGATGATATTTCTAGACACTTTGTAGCCGTAAGTGCTAATAACGAAAAAGCTAAAAACTTTGGCATTTTAGAAGAAAATATCTTCCCTATGTGGGATTGGGTAGGAGGCAGGTTTTCATTGTGGAGTGCCGTAGGTTTGGCTATTTGTTGCGGAATTGGTTATAAAAACTTTACGGAATTACTTGGCGGAGCTCAGCAAATGGATGAGCATTTTGAGTCTACCCCATTTGATGAAAACATTCCAGTGATTTTAGCTTTGATAAGCATTTGGTATAATAATTTCTTCGAAACTGAAACGGAAGCCGTTATCCCATATTCTCAATATTTACAAAAATTTATACCTTACTTACAGCAAGGCGTGATGGAAAGTAATGGGAAAAATATAGATCGAAACGGAAAAAAAGTAGACTATCAAACCGGTAATATCATTTGGGGAGAACCAGGAACCAATGCGCAACATGCTTTTTTTCAATTGATTCATCAAGGTACAAAACTTGTACCCTGTGATTTTATTGGTTTTAAACAATCCGTTCACGGAAATAAAGAGCATCATCACAAATTAATGGCTAATTTTTTCGCTCAAACGGAAGCTTTCCTTTGCGGAAAATCTAGAAAAACGATTGAAAAAGAAATCAGTCATCTTTCAGTTGAAGAGCAAGAAAAAATAAAAGCTTATAAATGTTTTGAGGGAAATAAACCTTCCAATACTATTTTAATTGACCAGTTAAGCCCAGAAACTTTGGGAAGCCTTATCGCTTTATATGAACATAAACTCTTTGTGCAAGGGGTCATTTGGAATATTTACAGCTATGATCAATGGGGTGTAGAGCTAGGAAAGCAGTTAGCTTCAAGTATTTTGCAGCAAATTGATAAGGGTGAAATCAAAGAAGACTTAGATCCGTCTACGAAAAGTTTACTTCAGGAGTTTTTCGCTAAATAAGTGTAAATCTCTTATTTTATATGCAATTCACATTATAAACATTAATCTTCCATTTCTTTTATCGGATAAGTAAGCATTATCAATAAACCTTGAGTTTAAAATTGAAAAAGTAACATGAAGATAGAGCTTCATTTATTTGATTATCATAGTTTTGAGCTGTAACAATTAAAATAAGTTTCTTTAAATTTTCATAAGATGTCTTTAAATGAGTAAATAATTCTTTATTTTTAAGACAAAGTAATTATATGCTAGTTAAAGTTTACGGAAGTGCTGTTTTTGGTGTGGAAGCCACCACCATTACCGTAGAGGTAAATATAGATAAAGGAATAGGCTATCATTTAGTTGGTTTGCCCGATAACGCCATCCGTGAAAGTAGTTTTAGAATAGCCGCAGCTTTACAAAACAATAGCTATAAATTACCAGGAAAGAAGATTACTGTAAATATGGCACCAGCCGATTTACGCAAAGAAGGTTCTGCTTACGATATGACGCTAGCATTAGGAATTTTAGCTGCTTCTTCACAAATCAAAGCTCCAAAAATAGAAGAATATATTATTATGGGAGAACTTTCTTTGGATGGAAGTTTACAACCTATAAAGGGAGCTTTACCTATTGCAATAAAAGCTAAACAAGAAGGATTTAAAGGTTTTATTTTACCTAAACAAAATGCTAAAGAAGGGGCAATTGTTAGTGGTTTAGATGTATATGGAGTAGAAAATATTACTGAAGTAATTGAGTTCTTTGATCAAGGAAAAAAATTGGAACCTACTATTGTTAATACGAGAGAAGAGTTTTATCAAAACTTAAAACATCCAGAATTTGATTTTGCCGATGTAAAAGGTCAAGAATCTATCAAACGCTGTATGGAAATTGCCGCAGCGGGAGGTCATAATATCATTTTAATTGGTCCGCCAGGATCAGGAAAAACGATGTTGGCTAAACGATTGCCAAGTATATTACCTCCTATGACACTCCACGAAGCTTTAGAAACCACAAAAATTCATAGTGTGGTAGGAAAAGTAAGGGAAAATGTAGGTCTTATGGCTGAACGACCGTTTAGGAGTCCACATCATACGATTTCCGATGTGGCTTTAGTTGGCGGAGGAGCATATCCGCAACCGGGAGAAATTTCTTTGTCACATAATGGGATCTTATTTTTAGACGAATTACCAGAATTTAAACGAAGTGTTTTAGAAGTAATGCGTCAACCTTTAGAAGATCGGGAAGTAACTATTTCTAGAGCAAAATTTACGGTAACCTACCCTTCAAGTTTTATGCTAGTCGCTAGTATGAACCCTAGTCCGGGTGGTTATTTTAACGATCCAGATGCTCCCGTTACCTCTTCACCAGCCGAAATGCAAAGGTATTTGAGCAAAATAAGCGGACCTTTATTAGATCGCATAGATATTCATATAGAAGTAACGCCGGTTCCTTTTGAAAAGCTAAGCGATGAGCGAAGAGGGGAAAGCAGTGTAAAAATTAGAGAGCGCGTAACCAAAGCGAGAGAAAATCAAACGCTTCGGTTTAAAGATATAGAACATATACATTACAATGCTCAAATGGGAGTTAGGCAAATACGAGAGTTTTGTAAGTTAGATGAAGCTTCAAAACAACTCTTAAAAACCGCTATGGAACGTTTAAATCTTTCCGCAAGAGCCTATGATCGCATATTAAAAGTATCTAGAACGATAGCCGATCTAGAGAATTCAGAAAAAATTAACGGAGAACATATAAGTGAAGCCATTCAATATAGAAGTTTAGATAGAGATGGCTGGTTAGGATAAATTATGAAAAAAATAGCAATCGCATTAAGTCTTATAGCTTTGGTAGCTTGTAAGAATAAAAATCACGAAGAAACGACGTTGCAGGATCAACAGCAATCAGAAAAAGATACTAGCATTGTAGAAGATATCTCTTCTAAAATGACAGAAGTGGAGCCTGTGGTTCTTAGTTTAGAACAAGCCGAAAAGTTAGCAAGGATGCCTTTGGCGTGTTTGGAGCAAGAGTTTCCTAATAAGTTAGGGCAAACTTTAGCTTCAGAAAACGACCTACAGAAACCTAGTGAGTTACACCCAGCTTTTTACGGTTGTTTTGATTGGCATTCTTCGGTTCATGCGCATTGGAGTTTAATAAGTCTGTTAAAACAATTTCCTAATCTCGCTAAAGCGGAAGAAATTAAACAATTGCTTCAAGATCATCTTTCAAAAGAGAACATAGAACAAGAGTTAGCCTATTTTAATAAAGAGCAGAATAAAACTTACGAACGTACTTACGGCTGGGCTTGGTTATTAAAATTAGCACAAGAGATTCATACTTGGGAAGATCCTATAGCAAAGGAGTTAGAGGCAAATTTAGCACCTCTAACAAAGAAAATAGTAAGCAATTATCAAGCATTTTTACCTAAATTAAATTATCCTATTCGTACGGGAGAACACGAAAATACAGCCTTTGGGATGAGTTTTGCTTATGATTATGCTGTAGCTACAGAGAATCAAAAATTAAAAGATTTAATAGCCACAAGAGCAAAAGACTTTTATTTATCAGATGATAATTGTCCTATTGCATGGGAGCCAGGAGGTTTTGATTTTCTTTCTCCTTGTCTAGAAGAAATACATTTAATGCAAAATGTGCTGGCAGAGCAAACATTTAAGTTATGGCTTAAAGATTTTATGCCCGAAATTTCAAATAAGGATTTTGATTTAGAAATAGGAGAAGTTTCAGATCGTAAAGATGGAAAATTAGTCCATTTAGACGGACTCAATTTTAGCCGAGCAGCTGTGTTGTTTAGTCTTGCAGCTAAATATGATAATTTAAATCATCTTAAACCTGTGGCAGAAAAGCATTTGTCTTCCTCTTTCTCTAACCTTACAGACGATTCTTACGAAGGAGGTCATTGGTTAACCACCTTTGCTATTTATGCATATAACAAACGAAAGAATAAATAACAATGATAAAATTTAACTGCGATTTAGCAGAAGGAGGTAAATACGATGAGAGGCTAATGCCTCTCATTTCGTTTTGTAATATTGCGTGCGGCGGACATTTTGGTAATAAACAGACTGTTGTGGAAGCGGTGCAATTAGCGATTAAAAATAATGTAAAGATAGGGGCTCATCCTTCATATCCCGATGTAGAGAACTTTGGTAGGAAAAAGATGGATATGAGCTTAAAAAATTTACGAAAGTCGCTTAAAACTCAAATTTTACTAGTAAAAGATACAGTAGAGAGGCTAGGGGAGAAGCTTCATCATATCAAACCTCACGGGGCGCTCTACAATGAGCTGAAATATGATAAAGAAAAATCACTCATGATGATTGATTTAGTTAAAGAAATTGATGATAAATTAGTGCTATTTGTTCCGCCTAAATCTGCTATAGAAGAGGGAGCAAAAAACGAAATAAAAACCTTAATTGAAGGATTTGCAGACCGAGCTTATGAAGAAGATTTGAGTTTGGTTTCTAGAGGTAAAACCGGTGCTGTTCTACACGATAAAAATCAGATTTTGGAGAAGGTAAAAATGATGGGTTTTGAAGATAAAATTATCACAATAAACGGGGTGATTTTAAATCAAAAAATTGATACCATTTGTATACATAGTGATACTGAAAATTCAGTAGAAATTTTAGAATATTTATATAGTTCACTCCATAAAAAACAGTAAAAAAGTTGATAAATGAACATAGATAAATTGCAGTTTAAGCAGTTGGGGAAACAAGCTATTTTAATTCTCTGGGAAGATAAAATGAATGAAACCACTCTTTCTGAAATTCTATTCGCGAAGAAAAAAATAGAAGAAATTAAGGTTAAAGAAATTGTTGAGGTAAATAACACATATAATTCATTAATAATAAATTATGTGTTTACTATAAATAATATTTATAATGAAACATCAGTGTTAAAAGACTTGTTGGAGAAAGCTAATATAGATAAGATTTATGAAGGAAGCAAATACATTCTTCCCGTGTGTTATCACAAGAAATTCTCTCTCGATTTAGAAGAAGTTTGTGTTCAAAAGAAATTAGAAGTTGAAGAATTTATCTCCACTCATACCATCCCAATTTATACCCTCTATTTTATGGGATTCTTACCAGGGTTTTTATACTTAGGTGGTTTACCAAAATCACTCCAAATTTCAAGGAAAAAAACACCGCGATTAAAGGTGGAAAAAGGCAGTGTTGGAATAGGTGAAAAACAGACAGGAATATACCCTCAAATTTCGGCTGGAGGTTGGCAAATTATCGGTAATTGTCCGGTGACATTATTCGACGCTTCATTAAAAAAACCGACACCATTTTCGGCGGGAGATCAAATAAAATTTAAGGCAGTAAATTTAGAAGAACACCAGGACATTTTGAATAAAATCGAATTGGGTAAATACCAATTAGAAAAAGTGAAAGAATGGGAGTAAAAGTGATAGAGAAAGGTTTATTAACCTCAATACAGGATAGAGGAAGATTTGGGTACGCTCAATTGGGAGTTCCGCAAAGTGGTGCTATGGATCGTTATTCTGCAAAAATAGCTAATCTGTTAGTAGGTAATGAAGCGTTTAAAGCGGTAATGGAAATCACTCTATTGGGACCATTATTGGAGTTTACCAAGGATGCCTTTATAGTTTTGGTGGGGATTGAAGCTAATATTCGTTTAAATGGAAAGGAAATAAGCCTTTTAAAACCATTTAAAGTAAAAAAAGGGGATAGACTTCACATTAAGCAAATAACGAAAGGAGCGAGGTTGTATTTAGCGATTTTTGGAGGTTTTCAAACAGAAGTACGGCTTGAGAGTAGGAGTCAGTTTTATCCAATAACGAAAACTTCTTCAGTTGAAAAAGGAGAGTTAATAGCAATTTCTAAGAATGAAGGTTTAAAATTGGTAGATTTTGCTTCCGTAAAGTATAAAAATAAAGAACTTACATCATCAGTTATAGAGGTTTTTAAAGGACCCGAATGGGATCAAGTTCCCTTAGTCTTGCAAGAGCAAATTTTGAGTGCTGAGTTGACAATTTCTAAAAACAATAGTCGAATGGCTTATCAACTACAAGAACAGTTTCCTAATACCTTAGCGGGAATGTTGTCACAGCCTGTGTTGCCAGGTACCGTACAATTTACACCAGATGGCAATTTAATAATTCTTATGCGAGATGCCCAAACTACGGGAGGATACCCTAGAATTTTTCAGTTAACTGAAGATAGCATCAATAGTTTGGCTCAAAAAAAGCAAGGAGATAAGTTGAAGTTAGAACTGATTAAAACATAACTTAATTCAACTCATTGGCTATAATAACAAATTTCAAATCGCATAGCTACAACCAGTTTTTAAATTTTTTAAGCCATTTTAGTTTGTTGTGGTAGGGAGCATATCTAAACGGAATATCTAACCAAGTCTTACGATCTACAATGGCTTGTTGGTGCGTAAAGCAATAAAAACTGTGTTTACCGTGATAAGCTCCAATTCCACTGTTTCCAAGTCCGCCAAAAGGTAATTTTTCATTGGCAAAGTGAATAACCACGTCGTTAATGACACCTCCGCCAAACGGAAATTGCGCCATAATTTTATTGGCGAACGATTTATTTTCCGTGAAAACGAAAAAAGCTAATGGCGTAGAGTAAGACCGAATGATCTTTTTTAAATCATTCTCGTTTTCATAAGAAATAATAGGAAGTATTGGTCCGAAAATTTCATCTTCCATAATTTTATCACTTTGTTGAGGTTCATCGATTAATGTGGGTGCAATAAAATTTTCGTCAGCATCGGTTTGGCCGCCAAAAAGCACTTTATTCTCTTCTATTAGATTTTTTAAACGTTCAAAATGGGATTGATTTATAATTCTCGCATAATCTGGTGATGTGATACTATTCTTCCCATAAGCTGCTATGATTTCCTCTTTTAAGGCTTTAATTAACCTTGGTTTTATACTTTTTTCTACTAAAATATAATCTGGTGCAATACAGGTTTGTCCGGCATTTAAAAATTTTCCCCATACAATGCGTTTGGCAGTTAGTTGAATTTTAGCAGAAGCTTCTACTACGCAAGGATTCTTACCGCCTAACTCTAAAGTGACAGGGGTAAGGTGTTGTGATGCTGCTTGATGCACGATTTTACCTACAGCAACACTTCCAGTGAAGAAAATATAATTCCATTTTAAATCTAATAGTTGTTGGGCGACTTCCTTGTCTCCTTGTATAACCGTTGCTTGCTCTTCAGTAAAGATTTTTTTGATGATTTTTTCTAAAATAGTGGAGGTATGCGGAGTTAATTCTGACGGTTTTAACGTAACCGTATTTCCTGTGGCTATGGCGGCAATAAAAGGATTTATAGCTAATTGAAACGGGTAATTCCACGGAGCGATAATTAGCACATTTCCGTAAGGTCGATGGTGAATTTTATCTGAAGAAGGAAAATTTAAAACACTAGATCGTACACTTTTAGGCTGGGACCAACGTTCTAAATTTTTGATAAATAAATCTAATTCTTTATAAACCACAATAATTTCGGTTACCATGCTTTCGAACACGGGTTTTTGAAAATCGAGTTTTAAAGCTTCTATAATTTCGTTTTCACGGAAATTAATTTCAGATTTAAGTTTTTTAAGTTGTTGAATACGCTCTTTAACAGGAAGCGATCCGTTTTTTATATAGAACTCTGCTTGTTTATCGTGAATACCTTTGATATGCTGACTCATTTTTTTACGGAATTTTACTTACTGTAAGTAAATGAAAAGCAATGAATATGCTAATGTAATGAAAGAATTTAACGCTTATTTTATGATTTCTCTTTCACAGCATCCCAAAGCGAATCTTTAGGCAGTGGAGCTGTAAATGTCATTTCTTCTTTTAAAACCGGATGAATGAGCGTTAATTTTCTAGCGTGTAAATGGATACTAGCATCTGCATTACTTCTGTTAAAACCATACTTTAGATCTCCTTTTATAGGGGAACCGATACTAGATAGTTGACTCCGAATTTGATGATGTCTGCCCGTTTCTAAATCAATTTCTAATAAGGTATATCGATCTAGTTCTTGAAGGGTTTTATAGTGAAGTGTACCTTTTTTACTATCGGGAACCTCATTAATATGCGCGTAAGATTTATTTTGTTTAGAATTACGTTTAAGAAAGTGAATAAGCGTACCATTTTTTGGAGATGGGGTATTTTGTACCATCGCCCAATAGGTTTTTTGATTTTCTTTTTGAGCAAAAATTTTATTAAGTCGGGGTAAGGCTTTAGAGGTTTTAGCAAATAAAACAATACCTGTTGTTGGCCGATCTAGGCGATGAACCACTCCTAGATAAACATTGCCAGGTTTATTGTATTTTTCTTTTAAATAAGATTTTACCGTTTCACTTAACGGAATATCCCCTGTTTTGTCCCCTTGTACTAAATCTCCTGCGCGTTTATTGATGACAATAAGGTGATTGTCTTCATAAATGACTTGCAAGTTTTGTGGGGTAGAAATAATTTTACTCAATGGAAAAAGCTTTATCAAATGTAATCATAATTCTAGGTCGTCACAAGTAAAAATATCATATTCGCCGTTGTAATTAATACTTCTATATACTATAAAATGGGGAGAATTGTTAGGAGATAAGTTACAAAAATGATTTTTTAACTGTTTGAAAATAGAAAGACTTGGGGGTATGGGGACATTTAATTCTTGATATGACCACCTATTTAAATTTACAATTTTATGTTTCTCGAATGAGGATAGGTTTTTTGTTTCTAAATAGAAATTTTCAGGCAATTCAATGATAGGTTGTTCATAGATAACAGACATGGTTTTTCCTCTACCGGAATACATATGAAAAGAAAAGTAATAGGGCCATTTTTCAATAAACCATAAAGAAGGAAGTAAGAAAAAAATAATTAAGATTGAAGAATGAATTTTATGATTATATTTCTTTTTTAGCTCAGGTCGTACTTTTTTAAAATCAGAGTAAAAACAAAAATAAATTAACCCTATCATAACTAAATTCCAAGGAATTATAACATTGTTAGAATTCCCACCCCATGGGCTTACCCACAAGAGAATAACAAGATGCATGGTGGTAAGTAGTAAAAAGGAAATTTTCTGGGTCTTTTTAAATAGCAAGCCCATTGCGGCAAAAATTTCAATTAGAGGTATACCAAAGCCAATGATTTTATAATTAGGTAGATGTAATAAAAAAACATCTTTCATAAAGGGTAGAAAAATGTAATCAATAAAATGAAAATTCAGTTTATGAAAACCACTCCAAAAGTATATCGTAAATAAAATGGCTTTAAAATAAAAAAGGCGTAGGCTAGACTTTATATTTATGGCAAATAGAAACAGAAAGAGACTGTAAATATATACCCAGGGTTGCCAACGCATTTGGTCACCTACGACTAAAAGTATAATTAAAATTAAACTGATCCACATTAAGATTTTTCTAGGAAAAAAAATTGTGGCAGATAACATAAAAAGCAAAAAGTATACTGTATAAGAATATAAAAGATCAGGAATAAATGGAAGGTCAATTACGGGAAGTAAGGGAAACATTCTGTCATTCGTCCAAAGAGAAAAAGAAATTAAAATTCCAATAATAAAGCCTAACAGACAAATTCTTAGCGTCTTATGTTCTATTTTTTTAATCAATGCTATTGAACCCCATAAATTTTGTGTCTATTGTATATTTAAGACTTAATTTTATCTAATTCACTTTCAGTATAATAAAAAAGTGCACATACTCCTAGAGTAAAAGCAATACTCGCTAAAATGACTTCCAATAAAAATGAAACCTCAAAGAATACATATCCTAGCAAACCTACTAAACTTAAGAACAGCCCAGCTTTAATCATCAATTTAGAGGAGTAAATTTGAGCGAAGTTCCAAGCTTCTTGAGATTTCATAGATTTTTTAGTTCGGTATCCGTAAAGTGAATTAATTTCTTTAGGCGGATATTTTAGCATCATAAGACCTACAATAATAAATATAATACCTGTTAAGGCATCAAGGATTAAAAAAGGTCCTATGGCAGATGTTTCCATTAATACTGTTCCTTTTCGTTAGGAAAATCTGATGATTTTACATCTTTATTGTATTGTTGAAAGGCTGTGGTCATTTCACTATATAAGTCTAAATAACGGCGTAAAAAACGCGGATTAAATTCGTGTGTCATTCCTATCATATCGTGTACCACCAACACCTGGCCATCAACGCCACCACCAGCACCAATTCCGATCACGGGAATAGAAACACTTTCAGCTACTTCTTGTGCTAACTTTGCCGGTACTTTTTCTAATACAATAGAGAAACAACCTATTTTTTCTAAGAGTTTAGCATCTTCTTTTAGCTTTATAGCTTCTTCTTCCTCTTTAGCCCTTACCGTATAAGTACCAAATTTATATATAGATTGTGGAGTTAAACCTAAGTGTCCCATTACAGGAATCCCAGCATTTAAAATACGCTTTATAGATTCTTTCACTTCTTTACCTCCTTCTAATTTAACTGCATGACCGCCGCTTTCTTTCATAATTCTAATGGCAGAACGTAAAGCTTCCTTAGGGTCGCTTTGGTAGCTTCCAAATGGTAAATCTACCACCACAAGAGATCTATCTATAGCACGAACCACAGAAGAAGCGTGGTAAATCATTTGGTCTAATGTAATAGGTAAAGTGGTTTCATGACCCGCCATTACATTTGAAGCAGAATCTCCTACTAAAATGACATCAATCCCAGCACCATCAACAATTTTTGCCATCGTATAATCGTAAGCGGTAAGCATAGAGATTTTCTCTTCATTGGCTTTCATATCAACTAGTGATTTTACCGTTACTCTTTTATATTCTTTTTTTGCAACAGACATGCTTTTTTGTTTTAAGTTGTTGTAAAAGTAGTAAATTAGTCAGTCAACATCAAAAACAAAAGCGATGAGAATACTTACTTTATTTATATTATTTTTAGGATTACATGGTTTTGCTCAAAATACACCAGAGCAATCTGTTAAAGATTTTTTCAAAGCCTTTCATCAACAAGATACGGTGGCCTTAAAGCAAATGACACAAGAAGACCTTGTTTTAAAAACGATTGGAGAAGGTAGAGATGGAAATTTTATGATTAAAACATCACCTAGAGCTCAATTTGTTTCTTCAATTGGTTCAATCCCAAAAGAAATGAAATTTGAAGAAAGAATATTGAGTTATGAAACCAAAATAGATAAAGGTTTTGCAAGTGTTTGGACCACTTATGAGTTTTACCTTAACGGAAAACTTTCTCACTGCGGAATTAATCAAATTCAACTGTTTAAATCCTCAGCAGTAGAGTGGAGTATCATTTCGATTACAGATACCAGGCGAACTGAAAATTGTGATTAATACAAATTGCCCAATAAAAACTTCCTTACATTTGTTTAAAACTAAACTTTAAGATGAATTACATATTATTTGATGGCGCAGTAAGAAATCAATTACTTCCATTTACCTATACCAAACCTGTAGCAGATCTACGCTTTGGGATATTAACTTTAAGAGAAAAGTGGGAAAATTTTTTACAAACCACCACGACAACGGTTACCGAAGAATACCTTTCTGAACGTTGGCCCATGGTAGAGTTAGAAATCAACACGATGATCAATGCGGCGGTGTGCCCGTCAGAAAGTCTGGTTGAACAAATAAAAAACTTAAAAGAACAACAAGTCTTAACTTTTAAAGATACATATATAGCTTTTATAGCTAAAGAAGAAGAGGAAATAGATTTAGACAGCTTTCAAGAAATAGCAGTGAATGAAGAGCCTTTAATGATTGAACATACTTGGGATCTTTTTTCAAAAAACGACCAAGCCATTCAAGCAGATTTTGACTTGCTAACCAAAGACAGAATTTCCGCTGAAATTCCTGATAGTGTATTTTGTATCAACAAGGAGCAGATTTTTGTCGAGGAAGGAGCAAAATTAACCATAGCTTCCTTAAATGCTTCAAACGGACCAATCTACATAGGAGAACATGCCGAAGTGATGGAAGGGTGTGCCGTAAGAGGTCCTTTTGCGCTTTGTGAACATGCTACTTTAAAAATGGGAGCTAAAATTTATGGAGCTACTACGGTAGGTCCGCATAGTAAAGTTGGAGGAGAAGTGAACAACTCTATTATTATGGGATATTCTAATAAAGGTCATGATGGCTTTTTAGGAAACTCGGTTTTAGGAGAATGGTGTAACATAGGCGCAGATAGTAACAATTCTAACCTTAAAAATAATTATGCAGAAGTAAGGTTATGGGATTATGAAACCGAACGTTTTGCACCTACCGGACTTCAGTTTTGTGGTTTAATGATGGGCGATCACTCTAAATGTGGTATTAATACGATGTTCAATACGGGAACTGTAATTGGAGTAAGCTCAAATATATTTGGTGCTGGTTTTCCTCGTAATTTTGTGCCTAGTTTTAGCTGGGGCGGAAGTAGTGGTACCACAACCTATAAAACCAGTAAAGCTTTTGAAGTTGCCGAAAAAGTGATGCAACGAAGAAATATAGAATTTACTGATGAAGACAAAGCCATTTTAGAACACGTCTTTGAAGAAACTCAACAATATAGAAGAGATTAAATAAAAAAGGGAGCTAATTTAGCTCCCTTTTTTTTAGATTCCCGTATAATTTTGTGGGGTAATGGCCTTTAACTCTTGTTTTATATCTTCTGAAACTTCTAAGGTTTCAATAAAGTCAGCTATACTATTAGCGTTTATCTTTTCATTGGTACGGGTTAAACCTTTTAAGGCTTCATAAGGATTTGGATAAGCTTCCCTTCTTAAAATAGTCTGTATAGCTTCCGCTACGACGGCCCAATTATTTTCTAAATCTTCATGAAGTTTACTTTCGTTCAGCAATAATTTATTTAAACCTTTTAAAGTTGAAGCTAAAGCAATCATCGTGTGTCCTATAGGAACACCAATATTTCTTAAAACAGTACTGTCGGTTAAATCTCTTTGTAAACGACTTATAGGTAATTTAGCAGAAAGATGCTCAAATAAGGCATTTGCCATACCTAAGTTTCCTTCACTATTTTCAAAATCAATAGGGTTTACTTTGTGTGGCATAGCCGAAGATCCTACTTCTCCTTTCTTTATTTTTTGCTTAAAGTAGTCCATAGAAACATAAGTCCATACATCACGATCTAAATCAATCAATATGGTGTTGATACGCTTTAAAGCATCAAACGTTGCTGCCATAAAATCGTAATGCTCTATTTGAGTGGTAGGGAAAGAATGTTTCATTCCTAATACCTGCTCTACGAAATGAGCACCAAAAGATTTCCAATCCTGATTAGGATAAGCTACTTTGTGTGCATTAAAATTTCCTGTTGCACCACCAAATTTAGCTGCAGCAGGAACTTCTTTTAAACTTTTAATTTGCTCTTCTAGACGTACTACAAAAACTTCAATCTCTTTTCCTAAACGAGTAGGAGAAGCTGGCTGACCGTGAGTTCTTGCTAAAAGCGGAATGTGAGCCCAATCTTTTGCTAAATCTTTTAATTTTTGAAGAACTTCTTCTAATAATGGATGGTATACATCTATTAGAGCATCTTTTAGCGAAAGTGGTACCGAAGTGTTATTAATATCTTGAGAAGTTAACCCAAAATGGATAAACTCTTTATAGGCTTGTAAGTTTAAAGCATCAAATTTTTCTTTGATAAAATATTCTACTGCTTTGACATCGTGATTGGTAACTTTCTCGATCTCCTTAATAGCTTGTGCATCTATACTAGAAAAATTTTCATAAATTTTTCTCAGTTGAGGATATAGATCTGTGTCTATTTCTGCTAATTGAGGCAGTGGTAGATTGCAAAGTGAAATAAAATATTCAATTTCTACTTTTACACGATATTTAATTAAAGCTTCTTCGCTAAAATAAGCTGATAATTTTTCAGTTTTTGAGTGGTATCTACCGTCTATAGGTGAAATGGCTTGTAAAGAAGTCATAAGTGGTTAAAAATTTAAACAACAAAGATAAAACTAAAGAACAATGAAAAAAATAGAAAGCTCAAGTAATTTTATATTCGCTAAAAAGCTTATAAATTAAGCAGTTGTAATTTATAGGAATAAAGTTGTATCTTTCTCATCCTTAAAACATAACGATGATACGTAATCACGATTTAAAGCAAGGATTAAGTAATATGCCTGAGTATTTTACTATAGATGAATTGGTAGGTAGGTTACTTGTTTTAGAAAAAAGACAACGAGACAATATTCAAGGAAATCAATTGGTGAAAATTTCTGTTCAAGAATTGGATATGGAGATGGAAAAGTGGTTTAAGATGTAGTTCTATACTTTAATTAAGTTTAAAATTTTTCTACTCCTGGCTTTATATCCTGCAGATCCTTGTGCATAATTTTGTTCTAAAATTAATTTTAGTTCTGGGTGAACCCAATCAAATTCAGTTCCTAGCTTGTAAAGCGCTAGCATGCTGTGAGCTTGTGGAGCAATTTTTTGTGGGGTGATCATCCAATCAAAACAAATACTAATGATTTCTTCTTTTTGCTGAATGCTTAGTGAAATTTTCTTTTTTTTATTGAAATGATGAGTCACCAGCAACTCCATTATTTTTGCCATAGGTCTTATCACATCATCCCTTTGATTTGTTTTTGATATGATAAAAATATCATCAACATAAGGGAGTAGTAGAGCTATATTTTGCACTCCTACCAATTCCATAGCTCTAGCTGCCTTTGCAGCAACCTTATCTTCATTATTTTTTGCAATAACGATCACTTCTTCTAATAAAGAATTATCTGCGATAATTTGATTGGTAAGAGCAAGCCTATAGGAGGGTTTAGTATTAATTTTAAGTAAGCTTGCAGTTAAGGGGGTGTCTGTATTTTTCACTTTATTTACTAAGAGCCTTAATAATTCTATCTTCGTTTATTACAACATCTCTAAAAAGTACAGGAGGGAACTCCGTATATTTCGAAGTTTTGAACGCATCAAAAATTTTAGATAGAGCAGAAGCAGTTAATAGCGATAAATTAAGTTCCATATTCATTTCACAATCTGTAATAAAATCATCACTAAATTCAGGTGCTATTAATAATATTTTGGAAACTCTAATGTTATTTTTCTCAGTGACGCTTTTATAAGATTTTAATTGTCTCGAAACGGTACTAAATTTATTGTAACCTCTTTCTTTACTTGTTTTGCATTCTACAATTATAACATCGCCATTTTCTAAATGTAAAAGAATATCAATTAAATCATTTTTTGTATTAAGAGATTTTCTTAATTCTTCATCAACATTAAAACCAAGTTCAATAAAAATTTTCCTTGTTAGTTCCTCAAATTTAACCCCGAGTTCACTTTCTTTTACTGATATACCATTCTCTTTTAGAGTATTTAAATCTCGATATGCTACTTTATCATAGTTTTCAAGATATAAATTTTCAGCATCTTTATAATATTCTAATGTGTTTAAAATATCATCTCCACGTTGTTTAATACCATTATCAGTAATGAACTTTTTGAAATCATCTTTTGTAACTAAATCTAAAATATCTCTTGGTTTAATATTATAATCCAGTAGAAGGTCCGCTTTTAGTACAAATTCATCTTGAATTTCAAATTGAGTCCTTATTTCTTTATTAAGTTTAGGAAGTGAAATGTTTAGCTCACTTAACATCTTTTCAAATCCATCTAAAGAAATATGAATATTTTCATCTTTTTCTATATTTTCAAAATGAGTTATTAAACTTTCAATTTTGTCATCTAGAGTGCTTCCCCTTAAATTTTCAATATTTAATTTTTTATCACATAATTCATTTAATGCTTTCTTTTTTTCCGTCAAGTTTGAATCTTTTTTATAAATATCATTCATTAAAAGACCTCTAAAAGAAACACCCTCATTAATTATTTCTTCAATTTTATCTAAATAATTTAAACCTCTGTCTATATTATGTTTTCTAGAAATTTGGTTAATAACAGGTTCTCTTAATACTCTTAATGTTCTTCTTAGAAATTTATCTGCAACTTCTTTTTTTCTCAACTTTCTAAGCAGTCTAACCATTTCATCAGCTACAAAAAGGGTATTCTCTTTTTTAGAATAAAAAATGACTCCAATATTTTTTAAATTATTAATAACATCCATTATATCGGACTTATTTATAGGAAGAATAGAGTAGTTAATTAATTTAATCTCTTCTTGCGAAAGATTTAATTCATTTGATAGAGTTAGAATAATAGATAATTCATCAGAAGTTATTTTTGCATCTCTATTGTTTTCTAAATCATTTTTATAAGCAGTATCTAGACAAGCTCTATAAATTTTGTAATCTCTTTTTCTTTCTTCGGAAATATCTGATTTCTCATTTTGAAATTCCTCGTTGGTCTTTTTAATTTTTGCTTTAATATTTTTTATTTCAGTTTCATATAACCTAGAAAACCAATCCTGTTTCATTATACAGTTTCCATCTCTAATTAATATATCTATTAGGATATCAAGTTGGGAGGAGGTGTCTTGAAATTCACATTTTAAATATGCATAAAATTCATTTTCTATTAGTGAGAAAACCTTAGCTATGTTTTGATTATCAACAGATTTTAGACCTTTATCTGCAGAACTAAGTATTTTTTCAATTTCTTTAGTATTACTTGGATTATTCGATATAATATTATCAATAACTTTGATAAAGTAATTTTTGTCAATTGAATTTAACTTATCTAAAATTTTCTCTAATTTCATAATATTTGGTTATACTTATTATTAAAATGAGGGGTGTTGTTTGATATTCTATCAAATATACTTTTTTTTAGTTAAAAAACTTTTAATTCTGTAATAGGCTCTCAACCAATTTTTTCACACCTGTAGAAGCATTCTCTTTTATAATCCTTAAGTTTTGAGATTCTCGAATTGCAGGTTGAGGATCTATAAAATACATTTGACAATGCGATGGAGCAAAGTCTTTTAAGCCTGCCGCGGGATAAACCTGCATTGAAGTACCAATTATAAGAAGTATATCGGCTTGTTGTACTTCTAAAGCTGCAGTTTCTAAGAGAGGAACTTCCTCTCCAAACCAAACTATATGTGGTCTTAACTGTGAATTAAATTCACAAAAATCTCCGAGATTTAAATCTTTCTTCCAATTTAATACAAGATCTTTATCAAAGCTACTTCGTACTTTTAAAAGTTCGCCATGCAAATGAATTACGTTAGAGCTTCCAGCTCTTTCATGCAAGTCATCTACATTCTGAGTGATAATACTTACGTTGTATTTTTTTTCTAAATCTTTTAAAGCATAGTGTGCTGCATTGGGTTCTACCTCTAGCAGTTGCTTTCTCCTTTTATTGTAAAAATCTAAAACCAAGGCTGGGTTTTCTTCAAATCCTTTTGGTGAAGCTACTTTCATCACATCGTGACCTTCCCATAGACCATTATCATCTCTAAAAGTTTTAATGCCACTTTCGGCACTAATCCCTGCTCCGGTTAACACGACAATATTTTTCATACTATTTGATTCGATTGATTTTAGCAAAATAATCAAAATATTGGTTTAAACGGTAGATTAGTTGCTAGGGGTTTTTATTTTTGTAGTATGAATAAAGAACTCTTAGCACATTTAGAAAGCTATCTAACTCCGCGTAGGCGAGGATTATTTGATAAAGTTTTAGCTGAAAGAACCAATCATTTTACGGTTGCGACCGAAGATGTTTATCAATTGCATAACACCAGTGCTGTTATACGAAGCTGTGATGTATTTGGCGTACAAAATGTACATATTACCGAAGAACGTAACCGAAAACGTATTGATCGTGAGATCGCTATGGGAGCTCAAAAATGGGTGAATATAAATAGATATCACACTGCAAAAGACAGTTGCGAGACCTTACGAGCAAAAGGATATCAAATTATTGCTACCACACCACACAATGATGCTTGCTTATTAGAAGATTTTGATGTTTCTCAACCTTCAGCTTTGTTTTTTGGTACTGAAAAAGACGGACTTTCCAATGAAATTATGGAACAAGCAGATGGTTACTTGAAAATTCCTATGGTAGGTTTTACCGAAAGTTTAAATATATCGGTTTCAGCAGCTATTATTTTGCAAAGTATTACGTCTAAATTAAAAAGGAGTGAAGTAGAGTGGAGGCTTACCGAAGAAGAGATATATGAGACTAAGCTTAATTGGGCTAGAAATTCTATTAAAAGCAGTGAACAAATAATAGAGCGTTTTATAGCAGACCAGCAAGTCTAATTTCTATTAAGTACTTTGTATTCTTCGTAGCATCCGCTAATGGCATCTAAGATTTGAAGGTCGTTGGCAGTTTTAATAAATTGCCCCGAGTAATTGCATTTTCTTAGAATTTCATCGATATCTATTCGGCTTATTTGAAGTAAAGCGACTAGAGTTTCTCGATTAAATTTTTCTTGTAGTAAATTTCTAATCTCGTCATCTTCTTTCATTTTACGCAACTTCTTCATTTGTCGCGGTTTTTTTCCGAAGGTATTATATAATAAATCAGCTGGATTAGAAATTGCAGCTAATGTTTTGGCAAATGCACCAGGTTGACTATCACCAACCTCATAACCGTAGCCTAGACCAGAGATACTGTAACGAGAATTATCGTAGATAGGAATGTTTTTAGCGTCTATCTCTAAATAACCAGTAAGCTTTAAAGGTGTAATGGTAACCTCTTCTAAAGCAATACCTATTTCGGTCATTTTCACCTTAACATCACCATATTTCGTCCAGTCATTCGTGATACGGACTTGTATAGATTTAAAACCGAGGTAGGAAAAGTAAAGCGTGTCATTGACCGCAGCTTTAAGTTCAAAATCCCCTTCTTCGCCAGAAACTGTACCTTTAACCTGATTAAGGTTAACAATGTTTACGTCTTTTAGAGGTAAATCATTAGCCGCATTAAGAACCTTACCTTTTATTACCTCAATATCTACTTCTTGTGCTTTCGCGGAAAAAGAAATAAAAACGATGATTAAGATAAAAAAAATAGGGTGCTTAGGCATAAAGACAACTTCTAAAAGACGTAAATATAATTAATTTTTATTTCTTCTTCGGCTTACCGAACTTTTGATGTTCGATTTTCTTTTTCCTCCAGATTCATTGCTTCTTCTAGAGAATCCTCTTCCAGAACCAGAAGAATCTTTGCTTTTAAAGCCTCCGCCACCGCTTCGTCTTTGGCCTCCGCCACCTTTGCGATGACCGCCGCCTCCGCCGCCACGTTTTTTACGATCTCTACCACCTTTATCTTTAGTGATTTCAACGTTTATGTTTCTTCCATCGTGTTGGAAGTTTTCAAAGAAAGCTAATACTTTTTCTCTTTCCGAAGTATCGGTATTAAAGAATGAAAAACTATCTTTTACATCTACACGAGAAACACCGTCTCTACCTAAATCTAGATTTTCTTTTAAGAAGTCTTTTAAAGACATCCAATCAAAATCATCTTTGGCTCCAATGTTTATAAAGTAACGAGTACTTTCTCCCGTATCTTCTCCTTCTCTATAATCATTATGACTCGCATTAGGACTATTGATACTAGAAGCATTTTTGTAGTAGTTATAAAATCTTGTAAATTCTACAGAAAACACTTTTTTGATCACCTCTTCTTTACTGAAATCTTCAAAAATTTCTTCAATTTGAGGTAAGTAGCTGTCTATTTCGTGATTTATTTCAGTGTTTTTAACGCTTTTCGCTAAATGAAATAATTGAACTTGACAAATTTCTTCTCCGCTAGGAATATCTTTTTGCTCAAACGATTGTTTAATGATACGCTCAATACTTTTAATTTTGCGTAATTCACTTTTCGTAACCACAACCATAGAAACCCCACTTTTTCCAGCACGACCTGTTCTACCACTTCGGTGTGTGTAGGTTTCAATTTCGTCTGGTAATTGGTAGTTGATCACGTGAGTAATATCATCTACATCAATTCCACGTGCAGCAACATCTGTAGCTACTAACATTTGAATTTGACGAGAACGGAAACTTTTCATTACCAAATCTCTTTGATTCTGACTTAGATCTCCGTGTAATGCCGCAGCATTATAACCATCTTCAATTAATCTTTCGGCTACTTTTTGAGTATCTCTTTTTGTTCTACAAAAGATCACAGAAAAAATATCTGGATTAGCATCTGCCAATCTTTTTAAAGCATTGTAACGATCTCTACCTGCAACTACATAATATTCATGAGAAACATTTTTTGTTCCTTCATTTTTAGATCCTACTGTAATTTCTACAGGAGATTTCATGAATTTTTTAGCAATTGTAGCTACTTCTTTAGGCATGGTAGCACTAAAAAGCCAAGTTTTCTTTTCTTTTGGCGTGTGCGATAAAATATCTGTAATGTCTTCATAGAATCCCATGTTTAACATTTCATCTGCCTCATCAAGAACACAGTAGTCAATTTTAGAGATGTCGATCATCCCACGACTTACCATGTCTTTCATTCTTCCTGGAGTGGCAACAATTACTTGAGCTCCTTTTTTAATCTGTCTTGCTTGGTCTGTAATACTAGAACCACCATAAATGGCCACCGTCTTGAGACCTTTTATATATTTAGAGTAATTTTGTATTTCGTTGGTAATCTGTAAGCATAATTCTCTTGTAGGGGAAAGAATAAGTCCCTGTGTTTGTTTACTATCGGCGTTGATTTTTTGGAGTAGCGGAAAACCAAAAGCTGCTGTTTTCCCTGTTCCGGTCTGTGCAAGAGCAACCAAATCGGTTTCCTCTTGTAATAAAATTGGAATCGCTTTTTCTTGTACATCACTTGGAGCCTCAAACCCCATATCACTTACTGCATTTACGATTTCGGCGTTAAGCCCTAATTGTTCAAATTTGTTCATATAAAATAAATAAGCTGCAAAGGTAAGCAATCCTTTACAGCTTATGTTATAAAAATAATTTATTTATTATTCTGATAAATAACTGACTAGCTGTTTAAAAGCTCGTGCCCGATGGCTAATTTCATTTTTCTCATGGCTATTCATTTCGGCAAAGGTTTTATTTTTTCCTTCTGGCAAAAAAATAGGGTCATAACCAAAGCCTTTTTCTCCTCTTTTTTCTTCAATGATTTCTCCTGTACAAATTCCGGTAAATAAACTTTCATGGTCATTTAATGATAAAGCGATAACGGTTTTAAAGCGCGCACTTCTATTGTGCTTATCTTTTAAATTTTTAAGTAATTTTTTGATATTGGCATCGTTATTTTTTTCTTCGCCCGCGTAACGTGCAGAATATACACCAGGCTCACCATTTAAGGATTCTACTTCTAAACCAGTATCATCTGCAAAGCAATTATAACCATATTTTTCGGTAACGTATTTGGCTTTTAGAATAGCGTTTCCATCAATAGTATCGACAGTTTCAGCAATATCTTCGTGGCAACCAATTTCTGTTAAGGAAAGTAATTCTATATAATCTGGAAGCATGTTTTTAATTTCTACCAGTTTATTTTTATTGTGCGTGGCAAATACAAGTCGCATAGGTTATAAGTTTTTTAATAATAAATTTACTAAAATTTTATCTGTGATGGTAGGGTTCGTTTTTTAGAATGGTGAATGCTCGATATAATTGTTCCGTAAAGAATAGACGAACCATCTGGTGTGAAAAAGTCATTTTTGACAAAGCTATCTTTTGGTTGGCACGTTGGTATACTTCGGGGGAAAATCCATAAGGTCCTCCAATAACAAAGATAAGTTGTTTCATTCCTGTATTCAGTTTCTTTTGAATTTCTTCTGAAAACTCTTCTGACGTAAAACTTTTTCCTTTTTCATCTAAAAGCATTAAAATATCTGATGTATTCACGTGCTTCAGTATAAGCTCTCCTTCTTTTCCTTTTTGTGTGCTTTCGTCCATATTTTTAGTTTTCTTCAAATCGGGTATGATTTCGAAACTAAAATTACAATAGTGAGAAAGTCTTTTAGAATAAGTGCTAATGAGTTCTTTTAGAGAAGAATCGTCGGTTTTACCAACGGCTATAAGTTTAATTTGCATTAGAAACAGTATTTGAATTGATGGTAATTATAATCAAACCTAAAGATTCCTTTTCCGTCAGGGTATTCTCTACTTAAGGTTTTTTGATAATCTCTTTTGTGTTTTGACCAATCTTCATTTCTCAATAAACTTTTATAGTAATAGGTTTTAAAATAGCCTCCAGCTAAAAAATATTCTCCGTCTGGTTTTAAAATTAAAGTATGATGTAATTTTCCATATTTAAAGAAAATATCTTGGAGAACACCCCTGTCTTTAAACCATGAAAAATTTTCGTATTTTGCCTCTAGAGAAGGTTGATCCATATGAAAAAACACCATTTTTAGGTTAAATTTTTCTTCATATTTGTCAATGCATTCATTTACATCTATTGTCCATTGAGAAACAATTTCATCAAAAACATCTTTATTAAAGTCGTCTAGCTCATAGGGATATTCCTTTTTCTTAGAGCTTAATCTATTGAGACTGTCAACTTCAACCTTCATTTTTTGATATTGTTTTTTATGCTTATTATGTAATTCTATCTCTCTTTCATAACTAAAAAGACTATCATATTTTTTGAACACAATTACTTGATCCGATTGAATGTTAATTCCTGCATCTTTAATAACAAGTTTTCTTAATTGTTCATACTCCTGCGAACTTATTTTGCCGAATTTGTACTTATATAGTACTTGGGAAAGAGCAATACTGTCTTTAGTGTAGGTTAAACATTTAAAAAGTTGATTTCCGCATTTTTTTTTGAAATCTATAAAAGAAATTTTTTCACCGTTTTCATCTAAATACACATTATTTTGTGACATAGTGTATGCCGAGATGAGAAAAAATACAGTTGTAAATATAACTTTAAAGAAGAAATTTTTCATAATAGTAAGTTTTAGTCTAGGGCACAAGACAAATTAATTGATAAAAGTATATTTAAAAACAATGTGCTTTATAGTGGTATCTAGATTCTCTTTTAAATAAACCTACGCCCATGATATTTCCGTAAAGAGATTTTTTATAATCTTCTTTGTAGTCGCTCCAATTTTTATTTTTAAGCAGCGTTTTTAAGATTTTGCTGTTATTGTTATAATGATAGTTGGATATAAAATATTCTCCGTCGGGTTTAAGAACTAAAAATCGAACTTTTTTAGAAGTTAGAGAATCTTGCATGTCATTTTTTATAAAAACTGAATTAATAACACCCCTGTCTTTAACCCATTTGAAATCGGAATAATTTTTTTCGAATTTACTACTGTCAGAGTGCATAAAAACAACATTGATGTCAAACTTTTTTTCAAATTTTGTTTTACATTTTTTTTTCTTTTTACTGAATTTCTTAATTTTTTTTTCGAATATTTCTTTATTAAACTTGGAAAAATACGTTACCTTATTCTTTTTATAATATCGCTTGTATTCATCAATGTGTTTTTTGTAATAATTTATAAACTTTTCTTCGAGAAAATTGTGCATTTCTTTTGAAGCACGATAATCCGCCAAAGAATCATAATAGCTGATAAGTAATATTTTTTCATTACTTAGTTCTTCTTTACCATCTTTACTAAGTAATTTTTTTATTTGATTCGCTTCTAGCGGACTTATCTTACCAAACTTTTGCTTAAGTCGTATTTGTGAAATCACAAATTCTTTGGTTTGTTTAATGACTAAGCATTGAAAAAGTAAATTAGAATTACATTTTTCATCAAAGTTATTAGCAGAAATTTCTTTTCCGTTTTCATCTAGATACACGTAAGTTTGAGATACTCCACGAACCGAAATAAAGAAAATGGCGATTATAACAATGATTTGTAGTGTGTGTCTATTCAAAAGTGTAAATTTTACTATATTTTAGTACTGCTAAAATAAATAAATAATGATTAGTCAGGAGCAATTCGAAAAAGAAGTACAAATAATAATAGAAAACGCTATTAGAGAAGATGTAGGAGATGGTGATCATAGCTCTCTAGCCTGTATTCCTAAAGCAGCAATCGGTAAAGCCAAGTTATTGGTTAAAGATGAGGGAATTATAGCAGGAGTGGATTTTGCTAAACAGGTTTTTAACTATGTGGATGAGGGGTTAAAAGTGGAAACTTTAAAAAAAGAGGGGGATGCTATAAAGCATGGAGACATTGTTTTTTACGTTACCGGAAGCAGTCAATCTATATTGAAAGCAGAACGTTTAGTTTTAAATGCCATGCAGCGTATGAGTGCTATTGCAACAAAAACTAAAGAATATGCAGATAAAATAAAGCATACTAAAGCAAAAGTCTTAGATACAAGAAAAACTACACCAGGAATTCGTGCTATTGAGAAATGGGCAGTAAAAATAGGAGGAGGGGAGAACCACCGTTTTGCTTTGTATGATATGGTCATGCTCAAGGATAACCATATTGATTTCTGTGGAGGGATTACCCAAGCCATACAAAAAACACAAGCTTATTTAAAAGAGAACCAACTTGATCTAAAAATCATTGTTGAAGCAAGAAATCTAACTGAGATTCAAGAAATACTTCAAAATAAAGGGGTTCATCGTATTTTAATCGATAACTTTAATTATGAAGATACTAAAAAGGCGGTGCATATGATTGGAGATTTCTGTCAAACGGAATCTAGTGGAGGGATCACTTTAGAAACCATAAGAAATTATGCAGAATGTGGTGTAGACTTCATATCGAGTGGGGCATTAACACATTCGGTTTCAAATTTAGATTTAAGTTTAAAAGCAGTTGAGTAAATGCCAGAAAAGGAAGAAGGAAAAGATAAAAACACTTCTATATTAAACTGGTTAGAGAAAAAGAGCAAAGCTATTATTCTTCCCGGTTTAGAAGGTTTAAGTCTGTACGATTTAGGTGAAATTTATACGGTAGGAATCGTTAAAGGAACTTTTTCTACACGGGCAAGTTCGATAGCTTTTAGCTTTTTCATGGCTATATTTCCTTTTTTGTTATTTATCTTAAATCTTATTCCATTTGTTTGGTTTATTGATGACTTCCATTTAAAACTCTTGGCGTTCTTAGATTCTCTATTGCCTCCTCAAACATCTAGCTTTTTTAATGAGATATTTTTTGATATTTTCAACACGCCTAGAGCTGGTTTATTATCATTTGTGTTTGTCTTATCTATTTTTTTAATGACCAATGGTATTAATGCAATTTTTACGGGGTTTGAGTACTCTTATCATACCCACATTAACCGATCTATAATAAGACAGTACTTTGTTGCCTTAGGAGTTTCATTAATTATAGCTTTCATGCTTTTGGTAGCGGTAATTGTAGTATTCTACCTTACTTATATTATTGAAAACTTAGAAGCTATAGGTGTTTTTTCCGATAGTCTTATGTGGGCCCAAATAGGAAGGTATGTTGTTTTTATTCTTATCATTTACAATGCCGTAGCTACTTTATATTACTTCGGAACTAAAGAAGGTAGGCAATCTAGGTATTTTTCGATAGGAGCCGTTTTTACTATGGTATTAATTTTGATTACTACTTTCTTGTTTAAGATATATATAGAGAACTTTAGTAGCTATAATGAATTGTATGGATCGATTGGAGTATTGTTAATATTAATGTTATATATATGGTTAAATGCTAATATTTTATTGCTGGGTTTTGAATTAAATGCATCAATTTATAGATTAAAGCAAAAAAAATAATATCTTAAACCACAATAATTTTAAACTTATTTATCATGAATAAAATAGCTTTTATTTTAGCAGTAGTATTTGCAGTAAACTTCTCATTTGCACAAACAAAAGAAGTAGGAGGAATAAATTTACCTACATCTGAAACTTTTGGAGAACACAAGGTAACTTTAAACGGAGCAGGAATTAGAGAGAAGCTATGGTTAGATTTATATGTGGGGGGACTTTACCTTACCAATAAATCATCTAATGCAAATGAAATTTTAAATAGTAATGAAGCTATGGCTGTAAAGTTACATATTGTCTCTAAATTAGTAAGTAGTAGCAAGATGATCGATGCTGTAGAAGAGGGTTTTGAAAATTCTACGAATGGTAAAGTAGGTCCGCTTCAATCTAAAATAAATCAGTTTATAGGATTTTTTAAAGAAGAAATAAAAAAAGGAGATGTTTTTGATATTACTTATCAACCTGGCAAAGGAGTAGTGTCTTATAAAAATGGAGAAGAAAAAGGAACCATTAAAGGAGCAGACTTTAAAAAAGCTTTATTTGGAATATGGTTATCAAATAGACCTGCAGATGATGATCTAAAAGAAGGAATGTTAGGGGAATAATTTATTTTGAATAGCATATTAATTTACCCTTATATATTATGAAATACATATTAATACTTTTTGTTTGTATAGCTTCTTCACAGTTAGCAATAAGTCAATCGGTTTTTGGGAAATGGGAGATACTTAAAGAGTCAGGAGAAGTGCGTTCTATTATAGAAATTTATGAAAACGATGGTATTGTAAATGGAAAAGTAATAGAGATATTAGACGAAGAAAAAGAAGATAACTTGTGTGTAGAATGTGAAGGAGAGGAAAAAAATAAAAAAATCTTAGGTTTAGTATTATTAAAAGATTTTAAGAAAGATCAAGAAAAATATGTTGATGGTACTATTTTAAACCCCGATGATGGTAAAATATATAAATCAAAAATTTGGGTAGATGAGGATAATCCCAATATTTTAAATGTTCGTGGCTATATAGGTTTTTTTATAAAACTATGGAGTGGCGAAGATTAATAGAATAATTATTATCAAATTAAAAAAAGCACGAATTAATTTAAATTAATTCGTGCTTTTTTATTTTGTACTTTAAAATCCTTTATACCTTTACTTTTAAAACTTTCAATTTAAAATGAATCACTTTGTAGATGTCATATTGCCGTTACCACTTCCGTCAAGGTTTACTTATCAGGTTCGAGAAGAAGAGATTGGTGACTTAAAGAAAGGAATGCGAGTGGCAGTTCCTTTTGGAAAAACGAAAGTATATACAGGTATTACTGCAAATATTCATCAAGAAGCTCCAAAAATCTATAAGGCAAAATTCATAGAGCAAATATTGGATGATAAGCCTATCGTGACCCAAACGCAGTTAAAATTTTGGAAGTGGCTTTCTTCATATTATATGTGTGCAGAAGGAGATATCTTAAAAGCCGCTCTACCAGGAGCTTTTTTATTGGAAAGCGAAACAGTAGTAGAATTAAACACCAAAACTGATATTGATGAAGAAGGTTTAACCGATGAAGAATATTTGGTTTACGAAGCATTGCAGAATCAATCTGTCATTAAAATAAAAGAGATAAGCAATCTTTTAGGAAAGAAAAATGTACTCAACATATTACAAAAACTCGTAGCAAAGAATGTGGCTGTAGTTAGTCAAGAGCTTTATAAGCAATATAAGCCTAAACTTATTAGGTATATAAAGTTAGCCGAGTTATATAATAAAGAAGAAGAATTACAACAACTTTTAGAAACTTTAAATAATGCACCTAAGCAGAGTAGTGTTGTGTTAACCTTGTTTTCGCTTTTAGCAAAATCTAAAAAACCTATAAGTGTAAAGCAATTGATTAAAGAAAGTGAAGCCTCTGCGGCGATTATAAAAACCTTGGTAGATAAAGGTGTTTTAGATGAATATTATTTGCAGAAAGATCGAACAGATACTCAGCAGCAAGTAGAAAAATTTCAAGTTAATCTCAACGAGAATCAACAACAAGCTTACACGGAAATAAATGAAAATTTTCAAGCTAATAAAGTTACTTTATTACATGGAATAACCTCTTCAGGTAAAACTGAAATCTATATTCAACTTATTAAAGACGTTATTTCACAAGGAAAGCAAGTCCTCTATCTTTTACCTGAAATTGCTTTAACCACGCAGCTTATATCTCGTCTACAACAATATTTTGGGGAAGATGTATTGGTATTTCATAGTAAATATTCGCTGAATGAAAGGGTGGAGGTTTATCAACACGTGTTAGAGCAAACCAAAGGAAAAATTGTGATTGGAGCCAGGTCCTCTATTTTTCTTCCTTTTCAAGATTTAGGGCTTATTATCGTAGACGAATCTCATGAAACTACATTTAAACAATATGATCCTGCACCGCGTTACCATGCTAGAGATGCTTCTGTAGTGCTATCAAATATTACCAAAGCAAATTTATTGTTAGGATCTGCGACACCAAGTTTAGAAAGTTACTTTAACGCACAGCATCATAAATATGGCTTAGTCTCATTAAATAGGCGATATGGTAATGTACTGCCTCCTCAAGTAGAATTAGTAGATGTAAAAGAAAAGTACAAAAAGAAGTTGATGAAAGGTCGATTTTCTGATACGCTTTTAGAGGAAATGAAAATTACCTTATCGGAAGGGAAGCAAGTTATTCTTTTTCAAAACCGAAGAGGGTTTTCTCCCATCTTAGAATGTAATACATGTGGTCATTCGCCTCAATGTCCTAATTGTGATGTTAGTTTAACTTACCATAAGCACAACAATTCTTTGCGTTGTCATTACTGTGGCTATCATATAGCTATGCAATTGCAATGTATCGCCTGTAAGAGTACAGAGGTGACTACTAAAGGTTTTGGTACAGAACAAATAGAAACAGAACTAAAATCCTTATTTCCTAATCATAAAATAGGAAGAATGGATTTGGATACCACGCGTGGTAAACACGGATATGAAAAAATCATAACTGCTTTTGAGCAGCAAGAAATAGATATTCTTATAGGCACTCAAATGCTAACTAAAGGATTAGATTTTAGAAACGTGGATTTAGTAGGGGTGATGAGTGCAGATAGTCTTCTAAATTTCCCAGACTTTAGAGCTCATGAAAGGAGTTTTCATATGCTAGTGCAAGTAGCAGGGCGAGCAGGAAGAACAAAACAAAGAGGAAAGGTGCTTATTCAAACTTACAATCCGAATCATCAAATTTTGCAACAAGTAACTACGAATAGTTACCTTGAAATGTATAAAGAACAATTACAAGAGAGACAGAATTATAAATATCCGCCATTTTATAGATTGATTAAGCTAACTTTTAAAGCTAAAGATTTTAATACAGTAAATGAGGCTTCTTCATGGTTTGCTAAAGGTTTGATTCAAGGTTTAAAAGAAAATGTTTTAGGGCCAGAGTTTCCTCCCGTAGCAAGAATAAGAAATGAATATTATAAAAATATCATTATCAAGATTCCTCCAGAGCATTCAATCTCTAAAACAAAAGAATTTATAGAAAAAGTAAGAAAAACTTACGATTCTGTAGGAAGTTTTAAAAAAGTAAGGCTAATTTTAAACGTAGATCCTTATTAACTGTGGGTAATTATACCAGATAGAGCTTCTTCTAATGTTTTCTTACGGTTTCGGCTAATAGGCATTTCAAAATCATCAACCCAAATAGTTTTAGCATTGTAATGTTTTACTCTGAATAAGTTTATAATATACGACTTATGTATACGCATAAACTGATTTTTAGGCAGTTTTTCTTCAAAACCTTTCATGGTTGAAAGAACCGTATAAGTTTGGTCATCTGTAAAAACCTTTACATAGTCTCCAAAAGCTTCAACGTACTTTACATTCTTTAGGAAAAGCTTAAAGTTTTTGAGGTTACTTTTTATAAAAATGTAATTACTATCACTAGAATAGAGTTTTTCGTTCTTTAAATAATGAAGATCAATTGCTTTTTTTACCGCTATATTAAACCTTTTAATTTCTACGGGTTTCTGTAAGTAATCGACAGCTTCATAATCAAAAGCTTGGAAAGCATACTGGGTTTTACCTGTAATGAAAATAATATCTGGTTTAATTTCAAGATTATCTAATAAATCAAACCCCGACAGAATAGGCATTTCAATATCTAAAAATATTAAATCGACCTCTAGTTTATTTAAAACCTCTTTAGTTTTTAGACCGTTATTATATTCTCCAACAAGCTCAAGGTTAGGGTGATCTTTAACTAATTTAGTAATAGATAATCGTTGTATACTCGAATCGTCTACTACGATACATTTTAACTTAATATCTTTCAAAATAAAATTATGTTTGTTTTTTTAAATCATACGAAATTTAAGCACTTTTAGATTTCTAAAAATAGAAACTTATTTATAAAGCACAAAAACTAATACTAAAGTTAAATTTAGCATAAATTTTTCGATTTTTAAACCATCATAGGTCTTTTTTAAATCTCTCTTAAACAAATTGAGAGTCAAAAATAAACAAAAAACCTCTGTATATTGTTATAATAAAAAAAAAGAATTACTTTTGCACTCAATTTTAAATAAACTATTTATGAATCATTATGAAACTGTTTTCATCTTGAATCCCGTTTTATCTGATGAGCAGGTAAAGGAGACAGTTAAGAAATACGAAGATTTTCTTATTTCTAAAGGTGCCAAGATGATCAACAAAGAAAATTGGGGGCTTAAAAAATTAGCTTACCCAATTCAACACAAAAAGAGTGGATTTTACAACTTATTCGAATTTCAAGTAGATGGAGAAGTAATTGAGCCTTTAGAATTATTGTTTAGAAGAGAAGAGCGTATGATGCGTTACCTTACTGTAAAACTAGACAAACATGCAGTAGCTTGGGCAGAGAAGAGAGTAAAAAGAAACAAAGAAAAAGCGTAAGTTATGTCATCTATAGAGCAACAAGCAAAAGGAAAGAAAGACGGAGAAATTAGATATTTAACTCCGCTTAATATCGAGACGTCAAAGACAAAAAAGTATTGTCGTTTTAAAAGATCAGGAATTAAGTATATCGATTACAAAGATCCAGATTTTTTAATGGCATTTGTAAATGAGCAAGGTAAACTTTTACCTCGTAGATTAACAGGGACTTCTTTGAAGTATCAAAGAAAAACTGCTGTAGCGGTAAAAAGAGCTCGTCACTTAGCATTAATGCCATACGTTGGTGATTTATTAAAATAAAAAATACGACATTATGGAATTGATTTTAAAAAGAGACGTAGAAAACTTAGGATTTACTAATGATGTTGTAAACGTAAAAAACGGTTACGGAAGAAATTATTTAATCCCACAAGGACACGCTGAGCTAGCTACACCATCTGCAAAGAAAGTGTTAGCTGAAACGTTGAAACAACGTGCTTATAAAGAGCAAAAGAATATAGATGAAGCTAAAAAACAATCTGAAAAGCTTAACGGAATTGAGCTTAAGCTTACTGCAAAAGCAGGAGCTGGAGATAAAATGTTTGGAAGCATTACTACTGCAGATGTAAGCGAAGCTTTATCTAAAGAAGGAGTAGACATCGATAAAAAATATATCTCAATTCTTGGTGGAAACATTAAGAGATTAGGACAATATGAAGCAAAACTTCGTTTCCATAGAGAAGTGATTTCTAGCTTAACTTTTGATGTAGTAGGAGAAGCTAAATAAACTTTTTTTACTTTAAGAATAAGAACCTACTCTCAAAAAGAGTAGGTTTTTTTTGTATTTAAAACTTATGCTTATGTGTGACTTATGTTACTCTAGTAATAAAATTGTTTTAACATCTTTGTAAAAATAAAACAAAATAAAATATGAATTGGATATATGAGCCCTGGCCTTGGTACATTGGAGGACCCGCTATTGCCTTTATTATGCTATTACTTTTAATCATAGGAAAACAGTTTGGAATGTCATCCAACTTAAGAACCATGTGTTCTATAGGAGGAGCAGAAAAGTGGAGTGACTTTTTCAATTGGGACTGGAAAGCACAACGATGGAATTTGGTTGTGATGTTGGGAGCAGCTATTGGAGGTTATTTATCTTATAATTTTTTATCGACTAACGTGGTCAATATTAATGATGCTTTAATTCCGCAGTTGGAAGCTTACGGAATTTTCTCAGCAGACCAAACCTACATGCCCACAGAGATTTTTGCATTAGAAAGTTTAAACCTTAAAACAATAAGCATTCTTATTCTTGGCGGAATATTAGTAGGATTTGGGGCTCGCTATGCGGGAGGTTGTACCTCAGGACACGGTATTTCTGGTTTAAGCAATCTTCAGTTACCATCTTTAATAGCCATTGTAGGTTTTTTTATAGGAGGCTTAGTGATGGTACATTTATTTTATCCTTTAATTTTTTAATATGAAAACATTAGTTTATTTACTTATCGGAATTATTTTTGGAATTGTCATGTACAAATCTGAAGCAGCCTCTTGGTTTAGAATTTATGAAATGTTTCAATTTGGTTCTTTCCATATGTACGGTATTATGGGGTCTGCAGTCGTCATAGGTATGATAGGAGTGCAGTGGCTCAAAAAGAAAAAAGTGAAAGCTTTAGATGGAACTAGTCTTTCATTAACACCCAAAGATAAAGGTGTAAAGCGCTATCTTTTTGGCGGTATAATATTTGGTTTAGGATGGGGATTAGTCGGCGCCTGTCCAGGGCCTATGTATACCTTAGTAGGTGCAGGTTTTGTATCAATTTTCTTAATCCTTTTAGGAGCAATTATAGGAACCTTTTTTTACGGTTTGTTAAAAGGAAAATTACCACATTAAATATTGAATACTCTAAAAAAAAAAGCCCAGAAATTCTGGGCTTTTTTTTATTTAAAAACAATTATTATTTATTTTTTCAAAGGAGCACCAACAGGAATACCACAATCATGACCAGGTTCTCCGTGGGGAGGATTGGTATTTTCTGTTTTTCTAGCTTGTTGCTGTACAGGATTTCCATTTACCTGAATTTGTTGTTGTTGGTTTGCAGGTTTGCTGTTTAAAGGAGCTCCAACAGGAATATCGCATCTGTGACCAGCTTCACCATGAGGTGGATTTGCAGCATCATTTTCAGGCGTTGTATTTTCCTTTTGTGGTGTTGTTTCCTCTTTTTGTACCTCTTCAGGATTAGACTTATCGTCTTTACAAGAAAGTGTGAGCGTACCTAATGCTATTAGAATAACAAACGAAAATAATTTTGTGTTTTTTAAAGTCATTTCTAGGGTTTTTCAAGTTTCGCTAAAGTTACGATAAATTAAAGTATTAAGGTGTTAAGGCTCAAAACATGCCTTCTAATCAATTAAAATAAAGTCAAGCAACTCAAAAACTTTCATTTTTTATATATTTACCCCACAATCATTATTATAGATCAACTATTATTATGGATAAAAATTATCGTGTAAACGTAAACGAAGATATAGAACTAAATTTCACCTTAGATAACATTCAAAATCTTGATGTACAAGAAATTTCCGAAAATAAATATCATGTTTTAAAAAACCACCGATCTTTTAAAACAGAAATTATCGATAAAGACATTTTAAAACGACAATACACAGTAAAAATTAATGGCAATACTTATCAAATTGACATTGCGACGGAACTTGATTTGTTAATCGAAGAAATGGGACTGTCACTTGGTAATGCACAAATGGTAAATGATATTAAAGCTCCTATGCCAGGACTTATCTTAGAAGTAAATGTAAAAGAAGGTGATGAGGTAAAAGAAGGAGATTATTTGTTGGTTTTAGAAGCGATGAAGATGGAAAACACCTTAACTGCGCCAAGAGACGGAGTGGTAAAATCTATTTCTATCGCCAATGGAGAGACAGTTGAAAAAAATCAATTACTTATTGAAATGGAATAATTTTGCAAAGCCAGTCGCTTTCGCGGAAATAAACGAAATTTAAGAACAAGATGATTAAAAAAATATTAGTAGCCAATAGAGGTGAAATTGCTATAAGAGTAATGCAGACAGCCCAAAAAATGGGAATAAAAACAGTAGCAGTCTTCTCTGAAGCCGATAGAAATTCGCCCCACGTAAAATTTGCAGATGAAGCAGTTTGCATAGGACCTGCGCCTTCCAATGAATCTTATTTAAAAACTGATACCATAATTAATGTAGCAAAAGAATTAAGCGTAGATGCGATTCATCCTGGTTATGGGTTTTTAAGTGAAAATGCAGGCTTTGCGGAAGAAGTGGAAAATAACAACATTATCTTTATTGGTCCTAAATCTAAAGCTATTAAAGTAATGGGAAGTAAGCTAGCAGCAAAAGATGCTGTAAAAGCTTATGATATTCCTATGGTTCCAGGTATTGATGAAGCCATTACCGACCCTAATAAAGCGAAAGAAATTGCAAAAGAGATTGGTTTTCCAATTCTTATCAAAGCCTCCGCAGGAGGTGGAGGAAAAGGGATGCGAGTGGTGGAACAAGAGACCGAACTCGAAGACCAAATGAAAAGAGCGATTAGTGAAGCAGAATCTGCTTTTGGTGATGGTTCTGTTTTTATCGAAAAATATGTAGGTTCTCCTCGTCATATAGAAATTCAAGTTTTAGCCGATACCCACGGTAACGTCATACACTTAGTTGAAAGAGAATGTAGTGTACAGCGTCGTCATCAAAAAGTGGTAGAAGAAGCTCCATCTGTCGTATTAACTTCATCAATTCGAGAGAAAATGGGAGAAGCTGCAGTAAAAGTAGCAAAAGCTTGTGATTATGTGGGAGCAGGAACTGTAGAGTTCTTGTTAGACGAGCAAAAGAATTTTTACTTTTTAGAGATGAATACACGTTTACAGGTAGAACATCCCGTTACTGAATTAGTGACAGGAATCGACCTTGTTGAACAACAAATTCGTGTGGCTAGAGGAGAAACTTTAGCGTTTCAACAAGAAGACGTTACAATTAGTGGACATGCGGTAGAATTGAGAGTGTATGCAGAAAATCCATTAGATAATTTCTTACCAAGTGTAGGTACTTTAGAAAGATATAGACTTCCGAAAGGGGAAAATATAAGAGTTGATAATGGATTTGAAGAAGGAATGGAAGTCCCTATCTATTACGATCCCATGCTAGCTAAGCTTATCACTTATGGAAATACTAGAGAAGAAGCTATACAATTAATGATTGAAGCCATTGCAAATTATGAAGTAGAAGGAGTAATGACTACTTTGCCCTTTGGGAAATTTGTGATGGAACATGAAGCTTTTAGAACGGGTGATTTTGATACTCATTTTGTCAAAAATTATTACGCACCAGAAAAATTAGAAGAACAAACTAAAGAAGAAGCTCAATTAGCTGCGCTTATCGCTTTAAAGCAATATTTAAAAGACGAAAAGCAAGTTAGATTACCCAACGCATAAATTCAGTCGAAAAGAGAATACAAAAGTATGAGTCAAAATATAGAAAAATTAAACGAAAAAATTGCTTTAGCACATTTAGGAGGAGGGGAGAAGCGTATTGCAAAGCAACATGACAAGAAAAAACTCACCGCTAGAGAACGTGTAGAATATTTATTAGATGACGGTTCTTTTGAAGAAATTGGTATTTTGGTTACACACCGTACTACCGATTTTGGTATGGAAAATCAACAATATTATGGCGATGGAGTCATCACAGGTTACGGAACAATTCACGGAAAGTTAGTTTATATCTTTGCACAAGATTTCACGGTCTTTGGAGGAGCTTTATCTGAAACTCACGCAGAAAAGATATGTAAAGTAATGGATCTAGCTGTAAAAGTAGGTGCACCTATGATTGGTTTAAACGATTCTGGAGGTGCACGTATTCAAGAAGGGGTACGCTCTTTAGGCGGTTATGCCGATATTTTTCATCGTAACGTAAAAGCTTCAGGTGTAATTCCGCAAATATCAGCAATAATGGGTCCGTGTGCTGGAGGGGCTGTGTATTCTCCCGCTATGACAGATTTTACACTAATGGTTCAAGATACAAGTTATATGTTTGTAACGGGACCTAATGTTGTAAAAACAGTTACCAACGAAGAAGTTACTTCAGAAGAGTTAGGAGGGGCAAGCACACATTCAACTAAATCGGGTGTTACTCATATTACCTCTTTTAATGATATTGCTTGTTTAGAAGATATTAAAAAGCTAATAAGCTATATGCCTCAGAGCAATAAGGAAAAGCCAGCTAAACTTCCCTATGAATTAGGGGATGAAGTTAGGGAGAAATTAGATACCTTAATTCCAGATAGTTCTAATAAACCTTATGATATGCACGAGGTAATTAGTGGTATTATTGATGGAGATTCTTTCTTTGAGATTCATAAAGATTATGCAGAAAATATAATCGTAGGTTTTGCTCGCTTAGGCGGAAGAAGTATTGGAGTAGTAGCCAATCAGCCTATGAGTTTAGCAGGAGTTTTAGATGTAGATTCTTCAAAAAAAGCAGCTAGGTTTACTCGTTATTGTGATTGTTTTAATATTCCATTATTAGTCTTAGTAGATGTACCAGGTTTCTTACCAGGAACCGATCAAGAATGGAACGGAATTATCCTTCACGGAGCTAAACTTTTATACGCTTTAAGTGAAGCTACAGTGCCAAAAGTAACAGTAATTACACGTAAAGCTTATGGTGGAGCTTACGATGTAATGAATTCAAAGCATATTGGAGCTGATCTAAATTTTGCTTGGCCAACTGCAGAGATTGCAGTTATGGGAGCAAAAGGAGCTAGTGAAATAATTTTTAGAAAAGAAATTAAAGAAGCCGACGATTCTGAACAGAAATTAGCCGAGAAAGAAGCAGAGTACGCTGAGTTATTCGCCAATCCCTTTGAAGCAGCCAAACGAGGCTTTATTGATGAAGTGATTATGCCCAGAGATACGAGAAGAAAACTTCTAAAGGCTTTTAGCATGCTAGAAAATAAAGAAGTACTAAGACCCAATCGTAAACATGGCAACATTCCTTTATAACGAAGTAGGATATTTGGTATTGTAATTGTTCTATATACGATAATAGAGTAGTAAATATTAAAATTTTCTATCCTTCTGTTAATAATTTGACAAAAAAATAGCTTTAACTAATGATTTTTGGGATAGAAGAATATTTATGCTTAGTATTGAATTTTTAAAACGAACTATAAAAAATGTATTAATGTTAAAATCAAATCACATGAAAAATTTCATCCTTGCATTAACCTTATTATTTAGTGCAGTAACCCTTGCGCAAACAGAAGTGAGTGATGCAGACTTAAATAAATTTGCTGATGCTTATAAAGCAGTTCAGATTGAAAATCAAGAAGTACAGCAAGAAATGGTAGAAATGATTAAGAAAGAAGGTTTAGAGTTGAGTCGCTTTCAAACCATTCAGCAAGCTTCAGTGAATCCTAATAAAGAAGTTGAAGCTACTCAAGAAGAAATGGATATCTACAAAAAAGTTATTACTGAGATAGAGAAAATGCAACCAGAATTGCAAAAAGAAATGTCTGATATTATTACAGATAATGGATTAACTTTAGATCGTTACCAAGAGATAGGAGCAGCACTTCAATCAGATCAAGCTTTACAACAAAAGCTTCAAACGATGATGATGAAACAACAAACTAAAGGATAATATAAAAACATCTTTTACTAAAAAAAGCATCAGAATTATTTTCTGATGCTTTTTTTATGTTTAATTGCAAAGAAGACTATAAGCTAGTTATAAGCGCATTTACAATTTCACCTTGTCCTTTTTCACTTCGAATATAATTTAAATCACTAGCATTTGTCATGAATCCTAACTCTATTAAGATAGCGGGATATTCACTTTCATTTAATATTTTAAAATTAGCATTTCTAATCTTTACATCTTTGTATTTTGTTTGAGCAATTAAAGACTGACTCATTTTTGAAATAAATTTTGAGTTTTGTTCTTTCAATTTTTCATTTTTAGAAAAATAGAGTTCTATCCCGCTTTTGTTAGTGTTTGTCGTAGCATTTGCGTGAAGACTTATGACAAGATAGGGCTTAATTTCGTTTATTTTTTCAGTTCTTTCACTTAAAGAAACAAACTTATCGTTATCCCGAAGAAGCACTACGTTATATCCTTTTTCTTCAGCTACTTGTTGAAAAACTTTCGCAACTTGCAGTGTAATATCTTTTTCGTTTAGGCTTTCTGCGACTTGTCCAGAATCTTTTCCTCCGTGACCGGCATCAATAATTATTGTTTTTTGTTGGGCGTTACTCATCCAACTGAAGCAAAATAAAAACACAGTAACGAATAAATAAGTGAGTCTTTTCATGATGTAAGTTTTAGTTAGTTATTATCTAACGTTATAAAAGAAATATTATTCTTTTATAATTCTTTTCGTATATACTTTTCCATCTTTCTCAAGGGACAAAATGTAAACACCAGAACTTAAAGAATAGATGTTATGAAGAGTTAATGTACTTCCTGAAAAAGTCATGTTTTCTTTTAAAAGAATTTGTCCGAACATTGAGGTTATCGTAATATTTACTTCGCTCCCTTTTAGTTGAGTAGAAACTATATTTAGATGATCTTCTTTGATTGGATTCGGGTAAACTGAGAAAATACTCTCTTCATTTGAAACAGTTAAGGTTTTTTCTTTGAAAATGATAGAGAATCTATCACTACTTACACTTGCATTTATAGTCTCATCAATTAAGAAAGATATATTATTTTCTCCTGTGTTAAGAATAGTTTCTTGTTGTAGAAAATTGTCGACCAAGTAAGCTTCAACATTTTCAAATTCTGATAAATTAATTTTAAATGTATAATTCGTCGATCTATAACTGTTACTGAAAAACTGAAGGGTTTCTCCCGTGGTTGGAAGGTTTCTTTTTTCTATACTCAAATAATCATTTCCGTTAAGTAATGCTATATTTTCATCTAAGTTACCGAGTTTTCTAGAATCTTGATTATTAATTGTATTAGAGTAAGTAGAATTGAACTTAGTAACAAAACCATCTACATAAAGAGGACTGGTATTTTCATTACTATACAATTGAACGCTTAATGTCAAATCCTCTTGATTATTTTGATTTCTAAAAACCTCAGTAAGATTATTGGAGGTTTTATGCGATTGAGAAAATACTACAGAAGGAGATGGATCCCCGTTTGATGTCACAAAGAAAGCTTGGTTGGGTTGTAGGTATTGATTAGCGGCTGAGTTTCCAGAGCTAGAATTTGTACCCGAAGGTAAATCTACCGTTACATAAGCTCCGCGTGCATTAATATTTGGATCCCATACATAATATTGATTATTACTTACTCCTGCAGAAGCTGCTAAAACACTTGTCATATCTACGCTAGACTGAAATGGATTACCTAATAAATTAAATGCTGTATTTGTAGTATTTAAATTTAGAAATTCAACATTAGTTGCAGGACTTACTAAGGAACCTACCATCCTTAAACGAGTGTTAGTAGGTGTAGCATCGTTATCATTAACATTTATTCCTCTGTCGCCTCTAATCATTACTCTATAAGGAGCTCCAGATTGTAATGTATTATTATCTGTGTTAGCTATTGCTCCCCATGATTGTGTACTATTATTGAAAGTAAACATAGATGGATTTCCAGATATTGTTGCGTCAAACCCATTGGCTCCAGTTGTAGAACCTGTTATATGAGTTCCATATCCAGAGTGTGGATTTAGATTATTAGCAAGAATGGTAGTGGTATTATTAACTCCTTCTTGCCAATTAGTTTTAATAGAATTCGTAGCATTAACAGAACTAGACAGAAATCTAAACGCTCTTTTGGCAGGAATAAACCTTTCAACGGTTGCAACTCCAGATATAGTAGAACTTGGTTGTAACGGACCTAAGGTTCCTGTTTGAGTTTCAGAAGTATTCACAAAAATCAAATCTCCATTTATAGTTATGTCTCCCATTACTTGAATGTTTGCTAATACATTTAAAGTTGCACCAGTATCAATAGTAATGTTGTTGGCTTGAGTATTTGAGTTTATAGACGCAGTACCAGAGGTTACAGAAATATCATCATCTGGAGTTGAAACTCCGCTAGGATCATTAGGAGTCCAACTAGTGCCATCGTAAACATAAGTTGTCGTAGTATTCGTACAGCTATAACTTCCAGGTGAAAAAGTTTGAATTGTATTAGAAGTAGTCCAATTATTTCTATCATTAATTTGACTCAAAATGGTGTTTTTTCCACCAGTTGTAGTTGTTTTGTTAAAATAGCCATTGTCTTTATCTCCTATAGCTACAGCGGTAATTCCTTCTGTTAAACTAGGAGGTAAAGCACTGGTATTAGAATCTATTGCATCAGTCCATTTTATATCATTAAAGTTTATCGCTGCAATAAATGATGGTGAAGTACTCTGTCCTTGATAAGCAAAGATCTGATCACCACCTGTAGCTAATAACATAGAATTTACACTCGTAATAAAAACTTCATCTCCACACGAATAATTATTAGAAGCCATCCAAGTATGAGTTCCTTCAGTATTTCTTAAAGAACCGCTAGATTGCCAACCACTATCGGTAAAATTAATTTCTGTTCCAGATTGAATGTCAGTTAAAATCACAAAACTAAATTGATCTGGATCATCTGATTGAAAACTGGTAAAAGCAATATCACCTGGAGATAAAATAGTTTGTGCATGGTAATTTTTTGATAACCCAAAACAGAATAATATTGTTATAATTCTGAAAATGAGAGATGTGTGTAAAAATGTTTTCATAAAGCTAAAATTAATTTCCTTTAAATATAAACTATATTTAATCATTTTTTCGATTAAATTGCACTTTAAACCGAATTATTGAAAAAAATATAAGAATTATGAATTTTTTATATATAAGATTTTTAGCTATTGGAGCAATTTTTCTTTGTATAGCTTCAAGCTGTATAAATACATCTCACGTAAATACAGGATTTAATTGGTTAGTAGGAGATTGGGAGCGAATAAATAATGAAGGGAAAGAAAAAACTTTTGAAAATTGGATAAAATTGAATGATACACTTTATACAGGTTTTGGTTTTACCTTATCGGAATTGGACACAGTATTTAAAGAGAATTTGAGTTTATTTAAGCTTGATAAAGCTTGGATATTTCAAGTGGATGGGGTTAATGAAACTCCTGTAGATTTTGTACTTCAACAAACTTTAGAAAGAGGTTTTATAGCAATTAATGAGCAAAATACGTTTCCAAAATCAATTTTTTATCAATTAAAAGAAGATGAAAATTTGCAAGCAGTAATTGCGAATGAAGAGAAAGAAATTCTGTTTGTTTTTCAGAAAAAATAAAAAGCCTTAACTAATATAGTTCCAAATGTTTTTATGTTTTCCCATAAGTCTATAGGTGTTTTTAACTACTTCATGATCTGGAATTTTGAGACTAGGATCTTCCGTGAGCATCTTTTTGGCATAATACCTTGCAGTTTTTAAAATCTCATTATCTTTTACAATATCTGCAATTCTTAAATTTAAAACACCACTTTGTTGGGTTCCCATAATATCTCCGGGACCTCTTAATTTTAAATCAACTTCGGCAATTTCAAAACCATCGTTAGTTCGTACCATGGTTTCTAAACGTGTTTTGCTATCTTGAGAAAGCTTATGTCCAGTCATTAAAATACAATAACTTTGTTCGGCTCCTCGGCCCACTCTACCTCGCAATTGGTGCAATTGTGAAAGTCCAAATCGTTCGGCGCTTTCTATGATCATTACACTTGCATTAGGAACGTTAACACCAACTTCAATAACGGTCGTAGCAACCATAATCTGAGTTTCTCCTTTTACAAACCTATTCATTTCATATTCTTTGTCGGCTGGTTTCATTTGTCCGTGAACTATCGAAATTTGATAAGTGGGAGCAGGAAAATCTCTAGCAATACTTTCATAACCATCCATCAAATCTTTGTAATCCATTTTCTCACTCTCTTGGATTAATGGATAAACCACATATATTTGTCGGCCTTTTTCAATTTCTTCTCTTATGAATCTAAACACTTTTAACCGATTAGAATCGTAGCGATGTACAGTTTTTATAGCTTTTCTTCCTGGCGGTAGTTCATCTATCACCGAAATATCTAAATCGCCATACAAACTCATAGCTAATGTTCTAGGAATAGGAGTCGCCGTCATTACCAATACATGCGGAGGCAAGGTATTTTTATGCCATAATTTAGATCGTTGTGCTACTCCAAAACGATGTTGTTCATCGATAATAGCCAAACCAAGATTTTTAAATTTTACTTTGTCTTCTAATAAAGCATGAGTTCCTATAAGCAAATGCAAGGAACCGTCTTCTAAGCTTTCATGAATTTCTCTACGTTCTTTAGTTTTAGAAGAGCCAGTAAGTAATGAAATTTTTATAGGAAGCTTTTCACAGAGTTCACTAAGACCTTGATAATGTTGTATAGCTAGAATTTCTGTAGGTGCCATCAAACAGGCTTGAAAATTATTGTCTAAGGCTAATAAACAAGTCATTAATGCAACGATAGTTTTACCAGAACCAACGTCCCCTTGTAATAAGCGATTCATTTGCGCACTACTACCCAAATCCCTTCTTATTTCTTTAACAACTCTTTTTTGTGCATTGGTTAACTCAAAAGGGAGGTGATTTTGATAGAAGTCGTTAAAATATGTACCGACTTCCGTAAAGGGAAATCCTTTAATTTTTTGTTTATGAATAAGGTTTTTAATCAGCAGTTGTAATTGTATATAAAAGAGTTCTTCAAACTTTAAACGGTATTGCGCTAAAGCTAATTTTTTAGGAGCCTGCGGAAAATGAATATTTAAAAGAGCTTCACTCTTAGAAACAAGTTTAAGTTCTTGTAAAATGGATTGCGGAAGTGTTTCCATAAAGCCTTGCTTACTTTCTGAAAACAGTTGTTGTATTATTTTAGAAATCACTTTATTGCTGATTCCTTTTTTACTTAAATTTTCGGTAGAAGGATAAATAGGTTGCATTGCCATGCGTAAACCAGCTTCGTGCTCTTTTAGCAATTCCATATCTGGATGAGGCATAGAGCAAGAGTTGTTAAACCAATTTACTTTGCCAAAGATGACATAAGGTTCATTAATTTTAAGTGATTCTTTAAGCCACTTATGACCACGAAACCAAACCAATTCTATTTTTCCGGTATCATCTACAAAATCGGCTACCAAACGCTTACCTCTTTTTTGAGCGACCGTTTTTAGATGCGTGATTTTTCCAATAACTTGAATTTCGGCGGTATTTCGCTGAATTTCATTTATTTTATAATACTTGGTTTTATCAATATATCGGTTAGGGAATAAATTGAGAAGATCTTGATACGTGTGAATTCCCAACTCTTTACGGAGAACTTCTGCACGGTTAGGACCAACGCCTTTTAGATAATCTATAGGGGTTTGCAGCAAGTTTGTATTCATAATAACGAAGATAGGAAATATTAAAAATCCTATCTTCAAAAATAAAAATTAATCTCAAATTTTAATGAATCCAGTTTCTTTTAATCGCTTTATCTGCTAACCAAATAGAAAATATAGAGATTAGTACAACTAGGATAGGCATAACGTATGCTTCATTACCATACACCTCTATAGAAGTTGTTAAAAATAAATTATGAAACATTTGTATAATGACGCAAACAAGACAAATTGCAAATAGTGGTTTTGCCATTTTATTTTTTGCCAGTAATAAAATACTTCCTAATAATCCAGAAAATACGGCTATAGCAAATACAATATGAGTCCATAAAGGATACTCACCATATAAAGCTTGTTCGTTTTGGGGAAGTTCGTTTAAAGCATCTCCAGTCATAACAATGGAGTGAAAAATAAAGGAGGTTACCCCCATTAAATTCCATAAAAGAAGAATAACGCTAATCACCCAAAACCAAGTCGGGATTTTTGTAATAGTTGTGTTCATAAATAGAGTTTTCGAGTTAGTTGCATTAAAAGTAAATAAATATTGGGTATAAAATCAATAATTTTAAAATTCATTATAAAGTTATAGGCTAGGTTTTGTATTTTCGAAACGATATTTAAAAAATGTATGCGATATTTTATTTGGCTTGGCCTATTTCTTTTATCCATAGGGGTAAAAGCACAGCAAACCTCTACGGTAGATTTTACAAAACTTGCAGGAACCGTTCATTTATTACCAGAAAGTAAAAGTGTAAAAGGGGATATTAAAATTGATCTTAAAATTTTAAAAGCAACAGATTCTATTTATTTAGATGCCAAAAATTCAGAAGTAAATTGGGAACAGAAAAACCAATTTGACTTTAAAACGACGGCAGATAAAATATGGATAATTGGTGATTTTGAAAAAGGAAAATCTTATTCTTTCAACTTTGAATATCAAATGAACCCCAAACAGGCCATGTATTTTGTAGGATGGGATAATGAGGGAAGCAATCAAATTTGGACTCAAGGGCAGGGGAAATATACGTCACACTGGTTACCAAGTATAGACGATCTTAATGAGAAAATAGAGTTCGATTTAGCATATCAAGTCCCCAAGAATTATACCGTAATTGCCAACGGAAAACTTACCAATAAAAAAACGCAAGGAGATCAAAATATTTGGAGTTTTGATATGAAAAACCCTATGAGTAGCTATTTGGTTGCTGTTGCTGTAGGTGATTACGCTTCCGCGGAAGAAAAATCTGCCTCGGGAGTAAATTTAAAATATTACTATGAGCCCAATCAAAAAGATAAGGTGGAAGCTACCTATCGTTATTCCAAACGAATATTTGATTATTTTGAAGAAGAAATAGGTATTCCGTTTCCTTGGCAAGATTATAAGCAAATTCCGGTAAGAGATTTTTTATATGCAGGAATGGAGAATACTGGGGCAACCATATTTTCAAATCAGTTTGTTACCGATTCTATAGGTTTTGTAGATCGTAATTATGTAAATGTAAATGCACACGAGTTGGCTCACCAATGGTTTGGCGATTTTATTACCGAAACTTCTAGCGAGCATCATTGGTTACAAGAAGGTTTTGCTACTTTTTATGCTTTGTTAGCCGAACGAGAAATATTTGGTGATGATTATTACTATTACAAACTCTACGAAACAGCAGAACAATTAAAAGAATTAAGCGATAATGGGAAAGGAGAAGCTTTACTAAATCCTAAGGCAAGCTCGCTTACATTTTATCAAAAAGGAGCTTGGGCCTTACATATTTTAAAAGAAAAAGTAGGGGAGGAAGCTTTTAATAAAGGGGTGAAAACTTATTTATTGAAACACGCTTATAAAAATGTAAATACAGATGATTTTATAAAAGAAATAGAAAAAGCAGGGCAAACCGATTTATCGATCTTTAAAAAAGATTGGTTGTTTCAATCTGCTTTCAAGGCAAATGAAGCATTAAGTTCTTTGAAAAAATCTAAATTCATGCAAGAGCTATTAATGCTTAAATCTTTACGAAACACAGCTCTCGAAGATAAAAAAGCTCAATTAGAACGAGCGTTACAAGATCCGGTTAACGATTATTTAGGCCAGGAAGTGGTTTATCAATTAGCTCAAGAAAATTCAGCAGAAGTAATACCACTTTATAAAATGGCTTTTGAAAGTAATAACCTTTTAACTCGCCAAGCTATTGCTATAACATTGAGTGAAATTCCGCAGCAGCTAAAAAAAGAATTTAAAACTTTATTAGATGATGACTCTTACCTTACAAAAGAAAAGGCTTTTTTAAATTTATGGTTAAACTTTCCAGAAGAAAGAAATTTTTATTTTGAGAAATTAAAAGGAGTGCAGGGGTTTCAGGATAAGAATTTAGAAATACTGTGGCTCACCTTACATTTGGTTTCTCCAGATTATGAAAGCGATCAAAAGTCTGAGATTTTTAAAAGGTTATCTCATTATACAACTCCGCAATATGATTATGCAATTAGAGAGAATGCTTTTGGTTACCTCTACCAAATAGATACTTTTTCTAAACAGAGTTACGAAGATTTATTTGAAGGAACAGCTCATCCAGTATGGCGATTTAGAAATTTTTGTAGAGAATTGTTAGATACGCTATGGGAGAATCCTAAACATAGAGCACAATTAATAGCCATGTTAGATAGTGTTCCTAGCGCTCACGCTGCTTACGCAAAAAAGAAATACAATTAATGAGAGCCTTAGTTATATCTGGAGGAGGAAGTAAAGGAGCTTACGCAGGAGGCGTAGCCGAACACCTTATACGAGTACAAAAAAAGAAATATGACATTCTTATCGGTTCATCTACGGGGAGTTTGCTCATCTCTCATTTAGCATTAGGAAAAATTGACAAACTCCACGAAATTTATACCAATGTCAACCAAGCGAGTATTTTTAGTTTAAATCCGTTCGTGGTAAAACATGAAGGAGATCGGGAATATGTAAGTATAAATTACCTTACCACTTTGTTTCAGTTTTTAAAGAAAAAGCGAACTTTTGGGGAAAGTAAAAACTTAAGAAAACTCATAAGAGATAAAATTACAAAGGAAGAATTTTACAAGATAAAAGCTACGGTGGCAGATTTGGTCGTAACCGTCTCCAACCTTAGTAAAAATCAAATTGAATATAAATCAATTAAAGACTTTGATTACGAAGAGTTTTGCGATTGGATTTGGATTTCGTGTAACTATGTTCCCTTTATGAGTTTAGTAAAAAAGAATAACTTTGAGTATGCCGATGGAGGTTTTGGATGTCTAGTTCCTATTCGAGAAGCAATACGACGAGGAGCAACAGAGATTGATGCAGTTATCTTAGAGTCAGAGAATATGGAGTACAATAAGGTTTTGGGTAAAAACCCTTTTTCACTTATGGTAAACCTCTTTGGTTATATGTTAGACCAAGTAGAGCGCAGCAATATTATTGAAGGTAAATTAGCTGCGATTAATAAAGATGTAGGTTTAAATCTTTATTATACCCCGAGTAAACTCACCGAAAACTCATTAATCTTTAATAAAAAATTAATGAGAGAATGGTGGCAACAAGGTTATAATTATGCAGCTAAAAAAGCAAAGCATTTAGAAGAGAACGAGTTAAAGTAAACTTCTACCAAATATCGCTTGCTTCCTTTTTTAAGTAAGCAATTCCCGTTTGGCTAGGAGAAGATTTATCTACTAACTCGCTTAGAATAAGCTCTCTTAATTTATCAGGATCGCTTACATTTTCACTCATATTTGTCTTACGAATAATCGCGATAGTTGAGTTTTTGGTAGCTCGTATAGCATTCCAACATTCGGTGCTTACGTAAACTTGTTGAGCTAAATTATGTTCGAATTCTTGTTCTATATTTTGTATGAGCAAGTTTTCGTAATCGTGTTTATTATCGTTATAAGGTTTAACTCTTATAAGTAGACTTCCAGGATCTATTCGTTCTAAAAATAAAGTCATTCTTTCTATAGCTTGAAGCCTTAACGGAAGTGATTGTTTACTGTTTTCTACTCTTAATTTAAAAATCCTACGTTTCTGTTCATTTTCAAAATATGAGTTGAAAAAGAAATAAGCCACTAGAGCAACAACAATTGCAGGTAAAATATTAAAAATGATTTGTAAAAAATTAATTTCTTCCATAATGGTTTTTAAGATGAATTAGTATCGAACTTTATCAAGTTCTATAGATTTTTCTGAGGTTTTTCTTTTATAATTTCCGCCAAGATACTCACATTTTTGTAAAGAACGAACTCCCTCAAAAGGAACTTTTACTTTGTGATATTCATACGAGTCGGCCAATGTTTTTGTAAAATCTTGATCTCCAAGATTTACGTTTACATCATCCATAGTAAATTGACAAGGATGCTCGTATCCACAAGCGTGAGTAATTTCAATAAACTCTTTACGGAAATTTCTAAAGTACATATTAGTTCTCACCGCTTTATCATCTACATTAATTCCGCGTTGTAACCATTTGTTTTGAGTTGCTATTCCGGTTGGACAAGTATTGGTATGACAAGATTGGGCTTGTATACACCCTATACTCATCATCGCTTCTCGAGCTACATTAATTACGTCTGCTCCCATAGAGAAAGCCATAGCAGCTTGTGAAGGAAAACCTAATTTACCGCTACCTATAAAAACAATTTGTTCAGTTAAATCATAAGTTTTAAAAATCTTATATATTTTTTGAAAACCATATGTCCAAGGGACAGCCACATGATCGGCGAAACTCGGAGGAGCAGCACCAGTACCACCTTCGCCACCATCTATAGAAATAAAATCAGGTCCGCGATTAGTATCTTTCATCTTCTTTGCTAATTCTTGCCACTGTTGTGTTTTCCCAATGGCAGCTTTAACTCCTACAGGAAGACCGGTTTTATCTGCAATCTCTTCTATAAAATTAATCATCTCATCTATACCATCAAACGCAGTATGATAAGGAGGTGAAATAACATCTTTACCCATGGGTACGTGACGAATCTTTGAAATTTCTTCAGTAATTTTAGAAGCAGGAAGAACACCTCCTTTTCCTGGTTTCGCACCTTGCGAAAGTTTAACTTCAATAGCTTTAAGGGTGGGAGTTTCTTCGACTAATTTAATTAGTTTTTCTATAGAAAAACTTCCATCGTCATTACGCATTCCAAAGTAACCTGTACCTATTTGTAGGATTAAATCTCCACCATTCTTATGATAGGAAGAAATACCACCTTCTCCAGTATTATGATAGGCATTGGCTAGTTTGGCTCCTTTATTTAGAGATGCAATTGCTCTGGCAGAAAGACTACCAAAACTCATAGCAGAAACATTAATAACCGAAGCCGGACGATAAGGTTTTCTTCTTTTGTGGTGTAAGCCCATTACTTTTGCACAGGGCAAAAAATAAGGGTCGTTAATATTAGGGTGGTTAACTCCCATCTTATATGGAGTCATTGCATTATTAATAAAAATATAATTATTTTGATAAATATCTCTATCGGTACCAAAGCCTTCGTAGTTGTTTTGGTTTTTTGCCGATGCATAAACCCAGCCTCGTTGTATTCTGTCAAAAGGTAATTCTTCTCTATTATTAGCGACAATGTACTGCCTCAATTCGGGTCCTATACTCTCTAACATATATCGAAAATGTCCTACTACGGGAAAATTTCGTGTAATTATATGTTTTTTATTAAAAAAAATATCTCTTATAGCAATTACTACAATAGCAATGATAACCCATTGCCACCAGGTTATTCTAGCTAAAAAATCCAATACGGTATTCATAAATATTTACATTTCTAAATAAGAGACTAAGGTATTTAAAATATATGTAAAGAAGTAAGGTTTTAACCATTCCTATAGATTTATAATCTATTGTTTATAAGTTAAGCCTAAAAGCAGAATATTTTTTTTAATTTTTGGTAAATTCACGCTCTTAAAAGCTATTACTTTGGAAAATTACTTAGCCGAACTTAATGATGCACAACGTGCGCCTGTATTACAAAAAGATGGTCCTATGATTGTCATTGCTGGTGCAGGATCTGGTAAAACGAGAGTGCTTACTTATAGAATTGCATATTTAATGAGTAAAGGGGTAGATCCTTTTAATATTCTATCTCTAACCTTCACCAATAAAGCGGCTCGTGAGATGAAAAGCCGTATATCAAAAATTGTGGGAAGCAGTGAGGCCAAAAATTTGTGGATGGGTACGTTCCATTCTATTTTTGCAAAAATTTTACGCTTTGAAGCAGACAAGCTGGGTTACCCTTCTAATTTTACCATTTACGATACACAAGATTCCCAGCGCCTTATTTCTGCTATTATAAAAGAGTTGGGTCTAGATAAAGATGTTTATAAATATAAGCAGGTATATTCTAAAATCTCTTCCTATAAAAACAGTTTAATTACTGTTAAGGCTTATTTTCAAAATGGTGAATTACAAGAGGCAGATGCTATGGCGAAAAGACCTCGTTTGGGAGAAATTTACCAACATTATGTAGATAGATGTTTTAAAGCGGGAGCTATGGATTTTGATGACTTACTCCTTAAAACCAATGAGCTTATTACTCGTTTTCCCGAAGTTTTAGCCAAGTACCAAAATAGATTTAGGTACATTTTGGTAGATGAGTACCAAGATACTAACCACTCGCAATATCTAATTGTACGTGCTTTGAGTGATAAATTTCAAAATATATGTGTAGTAGGAGATGATGCTCAAAGTATTTACGCTTTTCGCGGAGCCAATATCAATAACATTCTCAATTTTCAGCGAGATTATGATAATGTAGAAATGTACAGGTTAGAGCAAAATTATCGCTCTACCAAAAATATAGTTGAAGCCGCCAATTCTATCATTGATAAAAACAAAACAAAATTAGAGAAGGTGGTATGGACAGCCAATGATGAAGGACCTAAAATCATCGTGAATCGTCTATTAACCGATGGGGAAGAAGGACGTTATGTAGCAAGTTCTATTTTTGAAAATAGAATGGAACACCAAATGAAAAATGGTGATTTTGCTATTTTATATAGAACTAATGCACAAAGTAGAGCCATGGAGGATGCTTTACGGAAAAGAGATATTCCTTATCGAATTTTTGGAGGCCTTTCTTTTTACCAACGTAAAGAAATTAAAGACGTCTTGTCCTATTTACGTTTACTGGTTAATCCCAAAGATGAGGAGGCATTAAAACGTGTCATCAATTACCCAGCAAGAGGGATTGGTGCCACCACGATGGATAAATTGGTTTTAGCAGCTAATCATTATAAGCGTTCTATATTCGAAGTGATAGATAATATCTCTAAAATAGACCTTAAAATTAACAGCGGAACGAGAAACAAGCTTACCAATTTTGCTAATATGATCAAGAGTTTTCAGGTCATGGCGCAAAAAGAAGACGCTTTTAGTGTAGCTGAAGCTATAGCAAAAAAAACAGGGTTAATTCAAGAACTTAAAAAAGACGGAACGCCAGAGGGAATAGCTCGTATAGAAAATATTGAAGAGCTCCTTAACGGAATAAAAGATTTTGTTGAAGAACAAAAAGAGCTTGCTGATGCTGAAGGTTCTTTAGCCGAATTCTTAGAGGATGTAGCCCTTGCTACCGATATGGATAAGGCAACCGAAGATGAAGATAGAGTAGCACTAATGACCATACATTTAGCAAAAGGTTTAGAGTATCCTTATGTTTATATAGTAGGTTTAGAAGAAGATTTATTTCCTTCGGGGATGAGTATGAATACTAGATCTGAGCTAGAGGAGGAGAGAAGACTTTTTTATGTAGCCTTAACCAGAGCCGAAAAGAAAGCTTATTTAACTTACACTCAGTCTCGATACCGTTGGGGAAAACTTATAGATGCTGAGCCTAGCCGTTTTATAGAGGAAATTGACGATCAGTATAAAGAATACATGATTCCTCAAGATGATTATAAATATAAGCCTCTTATAGATTCCGATGTCTTTGGGGAGGTAGATAAGAGTAGATTAAGACAAACTAAACCTAAAAAAGGAACACCTCCTTTAGCTCATAAACCTAGTGAAGAGCAATTAAGGAAGTTAAGAAAATTACGCCCCGAGAGCAGTGCTAATTCCGCGAAAGCGTCATCTGAAGCCTTGAAATTAGAAACTGGACAAATGGTGGAACATATGCGTTTTGGAAAAGGAACCATTATTGGAATAGAGGGAGTAGGCCAAGATAAGAAAGCAGAAATCGATTTTGAAAATGGAGGATTAAAAAAATTGTTATTGAGATTTGCTAAATTAAAATTACTCTCTTAAAGTTTTTTAAAATATACGTTTTACTAGTACCGACTTGTTTATCTTTAAAATAAAAAATGATTAAAGAGGGTTCTAAAGTCAGTTGGAAATGGGGCAATGGTGAAGCTCAAGGAAAAGTTATAGAGACTTATACTAAAGAGGTTACTAAAACCATAAAAGGATCAGAAATCACTAGAAAAGGGGAGAAAGGTAATAAAGCGATTTTAATAGAACAAGATGACGGGAGTAAAGTTTTGAAGCTAGAAAGTGAAGTCGTTAAAGCTTAAATAAAAGTGTTTAAAAGCAATTTTTTTTGGTAACTTATGCTTTCTTAAAAAATCATATTTTATGGCTGAACTAATTAAAATTTACGAGGAAAACCCTTCTCCAAAAGAAATTCAAAAAATAGTAAATGTCCTTAAAAGCGGCGGACTTATAATTTATCCCACCGATACTGTATATGGATTAGGTTGTGATATAACTAATAATACTGCTTTAGAAAAAATAGCTCAGATAAAAGGAGTGAAATTAGAAAAGGCTAATTTTTCTTTTATCGTTGAAGATTTAAGCAATTTATCTGAATATGCGAGCATCAACAATCAAAATTTTAAAATATTAAAACGTAACCTTCCCGGACCTTATACCTTTATTTTACCAGGAAGCAATAATTTACCATCGGTTTTTAAAAAGAAAAAAACGGTTGGAATAAGAGTGCCTAATAACAACATTAGTAAAGCTTTGGTAACTGCTTTAGGAAATCCTATTGTATCTACATCTATCAAAGATGATGATGAGGTATTGGAATACACTACAGACCCTGAACTTATTGTTGAAAAATGGGGGAAATTAGTTGACGTAGTTATAGATGGTGGGTATGGAGATAATGTAGCTTCTACTATTATTGATCTCACCAATGGTGATCCAGAAGTTATTAGAGAAGGAAAAGGAGACTTATCCATATTTTAAGCCTCTTAAAAATAAAATAAAAGATAACGCTTATAAAGCGTTATCTTTTATTTCTTGAACTACATCTGGATTCAAAAGAGTAGAGATATCACCTAAATTGTCGGTGTCTTTTGATGCAATTTTCCTGAGTATTCTTCTCATTATCTTACCACTTCTTGTTTTAGGTAAGTTATTTACAAACTGAATTTTATCGGGTTTAGCAATTGCGCCAACTTGCTTGGTAATCTCTGCTAAAATTTCCTTTTTTAGAATATCGGAAGCTTCTATGTTATCTTGTAAAATTACAAAAGCATATAAAGCATTTCCTTTTATATCGTGCGGAAAACCAACTATAGCACTTTCTGAAACCATTTCGTGCTCATTAATAGCATTTTCTATAGGAGCAGTTCCTAAATTGTGACCAGAGACTATGACCACATCATCAACTCTTCCTGTAATTCTATAATTTGCTGTTGCATCACGGTATGCACCGTCTCCAGTAAAATACATATTTTTATATGCTGAAAAATAGGTGTTTTTATAACGTTCGTGGTCATTCCAAATAGTTCTTGCCATTGCGGGCCAAGGAGCTTTTATGGCTAACCTTCCGTCAGCTTTTTGCCCGTTAAACTCTATTTCTTCTCCATTTTCATCCATTAAAGCAGGTTGAACTCCCGGTAGAGGTAAAGTTGCGAAAGCGGGTCTTGTGGCTGTAACTCCTGCCAGAGGAGAAATCATAATAGATCCTGTTTCAGTTTGCCACCAAGTATCTACAATCGGGCATTTTGTTTTCCCTATATTATCGTTATACCAATGCCAAGCTTCTTCATTTATTGGTTCTCCTACGCTTCCTAATACTTTTAAAGAACTTAAGTCATGTGCTTCTACTAAGGAAAGTGGTTTTTTAGCAAGAGCTCTTATAGCGGTAGGTGCCGTGTAGAAATGAGTGATTTTAAACTTTTCAATGATTTCCCAAAACCTTCCACAGTCAGGATAACTAGGAACGCCTTCAAACATAACCGTTGTAGCTCCAGATGCTAAAGGACCATATATAATATAAGAGTGTCCCGTTATCCAACCAATATCTGCCGTGCACCAATAAATGGAATCTTCTTCAGGTTGGAAAACATTTTGAAAACTATAAGCAGTTCCTACCATATAACCTCCAGTAGTATGAACCATTCCTTTAGGTTTCCCCGTGGAACCAGATGTATATAATATGAATAAAGGATCTTCTGCATCCATCTCTTCTAGATCACATTCCGCGTAAGCGTCTTGAAGTTCATCGAACCAAAAAGTATCTCTTCCTTCTTTCATAGGGGTGGAATTGATGGTTCTACGATAAACAATTACATGTTCTATACTTGGAGTATTTTCCAAGGCTTCATCACATATTTTCTTTAGGTCAATAGACTTTGTACCTCTATAATAGTCATTTGCAGTGATAAGTAGTTTGCATTGAGAATCATTAACTCTATTGGCAATAGCTTTGCTAGAAAAACCAGCAAAAACTATAGAATGTATAGCTCCTATTCTTGCACAAGCTAACATAGCGATGCTAAGTTCTGGAATCATAGGCATATAGATACAAACTCGATCTCCTTTTTTGATGCCTTTACGCTTTAAAACGTTGGCGAAATGACAAACTTTTACTAAAAGTTGTTTGTAGGTAATGGTTCTAGATTCTTCATTAGGATCATTGGGTTCCCAAATAATCGCATTTTTATTGGGAGTAGTAGCGGCATGTCTATCTAAACAATTTTCTGTTATGTTTAGTTTTCCTCCTTTAAACCATTTAATTTTTGGGATGCTAAAATCCCACTCTAACGTAGTGTCCCATTTTCGTTTCCACGAGAAATTATTAGCAACTTCGCTCCAAAATTCTTCGGGGTTTTCTACACTTCTTTTGTAGGTCTTTTTATATTCTGCGAAAGATTTTATTTGCAGATCATTTTTCATAGTTTTCTTAAATTTAGGTTGTTGATTTGGTATTTCCTAAATTTAAGAATAAGATATTAAGATGTTCTTAAAATATGCCGAAAAGTTTAAAATTTTTCACTTTCTGCCCAATTAAGAATTTCTTTTTCAGTCCATAAAAATGGAAAGAATTTTCTTTGTTGATATTTTGGATGTAAATATTTTTGCCAATTAGAACCTCCTGTAGCTGCTTTTTCTTCTCCTTTTTTGTTGAGGTAATGCTGAGCAGTATTTAAATGAATCATAGGCCATTTTACATTATACAAATAATCCATATCTCGTAGGCCATTTATTAGTGCATCTGAAGGATTATCAATTTTTAAGAATTTTTCTGCCAAAGTATTTCCTTTCATCGCTTCTGCTAATTCTATAAAATCATTAAGATATTTATCTTCAAATGCTTTCAGCGTTAAACTCTTTTTTCCTGTTTTACGATTATGTCCCGCATCTTTCCAATACACTTGGTCAAATAAATCTTCTACAGTAGGAATTTCAGGGAGACGTTCTTTTCCTTTGCTGTTGATGAGGTTTTCTACGGGAGTACAATAAATTTCTAAAAATCTAAATTGAGCACTTTGAAATCCGCTTGCGGGAGCTAAAGTAGATCTAAACGTATTGTAATCATCATAATCCATCCCGTAACGCATTACATCGAAAGAAGTCATTAGCATTTCGGTATATCGGTTTAACCGATTGACTTTATCTGCTAAAATTTCTTCAGCTAAGTCTTTAGAGGTAATTTGCTTTAACTCATGAATCATAAGTTTTAATACAAGTTCTGTAACTTGATGATACATGATAAAGATTTCTTCATCTTCAAAATCTGTTCTTGGCTTTTGTAGAGAAAGCAAAGTATCTACCTGAATGTAATCCCAGTAATTTATAGGTTTAGCTTGTAGCAAACCTTTTAAATAAGTATCGGGATTCTCTCCTAAGTTTTCGTACTTTTCATCAATCTTGGCAAGAATTTCCTCTCTAGTCATGGCTATAGATTAGTTTACAACAAAAATATTAAAATATACGTAGCAACAAATAGTTAATGCTTTTAATTGCTATTCTTTATAATTATATAATAACTCTTCATCAAATTTATTGTTTTAAATAAATGAAACTTATTATTTTAGCCATTCAAAAAGTAAACAACCATGGCAGAAGAAAATAAAATAGAAAGAATTAAATGTTTAATTATAGGATCTGGACCTGCAGGATACACTGCGGCTATTTATGCTGCTAGAGCAGATTTAAAACCTATTATGTACACAGGGATGGAGCCTGGTGGACAGCTAACTACTACTACAGAAGTAGATAATTTTCCCGGTTATCCAGAAGGGATTGATGGTCCTACTATGATGGTTCAGCTACAACAACAAGCAGAACGTTTTGGAACACAGGTTCGTATAGGAATGGTAACCGAAGTTCAGTTTAGTAAAGAAGTAGGTGGTATCCATAAAGCTTGCATAGATAATAAAACATGGGTTGAAGCTGAATCTGTCGTAATTTCTACGGGAGCAACCGCTAAATATTTAGGATTACCAAGCGAACAAAAACTACGAGGAGGAGGAGTTTCAGCTTGTGCTGTTTGTGATGGTTTTTTCTATAAAGGACAAGATGTAGCTATTGTTGGGGGAGGAGATACCGCCGCAGAAGAAGCAACTTACTTGGCTAACATTTGTAACAAAGTTACGATGCTGGTAAGAAAAGATGAAATGAGAGCTTCTAAAGCTATGCAGCATCGTGTAACCTCTACTAAAAATATAGATTTGCGTTATAATACAGTAGTAGACGAAGTATTAGGAGATCAAGTAGTTGATGGTTTGAGAATGATCAATAACGAAACGGGAGAAAAAGAGGAAATCGCCATTACAGGTCTTTTTATAGCCATAGGACACAAACCCAATACCGATGTTTTTAAAGGACAGTTAGATATGGACGATACAGGTTACCTTATTACTCAAGGTAAATCTACCAAAACTAATATACCGGGTGTTTTTGCTAGCGGAGATGTTCAAGATAAAGAATATAGACAAGCTGTTACCGCCGCAGGGACAGGTTGTATGGCAGCATTAGATGCAGAACGTTATTTAGCAACTATAGAAAGTGAAGAAGAAGTTACCGCTTAAATAATTGAGTTATTATATCGAAAAGCCTTGATGTGTTTACATATCAAGGCTTTTTTTTTGATCCTTAAATTACATATAAAATTCAAAAATAAATGTTTCTTGGTGAAGTGGTTTTATTTATAAATCTTACTTTTAAATGAAATCTTTTTTGATCACAAAGTTTAAACTGAACACTTTCAAAACTTATGAAAAGTAACCAAATTTATATCATTGATTTTGACAGTACATTTACTCAAGTAGAAGCATTAGACGAGCTCGCTAAAATAAGTTTAAAAGACGATCCCAAGCAATTAGAAATCTCAAAAAAAATTGAGAAAATTACTCAGCTTGCTATGGCAGGAGAGTTAAACTTTAAGCAATCATTAGAACAGCGAATAAACTTAGTTAAAGCTAATAAAATTCATCTCGATAAGCTTATAGAAGTATTAAAAGAAAAAATAAGCGTTTCTTTTAAAAGAAATGTAAATTTTTTAAAAGATCATGCTTCACAAATTTATATTGTTTCTAACGGGTTTAAAGCTTTTATAATCCCTATAGTTACAGAATATGGAATTTTAGAATCCCACGTGTTTGCTAATACATTTACATATAACCAGCAAGGAGATATTGTAGGATTTGATGAATCTAATATTTTAACTGAAAGTAATGGTAAATCAAAATTGCTTAAAAAATTAAACCTTAAAGGTGATATTTATATGATAGGCGATGGTTACAACGATTATGAAGTTAAAGCAGCTGGTTTGGTGAATAAATTTTATGCCTTTACGGAAAATGTAAAAAGGAAAAATGTAATGGAAAAGGCAGACCACATAACTCCTAGTTTAGACGAATTTTTATATTTACATCATATGAACACAACCTTATCTTACCCAAAAAATAGAATTAAAGTTCTTTTATTAGAAAATATCCATCCATCAGCTAAAGTAACTTTAGAGAAAGAAGGTTATGAAGTCTTGGAGCATAATGGAGCGATGGATGCAGAAGAATTAAAAGAGAAAATTAAGGATATTTCTATTATAGGAATTCGCTCAAAAACTCAGTTAACTGAAGAAGTACTACAACATGCAAAGCGACTTATTGCAGTAAGTGCTTTTTGTATCGGGACCAATCAAATAGACTTGGAAGCTTGTGCTAAGAGAGGAATTCCAGTATTTAACGCTCCGTATAGTAATACGAGATCTGTAGTAGAGCTGGCCATCGGTGAAATCATTTTATTGCTCAGAAATGTACCTGATAAAATTCAACAAATGCACTTAGGAAAGTGGAATAAATCTGCTACGAGAAGTTATGAAATAAGAGGAAAAAAGCTGGGGATTATTGGTTATGGGAATATTGGAGCTCAACTTTCTGTATTAGCAGAAAGCTTAGGTTTTGATGTATATTATTATGATGTGATTGAAAAATTACCTTTGGGAAATGTTACTAAATGTGACAGTTTAAAGGAACTGCTACAAACTTGTGAAGTCATATCTCTTCACTTAGATGGAAGACCAGAAAACAAAAACTATATTGACGTTGAGCAATTTGATCAAATGCAAGAAGGAAGCGTAATCATAAATTTAAGTAGAGGGCATGTAGTTAATTTAGAAGCTTTAAGAGAGAATATTTTAAGCGGAAAAATTATTGGAGCCGCTATAGATGTTTATCCAGAAGAACCAAAAACGAATAATGAAGCTTTTGAAAGTATTCTTAAAGGATTACCTAATGTTATATTAACGCCGCATATAGGAGGAAGCACATTAGAAGCTCAGGAGAATATTGCTCAGTTTGTACCTCAAAAGCTCATGGATTATATCAATACAGGAAGTACCACCAATAGCGTCAATTTTCCTAATTTGCAATTACCTATTTTAAAAGATGCACATAGGCTTATACATATACATTATAATACACCAGGTATCTTGGCAAAAATCAATGAATTACTAGCTAAACATCAAATAAATATCGATGGCCAATACTTAAAAACTAACGAAACTATTGGATATGTTATAACAGATGTAAATAAAGCTTACGATGAAAGTATAATAAAAGAGCTCAAAAATTTAGAAGGAACAATAAAATTTAGAGTACTTTATTAAGTGAATAGAAACTTTAATTTTCGAGAAAATCTTTATATTCTAAAAAAGCCATTTCCATTTTAGGCATAAAATTCTCAAAGAAAATAGCTACTTCTTCCCAAGATTCTTTCTTGTGTATAGAAACATTTTCTTTGAGAAGATAAATGTAGGCTACTTTTTTTCCAGATTCTGTTTCATAAGTTGAATCAAATATGAGGTGAGCAGAAATTTCTTCCGCTAAGACGGTTTTTAAGCTTTCAAATTTTTCAAAATAGTAAGTCTTAAAATCTTCATCTTCTGTATCAATTACAAACCCCAAACTTGCAATTTTGGTATCAAAATGAAATTTAAGATTAATTTCTTTCATTTTGGTATCATAAAGCATCCACTTTCGGTCGTTGCGTTTGCCAAAACTGGTCCAAAATTCTTGTCTAATTTTTTTAGATTCTTCTCTGCTAAACATTTATAAAAAATAAGCCACAACAACTCCTAGAACAATCATAAGAACCTTAGAGATGTTGAATTGATGATTTTTTGAAGATTCAAATAAGATGGTAGTCGATACATGTAAGAATATACCAATTACCAAAGCTTCTATATATACTTCGTATTCCGTTAAGAAAGAAAAATATTTATTTATCAAACTTCCTATGGGTGTCATTAAGGCAAAGATGAAAAGAAAAAGGATGACTTTACCTTTAGATAATTGTGAGTGAATTAAAAACGAGGCGATAATAATAGCAATCGGGATTTTATGTATCACAACACCCCATAATAAATGATCATTTTCGTGTAACGGGTAACCTTCTAACAAAGAATGAATACACAAACTTATAAATAATAAAACAGGAAATTTTTGAGTGTCCTCATGGTGATGTAGATGTCCGTGTTCAGCTCCTCTAGAAAGGAATTCTAAGAAAATCTGCAATAAAATCCCCAGCATAGTAAAGACTCCAATGGTTTTATGATAATCGCCATATACTTCTGGAATAAATTCAAATACGGTAATAGATAATAGAAAAGCACCACTAAACGATAGTAATAACTTTACGGAAGTAGAATTGGCTTTTAAAAAATAGGCGATAGACAAACCTATAAGTACTGCAATAATGGGCAAAATTAAACTCATGCGTGTTCAAATATTAAAATAAGCCTAGAAGAATTTTCTAGATTAAAATCGTTTAGCTGATAGTCTCCAAAAAGAGTCTTTACTTTCAACCCAGCATTTTTAAAATATTCTTCAAAATGAGATAAAGTAATAGCTTTTACTTTCTCCTGAAATTTAAATTCTTCTCCTTCATCTGTAAATTCTATATTTTTAAAGATATAACCATCTTCAACATAACGCTTTAAATGAAAGTCTATTCCTTGAATAGTTTTTGAATTTTGACTCACCAAGTTTTTAATCACGTAATTTACGTTCATAAAGTCTATAACACCGTACCCATTTGGTTTGAGCTCTTCTTTAATCGCCTGAATGGTTTTAAAATTATCTTCTTCATTTTCAAAATATCCAAAACTCGTAAAAAGATTAAAAACAGCGTCAAACTTTTCCGCTAAGGGAAGACACATATCGTGAACTTTAAATTGAAGTCCATTTTCTTCTTTTTGCTTCGCTTTATCAATACTGTTTTTAGAAAGATCTACGCCAGTAACGTTGTAGCCCAATTCGTGTAAGTATACGGAGTGTCTACCTTTACCGCAAGCCAAATCTAAAATTGAAGCTTCTTTTTTTAACTGAAGAAAAGAAGTTAGATTGCGCATAAAATCTTCTGCCTCTGCATAACCTCTATCTTTATATAAAATATGGTAATATTTGGTGTCAAACCAAGACGCGTACCATTTTGTCTCATCTTTTATCATAGCCTGCAAAAATAATGTATTTTTGCAGCACAAGAGAACTTCTATATGGAAAATAATTATAAAATGGTGGCAAAAACCCTTTACGGATTTGAGCCTTTATTAGCGAAAGAATTAAAGAATTTAGGTGCAATAGATGTAAAAGAAGGTGTGCGAAACGTAAGCTTTTATGGGGATAAAGGTTTTATGTATAAAGCCAATTTAGGTCTAAGAACCGCCATTAAAATATTAAAACCCATTAAAACTTTTAAAGTTTTATCTGAAGATGAACTTTATAAAAAAGTTTATGCCATAGATTGGTCGCAATATCTAAGCAATAAAGGTTCTTTAGCTATAGATGCTACTGTGCATTCTACACGATTTACTCATAGTAAGTTTATTGCGCTAAAAACTAAAGATGCTATTGTCGATTTGTTTAGAAATACTACAGGATTTCGACCTAGTGTAGATTTAGATTTTCCAGATTTACGCATCAACGTGCATATAGAAGATACGGTTTGTACGATTTCTTTAGACAGTTCTGGTCAGTCTTTACATAAAAGAGGATATAAAACAGCCACCAATATTGCACCTATTAATGAAGTTTTAGCTGCAGGAATGCTATTGATGAGCGGTTGGGATGGTCTGTCAGATTTTATTGATCCTATGTGCGGAAGTGGTACTATTTTAATTGAGGCCGCTATGATTGCTTGTAATATTCCGCCAAATTTGAATAAAAAAGAATTTGGTTTTGAAAAATGGCAAGATTGGGATGTGGATTTATTTGAAAAAATAGAAGCTTCTCTATTGAGTAGAATACGTGGTTTTGATCATAAAATTATTGGATACGATAAAGCGCCTTCTGCCGTACATAAAGCTTTAGATAACGTAGAAAATGCCAATTTATCTGAATTTATATCCATAGAGCAACAAGACTTCTTTAAAACTGAAAAAAATACTGAAGGTCATTTACATATGGTCTTTAATCCGCCTTATGGTGAACGATTAGAGCTATTGAACCTTGAAGAATTTTATAAAGACATAGGAGATACGTTGAAGCAAAGTTATCCTGGAACACAAGCTTGGTTTATTGTTTCTAATATGGAAGCGATAAAAAATGTTGGTTTAAGACCTTCTCGAAAAATTAAGTTGTTTAACGGAAAGTTAGAGTCTCGTTTGTTAAAATATGAGATTTATGAAGGGACTAAAAAGGTACATAAAATACAGAAAAATGATTAAGAATAGAGATAGTTATTAGTTAAGCTGAGGACTAATTCTACATTATGTGCTCGTTCAAGTAATAAATTAATAAAAGAGAGGGAGAATAGAGATAGTGAAATATAAAAGTAGGAGAAAACCTTGAACCTAAAAGATAAGTTTAGTTTTCTTTTGAGTATAATGTCTTTTTTAGATTATAATAATAGAGGAAAAGTTTATCGCAAAAATTTTTTATCAATCTAAGGGTTTTAACTTCTTATCTTTTTTAACCACAGGAATAAGATAAGAAAGAGAATAGCCCCAACCTACACCAAAACTACTACTGTCATAGGTTCTATGAAAACCAGGGATGTAGAGATTGTCATAATCATCTGGTTTTTTGTCGCTAATCATTACTTTTAATTGTACGTGAACGCTTAAAAAGAGGTTATTTAAAACCTCGGTTTTTAAACCAGCTTGCAGTTCTCCCCAGCTAGCATTTAACGATTTAAACTCTTGATTAGTTTCTCTAATATCTACGGGGAAATAACTGTCATTGGCATAAATAGCATACTTATTTAAAGTTTGCGAAAAGCTAGAAAAACCATACCGAATACCCACAAAAATTTCATTTTGCATATCGAGCCAGTTTTCATAGGCATTGTAATTGGCTCCAATTTTTATATAGGTTCCGCTAGCAGTTCCGTCAAGGTAAGGTTCGGTGTAATCTTTTTCTTCGATTCCTATTTCCGCAGCAGCATAATAATCTTTATACACACGATAATCACCAAGCACTTCAAAACCTTGAAAATCTTCATCTATTAAGGTACGAATAGCTTTCTGTAGATCGGCGCCTACGCGAATCCCAAACTTTTCTTTAATCACAATAGAATCTTGGCTTGCAGTTTGCTGTGCTTGCAGGCTGTTGGTTGCTAAGGCAAAAAAACTAATGATAAATAAATAAATGCGTGTCAATTTCATTGGTAATTTCATTAGGTTGTTGCACTTCTATTCTTTCTATCCAATTGGTATTGCTTCCTTCACTTACTCTACTTGCTTCAAAGCCTACAAATAGAGTTTTATAACCACAAGCTCTACTTACATATTCGACTACGGTACCGTAACTAAAATCTAGATGATCCTCATTGGGCAAGGCGTCATCTTCTCCAATTTCGGCATCTGGATCTTCTGGAGCGTTTAAGGTAAATATATAATTGGTGAAATTTGCAGTTGTCCTTAACGGAATTTTAATTAAGGTGTCGTTAATAGGAGTTTCAAAATAGTCTTCTAACAAGTTTTCTTCTTGAACTTGTAAGTTGGTTACTGCTTTAGTATTTGATGGATTTTCGTTATCTAAAAACTTAATTACCAAATGTGGCGTGGTGCTGGTCGTTTCTGAACAGATATCATCTTTTTGACATCCTGAAAAAATCAGGAAAACCATCAATAGAAAAATGTACGTGTTTTTTTTCATTATCTCAATTCTAAACAAACAACATTCTCTACGTGATGAGTTTGGGGAAACATGTCTACCGCTTGCGTTTTAGTAACTTTGTAATGTTCATCTAACAAGGCTAAATCTCTTGCTTGCGTAGCCGAATTACAACTTACGTACACAATACGTTTAGGTAAAATATTAATAATTTGTGCTACTACATCTTTATGCATTCCGTCTCTTGGCGGATCGGTGATAATAACATCTGGATGCCCATGGGTGTTGATAAAATCTTGTGTAAAGACTTTTTTCATATCACCTGCAAAAAACTGAGTGTTCTCAATATTATTGAATTCTGCATTTTTCTTAGCGTCTTCAATAGCTTCAGGTACAGCTTCTACACCAATCACCTTATTTGCTTTTTTAGCGACAAATTGAGCGATAGTTCCTGTTCCGGTATATAAATCATACACCAATTCATCCCCGCTTAAATCGGCAAATTCTCGTGTGATTTTATATAATTCATACGCTTGCGCGGAATTGGTTTGGTAGAAAGATTTAGCATTAATTTTAAACTTTAGACCTTCCATTTCTTCAAAAATGTGATCTCTTCCTTTAAAGCAAACTACTTCTTGATCGTAAATAGTATCATTTCCTTTTTCATTTACCACGTAGAGTAGGGAAGTGACCTCAGGGAATTTTTCAGCAATAAAATTAAGTAAAAGCTCTCTTTTCTCTTTGTCCTCATAGAAAAACTGTACCAATACCATAATCTCTCCTGTAGAAGAAGTTCTTATCATTAAGGTACGTAATAATCCTTCTTGCTTTCTAGCATTAAAGAAAGGTATGTTTTGTATCGTTGCAAAATCTCTAATCTCGTTTCTTAGAGCATTACTAGGATCTTCTTGTAAGTGACATTTTTTAATATCTAAAATTTTATCCCACATTCCAGGAATATGAAATCCAAGTGCATTTTTATCCGCAATAGCGATATCACTTTTAATTTCATTAAGCGTTAACCAACGGCTATCACTAAAAGAAAACTCCATTTTATTTCTGTAAAAATAAATCTCTTTACTACCTAAGATAGGAGTAATTTCTGGTAATTCAATTTTTCCTAATCTTCTCAAGTTATTTTCAACCTCTTTTTGTTTAAAATGAAGCTGAGAATCGTATTCCATATTTTGCCATTTACACCCACCACAAGTACCAAAATGCTGACAAACAGGTTCGGTTCTTCTTTCAGATAATTTATGAAAGTGCGTAGCGCTAGCTTTATAGTATGCTTTTCTTTTTTGTGTAGTTTGTACGTCGGCCACATCGCCAGGTACAGCGTTATCAATAAATACCACTCTACCGTCTGGAGCTTTGGCTATTGCTTTTCCTTTGGCACCAGCATCAATTACGTCTAAGGCTTCAAAGGCTATTTTATTGTGTTTTCTTCTTCCCATAGGGCAAAAATAGGAAGAATTTATGAAGTTGAAGTTCACAAAAGTGCTAAACATTTAGTATTTTGCAAACTTCATAATTATGGATGATTTCTCTCCATTAAGAAGGAATCAACGAAGTTAAAATTGAAAAGAAATTAAACACATGTCAGTTGTAGAAATTAAATCATCACAAGAAGCAATTGCTCTAGAAGATAAACACGGAGCTCATAATTACCATCCCTTACCTGTAGTCCTAAAAAAAGGAGACGGAGTTTTTGTTTGGGATGTTGAAGATAAAAAGTATTATGATTTTCTTTCAGCTTATTCAGCTGTAAATCAAGGTCATTGTCACCCTAGAATTGTTGGGGCTATGACCAAACAAGCCGAAACTTTAACCTTAACTTCTCGTGCATTTCATAATGATGTTTTAGGGAAATATGAAAAATTCGCTACCGAGTATTTTGGTTTTGATAAGTTACTACCTATGAATACGGGTGCTGAAGCCGTTGAGACAGCCATTAAAATCTGTAGAAAATGGGCTTACGAGAAAAAGGGAATTAAAGAAAATGAAGCGGAAATAATCGTTGCTGAAAATAACTTTCACGGGCGTACCACTACTGTAATCTCTTTTAGTAATGATGAAGGTGCACGCAAAAACTTTGGTCCGTATACTCCAGGATTTTTAAAAATAGCTTACGATGATTTAGATGCATTAGAAAAAACCTTAAGTAAAAATAAAAATATTGCAGGATTTTTAGTAGAACCTATACAAGGTGAAGCAGGGGTTTATGTTCCTTCTGAAGGTTATTTACAAAAAGCAAAAGCTTTGTGTGAAAAGCATAATGTACTTTTTATTGCTGATGAAATCCAAACTGGTATTGCTAGGACTGGAAAGTTACTGGCGGTAGATCATGAAAATGTAAAACCAGACATTGTAACCTTAGGAAAAGCAATTTCTGGCGGAGTTTATCCAGTTTCAGCAGTATTAGCTAATAATGAAGTGATGGATGTCATCCAACCAGGTCAACATGGTTCTACTTTTGGAGGTAACCCTGTTGCTTGTGAAGTTGCAATCGCGGCATTACAAGTTATTAAAGAAGAAAATCTTGCCGACAATGCCGAAAAAATGGGTGAGCTTTTTAGAGCAGAAATAAATAAATATATCGCTTCATCTAAAGTAGTTAATCTTGTAAGAGGAAAAGGACTATTAAATGCTATTGTAATTAATGATAGTGAAGAAAGTTCTACTGCTTGGGATATTTGTATGGCGCTTAAAGAAAATGGTCTATTAGCGAAACCAACTCATGGAAATATCATTCGTTTTGCACCTCCTTTAGTAATTACAAAAGAGGAAATTATGGATTGTGTTTCTATCATCGTGAAAACACTTAGAACATTTGAAGATAAAATCTAAGAACTCTCTTAGAAAAAGAAATAAAAAAACTCCGCAATGAAAATTGCGGAGTTTTTTTTTAAAAGCAAAATTCTATTGAGCAGCTTCTATTTGTTGTTGTTGCATTTCATTTGCCCATTGTTCCAAACCTTCTAAGCTTCCAAAGAAAAGAAAAGCAGCAACAAAAGATATCACTATTAGAGCCGATAAAATTAAAGCAACAATTGCTAAAATTCTAGCCGTTTTTACTTGTCCGTAATTGTCATAATTTTCTGGATTTAATAAATAAGTTTTACGGTCTTTATTTGCTAAAACAAAAGCAATAATAGACAGTACAAGACCTCCCAGACCATAACTTAAGCAGCAAGCTACATAAGATATAATAGCTAATACAAGGGCTAAGGTCGCATTTGGTAATTTTTGCGTCATTTTTTTAAGATTTAATTAGTGGTTAAATATATGAAATTTAAAGTAGGATTTTAATCAAGTAATTTACTAAAACTGTGATTACAGATATATAAGCAAGGGAAGAAACTAGCTTACTGTATAATTTTATAGGTCTTACGAAATTAATAAAAATTAATAAACCAAAAATAATCAAAGGATAAATCGCAGGAAACATAAGAAATGCTCCTTTAAAGTCTGCTTGAAACAATAAGAGTATAGCTCTTTGACTGCCACAGCCTGGACAAGGAATGTGAAAGAATTGTTTAGTTAAGCAAGGAAGCATATATTCTTCCATAACAGGTATTATCTACGTTGAAAAATGCTTATTTTTTTAGTTGTCGTGATATTATCAGTTGTTGAAATTTTAACCACATAAACTGACTCCGCAAGTTGAGAAGTTGAAAAATTATATTGACTTTGATTTCCTAAATTTCCTTGAAATAGCACTCTTTTTCCAGTCATATCATAAACTTCTACAAATTTTAAATTCTCTTGTAATGGATTTAAAATTGTCAATTGAGCATTTGTATTATTTTGAATCACATCAAAGCTTGAGGCAATTTCTTCAGAAACTTCTAAATCCTCTTCACTGTCTTTAAAAGTAAGTTCAAATCTTTCAGAGTAGTTACCTGCAGGTAATGTAATATAGAAATAACTATTTTTTATAGGATGATAAATTTCTGTTTGTTTATCATATATATATACATTCTCGGTATCAAAATTCTCAAAATTATTAATTTTAAAAGACAAGCTTCTTTGTGAAGAAAGATTTAGGTAAAGAGGGAGTCTATCATTAATATCAAACGGTCTAGTGTCAATTATATAACTATTATTATTGTGTAAAAATCCTGCATCAGAAGAAATTCCATCAAAATTAAGAGCATCCATAGCTACTTCTATATTTTTACTTGCATTTTCATTAAAAGCAAGAACAACTTGTCTTGTATATAAATCATCAAAAGCAATGTTTAATCTAAGTTTTGGTACAACATAATCGCTATCTACAAGATTTTCAATTGTATTAGAAACAGCAGTCTCTTGATTAGAATGTCGATCGAAATAAGAAAAATTATCATCTCCTTCTTTTACAAAAACTCTATGAGTATTTTTAAATTGTATAGCTTCAATTGGGTAGTCGATAGGGCTATCTCCAGTGCTTAGGTCTGGAGCATCTATAAAAAACCCTTGTCCTATAGGTAGAAACGCTCTATATATATCACTACCTGCAGCCTGTGGTTCTCCGCTACCTTCGATTACTTCACCATCATTATTATACATATAGAACGTAGGGGGCGCATAAGTTCCTAGAGAGTTACAATCTGTTCCATTAGGGGCATAAGCTCCATAACCACCACTATATTCACTAATGTTATGTGAATTAACTGAGTTATCCATATCCCAGAAATAAGCGATACCAGTTGTTGCGTTTCTTCTTTCGATAAGAGCACCATTTGTACAAGTGTTATCCACAAATTCAGTTGTAGAAGCATTTGCATTTTTGCTATTCTCTAATAAGAAATAATTTAAATTAATTGCAGATGGATAAGGATTACCTATTAAAATAATTTCATCATAATCTGTAGCTGTAGCAACAGTAATTGTACCATCATTGGGACGACCTCTAAAATCATACCTTTGAGCGCTACCGGGATTGTTAACAACTCCGTGTATCATAGTAGCATCGGTGCCACTTGTACCCTTCATAGTAAAGCCTTCTCCAGCATTAATAGTTTGATTTTCTTGAACATGAATCCAATTAGCGTAGCCAGACGTACCAGTATTAATAAATTTCCAAATCCAATATTTAGATATGGTTAAGGGATTTGCAGAGCCGTTGTAACCATTTGTTAGCTGTGTGGCGTCACTTTTTAGTCTAGAGTTAGGAAAACTTAAAGAAGCTATTCCGAATGATGTATTTCCTGCAGGATCACTGTTACCTAGTACCCCTACAGGTGATGCCCAATAATTATATTCATAATTGTCTGCCGTACCCTCTTGAAAAACAGACATAGTTCCATTTCCTTCATTATTTGAAAGTCCCGTAGTTCCTTGAATTAGTTGAGCTTCGTTTCTAAGGTATAGGTTAGCAATCTCTGTATCGTTATTTTTAGTAAAATTTGTACTTTCTTTTACATATAAAACTGTACCATCAACATATATATAGGTATTATCCGTATTTGAACCAACCTCTTCGTTAGTAGGTTTTATGGTTAATTGAGCAAAAGAATTTGCAGTAAGAAGGAGTAATAAAAATGTAGTTATATTCTTCATTATCATTAATTTGTTCAAAATTAATACTTTTATAATAATTAAGGGTAAATAAATATTAATAAAAATTATCTTTATGGCTTGTTAAAAAATAGTTTTAAAATATGCCAAAGTCTAATTTTCAGTTGTTTAGTGTTATTTTTATTCTAACAGGTGGGGGTATGCTAATATACGATATGATACAAGAAAAAGATTTAATTTATTTAAAAATTTTAGGAATTATTTTCTTAATGTTAGGGTTGTATCTATTAAATACAAAAATTAGGTCTAAAGAAGATAAAACAGAAGAAAATGATTAATGTAGGTGATTGGGTAGAAGTTTTAGATGAGGCTATCGGCGGATTCGTTCACAATATAGAAAAAGATACAGTTTTTATTGAAACTTCAGATGGTTTTCCAATGAGTTTCGATGTCTCGGAAGTAGTTAAAACTGGAAGCGAAGAAATTTCCGTTAAGGAAAATGAAATTAAAAACGCTCTAAGGGAAAAAAGTGTTGGTAAAAAACCTAAATCTATTAGTAAAAAAAGAGAAAAAGGAGTGCCTGCTATAGAAATTGATTTGCATATTGAGAAGTTAACCGATAGAAAGCATCTCGATAATTTTGATATGCTTAATATTCAAATGGATACTGCTCGGTACCGATTAGAGCATGCGATTAAAAACCGAATACAAAAATTGGTATTTATTCATGGGATAGGAGAGGGAGTCCTTAAAGCAGAACTTAACACTCTTTTTAGTAGATACGAACAAGTGAATTTTTATGAGGCCAACCCAAGAAAATATGGGTATGGCGCTACAGAAGTTTTTATTAGTCAGAATTAATATTTATTCAATTTGAGATTCTACTTCTACTGTTTTTGTCACTTGTAATTTACCCATAACTAAAGTTTCTAAAGTTATCTCTTCGTTATTGCTTGTATTTTTTAATGAAATATTTTCTGCTAAGACAACGGTTGTAAAATTTCTAGAAAGTTCATTGGCTTTAAATTCTTCGATGATTAACTCACCAGTATCTTCTGGATCTAGATAATTTGGAATCCCATTTTGATTGGTATCATCGTCAGTAGGATTTAAATTTAGATCAGGATCTTCTTCAGTAATATTATCGGCAGCATTTAGATCTTCATAACGGGTCAATATTCCGTCATTATCGTCATCGTCATCTAAGTAATTAGGGATTCCATCTTCGTCTGTATCAGGAAAAGTATCTTCGAAAGTGGGTTGGTTAGAAAGATTATTTTCTATTTGTGTAAGTACGTTATCATTGTCATCATCTTTATCTAAGTAATCAGGAACCCCGTCTCCGTCGGTATCTTTTTGAGGAGATTCGTTTTTTCCTTCTACAATATCAGTTACACCATCTCCATCAGTATCGGCATCATCACCGGTAGGTGAATTTACCGTAATATTGAAAGTAACTGTACCACCATTTGTAGAAACATACTCTTCTTTTACATTGCTTTGTGTTGGTGGGATAGTATTACAAAAATAGTCAGCAGTTATAGAACTACTTAAACTACGATATATTATTTGATTATCATCTGTTACATTATAAGTGAAAGAGGTGTCTATCGCTGTACCTTGAAAGCTTCCTGTAAAATCACCATCATTAAATTTGAAGAAAATCGTTTCATTAGGATCTGTTTCTAAGGCAAAGATTACTGTTTCAGTTTCCGTAGAACAAAATTGAAGACTTGTGTCTGAATCAAAATCGAAATTAGTAACAATAAGTTCGCCATCATCACACGAAGCTAATAAGCTTAACAACACAAAACCAAAGAAATATACGTTTTTCATAATACTTAATTTATAGCAAAAATAATCTATTGATCAATTTACAGCCAAGATTATAAAAAATAATTTAAAATGATTAGTTTTGCAGCATCAATTTCAAGACCTAATTTTATGAGAAAAGTATATTTAGATAGTGCTGCTACCACGCAAATGAGACCTGAAGTTATTGAGAAAATGACAGAAGTGATGCAATTGAGTTATGGTAATCCTTCCTCTACTCATGCTTACGGTCGTTCGGCAAAGTCTTATATTGAGAATGCTCGTAAAACGGTAGCAAAATATTTAAATGTTACTGCTTCTGAAATTGTATTTACTTCTGGAGGAACCGAAGCCGATAACTTAGCACTAAACAGTGCAGTTAGAGATTTAGGTGTCAAAAGAATTATTACTTCTAAAATTGAACATCATGCTGTTTTGTATACAGTAAATCAACTTCAACAGTGTTATGATATTGAAGTAGAATACGTTAACTTAAAAGATTGTGGAAGTATCGATTTAGATCATTTGGTGACATTAATGCAATCTAGTGATGAAAAAACTCTGGTTAGCTTAATGCACGTAAATAATGAGGTTGGGAATATTTTAGATCTTCAAAAAGTAGGGGAATTATGTCATCAAAACGGAGCTCTTTTTCATAGTGATACCGTTCAATCGATTGGTCATTATGAAATAGATTTGCAAAATACACCAGTAGATTTTACTGCAGTTAGTGCACATAAATTTCATGGTCCTAAAGGAGTTGGTTTTGCTTATGTAAGAAAGAATAGCGGACTTAAACCTTTAATTTTTGGAGGAGAACAAGAGAGAGGTTACCGTGCAGGAACAGAAAGTGTGCATAATATTGTAGGTTTAGCAGAAGCTCTTCAAATTTCTTACGATAACTTAGCTACAGAAAAGCCATATACAGAAGGTTTAAAAACCTACTTCATGGAACAATTGGAAAAAGAAATCCCTGGAGTTAAATTTAATGGAGGATGCTCAAATCTGGTAGACAGTACTTATACCCTTGTAAATGTGTGTTTACCGGTATCTAATGATAAAGCTGCTATGTTGTTGTTTCAATTAGACCTTAACGGAATAGCTTGCTCAAAAGGGAGTGCGTGCCAGAGCGGAAGTGATAAAGGATCTCATGTATTAAATGCTATTTTATCTGAAGAAGATTTGAATAAACCTTCAGTAAGATTTTCATTTTCTAGTTTTAATACAAAGGAAGAACTTGATTATGTAGTTGGTGTTCTCAAACAATTTACAGAAAATTAATTGTATAAATTAAATAAGTGAGAATTGATTAGTACTTACTAATTAGAACCTCATCAAAAGCTTTACATTAAATACTCGCGGAGATAAATAATGTCTTGTTCTGAAAGAGGTTAACCTTTTTTGGGTTAAAAATTTCATTTATCAATATCGTGAATCTCGCCGGAACATTGGCAACTTTTTTAAATAATTCCCTTCGAATTTTAAAAAAGTTGCCAACATTCCTAAGCCGTTTTCTTTTTTTAGGATTCGTACTTTATCGACTTGTATTTTTTGTGGATATAGTCTGGTGTTTCCAGTCCAAGACTCCAGTGTATTCTTTGCTGGTTGTATATTATGGTTGCTTGTTTCATTATCTCCCTGGCTAGATTTACATTTTTAATTGTTTTTTAAGTCCGAACTCATATTTAAGTATTCCGTTTATTCTTTCTGCTACCGAGTTTTCATAAGGGTTATACTGTTGGGTAATGCTGAGTTTAAAGTAGTTTTTTTGCAAAATCCGTGAATTCAGGACAACGATAGTGTATTCCCCTGTCTGAGTGGTGAATTATGCTTTTGGGCTCAAATTCCAGGTTCTTGATAGCCATGCTCAAAGCCTGCACAACAAGTGTGGCCCTCATATTATCGCCTAGGGCTCATCCCATTAGTTTCTTTGAATATGCATCGGTTATCAGAGCTAAATAGGCGTGCCCATTATATGTTTTTATATAGGTAATATCGCTAACGAATACCTGTTCACTATGTTGAATTTCTAAGTTTTTTATTAGGTTTAGGGACTTGTAGAACAGATGGTTCGAGTCAGTTGTGATGTGATATCGTTTGGTCTTTTTAACTAACATACCATAGGATCTAAGCAGGTGAAAGAGTGCGTCCCTTCCATTATACCTGATCTATGGTGTGTTTTCCTTGTTTCACGCACAAGGTCCAAGACTATTTGGTCTCTCTGCTCTTTAGCAATGTTTGATTGAATTCTTTTATAATACGCCTGTTTACTAAACCCGAGGCATTGATAGAACCATTTTATTCTGAAAGGCTTTTTCTTTTTTTCTCTATCTCTTTTGCTAATGCTTCGGGTAAGTACTTTTTTGAGAGTTGTTCCCTCTGTAACGTTCTTAAATTCAGCTATCAAATCTTGCTGAAAGTCCTTGACAAACTCTAGTTCTTCTATGCGTTCTTTGATTTTTTTAATTTGATCGTTCTTGCTCATTGCTTTGGATTTATCCTCGAAGTTACTCAATTTCTTAATCCAATAATTAATAGAGCCTCTAGAAATATTGTACTTATTTGCAGCATGATTGACAGAGATCTGTCCGTTTGCAATTTGTTTAATTATCGAAAGTTTCAATTTAAAACTTACTTTTTGGTACTGTTTTTTTTCGGCAGCTGCCATTCTTTTGTGTATCCATAAGGTGCTAAAAGTGTTTAATTTTTAGTCAACCTATTTCAGGAAAGTTCATTTCTTAAATGTGTGGCAACGAGTTTGTAGATGGAAAGTAGTGTAAAAACAAGCGCATTTTTTTCGGTTTAGAACAAGCCAAAACTTTTGTATTTTTATCTTTACTTTTCAAAAGCCAAATTAAAAGATTTGGCAACTTAATAAATATATCAAAATTTACGATTATAAAATATAATTATTGCAATAATATCTTTCTCCAATTTTATAATCGTATGTAAATAAAAAAAAGTCTCCATAATTTTTTTAAGTCGCTTTTATAGAAATTATTTCAGGGATTTCTTCTTTTAGGACTTCGTATTCTTCTTTAAAAAATAGGTTCAAGTTTTCATAAGATTGCCTTCCAGTTTTAAGTCCGTAGTTACATAGCTTAAACTCTAATCGACTGTTGTTGATTGATTCAGTAAATATATTGATGTTTTTACAGTTATCATCAGCTTTTTTTATGAAAGAATACGGAACTTTAATTTCAAAGCTATCTAATACTGTGGTCTGAAATTTGTCAGAATCGTTTTTACAAGATAGTAATGAAAAAATAGAAATAATCAATATTAAGTTTTTGAATCTAGGTATTTTTTTTCAAATTTTGCACAACGGTTCGGTATAAACAAAGTAGGCAGAAAATAGGCAGCCATCTTTCAAATTATACACAAGCCGAATTTTTACTTTTCCCTTTTTCCAGTAAAAAGCCAAATTTAAAAACTTGGCGACTTCCCAAATATACCCGAGCCTTTCGATTTAGGGCAAGCTTGCCCTATTTTTTTATACATTATTAAATGTTGGCTTTCTGCGTTTTGTTATTTAAACTATCTAAACCGAAGAATAAATGTAGTGAGCTCTTTTGCAATTTGGCCTTTAGAATTGAATGTAGCTATTGCAAATGTGCTTACAGGTCTTAATTGATTATTTTTTTATTAGTTTAAAGGAATTTTTATAGGTTTTTTAAATTTATTTTCCGAAGTTAAAAATTCAAAATTCAAGCTATCCCCTTCTATAAGAGATTTAACTAATTGTGGATGTTTACTTTTAAACTGTTCAAGCGTGCCTACAAGCAAGGTGTCTTCATTTCTTCCTTTCACTTTATCTAAATAAGATTTAAAGAAAGTTTTATTATATTTAATCGTATCAATTATGTGCTGGGAATAAATGACATATGTTTTTTTTTGTCCACTTTCAATGGTTTTTATATCATTTTGATTATTTCTAATTAAAGCCCTACCTTCATCTATATATAGTTTACTGTGCCGACCTAGTTGATTGTTGTAGATGTATGAACAAGTTACAAACTTTTCTGTTTCATCAGAATTGTTTGATATTTCAAACTGAAAAGGAATATTTATTACCCAAAATGTTTTCATTTTTTCACTATAGCGAATAACAATTTCATTACTGTTTTGAATTACTTGATTGATGTTTAAGACACCTGATTGATTTTTACAACTTGTAAATAACAAAAGAAAGAATAGGAAAAGAAGAATTGTTTTTTTCATAATTTAATAATCACAAATTATTGTATCTATTATGTCTATAGGTAGTTCTTTATTGTTATTCATTTGTCTTCTGCGTAGAACAAAAATGGGGGATTTAAAATTTTCTACAGCTGAATCGTAATCGAGAACACCCGCTAAATTTTCAAATTTCCCACTTAAAAGTTCATTTACTGTATCCTCTTGTAATGGTAATAAATCGTATTTATATTCTTTATTATGCCCCCAATCGCTAACAAATTTACGAACACCTTCTAAGCCACTCAGTTTTGCTTGAGCCAATTCCTGTTGTACGATTTCTTCCATCACGATGTCATCTTCCTCCTTCATTTCTTTCATAAGCAAACCAGCGACAGAAAAAACAAGGGCAAAAGAACCTCCAATGTTCCCAAGCCCACCAATACCCATCGAACCGAGTGGCGAATCAGTGTCCAAGCTGTCTTCCATCCCAAACTTTAAAACATCAAAAAAACCTAAGGTAGTACCAACATTTTTTAAGAATCCCAACACCTGCAATCTTTTTCCTGTTTTGGTAAAATAGTCGTACTGGCTTATTTCTTTTGTAGTCTCATTTGTATTTCCCCAGTTTTTCCTTTTTTTAAGATCTTTTAGTAAAGTGCCGTCATTGGTATAGATTTCGTCGTAATTGTAAATGTTGGCATAAGGATTTATCTGTTCACGTCCAGTATTTGTAACCAAGCTCCCTTTTTCAAGCTTGGTCATCGCTATGTTGCTTATTTCCTTGTTTATCGTGTTGTTTACAAATTTCACGGCCTTCTTGGTAAGTTTGCTTTGCACTTTTCCTTTGATAAACTTCATAGGTAGTAATGGACTACCATCATTGCTCATCAATTGGGGCAGGTTATGCCCAAAAGCTGGTGGTTTAAAATATAGTGTCCTGTCAGATTGGGCTACATTAAGATAGTTATCTGTAGAATATGGAAGTAGTTTTTTCCGCTTTCCATAAATGACTTCCCAATAAAGCTCTATGGATTCATCCAACGAAAACCAAACGTCATGATCGTCTTTTATGATTCCTTGCCATTTTTCATCAAGGAACAATTCAACGGTGGCAACCCTTTTGTTGCCTTTTTGTTCAATTGTAGCTTTTTTCACAACAGCGTCTTCTGGAAATTTACGGTCGTCTGGGTCAATAATATCGTAAAACAAGAAACCTCCACTTGCATTATAGTCATACTCCGCAAGGTTTAATTCCAGTTCCTGCCCAACTGCCAACCCCTTTGTTTCAACGTGAAAATAAACGGTTTCGCCAAGCTTTGATTTTTCCAATGGTACTTGGCCGTCCTTGTCGCTTGTCCACCAACCTTCAATAAACTCAGGTTCGGCAATATTTATGGTTACAGATTTTTTCTGTCCTTCCAATTCCACTGTAAATGTATTCTTTCCCATAAGGTTAGTTTTGTTGGTCTATAACATCGAGTACCACTTTTTCTAAATCACTTGTTACGAGATGATTTTTCAATGTATCATTTACCAATAGTTTTCCGTTGTGCTTAAAATCGTTTGTCTTGTCGTTTAGTGACAGGTTTATTTTCTTTCCTATCGCATTCTTGGTCTCAATGTGCAACCGTATTTTATTCCCAGTTTCATATTCTTCTAATTCGTTATCCTCTAAATCTGTAATAAAATAGTGAATTAGTTCCGCATCTTCTTCTATT
>NZ_QKYV01000007.1 GCF_003253545.1 Mesonia algae
CAAACACAATAAGGCTTGCAAGGAAATCTATGAACGAATCGTAGCGAAGGGTAAAAGCAAAAAACTGGCCTTGATAGCGGTAGCTAACAAGCTTTTAAAACAAGCCTTTGCCATAGCTAAATCTGGATTGCCCTACGATGAAAACTATGTATTAGTTCTAGCAAAAGGGTAGATCAAAAAAGAGGAATAAATGTAGAGTTAAAATCTGTTTATAAAGATTTTGACACAGGTAATGTATGTCTCAAATTTAATGTAGAAAAGAGTTGGTTTTTACCTCAGTTCTTTGTTGTAAACAGTTATTTTTTTATTCGTTTTAATTCAGTTAGTCTGTTTTTATACATCTCAAAAATCACATTAGGATTCCATTTATCGTCTTCCGTTTTTCCGTGTCCAAGTGACATTAGAGCTATCAATTCTCCTTTTTTTGCATAAAATTCGCAATTCCAACTCATCTGCGTAAAATGATTTTTCGGCATATAATTTTCCGTTTCTTTTGCGTAAATCAATTCTCCATTTTTCTCAAAGTAAATTTCTTGATAATATATGTCTTTTTTATAGGAATCAATTGTTATAATTCGATTTCCGTTTTTTAATTTGCAAATATTCCAAAATTCAGTTTTTCCATTAAAATCAGATACAGCATCAACTCCAGCATAACATTCCCCTTTATTTTCTTCAAACTCTGTGTTAATTTCCGAACGGATTTTTTCTTCCTTTTCACGTTGATTTTGAGCGTTACAAATCAAAATTCCGAATGTCAATATTAATGTCAGAAGTACGTTTTTCATAATTGTTTACAACTGGTTATATCAACTCAAAAATAAACTTTTAAAACAAAAGATTTCAGGATATCGTCACTTTATTATATGTATGATTCCTTAATTGATTCATTTGTTGGAGTGTTATAAAAAGTCCAGTATTTAAATGAGACTTTTTGTTTTTAATAGCTATTTTTAGAAACTATGAGCGCGAAGAAAAAACAATTATTAAAAAGCTTACTCCAATTATTAGCTATAACAATCATCGGGTTAAGTGTACTTCCATATTTTATTTACCACATTTGGTGGATAGATATTTTCTCTAACTTTCAGGTGCAGTATGGGGTATTACTGTCTTTTTTAATCCTCCCGTTTGTCTTTATAAGGAAATGGAAGTGGGTATTCTTTCTGGGGATAGGAATTGTCTTTAGTTGCTCTCAAATTTTTCCCTTGTATGTTAATACTTCCGCGGAAGCGAGAATAGAAGATGTAAAACCTATTTCGATGATGAGTATTAATTTGCTTTCCACCAATAGAAATGCTACAGCTGTAATCGACTATGTAGAAAACAAAAATCCTGATATTTTAGTACTATCAGAATTCAACTCTTATTGGGATAAACAACTTGTAGAAGTTTTAGAGACATTCTCTTATACCCATAAAGTTTTAAGAGAGGACAATTTTGGGATAGGTGTTTGGAGTAAATTTCCAGCAAGCATGCAAACGCTGTACTTTAATGAATTAGAATTGCCTTCCATTCTTCTACAAACTGAGGGAGTTAAAAAGTCATTCTCAGTAATTGCTACACATCCTTTTCCGCCGGTAGGTCAACGTCAATTTGAAGTAAGAAATAAACATTTAACTCACCTGGCAGCTTTTATATCTCGAGAAAACTACGGCAACGTGGCAGTGATAGGAGACCTCAACACCTCGTCTTTTTCTAAGAATTTTCAACTTTTTAAAGAGAAAGCTTCTTTAAAAGATAGTCGGGAGGGGTTTGGTATTTTACCGTCTTGGCCTGCCAATGTTTTTCTTCTTCAAACCACTTTAGACCATGCTTTGGTAAGTGAGGATGTAAGCATGCTTAGAAGAGAAGTAGGTGAGCATATAGGCTCCGATCATTTACCTATATATTTAGAAATCAGTTTACCATAATTTTAAATTTCACTTATGAAAATACCTAAGGAAAAGAGTATAAAAGGACATCGACATATTAAATACGATGTAGAGTCGGTGAGTCAAGAAGAGAGCATTTTAAGAAGTGCAAATTTTTATAAGGAAATGAACCACAGAAGGTCGGTTAGAGAATTTTCAACCCAACCGGTAGAAAAAGAAGTCATCGAAAATATTATTCAAACGGCTTCTACAGCTCCTTCTGGAGCTCATAAACAACCTTGGGTATTTTGTGCGGTTTCTAATTCTAACATAAAAAAACAAATAAGAATTGCCGCAGAAGCAGAAGAAAGAGAAAATTACACTTCTAGGATGAGTGAGCGTTGGAAAGAAGATTTAGAAGTTTTAGCTACCGATGCGGATAAGCCCTTTTTAGAGAATGCACCTTGGCTTATTGTAGTAATGAAGAAAGCTTACGATATCAAAGAGAAAGGGGAGAAGCAAAATAATTATTATGTAAACGAATCAGTTGGGATCGCCTGCGGAATGCTTATTACGGCCATTCATAAAGCAGGGTTGGTAACCCTTACGCATACGCCAAGTCCTATGAATTTTTTGAGCAAAGTGTTAAAGCGTCCGGCTAACGAGAGGCCTTATTTATTGCTTCCTGTGGGATACCCGCAAAATCCCGTTTATGTGCCAGATATTCATCGAAAAGATTTAAAGAAGGTGAGCGATTTTTATTTGTAGTTTAAATAAAATCAAATTTAATTTTAACAATATTAAATAATAGATTAACTTTATTTAAATTAATTATGTAAAATGAAAAAACTACCTGTTCATTGTCCTAGTTGTTCAGAAACGCTAAAAGTAAGTCAGCTTTCTTGTGAAAATTGCGAAACTCTAATTTCTGGTAGTTATGATTTACCAGTGATGATGAATTTGCCAAGAGAAGATCAGCAATTTATTTTAGATTTTGTGCTTTCTGGAGGAAGCCTTAAAAAAATGGCAACCCAATTGAAAAAAAGCTATCCTACCGTGAGAAATATGCTCGATGAGGTGATTGAAAAATTAAATCTTATTAAAAATGAATTATAAACTATTTTTCAATCCTTTTGAACGTTATCAAGAGCGTTTTTTGCTTCGTCTAGGGTTGGTGGCTCTATGCGTAGGTTCGGGTTTAGCTTACCTTTTTAATGCTCGTTTTGACGGAGTTTTAGATTTACATTTTGTTCCGAATATAGAGCTGTGGCATCCTTTTTTAGATAACTTAATAAATATAGCGTGTTTGATGATTTGCTTAGGAGCGTTAAGTTTACTGACAAACAAAAGAACACGAATTGTAGATGTTCTGGCGGTTTCCTTAATAGCAAGAATACCGTACTACCCATTTAGCTTATTTAATGTAAATGACTTTATGGTAAATATTTCAGAGGAGATTTTAAAAGATCCTACAGCAATAATGTCTGGCGGAATTGCTATACCTCAACTTTTAATTTTACTTGTTTTTTCGGGGCTTTCTCTTCTAGCAATTGTATGGCAGCTAGTACTTTTATATAAAGGAATAAAGGTAGCTTCAAACGGAAAAGGCGTTATGTTTACGCTCCTTTTTGTGCTAGCCATAATTGCTTCAGAAATTTTATCGAAATTATTAATTAACTACTAAATCTTATGAAAAATTTACTTTTAAGCTTTACTTTTTTACTGATCTGCTTTTCGGTAAAATCTCAAGAAGTTACAGGAAGCTGGTATGGATCTTTAGAGGTTCAAGGGCAAAAACTGCGTATTGTTTTTCACGTAGAAGAAGAGGGTGCGAACTTTAAAAGTACGATGGATAGTCCCGATCAAGGAGCAAAAGGTATTCCCATGGGAAACACAATTTTTACACACGATACCTTAGAAATTTCTGCTCCCAATCTAATGATGAAGTTTACAGGAGTATTGAATAATGAAGAGATTAAAGGAACATTTCAGCAAGGTGGGTTACAACTTCCGCTAAGGTTAACACAAAAAGAAACAAAGCTTAATCGACCACAGACTCCCACTAAACCTTACCCGTATATGGAAGAAGAAATAACTTTTGAAAATACGAATGATACGGTAACCCTAGCGGGGACTTTGACAAAACCTAAAAACGTTAAAAACTTCCCTACAGTGATTCTTATAAGTGGTAGTGGACCTCAAAACCGAAATGAAGAGTTAATGGGCCACCAACCATTTTTAGTGTTAGCAGATTATTTAACCCGTAACGGAATTGCGGTGTTAAGATATGACGATCGCGGCGTGGGAGTATCTACAGGAAGGTTTGATACTTCTACAATTTACGATTTTGCAGAAGACACCAAAGCAGCTGTTAACTATTTAAAAAATAGAAAAGACATTGATAAAAACAAGATTATTCTTTTAGGTCATAGCGAAGGCGGAATGGTAGCTCCATTAGTGGCATCTAAGGATAAAACAATAGCTGGGATCATCACGTTAGCTGGACCAGGAGAACGCTTAGATAAAGTATTGCTGCAACAACAAAAAGACATTTATAGTAGATCGGGTATGCCTAAGGCTACTGTAGATTCTATCATTAGCTTAAATAAAGGCTTTTATGACATTGTCAATACCGTAGATAAAAGTCAAATCAATAAAGAATTTCTAAAATATGGCCAATCAAAATCGATGTCTAACATAGAGATAACCCAACAAATTGAAAGTGTTAGTGACAGGTGGTTTTATTCTTTTATTACTTACGACCCTAAAGAAATATTACAACAAGTTTCTTGTCCGGTTTTAGCGATAAATGGTAGTAAAGATATGCAAGTAAATGGCGATCAAAATTTAACGGCTATTAAAAATAATCTCGCTCAAGGCGGAAATAAAAACGTAACGATTAAAGAAATGGAAGGCTTAAATCATCTATTTCAAAAAGCTGTCACAGGCATGCCTAATGAGTACGCTCAAATAGAAGAAACAATGTCTCCGGAAGTGTTAGAAATCATAAAAAATTGGATAGACCTAAATTTTTAGCTAAATCAATTAAAAGTGTTTATTTTTACTAAAAACTTGAGATGAAAAAAATTATCGTATTATTTTCTGTATTTGCAGTATTAGTTAGTTGTCAAAATGAAACCTCTCCAGCAGAGAAAGAGTATAATGATACTCTTAAGGAGGTGTTTGACTATCATGATGAAGCTATGCCTAAAATGGGTGAGATAGCCGACTTAATAGCAAAATTAGAAGTGCAAATTGCATCAGATTCGGATTCTAATCCACCTAAAGAAGAATTAGTGATGGCTAAAGAGCGTTTAGAGCAAGCACATGATCATATGATGGCTTGGATGAAAGACTTTTCAGAAAACTATCCAGATGTTCATAAAGCTAGAGACTTTAATAATGAGCAATGGGCAGAAGAAAATGAAAGACTTCAGCCAGAAATTTCTTCAGCTAAAGAAATGCGTGATGATGTTTTTGAAAGTGTAGCTAAAGCTAAAAAGATTTTAGGAGAAAAGTAATTATTGTATCTTCTCCACTTAAAAATATTTCGATATGAAAGGTTCTTACTTTACCAATCTCAATCTACCCAAAACAGACTTTGCTTTATTGCTTTTTAGGTTAGCGATTGGGGGAATGATGCTAGTACACGGTATTCCTAAATTATTACAACTTTTTAGTGGAGAAGAAATAGTATTTGCCAATCCGCTTATGATTGGAGATACGGCAAGTTTAGCTTTAGCAGTGTTTGCTGAAGTGATTTGTTCGGTTCTTATTATTCTGGGTCTGGGTACACGTTTAGCTGTTATTCCATTAATAGTTACGATGGCGGTAGCAATTCTTGTTGTGCATGCGACAGACGGGTTTCAAGCGCAAGAACTAGGTCTATTGTACTTAATTTGCTATTTGGTACTTTTTTATACAGGTAGCGGAAAATATTCTCTAGATTATATTTTCACGAGAAAGTAAGAAATTAATTTTTAGCTATATATTTTTTCAAGTATTTGGCATCTTTTTTAATTCCGCCAAGGGTAGCAGATCCTCTAGTGTGTAACCAAGGCAAGCCTATAAAATAAAGCCCTTTCATAGAACTAATACCTCTTTTATGATTAGGATAACCTTCTGGGGTTAATTCTAAACCTTTTATCCAAGAAAAATTAGGTCGGTAGCCCGTTGCCCAAACGATATTTTTAATATCATTAATCGTTTCCTTTTCGGTTTCTATTTGTTCTTGGTGAGCATCATTAGTTCTGCCTACAGGGATTACATTATTTCTATTTAAAATCTCTTTTACATCGGTGCCAATCACTGGTTGCCTTGAGTGATTTATCTTTTTTCCTATAAATGAGTTTTTACTAAAACTTAAAAATCCTGTTTTGGTAAACCACCACCATAAAGTTTTACCCAAAATTTCTTGAGGTAAAGTAGCAATATTAGTTTCACCCGAGTAATAGGTTTTTCTTTTCTTATCGGAAGAAACCTCATCAAGGATTTGAAAACCACTATCCCCCGCACCTACAACCATTGCAGGTCCAGGATTTAATTGAGAAGGATTTTTATAATAATTACTGTGTATTTGGAAAATATCATCTGTAATATCTTCAGAGCAAGGTGGTGTATAGGGTATGTGGAATGGCCCTGTTGCAATCACTACATTTTTAGCTTCGTAGCTCCCATTTTTATGTGTAATGATAAACCGACCTTCTTTTTTTTCAATTTTTTCGATAAAGGTGTTTAATTTTATGGGTAGATTAAACTCTTTAGCGTAAAGTTTAAAATAATCTGCTACTTCATATTTATTAGGATAATGTCCTTTAGGAGCAGGGAATTTTAATCCTGGCAAATGGTTAAATTCTGTAGGCGTAAAGAGCGTGAGAGAATCCCATCGATTAAGCCAAGAAGCTCCCACTTCATCTTCTTTATCTACTATGATAAAGTTTTTACCAAGTTTCTGTAGGTAATATGATATAGATAAACCGGCTTGTGCAGCTCCAACTACTATAAAATCTAGCATTTTATTTTGTTTTGGGTATAATACAATATTTAGGTTTTATAAACAAGTTTAAGGATGTTTTAATCTTTTCAAAAGCACCTAAAATTTAATTTTTTTATCACCAATATAAATTCGTTTTTAAATCTTGTTTCTAGCGATTTATTTATTTGGATTTTTTAAGAAAAGTTTTAGTAGCTTTATAAAAAAAAACGATTGGGCGAGGAAGAATTTAGTTTTGTGTTTGTTGTGATAGTATTGGGAATACTCTTAATCTCCTTAATAGTTATTATAGTTGTAAAATCTATTACGTTGATAGAATACATCTATAGCTATTTTTATAAAAAACCGCTTTACACTCATCTTTACTTTAGGTTAAAAAAAATCTCTCCACAGCACCAAGAATTTATAAAACAAAGGTTTCCGTTTTACAATCGGTTAAATAGGAGACAGCAATCCTTTTTTCAGCACAGGTTGGTCACCTTTATAGCTCATAAAAGTTTTGAAGGTAGAGATGAGTTTGAAGTTACCGATGAGGTTAAAATATATATTGGTGCTACAGCAGTAATGCTCACTTTTGGAATGCGTAATTTTTTACTGAAACGTTTAAGTAAAATAATTATTTATCCAGATATTTATTATTCCACCATCAATGAAGTACATCATAAAGGAGAATTTAATCCGCAATTAAAAGCTTTAGTTTTTTCTTGGAAAGACTTTCTACAAGGTTATGAAACTGCAAATGATAATCTAAATTTAGGCATTCATGAATTTATGCACGTGATTCATCTTAATACTTATAATCATAAAAATATAAGTGCGGTCATATTTAGAGATGCTAATAAAGAACTTGAAGATTTATTAAAACAAGATCATCTTAGAAATAAGTTGGTAGATTCTCGGTATTTTAGAGATTATGCTTTTACCAATAGGTTTGAGTTTTTGGCAGTATTAGTTGAATCTTTTATAGAATCACCATTGCTTTTTAAACAAAACTTCCCCGAATTTTATAAGAAAATAAAGGAGATGCTTAATTATAATTTTGCAGGGTATTAGTATTTGCGCTAGGGATAGTAGCGGCATCCTTTTTTTGCTTTTTAAAAGCAGAAAAAGATATAGCGAATAGCCCGACCCAAATTTATTTGGGTAGCGCCCTAATTATTATTCTTTATTTTTCACGTAAATAAGCTTAAGTCTACCTTTTTGGTTATCTCTAGATTCAATCTCAAATTGGTTGATGGAGTTAATCATAGGAGTAAGCTTTTGAAACCCGTAATTACGACTATCAAAATTAGGTTGTTTTTTTTGTAATAAACTACCTACGTCTCCCAAGAAAGCCCAACCGTCTTCATCGGCCACATCAGAAATGGTAGAAGCGATCAAAGCAATTACTTTTGGAGTAATTTTATCTACATCGTTCTTGGTATTTTTCTCTTTAGAGATATTATCCTGCTTAGATTTATTCTTTAAAATTTCTATATATATAAACTTATCACAAGCCACAATAAAGGGTTCTGGCGTTTTCTTTTCGCCAATCCCAATAACATTTTTACCAGCTTCTCTTAACCTTGTTGCTAAACGAGTAAAATCACTATCGCTAGACACCAAGCAAAAACCATCTACTTTGTCGCTGTAAAGAATATCCATCGCATCGATAATCATCGCAGAGTCTGTTGCATTTTTCCCTTGCGTGTATCCATATTGTTGGATGGGATTAATAGCGTTTTCTAAGAGGACTTTTTTCCATTTTGCCAAATGTGGTTGTGTCCAATCTCCATAGATACGTTTAATGGTAGGGTTACCGTATTTGGCAATTTCTTCCATCATCTCTTTTACATAGGCAGAGGTGATGTTGTCTCCATCAATCAAAACAGCAAGGTTAATTTCCATAAGGCAATTTTTTATTTTCTTAAAGTTAATCTAATTGTGTAAAGTATCAATATTCTCCATAATCATTTTGGCATGGATTCTAGAGTTTTCAATAAACCATTTATGAGTTTCCAATCCTCCGCAAATCACCCCAGCTAAGTAAATTCCCTTTTGGTTAGTTTCCATATTTTGAGAATCATAGGTAGGAATCTTTCTTTCTTTATCACTTAAAGTTATTCCCATAGAATTTAAAAAAGCAAAATTGGGTTGGTAACCCGTTAAAGCTAAAACAAAATCATTTTTAAGCGTAAGATTACCAGATGCAGTAGCAATATCAATTTCGTTTTCACGGATTTCTTTCAACTCCGATTCAAAATAAGCCTTAATGCTACCTTCTTCGATACGATTAACGATATCGGGTCTCACCCAATATTTTACTCGGTCACCAATTTCTTTTCCTCTAACGATCATAGTTACATTTCCGCCTTTTCGGAAAATTTCTAAAGCAGCATCTACCGATGAATTACTAGCGCCAACGATAGCTACATTTTGCCCAGAATAATAATGAGGGTCGTGATAGTAATGGCTTACTTTAGTCAATTCTTCTCCTACAATATTAAGTTTATTTGGAATGTCATAAAAACCTGTAGCTACAATAATGTTTTTGCACGTGTAGGTGCTTTTTGAAGATGTGATTTGATAGTTATTGTTTTGTTTTTCAACTTTTTCTACCTTTTCAAAAAGGTTGATATGAAGATTATTAGAAGTCGCAATTCTCCTGTAATACTCCAAAGCTTCTCTTTTGGTAGGTTTGGGGCTGTTGCTTATAAAAGGAATCTTATCTATTTCTAATTTTTCTGAAGTAGAAAAAAAAGTCATATTTGTCGGGTAGTGGTAAAGAGAATTTACCAAGGGACCTTTTTCAATAATAAGATAGTTAAGGTTTCTTTTTTTTGCTTCTAAACCGCAAGCAATTCCAATAGGACCTGCGCCAATAATTATCACATCTATGGGTTGAGACATATTAATTGTTCGCTAAATTTTTTAGGTCCTCAATGGTACTTAAAGGATCATTAGATTTAAAAACAAAACTTCCTGCCACTAATACATCTGCACCAGCTTTAACAAGTTCGTGAGCATTTTTATCGGTTACTCCTCCATCAATTTCAATTAGAGTTGAAGCATTTTTATTGAGTATCATCTCTTTTAATTGCCCAACTTTTCTATAGGTGTTTTCAATAAAGCTTTGTCCACCAAAACCAGGGTTAACACTCATCACACAAATTAGGTCTATGTCCTGTATGACATCCTCTAAAAGCGAAACGTTAGTATGGGGATTTAAGGCTACACCAGCTTTCATTCCTGCAGCTTTTATAGCTTGCAAAGTCCTATGTAAATGTGTACAAGCTTCGTAGTGAACGGTTAGGACATCAGCACCTAGATCAGCAAATGTATTTATATAACGATCGGGGTCTACGATCATTAAATGTACATCTATTGTCTTTTTTGCGTGTTTATTGATAGCATCTAAAACAGGCATTCCAAAACTTATGTTAGGTACAAAGACACCATCCATAATATCAATATGAAACCAGTCTGCTTTACTTGAATTCACCATCTCTATATCTCTCTGTAAGTTAGCAAAATCTGCAGCTAGAATAGAAGGAGCAATTAATTTATTATTCTTCATAGGAGTTTTGTTATGTTGTGCTGCAAAAATAAAGATTTAATATGAGTCTGGTTTTTAATTTTCTAAAAACATAAAAAGTAGTTTCTTTTATTTTTTTAGAAAAATGCTTTTCCTTATCTTATTAGCAAATATTAGTATAGCCATGATTTTTATTGAAAATGAGGGGATTAATGATCCTCACCTTAATTTAGCTTTAGAAGAATACATTTTAAGAAATTTTGACAGAGGAGAAGATTACCTTTTGTTTTACATTAATGAACCCTCCATCATTATTGGTAGAAATCAAAACACCTTAGAGGAAATTAACCAATCTTATATTGATGAAAACGGAGTTCACGTAGTAAGGAGAATTTCTGGAGGAGGAGCAGTGTATCACGATTTGGGAAATTTGAACTTTAGTTTTATAACAGATTATGACAATACTAAACTCAACAATTTTAGAGATTTTACCAGACCTGTAATTAATACTTTGAATAATTTAGGGGTAAAAGCTGAGTTGAAAGGGAGAAATGATATTTTAGTGAATGATAAAAAAATATCTGGTAATGCTCAATTTTCTAGCGTAAAAAGAATGTTTAGTCATGGGACGTTGCTTTTTGATTGTAACCTAGAAGAAGTCGGAAAATCGTTAAATGTAAAGATGAGTAAAATCCAATCTAAAGGTCATAAATCGGTAAGAAGTAGGGTGGCTAATATTTCTGAGTTTTTGCATATTCCTATGGACATACAATCGTTTAGAGAAAAGATTATTGAAGAAATTTACGATGAACAGGAGCACTTTAGGAGTTATTACCTCACTGCAGAAGAGTGGGAGGGAGTAAAAAAATTAAAGGAGGAGAAATACGGACAATGGGATTGGAACTATGGTAAGTCTCCAAAATTTAATATTCACAGAGTGAAGCGTTTTTCTATTGGCGAAATTGATATTCGAATCTTTGTAGAAAAGGGATATATAGAAAGTATAAAATTTTACGGAGATTTCTTCGGAAAAGAACCAGTAGGTACTATAGAAGGTATTTTAACAGGAAAACGATATGACTTGATAGAGATAAAAAAAGCACTAGAACCTGTAGATGTACATGAGTATTTTGGGAATGTAGATAAACAAGAATTTGTTAATCTACTTTATGGTCCAGATGAGATATAAAAAACCCCGGTCATCACTCCGGGGTTCATTCATCAATCAAAAAACGAACAGTTATCATACTGCTTGTTGAAGGCAAATATAATAAAATATTAACCTAAATAAGTTTTTAGAATTTTACTTCTAGAAGTATGTTTTAATCTTCTTATAGCCTTTTCTTTAATTTGTCTAACTCTTTCTCTAGTCAAATCAAATGTTTCTCCAATCTCCTCTAAAGTCATCGGACTTTGATTTCCTAATCCAAAATAAAGTCTAACCACATCTGCCTCACGTGGAGTTAATGTTTCTAAAGCTCTTTCGATTTCTGTTTTAAGTGAATCGTGTAAAAGTTCTCTATCAGGATTTGGAGACTCCCCAGAACGTAAGACATCGTATAGGTTAGAATCTTCACCCTCAATTAAAGGAGCATCCATAGATATATGACGACCAGAGTTTTTCATAGACTCTTTAACGTCGTTAATAGTCATGTCTAACTCTTTTGCAATTTCTTCTGGACTAGGAGGTCTTTCATGAGATTGCTCTAAGAAAGCAAATGTCTTATTGATTTTATTAATAGAACCAATTTTGTTTAAAGGTAGTCTAACAATTCTAGACTGCTCTGCTAATGCTTGTAAAATAGACTGACGAATCCACCATACCGCATAAGAGATAAACTTAAAACCTCTAGTTTCATCAAATCTTTTTGCAGCTTTTATAAGCCCTAAGTTTCCTTCGTTAATTAAATCGGGAAGAGTTAAACCTTGATTTTGATATTGTTTTGCAACAGAAACAACGAATCTTAAATTGGCATTAGTCAACTTTTCTAAAGCTCTGTCGTCTCCTGCTTTAATACGTTGTGCTAATTCTACTTCTTCTTCGGCGGTAATTAAATCTACTTTACCTATTTCCTGTAAATACTTGTCTAAAGATGCGGTTTCTCTATTAGTAACCTGTTTGGTGATTTTGAGTTGTCTCATGTAATCTTCCTAAAATTAAATATGGGTTATATAATCTTATACGAGTACTTTTAAAAAAATGTTACAAAAAACTTAAAAAAAATATTTATTATTTGAATACAGGGTATGAAAAAGCCTTGCTTTCTAAGCAAGGCTTTTTATTTAATATATAATTTATATTATACCCTTACGTGACCATCACCAAAGACATAATATTTATTAGTTACTAATTGTTTTAAGCCTAAAGGACCTCTGTGGTGAAGCTTGTCGGTGCTAATCGCTAACTCTGCTCCAACTCCCATTTGACCTCCGTCTGTAAAACGAGTAGATGCATTATGATACACTGCAGCACTATCAACTTGTTGCATAAATTTTTCCGCCTCAGCGTTATCTGTAGTCATAATTGAAGCAGAATGACCACCGGAGTAATCATTGATCATTTCAATAACTTGATCTAATCCATCTACTTCTGCTATGAGAATTTTTAATGCTAAAAACTCTTCGTGCCATACATCTTTACCAGAAATTTCTTCTTTGTTGCTGAGAATACTTTTAATTCCATTATCTACAATGATCTCAACGTTTTTATCTTCTAAAACTGATGCTAATTCTTTTACTTTAGACTCGTAATTAGATATATTCTTATCGATAAGTACTTTATCTAATGCATTACAACCTGAAATTTTATCGGTTTTTGCATTTACAATTACTTTGATTGTTTTTTCCCAATCGGCGTTTTTAGAAACATATAAAAAGTTGTTCCCTCGACCACTAATTAGAACTGCGCATTTAGCGTGTTCTTTAACGAAGCCAATTAAACGTTCTCCACCACGAGGTACAATTAAATCTAATTGCTCAGAAGGGTTTCTAAGAAATTCCTGAGTTTCTTCTCTATTAATATGCATTAAACGAATCCAAGATTTTTCTAAGTCGTTTTCAGCTAAAGCTTCGTGCCAACATTTTTCTAAAATGACATTACTGTGATAAGCTTCTTTACCACCTTTTAATAAAATTTTGTTATTGGCTTTAAAAGCAAGGACTGCCGCCTCAATAGTTACATCGGGTCTAGATTCATAAATAATCATGATAGTGCCAAATGGAGCGGTTTTGTTTACAATATTTAAACCGCTATCTAGTGTACGATTAGAGATCGTTTGCCCAACAGGATCTTCTTGATCTTTTACTTCTTTAATGGCTTGGATCATTCCGTCGACCTTAGCTTCATTAACTACCAATCTATCATAAAGAGCTTGATCATCTCTTTTAAATGCTTCGAGGTCTTTCTTATTTTCGGCAATGATATCTTTTCTTTTTGCATCGATAATATTCATCATCGATTGAAGTACATTATTTTTTTTGTCTGAATTTAAAAGTTCCATTCTTTATTTTTTTTATAAATTTCTTTCGTTCTACAATCTTTAAATTTAATCTTCAGAAGAAATAAATTCTGTTCCTACATCTTTTCCTTCTACAATATCTACAATTACATTAGGTCGTTTTCCATTTGCTATGTAAGTAGGAATATCTTTAAGTGCTGTCTGCTTAGCAATTTTTAATTTGCTTTGCATACCACCTCGACCTTCGCCTTCTCCTTTTTCTGAAGCTTGTACGTATTTCTCTACATTTTGATCGGTGGTTACTTGATCTAATTTTTCCGATTCATCGTCATCTGGGTGGCCCGTATAGAGACCATCTGTATCGGTAAGAATAATAAGCTTATCTGCTCCCACAAGTTCGGCAACTAAACTTGCTAATTCATCATTATCAGAAAACATAGACATAGTTAGCGATACGGCATCATCTTCATTAGCAATTGGGATGACTCCTTGAGAAAGTAAGCCCTCATAACAATTAATCATGTTTTCTCTATATTTACCAGGGTCGAAATCTCTTTTGGTTGCTAATACTTGTGCACAACGCATCCCATAATCATGGAAAATACTATAGTAATGTCTCATCATTCTTGGTTGGCCTACAGAAGAGTATACTTGGCGTCTAGTTGAAGGATCTTCGATATCGCATTTCCCCAAAACTTCTTTTCCTGCAATGGCAGAACCCGATGATACTAACACCACCATAATATCTTGCTCATACAGAACAGAGATTTGTCTTACCAACTCTTTTAATATAGGTCCTAGAATACGGTTGTCTTTGTTGGTCATTACATTTGTTCCAACTTTTACTACAACTCTTTTCTTACTCATAATAATTTCTTATTTATTTTTATTTACCTGCTTCACCTAATTCTACTGCTCTGTCAAAAGCAGCGTAGGCAGCATCTTTAATTAGTTCATTAACATTGTTATCTTCCATAGAATCTAGGGCAGCTCTCGTAGTACCTCCCTTAGAAGCTACACGATCCATCCATAATTGTGGAGAAATATCTGATCTATTAAATAATTCTACAGCGCCTTCAAAGGTGTTACTTACCAGTACTTTGGAATCGTAATCTGAGAAGCCCATTTTCATAGCAGCTTCTAACATAGATTGCATAAAATAGAATACATATGCTGGTCCACTTCCAGAAATTCCTGTCGATGCATCGATAAAGTTTTCGGTTTCTACGTGAATAGAGGCGCCTGTTGTGTCTAATAGGTTTCTTATCATAAGAAGTTCGATTCTTGAAACTTCTTCAGATTCGGTGTAAGAGGTGACTCCTTTACCTACTTGTGCTGGTAAGTTAGGCATGGTTCTAACCACTTTTTTTACTCCCAAACTCTCTTGAATACTCCCAATGGTTACACCAGCCATAAGAGAAACAAAAATTTGACCATCGTTAATCATAGGTTTCATCTTTTCGAAAAGATCATCTGCGTGGTAAGGTTTTACAGCAATGAAAACCATATCTGCTTCGGGAAGGCAGTCTTCTAAATTTTCGTAAACATCAAAAATGCCAGTTGTTTTTAAGCTTGCAATTTTGGTAGGGTCAGTGTCAAATATTTGAAGCTTCTTTTTGCTCAATAAAGGAGATTTTGCCATTCCTTCGGAATAGGTTAATCCCATATTTCCTGCTCCTATTACTAATAATTTCATGTGATTGTTTTAGGTTAATTTTATATATGACATAATAAGCTGCAACATCTATACGGAACGTCCTAATAAATGTTAAAATATATTATTTTTATCAAAATACTAATAATTAGAGCTAATTGCGTTCAATTTTGCATTATTTTAATATTAAATTGATTAAAATGTAGATTAATGTAATTTTCCTGATTTCACGAAATCTGCCAAGTAGTCGAAAAGGTGAAAGCCTGTCAGTTAAAAAAATCTTAAAAAAAGCAAAAGCTCAAGAATTAACTTGAGCTTTTGCTTCTATAAATATTAATTGTAAAGAGGGTGTTACATTTTAGAGGTAATAAATTTACCATTGTTTTCTTCAGCTAATTTCTTCATAAAATCAAGATCTGCATCTTCTCCAAATGCGATGGTATGAATAATTACGTCGTTGGTGTTTACTTCTCTAATTTCATCTAAAATGGCTTGTGGGTCACTATTAGGTAACCCATCACTCATTAGTACAATTTCTTGAATTTCTTTTATGGATGATAATGCTTCTAAAAGACCTTCTAGAGTATTTGTGCCTCCAGTAGCTTTTAAGTTTTGAACAAAAATATTAGAGGAAGTTCTAGTGGTATTGTTTGCTTCTTTAAATTCTTCAGCCTGTTTAGTGACATTATCATTAAAAGTATAGATTACAAACTTTTTTCCATCTGTTAATCCTTTTATTGCTGGAATCAACTTGCGTTTTACAGCTCCTAATTTGGTAGCTTCTTTAGTAACCTGCTTGCCTAAAATGCTTCCAATTTTTCCGCCAATAGCATCGCTAACTTTATTTCCTGCTGTATTTCCCGCTTCTCTCATTACTTGATCTTTTACTGAGCCTTCATCAATACCCTCCATGCTTCCAGATATGTCTATAAGATATAAGGTGTTTAAGTTTGAAGTTTCTATTCCGAAAAAATCACTTGTTTTTTTTGTTACATAACAAGACTGTAATAGGGTGAAAGAAGTAATGAGAATTAAAACTGTAAATGTTTTTTGTAATTTCATTTTTGATAAGTTTGGTTATTTAGTTTTTGTGGTACAAATGACTTTATTTGAACCTAAGCTGCAAATGTAAAATTTTATCGATAGTCACTATATCATTTCAGAAGGTTCTATAAAAAAATCCTATAAAATAAATTATAGGATTTGTTTATAAATGAAAAAAGATTTTATTCTTCCTTTTTATTAGAAGATTCTTTTTTGTCTTCTCTTAGAGGTCTAGGTAAAAGTGCTTTTCTAGAAACTTTCTCTTTTCTAGTTTTGGGATCTACACCAAAGTATTTAACATCTAATACATCTCCCATGTTAACAACATCTGTAACATTATTGGTACGTTCCCAAGCAAGTTCAGAAATATGTAATAATACTTCATTTCCTGGAGCATCTACATATTCTACAACAGCACCAAAATCTAAAAGCTTAATGACTTTAACCTCATAAACACTTCCTTTAACTGGCTTAAATGTTACCGAATCAATTTTAGCGATAACCTTGTCAATACCTTCTTGGTTGGTTCCTAAAATTTCAATAATTCCTTCTTCGGTTACAGGGTCTTCATTAATTACAATGGTAGTTCCTGTTTCTTTTTGAAGTTCTTGAATTACTTTTCCTCCAGGACCAATCATTGCTCCGATAAATTCATTAGGAATTCGACGTGTGATCATTTTAGGAGCATGTCCCTTAACATCAGTACGAGGAGCTTCAATAGTATTGGTTAATTTTTCAAGAATATGAAGTCTTCCATCTCTAGCTTGCTTTAAAGCTTTTACTAAAATGTCATAACTTAATCCTTTTACTTTAATATCCATTTGACAAGCTGTAATACCATCAGCTGTTCCTGTAACTTTAAAGTCCATATCACCTAAATGATCTTCATCACCTAATATATCTGAAAGTACGGCATATTTTCCTGATTCAGTATCAGAAATTAATCCCATTGCAATACCAGATACGGGTTTTTTTAATTGAACTCCTGCGTCCATTAAAGACATAGTACCTGCACATACTGTAGCCATAGAAGAAGAACCGTTAGATTCTAAAACTTCAGATACTACACGTACTGTGTAAGGACAATCTGCAGGAATCATTCCTTTTAAAGCTCGTTGAGCTAAGTTACCGTGACCTACTTCTCTACGAGATGTACCTCTAATTGGTCTTGCTTCTCCTGTAGAGAAAGGTGGGAAGTTATAATGTAAATAAAATGTTTCCTCACCTTCGTAACTTGGCATATCTATTTGACTAGCTTCTCTAGAAGTACCTAAAGTTACTGTAGCCAAAGCTTGAGTTTCTCCTCTTGTAAAAATGGCAGAACCGTGAGTTGAAGGAAGATAATCTACCTCACACCATATAGGTCTGATCTCATCTGTTTTTCTTCCGTCAAGACGTAAACCTTCTTCTAGGGTTAAATCTCTAACTGCTGCTTTTTCCGCTTTAGCGTAATATTTAGAAATAAGATTACCGTAGTCTTCTCTTTCCTCGTCACTAAAACTAGCTTTAATTTCTTCTTTTATTTCTCCAAAAGAGGCAGTGCGCTCATGTTTTGCAGAACCTGCTTTTGCAATAGCATATACTTTATCGTATGCCATTTCGTGAATTTTCTTCTCTAAAGCTTCATCTTCTCTTTCTCCGTCATATTCACGAGTTTCTTTCTTTCCAAAAGCCTCAGCTAATTTTACTTGTGCTTCACATTGCTTTTTAATTGCTTCGTGCGCAAACTTAATCGCTTCAGTCATTTCTTCTTCAGAAATCTCATCCATTTCACCTTCTACCATCATCACAGAATCTGCAGAAGCTCCAATCATCATATCGATATCAGACTCCTCTAACTGTGCGCGAGTAGGGTTAATGATAAACTCACCATTTACACGAGCTACTCTTGCTTCAGAAATAGGGCATTCAAATGGAGCATCTGAAAGTTGAATAGCAGCAGAAGCCGCTAATCCTGCCATAGCATCTGGCATTACATTTTCATCGTGAGACATTAATTGAATCATCACTTGCGTTTCTGCGTGATAATCTTTAGGGAAAAGAGGTCTTAACACACGGTCTACTAAACGCATAGTTAATACTTCTCCGTCACTAGGTCTTGCTTCTCTTTTAAAGAAACCACCAGGGTAACGTCCTGCTGCAGCAAACTTTTCTCTGTAATCTACCGTAAGTGGTAAAAAGTCAACATCGCTTTGTTTGTAGTTAGATACTACCGTACAAAGTAACATACAGTTTCCTGATTGAACAACCACAGATCCGTGGGCTTGTTTTGCTAATTTTCCGGTTTCGATTGAGATTTCTCTTCCATCTCCTAAATCGATTACCTCTTTAAAAACTTGTGGAATCATAATTTTTTTATTCTAAGTTAACAATGGTCTCCGTCTTGCCATGACGGTCTGGGTTGTGTGTGTGGTGTTGTTGTGACCAATGAAAAACTAATATAGTAGCTTTTTCTTTTTCTCTAGAAAAACCTATTGCTAGGAAAAAACAGTATAAAAAAAGGGGCGTAAAGCCCCTTTCAAATTATTTTCTTAATCCTAATTCTTTCACGATTTCACGATATCTAACGATATCTTTTTTCATTAGGTAATCTAGTAAGCTTCTTCTTTTACCTACTAGCATTACTAATGAACGCTCTGAATTGTAATCCTTCTTGTTTGTCTTAAGGTGACTTGAAATATGTGCAATTCTCTTTGTAAATAAAGCAATTTGCCCTTCAGTTGAACCGGTATCGTTTTTTCCTTTACCGTGCTTTTCAAATAAACCTTGTTTCTCTTCTTTTGTTAAATACATTCCAATATTATTTCAATGATTATTATGTACAGATAGTTTTTCTATCAAGCGGCAAATATAACACTATATTTTATTTATAATAGGTTACCTGATGATAAATTTTATATTTTGAGTTTGCATTGAAACTTTATTCTTAAGGTTTAAAAAATATATTCCTGCAGGAAGATTTGTTAAATTTATTAAATTGTTTCTTGACGAAATATTTTGCTTTTTTTGTATAGATTTTCCTGTTGTATTATATATTTCTCCCATATAAATAGCATTGCTGAGGTTTGCTAAACCAATTATTTTATCTGAAATATTAATGACTTTAATGCTTGAAATTTCACTTTCACTAACTGATAGTGATTGGCAATTTGTTGAAAGATTATATAGAGCATCAACTTCATTAGCATTAAGAGCACGACGATATACTTTTAAATCATCAATAACTCCATTGAGGTTTTTTCCTATTTTATAATTTTGGGAAATATTTCCAATGTTAAAATTGTTATTGTTAATTTGTCCTCTAAGTATATTGTCTCTATATAATTTAACTTCATTATTGCTTATAACCATAACTAGGTGGTGCCAATCTGTATTATCCCAAACAACATCAACTTCTTGGTTCCAATCATTGTCCCAAATATTTTCACTGCCTGAATCATTAATTAAAGGAGTGTTTAAGTCATATACCCCTATGAAAAAACTATTGGATTGATTCACATTATTTTTTAAAAAAAGAGTTTCTAAGTCTCCCGCAATATTATTATTCATTTTAAACCATAGGCTTACGGTAAAGTCATCACCATTTATCAAACTATTCGAGTTATTGTGAGGAATTTCGATAAATTCATTATTTTGTCCATTAAATGTTACTGCACAATTAAAATTTCCTCCTCGATCTGTAGTATAGGTTTCAAATCCTGATAATATAGGTGAACTATTATTAGTTAAGTCAGTAACTTCATTGCTAAACGCCATATCGAGAATTAAGTTACTTGTTAGATCTTGAGGCTTAACCTGTGAGGTGATTAATAAAGAAGTTAAAAAAAAGAGTAGTTTTAAATTCATAATATTTGATTTTAAATTGTTAGTTTCTATATATTTAACAAGCAAGTCTTAAGTTATCCTACTTTTAATTTTAAATAATTATATGTTGGGTTTAAGTAATATTTTCTTAATTTTGTCTGGTGAAAAACAATAATCTCCATAAAATACTTTTGTCGTTGTTAGCTATTTTAATAGTGCTGTCAACCACTTCTTTTACCATTCAAAAACATTTTTGTGGTGATTTTTTAATAGATTCTGCGGTGTTCACAGCTGTAGAAAAGTGCAGTAAAGAGTCTTGCTCTAATCGTGATGATAGTAATAACTTTACATCCCCCGATTGTTGTAATGATGTAGCAGATGTAGTACAGGGGCAAGATGTTCTTATAACTAAAAATTTTGATGATTTAGAGTATACACAGCAAGTGTTCTTGTTGGCATTCTCTATTTCTTATATTGATTTATTTCAACCCTTATCGGAATATTATATTCCGCATCAATATTACTCTCCTCCCAGATTAGTGGCAGACATTCAGGTATGTCATCAAGTTTTCTTGATTTAGAATTTTTTAAGAGGTTTTCTTGACAGTCCGCATAACAGCGTCAATTTTATATGTTTTGTTATCCGCGGAAGCATATCTAAAAGGAAACTATTCATTTTTATATTTCAAATCTAAATTTAAAAATACTATCTAAAGATATTATTCAGAGCCATTTGAATAAACTTTAAGTAGATAATCTTAAAAAATGAAAAAATTAATTTATGTGTTTTTTCTCATTTTATTTCCGTTAAGCATATTCTCTCAAGAGAAAGTAGAAGGGATTATTTATGAAGAAAATTCAGACACAAAAAAGACTCCTTTATTAGGAGCAAATGTATACTGGTTAAATACCGAAGTAGGTACGGTAACCGATTTTGATGGTAAATTTTCTATTCCGTATAAAGAAAGCTATTCGCAGTTAGTCGTTAGTTATATTGGGTTTAAAAGTGATACCATTCAAGTGAAAAATCCCAACAAGCAAATTAAAAGTTCCTTGATTTCTAAAGGTAATTTAGATGAGGTAACAGTTGTTTCAAGAAAAAAAGCAACTTCTCGTTCTTATATTGAAGCCAAAAATGTAATTAATGTAAGCAGCGACGAATTGTTGAAAGCTGCTTGTTGCAATTTGTCAGAGAGCTTTGAAACGAATCCTTCTATTGATGTTAATTTTGCTGATGCAATTTCAGGAACCAGGCAAATTAAAATGTTGGGCTTAACAAGTCCGTATATTCTTATTGCCATGGAAAATATTCCTACGGTAAGAGGAGCTGCACAAGCTTACGGTTTAAGTTTTACTCCTGGAACGTGGGTAGAAAGTATACAAATCACCAAAGGAGCAGGTAGTGTAGTAAATGGCTATGAAAGTATCGCTGGGCAAATTAATGCCGAACTGCAAAAACCAACAAAAGACGATAAGCTATTTGTGAATTTGTACGGAGCAAGTAGTCAACGAATGGAGTTAAATACACACTTTAATACTCAGGTAAGTGAAAAGTGGAGTACAGGTCTATATTTACATGGCAATACACATCAAGAAAAGCACGATGTAAATCATGATAACTTCTTAGATATGCCACAATATCATCAAGTAAATGTCATGAACCGCTGGCAATATACCGATACAGAAAATGGTTTTGTAGGGTTTTTTAATATAAGGTACCTTAATGATGAAAAGCAAACTGGAGAAATTAATTTTGATCCAGATACCGATAAACTAACCACCAATGCTTGGGGAAGTGAGATCAATACCACTCGCTACGATTTTTCAGGTAAATTGGGCTATGTGAATCCAGAATTGCCATGGCAAAGTGCAGGTTTACAATTTGCGGTAAGCAATCATCAACAAGACTCTTATTTTGGTTTACGTAGATATGACATAGAACATAACAGTATCTATTCAAATTTTATCTATAACTCAATCATTAGTGATTCTCGTCATAAAATTAAAACAGGATTTGATTTCACATATGATAAATATGATGAGTTGGTAGAAACAACTTCTTTCGAACGAATCGATAATTCTGTTGGGGCATTTTTTGAATATAATTTTGACAATTTAGACGATCTTAATTTTACTGCAGGAATGCGGGTTGATAATCACAATAGGCTTGGTTTTTTTGTAACACCTAGAGTTCACGCAAGATATACTCCTTGGGAAAAATCTGCGTTTAGAGCTTCAGTAGGGAGAGGAAAACGTTTGGCCAATATCTTTGCAGAAAATCAAAACCTATTTGCTACCTCTAGGAATATTAATATAAACGCTTCCGCGGAAGGAAATATTTATGGTTTAGATCCAGAAATAGCTTGGAACTACGGAGTTTCTTATTTGCAAGGATTTAATCTTTTTGGAAACAAAGCAGATGTAACTTTTGATTTTTATAGAACCGATTTTCAAAACCAAGTGGTGGTGGACTGGGAAAATCCAAGAGAGATTAGTTTTTATAACTTAGAAAATGATAGTTATGCCAATAGCTTTCAGGCAGAGTTTAATTATAACTTATTTGAAGGTTTAGATACACGCTTAGCCTATAAGTATTATGACGTAAAAACTAAATACCAAACAGGTGAAAAGATGAAGCCATTAACAGCGCAACATCGTTTTTTCGCGAATGCGTCTTATGAAACTCCTATTAAAAATAATAGCAAGTGGAAGTTTGATGTCACTTACAATTGGCTAGGGAAACAGCGTTTTCCATCTACCGTAGCTAATCCAGCAGAGTTTCAATTACCAGAATATTCACCAACTGTTTCTACAATTAATGCGCAGGTGACAAAGGTTTTTTCACCTAGATTTGAAATTTACGTAGGAGGAGAAAATATTACTAATGTAAGACAAGATAACCCTATTTTAGATCCTGAGAATCCATTTGGATCAAACTTTGATAGTACATTTGTATACGGACCTGTTTTTGGAAGTTTATATTATGCAGGTTTAAGATATAGAATTAAGTAAAATAATTAAAATAAGAAAAGATGAAAAAATTATTAAGTATAGTGTTGTTATTAATGACTACTATGGTTTTTGCTCAAAATAGGAATGCGAAGGCTTCTTTTGAAGTAGACGGAGTGTGTAATATGTGTAAAGAGCGAATTGAAACTGCCTGTATTAAAACCAAAGGCGTAAAAAGCGCTAATTGGGATGTTAATACACATCAATTAGATTTAATTTATAATGAAACGAAAACCAATTTAAACGAGATAAAAAAAGGGATTTTAGAAGTTGGGCACGATCTAGTAAATGCAACAGCAACAGAAGAGGCGTATAATAGCGTTCATCTTTGCTGTAGATATCGTGATGAAGTGGTAAAAGATGACCATAAAGACGACAAGGATAAATAAGCTTTACTTTGTGTAAAAGTAAAAGCCTCTAAGATTTAAAATCTTAGAGGCTTTTTTTTATGCTCTTACTTGTTGATTTAGAATTAAATCTAAATACAAATTGACTTTATTTTTGAGCTCTTTTCTTGGAGTTATAAAATCTAAGAAACCATGTTCTTTTAAAAATTCTGCTGTTTGAAAACCTTCAGGTAATTCTTTTCCTGTAGTGTCTCTTACTACACGAGGACCAGCAAAACCAATTAAAGCTCCAGGTTCAGAGATGTTGATATCACCTAGCATCGCATAAGATGCCGTAGTTCCTCCTGTTGTAGGGTCTGTACAAAGGGAAATATAAGGAATTTTAGCTTCAGCTAATTGAGCTAACTTTACAGAAGTCTTTGCTAATTGCATTAAAGATAAAACTGCTTCTTGCATCCTTGCCCCACCAGACTTAGAAACAATTAATAGAGGAATATTATTTTTTAAAGAATGATCTGCAGCACGGGCAATTTTCTCTCCTACAACAGATCCCATAGATCCTCCAATAAAACTGAAATCCATACAAGCTACAACTAAATCATTTCCTTTAGACTTTCCTACTCCAATACGAATAGCGTCTTTAAGATTGGTTTTAGCCTCTGCTTCCTTAATGCGATCTGGGTACTTTTTCTTGTCCTCAAATTGTAAAGGATCTTTCGAAGTTAAATTTTTATCTAGCTCTTTATATTTATTGTCATCAAATAAAATCTCGAAATATTCTTTACTTCCTATTCTTACGTGATAACCATCTTCTGGACTTACGTAAAAGTTTTTCTCTAGTTGTTCTGCATCAACAATTTTACCTGTTGGAGATTTATACCATAATCCTTTAGGAACATCTTTCTTATCTTCTGTTGCCGTTTGGATTCCTTTTTTTGTTCTTTTAAACCAAGCCATAGGGTGCTAAATTAGGTTTTGTAAAAGTTAAGTTTATTTGCTTAACGAATTAACGTTATTTAAATCTTCAAATGCTTTTTTAAGTCGGTTTTTAAAAGTGATTTCACCTTCTCTTAACCATTTTCTCGGATCGTAATATTTTTTGTTAGGAAGGTCGTCCCCATCAGGATTTCCTATTTGAGCTTTTAAGTATTCTTGTTTTGATAAGATATAATCGCGAGCACCTTCCGTAAAGGCATATTGCAAATCGGTATCAATATTCATTTTAATAACACCATAACCAATAGCTTCTCTAATTTCCTCTAAGGTAGATCCACTCCCTCCGTGAAAAACGAAATCTATGTGATTATTCTCTACATTATACTTATCGGAAATATGTTCTTGTGAGTTTTTAAGAATTTTTGGTGTTAACTTTACATTTCCTGGTTTGTAAACACCATGAACGTTTCCAAAAGCAGCAGCAATTGTAAATTGGTCACTAATTTTACTTAATTCTTCGTAAGCATAGGCTACTTCTTCTGGTTGAGTGTAAAGTTTAGAAGAATCAACATCTGTATTATCAACGCCGTCTTCTTCTCCTCCAGTAATACCAAGTTCAATTTCTAAGGTCATTCCCATCTTACTCATCCTGGCAAGATATTCTTTACAGACCTCAATATTTTCTTCAATAGGTTCTTCGCTCAAATCTATCATATGAGAACTATAAAGCGGTTTTCCATGAACTTTATAAAATTCTTCTCCAGCATCTAAAAGGCCGTCAATCCAAGGCAATAATTTTTTCGCACAATGATCGGTGTGTAAGATAACCGTAGCTCCATAAGCTTTTGCTAAATCATGCACGTGCTTAGCTCCAGTAACACCACCTAAAATAGCTGCTTGGTGATTTTCGTTAGAAAGACCTTTTCCTGCATTAAAAGTAGCTCCTCCATTAGAGAACTGAATAATCACTGGGGAGTTAAGCTCTGCCGCAGTTTCTAAAACAGTATTTACAGTGTTAGAACCTACCACGTTTACAGCTGGTAAAGCATAACCATGTTTTTTTGCGTGGTTAAAAATTTCTTGAACTTCTTTACCAGTAGCTACTCCTGATTTTATATTATGACTCATAGATTTGATATGCGTTAAATAATTGATGATGCAAAATTAATAAAATAAAACCGCTTAGAAAGGATAATTAATACCAACATTATAAACAGCATTTGAAAAATTATAATCTCTAAACCATTTTTCTTGGTTTGCCGCGGGATTGTACGTTTTAAAACCAACGTCAAAACGAATGACGAAAAAATCTAAATCGTATCTTAGCCCTAAACCAGAACTTACCGAAAGCTCTTCTAAATCTTTAATGGTATTAAATTGTGCAGCTTCATCTTCTACATTATCTAAAACATTCCAGATGTTTCCTACATCTACAAATAATGCACTGTTTAGTGCGCCAAAAAGATTAAAACGGTATTCTAGATTAAAAGTAATTTTCATGTTAGCTTCATTAAACTCATTTACACCACCAGTGCTACCAGGGCCTAAATCGTAAGCTTGCCACCCTCTATTATCATTTGCTCCACCTGCAAAGAAACTTCGTGCAAATGGAATGCTGTTTGAGTTTCCATAAGGTACCGCCAAACCTCCTAGTGCTCTAGCTGCGATAATATTTTTATTGCCTAAATCCCAATGTTTTATAAAATCGATTTCGCCCTTTAAGTACTGAGAAAATTGAACTCCGAATAAATCAAAATTATCAGATTTGTTAGATTTAAGATTTAGCAAATTAGCAGCGAGTGCCAAGGTATTTCCTGAAGCTTCAATTTTAAATCTAAACTGAGTAAATTCATTATCGTATATATTTTCTCTAGTATTTTTAATGTAATTGAAACTAGTGGCAAGGATAAGGTTGTCTTCTGTTAAACGTTCTTTTCTTTCAATGATATTTTTCGCTTCTCTTAATTCATCAGAGGGGAGTGAAACATCATTTGAATTAATGTCGTTTATAAATCTATTAACTCCACTAGGAATAATTAAATCCGGGGCACCGGTGTCTCCCTCGGGTAATTCTTCAAAATAATTTGGGTTAACATTGCTTATATTTTCTTGAGCAATTTCATTGAGACGACTAAAAGAGTTTCTATAAACATTAAAATAGTTACTGGTGTTAAGATTTCTTACATACTGTAAATCTAAAAGATTAAGTTTATGAGTAAGCTCTGTATTAGGGTACCAACGGTATGAATATTTGCTTGTTACGTTTTGTTTGTCTAATCCTATGTTTTGCTGAGTGCTCGCACCTATACTTAACGTAGTAAAAGGCGACATAGATTTAGGTATAATATTCTCGGTGTTAATAAATGGAAAGGCAATTTTAGGGAAAGTAAGGCTTAAGTCTCCACCAATTTCTGAAATATTAAAAAAGCGGTCCTCACTTTCTGCCGCGTCTTTAGAAGAACCAATACTTCCTCGTCCCGAAATTTCTAAATTTTCGGCACCTTTAAAGATATTTCTTATTAATAATGAACCTCCAAATCCTATCCCAAAATCTTGAATGTTACTTCGGGAAACATCAAAATTATAGGTAACACCAAATTTAGGTTTCGGGGTTAAAAATACATTCGATATAAGTTGAGTTCCTGTAGAATCTTCTGGATCGGGCACATATTGGATGTTAGGATATTTAAATTGTCCTAACTCATTCATTCTTTTAAAAGTTAAAGAACGATCTATGTCTTTGTAAACTTCTCCTTTTTTTATAAAAACAGCATCAGAAATTGCCTTAGGCTTGTATTTTAGTTTTTCAAAACTATAAATATCATAGCCTTTGTAACTTGTAGAATCTGTAACAGGTTTACTCTTATTCTCATAAGCGTAATCGGGAAAAATATTTACTTTACTTATGTAATGAATTTTATAAGGAACGGTGTAAGTAGAATCTAGCTTTGTGATTTCTCTATTTGCAATTACTAGATCTATATTGGCTTTATGATTCGTATTTATAGTATCGGCATCAAAAGAAATGTATTCTTTTTCAAAATGAAATAAGCCACTATTTCTAAACTGGGAGGTGATACGCTCACGCTCTGCTTCAAAATCATCTGTGTTAAATTGATTTCCCTCTTTAACGGTGGCTTCACTCTCTTTTTCACGGTATAAAGAATCTGCAACTGGAGATTTAATTCTTTTTGTAATAGAATCTACAAAGTAGGGTTGGTGAGGTTTAATAATATAATCTACTTGCGCACGCTGATTATCGTTTTTAGTAATTTCATAATCAGTTTCTACATTAAACCAACCGTGATTCCAGTACCAAGCTTTGAGTCTATTGGCAGATTTTTTGGTTTTTTCTTCACTTACAATGGTGGGCGCTTCCCCTGTTTCTTCTAAAAACTCATTAAAAGAAATGTAAGCTCTGCGTATTCTTTTTACTTGCTTATCAGAATAAATACTCTTTAAACGCGCTCTTCTTTTTTCTTTTTTATCTAACCAATGGGTAAAACTGGTATCTGGAGTAGGGTCTGCTAAATTATAAATATGTAACCTTAACGGAAAGCTTAAAAGTTTTACATTAGGCTCTTGGTACAACTGGTTGTATATTTGCCGAGTAGAAATACGCTCATCATTTACTAAAATATTATTTTTGGTAAGTAAATGCTGGTTGTCTTTTACACGTTTTACAGGGTTGCAACTCGAGATAAAAAGTACCAAAAGTAAGAATGTTATTTTTGCAGGTACAGCTTTCAAAAAAAATAATTTAGGTTCAAAAATACATCAATTTATGCTTAGCAAAAGCCAAATAAAGTTAATAAACAGTCTATCACAAAAAAAATACCGAAATAAAAACAGATTGTTTGTAGCAGAAGGAATAAAAGTCATTAAAGAACTCCTTAATTCTTCTTATGAACTAGAAATGCTTTTTGCCGAAGTCGATTTGTTTTTTGTTCCTAAAGATAAATTTACTCTAGTAACACCGCAAGAACTTAAAAAGATTACTAAACTAAGCACAGCTCAAACTGCTTTAGCCTTGTTTAAAATCCCAGAAATGGAAGAAAAACCACTTCAAGATTTGGTGGTAGCTTTAGACGGAGTGCGAGATCCAGGAAATTTAGGAACCATCATTAGGCTTTGTGATTGGTTTGGCGTAAAACAACTTTTATGCTCAAATGATACAGTAGATTGTTACAATGAAAAAGTAGTACAGGCCACGATGGGTTCTCTTACTAGAGTTCATATCGCTTACGCGGATTTATATGAAACCTTAAAAAACACCGATTTACCCCTATTAGGAACTTTTATGGATGGTGAAAATGTATATAAAACTCAATTACCGTCAAGCGGAATTTTAATCTTAGGCAATGAAGCCAACGGCATTTCTTCCTCTATCGAAACTCTAGCAAGTCAAAAAATAAGTATTCCCCAATTTGGTGAAAATCAATCTACCGAAAGTTTAAATGTAGCTACTGCTACTGCTATTTTGCTAAGTGAGTGGAGAAGAGGGTAATTAATTAGTGCAATTTAAAAATGTCGTCTATTTTCTTTACTTCTAAAAAGATTTAAGAATTGTTGGAAGATGTTGGGCCTTTGTACCGTTATAAACCCTTCTAATGTATTTTCGTTTGTAGTTAAGACTATATCTATTTTTTTGCTCTCCTTATTAATTATCACTTTTTGAGTGTCGAAGCCAATGTAAGTAAATTCTAAACTTACTTCCTCATTAAGATCTTTTTTAGGTATTTGTATTAAATAATTACCATCTAAATCTGTCTGTGTGGCATTAGAAGTGTTTTGTTGGGTAATACTTACATTAGGAACAGGTAAATCAAAGTTGTCAGTAACTGTGCCGTTTATGCTTATAAATTTTATAAGTTCACAAAAAGGTGCTGAGTTTTTTAATACTTGAGTAGTATTTTCTTCATTCTGTTTCTCTTTTTTATTATGTGTTTTGAAATCTAGAACTGAATATTGACGAGATCTTTTTTCTTGAGCAAAACTAGGTTGAGCTACGGCAATAATAGAACCTAAACCTAAAGCAATTCCTAAACGACTTAGGTTGTTATGGGAAGAGATTGTATAATTTTGTTGAAGTTGGTCTTTAGTAAATCTGCCACATAAATTCTTACTGCTTTTTATTTTTCGAGTAATGTCAGAAGAGGAAAGTTGTGTAAAATCAATCACCTCTTTCTGGCAACTGGCACAAAACCTCCCTTTTTGGCTAGGAGTCATGTTTTGCCAGCCTTCGTTACATGGTTTAGGAATGTCTATGGTATATTTCAAAAACACAATATTTAATTCATCTTAAAGATAAAGAATTAAATATGAATCAACTAAAAAGTTATTTGGTTATTGAAAAGTAAAATTAATAAAAATACCTCGCGTACTCATACTGTCAATGTTTCCAGTATATGGGCTGTTGGGATCTTCATCTCTTTTAAGTTCATCGGTCATCGCAAAAATACCGCGTATAGATGGAGTAAATTTAAAATAAGGTAAGTATAAATCTATACCAAAACCAACTTCGTAATAATTGGTGTTATTTATCATTCTAAATTCTCCAGCACTATTATCATCGGGATTGTTTTCATTACTTGATAAATTAATCGAAGTAGAAACTCCTGCAACCACAAAAGGCTTAAAATTATTGATTCGTTTGGTTGAGAACTTCACCAGTAGCGGAATGTGAACATAGGTAGATTTTACTTCTCTAAAGTTATCTTCGGGAATATCTGGAAAGGTTAAATTTCTACCAGAAAAAACTACTCCAGGCTCTAATCTTAAATCTATATAATCGTTAATCCTTAAGTTTCCTAAAAGTCCCACATTGAAGCCTAAGCTTTTTTCGACAATCACATCTTGAGCCTGACCTTCGTATTCAAACTTAAAATCGTAAGAATTGAAACCTAAAAAATAACCCCAAGACCAACGTTGTTTGTCAAAGTTCTCTTTGTTTTTAATTTTTTCTTTACTAAAAAGCCATTGAGCTTCTGTAGTTTGAAATGCGATAAAAAAGATAAATAGAAAAAATATTTTCTTCATAAACTTATTTTGATGCCGTATATATCGTTGCCACTCCCATAGTTTGTGGAAGATGTTTCACTTGTGTAAACCCAACTTTTGCTAAAATATTGTTGAACTTTTCTCCAAATGGAAAAACAGCCGCGCTATCACTTAAATATTTATAAGCAACTTTATCTTTAGAAAATAATTTACCCACAGTAGGTAAAATAAACCTACAATGAAAACGATAACCTTGTTTAAAAGGGAATTTGGTGGGAACCGAGGTTTCTAAAACCACAAATATACCTCCAGGTTTTAATACGCGTAAGATTTCTTTTAATCCGTTTTCTAAGGTTTCAAAATTTCTTACCCCAAAGGCTACAGTTATCGCATCAAAAGAATCATTTTCAAATGGTAAAGCTTCAGAGTCACCTTGAGTCATTTCAATGATGTGGTCTAATTTTTTTTCTGTAATTTTTTTTCTACCTACACTCAACATTCCTTCAGATAAATCTAAGCCCACAACTTTGGGAACTCCTGCTTCCGCTAAGCTAATAGCTAAATCCCCAGTTCCTGTAGCAATATCTAAAGCGTTTTTAGGATTGGTTTGTTTTACCAAATCAATCACTTTTTTTCTCCAAGAAGTATCAATCCCAAACGAAATTACACGGTTAAGCCCGTCATAATTTTCAGAAATAGTATCAAACATTTGTTCTACTTGCTTTTTCTTGCCAAGCTGAGAATCTTTGTAGGGTGTAACTTTCTTAGACATCTTTATTTTTTTGGCAAAGATAAGTTTTATGCTTTAATATTGCTTTTAAAGGTTTAAAAAATTGCTTGAGAGGATTTTAGCAAATCCTTTTAAAAGGCTTATCTTTGTTCTGCTAAAATTTCATTTTATATGAAGATTATTATTGCCGGAGCGGGAGAAGTTGGTTTTCATTTAGCAAAACTACTTTCTTTTGAATCGCAGGACATCACTTTAATAGATAACAACAAAGTCAATCTTGAGTATGCAGATACCCATTTAGACATTAGAACAGTTAAAGGAGATGCGACCTCTATAAAGGTTCTTAACGATGCCCAAATAAAAGGAGCCGATTTGGTGGTGAGTGTCACCAGTAGTGAAACTACCAATATTACCATTTGCGTTTTAGCAAAACAGTTAGGGGCAAATAGAACCATTGCAAGAATATCGAACACAGAGTTTATTGAAAATAAAGATGAACTTGGGTTTGTAAAGTTTGGTATAGATGAACTTATTTCACCAGAATCTCTTGCTGCAAAAGAGATAGAATTACTTATTAATCAGTCCGCGTTTAATGACACCTTCCAATTTGATGATGGTAAATTAACTATGGTTGGTTTTAAGTTATCTAAAAATGCTCCGTTTGTAGGAAAAAGTGTAAAAGAAGCTGCTAGTATTTTTCCTAAACTTCATTTTATTCCTATAGCCATTCAGCGATTTGGTACACAATATACTCTTATACCAAGAGGAGATACTCAATTTAGAGAAGGAGATCAAGTATATTTTATCACTACCGAAGATGGTGTACAAGAACTTTATAAGCTTACTGGAAAAGTAAAACAAGAGATTAAAAATGTAATGATCCTTGGCGGAAGTAAAATTGGAAGACATACTGCAATGGTATTAAGTGCAGCTAAATTCAATGTAAAGCTAGTAGAGAAAGATCATGATAAAGCGTTCGAACTAGCCGATGAAATGTCTAGGGTTTTAGTAATTAAAGGAGACGGTAGAAATGTAGGGCTTCTAGAAGAAGAAAATATCCATGACATGGATGCCTTTATCGCTGTTACTGGAAATTCTGAAACTAATATTATGTCATGCTTAGTGGCAAAATCTAAGAGTGTTAAAAAAACAATTTCTTTGGTGGAGAATATGGACTATTTTCAGCTCAGTCACTCTATAGGAATTAATACGCTTATTAATAAGAAGCTTCTTGCTGCAAATAATATATTTAGATACGTAAGAAAAGGAGAAGTGGTCGCTATGACTAAACTCAATAATATGAATGCAGAGTTGCTAGAGTTTATTGTAAATCATAATTCTAAAGTTTGTAATAAGAAGATTGCAGATATAGATTTGCCTCGCTCAGCAATTATTGGAGGAGTAGTAAGACAAGGAGAGGGAATAATAGCCTTGGGAGACTTTTTAATAAAAGAAGGAGACAGAGTCGTAGTGTGTTCTTTGCCTAGATCTATACATAAGGTAGAAAAACTCTTTTTATAATGCCAAAACTTAATTATAAAATCATTCTACATATTATGGGGCTTCTGTTGCTATGCAACGGCGGTTTTATGATTATAGCCACTCTTGTAAGTTGGTTTTATAAAGATGGAGTAACTGTTCAGATTGCAGGAGCTTCAATCACCACCATGTTCATAGGGGTTTTATTGATGTTTTTTACAAGAGAACATCGTAAAGAAATGAAACAACGTGAAGGTTATATTATTGTAACTTTTGGTTGGATTTTTATGGCCTTTAGCGGAATGTTACCTTATTTGTTTACTGAATCTATTCCAACAATTACAAACGCTTTTTTTGAAACCATGTCTGGTTATACCACAACAGGTGCTACTATATTAAATGATATAGAAGTTATTCCTGAAGGGATTTTACTTTGGAGGAGTTTAACACATTGGATTGGTGGAATGGGAATAATAGTACTTGCCGTTGCTATCCTGCCACTTTTAGGAATCGGAGGGATGCAACTTTTTGCTGCTGAAGCACCAGGACCTAGTGCAGATAAACTAAAACCTCGTATTACTGATACAGCCAAGCGTTTGTGGTTTATTTACGTGGGCTATACTGTAGCCGAAATGATTTTACTTAAAGTCGCTGGGATGGGAATGTTCGATGCGGCTAACCATGCCCTGAGTACGCTTTCTACGGGAGGCTTCTCTACAAAAAATGCCAGTGTTGCTTATTGGAATCATAAACCTATCATACAGTATATTATTATTTTGTTTATGTTCTTAGCAGGAATGAACTTTGTAATGAGTTATTTTGCTTTTAAAGGTAGAGTGCAGCGTATTTTAAGAGATGAAGAGTTTAAGTGGTACGTTATTTTTATTACTTCATTTACAATTATAGCAGCTTTTCTCATTTACTTTTATGCCGATGTAGGCTTATCTTCTATTGAGCATCCTATGGTTTGGGGAGAGGCAGAGAGTGCTTTTAGACATGCTTTATTTCAAGTTTTATCTGTAATTACAACGACAGGTTTTGTAAGCGCAGATTTTAGTATTTGGACACCATTTTTAACCATTTTCTTCTTCGGATTGTTTTTCTTGGGAGGATCTGCAGGATCTACTTCGGGTGGAGTTAAAGTGGTTCGGCATATTATTATGATTCGTAATGGAATTACAGAATTTAAAAGAACTCTGCACCCAAATGCAATTTTACCTGTTCGTTATAATGGTAAAAGTATTCGTGGAGAAATTGTATTTAACATTCTAGGCTTTTTTATTCTCTATATGTTAGCATTTATTATTGGGGCCATAGGCTTGGCATCTTTAGGTTTAGATTTTTCTACGGCTATTGGTGGAGCTGCATCTTCCTTAGGAAATATAGGTCCTGCGTTTGGAGCTTTAAGTCCAGTAAATAATTTTGATGTTTTACCTTCTGCAGGAAAATGGTGGTGTGCTTTTCTTATGCTTATTGGTCGTTTAGAGCTGTTTACGGTGCTTATTATTTTAACTCCTTTCTTCTGGAGAAACCGCTAAAAAATTAGTTACAGTTAAAAAGTTGAGGTAAAAGCATAATTATTTTTTATATCTTTAGAGGTAAGTAATTTATTTCTAGTAAGTTATTATGAAGCAGCTTTACCAACAATCCATCTCAATTAAACCAATTTTATTACTTATAAGTCTGTTTATAGGTTTAGAAATCACCGCGCAAACCACCAGTATCCCTGATCAAAATTTCGAACAATACCTCATTGATGAAGGAATTGATAGCGACGGTACTATTAATGGGCAAGTATTAACAAGTGATATTGCTTCTGTGCTAACATTAAATTTAGTTAATATAAATGATTTAACGGGTCTAGAAAATTTTATTGCTTTAGAAGAAGTTAGAATAAGCAATGGTGGTCAACCTAATGTTAATTTAGATATTGACTTAACAAGTAATAGCAATTTAGAAAAAATTATAATTATAAAATTTGCGGGCTTAACTAACTTAGATATAACAGGATTAATAAATTTAGAAGAACTTAGTGTTTCTGACGTGTCTGATGCACCGCCTGTTATGATGTTAGACGAGGTTGATTTAAGTACAAATAGTAATATAAAGTCACTTACTTTAATTAATTGCTTTATAGATAAAATTAATCTCAAAAATGGTAACAATCACAACATGACTAATTTTGAATTAACAGCATTTATTGCAGGTCCAGAACCACAAGATACTTCTCTTGACGCATTTTGTGCCGAAGTAGATGATGCTTCAGCTGCAACAGCTAATATGTCTCCTTATAACACGTGGATAGTTTATGGTAGTGCGAGCTATTATGATCAAGGTGAATGTATGTTATCATTAAATAAGTCAAGCAAAATAGAAGTTACTTTATTCCCTAACCCTGTGCAAAACAGTTTCCAAATAAAAACTTCAGAAGAAATAGAGCGTGTACAAATATTTTCTAATGAAGGGAAAAAAGTTACTTATTTTGGCTCACAGTCAAAGTATGATATTTCGCAACTTCCAACCGGAATGTATTTTGTAAAAATACAAAGCAATCAAGGAGAAGCTATTCAGCGAATAGTTAAGCGATAAAATGTATGACCTTTTCAAAAAAAATGCTTCCTTGTTTTAAGGAAGCATTTTTCTAATTATAAAATAAGTAGCTTTAAAGCTTAACTTAAAGCAGCTTTAATTTGTTGTATAGCCTGTGTAATTTCTTTTTCGCTCGCGGCATAAGAAAGACGAATACAGTTAGCATCTCCAAAAGCTTCACCTGTTACGGTGGCAACTTCGGCTTCTTCTAAAAGATACATGCTCAAATCTGTAGCGTTCTTAATAGTTTTTCCGCGGAAGCTTTTTCCAAATAATTCCGAGACATCGGGAAAAACATAAAAAGCACCTTGGGGAGCATTACATTTAAAACCAGGAACTTCACTTAGTAAATCTAAAATGAGTTTTCTACGTTCTTTAAATGTATCGATCATAAAAGAAATTTTACTAACAGGCGCTTCTAGTGCTGCAATAGTAGCACGTTGAGCAATGCAATTAGCTCCGCTAGTAAATTGACCTTGAATTTTGTTACAAGCTCTTGCAATGTGCGTAGGAGCTCCAATATAACCAATACGCCAACCTGTCATGGCAAATGCCTTAGAGACTCCGTTAACAGTGACTGTACGGTCGTACATATCTTCAAATTCTGCTATAGAAACGTGACCTCCTACAAAATTAATGTGCTCATAGATCTCATCACTTACTACAATAATATCTGGATATTTCTTTAAAACATCAGCTAAAGCTCTTAGTTCTTCTTTGTTGTATAACATTCCGCTTGGATTACAAGGAGAACTAAACCAAAGCATTTTTGTTTTTGGAGTAATCGCCGCTTCTAATTGATCGGGTGTCATTTTAAAATCGGTCTCGATGGTAGTAGGGACTTCTACCGGCACACCTTCTGCAATTTTTACAATATCATTATAACTTACCCAATATGGGCAAGGTAAAATTACTTCGTCACCGGGGTTAATGCAAACCATAGCAACATTGGCTAAACATTGTTTAGCTCCCGTAGAAACGACAATTTGAGACTTATCGTAAGTAAGTCTATTATCTCTTTTAAATTTGTTGATAATAGCTTGCTTTAATTCATCGTATCCATCTACTGGAGTATATGAATTATAGTTGTCATTAATGGCTTGAATGGCAGCCTCTTTAATAAAATCTGGTGTGTTAAAATCGGGTTCACCTAAGCTAAGGCCTATGATATTTTTACCTTCAGCTTTTAGCTCGCGTGTTTTTGCAGCCATAGCTAATGTAGCCGAAGTTTCTAATTTGTTGATTCTATCAGATAATTGATTTTGCATAAAGTTTGGTAGGTTTAAGCAGTTAAAGCAGGGTTAGTTCCCATTTCTTTAAGGTGTTTAAAGTGGGCAATAATTGCTGCTCTGGTAGTTTTATATTCGTGGTAAGGAAGGTTGCATTCTTTAGCAGTTTCCTTTACGATTTTAGAAATTTTTGTATAATGAACGTGACTAATGTTTGGAAAAATATGGTGCTCTACTTGATGATTTAAACCTCCTGTAAACCAGTTTACGACTTTATTTTTCGTAGAAAAATTCACGGTAGTAAATAGTTGATGAATAGCCCATGTGTTTTTCATAGAACCTTTATCGTCAGGTAGCGGCATTTGTGTATTTTCTACCACGTGTGCTAATTGAAAAACTACACTTAAAATGATCCCAGCAGTATAATGCATAATAAAAAACCCGAGTAAAATTTTCCACCAAGCGATGCTCATAATAAGCATAGGAATAACAATCCAAATCGCAATATAAAGTGTTTTAGTCACCGCAATTGTACTCCATTGCTTTAACGGACTAGGTAATTTACCGTATGATAGCTTTCTTTTTAAATAACGGTGTGTTTGTTTAAAATCTGTAGTTAGAACCCAGTTAAAAGTTAATAATCCGTAAAGGAAAACTGAGTAGTAATGTTGAAATTTATGGAATTTATGCCATTTAGAATGTTCGCTAAAGCGGATAACTCTACCGGCATCTAAATCTTCATCATGTCCATGAATATTTGTGTACGTGTGGTGCAAAACATTGTGTTGCACTTGCCAATTATAAACATTTCCGGCAAGGATGTACATACTGCTTCCCATCACTTTGTTCACCCATTTTTTGGAAGAATAGGAACCGTGATTAGCATCATGCATGACATTCATACCAACGCCAGCCATACCAACTCCCATAACAATGGTAAGTACGAGCATCCACCATTGAGAGATGTCTAAAGTTAACATTAAAAAATAGGGTGTAAGAAATAAAGAGAACATCACGATTGTTTTAAGGTGAAGTTTCCAATTTCCTGTTTTTGAGATTTCGTTTTCTTTGAAATAGTTATTTACGCGTTTATTTAAAGTTCTAAAAAACTTTGCGGAATCTATTCGAGAAAATTTTACAACTTGATCTTTCATTAATCTTAAAATAAGAAGTTTCAAATTTATGAATTAATATGCTCTTTAAAGCATTTAGAGTCATAAAGTATAGTTTAAGCTATAATTAAATATTTGTTTTTTAATTGTTTCTTAGAGGTTTTATCTTTATTTAAATTAAGAATATTATTTATTTTTATATAGAATAAAGCATTTAAAATAAGAAAAAATATGATACCAGCCATTTCTTTGTTTGTAATTGTAAGTTTATCAGCTCTAATTACAAGAGTAGCAGCTATAGCTTTAGCGCATACAGGATTATCTACAGAAAGTGCTAGATTTCAAGCAAGATCGGCTTATACGGGAACAGGGTTTACAACAGGAGAATCTGAGAAAATAATGAATTTTCCCGTGAGAAGAAAGATAATTTATATGCTCATGTTGGTTGGGAATGCTGGAGTTGTAACCACTATGTCGACCTTAATTTTAGCTTTTGTACTTCCTAATAAAACGAGTTCGCTATTATATGGATTATTAATTATCATAGTTGGTTTGAGTTTACTTGGGTGGGCAATACGGAGCTCTATTGTAGATCGATGGTTGTCGAAGGTTATTGGGAAAGCTTTAAAAAAATATACAAATATAGATGTGAAAGATTACGCATCAATTTTACATTTGGCAGATAATTTTCAAATTACTGAATTAAGGGTGGATCATGAAAGTTGGCTAGCCAATAAAAAATTGAAGGATTTAGATTTACGTAGAGAAGGGGTAATTGTTTTGGGTATTCAACCTGTTGAGGGAGAATACGTAGGTTCTCCGAATGGAGACTCTTTGGTTAGGCCTGAAGATTTAATTACGATGTATGGTAAAGCAGAGTCTTTTCAAAATTTAAATCAGCGTAAGCGTAATTGGAAAGGTGATATTGAGCATCAAAAAGCTGTTGAAAATGATTCTTAGTATTTTTAATACCTAAGTTTTTAGTAAAGGATAGTATATTTGCAAAAAATTATATTTTGAAAGAAATTACAACTTATTTCCCTGACTTAACGGAAGATCAAAAAGACAAATTTGAACGCCTTAAAGATTTATATAAAGACTGGAATCTTAAAATCAATGTGGTTTCTAGAAAGGATATTGATGAAATTTATACCAGACATGTATTGCATTCTTTAGGAATTGCTAAAGTTCAATCATTTTTACCAGGCAGCAAGGTAATGGATGTAGGTACAGGTGGCGGTTTTCCCGGAATTCCTCTCGCTATCTTATTTCCTGAAGTACAGTTTCATTTGGTAGATAGTATTGGGAAAAAGATAAAAGTAGTAAATGAAGTAGCTGAAGGTTTGGGTTTAGAAAACGTAAAAACCTCGAACTGTCGCGTAGAGGAGGTTGATGAACAGTACGATTTTATTGTAAGTAGAGCCGTTGCTCAAATGGAAACCTTCGTACGCTGGGTAAAAGGAAAGGTAGCCAAAAAAAGTAATCACGAACTTAAAAACGGAATTCTATATTTAAAAGGCGGCGATTTAAGCGAAGAGCTTGGCAAATATAAAACTGCAAAAATATATCCGTTAAGTGATTATTTTAAAGAAGATTTTTTTGAAACCAAAAGTGTGGTACATCTTCCTATGAAATATAAAGGTTAAAATATTTAAAAAGTTCAAGTCATTATAGATTTCGACTTATAGCTTAAAGTATATTAAATAAAAAACCTGCTCTAAAGCAGGTTTTTTTTATCTGAATCTTTATTAAGATTACTCACCCATAAATGGATATCTATAATCTGTTGCAGGAACAAAAGTTTCTTTAATTAAACGTGGAGAAACCCAACGTAATAAATTAAGCTTAGAACCTGCTTTATCGTTAGTTCCACTATTTCTTGCACCACCAAATGGTTGTCTTCCTACAACGGCACCAGTACATTTATCATTAATGTAGAAGTTACCAGCTGCATTTTGTAAAATATCGGTTGCTAGACTTGCTGCATAACGATCTTTAGAGAAAATAGCACCTGTTAATGCGTAAGCACTTGTATTGTCTACAACGTGTAGAGTTTCTTCGTACTTATCATCTTCGTATACATAAATAGTCACTACAGGTCCAAAAAGTTCAGTTTCCATAGTGGTGTACTTAGGATCGGTAGTTACAATAACCGTAGGCTCTACAAAATAACCTTTAGATTTATCATAATTACCTCCTACGATAATCTCTGCATCTTTGTCTTTTTTAGCTTGGTCTATATACTTCGCTAACTTATCAAAAGAACCTTCGTGAATAACTGCATTAATGAAGTTTTCCATATTTTCAGGAGAACCCATTTTAAACGATTTTACATCGGCAACCAATTGTTCTTTGATTTCTGGCCAAAGACTTTTTGGCATGTAACAACGTGATGCAGCACTACATTTTTGCCCCTGAAACTCAAACGCTCCTCTAGCAATTGCAGTAGAAACTTCTTTAGGATTTGCAGAAGGGTGTGCCATAATAAAATCTTTACCTCCAGTTTCTCCAACTATTCTTGGGTAAGTTTTATAATTGTGAATGTTAGCTCCAATTTTTGCCCAAATATTTTTAAATACTGTTGTGCTTCCAGTAAAGTGTATTCCAGCAAAATCTGGACTAGCTAATACAGTATCAGTAATCATTTCAGGATCTCCCATAACCATATTAATTACCCCTGCAGGTACGCCAGCTTCTTGGAAAACATTCATCAATACTTTTGCAGATAACATTTGGCTATCACTTGGCTTCCAGATTGTTACGTTACCCATTAATGCAGCACTTGCAGGAAGGTTACCAGCGATAGCTGTAAAATTAAACGGAGTAATAGCATAAACAAATCCTTCTAATGGTCTGTGTTCAACACGGTTCCAAGCAGAAGAATCAGATTCTGGTTGCTCATCATAGATTTGCGTCATGTACTCTACGTTAAAACGTATAAAATCTACAATTTCACAGGCAGAATCAATTTCAGCTTGAAAAATATTTTTAGATTGACCAATCATGGTGGCCGCATTCATTTTTTGACGGTATGGACCAGCAATTAATTCGGCAGCTTTTAAAAACACGGCAGCACGTTGTTCCCAAGGTAGATTAGCCCACTCTTTACGAGCTTCTAATGCAGCTTCAATAGAATCTTCTATATTTTTTTTCTCAGCTAAATGATATACTCCCAAATTATGTTGGTGATCGTGTGGCGGGTGTATGCTAGATGTATTGTTAGTTCTAACTTCTTTATCACCAATATAAAGAGGTACATCTACTTTTTGGTTGTATAAATCTTTGTAAGTGAGTAATACTTCTTCTCTTTCCGGAGTACCCGGAGCGTAACTTTTAATTGGCTCGTTTTCTGCCGGCGGAACGTGAAAAAATCCTTTCCCCATAATATTTTTTGTTTTTTTGTTTCGTAAATTATTTTCGGCATAAATATAAGTAAAATATGCCAACATGATTTTGGTTTCAAGCTAAGGTTTTCTTAAGTTGTGTTAAGTAAATTTAAGATTTCTAAAATTATGTGTACTCTAACCTTTTTTCCGCTTAAAGCGGAAGATCACTCCTTTGTATTTACCTCTAATAGAGATGAATCTATAAATAGACCAACTTTAGCGCCTAAACATTATATGGAAGATGAGATAGATTTATGGTTCCCAAAAGATGAAATTGCTGGAGGAACTTGGGTTGGGGTTAGTTCTCGGCAACGCTTAGTGTGTTTAATGAATGGAGGTTTTGAAGCACACCAACGTAAATCACAATACAATATGAGTAGAGGAGTTGTGGTAAAAGAAGCTTTAAAAACTGAAAATATTGAACATTTTTTTGAAAATTTTAATTTAACTGAAGTGGAACCTTTTACACTTATCAATATAGAATTTAAAAGTGATTTGAGAATCTTCAAATGGGTTTGGGATGGAGAGCAAAAACACCTATTTAATGAACAGGTAAAACCTCAAATTTGGTCGGCTTCTATGACTTATGATCAAATTCAGCGAAAATCACGAGAAAAATATTGGCAAGAATTCTTAAAATCTCATGACGATGTTTCTGAAAAAGAAATTTTAAATTTTCATCATCAAAAAGAAGGAGATTTAATTATTGATAGAGGAATATTAAAAACAACAAGTATTACGCAAGTAGTAATCAAACCTAATCAAAAGCTTATTAAGTTTGAGGATCTAAAAAATAATGAAATATCTAAACTAGAAATTAGTTAAGAGCAAATGGAGCACTTAATTTAAAAGAAGGGATTAAGACCTTAAACTTTCTTGTAGATGTAAAGTTGACCATATTGTAATGTCCACTCATAGACCCAAAAGGAGAAGTGATAAGGCAACCGCTACTATAAGTGTGGGATTCACCAGGTTTAATAACAGGTTTTTTACCAATAACACCTTCGCCTTGAACAATTTCACTTCTGCTTAAAGCATCTTTAATTTTCCAAAAACGGGAAGTGAGTTGTACTGAATCATTACTTTGATTTTCAATAGTAATACGGTAAGAAAAAGCAAAGTGAATTTTGTAGTTCTTCAAGAAAGTGCCTTGAAAACTAGTCTTTACAGAAATCTTGATGCCTCGTGTTACTTGTTGAATCATAATCTAATAGATTGCAAACGTCCCAAAAAATGAAATTATTGTAGCAAACAATGCTAAGGTAATAAATATAGTATTTAAAAACACAAACTTAACAATTGTTTTCCAAGTTTTTTGCTCATAAAATCTCTTTAGCGCTAAATAAAAATGAATATTATAGACGATGAATAATAAGAAATAGATACTACTAAAGCCTGTGATGTCTTTAATTGTAAGTGCTATCGCGTAAGTGAAAAAGAAAAAAGATTGATTATTGAAAGTAAACACTAAATGCTCCATGTAATTATAAGAGGTTCTCCCGAAGCTTAACCAAACAAAAAGAGCTGAGATGGGGATAAAGCAAAATATTATAAAAGGAAGCTTACTAACCATATACGATATAAAGCTAGACGGGTCTTTCATGACTTCTTTTACTTGTAATGTTTTTTTATAGTAATAAGAATTTAGTCGCGTGTGGGTATGATTTAGTTCTTTTAAAGCTACTAGAGATGAAGGTTCTTTTTTTATCTTATAATATTCGTTATAAATACCAATTCGTTTAGAAGATGAATTAAGAAAGGAAAGTTTCTTTAACTCCTCTTCGGAATAATAGGCAGTCGAATTTTTAAAGTTTTCTATAGATGTACATTCACTTTCGGTATTTGTAATGATATCTTTAAAAGCATTCTCGGTTTCGTTCTGATAGGAAAGTTTTATTCCGTAAAGGATAAAGATGATCAAAGCGAGGCTAAGAAAAAATCTAAAAGGGTTTACATAAGTGTTTCTTTTCCCAGAGACATACTCTTTTGAAAGTCTTCCTGGAGAAAAAAGTAACTTCCTTAAGGTCTTATAAACTCTAGAATCGTAGGCGAATAAACCTCCAAAAAACTCTGATGCAAAATCCTTGAAACTGAGTTTTTTTGTAGAGTTTAATTGTCCGCAATAGTGGCAAAAACGATCGCTTTTATCTAATAGAGCATCACAATTTAAGCATTGAGAGCCTCTATATTTATAAGAAAACCTAGAGTTTTTCATAGAGGCTTATGGTTATTAAATTAGTTGGTAATATTTCTGCTATTCGCGCTTCCTACGCCAATAATCCTGTCATATCTTCCGCCAAGTTCTCTATAGTATGCTAGCACGTTGTACTGATTTTCGGTTTCGTCAAAATCACCAGAAAAATAACCTTCATTAATGGTTCCGTCTTTTTCTAATAATACATATTTATAGTTGTAGAAACCTTGTTTAAAAAGACGTTTAGTTTCGTAAAGGTCTTTTTTAGTATTATAGGTGAGTTTTGTAGAATCGTTTAAAGTGTAATTGTTGAAATTTCCGTAAATATGAATTTCTCCACCATTTAAACGTTCGTAATTGCTTAAGTAGAAATGAACCCAAGTATATTCAGACTGTATAGTAGCATCGTCTCCTTGTATGGTGTTGACAACAAAATTCCCGTTAATGTCTGGGTTGTAGGTATAAGGGTCAAATTTTCTTACTTTGTCGGCATACAAATAGGTGTTGTAGATATTTATAAGTTGAATAGATCTAATGTTTAATGTAGACGCGCGAACATCTTTATTATCAAAAAATATAAATTCATTCCCTCCCCAAAATGAAGCTTCTTGGTCATACCTGTAAATTAACTCATTGCCTACAGAGTATTGCGGTTTAAGGTTGTAAATAGATTTTTGAAGGTTATTATTAGGAATAATAAGTGTTTTTAGGTTTTGATCGGGATTTCTTATTAAAATATTTTCTCCACCATTTACAGAGAAATTTACTACCTGCTTGGTGTTGATAAACTTTAAATCTCTAGAACGTTTTACTTGTACTTTAATAATGGCAAGATCTTCATACACCATAAATTTTCTAGAAAAAACCAAATCTCTATTTTCATCCCATACCTTAATCATATAATTGCCGCTCACTTTAAGGTTGCGAGTATTTTTATTTGGGATGGTTAGATTATAGTGAGAGTAAATTTGTAGCGTATTAAAAGAGTTTTCATAATTTAAAATTCGCACATCGTCAAACCCAGTCATAAACTCATTCTTTGATAAATTGGAAGGAGTCCAGTCAAAATTATAATGTTCGATAGTGTAAAAATAATCAGCTTCATCTCCTATAAGGTCGTCAAACTCTAATACTACGGGTTGTCCTAAGGATATAATAGGGGTGCCTGCAAACTCTTGTTCGCCCTTAAACTGAATAGTTCTTATGTACTCTGGTGGAGTAGTTTCTAGTTCTTGTCCTATCAATAAGAGGTTAAAAAATAAAAATACGATGGCTAACGAATAGTGTTTCATAAATCAACAAAATAATTGCGGTTAAATATACATAAAATGTGCCGTTTTCACGGAAGTAAATCTACTTTGTAAAACTAGTTTATTTAGAATTTATATAAATAAGCAACTTGTAATTAAGTTTGAAGCTAGAAGAGGATTTAATTATTAAATTTGCAACCGCGAATATTAACTTATACAAGATTATGTCAAAAGACATTAAAGTTAGGAAAGGTCTAGATTTGCGCTTAAAAGGGGAGGCTGAAAAAACCATCTCTAACGCTCCAAAATCTAAGACTTTTGCAATAAAACCATCAGAATTTCACTTAGTTGTTCCTAAAATGATGGTCAAAGAAGGAGCGAAAGTGAAAGTGGGAGACCCCATTTTTTATTCCAAAGACAATAAAGATATTAAAATTGTTTCACCTGTTAGTGGTACGTTAACCGCTATAGAGAGAGGTGCTAAAAGGGTGATTTTAAGTATCATTATCGAAGCTGATGCTCAGCAGGAAGTAAAGGATTTAGGTTCTTTAAATGTTGAGAGCTCAGGTGCAGAGGTGCTTAAGTCGAGACTTTTAGAAGGTGGTTGTTGGCCATTTATAAAGCAACGTCCTTATGACGTGATCGCTGAGGCAGAAACAATGCCAAGAGATATTTTTATTTCGGGATTTTCATCAGCTCCATTAGCACCAGATTATGATTTCGTGCTAAACGGAAAAGAAAAAGAACTTCAGGCTGCGTTAACCGCTTTGTCTAAAATGACAGAAGGTAAAGTACACGTAGGAGTAAGAGACAAAAAGTCTTCTGTGTTTTCTTCTTTAAAAAATATAGAGTTACATTCAGTAGAAGGACCACATCCAGCAGGGAATGTAGGTACTCAAATTGCAATGATTGCTCCGGTAAATAAAGGGGAGACAGTTTGGACACTCGATGCTCAAAACTTGGTGACTATAGGTGAGTTATTACTTACTGGTAAATTTAATCCAGAAAGAACAATTGCAGTTGCAGGTTCTAGTGTTAAAGCTCCTAAATATTACCGTACTGTTTTAGGTAGTAATCTTAACGGAATAGTTAGCGATGCAGGTCTTAATGAAGACAATGTGCGTGTAATTAGTGGTGATGTTCTTACAGGTAAGAAAGAAGCTAAAGATGGATTTTTAGGTTACAATGCAAATATGGTAACCATAATTCCTGAAGGAGATGATTATGAATTTTTTGGATGGAATAAGCCAATTTTCAATAAAGTATCTACTTCTAGAGCATTAACTTTTTCTTGGTTATCACCTAATAAGAAATATGAGCTAAACACAAATACAAATGGTGAACATAGGGCTTTTGTACTTACAGGAAATTATGAAGAAGTTTTTCCTTTAGATATTTATCCGTTACAAACTCTTAAAGCTTGTATGGTGCAAGATTTAGATCAAATGGAAGTGCTTGGAATGTATGAAGTTGCTCCAGAAGATTTTGCTTTGACAGAATTTATATGTGTATCTAAGCAACCGCACCAAGAGATTATTAGAAAAGGATTAGATTTAATGTATAAAGAAATAGGATAGTATTATGGGATTGAAAGAAAATTTACATAAGCTAAAGAAAAAGTATGAGGGTAAAAAAATGGCCCCAGCATTTAATGCATTGCATACTTTTTTATACCTGCCAAATGAAACTACTCATTCTGGTTCACACGTTCGTGCAGCAGATGATTTAAAGAGAACCATGAATACGGTTATTGTGGCCTTGGTTCCTTGTTTGTTATTTGGGATGTTCAATGCAGGATACCAGCATTATGCAGCTATAGATGAAACTTTAAGAGCTGCACCTTTAGAGAACTTTTTTACGATGGATAATTTCTTAATGGGATGTCTTACGATTTTACCATTAGTAATTGTTTCTTACGGAGTAGGTCTTGCAGTAGAGTTTTTGTTTGCTGTAATTAAAGGACACGAAGTTGAAGAAGGCTACTTAGTAACAGGGATGTTAGTTCCACTTATCGTACCAGTTGATATTCCATTATGGATGCTTGCTGTGGCGGTTATTTTTGGAGTAGTTATAGGTAAAGAAGTGTTTGGAGGAACAGGGATGAATATTCTTAACCCAGCACTAACCATTCGTGCTTTCTTATTCTTCGCATATCCAACTTGGATGAGTGGAGATAAAGTTTGGGTACACGGAGCAGTAGAGCGTTCTAAAGAAATAGCTGGAGGAGCCAATTTAGATGCAATTTCAGGAGAAACTATTTTGGGTAGCTATGCGCAAAACCAAGAAGTAATGTATAGTTTACAAGATATGTTCTTTGGTTTTATTCCAGGATCTGTAGGAGAGACTTCAAAACTCTTAATTATTATAGGTGCTTTATTTTTAATCTTTACTAAAGTTGGAAGTTGGAGAATTATTTTAAGTACACTTGTAGGAGCTTTAGTTATGGGACTTATATTTAATGGTGTTGTAGATGCAGGATGGATAGAGAATACTTCTAAGTTTTACGGATTAATGAGTTTACCTTTCTGGGAACACTTATTAGTGGGAGGTTTGTTGTTTGGAGCAGTTTATATGGCGACAGATCCAGTTACAGCTTCACAAACTAATAAAGGAAAATGGATTTACGGTTTCCTTATCGGATTTATCTCTATTATGATTAGAGTATTTAATCCAGCTTATCCTGAAGGAGTTTTCTTAGCAATTTTATTAATGAATGTTTTTGCTCCAACCATAGATCATTATGTTCTTCAAGGGAATATTAAGAGAAGACAAAAACGTTTAAAAGTTAAAACAGCATAACCATGGCAATTAATACAGATAAAAATAGCTATACCGTCATTTTTGCTATCATTATGGTGGTGGTTGTAGGTTCTCTACTGGCAGGATTCGCTAGCGGATTAAAGCCTATGATTAAAGCTAACGAGAAATACGAAAAGCAACAGAATATTCTTTACGCTATGGGTGTAAATAATAATCAAGGGGCTAACGATGTAGAGTTTATTTCTACAGATAAAGTAGAGGCAGAGTTTAATACCTACATCAAGAAACAATTGGTAATTCAAGGAGATAAAGTAACCGAAGATGATGAGGCTTACTTAATAGATTTGAAAAAAGAAGAAACCAAAGCAAAAGATGATTCTTACGAGAGAAGACTTCCTTTGTTTGTAGCAGAAAAAGATGGTAAAGAGATTTACATTATGCCTGTAAGAGGTAAAGGTCTTTGGGATGCTATTTGGGGATTTGTGGCTGTAGATAAGTCTATGACAATTCAAGGAGTTTATTACGATCATAAAGGAGAAACTCCAGGTCTTGGTGCGGAAATTAAGCAACGTTACTTTATGGATGATTTCACAGGAGAAAAGTTTCTTAATGGAGATGCATTTAAAGGTATTGATGTTTCAAAAAGCAACAATGATCCTAAGAATACAGATACTTCAGATAATCAAGTAGATGCTTTAGCTGGAGCAACCATTACTGGTACTGGTGTAGCTACGATGCTAAAGAAAGATGTTAAAATGTATGTACCTTATTTTCAATCATTAAATAAATAAGCCATGGGACTATTATCAAAAAAAGATTCAAAATTAATCACAGACCCATTAGCAGATAACAACCCAATTACTATTCAGGTATTAGGTATCTGTTCTGCATTAGCAATTACGGCACAATTAAAACCGTCAATTGTAATGGCTATTTCGGTAGTGTTTGTATTGGGAGTAGGAAACGTAGTGATTTCTTTAATGAGAAACATTATTCCTTCAAAAATTAGAATTATCGTTCAATTAGTAGTAGTGGCGACATTGGTTATTATTGTAGACCAAGTTTTAAAAGCTTTTGCTTATTCACTCAGTAAAGAACTTTCCGTATTTATTGGATTAATTATTACCAACTGTATTATTATGGGACGTTTTGAAGCATTCGCTTTAGGTAACGGTCCTTGGAAATCTTTCCTTGACGGAATAGGAAATGCAGCAGGTTATGGTTTAATCTTAATCATTGTAGGTTTCTTTAGAGAGCTTTTAGGTTCAGGAACTTTATTCGGATTTAAAGTATTAGGAGATTCTGTAGAAAAAACAGGACTATATGCTATAGGTTATGAAAATAACGGTTTTATGGTATTGCCTCCAATGGCTCTTATAGTGGTAGGTATTATCATTTGGGTACAAAGAAGTAAGAACAAAGAACTAATTGAAGAAAATTAATAGCAAAAACGCTATAAAATAAAATCATATGGAACATTTAGAATTATTTTTTAAATCCATTTTTGTAGATAACATGGTATTTGCATATTTCTTAGGAATGTGTTCTTATTTAGCTGTATCTAAAAAAGTAAGTACCGCTGTAGGGTTAGGAGCTGCTGTAATCTTTGTATTAACAGTAACTGTACCTTTAAACTGGTTATTGGATCAATATATCTTAAGAGAAGGAGCATTAGTATGGTTAGGAGCAGAATATGCAGACTATGATTTAAGTTTCCTTTCTTTTATTTTATTTATTGCAACCATTGCTACAATGGTGCAATTAGTAGAGATTATTGTAGAGAAATTTTCACCTTCATTGTATAACTCATTAGGTATATTCTTACCTCTTATTGCTGTAAACTGTGCCATCTTAGGAGGTTCATTATTTATGCAATCTAGAGACATAGGAACTTTAGGCTTAGCGCTTAATTATGGTTTTGGATCTGGTATAGGTTGGTTCTTAGCCATCGTAGCTATCGCAGCAATTAGAGAAAAAATACGTTATAGTAATGTGCCTGCTCCACTAAGAGGTTTAGGAATTACATTTATTATTACAGGATTAATGGCGATCGGGTTTATGAGTTTTGGAGGAATGTTAACTGGTGGAGAAGAAAAGAAACCTTCTTTAGATGGTAATCCAGAAAATGTTGGTTTTAATGAAGAAACCATAGAAGAGAGCGATGTACAATCTTCAGGAACTACTTTTGTAGTTTCAGAACACAATACAAATCAATAATATGTTTTTAGCAGCAAGCACATTAGGAGTAGTAATTGCAACAGTTTTAGCCTTTTTGGTTCTTACTTTATTATTAGTTGCTTTACTATTGTTTACAAAACAAAAACTTTCACCATCAGGACCTGTAACTATTACTATCAATGATGAGAAGAAAATTGAAGTAGACTCTGGAGGAACTCTTCTTTCTACTTTAGGAAATCAAAAGATATTTTTACCATCAGCTTGTGGTGGTGGGGGTACTTGTATTCAATGTGAGTGTCACGTTTTAGAAGGTGGAGGAGAAGCTCTTCCAACTGAAACTCCTCACTTTTCTAGAAAAGAATTAAAAGAAGGTGCTCGTTTATCTTGTCAGGTAAAAGTGAAGCAAGATATGAATATTCATATTCCAGAAGAAGTTTTCGGGATTAAGAAATGGGAAGCAACTGTTGTTCGTAATTACAACGTAGCCTCTTTTATTAAGGAATTTGTAGTAGAAATTCCTGAAGATATGAATTACAAAGCGGGAGGTTATATTCAAATTGAAATCCCTCCTTGTGAAGTAAAGTTTGAAGATATGGATATTACTGCTCACCCAGAAGAGCATGAAACTCCAGATAAATTTCAAGATGAGTGGGATAAATTTAAATTATGGCCACTAGTAATGAAAAATACAGAGACTGTAGAGCGTGCATACTCTATGGCTTCTTATCCTGCAGAGGGAAGAGAAGTGATGTTAAATGTTCGTATTGCTACGCCTCCATTTGATCGCGCTAAAAACGATTGGATGTCTGTAAATCCTGGTGTGGCTTCAAGTTATATTTTTAACTGTAAGGAGGGAGATAAGGTAACTATTTCTGGCCCTTATGGAGAATTCTTTATCAACGAGTCAGAAGCAGAAATGCTGTATGTAGGTGGGGGAGCTGGAATGGCGCCAATGCGTTCACACCTTTATCACCTATTCAAAACGCTTAGAACTGGAAGAACTGTTACCTATTGGTATGGAGGTCGTTCTAAGAGAGAATTGTTCTATATTGAACACTTTAGAGAATTAGAAAGAGAATTTGATAATTTCAAATTTTACTTGGCCTTATCGGAACCAGCAGAGGAAGATAACTGGAAAGTAAAAGATGATATTCATGCAGAAGGAGACGGTTTTGTAGGGTTTATTCACCAGGTGGTAATAGATCAATACTTATCTAAACATGAAGAACCAGAAGAAATTGAATTATACTTCTGTGGACCACCATTAATGAACAAAGCTGTTCAGAAAATGGGTGAAGATTTTGGTATCCCAGATGAGAACATCCGATTTGATGATTTCGGAGGATAAAATAAAAAAGCCGCTTTTTAAAAGCGGCTTTTTTATTTTATATATTTTTTTACCTAAAATCTCTATCTAGTTCTAAAGTTTTTCTAGGATTGATAATTCTTTTTCGGGAGTAAGATTTATCTTGTAATTGAAGATCTGAGAACAGTCCATAATATTATCTATTTTTTCTAATTGACATAAGTAGCTAATGACTTCTGTTAGTCCATTAAATAAATCATCATTGGTGTTTTTTCCTTTCTTTTTATAATGAATCAATGGCGTTTTATAGCCGCATCCCTTTAAGAAAGTTTGTTCGATCTCTAGTAATTCTATAGGTTGAAAACCGTAAAATTTTCTTCCAAAGCGTTGATGTATAAGACCAACATAACTTAGCTTCCCAGAGCCGTGATGATCTGTTAAATATTGCCAGGCAGTTGAATTATTGCATATATTTCCAACAGCGCACTGGGAATGGCATTCTGGATTTAATTGATTACTGTGAAAAGCTTTATAAAGTTGGCTGATAGCATGGTCAAAACGAGGTGTTAGGGCTCTTATAAGCTTTAGTTTTAACTAAAGTTAATTAAAAATCAGCAAAACCACATAATTAGACTTTAGATTAACAGTTTAATACGTTCGGTTTATTTTAATATAAAATGCTTCTTATATTTGTAAAATGAATGAGAAATTAACAGAACAAGAACTACATAACCTTGCAATGAATATTGTAGGGGAGGACTTAGAAAAACAAGGCTTTGAATTTTTAGCTGTAAATTCTAAACTCAAAAGGAATCCTCAGTTTGTAGTTCAAAAGGGAAAGCAAATGAGTTTTGTAGTGGTTAAAGCTATTTGTCATCCTCAAAAAGTAGCAGATATGGATAAGACACTTGTGCAAAAAGTAAAAAATCATGGAGAAAAATTTGATGCTACTACCTATTACGCTGCAGTAGGATTGGGACACGGTAAAGATTTTGAAAAACCAGTTCTTAAAGATGAAGATTACACCCAATTATATCCTGGATTAAAACTCGTATAATGAAATACCTATTAAGTTTATGTTGTGTCTGGCTATTAATATCTTGCCAAGATGAAAAAGATAAAGAAACATTTCTTGTTGGAAATGCTTTTGGTACAGAGTATCATATCAAATATTTTCAAGAAGAGAATTACGAAAATCAAATAGATTCTATTGTAAATCAATTCAATCAATCGCTAAGCACTTATTTGCCTACAAGTGATATTTCAAATATTAATTCGGGAGATTCAACAATTGAAATAGATGATTCATTTCAAGAAGTTTTTAGGATTTCTCAACGTATTTATAATGAGAGTAAAGGTTATTTTGACCCTACGGTTGGTGTTTTACGCAATGCCTATGGTTTTGGAGAAGATAAACCTTTAAAGGTCATAGATAGTGTGATTTTAGATTCCTTACGACAAATGGTAGGTTTTTCTAAAATCCGCTTGACGGAAACAAATCTAATCCGTAAAGAAAATAAAAATATCTATTTAGATTTTAATGCGATAGCTAAAGGTTATGGTATAGATATCATCGGTCAATTTTTAGAATCTAAGGGAATAGAAAATTATATTGTAGAATTGGGGGGAGAGATAAGAGTTAAAGGAAAAAATATTTTAAAAAATAAAGCTTGGCTAGTGGGGATTGAAGGAATACAATCTCAATTAGAAGATCGTAGTTATACCCATACTTTAAAGTTGAAAGATGAGGCTTTGGCTTCAAGCGGGAATTATAGAAAATTTAGAGTTGACAGCCTTAGCGGAAATAAATACGTGCATACTATTAATCCTTTAACAGGAAAAGCAGAGCAAAGTGATATTACAAGTGCTTCGGTAATTGCAAAAACTTGTGCTGAAGCTGATGCTTATGCCACCACGATTATGTCTATGGGACATGAGAAAACCCAAGTGTTTTTAAATCGCGTTCAAGATATTGAAGTTTACTATACGTATTTGGATGATAAAAATGAGGCTCAAGAGTTTATGTCTGTTGGATTTGAAAATAGAATTGTAGAATAAAAAACTCTACATATCTATTGCTAAAGTCAAAATATAATTTGATCTGCTAAAATCTACTGAAGCTTGTTCTTGAATTCCGGTTTGTAAAAGGTTGGTGTTATAATCTTGGGAAGAGTAGTCATACGCGAAATCTAAGCGTAATTTTCCAAAATCGTACCCCAATCCACCAGAGTAACCATTAAGTTCGCTCATGGTATTAGAATTCGGACTTTCTTCATAGCGATAACCGCCTCGTAAACTCCATCGTTGTATCCTGTATTCTCCGCCAAGTCTATATGTGGAAGCAGCATCAAAATTATTTTCAAAATTTTGATTTTGTATACGGTAATCAGTATTGTTATCGTAACCAGGGCTTAATTGCATGTTTGAGTAGTCTTTATAACTATAATCAAAACTTAGGATCCCTGTTTTTCCAAATACTAACCCCAAACTACCTACAAGTTTTCCTGGAGTTCTTAACCTGTAATTAGGGAATATATTAGTGACAAACGGGTCTACTTCTTGGCCTCCAAACTCATTGCTATAAGAATAAAGATATTGGGAAGTTTCATCAGATATAGTATACCAAGTAGGAGATTCGTAACTAGCACCTAATCTTACAAATTCATTTACTTTGGCAATCGCACCTACTTGAAAAGAAAAACCAATACCAATAGTACTTAAATTATTTTGAAAAACAATTTCGTTAATTTCACTAGAACCTCCAATGCTTTCATAGTACGAAGTGGATCTTTCGTAGTTGATAAAATGAGTGTTTAAATTTATTCCTGCGTAAAAATCATCAAAAAATTGCATAGATCCGTTTACGGAAAACTTCCCATTTAGACCTGTTGAACGGTAATTGTAATCTTGAAAAACAGAATTACTATTTACATTAGAGGTATAAGAAGTGTTATCTGAATCATCACTTACAGGATCAAAAAGAAAAGCATTATACCCAAGGAAGGCATTTTGCAAATCTGTATTCGAAAAACCTTCATTATTAAAATTTCCCTCTCCTAAAAAAATGTATCTATCTTGTAATGAAAATGAATTTAAGAGGTCTAGAGGAACACCGTTAGCAAGATCAACAAAATAGTCTCCAATAGAACTTTCGTTATTTCCTATAGCGTTAAATCGATTATCTAAAGACTTCTTCTGGTCGTAAGTAATACCAATAGTAAATTTTGATACATTGGCGTCTGGATTACTATTATTGAAAACAAAAACGGCACCAGCTTGTGGAATGAAAAAATTATTATTACTTCTATTGGAAGTGCTACTTTGGTATAGGACATCATTTTCATAAGATTCATTCGCTAATGAAAATGAAGCGAAATTATGTAAGAAAACAGACGAACCAGCGGGATTCACCTTTAAAGAAGATATATCTCCTCCTAGGGCTCCAAAAGCCCCTCCCATAGCAACAAATCTAGCAGTACCCGACAAGTCTTCAGAAGAAAACAATAAAGCATCATTACTAGATTGAGCATAGTTGCTCCAAGTAAATATAAAACTGAATATTATAGCAAGGTTAAATTTCATAATCTTCTAAAATGGGTTTAGGTGCAATTTTATCTTCTTCTAGATGTTCTTCCGCTTGAAGAACTTCCACTGCTTCTAGAACTTCTTGTAGATGATCCTGAGCTACTACTTCTTGTTGAAGATGAGGAAGATCTAGTTGTTGGTGTACTTCTAGTAGATCTAGTGTTAGAAGATCTGGTTCTCGAATTATTATAAGTAGGAGAGGAAGATCTAGTGGTTCTAGAGCTGTTATTGTAATAACTATTTCTTCTGTTATTTGAACGTGTAGAACTACTTCTTGTGGTAGTTCTTGTTCTAGAGTTGCTATTGTATCGGCTATTAGAACTTCTTCGTGCATTTATATTGCTAGAATTCCTAACGTTAGTATTTCTTCTTGCAGTAGAAGCATCACGTCTTGTATAGCTTGAATTTCTGCTAGAGGTAGCTGCAGCATTTCTTCTATAATCGCTTTTTGCAACATATCGACCTCTGTTGTTTCTACCGTTGTTATGATAAGCATAGCCGTAGTTTCCATAGTAGTAGGGATTATTATAATATCCCCCTCCATAGTATCCGCCGTAGCCATAATAACCATAACCTCCGCCATATCCGTAATAACCCCAAGGTCTATAGTAGCCACCCCATCCCCACGAGGAGAAACCTATATTCCAACCGTTATAAAAACCTCCACCATAACCCCAAGATGCGTAATAGGGGTCATAAAAACCGCCATACATATATGGATTATTGTCATAATAATTAATCGTTACATTTGAAGAATTAGAACCCCAGCCTCCCTCGCTGTTTTTATAATTTCCTTCATCATAATATTCTTCATTATTTATATTTTGAGTATTGGGATTGTTGTTTGAAGAATACGAATCAACGTCTGTAAATACAGCTGTTTCTTTATTGTATTGCTGAGCTTCATTTATTTTATTGCTTTGTTCAGCAAAGTAATTTTCGTAATAATTATCTGGTTTTGTGGTTTGAGAAGTTTCATTTTTAATAACTCTATTGTTGCTGGCATAAATTCCATCTTCTTCATAAGTAGAATTATCGTATGAGCCGCAAGAAATTAGAGTAGCAACTGCGAATAAATACATTGGCAGTTGAGTGATTTTTTTAATATTTATGTGATGATATAGCATATCTTACGGTTTTAATTGTTGAACATATCAAATTTAATTAGTTTTGTGCGAACTAACAATTCATTAACATAAACACAACATTTGTGCCAAATCTTATATATGGGTAATAAGCTAACTGAAAGAAACAAAGATTATTCTAAATGGTATAACGAATTAGTAGTGCAAGCAGATCTTGCTGAAAATTCGGCTGTTAGAGGCTGTATGGTTATAAAACCATATGGGTATGCAATTTGGGAAAAAATGCAGGCAGAACTAGATGCTAAGTTTAAAGAGACAGGGCATCAAAATGCTTATTTCCCTTTATTTGTGCCTAAAAGTTTATTTGAAGCAGAAGAAAAAAATGCAGAAGGTTTTGCTAAAGAATGTGCGGTGGTTACTCATTATAGACTTAAAACCGATCCAGAAGATAAGTCAAAATTAATTGTAGATCCTGAAGCTAAACTAGAGGAAGAGCTAGTAGTTAGACCAACTTCTGAGGCTATTATTTGGAATACCTACAAAGGTTGGATTCAGTCTTATAGAGATTTACCAATTCTTATCAATCAATGGGCTAATGTAGTGCGTTGGGAAATGAGAACACGTTTATTTTTGAGAACTGCAGAGTTTTTATGGCAAGAAGGACATACAGCGCACGCAAGTAAAGGTGAAGCCTTGGCGGAAGCTAAGCAGATGAATAATATTTACGCTAATTTTTTAGAGAACTTTATGGCTATTCCTGTAGTACAAGGATTAAAGTCAGAAAGTGAGCGTTTCGCTGGTGCGGAAGAAACTTTTTGTATTGAAGCTCTAATGCAAGATGGAAAGGCTTTACAGGCAGGAACTTCTCATTTTTTAGGTCAAAATTTTGCCAAAGCTTTTGATGTGAAATATGCTAGCAAAGAAGGAAAATTAGAGCACGTATGGGCTACAAGCTGGGGTGTTTCTACAAGGCTTATGGGAGCTTTAATTATGACTCATAGTGATGATAAAGGGTTGGTTTTACCTCCAAAATTAGCGCCTCATCAAGTTGTAATTGTGCCTATTTACAAAGGAGAAGAACAACTTATGGAAATTTCAGAAACCGCAAATGAATTAGCGGCAGAGCTTCGAGAAGCTGGTATTTCAGTTAAATATGATAACCGTGATACTCATAAACCTGGATGGAAGTTTGCTCAATATGAATTGCAAGGAGTTCCGTTAAGAATAGCTATTGGTCCTAAAGATTTAGAAAAGGGCACTGTTGAACTTGCAAGAAGAGATACGTTGACGAAAGAATTCGTCAATCAATCAGAAATTGTTGGGAAAGTTAAAGGCTTAATGGTAGAAATTCAAGATACTTTGTTTCAAAAAGCTTTAGATTATAGAAGTGAGCATACCACCAAAGTAGATACGTTTGAAGAGTTTAAAAATGTTTTAAAGACTAAAGGAGGCTTTATTTCGGCTCATTGGGACGGAACTATAGAGACAGAGACTAAAATAAAAGAACTTACTAAAGCAACGATTAGGTGTATTCCTTTAGAGGCTGATAAAGAGGATGGTAAATGTGTATTTTCGGGCAATCCTTCTAGTCAAAGAGTTCTTTTTGCTAAGGCTTATTAAAATTTTTTTAAAATTTTTTTACTTAAGTTTTGGTACATTGGAAATAAGTATTATTTTTGCATCCGCATTGAAATAATAACGGTCCGTTCGTCTAGGGGTTAGGACGCATGGTTTTCATCCATGTAACAGGGGTTCGATTCCCCTACGGACTACAAGAGTAGAGCATATTGCTCAATTGAAATATTAATAATTAATGGTCCGTTCGTCTAGGGGTTAGGACGCATGGTTTTCATCCATGTAACAGGGGTTCGATTCCCCTACGGACTACAATCAAAAATAAATAAACCAAAGAGTTATGGCAAATCATAAGTCGGCATTAAAGAGAATACGTAATAGTGAGGTAAAGCGTTTAAGAAACCGTTACCAACATAAAACTACACGTAATGCCATAAAGAAGTTGAAGGGTGCAGATAAGAAAGAGGCTGAGGCATTATTTCCTTCTGTGGTTGCAATGATTGATAAATTAGCAAAACGTAATGTGATTCATTCTAACAAAGCGGCTAACTTAAAATCAAAATTAGCAAAGCACGTAGCAGCTCTATAAATTATTATAATTTATACTTACAATATATAAAAGCTCCTTATTAAGGGGCTTTTTTTGGTAGAATTTTTTATTGAGATTATCATTATCTTTTTAGCTAAGTAAATTATCTTCTGCCTTAAGGCTAAATAAAAAAGCCCTAACGAATTCGTTAGGGCTTTTTTGTTAGTTATTGTAAAATGGATTGCTATCCATTCATAGAGATTAAAAACTCTTCGTTATTTCTAGTTTGTTTAACTTTGTCGTTAATGAACTCCATTGCTTCTATAGGGTTCATGTCTGCTAAGTATTTTCTAAGCACCCACATACGCTGTATGGTGGCTTCATCTAATAGAATGTCGTCTCTTCTTGTGCTTGAAGAAGTAAGATCGATAGCTGGGAAAATTCTTCTGTTAGATATTTTTCTATCTAATTGAAGTTCCATATTACCCGTACCTTTAAATTCTTCAAATATCACTTCGTCCATTTTTGAGCCAGTCTCGGTAAGCGCTGTAGCAATAATAGATAAAGATCCACCGCCTTCAATATTTCTAGCGGCACCAAAGAAACGCTTAGGCTTGTGTAATGCATTGGCATCTACACCTCCACTTAGTATTTTTCCACTAGCAGGTTGTACTGTATTGTATGCTCTTGCTAAACGGGTAATCGAATCTAAAAGAATAACAACATCGTGCCCGCATTCAACTAGTCTCTTTGCTTTTTCAAGAACGATATTAGCTACTTTTACGTGTTCGTGAGCTTCTTTATCAAAAGTAGAAGCAACTACCTCTCCGCTAACGTTACGTTGCATATCGGTAACCTCTTCTGGGCGTTCATCTATTAAAAGTACAATTTGGTAAACTTCAGGATGATTGGCAGCGATAGCATTTGCAATATCCTTAAGAAGCATTGTTTTACCTGTTTTAGGTTGAGAAACAATCATTCCTCTTTGTCCTTTTCCAATAGGAGAAAATAAATCGATGATTCTCGTTGAAACTGTACTTTGCTTTTCGGCGATATTGAACTTTTCCTCAGGGAATAGCGGAGTTAAGTGTTCAAAAGATACACGATCTCTTACTACTTGAGGGTCTAAGCCGTTAATTTTATTGATTTTAATAAGAGGAAAATATTTCTCCCCTTCTTTTGGTGGTCTTATTTGTCCTAAAACAGTATCTCCAGTTTTTAAACCAAAAAGTCTAATTTGAGATTGAGATACATAAATATCATCAGGAGATGATAGATAATTATAATCAGAAGATCTTAAAAAACCATACCCATCTTGCATGATGTCTAAGACACCTTCACTTTCTATAATGGCATCAAATTCGTAATCTGGCTCACGGTAACGATTTCTTTTATCTCTATTCCCGTTATTCTTTGGGTGGTTAGATTTAGGATTTTCTTTTTTTCCTCGTGTATTATTATCTTTATTAGACTTATGCTGAGGAGTTTTTCTATCCTGCTCTTTAGAAGGAGTGTTTTTAGATGAATTTTTAGATTCATCTTTCTTCTCTTCTTTATGAGTAGGTTTTTTAGCAGGAGCTTTCTTATCTACGGGAGAAGTTTTCTCTTCTTTATTTTGCTTAGGAGCGGGCTTACGCTCTCTCTTAACCGGTGTTTTTTTAGTAGGAGCAGGCTTATTTTCTGCAGTATCATCTTTTAAAGCTTCTTTTACCTTATTAGGGTTGGCAGCTTGATAATCTAAAATTTGATAAACTAAATCTAATTTTTTTTGGGTTCTGTACTTAGGTACATTAAGTGATTTTGCAATTTCTTGAAGCTCAGGAAGCTTTTTTGCTTTTAATTCAGATATTTCTAACATTTAATAAAGAGGTATAATAATAATATTTTCTTAGAATAAAGTTTCTAAAATTTCAAAGTAGATTTTTTTGAAAAAAATTTGAAGTTATAAGTAACCTTTATTGAAGTGGTTACGACTAGTTTATGCAATTATACAACTTTATTTTTAAATTTAAACTTTTAGAATACAATTAATATTATATTTTTGTGCTGTAGAGATTATAGAAAACATGATTCAGAGAATACAAACCATTTACTTATTTCTAGCTTTATTAGTAGCTGCTTTAGGATCTTATTTTTTAAGCCTTTGGGTTAATGAGAGCGAAGAAAGTATTTATGCTATAGATAAGCCTATAGTAATGGGTGCATTCGTATTAAGTGCTTTACTGGCTTTATTTACTATATTTCTTTTTAACAATAGAAAACTTCAATTTGTAATGAACAGATTGAACATCATATTAAACTTTATTTTACTAGGATTTTTTGTTTACTGGTCGCTAATCATACCTGGAGAAATGCAAATTTCAGAGAAAGGTATTGGGATGTTTCTTCCTATTATTTCTATCGTTTTACTTGTAATGGCTAATAAAGCCATTAAGAAGGACGAAGCGCTTGTAAAATCTGTAGACCGTTTACGATAAACCTAACATCTTAGTAGTATTAGTGCGTAAGAACCCAGGAGATTTTTCTTCTGGGTTTTTTAGTTATTAGGGCAAAACCCTTTGGGTCGGGCTATTCGCTATAGCTTTTATTCCGCGAAAGCGTCATAAAAGGCTGCCGCTGCTATCTCTTTTGCAAAAAAAAATTATCGTGTTCCCAATTCGATTACTTCTAAGTTTTTAATCTCAGTCTGTTCAATTTCAAACCGAAGCATAGTTCTTACTTGATGAAAACCGTGTTTTCCACAAGCTCCAGGATTCATATGTAATAAACCTAACTTTTTGTCTGGCATTACTTTTAAAATGTGAGAATGTCCAGAGATAAAGAGTTTAGGCGGATTTTCTTTAATTTTTTCTTTTATTGCAGGTGAATATTTATTGGGATACCCACCTATGTGTGTAATCCAAACATCAACACCTTCACACATAAACCTATTATTCAGCGGAAATTCTTTTCGAGCTTCGTGGTTATCAATATTTCCAAAAACTGCACGTAAAGGTTTTATTTCTTTTAATTTATCGGTTACATTAAGATCTCCAATATCTCCCGCATGCCAAACTTCATCCGCTTGACGGGCATACGTTAAAATTCTATCATCTATATAACTGTGGGTGTCGCTTAAAAGTAAAATCTTTTTCAAAATGGATATGGGTTTTCTAAGGTGTAGAAAAATATGTTTAAGTATCTTTGCACGGTAAAAATAAGAATTAAGATTGAAGTATTTTATTGATTTATCTTTTAACGGAAAAGACTTTTTTGGATGGCAACGACAACCCAATGTTATCACTGTACAAGAAGTAATTGAAGATAAGTTGAGCATCGCTTTGCAAGAAAATGTTGAAATTGTAGGTGCTGGAAGAACCGATACGGGAGTTCATGCCAAACAAATTTTAGCTCATTTTGAAACACAAAAAAATTTTGTTGTTCATGAGTTTATATTTAAGTTAAACACGATGTTGCCACCTAGTATTTCGGTAAATAGGTTATTTGCAGTGCAGCCTAATGCTCATGCAAGATTTGATGCCATTGCCAGAGAATACAAATATTACGTAGATACTCAAAAAAATCCTTTTAGTAACGCAACCGCTTACTATATCAAAAAAAATATTGATGTGGTAGCGATGAATGAAGCTGCAAAAATCTTATTGGATTATAAAGACTTTCAATGTTTCTCTAAAGTGAAAACCGATGTGTTTACGTATAATTGTAAGATTTCTTATGCGCACTGGGAGAAGAAAGAGCATCAATTGATATTTACCATTAAAGCCGATCGATTTTTACGAAATATGGTTCGAGCAATTGTAGGAACTTTATTAGAAATAGGCGTGGGTAAAAGAAATATAGAAGACTTGCATTACGTTATTCAAAGCAAGAATCGTTCATTAGCGGGAAAATCAGTAGATGCTAAAGGTTTATTTTTAACACAAGTAGAATACCCAAATTCAATATATTTAAAAAATGGCGAATAAAACAGGAAATGCTTTTGATTTTGGTTTGTTTAGAAGATTGCTTAAATATACCAATCCTTATAAATGGACATTTTATTTTGTCGCTTTTGCTGCAGTATTACTTTCACTGCTAGGTGTTTTACGTCCTTATTTAACTAAAATTACAATTAACGACAGCATTGTTCCTAAAGATAATGATAACCTTATATTTTATGTAGCTTTAATGCTAGGGGTGCTTGTTTTAGAAGTAATTTTTCAGTTTTGTTTTATTTATTTCGCCAATTGGTTAGGACAAGAAGTAATTAGAGATATACGTGTTAACCTCTTCGATCATATGTTGCAATTTAAAAAGCAATATTATGATCAGTCTGCTGTAGGACGTTTGGTAACTAGAGCGGTAAGTGATATAGAAACGATAGCGAGTATTTTTAGTCAGGGTTTATTTATGATTATAAGTGACTTGCTAAAAATGTTAGTGGTTTTGGTCTTTATGTTTTTTCAAGATTGGAAACTAACCTGTTTAGTTTTAGCAGTACTTCCATTTATATTATATGCTACGCGAGTATTTCAGCAAAAAATGAAAATTGCTTTTGAAGAGGTGAGAACACAAGTTTCTAACCTCAATTCTTTTGTTCAGGAACGAATTACGGGAATGAAAATCCTACATATTTTTGGAAGAGAAGCTATAGAATACGAACGTTTTAAAGATATAAACCACAAGCACAAAAAAGCGTGGATTAAGACAGTGTGGTATAACTCTATTTTCTTTCCAATTGCTGAAATGTCTAGTTCTATTGCTATTGGTTTAGTCGTTTGGTTTGGAGGTTTACAAATTACTAGCGGAGATACATTAGACCTGGGGATTATCGTAATGTTTATTCAGCTTATCCAAATGTTATTTCGTCCGTTAAGACAAATAGCCGATAAATTTAATACTTTACAAATGGGTATGGTAGCCGCTAATAGGGTATTTGCAATCTTAGATACCAAATCTAAAATAGAAAATACTGGTACGCTTACCGCGGAAAATTTAACCGGAGAGATCAAGTTTAAAGATGTCCGCTTTAGCTATATTGAAGGAGAAGAAGTAGTAAAAGGTATTTCTCTGGAAGTTCACGCAGGTGAAACTGTTGCAATTGTGGGGGCTACTGGAGCAGGGAAAAGTACCATTATTAATTTATTAAGTAGATTTTATGAAACTGATAGCGGTGAAATTTCAATAGATAATACCAATATTAAAAAATTTACACTTCGTTCTTTACGGAATGAGATTGCAGTGGTGCTACAAGATGTATTTTTGTTTGCAGATACTATTATGAAAAACATCACTTTAGGTAACCCTGAAATTACCGAAGAAGAGGTAATAGATGCAGCCAAACAAATAGGGGTTCATAATTTTATAGCAACCCTCCCTAACGGTTATCATTATAATGTGAAAGAACGCGGAGTAATGTTATCTAGCGGTCAGCGTCAATTAATAGCATTTTTAAGAGCTTACGTGAGTAACCCATCTATTTTAGTGTTAGATGAAGCTACCTCTTCTGTAGATAGTTATAGTGAGCAACTTATGCAAGAAGCTACAGATAAAGTAACAAAAGGACGAACATCAATTGTAATTGCTCATCGTCTGGCAACCATAAAAAAAGCTGATAAAATCATAGTAATGGATGCAGGGGAGATTGTAGAAATAGGAACACATCAACAATTACTTCAGCGAGAAAAAGGCTATTATAGAAATCTTTATGAAGTGCAATTTATGGAAGAAGAAATAGGGGAGTAGTGTTTTACTCTAAATCTTCTCTTAACTTATTACCTAATTCTTCATAAGATTCGAACATCTCAAACGAACCATTTTTAATATAAGAGGTCTGTCCAGTTTCCTCACTTACTACTAAAGCTAAAGCATCTGTTTTTTCGGTTATGCCAACTGCGGCGCGGTGTCTTAATCCAAAACGTAGTGGGATACTTCTATCGTTACTTACTGGTAAAATTACCCGAGTGGCCGTTATTTTATTCTCTTCAATGATTAGAGCGCCATCGTGCAAAGTACTGTTTTTATAAAATATAGATTCTAAAATGGGTTGATTCAATTCAATATCCATAATGTCCCCCGAATTTTTTATAAAATCTAAACTTGTGCTTCGCTTGAGAACTATTAAAGCTCCAGTAGAAGTTTTCCCCATACTCTCACAAGCTTTAATAATTGATGTAACATCGGTAGTTAGTTCTTTTTCGTCATCCCTTAAAAAGCGAAGGTGTTTAATGAGCTTTCTCTTGTTTCCAAAATTGGTAGAACCTACCATTAATAAAAACTTCCTAATTTCCTGCTGAAAGACTACAATAAGGGCAAACATTCCTACTCCAATAAATTGACCTAAGATGCTGCTTAGCATTTCCATTTGTAAAACCTGAGTTAGTTTCCACGCTAAGTAAACAATTACGATTCCTATAAAGATATTAATTGCAGCACTCCCTTTTACTAATTTATAAATATAATATAGAAGTATAGCTACCAATAAAATATCAATGATATCGAGAATGCGTAAGTCTAGAAAATTGAAGGTTTCCAAATATTGCTTTTTTGTAAATTTATAAATTTAATCCTAAAGTTGAGCCACCAAGTCAATACATTCTTTGGCTTCTTTTACATCGTGAACCCTTAATAATTTAGCACCTTGTTGTAGAGCTAAAGTATTCAAAACACTTGTTCCGTTAAGAGCTTCATTAGCTGAAATTTCTAAAGTTTTGTAGACCATAGATTTTCTGGAAAGTCCTGCGAGGACAGGAAGTTCTAACATGTTTAATAGAGAAAGATTTTTGAGTAATTCAAAATTTTGCGAAGTAGTTTTAGCAAATCCAAAACCTGGATCTAGGATGATATCGTGAATCCCAAAACTTCTAGCTTCAGTTACTTTATTAGAAAAATAATAAATCATATCCTGTAAAAGATCATCATACTGAGTTAATGATTGCATCGTTTTTGGCGTACCGCGCATGTGCATTAAAATATAGGGAACTTTTAATTCACCTACAGTCTTCATCATTAATTCGTCTAGGCTTCCGCCGGAAATGTCATTAATAATAGCCGCTCCATTATCAATAGCTTTTCTAGCAATTTCACTTCTAAAGGTATCGATAGATAAAATAATATCTGGAAATTCTTTTTGTAAGAGTTCAATTACCGGCATTAGACGTTGCAGTTCTTCTTTCGTGGAAACGTCTTTAGCATTGGGACGAGAGCTATATGCGCCAACGTCAATACAAAACGCTCCATCGGCAAGCATTTTTTCGGTTTGCTGAAGAATTTCTTGTTCATTTTTATAAGATCCACCATCATAAAATGAGTCGGGTGTAAGGTTAAGAATCCCCATGATTTTGGGAGTTTCTAGCGAAATAAGCTTTCCGTTGCAATTAATTGTCATATAAAGATAAAATAACTTTGAATAGTTGAAATATTTCTCCGAAATTTACGCAAAATACAGCGTTTTCATGCAAAATACTTCTTTACAATATGATTCGGTCATTTCTAAATGCCGAGAATTGTTTCAACATAAAATGAAAGATTATGGTAGCGCTTGGCGAATTTTACGTTTGCCGTCGCTAACCGATCAAATTTTCATAAAAGCACAACGCATTAGAGGCTTACAGCAAAATGCTGAGCAGAAAGTTGATGAGGGAGAAATACCAGAATTTATAGGAGTTATTAATTATTGCATTATGGCTTTAATTCAGCAAGAAAATGGGGTGGCAGAGCAACCCGATTTTTCTCTAGAGAAAGCGTTAGAACATTATGATCGTCAAGTAAGTGTCACCAAACAATTGATGGAAAATAAAAACCATGATTATGGAGAAGCTTGGCGAGAAATGCGAGTGAGTTCATTAACCGATTTAATTTTACAAAAACTACTTCGCGTAAAACAAATAGAAAATAATAAAGGAAAAACAACCGTGAGTGAGGGGATCGATGCAAATTATCAAGATATGATTAATTATTCCGTATTCGCCCTTATTCTTCTTAACTTCCACGAATCTTAAAAAATAATAATTGTTATGAAAGCATTAGTTGGCTTTGCTAGAGTATTTGTAGGTATACTTTTCATTTTTAGTGGTTTTGTAAAACTCAATGATCCCGTTGGTTTTTCATATAAACTTCAAGAGTATTTTAGTCCGGGAGTTTTAGATATTCCTTTCTTAATTCCTGTTGCTTTAGCCTTGGCTGTAATTTTAGTAATTGCCGAAGTAATGCTAGGAGTAACTTTACTTTTAGGGTATTTGAAAAAGTTTACTGTTTGGAGTTTACTGCTAATGATTGCCTTTTTTACTTTTCTAACATTTTATTCTGCTTATTTTAATAAAGTTACCGATTGTGGTTGTTTTGGTGATGCTATTCCTTTAACGCCTTGGCAATCTTTTTATAAGGATGTTATTTTAAGTGTATTGATATTAATTTTATTCTTTAATCAAAAATACATTAATCCTATATTTAAATCTGCTTCCCATAAGTGGATTGTATTTGTAGTGTTTATAGGATGTTTAGGTTTTGCTTATCAGGTTTTAATGCATTTACCTGCAATAGATTTTAGAGCCTATAAAGTTGGAGCAAATATTTCTGAAGGAATGAAAATGCCAGCCGATGCTAAGCAAGCAGTGTATGATTATAACTGGAAATTTAACGTAGGCGGACAAGAAAAAATAGTGACCACTCAAGGTGCTTATCCATCTGTCGATGGAGAATTTATAGAAGTTAATACAGAAGTTGTTGAAGAAGGTTATGAACCGCCAATTCACGATTTTTCTTTACAACAAGGAGGAGAAGATTTTACTGAAGAAATTTTAAGTACGCCTAAAGTGCTTATGGTATCTGCCTATAATTTGTCTAAAAGTGAAAAAGCAGGATGGAGTGCTATTAAAGATGAAATTGCAGCAGCTCAACAAAAAGGATACCGTGTTATAGGTTTGTCTGCTTCTGGACCTAATGAAATTAGTAAGATTAAAGATATTTATGGTATAGATATTCCATTTTATTTTGCAGATGAAACGGCTATTAAAACAATAGTACGTTCTAATCCTGGTTTAGTAACTTTAGAAAAAGGTACTATTATGCAAAAGTTACATTGGAATGATGCTGAAGATCTAAAGATCAAGTAATCTAGATACTTTGGCAAAGTGAAGGATAAAGTTGGTCTGTGTACCAATTGACTTATGTTCACGTATTCTTTTGTAATTAGTGATTTTTATAATTATAAGTGAAATCTATACAATCGAATTTTTTTGTTGCCAAAGATTTTGAATTTTTAAAATGATTTAGGTTGCTAAAATATATCATCTATAAAATAGGCTACGCTTTGCTCACACTGTTTGGTGTGGTAAGTATCATCTTTTTCTTATTTACTGTACTTCCTGGAGACCCTGCACAAATGATGTTAGGCCAAAATGAAAGTGAAGAGCAATTAGAAGCAGTAAGAGCAAAATATGGATTTGATCAGCCTATTTCTGTTCAGTATTTGTATTATATTAATGATTTGTCGCCAGTTTCGTTTCATTCCGTAAAGCGAAATGATTATACGTATTTGGATGACAACAAGTATAATGCAGTAAAGCTGTTTACTATTTCAGGAACAAGTTTAGCGTTAAAAACACCTTATTTAAGAGAATCTTTTCAGAAAAACGGAAAGAAGGTATCAACAGTTATTTCAGAAACTTTACCTAATACATTTGTGCTCGCTTTTACCGCTATTACAATTGCTTTACTTGTCGGAATTTTCTTTGGGATCATATCAGCATTACAAAAGGATTCATGGCTCGATAAAACCATACAAGTTTTGAGTACGGTAGGAATGAGTGTTCCTTCATTTTTTAGCGCTATATTATTTGCTTGGTTTTTTGCATACGTTTTGGGAGAATATACGCATTTAAACACCACCGGAAGTTTATATGAGTTAGATGATTTTGGAGAGAAAAATCATCTAATGCTCAAAAACCTTATTTTACCAGCCATCGTTTTAGGGATTCGACCTTTGGCAGTTGTAATACAGCTTATGAGAAATTCTTTATTAGAAGTTTTACAGCAGGATTATATACGAACAGCCAAAGCAAAAGGTTTGTCAATGCCCATCATCATTCGTAAGCACGCATTAAAAAACGCGTTAAATCCCGTAATTACAGCGATTTCTGGTTGGTTTGCTTCTATGTTGGCAGGAGCTGTATTTGTAGAATATATTTTTGGCTGGAATGGTTTGGGGAAAGAAATTGTAAATGCGCTTAATACCTTAGATCTACCTATAATTATGGGATCGGTTTTAATTATTGCGCTTATGTTTATACTTATTAATATTTTTGTAGATATTATTTATGGTTGGTTAGACCCAAAAATCGCCAACACTTAAAAAAGAAATTATGAGAGAAAAAATAGTAGCAGGAAATTGGAAAATGAACTGTGATATACAGGAAATGAAAACTTTACTGAATGATTTAAAAGAGAAAGATTTTAATGATGGAGTAAAAGTAATGGTTGCACCTTCCTTCACCAATCTATATTTAGCTAAAGAAATTTTAAATGATACTAACATAGAAGTCGCTGCGCAGAATATGCACGAAGCAGAAAACGGTGCTTATACAGGAGAGATTTCTGCTCCTATGTTAACCAGTCTTCAGGTAAAAACTGTGATTTTAGGTCATAGCGAACGTAGAAGTATTTTTAATGAAAGTAACGAGTTGTTAGCTTCTAAAGTTAAATCCGCTTTAGCGAAAGGCTTAAAAATAATATTTTGTATAGGAGAGGAATTAGAAGCTAGAAAAAATAATAAACACGTAGAGGTGGTTAAAAAACAATTAAGCGATAGCGTTTTTACCTTAACGGAAGAGGAATGGAAGTCTATCACTTTAGCATATGAGCCAGTTTGGGCCATTGGAACAGGAGAAACTGCTAGTCCGCAGCAAGCACAAGATATGCACACCGGGATTAGAAAAATGATAGCAGATACTTATTCTTCCGCTACTGCGGAAAAAGTTTCTATTCTTTACGGCGGAAGCGTAAAACCCAACAACGCTAAAGAAATTTTTGCCATGCAAGATGTCGACGGCGGACTTATTGGCGGAGCGGCGCTTAAAGCCGAAGATTTTACACAAATTATTAATTCCTTTTAATATGACACCTGTATATATTGGTTATTTTTTTAAAGTAGAACCACTTCAACCAGCTTCAGATATTTTAATTGCAGAGTTGGGAGAATTAGGATTTGATAGCTTTGTAGAAACCGAAGAAGGTATTGAAGCTTACATTATTAAAGACCAGCACCAAGAAGCTTTGGTAAAGGAAGTTTCAATCTTAGAGAATGAAAATTTTAAGATTAGTTACACCATTCAAGAGTTTGAACAAGTGAATTGGAATGAAGAATGGGAAAAGAATTTCTCTCCTATTTTGGTTGATGATGTTTGTCAGGTAAGAGCTCCATTTCATCCAAAAAAGGAAACGGAGTATGATATTGTTATCGAACCTAAAATGTCTTTTGGTACGGGACATCACGCCACTACGCATATGATGATTCAGCACATCTTGAAAGATGATATGCGAGAAAAAAGTGTACTAGATATGGGTTGCGGTACAGGAGTTTTAGCAATTCTAGCATCAATGAAAGGAGCCACTCCAGTTGAAGCTATAGATATCGATAATTGGTGCTACTTAAATACTTTAGAAAATGTCGAGCGTAACAATTGCTCAACTATAAAAGTAGAAGAGGGGGAAGCTTCTTTACTCCCTGGGAGAAGTTACGATATTATTATTGCAAATATTAATCGTAATATTTTATTAAACGATTTGCCCGTTTACACGGATTGCTTGACGGAAAATGGCGAGATTTATTTAAGCGGATTTTACGAAGAGGATTTACCTATTATTACAGAAAAATGTGAAAGTTTAGGCTTAAAACTCGACAATCATTTGGTTCGAGAAAATTGGGTTGCTGTAAAATTTGTTAAATAATTTATCGGGCTAGCTAAATATCTTTAATTTTGTAATGTAGAAAATTGCATATGATGAGTGTACAAGAAGAAGTTTTAGAAGAAGTTAAGACCAAAGAAAGGGTAAATAAACAAAATCAGATTATTGTTTTTAACGATGATGTAAATACATTTGATCACGTAATAGACATGTTAATTGCGACTTGTGACCACGATCCCATACAAGCAGAACAATGTACAATGCTCATACATTATAAAGGTAAGTGTGAAGTGAAAACGGGAGATTATGACGATTTAAAACCGAGATGTAGCAAGTTGCTAGACGCTGGTATAAGTGCAGAAATACAATAATTAAGTTATAAATGAAATAAAAAAGGTTGACTGTAAAGTCAACCTTTTTTGGTTTAGCTAATCAAATACCTACGTTTACTATTCCATAATTTTTTTCGACTAAAAGCGGAGGTGTTTTTCTTTTCTTCGTGATGATTTAAAGTGCTTGAACTTAATTTGTCTAATGCGTTTACTACTGTTTTCATGATGTTCGTTTTAAAAGATTGATATACCTAATAGACGCACTATTGATACTTTTGTTACAGTACTATGTAAAACAAAGTAGCTTTTAACATATTTTAACACTGTTACACTTGTAAATACTTTTCACTTAAATATTTCCAATAACGTTTGGGAACGTGTTGCTGGTGTAATTTTTTATTAATTCTAGAGCTAATGGTAGTGCTTTTAAAGTAGTTTTTCCAAAGCTGTTGAAAGTGTAATTCCTCAGGTTTGAAAAATTCTTCAGAAGAAGAGAGGATATTAGTAGGTAAATCTAAACTTATAATTTCTGTTTTATGAAGATCATAAAAAATACCATAATTTCTTTTTAAATCGTAAATACACCATTTTTGATCGGCATAACGTTTTCTAAAATGCACTTCATTTAAAGGAAGTACATTAAAATCTGGCGCTACTGTCGCAAAGTAAATATTATCTTTTGTAAGCCTAAATCGAACAAAAGCATCCATCCGGTGTTTTTCTCTGCCAATTTTTTTTACGATTTGAGAGATTTCTAATACATGCTTATTAGCATAATCTTTAGCTACACTTCTTTTTTCCGTAAAGAGATATTGAGTATAATTGAGAATCAAATCCTCCACACCTTTCAATTCACTTAAGAATGCACGATAAATTTGCGAAAAGTCTAAAGCTGAGCCCATTTTTATAATTCCCTTCTGTAATCTTGTAGATTTCTCTTGTTGGGTAATCACTTCAATTTCTTTATTGAAAAAGCCTTTTTCATAGGTTGAGATTTTACAAATAGAAACCTTATCAAGTTTATATTCATAAATTTCAAAAATACTGGTGAGTAAACCTTCAAAAGAACCATCGTATAAAAAATAAGTCATCTTTTATCCAAATAAATTAAGTTGTTGAGACAGCGTATTTTTATATTTTGTCTGACTGGTCGATAAGATTTTATATTTAATTTGTGCAGGCGTGTAATCTTTAGTTTCAAAATTTCTAGAATCGCAAGTAATAAAGTATTTGGCACGGTTAAGTGCTACGCCCATTTTTTGAAGATGTTCCCAATTAAGCTTTCTATATTTCCTTCCGTGAAGGATTTTATAAACCGATTTCATCCCCAGGCCAGGTACTCTAGCTAGAAGTTGCTTATCTGACTTATTAATGTCTATAGGGAAATGATGTAAATTTCGTAAAGCCCAACTTAGTTTAGGATCAATATCACTATCTAAATTAGGATGATTTTTATTTAATAATTCTTCGATTGAAAAACCATAAAACCGCAATAGCCAATCGGTTTGATAAAGTCTATTTTCGCGCAACATAGGGACTTCTGTTCCAATTGCAGGAAGTCGAGAATCATAAGAAATTGGAATATAGCCAGAATAATACACTCGTTTCATATTATATTTTTTATATAAGTATGTGGCCGTATACATAACCTCTGCATCGGTTTCATTGGTTGCACCAACGATCATTTGTGTGCTTTGTCCTGCGGGAGCATATTTAGGAGTCGATTTTATTAACTTTCGTTCAGATTTATATTTCTGAATTTCATTTTTCACCTTATTCATAGGTTGTAAGAAATCCTTTCTATTCTTATCGGGAGCTAAGAGTTTTAATCCCTCTTTAGTTGGAATTTCAATATTTACGGAAAGCCTATCGGCATATAATCCAGCTTCGTACATAAGCTCATCACTTGCGCCAGGAATAGATTTTAAGTGGATATATCCATTAAAATTTTCTTCAAGACGAAGCTTCTTCGCTACTTGAATAAGGCGTTCCATAGTGTGATCTGGGCTTTTGAAAATCCCGGAACTTAAAAACAGACCTTCAATGTAATTTCTGCGATAAAAATTGATGGTAAGATCAACCACTTCTTGCACTTTAAAAGCTGCTCTCTTAATGTCATTACTTATACGCGTAACACAGTAGGCACAATCATAAATACAATAATTGGTCAGTAGTATTTTAAGCAGTGAAACACAGCGACCATCTGGAGTGTAACTATGGCAAATCCCTATGCCTTCAGCATTTCCTAGGCCATTGGTTTTATTTTTTCTATTGCTACCACTACTTGAGCAAGAAACATCATATTTTGCAGCATCAGCAAGAATGTTTAACTTCTCTTTAATTCTCTCATAATTCATTCTAGGAATTTTTACAAAAATATGGAGATATTCTAATATTTAGGAAATAATACCATTTAAAATTGGATAATATCCTAAAATGTTTCTATATTTGAGTATGGAAACAGCTATCGAGATAAAAAGATTTAAAGAGGTTAGAGAGGAGAACCAATATACTCAAACCGAGTTTGCGGAGCTTTTAGGTGTAAAAAGCTCTACAGCAGATATTGAACGTGGGAGAACTAAACTTTCAGGAACAGTTGTAATGGAGTTACTGAAGCATTTTGGGATTAATCCCCTTTGGTTATTTGGTGAGAGTAATCAAAAATTACTCCCTTTACACCAAGTCGATACTATGCCTAAAGTAATTACATTAAATTCTGAAGAGCATGAAAATATTCTCATGGTTAATCAGAAAGCTGCAGCAGGTTACCCTCAAAACGTGCAAGATGTAGATTGGTATAGAAATTTACCAGCCTTTGATCTTCCTTTACCACAATTTAGAAATGCCACTTATAGAGGTTTTCAGGTTGAAGGAGATAGTATGTTACCAAACTTGAGACCAGAAGAATGGGTATTAGCAAAAGCCATTTCTAGCATTACCGAAGCGAGTGACCATAAAATATATGTGGTAGTAATGTATGATACCGTAGTAGTGAAAAAGCTACATAAATTGGGGGATCCTTCCAAAATTAGATTAGTTTCTTTGAATAAAGAATATCCTCCCTTTGATGTGCTAATTTCAGATATTCAAGAACTATGGCAAGTGAATAGTAAATTAACCTTTAGTCTAGATGAAAATTCAGAAAATAGCATGTTAAGACAACTGCAAGAATCTATGGATGATCTAAAACGACAATTGGGGCAACTTAAAAGATAAAATTAATTATTACAAAACTTTTTAATAGCGTCGTAAGCATCTAGATCTCCTAGTTCACCAGATTTACTCCAATCTTTACACGCATCATTTCTTTTATTTAACATTAGATAAGAAAATCCTCTTTTGCTATAAACCTCAGGATTTTCTGGATCTATAAGTAAAGCTTGATTGTAATCCTCTATTGATTCTTTAAATCTAGAAAGCATTCTTTGGCAATATCCCTTGTCAATATAATTTCTTATAAAAGATTTGTTTAAAAGAATTGAAGCATCGTAATCATTTATTGCGCCTCTATAATCTTCCAACTTTTCTTTTAAATAACCTCTATTATGATAGGCAATGTAAGATGTATTATCTAGAGAAATACTTTTATTATAGTCTTTCATTGCACCAAATATATCTCCAATTTTGAATTTTACATTAGCTCTATTTAAATATGCAATAGCGTAAGATGAATCTAATAATATGGCTTGGTTGTAATCTTTTATAGCTTTATGATACTCTTTTTGTTCATTATATGCAACAGCTCTTTGGTTATACGTTTCCTTTATATAGGGATCTGCCTGTATAGATTGAGTGTAAGATGAAATAGCTAAAATGATATTTTTTTGTTGGTATGCTTTTAGTCCCTCATTATAATAATCAATAGCAGGTTGAGCTTGACTCCCAAAAGAGAAAATTGTAAGAATTATAAAAAAGAAATTCTTATAATTTCTATGCGTGAAAAGTTTTCCAGTTTGCATATTTTTTCTTGTTTATATAATTTGTAAATAAATTAATATAAGCAGAGGTGATGCTTTCAAGAGTATTTTGTGAGGCTGTTGCATAATTCTTTTTGGCAAGTTTTAGGGTGTAACTTTCACTATTGTAAATAGTAGAAATTCCCTTGCCTAAAGAGATTTCGTTTTTTGGGGAGAAAAAATGAGCAGCATAGCCTTCTTCTCTAATTTTAGAGCTTATATTATTTTCATTAGGAACAATTATAGGTTTACCAATTAGACTTGCATTTTGTAATATATCTTTATCATTCAAAATATCTGAAGTAGTGAATAAAGTCATACTTCCATTTTTAATGTATTCAAAATAATTGCTAGTAAAATAATTGACAAACTTTATATGTGGGGGGATATCATTTAAATTTATGAATTCTTCAAGATCAAAATAATCTGGATTCGCATTTAGTGCGATTTCAATACTTTCTTCATGGATTTTTTTTACAGTACGAAGTAAAAATGAAAGCTCTTGATTAGGATTCGAACCTAAATATGTATTTATTTTTAACAAATCTCTATTTTCATTTAAAAAGTTAGGCTGGCTAACTCTTTCCGTCCTTACGTAAGGTGAATGTTTTGCAGGATACTTAGGGTATTCTTTGTTAAAACTTTTAAAGTCTTTAAAGTTAGGTAAAGTAACTAGGTTAAACTTTGGTAAGATTTTAAAGATGATATATTTTTTTACTTTAAAAACCTTATTATTAAAATAATCACCAGAAAATGTTGTGCGATTTAGCTCTAGCTTATCAAGATAATTATTTAAGAATAAAATGGAGGGTGTTTTTCTTAACGAAAAGAAACTAGGAATTAAAAATTTAAAAAGAGAAACCCCACTTTTTTTAGATTTATCAGTAAAGTCAACATTAAAGAAAATAGCATCGGGCTTTTCTTTATAAATCATTTTTAAAACTTTATAAGAATTTTTGAAACCTTGAAAACTAGCTTTAGGTATAATTTTTAAGTTGTTTTCAGATAAACTTATAGGAAATTTAGAATTAGTAATAACAACCGTTTCTTTTACATCGCTCGCATTTTGAAAATGATGGATGATACTTTCTCCAAATTTTTTTGAAATTGGGTTTTGTCTTTTAGAAAAAATGGAAACGATTACTAACTTCATCTATTCAACTTTGCATTAAAAATTACTGGGGGATGAGAATCAAAAAATAATATAGTAATATTTAATGAATTTTTAATCATAAAAAGTAGCTTAAAAACAAAAAAACCCGTTTATAAAAAACGGGTTTCAGTTAAATTTGTGGAGTCGGGGAGACTCGAACTCCCGTCCAAACAAGCAATTCAATAGCTTTCTACACGCTTATCTCTCGTTTGTTTTTCGATATGCAGCCGGCCGAAAGCCACCAACTACATACTTATTCTCAATTAAATTTCAAAACTGTATCAAGACCCTACAGTTTCTAGAGTTACTTTATCGGTGCCTCAATTGTGGTCGCCGTAAATCAAGGCTGCCACGAGACATCTTGGCTCCCTGTCTAACAGGGACTAAGGTATCCTACTATAATTCGGATTACGCAGCCAAGGCGTAGTTATTCTCGCCGTTTAAAAAAGTGTGAAATATGAGATTTACGAGCTGTATCCCAGCGCTCGACGTGCTTACCATTCAATTAGACTCACTGTCAAAACCAAATCGACCCCAAAAAATTCCGTGTAAACGAAAAAAAGAATAATATCGTGGGCGTTCCTCTAGCTCAAAAAAGCTATCGGCGGGCTATCTGCTATATCTTTTTAAATTTCTGCCTAAGGGCAAAATTTTAAAAAGGATGCCGCTTCTATCCCTAACGCAATAATAAAATTCAAAGAACTACCTACAAAGTAAGGCTGGCAAATATACAATAAAATCATATATTTACACATCAATTTTATGCAAGTTATAACAACAAAAGCTATACCAGTCTATGAAGATAGGAATTATTAAAGAAAGAAAAACACCACCAGATCGTAGAGTTGTTTTCTCACCTCAAAAACTATCACTGCTTAAAAAACAATTTCCTAATTGCGAACTTTTTGTGGAGTCTTCTAACATTAGAATATTCCCAGATGAAGAATATGAAAAATTAGGGTTTCAAATTTCAGAAGATTTAAGTAATTGTGATATTCTCTTAGGTGTCAAAGAAGTCCCGATTGATTCTCTTATCCCTCATAAAAAATACTTTTTCTTTTCCCATACCATCAAAAAGCAGCCTTATAATCGATCACTTTTACAAGCGGTATTAGAAAAAAATATAGAATTATACGACCATGAAGTAATTGTTGATGAGAATAATAGTCGTTTAATTGGTTTTGGTAGATATGCAGGTATTGTAGGAGCCTATAACGGTTTTAGAGCATTAGGACTTCGCGATAAGTTATTTAATTTACCAAAAGTTGAAAGTTTGCCAGATTATGAGGCAGTCGTGGAGAATCTTCAGCAAATAAAAATCCCTTCCATAAAAATAGCATTGAGTGGTTCTGGCAAAGTAGCCTATGGTGCTAAAGAGATTTTGGACCATCTCCATATCAAGAAAGTAAATATTCATGATTATTTAACCAAATCATTTGAAGAACCAGTTTACGCTATGATAGATGTGCTGGACTACAATAAGAGAAAAGATGGTAAGCAGTTAGATAAGCATGATTTTTATAATTTTCCAGAAGCCTACGAATCAGACTTTATGCGTTTTGCAAAAGTTACCGACTATTTTATAGCAGGACATTTTTATGGGGACAGCGCTCCTTATTTCTTTACAAAAGAAGACGTTAAAAAGAAAGAATTTAAGATCAATCTTATCGCTGATGTTAGCTGTGATATAGATGGTCCTATAGCTTCAACCCTTAGGCCATCAACCATAGCTGATCCTTTTTATGGATATGATCCTCAAACTGAAAGTGAGGTTGAGTTTGATGCAGAAAATGCAATAACGGTGATGGCAGTAGATAATTTACCTTGTGAGTTACCTAAGGATGCTAGCGAGGGCTTTGGAGATATGTTCTTAAAACATGTGATACCTGCTTTTTTTAATGATGATGAGAATGGTATTTTAAACCGAGCTAGAATGACTTTTAAAGGCGAACTTACTTCTCGATATTCTTATTTAAAAGATTTCGTAAATGAAAAGTAGCTACGTTTGTCTCCTTTTGTTGTTTACTCTTTCCTCATGTGTTTCTTTAAAAGATAAAGAAAATGCAAAGAACATTGCTGTAATGACATATAATATAAAAATGTCGGGAGATAGTGGGCTTAAAAGTTGGACTAATCGTAGCAATCATGTGATTAAACAGATGAAAGAAAAAGAGACAGATGTTTATTTACTGCAAGAACCCTTAAAACATCAAATAGATGATATCTTGTCTTATTTGAAAAAATACAATTTAGTAGGAATTCCAAGAATTGATAATCAATATTTAGCTACTTATAATGCCGTATTATATAATGCTGAAAAATTAGAGGTAAAAGAAGAGAAAACCTTTTGGGTTTCTGAAACTCCTTTGTTGGAATCTAAAGGCTGGGATGCATCTAGGGTAAGGATAGTGACTTACGTTTTGTTAGAGAATAAGTTAACCAAGAGTAAATTTTATGTTTTTAATGTTCATCTAGATCGAGAAGGATCAAAATCAAAAATAAAAGGAGTGCAGTTAATTAATGAATGGATACAAAAAGTCAATATTCATAATTACCCGGTTATTATTGGTGGTGACTTTAACTCCAAAGAAAATTCAGAACCTATTGTTTGGTTTAGTGATTATTACAATGATGCTAAAATAGCAAGTATGACCTCCCCTAAAGGACCCTTAGGGACATTTAATTATTTTAATAATCGAACCGAAAGTCATAAGTATAGATTAGATTACATTTTTGTAAATGAGAGTGTAAAGGTAAATTCTTATGAAGTGCTTCAAGATAAGTATGGAGAAATGTACCCCTCAGATCATTACCCAGTTTTTGTTGAATTAACTCTTCCGTAATAAAAAAGCTCGGCAAATGTCGAGCTTTCTTTTGTGAACCTTAATTTTTATTAAAGAGGTTTTAATTCTTAATCTTAAAAATTATTTATCGTTTTTCTAATGCTTACCAAGTTGGTAAGTAACTTTTCAAGATATTTAATATTTAACATGTTGGCGCCATCACTTTTAGCGCTAGCAGGATCAAAATGAGTTTCAATAAATAAACCATCTACATGGTTTACTACTCCAGCTCTTGCAATAGTTTCAATCATATCTGGTCTTCCTCCAGTGACACCGCTGGTTTGGTTGGGTTGTTGTAGAGAATGGGTTATATCTAAAACCGTAGGAGCAAATTCTCTCATAGTAGGAATTCCTCTAAAATCTACAATCATATCTTGGTAACCAAACATAGTTCCACGATCCGTTACCATGACTTGTTCATTATTGCAATCGGTTACTTTTGTTACCGCGTGTTTCATACTTTCAGGACTCATAAACTGTCCTTTTTTAAGGTTTACTACTTTACCTGTTTCCGCAGCAGCGACAACCAAATCGGTTTGGCGTACCAAAAAAGCTGGGATTTGCAATATATCTACATATTCTGCAGCCATTGCCGCGTCACTTACTTCGTGAATATCGGTTACTGTAGGGACATGAAATGTTTCTGAAACTTTACGGAGTATTTTCAACGCTTTTTCATCACCAATACCTGTAAAACTATCTATGCGACTACGATTGGCTTTTTTAAAACTTCCTTTAAAAACGTAAGGAATTTCAAGTTTATCGGTAATCGTAATTATTTGTTCTGCAATTCTTAAGGCCATTTCTTCGCTTTCGATGGCACACGGACCTGAGAGCAAAAAGAAGTTATCTGAATTGGTATATTTTATCTGCGGTATTTTATCAAGTTTCATCATTAAAAATTTATAAAGTCAAAGATAATGAAATTATTTGCTGTACACGGGAGTTACAAACTGGATTAAATTTAAAACAGATAATTTGTCTAACATTTAAATAATTTAGAAGCTTAACTTTTTTATTTAACAATAAGTAAAGGGCTTTTTAAACTTTCATCAAATAGTTCTTCGGTGAGACTTCCTATTAAAAGTGAAGAAATATTATTTCCTCCTTTATCTGAAATGATTACTAAGTCGGGATGATTATTTTCAATTTCTGCAGCGAATTTTTCGCTTACAGTCTTATCTTTTGCAAAAATCAATTGCCTTTCTTCTGGTGGAGTAAGTATCACTTTCTTGAAAAACCTGTCTGACTTTTGCTGAAGGTGCTTTTCAATTTTCTCAATCGCCGTATTGGTTTGAATGTAAGGAGAGAACTGCATAGGTACGTGAAAGACGTGTATAGATTTTAAATAAATATCGAATTTACCTCTATATTGTTCAACGAACTGAAAGGATTTTTTAGAATGCCCTGAAAAGTCTGTTCCTACCCATATATTTTTCAATTCTAATTGTGCAGATTTTGGCACTGAAAGAATATTGCATTTAAGCAATCTAAGAAGTTTTGCAGAAACTACTCCGGTACCTTCTTTTGCAACTTTGTTTCCTATAATGGTAAGGTGGATTTGATATTTATTTACCACATAATCAATCAAAGATTCTGTATTAGAATCTTCAGAAATTAATACCTCCCAACTTATATCAGCTTTAAATTTTTCTTCAATTTTTTCATTCAGTTCATCTCCAATAAGTTGATCTAAATTTATTTCGCCGAGCTCTTTTTCGAATAATTCTGAGATTTCATATTTTTTAATGTTATGCACAAAATAAACTTTGCTGACTTCTAATTTTTCAGCCAAAAAAGCGCTGTATTCTATTAAATGATTATCAATGGAAGATAAGTCTAAGGCTACTAAAATATTTTTAACACTTTCCATTACGATTCTTTTTTATTTCTTCGTTCAACAATCTCTTTTACTACTCCTTCATAGTCATCCATTTGCTTTTCAGATTTCTTCTTTTCTAATTTAATATAATCTTCTTTCAAACCTTTATAAAGTGAGTAGCACATTACTAGAAGTATGAGGGCAAAGGGCAAACCAGTTACAATGGTTGCGGTTTGCAAAGCCTCAAGACCGCCTCCAATAAGTAGAACTGCAGCAACTGCACCTTCGGTAACTGCCCAAAATATACGTTGACCCACTGGTGCATCTATCTTACCTCCAGATGTTAAACTGTCTATAACTAATGAACCTGAATCTGAAGAAGTGATAAAGAAACCAGCAATAAGAACAATTGCAACTATGTTAATAATCATTGAAAATGGATAATCTTCAAAAAAAACAAATAAAGCTGTAGCTATATCATCTTGTACAGCCATGACAATATTTGAGTCACCTCCTAATGCTTGTTGTATAGAAACACTTCCAAAAGCAGACATCCAAAAGAAAGTAACTAGTGATGGTACGAGTAAGACTCCAAGAATAAATTCTCTAATTGTTCTACCTTTAGAGATTCGGGCAATAAACATTCCCACAAATGGAGACCAGCCAATCCACCAACCCCAGTAAAATACTGTCCAATCATTTTGCCAACTTGTACCACTGTAAGTTTCACTCCAAGTGGAAATTTTTAAGAAATTGAAGAAATAACTTCCCGTGTTCTCTACAAAAGATCTAAAAATAAATAAAGTAGGTCCTAAAACTAATGCTAATAGTAAAAGCACAACGGCTATTCTCATGTTCCATTCGCTCAAAATTTTCACCCCCTTATCGACTCCTAAAACTACAGATGTGGTAGCAATTAAAGTTACCCCGGCAATTAATAAAACTTGAGTTAAGGTGCCATCGGAAACCCCAAACACATGATTTAATCCACTAGCTATTTGTTGAACACCAAATCCTAATGAGGTAGCTAAACCAAAGAGAGTAGCTAAAACAGCAAAAATATCAATGATGTCTCCAATTCTTCCGTGAATTTTATCACCTAAAAAAGGGTAAAAGATAGATCGTATAGTAAGAGGAAGTCCTCGAGAATAAGTAAAATAAGATAGAGCTAATCCAACTAATGCGTAAACAGCCCAAGCATGAAAACCCCAGTGTAAAAAGGTAAAATTCATTGCTTCTTGTGCGGCTGCTACGGTATTAGGTTCGGCTGTTGGTGGATGCACAAGGTGTTTTACAGGTTCTGCAACACCAAAGAAAAGTAATCCAATTCCCATACCAGCACTAAAAAGCATAGCGAACCAAGACAAGTTTTTAAATTCTGGTTTTGCATTTTGACCGCCAATCCTGAGTTTCCCGAATTTACCTAATGCGAGATAAACTAAAAATATTAGAAACAAGTTGATGGTTAGTATAAAAAACCAGTCTGCGTTTTCAGCCACCGCATGTTGAATATTAACAAAAGCCGTTTCTGCTTTTTTTTCGAAAATTATTGTAAGAGTAATACTGACAACTATGAAAATAACCGACGAGAAAAAAACGGGTCCATTTACATCTAATCCAAAAATTGATTTTTTTTCGTCGCTTCGCGTAACTTTTTTAGCCATAAAATAATTTGATTAAAAGTAGTATCCTACATTTATATTGAATCGAGCTTCCCATTTTGCTCCTGGGGTTCCTGTAGAAAAGTCGTCTACAAAATTGCCCCCCAGCCAAGAGTGATTATACCCTGCGGCATAATCAACAAAAGTAAGTAAATTTCCGGCGGTAATCTTAAAACCAACTACATTCATTATAGAAGAGTCAAATTCTTTCTTCTGTTTTTGCATCCATCCAAAATCATTATAAGCTTCAATTTTTTCAAAAGGCCCCCAGTTAATATCAAATTTTCTAGAAGCAGATAAGGTGTAGATATTAAAATTGGTGGCGACTTCGTAGGGTACTCCATATGCGCCCATTTGTATTCTATCGTTAGGTAAACCCTCCCCATTTTTAGGGTTATGTGCTACATTGTTGAGACTTATTTTAAAATTCCATTCGTGGTAATAAACTTCATAATGAAGAGCGAAAGCATAATGGTTTCCATTTTCTTTAGTATCTAAATTATAAAGTTGTCCAGCTTGCGCAGAAATACCTAGTCGGTGGTCTACATGACCGCCAAATTTCCATACAAAATTACCATTTAGTTGATTAGTTTCCTTATTTCTACCCACCACATCATATGAATATCTGCTAGAATCGTGTTCTTCACCGCCAACAAATTGCATTTCCTCTGCATTTTTGAAAAATGCGAAAGCATATTCAAAAGTTTCATCTTCATGAACATACTTTAATCCCATATCATGATCGTCCTCTAAACCTACGTAATACGTAATATTAAAAAACCAGTTGTTAGAATTGTATTGCTGAATTCCGAAAGGGACGTAAACCAATCCGGCTTGTATTTGATCTTTAGGATTAAAATGGTAAGCGATCCATCCACTTTTTAAAAAACTACCTCCAAAAGCTTCAGAATAAAATCTGTATTCTGCATTTAGGGACAATTTTTTATAGGAAGCTTTAGGTTTTATGGCAATCATATCATAACCAAACTCTCCACCTTTAGCTTTTTGTTCGGCTTTCCAAGAAGAGTTGATGTAATTAAAACGTACAGCGCCATGAAGTTCTAATTTGGGTTTTTCTTTTTCCTCTTCAACTTTGTCTTGACCCAAGCTTAAAAGAGGGGCTGCAAACAAAATAATACCTAATGAAAAAGATAAGAGATGAGTAATTTTTGACATGCTATAATTGATTTTTCAGATAGGTTATCTCGAAAATTAAGTCGAAAATTATAAAAGCTGCAATATTTGGCTAAAGTTTAATATTAATTTAGAATTTATTTATACTTATGTTTATAATCACCGTACGATAATATTGTTGAATTTTTTTGTTACTTAATTTGTTGTTTCGCTTCCTTATTTATTTAACCGAAAAGTGACATTTTCTATTTAAAAATTTAAATAAGAATGAAGGAGGAGGGTCTATGTTGAAGCAAATGAAGATATCTCATTCAAAACCTAATTTATCTAATACATAAGGTTTTAATGGTAAAACTTTACGTTTATATTACCGTAGCATTATATTTTTGGGTTATAGCTTTATTATCAGAAAATTAAACGTACATTTGCAGCCTTTTAAAAAGGGCTTTTTATGACAGCAATCAAAAACATTGCAATTATTGCACACGTTGACCACGGTAAAACTACTTTGGTTGATAAAATTATGTACCACTGCCGTTTATTCCGTGAAAACGAGAATACAGGCGATCTTATTTTAGATAATAATGATCTTGAAAGAGAACGTGGTATTACTATTACCTCTAAAAACGTATCTGTAGTATATAAGGATACAAAAATTAATATTATTGATACTCCTGGTCACGCCGATTTTGGTGGAGAGGTAGAGCGTGTTTTAAATATGGCCGATGGTGTTCTATTGTTAGTAGATGCTTTTGAAGGTCCTATGCCACAAACTCGTTTTGTATTGCAAAAAGCGATTGACTTAGGTCTTAAGCCTTGTGTGGTTATCAATAAAGTTGATAAAGAAAACTGTACTCCAGACGAGGTACATGAAAAAGTTTTTGACTTAATGTTTGAGTTAGGAGCAGAAGAATGGCAGTTAGATTTCCCATCAGTTTACGGTTCAGCTAAAAATAATTGGATGAGTGATGATTGGAGAAATGAAACAGAAAATATTGAGCCTTTACTTGATATGGTAATGGATCATATTCCTTCTCCTAAAATTGAAGAAGGTACGACTCAAATGTTAATTACTTCTTTAGATTTCTCTTCATTTACGGGTAGAATTGCTATTGGACGTTTACAAAGAGGAAGTTTAAAAGAAGGAATGCAAGTTTCTTTGGTGAAAAGAGATGGAAGCATTGTAAAAACTAAAATTAAAGAACTTCATACTTTTGAAGGTCTAGGAAGAAGAAAAGTAGAAGAAGTACAAGCAGGTGATATTTGTGCAATTGTAGGATTAGAAGGTTTTGAGATTGGTGATACTGTTGCCGATATTGAAAATCCTGAAGCTCTAAAGACCATTGCGATCGATGAGCCTACAATGAGTATGTTATTTACTATTAACGATTCACCTTTCTTCGGAAAAGATGGAAAGTTTGTTACTTCTAGACATATTAAAGACCGTTTAAATAAAGAATTAGAAAAGAATTTAGCACTTCGTGTAAACGAAACAGATAGTGCCGATAAATTTTTAGTTTACGGTCGTGGAGTACTTCACTTATCAGTTTTAATTGAAACGATGAGAAGAGAAGGTTATGAACTTCAAATTGGTCAGCCACAAGTAATCATCAAGGAAATTGATGGTGTAAAGTGTGAACCAGTTGAAGAGTTGACTATAGATTTACCAGAATCTGTTTCAGGTAAAGCTGTAGAGATGGTGACCATGAGAAAAGGAGAGATGTTGAGCATGGAAGCTAAAGGTGAACGTATGGTTTGTGAATTTATTATTCCGTCAAGAGGGATTATTGGCTTACGTAACCAATTATTAACCGCTACTGCTGGAGAAGCTATTATGGCTCACCGTTATAAAGAATACCAACCTTTAAAAGGAGGAATTCCAGAACGTTTAAATGGTTCTTTGGTTTCTATGGAAAAAGGTTCGGCAATTCCTTATTCTATTGATAAGTTACAAGATAGAGGGAAGTTCTTTGTAGATCCAGGTGAAGATATTTATGAAGGTCAGGTTATTGGTGAAAACTCTCGCCAAGATGATATGGCAGTGAATATTACTAAAACTAAGAAACTTTCTAACGTACGTTCTTCTGGAGCAGATGATAAAGCGAAAATTGTTCCTGCAATTAAGTTTAGCTTAGAAGAAGCATTAGAATACATACAAAAAGATGAATACGTAGAGGTAACGCCTAACCACTTAAGGTTAAGAAAAATTTACTTAACGGAAAATGAGCGTAAACGTAATAAGATTATATAAAAATTTAAAAAATGGCTGTCTTTTCGACAGCCATTTTTTTTTAGTTCAGTTAATCTAAAATAGTATCTTTATAAAGTTTAAATAATATTAACTTTGCTAAAAAGTGTTTTTGTGGAAAAAATAGACGAATTTATTTATCCCCTTATTAAATATATAATTGCACTTTTATTTCTTTCATTTCCTGCCTTTTTTTTTGCTCAACAGACTGATTTTAATAATAATAAATCTTCTATATATGGCGATTCTTTTACGCCAAAAGGCGATTTAAGAGCTCTTGTAATTTATGTAAATTTTAAAGAACCAGCTTTAAATTCAGAAAGACATGAAATGACCCACTGGCCAATTGGTTCTAAATTTCCTGTTTATTATGGGAAATCTGTAGTTGATGAAAGAACAGGAAAACTTATATGGGCTCATCAAGATCCCTCAGATTTCCAAACTAAAACTTATTTCAATAACGATATTTACTTAAATCTTTCAGAATTCTACTATGCTATGTCTCAGGGGAAATTTCGTTTCTATGCTGAGGTTCTAAAAGACCCTATAACCAATAAGCCTATTGATATAAATATAAATCCAAAAGGAATTACGAGTTATGGTGAAATTGTGGAAAAAGTATATCATAAAATTGCTGAAATTTTCCCACAGGATTATGATTGGTCAAGATTCGATAATATTCAAAACAATCCAAGTTTTGAATTTAATAGTTCAGTAAGCTTCGATAATCCTCAACCTGATAACAAAATTGATTATGTTATTCTAAATTTCAGAAATGATAATCGTTGGTCACCACATCCAAACGGACAAATAAAATCAAATTGGCCTAAGGCAATTGCAGGAGCAGGAATCGAAAAAACAATTGGAAGAAATAGTCGCGGGGATATAAAAATTGGAGGAAAAAGTGGAATAAGAATATTTTTTTCTCAAGGGAAAATCTATGAAAGAATTGAACTTATTATTCACGAAATGGCTCATACTTTTATGAATAATCCACATACTGTTATGGCCAACAAAGCTTCAGGTGATTATTACTACTATAATTACGGTTGGGGATTAATGGATTCTTTTAGCAATTTTATGCCACTAGCAAATTCGTGGGAACGTTGGTACGCCGGATGGATAAATATAACCCATGATATTAACGAAAAAAATTACGTAAAAAAGAAACAATACCTATTAAAAGATTATTTAGAATTTGGACAAACTATGCGTATAAAACTACCAAATACGGAAAATGAATATATTTGGTTAGAAAATCATCAATTAAATAATCCTTATTACAAAAGACCAGATTTACTAGTAGATGCATTTGGCGATTCTATTATAACAAAACAAAAAGGATTAGTTGGGTTTATTGAAAAAATTGCGCCGAGCAGAGAAGAGCTGTATCCTTTTTCGAGAGGAACTAACGGAATTAAGATTATATATGGGAAGGGAAATTATGACTATACTTTTAAAGAATTAAAAGAAGAAGCTTATGCCTGGGGTTCAGAGATTTTAGATGTTAAAAAAGAAGATGTAAACGCTTACGGAGGACAACATGAGGCTAGTTTTTTTAGATATGATTTTAATGACAATGATAAAATAGAACATGCTAAATCTGCAAATGGAGCAAGGGGAAATTATATTGATGGGTATAATATTATAGAAGTAGATGGAAAGCCTATTTGGGGATATGTAGGTCCAAATTTAACTCTGCCTAACAAAAAACTGAGCGCATTTAGTAATCCACCATTAACAAATTTTCAAAAGTTTGACTGGCGTAAAGACAAAATGGCTCCTGTCATTTTACATTCATTATCTATACATCCTAAGAAAATGAACAACGGAATTTACCGAATTTCAATAAATTATGAAGATGGAAAAATAGATAATGATTTTAGGATGACTGGTAATATTGTTCTCCCTGCTGGTGTAAAAATTATCCTAGAGAAAAAAAAGAAACTTAAAATAAATAAGAGTAAAACTTATAATTCTTCAAAATCTATAAATGGAAGTTTTATAAAAAACACAAATTTTTTAGTAGAAAATGAAGGTACTTTTCAATTTAATAAAAAATCAACCATTATTTTAAATGAAAATTCTTCTTTAATTTTTAAGAAAGGAAGTCACCTTATTTTAGAAAAAGGAGTAAAAATTATTGTGAAAAACGGAGCAACTTTAAAAATAGAAGAAGGTGTTCTTTTTGATATTGATAAGAAAGTTGAAATTTCAATATTTGATGGATTTATAGATATACCAGACAGCATTCGTAATCTTATAAAAATATGACCGCAGTTTTATTATAATTATACCGTTATAATTTAAAAATTAATACTTTTTGCTTACACTTATACCATGCTCATGTATCTTTGGGTATAAATTTACCTTATGCCTCAACAGAAAGTTTTATTTATTATTCCTGTATACAACGAAGCAAAGAGAATTGCGGTAGGGGCTTATCAACAAGCTTTTGTTTTCTATAAAAATATTGACTTCGTTTTTATAAACGATGCCAGTACTGATAAAACGCAAGAAATTATTGAAGGTTTAGCAAATGTATATCCAAATGTATTTTGTATAAAAAATAATATTAATAAAGGGAAAGCAGAAAGCATAAGAAAAGGAGTTTTAGAATTTTTATCTGATACTTATATTTATGTAGGATATTTAGACGCAGATTTAGCTACTCCTTTTAAAGAAATGGTAAGGCTTTTAAATTATGCAACGGAGAATCCCCATAAAAAAATCGTAATGGGAGCACGTATAAAACTTATAGGGAATAAGGTAAATCGCTCGTTATCGAGACATTATTTTGGGAGGATTTTCGCTACTATTGTAAGTCAAATTGTCTTAAAGACTCCAGTTTACGATACTCAGTGCGGGGCAAAAATATTAGAAGTGGATTTAGCTAAAAAATTATTTAAAGATCCTTTTTATACTAAATGGCTATTTGATGTAGAACTTTTACTTCGTTTTCAAAAAAAAGATATCCAATTTGCTAATAAAATTGTGGAAATTCCTTTAAATGTTTGGGAAGAAAAAGGAAACTCAAAAATTAAAGCATATGATTTCTTTTTGATTCCTTTTCAAATAATAAAATTATATGTTAACTATCAAAGATAGAAATATATACTATATAGTAGCATTAGGAGTACTGCTTAGATTGATTATATTCACTTTATTTTATAATCATATTGCAGAATATCCTGATAGTTCAGATTATTATATTCTTGCAGAACATATTCAGAAATTTAGTTTAGAAGGATATAACGGATGGAGAAGTCCTGGGTATTCTTTGTTTCTTTTGTTAGGAGGAGGAAAATTAAGGTGGATTATTGTTTTTCAAAATATACTTGGGATTATCGCTCTTGCACTGTGGTATAAAACCTTAATTAATTTGAAAGTACCTAGAAAGATTAGTTTTTATACTACTCTTTTAATGACAACTTTTCTTCACGTTATATTTTATGAATCGGCTATTTTAACAGAATCTATAACCTTGTTTTTTTTATCTTGGGTAGTGTATTTACTCAGTAAATATTCAATGTATAAGTTAACCTTTGTAACAGGACTTTATTTAAGTGCTGTATTAGCAATATTAGTGGCTATAAAACCTTTTTATATCTATTTACCGTTTTTAATTTTTGGGATGTGGTTGCTTAAAGGTTTTCAGGGGAGAAAAAATATAGTAAAACTATTACTTGTTTTTATATTACCATTGTTCGTTTATTTTGGTTGGTCTTATGCTAATAAACTACATACTGGTTATTTTGTTTCTACTACATTTTTAGGGTTAAATATGGCTCAAAATTGTGTTTATTTTGCAGAAAAGGGCCCCAAAGAATATAACTGGATTATTGAGCCTTATGTAGAGTATCGTGAAAAATCAATAGAAGAGAATAGAGATGTAGCTATGTCTATTTGGTATGCATATCATCAAGGTGCGTTTAAAGATACAAACTTGAGTTTTCCTGATTTATCTAATGAGTTTGGGAAATATGCTAAAGCAACAATTTTTAATAACCCAGGAGATTATTTAAAGCAGGTAGTTTTTACCTCTTGGTTAAACTTTTGGGAACCAGGTATTTTTTGGAAATATGATGAAATACAATTTGGAAAGAAATTTTTTCTAATACTATGGTATGTACAAAAATCTGTTCTGTATTTTTATAGAATTATCTTTATTGGTCTAATACCTTATTACATATATAAGTTTATTGTAGATAAGAAAGTAAAAAAAGGTACTCTATTGTTTTTTGTAGTTTTTTCAGCTTCTGTGCTTCAGGCTATGGTAACTTATGGCTCAAATAGTAGATATAGCTTCCCTTTTGAATTTATTATGCTTATTAGTGTTACTTATTTTTTTGCTAGGCATTTTTCTTGGTTTACGGTTTTAAAAGATAAAATAGTAAATTATAGATAGTCTAATAACCTTTATTTAACTGATGTTGATAAGCGTCTTAATTTAGTTAGATGTACCCAAAGTTTATAAACTTTATAAAAGAAAATCCTTTACTAAAAGTGACTTCACTAAATAGTGGAGCTATTTTAGTTAAAATGATTACAGGTTTAATCATCTCTAAGCTTACAGCCTATTTTTTAGGACCAGTAGGTATTGCACTCATAGGAAACTTAAGAAATGGTCAAAGTGTAATTAACACTATAGCTTCTTCAGGAATCCAAAAAGGAGTTGTAAGCCTTACTGCGAACGGAAAAGAAAAGAAGAAGCTATTGCAAATTCTAACCAATACTTTTTTTAGTTTAGGTTTATTAGTGAGTGTAGTTGTTAGTGTATTTTTATTATTATTTAGTAATGAGGTTTCGTTCTACATCTTTCAAACCAATTCGTATATCTGGATAATAAATCTAATAGCATTTAGTCTTCCTATAAATACACTTAACCTTTTTATTTTATCTATACTTCAAGGTCTATCAGACTTTAAAAAAGTGATTTCTATTAATATAATTACGAGTATTTTTAATTTAGCTTTATTCTCTGTATTATTATATTTTTTAGAATTAGAAGGTGCGTTTGTAACCGTTATTTTACTATCAACTATTCAATTTATAATCACACTTTATTACGCTAAACCTTATTATTACCTTTTTAGAAATTTAAAGCTTTTTTATTTTCCTAAAAAGATAGTTTTTAGCTTGTCTAAATATGGGTTAATGACTTTAATTTCTAGTATTACGTTTCCATTAGTTTACTTAGGTATTAGAAGAGAAATTATGGTAGGATTGTCCAATACTGATGCTGGTTATTGGGAAGCCATGAGTAGATTATCCTCTCACTATATACTCCTTATGGTTTCTATAATTAACTTATACGTATTACCCAAATTATCTTCTGCAAATAATCAAAATAGCTTTAAAGAAACAGTATTAGAATTTTATAAATTAATTATTCCATTTTATGGAGTAGGTTTAATTATTATTTATGCGCTGAGATATTATATCATAAGAATAGTCTATTCTCAAGAATTTTTACCTATTCAAGGTTTGTTTTTAGGTCAGTTAATAGGAGATTTTTTTTATATTTTGGCATTGGTCATGACCTATCAAATGCACGCCAAAAGACAAGTAAAAAGGTTTCTTGTAACCGATTTATTTTTAGCTATAGGTTTGTATGTATTTAGTATTTACTTATTAGATATTTTTGGATTAAAAGGGGTGATGTATGCACATGCATCTATCAATTTTTTATACTTTTTACTCGTTTTATTTATCTTTAGAAAACCACTTTTTAACCAATCAAAATAATGAAAATGAATCTAAGGAATACAAAATATCGGTTTATAATCATTTGGTTACTTCCTGTTTTGATTACATTTTTTTATGAATTTTTTTTTACTGAATTTAATTTTTCAAGACTAGAAAATTTTTTTGAAAATATTCTGTTCGCAATTGCTATGCTACTGACAGTATTATGGTTTAACTCAGTAAAAATTCAATATATATTACAGTCTATTTATTATGTAGTCTTCCTGATATGTCTTTTTTTTGAAACTGCATTTTATAGCCTTTTTAAAACTCAATTCAGTGCATCAGCTATTTTTATTGCTTTAGAAACGAATATTGCTGAAGCTAAAGAGTTTTTACAATTTTATATAGACACTCCAATAATTTTATTTTTTGGAAGTTTAACGTGTTGCTTATTTCTATTTTTTAGAAATAAGTCTAGTTTTTTCAATTTAATCCTTTTAAGTAAAAAGAAGAAATTTTTAGCTGGAGGGTTTTTCATTGTTATTCTGGTCACTTTAAAAGTGACTAAACTTATTGTGCCAAATTTCCCATATTTATTATTTAAAGCTTCTTACGAATACTATGATGAGCAAAAAAAAATGCAGGCTTTTCATATAGATAAACCAGTAGGTAGTTTTGTTAATGTAGAACATAAAACAAAAAATAAACAGGCAACTTATGTATTGATAATTGGGGAATCTACGAATAAAAATCACTTAGGAGTCTACGGATACTATCGTCAAACCACCCCTAATATAGAGAAACGAAGAAAAGATATATTAATTTATGATAATGTTATAAGTTCCCACGCTTATACTATAGGTTCTTTAAAAGAAGCATTGACCCTAAATAATTTTAAAAAACAAGAAGAAGCTTCAATAATACAATTGATGAATCAAGCAGGCTTTAAAACATTTTGGTTATCTAATCAACGACCAATTGGTCCTTTTGAGAGCTTAGTTACAAAAATTTCTAAAGCTTCAAACGTTTATAACTATACAAATTCTGCTATTTCGGGTTCTACAACACCTTATGACGAAGTGTTATTGCCATATTTAGAGAAAGCTCTAAGGGACCCAGCACCCAAAAAATTTGTTGTATTGCATATTCTTGGAACGCACTTAAAATATAAAGATCGCTTTCCCGAAAAATTTAAAAAATTCACCAAAAAACCTAAGAGTAAGTTTAATTCCGCTTTAGCTTTATCTAGAAGAAATGATTATGATAATGCTATTTTATACAATGATTATATTATAGAACAAGTAATAAAAAAGGTAGAACAAAAGAATGAATCAAGTTATGTTTTTTACTTTGCTGACCATGGGGAAGAAATGTATGAAGTAAGAGATTTTGCAGGGCATTTAGATGACAATCCTACAAAAGGAATGTTTGAAATTCCATTTTTATTATGGCAATCAGATAAATTTAAAGCAGAGAATAAATTGCATATAGATTTGAAAAGACCTTATGTGTTAGATGACTTTATTCATAGTTTGGCAGATTTATCTCAAATAGATTTCACAGGAAAAAAAAATGACAAAAGTATTTTTTCTGAAAAATTTATACCCAAAACAAGAATTATAGGTGAGAATTTAGATTTTGATAATTATGATTGGGAAAGTAATGAGGAATAATTCAATAAAAATATCTACATATAATGTAGATGATGTAGAAGTTTTAGTTTCTACCATGAAAAGAACTTCATTTAGTTTTTTAGAAGCTATGTTTATTAATAATGATATTAGCAAACTTCATATTTTAATTATTAACCAAACCGATGCTCACCATCAATTAACCTCTAATCTTTCTAATATACGAGTTATAAATAGTGAGGAAAAAGGTTTATCAAAAAGTAGAAACCTTGCTATAAAAAATGCTATAAAACCAATTTGTGTTATAGCAGATGATGACGTGGTTTATTTAAAAGGTTTTGTTAATACTGTAGCCCAAGGTCATTGTAAATACCCTGCAGCAGGTTTAATTTCTTTTCAAGCAAAAAATTTTAGTGACAAACCTTACAAGACCTATAATAACCAAGAAAGAGAAATTATTAAAAAGAGAAAAGAAACACCACTTTCTTCCATAGAAGTTACATTAAAAAGAGAAATTATAGTGGAGAACACAATTTTTTTTAATGAACTGTTTGGTTTAGGTTCTTATTTTGAATCTGGAGAAGAAGATTTGTTTTTAAAAGAACTCCTGTCAAAACAAATTATAGCTTTTCACATTCCAAAATTCATAGTAAGTCATGCTGATGAAAGCTCAACATCAAACCCCGCATCTAACCGATTTATACGTGCACGTGCTGCTGCGAAATATGTCGAATACGGTAATTTGAGTTTACTTTGGATGCTAAAATTTTTATTTTTTTTGATTAGAAAAAAACATATTAAAGCCTCTTCTATAATTGAAAAATATAGGTTAGGATATCAGGCAATTATCGATGTTAAGAAAATGAGTAATTCTTCTACCTAAAAGCTGTTAAATAAATACCTTTTCTAATAAGTAATAATTGAAACTTTTTTAAGCCTATTAATGTAAAATTAGGAAGCTTTAATAAGAAACGTTGTTTGGCGTTGAGAGATTCGGGGTCAATTACTTTTAAAAACTTATTTAAAACCTCAGTATCATTATGATATTTACAATGTATTGCTACAGCATATCGATTTAGGTCTAGGTATTTTTTAAAAGAAGCATTTGTGTGTTCAGCTTCTTTATATGAATTTAGAAATTCATACTTAACCTTTCTTAGCTGTTTTTTAGATAGGCTGTTAGGTACCGTTTTATCATAACATGCTGTAACAGCAGGATTAAAAACTATCGTCTTTTGCAAAGCAAATCTAATCCACAAATCAATATCTTGTCCAGAAGAAATCGTGGTATTAAAACTACCAATATCTAAGAAAGATTGTTTTGTGAAAGCTACGCCCGAAGTCATTGCCAACGGATGAATTATACTTGCTTTAAAGTAATCTTCAACAATTTGGATTTTATGTTGTTCTTGTAAATTATATGTGGCGTTATGTGTGTAATTTTCTCGTAATTTTAACTGATATGCATTACAAAAAAATGAAGCTTGAGGAAATAGCTTTATACTTTTATAGAACTCTTCTAAATGATTATTATTCCAAGTATCATCAGCGTCAATTAGTGCAATATATTCGCTATTAGATTTACTAATTCCAAAATTTCTCGCTGAAGATGCCCCGTTGTTTTTTTGCTGAAATAACTTAATTCTTGGGTCAGTGAAGCTTTTAACTACAGAGAAGCTAGCATCTGTAGAACCGTCATCCACAATAATCACTTCGAAATCTTCAAAATTTTGAGATAGAACACTTTCCAAAGTTTTTTTGACTTGATCTTCTTTATTATATAAAGGAATAACGACAGAGAAAAAAGCCATACTTAATTTATTTAGAAAGGGTTAAAGTTTTTAATTGATGAGCAATTTGCTTTGCTGCATTTAGGTTTTTATCAATAATATGTCCTTTAATTAAGTGATTCGTAAAGAGTTCATAAAGATAATTATCTATTTTGTTTTCTTCTGCGGAAAAGTGAAGTACTTCTTTTAATAATTCTTTTAATTCATTTTTATGTTGAAGCTTTAAACACATTCCGCTTCGATCGTAATAAGAGTTTCCCAAGGCAAGTACAGGTTTACCTTTTATTATAGCTTCTAATCCTACAGTTGAATTATTTACAATAACCGCATGGGTTTTTTCTAAAACTTCGTCAAAACTTTTGTTGGTGTCAATATAAATACCAGATCTCGTAGATATGAATTCATAAAACTCTTTTGCATATTTTTTCTTATATAAAGGATGCTCCCTAACTATCAAAACACTGTCTTCAGGGAGATGTGTATAAACGTCTTTTAAAATTTGAGTGTGACTGCTGTAAAACGGACTGTGGTGCGTAAGGTTAACATCAAAAGGAACTTGACAAATTAATAGAAATACATTTTTTTCTTTCTCAACAAGTTTGAGGTCTTTTAATAAATGTGCTTTTTTATATGTTTTTGTCGTAGGATTTTTTAAGTCTGGAGGCAATAAAACGGTATGTTGAATCAAAAACTCTAATATATGATCTAATCCTCTGTAGAATGGGAGCCGGTTGTACTTTTTATCTTTTATTCTATTTATAAACTGATTTATTTTTTCCTTCTTAAAACTACGATTTTCTGTAATTTCAGGCTGGTAACCAGCAATTGAAGCATTTGCATTAACGCCTTTAGTATCAAAAAAAGTAGTCTTGTACGGACCTTGTTCTATAAAGTAAGTCTTGATGTCTTTTCTTTTGGCAATGATTTTGGTAATGTCTATAAGTAATCTAGAATCACCTATAAGAAGAATTACATCTGGGGAGGTAGTTGTTTTTTTATCAATAAAATTAATATATTCTATCGCCTGCAGGAGAAGTGATTCTCTTTTTATATTCTTGTTTAATTTAATTTGATATTCGATTAACCTATCTAAATCAAATTCTCTATAAACTGGTTTTTTTTGCGAAAGTATTGAAGCATATTTTCTTCTGTTTTTATGAGCACTAAGCCAACATTTAAAAGAAGCTAGTGTAGAGGTAACTCCTCTAAATAAACTGTAAAAATACCCACTAGGGTAAAGGCTTAATATTTCAAACTGAGTAGATGGAGTTGTTTTTTTTAACTCTTTTTCTATGCCTATAAAAAAACGAGAAAATTTATCATAATAGCTTATACATAAAACTTTCATTATAAATTATGCAGTTTTCTGTACTACTTCAAATACTTTTTGTCCGTCGCATTTCAATGTTTTTGATGGGTATTTCAAGAGAAGTGCATAATCGTGTGTAGCCATAAGTATGGTGTTACCGTTACGGTTAATTTCTTGTAAAACTTCCATGACTTCAACAGAAGTTTGCGGATCTAAATTTCCTGTAGGCTCATCGGCTAAAATTAACTCAGGGTCATTTAATAACGCACGCGCTATGGCAATACGTTGTTGCTCACCACCAGAAAGCTGATAAGGGTATTTAAAGTTTTTAGTTTTCATTCCCACTTTATCTAAAACCTGATCGATTTTGCTTTCCATCGCTTTTTTCTCCTTCCAACCCGTAGCTTTTAAAACAAACATAAGATTGTCTTTAATCGTGCGATCATTCAATAATTTGAAATCTTGAAAGACTACACCCAATTTTCTTCTTAAAAACGGAATGTTTTTTTCTTTTAGTTGTCTTAAATCAAAGCCTACGATACTCCCTTCTCCCTCTTTTAGCGGAATATCTCCGTAAAGCGTTTTCATAAAACTACTTTTACCAGTACCTGTTTTTCCGATAAGGTAAACAAAATCACCTTTATTAATTTCTACGTTCACATCAGAAAGAATAAGGTTTTCTCTTTGGTAAACCGCAGCATTCTTGAGTTCTAAAATAGGGTTTGACATACTAAAAGTTTTAAGGCTTAAAGGTAATTGAATATTTGTAAAGAAAAAACAAGGCTTAAAAATCTATCTAAGAAGATTTGTTTAACATTAACATAATTATCACAACAAAGTTTCGTTATCAAAATAGCAATTCCACTATATTTGATCCATTAAATAATAATTAAATTTAGCTGCATGTTAAAGAAAATAAGTCTTTGTTTGGCCTTAACGGCAAGTGTTTCGGTACCAGTAATGAGTCAGCAAACCGCCATATACACGAACGATTTTGCAGATTACAATAGAGCTATGGTGCTTTTTGAAAACAACCAGTACAAAGCAGCTCAAACTTTATTTCAAAAAGTAGAGCAAGAAGTAAGTAGCTTAGAGCTCAAAGCCGATTGTGCTTATTACGTTGCTATTTGTGCCGTAAGATTAAACCAATCTAATGCCGATGCTTTGATGGAGGATTTTGTAAATGAACATCCTACGAGCACCAAGCGTAATTCTGCTTATATAAATGTAGCAAATTATTATTTTAATAATGGCGATTATAATAGAGCAAGACAATGGTATGAAAAAGTAGATACTGCAGGTCTTTCTAGAGCAGAGCAGCAAGAATTTAATTTTAATAACGGTTATGCTTATTTTAAAGCAGGGAGAAAAAAAGAAGCTAAGACGTACTTTAATAGAGTAAGAGACAGTAAGGAATATGGTTCTCAAGCTAAATATTACCTTGGGTTTATTGCTTATGAAGGCGACGATTACCAAGAGGCAAACGATATGTTTGAGGAGGTAAAAGGGGATGGGAGGTTAGATAAATCTCTTTCTTACTTTCAGAGTGATATGAACTTTAAGCTAGGAAAATTCGAGAAAGCGATAGAATTAGGGAAAGCTCAATTAGATCGTTCTAACCGTCAAGAAAAATCTGAACTTAATAAAATTATTGGAGAAAGTTATTTTAATTTAGAACAATACGACCAGGCTATTCCTTATTTAAAAGAATATCAAGGTAAGCGCGGTAAATGGAATAATACCGATTATTACCAATTAGGGTATGCTTATTATAAACAAGGAGAATATCAAAATGCGATCAATGAGTTTAATAAAATTATTGATGGCCAAAATCACGTGGCACAAAACGCCTATTACCATCTAGCAGAATCTTATGTAGAGTTAAACCAAAAGCAACAAGCATTAAATGCGTTTAAGAATGCTTCGGAAATGAATTTTGATGAAAAAATTCAGGAAGATGCTGCTTTAAATTATGCTAAATTGAGCTACGAGATTGGGAATAACTACAAAAGTATTCCAGAAGTACTTACCGCTTTTTTAGAAAAATACCCTAATAATTCCGCTACGACGGAAATAGAAAAACTATTAATAGATTCTTACATCACTTCTAAAAACTACCAAAAAGCACTTAGCATTTTAGAAGGAAGTAACAAGTATAACGACAAGTTGGTTTATCAAAAAGTAGCTTATTATAGAGGAACAGAGTTGTATAATGAAGGAAATTATTCGGCGGCTTTAGTACATTTTAATAAATCGCTTAAAGAAAGAAACGATGCCGCTTTTACGGCAAAAGCCACCTATTGGAAAGCAGAAAGTGATTATAATTTAGAAAATTACCAGTCGGCATTAATTGGCTACAAGGAGTTTATGGGAATGACCGCAGCCAAACCAACTGAAGAGTTTAAAGCTATAGATTATAACATTGGGTATGTGTATTTTAAAAAGAAAGAATATGCGAATGCGATTAGTCATTTTAACGCTTACGCGGAAAAAAACAATATTCCGTTAACTCAAAAAAATGATGCTTACCTAAGATTGGGAGACAGTCATTTTGTAACGAGTAATTATTGGCCAGCGATGGAAGCTTACAACAAATCGATTGCTTTAAAAGGAATTGATTCTGACTATGCTTATTTCCAAAAAGCCATCAGTTATGGTTTTGTAAATAAAAACCAAGATAAAATTAGAGATCTAGAAAGCTTTGTTTCAAAATATCCAAAGAGTATTTACAAAGATGACGCTCTTTACGAATTAGGAAACACCTACGTGGCTGAAGAAAATTCCGCGGCAGCGTTAAAAGCGTACGATAGATTACAAAGTGAAACCCCATCTAGTTCTTTTGTTTCTAAATCATTATTGAAACAAGGATTAATTTTCTATAACGGAAATGAAAGCGATAAAGCCTTAACTAAATTCAAAAAAGTAGTTGCAGATTATCCAAACACCAATGAAGCGGTACAAGCGGTAAAAACGGCGCGAGGTATTTATGTAGACTTAGGTAGAACCGATGAATATGCTAGTTGGGTGCAGAATTTAGATTTTGTTGAGGTAGCCGATTCTGATATCGATAATGCTACTTACGAGGCGGCAGAGCAACAGTTTATTCAAAACAATACTAATCCTGCCATAAAAGGTTTTGATAAGTATTTACAAGAATTCCCTAACGGACTTCACGCAACTTCGGCCAACTTTTACTTAGCTCAATTGCAATTTAAAACCGATAAGAAAGCAGAAGCTGCGCCGCATTACAATTATGTGATTCAGCAACCAAGAAGTGAGTTTACAGAGCAAGCTTTGGCAAGATTATCACAGATTTATTTAGAGCAAAAAAATTATCAAAAAGCAATTCCAGTTTTAAAACGTTTAGAAACTGAGGCAGATTTTCCTCAAAACATCACATTTGCACAATCTAATCTAATGAAATCTTACTATCAACAAGAAGATTATGCACAAACCATTGTATATGCAGAGCGTGTTTTACAAAATGGAAAGATAGAAAATCAAGTAAAAAGTGATGCGCAAGTGTTTATTGCAAGATCTGCGATTAAGACGGGAGATGAAACTCGAGCTAAAAGCGCTTACCAAGAAGTTCAAAAAATTGCCAAAGGTGAACTAGCAGCCGAAGCACAATATTACGAGGCTTATTTCTTAAGAAAAGATTCTAAATTTAAAGAATCAAATGCTGCCGTTCAGGTGTTGGCAAAAGATTTTTCAGGCTATAAAATGTATGGAGCAAAAGGTCTAGTAATTATGGCTAAAAACTTTTATGATCTTGAAGATGCTTATCAAGCCACCTATATTTTAGAAAATGTTATCAATAATTTTGAAGCTTTTCCAGAAGTGGTAGAAGAAGCTAAAGCAGAATTGATTCGTATTAAAACCGAAGAAGCTAAAACCAATTCTTCTGTAGAAACAGAAACAGAGCAAAACTAATTTTAAACACAAACTAATCTTTCTTATATGCAACGCATTTCATTAAGTAAAGTATTTTTATACAGTATCACTTTTTTATTCACAGGAGTAGTTTTTGCTCAAGAAGATGAGGAAGGCGATATCGATACCGAAAGGCTCATTATTGTAAAACCGTATTCGCCTACCGTAAGTGACGCGTTTAAGGTAAAGCAAACTCCAGTAATAAATGACTCTACAGAAAACAAAAAGAAACAAGTTTCTTACGATATTTTTTCGTTCCCTGTAGCTTCAACTTTTACACCTGCAAAAGGTACAGCTGCTGGAGTCACTAGAAAATCTATGCCACGACTCTATGATAATTATGCTTCTTTAGGCTTTGGTAATTACTCTAACATTGCGGCAGAGTTTTACAGCACCATTAACTTAGATAGAGGAAAAGAAGTTTCTATTGGTTTGGTGCATAACTCTTCTCAAGGAGGAATAGATGAAGCTCGTCTAGATGATAAGTTTTATGATACTGGCTTAGAAATAGGTTATAAAGCTCAACAACGTAATTTTACTTGGGGAGTAGATGCTGGTTTTCAGCACCAAGTTTATAACTGGTATGGAATTCCAGATTATTTCCAACCCACAGAGATTGAATTAGCAGGAATCGATCCTCAACATTCTTATTATGCTGCGACATTTGGCGCAAATATAGATATGGAACAAGGGATTTTTGATGAAGCTAAGTTTAAATACAGAAGATTTGGTGATAATTTTGGAAGCGGTGAAAACCATGTAAAATGGACTCCGAAGTTAGAATTTCCGGTTGTAGAACAACTTATTGGGACAGAGCTTTCTTTTGACTTTGTAAATGGAAACTTTGATGAAAGCTATGAAAACCTTCCCGTAAGCAATCAATACGGTTTCTTTAATTTAGGTGTAGCACCAAGCATTCAAATACAAAATGAAGACCTTTCTGTAAACTTAGGAGCTCAGTTGGTGTATTCTATGGATATAGAAAATGAAGACAATAACCTGTATTTGTATCCAAAAGTGACAGGGAGTTACCGTGTAGCGGGAGATTATTTTATCGCTTACGCTGGAGCGGAAGGAGAATTAAAGCAAAATACATATTATGAATTCGTACAAGAAAATCCGTTTGTTTCTCCAACCTTACTAGTAGCCCCAACCGATAAGCAATATGATATTTACCTTGGAGGAAAAGGGAAATTTACAGATCAAATAAGTTATAACATCCGCGGAAGCTATAAGTCTGAAGTCAATAAACCTATGTTTATTCACAATCCTTATGTAGCAACAGGAAATACTCCAAAGGAAGGTTACGAAAATTTCAATTCATTCGGAGTGGTTTATGATGACGTCACGACGGTTTCCTTTTTTGGAGAACTGCAATTTGCATTAAGTGATGATTTTAATGTGAGACTTAACGGAACTTATAATAACTATAGCGCAGATACACAAGATGAGGTTTGGAATTTACCTGAGTTTGAAGGTTCGTTAGCTTTAGATTATCAAATTACCGAAAAGTGGTTTGCAGGTGCGAGTATGTTTGCCGTAGGAGAACGTAATGTTTATTTAGACTTTCAAGGTTTACAAAGCACTTACCAAACCAAAGGAACAATGGATGCTTACTTAGATGCCAACTTGCGAGTAGGCTACAAATTAAACGACCGACTTTCTTTATTTGCTCGTGGGAATAACTTATTAACCGAAAACTACAGACCTTGGTTAGGTTACCCAACACAAGGTTTACAAGTTATGGCAGGAGCTAGTTATCAATTTGATTGGTAGGAGAAGTATTTTAAGGTCTGTGACAACCCCTGAAGTCTAAAACTTCAGGGGTTGTTATTTCATATTGAAAGAAAATTATTTCTTAATCACTTTAAAAGTTTGCCTTTGTCCTTTCATAGAAACCTGTATAAAATAAACTCCAGTAGGTAAAGAATTTAAATCTAGGCTTATCGATTTTTGGTTTTTTGTAAGGCTATTGTTGGGGAGAGCTAAACGCCCCAATACATCAAATACTTTTATATTTTCAAAACCTTCTCTTGATTTTAAATGAACCCTTCCTGTAGTTGGATTAGGCCATAATTCTACCTTAGGCAATACGTTTACCGCTGTGTTTAATACAAAATCACTACAGTTTACACCATCTTTGGCCAGTTGCGCGAGAAAGAAGTCATGATCGTTGCCATTTTTCTTATACATTCGTGGCACGGTAGGATGAGCATCAAAGAGCCAGTCACTTTGCATATAACCACCTACTACAATATTTCCCAATTTATCTACTTCAAGGGCTGTTATTACGTCATCGTGCCCAAAACCAGAACTCATAATATCGTGGATTTCTATTCCCTCTCCTGTGGTTTTATCTAAACGAATAACCACGGGATCGGTACCATGTCCCGAAGGACGCTCAAAATAAGCATTATCCCAGTAGTGACCACCACCTCCAAAGGAAACATAGCCTTGACCTAAAAAAACCTCATCTCCACTAACGATTACACGGTCTGGTGCCCGTGCAGCGCCGTCGGGCATACTCGTCCATACATGTTGACCGTTACTGTCTAGTTTCATACAATATGGCTCTGACAACAAATTACTAAAAACATATCCTGCGAAAGAATGGTCTGGGTCGTTAAACATGGCACCCCTAAAAGTTCCTGTTAAATAAACATTACCTTGATCATCTAATGCTACATCACTTATCCTGAGCCAAGTTCCACCAGAGTTTGCACTATATTCGTGCCACCAAATGGAACTACCATCGGTTGCATCAAAAGCAGCGATATAATACGCTCCAGTTAGCTCCACTCCATTGATTATAATGGGATGTACGGGGGATGACCCCGCCCAACCACGAGCCACCATATAATATCTGTTATTGGAAGGATCATAAGCAAATCTTGTTCTACTAGATTGAACCCAACCGAAATGTAAAAATCCCTTTGCATCAAAACGGGTATAACCAAGAAAAGTTCCATTTTTATCATAACGTACCACTCCTGTATCTCCCACTTGCATATTCAAGGGAGCAAAATAATGGTCTTCCGCAATAATACTTCCATTTTCAAACGATGCCCCAGGATCTAATGTAATTCTCCAATGGATGGTACCGTCATCCTCAACCTCAAGTTCTCCTCCCGAAACAGCTCCCCATGTGGGATCTGTTGGATCGGGTTGTGGTTCCTTAAGCCATTGAAAATTTCCTTGGGTATCATATTTCATTAAGTACACATGCTTGTCAAGGTTAACCGATGTTTTTATACTATCTTGATCATAATGGATAGGTACAGTAGCACTTGGTGGCTGTAAAATATACCCAGCAATATAAACGCCTCCTTCTTCGTCGGTGGCCAAGCCATTTGCAAATATTTGTCCACCTCCTCCAATGGTTTTTTGCCACCTAAAGGTTCCATCGCAGGTAGTGGAAACCAAATAAGTATCCCTAGCATTGTAACTCGATAACATTCCATTGGATTCATTGTACGTGGCAATAGGGATGGTGTCATTGGGTATGTTCCCAAAGGTAGGTTCGCTTCCCGGAGTGGTCTCACTGCCTACATCGGCAACAAAATAATAATTATTGTCCTTATCTATGGCGATATGTCTTACTTTTTGAGAATTATCAAAACTAAAACTGTTCCCGTTGTTGGGAGCCATATCTCGCTTTCCTCCGCCACGTACTGCCCATGACCAGTCATAATCGTTTTGCTGAGCAGAGACTTGTTCAGGAATAAAAATAACTACCACTAAAAGGGATATAAGTTTATTGAAAATTTTTGAAGTCTTCATAGTTGAAATTTTGGTAAGTATCTAAAATTAAAATAAGTAAATTTTGTACTAGTCCGGTTTTAACAAATCTAATATGATTTATGTTAATTAAATACAATATAGAAAATATAGTTATATTGCTATCTCAATCTCAGTCATTTAACTTATCTGTTTATGAAATATTTTTACATCACACTATTTCTATTACTTTCAGTTTCTTTTGTAAGTGCCCAAAACCAAGCTTTTATTACCACTTGGGAGGTAACTAACAATGACTTAGAAATTACTATTCCAGTATATCAATCAGTAACTCTCGATTATAATTATACCGTAGACTTTGGTGATGGTACCGTTTTAAACAACCAAACAGGAGATGCAGCTCACACTTACAATACTGCTGGTATTTATACGGTAAGTATTACAGGAGACTTTCCAAGAATTTATTTTTTCAATAATTATGGTAGTGGTCAAAAACTTGCAAGTGTAGAACAATGGGGAGATATACAATGGCAATCGATGGAATCTGCGTTCTCATATTGTCCAAGTCTTATGATAAATGCAACAGATGCTCCCGATTTAAGCCAAGTGATAAATTTGAGTGAAATGTTCGCGGGATGCAGAATTTTTAATCAATCTATCAACCATTGGGATGTTTCTAATATTATCAATATGACTTCTATGTTTGATGGTGCATGGGATTTTAATCAGCCTTTAAATAACTGGGATGTTTCTAATGTTACTAATATGAGTACTATGTTTCGTGATGCTAACGATTTTAACCAAAATATTAATAATTGGGATGTTTCTAATGTTACTAATATGAGTTCTATGTTTGCTAGTTTATTTTATCCTTCTAATTTTAACCAGCCGCTTAATAATTGGGATGTTTCTAATGTTACCGATATGAGTTCTATGTTTCGCCAATTATCGTTATTTAATCAACCACTTAATAATTGGGATGTCTCTAATGTAATTAATATGGAATTTATGTTTGAATATGTAACAGATTTCGACCAACCACTTAATAACTGGGATGTTTCTGGTGTTACCAATATGAAGAGTATGTTTTCTTCAGCATATAGCTTTAATCAAAATATAAATAATTGGGATGTTTCAAACGTTACTGACATGTCGGGTATGTTTTCCATGACACAATCATTTAATCAGCCACTTAATAATTGGGATGTATCGAGCATTGTAAAAATGGGTGGTAATTCAATTTTTGTAGGTGATGGGGGAATGTTTGAGCATGCTGAAGTTTTTAATCAAGATATATCTGGTTGGGATGTTTCTAATGTTCAAAATTTTGGATCTATGTTCGCTTCCGCTGATGCATTTAATCAAGACCTATCCAGTTGGGATGTTTCCAGCGCTACAACCATGACTAGAATGTTCAATTTAGCCATAAGTTTTAATCAACCTATAAATATCTGGGACGTTTCCAACGTTACCAACATGAGCAATATGTTTGGTGGGAATCCTGCTTTTAATCAAAGTTTATTCAATTGGGATGTTTCCAGCGTTACCGACATGACCAGAATGTTTTTGGAAGCTACGGCGTTTAACCAGGATATTTCCGGTTGGGATGTGGTCAATGTAGAATTTATGGGCGGAATGTTTGCCGATGCTTCCGCATTTAATCAAGATATTTCTACATGGGTATTTCATACAAATCTCTCATTTGATGTTTATAATGATGTCGGTTTTCTTGAAAATAGCGGCTTAGACGTACAAAACTACGATTTGCTCTTAGCACAATTTGCATCCTTAAACCTAAATGATAAAGCATTAGGAGCAGATGGCTTGGAATATTGCGATACTACTTCAAGAAATCAATTGATTACCAATTTAGGTTGGGTTATTAACGGAGATACACCATCCGCAGGCTGCACCACTCCAATAGATCCCTTTATTACTACCTGGGAAGTTACCGCAGGAGATTTAAGCATCACCATTCCTACAAATAACAGCAGTGGCTATTATAACTATAAAGTTGATTTTGGCGATAGCACCGTACTAACCAACCAAACTAGCGATGCCAGCCATACATACGCTAACCCCGGTACGTACACCGTAAGCATTACCGGTGATTTCCCACGAATCAATTTTTCCAGTAATTTCGGTATGCAAGCAAAACTTAGAAGCGTAGAACAATGGGGTGATATTCAATGGCATTCCATGGCAGGGGCATTTAAAGGTTGTGGTTATCTATTTCTAAATGCTACTGACACTCCAGATTTAAGCCTGGTTACCGATATGACCAGAATGTTTGCTGAAGCATCGGGCTTTAATAGTGGTAACCTTAACAGCTGGGATGTTTCCACGATTACCAACATGAGCCAACTTTTTAAAGAAGCATATCTATTTGATCAAGCTTTAAACAACTGGGATGTTTCTAATGTTACAGATGTACAGGCTATGTTTGAGGAAGCACATTCTTTTAATCAAGCCTTAAGCAATTGGGATGTTTCCAGTGTGACCAACATGTCTACTATGTTTAAGAATGCAAACGCTTTTAACCAAACCATTGATAATTGGAATGTTTCTAGCGTTAGCGATATGAGCGATATGTTTCACGGAGCTAATATTTTTAATCAACCTTTAAACACTTGGAATGTTTCTAGTGTAACTCATATGAATAAGATGTTCTATGGGGCTTCTTCTTTTAATCAAGCTATAAATAATTGGGATGTTTCTAATGTTGAACTGATGCGAGCCATGTTTAGGTATGCAACAGATTTTAATCAAGACTTATCTTCATGGAATTTCAATCAAAATGTACTGTTCAATTCCTATGATCTCGGCTTTCTTGATAGCTGCGGATTAGATACTTACAATTATGATTCATTATTAGCACAATTCGTTTCGTTAAACCTAACTAATAAAAGTTTAGGAGCCGATGGAATGGAGTATTGCGATACCAATACCCGAAATCAATTGATTACCAATTTAAACTGGACAATTGAGGATGATTCACTATTTGTAGATTGTAATTTGTTTAGTCCTGATGCTTTTATTACCACTTGGGAAGTTGATAATGCCATTGGTCTCAATATTAGCATTCCAACAACAGGAACAGGTTATCAATATGCCATAGACTTTGGTGACGGAACAGCTTTAGGTAATCAAACCGGTGATGCCAACCACACGTATATGAATCCCGGTACATATACGGTTCGTATTACAGGAGATTTTCCGAGAATACATTTTTACAATTCGGGTATGGAAGAAAAATTAAAAACTATTGAGCAATGGGGAATTATTGAATGGCAGTCGATGGAAAATGCATTTAACGGATGTGCGCCACTGATCATTAACGCAACTGATGTCCCCGATTTAAGCCAGGTAACCGATATGAGCAGGATGTTCTCACAGTGCGAAAACCTTAATCAACCGCTTAACCACTGGGATGTTTCCAACGTTACCAACATGTCCTCTCTGTTTGATGGTGTTACTACTTTTAATCAGCCACTTAATAATTGGGATGTTTCGAATGTTATCAATATGAGTCGTATGTTTAGTTTAGCAGATGCATTTAATCAATCGCTAAACAGTTGGGACGTTTCGAGTGTAATGAATATGCAAGGATTATTTATGGGAGCAGACTCGTTTAATCAATCCTTAACTAATTGGGGTGTTTCAAATGTATCGAATATGGGAGGTATGTTTGCCGGAACAGGTTCTTTTAACCACCCCCTCAACAATTGGGATGTTTCCAACGTTACCAACATGGCAAATATGTTTACTGGAGCAGATTCATTTAATCAACCCATTGATACTTGGAACGTTTCTAACGTAACCGATATGTATGAGATGTTTGCAGGAGCAATTAGCTTTAACCAACCCCTTGATAACTGGAATGTTTCAAATGTTTTAGATATGATGGTAATGTTTGGGGGAGCAGTTTCTTTTAACCAAGATATTTCTTCTTGGAATTTTAACAGTAATATAGATCACTTTGGTGAAACCTTTAGTAATAGCGGTTTAAATATCCAAAATTACGATGCAGTATTGCAGCGCTTTGTTCAATTGGGGATTACCAATAAAGTTTTAGGGGCTCACGAACTGTTTTATTGTGATGAAATTGCGCATAACGAACTTACCAACAATTTAGGCTGGACAATTATGGGAGACAGCTTCCACAATGATTGTGAGATGATTGTTGAGGAAGATGTTACAATTGTTCAATTGAATATTTATCCTAACCCTACAGATGCTAAGCTATATATTGATTCTAATCTTCCCTTAAATCAAGTAAATGTATATAATCTTCAAGGGAAAACTCTAATTTCTTCCAATGTTGAGGGGAATAAAAAAAGAAAGGTCAGTTTAAATGTTTCAAGTCTTTCTTCGGGGGTTTATTTTGTAAGGGTAATTGGTAATGGTTTAGAAGATACCTATAAAATCATTAAAAAATAGTTAAATAGAATATATTGATTTAAAAAGCGTTTGTCATTGACAAACGCTTTTTATTTTTGTAAAAAAAAACTTCCATGAAGAAAATATTATTCCTCTTTGTATTAATAAGTCTACAAGCTTGTCAAAAGAAGCAACAAGTAGATTTAATTGTTAGAAATGCAAAAGTCTACACTGTAGATGGAAAATTTAATATTGCCAAAGGTTTTGCTGTAAATAATGGGAAAATTATAGAAGTAGCCGATGCAGAAGAATTACAATTAAAATATAAAGGGAAAGAGGTTTATGATGCTAAAGGACGTACGGTTTATCCTGGGTTTATAGATGCCCATGCACATTTTTACGGTCTAGGTTTACAACTTCAAAAAGTAGATTTAACCAATACTAAAAGTTATGATGAGGTTGTAGAACGTATTATAAAATTTCAAGAAAAGAATCAAGTTAGTTTTATCACGGGAAGAGGATGGGATCAAAACGATTGGGAGGATAAAAATTTCCCCACAAGAGATACCTTAGATAAATTATTTCCTAACATTCCTATTGCAGTTACCCGAATTGACGGTCATGCGATGTTAGTGAATAAAAAAGCTTTAGAACTAGCAGGGATTAATAGATACACTAAAGTAGAAGGTGGAGAAGTAGAATTAAAGCGAGGAAAACTGACAGGAATTTTAATAGATAACCCTATGAGCTTGGTTGATAATATTATTCCAAAAGTCAGCAAAGAACAAGCAATCAAAGGCTTATTAGAAGCTCAAAAAATTGCTTTCAATTTGGGGCTTACAACTATAGATGATGCAGGTTTAAATAGAGAAAGTATAATGCTTATCGATAGTTTACAAAAATCTGGAGATTTAAAAATGCGTCTCTATGCTATGGTTCAAAATCAAGAAGAGGACGTAGATTATTTTCTGAATAAAGGAATTATGAAAACAGATAGGCTTCACGTTAGATCTGTCAAAGTTTATGCCGATGGAGCCTTAGGATCACGAGGAGCAGCCTTGAAAAAACCATATTCCGATAAGAAAAAACATTTTGGAGCTATGGTGATTGGTATAGATGAGTTTAAAAAACTGGCGGCTAAAATAAGTAATACCGAATATCAAATGAATACGCACGCCATTGGAGATTCTGCCAATGTTGTTGTATTAAGAACTTATGATTCTATTTTAAAACACGAAAATAATAAGCGCTGGAGAGTAGAACACGCCCAGATTATAGACGAAAAAGATTTTAAATACTTTGGCGGAAATATTTTACCATCAGTTCAACCTACACACGCGACGAGTGACATGTATTGGGCTAAAGAACGAATAGGAGAGAAACGATTAAAAAATGCTTATGCTTATAAAAAGCTTTTGGAGCAAACCGGAAAAATTGCTTTGGGAACCGATTTTCCTGTTGAAAAAGTAAGTCCGTTTTTAACTTTTTATGCAGCAGTAGCTAGACAAGATGTTCACCAATATCCCAAAGGAGGATTTCAAAAAGAAAATGCTTTATCTAGAGAAGAGACCTTACGAGGTATGACCATTTGGGCGGCTTACGCTAACTTTGAGGAAAAAGAAAAAGGAAGTATAGAAAAGGGAAAAGTAGCCGATTTTATTGTGTTGGATCAAGATATAATGCAAGTAGATTCAAAATTAATACCTAAAACAAAGGTAATGGCTACATTTGTGGGAGGAGAACGAGTAAAATAATTGTTTGAATATCAATTGGAGCGGAGTTGAGAATAATACGGTTTGAAAATTTTTAAACTACCGGCATTCCGCCAGAATGAGTTTCTCAAGTTTGCCGATTAATGTGATAAATAAGTTGGTTTTAAAATTTACCTGCCGCCATTTGCTTGTAAATCGGCATTGCAAGCGGCACCTAAGTTAGGTGTTTCTCCTTGCTCTAACATTCCAATCATTCCCGAAGCAAATTCCGCTTGAGCTCGCATTAAACAATTTTCTGTAATACAATGCCCGTCAGATTCTGGATCTTTATGGTCGCTTTGTAGCGGTGTCCCCACATCTACAAGACCTAATAAATGAGCAAATTCATGTTTTAAAACGGTAGTTTCTACATCTACAATATTTGGTGCCGTTAGACCAGATGTGGTTTCTTGAATAGTTTTTTGATAGATAACCGCCGAAGTATTTTGATAAGCAGTACCTAATGTGAATTGATTTCCTTCGTCATTAGCACTATTACCGTTAGCAAAGAACACAAAAATTTTGATCGTAGTCTCATCATTAAATGCAGTTCGGTTATTTTCTTCGATCTCTCTTATTTCTTCAATAGAGAAAGGAGCGCTATTTGGAGCGGGGATTTCCCTTTGAGTAATGCTTACCTTGGTTTTGAAAGTTCTTGCTTGTATAAAACTTTTTAAATTTTCTAAACTTTGGGCTTGTGGCTGAAAACCATCTGGGTAAACCACCTCAACTTCTAAATTCTGAAAAATATCATTTCCTAATAAATCTTCTGCAGAAGCTCCAAGGTTAAGGTTATTACCAGGAATACTAGAAGGAGAATCTCCGTTATCTTTAGAATCATCTTTGCTACAGCCAACAATAAATAATAATGTAAACAATAAGGAGAATACGCTAATTTTCTTCATAAATAGATATTTATTTTTTTGAAATATAAGTAGCTCTTCTTCAAATTACAGAGGCTTTAAGATAATTTTAATTCTGCTAAATAATCATAATGTTCGCCTTCTTGAATCAATTTACAAGAGAATCCGTTGCTTTCTGCAGCTAATTGCAAAGAATTAAAGTCTACATAGAGCCAATCAAAAATTGCAGAAATTTCATTCTTATATTTGATTTGGTAGTGAAGTTCACCGTAATATTGAGTAGGGTCTACCCAAATAGAACCATTTTCTTCTTTATCGAATAAATATTGTAGATCTGATGAGTCTAACAAAACTTTACCATCAGGGTTTAAAATGGTTTTTAAGTGCTGAAAAAATTGAGTGAGATTTTTAAGTTTACCAACAATACCTATCCCATTCATCAGCATTAAAATGGTATCAAACTTTTCTCTTTCTTGGAAGAAATCTTGTACCACAGCATTTTTAATTCCGCGTAAGCGAGCAACTTTTATGGCGCCTTGAGAAATATCTATTGCTTTAACTTCTATTCCTTTTCCTTGCAATGCTAAGGCGTGACTTCCCGCACAACAACCCACATCTAAAGTTTTTCCTTTAGTCAATTGTAATGCCTTTTGTTCTATGGGGGGCATTTCTTTTAGTTCTCTAAAAAGATAATCGGTTGGGATTTCGTCTTCGTCAAAATCTTCAGAGAGAACTTTAATGTTTTCTGAATCATTATGATGATAATGGTCTAATACAGCTTGGCCAAAAATGTCTGGTACAATCAAAAGTAATATTTTTAGATGTTTATATTTGCAGCTATGGATGAGGTTTTAAAAAACTTGCCAAAGCAAGCCAAAGATAAACATAAGGAGAATAAAAAGCTTTTTGCTAAACTTAAAAAAAAGCCACCAAAGCATTTAGATCTTTTAATGCAAGAATTACACGATGATGAGTTTGAAAAAACAGATTGTCTTACGTGTGCAAATTGTTGTAAAACTACAGGTCCTTTATTTACCAATAAGGATGTGGAGCGTATTTCTAAGTTTTTTAAAATGAAACCACAGGCGTTTATAGACGCTTATTTAAGGGTAGATGAAGAAAATGATTATGTGTTACAACAAGTGCCTTGTACATTTTTAGGAGCTGATAATATGTGTTCTATTTACGATGTGAGACCTAAAGCTTGCGCGGAATTTCCTCATACCGATCGCAGGAAATTTCAGCAAATTGCCCATTTAACCTTAAAAAATGTAGCAATTTGTCCTGCGGCTTATAATATTGTAGAAGAAATGAAAAAGCGACTACCTTAATGGTATAATAGATAAGGCTGTCTCATTCTGCTATAATTTTCTATACCTTTTTTCCAACTCGCTTTAATTTTATAGGAATCCCAACCTTGTTCAATTTGTTGTTGTAATTTTTTGGTTCCTGCTAGTTTGCTAAAAAACGGAGTGAAGAAATCATTCTTGTTTTCTGATTTTTCATAAGCTTCTAACAACCATTTTAATTCAATGGTTGAAAGTAGAGGTTCTCCACTTAAATCTTTACCGTAGCAGATTTTTCCTTGATTCTTTGGATGTTTGGCTCCGTCGTTGGGTTGCGGAGTATATTTATAATCAAAATAATTGGAGTCTAAGGCTGGAGATCCAAAAACTTGAAACTGTTTAGAAGTTCCACGTCCTGCATTTACGGGAGTGCCCTCAAAAAAACATAAACTAGGATAGAGGTTAATAGATTTATCGTTGGGTAGGTTAGGTGATGGTTTTATAGGCAATGAATAATGATCTTTTTTAGAGTAGTTTTTCATTTTAATGACCATAAGATCACAAATGAGATTGTTTTGTAACCATTTTTCCCCATTGATCATTTGAGCATATTCTCCAATCGTCATTCCGTGGACGATGGGAATAGGATGCATGCCCACAAAACTCTGGTGCTCCTTTTCTAAAATAGGTCCGTCTATATAATGTCCGTTTGGGTTGGGACGATCTAAAATTAAAACCGTTAAACCTTTTTCTGCAGCAGCTTCCATTACATAATGTAAGGTAGAAATATAGGTGTAAAATCGAACGCCTACATCTTGAATATCAAAGACTAAAATGTCTAAACCTTCCAACTGCTTTTGAGTTGGTTTTTTATTGCTTCCGTAAAGAGAAACGATAGAGATTCCCGTTTTTTCGTCTACTCCATCCACCACTTTTTCGCCAGCATCGGCTTTTCCTCTAAACCCATGTTCGGGAGAAAAAGCTTTTACGACATCAATATTTAAGGAAACTAAAGAATCTACCAAATGCGTGTAACCTCCATTACCTTTAAATACTACCGATGTTTGGTTGCCTACAATGCCTACTTTTTTTCCTTTTAAAAGTGGTAAGTAAGCTTCGGTTTGATTGGCTCCTATAACCAATTTTTGTTCTTTATTAAGAGGATTAGTTGTTTTTGCTTCCGCGGAAGCGTGAACAGGAGATTTTTTTGATGATGGACTAATGCAAGAAACAATAGCAATGACACCGATAAAAAATGTATTTTTGAAAAAATGTAAAAACATACGAGGCTTGAATTTTGAATTCTTTATTTCTAAACGTTTAATAAGCGCTAAAGATTATAAAAGTAGCATATCGGCACCAATTATAAAAATTGCGGTGGCAGCTATTGCTATTGGAGTGATTATGATGTTGGTTTCGGTGGCGACAAGCACAGGTTTACAACAAAAAATTAGAGATAAAATTGCAGCTTTTAATGGCCATATTACGATTGGGAATTTAAATAATAATAATTCTCAAATTTCGATTAAACCCATTTCTTCACAACAAGATTTTTATCCAGATTTTGATGAGGTAGAAGGCATTGATCATATACAGGTAGTAGCTACAAAATACGGAGTGATTAGAACCGAAACCGATTTTGAAGGTATTGTTGTAAAAGGTGTAGGTGTAGATTATCGTTGGGATTATCTAAAAGAGTATTTGGTCGAAGGAAGAATACCTACCTATACGAAAGAAAAAAAATACAGTAAAGAGATCTTACTATCTGCTTATATGGCTAACCGATTAGGATTTGAGCTAAATGATCAGGTGGTGATCTATTTTTTGAATGATGCTAATCAAGAAAGAGCAAGACTTACTGCTTTTGAAATTGTTGGAATTTACGATTCGGGTTTTCAAGAGTTTGATGAAACTTTTTTAATAGCCGATATCACTCAAGTTCAGCGTTTAAATAAATGGGGAGAAGATCAAATAGGAAACTTTGAGGTTTTTGTAGATGATTTTAATCAAATTGAAGAAAAAGGAGGAGAAGTAAATGAACATATCAATACATTCTTAGAGGCCAAAACTATACAGCAATCTTATAATTCTATATTTGAATGGTTGTCGTTGTTTGATTTTAATGTAGCCTTGATCATAGGTATTATGATAATTGTTTCAGGGATTAATATGATTACAGCTTTATTGGTTCTTATTTTAGAAAGAACCCCTATGATAGGGATGTTAAAAGCTTTGGGAAGTAACGATTGGAGTGTAAGAAAAATATTCTTGTATAATGGAGCATATCTTATTATAAAAGGACTATTCTGGGGGAATTTAATAGGTCTAGGCTTATTGTTTCTGCAAAAATATGGAAAGATCATGAAGCTAAATCCAGAGACATATTATGTGACCGAAGCACCAGTGAATATTAATTGGGAATATGTGCTTTTAATAAATATAGGAACTTTAGCTTTATGTTTATTGATGCTATTGGTTCCATCATATTTAATTACAAGAATTAACCCTAGTAGAGCAATTAAGTTTGAGTAAAACCTAAAAGATGACATTAGAAGAAAAAATAAATAACTCTAAAACAACTATTTTTAAAGCTGTTTTTCCTAATACAACCAATCATTATGATACTCTGTTTGGTGGTACTGCAATGCAATTGATGGATGAAACAGCATTCATTACTGCAACAAGATTTAGTAGGCAGCCAATGGTAACGGTTAGCAGTGATCGTATAGACTTTAAAAAGCCAATTCCCGCAGGAACAATTGTAGAGTTGGCTGGTCGTGTAACTTACTTAGGCAATACAAGTATTAAAGTACGCGTAGATATATTTATTGAACAAATGTATGAAGATAGGCGTGAGAAAGCTGTTTCGGGGGAGTTTACATTTGTAGCAATAGATGAAAATAAAAAACCCACTCAAATTTTATAGGTGTTTAATTTTTATTACTCTTATCTCTTCAGATAAAAAGAGTTGTTTTAGAAAAAAGAAACTCTTATGAAAGTGAATAAATAGATTGGTGTTTATTCCTTTTAGTCATTGAAAATACTTGATTAAGAAAACTAAATTAAATTTTACTCATCTGATTATCAATACCCAATTTAAGGTATATTTTCTATAATTATTCAATTTTAGTAGTGTAAAATTCTTTCTTACCTTTGCGCATTAAAAAAATAGAAAATGGATTATAAGGAAAATATATTAGGAACAATTGGGAACACCCCATTGGTTAAAATAAATAAGTTAGCCGAAGAAATTCCTGCCTTGGTTTTAGCTAAATACGAAACTTTTAATCCGGGAAATTCTGTTAAAGATAGAATGGCGGTGAAAATGTTGGAAGATGCAGAAGAGCAAGGGTTAATAAAACCAGGAGGAACAATTATTGAAGGAACTTCAGGGAATACAGGAATGGGACTTGCTTTAGCAGCAATTGTGAAAGGTTACAAAATGGTTTGCGTTATCGCCGATAAGCAGAGTAAGGAAAAAATAGATATTCTTAGAGCAGTAGGAAGTGAAGTAGTGGTTTGCCCAACAGATGTTGAGCCAGAAGATCCTCGTTCTTATTACTCCACTTCTAAACGATTAGCTGAAGAAACACCAAACTCTTGGTATGTTAATCAATATGATAATCCTTCTAATGCTAAAGCGCATTATGAAAGTACTGGTCCAGAAATTTGGAAACAAACAGATGGTAAAGTTACTCACTTTGTTGTAGGAGTAGGTACAGGAGGAACTATTTCTGGGGTAGGGAAATATTTAAAAGAACAAAATCCAGATGTGAAAGTTTGGGGAATTGATACCTACGGTTCGGTATTTAAAAAATATCACGAGACAGGAGAATTTGATGAAAAAGAAATTTATCCTTATATTACAGAAGGAATTGGAGAAGATATTTTACCTAAAAATGTAGATTTTAGTATCATTGATGGTTTTACCAAAGTAACAGATAAAGATGCTGCAGTATATACTCAAAAACTCTCTAAAGAAGAAGGTATGTTTTTAGGGAATTCTGCTGGAGCCGCAATGAAAGGTCTCTTGCAATTAAAAGAGCACTTTACAAAAGATGATGTAGTGGTGGTGTTGTTTCATGATCATGGAAGTCGCTATGTTGGTAAAATGTATAATGATGATTGGATGAAATCTCAAGGTTTCATAGACTAAAAAAAATATAAAAATCCTGCTCTTAAAGCAGGATTTTTTTTGCTATATATTAAAAGAAATAAAATTTATATGAGAAATATATTACTTGTTATCTGTTGTTTAATAGGGTTTTCAATATCTGTTAATGCTCAAAATAATGATTCGTCAACCTCTAAGGATTTACGCATAGAGATAGAATTAAATAATCCATCAAAGACGATAAATGACGCAACAGCTAGCATTAAAGTTATAGGAGGTCAACCTCCTTACAAGTATAAATGGTCAAATCAAGAAACAAGTTTAGAATCAATAAAAGCGAAAGGTTTAATTGAAGGAATGCCTTACTCGGTTAAAGTAGTTGATGCTAACGGAAAAACAGTAACCAAAGAATTTGAAATTCCTACAGAATCTATTACAGAGTTTTTTAATAGTGGTGTTCAACCAGCAGTAAATTTTTTAGGAAGTATTTTATTTTGGGATCCATTTTCTAGCATAGGAATTTATGATCCTGTAGTTTATACAGATTATGAGCAAGTTCCTATTCCTAATTGGGACGCCACGAGTAAAGATGCATATAAATTAGCACAATGGAAATTTGCTGAAAATGATGATGTAAAAGAAGGTGATGAGATAGCTATAGTCACCAGTGATGGAGGAAAGGAAATAAAAGTGATTTCCCCAGTTTCAGGAAAAGTAGGTTATTTGGTGAAAGAAAATCAAGTTATCTATGATCCTAATAGTACTAGTGATGTAGTTGAGCAAGGAGCACATTTTTTAGCTCAAATTAAATATGATAGCCCGCAGCCTTTAAAACACCCTAATGGAGATATCAAACTAAATACGATTCCTTTTATCGTAATTTGGCTTATTTTAGGGAGCATATTTTTTACCTTTAGATTAGGTTTTGTGAACATTAGCGGGTTTAGACATTCTATAGACTTGGCAAAAGGAAAATATGATGATCCAGATGCTCCAGGGAGGATTACTCACTTTCAAGCGATGGCTACAGCAGTATCAGCAACGGTAGGTTTAGGGAATATTGCAGGGGTAGCAGTTGCCATTTCATTGGGTGGAGCTGGAGCAACATTTTGGATGTTTACGGCTGGTTTTTTCGCAATGTCTTTAAAATTTGTGGAGTGTACTTTAGGAGTTAAATATAGAACAATAAACGAAGAAGGTCGAATTTTTGGAGGTCCCATGAACTATCTACGTTATGGTTTGGAGAAAAAAAACTTAAAAGGCTTGGGAAAATTCTTAGCTATTCTATTTGCTGTATTGGGAGTAGTTGCTTCTTTTGGAGGAGGTAATATGTTACAGTCTAATCAAGCATTTAAAATAGTGTCAGAGCAAATACCTTTTCTACAAGGCCAAGGGTTTTGGTTCGGTGTAGGATTTGCTGTGTTAGTTGGAGCTGTTATCCTTGGCGGAATTAACAGTATTGCTAAAGTAACAGGTAAAATAGTGCCATTTATGGCAGCTGTATATATTATAGGTTGTCTTATCGTTATCGGTTTTAATATTGAAAATATTGGTAATGCCTTTTCAGCAATATTTAATGGGGCTTTTTCTGCTACAGCACTCAAAGGAGGTTTTGTTGGGGTTTTAATAGTTGGTTTACAACGGGCAGCATTTTCTAGTGAAGCCGGTGTGGGGTCTGCAGCAATTGCTCACAGTGCAACTAAAACTAATAATCCTATCGCAGATGGATTTACTTCTTTAGTAGAACCTTTCATTGATACCATGGTAGTGTGTACGATGACTGCTTTGGTTCTTATCTTTACAGGAATGCACGAAGTAGATGGTTTAGGAGGCGTAGAATTAACCTCAGATGCATTTGGAAGCGTAATTTCTTGGTTTCCTGCAGTATTGGCTTTTGCGGTCTTTTTATTCGCATTTTCAACGATGGTGTCTTGGTCTTATTACGGGATGCGTTCTTGGACCTACCTTTTTGGAAAGAGTAAAAAATCTGAAGTTATTTATAAAGTAATGTTTTTAATATTTGTAGTACTAGGAGCGTCGGCGAGTTTAGGAGCGGTGTTAAGCTTTTCTGATATGATGATTTTAGCCATGTCTTTCCCAAATATTATAGGATTATATATTTTATCATCAGAAGTAAGAGCAGATATGAAAGCTTATTTAAAGAAACTTAAAGCAGGAGAGCTTTTTATAAATCCAAAATTTAGAGATTCGTAGTCTTTGTATATAAGAAATTTAAAGCCCTTTAGAGTTTATCTTTAAAGGGTTTTTTTTGTTTCTAATTATAATTCCGCTTTAGCGAAAATATCTAGATTAAAAAAAATGAATTAACTTTAAAGATATTCGTGTATTATGGGGTTAAAAAAAATATTTATCATCATTTCGGTTTTGAGTTTATTCGGCTGCAAGGTTAGTCAGCAAAAACTGGCTACAAAAGATAATCTTAACTATTTAGCATTGGGTGATTCTTATACAATAGGAGAAAGTGTAGAAGAAGATGGTAGATGGCCTGTACAATTGGTTAAAGAATTAAATGGGGACAATTTTTCATTTAACCCACCAAAAATTATTGCCCAAACAGGTTGGAGAACAGATGATTTGTTTCAAGCAATGAAAGATGAACCAGCTAAGGAGCAATACGACTTAGTTTCGGTATTAATTGGAGTAAATAATCAATATCAAAATAAAGAACTAGAACAATATAAGAAAGAGCTTAAGAGGATTTTAGAGAATGCTATTTTGTATGCTAAAAGAGGAAATGAAAGCGTATTTATGCTTAGTATTCCCAATTACGGAGTAACGCCTTTTGGGTTAACTTCGGGAAAAGAAAATATTGGAGAAGAGTTGAAAGAGTATGATAAAATAGCTCAAGAAATTTGTGCAAGTTTAGAGATTCCATTTTATAACATTACAGATATTTCGCTTGAAGCGGAAACAAATAAAACTTTAGTAGCTAACGATGGTTTACATCCTAGCGAAAAAATGTATCGTCGATGGGTGGTTAGAATTTTGCCTCAGGTAAAAGATTTACTTAACAATTAAAAGATGAAAGAAGACTTTTTACATTATTTGTGGAAATTTAAAAAGTTTGATGTTTTAAATTTAGTAACTACCGATGGTCAAAAAGTAGAAATCTTAAATTGTGGCACTCATAATACTCAAAATTCTGGTCCAGATTTTTTTAATGCAAAACTTCAAATAGGTAATCAAACGTGGGCGGGGAATGTTGAGATACATCTAAAATCTAGTGATTGGTATGCGCATCAGCATCAAAAAGATCTAGCTTATGACAATGTGATCTTACACGTGGTATGGGAAGATGATGTTGAGGTATTTAGAAAAGACAATACGGTTATAGCTACTTTAAAACTTAGTGATTTCGCTTCCGCGGAAGCGTTAAAAAACTATAGGAAATTGCTTGAAAGGCAGGATTATAAATGGATTAATTGTGAAAAAGATTTAAAATCTGTTTCGTCCTTTACCGTAGAAAACTGGATAGAGCGATTGTATATAGAGCGTCTTCAAGAAAAATCTATAGCGATTGAAAATGCTCTTAAAAACTCTAAGAATGATTGGGAAGCCGTGTGTTTTCAATTACTAGCAAAAAATTTTGGATTAAATATTAATGGAGTGGCCTTTTTTAAAATGGCATCAATAGTTCCTTTTTCAATAATTAGAAAAACCAATAAAGTAGAAACTTTGGAAGCATTATTTTATGGGCTATTAAATATGATCCCTAAAGATGATGGTGATGTATACACTATAAAATTAAGACAAGATTTTGATTATTTACAAAAGAAATATCAGCTTGATTTTCATTTTGAGCAAGTAGAATATTTTAGGTTAAGGCCTCCTAACTTTCCAACCATTAGATTATCTCAATTGGCTACTTTATATGCAAATACTCCCCAGATTTTTATGCAATTAATGGAAGCTAGATCAAGAGGGGAAATTCATAAACTATTAAAAGTAGAAGTTTCAAACTACTGGAAAACCCATTTTACTTTTGGAAAAGAAAGTAAGCGAAGCACTAAAGTGTTATCGTCAAGCTTTATAGATTTACTAATTATAAATACGATTGTTCCTCTTAAATTTCATTATAAAAAATTAAAAGGAGATTTAGATTTAGAAGATTGTTTATCTCTCTTAAAAGAACTTCCAAAAGAGCAAAACTCTATAATTCAATCCTTTAATGTGATAAGGCCAAAAATAGCTATATCTGCATTAGAATCTCAGGCATTACTTCATTTAAAACCTAATTACTGTGATAAAAACAGGTGTTTACAATGCGAAATAGGCTTAAGTTTATTAAAAAAGAAGGTGTAGTTTTCTATTCTATGAAGAATTTATCATTGCAATCGATTAAATGTTATATTTGTTAAAGTCAAATTTTATGGTTTCGAGTATAAGATATTATTTTGAGCGTAACGGGTTTTACGTAAGTTCTCGTTTTGCAGATCGCTTGGGAATGAAAGTAAAAAGCGTGCGTCTCTTTTTTATATACTTGTCATTTGCTACTCTTGGAATAGGCTTTGCGGTATATTTAACTTTAGCTTTTTGGTTAAAATTAAAAGATTTGGTGTATACCAAACGAACCTCTGTTTTCGATTTATAAAAATCATCTACTAATGTAAAATGTCAAGTTTAGTCCGTAAGATTTTTCACGCTAAAATAAATGTTGCCATATTTCTACTTTTCGGAATATTTATTTTAGGAATATTAGGCTTTAGGGTTTTGTCTGGTTATAGCTGGATAGATGCTGTCTACATGACGGTTATTACTATTACAACCATTGGTTTTGGTGAAGTGCAACCCCTTAGTGCGGTAGAAAAATTCTATGTTTCAATATTTATTTTATTAAGTATTATTATAGTGGGTTATGCTCTATCTGTAATTTCAGAACATTTATTAAGAAAAAGTAATATAGGTAATTTAAGATATAGTAGGATGCGAAAAACAATAAACACGTATGAGGATCACGTAATAATATGTGGCTACGGGAGAAATGGGAGGCAGGCTGCATTAAAACTAAAAGCTTACAACAAACAATTTGTAATCATAGATTCCGATAAGGAGGTTATTGATGATTTAATAGAAAAAGGAATTTCCTGTATTGAAGGAAACGCAACCGAAGATGAAATTTTAGAAGAAGCTGGTATAACACGAGCATCTACATTATTATGTGCACTACCCAATGATTCTGATAATCTATTCGTAGTGCTTTCTGCTAAACAGCTTAACCATAATTTAAAAATTATAAGTAGAGCTTCAAGAGAGAACAGTACAAAAAAACTTAAGCTTGCTGGCGCAGATAATGTAATTATGCCCGATAGAATTGGGGGTGACCATATGGCGTCTTTAGTGGTTAATCCAGATTTAATCGAATTTTTGGATAATTTATCTGTAACAGGAGAAAAAGATAGTATTAATATAGAGCAAATTGCTTTTGAGTTTATTTGTCCAGATGAAAGAGAAAGAAGTATTGCAGAGCTTGATTTGAGAAAACAAACAGGTTGTTCAATTATAGGTTATAAATCACCTACAGGAGATTATATAGTAAACCCAGAAGCTAAGTTGATAATTAAAAAAGGCTCCAAGTTAATATTGGTAGGAAGTACAGAACAAATACGCAAAATGCAAGATTTATACTTAAAATAAAATTATTGATATAGCGTTATGATTAACAAATTCTTTACATTTCGTGAGTAATCCCTTTGATATAGTGAGTTTTTTTTTGATATTGCTGCAGATTTAATTTCAATTTTCCAAAATTTATTATAATAAATAATTATACCTTATGAGAAAGTACCTACTTTCAGCATTGTTTTTATGTACAACTATACTTACAATCCAAGCCCAAGTTAATGTAAAGGCACAAGATAATACGGGTGATAGTGATAGTCAAGCTTTAAAAGTAAAGACAGAATTACTTAATCCATCTAGTCTTATTAACGACGGTAGAATAACTCTTAATGTTAGTGGTGGAACGCCTCCATATTCTTATAAGTGGAGTAACCAAGAAACTTCATTAAAGTCTAATAAAGCAGACAATTTAGTTGAAGGTATTGATTATACTGTGATTATTACTGATGCTAATCAAAACACAGTCACTAAGTCTTACCGCATTCCTGCGGAGTCTATTACAGAAAATTTTAACGGCACATTTGCTCCTATTGTTCAAAGTATGGGAGCAATTCTTTTTTGGGACCCATTCACCGCTTTAGGTGTTTATGATCCTATTGTGTATGCTGACGTTAAAAATGTATCTATTCCTAATTGGACGAGTGAAACTGAAGATAAATTTACTCTTAAATCTTGGGAAGCTAAAGAAGGACAACATATCGCTAAAGGAGATGTTATTGCAATAATCACATCAGAAAAAGAAGGAGATATAGAAGTGAAATCCTCAACAAGTGGAAAACTTCAACATTTAGTAAAGGAAGGAAACAGTATTTTTGACTATACAAATACGGCAGATTTAATAGAATCTGGCGCTCATTATTTTGCACGTATACAATATGATGAACCTGTAATTCTAACACACCCTAACGGAGATCCTCAAACTCACAACATACCTTTTATTGTAGTATGGTTAGTATTGGGAGCTGCATTCTTTACCATAAGAATGGGGTTCATTAACTTTAGAGGATTTAAACACGCACTAGATTTAGCTAAAGGTAAATATGATGATCCTAATGCGCCAGGAAGTATTACACATTTTCAGGCATTATCTACAGCGGTCTCGGCCACAGTAGGTTTGGGAAATATTGCAGGGGTTGCTGTAGCAATTTCGTTAGGTGGAGCGGGTGCTACATTTTGGATGGTGTTGGCAGGTTTAATGGGAATGTCATCAAAATTTGTAGAGTGTACTCTGGGAGTAAAATATAGGTTTATAAATAAAGAGGGTAAAATATTTGGAGGTCCTATGAATTACCTTCGCTATGGTTTGGAAAAAAGAAACTTAAGCGGTTTAGGTAAATTTTTAGCAGGATTTTTTGCGGTATTAGGTGTAGGAGCTTCTTTTGGAGGAGGAAACATGTTTCAAGCAAATCAATCTTTTGAAATTTTATCAGGTCAATTTCCAGCATTAATAGGGAACGGTTTCTGGTTTGGTATCATTGTATCTGTACTTGTAGGTGTTGTTATAATTGGAGGGATTAATAGTATCGCTAAGGTTACAGGAAAAGTAGTTCCATTTATGGCAGCAGTATATGTAATTGGTGCATTAGCAGTTATAGGAATTAATATTGAAAACATCGGTCCTGCATTTAGTGCAATCTTTGAAGGAGCTTTTAATCCAACCGCTCTTAAAGGAGGAGTTATAGGAGTTTTAATTGTTGGTTTTCAACGTGCAGCATTTTCTAATGAGGCAGGTGTTGGTTCGGCAGCAATTGCCCACAGTACAGCAAAAACAAATCATCCACCTTCAGAAGGATTCGTAGCTTTGTTAGAACCTTTTATCGATACAGTTGTAGTTTGTACTTTAACAGCATTAGTATTAATCTTCACAGGGATGCACGAAGTTGAAGGAGTTGGAGGAGCACAATTAACCTCTCAGGCTTTTGCAAGTGTAATTTCTTGGTTCCCGTATGTACTAGCAGCAGCAGTATTCTTATTTGCATTTTCTACCATGATCTCTTGGTCATATTATGGAATGAGAGCTTGGACTTATTTATTCGGAAAAAGCAACAAGTCCGAATTTGTATATAAAATGTTATTTTTAATATTCGTAGTAATAGGATCTTCTGTAAGTTTGGGAGCAGTTCTAGACTTTTCAGATATGATGATTCTAGCCATGTCTTTCCCTAATATTATAGGATTGTATATTCTTTCAGGAGAAGTACGAGAAGATCTACGTGAATACTTCAGAAAATTAAAAGCAGGTGAACTATTTAAGAAGCAAAATGTGACTTCTTAAGCAACATATAACATATGAAAACACAATCCCATTTCAGTTTAAATAAAAAACAACGAAATGGGATTTTGTTCTTTTGGGTAGTTATTGTTTTGATTTTTATAGGAATCTGTTATCAAGACACTCTTTTTCCTCTTCCCGAAAATAAAATTGTACAAGATGAGCAAGCTCAGCTAATTCAACATAAAATAGATTCCTTAGCGGAAGCAAAAACAAAGAAAAAATTTAAAATCTTTCCTTTTAATCCTAACTATATAAGCGATCACAAAGGTTATACTTTAGGAATGAGCTTGGATGAAATTGACAGGCTTCATCAATACAGAGAACAAAATAAATGGATCAATTCCATTCAAGATTTTAAAAAAGTTACTCAGGTTTCAGATTCGTTGCTCAATACCATATCACCTTATTTTAAATTTCCAGAATGGGTAAAAGAAAACAAGAAAAATACTTCGCATAAAAGAGGTGCCACTCCTCATCATTTAAAATCTGATTTAAATCACGCTACGGAAAAAGATTTAATTTCCGTTAACGGAATAGGGCAGACCTTATCTAATCGAATTATTAGATATAGAGTTCGTATTGGAGGTTTTATTGATGATATTCAAATTAAAGATATTTACGGATTGCCTTACGAGACAGAGCAAAACCTTTTAGATAAGTTTACGGTAAAGACTAAAAATAAACCTACACTGTTAAATATTAATTCTGCTACAGTTATTCAGTTAACTGAAATACCTTATTTCGACTACGAACTTGCGAGAAGAATAATTAATTATAGGAAATTGAATGAAAAAATCACAACTTTTGAAGAATTAATAAAAATAGATGGTTTTCCTAGTCATAAAATAGATAGAATACAATTATATTTGACCATTGAGTAATTAATGATAAAAGGGCTTTTTAATTTTTAAAAAGTCAATAAAAGTATAAATAAATGAATAATATGTATTTTACTGAAGAACACGAACTTTTTAGGCAAAGTCTTAAAGATTTTTTACAAAAAGAAGTGGTGCCTCATCTGGATAAGTGGGAGAAGACAGGTACTATTGAAAGGTTCATCTGGGAGAAGTTTGGAGAAATGGGTTACTTTGGTATCAACTACCCAGAAAAATATGGAGGTTTAGAGTTAGACCTTTTCTATACAGTTATTTTCTTAGAAGAATTACAAAAGATCAATTCTGGAGGTTTTGCAGCAGCAATGTGGGCGCACGCTTACTTAGCGATGACGCACTTAAACAAAGAAGGAGATGAGAGAATAAAGCAAGAATATCTAACTCCAAGTATTGAAGGTAAAAAAATAGGTTGCCTTTGTATTACAGAGCCTTTCGGCGGATCTGATGTTGCAGGTATGAAAAGTACAGCAGTAAAAGATGGTGACTCTTATATTATTAATGGTTCAAAAACTTTTATTACTAATGGAATCTATTCAGATTACTTGGTAGTAGCAGCGAAGACTTCACCAGAATTAGGAAATAAGGGAATGAGTATTTTTGTAATGGACAGAGATACACCAGGTATTGCTTCTACAAAATTAGATAAGTTGGGTTGGAGAGCTTCAGATACTGGAGAAATTTCTTTCACCGATGTAAGAATTCCTGCTGAAAACCTAATGGGTGAAGAAGGTCAAGGCTTCCCATACATTATGCAGCACTTTGCGTTAGAGAGATTGATTATGGGTATTAATGCACATGCAAGAACAGAACATGCATTGCAGTATACTTTAGGGTATATGAGTGAAAGAACTGCTTTTGGTAGATCTATAGATAAATTTCAAGCCTTAAGACATAAAATAGCCGATATTGCAAGTGAAGTAGAGATGTGTAAAGAGTTTAATTACTCTATCGCAAAAAGACTAAATCAAGGTGAATATGTAGTAAAAGAGGCGAGTATGTCTAAATTACTTTCTACAAAAATTGCCGATCAAGGTATATATGACTGTCTACAACTTTTAGGAGGTTATGGTTATATGGAAGATTATCCATTAGCTAGAATGCTTCGTGATAGTAGACTTGGTCCAATAGGAGGTGGTACTTCTGAAATTCTTAGAGAGATTATCGCCAAAATGATAATCGACAAAAAAGAGTATAAACCAGCAACCTAGATTAGAGAGAATCGTTTTGGCGAAAATTCCATTTTTCTACGCCAAAATGATTATCGACAAAAAAGAGTATAAACCAGCAACCTAGATTAGAGAGAATCGTTTTGGCGAAAATTCCGTTTTTCTACGCTAAAATGATTATCGACAAAATAAAGTACAAACTAGCAACTTAAATTAATAATATTATTTTCGTTGCCACGGAATTTAAAAAAAAAAGACTCAGCCAATGGTTGGGTCTTTTTTTATAGATAATAAATATTTGCGATATCATAATTTTAAAAAGTTTGTAGTCTACATTCTCAATAAATAATATATTTGCGCAAATTTTTAAAGAAAGGAGGTGGTAAATAGATGTTGATAGTACAAATAAAGGACGGTGAAAATATTGAAAGAGCGTTAAAGCGTTACAAGCAAAAGTTTAATAAGACGAAAACGATGTATCAATTACGATCTAGACAAGAATTCATAAAGCCTTCTGTTACAAATAGAGAGAAAATTCAAAAAGCTCAATACATTCAGGAGCTAAGAGATCAAGAGAATATTTAATTTTTCGAAAATCCAAAAATTGACCATAAAGTAAGTAACTTTATGGTCAATTCTTTTATATGGCATCCATAGATAAATTTGTAGAGTATTTAAGATTAGAGAAAAACTATTCAGAGAATACGGTTATTGCCTATCAAAACGACTTATTAAAATTTAGAAAATTTGTTGAAAGTCAGTTTCAAGAGAGTGAATTAAAAAACGTTAATTACTCTATTATTAGAACTTGGATTATAGAGTTGTCTGAAGGGGGTATTTCTAACAACTCTATCAATAGGAAAATTTCATCACTTAATGCTTTTTATAGATTTTTACTTAAAACAAAAACAATTAAGGTCTCTCCTTTGGTTAAACATAAAGCGCTAAAGACTTCTAAAAAAATTCAAGTTCCTTTTTCTAAATCAGAGATTCAAGAGGTACTTCAATTAATAGAGGTAGATTCTTTTCAAACTTCAAGGGACCGATTGTTAATAGAGTTGCTGTATGTTACAGGTATGCGTAGGGCAGAGGTGATTTCATTAACCTTAGGCAATCTAAATTTGGAAAATAGAACTTTAAAATTCATAGGAAAAAGAAATAAAGAACGAGTGGTTCCTATAATTGGTACTCTTGTAAATAGCATTAAGGTGTATTTAAATTTTAGAGAAAAACTTTTACAGAGCTTATCTAAACAAACAGATGTTCTCTTTTTAACAGAAAAAGCTAAAAAGGTCTATCCTACGTTGCTTTATAGGAAGATTAATGAAGTGTTTTCATTAGTATCTACTAAAACAAAAAAAAGTCCTCACGTATTAAGACATTCTTTTGCAACCCATTTATTAGCCAATGGTGCTAACTTACAAGAAGTAAAAGAACTCTTGGGGCATGATAGTTTGGCTTCTACTCAGGTTTACACCTATAATGACATTAATAGTCTAAAAAAGGTATATGGGAAATCGCATCCTAGAAATAAAAGTGAAAAATAATTTTGACTAATATTTTGATAATCAATAAGATGTTTTTTTATTCAAAAAAAAGATGAAAAAAAACGCAAAAATATTTTGTGTAATTCACAAACTCCTCTATATTTGCATTCCGTTAGAAAAGCGGTAGTTCTTTAGAAAATAGAAAAAGTAAAAGATGCCGATGTAGCTCAGCTGGCTAGAGCAGCTGATTTGTAATCAGCAGGTCGTGGGTTCGAGTCCCTCCATCGGCTCTGTTCTATGAAATTTTGAAGGTTTTTTTTATTTAAAAAACCAATGGGGAGATACTCAAGCGGCCAACGAGGGCAGACTGTAAATCTGCTGACTACGTCTTCGCAGGTTCGAATCCTGCTCTCCCCACTAAAAACTTAATTTAAAATTAAGTTTAGAATGCAAAATTTTGGAATGCGGGAGTAGCTCAGTTGGTAGAGCGTCAGCCTTCCAAGCTGAATGTCGCCAGTTCGAACCTGGTCTCCCGCTCTATTTTCACTAAGGCAACTTGGTGGGGATGGGGCTTAACTTGCATAAAGCAAAAATAAGTTTTATGCCGACGTAGCTCAGGGGTAGAGCGCTTCCTTGGTAAGGAAGAGGTCACGAGTTCAATTCTCGTCGTTGGCTCTATTTGTGAGGCGTTTGCTTTTCGTAAACAAAACTTTCGGGTTGTTGTTTTTTTGTATTGTATAAAATTGAACACTAATATATAACTAAGATTAAATAAGTATTAATTATGGCAAAGGAAACTTATGATCGTTCCAAACCGCACTTGAATATAGGTACAATTGGACACGTAGATCACGGAAAAACAACTTTAACAGCAGCGATTACAAAAGTAATGGCAGATGCTGGTTATTCAGAGGCTAGTGCTTTTGATCAGATTGATAACGCTCCAGAGGAGAAAGAGAGAGGTATTACAATTAACTCTTCTCACGTTGAATATTCTACAGCAAATCGTCACTACGCACACGTTGACTGTCCTGGTCACGCCGATTACGTGAAGAACATGGTTACTGGTGCTGCTCAAATGGACGGTGCTATTTTAGTTGTTGCTGCGACTGATGGTCCAATGCCTCAGACTCGTGAGCACATCCTTTTAGGTCGTCAGGTTGGTATTCCAAGAATTGTTGTATTCTTAAATAAGGTTGACCTTGTAGATGATGAAGAATTATTAGAGCTTGTTGAAATGGAAGTTAGAGATTTACTTTCTTTCTACGAGTATGATGGTGATAATGGACCTGTTGTTTCTGGATCTGCTTTAGGAGCTTTAGAAGGAGATGATAAGTGGACAAAAACAGTTTTAGAATTAATGGAAGCTGTTGATGCTTGGATCGAGTTACCAGAGCGTGATGTTGATAAGCCATTCTTAATGCCAATTGAAGATGTATTCTCTATTACAGGTCGTGGAACTGTTGCTACAGGTCGTATCGAAACTGGTATTGCAAATACAGGAGATCCAGTTGAGATCATCGGTATGGGTGCAGAGAAATTAACTTCTACTATTACTGGTATTGAAATGTTCCGTCAGATCCTTGATAGGGGTGAGGCTGGAGATAACGCAGGTATCTTATTAAGAGGTATTGAGAAGTCTCAGATTTCTAGAGGTATGGTAATTACTAAGCCTGGATCTGTAACTCCTCACTCTAAATTTAAAGCTGAGGTTTATATCCTTAAAAAAGAAGAAGGTGGACGTCATACTCCATTCCATAATAATTACCGTCCTCAGTTCTACGTTAGAACTACAGATGTTACAGGTACTATTAATTTACCTGATGGAGTAGAGATGGTTATGCCAGGAGATAACTTAACTATTACTGTTGAGTTAATCCAAACTATTGCAATGAATGTTGGTCTTCGTTTTGCAATCCGTGAAGGAGGTAGAACAGTAGGTGCTGGTCAGGTTACTGAAATTTTAGACTAATTTTGAATATATATTATAAGTTTAAGGTGTTTCGGTTTTCGAAACACCTTGGCTTATAGATACGGGTTTAGCTCAGTTGGTAGAGCACTGGTCTCCAAAACCAGGTGTCGGGAGTTCGAGTCTCTCAACCCGTGCAAATAAAATAATCATGGCAGGAATCGTAAATTATATTTCAGAGTCTTATAACGAGTTAAAAAACCACGTAACTTGGCCTCCTTATGCAGAGGCTCAGAGGCTTACGGTTATTGTGCTTGTTTTTTCAGTATTATTTTCTTTAGCGATATGGGGTGTAGATACCGTTTTTAGTTCTGCGATCGAGCAATATTTTGAATGGGTAAAATCTTAAGAATCAACTAGCGATATGTCTGAAGGGAATTTGAAAAAATGGTACGTTGTTCGTGCTGTAAGTGGTCAAGAGAATAAAGTTAAGGATTATATAGAAAAAGAAATAGCTCATCAAGGTTTAGAAGATTTTGTAGAGCAAGTCTTGGTTCCTACGGAGAAAGTTATTCAAATCCGTAACGGAAAAAAAATCAATAAAGAAAGAGTATATTTCCCTGGATACATAATGGTTCAGGCTAATATAGGTGGGGAAATACCTCATATTATAAAGGGTATTAATGGAGTAATTGGTTTTCTGGGCGAGACAAAGGGAGGTGATCCTGTTCCGTTAAGAACATCAGAAGTTAATAGAATGTTAGGTAAGGTAGATGAGTTGTCTGTTAAGGCAGATAGTGTGGCTATTCCTTACAATGTAGGAGAAACTATCAAAGTGGTCGATGGTCCGTTTAACGGATTTAATGGTACTGTGGAGAAGGTGAATGAAGAAAAACGCAAGCTTGAGGTAATGGTGAAAATATTTGGAAGAAAGACACCATTGGAATTGAGCTACATGCAAGTTGAGAAAATATAAATTGTTACATATATATATTAGAATTATTGTTAATGCTTCCACTTTAAAAATAATTCAAACTAAATTTTTAAGAAATGGCAAAAGAAGTAAGTAAGGTTGTAAAGCTACAAGTAAAAGGAGGCGCGGCAAACCCGTCGCCACCAGTTGGACCTGCTTTAGGTGCTGCCGGAGTAAATATCATGGAATTCTGTAAGCAATTCAATGGTAGAACCCAAGATAAAGCTGGTAAAGTATTACCAGTTGCAATTACAGTATATAAAGATAAGTCTTTTGATTTTGTAATTAAAACTCCTCCAGCGGCTGTTCAACTTATGGAAGCAGCAAAAACAAAGAAAGGTTCGGGAGAGCCAAATAGAAAGAAAATAGCAAGCGTAACTTGGGATCAAGTAAGAGCTATTGCTGAGGATAAAATGCAAGATTTAAATGCGTTTACTGTCGAGTCTGCTATGAAAATGGTAGCTGGTACTGCACGTTCAATGGGAGTAACAGTAAAAGGTGATGCACCATTTTAATCCAAAAAGAAAGTAAAAATGGCAAAATTAACAAAAAAGCAAAAGGAAGTTCAGTCAAAAATAGATTCTACAAGAACCTATACTGTAGCTGAAGCTTCTGCTTTAATAAAAGAAGTATCTAACGTAAACTTCGATCCGTCTGTAGATTTAGCAGTTCGTTTAAATGTAGATCCACGTAAAGCTAACCAAATGGTTAGAGGTGTGGTGACACTTCCACACGGAACTGGTAAAGATGTAAAGGTGTTGGCTTTAGTAACTCCAGATAAGGAGCAAGAAGCTAAAGATGCTGGTGCAGATTATGTTGGTCTAGATGAGTACTTAGATAAAATTAAAGGTGGTTGGACTGATGTTGATGTAATCATCACCATGCCTAGTGTTATGGGTAAATTAGGTCCTTTAGGTAGAGTTTTAGGTCCTAGAGGTTTAATGCCTAATCCAAAAACTGGTACAGTTACTATGGATGTTGCTAAGGCAGTTTCTGATGTAAAAGCAGGTAAAATCGACTTTAAAGTAGATAAGACTGGTATTGTACACGCAGGAATTGGTAAAGCCTCTTTTGATGCAGAGAAAATTGCAGGAAATGCAAGAGAATTATTAACTACGCTAGTAAAATTGAAACCTCAGGCAGCTAAAGGTATTTATATTAAAAGTATTTATATGTCTAGTACTATGAGCCCAAGTGTTGAGATTGATACAAAAAGGTTTACTGAGCAATAATTAGATATTATGACAAGAGAAGAAAAATCACAAGTAATAAAAGATTTAACTGCCCAGTTAACTGATACATCTATCATCTATTTAGCAGATATTTCTGGTTTAGATGCTGGGACGACTTCTAACTTAAGAAGAGCTTGTTTTAAGGCTAACGTTAAGTTATCGGTAGTTAAAAATACATTGTTGGCTAAAGCCATGGAAGTAACCGAAAAGGATTTTGGTGACTTACCGTCAACTTTAAAAGGCAATACTTCAATTATGATTGCAGAAACTGGTAATGCACCAGCTAAAGTAATCAAAGAATTCAGAAAAAAGGCTGAAAAGCCACTTTTAAAAGGAGCTTTCATTAATGAGGCTGTATATGTAGGAGATGAGTATTTAGAAACTCTTTCTAACATTAAGTCTAAAGAAGAAGTTATTGGAGACATCGTTGGATTGCTTCAATCTCCTGCTAAAAATGTTGTATCAGCACTTAAGTCAGGTGGTGGTAAAATTGCAGGAATTCTTAAGACTCTTTCTGAAAAAGAAGGATAAAACGTACGCACTTTTTAACAATTATAATTCAAATTACACATTTTAAAACGATAGAAAATGGCAGATTTAAAAGATTTCGCAGAACAATTAGTTAACTTAACAGTAAAAGAAGTAAACGAGTTAGCTGATATATTAAAAGAAGAATATGGTATCGAGCCTGCAGCTGCTGCTGTAGTAGCTGGTGGTGGAGCCGCTGGTGGTGATGATGCTGCTGAAGAGCAAACTGAGTTTGATGTAATCCTTAAAGCCGCTGGAGGTTCTAAACTTGCAGTTGTAAAATTAGTTAAAGAATTAACTGGTTTAGGATTAAAAGACGCTAAAGGTTTAGTAGATGGTGCACCAGCTCCAATTAAGGAAGGTGTTGCTAAAGACGAAGCTGAGGCATTAAAATCTCAATTAGAAGAAGCAGGAGCTGAGGTTGAGCTTAAGTAAGCTTAACAAGCAATATTATTTAGGTTTAGACCTCCAAGCTTTGGCTTGAAGGTCTAAACCATTTTGCGTATTTATACGCGGCGTTTATTCGCAAACATTTTTTATATTTAATTAGGCTTTTGATATTTTGATGTGGCCTCAAATATTAAAAACCTCAAATTCCGTCCATAGATGTTAGAAACGCAAACTGAAAGATTGAATTTCTCTTCTGTTAAAAACAGACCTGATTATCCGGATTTCCTTGATATCCAGATAAAATCATTTCAGGACTTTTTTCAATTAGAAACAAAATCAGAAGAAAGAGGGAATGAAGGATTATACAATACCTTCATGGAAAATTTCCCTATTACGGATACCCGTAATCAGTTCGTATTAGAATTTTTAGACTATTTCGTAGATCCTCCACGTTATTCAATTCAAGAATGTATTGAGAGAGGGTTAACATATAGTGTGCCTTTAAAAGCTAGGTTAAAGCTTTATTGTACCGATCCTGAGCATGAAGATTTTGAAACTATCGTGCAAGATGTGTATTTAGGTACTATTCCTTATATGACTCCAAGTGGTACCTTCTGTATCAACGGAGCTGAACGAGTTGTCGTTTCTCAACTACACCGTTCTCCTGGAGTTTTCTTTGGACAGTCTTTCCATGCTAACGGAACTAAATTATATTCTGCTAGAGTAATTCCATTTAAAGGTTCTTGGATAGAATTTGCTACCGATATTAATAGTGTAATGTACGCTTATATCGATAGAAAGAAAAAATTACCTGTTACCACTCTTTTCCGTGCTATCGGATTTGAAAGAGATAAAGATATTTTAGAAATTTTTGATCTTGCAGAAGAAGTAAAAGTTTCTAAGTCTGGACTTAAAAAAGTTTTAGGTAGAAAACTAGCCGCACGTGTTTTAAATACGTGGTATGAAGATTTCGTAGATGAAGATACAGGAGAGGTAGTTTCTATTGAGCGTAATGAAATTGTATTAGATCGTGATACTGAACTTGAAAAAGATCACATCGAAGAAATTTTAGAAACTGGTACGAAAACTATTCTTTTACATAAAGAGGATAATTCTACTGGTGATTATGCTATTATTCACAATACTTTACAAAAAGATCCTACCAACTCAGAGAAGGAAGCGGTAGAACATATATACAGACAATTACGTAATGCAGAGCCGCCAGATGAAGAGACGGCTAGAGGAATTATTGATAAATTATTCTTCTCAGACCAACGTTACAATTTAGGTGAAGTTGGGCGTTACCGAATGAATAAAAAATTAGGTCTTGATATTGCTATGGATAAGCAAGTGCTTACCAAAGAAGATATCATTACTATTATAAAATACCTTATTGAGTTAATTAACTCAAAGGCAGAGATAGATGATATCGATCACCTTTCTAATCGTCGTGTTAGAACTGTAGGAGAGCAATTGTCTCAACAATTTGGCGTAGGTTTAGCTCGTATGGCAAGAACAATTCGTGAGCGTATGAATGTACGTGATAACGAAGTGTTTACACCTATAGATTTAATTAATGCGAAGACACTTTCTTCTGTAATTAATTCTTTCTTTGGTACCAACCAGCTTTCTCAATTTATGGATCAAACCAACCCATTGGCAGAAATAACGCACAAGCGTCGTCTATCTGCATTAGGGCCTGGAGGTCTATCTAGAGAAAGAGCAGGTTTCGAGGTTCGAGATGTTCACTATACACACTATGGTCGTCTTTGTCCTATTGAAACTCCAGAGGGACCAAACATTGGTTTAATTTCATCTCTTTCAGTTTATGCAAAAGTAAACGGAATGGGATTCATTGAGACTCCTTACCGTAAGGTGGAGAATGGGAAGATTGATATTACTAATGAAGCGGTTTATTTCTCTGCTGAAGAAGAAGAAGGAAAATTAATTGCACAAGCAAATATTCCGTTAACAGATGATGGTACGATCAATACCGATAAGGTAATTGCTCGTATGGAAGGAGATTTTCCTGTAGTAGATCCTAAAGAGATTCATTTTACAGATGTTGCTCCTAATCAAATATCATCTATTTCGGCATCTTTAATTCCGTTCTTAGAACATGATGATGCCAACCGTGCATTGATGGGATCTAACATGATGCGTCAAGCTGTACCATTATTGAGAGTAGATTCTCCAATTGTAGGAACAGGATTAGAGCGTCAAGTAGCTTCAGATTCACGTGTATTGATTAATGCAGAAGGAGATGGAACAGTAGAATACGTAGATGCGCAAAAAGTAACTATAAAGTACGACCGTACCGAGGAAGAAAGAATGGTAAGTTTTGAATCTGATTCTAAAACTTATAATCTAATTAAATTTAGAAAAACTAACCAAGGTACATCAGTAAACCTTAAGCCAATTGTTCGCATAGGCGATAGAGTAGCTAAGGGACAAGTACTTTGTCAAGGTTATGCTACAGAAGCTGGAGAATTAGCTTTAGGTAGAAATATGAAAGTAGCTTTTATGCCTTGGAAAGGGTATAACTTTGAGGATGCGATTGTAATTTCTGAAAAAGTAGTAAGAGAAGATATATTTACGTCTATTCATATTGATGAGTACTCTTTAGAAGTAAGAGATACTAAATTAGGTAATGAAGAATTAACTAATGATATTCCTAACGTTTCAGAAGATGCCACAAGAGATCTTGATGAGCATGGTATGATTCGTATTGGAGCAGAGGTTAAACCTGGTGATATCCTTATCGGAAAAATTACTCCAAAAGGAGAATCAGATCCAACTCCAGAAGAAAAACTTTTACGTGCTATTTTTGGAGATAAAGCTGGAGACGTAAAAGATGCTTCTTTAAAGGCTTCTCCATCATTAAATGGTGTAGTAATTAACAAAAAGTTATTTGCTAGAGCAGTTAAAGATAAGCGTAAGAGAGCTCAAGATAAAGAAGATATTGCAAGACTTGAAGATAAGTACAGAGTTAAGTTTGAGACACTTAAAAATGAATTAATCGACAAGTTGTTTGTTATCGTTGGAGGAAAAACGGCACAAGGAGTAAAGAACGATTTAGGTGAAGATGTTTTACCAAAAGGTAAAAAGTATACACTTAAAATGTTAAACTCTGTAGATGATTATACGCATTTAACGCAAGGTACTTGGGCTACAGATGACCATACCAATGCATTAGTGGCAGATTTAATTCACAACTATAAAATTAAAGAAAACGATCTTCAAGGTAACTTAAGAAGAGAGAAGTTTACGATTTCTGTAGGAGATGAATTACCTTCTGGAATTATAAAATTAGCTAAGGTTTATATCGCTAAAAAGCGTAAGCTTAAAGTAGGTGATAAGATGGCAGGACGTCACGGTAACAAAGGTATTGTTGCAAGAATCGTTCGTCAAGAAGATATGCCATTCTTAGAAGATGGAACTCCAGTTGATATCGTGTTAAACCCATTAGGGGTACCTTCACGTATGAATATCGGACAAATTTATGAAACTGTTTTAGGTTGGGCCGGAGAAAAATTAGGTCAAAAGTATGCAACACCAATTTTTGATGGTGCTACTATAGATCAAATTAATGAGCTTACAGATGAAGCAGGTATTCCAAGATTTGGACATACTTACTTATATGACGGAGGAACAGGAGATCGTTTTGATCAAGCAGCAACTGTTGGAATTATTTATATGCTGAAATTAGGGCATATGATTGAAGACAAAATGCACGCTCGTTCAATAGGACCTTACTCGTTAATCACACAACAACCATTAGGAGGTAAAGCTCAATTTGGAGGTCAGCGTTTTGGAGAGATGGAAGTTTGGGCATTAGAAGCATACGGTGCTTCTGCTACCTTACGTGAAATCTTAACAGTAAAATCTGATGATGTAATTGGTAGAGCTAAAACTTACGAAGCAATCGTAAAAGGAGAGCCAATGCCAGAACCAGGATTGCCAGAATCTTTTAACGTATTAATGCACGAATTAAAAGGATTAGGGTTAGATATTAAGTTAGAAGAGTAATAAGGATTGCCTTCACTACGGTGAAGGCATCTCTTATAAGGCTAAAATTAAAATAATTCTTTAGTACCATATATTATGGCAAGACATAACGATAAGAATACACAACAAAAGAGATTTAATAAAATCTCTATAGGTTTAGCTTCTCCAGAATCGATTTTGGCTGAATCGAGAGGTGAGGTGTTAAAACCAGAAACCATTAATTACCGTACTCATAAACCAGAACGTGACGGACTGTTTTGTGAACGTATTTTTGGTCCTGTAAAGGATTACGAATGTGCGTGTGGTAAATATAAAAGAATTCGCTACAAAGGGATTGTTTGTGACCGTTGTGGTGTAGAAGTAACCGAGAAAAAAGTACGTAGAGATAGAGTAGGACACATTAATTTAGTGGTTCCTGTAGCTCATATTTGGTACTTTCGTTCTTTACCAAACAAAATAGGATACTTATTAGGAATACCTTCTAAGAAATTAGATATGATAATTTACTACGAAAGATACGTAGTAATTCAGCCAGGTATTGCTAAGAATGAAGAAGGAGATGCATTGCAAAAAATGGATTTCTTAACGGAAGAAGAATATTTAAATATATTAGATACCCTTCCACAAGAAAATCTTTATTTAGATGATTCAGATCCTAACAAGTTTATCGCAAAAATGGGTGCAGAATGTCTTATTGATATTTTAAACCGTTTAGATTTAGATGAGCTTTCTTATGACTTAAGACATAAAGCAAATAACGAAACTTCTAAGCAACGTAAAACTGAAGCTTTAAAGCGTTTACAAGTTGTTGAAGCTTTCCGTGATGCTAATAAAGGAAAAGAAAATAAACCAGCGTGGATGATAATGAAAGCAGTTCCGGTAATTCCACCAGAATTGCGTCCATTAGTTCCACTTGATGGAGGTCGTTTTGCGACTTCAGATTTAAATGATCTTTATAGACGTGTTATTATTCGTAACAACCGTCTTAAGAGATTAATGGAGATTAAAGCTCCTGAAGTAATTTTACGTAATGAAAAACGTATGCTTCAAGAGTCTGTAGATTCATTATTTGATAATACAAGAAAATCTTCAGCAGTAAAAACAGATTCTAACCGTCCTTTAAAATCTTTATCAGATTCATTAAAAGGAAAACAAGGTCGTTTCCGTCAAAACTTATTAGGTAAACGTGTAGATTATTCAGCACGTTCGGTTATTGTTGTTGGACCAGAAATGAAATTGTTTGAATGTGGTCTTCCTAAGGATATGGCTGCAGAGCTTTACAAGCCTTTCGTAATTAGAAAATTAATTGAGAGAGGAATCGTAAAAACGGTAAAATCTGCAAAGAAAATTATAGATAAAAAAGAGCCTGTAGTTTGGGATATCTTGGAGAACGTCCTTAAAGGACATCCAGTATTACTAAACCGTGCTCCTACGCTTCACCGTTTAGGTATTCAAGCTTTTCAACCAAAATTAATTGAAGGAAAAGCAATTAGATTACACCCATTAGTTTGTACGGCATTTAACGCCGATTTTGATGGGGATCAAATGGCGGTTCATTTACCATTAGGACCAGAAGCTATTTTAGAGGCTCAGCTATTAATGTTAGCTTCTCATAATATTTTAAATCCTGCGAATGGATCTCCGGTAACGGTACCTTCTCAAGATATGGTACTTGGTCTTTATTATATGACCAAGATGAGAGTTTCTACTCCAGAGCGTAAGATGAAAGGAGAAGGACTTACTTTTTACTCGGCAGAAGAGGTTAATATCGCTTACAACGAGAAACAAGTAGACTTAAATAGTCCAATAAAAGTAAGAGCTAAAGATTTTAATGATAAAGGTGAATTAGTTTACCAAATTATTGAAACTACGGTGGGGCGTGTACTTTTCAACGAAGAAGTACCAGAGAAAGCTGGATTTATCAATGAGGTATTAACCAAGAAATCTTTAAGAGATATTATTGGTAATATTCTTAAGGTAACTAGCGTTCCTGAAACTGCAGAATTCTTAGATAATATTAAAGGATTAGGTTACGGATTTGCATTTAGAGGTGGTCTTTCATTCTCTTTAGGAGATATTATTATTCCTGAAGAAAAATATGAAATGATTGACGATGCTAATCAGCAAGTTGAAGGTATTATGGCCAATTATAATATGGGTCTTATTACTAACAACGAACGTTATAACCAAGTAATTGATATCTGGACGGCAACCAATGCTAATCTTACTGAATTAGCTATGAAGCGAATTCGTGAAGATAACCAAGGTTTCAACTCAGTATATATGATGCTTGATTCTGGGGCACGTGGATCTAAAGAACAGATTCGTCAGTTAACTGGTATGCGTGGATTAATGGCAAAGCCTAAAAAATCTAACTCTGGTGGAGGTGAAATTATTGAAAACCCAATTTTATCTAACTTTAAAGAAGGTCTTTCAATTTTAGAATACTTTATCTCAACACACGGTGCACGTAAAGGTCTTGCCGATACCGCATTAAAAACTGCCGATGCAGGTTACTTAACACGTCGTTTAGTAGATGTATCTCAAGATGTTATTGTTGGTGAAGTTGATTGTGGTACTTTAAGAGGAATTGATGTAAGTGCTTTAAAGAAAAACGAAGAAATCGTTGAGTCTTTAGCAGAAAGAATCATTGGTAGAACTGCCTTAAATGATATCGTAGATCCTTTAACCCAAGAAGTAATTGCTGTTGCAGGAGTAGAGATCGACGAAGATATTGCTGCAAAAGTAGATGCTTCAGCTTTAGAAAGTGTAGATGTAAGATCTGCATTGACTTGTGAGGCTAAAAAAGGTATTTGTGTAAAATGTTACGGTAGAAACCTAGCAACGGGAAAAACTGTTCAAAAAGGAGAAGCTGTAGGTGTTGTTGCTGCTCAATCTATTGGGGAGCCTGGAACTCAGCTTACGTTAAGAACATTCCACGTAGGAGGTATTGCAGGAAACATTTCCGAAGAAAATAAATTAATAGCTAAGTTTGACGGTATTGCAGAGATTGAAGATCTTAAGACTGTTAAAGGTGAAAATACAGAAGGTGAAACGGCTGAAATTATCATCTCTAGAACTTCAGAATTAAAAATTGTAGATCCTAAAACTAATATCGTTTTAAGTACAAACGTTATTCCTTATGGTGCTCAATTATTTATCAAGGCTGGAGACAAAATTAAGCGTGATGATGTAGTTTGCCAATGGGATCCATATAACGGTGTTATTATTTCTGAATTTGCAGGTAGAGTTAAATTCGAAAATATTGAACAAGGAGTTACTTACCAAGTAGAAACTGATGAGCAAACCGGTTTCCAAGAAAAAGTAATTTCTGAATCAAGAAACAAGAAAAAGATTCCAACTTTACTAATTATGGGTAAAGGAGACGAAGTAATTCGTTCTTATAACTTACCAGTTGGAGCTCACTTAATGGTGGATGATGAAGAGAAAATTAAGATTGGAAAAATCTTAGTTAAAATACCTCGTAAGTCTTCTAAAGCAGGTGATATTACAGGAGGTCTTCCACGTGTAACAGAATTATTTGAAGCACGTAATCCTTCTAACCCTGCAGTAGTGAGTGAGATTGATGGTGTGGTTTCTTTTGGTAAAATCAAGCGTGGTAACCGTGAAATTATCGTAGAGTCTAAACTAGGAGAGGTTAAGAAGTATTTAGTTAAACTTTCTAATCAAATTTTAGTTCAAGAAAACGATTATGTTCGTGCGGGAATGCCATTATCTGATGGTTCTATAACTCCAGAAGATATCTTAAACATTAAAGGGCCAAGTGCTGTACAACAGTATTTAGTGAATGAAGTTCAAGAGGTTTACCGATTACAAGGGGTGAAAATTAACGATAAGCACTTTGAGGTAGTAGTACGTCAAATGATGCGTAAAGTTAAGATTCAAGATTCTGGAGATACTATTTTCTTAGAAAATCAATTGGTTCACAAATCAGACTTTATTGAAGAGAATGATGAGATTTTCGGTAAAAAAGTTGTTGAAGATGCTGGAGATAGTGAAAACCTTAAGCCAGGTCAAATCGTTACTGCTAGAGAATTAAGAGATGAGAATTCTATCTTAAGAAGAGCAGATAAAGAGTTGGCAACAGCAAGAGAGGCACAGCCAGCAACTGCAACACCAATCTTACAAGGTATTACTAGAGCATCTCTACAAACCAAGTCATTTATTTCTGCAGCATCATTCCAGGAAACGACTAAAGTATTGAACGAAGCTGCGGTAAGTGGTAAAGTAGATACCTTAGAAGGATTGAAAGAAAATGTAATTGTAGGACATAGAATCCCAGCAGGAACAGGTCTTAGAGAATACGATAATATTATTGTAGGTTCTAAAGAAGAGTTAAACGAAATGATGGAAAAGAAACAAGAGGTAAACTATAATTAATATAGCGTTATGAGTGAAGAAACCAAGAATAAAAAAAATCAACTTAATATTGAGTTAGATGAAGCAACCGCACAAGGAACGTATAGTAACTTGGCGATTATTAATCATTCTCCATCTGAATTTGTTGTTGATTTTGTAAATATTATGCCTGGAGCACCAAAAAGTAAAGTGAAGTCTAGAATTATCTTAACTCCACAACACGCAAAGCGGCTTTTAAAAGCTTTAGGAGATAATATTCAAAGGTTTGAACAAGCTCACGGCGAAATAAAAGATTATGATAAACCACCTATTCCGTTAAATTTTGGTCCAACGGGACAAGCATAAAAATAAAAAACTCCGAAGCGAAAGCTTCGGAGTTTTTTTATATTAAAGTTTTTTCTTTCCAGAATAGCGATACACAAAGATATAATGTGTCGCTATTTCCGAACGAGAGACTGTGCTAAAAATAAAAAACCTAACTGTAATAGTTAGGTTTTTTTAATTCATATTCGAATATAAAGCTTAAAACTCCGAAGTATAATGGAATTTAATATGCTTATATTTTTGTTCTGTCATTTGTAAAGAAAATTGAGAGTCGGCAAGAAACACCAATTGTCCACGCTTATCTTTGGCTAAAAATTTAGCTTTTACACGTTTAAAGTCAGCAAACTCTTCGCTTTTTTCATCTTCAGGTTCAATCCAGCAAGCTTTATGTACATTTAGGTTTTCGTAAGTACATTTTGCTCCATATTCATGTTCTAAGCGGTATTGAATTACTTCATATTGTAATGCACCAACCGTACCTATAATTTTTCTATTATTTAACTCTAAGCGAAACAGCTGAGCCACTCCTTCATCCATCAACTGGTCAATTCCTTTTTCCAGTTGCTTAGATTTCATAGGATCAGCATTGTTAATATATCTAAAATGTTCTGGTGAAAAACTAGGTACTCCTTTATAATTTAATTCTTCTCCTTGTGTAAGTGTATCTCCAATTTTAAAATTTCCAGTATCATGAAGACCCACAATATCACCAGGATAAGAAACGTCTACAATCTCCTTTTTTTCCGCAAAGAAAGCATTGGGACTGCTAAAACGTAATTTTTTATTGTGCCTAACGTGTAAATAAGGGACATTTCTTTCAAACTTTCCTGAAACAATTTTTATAAAAGCCAATCGATCTCTGTGCTTAGGATCCATATTAGCATGTATTTTAAACACAAAACCAGTAAATTCTTTTTCTTCAGGATTTACGATTCTTGTATCGCTTTCTTTTGGTCGGGGAGCTGGAGCAATATCTACGAAACAATCTAAAAGCTCACGAACCCCAAAATTATTTAATGCAGATCCAAAAAATACAGGTTGCAAATGTCCTTCGGTATATTCTTTTTGATTAAAAGGAGGATAGACACTTTGAGCTAACTCGGCTTCCTCTCTTAAAGTGTCTGCGGCTTTATTTCCGATAAGGTCATCAAGTTCAGGATTGCTTAAGTCAGAAATTTCTATAGTTTCTTCAATATCTTTCCTTGGATCTCCAGTAAAAAGATTTACATTTTTCTCCCAAATATTGTAGATTCCTTTAAAGTCATAGCCCATACCGATAGGGAAACTGAGAGGGGTAACTCTAAGATGTAACTTTTGCTCGATTTCGTCTAATAAATCAAAAGCATCTTTCCCTTCGCGGTCCATTTTATTAATAAAAACAATCATTGGGATATTTCGCATACGACAAACCTCCACAAGTTTTTCGGTTTGTTCTTCGACTCCTTTTGCAACGTCTATCACCACAATTACACTATCTACAGCGGTAAGAGTTCTAAAGGTGTCTTCGGCAAAATCCTTGTGTCCTGGAGTATCTAGGATATTTATTTTAATATCTCGGTATTCAAAAGCCAAAACAGAGGTAGCTACAGAAATTCCTCTTTGGCGTTCAATTTCCATAAAATCACTTGTAGCCCCTTTTTTAATTTTATTAGATTTTACAGCACCAGCTTCTTGAATAGCTCCTCCAAAAAGAAGTAGTTTTTCAGTTAAAGTGGTTTTACCTGCATCGGGGTGGGAGATAATACCAAAGGTTCTCCTTTTATTTATTTCGTCAATTAATTTCATTTTGCAAATGTATTGTTTTTAAAAAGCTGGAGCAAAGTTTCTTACAAAAGGCTTAAAGAAAATATAATATTGACTATTATTTAAATGTTATTTTCTTAAATTCTGTTAAAAATTATTTACCTTTATCCTGCAATTTTGAGACTATGTAGATGCCCCGAGAATCTTTTATGTACTACAAATACAAAAAGATTAATATGCTGAAAGTCATTTTTTAATAACGACTAAATATTTTCTTTCTATGAAAGGATTTTTACAAAGTGTCTTTTTTTTTGTTACATTTTTATTTTTAGGAATTGAAAATTTAGCAAGTCAAGATCAAGAAATTAATATCTCCCCAATATTTAATTCTAGCTCTCTATCACTACCTAGTGATTTAATGGTGGTAACTACTGTTTCTGGTCGGGTATACCGAGATAGAAACGGCAATAGTATACAAGAAACTTTGGATCCTGGGCTTAATAACATAGATGTTATCATTTTTGATTCTGCAGGCACATCTCAAGCGGTAACTACAAACGCTAATGGAGATTGGATGGCTGTTGTCGCTCCGGGAACTGTAAATGTAAGTATCGATAATACCGATTTACCTTTAGGTTATATTCAAACTGAAGGGGTAGATCCCCAAGTGCTTACTGCTGTAGCAAACATAAATAATAATGCAGGCAAAGACGGTTATTATTTTGAAGGGCAAGTAAGCGGTCATTTATATTTCGATATTAATGGAAACGGTCAGCAGGACCCAGGTGAACCCAACATGCCTAATGTAGATATTGATATTACCGATGAATTTGGAACTGTCATTACAGTAACTACAGATGCTAATGGAGATTGGATGGCAACCGTCGCAGCAGTATATGTTACAGTCGCGATAGATCAAACCGATCCAGATTTTCCTACAGGCGCCATTCAAACCGAAGGGACAGATCCTACAACGGTAACGGTTATTTCTAATCAAAATAACTTTACAGATAACGATGGTTTTTATCTAGAAGGAGTTTTAGAAGGACATGTTTATTTTGACCTTAACGGAAATGGAACGCAAGATGCTGGTGAACCAAATATGCCTAATGTAGATGTAGAGGTTGTAGACTCATTAGGAAATATTCATATTGTAGTAACAGATGTTAATGGAAACTGGTCAATTGTTTTGCCGGCTGGACCTACAACTTCAACCATAGATATTAATGATCCAGACTTCCCTACAGGAGCTACACAAACTGAAGGGACTAACCCAACAACCACTACGGTAATAAATGCTCAAATAGTAAGTGATGATGGCGTGTTGAATGATGGGTTCTATGAATCAGGAACTTTAGAAGGTCACGTTTATTTTGATGTTAATGGTAACGGACAACAAGATGCTGGCGAGCCAGATATGCCTAATGTAGATGTAATAATAACCACTTCAACAGGGCAAATAATTACGGTTACCACTGATGCTAATGGAAATTGGAGTATTTTAACTTCTGTAGGAAATACTACAGCATTAATAGATGTAAATGATCCAGATTTCCCTACAGGAGCTACGCAAACCGAAGGAACGAATCCAACCATTTCAACCGTTTTAATAAACCAAACCGTAAGTGACGACGGAATATTAAATGACGGTTTTTACGAGGTAGGAACTTTAGAAGGACATTTGTATTTTGACCTTAACGGAAATGGAACTCAAGATACTTCAGAGCCAGATATGCCTAACGTCGATGTAATGATTACAGATGCGTTAAACAATCAACAAATTGTGGTAACAGATGCGAATGGAGATTGGTCAGTTAACGTACCTGCAGGTTCAACAGAGTCAGATATTGATCAATCTGATCCCGATTTCCCCACTGGCGCTATGCAAACGGAAGGTACAGATCCTACAATTACAAACGTGATTACAGGGCAAACCGTAAGTGACGATGGATTGTTAAATGATGGCTTTTTTGAAGAAGGTATTTTAACAGGACATTTGTATTATGATACCAATAGTAATGGAACTCAAGATCCAGGAGAACCTAATTTACCTAACGTTGATGTAGAAATTACTGATGCCTTGGGCATTGTGCAAATTGTAGTAACCGATATAGCTGGAAACTGGAGTGTAAATGTTCCTATAGGTAACACCTCATCAAATATTGATGAAACCGATCCCGATTTTCCTGCTGGCGCTATACAAACTGAAGGTACAGATCCTACAACTACTTTAGTAACTCCCAATAATACAATTGCTGAAACCAATGATGGTTTTGTGGTACCTACCTTAATTGATGGTACGTTAACGGGACACTTATATTATGATACCAATAGTAATGGAACACAAGATTTAGGAGAACCTAACTTGCCTAATGTAGATGTAAACATTACAAATGTCTTAGGGATCACCCAAACTGTAACCACTGATGTGAACGGGAATTGGGGAATTGTAGTTCCTGAAGGCAATACAACATCAAATATTGATGAAACCGATCCCGATTTTCCAACTGGCGCTATGCAAACTGAAGGTACAGATCCTACCACAACGTTGGTAATAGGTAATACGGTAGTTGCAGAAACTAATGATGGTTTTGTAATACCTACATTAACAAATGGAACTTTAACAGGCCATCTTTATTATGATGTAAATGGAAATGGAATACAAGATGCGGGTGAACCAAATTTACCCAATATAGATATAGAAATTACAAATGTTCTAGGGATAATGCAAACGGTAGTATCTGATGCTAATGGAGATTGGAGTATTGTGGTTCCTGAAGGCAATACGATTTCAGATATAGATCAAACCGATCCCGATTTCCCTTTAGGTGCTATACAAACTCAAGGTACAGATCCAACCACAACAAATGTTATTGCAAATAATAGCACTGCCGAAACACCAGATGGATTTACCATTCCTAATTTACAAAACGGGATCTTAGAAGGACATTTATATGAAGACCTTAACGGAAATGCAACTCAAGATTCAGGTGAGCCAAATTTACCTAATATAGATGTGATGATTACCAATGTTCTAGGCTTAGCTCAAACTATTGCAACCGATGTAAATGGAAATTGGTCGATTACAGTTCCAGTAGGGAATACTATTTCAAATATAGATGAAAGTGACCCCGATTTTAACCCTGCTTTTGTACAAACCGAAGGTACAGATCCTACCACAACAAATGTAGTCGCAAATACAACCTCTAACGAAGTAAACGATGGTTTTCAAGATTCAGGTTTAGCTGTAGGTACATTAACAGGCCATTTATATGAAGACCTTAATGGTAATAGTACTCAAGACACGGGAGAGCCAAACTTACCTAATATTGATGTAGAAATTACAAATGTATTAGGAGTAATCCAAATCTTGACAACTGATGTAAATGGAGATTGGAGTGTTAATGTTCCAGTAGGAAATACCATTTCAAATATAGATGAGAATGATCCAAATTATAACCCATTATTTATACAAACCGAAGGTACAGATCCTACCACTACACTTGTGGTAGCTAATATTACTACTGCGGAGGTAAATGATGGTTTTACAATTCCTACTTCTACTACAGGAACTTTAAAGGGACATTTATATAATGACGTTAATGCTAATGGAAATCAAGAACCTGGCGAAGCAAATTTACCAAATATAGATGTAGAGATTATCGATGCTTTAGGGATTGTGCAAATAGTAGTAACAGATGCTAATGGAGACTGGCAAGCATCTTTACCACAAGGTCCCGCAACAAGTAATATAGACTTTACAGATCCCGATTTTCCAGCTGGAGCTACTCAAACCGAAGGAACTAACCCTACGACTACTGTAGTGGTACTTAATGTTACAACTAATGAGCCAGATGATGGGTTTAATTTTACAGGAACTCAAACAGGAACTTTAAATGGACATTTATATAATGACCTTAACGGAAACGGAAATCAAGAGGCAGGAGAACCAGATTTAGCAAATATAGATGTAGAAATTACGGATGCCCTTGGGATTATTCAAACTGTAGTTACCGACGTTACCGGGAATTGGCAGGCTATTTTACCAGAAGGAGTAGCAACAAGCGACATAGATTTTTCAGATCCAGACTTTCCAATAGGAGCCACACAAACTGAAGGAACGAACCCCACCAGTACAGTGGTAGTAAACAATGTTAACACCAATGAGCCAGATGATGGTTTTGAGGTACCTATTAATAATCAAAATTATTCAGGACATATTTATTTAGATTTAGACGGCAGCTTTAGTCAGGATCCAAATGAACCAGATCTACCAAATATAGATATTAAAGTAATAGACGCTAATAATGCAATTCATATTGTTACATCTGATGCTAATGGAGATTGGAGCATATCTCTTCCATTAGGAAATGTAACCACTACCATACAAACTAATGATATAGATTTCCCTGCTAATGCTGTTCAGACAGAAGGTGATAATCCAACAAGTAATGTTATTGTATTAGGAACTTCTTTGATGGAAGTAGACGGGTTTTATGTAACTGAGTTGTCTACAGAGCGTATTACGGGTCATATTTACGAGGATGTTAACGGGAATAGCATGCAAGATTCAAATGAACCTAGTATTCCGAATATTGATGTAGAAATATCAGATGCCTTAGGAATTACTCAAACGGTAGAGTCAGATGTGAATGGGGATTGGGAAGCTCTAGTGCCTTTAGGTAACGCATTAAGTTTTATACAAACAAATGATTTAGATTTTCCAGAATACACTACTCAAACTCAAGGAAGCAACCCAACCATGATTACAGTAACTTCAGGAGATGTAAATAATGAGTTAGATGGCTTTTATTTAGAGCGATTAAAAGTTTTTAATGCAATTACTCCCAACAATGATGGAAAGAATGATTTCTTATACATTCAAGGAATTGATCGATATCCAGATAATAAAATGACTATTTTGAATAGATGGGGAGTTGTGGTTTATGAGGCAATAAATTATGGCCAAAACGGAAAATTATTTAAAGGTCTAAGTGAAGGAAGAGCTACTTTAGGAAAAGATGAGCAGCTTCCTACAGGAACGTACTTCTACTTTATGGAGTATAGAGATGAACTTGGAGACTTAAAAAAGATAGATGGATACTTATATATTAATTAAAAAGAATCACAATTTATGCGTCAGCTAATTGGTATCATTATAGCAATCTCTTTTTGTGTGGGAATTTCTTCTTCCGTAAAGGCACAGCAAGACGCCCAATATACTCAATATATGTACAATACATTGAGCATAAACCCTGCTTATGCTGGTTCACGTGAGGTGTTGAGTGCGGTATTACTTCATCGTTCACAATGGGTTGGCGTAGATGGCGCACCTACAACTCAAACCTTAAGTGCTCATACACCCATTACCAAAAACTTAATGGGAATAGGTTTAAATATAACCAATGATGCCATAGGACCTTCTCGCCAAACCTATATAGATGCGAGTTACAGTTACGGGATAGAAGTAGGAAGAGAAAGTCAATTGAATTTTGGAATAAAAGCTGGAGCTCATTTATTGGATGTAGATTATTCTAAACTAGATATTTTTGATAATACAGACCCAAATTTTCAGAGCAATGTAGATAATAAATTCTCTCCGCAGTTTGGGTTGGGTGCTTTATTATTTGCAGAGAATTATTATGTAGGCTTAAGTGTACCAAATGTTTTAGAAACCAAACATTTTGACCAGTCTAATAATAGTAACTCTAATACGGTTGCTAAAGAAAGGATTAGTTATTATTTAACAGGAGGCTATGTGTTTGACCTTTCAAGTGATTTAAAATTAAAGCCAACTCTTTTAACCAAAATGACAGAAGGGGCTCCTCTGCAAGTAGATGTTTCGGCTAACTTTTTACTCTATGAGAAATTGACTTTAGGAGCTGCCTATAGATGGGATGCTGCTTTAAGTGGATTGGTAGCTTTCCAATTTACAGATGCTTGGATGTTGGGTTTTGCTTATGATACAGATACGACAAAATATACAAATTATAATGATGGGAGTTTTGAAGTTTTTCTAAGGTTTGAGTTGTTTAAAAAATACAACAAGATGCTAACTCCTCGATTTTTCTAAACTTATTGCTATGAGTAAAAATATATATAAATATTTAGTTTTCTTTTCACTTTTCTTAAGCTGCTTTTTTACTGAAGCACAAGAAGAAAAATTGAAAGAAGCCGATAAAATGTTTGATAGATACGCCTTTATTGATGCACGAGAAATCTATCTAGAAGTAGCTGAAGCGGGGTATAAATCTGAAAATTTATTTAAAAAACTAGGCGATTCTTATTACTTTAATGGTGACCTTCCCAACGCTTTAAAATGGTATGAAGAATTATACGTACTTAAAAATTCAGAATTAGAAAAAGAGTATCTTTTTAGATATGCAATGGCCTTAAAAAGCGATCAGCAATACAAAAAATCTGATGAGGTTTTATTAGAGTTTGAAAAGTTAAGTGAAACAGATTCTAGGGTAGAATTATTAAAAGGAGAACGTAATTACTTAGAATTAATAGAGCTTCAGTCAGGAAAATTCGATGTTGAGATAGCACCCATAAATTCAAAACTATCCGATTTTTCTCCGCAAATAAATAATCAAACATTAATTTTTGCATCTAATAGAGAAACGCCTTCTTCCGTAAAGCGTATTCACGAATGGAACAAACAACCTTACTTAGATTTATATACAATACCAATTAACGATGAAAATGAATTAGAAGGTGAACCTACTTTAATGTCGGAAGTAATTAACTCAAAATTCCACGAATCTTCGGCTTGCCTTACTCAAGATCAACTTACTATATATTTTACCAGAAATAACTATAACAATAAAAAGTACGGTAAGAGTGATGAAGGAATCAATTTCTTAAAGATATATAAAGCAGAGCGAGATAGCGTTTCAGCTGAGTGGAAAACACCAGTAGAACTTCCATTTAATAATGATGAATATTCTGTAGCTCACCCTACATTAAATGTAGATGAAACCAAATTATATTTTTCTTCAGATATGCCAGGAACCATTGGTATGTCAGATATTTATGTGGTTTCAATCAATGAAGATGGTACTTTTGGAGAACCAAAAAATTTAGGAAATCAAATAAATACAGAGGGAAGAGAAACATTTCCTTATATTAATAAAAAAAATGAACTCTATTTCTCCAGCAATGGTCATATTGGCCTTGGCGGATTAGATGTTTTTGTAAGCGTTCTTAAAAAAGATGGGTCATTTGGAGAGGTTTTTAATGTTGGTCGTCCCATCAATGGTTCTAAGGATGATTTTAATTTTGTCTTAGGGAAAAATGATAAAAATGGATTCTTTGCAAGTAACCGCGAAGGAGGAATGGGTGAAGATGATATCTACTATTTCAAACAAAATGAAGATCTTATTACTTCTTGCCAGCAATATGTAAATGGTACCATTACCGAAACTGAAACTGAAACTCCAATTCCTGGAGTGAAGGTAGAATTATTTGATGAAGATTTAAACTTTTTAAAAGATACCGAAACTAATGAAAATGGTGAATACGAATTTACATTAGATTGTGATACGCGTTATATCATTAGAGTTTCTAAAGAAAGTTATGAAACCGCTGAAGAATTATTAAGGTCTGGATCTGAGTTTGAAAAGAATATTCAAATTCCTTCTGTTAATATGGAAAGAGGAGAGGAACTCGGAGTTACTAAAGCAGGAAAAGGAGATGATTTAAGAAACTTGTTACAATTAGACCCTATTTATTTTGATTTAGATAAAACCAATATTAGACCCGATGCAGAGGTAGAACTACAAAAAGTTTTAGCGGTATTAAGGAAATATTCTCAAATGAAAATTGATATCCGTTCTCATAGTGATAGTCGTGGTGGTGACGCTTATAATTTGTTGCTTTCAGACAAAAGAGCAAAAGCAACCGTTAATTATCTAGTTCAAAAAGGAATTGATAAAAGCAGAGTCACAGGAAAGGGATATGGAGAAACCCAATTGATCAACGGTTGCGATAATAATGCCGATTGTACCGAAGAGCAGCATCAACTTAATAGAAGGTCAGAGTTTATTATTCTTAATGAGAATGAAACTCCAAAAGAAATGCGAAGAGAAATTGTAGCTCGTAACAATGAAGAGGTTAATAGAAGTAACGATGCCTCGGAAAAAATGTTAACTACTAAAGGTTATGATTTTGAGAGCTCAAATCCGCAAGAGGTATTTACAGTTCAAATTGTAGCTGGGAGTAGTAAAAACCCTGTAATTAAGCACAAATCTTTGACTAGCGTATTCTATTATTCGTATCCCGATGGTTATAGAAGATACTTTTCTGGACAATTTAAAACCCGAGAAGAAGCAGATGCTTATAAACTAGAATTAAGAAAAAAAGGTTTTGATGGCGCTTTTGTTGTAGGTCTTCGTGGGAAAGAACGTTTTTAACGATAAGCCTTCTTTTATTCCTATGAAATAGAAATACAATTTTGTACTTTTGATTTCTATGGAAGAGAAAGTAATTTTAGTCAATGAAAATGATGAGCAAATTGGCTTGATGGAGAAAATTGAAGCTCATGAAAAAGCACTACTACATCGTGCATTTTCAGTTTTTGTATATAATGACAAGAATGAAGTCATGATTCAGCAAAGAGCACTCTCAAAATACCACTCCCCAGGCTTATGGACCAATACATGTTGTAGCCACCAAAAAGAGGGAGAGACCAATGTAGAGGCAGGAAAAAGAAGATTAATGGAAGAGATGGGTTTCCAAACCGATCTAAAAGAAGTAACGTCTTTTATTTATAAAGCCCCTTTTGATAATGGCTTAAGCGAACATGAATATGACTACATACTTGTAGGTCATTACAATGAAGAGCCTAAAATTAATCCAGATGAGGTTGCCAGTTGGAAATGGATGAGTTTAGAGGATATCAAAAAGGATATGAATAATCATCCAGAAAAATATACAGCTTGGTTTAAAATTATTTTCGATAAATATTATAATTTCATTTCGTAGTGGCAGTAACCGTAAGCAGAAAAGCACATTTTAATGCCGCTCATAGATTGTTTAGAAAAGACTGGAGCGATGAAAAAAACCTAAAGGTTTTTGGTAAATGCAGTTACCCTAATTACCATGGTCACAATTATGAACTTATTGTCTCTGTTACTGGAAACATCGATGAAGAGACGGGTTTTGTTATGGACTTGAAGGTATTAAAAGATTTAATTAAAACTGAAATAGAAGATTATTTAGATCATAAAAATCTTAATGTAGATATTCTAGAATTTAAAAACTTAAATCCTACTGCAGAAAACATCGTAGTTTTTATTTGGCAAAAATTAAAATCTAAATTAGAGAATCACTTAAGTTTAGAAGTTGTTTTATACGAAACTCCTCGAAATTTTGTTTCTTATAAAGGAGAGTTTGAATGAAAGAAAAAGTACTATATCCTTTAAAATTTACACCTATTTTAAAACCAAAAGTTTGGGGCGGAGAAAAGCTACATACAGTTTTAGCAAAAGACAAAGTAGGAGATAAAATAGGAGAGAGTTGGGAAATTAGTGGAGTTGAAGGTGATATTTCTATTGTAGAAAACGGACCTTTAAAAGGAGAGAGTCTTCAACAACTAATTAAAACTTATAAAGAAAAGCTTGTTGGCAATAGCATTTACCGCAAGTTTAAAGATAATTTTCCATTACTAATAAAATTTATTGATGCTAAAGAAAACCTTTCTGTTCAAGTACATCCTGGGGATGAGATAGCTTCAAAAAGGCACAATTCTTTAGGGAAAACGGAGATGTGGTATATTGTTCAAGCCGATTCTCAAGCAAAAATAGTTACTGGTTTTCAAAAAGGGATAAGTAAAGAAGACTATTTATTACATTTAAAAGAAGAATCTTTAGAAGAGATTTTAAATAAAGAAGTTGTAGAAAGCGGTGAGACCTTTTTCATTAAAGCAGGTTTAATTCACGCTATTGGTTCTGGAGTTTTATTAGCTGAAATACAGGAAACATCAGATATAACCTATCGTATCTATGATTATAATCGAGAAGGAATAGATGGAGAGAAAAGAGACCTTCATACAGATTTAGCTTTAGAAACTATAGATTATGAAAGTAATGATGATTATAAGGTAGATTATAACCTTAAAAAAAATGAACTAACTTCTTTGGTAAACTGTTCTTATTTTACTACTCAGTTACTTTACATAACAGAACATAATAGTTTTAAACTACCAATAAATGAAGATTGCTTTGTTATCCTAATGTGTGTAGAAGGAGAGGCGCAAATTGAATACGAATTAGGAAAGGAAGAAATTAGATTAGGAGAAAGCCTTTTAATTCCGGCAAGTTTGAAGGAAATTGAAATTAAATCTGAAAATTGTAAATTACTTCACGTTACTATGTAGATTTTAGTGTAATTTTGCTCCATAAAATAAACAAATACTTATGGCAAGTAAACAAACGCTTAAAAGAGATGTAAATTACGTAATGGGCGATATTATAGAAGCTGCATTCTTACATCAAATGGTAAATCCAAAAGAAGATCACTCAAAGTCTGATGCTATCGTAGAAGAAGCAATGGTTTCTTACGATGATTTAATCACTAAAATCAACGATAAGTCGGTAGAAAATAGAGGTAAACATTTAAGAGCAGTGGGTAAAGAATTAGAAGAAAAAGCGCATAGTCTTGTAAAAGACATTAACGCTCTTAATTCTTAATATATTTCTTTTTTCTATAGGTATTAAAGCCAAAAGCAAAAATACCTAAAACCACAAGTGGTAAAATAATTGTAAAAAGTTGCCAAGAAGTTCTTTCTTGAGCAACTTTTTTTGTGTCTAAAAATGCCAATTTAATATCTTTTGCTCTTATAGCTAGTAAACCTGTATCATCTAATAAGTAATTGACAGCATTAAGTAAAAATTCTTTATTACCATACGTAGCTCCCGTAAATCTATCGTGACCTAGTGTAACAGGGCCATCTCTATTAAATTCATTTTTAATTACATCACCATCAGAGATCACCAACATTTTTGTGTTTTCTCCTTTCTCCTTATACTTGTCTAGTGAGAAAGGTAAAATTCTATTCTTATAAACAGAGGTAAACTCACCTTCCAGCAACACACCTAAATTTTGTTTTCCAGCATTATAGCTTTCTTCAATAGGTTTTTTATTTATAATATCTAAGTTCACTAATAAAGGAGTAGCATCTAACTTAGTTTTAGGAGAGCTATGTAATAAAATCGTTTTCTTAATATTGTTCTTTAAAGTATCAATGTTATTAGCAAAATCAAACTTTACTGCTTCGGTATTTTTTATGATCGTATGTGAATTGTCTGAAACTGCTAAAGGAGAATAGTACCAAGGGAAAGGATTAAACTGAGTTTCATTGCCTGAGCCTTGAGCTAAAATAATAGGAGCTGAAATAATATCGTTTACCAATGAGGTGTTAATTCTTATTCCGTATTTAAAAAAGAAATCATTAAGGTTCAAATCTCTAGGATATGCCAATGCCGCATTGTCTTCATTGGTAAACAAACTGTCTTTTTCTATAGCTGAATTTTCTGTAAGCCATAACATTTTCCCGCCTTGCATTAAGTACTGGTCTAGAACTAATTTTTCCTTTTCGGAATACTTTTGAGTAGGTTTAGCTTCTAAAACCAAATCATATTGCTCTAATTGACGTAGTGTTTTTTGTGGATTACCTTCTACAGAATCTAATGTAAATGGAGCTATATAATAATAGTCTCTGAGTGTTTTTACGAAGTCTACAATATTCTTTTCGGGCAATTCTCCATTACCACGCATAATGGCAATTTTTTTATCTTTCCCATAAATTAATCTGCTAAAAGCATCCGCGAAAGCGTATTCTAGATTTTCTACAGAGGTATTTACAATTTGCTCATTAGAATCACCTATTTTCTTTTTCAATAAATTTACTTGAACAGATTTGTCATCATAGTAGGCTACAGCCCAAGGAAAAAGTAAACTTTCACTTATCTTTCCGTTTTCATTTACGTTTAGAGTTTCAGGAGTCATTCCTGCTTTATAGAAGTTATTGGCGATGGTTTGAGCATCTATGCCTTCTTCTAAAGGGTTAATGAAATTGAATTTTATTTCTGAATTATAGGCACTAAATTCTTCAAGTAAATATCGAGTTTCGTTTTGAAGGCGTTTAAACTCTGAAGGGAAATCTCCTTTTAAAAAGACATCGATAATAATTGGATCTTTTACCTTTTCTATAATCTCTTTTGAAGGCAGGGAAAGTGTATAGCGTTTATTTTGAGTAAGGTCATACCTATTAAAGTAAATTGTAGCAATAACATTCACTACAATTAATACCAAAAGAATTCCAAATATAGATTTTATATTTTTTGTCATTACTTGTTTTCTTTTTCTAGGTTAAACTTGGTCAAACTTAAAAACAAAAAAATGATACTAATAAAGTAAATAAGATCGCGAGTATCGATAACTCCACGGCTTATGCTTTTATAATGATAACTAAGGCCTAAGTATTCTATGCCATAAGTTTCTGAATTGAAAATAGCTAAGTTTGATATTCCGTCAAAAGCAAAGTAGAGTAAAAAACAAAGTAAAACTGCCAGAATAAAAGAGACAATTTGATTTTCAGTTAAACTAGAAGCGAATATACCAATAGAGGTGTAGGTGGCACTTAACAATAATAATCCTACATAACTACCTAGTATAACGCCTAAATCATAATTACCGGGCGTACTTCCCAATTCGCTAATAGCATACACATATAATAAGGTGGGGATAATTGCTAAGATGGAAAGTGCAAAAGCACCAAAATATTTACCTAACACTAATTGCCATTTGGTGATGGGTTGTGTAAGTAGTATTTCTAAAGTTCCTTGTTTTTTCTCTTCAGCAATGCTACGCATAGTAATAGCAGGTATTAAAAATAAAAATACCCAAGGAGCTAAAAGAAAAAATGGAGATAGATTAGCAAATCCATTATCTAGTATATTAAACTCTCCTGTAAATACCCATAAAAACAATCCGCAAACAATGAGAAAAATACCAACGACTAAATAGCCAATAGTACTAGAAAAAAATGAGTTTATTTCTTTAAAAAAAATTGCTTTCATACGATTAATTTAAACTTACCAGCTTATCAACACTCCAGGCTTCTGGCTTAGCATTAAACTTTACTTTTGTATTGGCCCAAACTTCTTTAAATAAAGGAGAATGTCTGTAGTTTTCTAAATCCTCTTCGTTTTTCCAATAACTATACGTAAAGAAAATAGAAGGATTATTTTTATCTTGATAAAGCTCTAGAAAATCACAACCTTCAAAACCACGTATATATTGTTTTTTACTATGAAAAAGTGTCAAAAAATTTTCGATTTCTTCTTCTTTAAAAGACATTTTTACAATTCGAACAATCATGAAGTAAATTTAATATTTATAGTATCCATTAATTTTAATCCAAATAGGGTAGAAGCGCTGCCCACTGTATTTGGGTTACTCTTATAGATAGCAATTTCTATATAATTTGAAGCATTAAAAATAGCTAATTTTTTTCCTTCCTCCACACGTTGCTCTTTAGGAGAGTCAAAATCAATTGCGTGGCTGTAGCTTTCGTGTATAGTAGTAAATGCGGTAGATCTAGCATTTAAAGTAAAGGCTCTTCCTTTTCCTACATTTTCAAAAAGCTTTCGTGAAACATTGGTCACAACATTGCCATAATTATCAATATACATGACGTGACCTATGATTTGATCTTGACTATCGTTTATAAACGGATTAAACTTCTTAATTTGTTTAATAGTAGGAATAGATTTACCTATAACTTCTAAAGTTCCGCCTCGAGCGATATGACAAGCTACTTTTACAAAAACATCTAGCACAGGAAAATTGGTCTCTACCGCATCGTGAATATTAATCTCCACAATTTTTTGTGGTTTAATTTCTGAAGCGATTAAAGACATAATCCCATTATTGGCACAAATAAAAAAATGATCGTCTAATTGTATAGCAATATGTTTATTTTCTGGAGTAATTTCAGAATCTACACCTATTAAATGTATGCTACCTTTAGGGAAACTGCTGTATGAATTTTTAATAATGTATGCAGCTTCAGTAATGTGAAAAGGAGAAACATCATGAGAGATATCAACAATATTTGCACTTTCCAACTCACTTAGGATAGCACCTTTAACAGCACCTGTAGAAGGGTCTTTAAGCCCAAAATCTGTGGTTAAAGTTATAATCGCCATAAAGAAATGATGTTAATATATTTTAGTGTGATTTGAAGGTATTTTTGTCTAAATTTGTAATGCGAATTTAATTATAAAAGATTAATAAATACACTTGCTTTTGAACGAACTTGATATTGAACTCTCAGAAATTAATCCAAGAGAATTTTTTGGATTACAAAATGCAAATATAGAGCTACTTAAGAAGTATTTTCCTAAGTTAAAAATTGTTGCAAGAGGTAATAAAATAAAAGCCTTTGGGGATGAAGAATTACTAGAAGAGTTTGATAAAAGATTTAATATGCTTCTAGAACATTTTGGAAAGTATAATAAGCTCGATGAAAATGTTATTGAACGTGTACTTACCAGCGAAAAGAAAGAAGATTATGATACTTCTTCCGAAAGTGGGGAAGTGCTTGTACATGGAGTAAGCGGTAGATTAATAAAAGCTCAAACTGCCAATCAACGTAAGTTAGTAGAGCTTACCAAGAAAAATGATATGGTTTTTGCTGTGGGTCCTGCGGGAACAGGTAAGACCTATACAGGGGTGGCACTTGCAGTTAAAGCACTGAAAGAAAAAGAAGTTCGAAAAATTATTTTAACAAGACCAGCCGTAGAAGCTGGAGAAAATTTAGGATTTCTTCCTGGCGATCTCAAAGAAAAGCTAGATCCTTATATGCAGCCTTTATATGATGCATTAAGAGATATGATTCCTCACGAAAAGTTAGATACTTTTATAGAAAAAGGAGTAATACAAATTGCACCCATGGCATTTATGCGTGGTAGAACTTTAGATAATGCTTTTGTGATTCTAGATGAAGCTCAAAATACCACTCACGCTCAAATGAAGATGTTTTTAACCCGTATGGGGAAAAGCGCTAAATTTATTATTACAGGAGATCCTGGGCAAATAGACCTTCCGCCAAGAAGCATTTCTGGTCTTAAAGAAGCATTATTAGTTTTAAAAGATGTGAAAGGTATTGGTGTCGTTTATTTAGATGACAAAGACGTCATAAGACACCGCTTGGTTAAGAAAGTTATAGAGGCATATAAAAAAATAGAAAACGTAGAATAATTTAGATTCATGAACAATACCCTAACTGAAACCAGTTTTCAATTTCCGCAGCAAAAAAATGTTTATAAAGGAAAAGTAAGAGAAGTATATGAGCTAGATAATGATAAGGTAGTAATGATTGCTACCGATAGACTTTCGGCTTTTGATGTAGTGATGCCAAAAGGAATTCCATATAAAGGGCAAATTCTTAACCAGATAGCCACCAAAATGATGAATGATACCAAAGATATTGTTCCCAATTGGTTAGAAGCTACTCCAGATCCAAATGTTGCAGTAGGACAAATGTGTGAAACCTTTAAAGTAGAAATGGTCATTCGCGGGTATTTAGCTGGTCACGCAGCAAGAGAGTATAAAGCAGGAAAAAGAGAATTATGCGGAGTTGCCTTAGCGGAAGGATTAAAAGAAAATGATAAATTACCACAACCCATTATTACTCCTGCCACTAAAGCAGAACAAGGGGATCACGATGAAGATATTTCTAGAGAAGATATCTTAAAGAGAAATATCGTATCAGCTGAAGATTATGAGCAATTAGAAAAATACACTTATGCTTTATTTCAAAGGGGAAGTGAAATTGCTGCTTCACGCGGATTAATTCTCGTAGACACTAAATATGAATTTGGAAAAACTAAAGAAGGAAAAATTGTTTTAATTGACGAAATTCATACGCCAGATTCTTCTCGCTATTTTTATGCTGAAGGTTATGAAGAAAGACAAGAAAAAGGTGAGAAGCAAAAACAACTTTCAAAGGAATTTGTAAGACAGTGGCTTATTGAAAATAACTTTCAAGGTTTAGAAGGGCAAACACTACCCGAAATGAGTGATGAGTACATCACTTCTGTCTCAGATCGCTATATTGAACTTTATGAAAATATCACTGGAGAGAAATTTGTAAAAGCAGATATTTCTAATATTAAAGAAAGAATAGAAAATAACATATTAGATTATATTTCTAATTAATTTTTAAGTTGTAAATATACCCTAGTCCAAATTCAGTAAAATCAGCCTGTCCTAAATTAGCGTTGATACTTGCAGATAAGTATACGTTGTGTTTGGGATTAGAATCAATGCTGGTGAAATAATATTTAACTCCCAACCTCGTAGAAACTAGTTTCTTTAGTTTGTACTTAGAGTTATAGTCTCCTAAAAGCCACCCCTCTGGTATTTCTTGCGGGGTGTCTTTCCAACCTTCATTATATCGCCACTCTATACTATAAGAAGGCTTATGTAAATTCACACCTATTTGAGTTAAAAATCCTATGTGATTAAGAAGAATCATTTCTCCAGTAATAAAAACACCAAATGCTGAAGCGTTAATAACAGGGTGGTTTTTTAATGTTTCGAATTCTTCTCCTTTTTGAACCAAAGATTCATTATTACTAATATAATCGTAATAATGTTGATAATAATGATAATGTATACCTGTACCTAATCTAAAAGTGTTATTTACCTTTTTTCCTATTCCTAGTCTAAAAGAGTATACATTTTTTGGATCGTTAAAGCTAGGTGAAAATGTGTTTTCTCCCCAACCTGCTTCAACATTGATATAGGTGTTTTGTGTTTTCTCAAATGTAAGAAATGATGGTGACTCTTTAATCTCTTTATTTTTTTTAAAGTTTATATTAGCATTCACACTAGTTAAAAAAGAATTGAATCCGTTATTGGGTAATTTTTTATGTCCGTTTGATTGATGAGCATAACCCAATCCTAAACGTATATTGGTTGTTGAGGTTTGAAAAATGGGGTAGTAGGTGAAAAGTTTAAATGACCAAGTAATATTGGTGGAAACAGCTTTATTAATAGGATTATTCTTTAGGTCATATTTTTCAGTAAAATAAGAAGAACCTAAACCTAACATAAGGTTTAATTTTTTTTCGTTTAAAGTTAATAAGGGAAATTCAGCGTACGGGAGAATAGAAAATTGATATCCCAAGACATCACGGTTTCCCATATTACTTAGTCCTATTGCAACTCCTGTTTTAGGATAGTTAAGTCGGTACGCCCATTCTTCTTTATTATTCTTATGGTCTTTTCCTATACCAATAGAGATGCCTCTTTGCATATGTATATCAGGAAAATGTAGGTTTGCTGGTACCGTTTTACCTATTAAAACTTCAGATAAAAAGAAATGATCAGTAAGGAAGTTTTCTGTTTCTTGTGCGTAAATTAAATTAAAGTTCAAGAAGAACAAAATACTAAAACTATATAATATAGTATGGGTACGTAAATCCCAATAAGGTAATTTTTTAATCATAAATAAAGTATGAGTACAAATTGCGACTCTTTTACAGGTGTACTTATTCGGCAAAGAGATCTTAAAATAAATAAAAAAGCCAAGTTTCTAACTTGGCTTTTTTATTTTAGTTGGCGCAATTTTCATTGTAAAAATAAATCATTTGATCAAAATCTTTCCATTTTGGTTTGGTTCCATACTTGGTAACTGTTGCTTCGCAATCGCCAAAAAGCTCTTGAAAAATTTCTTTTTTGAAATCAGACTTATGCATTCTTTCTGCAGTAGCATTGTCTTTTTGAATATAAAAAGATTTATCTATAGATTTTTGAATTTGAAATCCTCCCATTCCGAAACCACCAGCTTCTCCAGCTCTCATGTCATGAAATACTTTTATCCTAGAAGTATTGGTAGGATTTAATAATTGTAAAAGTAAATCCATCTTCTTTTTCTTAATCATTACAGGTACTTTTTCAAAATAGGCATAACCTTTTTCGAATCTTTCCTCATCATACGGACTTCTAGTCCACTGAGCTGGATCGTGTGCGAAATCGGTGAATTTATTTAGTTTATCAAGATTATTTTGTGGAATATACACGAAATCAATATCTTCTATGGGAACTTCTATTTTGTTTTTATTTTCGTCCTTGTAGCTAAAGCCTTTAATTAAACTTTTTTTTCTTTTTACAGATTTAATAGGAGTTTCTAACTCTGTACCATCTTCGAAAGTTATGTAGGAAACTTTTTTGGTAGAAATTCCTTCAAATGGTCTTAAAAATTGTTGAGCATTACTAGACAATGCAAATGCTAAGGTAGCAACTGCGAGTAAAAGTTTTTTCATTTTGTAGGTTTAATGTTAATTAGTTGCTGTAAATATAAAATAATTTTTAAAAGCATCAATTTTTACATCGAAAAACCATCTTTTAATAAAATTTATGTGATATTGTTATGTAATAGGAGATACAAATGACTTTATTTCTTAAAATCAATTTCAAAATCTTTCATAAGGTCTAAAAGAACTTCTTCAGTTTTAGAAAGGTTGTTGATTTTGGAAGGTTGGTTATTGTCAACTTTTTTAAAATAACTAGCTATACTTCCGTCAAGATACTTGTCGGGAATGATGGGGTGAACATAATATTCTTTACAAACCGTTTTGGTATTACCCAATCCACTGGCTGCTTCCGCGTAAGCGAGATTTAAATTTTTAGTTTGCTGCTTTTCATCTTCTTCAAGGCCAATATCTCGAAGAGTTTCGAAGAATATTTTGGTGGCCGCCCAGGTTCTAAAATCTTTAGCCGAATAAAAATCACCACAACTGTTTTGAATATACTCATTGACCATCCCGCTGTCAATTTTTTCTACATTGCCCGATTCATCATAATATTTAAACAATTCCCATCCCGATATTTCTTCACAGTTTTGCACCAATTCTATTAGTTTTTTGTCGGTAATGTCTATTTGGTGTTCTTTTCCTTTCTTCCCAATAAAATTAAAAGTGAGAATGTCCTTACTTATATGTACATGTTTAGACCTTAAGGTAGAAAGACCATAGGTTTTGTTCTTCTTTGCATAATAATGATTGCCGATTCTTATATGAGTTTCTTCCATTAGCCGAATAACCAAAGCGATTACTTTTTCTTTAGGCATTCCTTTTTTTCTTAGATCCTTATCTATTTGTTCTCGTATTTTAGGAAGTTGCTTACCAAAAGCAGCTATTTTGTAAAATTTGGTTTGGTTTTTAAAATTGGTCCAATGTTCGTGGTATAAATAAACTTTCCTGTCTTTATCATCCCGACCGATTACTTGAAGATGCCCATTTTTTAAATGCGTAATTCTAACGTTTTTCCAATTTGGAGGAATTACTAAACTCTTAATGCGGTCTTTCTCTTTACTGCAGGTGATCTTTTCTCCTTCCTTGTTTTTATAATAATAACCTCTACCTACTTTATGCCGACTAATGGTTAAATCTTCATCTGAAATATAGACAAGATTTGCCATATTGGTAAACTCTTCGGGTTCGGTGATTATTTTTTTTAATTGTTGAGGTGAAAGTCGCACAGCTATATTTTTTATTTTTGAATTTAAAACTAAAAACAAAACACAACTGATAAGAAAAAGTGAAATTTTTCTTTAAGGATTAATTTTTATGAAATTTTAAAGATTTGTTATATGAAAAGAGGCTGTCTAAAAAGTCAATATTCGTCAACCTGAACTTGATTCAGGTTCCCATATTAATTTTTACATCAACAGGATGAGATTCTAAAATAAATTCAGAATGACGTTTTAATACTTTTTAGACAGCCTCTTTGTATTTATTTTCGCGGAAGCGAAATTTTAGTCAAAATAACTAAATGTCTCTCCGTTTTTAATTTGAAGTAAGCTTTCGTAAATTAACTTAATTACATTCTCTACATCATCTCTATGTACCATTTCTACAGTAGTATGCATATAACGTAGCGGTAGTGAGATTAAAGCAGAAGCGACTCCGCCATTGCTGTAGGCAAAAGCATCGGTATCTGTCCCTGTGGCTCTACTTGCTGCCATACGTTGGAAAGGTATTTTTTTGTTTTCGGCAGTATCGATAATCATTTCACGCAATTTGTTTTGTATTGCAGGAGCGTAGCTAATCACGGGACCAGCACCAATTTTGGTGTCACCTTCCTTCTTCTTGTCGATCATAGGAGTAGTAGTATCGTGAGTCACATCGGTTACAATAGCTACATTTGGTTTAATGGTTTGCGAAATCATTTCGGCACCACGAAGACCTATTTCTTCTTGTACAGAATTAGTAATGTATAGACCAAAATCTAACTCTTGCTTATTCTCTTTTAATAGACGAGCAACTTCGGCAATCATAAAACCACCCATTCTATTATCTAAGGCTCTACAAACAAATTTATCATTGTTAAGTACAAAAAACTCGTCTGGATAAGTAATTACACAACCTACGTGAACACCTAGTTTTTCTACTTCTTCTTTAGTCGTACAACCAACATCTATGGTAATGTTCTCTATTTTTGGATGCTCTTCGTTGCTTTTATCTCTAGTATGTATAGCTGGCCAACCAAACACACCTTTTACAATTCCGTTTTTAGTATGAATATTTACACGTTTTGAGGCTGCAATCATATGATCACTTCCTCCGTTTCTAATGACGTGAATAAGACCATTATCTGTAATGTAATTTACATACCAAGAAATTTCATCGGCATGTCCTTCTATAACAACTTTAAATTTAGCATCGGGATTAATAACTCCTACTGCAGTACCGTAAGTATCGGTAATAAATTCATCAACATATGGTTTTAGGTAATCCATCCATAATTTTTGTCCTTCCCATTCATAGCCCGTTGGAGCTGCATTATTTAAATAATTTTCTAAAAAAGTGAGTGACTTTTTATTAAGGATACTATTTTTGCTCATAACTTAAATTTTACATTTTTACGAAAATACTAATAATTAAGGTCACAACGCTTGAAGCGGAATTAATTTTGGAACGATTTTGGCTAATAGTTATGTAAAAAATAACCACTTGAAGTACATTTTTTCTATATATATATTACTCTTTTCCTTTGTGTTGCAAGCTCAACATACACGTAGGGTGCTTGAAAAAGACACTACAAAAAAACATTTGGTATCTACGCCATCTGGCTTTTATATGATACAAGATGATTCTTTAGCAGTGGATGCTGTAAACCTAGATGAAGTACTACTTCTTGGTCCTTTTAAATTCAAAAATAGAACAGAGCGAAGAACGTATTTGATTCTTCAAAGAAAAACAAAAAAGGTTTGGCCTTATGCTGTTCTAGCATCTGAAAGATTAACTCAATTAAACGAAAGACTGAACTCTATAGAAAGTAAATCTAAAAAAAGAAAATATACACGAATCGTTCAAAATTATATTGAAGATGAGTTTACAGAAGAATTAAAAAAACTCACTAAAACCGAAGGGCAAATTCTCGTAAAATTGATGTATCGACAAACAGGTGAAACCACCTTTGATGTAGTTAAGGAGTTAAAGAGTGGATGGAGGGCTTTTTGGTATAACACCACAGCAAGTCTTTTTAATATATCATTAAAAGAAACTTATGATCCTTTAAACGTAAAAGAAGATTATTATATTGAACATATATTGAGAAGGAGTTTTCAAAAAAACGAGTTGAATAGAAGCGAGCCTGCCATTGATATTGATTTTTCTAAGAGTATGAAACGTTGGAATTGATTTCTACTCAAAATTTAAAATCTTAAACTCACACCTTCTATTGATTTCATGTTGTTCTTATGTACAAGATTCTTCAGTCTCACAGTAAATAATAGGAAACTTCTCTCCGTAACCTGTTGCAATAATTCTAGAAATGTCAATTTTATTTTCAGATAAATATTACTGTACAGAATTAAGTTTATATAATAAGAACTAAAATTTAATTACTTCTACTATATAGTATATACTATAAGTATTGGTTGGTGGTAGACATTATTTGATTTTAAGTTTTCTTATAATATATAGGAGTATTCTAGCTTTAGTTTAATTATAGGAGAGGTGGGAAAAATAATTTTTCACTTACACACTTTTCATTATCAATGCATTAAGAAAATATTAAATAAAAGTTGCGATTTTGTTTGTTGGTTAGAGAAAAAGGGTTGTATATTTGCACCCCGCTTAGCGCGGTAGTTCATTGAGTTTTAAGGATTGTTTTTGAGAGTTAAAAATAAAAAAAAATTAATTTTCAAAAAAGGCTTGTTTAATTAAAAATAAGTATTAGTTTTGCATCCGCTTAGCGAAATAGAGTTGAGTGTGTTCATTGTGAGATTGGCTTTCTGGAAAATAAAAAATAAATTATTTCATTTTTTATTTGCCAGAAAGAAAAAAAGGTTTTACATTTGCAGCCGCTAACACAACAAGTGTTAAGAGTTCTTAAAATAACAAAAATAAAATCCCTTGGTTGGGCGAGAGAAGAAGAGGTTCGATTCCTTT
>NZ_QKYV01000008.1 GCF_003253545.1 Mesonia algae
GCCCAAAACTAAAGGCGTATTGCTCGTTAAATCAAAAGTAAATCCTGAGCCCGTAACATCACATTCTTCTAAGTCTTCTACAGGATTCACTTCTCCGATTTCAAAACTCTCTACCATAAAACTACCCGTAGCATAACAGTCTTCATCTTCATTGTTCTCTACACGTACAAAAACCTCTTGAGGATTAGCATTTACATTTTCATAGGAAGTAGGCGTAGCGATTTCTGGAGCTCCAGCATCAGCAGCAGCCTGACTCTCATAATAAGTCACCGTATAAGATCCCGCATCTTGTCCGTCTAAAGCCAAGTCTTCGTTTTCTGTTAAATCAAAAATCCCATCTCCATCATTATCTTCATCACATTCCTCTATATCTGTTAATGTGCTGCCAATGGTAATCAAATATCTACAAACTTCAAAAGTTCCTGTATTATAACAGTCTATTGAGTTATTATTTTCTATACGCACATAAATGGTCTCACAATCATTTTCTTGAGCAGAAACATAGTTTACGGGATCTGGAATATTACCTGTTCCTGCATCCGCTTCAGCTTGGGTATTGTAATAAGTAATTGTAAAATCAATAGGATCTTGATCTCCTAACACTAAAGGAGTGTTAATGGTTAAATCAAAATTCATAGGACTAGCCACTGTTTCGCAATTTGCAATATCCTCCATAGCATTAATTTCTCCTATGGAGAAACTTTCTACGGTAAATACACCCGTATCATAACAGTCTTCATCTTCGTTATCTTCAACTCTTACAAAAATTTGCTGAGGATTAGCATTCACATTTTCATAAGCTCCTGGAGTTGAGATTTCAGGAGACCCTAAATCGGCTGCCTCTTGAGTTTCATAATAAGTCACCGTATAATCATCGGAATCTAATCCATCTAATGCTAAAGCATCATTTTGTGTTAAATCAAAAATAGCAACTTCATCGTTATCATCATCACATTCTTCAAGATCTTCTATATCTTCTCCTACCGATATTCCCTCTAAAGAAACTTCAAAAGAACCTACTTGAAAACAAACTGAATTTTCATCACTTTCCACTCCTTCAATTCTTACAAATACTATTTCTGAAGTGCCTGCTGATACAGGATATTGTGACGGATTTATAATTTCACTTTCCCCATCTTCTGCATCTTGTTGTGTATTATAATAGGTAACTATAAAATCTCCTGCATCTTGATTTCCTATAACTTCATTATTATTTTGAGTTAAATCAACATCGACAGTTACTTCTTCTCCTGGGTTACACTCTATAATAGAAACAGGATTAAATTGCAGTGGATCTGGAGTTATTAAGAAATCTACAAATATCTCATCTGTTCCTGTACATGTTTCCGTAAAGAAGACCTCTACTCCATAATTACCTTCTTCGGTAACCTCTAAAGTTTCTCCTGTTTCTCCAGGTATCACTTCACCATTAAAAAACCAAGTAAAAGTAGCTCCTGGTATAAGGTCTACATTCTCAAAAGGATCTAAAACAACAATATCGCCTTCACAAGGAACAGAAAATTCTAGTTCTTCATTATCTAGAACAACATCTTCACCTAAATTTGCGCCTAGCTCAAAACTGCCTGCTTCTAAAAATACCGCACTATCATAGGTAGGATCTCTTTCATCTGCTACTACTAATTTTATGGTATAAGTTTCTCCTGGGTTCACAACCCCTTGTGCAATTAAAGCTACGGTTTGTCCTTCATATTCTATTGCGGAATTTGCCTGCCCATTAAATTGCCCAAAATACTCTTCATTTACCGCCCCACAAGAACCATTTGCTGGATGCACATTAGTTACTGCTATTGGCGTAGTTGTACCCGGAAGAACTGCTAAATTTGTAGTTACTCCATTAGAATCCGTTAGTAAAAAAGCAAAAGAATCTGAATAGGTACATGAATATGGATCTATATACTCCTCTGAAGCAAAGATGAAGTTAAAGCTGATTTCACTTACATAAGGCACAAACTCGAATTGAATATAAGCCCTATCATATAGTGTATTAGGCGTATTTATAGCGGCAACTAAATCTGGATCACTTCCTGTACCCGTATTATCACTTGAAACTCCATCATCTGGACCCTCTGCGTTTTGCGCAAAACCTGTACTGATTACAATACCGTCTTCAAACGGGAAATCTGAGTATTGAGCTGTAAAATAACCGTATTGTGGTGTAGATGAAGATACTGAAGTGATATTGGAGTAATTTGCACAAGTACCGCTTATTAATATATCTATTAATTCTTCATCTGTGTAAGAATCGTCTACGTCTATAAAGTTTGAAAAGACCTCTACGGTTTGAGTAACCACACCTGTACAACCGTCTGCAGTCGTTACCGTTAATTCTACGATATACGTTCCGGTACCTGTAAATGTAGTTGTAGCAGTTTCTCCAGTTCCTGATTGCCCATTATCAAAATCCCATTCGTAAGTGGCTCCTGTAGGATCTGCATCACCAAAAACTGCACTTCCTTCAAATGTGATTACCTGGCTTTGACCTACATTATAGACGATTCCTGTAAAATCTCCAGGCCCCACATCATCTATCTGAGCTATAATAGGTTCACAAGGCTCTCTACAAGAAACCTCTGCTTGCCAACCAGGTAATGGAGAAGTACTTCCATCAGTAATAAATTCAAAAGTTAAACAACCTGAGGTATTATCCGCGGAAGCGAAAACCATACCCGGCGAATCTCCAAATTGATGTGAGCTTAATAAAGGAGCACTTGTAGAGTCTCCATCGTATACATTTAAGACTTCTCCGTTCGCTAATAAAAAAGAAGTAAATATTACCTGAGTTACCAAATCTGGGTCTGAAGAACAAATAGTGGTTACCTCTGTACCATTATCTTGATATCCTCCTGTTGGACCTCCATTATCGTAAAAATTACCAGAGCACTGTATATATTCACCTGTAGTCTGGTAGTCATATCCAGAGATAATATTAGGAGGAGAACAGTTAATAAATCCATTCCATCCTGGAGCAGCTGTATCTCCCCCTTCAAACACTATAGTTAAACAACCTCCTTCGCTTTCTGATGTAGCCCTAACAAAACCAGGAGAATCTGTTCCTGTAAATTGACCTATCTCAAATGCCGGGTTTGCAGTATTAGCGTTATAGATAGTCATTGAACTACCCGCACCTAATTGGAATTGAGGAAAATTAATGGTTGTATATTGCCCATCTTCGTCGGGGCAAATTGTAATTGTATTAGTTACATTTGTTGCATGATTCCCTGTATTACCACCAGAATCATAAAAATTTCCTGTACATTGAGAAACATTAGATGCATCTCCCAATAATACATCCTGCCCAAATACCTGAAAAGATGAATAACTAAGGAAAATACATAATAATAGTAGTTTTGCTTTCATATGGTTGGTTTAAAGTTAAATTGTCTAAAAAAAGACAACCTACATTGGTTTCTTAGTATCAATACAACAATCCACAACGAGAATCTCCCCTATCAATCATTTAATAATTTAACAATTACAGACCTCATTACGGATTTAAAACCTGAAAAATAACAAAAAAATATTAAAGAAAAGTTAATAATTGTCATTTCTTAAGTTAACCCAATATTCAGTTTATATAAAAAGTAATTTCTTTATCTTTGCATCTTTAAATTGCTGTAGCAGACTTAAATCATGAAAATAGACAACATATTGGACAATATAGAAGAGTTTGGAGATAACCATATTGCATCAAGCACAGAAAATCCCATCAGAAAAGATGCTTTTGACATCTCTGATGAAGAGAAAATTGGTTTAATTGAAAAGGATGTTAATCGCATTTTAGAGACTTTAGGAATGGACCTTACAGATGACAGTCTTAAAGGCACTCCAAAACGTGTTGCTAAAATGTTTGTTCAAGAAATTTTTGGAGGCTTAAATCCAAAGCGTAAACCAAAAGCTTCAGTATTTGAAAATAAATACAAATACGGAGAGATGTTAGTAGAAAAAAACATTACTGTTTATTCTACTTGCGAACACCATTTATTACCTATCGTTGGAAGAGCTCATGTAGCTTATATTTCTAATGGAACTGTTGTAGGCCTCTCTAAAATGAATCGTATTGTCGACTTTTTCGCCAAACGCCCTCAAGTACAAGAACGTATGACCATGCAAATCGTTAATGAATTGCAAGAAGTTTTAGGAACAAAAGATGTTGCTTGTGTAATTGATGCAAAACACCTTTGCGTAAACAGTAGAGGAATACGTGATATAGAAAGCAGCACTGTAACAAGTGAATTTGGAGGAAAATTTAAAGAACCTGCTACCAAAAGAGAGTTTTTAGATTACATTAATATGGATACTGATTTTTAACAACTTAAAAATCTAAAATCAACGATTACCCTTATGGCTTTATACCAAGAACAAGAATTAAAAATATACAATTCTCTTAAAGGCGAAAAAGAAGTTTTTCAATCTATTACCGATGGATACGTAGGCATGTACGTTTGCGGGCCAACGGTATATAGCAATGTTCATTTAGGAAATTGTAGAACTTTTATTTCTTTCGATTTGGTTTTTAGGTATTTAAAGCACTTAGGATACAAAGTACGCTATGTACGAAATATTACCGATGCTGGTCACTTAGAGAATGATGCCGAAACAGGTGAAGATCGTATCGCTAAAAAAGCGCGACTTGAAGAAATTGAACCCATGGAAGTGGTTCAAAAATATACTGTAGATTTTCACAATACACTACACAAGTTCAATAATTTACCACCCAGTATTGAACCCACCGCTACAGGACATATTGTTGAGCAAATTGAAATCATCAAAGATATTATAGACAAAGGTTTAGCTTACGAAGCCAATGGCTCAGTTTATTTTGACGTTCTAAAATATAACGAATCTAACGAATACGGTATCCTTAGCGGAAGAAAACTAGAAGATATGATCGCCAATACTAGAGAATTGGCTGCTCAATCTGACAAGAAAAATCCGCAAGATTTTGCGCTTTGGAAAAAAGCCGAACCGCAACACATCATGCGTTGGCCCTCCCCGTGGAGTGTTGGTTTTCCAGGTTGGCATTTAGAATGTACCGTAATGAGCACCAAATATCTTGGAGAAGAATTTGATATTCATGGCGGCGGAATGGATTTAAAATTCCCTCATCACGAATGTGAAATCGCTCAAGGAAAAGCAGCGACAGGAAAAGATCCTGTAAATTATTGGATGCACGCCAATATGCTTACCCTTAACGGGAAAAAAATGGCAAAAAGTACCGGTAATAATATTCTACCTGAAGATTTGTTCACAGGGAACAACGATGTACTTTCCAAATCATACAGTCCTTCTGTGGCTCGCTTCTTTATGTTACAAGCAAATTATAGAAGTATCTTAGACTTTTCTGATGAAGCTTTAACTGCTGCAGAAAAAGGCTTTCAACGATTGATGGATGCAATTGCAATCATCCCTCAATTAAAAAACCATGCTGATTCTAGTTTCGACGTAAAGCAATGGAGAGAAGAGTGCTATAAGGCAATGAATGACGACTTTAACAGCCCTATTTTAATTGCAAAATTATTTGATGCTGTAAAACAAATCAATTCTATTGTTGCAGAAAAAGGAACAATCACCAAAGAAGATCAAGAGTTACTTAGTAAAACTATGCACGAATTTTCTTTTGATGTTTTAGGTTTAGTTCCTACCAATTCAAATAATAATGTAAACGATAATAACACAACACGCCTCGAAAATTTGGTGGAGTTACTTATCGAGTTAAGAAATAAAGCTAGGACGAATAGAGATTTTGCTTTGAGCGACCAAATTAGAGATGAATTAGCAAAACTAAACATTGAGCTTAAAGATAGTCGCAAAGGGACTTCGTTTACCTTATAAATTAGTTTTATGGACTTTCAAAAGGTTTTAATTACTCCTTTTTTAGCTCTTATTAAAATCTATCAGAGTCTTATTTCCCCACTTACCCCGGCTTCTTGTAGGTTTCAACCCACTTGTTCCGCGTATGCGAAAGAAGCTTTTATTACTCACGGAGTTTTTAAAGGCTTCATTCTTTCAATAAAACGAATTAGCAAATGTCATCCTTGGGGTAGTTCTGGTTATGACCCAGTTCCGCCAAAGAGAAAATAAACATAAAACTGATTGAAATTCCGTGTAAACGAATTCATATTTTTATCTTTACCGCTTCAATTTTAAACTATACTTCATGTTAACAAGTGCCATTGTTTGGGATCCCTCTAAAGGAATCGATTTAGGTTTTTTTATGATTCGCTATTACAGTCTTATGTATTTAGTTGCGTTTACTTTAGGCTGGTACTTGATGAAAAACATTCTTGAGCGTGAACGTATGGGGCAAAAAGAACTAGACGCCATCTTTATGTATACGGTGATTGCAGTATTGGCCGGAGCAAGATTAGGTCATGTGATATTTTATCAACCCGAACTTTTTGTTGAAGATCCGCTTTCTATTATTTTACCAGCAAGATTTGTTCCTGAGTTTGAGTTTACTGGTTTTCAGGGTCTCGCAAGCCACGGTGCAGCAATTGGTGTTATTTTAGCGATGTATTTTTACTCTAAAAAAGTAGTAAAAAAACCTATCTTATGGATTTTAGATCGCATTGTGATACCCGTAGCAAGTGGGGGCGTTTTTATTAGAATTGGTAATTTCATTAATTCTGAAATTATTGGGAAGCCTACAAATTCAGATTACGGAGTTATTTTTGCGCAACTAGGAGAAGACTTTGCTCGCCACCCTGCACAACTATACGAAGCGGGTTGCTATGTTATTGTCTTTATTATTCTTATGTTCTTATACTGGAAAACTGACAAAAGAGAAAAGCTTGGTTTTATCTTTGGAGTCTTTTTAGTATTACTTTGGTCGGTTAGGTTCTTTGTAGAATTTTTAAAAGAGGCACAGGTAGAAAACAGAGCTACTTGGGCTTTAAACACAGGTCAATGGTTAAGTATTCCATTTATCATTATTGGATTATATTTAATTTTCAGAAAACCGAAAACTACTTCAGCTACAGCGTAATTTATCATGAGAAAAACACTTAAAAAACTCTCGCTCTTAGGCGGAATTGTATTAACGCTTACTGCCTGTAAGGAAAATCCAAAAAATAAAGTGATCACTACTCCTGAAATCACCTTTCAAAAAGACGGAGAGCTTTATTTTGTCAATGCAGAAAAAGATACATTAAAACACTTAGAAATTGAAACTGCAGTAAGTTCATACGAGCAGCAAACAGGATTGATGTATCGTAAGCAAATGCAGGAAAACCGAGGTATGTTATTCATGTATAACAATGAAAGACCCCGACCCAATTTCTACATGAAAAACACCTATATCCCCTTAGACTTGATATACATTAATTCAAATAATATAGTGGTAGATATTAATAGAGATGCAAAACCTTTAAATGAGTCCCCTATTCCTTCACAAGCGCCAGCTCAGTATGTTTTGGAAGTGAATGGAAACAAAGCTCAAGCATGGAATATTAGCAAAGGAGATTCGATTATTTTACATTTAAATTAAGTCAATTTCCAAAATTTAGTAGGGATTGAATTAGTTAAACCTTAGAATTATTTAAGGTAGGGATTCCTAAACAGTACTACATTTAAAAATACTCTCTAAGATTAATCAGCTGTCCCATCACCACTTATAATCAATATATAGGGCCAAAAAACAGTGTCAGTTTGAAATCTTTTAATCAACTTTCAAATCACCATTAACTGTCTGAAAAAAACTATTAGCTATTCTGAAAAAAAACAAAATAGAAAAATCATCTTTATTTCTCTTAAGCTTATGAATAATAAGAAATGAAAAATCAACAAACAAAAAAGCCTTCTCAAATTGAGAAGGCTTTTTATTTATAGAGATGGAAGGAATTAAATTACTTCTTCTCCTTCTTCTGTTTCTTCTTCTTTTTTAGCTAATAAATCTTCACTCTTATTTTTTGCTGTGTCATACATAATTGGCGTTGCAATAAATAATGAAGAATATGTACCTACAATTACACCAATAATAAGCGCAAACATAAAGCCTCTAATGCTATCACCTCCAAATATGAAGATTGCTAACAACACAATTAAAGTAGTTAAAGAGGTATTAATAGTTCTACTTATAGTACTATTTAATGCTGCATTAATGGTTCTACTAAATGGCCAAGATTTATGCTCATTGAAATATTCTCTAATTCTATCAAATACAACCACCGTATCATTCAATGAATATCCTACTACGGTAAGAATAGCTGCTATGAAAGCCTGATCAATCTCCATGCTGAATGGCATTATATTTCTACAAAGAGAGAATACACCAAGTATAATTAATACATCGTGGAATACTGCAGCTACTGCACCTAAACTAAATTGCCATCTTCTAAATCTAAATAAGATATACAAGAACACCACTAATAAAGAACCTATAACCGCAAAATAAGAAGCACTCTTAATATCATCTGCAATTGTAGGACCTACTTTCATAGACGACATTACCCCTACAGTACTTTCCCCACCATTAGATACATTAAACTGCTCATAAGTTAAGCCTTCTGGTAAATCCTGCTGAAGAGTTTCGTATAGCTTTCTAGAAATCTCATTATCTACTTCTGTACCTTCCTCTTCTACTTTGTATTTTGTAGTAATCTTTAACTGATTATTAGAACCAAAAGTTTTTGCTTCTGCACTACCAAAAGTTTCAATTAATCTACCTTCAACTTGAGTAGCATTCACACTTTGATCAAATCTTACCGTGTAAGTTCTTCCTCCTACAAAGTCAACTCCTTGGTTAAGACCATTTACAAATAATGAACCTAAACTTACCACAATAGCAACTGCTGAAATGATATAAGCTAATTTTCTTTTTGCAATAAATTTAATTCCTACATTTTGGAATAGGTTTTTAGTTGCAGCCGTAGAGAACGCTAAAGATTTACCGTTTTTACCATAACCATCTATAAATAGACGAGTGATGAAAATTGCTGTAAATAAAGACGTACAAATACCTATTAATAAAGTTGTCGCAAAACCTTTAATAGGACCTGTTCCAAAAATCAATAAGATAATACCCGTCAAACCTGTGGTAATGTTAGCATCTAAAATTGAAGAAAGCGCATTTTTAAATCCATCTTTAATGGCGTCTATTTGAGCTTTTCCTTTTGCTAACTCTTCTCTAATTCTTTCAAATATAAGAACGTTCGCATCTACTGACATACCAATAGTTAAAACAATACCTGCAATACCAGGAAGTGTTAGTACAGCTCCTAACCCTGCTAAAACTCCGAAAATAAATAAAATGTTTACTGCTAATGCAACATCTGCAAAAGCACCGGCTTTACCATAATAAAATACCATCCAAACTAATACAAAGCCTAGAGCTATAATAAAAGATAAAATACCGCTATCAATAGCTTCTTGACCCAAAGATGGTCCTACTACTTCACTTTGTACTATATCTGCTGAAGCTGGTAATTTACCTGCTCTTAATACATTTGCTAAATCTTGCCCTTCAACTACTGAAAAATCTCCTGTAATCTCACTTCTTCCACCTGAAATTGGTCCTGTAGAAATTCCTGGAGCAGAATATACAATATCATCTAAAACAATGGCAATTTGAGATCGCTCATTAAATGCTTTAGTAGTCATTTCTTCCCACTTCTTAGCACCTTTCCCGTTCATTTCCATAGAAACTGCAATTCCTCCGTACTGATCGTAAGTTTGTGTTGCATTTGTAATCACACTTCCGCTAAGGTCAGGTTCGTTAGCTTTATTTGCTTTTAAAGCATACAAGTCGATTAACTCATCCTCTTCAGCAGATTTACCCCAAACAAACTTAGCATAACGCTGTTCTGCAGGCAATAAAGATCTTACTTGAGACATTCTTAAATACTTACCTACTAAAGCAGTATCTTTTACTGAAAAAGTTGCAATTACTGGTCCTTGTCCTCCACCTGCTTTGATAAGTCCGATAAGTGGATTATTCTGAGTAGCATCTGCAGCATCTTCTTCTTCCTCTGCATTTGCCAATAGATCTTCAATGTCTGCATCTTGAGAAACTTTTGTTGAATCTGTAGCTGTAGAATCTACCTCTTTTTCAGTTTCTGTTTCTGTTTCTGGCTTTAAAATTTCTTTTAATCTGCTATCAGCTTGACTGATAAAAGGCGCTAATTCTTGTCCTTTAAATACGTGCCAAAACTCTAATTGAGCAGTACTTTGTAATAAACCTTTAACACGCTCAATGTCTTTTGCTCCTGGCAATTCGACTAAAATTCTTCCAGAATTTCCTAAACGCTGAATGTTAGGCTGTGTAACCCCAAACTTATCGATACGTTTTCTTAAAACCTCAAAAGCAGAAGTAATACTCTCGTCTATTCTCTTACGTACGATTGGCTTAACCTGAGAGTTATCCATCTCATAAGTAATATCATCACTTAAGTTTTTATTAGCAAAAATATCGGGAGAAGCTAAACGTGCATCTGGAGTTTCTTCAAATGCTTGAAAAAACAAGTCTACGTAATCATCTTGGCTATCTTTTTGTAACTCATCTGCTCTTGATAAAGCTTTCATAAAAGCAGGATCTTTTGAGTTGTTTGCTAACTCACTCAAAATATCTCTTACAGAAATTTGTAAGATTACATTGATACCTCCTTTTAAATCTAAACCTTTATTAAGTTCTTTATCTTTTGCAGTGTTGTAAGTGATTCCTGCAATAATATCATTATTGCCAATTGAATCTAAGTACCTTGTCTCTTCAATTTCTCTAAGAGCCGAGTAATCTTTTACTTCACTACTTATTTTTTGAGCTGCAAAAGCTTCCGCATCATCTTCTGCACTGTTAGCGATAAAAGTAAACGACAATTGATAAATACTTACCAATCCGAATAAAATTGCGAAGAGCTTTATGATTCCCTTATTCTGCATTATTACTTAAATTATTGATTAATCTTATTTTAAAAACGGACAAATATAGGGTTTCAAAAAAGAAATGGCAATAGTTTTTTTAAGATAAATTTCACAAAAAAAGCCTGTTAAGATAGAAATCTCAACAGGCTTGTAAATTATTTGTAAAATTTAAGTGCTTATAGCTCTAATAAACCATTTGTTTTCTTAACTCCTTCTGCACTTTCTTTCAATTTATTCATCTCTGCTTCATCAAGCTTAATCTCTACAATTTTCTCAATTCCACCTTTCCCTAATACTACAGGAACTCCAATACATAAATCATTTAAACCATATTCTCCATCAAGTAAAGTAGAACAAGGGAAAATTTTCTTTTGGTCGCAAGCAATAGCCTGAACCAAACCAGACACCGCTGCTCCTGGTGCGTACCAAGCACTAGTACCTAACATTTTAGTTAAGGTAGCTCCACCCACTTTAGTATCTTCAGAAACTTGACTTAACCTATCTTCCGAGATAAATTCAGAAACCAATACGCTATTTCTTGTTGCTAATCTAGTTAATGGCACCATACCTTTATCACTATGACCACCAATCACCATTCCATCCACATCAGATATTGGCGCTTCTAAAGCTTCCGCTAAACGGTACTTAAAACGTGCGCTATCTAAAGCTCCTCCCATACCAATAATTCTGTTCTTAGGAAGATCGGTTGTTTTGTGTACCAAATAAGTCATAGTATCCATAGGATTACTTACTACAATAATGGTTACATCTGGAGAATGCTTAATAATATTTGAAGAAACTTCTTTTACGATTCCTGCATTTATCCCAATTAACTCTTCACGCGTCATTCCTGGCTTACGCGGAATTCCACTAGTAATTACAGCGATATCACTTCCTGCAGTTTTTGAATAATCGTTTGTACTTCCAGTAATTTTGGTATCAAATCCGTTCAACGAAGCGGTTTGCATTAAATCCATTGCTTTACCTTCAGCATAATCTTCTTTAATATCCAACAATACTACTTCTGAAGCAAAGTTTTTAATTGCGATATACTCTGCACAACTTGCTCCTACGGCTCCTGCGCCTACAACTGTAATTTTCATTATATGATAAGTTTTAAGTGATTAATTTTAAAGTCGCTAAAATACGAAAAGCTTTTACTTTTTTATAATAATGTAAGGTTAAATGACCTCTAAAGTTTAACCCAATACATCATTTTTGTTAGATCCCAAAATTAAGTCCGACGCTAACCGCATCAAATTCCTGAAAGCTATAAGAAGCGTTTAAACCTGCAAAGCCAACTTTTAAATTAAATCCTAACGTAGCCGAGAAACCATTTATACTGTTTTTTATTCCTATTGGATTTTTTACGGTTTGCCCCTCAAGCTCTCCTTCAAGAAGAACAAAAGTTCCGTCAAGGTTACTTTTTGCATTCCCTGTCATATAGTTAAGTCCTCCATAAAAATTAATAACTGGCAAATTTGTAGAAACGATTCCCGAAAAATTAAGGGTATTTAAACTTGTGTTCACATTTGCTCCATTTCCTTGAACAAGCATTTGATCCAAATCATATTTTGCATCAAAATGAGTATAACCTATTAAACCAGAAATAGCAATTGGAAGAATTTTATCTGCTGGAGCTAAACTGGTAAATTCATATTGCACCCCTGCACCATACAAATTTGTAGTGACATCATCGTATTCAATTTCTGGAGAAAATCTAGCTTTAAACTCAAATCCTTTAAACAAACCTATAGAACCCTGCACAAAGGTTGCCGGCACGGCATTTAAAGATTGGTTAACCGCTCCCTGCGGAAGCATAATTCTTGCCGTACCCACATTTCCATCTGGCGCCGTATAATCTATCAACACATAAATTTCGGGCTCATTAACACCAAACACAGTAGCTACCTCCATTTCATTTTGACCAGAAGAAAATCTAATGTTATTGTAATCGCTTGTTTTTAATAAAAAACTCTTTTTCTCATCATCGACTAGAGATGCATTTCCGATGATTGAAATCTCAAAACCTAAGAATTTTTTCGCTTTCGCGGAATTATACCAACCTGCATTCACTGCATATAGAGCACCTCTAGCACCTGGTTTAAAATAAGAAGCCATAAAGCTTTCGGTATCTTCTACTCCCGCAGTTAACAGTTCCTGTATACTATTTTGCGCAGACAATAAACTTCCTGCTAGAATACACATTATTAAAAAGATTTTTTTCATTTTATATATTTAGGGGTTTACAAAAAATAACCTACTCCAAAAGTAACGTTAGAAAATTCTTGGATATTGTAAGAGAGGTTAAAGACTATATTCGATAATTTATAATTAGCACCAAACGTTCCGCTAATTCCGGAGTTATTATTTTCTACAGAAAAATTATTTACTAAATCCTGAAATGCTGCATACTCTTCTTCTAATTGATAAACTCCATCAAACTTCGTGTCCGCTTTAGCTGTAAGATAAGCCAGACCGGCGTAAAAATTAAGTTTTTCAAATTTTGTTGACCCAATTACCACAAAATTCCATGTATTTATCTTAGTATCAATTCCCTGATTCTCATCTTGCTTTCCAGATTCTTTTACATCATAAAAACCGTTAAATTTTGTATATCCTACAAGGACAGACATATAAATTGGAAACGTCTTTTCTTTACTGAACCATTTTGAAAATTCGTACTGAAGTCCAAAACCATATAATTGTTTTTCTACACGACCATACATAATTTTAGGCGCAAAGCGCACTTTAACCTCTTTAGCTTCAAAAACACCTATACTCGCTTGTAAAAAAACATTTGGAGCATAATCTACATTATCATCAATTCCATTAGGAAGCTCAATCGCAGTGGGCTCCTTCTCCCCGTTCAAATTATAATCAATCAAAGCTACAATATCTGCCTCATTCTCTCCAAAAATCGTCGGCACTTCTTTACTTGTAGAACCGTCTTCAAAACGTACATTATTATAATCTAAAGTATTTAATGTAAACTTACTTTCATCCCTTTTGCAGCAAGATTAGCATACGCTTTACCAAACATAGTCACATCTTCTACAGTGTTTTCAGCAAACTCACTCACATCATTTTGAGCGTAAGTGGTTATTGCAATAAGAAAGATTATAACCGTAAAAGTTCTATTCATTTTATAAGAATGTAGTTAGGAGATTTGAAAATTAGCACAAAAAAGTCCGTATTTCATAAAAACACGGACTTTTTTATTCTTTAAAATTGCTTTTAATTAAGCATCAATATTTGCATAAACTGCATTTTTTTCAATAAACTCTCTTCTTGGCGGAACTTCATCCCCCATTAACATAGAGAAAATACGGTCTGCTTCTCCTCCATTATCTATGGTAACTTGGCGTAATGTTCTAAACTCAGGATTCATCGTAGTATCCCATAATTGCTCTGCATTCATCTCCCCAAGACCTTTATAACGTTGAACACCTACACTACCCGCATACTCTTTGGTAATTTCATCACGCTCTTTCTCACTCCAAGCGTAACGTTTTCTACTACCTTTTTTAATTAAATATAAAGGAGGCGTTGCAATATAAATATGCCCTGCTTCAATTAACTCTTTCATATATCGAAAGAAGAATGTTAATATAAGAGTTGCAATGTGGCTACCATCTACATCGGCATCACACATAATAACAATTTTATGATAACGTAATTTAGAAAGGTTAAGCGCCTTACTATCTTCCTCTGTCCCTATGGTTACCCCTAAAGCAGTATAAATATTTCTTATTTCTTCGTTTTCGAAAACTTTGTGTTGCATCGCTTTCTCAACGTTTAAAATCTTACCCCTTAACGGCAAAATAGCTTGAAAATTACGATCTCGCCCTTGCTTTGCAGTTCCACCTGCCGAGTCTCCCTCGACTAAGAACACTTCACATTGTTCAGGATCTTGCTCTGAGCAATCTGAAAGTTTTCCCGGTAAACCACCACCACTCATTACAGTTTTACGCTGCACCATTTCTCTCGCCTTCTTTGCAGCGTGACGAGCTTGAGCAGCTAAAATTACTTTTTGAACTATCGTTTTAGCATCGTTAGGATTTTCTTCTAAATAAATCTCTAACATTTCTGAAACTGCCTGAGAAACTGCCGATGTCACCTCACGGTTACCTAGCTTGGTTTTTGTTTGACCTTCAAATTGAGGCTCAGCTACTTTTACAGAGACAATAGCTGTTAAACCTTCTCTAAAATCATCCCCTGCAATTTCAAACTTAAGCTTGTCCAACATTCCAGAAGCATCTGCATACTTCTTCAAGGTAGATGTAAGCCCTCTTCTAAATCCAGAAAGGTGAGTTCCACCTTCATGAGTATTAATGTTATTTACATAAGAGTGTAAATTCTCATTGTATGAGTTGTTATAAATCATAGCCACCTCAACAGGGATGTCATTTTTTTCACCCTCCATCGAAATTACATCACCAATAATTGGCTCTCTCGTACCATCTAAGAAACGGATAAATTCCTTAAGACCTTCCTCAGAGTGAAAATGATCACTTTTAAATTCTCCGTTTTCTTCTTTTTCGCGCTTATCAATTAAAGAAATTTTAATTCCTTTATTTAAAAACGCTAACTCTCGCAATCTACTTGCAAGTGTATCATAATTATACCTTGTTCCGTCTTTAAAGATAGTAGGATCTGGCTGAAAGGTAACCACTGTACCATTAAACTCTGTTTCTCCTACATTTCTTACAGGATATAAAGGCTTTCCTTTTTCATACTCTTGTTCCCAAATTTTCCCATTTTTATGCACAACAGCATGTAAATGATCTGAAAGAGCATTCACACAACTAACTCCTACACCATGAAGACCTCCAGAAACTTTGTAAGAATCTTTATCAAACTTCCCTCCTGCTCCAATTTTAGTCATTACAACCTCTAAAGCAGAAACTCCCTCTTTTTTATGAATATCAATTGGGATTCCACGACCGTTATCTTTAGTCGTTATTGACCCATTTTCGTTAATAACTACATCTATAGCATCACAATGACCAGCCATAGCCTCATCAATAGAGTTATCTACCACCTCATAAACCAAATGGTGCAAACCTCTATTTCCAACATCTCCAATATACATAGATGGACGCATTCTTACATGCTCCATTCCCTCTAATGCCTGAATACTATCGGCTGAATAACTTTTCTTAACTTCTTCGCTCATATATATCAAAAATTAACATACCAAAAACAAATATAGAAAAAGCCAAGTTGTTACGGAAATCATTACCTTCTACAATAGTTGAAGTTATTAACATTTAAAACACAACCTTAAAAGATTTTAATTAACAAAATTTACTGGAATCTTTAACTAAAAGAAATATTTTAAAAGTTATTTTTACTGAAACTTACTTTATGAAAAATACAATTTACGTTTTATTATTAGCATTTCTTACGATCCCAAATCTTACAGCACAAGATTTCTCTGATATAGACAAAAGTCCTATGGATGTGACGATTATAAGAAATCAAAACCACTCTCCTATGGCTAGAGTGATTTACAGTAGACCTAGCAAGAATGATAGAGATATTTTTGGAAACCTTGTTCCTTACGGAAAAGTATGGAGAACCGGAGCTAATGAAGCTACTGAAATTACAATCTATAATGACATGTCTATAAGCGGGCAAAAAATTCCTGCAGGAACTTACAGCTTGTACACCATTCCTAACAAAACAGAATGGACAATCATACTTAATAAGAATATAAATATTTGGGGGACTGCAAGTAATTATGATTCAGAAAAAGATTTAATCAGGATCAAGGCTCCAGCAAGAACTGCTGCTGCGACTATTGAAGATTTTTCAATGGCTTTTCAACCTATTGACAATGGCGCAAATTTATTAATGGGATGGGATGATACCTATGTGGAAATTCCTTTTAAAAATGCTGAATAAGAATTAGAACATTTTATAAATAAAAAAGCCTCAAAAAATTGAGGCTTTTTTTATTACGGAATATTTAGATATTTATGGGTTTGCAAAGACACTTTCCACTTAGGATTTTTCATTACATATTCTACAATGAGAGGAACAATTTTATCTCTCACACTCCACTCTGGCTGTAAATATAAAATACAGTTCTCACCAACCTTTTCGGCTTGTTGTTCCGCGAAAGCGAAATCACTCTTATTATAAACAATTACCTTTAGCTCATGTGCTTTTTTTGAAACTTCTGCAGTTGGCAATTTTAGCTTTTTAGGCGATAAACAAATCCAATCCCAATCTCCTGTAAGCTTATAAGCTCCAGAAGTTTCTATGTGAGTTTTAGCTCCTTTTTCTTTTAAAGATTTAGTGATTGTCGTCATATCCCAAGTAAGAGGCTCGCCACCGGTAATTACTATGGTATCGCTGTATTTTAATGCATTATCCACAATGGTTTTGGTAGCCGTAGGCGGGTGCTTTTCTGCATCCCAACTTTCTTTTACATCACACCAATGACAACCAACATCACAACCTCCTATTCTTATAAAATAAGCTGCCGTACCTTTATGATATCCTTCTCCTTGAATGGTATAAAACTCCTCCATTAAGGGCAACATCTCTCCTTTCTCTACAAGCTTTTCTATCTCTTCTTTCTTCATAAGCGCACAAAGATAGTCAATCCTATTCAAAAGTTTAATGAATAGATTAAAACCTTAAAACATTCAAGATAATGTTCTATAAATTTCTACGAGAAAAATACTATTCATATTTTTACATCTCGTTATAAAAACTAACTCGTTATGGTTAAAAAATACATTTTAGCTGGTTGTTTATTTGCCACTATATTCACTTCTTGCTCTAACGAGAAAGAAGTAAATCCTTTTTTGATTTCTCAAGGAAATGTAGGTAAACTAAATATTGATACTCAGTTAAAAGATTTAGATTCTGTTTTCTCAGGTGATTCTATTGTTAAAAAAGCTGTAGAAAACGGATTTTCAAAAAGTAATGAGGTAACCATTTACGATAAAGAAGGAAACGAACTTCTTTTATTAGACCCTGTGAAAGAATTTGACAGCACAAGTACAATTGGTAACATTCAAATTAAAGATAATCGCTTTAAAACAGGAAAAGGACTTGGTTTAGAAAGCACTTTTAAAGATATCTCTACCAATTATAAGATTTCTAGAATCGAAAACACATTACGTACGGCTGTAATTTTTTTAGACGAAATAAACACTTACGTAACTATAGATAAAGAATACATTAAAGGAGACGCTCGTTACAATACAGACATTCCTATTGAACCTAGCCAAATTCCCGATGAAGCTAAAATTAAGCATTTTTGGATTGGCTGGAAGTAATTTTAAAACAACATTTTCTTGAAATACCTTACCCTAGTCTTCATTTTTTTAGGCTTTTTAAGCTGCAAAGAAAAAGTAAGAGAACCCAGTAAAAAGGCTGTAGATTATTATAATCTCCCCACATTTGTTAATGACACCCTTCAAGCTGTTATTGAAATTCCTGCTGGAACTAACAAAAAAATAGAATATCATATTCAACGCAGACAGTTTATAGTAGATTCTATAAATCACAAGCCAAGAAGTATTGAGTATCTTCCTTATTTAGGAAATTATGGTTTTATACCTTCCACTTATTCAGACCCAAAAAAGGGAGGTGATGGCGATGCGCTAGACATTCTCGTTTTATCTGAAAGTACACCTAGCGGAAGTATTATAAAAGTTATCCCAATTGGAGTTTTAAGATTGGATGATAATGGAGAGTCTGATGATAAAATTATCGCAGTCCCTGCTCAATTAGCACAGCAAATTTTGCCTGTCAAAAATTTTGAAGAACTTTCTTTAAACTATCCAGAAATAAGGAAAATGATTTCTTTATGGTTTCAAAACTATAACCCGAATGATAAAGTAACTATTTTGAGTTTTAATGGAGAAGATACCGCTTTAAGCATCATAAAAAAATGGAGTAAACATTAATATTTCCTTTAGGAAATGTTAATTAAAAATGGGAAAAAGTAAGTATTCCATAACTTTAACCTCTAACCAAATTTTTTATTATGATTAAAATTTTAGGGATTGTACTTACCGTTGCCGGAATGATTTGTTTAGTAATTGGAGTATTTGGTATTTTTGGAGAAATGAACATAGGTTTAAGTCCGTGGGCTTTTGCAATTATAGGTTTAATATTTTTCCTTTCAGGAATTGGTATTGTTAAGAGAAAGAAAGACACCGACGAGGTTTAGTATATAATTAATTTTCCGCTTTAGCGAATGAAAAAGAAATTTCAAAAATATCTGCCTAAGATTATAGGGATGCAACTTAATTCACAGCATCTTATTCAACCTCAAAAAGCAGCTTCTAAAGCTTTTTATTTATTTTGTTCGCCAAGAAGAGGACGAGTAAAACCAGAACAAGAAGATTTTTTAAACAACGCTAAAGCGGAAGTTTTTAATTTTCAGAATAAAAAAATACAAACCTACAGATGGCCAGGAAGCAAAAAAAGAATTTTATTAGTGCACGGCTGGGAAAGTAATACACATCGTTGGGAAGAATTTATAAAAAAACTTCAGAAGGAAGATTATGATATTTTCGCTTTTGATGCACCTGCTCACGGTTATTCTGAAGGAAAAATAATAAATGTCCCTCTTTACGCAAGCGCTTTGCAGGAAATGGTTAATCAAATTACACCAAGTATTATTGTGGGTCACAGTATTGGTGCTATGACAACAGTTTTTCATCAGCATCAATATAATAATAATGTTGAAAAGTTGGTTCTATTAGGTCCGCCGTCTGAGCTGAGCTCCATTATGGATGACTATCAAAAAATTCTTAAGTTAAAACCTCGAGTAATGAAAAGTTTAGAAGACTACTTTCATCAACAGCTTGGGTATCGCTTTAAAGAATTTTCAATTGCAAAATTTGCAAAGGCAATAAGACAACCAGGACTTATTATTCACGATGAATATGATAAGATCGCACCCATTTCTGCCTCTAAGGCAATTAATAATGAATGGAAAAACTCTAAGCTTATCATTACCGAAGGTGCTGGACACTCTTTAAATAATGATTCTATACATAACAATATTCTAAATTTTATCAATAACTAAATCGTACATTTTGTCGCAAGAAAACCTCACCAGAATTAACAAGTACCTTAGTGAAGCAGGCTTCTGTTCTCGTAGAAAAGCCGATAAATTAATTGAAGAAGGCAAAGTGACCATTAATGGAAAAGTTCCAGAAATGGGAACAAAAATCGCTGAAGGTGATGAAGTAAGAGTTAGCGGCGAGTTAATTGTACCAAAAGAAAAACCAGTTTACATTGCGTTTCACAAACCTATAGGAATTGTTTGTACCACCGATACTTCTGTAGAAAAAGATAACATCATAGATTATATTAATTACCCTACTCGTATTTTTCCAATTGGGAGGTTAGATAAACCTAGTGAAGGTCTTATTTTACTTACCAATGACGGAGATATTGTGAATAAGATCTTACGCTCAAGAAATAATCATGGGAAAGAATATTTGGTAAAAGTAAAAAGACCTGTGACCGATGCTTTTATTGAAAGAATGTCTAATGGAGTTCCTATTCTTGATACAGTAACAAAAAAATGTGATGTAGAAAAAGTGAGTTCGCACGAATTTAGAATTGTACTTACGCAAGGTCTCAATAGACAAATTAGGCGTATGTGTGAATATTTAGATTATGAAGTAGTTAAACTAAAGCGGATTAGAATCATGAACATCAAATTAGATGTTCCCGTGGGCAAGTATAGAGATTTGACCACTGAAGAATTAAAAGAATTAAACGCACTCATCTCGTCTTCTAGTAAAACCGAAGAAGCCTCTAGAAATAAGCCTCAACAAGCTACTTCTAAAAAGTTTGACAGATCTTCAAGAAACAGAGGAAAAAACTAACATATTTTTAAGGGTTTTATAATTTGATCTTGGTAACTTTAAATAAAAAATGGAAAAGCCAAGAATTAAAAACGAAGACCAATACGAAGCTTTAAGAGATAAAGGCTATAGCAAAGAAAAATCTGCAAGAATAGCGAACACCCCAAATTCAGGAGAAAAAGGAGGTAAAGCTAAAAAGTATGAAGATTGGACAAAAGAAGAGCTTTACAGTCAAGCTAAAAATGTTGGGATTGACGATCGTTCAAAAATGAATAAAGAAGAATTAATTAAAGCGCTAAGAAATAATTAAGTCTATGAGAAAAGTGCCTCCATTTCATTTAGCCATTCCCGTAAAAGACCTTAAATCTGCTCGAGAATTTTATACCGATACCCTCCATTTCAAAGAAGGCAGAAGTAGTGATCATTGGGTCGATTACGATTTTTTTGGGCATCAACTAGTTATTCATTTAGACCAAAACGAGCACTTGGCTTCAACTAAAAATCCTGTAGATGGAAAAAATGTACCTGTTCCTCATTTTGGTGTAGTACTACCTTGGGATATTTTTCAATCTTTTGCTGATCAACTAAAACAAAAAGAAATTGAATTTGAAATTGAGCCTTACACTAGGTTTAAAGGGAGAACTGGCGAGCAAATGACCATGTTTTTCTTTGACCCTTCTGGAAACGCATTAGAGTTTAAGGCCTTTAAAGATCCCGACCAATTATTTGCTTCTTAAGTATATGAAAAAACTACAACCTGAATTTGTTAGACAAATTTTCACCCTATTACTCATCTTAGTTATAGGTTACCTCATTTTTATAGAAATGGTTCCGTACCTATCAGGTGTTTTAGGAGCAATCACATTCTATGTGCTTCTTAAAAAATGGATGTCTAAATTGGTTCAAAGAGGATGGAACCAAGATTTGGCTGCTGCGGTACTTATGATATTTTCCTTTATCGGAATTTTAATTCCTATTTCTGGAATTGTACTTATGCTCACTTCAAAAATAGGGAAAGCGGTAAATAATTCAGAAAAAGTTGTCAATGCCTTTAAGCAACAAATGACCGATTGGGAACACGCGGCCAATTACGAATTTACCAATCAAATTAATACGAGTGAGATAGGAAGTTGGGTATCTAACAATTTACAAAGTTTAGCTGGGGGTACCTTTGATGCTTTTATCGCAATAGGAATTATGTACTTTCTCCTCTACTACCTGCTCACTAATAGAAAAAAAATTGGCGAATCTATCAATGAATATGTACCAATAAACGCAGAGAATTTAAGCCTTATTCGCAAGGAAAGTACAGAAATGGTAAAGGCCAATGCTATAGGAATTCCTTTAGTTGCTCTATGTCAAGGTATCATTGCTCTTATTGGATTTCTTATTTTTGGTGTGCCAGATCCGTTCTTTTGGTTTGTCATTACCACTATAGGTTCTATGATTCCATTTGTAGGTACTGCAATAGGTATTTTACCAGTAACGATCTTATTATTTGCACAAGGGAACAACTGGCAAGCTGTAGCTATTTTAATTTACGGAACAGTAATTGTTGGAAGTACTGATAATATCATTAGGTTATATGTACTTAGAAGACTATCAGACGTACATCCACTAATTACGCTTTTGGGAGTTGTCGTTGGTGTTCCATTATTCGGGTTTATAGGTCTTATATTCGGACCTCTATTAGTATCCTTATTCTTACTTATTGTTAAAATATACAAGAAGGAGTATGGAAAAAGTAATACTCACGAATCAATCCCAAAAGCAGAAGACGAAGAACTTGATAAAAAAGCAGAATCTAAAAAACTATAACTATGGGAATATTTAACAGAAACAAAGAAGTTGATGAAGCTTTTGTAAGAAAGCAAGCATCTGAAGTATCTCCACAAGATCTAGATACTACCATTTCAAAAGAAAAACAAATTGATCAAAAAATTGCTAATTCTGGTGTACTCGAAAAATATGCCTCTTTAGCCAAGCTCATGCTAAAAATGTTGAAAGATTATAGAAATGGATTATATCGAGAAGTTCCTTGGTTTACCATAGGTTCTATCATATTTTCACTTTTATATGTTTTGAACCCTTTTGATCTTGTGCCCGATTTTATACCAGGCTTGGGTTATATAGATGATTTGAGTGTATTAACTTTTGCTCTTAGATTTATAGAAACAGATTTACATTCTTACTTAGATTGGAAAATTGAAGAAGCAGAACAACCTGTATAAAAAAAGCCTCCAGTTGGAGGCTTTTTTTTATGATCTTTCTCTTAGACGATGACGTTCTCTCGCCAATAATGTATTTTTAAGCAACATAGCGATTGTCATTGGCCCCACTCCTCCAGGTACTGGAGTGATATGTGAAGCTCTATTTTTTACATTCTCAAAATCTACATCTCCAGTAATCACATAACCTTTTTCTGCGGTCTCATCTGGCACTCTAGTAATCCCCACATCAATTACTACAGCATCATCTTTTATCATTTCTGCTTTTAAGAAATGAGGGATACCTACTGCAATAATAATGATATCGGCTTGAGAAGTAATCTGAGTTATATTTTTAGTATACTTATGAGTTAAAGTTACCGTAGAGTTACCAGGAAAACCACTTCTTCCCATTAAAATACTCATAGGCCTACCTACGATATGACTTCTACCAATTACTACTGTATGCTTTCCTTTCGTAGGAATATCATAACGCTCTAAAAGCTCTAAAATCCCAAAAGGAGTTGCTGGTATAAAAGAAGTCATATCTAAAGACATCTTACCAAAATTAGTTGGATGAAAACCATCTACATCTTTATCTGGATCAACCGCCATTAAGACTTGTTGTGTATTTATTTGAGGAGGTAAAGGCAATTGCACAATAAACCCGTCAATGTTATCATCTTGGTTTAATTCCTCTATTTTGTCTAACAATTCTATTTCACTAGTCGTACTAGACATTCTTACTAAGGTAGACTCAAATCCTACACGTTCACATGCCTTAACTTTACTATTCACGTAAGTTTTACTTGCTCCATCATTACCTACGATGATTGCCGCAAGATGAGGAACCTTCTCCCCTTTTTGTTTCATTTTTGAAACTTCTTCAGCAATTTCATTTTTAATGTCATTGCTAACTTTTTTTCCGTCTAAAATTGTCATTCTTATAAGAATTAAAAAGGGCTAAAGTTTTTGCACTTTAGCCCCAATTAGTCATTTATTGCATTCCTTTCATCATCTGCATCATACGCTTTCCGCCCCCACCTTGCATCATCTTCATCATTTTGCTCATTTGGTCGAATTGCTTTAACAGTTGATTTACTTGTGTTACTGAAGTCCCAGAACCTTTTCCTATACGTTTCTTTCTACTTGCGTTGATTACTGAAGGTTGAGTTCTTTCTTCGGGTGTCATAGAATGAATAATAGCTTCAATATGTTTAAAAGCATCGTCATCTATATCTATATCTTTCATCATTTTTCCCGCACCAGGGATCATTCCGACAAGGTCTTTCATATTCCCCATCTTTTTTACCTGCTGAATTTGTTTTAAGAAATCATCAAATCCAAATTGATTTTTGGCAATTTTCTTTTGAAGTTTTCTAGCTTCTTCTTCATCATATTGATCTTGCGCTCTCTCTACTAAAGATACAACATCTCCCATCCCAAGAATACGATCGGCCATACGCTCTGGATAGAACACATCTATTGCTTCCATTTTCTCTCCTGTACCAATAAACTTAATTGGTTTATTTACTACAGATTTAATAGAAATTGCTGCTCCCCCACGAGTATCACCATCTAATTTGGTAAGAATTACCCCATCAAAATTCAATACATCATTAAAGGCCTTAGCTGTATTTACAGCATCTTGCCCCGTCATAGAATCTACCACAAAAAGAGTCTCTTGTGGCTGGATAGCGTTATGAATATTAGAAATTTCGGTCATCATCGCTTCATCTACAGCTAAACGACCTGCGGTATCTATAATAACTACATTATGCCCATTTTCTTTAGCATAAGCCAATGCCTTTTCTGAAATAGCTACTGGATTCTTTTCTTCTCTATCTGAAAATACCTCAACACCTATTTGATCACCAACTACGTGTAATTGATCGATTGCCGCAGGACGATAAACATCACAAGCAACGAGAAGAGGTTTCTTTGTTTTCTTTGTTTTTAAGAAATTAGCTAGTTTACCAGAAAAAGTAGTTTTACCACTACCTTGAAGACCTGACATTAAAATAATACTTGGGTCACCAGAAAGATTAATCCCAGCAACTTCGCCTCCCATTAATTTAACAAGCTCATCTTTAACAAGCTTCACCATTAATTGTCCTGGCTTAAGACTAGAAAGTACATCTTGCCCCAAAGCCTTTTCTTTTACCGTACTGGTAAACTCTTTGGCAATTTTATAATTCACATCGGCATCTACTAAGGCACGACGCACCTCTTTTAAGGTTTCGGCTACATTAACCTCAGTAATCTGTCCGTGTCCTTTTAAGACGTGTAATGCTTTATCTAGCTTATCACTTAAATTATCAAACATAGTCTTTCTTCTATTTTTAAGATTTGCAAAGTTAAGGATTAGATGTTTAACTATAAAGTCTTAATGCATGAAAATAGAAATTTATAAAAGCAAAAAAGACTGACAATAAATTGACAGTCTTTTTACCAAAACAACAAAAAACTATTTACTTTCTATGGCGTTCATTTTTTACAAAAGGTCTAGTTTTATAAAAAAAGTTTTTCAAAAGGGTTAATTATCTATATAACAACACATTTACAAAAACTCCTAATAGCAACTCATATTTTTTTTTAATTTTACGGAAAACTCCAACTCATATGACCAAAAATTTACAAGACCATGTTTGCGAAGAGAGTGTTTTTGCTCGCTTATATGAAAAACACGCTAAAAACATTCATGATTTTCTATATTATAAGTTTGGAGAACTGCTTCAGCCAGAGGATAAAATGCAAGAAGCATTTGTAAAGTTATGGCAAAATTGCAAAAAGGTTCCGCCTAGTAAAGCAAAGAGTTTTCTTTTCACTGTCGCAAATAACCTTATGCTTAATGAGGTAAAACATCAAAAAGTAGTGTTGAAATATGAAAAAAGAAAAACCCAGCATCAAGATCATCAAGACCCTCAATTTTTATTAGAGGAACAGGAATACCTCAAAAAATATCAAAAAGCACTTGCTAGCCTTACCGAATCCCAACGGGTTGCTTTTTTGCTAAATCGTACTGAAGGTAAAAAACACAAGGAGATTGCAGAAATCCTCAATATTTCTCAAAAAGCAGTAGAGAAGAGAATTTATGGAGCCTTGAAAAAAATCCGTAAAGAAATAAAAGGAATTTAAAAAAGAAGTAGGATAAATTGCAAGGTTGTTGTTCTATAGGTAGAAAATAAAGCATGAAAGAAGAAGAAATCATAAAGAAGTGGTTAGATAACGAAACGTTATCTGGAGAGGAATTGCAATTTTTGCAAGAAAATGAAGCTTTTAAAGACTATCAAAAAATTGCAGAAAATGCAACCTATTTTAAAGCTCCACAAATAGATATTCATAATGGATTAAAATCTGTTGTAGAAAAAACCAGGGAGAAAAAATCTAAAAAAGTTTGGATAAATCAGCTTACTAGGATCGCTGCTATTTTAGTTATTGCCATAGGATCTTACTTTTTATTTTTTCATTCTACACAAACTCAAGTCGACACTTTAGCTAATGTCACAAAACAGATAAATTTACCCGACGACTCTGAAGTGACTTTAAATGCCGGATCATCTATCTCTTACAACAAAGATACTTGGACTGGAAACAGAGAAGTTCATTTAGACGGAGAAGCTTTTTTTAAGGTAGCTAAAGGGAAAAAATTTACAGTAATTACATCCTTAGGTGAAGTGAGTGTTTTAGGAACCCAGTTTAACGTAAAACAGAGAAATAATTCTATTTATGTAGATTGCTATGAAGGACTTGTAGAGGTGAAAATTAATAATAAACGTATAAAACTTCCTGCAGGGAAGAGTATAGCTTTTCGAAATAAACAACTTAACGAATATGAAAATACTGCAAATGCTTCGACATGGCTTCAAGGTAAAAGCACCTTTAAGAGTGTTCCGCTAAGAGAAGTATTTAAAGAATTTGAAAGACAGTACGATATTAAAATTCAAGCTAAAAACCTTACTTTAAATCAAGATAAATTGTTTACTGGTAGTTTTACTCATAAAAACATCGAAACCGCAATAAAATCAATTACTTTGCCGTTTGGATTAGACTATAGTATTCAAGAAGATGAGATTATCGTGAGTGCCCGTGAGTAAAAATTTATACGTATTCTTATTTATTATTTTAGGTTTATGTTGTAGTGTCACTAAAGCACAAACAACAAAAGATTCTATTGCTTTACCTCAAGTAATTATAGAATTAGAAAATAACTACGATTACAATTTTTCTTTTGCCGATAAAGATATAGAGGATCTATATGTTCCCCTATATGATACAAAAATGCCTTTTACAGATATCATTGCTTTTCTTGAAGCGCACACCCCACTTATTTTTGAAAGTATTTCTGAGAAATTTATTGCAGTTACAAAAAATAAAAATATTCTTACTGCTGAAAAAATTGAAGAGCTAGAAACTATTATTATTTCTAACTATTTAGCTCGAGGTATAACCAAAAAAGATCAAGGTGTTTTTGAGGTAAATTTTGACGATTTTGCGGTGTTACCAGGTTTAATAGAGCCCGATGCTTTACAAACAGTAAGGTTTTTACCAGGAGTAGAAAGTATAAATGAAAAAATATCTGATCTCAACATTCGTGGCGGAACACAGGATCAAAATTTGGTATTATGGGACGGGATAAGGATGTATCAGTCAGGTCATTTTTTCGGACTTATTTCTGCGATAAATCCATATATGACACAAAAGGTTTCTTTAACTAAAAACGGAACCAATTCCGCTTACGGAAATAGTGTTTCTGGAATTTTATCACTTTCCACCAGCGATAAAATTCAAAATGATTTTCATGCAGAAGCAGGTGTAAATTACCTAAGCGCTTATGGTTTAGTAGACGTTCCTTTGTTCAAAAACTCATCATTAAAAATTGCAGCAAGAAGCTCTATAAATAGTTTTTTTAAAACCCCTACTTATGATCAATATTACGATCGGGCATTTCAAAATACAGAAATAACAGATACGAGTGAACAAAGTATCAAAACAAACGATGAGTTTTCTTTCTATGACGTTAGTTTAAGGTGGCTTTACAAACTTTCTAAAAAAGATCGTTTACGTATTAATTTCATTTATTTAGACAATGATCTTACTTTCTTAGAAAATGCCGTAGTAGACAATGAGATTAACACAAAAACTAGTGAACTTTCTCAAAATAGTTTAGGCATCGGCATTAATTATAAAAGGAACTGGAGTGATGTTTTTAAAACAAACTTTCAATACTATTTTTCTGATTATCAATTAAATTCTAAAAATGCTAATGCAGTCACTTCTCAGGATCTTACACAAGAAAATGAAGTGATAGAGAATAGTTTTAAATTTACCACTTCGTATAAGGTAAATGGGAATATTCAATTAGAAAACGGACTGGATTTTATAAAAACTAGAATTGACAACGTTCAAAAAATGATTAATCCCTTATCGGGAAATTTTAGTCAGCTTTATGCAACCAATTATGCGTTATTTTCCACCTTTTCGTTTAAATCTAATGATTTAAAAACTTCGCTTCAATTGGGTACTCGACTTAATTATTTTAATGAATTTGATTTATTTTTATTCGAACCTCGATTCAGTTTTAATCAAAAAATTTTAGATCATCTTTCATTCGAGTTTTTAGGCGAAGCAAAAAGTCAATCGAGCACTCAAATCATAGATTTCCAAAAGGATTTTCTCGGTATAGAGAATAGACGTTGGCAGTTAGCAGATCAAGAAGAAGTCCCTATTCTCAAAAGCTTTCAACTATCTTTAGGCGTGCATTATCATAAAAATAATTGGCAAGCAAGTACCGAGGCTTATACTAAAAAAGTAAAGGGAATCACTTCTAGAAGTCAAGGATTTCAAAATCAATTTGAATACGCTCCTTTAATTGGTGACTATTATATTCGAGGTATAGACTTTTTACTAAAAAGAAGATTTGGGAGAATAAATGCATGGGCTAGTTACTCTTTGACCAACAACGACTATACTTTTGAAGAAATATCTGAAGAGCCTTTTGACAGTAACTTAGAAATTACCAATTCGCTTTCCTTTACCACCTCTTATGAATATAATCAACTTAAACTTTCAGGCGGAATAAAATGGCGCTCCGGAAGACATTTTACTCCCTTAAGTGAAACAGGATTATCTAACCATCAATTTGATTATCTAGCTCCTAATAGCGATAATTTAGACCCTTATGTTAGAGTAGATTTTTCTGCCAGTAAGCAATTTCCTATTCATCCTAAAATAAACGCTTATGCAGGAATTTCAATATGGAATGTTTTAAACACAAAGAATATTGTAAATGCTTATTATGAAAGAACAAATGAAGAAATATTTTTGGTTGAACAAGAAGGTTTAGGAATAACACCAAATCTTATCTTTAGACTCATGTTTTAAGCAAAATTAAAATTTTTAAATTGCTACTTCGCTTCATTTATCATTATCTTCGATTACATAAACAAGGTTAAAAGATGAATAGAATTTGGAAAGCTTTATTTAAAAGATTCACTAACATAGAGGAAAAGATACCTGCAGAAGAATCTATATCAGACTTTCGAAATGCTAAAGCTTACCGAAAATTTAAAATTGCATCTAAGCAGCTCATTAAAGAATCTATTTTTATCCTTTGCGGAATTTTTTCTGCAGCCTTTGGATTAGAAAGTTTTTTACTCCCGAATAATTTTATTGATGGTGGAGCTACAGGAATCGCTCTTTTACTTACAGGCTTAAGTGAACTTCCGCTTTGGGGAATTATTCTATTGGTAAATGTTCCATTTGTTATTTTAGGTTACAATATCATAGGAAAACAATTTGCGGTAAAAACGGCTATAGCCATAAGTTTATTAGCGCTCATTATCGCAAATATTCACTTTCCCGAAGTAACCGATGATAAGCTATTAGTTGCCGTCTTTGGAGGATTTTTTCTAGGTGCAGGAATAGGATTTTCGGTGAGAGGTGGTGCTGTAATTGATGGTACAGAAGTATTAGCTATTTATTTAAGTAGAAAATTTGGAGCTACCATTGGCGATATCATTATTATAATTAACGTTATGATTTTTGGCGCTGCAGCCTACTTCCTTTCTATAGAAGCTGCCCTCTATTCTATGATTACCTATTTTGCAGCTTCAAAAACTTTAGATTTTGTTATCGAAGGTATTGAAGAATATATCTCTGTCAATATCATTTCTGTTCACAGTGAAGAAATAAGAGAAATGATTTTAAATAAACTTCGTCGAGGAGTTACCATTTACAAAGGTCAACGCGGAGTAAAACATGCCAGCGGAAATGATGATTTAGATATTATTTACACCGTTCTTACGCGGTTAGAACTCAACAAACTTAATAATGAGATTGCAAAAATAGACTCTAATGCGTTTGTGGTAATGACTCCTGTTAAAGACACTAAGGGAGGTATGATTAAACGCAGACCTCTTCACTAAATAAAAAAACCGAGTAAAAATTTTACTCGGTTTTTTAGTTTTTACATTCTTTCGGGAACATCTATTCCCAGTAAGCTAAAAGCATTTTTTATAGTTTGCGCTACCGCTTTTGCTAATTGAACTCTAAATATTTTTTCTATTTCCACATCGGTTCCTAGAATACTTACATTTTGATAAAAAGAATTAAATTCTTTCACTAAATCGTAGGTGTAATTAGCAATTAAGGCTGGACTGTGTTGAGCAGCAGCTTGCTGAATCACTTCGGGAAATAATTGCAATTGCTTCATCACCTCTTTTTCTTTAGCGTCCAGCGTATAATCACTTACATCTTCACCGTGATTAAAACTTGCTTTACGCAGAATGGATTGTATTCTTGCATACGTATACTGAATAAAAGGCCCTGTATTCCCTTGAAAATCTACAGATTCTTCAGGGTTAAATAAAATACGCTTTCGCGGATCTACTTTGAGGATGTAATATTTTAAAGCCCCTAAACCAATAGTGTTATATAAACTCTCTTTCTCCTCATTGGTGTAACCTTCAAGCTTTCCTAAGTCTTCAGAGATTTTCTGAGCTGTTTGAGTCATCTCTACCATTAAATCATCGGCATCGACAACAGTTCCTTCTCTACTCTTCATTTTTCCGCTAGGTAAATCTACCATACCGTAACTTAAATGATAAAGGTGATTAGCCCATTCGTAACCTAATTTCTTTAGTATTAAAAACAAGACCTTAAAGTGGTAATCTTGTTCGTTTCCTACAGTATAAACCAAGCCATTAATAGCATAATCTTCTACACGCTGAATAGCCGTCCCAATATCTTGGGTCATATAAACCGCCGTCCCATCAGATCGTAAAACGATTTTTTCATCTAAGCCATCTTCAGTTAAATCTATCCAAACACTACCATCTTCTTTTTTAAAGAAAACTCCTTTTTTTAATCCTTCTTGAACGACTTCTTTCCCTAATAAATAGGTGTTACTTTCATAATAGTTTTTATCAAAATCTACCCCCATATTTTTATAGGTAGTTTCGAAACCGTCATAAACCCATTGGTTCATTTTTTTCCAAAGCGCAACTACATCTTCATCTCCTGCTTCCCACTGTAAAAGCATTTTCTTAGCTTCTAACAATAAAGGAGCTTCTGCTTTTGCTTCTTCTTCTGTTTTTCCTTGCTCTTGGAGTTCTTTGATTTGACTTTTATATTCTTGATCAAATTTTACATAATAGTTCCCTACCAACTTATCGCCTTTAAGCCCTGTAGATTCTGGTGTTTCTGCGTTTCCAAATTTTTGCCAAGCCAACATACTTTTGCAAATATGTATTCCACGATCATTAATAATTTGGGTTTTATAAACCGTATTTCCTGCTGCTTTAAGAATTTCCGCGACAGCGTAACCTAATAAATTATTTCTTACATGACCTAAATGCAATGGTTTATTAGTATTTGGGGAAGAATATTCTACCATAATACTAGGAGATTTCTCCGTAGATTTTACAAAACCAAAATGTGCGTCATCTTTTATTACTTTAAATTGTTGAAGAAAATAATGATCGCTTATCACCAAATTTAAGAACCCTTTTACCACATTAAAACGAGCAACTTCTTCAACATTTTCTACTAAATAGTTACCAATTGCTTCTCCTAAACTTACCGGGTTGGTTTTCACTTGGCGTAACATAGGGAAAATTACGACAGTAATATCTCCTTCAAACTCCTTGCGTGTAGCTTGAAATTCGACATTTTCTAAATTAACCTGATGTAAAGCTGTTAACGCTTCTTTAATGTGTTGTTCTAATAATATTTGCATGAAAATTCACTTAAATTTGGAGCTGCAAAGATAATTTAAAAATTAGAGTTGACTAACCTCTACTTGAGCTTTCCTTTTTTAAAATTATTTATTTTTTAAGTTTTTTCATCTACACCCTCATATTTTAATGCTCTAATTTGTAAACCTTCCCTTTTAAATGTAATTTTAAGTTTGCTTAAATTTTGATTTCAATAAACTTAATTACAAATGAGATTTCACATAAAAACAATTCTCGTAATTTTTATATCTGTATTTATGCTTACTGCTTTTACAAATACAGATAGCACTTACAATTTTGAAGTTAAAAAAGGGATTGATTTTTATAACGGGGATTATCAAGAAGCTTTAGAGAAAGCTAAAGCGGAAAAGAAATTAGTGTTTGTATACCTTTATGCCAATTGGTGTGGAGTTTGTAAATCATTGAAGAAAAATACTTTTCGAGATGCATCTGTAGGTGAGTTTTACAATAAAGAATTTATTAATTTGTCTTTAAATGCAGAAAAAGGTGAAGGAGCCGAAATTGCCAGAAGTATTGGGTTGCGAAGCTATCCTACTTTACTTTATGTAGATGCTAATAATGGCCGAATTTTAAATCGAGTTTCTGGTTATAAAACTCCCATCCAATTTATTAATCTAGGCAAAATTTTCACTCAAAAACAATAACAAATTAACTTAGTCTAAGAACAAATGCTTTTTAATGTTTCTTACCGGAATCCTAAAATCACAAATACCATCAATCAAACAGTTGGGCTTCCTTTTACTTTAAAAGAACGATTTGCATTAAAGGGAATTGGTTCTGGTAAATTATATATTAATTCTTCGAGTATAGAAATTCATAATTTATTGGTTTTAGATTCTTATCTTAATGCATGTAATATTGAGATTAGACCCGACGGTATTATTCTTGGTTTTAGATCGCTATTAGAAAGCTACGCATTGATTATCCCTTATTATCAATTGAAAATCTATAAAGGCAAGGCAGAAGAATACTCAATTTACGGCAACAAACATTTTGTAAAAATTAAAGCCGATTCTCCAAGAATACATCGATTTATGAAAAAAATATTAACCTTAAAAGCAGATCATTCCAGTTCTTCTAATCAGAGTTATTATTAGCTTTTTGGTAACTTTCATTTAATTATTTCTTGAACTTCAGCATGGTTTTTCGGAGCATATTTGCCGAAAAAAACGATGGATTTATTTATTTATGTTTTTGCCGCATTATTTTCGGTAATTAACCCACTAGGAACCGTTCCTGTCTTTGTTGGCTTAACCAAAGAAGATACTAATGCAGAACGTTCTAGAACTTCTTTACTAGCCGCTATCAATACCTTTGTAATTTTAGCAATCGCCTTTTTTACAGGAAAATACATTTTAAACTTTTTTGGAATTAGTATTGAATCACTAAGAATTGCAGGCGGACTTATTATAGTGTCTTCTGGTTTTGCTTTGCTTACAGGATCATTTAACAAACATAAAGGTATGGATCGTGAAAAAGTAAAAAATGATGTAAAAGAACGAGATGGCGTATCTCTAACTCCCTTGGCTATTCCTATGCTTGCTGGACCCGGAGCGATTTCTTTATTAATTGGATTGCAAGAAGATCACCATTTAATCTTTGATAGATTAATTATAGTTTTAGCGATTGCTATTACTTGTACCGCTACTTTTTTAATGCTAAAAAGCGCTCACTTTATTGTAAAATATTTGGGAGCATCGGGAATTAACGCTATCTCTAGAATTATTGGTTTTATTGTAATTGCAATTGGGATAGAATATATTAGTTCTTCAATAATGACAGTACTTGGGGTAGCACTTCTATAAGAGATTACCTTTTTTTAAAGGCGATACCACAAACCAAAGTAAGAATACCTAAACATATCATGGCAAAGCTTTGAGTATTATCGGTCTTCGCCGGAATTTTACTCGCACCATCTTCCAAAGAAATATGAGGAAAAACTACGGTATAAAGCCCGTAACCAATAAGCGCTACTCCTAAAATTAGCAAGACGATTTTTAATGTATTCTGCATTCTTAAAGCTTATTTCTATTTTTAGTGGAAAGTTAAGTATTTAATGCGTAAATTATCTTTAAAAAATCATGAAAATTCTTCTTACTGGAGCCAATGGTTATATTGGCATGCGCTTACTTCCTTTACTTATAGAGATGGAACACGAAGTCATTTGTGCGGTAAGAAGTGCAAGCCGATTTTCTATAGAAAAAGAAGTACTTGAAAAAATTGAGATTGTAGAAATAGATTTTTTAGAAGAAGTTGACAACAACTTACTCCCCAAAGATATTGATGTTGCCTACTATTTAATTCATTCTATGACTGGTTCTACTACAGATTTTGATGATCTAGAGGAAAAGTCTGCACTTAACTTTAATGCTTATCTAGAAAATCTTTCCGTAAAGCAAGTAATTTATCTTACAGGGATGGTGAATGAAGATGAAATGTCAAAACATTTGCAGTCTAGAAAGAAAGTAGGAGATATACTCTCACAAGGAAATTTTCATCTCACTTGCTTACAAGCAGGGATTATTGTAGGCTCTGGTAGCTCTTCATTTGAAATCATCAGAGATTTATGCGAAAAATTACCTGTAATGATCACTCCGCGTTGGGTAAATACGAAAACACAGCCCATCGCCATTAGGAATGTATTAGACTTCTTGACACTTAGCATAGGAAATGAAAAAACTTATGATGATTCATTTGATATTTCGGGTCCAGATGTGATGACCTATAAAACGATGATGTTAGAATACTGTAAGATTAGAGGTTTAAACCTGCATATTGTTGGCGTTCCTTTTTTATCTCCAAAACTATCCTCTTACTGGTTGTACTTTATGACTTCAACCTCATATATGTTAGCTGCTAATTTAGTAGATAGTATGAAAATTGAAGTGGTCTCAAAAGACAATAGATTAGAAAAAATGTTAGGAATACAACCTTTAACTTATACAGAAGCCATTAAAGCCGCCTTTGATAAAATCGAACAGAATCAAGTCTTATCAAGCTGGAAAGACTCCAGAGTTAGCGGTAGATTTACAAGCGATCTCAATAAATATATCAAGGTTCCTACACATGGATGTTTAATTGATCGGCAAGAAATGAAAAGCGATAACCCTAAAGCTTCATTAGAGAAAATATGGAGTATTGGCGGAAAAAAGGGATGGTATTACGGAAATAAGCTATGGAAATTTCGTGGTTTTTTAGATAAACTATTTGGAGGTGTTGGTTTAAGAAGAGGAAGAACCCATCCTAATAAAATTTTTACTGGAGATTCATTAGACTTTTGGCGCGTCTTACTAGCCGATAAAGATGAGAAACGTTTATTACTTTTTGCCGAGATGAAAGTACCTGGTGAAGCTTGGTTAGAATTTTATATAGATGAAAACAATATCGTACATCAAACCGCCACCTTTAGGCCCAAAGGAATATGGGGTAGATTATACTGGTACAGTATGCTTCCGTTTCATTATTTTATCTTTGCAGGAATGCTAGAACGTATTGCTAAAAGTTAGATGAAAAACCGAATATTAGATTACATAAAAGAGAACACCCTACTTTGCTTTTCATTCATAAGCATTGTTTTTCTATCCTTATGTATTTTGATTAATCCTCAAAATTTTTACCAACTTATAGAAAGTTATTCAGTAAGTATTAGAAACTACTTTGGTGTTTTTTATTTATGGCTGGGCTTAGCTTGTGTAGTGTTTCTAATAGTTATTGCCATTTCGCCTTTTGGAAAAAAAAGGCTGGGAGGTTCTTCTCCCGAATATAATTTTTGGTCTTGGACAGCCATGTTATACAGTGCCGGGATGGGTGCGGGTATTTTACTGCGAGCCGTTCAAGAACCTGTATATATGCAACAAAACCCACCTCTATATACTTCTACCTCTTCAGGAATTATTGCATTAGAATATACCTTTTATCAATGGGGATTCACTGCTTGGGCTTTCTATACTTTCTTTGCTCTCATTATAGGTTATTACGTTTACATAAAAAATAAAACGATTTTATTAAGTAATAGTTTTTCTGTCAACGATTACAGCAAAGTAACCCGCGGTGTAGATTATCTAACCGTTATGACTACTGTTATTGGAATTGTAGCTGCCATTGCTTTAGGCACCACTCAAATAGAAGGAGGTTTACAATTTCTACTTAAAAATGAAGTTTCTACCTATGGTTATATTTTTACATTTTTAATATTCATCTTAGCTTTTATTTCCGTCTATCGCGGAATTCATAAAGGCATCAAAAAAATCTCAAATTTCAATATTTTAATAACCATTTTATTACTGGTTTTCATATTGTTACAAAGTGATATTGGTCAAATTTTTCATAACTTTTTTGCCGCTACTTATCATTACATCATAGATTTTATTCCGCTAAGTTTAGCATTAGGAAATCACAATCCTGGAAAAGAATTTTTAACCGATTGGACTTATTATTATTGGGCATTTTGGTTGTCTTGGGCTCCGTTTACCGGAATTTTTATCGCTCGGATTTCTAAAGGAAGAACGGTAAGACAGCTTATTTTTGGAGGCTTATTTTTGCCATGTTTAGGAAGTTTTTTATGGTTCTCCACCTTTGGCACCTCTGCTTTTCAAATCATTGATAATTGGGGTGTATATAATGAAGAATTTGGCAATGTATTTACTTCGCTATTTGTATTTCTAAGAGAATATCCGCTTAGCAGTGTAACCTCTCTAGTCACGATTTTGCTTTTGGTTGGCTTTCTAGTCACTTCAGTAGATAGTGCTATTTTTGTCCTTAGTATGTTTACCGATAAAGGAAAAGAAAACCCAAAGAAATCTCACCGACTTCTTTGGGCTATTGCATTATTCTTATTCACGGAGACTATACTAATACTCGCTAGTTACTCTGCCGCTGAAAATGTTCTTACTGCGATGCAAAAACTTCTAATCATTACTTCTTTACCCTTTGCATTCTTAAGCGTTTTAATTGCTATTAATTTTACAAAAAGTATTTTGAAAAAAAGCTAAATTAAGCCTCTGTTTTTGGTAAAAATACTTCTGCCATCATACAGCGAGCACTACCACCTCCAAGGGTTTCTATGGTTTCTAGATCACTGCTTAAAATTCCACAGTGCTTTTCGATGGCGTCAACTTGTTTTGCATTAAGGCTATTGTGAGCACTTGCACTCATTACTAAGTATTTCTTATCAAATGCGCCTTTAACTTGCAACATATTGCCTGCAAAATTATGCATTTGAGCTTCGGTGATAGAGATGATTTCTTTACCATCTTCTTTTAAACTCGCAATAAGTTTTTTACGTTCTTTTTTATCATCGATGGTATCTAAACAAATCACTGCAAAATTTTCGGCCAAACACATCATGACATTGGTATGATAAATAGCTTTACGTTCACCATTTACGGTTTGGTTGGCAGTAAAGACAACTGGCATATATTCAAAATCTTCACAAAACTCTATGAATAAATCTTCATTAGCTCTTTCCGATAAGGCACAATATGCTTTTTCATTGGCTCTATCTAATAATAAACTTCCCGTTCCTTCTAAAAAAATATTCTCTTCTTCGGCAGCGGTATAATCTAATATATTATTAATTGTAAATCCTTTTTCCTCTAGGCTCGCTAAAATATCTTCACGGCGCTCTCTTCTTCTATTTTCAGCAAACATAGGATAAAGTCCGATATTTCCATTTTCATGAAAAGAAACCCAATTATTAGGAAATATAGAATCTGGCGTGTCATTTTCTTTAATATCATCAACTACAATAACCTCTACTCCTACTTTCCTAAGCTTACTAACAAAAGTGTCAAACTCCTTCTGAGCTTTTATTGTAATCGCTTCATTTTCTTCTTCTATAGACTTTTGAAAATAATTGTTTACAGCAGTCTCTTCATTCATCCTAAAATTAACAGGACGAATCATTAATATACTATTGGTGATTTGTTTCATTGTATTCTTTTTGGGCGTTCGAGCGGGCTTTTCACTATATCTTTTTCTTGAAAAAAGAAAAAGGATGTCGTTACAATCCCTAACGCATTAATCTCTTATTAACGGTAAAGTTGAACAGCGTAATAAACCTTCCTGTTTAGAAATTTCTGCATACGGGACTTCTTCTACCGTGATGCCCTGCGCTCTTAACCAGGCGTTTAATTTAGTGAAGTTTTTTTCTGAAATTACAACGTCTTCAGCTATAGAAAAGATATTACTATTCATAGCATACATTTGGTCGCTATCTATTTCAAAAACATTTTCTTTTCCGTAGAAATTAACTAACCATTCATATTCATCCTCATTCAAAAATCCATTTTTATGAATGATAGCTTTATTTTTTCCTACTGGCTGAAAACAACAATCTAAATGCAAGGCATTTAATCTAGGATCGGTTGAAGATTTACGTAAATTAAAAGATTTCACTGTCTTGTTTGGAAACATTTCCTGTAAAGCATTTACAGCCTTCATATTGGTTCTTGCCGTAATATAATTGCTATAATCGCTTTCTCTATAAGTCCCTACAAAAATATAGTCTCCTATTGGCATAACATCACCTCCTTCAATATGATGATCTTCAGGAAAACGGTGAACTTTCTTCGAATCTATTTGATCGATTACATACTGTATAGCATCAATCTCTCTTTCTCTATCGGGTAAGATATTAGCTTTAAAAAATATATCATCAATTACAAAACCTATATCTCTAGTGAAAATTTGATTGTAATCTTCAATTTGTTCTGGTCTATATACTTTAACTTCATACTTTTCTAATACATCTCTAACCGCTGTCATTTCTTTTACCATATCTTTTTCTAAAGGGTAGGTTCCCGCTTTTATATATTCAGCAGATTTAGGATCGTAGGCTTCTTCTAATGTTGGCGTTGGTCCATTGCTGTTGGCTAAGCCCAAAATAACGGCCCTAAGCCGCGAAGTTTCGTTGGTAATATGAAGTTTTAACATAATTTCAAATTTTTACAAATATAAAAAAAGCTTCATATCTCTATGAAGCTTTTAACTTTACTTACTGCAAGTGATTATCTTTTAGAGATATCTTTAAAATCTCTTAGATTCTCTCCTGTATAAACTTGTCTTGGACGTCCAATTGGTTCTTTTTCTAAACGCATTTCTCTCCATTGAGCGATCCATCCTGGTAATCTACCCAAAGCAAACATTACCGTAAACATTTCGGTAGGAATACCCAATGCTCTATAAATAATTCCTGAATAGAAATCTACGTTAGGATATAATTTTCTATCAACGAAGTAGCTATCTTCTAAAGCTTCTTTTTCTAAACCTTTAGCGATATCTAAAACAGGATCTTCAACCCCTAATTGATTTAAAACGTCATCTGCAGATTTCTTAATGATTTTTGCACGAGGGTCAAAGTTCTTATAAACACGGTGACCGAATCCCATTAAACGGAATGGATCCTCCTTATCTTTAGCTTTACCCATATACTTTTTAGTATCTCCACCATCTTGTTTAATACCCTCAAGCATTTCTATTACCGCTTGGTTAGCACCTCCGTGAAGTGGTCCCCAAAGAGCAGAAATACCAGCAGATATTGAAGCAAATAGACCGGCGTGAGAAGAACCTACGATTCTAACAGTAGAAGTTGAACAGTTTTGTTCGTGATCTGCGTGTAAAATCAATAATTTATTTAATGCTGAAGAAACAACAGGATCTACTTCGTAGTTCTCATGTGGCTTCTTAAACATCATTTTTAATATATTGTCAACATAACCTAAAGAACTATCTCCATAATCTAAAGGCTGCCCATTTTTCTTTCTTAATGTCCAAGCAACTAATACTGGAAACTTAGCCAATAATTTAATAATAGCATTATACATTTCTTCATCTGAATCTACATTAACTGCACTTGGGTTAAATGCAATTAAGGCACTTGTTAATGAAGATAAAACCCCCATTGGATGAGCCGATTTAGGAAAACCATCTAAGATTTTCTTCATCTCTTCATCTACATGAGATTCTTTTTTAATGTCTTTATATAATTTATCTAATTGATCTTGTGTTGGTAATTCTCCAAAAATCAATAAGTATGCTACTTCTAAAAAACTTGCTTTTTCTGCTAATTCTTCAATAGAATATCCACGGTAACGTAAAATCCCTTCTTCTCCATTTAAAAAGGTAATTGCACTTTTACATGATCCTGTGTTCTTATAACCTGGATCTAAAGTGATTAAGCCTCCAGTATCTCCACGTAAAGATTTAATCTCGATGGCAACCTCATTCTCGGTTCCTACAACAACTGGAAAGTCATATTTTTTCCCGTCTAATTCTATAGTAGCTGTCTTTGACATATGTATAATATAATTTTTAATTTTAAGTGCTGCTAATTTACAAAAAATAGTATTAATTTTAAGACAAATCTCATTGTAAATTTGAGTGTGAACGCCTTATTGTTGTTAATTTAATCTTAATTTAATGTATAAAAAAAAGCTTCACCAAATGGTAAAGCTTTTTTATTAATTTATAAGCTAAAAATTAGATCTTAAATGCTGCTTTTTTTGGATAAAAAGCCACCTCTCCTAACTCTTCTTCAATACGTAATAATTGATTGTATTTTGACATACGATCACTTCTTGAAGCTGAACCTGTTTTAATTTGACCTGTATTTAAAGCCACAGCTAAATCTGCTATAGTATTGTCTTCAGTTTCTCCAGATCTGTGTGACATTACCGATGTATATCCTGCATTGTGAGCCATATTTACAGCTGCAATGGTTTCGGTTAAAGTTCCTATCTGATTTACTTTGATTAAAATTGAATTAGCAATATTCTCTTTAATCCCTTTTTGCAAACGTTCTACATTGGTCACAAATAAATCATCTCCCACTAGTTGTACTTTATCACCAACTTTTTCAGTTAAAATTCTCCAACCTTCCCAATCGTTTTCATCCATCCCGTCTTCAATAGAAATAATAGGGTATTGTTGAGACAATTCGGTTAAGTATTGAGCTTGTTCTTCACTAGTTCTTACTTCTCCTCCTTCTCCTTCAAATTTCTTATAGTTGTATTTTCCACCTTCATAAAATTCCGCAGCAGCGCAATCTAAAGCTATCATAATTTCTGTACCAAAAGAGTAACCTGCATTTTCTACAGCTAATTTAATACTATCTAAAGCATCTTCGGTACCATTAAGGGTTGGAGCAAAACCTCCTTCATCTCCTACAGCAGTACTTAAATTTCTATCTTGTAATACTTTTTTTAGTTGATGAAAAATCTCTGAACCCATTTTTAAAGCTTCCGTAAAGGATTCTGCTAAAACTGGCATAATCATAAACTCTTGAAAAGCGATAGGAGCATCACTATGAGAACCTCCATTAATAATATTCATCATCGGTACAGGAAGTGTTTTTGCACTCACCCCACCAACATAGCGATATAACGGTAAACCTAGCTCGTTAGCGGCAGCTTTTGCTACAGCAAGAGAAACTCCTAAAATAGCATTGGCTCCCAATTTAGATTTGTTTGGAGTGCCATCTAAATCTATCATCAATTGATCAATTGCAGCTTGCTCGAATACTGAATGTCCTAGCAAATGGTTTGCAATATCTATATTTACATTTTCAACAGCTTTTAAAACTCCTTTCCCTAGGTAGTCTTTTCCACCATCTCTTAACTCAACTGCTTCATGCTCTCCCGTAGAAGCACCTGAAGGCACAGCTGCTCTTCCCATTACTCCGTTTTCAGTAATTACATCTACTTCTACTGTTGGATTACCACGAGAATCAAAAATTTGTCTTGCGTGAATTTCTATAATTAAACTCATATTTTTGTTGTTATGATATGTCTACAAATTAATACATTCTTAGAAAAACTAAGCTTTAGACTGATTTATATTTTCTATAAATTGATCGAATAAATAAGATGCATCGTGAGGTCCTGGACTTGCTTCTGGATGATATTGCACAGAGAAACAATTTTTATTTTTCATTCTTAAACCTGCCACTGTATCATCATTAAGATGTAAATGCGTAATTTCTAAATTTTTATTTGCTTCTAATTCTTCTTTATTAACAGCGAAACCGTGATTTTGCGAAGTAACCTCTCCTTTACCTGTTACCAGATTTTTTACAGGATGATTTATACCACGATGTCCATTATGCATTTTATAAGTAGAAACTCCGTTAGCTAATGCAATTACCTGATGTCCTAAGCAAATACCAAATAAAGGCTTATCATTTTTCAAGATATTTTTTGCTACTTCTATGGCTTCGCTTAATGGTTCTGGATCTCCAGGACCGTTAGAAAGAAAATATCCATTAGGATTCCACTCATTCATTTGCTCGTATGTTGAATTGTATGGAAATACTTTAATATAACAATCTCTACTTGCTAAATTTCTAAGTATATTCTTTTTTATTCCGATATCTAAAGCTGCAATTTTATAAGTTGCATTCGCATTTCCGATAAAATAAGGCTCTTTTGTTGAAACTTTGGATGCTAACTCCAAACCTTTCATGCTTGGTTTATCTGCAAGTTCTTTTTTTAAGGCATCTAAGTCATCAATCTTAGTGCTTATCACAGCATTCATTGCTCCATTGTCTCTAATGTAAGCAACTAAAGCTCTCGTATCTACATCTGAAATAGCTAAAAGATTATTTTTCTTTAAAAATTCTTCCAGACTTAAATCTGCCTTATCTCTAGAATAATTGTAGCTAAAATTTTTACATATTAAACCGGCAATTTTAATATCTTCTGATTCAACCTCTTCGGAATATGTACCGTAGTTACCAATGTGTGCATTCGTGGTAACCATAAGTTGACCGTAATATGAAGGATCTGTAAATATCTCTTGGTATCCTGTCATTCCTGTATTGAAACAAACTTCTCCAAATGAGCTACCTTCTTGGTCACCGATTACTTTTCCCCAAAAAACAGTGCCATCCTCTAATAACAATATGGCTTTCTTACGAATTTGATACTTCATTTTATTATATTTTATAAATAGGTTAAAAAAAAAGGATAAACTGCGAGAGCTTATCCTTTTTTAAAAATATTTACCTAAGAATCATCTTATTCTTCTTCCTTTGATGAATCTTCTTTTTTAGCAGTTTCTGCAGTAGCTTCTGTAGCATTACCAGAAGATTTTCCACGTCTACTACGACGAGTAGATTTCTTCTTAGTAGTACCTGAAGTGTTATAGATTTCATTGAAATCTACTAACTCGATCATTGCCATATCTGCATTATCTCCAAGACGATTACCTAACTTAATAATTCTAGTATATCCTCCTGGTCTGTCTCCAACTTTAGGAGCAACATCTCTAAATAATTCTGCTACAGAGTACTTATTACGTAATTTAGAAAAAACAATTCTTCTATTGTGTGTAGTATCTTCTTTAGATTTTGTTACCAAAGGCTCAATAAACTGTTTTAAAGCTTTCGCTTTTGCTACAGTTGTATTGATGCGCTTATGCTCAATTAAAGATCCTGCCATATTTGCAAGCATCGCCTTACGGTGAGCAGTTTTTCTTCCTAAGTGGTTTATTTTTTTTCCGTGTCTCATGACATTTTTATTTAATCATCATCTTGCTACCAAACTCATATTGATGAGGAGCAAAATATGACGTATTAATCTTTATCTAACTTGTATTTTGAAAGATCCATTCCGAAGTTTAATCCTTTTACATTCACTAGTTCTTCTAGCTCTGTTAAAGATTTCTTTCCGAAGTTACGGAATTTCATTAAATCATTTTTATTATAAGAAACTAGGTCTCCTAAGGTATCTACTTCAGCAGCTTTTAAACAGTTAAGAGCTCTTACAGATAAGTCTAAATCTACTAATTTAGTCTTAAGTAATTGACGCATATGTAGAGATTCCTCATCATATGTTTCAGTTTGAGCAATTTCATCCGCTTCAAGCGTAATTCTCTCATCAGAGAATAACATAAAATGATGTATTAAGATTTTAGCGGCTTCGGTTAGTGCATCTTTAGGATGAATAGATCCATCTGTAACGATTTCAAAAACTAATTTTTCGTAATCTGTTTTTTGCTCTACACGAAAGTTCTCAATGCTATACTTAACATTTTTTATAGGCGTATAAATAGAGTCAGTATAAATAGTTCCTAATGGTGCATTACCTTTTTTATTCTCTTCAGCAGGCACATAACCTCTACCTTTATCGATAGTAAGTTCTATATTAAGATTTACGCTTTTCTCTAAATTACAAATTACTAAATCTGGATTTAATACTTGAAATCCAGAAATGAATTTTTGGAAATCACCAGCAGTAACTTGATCTTTACCTGATAATGAAATAGTAACCGTTTCATTATCTATATCTTCTATTTGTCTTTTGAAACGAACTTGCTTCAAATTCAAAATAATTTCTGTAACATCTTCTACAACGCCAGAAATAGTAGAAAACTCGTGGTCTACTCCTTCTACACGTACTGAAGTGATTGCGAATCCTTCAAGAGAGGATAACAGTACTCTTCTTAAAGCGTTACCAACAGTTAATCCGTAACCCGGTTCTAAAGGACGAAATTCAAATTTGCCTTCAAACTCGGTTGAATCAATCATGATAACTTTATCGGGCTTCTGAAAATTTAGTATTGCCATATTTTGAGTTCTGTCAATTAAATTATTTCGAATATAATTCGACGATAAATTGTTCGTTTATATTTTCTGGAATTTGAATTCTAGAAGGAATAGATACATAAGTACCTTCTTTCTTTTCTGTATTCCAAGTAATCCACTCATATACTGCACTAGAGTTCTCTAATGAAGATTGAATAGCTGTTAAAGATTTTGATTTCTCTCTTACTCCTACAACATCACCTGCCTTTAATTGGTAAGAAGGAATGTTAACGATTTCACCGTTAACAGTAATATGCCTATGAGAAACTAATTGTCTTGCTCCACTTCTAGATGGAGAAACCCCCATTCTAAATACTACATTATCTAAACGCGATTCACAAAGTTGTAATAATACCTCACCGGTAATACCTTGTGCGCTAGTAGCTTTTTTAAACATATTTCTAAACTGACGCTCTAATATACCATAAGTATATTTAGCTTTTTGCTTCTCCATTAACTGGATAGCATATTCAGATTTTTTACCACGGCGTCTGTTGTTACCGTGCTGACCTGGAGGGTAATTTCTTTTTTCAAAAGATTTATCATCTCCAAAAATAGCTTCTCCGAATTTACGTGCTATTTTAGTTTTTGGACCAGTATATCTTGCCATTTAATTTAATTTTTAGAAGGTGATTATGAATTAAGGTCTTAATATTAATCCTTCGATAATCGTAGTCTCCTTCTTAGTTTATACTTTTAAAATTATACTCTACGTCTCTTAGGAGGACGACATCCGTTATGTGGAATTGGAGTGATATCGATAATCTCTGTCACTTCTACTCCAGCATTGTGAATAGATCTAATAGCAGATTCTCTACCGTTACCAGGTCCTTTCACATAAACTTTAACTTTTCTAAGTCCAGCTTCTTGCGCTACTTTCGTTGCATCTTCTGCAGCTAATTGAGCAGCGTAAGGAGTATTTTTCTTACTTCCTCTAAAGCCCATTTTTCCTGCTGAAGACCAAGAAATAACATCACCACCTTTATTAGTTAAAGAAACGATGATATTATTGAAAGAAGCTGTAATATGCGCTTCTCCAAAAGACTCAACGATTACTTTACGTTTTTTATTTGTTGACTTTGCCATGGTTAATTATTATTTAGTTGCTTTTTTCTTGTTTGCAACTGTTTTTCTTTTTCCTTTACGTGTTCTAGAGTTATTCTTAGTACGCTGACCTCTAAGCGGCAAACCTACTCTATGTCTAATCCCTCTATAACAACCGATATCCATCAAACGCTTGATGCTTAACTGAACCTCAGAACGTAATTCTCCTTCAATTGTGTAACTACCAACAGCTTCACGTATTCTTCCGATTTCATCATCAGACCAATCTGAAACTTTTGTACTCTCATCAACTTTGGCATTCTTAAGGATTTCTTGAGCCCTGCTTTTGCCAATTCCGAAGATATAGGTTAATGCTATAACTCCTCGCTTTTGTTTTGGTATATCAACCCCTGCTATTCTTGCCATAATTAGCCTTGTCTTTGTTTAAATCTAGGATTCTTTTTGTTAATAACGTAAAGTCTACCTTTTCTGCGAACAATCTTGCAGTCGGCACTTCTTTTCTTTATTGATGCTCTTACTTTCATCTTTTTTGATTTTATCCGATTAGTAATTAATTTACTTTAAAAGGATTACTAATATTTTTTTCAGCACGCAAAAGTAATAAAAAAAAATTTAATAATCGATAAATCGAAAATTTAGTATCTATAGGTTATTCGAGCCTTCGTTAAATCGTAAGGACTCATTTCCAATTTTACTTTATCTCCAGGTAACAACTTAATGTAGTGCATACGCATCTTTCCCGAGATATGAGCGGTCACAATGTGACCATTTTCTAGTTCTACACGGAACATTGCATTAGATAATGCTTCTACAATGCTTCCGTCTTGTTCTATTGCTGGTTGTTTTGCCATAATTAAGCTACTGCTTTTCTATTTTTTCCAGATTTCATTAAACCATCATAATGCCTATTAAGCAAATACGAGTTTACTTGTTGAATGGTATCTATCGCAACACCTACCATAATTAATAACGACGTTCCTCCGAAGAATAGAGCCCAACCTTGCTGCACCCCTAAAGAGACAACTATTGCTGGGAATATAGCTATTAGAGCTAAAAATACAGAACCAGGCAAAGTAATTTGCGACATAATGCGATCTAAATATTCACCAGTTTCAGTACCAGGTCTTATCCCTGGAATGAAACCTCCGCTTCTTTTTAAATCATCTGCCATTTTATTAGTAGGAACAGTAATTGCAGTATAGAAATATGTAAAAATGATAATCAATAATGCAAAAACTAAGTTATACCAAAATCCAAAAATATTATTAAACGCAGCAGTTACACCTTGTGCCATTTCTGAATCTGAAAGACCAGCTACAGCAGCAGGGATAAACATAATCGCCTGAGCAAAGATGATTGGCATTACACCTGATGCATTTAATTTTAATGGAATGAATTGTCTAGCTCCACCAAATATATTTTTTTCATATCCTCCAGTAGCGTTTCTACGAGCATATTGTACTGGTATTTGCCTTACAGCCATTACTAACATTACCGAAGCAAAGATAATAGCAAACCAAATAGCCAATTCAATTAAGATCATAATTAAACCACCGTTAGACTCTGTAACACGAGATTGTATTTCTTGTAAAAAAGCTTGAGGAAGTGTGGCAATAATACCAACCATAATTAATAAAGAAATACCGTTTCCAATACCTTTATCTGTAATACGTTCCCCTAACCACATTGCGAAAATACATCCTGTAGTTAAGATGATAACAGACGAAACAACAAAACTTACAGAATCACCTAATAAGAACGCAGAATCTGGCAAAGTAGCAAACAGATTATAAATATAACCAGGCCCTTGAACCAAAGTAATTGCAATGGTAAGCCATCTTGTAATTTGGTTAATTTTCTTTCTACCACTTTCTCCTTCTTTTTGCAACTTTTGCAAATAAGGAACTGCTATTCCCATTAATTGCACAACAATTGAAGCAGAGATATAAGGCATAATCCCCAACGCAAAAATGGAGGCATTAGAAAATGCTCCTCCTGTAAAGGCATTAAGTAATCCTAATAAACCGCCATCAGTTTGATTAGCTAAATCTGCTAATTGAGACGCATCGATCCCGGGAAGAACCACTTGTGTACCAAAACGATAAACAAGCAAAAGCCCAAAAGTAATCATGATACGATTTTTGAGCTCTTCTATCTTCCAAATATTTTTTATTGTTTCAAAAAATTTCATTCTAAACTTGTTATAAGGTTATAGCTTCTCCTCCTGCAGCCTCAATAGCTTTTTGAGCAGATGCTGTGAACTTGTGTGCAGAAACTTTTAATTTCGCTTTAAGCTCTCCTCTACCTAATATTTTAACTAACTCGTTTTTTCTTGCTAAACGGTTTTCAACAAGAGTATCCATATCGATAGAATCTGTAATTTTCCCATCATCTACTAACTTTTGAAGCGTATCTAGATTCACACCTTGATACTCTTTTCTATTAATGTTAGTAAAACCAAATTTAGGAACTCTTCTTTGAAGTGGCATTTGCCCTCCTTCGAAACCTATTTTCTTAGAATATCCAGAACGAGATTTAGCCCCTTTGTGACCACGCGTAGCTGTTCCTCCTTTACCAGAACCCTCACCACGACCTACTCGTTTGTTATTTCCTTGAACTGAACCTTTTGCAGGTTTTAAGTTATTTAATTCCATTTGTTCGTTTATTTTGCTTCTTCTACAGAAACTAAATGATTAACTTTATTTATCATTCCAAGGATATTGGCTGTATCGTCATGCTCAACAGTTTGTCCAATTTTCTTTAAACCTAAAGCCTCTAAAGTAAGCTTTTGATTCTTGGTACGATTAATAGCACTTTTTACTTTAGTTACTTTTATCTTTCCCATTTTATCCTTGAATTATCCGTTAAAAACCTTATCTAATGATACCCCACGTTGCTTAGCTACAGTTTCTGCACTTCTTAATTGAAGCAATGCATCAAAAGTTGCTTTTACAACATTATGAGGGTTAGAAGAACCTTGATTCTTAGAAAGTACATCATGTACTCCTACAGATTCTAATACCGCACGTATAGCTCCACCTGCAATTACTCCGGTACCTGTTGCTGCTGGAAGTAACAAAACTCTAGCACCACCATATTTACCTTTTTGCTCGTGAGGAAGTGTTCCTTTATTTAAAGGAATACGAACTAAATTCTTTTTAGCATCTTCTACTGCTTTAGCAATTGCTTCTGCTACTTCTTTAGACTTTCCTAAACCTTGACCTACAACACCATTTTCATCACCTACAACAACAATTGCAGAAAAGCCAAAAGCTCTACCACCTTTTGTTACCTTAGTAACACGTTGTACTCCAACTAAACGATCTTTTAAATCTAAGCCACTTGGTTTAACAAGTTCTACGTTTTTATAATCTTGATACATATCTTTTAGAATTTAAGTCCTCCTTCGCGAGCACCTTCTGCTAATGATTTAACTCTACCGTGGTATAAATACCCACCTCTATCGAAAGTAATGGTTTCTACACCAGCTTTAATTGCTTTTTCTGCAATTAATTTCCCAACAGCTTGCGATACTTCATTTTTAGTACCTTCTGTTGTAACACCTTTATCTCTTGAAGAAGCTGCTGCAATAGTTTTACCATTTACATCATCGATTACTTGAGCATAAATTTCTTTATTACTTCTGTAAACAGACAATCTTGGTCTAGCCTCAGTTCCCGAAAGGTTTTTTCGGATTCTTCTTTTGATTTTATTTCTTCTCTTTTCTTTTGAAAATGCCATAACTACACTATTAAGCTGATTTACCTGCTTTTCTTCTAATTTGCTCTCCTACAAACTTGATACCTTTTCCTTTGTAAGGTTCTGGCGTACGGAAAGAACGAATTTTTGCTGCTACCTGACCAACTAATTGTTTGTCAAAAGAAGTTAATTTTATAACTGGATTCTTACCTTTTTCAGTAATTGTTTCCACTTTTACTTCTGGAGCTAAATCTATCACAATATTATGTGAAAAACCAACAGCTAAATCTAATTTTTGTCCTTGGTTAGAAGCTCTATATCCTACCCCTACCAATTCTAGTTCCTTAGTGAATCCTTCAGAAACACCTTTTACCATATTTTGAATTAAAGCTCTATAAAGACCATGCTTTGCTTTGAAATTCTTCTTTTCAGAAGATCTTTCTAAGATTACTTCGTTCTCTTCAACTTTAATATCTATATCAGAAAAGCTTTGGTTTAACTCTCCTAACTTTCCTTTTACAGTTACAACACCATCATTTACGTTTACCGTAACTCCTTCTGGAATTGAAACTGGACTTTTACCTATTCTTGACATAATTTTTGTCTTTTAAATATTAGTAAACGTAACAAAGTACTTCACCACCAACTTTTTCTTTCTTAGCTTGCTTACCTGTCATTACTCCGTGAGAAGTAGAAATGATAGCAATACCTAATCCATTCAAAATTCTAGGAAGCTCATCTGATCCTGCGTATTTACGCAATCCAGGTTTACTTATTCTTTGTAACTTCTTAATTACAGACTCTTTAGTTTCTTTATCATACTTAAGAGCTATTTTGATAGTACCTTGAGCGGTTTCATCTTCAAATTTGTAACTAAGGATATATCCTTGATCGAATAATATCTTCGTCATTTGCTTCTTTAAATTAGAAGCAGGAATTTCTACAACTCTATGACTAGCAGCCACAGCGTTTCTAATTCTTGTTAAATAATCTGCAATAGGATCTGTATTCATCTATCTTAATTTACGGTTGTGGTTTTCATTTTAGAACCTTCAACCTATTTATAATTTTACCAGCTGGCTTTTTTTACACCAGGAATTAATCCCTTATTAGCCATTTCTCTAAACATTACACGAGAAAGACCAAATTGTCTCATATATCCCTTTGGTCTACCTGTTAATTTACAACGGTTGTGTAAACGTACAGGAGAGGCATTTTTTGGTAACTTTTGTAACGCTTCATAATCACCAGCTTCTTTTAAAGCTTCGCGTTTTTCAGCATATTTTTTTACCGTTTTTTGTCTCTTCACCTCACGGGCTTTCATTGATTCTTTAGCCATAATTAATTCTTTTTAAAAGGTAATCCCAGTTCAGTTAACAATGATTTTGCTTCTTTATCTGTTGGTGCAGTCGTTACAAAAGTAATATCCATACCAGAGATTTTATTCACTTTATCGATATTAATTTCTGGGAAAATTATTTGCTCAGTAATTCCTAAGTTATAATTTCCTCTTCCGTCAAATCCAGTAGCCTTTATTCCGTTAAAATCACGTACACGTGGAAGTGAAGCCGTGATTAAACGATCTAAAAATTCATACATGCGATCTCCTCTTAACGTAACTTTTGCCCCAATTGGCATCCCTTTACGTAATTTAAATGAAGCAACATCCTTTTTAGATATTGTAGATACCGCTTTTTGACCTGTAATTGTAGAAAGTTCATCTACAGCATGATCAATTAGCTTTTTATCTGCAACAGCTGCTCCTACACCTCTACTAATAACAATTTTAGTAAGTTTAGGAACCTGCATTACATTCTCGTAACTAAATTCTTCTGTAAGAGCTTTAATGACCTTGTCTTTATACTCTTCTTTAAGTCTTGGTACGTAACTCATAACTAAATTACTTCATTAGATTTTTTAGAAAATCTCACTTTTTTATCTCCTTCCATTTTATATCCTACTCTCGTAGCATTACCATCTTTATCTAATAAAGAAAGGTTTGATATATGGATAGGTGCTTCTTTTTTCACAATGCCTCCTTGCGGATTAGATGCGCTTGGTTTCTCATGTTTTGAGATCATATTCACACCTTCAACAATTGCTTTATTTTTTTCAATTAATACTTTCTGTACTTTACCTTCTTGACCTTTATGATCACCAGCAACTACACGAACAGTATCTCCTGATTTGATTTTAAGCTTTGTCATTTTTTCTGTATTAAAGCACTTCAGGTGCCAATGATACAATCTTCATAAATTGCTTATCACGAAGTTCTCTGGCCACAGGACCAAATACACGTGTTCCTCTCATCTCACCCGTTGGGTTCAATAAAACACAAGCGTTATCATCAAAACGGATATAAGATCCGTCTGGACGACGCACTTCTTTTTTAGTACGAACAACAACCCCTGTAGAAACTGCACCTTTCTTAATGTTTCCATTAGGCGTAGCTTCTTTTACGCTGACAACTACTTTGTCACCAACAGAAGCATATCTCTTCTTTGTACCTCCCAATACTCTAATTACTAAAACTTCTTTAGCGCCGGTATTGTCTGCTACTCTTAATCTAGACTCTTGTTGTACCATAATTACTTCGCTCTTTCAATTATTTCTACCAATCTCCAACATTTAGATTTACTCATAGGTCTTGTTTCCATGATCCTAACTGTATCCCCTTCGTTGCAGTCATTTTTCTCGTCGTGTGCTACGTATTTCTTAGTCTTCAAAACGAACTTCCCATACATTGGGTGTTTCATTTTTTTAACCTCAGAAACCACAATAGATTTCTGCATTTTGTTACTAGTAACAACACCTATACGTTCTTTTCTTAAGTTTCTTTTTTCCATCTTACTTCAGCAGAATTATTGTAATTCTCTTTTTGTGATTTCTGTAGTCAAACGCGCAATAGTCCTTCTTACAGTTCTTAACTGAGCTGGATTATCTAAAGGCGTGATCGCGTGAGCCATCTTTAAATCTCTATAAGATTGTCTAGAGTTAGCCACTTGTTCCTGCAACTCAGCTACAGATAATTCTTTTACTTCTGATTGTTTCATAATTCAAAAATTATTCTTGATAATCTCTAGCTATTATAAATTTTGTTCTTACCGGTAATTTTTGAGCTGCTAAACGCAATGCTTCTTTAGCGATTGCTTGAGGCACCCCTCCAATTTCAAATAAAATTCTTCCCGGCTTAACAACTGCTGCCCAATACTCAACATTACCTTTACCTTTACCCATACGAACCTCTAAAGGCTTTTTAGTAATTGGCTTATCTGGGAAAATTTTGATCCATAGAGACCCTTCCCTTTTCATGTAACGAGTAGCTGCAATACGTGCTGCTTCAATTTGGCGTGCAGTAACAAAATTAGAGTCTAATGATTTGATTCCGAAAGTACCGTTTGAAAGTCTATGCCCTCTTCCGGCATTTCCCTTCATACGACCTTTTTGTTGCTTACGATATTTTGTTCTTTTAGGCTGTAACATTTCTTGTTCTTTAAAAAATTACTTTCTACGACGTGACTTGTTACCACCTCGTCCAGATCCAGATTTTCCTCCTTGCTTCTTAGACAATCCAACAAGTGGAGATAACTCTCTTTTTCCGTAAACCTCACCTTTCATGATCCATACTTTAATACCCAATCTACCATAAGTAGTATGAGCTTCCACTAAAGCATAGTCAATATCGGCTCTAAATGTAGAAAGAGGAATTCTACCATCTTTGTATGCTTCTGAACGTGCCATCTCTGCTCCGTTTAAACGACCAGAAATTTGGATTTTAATCCCTTCAGCATTCATTCGCATTGCAGCAGCAATAGCCATCTTAATTGCACGACGATAAGAAATTCTATTCTCAATTTGTCTTGCAACACTTGCTCCTACTAGGTGCGCATCTAATTCAGGTCTTTTGATTTCAAAAATATTAACCTGAACCTCTTTCCCAGTAATTTTCTTAAGCTCTTCTTTTAACTTGTCTACCTCTTGACCACCTTTTCCGATAATGATACCAGGTCTAGCAGTAGTGATAGTAACGGTTACAAGTTTAAGCGTACGCTCAATAATTACTCTAGATACACTAGCTTTAGAAAGACGAGCATGGATATACTTTCTAATCTTATCGTCTTCAGCTAATTTATCGCCGTAGTCATTTCCTCCGTACCAGTTAGATTCCCATCCACGAATGATACCAAGTCTATTTCCGATTGGATTTGTTTTTTGTCCCATACTACTTCTTAGCTTTGTGTATTATTTTTAGATCCCAACACTAATGTAACGTGGTTTGATCTTTTTCTTATTCTATGTGCTCTTCCTTGCGGAGCTGGACGAAGTCTTTTTAACATACTTCCACCATCCACACGAATTTCTTTTACAAACAACTCTGCTTCTTCTACACTCGCATCTTCATTTTTTGACTGCCAGTTAGCTATAGCTGACAACAAAAGTTTCTCTAATCTACGAGAAGCTTCTTTAGAATTGAATTTTAAGATTTGAAGCGCTTTCTCTACACCTTCACCTCTAACTAAATCCGCAACTAAACGCATTTTTCTAGGTGAAGTAGGGCAGTTATTTAGTTTTGCAAAAGCTATCTGCTTTTTAGCTTCCTTTATTTGCTCTGCTCTTTCTCTTTTACGAACTCCCATAGCTTCAATTATTTTTTACCTTTATTTTTCGCACCTGCGTGTCCTCTATAAGAACGTGTTGGTGAAAATTCTCCTAATTTATGACCTACCATATTCTCAGTTACATATACAGGAACAAATTGCTTCCCATTATGAACTCCTATAGTTTGCCCTACAAAATCTGGGGTAATCATCGAAGCACGAGACCAAGTCTTGATCACGGTTTTCTTTCCAGACTCAACATTTTGAGCAACTTTCTTCTCTAACTTATAGTGAACGTAAGGTCCTTTTTTTAATGAACGTGCCATATCTTATTATTTCTTTCTACGTTCTACAATATACTTATTACTCGACTTGGTTTTAGAACGAGTTCTGAAACCTTTAGCAGGAAGACCTTTTCTAGATCTTGGATGACCTCCAGAAGAACGCCCTTCTCCACCACCCATTGGGTGATCAACCGGGTTCATCACTACTGGTCTTGTTCTAGGCCTTCTTCCTAACCATCTACTTCTACCAGCTTTACCAGACACTAACAACTGATGATCACTGTTTGAAACAGCTCCTATCGTCGCCATACAGTCTGCTAAAATCATTCTAGTTTCACCAGAAGGAAGTTTCACTGTAGCATATTTCCCCTCTCTCGCCATTAATTGAGCAAAAGCACCTGCACTTCTAGCCATTACAGCTCCTTGCCCAGGACGCAACTCAATACAAGAAATAATAGTACCTAATGGTATTTGACGTAAAGGCATCGCATTTCCAATTTCTGTAGCAACATCTGAAGCTCCAGAAACTAAATTTTGACCTACCTGTAAACCGTTTTGAGCGATTACGTAACGCTTCTCACCATCTTGGTAATTTAATAACGCAATAAAAGCAGTTCTATTTGGATCGTATTCAATAGAAGCGACAGTAGCAGGAATACCTGACTTATCTCTCTTGAAATCGATCACACGATAACGCTTTTTATGACCACCACCAATATAGCGCATGGTCATTTTTCCTTGACTGTTTCTACCTCCAGATCTTTTGTTCGGAGCAAGTAAGCTCTTCTCCGGCTTATCAGTAGTAATGGCGTCATACCCATTAACTACTCTAAAACGCTGACCAGGAGTGATTGGTTTTAACTTTCTAACCGACATTCTCTAATTCTTAAAGATTAGTATATAAATCTATAGTTTCTCCTTCCGCCACCTGTACAATTGCTTTTTTATAAGCATTTGTTTTACCAGTTACAATTCCCGTTTTTGTATAACGAGTTTTGCGATTAGGACGGACATTAATTGTGCGAACTTTTTCAACCGAAACGCCATAAGCAGACTCAACTGCATCTTTAATTTCAATCTTGTTCGCCTTCTTATTTACAACAAATGCAAAACGATTGTTTAACTCACTATCGTTAGTTGCTTTTTCAGTAATAATAGGTTTTATTAAGATACTCATAACGTCTATTTACTCAAATTCGTTTCAATTCCTTCTAACGCACCTTCTAAAAGAACAACTTTCTTAGCATTAAGTATTTTGTAAGTACTTAATTCAGAGATAGTTATAACTTCAGAGGTTTTTAAATTGCGTGATGACAAATATACATTTTTATTTGAATCACCCAACACTATAAGAGATTTTTTGTTATCTGCACCTAATCCCTTTAAAACTTCAATTAAGTTTTTGGTTTTCGGAGCGTCAAAATTAAAATCTTCAACAACAACAATTTCGTTGTTTTTTGCTTTTTGACTAAGAACTGATTTACGCGCTAAACGCTTTAAGTTCTTATTCAATTTAAAGCCGTAATTTCTTGGTCTTGGTCCGAACATACGTCCACCACCTTTAAAAATACCAGATTTAATACTACCAGCTCTAGCGGTACCTGTACCCTTTTGCTTTTTAATCTTTCTAGTACTTCCAGTAATTTCTGCTCTTTCTTTAGCTTTATGCGTTCCTTGTCTTTGATTAGCCAAGTATTGCTTAACATCTAAATAAACAGCATGATCATTAGGCTCTATTCCAAAAACAGCGTCAGAAAGGTTTGCCTCTCTACCTGTTTCTTTTCCTTTAATATCTACAACTGCTACTTTCATTACTTCTGAATAGTTACGTAAGCGTTTTTATGACCTGGAACACATCCTTTAACGATGATTAAATTCTTATCAGTCACAACCTTTAACACTTTAAGATTTTGTACTTTCACTTTTTCTCCTCCCATTCTTCCAGCCATACGCATTCCTTTGAATACTCTCGCAGGATATGACGCAGCACCAATAGAACCTGGAGCTCTTAAACGGTTATGTTGACCGTGAGTTGCTTGACCAACACCACCAAAACCGTGTCTTTTAACAACACCTTGAAAACCTTTTCCTTTAGAAGTACCTGCTACATCAACAAATTCTCCTTCAGCAAAATGCTCTACAGTGACTTCGTCACCTAATTTGTGTTCACTTTTAAATCCTTGGAACTCGACAACTTTGCGTTTAGCAACAGTACCAGCTTTCTTAAAGTGCCCTTGGGCAGCTTTTGTAGCAGCTTTGTCTGATTTGTCATCGAAACCAAGTTGAAGTGCTTCATACCCGTCAACCTCTGTGGTTCTGACTTGGGTAACTACACATGGTCCAGCTTGAATAACGGTACAAGGAATATTTTTCCCGTTCTCGTCAAAAATGCTGGTCATGCCGATTTTTTTTCCTATTAACCCAGACATAATTATTAATTGATTTAAATTATTTATTTAAAAGTATTCAGGATTGAAAATACTTTCCAATCCTGAATGTATTTTTCCGTTTTTCCTTCGCACGAAGCTCTGGACATGTTGTACTGAATATTTCAGTAACTTAATTCGATCAGACTTTGATCTCTACTTCAACACCACTAGGTAATTCTAATTTCATCAACGCATCAATCGTTTTTGAAGAAGAACTATAAATATCTAATAGTCTTTTGTAAGAACTAAGTTGAAATTGCTCTCTCGCTTTTTTGTTAACGTGAGGAGAACGCAATACGGTAAATATTTTTTTGTGTGTTGGTAACGGAATTGGACCCGTCACTACAGCACCAGTAGTTTTTACTGTTTTTACAATCTTCTCAGCAGATTTGTCTACCAAGTTATAATCGTAAGATTTTAATTTTATTCTGATTTTCTGACTCATGTTACTTGATATTAGTCGTTAGCTCCTTTTGCTGCTTTAATTACTTCTTCAGAAATATTTGAAGGAGTTTCAGCATAGTGAGAAAATTCCATTGTAGAAGTTGCTCTACCTGAAGATAAAGTTCTTAACGTAGTTACATAACCAAACATTTCTGATAATGGCACTTCTGCTTTAATTACTTTAGCACCAGATCTGTCTGACATATCATTAACTTGACCTCTTCTTTTATTAAGGTCACCAACGATATCCCCCATGTTTTCTTCTGGAGTAACTACTTCGTTTTTCATAATTGGCTCAAGAATTACAGCCCCAGCTTTCTTAGCTGCTGCTTTGTAACCCATTTTTGCTGCCAATTCGAATGATAACTGATCAGAATCTACAGGGTGAAAAGAACCATCTTTTAAAACAACCTTTAAAGAATCCATTTGGAATCCAGCTAAAGGTCCGTTTTTCATTGCTTGAGTAAATCCTTTTTCCACAGAAGGGATAAATTCTTTAGGAATACGACCTCCTTTAATTTCATCAACAAACTGTAAACCAGTTCCTTCAAAATCACTATCAATAGGCCCCATCTCAAATACAATGTCTGCGAACTTACCACGACCACCAGATTGTTTCTTATAAACTTCTCTGTGCTCTGCAGGTCTAGTTACAGCTTCTTTATATTCTACTTGTGGCTCACCTTCGTTTACCTCTACTTTAAATTCTCTTTTTAAACGATCTACTAAAATCTCAATATGCAATTCTCCCATACCAGAAATAATAGTTTGACCTGAAGCTTCGTCTGTTTTTACAACGAATGTAGGATCTTCTTCAGCTAATTTAGCTAAAGCCATACCCATTTTATCAACATCTGCTTTAGTTTTTGGCTCTACCGCAATACCAATTACTGGTGCTGGGAAAGTCATTGATTCTAAAACAATAGGGTGATCTAAATCTGTTAACGTATCACCAGTTTTAATATCTTTAAAACCTACAGCTGCTCCAATATCTCCAGCCTCGATTCTATCGATAGGCTCCTGCTTATTAGAGTGCATTTGATACATTCTTGAAATTCTTTCTTTTTTACCAGATCTGTTATTTAAAACATATGACCCAGCATCTAAAGTACCTGAGTAAGTTCTAAAGAAAGCTAAACGACCTACGAAAGGATCGGTTGCAATTTTAAAAGCTAATGCAGAAAATGGAGAATCAACATTTGGCTTACGAGATTCCTCTTCTCCTGTCTCAGGGTTAGTTCCTTCAATTGCCTCAATATCTACAGGAGATGGCAAGTAACGCATCACTGCATCTAACATAGCCTGAACTCCTTTATTTTTGAAAGCAGAACCACACATCATAGGGATAATAGACATATCGATAGTTGCCGCTCTTAAAGCTGCAATAATCTCATCTTCAGTAATAGAGTCTTCATCTTCGAAAAACTTCTCCATCAACTGCTCATCATACTCTGCTACAGCCTCAACTAACTGAGTTCTGTACATATTTACATCATCCATCAACTCTGCAGGAATTTCAACTTCCTCATAAGTCATACCGTGATCCTCATCATTCCAAATAATTGCTTTTTTTGAAATCAAATCAACCACACCTCTAAAATCCATTTCTTCACCAATTGGCACTTGCAATGGAACAGGGTTACCCCCTAACATTTCTCTAACTTGCTTACACACGTTAAAGAAGTCTGAACCTTGACGGTCCATTTTATTTACGAATCCTAATCTAGGAACTCTATATTTATCGGCTTGTCTCCAAACTGTTTCAGATTGAGGCTCAACACCATCAACTGCACTAAATAAGGCAACAACACCATCCAATACACGCAAAGAACGCTCTACCTCTACGGTAAAATCAACGTGTCCAGGAGTATCAATAATGTTTACAGTAAACTCTGTATCACGATACATCCAAGTACAGTGCGTAGCAGCAGAAGTAATTGTAATACCTCTTTCTTGCTCTTGCTCCATCCAGTCCATAGTAGCAGCTCCATCATGAACCTCCCCTATCTTATGACTAATACCTGTATAGTAAAGAATACGCTCGGTAGTTGTAGTTTTTCCCGCATCAATATGCGCCGCAATACCAATATTTCTTGTATATTTTAAATCTCTTTGTGCCATTTTATCTAGAATCTAAAGTGTGAGAATGCTTTATTTGCTTCCGCCATTCTGTGCGTATCTACTCTTTTCTTAACCGCAGCACCTTCTTCTTTAGCAGCAGCTAAAACTTCAGCAGCTAACTTTGCAGCCATTCCTTTCTCATTACGCTTACGCGCGAAAGAAATTAACCACTTCATCGCAGTAGAAACTTTACGGTCTGGCCTAATCTGCATCGGGATCTGAAAGGTTGCACCACCAACACGTCTACTTCTCACTTCTACGTGAGGCATAACGTTTGATAAAGCATCTTTCCACAACTCTAAAGCAGTTTTTTCTTCGTCTTGATTTTTCTCTTCTACAATAGCAATCGCATCATAGAAAATCTTAAAAGCAACTGATTTTTTACCATCCCACATCATCATGTTAACGAAACGCGTCACTAACTGATCATTGAATTTTGGATCTGGTAAAAGAGGTCTCTTTTTTGCCTGTCTTTTTCTCATGTCTTCTCTTTAAAAGTTGTTAATTACTTCTTAGGGCGTTTTGCACCGTACTTAGATCTTCTTTGCGTTCTACCTTCAACACCTGCGGTATCTAAAGCTCCACGAACGATATGATATCTAACACCTGGTAAATCTTTTACCCTTCCACCTCTAACTAATACTATCGAGTGCTCCTGTAGATTGTGACCCTCACCTGGGATATATGCGTTCACCTCTTTACCATTTGTCAACCTTACCCTTGCTACTTTACGCATAGCCGAGTTAGGTTTCTTTGGCGTAGTGGTATAAACACGCGTACAAACCCCACGTCTTTGTGGACACGAATCTAAAGCAGCCGATTTACTCTTCTTAGTTATTTTGGCTCTTCCTTTTCGTACTAATTGTGAAATTGTTGGCATAATTTCTTCTACACTAATTATGTTAAAAAATATTTCCCCTATTTTTAGGGTTTGCAAATGTAGAAATTAATTTGAAGTATTCAAATTATAAATGATTAATTTTCAGTAAGATTTCAATTCCTAGAAAAATGTACGCTATTTTCTTTTTATCTTCGTTATCCTAAAAAACAATCCTTGAGGTCAAGACATATTATTTATATATTCATTTTTTTTAGCTATAGTTTTTGTAACAGCCAAGAGCTTTCATTGCTATTTTTCAGCGAAAGCGAAGATGAAGAGACTATCATAAATAACATTAATTACAAAAAAGACCATCCCAACGTAATTTCTATAAAAAACTCCTTAGCGAATTTTAAATATCAACTATATAAGCGCGGTTATATCGATGCAGAAATCTCAAGAAAGATTAATCTAGAAAAAAAACAAAGCTACAGCTACAAGGTTTCGTTGAATAAAAAATACAACTCTATTTATATAGAAATCCCAGACACTTTCTCAAAAGAAGCAAAAGACAAATTATTTAATGTAATCAACAAAAACAACCAAACTAGAATAGATTTAGAAAACCTAGAAAACAAACTCTACGAAATAAATAATTTTTTAGCCAATCAAGGAAAACCTTTTACCTATTCTGAGATTTCTGAAATTTCAAAAAAAAATGATTCTCTTATCGGAAAGTTAACCGGAAATGAATCTAACACTCGCAACATAACCCATATCGAAATTAGAGGATATGATAAATTTCCAAAAAGCTACATTCGTCATTATTTAAATTTAAAAGAGGGACAAATTTTCAACAAACAACTTATAAACGAAAAAGTTGAACGTATCGAAAATTTAAGCTTTAGCGAATCCACCAGAAAACCCGAGGTATTATTTCAAAAAGACTCTACCACTGTTTTTTTATATTTAAAAAAGAGAAACAGCAACAATTTTGATGGATATATTGGTTTTGCAACTAATGAAGAAACCAACAATCTTGAATTTAACGGATATTTAAATCTTCAGTTAGAGAATAATTTTAATAGCGGAGAAAAACTGAACATTTTATACAGAAATGACGGAGAGCAACAATTAGAATTTGACGCAAAGCTAGAGGTCCCGTATTTATTTAACACTCCATTAGGCATTGAATTAAATTTAAACCTCTTTAAAAGAGACTCCACTTACACAAACACCATACAAAGCGTAAAAGCAAATTACCAACTTAACCCTAACATTAAAATAAATACCGGTTATTATTCTGAAATTTCAAACAACCTACAAAACGAAAACATTATTTCTACGAATGAGGATTTTGAAAGCAAAAGACTTTTACTAGGAGGAGATATATTTTTCAAACGATACAGAACTTTCTTTTTTAAAAGGAATTCTTTTTTAAAAACCGAAATTGGAATCGGTCATCGAAAAACAGAAATAAAAAAAGAACCACAACAACTCTACAAAATCGAAGCTAATTACCAATACTTAATTAATAACCGGAATGCAATTTTTATCAGAAACAGCTCTTCGTTTTTAAATTCTGACAACTATCTAAATAATGAACTCCCCCGTCTTGGCGGAATTAATACCATAAGAGGATTTGAAGAAAACAGTATCAACTCTAACCTCTACAGCTCATTCCAACTAGAATATCAATACCTTTTATCTCTAGCAATTTACGCTCACACCATTACAGACATCACCTACCTTGAAACCCCTGAAATACAAAATGCCGAAAACCTTATAAGTTTAGGTTTTGGATTAGGACTCCAAACCAAAGTAGGAAATTTGAGACTTATGTTTGCCAACGGAAAAACAAGTGACCAAAATTTTGACTTCAACAACACCAAAGTTCACCTTCAACTATCAGCAACCTTTTAACATTTAGGTAGAAATATTAGATATATCACAAACAAAAACTAAATTTTAAAGGAAAATAGTTGTGTAATTAAGTTTTTATTAAGATTTTTGGCTTTGGCTAATTCAAATAAATTATAAAAATGAGAACAAAGTTTAGTGGAATTTTAACGCTACTACTAGCGTTTGTCGTGCAACTTACGTTTGCACAAGAAAAAACAATTTCCGGTGTGGTGTCCGATGATCAAGGACTACCATTACCAGGAGTTAACATTATTATTAAAGGAACTTCCTCAGGAACTCAAACAGGTTTTGACGGAGATTATAACTTACAAGCTTCCCAAGGTGATGTTTTGGTATTTAGCTATATAGGTTTCGAATCTCAAGAAGTCCCTGTTGGAGCTGCAAGTTCTTACGACGTTACAATGAAAGCAGGTAATACGCTTGACGATGTTGTAATTAATGTACTTGGTACAAAAAGAAAAGTAGACGAGCTTGTAAGTGCTAACCAAGTGGTAAGCTCAGAAGAACTTACACAGGCAAACAACCCTAATGCAGTGGTTGGTCTTGCAGGTAAGGTTTCTGGTTTACAAATTAACACTACAAACAGTGGTGTTGAACAAAACACAAGAATCGTACTTAGAGGTAACAGATCTTTAACAGGAAACAACGAAGCATTAATTGTAATTGACGGAGTTATATCTACTTCTCAAGTTTTTACTGCTTTAGACCCTAACGTTATTGAATCTATTAACGTTATTAAAGGTGCGAATGGTGCCGCTCTTTACGGTTCTCAAGGTGCAAATGGTGTAATATCTATTACTACTAAGCAAGGTACTGGTGATGGCGGTAAATTAAAAGTTGACTTCGCTTCGACTACAACTTTTGAAGATGTAGCTTATTTACCACAAAGACAGACTCGTTATGGTCAAGGTTGGAATGGTGAGCAAGTATCTTATGAAAATGGTGCTTGGGGTCCAGAAATTGATGGAACAAACCCTATGGTTCCTGTAGGTTTACCACAAGAAGATGGTACTTATAGATATTTCCCTTACAAAGCAGATGCTGATAACTTAAAAGATTTCTTTAAAACGGGGACATCTTTCCAAAATACAGTAACTGTTTCTGGAGGTACTGCTAAAGATGGTTATGCATTTTTATCTGCAGGTAAAGTAGATCAAGAATTTGTTGTTGAAGACGATATCGCTGATAGAACATCTATCAACTTTAAAGCTGGTAAAGAGTTCGGGAAATGGAGTCTATCTGGTAATGCTACTTATATTACTAGCAAAACCGAAACTACAAATGGTGGTTTATATGAAGATTTATTACAAACTGCTACTACAATTCCTGTAGGAGAATTTACTAGTTCTAATTTACAAGATCACTGGACTTCTTATTACAGAAACCCAAATTGGATTAGAGAAAACGAAAGAAATACTTCTAGATACGATATCTTTACTGGTATTGCTAATATTGGATTTCAATTTAACGACAATATCTCTGCAAGATATACAGCTAACATAAGAACTAGACAAACTAATAGTAGATCTTACGTAAATGGTTATATTGATACAGAAAATATTGGTGGTGGAGATTTCACTACTCAATCTCAATTTTCTACTAATAACACGGCTTTAAGAAATTTCTACTCAGATTTAATTATTAGTTTCGACTATATGCTTAATGATGATTTAAATTTAAAGGTAGATCTTGGGAACAACCTTAGAGATAACCTTTTCACAACTACAGCTGTTGGAGGTACTCCTACTACCCTTCCTGGTTTCTATAATGCAGATAACATCGAAGGAACACCTACTGTATCTAATGGATACACAAGATCTAGAACATATTCTTATTTTGGAAAAGCAACATTAGGATACAAAGACTTTGTATTTTTTGATGTTACTGGACGTAATGACAAAACTTCTGTATTATCACAAGATAACAATAGTTTCTTTTACCCAAGTGCTGGTTTATCTTTAATTTTAACTAAAGCTATTCCAAGTCTTAAAGGGGATATCTTAAATTATGCGAAAATCTCTGGAGGTTTTGCAAGAGTTGGTAACGCAGTTGTTAGCGCTTATGATATTAACGATATTTATGTACAACCTGCTGGTTACCCATATGGAGGATTAAACTCTTTCTTACCATCAGTAACAGTAGCTGATCCTAATTTAGAGAACGAATTCTTAAACTCTACAGAGATTAACTTAAACTTAGGTTTCTTTAATGATAGAATTACGTTAGATGGATCTGCTTTTATGTCTAAAAACGAAAATCAAATTGTTACAGCCAGTTCATCTTCTGCTTCTGGAATCTTAAATTCTAGACAAAATTTAGGAGAAACTGAGACTAAAGGTTTTGAGGTTGACTTAGGATTTACACCTATTAAAACAGAAAATTTTAGATGGAATGCAAGATTATCATATTCTACAAATGAAACTGAAGTAATTAAAGTTAGTGAAACTGCAAGTGAAGTTGCATTAGCACAATACAGTTCAGGTGGTGGTGGAATAGGAATTTTCGCTATTGAAGGTGAAAACTTCCCTACTATTAAAGGTTCTGGTTACCAAAGAGATCCTGAAGGTAGAGTTGTTATCAATCCTGCAACAGGAGTTCCTGTAGTTGATTCTGAATTGAAAAATTTAGGGACTTCTAATCCAGATTATATTCTTGGTTTAAACACTTCATTTGAATATAAAGGATTAAGATTATCTGCAACAATGGACTATAGAACAGGTCACCAGTTCTTCTCTGGAGCTAAATCTTGGTTATCTTGGAGTGGTCACTTAATCGAGTCTGCTCAAAATGGTCGTAGAGGGTTTATATATCCTAACTCTGTAATTGAAAATCCTGATGGTTCTTTCACTCCAAACACTAGTGTACTTACGGGTGGAACTACATATGCTAACTATTTAAGTTATTTCCAAGATCAATACTATTCTGTTAATGAAAACTTCGTTTTAGATGCTACTGCATTTAAATTAAGAGAGCTTGCATTAAGCTATTCATTACCAAGCAAATTATTAGAAAGCACTAGCTTTCAAGCTGTAAGTTTAGGTTTAGTTGCTAGAAACATTTTAACTGTTCTTCCTAAAGAAAATAGAGGTTATAATGATCCTGAAACATCTAATACAACTGGTAACGATCAAGGTATCGCAGCGGTATCACAATACCCTGTAACTAGATCTTTAGGTTTCACATTAAACTTATCTTTCTAAACAAAAAAAAATAAAACATGAGAAAAATATTTAATATTAAAAAAATTGCTCTAGTTGCAATAGGTGCTGCGGCAATAACAAGCTGTACCAATGATTGGCTAGATGTTAATGATTCACCTAACGATCCTTTTGCTGAGAATGTTAGTCCTACTAATATTTTAGCGGCAGCTCAAACAAGCGCTTATGGTACGCAAGTAACCACAATGAACCAGTTAGGAAATGTATATATGTACAACTGGGGAACTAATGTAAATGCTTTCGCTGGAGGATATTCTGAAGAGTATGCTCTAACGCTTACTACTGACTTTTATAGTGGTATCTGGAATGGTTTATTTAACAGAATCGGTAATTTCCAAGAAATTATCAACTCAGATTTTGAAAACTATGAGAATCATAAAGGGATTGCAAAAATCATGAAAGTATACTACTACCAATATTTAGTAGATGTTTACGGTGATGTTCCTTATTCTGAAGCTTTCCAGCGTACAGATAATTTGAGTCCTAAATATGATGATCAAAAAGATGTGTACTTCAGTTTAATTGAAGAAATTGACGAAGGTGTCGAGTTGATAAACAACGCTACTAGTGAAACTGTTTTAGTAGGATCTGAAGATGTGGTATACAATGGCATCATGACAAATTGGATTACATTTGCTAATACAGTAAAACTTAAAATGCTTATTAGAATGTCTTCTAAGGCTGAAACTGACGGAGAATTAGCTCAGTTCTTAAATGAGCAGTTTATCTCTTTACAAGGTGCTGATTTTGTAACTTCAGATGTAACTATTAATCCTGGTTATGCTCAAGATAATGATAGACAAAATCCTTTTTACGCACAGCATTTTAATGTAGAAGGAGCTGAGACTCAAACAAATAGATTTAGAAGAGCTGGAGATTACGCAGTAAACTTTATGAATGGTACTCTTACAGGAGTTGCAGATCCTAGATTGAGCCAAATATATGCTCCAATTGGTGGTAGTGTAGTTGGTGTTTTACAAGGTGCAGATGATTCAAATGCTCCTGAAACTATTTCAGCTATTGGTCCTGGTCTACTTAGATCAGATGCTCAAGATGGTGTAATCTTATTAGCTTCAACTAGTTATTTCTTACAGGCTGAAGCTGCTTTTAGAGGTTATTTATCTGGAGATGCTGAATCTTTGTTTAATGCGGGAGTAACTTCTTCATTCGAGTATTATGACTTAGATCCTAGTACTTACCTAACGATTTCTCAAGGAGTTGATGAAATTAGCTGGGGTGGATCTGCAAATAAAATTGAAGCAATTATGACACAAAAATGGATTGCAACAAATGGTATTAATGCTTTAGAATCTTGGATAGATTATACAAGAACTGGGTATCCTGAAATTCCATTAGCATTAACTGCTTCTAACACGAAGAGACCAAACAAATTATTATATCCAACATCTGAGCTCGTAGCAAATTCAGCAAATGTACCTTCGCAAACACAGCAAAGTGCTTTCAATGAATTTATCTTTTGGGATCCAGAAAACTAAAAAAAAATAGAGATGAAAAATATTAAATTAATGTTAGCGGCAGTAGGTATTGCTCTTTTAAGCACCTCTTGCCTAGTAGACGACGAAGATAAGACACTAGACGATATGTCTAGTACTCCTTATGCAATTGGTTTTGTAAGCACCAATCCTACAATTTCTTATTTTGAAGATATAGGATTAGTAGATGGTAAAGTAGCGGTAGATATCATTGGAGGACAAGATGGTGGTGGAGCCAAATCAAACATCACAGTTCAATATGAAGTTAACCAGGAGTTAACTACTGCTCAAGAAGGAGTAGAATATAGCTTTGCAGGCACAAAAGGGACCACAATTATACCAGAAGGTGAAAGATTTGGTATTATAAATTTAGATGTGAACACGGGTTCTTTTAACCCAGATGTTTCTACTAAATTAGTTCTTGATATTAAATCTGTTTCTGGGGATTCTGTTATTATTACAGAACAGTCTCAAGTAACACTTAATTTCGTAGGATGTTTAGCAGATTTAGCTGATTATACATATTCAGTTAACGTGGTAAGAGCTTCAGACGGCGCTACTGTAAATAATACAGAAGGGATTTTAGAACGAGGAATAAACAGTTATAGAACTGAAACTTCAGGTAATTTTCCAGCAGGTCAATTTACAGGTGCAGGTGCTCCATATGATGGTTTTAACTTTTCTGTAATCTGTGGTGACATCACTATTCCAGAACAAAACTTAGGAGGATTTTATAGTAATCAAGTATTTGGTAGCGGAGAAGTAGATGTACAAACTGGTAATATTACGATGTCTTATACCATTACTTTTGGGTCAGGAGACCAAATATTTAATGCTACTTACATTAGACAATAATTAAAAAATTAGACACATGAAATTTAATAATATTAATAAAATTTTCATCTTAGGAGCTATTAGTTTATCGCTTTTTAGCTGTATGGATGATGACCAAGATTACCCTACTACAGAGAAGCCTACGGCTATTATCTCTCCTACAGATGTAACTGCTACAGAAGGTGATACTATTACTTTTAGTATTACTATGGATAAGCCTGCCGCTTTAGATTCTAAATTTAAATTAGAATTTGTACAAGGAGAAGCAGGTGAAAATTTAGATTTTAGCGTTGATGCAGAGGAATACGGAGAATTTGATTCTGGAGTTGCTGGATATCAAATAACCGTTCCTGCTTTAGAGACTACGGCAAGTTTTGACGTAGTTTTAAGCCAAGATATCTTTAATGATACAGAAGATGCTCAATTAAGATTTAGACCTCTTCTTAAGATGATTTCTAATGTAGAAAATGGAGATCAATTAATCAACATTACTATTAATGATTCACCAAATGTTTCTATTCATGGTAATGATTTAACTTCTGGAGATTTAGGTGTTCAACTAGCTTGGCAAGGTGTTAAATCTTTCCCAAATTTAGTTACAGACGAAGATACAGGAGAGGTAACTCAAGAATTGAACGAAGATGTAGATCTTTGTGAATTAGACTACGATCTTATTATCGTTACTCCTAATGGAACTCAAGATCAACAGGCAGCAACAGGTGATTGTCCTGAAACTGCAGGAATATTAGCTTCTGGAAGTGACGGAGTATATGAGGTTTATGCAGATTATTATGATAATGGTGGTTACGTAGATGTAAGTGCTCCAGTAATTATACCAGTTGAGCTAACATTATCTAAGATTGGAGGAGAATCTGAAACATTTACTTATGATGAAAGATTTGATATCTCTGATGCGACAAGTGCAAGTGGAGAAGGAAGTTTGGTGCTTTTAGCTACTATTACAAAAAATGGTAATAGCTATACTTTCACAAAAGCTGACATGAATGAATAATAGTTTCTAAATCAAGAAACATATTTATTTAAATATATAAAAGCAGCCTATTTTAGGCTGCTTTTTTTTATTACTTTTGGTTTCTATGAGCGAATCAAAAATATTTGGGCTTCATGCAGTTAAAGAAGCATTTGAAACCCAACAGCATTTAGATAAATTATTTATCCAAAAAGGAGTTTCTAATATTGGATTAAAAGAAATTGAACAATTAGCAAATAAGGCTAATGTGCAAATTTCTTATGTCCCAATAGAAAAGCTAAACAAGCTTTCAAAAAATGGCAATCATCAAGGTGTTATTGCAAGCAGCTCTCCTATTGCGCTTATAGATATAGAACAGCTTGTCGAGAAAGCATTTGAAGTTACACCTACTCCAATATTTATTTTATTAGATCAAATAAGTGATGTAAGAAACCTGGGGGCAATTATTAGAACTGCGGAAGCTATTAATGCTCAAGGTATCATATTGCCTAAGCAGGGCACTGCTGCCATTAATGAGCAAACCGTTAAAACTTCTACGGGAGCCATCTTTAACATCCCCATTTGTAAGGTAGATCACCTAAAGGATGCTCTTTTCTTCTTGAGTTCTTATGACGTTAAAAGTATAGCTGCCTCAGAAAAGACAAACCAGCTTATTTATGATATCGATTTTAAAATTCCACTTGCTTTAATTATGGGGAGCGAAGGAAAAGGAGTTTCTTCTGGACTTCTTAAAATGGTTGATTATAAAGCAAAATTACCCATGTTAGGCTCTACCGATTCTTTAAACGTATCTGTAGCTTGCGGAGCAATCCTTTACGAAATTGTAAGACAACGACTATAATTTTTTATTTCTTATTAAATAAAGTATGATTGGATTTCCAATCAAAATCTAGTTCGTGGGAATGAGATAAGTTTTGATTTTCTTTTAAATCATCTTCTTCTAATTCTTCCTCTTTATATAACTCTGAAGATGGAATAAAGTTTCCGTTTTCATCAAAATGCTTCATAAACTCATCTTCATCTTCTCTATAAGTAGGCTTTTCCCATGAATAAGCAACTGTAGGGATAGCCTTATTTTTATAGACAAATGCTAAAACTATTCCGCTAAGGAATCCTGCTAGATGACCTTCCCAACTTATCCCTTCTTTGCCTGGTAAAACGCCCCAAATTAAACTTCCGTAAAGAAAAACTACAATTAATGATAAAGCAATAAGTCTATAGTGCTTAGACCAAATTCCTTTAAAAAACAAGAAACTAGATAGAAGATACACGATGCCACTTGCACCAATATGAGTACTCCCCCGGTCTGCAATTAACCAAGTGATTAATCCCGCTAATAAACCGCCCCATAATATCAACTTCCAAGCTAGGGATTTATAGAAATATAGTAAAGACATAAAAAGCACTAACAAAGGAATACTATTACTGTACAAATGATCTATGCTACCGTGAATAAATGGACTAAATATAATACCCCTTAGCCCCATAAGCGTTTTGGGTTGTACGCCTAAATACGAGAGGTTAATATGAAAACGAATTTCAAACCAATAAACAATCCATAAAAAAAGCACCGAAAACAACGGAATTGCCACAGTAGATAAAGAAAACTCTAAATGTTGTTGTTTTTGCATGGATTAAGTTTAATATTTTATAGTCAAAATTTTAACCAAACTTGTGGTTAATGTAAAATTGTCAGCGTTATTCTTATTTGTACTTTTGTAAAATGAATAAACCATTAGCAGAACGCTTAAGACCTAAAAGTTTAGAAGACTATATTAGTCAGAAACATCTCGTTGGCGACAAAGGCTCCCTTAGAAATCAGATTGAAAAAGGGATTATTCCTTCTCTTATTTTATGGGGACCTCCTGGAGTAGGAAAAACAACCTTAGCCAATATAGTTGCAGAAACTACAGATAGGCCTTTTTACACCTTAAGTGCGATTAGTAGTGGCGTTAAAGATGTACGTGAAGTCATTGAAAGAGCTAAAAAACAAGATGGCCTTTTTACTACAAAAAACCCTATACTTTTTATAGATGAGATTCATAGGTTTAGCAAATCTCAACAAGACTCTCTCTTGGGAGCTGTAGAAAAAGGATGGGTGACTTTGATAGGAGCCACTACAGAAAATCCAAGTTTTGAGGTTATTCCCGCACTACTTTCAAGATGCCAAGTATACGTCTTAAATTCTTTTACAAAAGAAGATCTCATTCAATTGCTAGAAAGAGCTATAAAGAAAGATCAACTTTTGAGCTCTAAAAATATAGAACTCAAAGAAACTCAAGCTTTATTACGTGCAAGCGGTGGTGATGCGAGAAAGTTGCTTAATATATTTGAGCTTATCGTGAATTCAGAAGGGAAGAATGAAATTCAAATAACTAATACACTTGTTGAAGAGAAAATCCAGCAGAATGTAGTTAGGTATGACAAAACTGGAGAGCAGCATTATGACATCATTTCGGCATTTATTAAATCTATCCGCGGAAGCGATCCTAATGCAGCAGTTTATTGGTTAGCTAGGATGATTGAAGGCGGCGAAGACCTTAAGTTTATAGCTAGAAGGTTGGTTATTTCTGCCAGTGAGGATATTGGAATCGCTAACCCTACAGCGCTAATTATGGCAAATAACACTTTTCAAGCTGTGACAACTGTTGGTTATCCTGAAGCTAGAATTATTTTGAGCCAATGCGTAGTTTATTTAGCTACTTCGGCTAAGAGTAATGCTAGTTATATGGCAATTAATAAAGCACAACAACTGGTAAAACAAACCGGAGATCTTCCAGTTCCATTACCATTGAGAAATGCCCCTACCAAGCTTATGAAAGAATTAGGTTACGGTGATGATTATAAATACGCTCATAATTATGAAAATAATTTCGCTGAGGCGGAATTTTTACCTCAAGATATTGCAGGAACCAAACTCTATGAACCTGGAAATAATAAGCGAGAACAATTAAATAGGGAATTTCTCAAAAATCGTTGGAAAAGTAAATATGATTATTAAGGCTGCTTTTTAAAAATAGCCTTTTCTACTTTACCAGATTTAGTGTTGAAATACTCAACTTCTAAATCTCCATTAGAGGAAATGATTAAAGACCCATTTAAACGTTCTGAATTGTAAAGTATATTACCAGTAGGAGTCTCATTTATAAAAGCTTCTTTATCTCCATTAGCATTGAGTAGAAGATACCCTGCTTCTATTTTTTTTAAAGTAAAAATAGTCCCCTCGTAACTAAAGGAATTTTCTACTAAACTGGCCAAAGCATCAGGTTTTTCATAATTATTTTTATCATCAGAAAAGTCACCAGTAATATCTTGTTGTTTATCTTGCTTAATATTTTGATTAAGACTTCCATTATATTCATAATTTACACCACTAAAAGAAGTAAATGTTTTTAGAAGAGATTCTTTATAAGCTTCCTCAACATTTTTCTTTTTACTTTCCCCTTCTGCAGTTTGAAAAATCACATTACCATAACAATCTTTTAGTTTTAAAACTACTTTAGTATTTAATGAAAAATACCGAGTTGTTACACTTTCTAAATCTGCATATAAAGCTAAACATTGATTAAACACTAAGTCTTTAGGAAATTTTTCTACTTCCATATAAGTTGTAAAACCTTCTTGTTTTAATAAATATTTAGTTGTAGAATTTAACAAGAACTCATTATCTTCCTTAGACATTTTATATTGTAAAGGAATCACAACATATTTAAAATCGTTCAAGGTTTTCATAGTCTGTGAAAAACCATTCCAACCAAACAGGGTTAATAAAAAAATAATTAAAATTTTCTTATTCATCATCATTATATTAATAGGGTTTCTAATTCTTTTAGGGTATTAATCTTTTGTCCGATATGATTTATTTTATCGTCTGGATCAAACAGAATGGTTTCTATACCCGCTCTATTGGCTCCTTGTATATCTGCTTCTAGATTATCTCCAATCATTAAACTTTGTCTAGGCTGCACTTGAGCCACAGATAAAGCTTTTTCGAAAATTAAAGGGTGTGGTTTTTTTACACCGACATCTTCAGAGGTAGTGACTGTATGAAAGTAATGATGTATTTGCGCATTTTTTAATTTTAGCTGCTGTACTTCTTTAAATCCATTCGTGATAATATGTAATTTATAGTTGGCCTGAAGCTTTTCTAAAACCTCTAACGTTCCATCGAATAAAAAATTATAATCGGATAAATGTAAAATATAATCTTCAGATAAACAGGAAATCATCTCTTCATTTACATCAAAATTAACTCTTACAAATGATTCTTTTAACCGATTATACCTTAACTCCTCTTTGCTTACTTTATCTAAAGCATAAAGTTGCCAATACCTTTGATTAATAGGGATGTAAGAACTTAAAAAAACATCTAAATTGATATCCAAATCGTTTTTCAAAAAAATCTTCTCGAAAGTAAGTGCCGAATTTCTTTCAAAATCCCATAAAGTATGGTCTAAATCAAAAAAAACATCAGTGATTCTATTTTTCATTTAGATACGTAATAAGGTTTAAATATTTTTTTTCTTTATCCCAGTTATCAAAATCTTTATTGTTCATTAAAATATTGAGAGAGCCTCCAACTTTTCTTACCTCATCTTTAATTTTCTCCATTTTTGTTTTTAGCTCAAAAAAGGTATGATACTTAATACAATTGCTATTAAAGACTATGGGGTCTAAAACCAAAGGTGAGATTCGCTCAAAATTTATGTCATAATAAAGATATGAGGAACAAGTCCCAGCTCTAAAACCTAAGGTTTCTGCGTAGCTCATGGAGAAATCACGTTCTATTTCTAACTTATCAAAATTATTATATAAGGTAGGCAAGTTGAGATCGTAATTGTAGCTCCCTATTAATTTTAATGGGCGGTTAACGATAGATTCCCACCTCTTTTTTTCGAGCTTTAAAGTAGAAAAATCATACAATGCCTCATAACCTGGTAACAAACCTATTTTCCCATAATCTCCCATAGATTTAATTAGGGCTTGGTATTTTATTTTATTATAGCTAACATTTTTACTCTTAATAGAGTAATTACTTAACTGAAATAAAAAATGCCACTTAAACTGATTTTGATGTGATTCTTTCACCAAACCATCATAAATGTCATATGGATCTTTTTTTAAATAAAACAATACCTTAAAGCGTTCTATAAAATTAGCGATATCCAATTTAAAAAAGTCTCTTATACTTGCTCCAATGCTTCTTACAATTCCTTTTTTTCTAAATTTAAATGCTTCCGCTACAGCTAAAATATTTTTATTATTAAACTCTCGCTTTACGGAATTTTCTTTAGGAAATCTATCTTTAAGTAACGTATTAAACTTGTAAGCCCATATATCTACTACTGGTTGTTCTAAAAAGCCATGTTTAAAACCTATACTTTCTTTATAAGGATATCTTCCTACAGAATCTTTAACATGTGGCAAATATTCTTCGTACCTGCTTAGCAAATAGAAACTGGCAGAAAAAATATCGAAAGGAACATCACTCTTATCTGATACTTTAAAAAAACAAGTGGTATTCTCCCATTCATGAAATTTTAATTCGGTATCATTAAAGCCTTGCTCATTTAATAAACCTGCTTCTTGAATAAAAAACTCATTCCCCATTTTTTGCTTTCCATAAGAAATTTTCATTCCTTCGTGGGCAACAAATTCTTCAATTTTTGAAGTAAAACCAACCTCATACCCTAAAATACTTGAACATACTTGTCTAAAAGTATAGTTAATTCTAGGGGTAAGTGTCTTAATATAAATTAATAGCATTGGTCAACTTAAATTACCTTATACAAGGTCGTAGGAGATTATCAATATATTTTCATTAAAAAAACTTCTCGTTTTTAGCTAATTAAGAAAGTAAACCTTCATTAGCAAAGCTAAAATAAGATTTTTGAGTGACTATAAGATGATCTAAGACTTTAATATCCAAACTTTCTCCTGCAATTTTAAGCTTTTGCGTAAGTTGTTTATCTGCCGTGCTTGGCACTAATGTCCCCGAAGGGTGATTATGCGCCAAAATAATGGAAGTTGCTCCTATCTCTAAAGCGTTTTTAAAAGCTAAACGTATATCTACTAATGTGCCCGTAATACCGCCTTTACTTAATTGAATTTTCTGTAAAATCTTATTGGAATTATTAAGGTAAATTATCCAAAATTCTTCGTGATTAAGATCTCCAAGGATGGGTTGCATAACTTCAAAAACAGAATCACTAGAAGTAATTTGTTTTCTCTGCAAAGCCTCCTCCCCTCTTCTTCTTCTACCTAATTCTAAAGCGGCAACTATAGAAATAGCCTTTGCCTCTCCAATTCCTTTAAACTTCATGAGTTGCTTTACGGAAAACTTTCCTAGCTCGTTTAGACTATTTTCCGCGGTAAGTAAAATTCGTTTTGATAATTCTACAGCACTTTCTTCACGGTTTCCCGAACCTATTAAAATAGCAATCAATTCGGCATCACTTAAAGCTGTTTTTCCTTTATGAAGTAATTTTTCTCTAGGACGATCTCCTTCAGCCCAATGTTTAATTGAAAAAGCTTTTTTCTTTTCTTCCATTTCTAAAGATAAGAACAAAAAATAAATATTACTTTTATCTAAAACTAATTCTTATGCAATCCTTATTTAACCCTGAAGCTTATAAAGAAATAAAAGATCGGTTAAACTCACTCACCCCTGAAGCTGAAAAACAATGGGGAAAAATGACCGTATCCCAAATGCTACATCATTGTCAAAAACCTATATTAATTGCGTTAGAAAGGGAAACAATTAGTAAACCTCCTTTTTTAATTCGTTTTGCTATGAAATTAATGAAACCTATGTTGTACAATGACAAACCTTGGAAAAAAGGTCTTCCTACAGCAAAAGAATTAGAAGTTACTCAACAAAAAGATTTCTCTAACGAGAAACAACAATTAGATGTATTAATTGAAGATTTTCATGGACATAGTAATAAAGAAGAGTGGAGACCTCATCCTGTTTTTGGCACATTTACCAAAGAACAATGGGGTAAGATGCAGTATAAACATTTAGACCATCACCTTACCCAATTTAATGTATAACTTAGCTAATAAGTTCTGATATTGTATCAAGATCCAATCCGCCGTAATTACCACTACTCATAAGAAGTAATGTAGAATTATCAAAATTTTGAGTTTTCAAATACTCTTGAAATAATTGCGGATTTGTGTATATTTTTAAATTAGAATGTTGAAAAGCTTCTTTTATATCTTCCTCTTCTACATTTTCTAATTTCTTGATAGCAACAGCTTCTGGAGAGTAAAATACTACAGCTTCATCTGCTTTATCAAGAGTATCTTTATAATGTTTTAAAAACTCGGCATTTAAACTGCTGTACGTATGTAATTCTAAACAAGCTATTAATTTTCTTTGCGGAAATTGCTCCTTCACAGCTTTTGTGGTTGCCACTACTTTTGACGGACTATGAGCAAAATCTTTGTATACTGTGGTTGTGTTTGTTTCAACAATTTTCTCTAAACGTTTTGAAGCTCCTTTAAAAGTACTTATGGCTTCGTAGAACTCATCTTCATCTACTCCCATATGTTGACAAACCCATTTAGCTCCTGCCAGATTATTTAAGTTATGTTTCCCGAAGATCTCGATTGGCATATCCCCTTCAGGAGTTACCAAATAAGTTTCACCATCTTCAATAAAGTATTCTGGCGTTTGATAAGCATGTTTTCGTGTAGGTTTTGTAGCACTTTCGGCAACTTCCGTGACAACGGAATCTTCTTCATTGTAAACAAGAATACTTCCGTTCACCATGGTATCTACAAAAATTTGAAATTGTTCTTTGTAATTTTCAAAAGTTGGAAATACATTAATATGATCCCAAGCAATTCCGCTAAGGAGCGCGATGTTCGCTTTATACAAATGAAATTTAGGTCGGCGATCTATAGGAGATGATAAATACTCGTCTCCTTCCAGCAACATAAAATCGTTTTTCGAAGTAAGATGTACCATAGTCTCAAAACCTTCTAATTGTGCACCCACCATAAAATCTACCTCTTTATGGTGATAATGTAAAACGTGTAAAATCATAGAAGTGATGGTGGTTTTACCATGAGAGCCACCAATTACCACGCGTGTTTTTTCTTTACTATGTTCGTATAAAAATTCGGGATAAGAGTAAATTTTTAAGCCTAATTCTTGAGCTTTAAGCAACTCTGGATTATCGGGTTTTGCATGCATTCCCAAAATTACCGCATCTAGGTCTTTAGTAATTACATTTGAAAACCAACCCATTTCTTGTGGTAGTAATCCATATTTATCCAATCTACTTTTTGAAGGTTCAAAGATAGCATCATCACTCCCAGAAACAGTATCGCCTTTATGGTGAAGTGCCAATGCTAAATTGTGCATAGCGCTCCCTCCTATGGCTATAAAATGTACACGCATAGTTGTTTTTTATAATAAAAAGTAAAGATATAAAATTTGAGAGCTTTCTTAAAGATAGAACTATATATTCGTCCAATTATGAGCAGGGTGTTTTTCTTGGGCTTCTTTTCTCAGCTGCTGTGCTTGTTCTTTTTTATTCATCTTATTTTCATAAAAATGAATCAACTCTTGATAGCAGGTTATTGAGCCTCCTACAGTTAATGCGTTTTTGTAATATTTTTCTGCAGCTTGAAAGTCTTTATCTTCGCTAGCCACATAACCTTTGGCAAGCCAACCATCTACTGGGCTAATTTGCAAAAGCTCATCGGTATATTTATAAGCTGTAGAAGTGCTTCCGCCCAAAATGCCTGGTAATTGCATATACAACTTAGCTAGTGCCCATCTTGCTTCAATATGATTTTCATCTAGCTGAGCAGCCTCTTTCAAATAATATTTAATGTCTGAAATATAAAAAGCCGCCTCCATTTTACTTAGTGTTAGAGCTTTCATTCCCAAAGCTCCACCATATTTAAAATTGTAATTAGCGCTTTGCGGAAATGTTTCTACTAAATTTTCATACACCTCAACACTCTCATCCCAATTTTCTTGCTTAGCATATACATCCCCGATATATTCTTGAGCTTTCCAGTATTTATCTTCACCTATAGAAATGTTTTTAAAATCTAATAGGGCTGCCGTAAGATTTTCTCTCTTAAAATGCTTTACTCCATTTTCATATGAGTTTTGTGCGTTCACTGCAATAGAACACATAAAAAGTAAAGCATAAATAAGTTTCATAAATATAATTTTAATGCCTTGCAAAGTTCTTTAAAATTAAATAAGCAGCAAGATAGATATATAAATTTTATAACTTTAAAGAAAATACTGTGCCATGCTTAAAAAAATACTTCTTTTTCTTTTAGCTGTTTTTATAACCTCGAATGTTTTCTCACAACGAAGATTTGATAAATGGTGGGATGAAGTAGAAAAATTAGAGCGAGCAGATTTGTCGTTTGATGCTTACGAAAAAGCTCAAGTCATTTTAAAAAAGGCAGATAGAAAAGAAAACGCAGAGCAGTTTATTCGAGCCTTTTTATATATACAGAAGTTTAAATTAATATTAAAAGATAATAGTCAAGATGAAGTATACAAAGATTTCTTATCTGAAATTGAAGAGCAGCCTTTTCCCATTAAAAACATTTTATCTTCTTATTTAGCCGAGAGTTTAAATCAATATTATACTCGTAACCGATATAGAATCAGTAGACGCACTAAAATTGATACTTCTTCATCTTCTTTTAAAACTTGGGATAGAGAAACTTTCAAAGAGAAAATTAATTATTATTATGAGCTCTCGCTAGTATCTAAAGGAAAGTTAGTGAAAATTCCGTTAAGTGATTATAAAAACACTTTGTCTTATGGTGATAATTATAACAGGTTTAGATCAACCCTCTTAGATCTTTTAGCTTCTAGATATTTAAATACATTGCAATTACCTAAATATTATAACCTTTCTAAAAATGATTTAATTATAGACAATCCTTTATATTTCGATTCTCCAACAGCATTTAGTAAACTACCTCTTAACAATAAGTATAATCACCAAACACGGTACAAAACACTTCAACTGTACCAAGACTTAACTAAATTGCATCTTCAACAAAACGACAATCTTTCTGCATTTATTCTTACGCTAGATCGTTATCAATTTTTATTGAACAACGGAAATTTTGATGACAACCAAAAAGAATACCTCAACGCCTTAAAAAAAATATTAAATAGCACTTCCGTTAAGGAAGAAAAAGCTTGGGCATCTTATAAACTTGCATTATTTTATTATCAAAACGCTAACAAAAATACCAACTACGATTACTCGGAAAAAGCTTTACAACAAGTAGAATATGTATTATCGTTAAAAAGCAATTCCATACCAGAACGTGAAGCTTTAAAACTAAAGCAAAAATTAAACGCTACTTCGTTCAGCGTAAATCTGCAAGAAAGTGTAATTCCTAACCAACCTATTCTAACACAGATTCATGCTGAAAACGTAGATACCTTACACCTATCCATTTATCAGATTAAGAACCGTAACTACGATTACAAAAAGCAAAATAGGATCTTAGACACACTCATACCAGAAAAAAAAGCTATTCATTATCAAAAATTTACACTTAAAAACCCCGACTCCTTTTATTCTTATAGTCACGAGTTTTTCATAGATAAATTACCTACAGGATTATACATTTTTAGATTCAGTAAAGAAAAAAATCCTCACTTAGGAAAAGATGAACATATATATTCTTTTGTTCATGTTACTAACCTAAGTTATAATATATATGATTACGATAGTGAACAGCATTTATATGTGGTAAATAAAAAAACGGGGCTCCCAATTTCTAATGTACATGTAAAAGTAGAAAATAATGGAAGTTACATCACTAATAATAATGGTTTGACTATTCTAAAAGGTGAGAATAAAAATTATCGCGAAAAAACTTTACTTATAAAGGGCAGAGATACTTTACCAACCGGAGTTCGCTTTTCTAAAAAATACATACAAAATTACGTAGATGACGGCGAAATTGAGGTTACTATTTTTACCGACCGTAGTATTTATCGCCCAGGACAGACCATTTATTTTAAAAGCATTATTTCTTACCAAAAAGAAAAGGAAAGAAAGGTTGTACCCTTCGAAAAGGTGTTGGTATCTTTATACAATCCTAATGATGACTTAATAAAAGAAATTGAACTTACTACTAATGAATTTGGTTCGGTTACCGGAGAATTTATTATCCCTGAGAATAACCTTAACGGAAATTATCAAATCTATATTGATGAAAATTTTGATGATGACTCGGATTATAATCATATAGATTTTGACGACGCCTATAAAAGAGTTAGTGTAGAAGAATACAAACGCCCCACTTTTGAGGTAGAACTCATTAATCTTGACTCCACATATGTGCTTAATGATTCTATCTCTGTAAAAGGTAAAGCAACCGCATTTTTTGGAGGCAATATTACCAATGCAAAAGTAAATTATCAAGTAGAACGCTCTTTAGACCGTAACCCTATTCCTAGATCTAGTTCTAGATATGTGAGAGTTGAAAGTACTAGAATTGCATCAGGATTGGTAAAAACCAATGATAAAGGAGAGTTTGCAATTTCTTTTATTGCGAGTCCAGACAGTTTAGTACCAAAAAAATATAAACCTAATTTTAAGTACACTATTACGGCGAGCATTACCGATATTAACGGAGAGACTCAAACAGCACGAAAGAATTATAATTTTGGGTATCACGCTGGGAATATACAATTACTTACCGCCAACAAAATTCATTTACAAGAAGATCAAACCTTAAGCCTACAAACGAAAGACCTTAATAAAAATCCTATAAATACTTCTGGTAAATTATTGGTCTATAAATATAAAACACCTAACCGAATTATTGCAGAGCGACCTTGGAATACACCAGATATTCAAAACATTCTTAAAAATGATTTTTTACAATACTATCCTTATTTTGCTTATGATAGCTTAGATGTAGGTGCATATTGGGAAAAAGAATTACTGAAGACAATATCGTTAGAAATTGAAGGACAACAAAAGTTATATTACAATAATTGGAAAGACGATCTTACCTCTGGAGAATATCAAATTCAGTTTAAAGGAGTAGATTTTTTAGGAGACAGTATTACCGCCTATAAAGAAGTTCAGTTCATCAACACAATAGATGAAAAACCTATTCTTAACAGATTGTTTGTCACTTTTTCTTCTGAAGTAAAAAAACAAAAGAAAGAAAATTTAGTAAAGCTTCATTTTTACACGCTGTTAGACGATTTAACGCTTTTACTTGACATAGGTTTTTCAAACAAAGTACAATTTAGAAAATTTATTACTCTTCAAAAGGGCGATAATATCATCCCTATAGAAGTTCCAAAAGAAGAAAAATATGTCAATTATAGATATATGTATATTTCTGAAGGGGTTACAAATGGGCAAAAAGGAATTATAGACATTCCTAAAGAAGAAGAAGAAGAAGAGGAAAAAACACTTCATTTTGAAGTACTTACTTTTAAAAATAAACTAGACCCAGGAAAAGAGGAAGTTTGGGAGTTAAAGATAATCGACAACAAAAATAAACCTGCTGAAGCGGAAATATTAGCAAGTATGTATGATGCTTCTTTAGATCAATTTAAAGGGCATGATTGGTATGAAAAGATATATAGAGATAGAAATCCCCGAGATTACACAAGACTCCCTTATGTAGATAGTGACTATGATTACTTAGATGAAGCTCATTCTAGTAAAAGAAATTTTTCCCGTCATTATTTTATTTTAGATCAATTAAATTACACTGGTTTCAAACAGTTTGGTTATCATTTTATTAATACTAAATGGCACCAAAATAACTACATTAAATCTTTAATCCCAAAAAATAAAAATAAGGAAAATGTAATTTATGGAGTCGTTTCAGATGACCAAGGATTGCCACTTCCTGGAGTAAATGTAATTATCAAAGGAACTTCAAAGGGTACACAAACAGATTTTAATGGCTATTATGAAATCAATTATAAAGAAAACCTAATTCTAGTTTTTTCTTATGTAGGTTTTGAAACTCAAGCTATTCTTGTAAACCAACCTCAAAATCTTGATATCATGATGCAAGCAGGAAATACTTTAGATGATGTTGTAATCACCACACTAGGAACCAAAAGAAGAACAAACGAATTTGTTTCTGCCTACCAAATCGTAGAATCACAAGCTTTATCGAATGCTAATAATCCAAATGTTGTACAAGGCTTAGCGGGTAAGGTTTCAGGTTTACAAATAGAATCAGGTAGTAATGGAGAACCTACCAGAATAGTATTAAGAGGAAATCGTTCTTTAAAAGGAAGTAAAGAAGCGCTCATAGTAATTGATGGAAAAATAGTCTCTACTGAAGATTTTACCAATCTTAACCCTAATTTAGTAGGAGAAATAAATGTAATTAAAGGCGCCAACGGCGCCGCTATGTATGGTACTCAGGGAGCTAACGGTGTTATCGTTGTAACCACTAAAAATGCGGTAAAAGATTTACAACAAGTTAAAGCTAGAACCAACTTACAAGAAACTGCCTTTTTCTTTCCGCAGTTAAAAACCAATAAAAAAGGAGAGTTAAGCTTTCAGTTTAAAAGTCCAGAGGCATTAACTCGTTGGAAATTTCAAGCTTTTGCACATGATAAAAATTTACATCAAGCTAAATTAGATTTAAGTACGATCACACAAAAAGAGCTAAATATACTACCTAATTTCCCACGCTTTTTTAGAAGTAAAGACAGTATTATTATTTCCGCCAAGGTAAATAACCTAAGCGATAAAACCCTTAACGGAATTATTCAGTTAGAATTTACAGATGAACTCACCCAAAAGAAAATTAAGCTTATTTTAGACGCTGTTTCTGTTAAAAATTTCAACATTCCTTCTAAAGGTAATGCAGAGGTTAACTGGAAACTTGCTATTCCCGAAGGTTTAGAAGCCGTTCGTTATCGCATCGTAGCAAAAGCAGGAAACTTCTCTGATGGTGAAGAAAATATTATTCCAGTATTTACCAATCGCATTTTTATTACCGAGGCTTTACCTATTTGGCTTAACCCTAATGAAAAAGAAACTTTTATACTAGAAAACCTTAAAAATAATACTTCTCCTACACTTAAAAATCACCAACTTATTTTTGAGTACACTAGCAACCCGGTATGGACAGCGATTAAAGCTTTACCTTATTTGGTAGAATATCCTTATGAATGTGCCGAGCAAACTTTTGCGCGCTATTATGCTAATAATTTAGCTTCTCATTTGCTAAAACAACACCCCGAAATTGAAAACATTTTAAAAGATTGGGAGAAAAAAGGCGGACCCACATCTGACCTCAACAAAAATGCTGAACTTAAAAATATTCTCATTCAAGAGACGCCTTGGTTAAAAACAGCACAATCTCAAGAAAAGCAGCAACAACGTTTAGCTTTATTGCTCGATGCCAAGAAATCTACGCAGCGTGCAGAAGATAATTTGGACAAATTAGCATTAATGCAAATGTCCTCTGGGGCGTTTCCTTGGTTTACTGGCGGAAGAGAAAACCTATCTATTTCATTGCATATTTTAACAAGTATGGAAAGATTAGAAAACTTAAACAAACAACTGAGTACAAATAAAAAATATCAACACATTAAAGACAAGCTTATCTCTTATTTAGATGATAAGTTAATACAAAATAAGAGCGATGAAAATTATTATGCCAGTCTACAACTCAATTTTCTATATGCAAGGAGCTTCAATATCAATAATGAAAATGAAAATTTAAAAAGCTTTAGTAAGGAGGTTCTAAATTCTTACCAAGACAAATGGGTTAGTTTATCTATTCAATCTCAACTCACATTGGCTTTAACTGCTTACCGTTTTGACCAAAAAGAGCTATCTAGAAATATTTTAGAAGCCTTAAAGCAAGATGCAGTCATCAATTCTAAATACGGAATGTATTGGAAAGAACTCACAAAAAGTTACGCTTGGTTTAACGACGCCATTGCGACACAAGCTTTGGCGATTGAAGCTTATCACGAAATTGAAAATGATACCAAAAGTGTACAGCAATTAAAAACTTGGCTTTTAAGAAATAAAAAAACAGAGTCTTGGAAATCTACTAAAGCCACAACCGAAGCTATTTTTGCGCTATTAAATTATAGCAAAAATAACGCTTCCGCGGAATTTCCCACGATAAAAATTGGAGATAAAAAAATAAACCCTACGCCTACTGAAACGGAAACAGGTTATTATAAAACTTCCTTTTCCGCTAAGGAAATTGAACCAGAAATGAGCCAAATAGAAATTAAAAACAATTCTGAAACGGCTCAACATGGTGGTTTATACTGGCAATATTTTGAAGAATCTGATAAGGTTAAAGACAATCAACAAGAACAAATTTCTATCTCGAAAGAGTTATTCAAAAAAGTAGAAACCAATGAGGGAAGTATTTTAAAATCTGTAACTAAAGAATCTTTAGCGTTAGGAGATGTTATTGTAGTAAGATTAATAATTAACGCTAAAGAGAGTTTTAGCTTTATGCATTTAAAAGATATGCGAGCATCTGGTCTAGAACCGATTGATGTTATTTCTAAGTATAAATATCAAGATGGTTTGGCATATTATCAAAGTACAAAAGATGTAGCAACTCACTTCTTTTTTGATAACTTAAGAAAGGGAACTTATGTACTAGAATACAATTTAAAAGTAAATAACAAGGGTGATTTCTCTAACGGCATTACACAATTACAAAGTATGTACGCTCCAGAATTTAAGGCACAAACTAAAGGAACTCGATTGAAAGTAAACTAATTACCTTTTGGGAGGGAAGTTTTCTAGTGCTTTTTTAGCGATTTCCAAGAAAGCTTCTTCTCGTTCTATAGGAGTTAGTTGTTTGTCTAGTTTAGATTCTACAACGGCTTGCCAAAACAACTCGTTATTTACAGTATTTGCAAACTCAATAGTAACACTTATAAATTGCTGAGTTCCTCCAATAGGAATTCCGCCAGAGACTCCTCCGCCTACAGCGCCACCGCCTCCACCTAAACCAATACCAATTGTATTGTTGTTACGTTGTTCAAAAAATTCGGTATAAAAATTAATCTTAAAATCTGAATCATCTGTTTGCTGATATCCTTCAGCAATTAAAGCTTGAGAAAGACTAGTAACAAAACGTTGTTCGTCCAATTCGTTGAACCCTGTATTTAAATCGGTATAAAAAGAAAAACTTTTACATTGTTCAAAGTTCATCTGTTCATCGTAATCGTAAAATGCTTTGGGACCACCACAAGAAAAAAGAGTCCCTATTAAAATAAAAAAAAGTAGCTGTTTCATCATTTATTATTTAATTAAAAATAGTAAAAATAAAACAGCTACTTATAAGTGTAACGTATTCTTAACAATTAAGCTTTGTGCAAAGGATCCTTATTTAATACTTCCCACAGAGTATCTTTTAACTCTTGTAGACCTTGTTGAGCTACAGAAGATATAAATACGTAAGGTATTTTTTTAAAGGCTTTAGCGACTTCCTTTTCTAACTCTGCTTTTAACTCTTCATCGAGCATATCGCTTTTAGAAATTGCAAGTACGCGGTCTTTATCCAATAATTCAGGATTGTAACGTCTTAATTCATCTAACAAAATTTCATACTGACCTTCAATGCTTTCTACATCGCAAGGCACTAAGAAAAGTAAAGTAGAATTTCTCTCGATATGTCTTAAAAATCGATACCCAAGACCTTTTCCTTCTGCAGCTCCTTCAATAATTCCAGGAATATCTGCAACCACAAAAGACCTATAATCTCTATATTTTACAATACCAAGGTTAGGTTTTAGAGTGGTAAACTCATAGTTCGCAATTTTTGGTTTTGCAGCCGTAATCACAGAAAGTAAAGTAGATTTCCCAGCATTAGGAAAACCAACCAAGCCAACATCGGCAAGTACTTTTAATTCTAAAGTAATATCTCGCTCCTCTCCTTCTAGACCAGGTTGCGCATATCTAGGAGTTTGATTTGTAGAAGATTTAAAATGCCAGTTACCACGACCTCCTTTTCCTCCTGGAGCAATTACAATTTCTTGCTCGTGACTTACGACCTCATCTATAGTTTCTTCTGTTTCGGTATCTCGAATAACGGTTCCTAAGGGTACATCAATATAAATATCTTCTCCATCTGCTCCCGTACTTCTTTGTTTAGAACCGTGCTCCCCGTGACCCGCTTTAATATGTCTTTTAAAAGTAAATTCATGAAGTGTCCAAAGGTTTTCATTACCTCGAATGATTACGTGTCCTCCTCGACCACCATCTCCTCCATCTGGACCTCCTTTCTCAATATATTTTTCTCGGTGTAAGTGCATAGAACCTTTACCTCCTTTTCCTGAGGTAACATGTAGCTTTACATAGTCTATAAAATTCCCTTCTCTCATTTTAACCTGTTGGTTTTAAAATAAAACACTTTTAATGAATCTCTCGTTCAATTATTATAATTGGTCTATTACCTCACTTAATCGTGCTGTAATATCATCAATACTACCTACACCATCAACTCCAAAATACTTATCTTGTTTTTCATAATAAGATTTTAAAATTGCGGTTTCGTTGTAATATACTTTTATACGGTTTCTAATAACGCTTTCATCAGCGTCATCTGCTCTGCCCGAAGTTTTTCCTCTTTCTAATAAACGTTTTACAAGAACCTCATCTTCTACCTCTAATGCCACCATAGCACTTACAGCGGTATTTTTATTTTTCAGCAACTCAGCAAGAGCGTCAGCTTGTGCCTCTGTTCTAGGAAAACCATCAAAAATAAATCCTTTTACTCCTGTGTTTTTTTCTACTTCCGCGCTAAGCATATCTATAGTTACCGCATCTGGAACTAATTGACCTTTATCGATAAAGGTTTTTGCTTTCTTCCCTAAGTCTGTTTCGTTTTTTATATTGAAACGAAATACATCTCCCGTAGAAATATGTACTAAGTTATATTTCTCTTTAAGAATTTCGGCTTGAGTTCCTTTTCCGGCACCTGGAGGGCCAAATAAGACAATATTTGTCATTTTATTGATATTAAATTGTAAAATAATAAAGTGCAAAGATACAGATTACAGATTTAAACAAGATTGTTTCCTTTAATCTATTAGAAAGATTTATTTTTGCTCAAACAACACATTTATGAATTATTTTTCTTCTTCTTTTAAATTAGGTATCCTTGGCGGAGGTCAACTAGGCAAGATGATGCTCTATGATACTAGAAAATATGATATACAAACCAATGTAATTGACCCTAACCCTGAAGCTCCTAGCAAGTTTGCTTGTAACTTTTTTGAGCAAGGAGATTTAATGGATTATGAGACAGTTTTGCAATTTGGGAGAAAGGTGGATGTACTTACTTTTGAAATTGAAGGTGTAAATATAGAGGCTCTAGAACAATTAGAGAAAGAGGGAAAAAAGGTATATCCACAAGCTGCAGTATTAAGAAAAATACAAGATAAGGGAGTTCAAAAACAGTTTTATAGCGAACATCACATTCCTACTTCACCCTTTACCGTATATCAAGAAAAAGATGATCTTACCGAAGCTTTAGTTAGAAAGGAATGGGAATATCCTTTTGTCTGGAAAAGCTGCACAGGAGGTTATGATGGTAACGGAGTAAGCATTATTCGTTCTGAAGAGGATTTAATCCCGGTTCCTGATGTACCGTGTATTGCTGAAAAAATGATTCCGTTTAAAAATGAATTGGCGGTTATTGTGGCAAGAAACCCTGTTGGGGAAGTGAAAACTTATCCGGTTGTTGAAATGGAATTTCATCCCGAAGCCAACCAGGTAGAATATGTAATTTGCCCTGCTAGAATTGATTCCGCAGTAGCGAAAAAAGCAAGAGAATTAGCTGTAAAAGTATCGGAAGCTTTTGAGCATGTAGGGTTATTAGCGGTAGAAATGTTTCAAACCCAAGATGATAAAGTTTTGGTTAATGAAGTCGCTCCACGACCACATAACAGCGGGCATTATAGTATTGAAGCAAGTTACACCAACCAATTTGAACAACATATTCGTGCTATTTTAGATTTACCTTTAGGTGATACCGAAAGTAAAGTAGGAGGTGTTATGGTTAACTTGGTAGGAGATGAAAGTCATGAAGGTCAGGTAAAATATCAAAACATTGAAAAAATCATGAAAATGCCTGGGGTAACTCCGCATATTTATGGAAAAAAGCAAACTCGCCCCTTTAGAAAAATGGGACATGTGACCATTGTTCATCGAGATATTAATAAAGCTAGAAAAATAGCTGAAGACGTAAAAAAAGAAATTAAAGTAATAAGCCGTTAGCAGAAAAATAAATTAAAATTATTACTTTTTATAAACAAGCTAAGGGCTTAAAGCCAATAGCTAAAAGCTGAAAAAATGAGTAAAGTAGGAGTTATCATGGGAAGTACGAGCGACCTCCCTATAATGCAAGAAGCAATAGATATTTTAAAAGGTTTTGATATCGAGGTAGAAGTTGATATTGTATCGGCTCACCGTACTCCCGATAAGCTTTTTGATTATGGTAAAAATGCTCACTTACGTGGAATTAAAGTTATAATTGCTGGCGCTGGTGGAGCAGCACATTTACCTGGAATGATTGCCTCGCTATCTCCGCTTCCAGTGGTTGGAGTACCCGTAAAATCTAGAAACTCTATAGATGGTTGGGATTCTGTGCTTTCAATTTTACAAATGCCTGGTGGTGTCCCTGTAGCTACCGTTGCTTTAGACGGCGCTAAAAATGCAGGTATTCTTGCCGCACAAATTATAGGCGCATCAGACAAGTGCGTACTAGATAAGATCTTATTTTACAAAGAAGGTTTAAAGCAAAAAGTGATAGAAGGAGCTAAAGATTTAAACAAGTAAACATATAAATTGTTACATTTAAGGTCTTTACTCGTCTAAGAGTAAAGACCTTTTTTTATGAAACAAACTACCTTCCTTTGCATTGCCTTTTTCTTTTCTGCTTCAATATACGCTCAAAACCTTAGCGGAACTTTGCTTTCTCAAAAATCCAATGAAACGATTCCTTATGCATCAGTTCAAATTGGAGAGAATTATGGTGTCATCACCAATAATGAAGGTGATTTTCAAATTAATGTAGATCGCTTTACTGGACAAGATTCTCTTTATTTTTCTTCTTTAGGCTATAAAGAAAAACGAATAGCAGTAAAAGATTTCCAGCAAGAGATGAAAATTTACCTTAGTGAAGATGTAAATCAGCTTGATGATGTTTATTTGGTTAATAAAAATCTTTCTTCTGAAGAGATTATGGAAAAGGTAAACGAAAATATCTCTCAAAATTATAACCTTCAACTCAAAAAATTCGATGTCTTTGTGCGTAACCAAACTATCTCTAAATTATTAGACACTGAATTTGAAGTTAACAAAGCTACATTCTTAGAGAAAAAAGTACGTAAAAAATTCAATCAAAGTATAGATAGCTTACTGAGTGTTAACAAAAATTCTTTGAATACCTCGTATACTGAAAGTTATACGCAAATCTTAACTGGCACCGAAAAAGACAGTCTAAAGGTGGCAGTTAAAAAAGCTACTCAGTTAAAAGATGAAAGTAAGGCAGGAAATGCAGAAGAATTTTCTTCGAAAGTTTTTAAAAAAATTGCCCAAAATTTAAATAGCGAGAATACTTTTAAAGTAAAATCTGGTATTCTTCCGTTAGAAGATTCTTTAAAAGTAGGTAAAGCTTTCAAAGTAAATGAGAAAAAGAAGGATTCTGTATTCACAAAAGATATAAAAGAAAGTTACGCTAGTAAGATAAACCGCAGTAAAAACTTAAACCCAGGTCGTTTTGATTTTGTAAAAGATTATGAAGATTACACATTTACGCAAAAAAAAATTACCGCTTATAATGGCGAAATGGTTTATATATTAAACTTTCAACCCGATAAAGGAAGAGCAAAATACAACGGAAGACTCTACATTTCTGCAGAAACTTTTGCCATTATCAAAGCAGAATATAAGTTAGAGGAGGGTAAAAAAGCTGCTGGTTTTAATATGAAATTCTTATTAGGAATCAAATTTTCTGTAGACAAAGATAATGGTTTGGTTATTTTTAAGCGTAATGCAGAAAATACTTATGATCCCGTTTATTTAAAAAGAAGCACGCATCAATATGTATACTTAAACCGAAGCTTAAAGTTTAAAGAAAACACCGATGATCGTTCTAACCGCATAAAATTTAAATTTGATTTATTAGTAGAAAATGAAACTACCGAAGATCAAGAAATATTATTTGTAAAGTCAGATTCTATTACCGAAAAAACCTTTGATTCTTTTGAAGAAAACAAAGGCATTCTCGTAGAAAAAATTAAAAATTATGATTCTTCTATTTGGGAAGGCTACAATATTATTTCTCCAGATCGTGAGTTGGAAGAGTTTAAGTATTAAAAAGATTTTCTAAAACGTAAATCCAACCTTAATACCTCCCCAATTTGCAACATCACCACCTTCAAATTCTGGTGTGGTGGTGGTTCTGGTATATTCAAAATAAAGGGTTTTGGTTTTTACGACAAGTCCAAAATTAACCTGTCCCGTTAGGCGTTTTACCTCACTAGAAGTAATGGTGTAAACACTATCGTTATTAAAAAGTCCGCCTTGCAGACTCGCATCGTAACCAATCAACTTTATAAGCGATTGTGCAAAAGCATATACTTCAAATTTATTTTTATTCTTTACGGAAGAAAATCCGTTATTGATAATTCCTAACATGGCATTTGCACCAATGGAAGCATTTGTGAATAGAGTTCCTAAATTAATTTCAGATTGTCCTTGCAAAGAGAAAAAATCGGCATACCTAAAAAACTGTTTCTCATAACCCAATTGGTAATTTAAAACCAAATCATTTTTAATTTGATTTCTCCACCCATACGGAATTTTATTTCCCGTAGCTTTATGAATACTTCGCTGCATTTCTTCGCCAAAAGCACCCGGACCTATAATTCCCAAACTTAAAGCAGAAACCAAACGCGATGAGTTGATGGTATCTTTTGCCACTAGGAAGCTTTTTAGCATAATAGCCGCTGCAAATGGGCGATCTCCAACTTGTATTTCTCTACTTTCATAATCATCTGGGGTAAACCCAATATGTTCTACCGCCAAACCATAAATCAATTGGTTATTTTTCGGTTGTAAAAAAAGAAAATTGGCTGGATTTTTCTTTAAGAATGGTAACACCAATTCTAACTGATATCCTTGAGTATAATTTTTATCCGCAGAAGCAAAATAATCATTATCATAATTGAACCTAAAATAGGAAGTGCTTTTTATTTCCCTAAACGAAGAAGTATGATCTATTTTTTGAGCATATGTTGAAAACCCCAACCCTATAATAAACGTAAATAAAATTGTTTTTACCATACTTTATTTACGCAAAACAACAGCATAGAGTTGTTAAATATAATAATTATTCTAGCACATTATTTATGAATAAATTAGTTAAATTAACTTCATTTTATTATCCTAACTTTTAGGATTGATATCCTACTTTGTACCTTTACATTCAATAAAAGAAAATAATTTATGACTCCAAATAATCCACTTTTGCAGCCTTTTGAGGAGGCTCCATTTTCAAAAATAAAAACCGAACACTACCAACCTGCGATAAAAGAAGCTATTGCTTTAGCTAATGCAGAAATTGATGCAATCACCGCTTCCGCGGAAGCGCCTACCTTTAAGAATACCATTGAAGCTTTAGAGAATAGTGGAGAAACCTTGAGTAGAGCTACCAGCATCTTTTTTAATATGAATTCGGCAGAAACCAATGATGAGATTCAGCAAATAGCACAAGAAGTATCTCCTTGGTTAAGTGAGTTTAGTAATGACCTTACTTTAAATGAAGAGTTGTTTAAACGCGTAAAAGCAGTTTATGAACAAAAAGACGGCTTAAACCTTTCGGTGGAAGAAAATAGATTATTAGAAAAGCATTACAAATCGTTTAGTCGAAATGGAGCCAACCTAAAAGAAGAAGATAAAAAGAAATTAAGAGAAATAGATACAGAGTTATCTAAACTGTCATTAACGTTTGGAGAACACGTTTTAGCCGAAACTAACAATTATGAAATGTTAGTGACCGACGAAAGCAAATTAGAAGGTTTACCAGAATCTGAAAAAGAAACCGCAGCACAGTTAGCAAAAGATAAAGGCAAAGAAGGTTTTATTTTCACCTTGCAGTATCCAAGTTATATTCCTTTTATGAAATACGTAAAAAATCGTGAACTTCGTAAAGAGCTTTCTATTGCTTTTGGAGCAAAAGGGTTTCAGGACAATAAATTTAACAATGAAGATATTGTTTTAAAAATCACCAATTTACGTCACCAACGCGCCAACTTATTAGGTTATAATACTCACGCAGACTTTGTTTTAGAAGAGCGAATGGCGAAAACACCCGAAAAAGTAAACGATTTTTTAGAAGAACTTTTAGAGAAAGCTAAACCCGCAGCAGAAAAAGAATTTAAAGAACTAACAGCTTTCGCTGAGGAGTTAGACAATATAGATCATCTCGAAAAATGGGATAGCGCTTATTATAGTGAAAAATTAAAGCAAAAGTTATTTGATGTAGATGACGAACAATTAAAGCCTTATTTTCAGTTAGAAAATGTAATCGATGGTGTATTTACAGTTGCTAATAAACTTTACGACTTACAATTTAAGGAAGTTCAAAACGTAGATAAATATCACGAAGAAGTGAAAACATACCGCGTTACAAATGTTAAAGGAGAAGAAGTCGCTTTATTTTACGCTGATTTTCACCCTAGAGAAGGAAAACGTGGAGGTGCTTGGATGACGGTTTATCGCGACCAACAAAAGAAAGATGGCAAGAATATACGTCCGCATATCTCGAATGTATGTAACTTTAGCAGAGCCACTTCAAAAAAACCAGCTTTATTGACATTTAATGAAGTAACCACTTTGTTCCACGAATTTGGTCACGCTTTGCACGGAATGTTAGCTGACACGACCTATACGAGTCTTTCAGGAGCTTCGGTATATTGGGATTTTGTAGAACTTCCTAGTCAGGTTTTAGAAAATTGGTGTTATGAGCCAGAAGCCTTGGCGCTTTTTGCAAAGCACTACGAGACGGGAGAGATTATTCCGAAAGAATTAATTGAAAAAATAAAGAAATCGGCTAACTTTCAAGAAGGAATGCAAACTTTAAGACAGCTCAGTTTTGGGATGTTAGATATGGCTTGGCACGGTATCGATCCATCTACGGTTAAAAATGTAAAAGAACACGAATCTAAAGCTTTTGAAAACACAAAATTATTTCCAGATGTTGCCGAGAATTGTATGAGCACTTCCTTTTCTCACATTTTCCAAGGCGGTTATTCTGCAGGTTATTATTCTTACAAATGGGCAGAAGTATTAGATGCCGATGCCTTTGCATACTTTAAAGAAGAAGGTATTTTTAATAAAGATGTGGCAACCAAATTTAAGGAACACGTATTGAGTCAAGGTGGAACAGAAGACCCTATGGTTTTATACACACGCTTTCGCGGAAAAAAACCTAACCCAGAAGCTTTGCTTAAACGAGCAGGTTTAATACATTAGCAGACTTTAAAAGAGTCCACCGTGAAAATAAAAAGCAAAAAAAGACTAGTTACCTATCTCAATATTTTAGATAGACCCATTAAATTTAGGCCTTTTTTATTTAATAGAATGTTTTTATTGTGGGCTCTTGTAGGTATTATTGGAGGACTTTCTGCCGGTATTTATTGGATTATTTTAGAGTTTCTCATCCATCAAATAACATTTTTTGAAGGTTGGTTAGTGATTCCCGTCATGGCTTTTAGTGGATTGCTCGCAGGTACAATTATTCATTTTATAGGTGACCCTGGAGAAATTGACCTTATTGTAAACAACATTCGTTTTAATAAGGGCAAATTGAACCCCAAAAACAATCCTTCGATGGTATTATCTTCCTTGCTTTGCGTTGCGTCTGGCGGGAGTTTAGGACCCGAAGCTCCTTTGGTACAAGTTACCGGTTCTACTGGTTCTTGGTTAGGTAAAATATGCCGATTAAAGGGCGAAGAATTACGCTCTCTTAGCATTGCAGGGATGGCATCTGGTTTTACCGCTTTATTTGGAGCACCCTTGGGAGGAAGCTTATTCTCGTTAGAAATTTTACATTATAAACACGCTGTAGAATATTATAGAGCTATCATTCCAGCTTTTGTTGCAAGTTGCTTTAGCTATATCATTTTTGCGTTGATTGTACATTTGGGTCTTGGTCCCATTTGGGATTTACCTATCTATGAAATGAGCAATTTATTTGACTTTGGATATGCTATCCTCTTTGCGTGTTTTGCCGCCTGCGTTGGTTGGTTGTTTATCATATGTACTAGATCTTTAAAGCAACTTTTTAAAAAAATTAATTCGCCTATTTATATAAAAACACTTTTAGGCGGAATTATTCTAGGAGTCATTGCTTATTATTTTCCGCTTACCAGATATTTTGGACATCATGAAATTAATGAGCTTATTTTTAGGGACTCAACTCTTTACTTTCTAATAGCTATTTTAATTTTTAAAATTCTAGCTATTTCGGTAACGGTAACGTCGGGTTGGCGTGGAGGATTTATTATCCCATTATTTTTTGTAGGTGCTACTCTAGGTCTAATTCTGCATCATTTTTTTCCAAACATTAATTTAGCACTTACCATTATAAGCTGTATGGCAGCTATTAACTCATGTGTAACCCGAACACCGATGAGTACTACAATTTTATTAGCAACTTTAACTGGCTTTGATTATCTAGTCCCTATTTTATTTGCTAGCCTTACAGGGTATTTTTTAGCTCCAAGAATTCCATTTATAAGTTCTCAAATGAAAGCTAAATAATTTTTTAGACGATATATAATTAAAGCTTTCGCGGAATAAAAAACCGATTAGTACAAAAACTAATCGGTTTTTTATTAGGGTAAATTTAATTCCGCTTAAAGCGAAATCATTTTATTTTTTAATCCAATCTAGAATCTTTTTCTCAACTTATAAAGGATTGTTGCTATTTGAGTCTCTTGCAAGTTCTACTTCATCCTCCTTTTCTCCAATTTTTGAATCGAAATAATATAATGATTCTGAAGTTGCTTTAGTTCCGCCTGCAATTTTCAACTGATCCATAATTTCTAACACCATAGCTTCTTCCTCAATTTGTTCTTTTACAAACCACTGACCAAAATTCCAAGTGGCCCAATCTTTTTCCTCTTGAGCTAGTGAAACAATTTCATAAATAGCATTGGTATTATCAATTTCGTGCTGAAAAATCTTTTCAAAACAGTCTTGAATATTTTTAGGATCTTCTGATGGTGCTTTTACTGCTCCAATTTTTGGTCTGCCACCACGTTCCATAATATATCCCATTACTTTAGTCATATGATCGCGTTCTTCTTGAGAGTGTCTAAATAAGAAATTAGCTACTCCGCCATAACCTTCGCTATCTGCCCAAGCTCCATACGCTAAGTAAACCTGAGAAGCATTCGCCTCTTTTTCTAACTGTTTATTTAGAATATTTTCTATTTTCTTTGATAGTCTGTTCGTTTCCATTATTTAGTTTTTTACTAATTTATAAAAACATAACTCCTTAAGACTTGCTCTTCAAAAACTTTTAACAAAGAAAAATTGATCTTATTTTACCTTTTTAGGGTTTTGTTTTACAAAGGCTTCCCAACCCGTATAGCTCTTTCCCACTTCTACTCTACCTTGATTGTAAAAGTGACAAACTGCTGCAGCTAAACCATCTGTAGAATCTAAATTTTTAGGTAAAGATTTTAGTTTTAATGTACTTTGAAGCATTCTAGCAACCTGTTCTTTACTAGCATTTCCGCTCCCTGTTATAGCCATTTTTATTTTTTTAGGAGAATATTCGGTTACAGGAATATCTCTGCTTAATCCTGCAGCCATAGCTACACCTTGCGCTCTTCCTAGTTTTAGCATCGACTGCACATTTTTCCCGAAGAAAGGAGCTTCAATCGCGATTTCATCGGGATAGTAAGTATCTATTAGCTCGATGGTTCGCTCAAAAATAAGCTTCAGTTTAACGTAATGGTCATCGTATTTTTTTAGCATGAGCTCATTAAGCTGTAAAAACTCCATTTGTTTACCTACCACTTTTATAAGTCCGAATCCCATAATGGTGGTTCCTGGATCTATTCCTAAAATAATTTTTTCTGTTTTTAAACTCAATGTCTCTCTCCTAATTAATTATGTTAACTTCTAACAAAGCTAAACAATTGTTTTTAGTACTTCTTTGTATTGTGTATTTAAACCCTATTTTTGACATACATTTATTGCATCACTATGTTAATTATTGTCCTTATCATTTTATTGGCTTACATCTCTATTATGGTTTGGCTTTTTTTAGGCATAAAAAAACTACAATTTAGTAGAGTTAAATCTCTTACTGCTACTTCTAGTTTTAGTATTTGCATTCCGTTTAGAAATGAAGAGTTATACGTAGAGAATTTACTCTATTCCTTAAAAAATATAGATTATCCCACACATCTATATGAAATTATTTTAGTGAATGATTTCTCTTCAGATGCTTCCGTAGCGATTTGCAAAAGCTTTTTAGAAGTACATCCTTATGTAAATGCTCAAATTATTCACGCTCAAAATCCTCACAGTACTTCACCAAAAAAAGAAGCATTATTACAAGCTATAAAATTAAGTACTAAAGAATATATAATTACCACCGATGCCGATTGTGAAGTTTCGCCAAAATGGTTACAAGGATTCAACAATAAAATAAAAGAAAACCAAGCCGATTTCATAGCCGGTCCCGTAAGTTATTTTTCTACTAAAAACTTTCTTAATTATTTTCAACGCTTAGACTTTCTAAGTTTACAAGCCGCGACCTTGGGCGGGTTTGGACAGCGTCATCCTTTTTTGTGCAATGGAGCCAATTTATGTTATAAAAAAGATACTTTTTTTAATGTAAATGCTTTTGCCGGAAACCACCATATAGCAAGTGGAGATGATATTTTTTTGCTAGAAAAAATGATTGAAAACAAAAAAAATATTCAATATGTCGCTTCCGCGGAAGCGATGGTGTTTACCCACGCTACAAAAAGCTGGAAAGCATTATTTTTACAGCGACTGCGCTGGGCTTCCAAAACTACAGCTTCTAAAAGCGTTTACAGTAAAAGCATAGGTGTTGTCATCTTTTTAGCTAATGCGGGCTTGGTAATAATGGGAATCCTTTGCATTTTTAAGTCGGCCTATTTGTTATTCTTTTTTGAATATTTATTCATCAAAATGATTATCGATTTTGTTGTTTTAATAAAAGTGGCGGACTTATTTAAATTATCTATTTTAAAAAAAGATTACCTCTACGTTTCTTTTATCTATCCTATATTTATCGCTGCAACAGCTATTTTATCATTGTTTAAAAGCTATTCTTGGAAAGAAAGAACATTTAAAAAATAATAGATGATTCTAACTTAACTTAGCTAATTATTACTAAATTTGAGAAACACACTACCCAATATGAAACCATTTTTTACTCTTTTAATAGCTTTATTTTTATTTAATTTATCGAACGCTCAAGAAAATTATTCTTACCAAGGAAAAGAATATTCACTTATAAAAACGGTAGATGGAGAGCTCGATTTATTGTATAATATTATTGATGGCGAGTATCGTTATTTCATTTCTAGAAATGAGAATTTAGAAGAGCTTATCAATACAAAGGAAAATGGGAAATATGCAGAGCAATATAAAACTACCTTACAAACCTTTACCAATGATGAAAATATCTCTACACAGCGTGTAAATCTTACGTTATCGAGTTTACAAGAGTTCATTATTACATACAATACATTAAAGGACGACGATTTTGAGGACCCTAGAAAACAAATTAGTGTCAACTCACGTTTGGGCTTCTTTGGCGGGATTACCAATTTAGTATATACCGCAAATCCCGGAAATGAAACAGCTCCTCTTCTTGGTGCAGAATGGGAAATTTACAGTGATGAAACTTTAAAAAGACATTCAGCTTTTGTACAGTTTAGATATGTTTTTGAATCGGAAGAATATAAATATTCAGAAGCGCAGATTTCTCTTAATTACCGTTTTAAAATTATTAATTTAAGTGATTTTCATTTTTACGTTGACACGGAATTTATCAATCTTAATTTTTACAATGAAAACTATATTATCATAGACACTGAAAACCCTTTGAATAACGAAGAAATTAATAGGAAAGATAGTGAACTTAATTTCCCTATAAGTTTTGGAGCTGGAGTCGCGTATAAAATTACTCCCCACGGTTTTTTAACCTTTAGTTATAACGATGTGGTTTCTCTTGCTGAAGATACTAATGGAGAATTCCCTATAGATTTTACTTTAGGGTATAAGTTTAAAATGTAATTTTTTACTCAGACTGAATAGTTAACGGCAATTGAAAACTTGTATTTACAGGAATTCCTCGTTTTTGAGCGGGATAAGTTTTAGGTAAATTGGTTACTGCTTTTTCTAACCAACTCTCAAATTCTGGTAATTGTGCCTTTAAATGTTCAGAAGCTTTCAAAGAGGCTATTTTTACCTCTCCTTTAGCTGAAACTCCTATCACCACCATTACCTTTTCATGAAGATTATCTTGTAAAACAACTTGATGAGTTTCTAAATTTTCATAAATGATTTGAGTAAGTCTTTGCTCAAAACAACGTTTTTGTTTTGCTTTTTCGTCACACTTTTCACATTCAGGAAAACTAGGATAAGTTTCCACATCATTCCAATTGATGTGCTTTAGTTCTTCTGCTGCAATTTCATCAGAAAAAACCTTCTTAGTTTCCATTTGTTGGCAACCTAAAAGAGAAAAAAATAAAAATACCCACGTAATCTTATACATAGGGTAAATGTAAGTAAATCAGCTAAAAAACAAAGAATAGATGTTAAAATTCTTAATCTACTTTTTTAGATAGATGTTGTTCTTCTTTTAAATCTTTAATTCTTCTATTTGCTAATTCTACAAAGGATTGAGCTCCACTATGGTTCTTAAATTTCTTTACAAATAATTCATAATAAGAAAGGCGTGTATTTAAATCGGCATAATAATTATCGGCTGCTATCGCCAACTCAAACTGACTTCTCATTTTATTGGGTTCTTCCTCTAAAGCTAAATTAAAGTAATAAATAGCTTTTTTATAATCCTCTTTACCCTTATAAGTTAAACCTAAAGATTGGTAAGATTCATCTAGTTTGGGTTTACTTAACAACAAAGCCATAAGTAAATGTTTCTCTGCTTTGGCTAAATTCTCTCTATGCAAATATAACTTTCCCACATATAAATGAGCTGAAGCGTTTTCTGAATTCAATTTTAAAGCATTCAAATAAGCACCAATGGCAGGATTAACAAAACCCTCTTGGTAATAACACATACCTAGTTTTTCAAATACATTTTCAGATGTATATCCCAAACTAATAATTTTTTCATAATGCTTTAAAGCGGAAGAATAATTACGCTGGGTATAGGCATTTAGAGCTGAAAGCAATTGCATTTTTATATTCCTAGGATTATTCTCTAGCCCTCTTAGCGTAAGTTCTTCGGCTTTTTTGAAGTTTTTTTGACTGTAATAATAAGAGGCTAATTGATACAAAGCATGCTGATGAGAAACATCGTATTTTAAACTTTTTTCAAAATATAGATAAGCCTCAGAATCTTTTAAATTTTGTTTTATTAATCCCAATTGATAATAAAAATCTGGATTTTGAGGATATTGCTGAATTAAATCCGTGTAAACACTATCTGCTTTTTGATACTGAAAAGTCCGCCTCAACAATTTACCATAATTAGCTTTTGCAACCACTAAATTAGAATTTTGCTGAATCGCTTGTTGATAAGCTACAAGTGCTGCATTTAAATTCCCCCTAGCGTTTTGAGCCGAGGCTATTTTTTGATATACACTGGCCAAAATATTTTCTTGCGCCTCATAGACTTGAATCGCTTTTTGAAAATCGCCCACGCTATATAAACTATCGGCTAAAGCAAGGGTCGAAGTTTGTGCTTCGACCCGCTGAAAAATTCCTATCAAAATAATTAAACTCAATATTCTTAACATCTAGTCAATTTTAAAAATAATGGGCAAACTATATAAAACATTGACTGGTTGACTGTTTTGTATTCCTGGTTGCATTTTTGGTAGACTATTTACTACACGCTCTGCTTCTTCTTGTAATTTTGGATGCGGAGCTCTCGCCTGTACATCTTTTATACTACCATCCTTGGCAATAACAAATCGTACATAAACCCTATTTTCTCCAGTCAAACCAAGTTTTTTCCCTAAACCAACATCAAAATTATTATTTACAAAATCTTTTATTTTATCACTAAAACATTGTTTTCTTATTGTATTATTAGATTCTTCATCACAACCAGGATAAGTAGGTACCGTTTCTATAGCTGAAAAAGGAACACCTTCTTCATGAGTTGCTGGCGGAGGTGGTGGTGGAAGAAGTGCATTTTTGGTATACTTTCTAAATTCCAAATACTCATCATATGGTATAATTTCAAAATCTTCAATTTTTTTATCACTATCAACACTATTATTATAATCCTGATAAGTATATTTCATATAAAGCATACTCCTATAATAATTTTCCCGTGAAGGTGTGCTTTTATGAATATTAACATCATAAAACTCTTTAGCTATTTCTTTAGTAGTCTTACCATCATTTTTCATTCTCACTAACTCTTCCTGAAGCTCATTTACTAACTGAGCATCTTCTTGAGATAAATTAGCTGGAGGAGCTGGCGGCGGCGGTGGGTCTGGAAGCTCCGATTGATTGGTTTCTACAGTTTCTTTATTTTCTGTACATGACACATAAGTGAGCATGGCTGCAATTAGAGGCAAAATAATTAAATACTTTAGCTTTGCTTGCGCAGCTGATTTTGATTTTTGTAACATAACGATTCGTTTTTTGATTAATGAATGATTAAAAAATTGATTGATGAATGATATTTGATGAGTCCCAAAAGCTACATTAAGTAGACTTTGGTAGTAATTAATTTTTGATGTATTCTGGGTAACGTGTTCGTCGGCTATAAATTCATGCAGACTTGTTATTTGTTTTTGGTAAGCAAATACCGCAGGATGAAACCAAAACAAGAGTTTTAAAATTTCAAAAAACAATAAATCAAGACTATGATTTTGCGTTACGTGAACCCATTCGTGCTGCAAAATATGTTGTCTTTCTTTTTCCTTAATCTCACTACCTATAAATATTTGATTGTAGAAGGTACAGGCAATTCTGCTGTTTTTTATTTCGCTATAAAAAATACCGTCTTGTTGTTTTAGGATTCCACTTTGCTTAAATTTTCTAAACTGATTCCATTTTTTTATCAGAAGTAAGAAAGCGATGCTAAAACCAATTCCGTAAAGAATTAAAAAACCATTTTGCCATAATATTTGGGTCCAATTAATCCCTTCTAAATTATGGGTCACGGCTTGAGTTTCTTCGGCTGCGACCGCAAAATCACCTAATAAAACGGGTGGTAAATTAATATATGCTGTCCCTGTTGAGTCTTTTGGTCTTAAAAAATCTAAGGTTATGAATGGCAACAGCAAGGCTAAACACGGCGTTAATAGTAAATAGAGGCGATTGTAGTCAAAAAAAGTTTCCTTTTTTAAAAACAATAGGTAAGCCACATAAAAGACCGCTAAGAATAAACTGAATTGTACTATATATAATCCCATCTTATTGTTTTTTATTAATTTCTTTTAAAATCTCCTCCAGTTCTGCGGTGCTCATATCATTTTTCTTTACAAAAAAGGAAAGCATACTCTTCATAGAGCCATCAAAATAATTATTCATAAGCTTGGTCATAGAAAATTTGCTGTAACTATCTTTTTTAACCAACGGAAAATAATGATGCCCTCTCCCTACTTTTTTATACCCCACAAAACCTTTACTTTCTAAAATTCTTACAATCGTAGAAACTGTGTTATAAGCGGGTTTTGGTTTTGGCATCTCCTCTATAATAGATGCCACATTCGCTTCTTCTAATTTCCATAGTTGTTGCATTACCTCTTCTTCAGCCTTGGTCAATTCTTTCATATAGCAGTTTTTTCTTAAAAAGTTATTTTTAATTCAGTAAAAAATATACCTTTCTGATTCATTCAAATTATAATGAATATTCAAATATAACTAAATTTTTAGTTTAAACTAATTTCTTAGTTGATAATTTAATCATGGATTTAATTTTACTTCTTCTTGGGTTTATTTTATGTGTAGTAGGAATCGTAGGAACTTTTCTTCCTGCTTTACCCGGTATTTCATTAAGTTGGTTAGGTATTTTGATGATCTACCTTACCTCTGTAGTAGAAATTAATTATGTCTTGTTAACGATAACTTTTATAATTGCTATTTTAATCATCGTCTTAGATTATGTCATTCCTGCTGCAGGAACCAAAAGATTTGGAGGAAGTAAAGCCGCAGCAATCGGCACCACTGTGGGGCTTATTGTTGGTATCCTCGCTCCTATACCATTCGGTTTTCTTATTGGTCCGTTTCTAGGTGCATTTCTAGGCGAAATTATCTTTAATAAACAAAGCAATACTCAAAAAGCACTTCGAGCAGCTACAGGATCTTTTTTAGGATTTTTAGCCTCTACCTTTGTCAGTTTCTTTACTGCCTGCGTATATTTGGGGATATTTATTACAATTTTCATTAAAAACTTCCAATCCTTTTTTTAATATGACACATCAGGAAATTGCAGCCATTTTATTACAAGCCGAAATTACTCAAAAAGCTTGCGATCCCATTCGTAGCCATTTAAAAGAACTCGATTTGGAGTCTGCCTATAAAATTCAAAAAATAAATGTAGATCAGAAAATAGCTAAAGGCGGAATTGAGATTGGTAAAAAAATTGGACTTACTTCTTTTAAAGTACAAGAACAGTTAGGAGTAGATCAACCCGATTTTGGAGTTTTGCTTCAGCATATGCAATTTCAACAAGGTGAAAATCTCGCTTTCGCGGAATTGATGCAACCCAAAGCTGAAGCTGAAATTGCTTTTATTTTAAAGGAAGATTTAAAAGGCAAAAATATCACTATTGAAGATGTGATTTTGGCGACAGATTACATCACGTCTGCCATAGAAATTGTAGGGAGTAGGATTAAAGATTGGAACATTAAGATAACCGATACCATTGCAGATAACGCCTCTTCGAGTCATTTTATATTAGGAACAAAAAAAGCTAACGTTCAAGAGATTGATTTAGAAAATAATAAAATGCAGCTCTTTGTGAACGATCAATTGGTATCTGAAGGAGATGGGACTTCTTGCATGGGCAATCCCTTAAATTCGGTAGTTTGGTTAGCTAATAAAATGAATGATTTAGGCAATCCACTTAAAAAAGGAGAAATTATCCTTTCTGGAGCATTGGGACCCATGGTAAACCTAAACCCTTCCGATAAGGTTAAAGCAAGCATTGAAGGCTTGGGAAATATTGATTTTCTAGTGGATTAAATCAATAAATTTTATAACCAAGTTACTTTATCATCTATAGGTTGACGATTTCCTTTTGAAATTTGTCCCTCAAAATTTCCTACATAAAAAAAGCCTAAACACTTTTCTTCTTTTTTCATAGGAAGAAATTTAGGCATCTGTTCTATTAAGGATGGTGAACTCCAGTACCCGCCTAAACCTAGTTCAGTTGTCATTAACCACATATTTTGAACCGCCATGGCGGTTGCGGCTATTTCTTCCCATTCAGGAACTCTTTCTTTTTCATCTCGATGCATACAAATCACGATCACGTGACTTGCTTGAGCTGGTTTAGATTTAATTTTTTCATATTTAAACTCAGAAAATGCCTCGGCACTTTCTTTGTAAGCCTTTGCTAAAAAATCACCTAACTCCCTTAGTTTATCATCAGTTATGACATAGAATCGCCATGGTTCAGTTTTTCGATGACTCGGAGCCCAATTGGCAGCTTCTAACAGCTGATTTATTTGTTCTTTTGTTACTTTATCAGAAGTATATTGTGCAGGAAAAACAGATCTTCTTTCCTTTATAGTTTTTAAAATCATCCTAATTAAATATCTTTTTAATTACATTAGAAATTCTATTTCGATCTTCATCAGTCAAATTCGATCCAGAAGGCAAACATAAGCCTTCATTAAATAAAGATTCAGCTACATTTCCTCCATAATAAGGGGAATCTTTAAAAATGGGTTGCATATGCATAGGTTTCCATAAAGGCCTACATTCTATATTTTCTTTTTCAAAAGCCAACCTTAAATCTTCTCGAGTAATTCCATTTGTCAATTCTGGATTTACCTTAATAGCACTTAACCAATGATTCGAATAGAAATCAGCATTGGGTTCTTCGAAAACTTGAATTCCTTCAATTGAAGCAAATAGATCTTTATAAAAGAAATGCATTTTTCTACGTAATGCAATGTGCTCTTCAAGAACTTCCATTTGCCCTCTACCAATTCCCGCTGAAATATTACTTAACCTATAATTATAACCAATATGACTATGTTGATAGTGAGGAGCGTCATCTCTAGACTGAGTGGCATAAAACACAGCTTTTTTCTTTGTTTCCTCGGAAGAACAAACCAATGCTCCTCCTCCACTTGTGGTAATTATTTTATTTCCATTAAAAGATAAAATACCAAAGTTGGAGAAAGTTCCACATTTTTGATTTTTATATGTAGATCCCAACGCTTCTGCAGCATCTTCAATTACTGGAATATCATACTGTGTGGAAAGTTCCATAATATCATCCATTAAAGCAGGCATTCCATACAAGTGAACTACAATAATAGCTTTTGGTTTTTTTCCTAGTTCAATTCTAGTCTCTATCGCCTTTTTTAAAGCAATAGGACACATATTCCAGGTTTGTTTTTCACTATCAATAAATACGGGTTTCGCTCCTTGATAAGTAATTGGATTAGCTGAAGCGGAAAACGTAAAAGATTGGCAGACTACTTCATCTCCTAAACCAACACCTAATTGAATTAATGCTAAATGAATTGCTGCAGTTCCACTACTTAATGCCGCTACTTCTTTACCATTTCCTATAAAATCTTTTAAATCCTGTTCAAAACCATTTACATTAGGGCCTAGAGGCGCAATCCAATTTTCATCAAAAGCGGTATTAATATATTTAATTTCGTTTCCGCCCATATGCGGAGAAGACAACCAAATTTTAGATAAATTCATTACTGAAGTATTATAGATCTGAAGAGTAAATTTATTCTATTTCTTTTAGAATAAATCATAAGAATAAGATTTAATTTACTTTTAAAAAAAGAGTAAAAAAAAACCCTCCACTTGTATCAAGTGAAGGGTTTATAAACTTACCATTTGGTAAGTAAAAAAGGCGGCGACATACTCTCCCACAATTAGCAGTACCATCTGCGCTAACGGGCTTAACTTCTCTGTTCGGAATGGGAAGAGGTGAGCCCCGTTGCCATAACCACCTTAAATCGGTGATAACTGTTCTTCTATTAAAAAAAACAACCATCTAATAAGTTAACATATTGAAAAAATAAATAATACTTTGAGGGTAAATATACATAGCAATAGGATTTCACCTCCCCCGGTTGCCCGGGGGAAGAGTACATAAGCTATACGGGTTATTAGTACTACTTGGCTATGACATTACTGCCTTT
>NZ_QKYV01000009.1 GCF_003253545.1 Mesonia algae
TAATGTCATAGCCAAGTAGTACTAATAACCCGTATAGCTTATGTACTCTTCCCCCGGGCAACCGGGGGAGGTGAAATCCTATTGCTATGTATATTTACCCTCAAAGTATTATTTATTTTTTCAATATGTTAACTTATTAGATGGTTGTTTCTTTTTAAATAAAAGAACAGTTATCACCGATTTAAGGTGGTTATGGCAACGGGGCTCACCTCTTCCCATTCCGAACAGAGAAGTTAAGCCCGTTAGCGCAGATGGTACTGCTAATTGTGGGAGAGTATGTCGCCGCCTTTTTTACTTACCAAATGGTAAGTTTATAAACCCTTCACTTGATACAAGTGAAGGGTTTTTTTTTACCCCCTTTTTTAAATCTCAATTTAATCCTTGTCTTCAGTCAGCAATTACTAGTACTTAATTATCCAATAAGTTACATAAACATTAAATAGTAATATTTAAATTTCAATAGATATATCCTTTAAATATTTTATTGGCATAAGAATTGTCCTATTATAGACTATCCTTACAGTAGGCTTAGGGAGATACAAATAAATGAATTATTATAAATTATAAACTGTTTTACTGACAGTTTGACCAAAGATATAAGATGGGAAAATCAAATATATTTAGCTTAGACAATTTGTCATTTCAAGATATTAATGAAGATGCAGAATTAATTCCACTAATGACACCAGAAGATGAAGAAGAAATTGATAAAGAAGACTTGCCAAATGAGTTAGCTATACTTCCTTTAAAGAATACGGTTTTATTTCCAGGAGTGGTAATTCCTATTACCGCAGGTAGAGACAAATCTATAACTTTAATTAATGATGCTAATAACGGATCTAAAACTATTGGTGTTGTATCTCAGAAAGATGGCGAGGTAGAGAATCCTGAAGCAAAAGACATCAATAAAGTTGGAGTAGTTGCTAAAATATTGAGAGTTTTAAAAATGCCTGATGGAAATACGACTGTAATTATCCAAGGTAAAAAGAGATTTCAAATTGAAGAGATCTTACAAGAAGACCCTTATTTAAAAGCAAGTATTTCATCAATAAAAGAAGAAAAACCTGCGAAAGATAATGAAGAGTTTTCTGCGATAGTAGATTCTGTCAAAGATTTGTCTTTACAAATCATTAAAGACAGTCCGTCAATACCTTCTGAAGCGTCATTTGCTATAAAGAATATAGAAAGTCCTTCATTTCTTATCAATTTCGTTTCCTCTAATATGAGTCTTTCCGTTAAGGAAAAACAAGAGCTTTTAGAAATGAATGATCTTAGAAATAGAGCTTTAGCTACTTTAAAGTATATGAATACAGAGTTTCAAAAGTTAGAACTTAGAAACGATATTCAATCTAAGGTGCAGAGTGATATGAGCCAGCAACAGCGTGAGTATTTCTTGCATCAACAAATGAAAACGATTCAAGAAGAATTGGGCGGAGTTTCTTCAGAATCGGAAATTGAAGACATGCGCCAGTTGGCTAAAAAGAAAAAATGGGGAAAGAAAGTAGAAGAGCATTTTAAAAAGGAATTGGCTAAAATGCAACGTATGAATCCTCAGGTTGCTGAGTATTCTATTCAACGCAATTATTTAGATCTATTTTTAGAATTGCCTTGGGATGAATTCAGTAAAGATAAATTTGATTTAAAAAGAGCGCAAAAAATACTTGATAGAGATCATTATGGACTTGAAGAAGTAAAACGTCGTATCATTGAATATCTTGCTGTACTTAAGTTACGTGATGATATGAAATCACCAATTTTATGTTTTTACGGACCTCCAGGTGTAGGTAAAACTTCTTTAGGAAAATCTATTGCTGAAGCTTTAGGTAGAGAATATGTTAGAATCTCTTTAGGAGGACTTCGCGATGAAGCTGAAATAAGAGGTCACCGTAAGACTTATATTGGTGCTATGCCAGGTAGGATTATTCAAAGTCTAAAAAAGGCAGGAACTAGTAATCCAGTATTTGTTTTAGATGAAATTGATAAATTAAGTAATAGCAATCAAGGAGATCCTTCATCTGCATTACTAGAAGTTTTAGATCCAGAACAAAATTCTGAATTCCACGATAATTTCTTAGAAATGGGATTCGATTTATCTAAAGTAATGTTTATCGCTACCTCTAACAGTTTAAATACTATACAACCGGCGCTTAGGGATCGAATGGAGATCATAAACATGACTGGCTATACTATTGAAGAAAAAGTAGAAATAGCTAAACGCCACTTATTACCTAAGCAAATTACTGAGCATGGGTTAAATGCAGACCAAATTAAAGTCGGTAAAGCGCAGTTAACTAAAATTGTAGAAGGATATACTCGAGAATCTGGAGTTCGAGGCTTAGAAAAACAAATTGCTAAAGTAGTTAGGTATGTAGCAAAAAGCATAGCCTTAGAAGAAGAATACAATGTTAAGATTAGTAATGAAGATATTGTAGATGTTCTTGGGCCTGCACGTTTAGAAAGAAATAAATATGAAAATAATGAAGTTGCTGGTGTAGTAACTGGTCTTGCTTGGACAAGAGTAGGTGGTGATATTTTATTTATAGAGTCTATTTTATCGAAAGGAAAAGGGAACCTTAGTGTTACTGGAAATTTAGGTAAGGTGATGAAAGAGTCGGCGACAATCGCTATGGAATATATTAAAGCAAATGCAGACGAATTTGGTATTCCTGCTGATATCTTCGACAAATATAATGTCCATATTCACGTACCAGAAGGGGCAACACCTAAAGATGGACCTAGTGCTGGGATTACCATGTTAACTTCATTAGTTTCTTTATTTACACAGCGAAAAGTGAAGAAAAGTCTGGCGATGACAGGAGAGATCACTTTGCGTGGAAAAGTTTTGCCTGTTGGCGGAATTAAAGAAAAAATTCTTGCAGCTAAACGTGCTCATATAAAAGAAATCATTCTTTGTGAAGAGAATAAAAAAGATATTGAAGAGATTAAAGAAGATTACCTAAAAGGATTAATTTTTCATTATGTATCTGATATGAAAGATGTGTTAGATAAAGGTCTTACCAAGCAAAAGGTAAAGAATGCTAAAACGCTGTAAAGTTCTTTAGCATCATTTAATAAAAAAACAAAACCCCCAAAATATATATTTTGGGGGTTTTGTTTTTTTAAAATGGAGATTAGTTATCTATATCTACCTTTTTCTTTTCCACGTTACCGTCTTCCATTTTTATTTTTACATCTTTATTTTCTCCATCGATTTTCTTTTTCTCAATGTTTCCGTTTTCATCCTTTTTTATTTTGATGTCGGTATTCCCATCTTGAATTTCTACCTTTTCTCCATCTTCGCTAACTTCAACTTGAGCTTCTTCGGTAACCTCGATGCCTTCTACAGTTTTAGTTTCTTTACTTTCTTCTCTACAGCTAACAAGAGATACACTTACGATAGCTGCTACTGCTAATGTTCTAACTACTTTTATCATAATAATATAATTTTTGGTTTGTCCAAAACTACGTGAATAAACCGACTTACAAAATATTTTATGTTTTCTATAAGATTTATTTTAAACTAGCTAAACTTTGTTCGATAGCTTCTATTTTAGCTTCAGCATCTGCTTGTTTTTGCTTTTCGATAGCGACTACTTTTTCTGGAGCGTTATTTACAAAGCGTTCATTAGAAAGTTTTTTCTTTACGGAATTTAAAAATCCTTGTTGATATTTTAGCTCTTCCGTCAGCTTACTTATTTCCTCCTCTACGTCAATTGCGCCGATCATAGGAATAAAGTACTCATTAGATTTTACTCGGTAAGACATGCTATTGGCTAACTGCTCTTCCACATAAGTGATTTCTTCAATATTTCCTAATTTAGCAATAATACTATCATACGAATTACTCAGTTTTTCATTATTAATCACACTTAATTTAATAGTGTCTTTAAAAGAAATGTTTTTTTCTTTTCTAATAGTTCTTATTCCTGATATAATCTCTTTTACCGTCTCAAAATCAGTAATAAATTTATCATCGATAGATGTTTGCTTTGGCCATTCTGCAATAATTAATGCTTCCTCACTACTTCGATCTTTAATATTTTGCCAAATTTCTTCGGAAATAAAAGGTACAAAAGGATGTAAGATTTTTAGATTATCTTCTAATATGCTAATGGCACTCTGGTAAGTGGTTGCATCTATTTTTTCTCCAAATGGAGGTTTAATCATTTCTAAGAACCAAGAGCAGAAGTCATCCCACACTAATTTGTAGGTAGTCATTAAAGCATCACTAATTCTATATTTGCTATAGTGATCTTCCAGCTCTTTTAAGGCTTTTTGAAACTTAGCTTCGTACCAAGTAATAGCCGTTTTACAATATTCTGGTTGTGATTTGTTTTCATCAACTTCCCAATTAAGTATAAGTCGAGATGCATTAAAGATTTTATTTACAAAGCCACTTCCTTGTTTACATAAATCTTCATCAAACATTAAATCATTACCGGCAGGAGAAGAAAGTAACATCCCCACTCTTATTCCATCTGCTCCATATTTTTCTATCAACATTAAAGGATCTGGAGAGTTTCCTAAAGATTTACTCATTTTACGGCGCTGCTTGTCTCTTACAATTCCGGTAAGGTAAACGCTATTAAAAGGTTTTTCTCCACGATATTCATAACCTGCAATAATCATTCGGGCAACCCAGAAAAATAGAATTTCGGGAGCTGTCACCAAATCGTTAGTAGGGTAGTAGTAGTTAATTTCTTTATTGTCGGGCTCTAAAATTCCGTTAAACACACTCATAGGCCATAACCAAGAAGAGAACCAAGTGTCTAATGCATCTTCATCTTGAGTTAAATCTTCTAAAGCAAGCTCTTTATTACCTGTTTTTTCTTGGGCAATTTTTAACGCCTCTTCCTTAGTTTCTGCTACGACATAATCTTCCTTTCCATCTCCGTAGAAATAAGCCGGAATTTGATGACCCCACCATAACTGACGTGAGATGTTCCAATCTCGAACATTTTCCATCCAATGGCGATAAGTATTGATGAATTTTTCGGGAACTAAAGCAACCTCTTTTTCTAAAACTGCATCTAGAGCAGGTTGTGCAAGTTCTTTCATTTTTAAGAACCATTGATCACTTAATTTAGGCTCTATTACTGCGCCTGTACGCTCGCTAGTTCCTACTTTATTAATGTGAGTTTCAGTTTTAATTAAAAGCTCAAGTGTTTCTAGTTCTTTTACTACATCTCTTCGAGCATCAAAACGATCTTTCCCTTCATAGTGTAAACCATAACTATTTAAAGTAGCATCATCATTAAAAATGTCTATAATCTCTAATTGATGTTTATCTCCTAGGTTTTTATCGTTTTCATCGTGAGCTGGTGTCACTTTTAAGCAGCCTGTCCCAAATTCTAAGTCTACATATTCATCTTCAATAATAGGAATTACTCGGTTACATATAGGTACAATTGCTTTTTTACCTTTTAGATGAGCAAACCGCTCATCATTAGGATTAATACAAATTGCGGTATCTCCAAAAATGGTTTCTGGTCTAGTGGTAGCGATGGTTAAAACATCACTGCTTCCTTCAATCGCATAATTGATATAGTATAATTTACCTTCTTTTTCTACGTGAATAACTTCTTCATCACTCAGGGTAGTTTTTGCTTGCGGATCCCAGTTAACCATTCGATATCCTCGGTAAACGTGTCCTTTTTTATAAAGGTCTACAAATACTTTAATTACCGATTTAGATAAGTCATCATCCATGGTAAATTTGGTACGTTCCCAGTCACAAGAAGCTCCGAGTTTTTTTAACTGTTCTAAAATTATACCTCCATGTTTGTGGGTCCATTCCCAAGCGTGTTCTAAAAACTCTTCACGAGAAAGATCATTTTTATTAATGCCCTCTTCTTTTAGCTTGTTTACTACTTTAGCTTCTGTAGCAATACTGGCGTGATCTGTTCCTGGTACCCAACATGCATTAAGACCTTTGAGTCTTGCTCTACGTATTAAAACATCTTGTATGGTGTTATTGAGCATATGTCCCATATGCAATACTCCTGTAACGTTTGGCGGAGGAATTACAATGGTGTAAGGTTCTTTATCGTTGACTTCTGAATGAAAATAATTATTTTCCATCCAATACGAATACCATTTATCTTCTGTTTCTTTAGCGTTATAGGTAGCAGCAATAGCCATTTTGGTCTAATTTTTGAATTAAGTATACAAAAGTACTTATATAATGACTATTTTAAAAGATTAAAATTTGTTATTCTTATTATTTGGTATAATTGAAAATAACTTTTAATTTAGTCACAAATTTAAAAATTATGAAAAATCTTATTGTTTGTGCAATAGCACTTTTTACTTCTTTAGCAGTTAGCGCTCAAGCTGAAATTAAGTTTGATGAAGAAACCATTGATTATGGGACTATCGAATATGGAAGTGATGGTGTTAGATCTTTTACATTTACTAATGTAGGTGATGAGCCTTTAGTAATTAGTGATGTAAAGTCTACGTGTGGTTGTACAGTGCCAGAAAAGCCAAAAGATCCTATTGCTCCAGGAAAAACTGGTGTGATTAAAGTGAAGTATGACACAAAAAGACCTGGGCCAATTAGAAAAACGGTAACGGTTTATGCAAACGTTGATAATTCTCCTATTCCATTAAAGATAAAAGGAACTATCAATAAAAAAGATACTCGAAGTGTCTTAGAAAAATAATAAAAAATTAGACTTAGAAAGCCCTTTTTTAAAGGGCTTTTTTTATGCCCAAGAATGAAGGTATTTTCTTTATTTTTTTGCAAATTTGCGTAAAAATTTAATTATGCCTTCAATATCTTCCAAAGGTCTGGCTATGCCAGAATCTCCAATTAGAAAATTAGTTCCTTATGCTGAAGAAGCTACAAAGCAAGGAAAAGAAATATTTTATTTAAATATTGGTCAGCCCGATATTAAAACCCCGCAAGTTGCTTTAGATGCGGTTAAAAATAATGATTTAGAAATTATTTCTTATAGTCATTCTGCTGGATTTGCTACCTACCGTGAGAAACTTGCTAAATATTACCAAAAAGTAGGTCTTCCCGTTGAAGCAGAAGATATTATCATTACCACAGGAGGATCTGAAGCTTTATTATTTGCGATGGGTAGTATTACCGATCCTAATGATGAAGTAATTATCCCAGAACCTTTCTACGCTAACTATAACGGATTTGCTACCAGCGCAGGTGTTAATGTAGTGCCTGTACAAGCGAAATTTGAAGATGGGTTTGCCCTACCTCCAGTTTCTGAATTTGAAAAATTAATCACCGATAAAACCAAGGCAATTGTTATTTGTAATCCTGGTAATCCTACAGGTTATTTATATACAAAAGATGAAATGGATCAGCTTTCCGCTTTAGCGAAAAAATACGATTTGTTTTTAGTGGCAGATGAAGTTTATAGAGAGTTTGCTTACGAAGGATTAAAACATCATTCGGTAATGAACCAAGAAGGATTAGAGCAAAATGCTATCATGATCGATTCTGTTTCTAAGCGTTACAGTATGTGTGGAGCAAGAATAGGGTGTTTGGTATCTAAAAACAAAGAATTAATAAGTACGGCGATGAAATTTGCACAAGCAAGATTAAGTCCGCCGACTTTTGCTCAAATCGCTAGTGAAGCAGCTTTAGATACACCACAATCCTATTTTGATGATGTAATTGAAGAGTATGTTGACCGAAGAGATACTTTAATTGAAGGTTTAAAATCTATTGAAGGTGTAGAAGTAGCAAAACCAAATGGAGCATTTTATTGCATAGCGCAACTACCTGTAGCTGATGCCGATCATTTTGCAAAATGGTTATTAGAAAGTTTTGATAAAGATGGAAAAACTGTCATGGTCGCTCCTGCAGAAGGATTTTATTCTACTCCAAAAACAGGAATGAACCAAGTAAGAATTGCTTATGTTTTAGAAAAAGAACACCTTTTAGAAGCAATTGAAATTTTAAAAGCTGCCTTGAAAAAGTATAACGAAATTCATGGAGCATCATAAAAATTATTCTTTAAAAAACCACAATACCTTTGGTATAGATGTTTGCGCGAAAGCGTTTGTATCTGTGAGCAGTGTGGACGAACTAAAAGAAGTTCTGCAACAGGTTTACGCTCATGAAATATTGGTTTTGGGGGGAGGAAGTAATATTTTACTTTTAAAGAATATAGACAAAACCATTCTTCATATCGACCTGAAGGGGAAAACGATAGAAAAAGAAGAAGAGGGGTTTGTTTATGTACGAGCGCAGGCGGGTGAAAACTGGCATGAATTTGTACGCTGGTGTATAGAACAAGATTTTGGAGGAATAGAAAACCTCTCTTTAATTCCAGGAAATGTGGGTACTAGCCCTATACAAAATATAGGAGCTTATGGAGTAGAATTAAAAGACTCTTTTGTGAGTTGCGAAGCTGTTCATAAGCAGACCTTGCAAACCCGAACTTTCTCAAAGGAAGAATGTAATTTTGGATACAGAAACTCTACTTTTAAAAATGAAAATAAAGATAAGTACGTTATTTCTAGTGTGTTATTTCGGTTAACGAAAAGTGAACACCAGCTTTATACGGGTTACGGAGCAATCTTAGCGGAATTAGAAAAACAAAATATCAGTAAGCCTAGCATAAAGGATGTTTCTGATGCCGTTATTTCTATTCGCTCTTCCAAATTACCTAATCCAAAAGAACTTGGGAATAGTGGAAGTTTTTTTAAAAATCCTGTTATTACGATAACAGATTTTAATAAGCTAGTAGAGAAATATCCCGAAATCCCTTCATATCCTATTTCAACTACTGAAGTGAAAGTTCCTGCAGGATGGCTTATTGAAAAAGCAGGTTTTAAGGGAATTCGAAAGGATGATGCAGGAGTACATAGAAATCAAGCATTAGTATTGGTGAATTATGGTAATGCCACGGGAGAAGAGCTGTATCAATTAGCCCAAGAAATACAAGCAGAAATATTTAAAATGTTTAGTATTCATTTAGAAATGGAAGTAAATATTATTGAATAAAAAAAAGCAGGTTTTGAAATTTCAAAACCTGCTCTTCAATCTAACTTAACTCAATCTACTTACTTAACTTACTCTTACTTTCTCATTAAAACGGCATCGATAGAATGCACGTAACCATTTGATCCTTTCATATCTACATCTGTTACAGTAGCTTTGTTACCTTTTGCATCGGTTAACATTACTTTTCCGTCTTCGATTGTAGCGTCAATCTTACCATCATTAGCGGTAACAATTGTATATTTTTTATTTTCGTTAGAATTGATAAGATCTACTAATTTCTTAGAATCTACTTCTCCTGGAATAATGTGGTAGCTTAATACACCTTCTAACTTTTCTTTACTTTCTGGTTTCATTAGGCTCTCAACTGTTCCTTTTGGAAGTTTATTAAATGCTTCGTTTGTCGGAGCGAAAATGGTAAAAGGACCTTCAGATTCTAATTTTGCCACCATTCCTGCACCTTGTACGGCAGAAACCAAAGTGGTGTGCTTGTTAGAATTCATGGTGATCTGTGCTAAATTCATCTCAGTTTTTTCAGCTTCCTTTTCAGCCTCCATAGATGTTTCGTTAGCATCCATTTCGTTCTCATTCATTTCTATCTCATTTTCTTTATCTTTTTTTTCATCTTGACAAGAAGCGAAAGTGAATAGAGACACTAGAGCTAACATTACTAATTTGTTCAGTTTCATAATAATAATTTTTAGTTGAATTATGATGCTAAGATATACGATTAGAATGCACAGCTGTTTTTCAACGCCCTAAATTTTAGTTAAATAGTGTAAATTCTTTATTAAATATCCTCAACATTTTTCTATAACCTACTAATGTCGTATTTTTGCATTATGAAATTAATAGTCTTAACAATCGTATTATTAGCAGTAGCTTTCGCAGGAATCGCTATAAAAATTTGGGCCAAAAAAGACGGTGAGTTTGCAGGAACTTGCGCTAGTCAAAGTCCGTTTCTTAATAAAGGAGGTGAGCCTTGTGGTTTTTGTGGTAAAATGCCAGACGAAGCAGAATGTGGTAAAGAAAATGTGCAATAAGAAATATTAATGTCGCAAATTATTTTCTTTGTCTTTGTAGGCATCGCAGCGATTAACTTTTTGTATTTTCTTTTTTTCGGAAGCTTCTTGTTTTCATACAAGAAGAAAAGAGTTATTGCCTCAAAACAAAACCATCTACCAGTTTCTCTTGTAATTTGTGCAAAGAATGAAGCTGAATCTTTACAACTAAATATACCTTATTTCTTAGATCAATCTCATCCAGATTTTGAGATCGTACTTGTTAATGATTGTTCTGTAGATAACACATTAGATATTATGGAGTCTTTTCAGAAAAAAGACGCTAGAATAAAAATTGTGAATGTTCAAAATAATGAACGTTTCTGGGGAAATAAAAAATATGCACTTACACTGGGAATAAAAAAGGCTAGTCATGCCCATTTAATATTTACCGATGCGGACTGTAAACCAGAAAGCAAAGAGTGGTTAGCTTTGATGTCGGCTCAATTTAATTCCGATAAAGAAATTGTTTTAGGATACGGAGCCTATGAAACGGTAGAGAAATCATTTTTAAATAAGATAATTCGCTACGAAACTTTAATTACAGCTACTCAGTATTTTTCTTATGCTTTTTTGGGTACTCCATATATGGGAGTAGGTAGAAATCTAGCTTATACCTCTCAGCTTTTTTATGCTAATAATGGGTTTGTAGATCATATGAATGTTTTATCTGGAGACGATGACCTTTTCGTAAACGCTGTTGCGACCTCTAAAAATGTAGCCCTGCTCTTAGAGGAAGAAGGATTTACTAAAAGTGAACCCAAAAAAACGTGGAAAGATTGGTACATTCAAAAAAGAAGGCACGTATCTACTTCACAACATTATAAAACTAAACACCAACTTCTACTGGGTCTATATTATGTAAGTCAAGTGTTGTTTTGGGTATTAGCAATTGTTTTAGCTTTTATCAATTTTGATTTTCTTTATTGGGTAGTTTCATTTATGTTTATAAAAATAGCATTACAATACATAATTATTGGTAAAGCTTCCCAATTATTAAAAGAGAAAGGACTCTTATGCTTCTTACCTTTTCAAGAAATAGTATTGTTGAGTACGCAAATGATTATCTTTATGCATAACAAGTTTTCAAAACCCATACATTGGAAATAATTTTTTGACAGAAATAAAAGATCATATCGCAAAAGCTAAAGTAGGAAATCAAATTTCCTTCCAATTCTTATTAGATTTCTTTTGGAATGATGTGTATAGATTTCAGTTAAAAAAGACCAATAACGAATATGAAGCCGAAGAAATTAGTATACAGACTTTTAGTCGTGCTTTTGATAAAATAGCCACTTATAATGAGGATTATAAGTTTAAAACTTGGCTTATTACCATTTCAAAAAATATTCATATAGACTCTAAGAGAGTTAATTCGCTTCAAACCACTCGAGTAGATAAATTAGCCGCTAAAAACATTGTCGACGAGAGTCCGACGGTGGAAGATCAACTTATAGCAGAACAAAACTTAGCTAATTTACTTTTTCACATCAAAAAATTAAAACCCCACTACGAAGAAGTTATTCGCTATAGGTATTTTAAAGAGATGTCCTACAAAGAGATAGCAGAAATACTTAACGAGCCTATTAATAATGTAAAGGTTAAACTGTTACGCGCAAAAAAATTGTTAGCTGAAAGTATTACACATCGGGAATAAGTTTTATTGATATTTACATCTGTAAAAGCAATCAATAAGACGTAAAATCCATTCCATATACATTCAAATTTCTTTACCTTTGCTTTCTAAATTTTCTTATATGTCTGTTGAAACTCTTGTAAAAGAAAAACCAAAAGCAAAACCTAAGTGGTTACGCGTAAAATTACCTACAGGTAAAAAGTATACCAATCTTAGAAAATTAGTAGATAAGTATGATTTGCATACTATTTGTACTTCTGGGAGCTGCCCTAATATGGGAGAATGTTGGAGTGAAGGTACTGCTACTTTTATGATATTAGGAAATGTTTGTACGCGTAGTTGTGGTTTTTGCGGAGTTAAAACAGGACGTCCAGAAAATGTTGATTGGGATGAACCAGAGAAAGTAGCCCGTTCTATAAAATTGATGGATATCAAACACGCGGTAATTACAAGTGTAGATAGAGATGATTTAAAAGATATGGGTTCTATTATTTGGGAAGAGACGGTAAAGTCTATTCGAAGAATGAATCCAACCACTACCTTAGAAACGCTTATTCCCGATTTTCAAGGAGTAGAGAGACACATCGATAGAATTATAGCAGTAAAACCAGAGGTGGTTTCCCATAATATGGAAACGGTAAGGCGACTTACGAGAGAAGTGCGTATACAAGCGAAATACGATAGAAGTTTAGCGGTTTTAAAATACTTAAAAGATAATGGTATTGAAAGAACCAAATCTGGAATTATGTTAGGTTTAGGGGAGAAGGAAGAAGAAGTGATACAAACGTTAAAAGACTTACGTAGCGTCAACCTAGACATTGTAACCATTGGTCAATACCTCCAACCTAGTAAGAAACATTTACCGGTTCAGCAGTTTATTACACCAGATCAATTTAAGAAATATGAAGAGATTGGGTTAGATTTAGGGTTTAGACACGTAGAAAGCGGAGCTTTGGTGCGTTCTTCCTATAAAGCTCAAAAACATTTAACTTAAGCTTACATAAGCAAAGCGATGGCCAATAAAATTAAAATTGGAATAAACGGTTTTGGGAGAATTGGTAGAGGTCTTTTTAGAATCTTATTGAACCATCCTGAAATTGAAGTAGTAGCGATAAATGATTTAGCTGATGCTAAAACCTTATCACATCTCCTTAAGTATGATAGTATTCATGGGGTTTTACCTCTCGAGGTAAGTTGTACTGAGCAGGCAATTTTAGTAAATCAGCAATCTTATGATTTATTAAATTATGAGTCTCCTAAAGAAATAAAGTGGCCACAAGAAGTAGAATTGGTTGTGGAGTCTACGGGAAAATTTAAAAAACGAACGGAGTTAGAAAGTCATCTTAAGAACAACGTAAAACATGTTATTCTTTCTGTTCCTCCTATAGATGATGATATTAAAACCATTGTTTTTGGGGTCAATGATTCCTCCATTTCAAAAGGAGATCAAATTATATCCAACGCAAGTTGTACTACTAATAATGCAGCCCCGATGCTCAAAATAGTACATGATGCTTTTCAAGTAGAACAAGCTTATATTACTACGGTACACTCTTATACCTCAGACCAGAGCTTGCACGATAAACCTCATAGAGATCTAAGAAGGTCTCGTGCGGCAGCACAATCTATTATTCCTACTACCACAGGAGCAGCAAAGGCATTAACCAAAATTTTTCCAGATTTAGCTTCGGTTATTGGGGGATGTGGCATTCGGGTACCAGTTCCTAATGGTTCTTTAACGGATATGACCTTAAATGTGAAAAATAAAACTTCTATAGAAGAGATCAATCAACTTTTTAAAACAGCTTCAGAAAATCATTTTAAAGGAATTTTACTATATACAGAAGATCCTATTGTTTCTATAGATATTGTAGGAACGCCATATTCTTGTACCTTCGATGCACAAATGACCTCGGTAATTGATGGACATTTAGTGAAATTAATAGGTTGGTATGATAATGAGTATGGCTACAGCCATAGGATTATAGATATGATTATAGCATTGAAAAATTAAATTGACTATATTTATTCTCTTAAATTAGCATGTGAATACTAGAATACTTCTTTTTTTACTTTTTTCGCTACTTGCATTACCTGTAATTTCAGGTAATATTAACTATGAGTATACCCCGTCTTATTCTTCGCAAGAAAAAACTGTTGATGGCGAAAAAGCTTCAATACAAAATGTACAGACAGATAGCTTAGCTATACTTACAGAAAATTATTATGAATCTGCGACAGGTTATTTTCAAAAAAAAGAATTAGAGCTCTCTTTTGAATATGCAAAACTCACGTATGAGTTAGCTCAAAGAAGAAAAGATTACTCGATGCAAGTCAAGAGTTTAAATTTATTGAGTATCATCTATGAGCGAGAAAATAACTTAGAAAAAGCTTTAGAGTGCCTAAAAAAAGTAAATAGCGTTAAAAACGCTTTTTTAAAAGATGTTACGGGTAAGACCATATTAAATGATGAAACTTTCCCAGTGGTAGAAGGTAAGATCTTAGAGTTAGAGAAAACCAATTTAGAGCAAGAAAAGTCACTTAAGTTTAATCAGTTAGCGATTGTTTTAAGCGTGCTTCTCATTACTATCTTATCTTTGTTAACTCTTTCCTTATATAAAAATAATAACTTAAGAGCGGGAGCAAATAAGTTGCTTCAAAAAAAGAATAAGCAACTTTTTGAAGCTAAAGAAAAAGCAGAGCAAGCCAATAAAATTAAAGAAAATTTTCTCTCTACTATTACGCATGAGTTAAGGACCCCAATTTATGCAATTACAGGATTAACCTATTTGTTATTGCAAGAAAATCCTAATAAAGACCAAGAAGAACATTTAAATTCTCTCAAATATTCAGGAGAACATTTATTATCTCTTATTAATAACATCTTAGACTTGAATAAGCTTTCGGCAAAGAAAGTAAAAAAGATAGATACAGATTTTAATTTAAGGCTAAGGATGGATGATTTTTATAAGTCCTTTAAAAAATTAGCTCGAGATAAAAATGTAGCAATACATATGAATATTGATGAGCAGATCCCCGATAAATTAAACGGAGATATGCTTAAAATATCTCAGGTTTTAATGAACTTGGTTTCCAATGCCATCAAGTTTTCAGAAGACGGCGATGTGTGGATTAATCTAAGCTTACTTAAGGAAGATAAAGATGAGGCCTATGTGCGTTTTGAAATTGTAGATAATGGGGTAGGTATAGAGCAAAAATATCATAAATCTATCTTTAAAAATTTTAACCAAGGTGATGACGAGACCAGCGTAACTTATGGAGGAACAGGACTCGGTCTTCCTATTGTAAAAAACTTACTCCTCTTTTTAGGAAGTAAAATTTATTTTGAAAGTGAAAAAGATAGCGGTTCTAAATTTTACTTTGATATTTCATTTAAGAAGGTATTAAGGAGCATAGAAAATAAACAGCAGACAGAAACGAATCTAAGTGTTTTGGAAGACGATATTGTTAAGGTTCTTCATAACAAAAAAATATTAATTGTAGACGATAACAAACTAAATCAAAAAATCACCGAGAAAATTTTATTGCGAAAAAATATTATTTGCGAGGTTGCCGAAAATGGAAAAGTAGCGTTAGACCTTGTCAATAAATTTAGTTATGATCTTATTTTAATGGATATCCACATGCCTGTGATGGATGGTATAGAGGCAACAGAAATCATTAGAAAAAATGACAGTGTTACACCAATCATAGCTTTAACAGCAGTAAGTTTAGATGATAAAGACGATCAGTTTTTTCATCACGGGTTTACTGATATTATTCCTAAACCTTACAAAACTGAACTTTTCTACCAAAAGATATACAAGGTGCTTAAGCTTGCGCAACAAAACTCATAACTTCCTTATCAAAAACCTCTTGATCTTCGAGAAATACAGTTTTTATGGGGAGATAAAACAATTTTTCATGAGGTAAATGCTCCTTCAATCTCATAAAATCTTTTTCGGTAGTAACGATTAGCGAAAGACTTCTTAGTTCTTGGAGTTCTTTTTCCGTAAAGAGATGATGATCTGGATATGCGAAATGTTTAAAATCAAGTCGGTTATCCCTTAAATGTTTTACTAAAGGTTGTGGTTTTGCAATTCCGGTAACGAGACTAAAATTTTCCATGAGTTGCAATGGTATTTGCTGCACTCCATTGGTAAAATAATTTTCGTAATGAATACCTGTAAAAAATAATTTTTGATGTGATTTGATAGCTAAAGAAGCTTTAATTTTTCTCTTTTCTTCCTTAGAAATATCTAAATGACATTTGGTTACAATAATTACTTGAGCTCTATGGGCACCACATGCAGTTTCTCTTAAATTACCTGCAGGTAAAATCATATCTTTAGAGTAAAGATCACCATAAGCGGTTAATAATATAGAGAACCCTGCTGTTACTTTTCGATGTTGAAAAGCATCATCTAGCAAAATAATTTCGGGTGGTTGCTCCAAAGCTCTTAAGTTTTTAATTCCGTTTTGTCGGTCTTCATCTACCGCTACCAAAACTTCAGGAAATTTGTTTTTAAACTGTAGCGGTTCATCACCTACATCTTTTGCATCACTGGCTAAATCCAATAATAAAAAGCCTTTTGTCTTTCGTTTGTAACCTCTACTTAAGGTTGCAATAGGGTAATTATGATGCAGTAAGCCAATGAGATACTCTATCATAGGCGATTTTCCTGTCCCACCCATACTTAAATTTCCCACTGTAATGACGGGGAAATCATAGGATGCCGAGGTTAAAATTTCCCAGTCGAAAAACTTGTTCCGAAACCAAACTATTATTCCGTAAAGAATAGAGAAAGGAAAGAGTAATTTTCTTAGTATTTGCATAAGACGAAGGTATAATTTTTATATTTACCTTTTAAAGAATTTTTATGATAGTAAAAGATATTACAAAAAGCCTAGAAGACTTAGCTCCTCTCGCTTACGCGGAGGATTTTGATAATGTAGGCCTTTTGGTTGGCGATGATCAACAAGAAGTCACTGGCGTTTTAGTAAGTTTAGATACTTTAGAGGTAACGGTTGACGAGGCGATTGAAAATAAGTGTAATCTTATCGTTGCCTTTCATCCTATTATTTTTGATGGGTTAAAATCTCTAACGGGTAAATCTTATGTAGAGCGCGTAGTAATTAAAGCTATACAACATAATATTGCGATTTATGCTATTCATACAGCTTTAGATAATTGCTTTAAGGGAGTAAATGATATGATTTGCGAACAGTTAAATTTACACCAACGTCAGGTCTTAATTCCGCAAAGCAAAACGATCAAGAAACTTACTACTTACGTGCCTAAAAAAAATACCCAAAAAGTATTGGATGCTTTATTTGCGGCAGGAGCAGGAAATATTGGTAATTACGATCACTGTAGTTTTACACAAGAAGGAAAAGGAAGTTTTCTGCCAAATAATGAAGCCAATCCTGTAGTGGGGGAAAACGGCAAATTACAAATAGAAGAAGAAAATCAAATACATGTTACTTTGGCCACCCATGTAGAGAAACAAGTTTTATCTGCATTAAAAGCAAGTCATCCTTATGAAGAAGTAGCGTATGAAGTATCTAGTTTAGAAAATACCAATCAGCATATTGGGATAGGAATGGTGGGAGAATTAAAAAATCCTATGGATGAAAGCGATTTTTTAGCGCATATTAAGACTGTCTTTAACACGGGAGTAGTGCGACATTCTAATAGGTTGGGAAATAAAATTAAAAAAGTAGCTGTTTTGGGAGGTAGCGGAGCATTTGGTATACAAGCTGCAATTGCATCAGGAGCAGATGTTTACATTACTGCCGACTTAAAATATCATGATTTTTTTAAAGCCGAAGCTAAGATTCTTTTGGCAGATGTAGGACATTATGAAAGTGAACAGTACACAAAAAACTTATTACATTCTTATCTTACAAAAAAATTCCCTAATTTTGCAATCGTTTTATCACAAAAAAATACCAACCCAATTCAATATAGTTGATTATGGCAAAGAAAAAAGAGGTTACCGTAGAGGAAAAGCTTAGAGCATTATACGATTTGCAATTAATAGATTCTCGTATTGATGAAATTAGAAATGTACGAGGAGAGTTACCTCTAGAAGTAGAAGATCTGGAAGATGAAGTCGCTGGATTAAATAAAAGATTAGAAAAATTAAGTTCAGATTTAGAGCGAGTAGATGTTGATATTAAGGGTAAAAAAATCTTAATAGAAGAAGCTAACGGTTTAATCAAAAAATACAACGAGCAACAAAAAAATGTTCGTAATAACCGTGAGTTTAATGCCATTTCTAAAGAGATTGAATTTCAAGAATTAGAAATTGAATTGGCTGAAAAGCATATTAAAGAATTTTATGCACAGATAGAGCAAAAGAAAGAAGTGATTGCAGCTACCAAAGATAAAATGGAGCAAAGACAATCTCACTTAGAGCATAAGCAGGGAGAATTGAATGAGATCTTGAACGAGACCGAGAAAGAAGAAAAAGCGCTTATCAAAAAGTCTGAAGACTACAAAAATAACATGGAAGAGCGTTTAGTAAAGGCTTATACTAGAATTAGAGAAAATGTTAAGAATGGATTGGCAGTAGTGGCTATCGAAAGAGGTGCTTCTGGAGGATCATTCTTTACGATTCCACCACAAATTCAAATGGAAATTGCAGGTCGTAAGAAAGTAATTACCGATGAGCATAGTGGTAGAATTTTGGTTGATCAAGAGTTAGCTGAGGAAGAAAAGCTTAAAATGCAAAACATGTTTGCTAAGATGTAGAAATATAGCTTATATCATATTACAAAGCCTTTCTGTATCTACAGGGAGGCTTTTTTTATGATGAATATTCTAATCATGAAATAAGAATATACTTATATCTTTCATATTCCTGTATGAGGATGGAATTTGGATTAAATAAAAAAGCAAAACAATGAGATCATTGTTTTGCTTTTTTATTTAACACTTATTAGCCTGTATCAATTATATTAGATAAAATAAGTAGTAAAATCTTTAGTTTTTAATAATCTGTTTAGTACCATTAGAAGTTAAAGAAGAAACCTTAATAAAGTACACTCCGCTAGAAAGCTTACTTAAATCAAGTTGAGCTTCTTTAGACTCTATACTTTTTAAAGATTTCACTAATCTACCTGTAGTATCATAAACATTTACTTCATTGATATTCTCTTCAGCAGAAATCTGAACTTTAGCAGAAGTAGGATTAGGATATATATTGAATAAATTTGATGCATAATTAGTGGTAGATAAATTATTACAAGAAAAAGAAGCGTTCCAACCACCCTGAGTTACTCCTGCATCGGATACAAATTTTACCGTAATTGCACCAGAAGGGTGAGTAGAGACAAAAGGACCTCCAATATTGTTTCCAGAGATTAAATTAGCATTAGTAAAAATAGGATCATCTGTACTGTCTCCATCATAGATGGTCATAAAATCGTAATCTAATTCTAAATCAAATTGAGAGAATGTCATCGTATATGTTTTTCCTGCGGGAGGATAAAAAGTTTTTACTAAATATTCATCATTACTATAAGAACCATTTATACCTCCTGTATCTGTAAATGCATCTCCATTGCAATAATCACCATCGGTTAAAAAGATCCTCCTAGTGCTAGTATTAAATGAACCTCCATTATTACAGACATTTTTAATTTCAAAAACGTAATATGAATTAGATTGTAACTGTGTTAAATTGACAGATTGCGTGGTAGTATTTATCCAGTTATTACTTGTAGAATTAATTGGGTAAACTCTATATTCCCATTGGGTGGAATAGCTATCTACAATATTAACAGTTACTGAATTTTGTGTCATATTACTAAAAGTGGCATCATATACACTTGCGATACAAGAAGAAGTAGAACAATTAGATCCTAGACATGATTTAGAATCTACAGTATTTTGTATTCTTGTAGCAGGTTGAGAACCAAATCCGTTAAGGAAATTAACTCCAACTCCAGGTACTAAATGACAATAACTCATAATAGTACCACCGTTTGTAGGTAAAGCAGCATCACATCCTTCCCCGTTTCCAGAGTTTGGTCCGCAGCCATCAATAGCAGTATTATTGCCATTCCAAGAACAAGCGTGAGTATGTGGAGATCCTAAAGCATGGCCCATTTCGTGTGTCATAGCCATGATAGTCCAAGAATAGGTAGGTACATCTTCATAATATTGATCAATACCAGAATATGCAAATCTATTTTGTGTACATAAAGAATTTAAATAAGCAACAGATGTGGTTGTTGGGTAATTTACTAAATGCGCTAAATCTCCATTAAAACCTGTTCTTGTTGTAGAGAAATAAGAAAGGTTACCAGAATAGCCAAATTGATAAGGATCTTGATTTGTCCAAATCATTACTTCGCTCAAAGCAGTTTGTATATTATCGTTAGAGTACAAAGTGGCGATGTTGTTATGAATAGCCGTTAACCAGTTTAAGGTTTGTGTAGTATCACTATTATTATTTGTATAAGGTGCATAAGCAATTTCATAATAAACTCTTACACAATTAGTAGTATTAGTTGACCTTGCCTCTAAACTATCCTCATAAGCTTTTTCAGAATTTTGATTTTCCTGTATTTCATCTATCCCACATTCAAAAGGATTTTCTTTCGTTAAATTATTATCTGCGTAGGTAATGAAGTGGTTAGAACCTTTTATTTTTCCTAACACAATATTTCCAAGATCTAATGAAGAAGTAACTCCCATAACCTCATTATTAAAAAAACTAAAACCAACTAAAGAGTTAGGGTTGTTGGCAATTGCACCTTGGTAATAAGCTCCTAAATCATAATTAATTAAATTTTTCTTTTCATCAAATGCTTTAAAATCTTCTGTAAATACGTTAGTTTTTAAAAGTTGAACTTTAACTTCTTGCTGTTGATAGAAGAAAGAAACCTCAATTGCTTTTGGTTTTTCTGAAATTAACTTTTGTAACTGATTATTATCGAGTTTTAAAACTGTGGCATCAGTGGCAAGCGTAGAGAGTTTCTCCAATTCTTCACTATTTTCTATTTCTGTGAAAAGCTGAAAAGATATAAACTCACCATCATTTTGCTTATAGGTTTCTATTTTTTGCGGAATAGGTTTTATGTCTTGTCCAAAAAATGAAAAACAAGAGAAAATACTTAATAAGAATAAAATTTTCTTCATAATTTATATATTATTTTTCTGCAATTATAATGAATCTTAACGGTTAATTTGCACTTCTAATAATTTAACTGGTCGTTTATTAACAATCTATTTATATTTAAAGCAAAAGTAAGTTATGAAAAAGACATTCATTTTATCGATAATTTTATCCTTTACACTTGTTGCATGCGGACAAATACAAAAGGCAGAAAACAATAAAAAAATACAAAACCCTACTAACAAATATGATTATGAAATTGTTGTAAGTGATATAGAAAACCCTTGGAGCTTTGTATTCTTACCCGATGGTTCTATTTTAATTAATGAGAAAAAAGGAGATTTGGTTTTAGTAAAAAATGATAAAAAAATTCTTGTTAAAAATATGCCAGCGGTCTATAATAGAGGACAAGGAGGTCTTTTAGATATTGCTTTGCATCCCAATTACAATAATAACGGATGGATTTATTTTACCTATGCTTCCGCGGAAGGGGAAGGTGATGGAGGCAATACTGCATTAATGAGAGCTAAACTAGAAAATAATAGTTTAGTGCAAAAGGAACTACTTTATAAAGCTACCCCTAATACTACTAAAGGGCAGCATTTTGGAAGTCGAATCGTTTTTGATGAAGAAAACAACGTATACTTTTCAATTGGAGAGCGAGGAAATAGAGACGAAAATCCACAAGATATAACTAGAGATGGAGGTAAGGTTTACCGACTAAAAGATGATGGCAGCATCCCGACCGATAATCCATTTTATGCTTCCGCGGAAGCGAAAAAAGCCATATATAGTTACGGACATAGAAATCCACAAGGAATGGAAGTACACCCTGAAACCAAAGAAATTTGGTTGCACGAACACGGACCGATGGGAGGTGATGAAATAAATGTGGTAAAAAAAGGAGCCAATTATGGTTGGCCAATAATTACTTACGGAAAAAATTACAGCGGTATACCTATTACCGATAAAACCGCCCAGAAAGGAATGGAGCAACCTATTCATTATTGGGTGCCAAGTATTGCTCCCAGCGGAATGGCTTTTGTAACCTCAAACAAATATCCCACATTAAAAGGCGGACTTTTAGTAGGGTCTTTAAAGTTTCAGTATTTAGAGTACTTAAAATTAGACGGAAAAAAAATAGTAAAAAGAACCAAATTATTAGAAAATATAGGGCGAGTTAGAAGTGTAAATCAAGCAGAAGATGGTTATATTTACATTGGCGTTGAAAATCTAGGAATCGTAAAATTAAACCCCATAAAAAATGATTAAATATTGCTGCATAATTCTTTTCGGAATTTTATTATTAAGCTGTAAAGAAAACACAGAGAAGAAAGAAGAAACTTATGTGGTTTCTTCAGATACAAAAATTAAAAAAACTGCTCAGCATCAAAAAGGAAAAGAAATTTACAATCAGTTTTGTGCTCAATGTCATTTACCCACCGGAAAAGGAATTCCAAAAATTTATCCGCCTTTGAGAGGTTCTAATTGGTTAACCGAAAAAAGAAAAGAAAGTATACACGCTGTAAAGTATGGGTTAAGTGGTGAGATTACTGTAAATGGTAAAACTTATGAGAATATAATGACTCCTTTAGGGTTAAGTGATGAAGAAGTGGTAGAGGTGATGAATTATGTCATGAATGCCTGGGAGAATAAACAAGAGCAAAAAGTTACTTTAGAAGAGGTGAAAGCAGTGAAAAAATAAAGCTCATGAAAGAAATTATCATGCAAAAATTTTCAGGATTATTTCAACCTGAGCTTTTAGAGGAAATAGAAAAAGATGCTATTATAAAAAATGTGGTAGCAGGAGAGGAGCTTATTCAAAAGGGAGATTATATACGATCAATGCCTTTAATTTTAAATGGAGTCATTAAGATTTTGCGTGAAGACGAAAATGGAGATGAACTATTACTCTATTTTATTGAAGAAGGAGAAACTTGTGCTATGACTCTTACGTGCTGTTTAGGAATTAATAAAAGTGAAATTAAAGCTACAGCAGAAACCGATGCTCAACTCTTAATGATTCCCGTTCAAAAAATGGAAGAATGGGCTTCTAAGTACAAAAGCTGGCGAAATTATGTTTTTGAGAGTTATCACACTCGTCTTATGGAAGCTTTAAACTCTATCGATAAAATAGCGTTTTCTAACCTAGATGATAGGCTTATAGATTATCTAAAAGATAAACAAAAGTTTGCGCAAGCCAGCGATTTAAAAATAACCCATCAAGAAATAGCTAAAGATTTAAATTCTTCAAGAGTAGTTATTTCCCGATTATTAAAGAAATTAGAAAATCAAAACCAAATAGAAATTCATAGAAATCAAATAAAAATTCTAACTGTGTAACCCACATTACTTAAATCAATTTTATAATTTGATAGTTTTGTTTTAAAATTAAAAAACATTGATAGAAATTTTAGGTTACATAGGTGCGTTAATTATCGGTATTGTTTTAGGACTTACGGGTGGAGGTGGTTCTATTCTTACTGTGCCAGTCTTTGTTTACTTATTAGGAATAGAGCCTGTTTTAGCGACAGGCTATTCTTTATTTGTTGTGGGAATTTCATCTCTATTTGGAGCTATCAAAAATCTTCAAAAAGGACTAGTAAACTTTAAAACCTCTCTATTTTTTGCTATTCCAGCGGCTATAATGGTTTTTTCTACCCGCAAGTTTATTATTCCTGCTATACCTGAGGTTATTTACAGTAACGCCAGTTTTTTGCTAACTAAAGATATTGCTATTATGGTGTTTTTTTCAATCTTAATGCTGGCAGCATCTTTCTCTATGATTTTAGATAAAAAACGTAGAGTTCATCAAAAAGAGATTACAAAATCTAAAACAATAAACTATTTTCCTCTTGTAAGTTTAGGTGCTTTGGTAGGAATAATTACTGGCTTAGTTGGCGCTGGCGGCGGATTTATAATTGTACCCATTCTTATTTTTTTAGCAAAACTTCCCATAAAACAAGCGGTAGCAACATCTTTATTTGTAATAGCCATTAATTCTTTGGTAGGATTTGCAGGAGATGCTCTATACATGCCGATAAATTGGTCTTTTTTATTGTCTTTTTCAGCATTTGCTATTGTGGGAATATTTTTGGGGATTTATTTAAATAAATTTATTGACGGTGCCAAACTTAAGAAAGGATTTGGAGGGTTGGTACTTGTCATGGGAATTTATATTTTCTGGAAAGAATTGTGGTAATTAATCTCTCAACTTTTTACCTATTCTTACTATAGTATTCCAATTGCGAGTGGTAAGTGATTTATTAAAGTATCTATCCATATTTTCCATAGCTTTTGTAGTTTTACCCTTATTGGTATTTAAAACCGAATAGATTTCACGAGAATTAATCTTTATTATTTTAAAAGATTCAGTTTCTAAATCTTTTAAATTTAATTGTTTAGGCAGAGGGTCAAATACCAAGCTAACATATAACTTTAAATCTTTGTTTGAACTAACAGATAGGAAAGGGTTATGCTCTAAAATTGTTATTATCTCATTTTTGGTTTTAACCAATGTAGGAATCGAAAAACCAAATTTCTCTTCTAACATACGGCTTAATTGCTGCTGAATTTCTTCCGCGGAAGCTTCATCTCCATCAAAAATAATATTGCCAGAATTTAATAAAGTGGTTACATTTTTATAGTTATTTTTTTCTAATAAATATTTTAGATCTTTCATAGGCACTTTATGGTGACCGCCTACATTTATTCCTCTAAGAAAAGCTACATACGTTTTCATAATTTTTTTTGGTATTTAAAGTTAAAATTTTATCACGATATTTGGTCATTCACAAGCTATATAAATAAATCATGAAAGTTTTAAAGTTTATTGGAGTTCTAATTATTTTAATTATTGGTTTTTTCTTGATTGCAGGTTTAATAATGCCAAAAGAATTTAGTAACCGCGAAGATATTATTATTAATAAACCTCAAGAGCAAGTGTTTAATTATGTAAAATATTTAAAAAATCAAAATAATTATGGCACTTGGAATTTAATGGATCCCGAAATTAAACAAACCTATAAAGGAGAAGATGCAGCTGTAGGATTTACTGTTTTTTGGGAAAGTGATGACTGGCAAGTAGGAAAAGGAAATCAAAAAATAATTGCCATAGAGGAAGGTAAAAGTATGACTACCGAAATTGCAATAGACGATTATGGTGACCCAATGACTGCCAAAATAAGTACAGAATCTATTGGAAAAAATAAAACCAAAGTGACTTGGCAAAATCAAGGAGTTATGAACTATCCTTTTAATACCATTAATTTATTTATAGATATGGGAGATGATTTTGAAGAAGGATTAGAGAACCTAAAAGAAATTTTAGAAGCTCAAGAAACTATTATGTATGATAATGAATTGAACCATCTTATTACTAAATATGAAAAAAGTGGAGAAAACCTTTCCCAGGCTATAAAAGGCTTAAACGAAAAACAATTAAAATTTAAAAGCACCGATTCTACTTGGTCAATAGGTCAATGTGCCGATCATATAATTAAGACAGAAATAGCATTAACCAAGATGCTTACCAATGCCTTAACGGAAGCAAAACAAACCTCTAGAGACTCCATCCAGTTAACTGATATGGAAGTAGTAGAATACATTACTAACAGAGAGCAAAAAGCGAAAGCTCCCAAGGCAATTCAGGGAGAAAATTCTTATAAAACAGTACAGGGTATCTTGGAAGATTTTAATGCAGATAGAGAAGTTTTTGAAGGTCTTATAGAAAATTATAGCAGTGAAAAACTACGGAAGCAAGTAGTGCTATCCCCTGCAGGTTTTGTAGATGCCTACCAATTTTTACTATTTACAAACGGACATACTCAGCGTCATATAGCTCAAATAGAAGAAATAAGAACTCACGTAGATTTTCCTCAATAACCAAATCTAGATTTTAAAAAAAGCTGCTTGAACAACTCAAGCAGCTTTTCTTTTTTACTGTTTTTTCAATTCGTTTAAAAAAGAAATAAATTTATCTGAATTATAATTAGCCATTCCCATATGTTCGTAAACTATATTTCCAGATTTATCTAATACAAACGTAGCAGGAATACTATTACTTCTCAAATCTTTCGGGAGTGAAGTTTGACTTTGAAAAATATCAAAACCAAAAGATTTCTTTTCTAAAAAATCCTTAGCCTTCCCAAAATCTTTATCCTGGCTTATCATTAGAAAAACTATTTCCTTATCATTTTTAAACTTTTCATGTAATTGATTAATGCTAGGCATTTCTGCAATACACGGCGGACACCAAGTAGCCCAAAAATTAATAAAAACTATTTTATCTTCAAACTCTGAAAGTTGAACCATTTCTCCTCTTTGGTTCTTTAAAGTTAATTGATAAGGTTCATTCTTTTTTAAAGTCTTGTGATTTTCTTCGATTGTAGGATTTACTAAACCAATTTCAATAACTCCACGTTGAATAAACCCAAAAACTTCTGCTCTTAAATCGGTAGAAAAGATAACAGCAATAAGAGCCACCCAAAAAAGGATATTGATAATAAATTTAATTTTTTTCATCTTACTTAAATTTATATTTTGTGTTAGGTACTGTAGAGAACGAATGTACACCTAAATCATCACAATAAGCTCTTTTTTCTAGTTTTGGTGAAACGGGAGAAAATTTAGCTAAATAATCTTCTACTGCATTGTGAATAGTATAATCTTTAACCTCTACATCTTCTACATTAGACATTCGGCATAGATTATGAATAGGATCTCCAGGACGTACACAAGCCGAGATACTATACATTTTATCATCTTGAATTGGCTGACCTCCGACTTTAATCCAATTGATTTTTTTTCCTTTTTCTGCATTAATTTTAAAATCTACTTGCATCCCTGCAAATCTTACGAGCCAGCCTCCAAACCGTTCGGTGGCTTTTTCCGCGAAAGCATTATGAATCTCTTGCTCTAACCAATTTTTAATTTGCTTTCCACTCGCTTTTCCTGTTTTTATTTTCTCATTAACAGGTAACCAGTTCCAAAGATTAGCTTTGGTAATAGGAGCTGGTTTTCCATCTATAGGAACAACTGGATTTCCAAACCTAAAGCCATTAGAAATTGCGATGTCAACGCCGGTTTTCCATTTAGCTGCATTAGTAATCATATTATCTAAAGGATTTTCAACGGTTAAATACCTAAATAAAGGAACGTTGGTATAGCCTATGATTTCCTCCATTTCTTCTTTATATGGAGCTTTAGCTTTTGTAATTAATTCATTTATTTGAGGATCTGCTTTATATTTATCGGGGTCTACGTCGATGAGTTCATATTCATCAAGAACAATTTCTCCGTCAACTACGTACAAAGTTAGCTTTCCAACAAAAGAACCAAAAGCACCAGGTTCTGTTACTTTAGCAAATTTCCCTTCAATAGGAGTTCTCAATCTTTCGTGTGTATCGTTTCCTAAAATATAATCAACCTTTTTAGATACAGGATTGTTGGCTAATTCTACTTGTTTAAATATCCCAAAATGGGTGACCAAAAATAAAACGTCTACTTTTTCTTTAGATTTTAATTGCTGAATTTGCTCTTTTAAAGTCTCATCTAACCCTGAAAATTCTATTCCTTTACTAAATTCTGGATTTTGCCTTATAGGAACATCGGGATCATTCACGCCAATAAAACCTAGTTTTACTCCGTCAATTTCTTTAATCCAATGAGAAGGAAAAAGATTTTTATGACTTTCTTCATGGTACATATTTTGTGCAATTACGGGAGTTTCGTAATTATTTAAAATAGATAACATCTGGTTTTTACCGTATACGACTTCCCAATTTCCAGGGATGAGTACATCATAATTCATGTGTTTAATAATTTCTGGTAAAACCGCCCCTTTAGAAAGCGCAGTATAACCACTACCTTGTATTAAATCACCTCCATCTACGATAATCGTATTTCCTGGATTTTTCGCTCGCTCTTCCTCAAATAGCGTTTTAATATGTGCTAAACCTCCACGATTTTTAAATACAATTTTCTCGTTCTCCCAAAAAAGTTCGGGGTGAGTATCTAATTGACCGTGAATATCGGCAGTTTGTAAAACACTAATCTTTACGGTATCTTTTTTATTTGCAGTATGATTATCTTTTTTTAAAGCTATTTCTTTACAAGAAAAAGATAATACTGAAATTATTGATATGAATATTATACTTAATGGTCTCATAATTTTTTTTTAAAGTTCAATACTTAAATAACCTTCTTTTTGCTTTTTGAAATTGTAAAGAATTCCATTTTTTACAACTTGTAAATCTTCAGGTAGTTTATTTTGATTTACTTTAAACTTTTCTAAACTAAATCCACAAGCAAAAATTTCTACACCCAATTGTTTAGCTTGATCTAAAAAGGGTTGAATTTTAGTATGATCTTCTAAATCTTTTACGGTTTTCCCGCAAATTACTACTTCATATTCACCAAATGTTTGCAGAGCTTCTTGTTGTAGCTCTTTAGCAGTGATTAGAATGGGTTTTAACTGAGGTATTTTTCGCGTAAGTACAATATAATCTTGTTTTATACTGATATTACTTTTTTCTTGAGCAGTAAGATTAGTGATACTTAATAGTAATATTAAACTGCTTATAATAAATGTTCTCATGATTATTTGTGTTTATATTGAATATTGTTGGTAATGAAAAATAGTAGTCCGCCCATAATAACTAGATTTTTAAACAACGGACCTAATGTGGACATTTGTCCTATTTGGATTGTGATTGTAATAGGAATTAATATTAGCAAAAGAATACTAGCAGCAATTTTAGTTTTATAACCCATCATTAAACTAAACCCAGCAAAAAGCATAACTACTCCAGAAATAATAATCAACCATTTTGGATCTCCAAAAAAGTAAGCTACATCTTTTAAACGAGCAGTGTTAAGACGATTTACGGTTTTATTTAGATGAATAAGATGATTAAAACCCGCTACTAAAAAAATTCCGCTAAGCATAATTCTAAGTACTTGAATAGAGCGCAAACTCACCAATACTTGATTAGCCATAATTTTTATGTAAATGAATAATTTCTAATAGATCTAATGAAATTATACGAGTTTGGGAGGTGGTAGTTGTAATTCTTTAAAAAGAACTAAAATTTGAGGATGCTGGTAAGCATATTCTTTAACTTGCTTTTCTTGAAACCATATCTCTTGATATGGAGATGTCAACTGAAAGTTTTGTTGGCAAGTAAAGCTAAAAACTAGTAAACTATGGTCTTTACTAGCAGATACATCTAATTCTTTAGAAGATGATTTGGCATTCTTTTTTTTACAATATGGGTTAGTGAGTGTTATTCCATCTACATTGTCCCATAAACTAAAAGCTTTAGCTTCTACTAATAGTAATTTGCTGCAAAATAAGATGCATAAAATAAACGCTATGTAAGTTTTCAACTTCATCAACTACAAAATAACATATTAGAATTAGACTTCTTAGTAACAAAGGTCACATAATAAGAAAATTTCTTCAATGTAACTCGAGTTACTTATATAAGTAAAGATATTGTGTATTTTTGTTCTGTAATCGATATGATAATGCTAGAGAAATATTTACAAATAATTGAAGAATCCTTTTCGGGGTATTTTAACTATTTGGTTAGTGAAATTACCAATCCGTCGTGGACCAATTATTTTTATTGGTTAATAGGTTTATCCTTGCTGGTGTGGCTACTAGAAATTTTTATTCCTTGGCGAAAAAACCAAGCTATATTTAGAAAGGGATTTTGGTTAGACAGTTTCTATATCATATTTAATTTTTTCCTTTTTTCTTTAGTAGGTTATAATGCACTTTCTAATGTAGGAGTAGAATTATTCAATGACTTTTTAGGTCTTTTCGGAATTAAAAATATTGTAGCCATAGAGGTACAAGATTTTGCAGTTTGGGCACAATTGCTTATTATGTTCTTTATAGCCGATTTTATACAATGGAATGTTCACCGCCAACTACATAAAAAACCTTGGTTGTGGAAATTTCATAAAGTGCATCACAGCGTTAAAGAAATGGGGTTTGCCGCACAGTTTCGCTTCCATTTTATGGAAACTATTGTTTATAAAACAGTACAATATATTCCGCTAGCTATGATCGGTTTTGGAATAGAACAATTTTTTGTAGTTCATATGTTTTCGGTATTTATAGGTCATTTAAATCATGCTAATTTAGGCTGGAGCTATGGTTGGTTGGGATATATTTTAAACAACCCAAAAATGCACATTTGGCATCACTCAAAAGAATTACCTAAAGAGCATCCTTACGGTATGAACTACGGATTGAGTTTAAGTATATGGGATTATCTATTTGGTACAGCGTATATTCCTAAAAATGGAAAAAATATAGAACTTGGCTTTCACGGAGATGAAAATTTTCCTAAAAGTTTTCAAGAACAATTAGCGTACCCATTTAAAAAAACACAAAAAACAACACAGAAATAAAAATCTTATACAATGAAAGTAAAGCAATTTAACGATAAAGCATTAGCACATTACTCATACGCAATAGTTTCAGAAGGTCATATGGCAATCATAGATCCGTCTAGAAATCCTCAACAATATTACGCTTACGCGGAAGAGGAAGACGCTAAAATTGTAGCAGTTATAGAAACGCATCCTCATGCAGACTTTATAAGTAGTCACTTACAGATCCATAGAGAAACAGGAGCAACTATTTATGCTAGTAAACTGCTAGGAGCAGAATATCCTCATAATACTTTTGATGACGGAGATAATATTTCTTTAGGGAACGTACAATTATCTGCAATCAACTCTCCAGGACATTCACCAGATAGCATTTGTATTTTAGCAGATGATGATAAAGAAAAAATGCTTTTTACGGGAGATACTATTTTCATAGGAAATGTAGGAAGACCAGATTTAAGAGAGAAAGCAGGAAATATGCGGGCTAAACGAGAAGAGCTGGCGAAATCTATGTACCACACGATAAACAATAAATTTAATCATTTACCAAATGAAACGGTAATTTATCCAGCCCACGGAGCAGGTTCTCTTTGCGGAAAAAACATGAGCGATGCTTCTTCTTCAACATTAGGACAAGAACGCATGAGTAATTGGGCTTTTCAAAAACAAACAGAAGAAGATTTTGTCAATGAAATTTTGAAAGATCAACCTATGATACCGCATTACTTTGGGTTTGATGTAGATACTAATAAAGCGGGAGCAGTCAATTTTGAAAGAAGTATTGGAGAAGCCCCGAGATTAGTCAATCGTTCTCAGGTAGATAATCAAATTATTGTAGTTGATACTCGTGCTATTGATGAGTTTAAAGCAGGACATTTACCAAATAGTATTAACATTGAAGCTATACGAGATGCACAAAAACTAGAAACTTGGTTAGGAGCTATTGTAAGGCCAGAAGAACCTTTTTATTTAGTAGTAGATTCTGTAACAAACTTCGATAAATATTTGGAAAGAATTGCTAAAATAGGATACGAAAGACAGCTTCGAGGAATTCTTACTTTAGAACATAGGTTATTAAAAACTTCTTCAACAATATCTGGTAAAAAATTAAAAGAAAACGAAACTAATTATACTATTGTAGATATAAGAAACCAACCTGAGGTTGAGGACAATAAACCTTTTGAAAGTTCAATTAACATCCCATTACACGAGTTGAGAGAAAGAGCTCAAGAAGTACCTACAGATAAACCTGTAGTTGTACACTGTGCTGCAGGATATAGAAGTGCTGCAGGGAGTAGCATTCTAGAATTAAAATTACCTCAAGTAGAAGTGTTAGATTTGAGTAATGACATTAAAGAGTTTCTATAGATAATTGTCATAATAAAAATAGAATGATGTTAAAGAGATTATTAGGAGCATTTTTTTGCTTGTTTTTTATGCAGGCAGTAGCACAAGAAAAAAAAACAGGAGCTTGGTATATGTATTTCTATAAAACCCAATTTAAAGAAAGCAATTGGGGAATACAAGGAGATGTACAATATAGAAATTGGAATTTAGGTGGAGATTTAGAACAGTTACTATTAAGATCTGGAGTAACTTATAAGGTTCCCGAAACACCTCTTATGCTTACTCTAGGTTACGCACATATAACCTCTGGAGTTATTGGAGATAGCGATGATACCAGTATGGAGAGTCGTATATATCAAGAAGCTTTGATACCTCAAAAAATAAGTGAACGTTTTTTACTTACCCACCGTTTTAGGTATGAACAACGTTGGGTAGAGAATCAGGACTTTAGAACTCGTTATAGGTATAATTTATTTTTAAATGTTCCTTTATCAAAACCTACGATGACTAATAACACGCTGTATTTAGCATTGTATAATGAGTTGTTTATTAATGGACAACGAGATATTGGTGACGGTAGAAAAGTTGAAATTTTTGATAGAAATAGAACCTACTTAGGTTTGGGTTATGCACTTAATGATAAGATGAAATTTCAATTGGCTTGGATGAATCAAAATGTGAATACACAAAATAAAGGACAGCTACAATTAAGCTTTCACCACCAATTTTAAAATAAGAAACCTCGATTAGAGATAACTTTTCTAATCGAGGTTTTATATAGTTATAATTTCCGTTTAACGGAAAAATCAAAATAATTACATTTTCTTTACAAACTTAGTAAGAATAACAATTTGCTGTCCTTCTACTTTTCCTTCAATATGCTCTTCATTATCATGCACTAAAGATACTCTTCGCACTGCCGTACCTCTTTTAGCTACCAAACTAGAGCCTTTTACAGGTAAATCTTTAATAAGCACCACATTATCACCCGCTTCAATAATTACACCGTTGCTATCTCGGTGAACAAGTCCTTTTGGAGTATCGTCTTGTCCAATCCCGGTCGATTTTGCCCATTCTAGCGTGCTATCTTCCATATACATCATATCTAGCAAATCTTGGGGCCAACCTTCATTCTTGAGAGAGGTTAACATACGCCAAGCCACTACTTGTACAGCAGGAGTAGTATTCCACATACTATCGTTAAGGCATCGCCAATGGTTAGGCTCTACTTTTTCAGGATCTTGTAGCTGTTCAAAACAAGTTTCACACGTAAGAATTGCAGTATCTACGCTAGCAGTACTTAAGGGAGGAACTTCGTATATTTCTAAGTTGTCTTTACTTCCGCAGAGTTCACATTTAGAGTCTGCGCGTTGCATTAAATCTTGGTCTAAGCTCATAATTTATTTAAAAAAGTAAAGGTAATAGAATTTAGAGATTTCTTGCATTTAGGATTATTTTTTATTCGTGTATAAGCTTATTTTAAAAAATTAAACCCTACATTTTATTAAATAATTACCTTTATCTTCGTAAAAAAATAGCCATTATAAACGGGTATAAAGATTTAATTTTATGACTATCTCTCCACGCTTCTTTTCGGTAATATTATTCATAAGCATTTTTTTAGGTACTTGCAATTTCGCTTCCGCGGAAGCAAAAACAACAAAAACTAAGGTCGAAGAAAACCTTAAGAGTGAGAAAATTGTAATTAGAATTACAGATGAAGGTTTAGTGTATTTAAATGATAAAGAAGTTGCTTTAAATTTCTTAGCAGAAAAAATTATAGAATTACAACAAACTATAGCGACCGACTCACCTGACGCATACACTGCCACCATTATTGTGATGGAAGGGGCTTCGCAAGAATTAATTGATAAGGTTAAAAAGCAGATTAAAAAAACTAAAATAAATATTATCAATCTTCAAAAGAAAAGGGAGATTGCTCAAGAAACTAGTGTGATTTCTGAAACTAAAATAGCAGTATATGATAGCTTGGTTCGTTCTTGGAAGTCAATGCCAGAAAATGAAAGAAATTTAAAAGCTAAAGACCTTAATTTGGTAGAGTTTATTTATAATAATATGAGTTTTGAGCAGCGAATTAATGCTGAAAAGTTACCCGACTTTTTACCCTTTGTAACCGAAACTGTTTTTCAAAAAGATATTACTAAGCAATTACTAGACAAATGGAGCTTTTCTAATAATTATCAAATAGTTATTGACGATGTAAAGGTGAAAAATGATACGTTAAAAACAATTTCTCCTGTTCTTTTTAAACGTTATTATGAGACGAAATTGGAGAATGATGCTTTACCAGAATTTCAAATAAACCTATATACCAAGAGTTATTATCGTCAAGATTAGATTTAAAAAGTTTTATTCTTCCTTTTTATCTTGTCTCTTTTTTTTGCGTTCTTCTCTTCGTTGTTTCCTAGATTCTTTTCGGCTTTCTTTTTTATCCTCTTGAAAAGCATCTTTATATTCTATATTATCATCTACATTCCCAGTGAAGGCTTGTATCCAAGCATTTTTAAAGATGTTTAAAACCGTCGGAAATACTTTTGACCCCACTTGACTAAGATCTCCTTCAATAGGTACTTTTGTAGCAACAGTATCTGTTCCCTGATTTTTTAAGATGAATTTGAACACCCCTACAAAACCTTCCCAAAGCGTTTCTAAAAAACCGTCTTCTTTTCCTATAAGTTTAGTATTGGTAAGAAGAGGTTTTATATAACCTTTAAGATAACCATCTGCTATAGCAATTTCAGTAAAAACGCCTACGCTACCACTTTCAAAATCGAGACCTGCATAAAAATTAGTAAGATCATTGAGTGCTGTGGCATCAGCTTCTTTCAGCGAAAGCGAAATATCCATATCAGGTATTTCTTTGATAAGATTAATTTTTCCGTCAAGATTTAGTTTACCATTCCCAATACTGGTACCGGTTGCAATGATGGGAGAGGGGAGAACTTTGTTCTCTTGCTTTACGTTTCTTAGGTTTTTTGCACTTAATCTTAGATCATTAATAAATAAATCTATATTGGGATTGGCTTGCAATTGTACAAAGGCCAGTTTCCCGTTATAAACTTGAAAGTTGTTAATATCTAGCGGAACAATATCGGTTAAGGCTTTGGTCCAATCTTCTACATCGGGTTCTCCTTCTGTAGGTGTTTTTTCTTGATCTTCAAATACATAAATAACTTCTGGACTGTGCATCTCAATTTCGCTGACAATTTTTCCTTTGAGAAGAGCTCTCCATTCTATAGAAATATTGGTTTCTGGGAAGTTGAGAAAAGGAACTTCACTTTGAGCAGTTTTTTTGTTGAGGTAAAGTCCGTTTAATTGATAAGCACCACGCCACAAAGAAATATCGACATCTTCAACTTGACCGTAATATCCAGGAATATCTGCTAACACATCATTCATATAATTTTTCACCAATGTGGGTAGATAAATTCTAAAAGCAATGAGCAGTACAATAATAGTAATTGGTAAAATATACCTTTTCTTTTTATATTTTTTTCTCTTTTGTACTTTACTCATAGCTCTGCTTTTAAGCTAAATTCTATGTTTTTGAGAAAAATTAGAGTTAACGAACTCACAAAAAAATACAACTTGTAAGCGACGTTAGAAGTTTATAAGTACACTGGTAAATAGGGAAAATTAATTTCCTTTTATGCGGTTTCCTAATTCACTAAGCAGTTCTTTTGCCTGCGTACGGTTTTTTTCAACTTCTTTAACCTTCAGACCATTTGGAGTTTTAATAAGTTCGAAGCTAAAAGCAAAACGATTTTCTGTTGGTTGAAAACCTAATAACCCAAACCTTAGATCGTTTATAAAAATTTGATCTTCTTTTTGAGTTACGGTGTACCAACCTTGAGTGATTTTAAAGAGTTGTTGTACTTTCTCTTCTTCCTTTAAATCTCCCAATAATTCGTGTTGTTTAGGGTAAGATGCAAATTGAATAGGTTGTGTATCAAAAATTGAATAGTGCCCAATAAGATAAGCATTAGGAGTGTCTACATTTGCGGTCCACAAAACACTATTAAAAGCACTCGGTTTCGTTTCCACGGAAGTGTAATTAACTTCCTGTTCGCCTAAAGCGGCTGTGAACTTTTGATAGGTATAAGCTTTAAGAATTAATGTAATCACTAGATAAGAGGAGCTTAAAATAATACCTAAGCGGTTAATTTTCCTCCGTCTAGCGGAAGTTTTAGGCAAACGCATCGCCCAGATAACACAGACCAAAAAAGGAAGGGTATACAAAGGATCGATTACAAAAATGTTCTTATACGCCAACCGAAGATCTAACGGCCAAAATAACTGGGTACCCCAAGTGGTGTGTGCATCTAACAGCGGATGCGTAATAAAACCCCAAAAGAATAACCACGACCAATTTTTAAAATTACCTAATTTATCGTACCTAGAAACCAACCAGCCAAAAATGGGCGCAAAAACAACAGAGAAAAAGATAGAATGGGTAAACCCTCTATGAATTTCGAGCGCTGTAACGGTATCGGTAAAGTAGGAAGCAAAAGTATCTAAATCGGGGATGGTTCCAGCAATAGCTCCGTATAACATCGCTTTATTGCCTACTTTTTTTCCTAAAACCACTTCGCCTACAGCGGCTCCTAAAACAATTTGAGTGAGTGAATCCATTAATCTACAATTTCCATCTTTTTAAGTAAAAATGAAGCATTCATATTTTGGCAAATTCCGTTTTTAAATCTATAATCAAAATGAAGTTCGTTGTTAATGATTTCGGCATCAAAATAATGATTTTTTACTTGTGGTAATTCATTAGCAACTTCACAAAGGCTAAGATCGTGTGTAGCTATAATTCCAGTAGAGTGAGAGCCAACCAATTTTTCAACAAACTTTCGTGAACCTATGGCTTTATCTGTGCTGTTGGTTCCTTTTAAAATTTCATCGAGAATAATAAAATAACGATCGGTTTTAATTTCATCTACAATAAATTTCAATCGAGTTAATTCCGAAAAGAAATAAGAAGCTTCATCTGCTAAAGAATCTACCGTTCGCATACTAGTAATAAGTTTAATGGGCGAATATTCACAAGTTTTGGCACAAACGGGAAGTCCTACATTTCCCATTACCAATTGTAGAGATACGGTACGTAAAAACGTACTTTTACCTGCCATATTTGCACCAGTAATGATGAAAAATTCTTGCTGATCAATTTGATAATCATTGGTTACCGCATCTTTTGGATGAATTAGTGGGTGCACAGCTTCGGTTGTTTTCAAAACTATACCGTTTTGTTTAATTTTTGGATATGTATAGTTTTGATGGTTAAAGGCAAACCCTCCAAGCGAATTGTAAGCATCAAAATAATCTATGGCATCAAACCAATTTTCAGTACGGTGAGCGTATTTTTCAATCCATTGTTCGATTTCATAAGCTTTCCACAAATCCCAAAGCATAAACCCGCTAATCACCTGACCGAAAATCATAAAATTCTTTCGTTCTAAGCCATCAATAATTTTAGAAAACTCTTTGACTAAGGTAGAAGCTTTTTTATGCTTTATTTGAATCTTTGTTTGTTGATCCTTATTAAATTCTGCTTGAAAATTAGTATCCTCAATCAAGCCCAATAACAAGTGATATTGCTGAAAAGTACTTTGTATTTCACTTACGTAACCCGAAAGTTCATTTACTTTTTTAGCAAATCGTCCAATAATTATCCAGCCTACAATAAACCAAGCTCCCAAGTAAAACCAAGGAATATAATCTAAGGCTAATGCTATAAATAATAGTAAGGATACCACTGAAAATGCTTTGGGTAACCATTTGTATACCGAAGGAACAAAAGCTTCGTAGTTTTTGAACCACTGTAATATAATAGGGGCTTTAATCTTTACTTTAGCCATTTTAGCGATGGCTGTGAATTCTTGTCTAAAATTTATTTTTTCAGCAAGATCCTGAATGCTTTTTTGTTTTTCCTGAATATACTGAATATTATTACTGCTCAATAAATCGGCCAATTTTTGTTTACCTGAAGCCAGTGCGGTACGGTTGAGGTATTGAAAAAATGAACGACTGCCAAATAAATCTATATCCTGACTAAATTCGTGTTGTGGATTAACAAATTCTTTTCCGTTAGGTAGATCATGAAAATCCCGATTTAAAACTCTAATTTCGGTTTCATTCAGTTCAATAAGTTGTTTTAATTTCTCTTTTTCCTGCTGAAGATCGCTATGCCTTGAAACTAAAAACAGAAAAGAGGCAATTCCTAGAAAAACAAAAAGTAAAACGAGAGAAGTCGTACTAGAATAGAAATAAATTAAAAAAGCAAAAAGTAAAAAGATGACTAACCTTAACATGCTCGACGCAAAAAGCTGTTTTTTTAACTTTTTAAGCTGAAGCTGAAATTCTTTTATATGGGAAGAATAAATATGATTTGGATCTTGCATTTAAATTAGTTTAGGTTGTGAAAGTTTATTCAATTCCTCTTTTTGTTTTTTAGTCAGTTTACTTATTACCAATTCATAACTATGGTTGATAAAATGTTGTATTTCTTTACGTGTTAAATGCGGACCATTAATGACAACGGTATTCCAGTGTTTTTTGCTCATATGATAACCCCCGTAAATTTCATCGGGATATTCTTCACGGAGTTCAATCGCTTTTTCGGGATCGCATTTTAAGTTAATGGCACAATCTCCTGCTTCCCATTTTTTTAATCCTACTAACGCAAACATTTTCTCCATTACTTTAAACACCAAAGTATGTTCATCAAAAGGAAAATCTTCGGTAACACCTTTTTTAGCAAGACAATAATCTCTTAATTCATCAATTTGCATGCTTATGGTTTTTCAATGGTATTTCTACTGTCTTTCAAATATGTGGGATTTTCTCCGGTTTCTAAAGAAGAATAGTCCAGTTTCCAATTGATGGTTTCTACCAATTTTTCCATGAGTTGAATGGTATCTAAAGCCTGATTAGAAGCTTCTTTTAACAATCCGCTTTGCGGAATTTTCTCTACAATATATTGCTTAGCTTCTCGATTAATATCAGTCAAATCTGAAGAGGTGAAAGGATTTGCCCAGCCTTCTTTCTTATCGTAGTACTTAAAATCGGTTTCTATAGACAGTAATTCGGGTTGTGGGAAGTTGCTTAAATAAATGGTTTTTTTCTCCACATCAGAATTCATTTTAATTTTCGTTAAATCAAACCCAATATGTGCTTTAGCTTCAATTAATACTAAAGCTTTTTTACTTCCTAAAAATAGGTTGATCCATTTGTCCTTAACATTAGCGTAGTGGTAAATTTCAGAAAAGTCACCTTCTACAGTTATAAATTTACAAACTGCCCTTATTTTTTCCATCAGTACAACCGATTGTTGCTGTTCCTTTTCTTTCTTTTTATTTTTATTGAAAAAAGAATAGATAAAATAAGCGGCTATTGCTCCCCCCGCGAGGCCTAAAAACAATAATTCCATACGTTAAGGTTCAATTTTATATAATACAGGTTTACTTGGACTAGCATCGTTTTGAAATGATGCTATTTGTAGATTAAGTAAATAATTTCCATCAGCCACATTTTCTGGCACATAAATCATTTCGGTAATCGTAGCTGAAAATCTCGTGTTTTCAGGATAATTCCAAAAGGCGTGATGTGCTAAAAGTTTTCCGTCATCTTTTTCTTTGTCTACCGATGGCAAATCGATTAATAAATGCTCAACACCACATTCTTTAAGATATTCTGCCGCTTCTTCCAATAAATAGGGCCAATTGGTATGGCTGTATTGTCGGTTTTTCTTTGCTTCAGAATTGGGAAGAGTTCGAATTATAATAGCTTGCGCTTCTCCTTGACGGAATTTTAGTTCGATTTGTTTTTTACTAAAAACTAAATCTTTACCCAATGTTTCAGGAGTTAAAGTGATGATTTTGGCGGTAAAGAAAAACTGTTTTAAGCAATCGTTGATGCTGTAAAATTCTTTAGAAATATGTCCGACACATTCGGTATGCGTACCGTGTGCATGCGGATTAAAATATATGTTATTAAAGTTAACCGAGGCTCCTTCACTCACTTTTGCGTCCCAGTCTCCATCTTTAACAGGTTGTATTTTAGGAGCATCTACATACCAAGCAGAGGGATTATTTTTTTCCGCGCTAAGCGTTAAAGAAATATCTATGGGTAGATTGAGGTTAACAGTAAATTCTTTGTGGTCTATTTGTACTTTTGCTCTCATAAGTTGTGCTCTCCTTACGAAGATACATAATTCTTATTTCTAAAAAAGAAAGATAGAATTAGTGCAAGAATTTTTTAATCACAAATAAAAGACCAATAAAAAGTAGAAATCCGGCAAGTACGTATAAACTTCCTTTATAATATTTTTTGTGTAATTTTAAATCTTTACGATAACTGATTACAATTAAAATAAAAAAGGCTACAACAAAAAAGCCTGCAAAAAAATATTGTCCTTGGGTAAACATATCGTTTATTTTTGTGCAAAATTAAGACTATAAACATTATGAAAAAAAGAATAAGTGCGGTAAAACAATTTCACGAAGCATTTGGATTAGGAGTAAAGGAGAAACCTGTAGCAGATCTAGGAGAAGCTAAAAATTTACTACGATATCATTTAATGAAAGAAGAAAATGAAGAATACTTAGAAGCAGCTAATAATAATGACTTGACAGAAGTAGCCGATGCGCTTGGTGATATGTTATATATACTTTGCGGAACTATTATTGAACACGGTATGCAATATAAAATTGAAGAGGTATTTGATGAAATACAACGCAGCAATATGAGTAAATTGGGAGCTGATGGGAAACCGATTTACAGAGAGGATGGTAAGGTGTTAAAAGGACCTAACTATTTTAAACCTAATATAGATGACATTTTAGGTAAATAAACAATTTATCTACGAGCGTCTTAGCTGCTTAGTGATAAAAGATAGTAAAAAGTAGATGCTAGTGGTAAATAGAAATACAATGGCAAGCATCCCAAAGAATTCAACAAACCTTAAAAGCATGCTAGGTTCTTTGGGATCACCATCCATTATAAATCCGAGTGTTGTTAAAATAGAGGAGAAAATAAAAATATTTAAAATGCGCTTTTTCATTTTTCAATCTGTGTTGGTTTGTATAAAAATAGAACTCTTAAATTATACTTTTTATTATTAATTATATAAAAAAACGCTGTAATAATTTACAGCGTTTTTTTAATTTATTTTGTTTCAACAGCATAACGCCAATCGAAAGGATCTTCGGCTCGGTTGTACTGAATATCTTGTAGCATTTTTTTCAATTTTACATTGTAAGGGTTTTCTACTTCGGGAAGATCATAGAAAGTACCGTCTTGTTCAAAACCAGAAATTTGAGCGATAGTAGCAGCAGTTCCTGTACCAAAAATTTCTTTTAGGGTACCGTTTTTTGCGGCTTCTACAATTTCGCCTACTTTTATTCTTCGCACTTCTACATCAATTCCTTCGTGTTTAGCTAAATCGATAATACTTTTACGAGTAACACCGTCTAAAATACGGTCGCTAGTAGGGGCTGTGATTAATTTATCACCAATTCTAAAAAACACGTTCATAGTTCCTGCTTCCTCAAGGTATTCGTGTGTATTAGCATCGGTCCAAATAACTTGTTGGTACCCTTTTTCTTTAGCTAAATTTGTTGGGTAAAAAGAAGCTCCGTAATTACCAGCTGCCTTTGCATAACCTACACCACCATCTGCAGATCTACTGTAATGATCAGATATTAAAACTTTCACTGGAGTAGAATAATAAGCTTTCGCTGGACAGCAAATAATAATAAACTTATATTCATTAGAAGGAGAAGCAGATACACCATATTCGGTACCAATCGCAAACGGACGAATATAAAGAGAGTTACCGTCTCCTTTTTTAATCCATTCGCTGTCTAATTTTAATAACGTATTTAAAGCATCGAAAAAGTACTCCTTCGGAAACTCTGGTATAGCCATACGCTTAGAAGAAATATTAATACGATTAAAATTATCTTCAGGTCTAAATAACCACACCTTATCATCTGCATCTTTAAAAGCTTTCATTCCTTCAAAAACAGCTTGTCCGTAATGAAAAACTTTTGAGGAAGGCTCCATTTCCATAGGTCCGTAAGGCATAATTTGTGGTGTTTGCCAAGCCCCGTCTTTGTAATCGCAAATCATCATGTGGTCAGCGTAATACTTACCAAAAACTAGATTGTCAAAATCTACTTGGTCTAATCGAGATGACTTAGCTGTAGTAATATCTAAGCCCTTATGTGGAGTGTTCATGGAGTAATATTTAATTTTTACAAAAGTATTAAAATAAAGGTATAAGAAAAACTAATGTATTTCTTAATTTTGACAAAATATAAACAAATTATTAATAACGTTTTAATTTATGAAAAAAATAATTTTTGTATTAAGTGCTTTAGCTTTAATTGCTTGCCAAGATGCTAATAAAAAGGAAAATACTTCAGGAGAAGTTGAGAAAGAAAACACAAACGAAATTATAGCAAGTGCAGAGGTTACTTATGCTAATTTTGGAGAGAATATAGATAAAGAAGGGGGTTTATCTGCATCAGAAATGAAGGAGAAGTTTACTTCGATGAAGACTGGAGATACGGTAGAGGTAAAATTTAAATCTGAAGTTGATAAGGTTTGTAAAAAGAAGGGTTGTTGGATGACGTTAAAATTAGATGATTCTTTGAGCTCTTTCGTGCGTTTTAAAGATTACAGTTTCTTCGTTCCTTTGAACGCAGAAAACAGAGAAACTATTGTAGAAGGAAAAGCCTTTGTAACAGAAACTTCTATAGAAGAACTTCAGCATTATGCTAAAGATGCTGGAAAATCTGAAGAAGAAATTGCTGCAATAACAACACCTAAAGTAGAATATGCTTTTATGGCAACAGGGGTTTTAATGGAAGAGCCTAGCCAAGAATAAGTATGAAGAAAGCGTTCTACATTCTTTTTATATTGGCTTTAGTGGCTTGTAATCACAAGGAACAAAATAAAAAAAGTAAAGAAGAAAGTATTTCAAAAGAAGAGCCATTTCAGCTATATCAAATGTCTGAAATGGCTTCTTTTATGGAAAAAATGTATGCAGATCATAAGCGTATAAAAAGTCAAATTGTAGCTGGAGAAAAAGTAGATACTTTAAACTTTGAGCCAACAAAGCTTTTTTATGCTAGAATGACAGACAGCACCGATAATGATATTTTTTATCAAGAAAAAGCAAAGCTGTTTGTAGAATATGAAGAACAACTAATAAAAGACTCGCTTTCTCAAAAAGAAATTTACAATAAAGCGGTTAATCTTTGCATTAGTTGTCACCAAATAAAATGTACGGGGCCTATCCCACGAATTAAGAAACTGCTTATTCGCTAAATTGTGAAAAGAGAAATAATGACCACGGCAGATGGTTCTACCACCATCCATTTACCCGATTGGAATGAACAGTATCATTCTAAACACGGAGCTATTCAAGAAGCCTATCACGTGTTTATAAAAATGGGGCTTTCTCATATTCCCATTACGACCAACGCACTACATATCTTAGAAATTGGTTTTGGTACGGGTCTAAATGCACTTATTACTTGCTTAGAAGCCAAAAATCAAAATCGAAAAATTGACTATTGTGGTGTAGAAGGTTACCCGGTATCTCAAGAAGAAGTCTTACAACTTAATTATGCTACTGCTTTAGATCACGCTTCCGCGGAAGCGTACTTTAAAACCATGCATGCAGGAAAATGGGAAGAGAAATTATTAATTCATGAGAACTTTCAATTGATCAAAGAAGAAAAAATGTTTGATAAAATTGAAAATAAAAATGAATTCCACCTTATTTATTTTGATGCTTTTGGAGCAAGAGTACAACCAGAATTATGGGAGGTTTCTATTTTCAAAAAAATGTATGAAGCTTTAAAAAATCAAGGAGTTTTAGTTACTTATGCTGCTAAAGGTAGTGTAAGAAGAGCTATGCAAGACGTAGGTTTTACGGTAGAAAGATTAGAAGGTCCACCTGGAAAACGGGAAATGCTAAGAGCGACGAAAAACAATTGATAAACAAATCATAAATTTCATTTTTGGCTGTTAAACCTATATTAAACATAGGATGTTCACGCTTACAATTTACTACTTTCAAAATAAAAAATGAAGATATTAATTACTGGGGCGACAGGGCTAATAGGATCTTCTATCACACAGCTTTGCTTAGAGAAAAACTATCAAGTTCATTACCTTACCACCAGTAAGGAAAAGATAGAACACTCTAAAAACTATAAGGGATTTTATTGGAACCCTAAAGAAAATGAAATTGATGCTAATTGTATTGAGGGCGTAGATAAAATTATCAACCTCGTAGGAGCGAGTGTTTCTAAGCGATGGACGCAAAAGCAGAAAAAGAAAATTATAGATAGCCGAGTAGATTCTGCCAATGTACTTTACAATTTGTTAGCCTCCCAAGAAAATAAGATTACACAAATAGTATCTGCAAGTGCTATTGGGATTTATCCAGATAGTCTTACAAATCTCTATCACGAAGACAGTCCGCAAGTAGCCGATAATTTTTTAGGGAATGTAGTAGTAAAATGGGAACGAGCCGTCAATCAATTTGAATCACTCGGGATAGATGTAGCTAAAATTAGGATTGGTGTGGTTTTAGCTAAAAATGGAGGAGCATTAGAGAAAATGAAAGAACCTATAGAAAAAGGCTTAGGAGCACCTCTAGGAAGCGGAAAGCAGTGGCAATCGTGGATTCACATTAAAGACTTATCTAGAATATTTGTCTTTGCTTTAGAAAATAACTTAGATGGAGTTTTTAACGGCGTAGCTCCCAACCCTGTAAGTAATAAAAGATTTACCTATACGATTGCAAAAATATTAGATAAGCCGCTTTGGCTTCCGAATGTGCCAGCGTTTATGCTTAAATTAATCTTAGGAGAAATGTCTCTCATCGTATTGTCTAGCCAATTAGTAAGTAATAAAAAAATAGATACTCACGGGTTTAAGTATAGATATACGCATATTATTCCTGCATTAAAGAACCTATTAAAATAAAAAAAGCCACAATTTTAAATTGTGGCTTTTCTATAAATTTAAAAAAAGATTAAGCTTTTTTAGCTTGTAGCATAAAAGTAATCTCAATTTCGTCATTTACGAATTTGTCTTTTAAATCGTCAAAAACAGATTTAGAACCGTAGTTTACATTCCAGTCTGTTCTATCAATTGTAAAAGGCTCACTTTCTATTTTTAAAGTAGACTGATCGTCATTCATAGAATAAGTAACAGGAATCTCTACGTTTTTAGAAGTACCTTTTAAAGTTAAGTTTCCAGACAACCAATTCTTACCCTCTTTTTCTGTTAATTTAGTAATTTCAAAAGTAGCTTCTGGGTGCTTTTCTACGTTAAAGAAATGATCTTCTTTCCCTTCAGCAGTTCCTTTTAAATGACCTTCTAAGCTAGCTTTTTGATCACCTTCAAGATCGGTTACTGTAATAGAAGTCATATCAATTACAACTGTACCACTTTCTAAATCTTCTCCCATAGTAGAAAACTTACCTTCTTTAACCATTAAAGTTCCTGTATGGTTTTCGCTTGGTTTAGATCCAACCCAATCAATTTTAGAGTTAGCAGCGTCAATCATAAAAGTTTGTGCTTCTTCAGTAGCTTCTACTACTTCTTCAGCATCGTTAGCTTTAGTTTCATTCTTTGCTTCATTTTTACAAGAAACAGTAGTAAAACCGATGAAAGCTACTAGCATTGCATTTAAAAATACTTTTTTCATGTGTAAGATTTTGAGTTATTTAATTTGCGGCAAATTTAAATGAAGAGCATCAATTCAAATCATAAAAAAATATTAAAAAAATACTGGTGACATTTTGACATTTTTACAACAATGGCAGTAGATTTGCCATTATGTTTGAAAAATTTAGAAAATCGATGAGTAAAGATAAAGAATCACAGGCAAAAGAATCTTTGAAAGATCAAGTAGAAGAGACTTTAGATCAGGCAATTGAAGATGTTGAAAATCAAGAAGCTTCCGCGGAAGCAGAAGAAGAGCAACTGTCTGAAGAGGAGAAACTTAAACAAGAAGTAGAAAAAGAGAAAGATAAGTTTTTACGTCTTTTTGCTGAATTTGAAAACTATAAGCGTAGAACAAGTAAAGAACGTATAGAGCTTTTCAAAACAGCAGGTCAAGAAGTAATGCAATCTATGCTCCCTGTATTAGATGATTTTGATAGAGCATTGGTTGAAATCCAAAAAACCGAAGACAAAAACTTGCTTACAGGTGTAGAGTTAATCAGTAATAAACTAAGAGAAACTCTTAAGAGTAAAGGATTAGAGCCTATCGCTGTTAAAGCTGGAGATAAATTTGATGCAGATTTACATGAAGCAATCACACAAATCCCTGCTCCAGATAAGAAAATGAAAGGTAAGATTGTTGACGTAGTAGAAAAAGGATATACCTTAGGAGAAAAAATTATTAGATATCCAAAAGTAGTAACTGGTAAATAAGGTATCTCATAAAAATTAAATTTGATGAAAGAAGATTATTACGACATATTAGGAATTAGCAAAGGCGCTACTGCAGCAGAAATTAAAAAAGCATATCGCAAAATGGCGGTAAAGTATCATCCCGATAAAAATCCAGATGATACCAAAGCCGAAGACATGTTTAAGAAAGCTGCAGAAGCTTATGATGTTTTGAGCAACCCTGACAAAAAAGCACGTTACGACCAAATGGGTCACGCTGCATTTGATGGTTCTGGTGGCTTTGGCGGTGGAGGAAGCATGAATATGGACGATATCTTTAGTCAGTTTGGCGATATCTTTGGCTCAGCCTTTGGTGGCGGAGGCGGAGGTTTTGGAGGCTTCGGTGGAGGTCAACGTCGCGCTAAAGGAAGTAACTTACGTATTCGTGTAAAACTTACCTTAGAGGAAATTGCTACCGGTGCCGAGAAAAAAATAAAAGTTAAAAGAAAAGTTCAAGCAGAAGGGACTACATATAAAACCTGTTCTACCTGTAATGGTATGGGGCAAGTAACCCGAGTAACCAACACTATTCTTGGGAGAATGCAAACAGCAGCTCCTTGTAATGTATGTGGAGGATCTGGACAAATGATCGATAAAAAACCTGCCGATGCAGATGCTCAAGGTTTAAAAGTTCATGAAGAAACAGTTTCTATAAAAATTCCACCAGGAGTAGTAGAAGGAATGCAGTTAAAAGTTTCTGGTAAAGGAAACGATGCACCAGGTAACGGTATTGCAGGAGATCTATTAGTAGCCATTGAAGAAAAAGAACACGATCAATTACAACGTGAAGGAGATAATTTACATTACGATCTTTACGTAAGTTTTTCTGAAGCAGCCTTAGGAGCATCTAAAGAAATACAAACAGTAAATGGTAAAGTAAGAATCAAAATAGAACCAGGAGTTCAAAGTGGTAAAATTTTACGCTTACGCGGAAAAGGAATTCCAAGCATTAATGGTTATGGTAAAGGAGATTTATTAGTTCACGTAAATGTATGGACTCCTAAAACCTTATCTAAAGAACAAAAAGAGTTTTTTGAACAAATGAGTGGTGATAGTAACTTTGAGCCAAATCCTGAAAAAAGCGATAAATCATTTTTTGAAAAAGTTAAAGATATGTTTTCATAAGTTAATTTATTAACAAAATTTTATATATATTTGAATATCACTATTTAATTATAGTGGTATTTTCTTTTTCATAGCAATTTTTTTCCCACCCTTATTTCCGCTAGATTTAAGGGTGGGTTTTGTATTTTAAAAGACTTCAGTTTTGTTACCTTTATCCACTCAAAAGCAACTATGAAGAATTTACTCGTAGCACAAAACGTGTCAAAATCATACGGAGATTATAAAGCGATAAATAATCTTTCTATAGAAGTGCCAGAACAAAGTATATTTGGACTCTTAGGGCCAAATGGAGCTGGTAAAACCACTTTTATAAGAATCATCAATCAAATTACAATGCCAGATACTGGTAAGGTATTACTAGATGGTCAGCCTTTGCAGCCTAGTGACGTGCAACATATTGGTTACCTGCCAGAAGAGCGTGGTCTATATAAAAGCATGAAAGTAGGAGAACAGGTATTGTACTTAGCTCAATTAAAAGGGCTTTCTAAAAAAGAAGCTACTTCTAGACTAAAATATTGGTTTGATCGATTGGAGATTGGGGATTGGTGGAACAAAAAAATACAAGAGCTTTCTAAAGGCATGGCTCAAAAAATTCAATTTATTGTTACGGTAATTCATCAACCTAAATTATTGATTTTTGACGAACCTTTTAGTGGTTTTGACCCCGTTAATGCTAATTTAATAAAAGATCAAATACTTCAGTTAAAAGAAGACGGTGCAACCATTCTATTTTCTACTCACCGTATGGAAAGCGTAGAAGAGCTTTGTGATTATATGGCACTCATCCATAAGTCTAATAAAATGTTAGATGGAAAAGTGGCCGATATTAAGAAAGATTTTAGGTCTAATACCTACCAAGTAGGAATAAGTCCGCGGCAGCGAAATGAAATGTTAGAGAATTTAAACCATCATTTTGAAGTAACTCCTGCGCATTATCACAGTATTCACGAAGATGTAAAACTTCATATAAAAATTCCTGAAAATTCGAGCGCTAACGATTTGCTTCATCATTTAATTACACTCGGTCAAGTCAATCATTTTGTAGAAGTAGTACCTTCTGTAAACGATATATTTATTAAAACTGTAGGACAACATGCGTAACCTTAAATTAATTATAAAGAGGGAGTATTTAGCAAGAGTAAGAAATAAAACTTTTGTGGTTATGACATTTTTAAGCCCTGTGATTATGGTGGGTATGATTATGTTAATCGCATACCTTACGAGTTTAAATAACGACGAAGAAAAAATTATTGGTGTGCACGATGTTACCAATATGGTTTTTGATGAACTTCAAGATAAAAAAAATACCGTATACCTTAATTTTTCTGATTTAGAATTAACCACAGCCATAGATTCGGTAGATAAAAAAGAATATTATGGGTTGCTTTATATTCCCGCAGGCAAAACAGATGAAGAGATTGCCAGTCATATCGAGTTCTTTGCACAAGAAGCTCCCAGCAACTTTTTCTTATCGGATTTGGAACAGAAAATAAGCAATGTGCTTACCGATAGAAAATTAGAAAGCACTGGAGTAAATTTAGCGACTATAGATAATGCTAAAGCGAAAGTAAACATTAAAATGGAAAACTTTTCGGGAGAAGCTACCTCTAAAATGGCAAGCTATGTGAAAATGTTTTTTGGCGGAGCAGCAGGCTATTTATTGATGATGTTTATTATTATTTATGGTAATATGGTCATGCGCAGTGTGATTGAAGAAAAAACAAACCGAATTATAGAAATTATTATTTCTTCGGTCAAGCCGATTCAACTAATGTTGGGGAAAATTTTGGGAACCAGTTTTGCAGGAATTACTCAGTTTGTCATATGGATTATATTCGGAAGCATTCTTTTATTTTCTGTCACTGCCATTTTTGGGATAGAAAGTACTTCTATTCAAGGGGAGGCTGCGGCGAATTCTGTAAATCCAGATGAAATACAATTATTGGTAAATGATGTTCTTCAACTCCCATTGGCGAGTATTATTGTAGCTTTCTTGGTCTATTTTATTGGAGGCTACTTTTTATATAGTTCGATTTATGCAGCCATAGGCGCTGCTGTAGATAGTGAAACCGATACGCAACAATTTATGTTTCCTGTCATTTTACCTTTAATGTTAGGGATTTATGTAGGCTTCTTTTCGGTAGTAGAAAATCCACATGGTATTGTGGCAACTATATTTTCGTACATACCGCTTACATCACCTATCGTAATGTTAATGCGTATTCCATTTGGGGTTGCTTGGTGGGAAGTTCTTATCTCTTTAGGTATTTTGTTTGCTTCGGTATTTTTAGTCATTTGGATGGCAGCAAAAATATATCGTGTTGGTATTCTAATGTATGGAAAAAAACCAACCTATAAAGAATTATTTAAATGGTTAAAATATTAATAAAATATACGAAATAGCGTCAAATATAAGTTAATGCTTTAAAGAGTCTGTTGTAAATACCTATATTGGGTACCAACTAACCACTTCAAAATTTATATGAAAAATTTCTTTAGAGCTAACAGTTTATTGCTGCTGCTGTTTTCTACCTGTCTATTTGGGTTGAAAGCACAAACTACAGATCTTGCAAGAATAGAATATATGCGAGTTCCGTTTAGCGATGGCGATCAGTCTTTAAATAGATTTAGAGCTTTAATACAAGCTCCCATTCCTATAAAGGATGACTACCTCATTTTTGGAGCGGAATATCGCAAATTAGATTTAGACTTTAGAGAGGACGTTCCCTTCAACAGAGAAAGAATTAAATCTACACAAAGAATAGAAGCTTCTTTAGGATACGTAAAAAAGCTTAAAAACACCAATTGGCGAATTGCAGGAAAGGGAGGCGTAAGAATTGCATCTACTTTAAATACCAGTTTAGGGAAAGACGACTTTATCTATATGGGAGCACTGTACGCTATTAATGATGTAAATGAAAGAAACGAAGAAGGTGCAGTAATAGGAAAACCATATAGGTTAATTTTAGGTTTGGTTTATAGCACGACTCCAGGGAGGAACTACCCCATCCCGTTAGTAAATTATTTTAGAAAAATAAACGAAACTTGGTCGTATACAGTAGGAGTTCCAAAAACTTTAATAAGATATACATTTAACGAAAAAAACCACCTGCAGGCTTTTGCCACTTTAGATAATTTTTTCGCCAATATTCAAGATAATGTTAGAATTCCAAATAACGATAGGGTAGGCGAAAATATTTCTATGACCAACGTAGTACTAGGGCTGGGTTACGAGTTTTATTTTACAGATCACTTGCAGTATTACCTTTATGCAGGACATACGGTATACAACGAATATAGAATTAGAGATAACAATAGAGAAGATGTGTACGTTATAGAAAACGACAATACTTTTTACATAAGAACAGGAATAAAATTTAAAATATAGATGCCTAAAATTTTAATAATCGAAGACGAAGCTGCCATACGTAGAGTATTGGTGAAGATTTTATCAGAAGAAAGTAAAACCTATGAGTTAGCTGAAGCTGAAGATGGTCTTGAGGGAATAGAAAAAATAAAAGATCAAGATTACGATTTGGTACTTTGTGACATCAAGATGCCAAAAATGGATGGTGTTGAAGTGCTAGAAGCTATTAAGAAAATAAAACCAGAAATTCCTATGGTTATGATTTCGGGTCACGGTGATTTAGACACTGCCGTGGAAACGATGAAAAAAGGTGCTTTTGATTACATTTCAAAACCGCCAGATTTAAATAGGTTATTGAATACCGTTAGAATTGCTTTAGACCGAAAAGAACTAGTCGTAGAAAACCAACGATTAAAGAAAAAAGTAGGTAAGAACTATCAAATGATTGGTGATTCTCCAGAAATAGAGAAAATCAAAGAAATGATAGAGAAAGTAGCTCCTACAGAAGCTCGAGTACTTATCACAGGAGACAACGGAACGGGAAAAGAGTTGGTAGCTCATTGGCTACACCAAAAAAGTAATAGATCTAAAGGAAACATTATAGAGGTGAATTGTGCTGCTATACCGGCAGAACTCATAGAAAGCGAACTATTTGGTCACGTTAAAGGTGCTTTTACATCCGCTAATAAAGACAGGGCAGGAAAGTTTGAGGCTGCTAACGGAGGAACCATTTTCTTAGATGAAATAGGGGATATGTCGCTTTCCGCGCAAGCGAAAGTATTGCGAGCTTTGCAAGAAAACAAAATTCAACGTGTTGGGAGTGATAAAGATATAAAAGTAGATGTAAGGGTAATTGCAGCGACCAATAAAGATTTAAAAGAGGAAATTAAAGAAAAGAACTTTAGAGAAGATTTATACCATCGTTTAGCGGTAATTCTCATAGAAGTACCTCAGCTTAACGATAGAAGAACAGATATTCCTCTGTTGATTTCTTATTTTGCTGAAAAAATAGCCAAAGAACAAGGTACTGCTGTGAAAAGCTTCTCCAAAGAGGCTTTAGAACTCTTAAAAGAATATGACTGGACAGGTAACATTAGAGAGTTGAGGAATGTGGTAGAGCGCTTAATTATATTAAGCACCACACAAACTATAGATGATAAAACAGTAAAATTATTTGCAGGTAAATAAACTGCAATTTCATCCTAATAAAAACTGAAATCATTACGGAGATTACAAGCTTTGTTTAAGAAAATGTGATTGATCAAAAACCTAAAATTATTACATCTTTCGTGGGCGTGTAATAGTTGGTTAATTCAGATTTTGAATATTAGTTTTTCTCAAGCTAAAACTTTTTATTAATGAACCGAATCTCTATACTACAAAATTATTTTTCTACTGAAAAAATTAATTAGTGCGCTCATTTAAAACAGTGGTAGGTTGTGAGCGCTAGGCAAATGTTGCGTTATCCTTAATCTTGGTTTTGATTATCCAACATTAGGACAAGTTATTTGGTGAATTTATCTTCTTGTGTAGTAGGGTCGTATTTCATAAAATACATGGTTTTCCCATCCTCTCGATTCCATGTATGAAACAAGTTAAATCCAAATTTTTGATAAACAATTGTGTTTCTTCGGGTTTGTGTTTCTGCATAAAGAGGTAAATTGTATAAGTGCGCACGACGTAGAAATTCATCCTTCATCTCTTTACCCACTTGGGTGTCAGCACCGCGAGCATCTTTAGAAATTCCCCAAAACCAACAATATAAATAATCTTCGTTATCGGGACGTTGATTTTTTATGTATTTCTGGTTTTTTAAAATAGTCAACACATTTTTAAAACCAGTTACATTGAGCACCAGTTTAATATTTTCAAAGGTTTCTTTAAAAAAACTGGTTTTACTTTTACTCTTGCGTAAAACAATAGCAATACCCATTTTATTAGAAGAAAGAATCAATGCATCGTTATCGATAGCTTTTTCAACCATATGTTGGGCCAAATATTTAAAACGAGCATCACGATCCCCACCTTTTTTAACAATCTGCATCGATGCCGGTGTTTCTTTTAAAATTTCGGCAACACGATTTATGATAACTTCTTTATTCAATGTGAAAATTTTAGGGCGCTAAGATAAAAAAATAAAGTGTCTTAAAGATTGTATATTTAGGTTTCTAATCCATATTTATGATGAAAGATATTAAAAGCAATCAGTTTAGGGTCAATCAACCTATCAAAATAAAAGAAGTAAGTACTTCATTTTCGCTTAACGCGGAAGAAAAAACAATAAAAAGGGAACTTAAGAACACTAGAAAAGCCTTAGCCACATGGCAAGATAAACTTTACGCACACGGTAAATATTCGGTATTGGTTTGTTTACAAGGAATGGATACTTCAGGAAAAGATAGTTTAATACGAGAGGTGTTTCAAGGCTTTAACTCTAGAGGAGTAGTAGTGCATAGTTTTAAAACACCTTCAAAAAAAGAATTACGGCACAATTACTTATGGAGACATTATATTGCTTTACCCGAAAGAGGGAAATTCGGAGTGTTTAACAGGACTCATTATGAAAATGTATTGATTACAAGGGTTCACCCCGAATATATTTTGGGAGAAAAAATACCCCACATTCATAGTTTAGAAGATATAGATGAAGAATTTTGGGAAACTAGAATGGAAGAAATTAAAAATTTTGAAAAGACACTAGTTCAAAATGGCACTATTATTTTTAAGTTTTTTCTCCACATTTCTAAAGAAGAACAGAAAAACCGACTTCTTAGACGATTGCAAAAACCAGAGAAAACCTGGAAATTTTCTCCAGGAGATTTAGAAGAACGAAAACTATGGGAAGAATATCAAAACTGCTATGAAAAAGCAATCAATAAAACCTCTACAGAGAACGCACCCTGGTATATAATCCCGTCAGACGATAAAGATACCGCGCGGTATTTGGTAGCAAAAATATTACAAGATAAACTGCAAGAATATGTAGACGTACAAGAACCAACCGTAGAACCAAAGGTTTTAGAACATTTACAACACTATATAAATGAATTGTCTAATGAGTAACAAACATTATTAACAAACTTTTATAGAGGGCTCTTCTTACACAAAAAAGTTTAAAATTATATTTGATAAAAATATTAGGCTATGGCAATTATTGGATCTATCATTAAAAAAGTTATTGACGTGACGGGCAGCATTTCTACCGAAGTAAATGCAGCTGAAAGTCAGGTGAAAGTTTTAAAACAATTGCTAGAAAAAGCGCAAGACACTTCCTTTGGTAAATTTTATAACTTCTCAAGTATTTTAGAATCAGAAGATGTGGTAAAAACTTTTCAAGAGAAAGTTCCTTATTTTGATTACCATACTTTAAATGAACGTTGGTGGAGCCAGTTGCACGAAGGTAGCGAAGATATTACCTGGCCAGGTTCTCCAAGTTATTATGCCTTAAGTTCGGGTACTACAGGGAAAACCAGCAAAAGAATTCCGGTAACAGAAGAAATGATAGATGCCATTCGCCAAGCAGGAATTAAACAAGTTACCGCGCTTTCTAATTTTGATTTGCCATCAGATTTTTTTGAGAAGGAAATTATGATGTTAGGGAGTTCAACCAATTTAAAAGAACACGAAGGACATTTAGAAGGCGAGATAAGCGGTATAAGTGCGAGTAATATTCCTTTTTGGTTTAGAGGATATTACAAGCCAGGAGAAGATATTGCAAAGATAGATGACTGGGATGAACGTATAAAACATATTGCCGAAAATGCTAAGAATTGGGATATTGGCGCTTTAAGCGGAATTCCTTCTTGGATGGAATTGATGTTAAAAGAAGTGATTGCTTACCATAAAGCTGCTCATATTCACGAAATATGGCCCAATTTGCAAGTATATACTTCTGGAGGAGTCGCTTTTGAGCCTTATGAAAAAAGTTTTAATGCCTTGTTGGGTAAACCTATAACGGTGATCGATACCTACTTAGCTTCAGAAGGATTTATCGCTTTTCAAAACAGACCTGAAACACACGCTATGAAATTAGTGGTAGATAACGGAATTTTCTTTGAATTTGTTCCCTTTCATCCAGATTATATTCAGCAAGATGGTTCATTAACTGAAGATGCTCCTGTACAAACTATCGATGAGGTAGAAGAGGGAAAAGACTATGTATTGCTAATGAGTACGGTCGCTGGAGCTTGGCGTTATATCATTGGAGATACGATTGCATTTACCGATAAAGAGAGAGCCGAAATCAAAATTACAGGAAGAACTAAATTTTTCCTCAACGTGGTGGGTTCTCAACTTTCAGTAAATAAAATGAACGACGCTATCAAAGACTTAGAGGATATATACGATATACAGTTGCCAGAGTTTACAGTAGGAGCAATTAAAATTGAAAATGAGTTTTACCACCAATGGTATTTAGGTTCAGACAGTGAATTAAATGTCAGTGAAGAAGAACTGGCCAATAAGTTAGATGAAAGTCTAAAAAATGCCAATAAAAACTATAGAGTGGCTAGGGGAAAAGCATTGAAAGGGGTAAAAGTCAAAGTTCTACCGCTAAACACTTTTTACGAATGGAGTGGAGCCAATAAGAAAAAAGGCGGACAAGTAAAGATGGAAAAAGTGATGAAAGAAGAAAAATTAAAAGAATTTCAAGCCTTTATAGAGAACCTATAAAGCAGATTTTTCTAATTCTTTATCAACTTCTTCTTCTGTTTTTTTAGCACCAAGCGTATTTACTAACTCCATAATTTCTTCGGGAGACATATATAAACGCTTTATACGTGCTTTATACTCAGGAGAAATATGGCTGTTATTTAAAATAAAATCTTTAGTGGCTAAAATGTATTTATGCATACCATGTTGCACAGCATAGGTATCGGCAGCGCGTTCTACTTCTTGAATATGCGCAGAAGAAAATAAGTACTTTAATCCAAAAATAAGCATTCCAAAAGTACTGCGATCTTTATAATCCATCACGTGACCTAATTCGTGACCAATCCACCCAGTAAGCACATCTTTGTCCATATCGGTAATCTTGTATTCCTCTTGTTCAATATGAAATTTATTACTAATTAAAATAATATACTCCCTTTTATGTTTCGGCATAAAAAAACTTTTATACTTGGGTTGAGCCTGCATAGTAGATTTTTTAATGCTTTTTTTAAACTGAAAAGTAATAGGAACATCCTTCAATTCAGGATAAAAAGAAAGTGCTTTTTCAACTTCAGGCAAGATAACTTTAGGAATAACTTTGTTAGTGTACAAATCGGTTTTTATTTTTTCAGTAAATTATTCAATTCATCTCCATTTTTTATTAAAGTCATCATAAAACTTATTTCAAAACTATATAAGGTTGCACATATTTAAAATATCTTTGCCCAAAATCTAGCAAGTTGCAACTATCTAATTATACCAAGGAGTTTAAGAAAAATCTAAACATTGCTTTTCCTGTAATGATGGGGCAGTTAGGCCATGTTTTAGTAGGATTGGCAGATAATATTATGGTAGGGCAATTAGGGGCCGCGCCATTGGCTGCAGTTTCATTAGGAAACAGTTTGGTATTTATAGCGCTTTCTATAGGTATAGGTTTTAGTTTTGCTATTACCCCGCTTATTGCAGAGGCAGATGGAGCAAATGATATTGAAAAAGGACGTTCTTTTTTTCAACATGGGATTGTGATGTGTTGCCTTAACGGAATTCTACTTTTTCTATTACTATTAGCGTGTAAACCCTTATTGTATCATTTAGGTCAACCTGAAGAAGTGGTCAACCTTGCGATGCCATATATAGATATAGTTGCTTTTTCATTAATACCATTAATGATTTTTCAAGCTTTTAAACAGTTTGGCGACGGGCTTTCACAAACTAAGTATGCGATGTACGCTACGATTATAGCCAACCTAGTTAATGTGCTTTTTAATTATTTGCTAATTTACGGGGTTTGGATTTTTCCTCGTTTAGAATTAGAAGGAGCGGCAATAGGGACTTTGATTTCTCGAGTATTTATGCTCTTTTTTCTCTTCTATATTTTAAAATCGAAGAAAAAATTCGCCACCTATTTTGTATGGGCCAAAAAATCACTTCAAAAGAAAGTATTTAAACGTTTGTGGGATTTAGGTTTTCCTACAGCTTTACAAATGTTATTTGAAGTAGGAATTTTTACCGCTTCTATTTTCTTAGCAGGAACCTTAGGAACAAACCCTCAAGCGGCTAATCAAGTGGCGCTCAATTTATCCTCCATGACATTTATGATTGCGGTAGGGATAGGAGTTACGGCAACTATACGTGTGGGTAATCAAAAGGGGATGGGGAACTTTAAAGAATTAAGAAGAATTGCTATCTCTACCTTTCTGTTGGTTTTTTTCATAGAAGCGATATTTGCAATTGGCTTTATTTTGCTAAAAGACCTCTTGCCTCTAATTTATATCGATAATGCCGAAGTTATCTTTTTAGCCTCACAACTGTTAATTGTAGCGGCATTATTTCAATTGAGTGATGGCTTGCAAGTAGTAATTTTAGGTGCTTTACGCGGATTGCAAGATGTACGTATGCCAACGATGATTTGCTTTATTTCCTATTGGATTATTGGTTTCCCAATCTCTTATTATTTAGGGAAAGCAGAAGCCTTAGGAAGTATGGGAATTTGGTTAGGACTTTTGGCAGGTTTATCTGCTTCGGCAATAATGTTGTATATTCGGTTTACTTATCTTAGTAAAAAAATGATTCAACATGCTACCATAGCACCTAAAATGTAAAAAGATGAAAAAGCCAGATTTCAGTAATTTAAAGGCAATTTATATTAATTGTACCTTAAAAAAATCCCCGCAAAAAAGTCATACCTCTAAACTTATTCAGGTTTCTAAAGAAATTATGGGAAAAGAAAATGTGAGTGTAGAAGAAATCCGATTAATAGATCACGATGTAGCTACGGGAGTATATCCTGATATGACCGAACACGGATGGGAAAACGATGAATGGCCAGCCTTATTTGAAAAAATAATGGATGCAGATATTTTGGTTGTAGGAACACCTATTTGGCTAGGAGAGAAATCTTCTATATGTCAAAAACTTATCGAACGTTTATATGCTATGAGCGGAAAAACAAATGATAAAGGACAATATGTTTTTTATGGAAAAGTAGGAGGTTGTATTATCACAGGAAATGAAGATGGAGTAAAACATTGTGCTATGGGTATTTTATATTCCCTGCAACACGTAGGTTATTCTATTCCGCCTCAAGCAGATTGCGGTTGGATTGGTGAAGTAGGACCAGGCCCTAGTTATGGAGACACCGAATGGAAAGGAGAAAAAAAGCAACCTCCAGTAGGTTTTGATTCTAGTTTTACCAATAGAAATACTACCTTTATGACTTATAATTTGCTTCATTTAGCAAGTACACTAAAACAGCAAAACGGATACTCCAATTACGGAAATTCTCGAGAAAAATGGGACGATGGCTCTCGTTGGGAATTTGAAAATCCTGAGTATCGTTAAGAAAAATAAATAAAACTATCAAAATTAAATATTACCGCCCTTTATGGAATTCCCAAAATACTTATTAGCCGATAACACCGATTTTCCTGATGCTATTTTTGTAGTACATACTCAGTTTCCTCGTTTTATCATCAATTTACAAGATGATGAGGTAGAATGGCTGGAAGATTTTGATGCTAACGATGAAAAAGAATTGGCTAGTGAAGCGGAAATTTTAATTGAAGAAGCGTCTCAATTCTATGATCGTGAAGTAGAACGTTACCAAGATTAGTTGTTATGGATGAGTTAATGCAACTAGATGAAGAATTATTTATATTTCTTAATAATCTAGGAACAACTACTTGGGATGGTTTTTGGCTTTTTATTACCGATAAATTAGCTTCTATTCCTTTATATGCGGTTTTACTTTACCTGCTTTATAAAAGCTACGGCTTAAAACCTACGCTAGTTATTTTAGTATTGGTAGCAGGAATGATTACCTGTACCGATCAATTAGCCAACGTGTTTAAACACGGATTTCAACGACCCCGACCTTGCCAAGAAGATTTTATAGAACAAGCGCGTTATATCGCGGTGCGTTGCGGTCGATATGGTTATTTCTCAGCTCACGCAGCAAGCAGTACCGCTCTGGCTATTTTTATAGGCTTGCTTTTAAAGCGTTTTTATAAATATATTTTTGCCTTTATGCTTATTTGGGCATTGGTGGTAAGTTATAGCCGCATTTACGTTGGCGTGCATTATCCAGGTGATGTTTTGACAGGAATAGTAATTGGGACTTTAATTGGCGTAATATTTTATCAGCTTTTTAAATTTATTAACTATAAATATTTTAAAACACAAAACCCAACCGTTTAAGGTTGGGTTTTTGATTACAACTCCTTGGCTTTATTCAGCAAATAACTAGCCGCTTCAAAAGGCGTGGTTTTATTATTTTCTATGGCTGTTAATTGTTGTTGTAAAGCTATTTTTATTTTGGGTTGATTATAAAAATTGCTTTTTAGATGTTCGTTGATGGTTTGTAACAACCAGAATTTGTTTTGTTCTTTTCGGTTATCGTAAAAATAATTATTGGCTTGCGTAGAGCTTACATAACTTTCTATCATTTTCCAAATTTCATCAATCCCTTGGTTGTGCAACGCACTGCTCAATAAAACTTTGGGTTTCCATTCACTGTTTTTAATGGGATAGAGGTGAAGAGCTTTTCTAAACTCAGATTTTGCACGTTCGGCAGGGCGTTTATTTTCTCCATCGGCTTTATTGATGACAATGGAATCTGCCATTTCCATAATACCTCGTTTTATGCCTTGCAATTCGTCTCCCGCTCCGGCTAACTTTAGCAACAAAAAGAAATCGGTCATACTATGCACCATGGTTTCACTTTGACCTACGCCTACGGTTTCGATTAAAATCGTATCGAAACCTGCAGCTTCACATAAGATGATAGATTCTCGGGTTTTTTGTGCGACTCCGCCCAAAGAATCACCAGAGGCAGTCGGTCGTATAAAAGCATCTTCTTGTTTTACCAATTCTTCCATACGGGTTTTATCGCCCAAAATGCTTCCGTGAGAAACGCTACTGGTAGGATCTACCGCAAGTACGGCTACTTTTTTACCATGTTTTTCGATGAGGTAATTCCCGAAAGCTTCAATAAAGGTACTTTTTCCTACGCCAGGAACACCTGTAATTCCAATACGTACCGATTGGTTGGCGTGTGGTAGGCAACCTTCAATTAGAGTATTGACTTGATCGTTATGTTTTACATTCTTACTTTCTATTAAAGTGATCCCTCTGCTTAGTGCGGTTTTGTTTCCGTTAAGGATGTCTTGTAATAACTGATCAATATCTAGTTTTTTCTTCCGTAAAGCTTTAATTTTTTCAGCACTTTTTTGCCCGATGCTGTTTGGAGTAGACGGACTTTCATTTTCGCTTAAAGCGGATTTATTTTTAGGTGCTGCCATAGGAAAAAATATTTAGGACAAATTTATGAATTCATTTTTGAAAAGCGTACGATTCCTTTCTATCTTGAAATTATAAATTAACTGATAAAAATAGAATAAAATGAAAACTTTTTATACCGCAAAAGCAACTGCTGAAGGTGGACGTTCTGGAAGCGTTAAAACGGATGATGGAAAAATAGATATGAACTTGAGTGTCCCTAAAGATATGGGAGGTGATGGTGGAGAAGGAACCAATCCAGAGCAATTTTTTGCATCGGCATACTCTGCTTGTTATGGTAGTGCTTTACAATCTATCGCAGAAAAAGAAGGAGTTGATATGGGGGATTTTAGCGTAACAGCATCGGTAAGTATTGGGAAAACCGAGAAAGGAAACTATCAATTGGCTGTGATTTTAGATTCTTACATTCCTGGAGTAGATGTTGAAACAGGAGAAGATTTGGTGAATAAAGCACACGAAGTTTGTCCGTTTTCTAGAGCTACTAGAGATAATATTGATGTAACGCTTAACTTACTTTTAGAAGAGTAATACAGTTTACATTCAAGAAAAAGCCCAAGATATTAAATCTTGGGCTTTTTTATTTCACTAAGTTATGGCATTTATACTTCGGTAGTGGTATCTACACTCCTAGATTTATTAAAAGGAATGGCTATAAAAGTTTTATCCCAGGTTAAAAAAAGCATGTGCATTTCTTGTTGTCGGTCAAAATAAATGGTAAACTGTTCGGTCACATTTAATTTTTCACGAGCAGGCACTTCTATAGTTAATGCGTCATAATCAGGATCGCGAGCAGCATCCTCAGTGGTGAGGTCAATACCCCAGGCGTACATTTTTTTATTAAAGATTACTTTCCAAGAATCTTTGTTAGGGATGGTCCATAAAGTGTATTCTCCTGCTTCCAACAAAGATCCATCAACCATAATATCTTGATTCACCTTAAAAGTGGTCGCTTCATTCGCTCCAGTTCGCCATACTTTATTATAAGGAACAAGGTTTCCAAAAATCTCTCTCTCCTTTTTATAAGGACGGTTGTAAAAAACATTCACTTTAAGATTATCGTGTCTATAGGTAATGGTTTCCTCTGGACTTAAAGATTTGGTTTGGTTCTTCACAATGTAAAAACCAATAGTTCCACCTAATATTAAAACGATGAAGAAGGTAATGGCGTATCTAAACTTTTTCGACATTTTTTTATTTTAAAGATAAAATTATTCAGCAAAATTGCAACAAAAAGAATTAAGTTTCGTCTTTATAAATGAATAGCAACTAACCAGAATATTTTGTTACAAACTGAACTCATAGAAGCTTGTCGGAAAAACGACAGAAAAGCGCAAATGAAGCTCTATAATAAGTATTGTGATGCCATGTATTATGTCGCTTTTCGGTTTTTAAAAAATTCTTTTGAAGCCGAAGAAGCCATGCAGGAGTCTTTTATACAGGCTTTTGTAAAACTGCATCAGTTTACAGGAGAGGTGACTTTTGGCGCTTGGCTTAAGCGTATCGTGATCAATAAAAGTATTGATATGCTAAAAGCTAAAAAAATGAATTTTACGGCGATCAACGAGCAAACCTTGGGGACAGTAGAAGAAGACAATAACTGGAATATTAATGACGATATCACCATCGATCAGGTGAAAAGTGAAATTGAAGAATTGCCAGAACGTTACAAATATCCTATGATGCTGTTTTTAATAGAAGGATATGATCACGATGAAATTTCAGAAATCTTAGGAATTACTTCGGTTTCATCGAGAACGCTGGTACATAGAGGAAAGAAAAAATTACAACAAAAATTAAAACATTTATATAATGGCACAGGATCTTAGAGAGTTAATGAATCAAGAAAAATATTCTGCCCAGAGACCTACGTTGCCACAGGGACACGAAAAGAGATTTTTAAATCTTTTGGAAGAAGAATTACCAGAAGAGAAAAAAAGCACCTCTTATTTATGGATGAAAATAGCAGCAGTTCTTGTGGTGGTGTTAGCAACAGGTTTCTTTTTGAAGAATCAGCTTATAACAACGAGTCCGGTGGTACCTATGGTCACCCAGACTCCTACGCAAAGTGTGGAAGCTACTCCTATATATTTAAGTGACGTTTCTCCACAATTTAAAAAAGTAGAAGATTATTACTTGGCTAATATTAATGCAGAATTAGCACAACTCACAATTACCGATGATAATAAAGAGCTTATCGATTCTTTTATGCTGCAGCTAGAAGGATTAGATAAGGAGTATACGCGTCTCAATGAAGAAATTGATGAATCAGGTATTAATGAAACCTCTGTCAATTCTCTCATCAATAACCTAGAGTTAAGGTTGGAGTTGCTATTTAAACTTAAAAGTAAATTAAGTGAAATTAAGCAAGCTTCTAGAGAGAGTATACAAGGAGTGAACATATAAAAAAAAGCAATGATGAACAATAAATTAAAAATCATTTTAGGAACCTTAAGTTTTGTGTTCTTAGGATATGGTGCTGTGGCACAAGAAAAAGTAGAGAAGCTCACAGAGTCCTACAAAGTCGATAATGAATCTACCGTAAAGTTAGATACCAAACATACCAACGTAGTTGTAGAAACTTGGAATCGAAATACGATAGATGTAGAAGCTTATGTAGAAGCCGATGAGCTTTCTAAAGAAGAAGTAAAACAAATTGCCAAAGAATGGAAGATTCAAGTATTGGGGAATAGCAATGGGGTTTCAGTCATTTCAAGAGGGCCTATTCCTAATTTTGGTCCGGGGTTAAGAAATCATCCACAATCTATGCCTATGGCTAGTTTAAAAGGCTTAAATAGTGAATTGATCGAACCCTTAATGGTTAATTTAGTAGGGCCTATGTTAGAGAAAATGGGAGATGTAAAGTTGCCAGCGCGTTTTTATGAAAGTATGAGCGGTTTAAAATTTGATTATGAAGCATATCAAAATGAGGGCGAAGATTATATTGAGAAATATGAAGCCCAAGTGGAGAAGAGTTTTGGGAAAGATTTTGAAAAAGCCATGGAAGAGTGGGGGAAAAACTTTGAACAGAATGCAGAAGTATGGTCCAAACAATTAGAAGCTCGAATGAATAATTTTGAAAAAACTCACGGAGCTGCTATAGAAAAGTGGGGAGAGAATTTTGGTAAAGAAATGGAGAAATGGGGAGAGCAATATGGTGCGAGGATGGAAGCTTGGGCACAACAGTTTGATGAAAATGGAGGAAACCTAAAAAAGCAAGTCGTAGTTCACCCTAACGGAAATAAATCTACCACCGTAACCTACTCTAGCGGAAACATGATTCGACCTAAATCTATGGCAGATAACAATAGTATAAGAAGAACCATTGTTATTAAAATGCCTAAAGAAGCGGTATTGCGTATGGACATTCGTTATGGAGATGTAGATTTACAAGACGATGTTTCTCATTTAAATGCTTCGGTTTCTCATGCTAATTTTAAAGCTCAAGGGATATTAGGGAAAGATAATAAGCTAAATATCGCTTATTCTCCGCTTAAAATAGAACATTGGCAACACGGGAGTATACAAATGAACTACGTAAAAGAAAGTAAGATTAATAAAGCTAAGAGTATTAAAATTGCTTCTAACGGGAGTGATGTTAATATAGGAACCATTGAGGAGACAGGGATTATCTCGGGGTCTTTTGGAGAATTAAATATTAAAAATGTAAGTGATGATTTTGCTCAATTAGATATTAGTTTAGAGAACAGCGATTTGGTTTTGAGTCTGCCTAAATCTTCCTTTAACTTTACTTACAATGGCTCTAGAAGTGATATAAGAATTCCAAATCAATTAACAACAAAGAAAATGGATAGCTACGGAAATCAACTGATTAATGGTTATCATAAATCTAGAAACACAGATAGTAATATTATGATTAACGCTAAGTTTAGTGACTTGGTGATTAAGTAAAAGTGCCTATTGTCATACACCTAAAATTTTTCTGCTAAGAAGTTTGGTAAAGGTGCTTTATAGAAATAGTTTTGTCTTTTAGACAAGACTATTTTTATTTGTAGCAACCTTAGAATTTATGAATTTCAACGCTTACCTGAATTCGCTTACGCCAGACTTTACTCCAATAGTTAATCATAAGACCTTAGCGGATTATATACCGGTCGATTTGTCTATTTGTCAATCCGCTTTAAAAGAGGTAGATACGAGCTCTTCTAAAGTTTTTCAAGATTACCTCACACAGTACTTAATCAGTCACGATAAAAAAGTGGCTTATGGAGGGTATTTAGAAGAACGTAACTTATATGCGAGAAGCACTTATTTTACTTCCGATAAGGAAAACAGTAGAAATATTCATTTGGGTGTAGATGTTTGGTGTCCTGCAAATACGCCAGTTTTACTTCCGTTAAACGGAAAAATACATAGCTTTAAAAACAACCAAAATCATGGAGATTATGGACCAACTATAATTGTAGAACATTCATTAGAAGCACATAGGTTTTATACTTTATATGGCCATTTAACATTAAGCTCCCTTAACGGAATACAAACTGGAGACGTTTTAGAAAAAGGAAGTGTTGTAGGGTATTTGGGAGATGCTAGCGTTAATGGTGATTATGCTCCGCATCTACATTTTCAGATCATACGAGATTTAGAAGGAAATAGAGGAGATTATCCAGGAGTTTGTGCTGTTAAAGACCTAGCTTTTTATACAGAAAACTGCCCTAACCCTAATTTACTTTTAAAATTACCTTAAGCCTTATTTCTTTTTGGTTTTTAAAAATAGAGAAACAATTGCAGCGGTAACAACTCCCATCGCTAAAGCTCCAAAAGCAGATTGAATCATATACGATTTTAGATTAAAGTAGTTTCTGGCCGCTTTTTCGGTCATACGCTCTTGATCGACCACATAGGCGATCACATTATTAAAATAATCGGGAGTAATGATGGTAGAAACAATATACTGGACAAGCGGAGCTAATAGAGCAATTAAAACCGACATAATCCCTCCAGAAATTAAGCCTTGTTGCCAACTCATAATGCCTTGGTAGTATTCTTGTTTTTTCTCTCTTATCGCTAAGTAAAAAATAATAATATATGGGATGGCAATCAAATTGGTGTAAATCGCATGTTGCGAAATGTGCTTACCGTGAAGACCTACATTTTTTTCAAGAAACATCCATAATAAAGTAACTATACTAAAAATAATAGCCCACTTGATCTCAGTTTTAAAATTTTTCATGCGATAATAAGATTAAGCCTCAAAAATAAGAAAATCCCAATCATTTCGATTGGGATTTTTTTAAACCTTAAATAAAAATTGAGGATTAAGCATCGGTAAGCACCCATTCTCCTTTTTCGATAAGGGGAATAGCTTGTTTGTATTTAACAGATTTGCTTTCACCCGATCTTACATTTTTAATCGTCACTTTATCGTTTCTACCAATTTTAGGCTGATCTCTAACAATAGTTTCGGTAACAGGTTGCTGCTGACTAGCCTGTTCTCCTGCAGCTCTATTTTGTGCTGCTCTTTCATCCATATTAGGAATATCTTCTTTACTGGTTTCTAGTCTTTCTTTAGGCTTTTCTTCTCTAGCTTCTTGAATTTGTGTTTGCTGCTGCGGAATTTCACCTTTAAATAAGAATGAGATCACTTCTTTATTCACTTCATCCAACATGCCTTTAAACAACTCAAAAGCTTCAAACTTATAAATTAATAAAGGATCTTTTTGTTCGTGCACTGCCAACTGAACACTTTGCTTTAACTCATCCATTTTTCTTAAGTGAGTTTTCCAAGCATCATCAATAATAGCTAACGTAATATTCTTTTCAAAGTCATTAACAAGTTGCTTACCTTCAGTCTCATAAGCCTTTTCTAGGTTCGTAGTAACCTGAAGTGTTTTTTGTCCGTCAGAGAAAGGAACTCCAATACGTTCAAACTTGTTTCCTTGCTGCTCGTACACTTGTTTAATTACTGGGAAAGCCATTTCAGCATTGCGCGTCATGCGTTCTTCATAATTAGCATAAGCAGCTTTGTATACTTTACCTGCTAATTCTTGAATTTTGAGTTTTTCAAATTCTTTTTCATCTACAGGAGAATCCATAGAGAAATAACGAATCAATTCAAATTCAAAGTTTTTAAAATCAGCTGCATTTTTATTGCTTTCTGTAATAGATTCCGAAATATCGAAAATCATATTGGCTAAATCTACACGAAGACGTTCTCCGAATAGCGCATGGTAACGACGTTTGTAAATGACCTCACGCTGAGCGTTCATAACATCATCATATTCTAATAAACGCTTACGGACACCAAAGTTATTTTCTTCTACTTTCTTTTGCGCTCTTTCAATCGATTTTGAAATCATCCCGTGTTGAATCACCTCTCCTTCTTCAAGTCCCATTCTATCCATCAACTTGGCGATACGTTCAGAACCAAATAAACGCATTAAATTATCTTCTAAAGAAACATAAAACTGAGAGCTTCCTGGATCTCCTTGACGACCAGCACGACCTCTTAACTGTCTATCTACACGTCTAGAATCGTGACGTTCTGTACCTATGATGGCTAGACCTCCTGCTTCTTTTACTTCTTTGCTTAATTTAATATCGGTACCACGACCTGCCATATTGGTAGCAATAGTTACAATACCAGATTTACCAGCTTCTTCAACAATATCGGCCTCTTTTTTATGCAGTTTTGCATTCAAGACATTGTGGGGTACATTTCTTAATTTAAGCATTCTACTTAATAATTCAGAAATTTCTACCGAAGTCGTACCAATTAATACAGGTCTTCCAGCTTGAGAGAGTTTGGTAACTTCTTCAATTACCGCATTGTATTTTTCTCTTTTGGTTTTGTAAACTAAATCTTCTCTGTCAAACCTAGCAATAGGACGGTTGGTAGGAATCTCTACCACATCTAATTCATAAATTTCCCAGAATTCTCCAGCTTCTGTTACTGCGGTACCTGTCATTCCTGAAAGTTTACCGTACATTCTAAAGTAATTTTGAAGCGTTACTGTAGCAAAGGTTTGCGTAGCATCTTCAATCTTTACATTTTCCTTAGCTTCAATAGCTTGGTGTAACCCATCACTATAGCGACGCCCGTCCATAATACGACCGGTTTGCTCATCTACAATTTTTACTTTATTATCCATGACCACATATTCGGTATTGTTTTCGAATAGGGTATAAGCTTTTAATAATTGTCTAAGCGTATGGATACGTTCACTTTTTACGCTGTAATCGCGGAAAAGCTCTTCTTTCTTTTCAACTTCTTCTTCCTTAGAAAGGTTTAATTTTTCAATCTTAGAAACTTCCATGCCAATCTCTGGCATGACAAAAAAGTCTGGATCTTCTTTTCCTGAAAGAAATTCCACCCCTTTATCGGTAAGGTCTATTTGATTGTTTTTTTCTTCAATTACAAAATACAATTCCGCGTCAACTTTTGGCATTTCGCGGTTGTTATCTTGCATATAGTGATTCTCTGTTTTTTGAAGCAATTGCTTAATACCGTCTTCACTTAAAAACTTGATTAAAGCTTTGTTTTTAGGCAATCCGCGGTAAACGCGTAGTAATAAGAATCCTCCTTCTTTAACATCTCCTGAAGCGATTAATTTTTTTGCTTCCGCAAGAACACCCACTAAATATTTACGTTGTACATCAACAATTTTAGAGATTTGAGGCTTTAATACATCAAATTCGTGCACATCTCCTTTAGGAACAGGTCCCGAAATAATTAAAGGCGTACGAGCATCATCAATCAATACAGAATCGACCTCATCGACAATGGCGTAATTATGAGGACGTTGAACCAAATCATTAGGAGAGTGGCTCATATTATCTCTTAAATAATCAAAACCAAATTCATTATTAGTACCGTAAGTAATGTCGGCATTATAGGCTTTTCTTCTGGCTTCAGAATTAGGTCTGTGGTAATCAATACAGTCTATAGAGATACCGTGAAACTGAAACAAAGGAGCCATCCAAGCACTATCACGTTTAGCTAAGTAATCATTAACCGTTACCAAGTGTACGCCTCTACCTGTTAGGGCATTTAGGTACATAGGTAGGGTCGCTACTAAGGTTTTTCCTTCTCCAGTATGCATTTCGGCAATCTTACCTTGGTGCATCGCAATACCCCCAATAAGTTGCACGTCATAGTGAATCATATCCCACTTTACTTGCTTTCCTGCAGCATCCCAAGTATTAGCCCATAGCGCTTTATCGTCTTGTAGACTTACGTATTCTTTAGTCGCAGAAAGTTCTCTGTCATATTCGTTAGCGGTAACCTCCAAGGTTTCGTTATGGAAAAAACGTTTAGCTGTTTCTTTAACGGTAGCAAAGGCTTCGGGAAGAATTTCGTTAAGTATAGCTTCAGAGGCTTCGTAAGCGTTTTTCTCTAAGCTATCTATTTGTGCGTATATATCTTCTTTTCTGGTAATATCAGTAGAAGATTCGGCTTCTTGTTTTAGGGTAGAAATTTCTTGGTTGATGCTTTCGGTAGCATCGGCAATTTTTTGTTTAAAAGCTGTGGTTTTTGCCCTTAATTCATCTAGAGATAGTTTTTCAAATTCTGCTTCTAAAGCTTTAATTTGGTTTACTATAGGTTGAATGGCTTTGACGTCTTTTTCTGACTTGTCACCAACAAATACTTTTAATACGGAGTCTAAAAAACCCATAATTTGTTTTTGATTTATTTATGTTTCAAAGTTACGCAAAAAAAAAGCCTCTAAATGAGACTTTTTAATTGATATTTTTGCGTATGTTTTTTAATATTCATCCTCGTTCCAAAGGTAATCTTCATCTGTAGGATAGTCTGGCCAAATCTCCTCGATAGAATCGTAAGAATCACCTTCATCTTCTATAGATTGTAAGTTCTCAACTACTTCTAGTGGAGCGCCCGTTCTAATTGCATAATCGATTAACTCATCTTTCGTTGCCGGCCAAGGAGCATCACTTAAATAGGATGCTAATTCTAATGTCCAATACATCTGATACTTGTGTTTAATTTTTGCAAAAATAAATTTTTAATTGTAAAAGCCAAGAAAAAAATTTATTATTTCAACATTAATATTAAGAACTTATTTTTTTTAACTAATAATTTTAAAAAAAGAAATGGTTTAAGCCTCTTTTGTAGGAATCCATTTTACTTCTTCTGCTTGTAAGTTTTTAGACAACTTCCGTGCCAGTACAAATAGGTAGTCAGATAGTCGGTTGAGGTACTGTAAGATGTAAGCTTCAAACGGCTCTATTTCTTGTAAGGCTGTGGCTAAACGTTCGGCTCTACGGCAAACACAACGCGCGATGTGACAATATGACACGGTGGTGTGACCGCCTGGAAGTATAAAGTGCGTCATTTGTGGTAACTCCTTATTCATAAGATCTATTTGATCTTCTAGAAATTGTATTTCAGCTTCTTTTACTTTTACGATATTAAGACGCTCTTTACCGTTTTTTAGCTGTGCTTTTTCTGGATCTGTAGCTAATTCCGCGCCAAGCGTAAAGAGATTATCTTGTATTTTTTTTAAATGTGTCTTGAGTTCGGAGTCAATTTCTTGATCTTTAATTAGCCCGATATAAGAATTGAGTTCATCTACCGTACCGTAGCTTTCTATGCGAATATGGTGTTTAGGAACTCGAGTGCCGCCAAATAATGCGGTGGTTCCCTTATCTCCTGTTTTGGTATATATTTTCATTGTTTTTTTTTAAAAGTACAAATTAAGTAAGAGGTTTAAAAGTAAATTTTTGTGAAGATAATCCTAAGAGGTTTATTGATGGACTATAACGTACAACCAGAGGTGTTTATAGGATATATTATTAGATAAAAAGATATGATTTTTATTTTCAGGAATTAAATTAATAGGTAAGATTAACTGATAATATTTAAAGTTAGATAAAAATGATTTGATTAGAGGAGCTAGCTGTTAGTGATCGTAGTGATTATAAAATGAAAAACTCAGGAAAGGAGATTTGATGGTATGTTTTGTTGGAGAGGAGTAATAAATAAAAAAAGCCGAAGGAAAATCCTCCGGCTTAAACCAAAAAAACTTATGATATAAATTACTTACGTCAGTTTAAAGTTAGCGTAAACGAGTGTGTATTTCGTTTAATTTCGTTCAAAGGGACACTTGTATAGGTAAAATGTAGTTTAACTTCGTTAAGCTATAAAAGATTTAGTCTTTTCATAAGCTCTGGCCGGTTAGATCTACTTACTGGAATTACGTCTTTTTCTATTAAGACGCTATTGTCTTCAATATCGATTATTTTTTTAATATTAATGATGAAAGAACGATGAACTTTTAAAAATAAATCTTTGGGTAGCTTTTCTTCTATTTTCTTTAAAGTAGAATGTACAGTGTAATTCTTATCGTTTGTTTTTATTAAAATATAATCACCCTTTGCTTCAATAAGGTAGATAGAAGGGAAATTTATTTTTATCAATCTTCTATCGATATTAACATATAAATCTTGATTGGATTCTTGCTTGCTATTTTCTTTTAAAGTAGGATTAAGGGGCTTAGGAAATGCCGAGGCTTTATTTACAGCTTTGTCGAACCTGTCTTTGCTTATAGGTTTTACCAAATAATCTACAATGCAATCATATTCAAAAGCTTCTAGGGCAAAATTTCTATCGGAAGTGGTTAGAATGATCTTTGGAGGATTTTTTAGGGTTTGTATAAGATCAAAGCCGCTAAATGTAGGCATATGAATATCTAAGAAGATAAGATCTACCTGATTTTGGTTTAAATATTTTATAGCATGGATGGCATCAGAAAATTGAGCATATAAAGTTAAATTTTTATTTTGAATACTAAATTGTTCAATAATGGCTCGTGCCATTTCCTCATCATCAATAATTATAGTATTCATAAAAAATCACTTTAGTTCATTAATAAATTTTGTCATCGTTACCAGTACTTTTTCAAAATTACCATTATTAAAAGAGTTATTATTCCTTAACTCCTCTTCGTAATCCGTTGTTAGTTGATAACTTAATTCTAAACCTAAAATACTAATTTTATGTTTAAGTTTATGTACATCATCTGCAGCTAATTGATATTTTCCTTCATTCAAATGCTTTCTGTATTGTTTAATTTCCTCAGGTAATTCTTTTTTTAAAACATTAATTAATTTACTTTTAAAATAAAGATTTTCTCCTGCTAATTGATTTATATAAGTGAGGGTGGGGGATTCATTCATAATTTTATTTTTCTATGCTGAAAAAGAAAGTCGTTCCTACATTCACTTCGCTTTCTAACCAAACTTTTCCTTTGTAGAGATCTACTACTTTTTTTACAATACTAAGCCCAATTCCTGTAGATTTTTCAGAGTTGCTTAATGAACTAAAAATTTTAAAAATCTTCTCATGATGTTCCTTAGCAATGCCCACACCATTATCCTTTACAGAGAAAATATAATGAGTTTTAGTTTCAGAATAATCAATTTCTATAAGTCCGTGTTTTTTTTCAATATAGTTAGCAGCATTGCTAATTAAGTTTTGAAAAACTTGTTGTATCCTCGTTTTATCAGCTTTTATAGTAGGGAGATTAGAAATTATCTTTAGCTCAATATCTTTAGGGATATAAATTAATTCTTTAATGGTATGAATGAGATGGTTGAGATCAATATTTTCTTCTACTAAAATATCACTATCAATACTGGAGTATTTTAATATGTTTTCAATGAGAAGATCCATTTTTTCAACCTTGCTTTGCATTAAATCGAGATTGGTTAAACTTTCTTTACCCAGTTTCTCTTCAAAATCTTCTTTAGTCCAGCTAAGTAAAGCAGAAATGTTTCTCAACGGTGATTTTAAGTCATGAGAAACAATATGTGCATACTCATTTAATTGCTCATTTTGTTTTTCTAAATTAGTTAGCAGTATCTCTTTTTGCTTTTCTAGTTCTTTAATTTGAGTAATATCTAAATGGATGCCTATAGATCCAATTTTATTTCCTTTTAGATTATAATTAGGAGCAGTACTTATAAGCCAGTGTCTAATTTCTCCTTCTTTGTTTCTTATGGCTAATTCATAAGAGTCAGGTTGATTTGATTCTCTATGCGCTATTCTCTGATAATACTGTTCAGTAGATTTTGGTGTTAAAAATAAATCGACCGCTTTTTTGCCTAACAACTCCTCTTGAGAATATCCACTCATTTCGCAAAAACTCTGATTTGAAAAAATAATTTTATCCTCTAAATTATTTTCTAACACCCCCAAATTCATATTGGTAATAATACTGCTGTATTTTTCTTTTTGAGCTTTTAAGCTCTCTTTGTATTTTTTATGAATGGTTACATCTGTATAAGTCCAAAGATGACCTTTATACATATTATCGTGGTAAATAGGAATGTAATTTCGTTCTAAAACCCTCCCATCCTTCAAGAATAATTCATCGTTCAAAGCGTTCTCTTTATGTTCTAATAATGTATTTACTTTAGAAATAAACTCTTCAGGCTGGGTGAAACTATTTTTATATTTATCTATTACCTCATTGCCGTCTAAACCTATGAGGTCTTCAGGATTAGTTTTTAAACCAAACATTTTACAAAACCGCTGGTTGGTTAAAAGAAGTTTCCGGTTTTCATCTTCTAATAAAATACCATTTTGGAGGTTAACAATTAGGGTGGCTAATCTGTTTTCAGACTCTTTAAGTTTTTCAAGAGCTGCCTTTTCTTTTGAAATATCTTCTACTGTAGCTACTTGATAAATCATTTTATCATTTTCATCTCTAACGGCTGAAGCAGAAGTTTTTACCCAAATAAGTTCTCCGTTTTTTTTTACATACCTCTTTTCAATGGCATAAGAATTTATTTTTCCTTGAATTAATCCATCAATATATTCAGAAGACTTTTTACGATCTTTATAATAAGTAAGCTTTTTTGGATCAATATTCCCTAATTCTTGTTTAGAATAGCCTAAAATACTAGTGAGCATAGTATTGGCGAGTATAATATTTTTAAAATTAGAAGTAGAGAGGCTAATTCCTACAGGACTATTATCCATGATGATGTCTAACTGTCTTTTTTGCTCTTCGTGTTGTTTTTTTAATTTGGTTTCTTCTGTAATGTCTCGAGCAATTCCTTGTGCAGCAATAGGTTTTCCTTCGGGGTTATAAATAACACTAGCGTTAATTTGAACAAGTTTGCATACTTTGTTATTAGTTCTTATAACCGCTTGATAATTAGTAAAAACACCCTCATTGTAGAGGGTTTTAAAAGCATTTTTGGTATACTCTATATATTTTGGAGCAACTAAATCTAAGAGATTTACGTTATCTGTACGATAATCAAAGCCTAATAGGTGAATAGCGGCTTCATTCATTTTAAGAACATTGCCTTTTAAATCTATGAGAACGTAAGCATCTACAATATTAATAAATACACCTTCTAATTCATTTGTTTTTTCTTTAAGAAGGTCGGTTAATTTTTTGTTGGAGACTTTTAGGGCTTCAGAAATATTATAGAGCTCAGTAGATTTTTTCTCAAGAATGGCTTCTGCTCTTTTTCTTGCATTTTTCTCTCGAATTAAAGCTCTTTCTAAAATTTCAATCTTATTGGATGTCTCCATATGTTTTTATTTTGAACATTACCCTTGTTCCTTGATTGTTGAGTAATTCGAAATTAATTTCGACATTTTTTTTGTAATATTCAAAGGTTTTTTCCATCAATGCTTTTGCAAACATATACATAGCTCTTTCTGAAGAGTAAATCAATTGGAGTTCTTGAGTATTTTGATTTACTATTTTGAAAGAAGGTAATTCCGCATCAGGATATATTTTTTTTACCTGCACGTGAATGTGGTTTTCAATAGAGGAAACAAAGTCAATAGGAGAGGTGTAGTGTTGAAAAATATCAGCGTGTTGAGATTCTATAGTTTTAAAAAAGTAAAGTCCGTACGTGTAAATTAAATCATTCACAGGTATTTTGGTGACTTCACTTAAGTGAACCAGCATTTGTTGCATCTCAAAAAAATCATAGGTGCCTACAGCGGTATAACTCCCTTCTGATGCTAACTCAGAACTGTTAATGATATAATCCAGTATTTCTAAACCGAAACTTTCTTCTACCATTTCTAAGAATTCAGTAAAAACAATTCCTTTCATAAGTATTAGGCTTTAATCAACTCGTTAAGACTCCAGTATTCCAATAGTGATCTTAATTTGAGAACATAATCCTCATATTTAAGAGGTTTGATGATATAGCCCGCAATGCCTGCTTTATAACAAGCTAGAATATCTTTTTGATTGGCAGAAGTACTTAAAACAATAGTGGGTAAATATTTTAAAACCTCATCTTCTTTTAGAATGTTTAAAAACTCAAGACCATTCATCTTCGGCATGTTAAGGTCTAATAATATAATATCGGGTAAACTCTTGTTACTTTTTAAAAAGTTTAAAGCTTCTTCTCCGTTTTTGGTTTCTATTATTTCGTGGGGTAATTTTGAAGTGGAAATAGTGCGATTTAGTTTCATCACTTCAATCACATCATCTTCAATTAAAAGAATACTTAATTTTTTTTTCATTTTCAATAACTATATAGGAAGTTGAATTTCATAAAAAAAATCATATGAGCTCGGCCTAATTAGATAGAATACCAATTCCTATCGATGAATTGTAATTTACCTCAACAAAACATAGCAAGACAGCCATTGTCGTGATGGTATGTAGGTATAAACGAAAATATTCTATAAAAGTTTTACTCAGCTTTATAAAATATATAAATCCAAATACTACGAGCTAATCGAAAATTGAAAGTGCTACAAAGAAAAGAGGTGAATACAACAATAAAAAATACGATAAGAGGAGTGAGGTCCATCAGTAGCCAAAATAATACCAAGCATGCAATCATTTCTGCAGCAGCAAGGGCATAACTCACAAACATAGCTCCAAAAAAGAAACCTGTTTCTCGTTCAAACTTGTAATTACAAGTCGTACAATTTATAGGCATATATGGTATTTTAAAACGCCAAATACTTCCTTTGGTTTCAAAAATTTTTGTTTTTTTACATTTAGGACATTTACAAGTAAGAATATCAAGAATGCTGCTCATAAAATAGTATATTAGAGTGAACAAAATTAATATTATACCTTAATTTTCATATTATAGTATTTACGCTTATTTTTGTACTTTTAAGACATTGTATGAAAGTTCCAGTTTTAAATTTAAAACAGTTTTTACCTTCTGTTCCCTTACAGGGGATCTATGTAAATTCTTTTTCTAAACATATCAAAACCAATAAAGAGTTAATACATCATCCTCATAGCCATGATTTTTATGTGGGTGTGCTCTTTACGGAAGGAACAGGAACGCATGAAATTGACTTTAAGTCCTATGAAATTCAACCAGGTAAAGTTTTTTTTTTAAAACCCGGACAAACCCATGCTTGGAAATTCAAAACTTCACCTCAAGGCTATATTTTTTTTCATACCAAAGAATTTTATGAAATCAAATTTTTAGATCATCAATTAGAAGCATTCCCATTTTTTTACTCCTACCAAAACCCACCTTATATAGATGTCTTGAAAGAGGCTAGAAATAAAATGACACAAAGCTTTGAAAATTTGTATGAAGAATATTCAAACGATCAATTGTTTAAGGGGATAAAATTGGTCAACTTAATTCAGCAAATATATATAGATTTAACCCGAATGTATTCTATAGAGTTAGGGGATAAAAAGCGCCTATCTTTAAGTTATTTAACAATTTTAGAACAATTAGAAACCTTGATCAATCATCATTTCTTACAAGAAAAATCCCCTCAATTTTATGCTCAAAAATTAAATATTTCTAGTAAACACCTCAATAGGGTGGTTAGGGCGACTGTTAATAAAACCACAAGCACGTTGATTATGGATCGTAGTATGTTAGAGGCCAAAAGGCGTATGGTGCATACTCATGACAGTTTGTCTCATATTGCCTACGCCTTAGCTTTTTCTGATTATGCTTACTTCTCCAAAGTATTTAAAATAAAAACAGGGATGAGTCCGCTTCAGTTTAGAAAGAAATACAAAAACCGATGATTTTTCAAGCCTCTTAAATCAGATTAATTTTCTTAATCCCAAGTTTTAAGCTGGTAAGCGCTATCCCAAAACATAAACTCTAGTTTACTCGCTTCAACAAAAGCTTGTGTCATGCGTTCTTGTTGCTGTGGGGTGCAATTCTCAGCTACCGAATCACAAATGTTTATTGCTTTGATGACCAGTTCTTTAAACTCTTTTCCAGCATAGGTGTCTATCCATTTTTGATACGGATTGTCTTCACTTAACTGATTTTTGTAAATTGAATCCCCTACTTCTTGATAAATCCAAAAACAAGGTAATACAGCTGCCATGGCCATTTCTACTTGATCTAAAGCTGAAGTGCTTTTTAGGAAATTGATGTAATGATGAGTAGTAGGCTCAATGCTTCCTCGTTGACTAAGGCCAAATTCTTGAAAATAGGAATCATGCAAAGCTTTTTCTACTACAATAGCTCCTTCTGCAAACCGAATAAAATCTAGAGCATGAGATACACGGTGTGCTCTTGCCCCAATTAGCGCCAAACTGCGAGCAAAGTTTTCTAAGTAAAAGGAATCTTGCCTCATATAGAATTGAAATTTTTCTAGCGGAAGCGTTCCTTTCTGAAGTTCTTCAATAAAAGGCATCTTAATAATCTTCTGGTAAATAGGTTCAATTTGGGTCCAAGTTTTATCGGTCCATTTCATTTTTAATGAGTTTTTTGGGATTAAAAAAGTGATTTACGGGTCCGTTACCATTTCCAATTGCTACATCTCTACCATTATAAATAGCTTCATGTATGTACTCTTGACCTAAGCTTACAGCATCTAATAATGTTTTTCCTTGAGATAGGTAAGTAGCAATAGCCGAAGAAAGTGTACAACCCGATCCGTGTGTATTGTGAGTATTATATTTTGGAAACTCAAAACTTTCTATTGTTCCGTGAGGTGAAAAATAAAGAGAAGTGAGTTTCTCGCCTTTTAAATGTCCGCCTTTAAGAAGAACCGATTTGCAACCGAGTTGCATAATTTTTTTTCCTGCGATATGCATTTCCTCTACCGTTTCAATGCTCATATTGGCCAATATCCCAGCTTCATCTAAGTTAGGCGTAATAACATCGGCAAGCGGAAATAACTTGGTAATAATGCTTTGAATGGTTTCTTCTTCAATTAAATGATCTCCACTGGTCGCCACCATAACCGGATCAAACACCAAGGGAATATGAGAAAACTGACATATTTTTTCAGCGATGGTCTCTACCAATTCTGGGGTGTGTACCATTCCTATTTTGATAGCATTAGGAAGAATATCTTCACAAATACAGTCTATTTGTTCGCCCACCACCTTTTCAGGGATATTAAAAATAGATTTTACTCCCGTAGTGTTTTGTATAGGCAATGCGGTTAATACCGAGGTAGCATAACTGCCCAGCGCAGAAATGGTTTTCATATCTGCTTGTATGCCAGCACCGCCACTACCATCAAAACCAGCAATAGTGAGTACAGAGGGGTAGGTGTATTTTTTTTGAATCATGCCTTTTCTATTTCGTTTCTTAATTGTTCAGCAGCTGTCGCTGGGTTTCTACAGGCGCAAATTGCCGAAACTACAGCAATACAATCTGCTCCCGCTTTTATGACTTCATACGTATTTTGAATATTCATATTTCCAATAGCGACCAAAGGTTTATCGGTCATAGATCGAATTTGTTGAATGCCGTTTAGTCCCCATTCAGTAATGGTATCGATTTTCGTTGGTGTGCTGAAAACGGGACTAATGCCCAAATAATCGGCGGTTTTAGACTCTAACGTATCTAGTTGCTGTATGTCTTCGATAGAATACCCCAAACATTGTAAATTTTTCCAATTTTCACGGATTTGCGTGGGTGCGATATCAGAAGTGCCTACGTGTATCCCATAAGCCTCTACTTGTTGTGCAATTTCTAATTGATCATTGATGATGAGGGGTACATTGTACCGATCTAAAACTTCTTTTAACTGAAATGCTTTTTGAAGAAATGCCTGGGTAGAGGTGTTTTTTTCTCGAAGTTGAACCAAATCCACACCTCCTTTGACAGCTTGTTCGGCTACCGTTAAAAAATGATTGTGTACACAAGTTTCTTCAGAAATTACCAAATACAGTTGATAGGGAAATGACTTAACCACGTTTTACTTCTAGTTTTAGCGTAGACATAAATTCTTTTTCCGTTAAGCTATATAACTTATCTAGTATATTTACTTGCAAACTCCCAGGTCCCTTGCTTTCTTGTGCAGCGATTTCACCAGCAACTCCCAGCATGGCCATGGCAGAAGTCACGGCTTCCGCTCTGTCGTCAACAATCACCGAAAAAGCTGCTACTAATGCTGTGGCAGAACATCCCATTCCTGTAATTTTTGTCATCAGTTCATTTCCGTTAAGGAGGTGAATTTCTTTATCCCGACTTATAATAATATCAGTAGCTCCAGAAATGCAAATACAAGCTTGGTATTTTTCATCCAAAATATGAGCTGCAGCTATGGCTTCATTGCTTTCAGCAGAACTGTCAACTCCTTTTGTAGAAGTAATATTGTGTTTGGCAAGCGCCATAATCTCTGAAGCATTTCCGCGAATTATAGTGGGATGTAAGCTTAATAAATCGCTCAACACTTCATCGCGATACGGAGTTGCACCAGCGCCCACAGGATCTAACACCCAGGGTTTGTTGAGCTGATTGGCTTGTTGAGCAGCCTTTTTCATAGAGGTAACCCAATAATCATCAAGCGTACCAATGTTCACTACTAAAACTTGACAAATATTCATCATGGCTTCCATCTCATTTGGAGCATGAGCCATAATAGGAGAAGCACCCGCGGCCAATAAAGCATTTGCGGTATTATTCATCACTACATAGTTAGTGATATTATGAACCAAAGGAGATTTTTCTCGAAGTTGGGTGATATTATTCCATAAAGTTTCTTTCATCATTTATGAGTTTAAATTTAATAAATGGCTGAAGGAAGCTCACTTTTTTAAGTGATGAAGAAATATAGCATCTACTTTTCCCTACGCCGGTCTTAACCGAATCAGGTTCAAAGGGTGTGTCTCAATTCTTTTTTTAGAATACCCCTAAAGCCAACTCAAAAGTAATGATTAGCTATTCAAATAGAGAATGTTTTTGAAATTTAACTTGATAAGGATATTAAAGATAATATACGTGCTTAAAATTCTGCCTTAGAGGATATAGTGCTTTAGGAGTTGTGTGAGTTTTTAGAATAGTTGCACAGAGAATTAATATTTTTTTATATTTACCTTCAAAGAAATGTATTTATGAAACTAGAGCCTAAAGCTATTTTGCAAATTCAAAAACCTATGGAAGAGGTTTTTGAAGGAATAGTGAATCCATTACATATGACTAAGTATTTTATAGCTGAAAGTAGTGGAAGATTAGAATCGGGAAATGAAGTGGTTTGGAAATTTCCTGAGTTTTCTGAAAAATTTCCTATTACAGAAATCCATACTAAAAGTCCGCATACCATTTCTTTTGTATGGGATCCTGAAACCGTTGTAAATATAAAATTAGAAGAGCAAAAAGACCAGAGCACTATTGTTAGGGTGAATGAAAAAGGAAAAGAATTGAATGAAAAAAATCTGGCTTGGGCTTTAGAAAACTCTGGAGGATGGGCGAATTTTTTGGCTTGCTTAAAAGCTTATTTGGAGTATGGTATAGAGCTTAGAAAAGGAGCATTTGATTTTATGAGAAATAATAGTACGACCTCTTAATTAAAAATTAGTATGAAAGCTACAGCAGCACATCACGAACGTATTGCAAAAATGACCTTTGCTTCGGTATACCCACATTATATCACCAAAGTGGAAAAGAAGGGGCGAACTATAGAAGAGTTGCATCAGGTTATAGAATGGCTTACGGGTTATGATGATCATAAAATTCAAGAATTGATAGAAAGTAAAGTTACTTTTAAAACCTTCTTTCAAGAAGCTGAGTTGAATGAGAACGCTCCTCTTATCAAAGGAGTGATTTGTGGTTATCGCATAGAAGAAATTGAAGAGCCCTTAACACAGCAAGTGCGTTTTCTAGATAAATTAGTAGACGAATTGGCTCGAGGCCGAAAGATGGAAAAGATCTTACGTAAAGAATAAAATATTTTTAATTTTTTTATTCCAAGACCTTATCTAAAACTTCTTCGATTTAAATAATTTATTCCGGTGAGTTTCCTCCTTTTGGAAATGAAAATCGATTTTTTAAAGATTCACGAATACTTAAGCAGTAGTGCTGAGAATAAGTAAAAGAAGAAATCATTAATGTAATTTCAATTTAATAAGTAAAAACTTATTATGTATGTTATTCCTTAATCAAAGAAAAGATCTTTCACTTCACTGCGTTTTGTTCTAGATGACAGGTTTTTTTTTGTCATTTCGATGGACGAAGGACTGAGAAATCTGTTTAAAAAGGAGAAGGGCTTCTTATTTGTAAATTTTTAATCAAAAAAGAATTTTTTACACGAACCGACCGTGACAAGTGTCCTATGTCCTACTTAAATCATTAAAAGCTAAATCTCAAGTCTTACCTCTAATCTAACTTTCCCTCTAAAGAAAAAGAGAGAACCCACGCGTTGCAGGTGGAAATTCCACTTAGTGAGTATAACCTGTACCTCACCTTACGGGTGTGCAAGCACCCTCTATTAAATTCCAAATCTCAAATTCTAAAGTTCAAACTCCAATCCGATTACTAAATCACCTATTCTTCAAGCGCCCATTGTGAAATTTCTGCTTCCAAAAAATACCCCCAAGCCACTCTATTCTCACTACTCAGTACCTATCTCCGCATCTTGTTTTTTTAGCTCACAGCTTACGGCTTACAGTTTACAAAACTATCCCCGAACCGAAGTCCACCTATTCAACTTTCTTATTATTACATTCAAAATTCATCATTTAAAATTGTACTCTATACTAACTATTAATTGCATTACTAATCATAAAATCCTGTCTCCTGTCTCCTGTCTCTTGATTCCAAAACTCAACCGCTAAGCTCTATTTTCTAGCTTACATTTCAACATCATCCTGAGCTTGCCGAAGGAAAGTATTCAAAATTCAAAATTGTACTCACTACTAATTACTAATTACTCACTTCTAATCACTCACCACTCACCACTAATCTCCGTTTAGCTCACAGTTCACAGTTTACCGCTTACAGTTTACAGAACTATTCTTGAGCAAAAAACCAACTACTCAACTTTATTATTTTACATTTAAAATTCATCATTTAAAATTGTACTCATTTACCCCACAATCACTTCAATTCCCGCCTTATCAGCTTTATATTGTATTTTAGTCAGTAACTCGCAGTAGCTCCAGTTGCGAAGGACAAAACCTTCTTCTTTAGCGATGCCTATTTTATCTTCTTGATTCATCAGCATTAACGTACCGGCTTGGTGCTGAATGCAAAAATCAATCAGCCTACGGCTATAGACGTGTAATCGTTGGAGGATGTAGTTCTTTTCTTTTTGACGAAACCTATCTACGGCTTTTAGCTTGCGCTTTTTGCCTTTGCCCGATTTATTATAAGTAGCCCCCACTTGCGCCCGTTTTCGGGCAGCTTGTATCGCCAACCTACGGTGTAAAAACTCCTCTTTATTACCAATTTGGTGTCGCACTTTTCCCACCTTTACCACGATGGGGTATTCCAAGGACAGGGAAACTTCGGCAACGACGCCCGGGTTGAGTTGATGCACTTCTTTTTCCAATTCAAATACCGCCAACCAAAACGTCTTGCCGTCTTTCAATTGCAGGTGGGAGGTACACAATTTGAGTTCTCCCTGACTTACCCGCTGCAATAACCGCCACTTATCGCTGTGATCCCGTCCTAAATAGGTTTTTAAAGGGATTTTAAATAGGCGAAAGCAAAAAGCCTTCTTTGTTGGATTGTACTCCAGTTTACTCATCCCTTCGGTGGTAAAGGGGAAGGGCATATCCTTTTTAAAACTCATCAGCGCACACTCGCCCCGCCAATAAGCTTCTTGGTTCTTTTTAAAAGTACTGTACAAACTCGCCTTTAAGCAAGAAATAATATTGGTGGGCATCTCGCCCTTAAAGCGTTTAGAGGTCACTTGGTAGATGGTATTCATCCGGGAGGTTTGTAAAATCCCCGCTTCGTCTTTTTGTTCACGTGCCAGCTTATATTGAATGTCCTCCGATAAATAAAAAAACTCTTTGAGCATCTCTTGAACATACAAGTGAGACACCATCAAATTGGCCGTTCTATACGCCCGGTCTTGCCATGCATACAGTTTTCCGATCGCTTTTTTGCGTTCTTCAGCCGTGGGCAGGTCGATGACCACCTGAATTTTTCGCGTGAGTTTGATGCTGTTCTTTTTCATCTTAAGCAGATTCTAATTGCTGTTCGGCTTGTTGCTGCATCAAGGTATAAGCCACTGTAAAAGCTTGGTGTACTTCTTTTTGAGATAAATTCAGCTGTTGGGCAATGTCCGGAAACGACAACTCCTGCTCACAACGCAGTTGGAAAATTTCAGATTGCTCCGGCGTCATGCCGCCTTGTATTTTAAGCGGACGAACAGGCTCCTTATGTTCTAAGGAATGGCCTTGATGTATGATCTTTTTTAAGGCTTCCATACTTCGTTTAATCTCATTCGCTGTTTCAGTGATTCCTTTTCCCATCACCTCGGCAATAGCTTTATACTGAAAGCCATAGTTCAAACAAAGTTCTATCAAACGCTGCCGTTCCGCCTCTAAAAAGGGTAGTACCTGTTGCACCTGTTCAAAAGCTTTTTGTGTCGCCTCTTGCTCCAGTAAATGCTGGTCTTCTTCGGCGGCAGGATCGTGCCCCAACATAAAGTCTTGGTAATTCCCAAACCATTCTAACCTGCTCATACTGCGGTAAAAGTGATTACGAGGCCGACAGTAATAATAGGTGCATTCCCGCTTCATCACATAACGTAAAAAGAAAAAAATGTGCTGTGGGGTTTCTAGCGTATCCCGATGTTTCCAGAGCTTTAAAAAACAATCTTGTACCAAGGTCTCAATCACAAACTCATCCTTAATCAATTCCTTGCCCAGCCAAAAAAGCATGCGACTGTACCTTTTATACAAATGTTCTAAAGCGATAGGGTTGCCTTGTTTTAATTGGATGTAATGGTGTGGTTGCATAAGATTTCGTGTTTTATAAGAGCGAAATCTTAGAGAGTACTAAGAGAAGTTAGCTTTGAAGAAAGTTGAAGTAAAACCTTTTAAGTATAATAAAAATAGGCGTGGAACTCAACTTATTGCCCTCAAGGTACTGGTATACCCTCACGCAAATAAGAGAGCCCACGCCCTTTGAGGCGTGAGCATTTACACTTATCATCTCGCGTGTTAAAAATTACCAGTTTTTGAGGACGAGATTCAAAACGAATGCTTCTACTATTTTTTACTTAAGAAGTTTCGCAAATATATTATTTAAACAAATATAATAAAAAGGTTTATTTGTTACAAGATCTTGTAACAATGTTTATGTTAAAATTTCCGCCCTTTGTATAAAACAGAGTAAGTATGGAAATGACAAATGATGAAATACTTAAAAATTTCGGAATATATGTTCGGGTTTTAAGAAAAAGACTAGGTCTTAGTCAAGATGATATTGTATTAAATGCTACAAAGATTACGAAAGGTACAGTTAGTGATATAGAAAATGGAAAAAGAAACTTATCTTTTACTACTTTGATAGATTTAGCAAAGGGACTGAAAATTCATCCTAAGGAGTTGTTAGATTTTGATGTTGAATAGAAACAGAAAACTTTTAAAGTTTATTGATAGTGCTTTAGCTTTTGTATATTCTTGTAACCATCATAAAAAAGTGTTGTTATCCGGCAAATAATAGCTATAAACGACTATATTTGAGTTGATATAACCAGTTGGGTTTAATTATAAAAAAATGACATTTACAGAATATTTAAACACTAATAATTTAGAATTAGAAGAAATCTCAAATTTCTACATAGAATTTCTAAAAAATTTATCTTCAAAAGATTTTCCTTTTGAAGAGCAAATACATTTAAAAGGCGCAAGTGATAAATTCTTACAATGTATAGATAAAGTTACCTATTTAGAAAAAGAGAGAAAATCAATTTTTGTGGAAAAAATAAACGCATTTTCTGAAGAACTCAAAAAATATAGGAAATTTGAAAACCCAACTGTTATAACAAATATTCTTCATCCTTTTAAAAGGAATTATATTATTTACATACGAGATTCTTTCGAAGAAATATTCACATTATCATTAAATCTAATAAAAGATGCAAATGAAATGATTGAGTTTAGAAGAGACAGAATTGACCTCAATGGATTCTATGAACCAAAAAACTCTAATAAACAGCAAATTAAAGAACTGATTGAAGAGTCAATAGATTTGATTAAGTCAGATGAAATTTTGACTGAAAAAAGTAAGAATCAACTAATTAAATATTTAAGTAAAGTTTTAAATAATTTAGATTCAAAAAATACTGATTGGACAAATCTAATTGGAAAAATCAAAGAAGTTGTTATCGTTTTAGGAGCATTGGGTTCCTTTGCAGGAGGAGTTTCTTCGCTAATAAAGGCAAAAGAAAAATTGGAAGAAACAAATGAAATTATTGAAAAAACGTCTGTTAATTTTAATTTCAAAACAATTAATGAAACATATAATTTAAAATCTAAACTGCAAATTGAAAATATTAATAATTCAATACTTCAACTTAAAGAAAATAATACAAATAATAACTAAACCCAACAAAGTACTGTGGTAAAAAACAAGTAAAAACTCACTAATTTTTAGCCAACGTACTTCTGTAAGAATCATCATATACTAGTCCTGATTTTGCAATAGCAAAAGCCTGTTTTAGTAACTTATTACACACAGCAATTAAAGCTAGTTTTTTACTCTTCCCTTTTGCTACTATACGGTCATAAATATCTTGGCAAGCCTTATTATATTTACAAGCATTAAAACTGCACATAAATAGTAAATTACGGAGTTTTTGATTTCCTATTTTACTTATTCGACTACGTCCATTTACACTGCTTCCACTCTTGCGAAT
>NZ_QKYV01000010.1 GCF_003253545.1 Mesonia algae
TCGACTTGCATGTGTTAGGCCTGCCGCTAGCGTTCATCCTGAGCCAGGATCAAACTCTTCATCGTTGTTTTTTAAATATATTTACAATACCTTTAAATATCAACTGGAATTTTTAATTACTAAAACTTACGTTTTAATAAAGACTCAAAACTTATTCTATAAAGCCTTAATTTTTTTATTCGTCTTTCGTTTAACTTGCGTTAATCGAAAATACACTGTCAATTCAATACTTCAATGAACTTTTTAAAAGTTATTCTCACAACTTTTCTTGCTAAAATAAAAGGAATCGAACCTCTTCTTTTCTCGCCCAACCAAGGGATTTTATTTTTGTTATTTTAAGAACTCTTAACACTTGCTGTGTTAGCGGCTGCAAATGTAAAACCTTTTTTTCTTTCTGGCAAATAAAAAATGAAATAATTTATTTTTTATTTTTTGAAAGCCAATCTCACAATGAACACACTCAACTCTATTTCGCTAAGCGGATGCAAAACTAATACTTATTTTTAATTAAACAAGCCTTTTTTGAAAATTAATTTTTTTATTTTTAACTCTCAAAAACGATCCTTAAAACTCAATGAACTACCGCGCTAAGCGGGGTGCAAATATACAACCCTTTTTCCCTAACCAACAAACAAAATCGCAACTTTTATTTAATATTTTCTTAACAACTTAAAAATGAATTATATGCAAAGTAACATTTGTTAGTATTAATCGTTGATCATCAAATATCATAGTATAACATCTATTAAAATTAGTTAAATCTTATAAGTTCTAGATGACATTTATATATCTTTCAATTATGGAATATTTTACTTGGCACCTATATATAATGAGCGGAATGTATATTATCGCTGGTCTTTTTCATTTTATTAGACCTAAAATGTATTTAAGGATTATGCCTAGGTACCTACCCGCTCATCTCAGTTTAGTTTACTTAAGTGGTCTTCTAGAAATTGCATTAGGTATACTTCTTTTATTTAAAGCCTACAAGGATTGGGCTATTTATGGTATCATTCTTATGCTACTCATTTTTTTATTAGTCCATTTCTATATGCTAAGTTCTAAGAAAGCTAGTGCTGGTATCCCGCGATGGATTTTATTATTAAGACTCCCTCTTCAATTTCTTCTTATATGGTGGGCCTACTTTTATTTAAAATTTTAATTCCGTGAAAACGTTATATGAAACCTTTACTTCTACCCGATTCTGAAATTTATTATGAAAATCATTTTTTAGATGATAAAGAAAGTATTACTCTTTTTAATACTCTTAGGAAAAAAGTGGAATGGCAAAAAGACTCCATTAAAATATTTGGAAAAGAATTTGACCAACCTAGATTGACTGCCTTGTATGCTGAGAATAATCAGACCTATTCTTATTCTGGAATTACTATGCAGCCAAAATTGTTTACACAAGAGCTATTAGATTTAAGAGATCGGTTAAAGGAGGTTACAGGAATTCATTTCACTACTTGTCTTTTAAATTTATATAGAGATGGACAGGATAGTAATGGTTGGCATGCAGACAATGAGAAGGAATTGGGTGAAAATCCGCCTATAGCTTCTATTAGTTTGGGAGCAGAAAGAGTTTTTAAATTAAAACACAATACTTTAAAGGAAGAAAAGAAAAAGCTACTTCTTGAGAATGGAAGCTTACTATTCATGAAAGGAACCACGCAACATTATTGGAAACACGAGATTCCTAAAACCAAAAAAATAGTTGGGGAAAGAATTAACCTAACATTTAGAATTATAACATAATTATGGAAAGAGATTTCACCGAAAGAGAATTAGATAGAATTATTGAAATGGCCTGGGAGGATAGAACGCCTTTTGAAGCTATTGAATTTCAGTTTAATATTTCTGAAGACGACGTTATTAAAATTATGCAGCGAGAACTAAAACCTTCTAGTTTTAGAATGTGGAGAGCTCGCGTACAAGGAAGAAAAACAAAACACTTCAAACTAAGAGGCGATGGTGTAAATACTTTTAAGTCTAAACAGCAAAAGCACATTTCTCAAAATAAATTATCTAAAAGATAATAAGATTAACAAGGTCACCGATTATAATAGATATAGGAAAGGATGGTTCGAGTTTGATTATCCGTAAATTTCATTTAAAATTTTAGCTAATCGAATCCCTCCTTTTTGCAATTGTTTTTTCAATTGAGGAAACCAATCATACATATACCTATATCCTAAATTTCTATTATCTTCTACAGACTCATATATTTTTTTTGCTAAAGATTGAGATTCTAAAGCCCAAGTTTCAGCACTTCCTTGTTTAATTTTTGAAATTTCAGATTTAGAAAGCTGTTGTGCGTGAGCAGACAATTCTGTAAAACTCATATCGTAACTGTCTATCATATTAGAATCCCATACACGATGCAAGTTAGATTTTTCACCAAACCACTCTACTTTAATATCGTTCCCTCCTCTATCTTCTGCTCTACCTACGTGCATAGGTTGATGTAGATCTCCTACCAAATGAACTAACATTTTTAAATAAAACTGTTGATCTTTAACCTCTGTATCTTTAGATTGTAATTTATTAATGCACTCTTCTATTCCCCACACTACATTTTCTTCTAGATCTTTTTCTATTTCTGCATAAGTCTTACCATCGGGAATATTTACATAATGCCATTTACTATAACCTCTAAAAGCTTTATCACTTTTAATCTCGTCTGCAAAAGTAGATCCCACTGCAATGGTATTACCATCCAGCAACTTGGTAATTCTTTTTAAAGCTTTTTTAGAAAGATGCTTTTGTGCGATTTGCGCAGTAGTTCTATGTCCATTTTGTCCCCAATCTTCGTTTGCAAAGATTTGCATAGAAGTCATGCTAATTAGTAAAAAAAGTAAACTTAGAGAGATTTGTTTTTTCAAAACTTATATTTTTTTCAAAAGTACAATATTGTTTTAAAAATTATTTCTCTTTGCTTCAACTTAATCTAAATTTAAAACAACATTTATCTCTACAAATCGTTTTATATTAGCAAAAATTGAATTTATCCTTATGAAAAAGTTTTGCTTTTTAATTTTAGCCACTATTACACAAATTTCCTTTGCACAATCTAATGTGATTGCAAACGATATTAAAATCAACCAATTTGTAGAAGGAACTCTTTTAACTAGCACTGCTAAGGAAAGTCCGCTTGTAATTATACTCAATGATGCTGGCGCAATAGACCGTAATGGTAATGAAAGAACTCAAACCAATAATGCTACTAAAAAATTAGCAGAAAGCTTAGCTCACCGAGGTATTAGTTCTTTTAGATACGACAAAAGAATTTTAAAAGCGCAAAAACTTAATCTGCAAGAAAAAGACTTCAGGTTCGATTTTATGGTCGAAGATGCCAAGACGACCATAGATTACTTTAAGAATAAACAAAAATATACCTCTATATATATTATAGGACGCGGACAAGGTTCTTTAGTAGGAATTTTAGCAGCGCAAAACAACGTAGACGGTCTTATAAGTATTGGCGGGGCAGCACAAAGTATAGATCAAACTATTTTAGGTAAAATCAAACTTCAAGCTCCTGGTTTAGCTCAAGATGCCACTAGCGCTTTCGCGGAATTAAAAAAGCGAGGCAAGGTTAAAAACTATAATCCAGCATTAGAGTCGATGTTGCGTAAAGATTTGCAGCCTTTTATGGCTTCTTGGATGGCTTACACGCCTACTCAAGAAATTCAAAAAATTAATATCCCTATACTTCTTATCCGCGGAAGCAAAGATTTACAATCCACTCCAGAAGATTTATCTGCTTTACAAAAAGCTTACCCTAATGCTTCCGTTAAGGAAATTGAAAATATGAATTACGTATTAGTAAATGTAGAGGGCAATAATGATATGGTGAACCAGAAAAGTTATTACCGTAAAGATTTGCTTATTTCTGAAGAACTTACTAAAACAATCTCACTTTTTATTGAAGATAAATAAGAAGTCCTTCCTCAAAATATTTGAAGTTTTGCTAAAGTAAGTATATTTACCAAAAATCAGATATTTTATGGAAAACGCACCTGTTTTTACGAACGATGCCATTGTTTTTGGAATACTAATGCTCATTTTAGCAGCTGTATTTTATACCTCTTCAGCCAAAACTGGCTTTTGGAAAAGCTTTTACAAAGTAGTACCCGCACTTTTAATGTGTTATTTAATTCCTGCAATTTTTAATACACTAGGAATTATAAGTGCAGAAGAATCTCAACTTTATTTTGTAGCCAGTAGATACCTTTTACCTGCTTCTTTAGTTTTAATGACATTAAGCATAGACTTAAAAGCAATTTTTAATTTAGGACCAAAAGCTTTAATTATGTTCTTTACGGGTACCATTGGTATTGTAATTGGCGGACCTTTAGCGATTCTTTTAATTTCTGCTGTTTCTCCAGAAACGGTTGGCGGATCTGGTCCAGATGCAATTTGGAGAGGTCTAGCTACTCTTGCGGGGAGTTGGATTGGTGGTGGCGCTAATCAGGCTGCTATGTTAGAGATATTCAAATTCAATCCAGAGAAATATGGAGGAATGGTATTCGTAGATATCGTTGTCGCTAACCTATGGATGGCGGTGATCTTAATGGGAATTGCCAAAACCGAAGCGATTGATAAATGGTTAAAAGCAGATTCTTCTGCGATTACCAAACTTAAAAATAAGGTACAAGATTATACTGCTGGGATTACAAGAAACCCTTCTTTAGCAGATTATATGATTATGCTAGGTTTAGCATTAGGTGCTGTGGGTATCGCACATTGGGGAGCCGACGGTATTTCTGCTGCTTTAATTAATAATTTTGAAGTATTTAATGATAAATCATCTGCTCTATCATCGTTTACTTCTACTTTCTTTTGGATGATAACCATCGCTACCCTTATCGGAATTTTACTTTCCTTTACTAAAGCCAAAAAATATGAAGGAGCTGGTGCTAGTAAATTAGGAAGTATTTTCATTTACATTTTAGTGGCAACTATAGGAATGAAAATGGACCTTTTAATGATTTTTGAAAATCCAGGTCTAATCGCTATAGGTTTAGTGTGGATGACCATCCACGCAGGCTTACTTGTTGGAGTAGCTAAACTTATTAAAGCACCATACTTTTTCTTAGCCGTAGGAAGTCAAGCTAATGTAGGTGGCGCAGCCTCTGCTCCTGTTGTGGCTGCAGCTTTTCACCCCTCTTTAGCTACAGTTGGTGTACTTTTAGCAGTGATGGGATATGTAGTTGGTACTTGGGCTGCATATTTATGTGCTGTATTAATGGAAATTGCCGCAGTAAGTGCCTAAATTCACTTGTCCTAAATTTGATTCAGTATTCATAATCTAATAGTACAGTTCAATAAAAAAAAGCATATTTGCACCCAATTTAAAAAAGAAGATGAAAAGAATATTTATTTTAACACTCACTATTTTAGTAATGGTTTCTTGCCAAGAAAAAGAAACTAATTTTAGCCTTAGCGGAAATATTAAAGGATTAAAGCAAGGGTCACTTTATTTACAAAAAATAAAAGATACCAGTATCGTAAATATAGATTCGGTTATTATTGATGGAGATTCTAATTACCTTTTAGAAGCTTATATAGATGAACCCGAAATCATGTTTCTATACTTAGATAAAATTGATGGAGACAAAAATGATGACATCATTGATTTCTTTGCGGAAAAAGGAGAAATGACCATCAACTCTACTTTAGACAATTTTGTGGCGAACTCAAAAGTTTCAGGGTCTAAGAATCAAGCTATATTAGAAGAGTATGAAGGAATCATTAAAAGGTTTAATGAGCAAAATTTAGATTTAGTAAAAGAAAGTTTTGATGCCCAAAAAGCAAACGACCAAGAAAAAGTATTAGCTATCAATAAATCGTATGAAAATTTATTAAAGAGAAAGTATTTATATACTGTGAACTTTGCTATCAACCATAAAGACAAAGAAGTTTCTCCTTATATTATCTTAACGGAAGCTTTTGATGCCAACATCAAATATTTAGATACCGTTTATAATTCTTACCAAAAAGAGATTAGAAAATCTAAATATGGTAAAGAGCTGAAAGATTTAATTAAAGAACAGCGTAAACTTTTGAAGCTAGAAGATAAAGTCAGTGATAAATAGTAATTTACAAATTCATAAAAAAAGGCGATGTTTTTACATCGCCTTTTTTTGTATTTACTAATTGAATTTTACATTTCTTGCATAATTTCAGCAAAGATCTCATAAGACTTTACCCTGTCTTGATGATTATAAATATGAGAAGCAACAATAATTTCGTCTACTTGGGTATCTTCTAAAAATTGTTTCGTGCTTTCCTTAATACTTTCCTTATTCCCAACAAACGCATATTTTGTCATCTGCTGAATGCTAGGGTGACTAGCAATTTCTTTTAATTCTTGAGTCATATTAGTGGGTGCTTGTACATAATCTATATTTCCAGTCACCACTCCTAAAATCATACGCAGCATAGAAGTAGAAAGCTTTTCGGCTTCTTCATCTGTATCAGCTGCAATTACATTTACTCCAGCAATGGTATAAGGCTTGTCTAAATATTTAGAGGGCTGGAATTTTTCGTGATAAATTTGCAAAGCTTTATGTAATTGTGCAGGTGCAAAATGACTTGCGAACACATAAGGTAAACCCTTTTGAGCTGCCACGTGCGCACTATCTGTACTAGAACCCAAGATATAAATAGGCATCTCTACTCCTTCAGAGATATATGAGCGTACCTTATCCTTATTTTCAGCAGAGAAAAAATGTTGAATTTTATCTACTTCCTCTGGAAATTGATATACAGCTTTCATACGATCAGATCGTATCGCATGTGCGGTTTCTTGATCTGTTCCTGGTGCTCTTCCCAAACCTAAATCTATACGGTTGGGATATAAATTACCTAGTGTACCAAATTGCTCTGAAACTACTAACGGAGAGTGATTGGGTAACATAATTCCGCCAGACCCTACTCTTATTTTTTTAGTTGCTCCAGCAATATGACCAATAAGTACCGATGTTGCAGAACTCGCAATACTTTTCATATTATGATGTTCTGCTAACCAAAATCTTGTGTATCCTAATCTTTCAGCCGCTTGTGCTAAATCTACACTTTTGGCAAAGGTTTGTCCTATAGTAGAATCTTTAGCAACACTTGCCAATTCTAAGATTGAATATGGGGTTTTCTTTTTCATAGTATTAGAGATAAAAAAACGCAACTCCTTTTGAGAGTTGCGTTTTATATATTAAAATATTTAAAGAACTTATTTCACTTCTTCGAAGTCTACGTCTTCTACATCGTCTCCGCTTTTAGCGTCGTCTGCTCCTTCTGCACTTCCGCCAGTTGCTCCTTGTTGAGCTCCGCCTTGTTGTGCTTCAGCTTGTGCTTTATACATTTCTTCAGAAACGCTTTTCCAAGTTTCATTTAACTTATCTAAAGCTGGCTCTATCTGCTCTAACTCTTTAGTTTCGTATGCCTTCTTTAATTCTTCTAAAGCATCTTCAACTGGTTTCTTCTTATCGTCAGAAAGTTTATCACCAAACTCTTTTAATTGCTTCTCTGTTTGGAAAATCATAGCATCAGCTTCATTAAGCTTATCTACTTTTTCTTTAGCTTTCTTATCAGACTCAGCATTAGCTTCAGCTTCTTGCTTCATTTTTTCGATTTCCTCTTCGGTTAAACCTGAAGAAGCTTCGATACGAATGTCTTGTTTTTTACCAGTTGCTTTATCTTCTGCGCTTACTTTTATAATTCCGTTAGCATCGATATCAAAAGTTACTTCAATTTGTGGAGTACCTCTTTGTGCTGGAGGAATTCCGTCAAGGTGAAATCTACCAATAGTTTTATTATCTGCTGCCATTGGACGCTCTCCTTGCAATACGTGAATCTCTACAGATGGTTGATTGTCTGCCGCTGTTGAGAACACTTGAGATTTTTTGGTAGGAATCGTAGTGTTCGCTTCAATTAACTTAGTGTTTACGCTTCCCATAGTTTCAATTCCTAAAGAAAGTGGTGTTACATCTAATAATAAAACGTCTTTTACATCTCCTGTTAAAACTCCTCCTTGAATAGCTGCTCCTAAAGATACTACCTCATCTGGGTTTACACCTTTACTTGGCTTCTTATCAAAGAATTTCTCTACTGCTTCTTGTACTGCAGGAATTCTTGTTGAACCTCCTACTAAGATTACTTCATCGATATCACTCTTAGAGATTCCAGCAGCTTTCATTGCTTTCTCACAAGGAGTGATTGTTCTTTTTACAAGATCAGAAATTAATTGCTCAAATTTAGATCTAGATAAAGGTCTAACCAAGTGCTTAGGTCCGCTAGATGTAGCAGTAACATAAGGTAAATTGATTTCAGTTTGGCTAGAAGAAGACAATTCAATTTTTGCTTTCTCTGCCGCTTCTTTTAAACGTTGTAAAGCCATTGGGTCTTTACGTAAATCGATATCTTCATCTTTGATAAACTCTTCAGCTAACCAATCGATAATTACCTCATCTACATCATCACCTCCTAAGTGTGTATCACCATCGGTAGCTAATACTTCAAATACTCCATCTCCTAATTCTAAGATAGAAACATCGTGTGTTCCTCCACCAAAGTCAAATACTACGATTTTTTGATCTTGTCCTTTTTTATCTAATCCATAAGCCAATGCTGCTGCAGTAGGCTCGTTAATTATTCTTCTTACTTTAAGACCTGCAATTTCTCCAGCTTCTTTAGTTGCTTGACGCTGAGAATCGTTAAAATATGCAGGAACAGTAATTACCGCTTCTGTAACATCTTGTCCTAAATAATCTTCTGCTGTTTTCTTCATTTTTTGAAGAATCATAGCAGAAAGTTCTTGTGGTGAATATAAACGACCATCAACATCTACTCTTGGTGTATCGTTATCTCCTTTTTTTACTTTATAAGCTACACGACCAGCTTCTCTACTAGACTCAGAGAATTTATTCCCCATAAATCTTTTAATAGAAGAAATCGTTTTTTCTGGATTGGTAACTGCTTGACGCTTTGCAGGATCACCTACCTTAATCTCTCCATCTTCTACAAAAGCAATCACAGAAGGAGTCGTTCTCTTACCTTCGGCATTAGGTATTACCGTTGGCTCGTTTCCTTCCATTACAGAAACACAAGAGTTGGTCGTACCTAAATCAATACCAATTATTTTACTCATAACTATATATTTTTATTTTTTTGTTTTTTAATTCGGTAAGCATATTTCAATCTCTGTGCCACTCAAAAAATTATGACAGGTTGTCACAAGCCTAAATATTCAACACTATAAAGATGACAAGCTTTCTTTAGTTTAGAGTTCTTTGTATTTTTCGCTTTAAGCGGAATAAAAAACACTGCCAGTTATGGAAAGCACAATTTTTTCTATCATATTTGTAATTACTAAAAATTAAACACTCTTTTCTTATGAAAAAGATAGAATGCATAAGTGTATTTGATATGCTAAAAATTGGCGTTGGCCCTTCTAGTTCTCATACTTTGGGACCTTGGCGTGCTGCACAACGATGGATAGATGAATTGAAAGGAAAAAATGTTTTTGAACAAGTAAAAGAAGTAAAAGTAGATTTATATGGTTCTTTATCTCTTACCGGAAAAGGGCACGCTACAGATATCGCTTCTATATTAGGGCTTTGTGGTTTTGATCCTGTAACGATGGATTTATCTTTACTAGATGAAACCATTGAAACCATTCATACTTTTAAAAGATTAGAACTTAACGGAGAAAAACAATTAGAATTTGATCCTACTACGCAAGTTATATTCAATAAGAAATTCTTAGAATTTCATCCTAATGGTATTAAGTTTACCGCTACTTTAGAAAACGGCAAAACTTCTTCTTCCACGTTCTATTCCATTGGTGGAGGCTTTGTGGTAAAAAAAGAAAGAAAAAATGCTAAACAAAATCAAAAAGAATTAGCTCAATTCCCATTTCCAATAGAGAAAGGAAGTGACTTACTTGCATTTTGTAAACAGGAAGGTAAAAGCATACCCGAAATTGTTCTAGAAAACGAGAAATCTTTACGTAATGAAGATGAAATTCATACAGGGCTAAAAGATGTTTGGGATGTTATGCTAGAATCTATGTATGTAGGTTGTCACACCGATGGTGTTTTACCGGGAGGATTAAATGTGCAGCGTAGAGCTCATGGGATGCACCAACGCTTAATTGGTGATGAGCAATATAACAATCCGCAAGAATGGTTAGAATCGATTCGTAATACCGAGGTGAAATTTAGACAAATTCTTAAATGGGTAAGTTGTTATGCCATTAGTGTAAATGAAGTTAATGCAGCATTAGGAAGAGTAGTTACTGCTCCTACTAATGGAAGTGCAGGAACAGTCCCCGCCGTTATGATGTATTATATGACTATTGAAAACCACGATGCGACTTTTGAACAACTAAAAGAATTTATGTTGGTTGCCGGAGAGATAGGAAGTTTATTTAAAAAAGGAGCAACTATATCGGCTGCGATGGGAGGTTGTCAAGCAGAAATTGGCGTTTCCTCTGCTATGGCTGCGGGCGGACTTACACATCTGTTGGGTGGTTCTCCCGAACAAATTTTAATGGCTAGTGAAATTGCTATGGAACATCATTTAGGTTTAACCTGTGATCCTATTGCTGGTTTGGTACAAGTTCCTTGTATAGAAAGAAATGCTATGGGAGCCATAAAAGCGATAAATGCCGCCGAAATTGCTTTAGAGAGTGATGCCAGCAAAGCTAAAGTTCCTTTAGATAAAGTAATTGAGACGATGTGGGATACAGCAAAAGATATGAACTCTAAGTATAAAGAAACATCGGAAGGTGGTTTGGCCGTAAAAGTAAGCTTAAGTGATTGTTAGAAATAAAATAGAACTAAGCTTTAGGGAAAAATTAAAATATTATAGAGTTTCTATTGGCTTTTGTACTATAGCAATATTTTGCTTATTCACTAATTTTAGCTTTAACCTTTCTCCTAATTACTTCACTTATACTTCAAGCAAAATTGGGTTAATAATTCTAGGTATAACTTTAATTATATACATTAAATTAAACCAAAAATTAAAATTTAAAAAGAAGAAATTAAATTTAGATAAAACTCTTTTTCTAAAAAAATTGAATGCATTGACTAAAAAACATTCTTGGTAAATTCATTCGCAAAATGAAAATTCAATTATTCTTAAAACCAATAGTAATGGAGCCAATGGTAGGTTTTTTCTATCTAAAAGTTATGGTGAAATAATATATATATTTTTTGATCAACAAATTTTATACTACCGAAGTATTTTTGATTTTGATAAAAATTTACAAATTACTATCCCTACAGGAGAAAATATTTTTAATGAGAAACTGACTTCTACTTTAGATAAAGTATAAAGTTATATCCACATCTATGAAGAAAAAAATTAAATTCCTTTTTATTTTCTTTTGTATCTTTTCCATTGCTTTATTATTAGTCTCAAATTATATAGTTACTAAAGCTGCTAAAAACAAAACATTTTCAACGCTTAGTGAAATTCCTAAAAATAAGGTAGGTCTTGTATTAGGCACCTCCAAGTACTTAAAAGACGGAAGACTTAATTTATATTTTACACACAGAATTAATGCAACTGTTCAACTTTTTAAAAGCGGAAAAATAGATTTTGTTCTCATAAGTGGAGATAACGGAAGTGTAAACTATGACGAACCTAACGATTTTAAAAATGAACTTTTAAAAAAAGGAATACCTGAAGATAAAATTTTCCTCGATTATGCAGGCTTTAGAACGTTAGATTCTGTAGTTAGAGCTAAAGAAATATTCGGTCAAAACAGTGTTACTATTGTTTCTCAAGAGTTTCATAATGAAAGGGCTATTTATTTAGCCAGTAAACACGCGGTAAGTGCAGTAGGTTATAATGCTAAAGATGTTTCTCTTAATTATGGATTTAAAACACAGCTTAGAGAATATTTAGCGAGGACAAAAGCTTTTTTAGATATTGTGATTGGAATAGAACCTAAGTTTTTAGGTAATAAAATTGAGATTAAATAAAAAAGCCCGTCTAAAAACGGGCTTTCTTCTGAATCACATTTAAGTTTTACTTTAAAGAATCTCCGTTCTTTATTTGTCTTTGTTTATTAATCTTCATTTCTAAAGAGTCATTTTTCTCTCCTAACATATCCATTAATGGTTCTAAGGAATTAACGTTCACGTTTACATCTCCATTTCCTATAGATTTTGCTAATTTTAAGATTGCTCCTATATTCATATCATCTCCTAAAACACGAGCTACTGCAAAGCCTTTTTCTTCATCATTCCCATAAATTACAATTTCATCTATAGAATCTTCATCACCTAAGTAGGATATGCGCACACCACTTTTAGAAGATCCCATTCTCATTAATAGACTATACTTTTCATTTTCTAAGATTTGTTCTATTGTAACGCGTTCTTCTTTATAGAATTCTTCATTTTCTCCGTTTAACGGTAAAGCTAGCACTACTGCTTTTTTTACCGATTTTAAAACTTCTTGATCTTTTGCAGGAAGTTGAGAGTTATCCCCTACAATTAAACTTGCAGGAACATCTAGCACCATAAAGTTCTTATTGTCTTGGTGGTCTACATAATAGCTCTGTAGGCTTGGCTCGCTTGTACAAGAAGCTAATCCCATTATCAAAACTAGAAGTCCTATAATATTTATTTTCTTTTTCATTTTTTTCTTAATTAACTTTTTCTAATTCTTCAGCTCCTGGTACTTCTAAATCTTTAGCCAACTTAGATACTTCCTTAAGATCAATATCTCCAGTTATAGAAAGCACTACTGTTATTGGTTTCCCATCTTCACTCCCTTGCATTAACATCATTAACTGACTAACAAAGTTTTTCTTACTACCAGGTTTAGAATAAAATTGAACATTCTTGTTATCATCTTTAAAGCTCATCAACTTCTCTAAAGAACCTGAGTTGATATGAGAATCAAAATCTTTTTTCATCTCTGCTCCTATCGAAGTATTTTCCGTAGAAATAACTTTAATGTCTTTTAAATTTTCTATAAGATTAATGTATTGCTGCATTTCTGGGTCATCACTATCTAAGTCTATTTCTGCTAAAAGCTTAAACATATTACTGGTAATGACCATAGCATTTACATCTCGCATCTTCTCATAACGCTCAAATTTTGATTGTGCATTACTAAAAATCGGAGCCAACATAATGGCTAAAACTAAAATTATACTCTTTTTCATCTTTACTTATTTTGTTGTTATTAATTTATTTTTTGTTTGGGGTAACTCTTTTAAATACATTAGATTTTCTTTGCTGTTAGCTACTGCACCTGTTACCATATTGAATAAATCTTGCGTGTTTTTCATAGCCAATTCATGGTTTCCTTCTACTACCAAATGCTCTTCTTGATAATTAGAAAATTGAAATACACTTATTGCCACCATCAATATAGCTGCTATAGAAGCAATACTGGCGTATAAACTCGTACGGCTACGCTTCCGCGGAAGCTTAATTACACGCTCCTCTTCATTTAAAACAATAGCTTTCTCTAAGCTGTAAAACTGAAATAAAGGACGGTATTGTTCTAAACGAGGCTCTACCTCTGAAGAAGAAAAATAATTTTTCAATATAGTTTCTTCTTGTACTGTGGTTTCTGCCTCGAGGTACTTCTCTAAGAGAGACTCTATTTTATGCAATTCCATAGTTATGTTTTTTTAATATTTCTTTTCTAATTTTTTTTCTGGCTCTAGAGAGTGCCACTCTAATCGCAGTCTGATTCATTTTTGTAATTTCTTCCATTTCATCATACTCTAACTGCTCTATATCTCTTAACTGAATAAGTAATTGCTCTTGATCTGATAAATTTTTTATGATCTCTTGTACTTTTAAAAGTTCATCTTTTGCTTCAATTTCTTTCTGTAAGGAGCTTTTCTTTCCATCTTCATAATTAGTATGAACGATTCTCAAGTTGTTATTCTTTTTTGCTTTTAATTGATCAAAACAATAATTCTTAGTAATGGTCATCGCTAAAGCTTGCGGACTTTTATAATCTTTCAATTTATCCTTCATCTTCCACAACCTTATCATCACTTCTTGTGTAGCATCTTCGGCTGCATCTTTAGAAACTAGCAATCTTAAAGACAATCGATAAATTTTATCTTTTATAGGATTTACAAACTCTAAAAATGCCTTCTGATTCAATTTCCTTTTATTTGGTGGTTTCTATAAGCTTGACGTCCCAATTTAAATTTTGTTACAAAGGATTAAAATTTAATTATATTGTACTTAACTTTATCCTTTATAAGAGTATATACTATGAAAAAAACCTATTCCCTTTTACTTATCATTATCTTTTCCCTTGTGGTCACTTCTTGTTTTAAAGATAGAGATGATGATTTTCAACATGCTAGCACTATAGAAATACAAGACTTTATCTATAACGCTATGCAGACGTTTTATTTGTATAAAGCAGATAAACCCGTATTGGCCAACAATAGTTTTAGCTCTACAAACGAACGTAATCAATACCTAAATGGTTTTAATACGCCAGAAGAACTTTTTGCAGATTTACTCTCTAGTCAAGATCGTTTTAGTTTTTTAGTAGATAATTATATTGAGTTAGAACAAGCCTTTAACGGAACCACCACTAATAACGGAATGGAGTTTGGTTTGGTGCAACTACAATCTACAGGAGAAATTTTTGGTTATGTTCGTTACGTTCTCCCCAATACTTCTGCTTCGCAAAATAACCTAGAAAGAGGAATGATTTTTAACCGAGTAGATGACCAAGTACTTACCGAAAATAACTTTAATCAACTTCTTTCTTCCAATAATTACAGTATAGGTTTGGCTTCTTTTGAAAACGGAATTTTAACACCGCTAGATGAAACTATTAGTCTTACTAAGCAAGAATATACAGAAAACCCTGTATTTATAGCGAAAACCTTAACCATAGAAGGACAAAAGATTGGCTATTTAATGTATAACGGATTTAGACAAAATTTTGATAGTGAACTTAATAACGCTTTCGCGGATTTTAAAGCAGATGGAATTCAAGATTTAGTCATCGACGTGAGATACAACAGCGGTGGAAGCATTGAAACTTGTAATGACTTAGCCAGTATGGTTACTGGACAGTTTAATGGAGAATTGTTTATTACTCAAGTTTATAATGACAATTTTGATGATTTTGAACGTGACTTTAACAATAAAATCTCTACCGATGAGTCTATAAATAGCCTTAATTTAAGTAAAGTATATATTTTAACTACCGGTAGTTCCGCTTCAGCGAGTGAATTGTTGATTAGTGGTTTAATGCCTTATGTAGATGTTAAGCAAATAGGAACAACTACTGTAGGAAAATTTCAAGGCTCAACAACACTTTATGATTCTAACAATTTTAGAAGAAACGGAGATAACCTCAATTTAAATCACACTTATGCTTTGCAACCTTTAATTTTAAAATCGGTTAACGCCAACGGCTTTACAGATTATGTTAATGGTCTAAACCCTACTATTGAAGTGAATGAAGATTATTCTAATTTAGGAGAATTAGGAGACCCTAACGAATCACTGCTTAAGGCTGCGATAGATGATATTTTTGGAAACGGTAGACCTTCTGGAAGAACTCAACCATTAGAAATAAAAAATATTGGAGAAAGTAAAATGTATAATGCTACCTACCAACGTATGTATGTAGAAACTAAATAAATTTTATTTATAAAAGACAAAAACCCGCTTTTTTGAAAAGCGGGTTTTTGCGTTTTATAAGCTTTTTAAAACTTTCTTATTGCTTTATCAGTTTAAATAAAGAGTTTTTCTTAGCAGAATTTACTTTCAACATATACATTCCTTTAGGTAAGTTTGAGATATCTAAAGTTGGATATTGAGATAAGTTTTCATACGTTTTGACTAACTTTCCTAAAGTAGAATAAATTTCAACAGTGTTTATTTCAACTTCACTTTCAACTTTTATAAAATTGTTAGCAGGATTAGGATAAATAGAAATACGATGCTTTTCTTCTTCTCCTACAATTAAGCTTTGCTGATTGATAACTCCTATCCCATCCAAATCAAATCCACTAGAATAAAAAGGAGTAGGAAAAGGATCATTTATCATATTTCCTTGACTATCGTAGGTTGCGTAAATAGGATCTATACTTCCTACAACATCAATTAATTTTACATGTGTTATATTATTTTTATCTAATAAAGGATTAGTAGCTAAATCATCCAAATCGAAAGGTGTTCCAAAAAAAGCAGCATATTTCCCAGCTAAATTGTAGAGGTATGTAGCATCTAAGTTTCCAAAACCTCCAACCTGGGTTTGGGTTTGAGTTTCGCTATGAGAAGGAAATCTAAAATAATTAACACCATCTGAACTTACTTCTACAAATGCCAATTCTAAAAAAGTTTCACTAAATGAATTTTCAAAAACAGCAAAATCAAATCCGCTACCATTTGCTATGGGAGTATCAAATGTTAATATAGCCTCTCCTCCATCTCCTAGACTTACTGCAGAATTTGTAACCATACCTATTGCATTACTAGGATCTCCATAGCTGGCGTAAACACTACCTTGATCTTCTTGAGAAGGATCTGCTATATTTACAAATCCTCTTTCAACTTCCACATTACTTGCCCAATCTATAAAAACAGAACTATTTGAAGCGATTGCAGTAGTTCCCGTTTGGCTCGCAGCAGGTGCATAAGACTGACTTAGTAATGCTATAGAATGAAAAAAACAGGCAAAAACTAATAAATTCTTTACTATCATTACTCTACAATCAATTTTAATGTTTGATGTTTCCCCTTTTGCATAACATTTACCAGATAGATTCCTGCAGAAAGAGAGGTTACATTTATACCACTATTAGTATAATTGGCTTTTTTAATTAAATTTCCGCTTAAGCTATAAAAGCTCACCTCAGCTTTTTCTTGAGTACTTAAATATAATTTTTCAGTAGTGGGGTTAGGGTAAATTGATAATTGCAACTTATCTTGAGAGGGTTGTACAAATAAATTGTCATTTTCATATTTATAAACTCCATTAGGAAGTGGCCCCACAGTATAATCATTTTGATAACTACCAGTAAGATCATAAGTAAAGACTTTTCCAGAAGAAATATAATCTACAGCATCAGTTAAATAAAAAATATCATCAATAAAAGAAAACCCATAAGCTATTTGTACGTTCGTAGTACTTACAAGGGGAGTAGTTGGTAAAGAAGTGCCTACAAAATCAAATTCAAAAATATTGTTATTTTCAACGTAGTAAGCTACTCCATTTTCAATTTCTAAGAAATCTGGATGCTCTCCATTTGAAAAATCAAATTCTTCTACAAGAGTATAATCTGTTAGATCTATTCTATAAAGTTTACCTAATGTTTCTGCTCCTGTCCACGCAGGTTTTCCTCCACAAAGTACATATAGATAATCATCATCTACTTCTAAGGAATTGGGAACGTCTGCTACCGTAATTGTAGTTACACTATAGTTGGTTAAGTCAATAACAGATACTGTATTTCCGTGACCATAACCTCCTTGGTGTCCTACAAAAAGAACATTTCCTTTCTTTACAATTTCTTCAGGCCCTTCAGCTACTGGGATATTATCGATAACCGTATAAGTTTGTAAGTCTATGACTGCAATATAATCATCTGTAGTAACTCCTGCATCACCCCAATTAGTGACATACGCCAATCCATTATCAAACTCTATATAACGTGGGTTATTTATACCGTTAGTAATGTTTGCGATGTGAGAAAAAGAAACTCTATCAACTACATTAATTTCACTTGAAACATTGGCGATAATATAAGCTTCATTTCCTTCAAACCCCATTCCTTGGGCAACCCCACCTAAACTCATCCCTGGGTTTTCATTGCTGAAAATATTGTTGGTTAAATTTCCTGAATTATCTAAATAAGATATAGAGGCATTTGCACTTCCTGCTCCTCCTTCATTTAAAATGAAAACTCCGTTATCATACGTATTTTGTGCAAAGTTATATTGTGAAATTAATCCCAATATGAATACCATTAGTAATGTGTAATTTTTTGTCATGATTGTCTAGTTCTAAAATATTAGTTATTAAAATAAAATCCGTTAGGAATAAGTTGTACTGAATAATTTTGGAGTAGTTCTCCTTCTATGGAATACGTTAGAATTTTTCCATTGGAAGTATAATCCTTAGCATCTGCTATATAAATAACATTATTATGAATGTTGAAAGCATATAATACCGCTATATTTTGTTCTTCTGTAGAAAATAATGGTTCTGCAGGTAAACTAAAATCTGATAAATTAATTTGATAAATATCTTTATCAATTATATAGTGCAAATCGTTGTTATTTTTGACTAGAAAATTTGGGTGTACTCCCTCTAAAAACTCTAACTCCTGCTCCACTGTTTGTGTAGCTAAATTGATTTTAAAAATTCCTGCTTTAGTTTCTTCTCCTGTCCAACTTTCTTTCCCTGAACATAAAACATATAGAAAATTATCTTCGACAACTAAATTAGTAGGAACATCATTTACCTCTATATTGCCTTCTAAAGTTTGGGTAGAAATATTAATTACAGAAATACTATTACCATAACCCCAACCTCCTTTATGGGCTACGTAAATTTTTCCGTTTGCTTTAACCATTTTTTCTGGTCCTTCTGGGACATCAATGACTTGAGTGACTTCGTATGTTTCTAAATTGATGATTGCAATATAATCATCACTCGTATCTGCGGGATCTCCCCAATTGGTAACATATGCCAAATTATCTTCAAAAATAATATGACGCGGATTTAAGATTTGCTCTTCAATGGTGGTTACATATTTAAAAGTATAACGGTTTACTACTTCAATTGTATTGGAGTTATTAACTACTATAAAAGCTAGATTTTCGTTAAAGTTCATACTTTGTGCGACGTCTCCTAATTCTCTATTGTTTTCAGTAGAAAAAATAGAATTATATACTGTTCCTTCTTCGCTTATAAAAGAAACTGATGCGTTGCTATAAGTAAATCCTCCTTCATTTAAAACAAAAAAACCGTTGGTATAATCTCCTTCAGGTAAATTAGGAGTTTCTGTAATATCATCATCAGAAGAACAGCTTATAAAAAAGACCATTACAAAGAACAAAAGCCAATTAGTTATATTTTTTATCATTTCTAAAAATTTAAATTTAAATATGCATTTACATTTCTACCAGGCATAGGCCTGTTGAGTACGCTTGCGTAAGAGGTGTTCCAAAGATTTAATAGTTGTACACCAATTTGATAGTTTTTCTTTTCTCCTAAAGTATATTCTACTCCTAGGTTAGCAACCATATAATCATCAAGTATATGTTCTGGAGCGTTATCGGTAGTTGTATAAACTTCACCGTTATTTAAGTATTGATAATAAGCCGAGAAATTTTTTATAGCATAAGAAAGAGAAGCTGTTAATTTATGATAAGGCACATAAATTAATTGATTTTGAGTGGCTTGATTTTCTGAAACAGTGTAAGCATAAGTCCCATCTAATGCAATTCTATGTATACCTATTTTTTTTTGAAGATGAGCAATAACTTCTACTCCATAAATTTTTACATTATCTGTATTTTGAGGTCGCCATACTCCTGATGCATCCGGAACCCAAGTCAATAAGTTTTCTACCGAATTATAATATCCTGTAAATTGTAAGGTATTTTTGTGAAGTTGAAATAGATTAGAAATTTCAGCTTGATAGGAAAGTTCTGGTTGAAGCTCTGTATTTCCTAATCCCTTCCAATATAAATCATTATAGGTAGGTATTCTAAAGCTTTTAGAAGTGTTTATTTTTATTTGATAAAAATCGGTTAACTGTGCGTTTATTCCTGCAGAATATAAAAAGGGATTTTCATAATTTTCATTGAGCTCTTGTCGAATATTTACTTCGTATAAAAATTTACGAGTTAACTGATGTTTTATTCCTACTATAACAGAACCTAGATTTCTACTTTCTTGAGTTATGTCAGATCCTCTACCATCATTTCTAGTGTAATTTAATTTACTTTGAAGCGATAATTTTTTGGTTAACTTATAATTCAAGTTATATTTTAGAAATAAACTTTCTACATTTCCGTAAGTATAAAATTCATTGTTTATGTTAGGGTAATATTCATAATTTTCAGTAATATAAGCTAGCTTAGCACTAGACCTTATTCGTTTGTAATCTCGAATCCACTCCACCAAGCTTCGGGTATTAAAATCATAATACTTAGTGGCTAGAGCATTGGGAGTTGGTAATGAGAAATTACGGTTACCATCAAAAATATTTGCAAATAGTCTTAACTCGTCAAATTTAGACAATTTTACACCTGCTGCTAAAGCGATATTTGTATTGTGGTACTGTCCATTTTTATTTTTTCTATCTGTACCTAAGTAAGTGTAATCATTATCAGATGAATTTCTGGAGTAACCCAACGATAAAGAAGTGTTTTTTTCTGAATAAGAAGTTTTATAACTGACTCCATAGCTATTAAAACTGCCATAATTTAAGAAAGCCGAATTTTTAAATCCCTTATTATAATCTAATCTATTTTTTAAATAAATACTACCCCCAATTGCATTACTCCCATCTTCCACTCCGCTTCCTCCGGGTTTAATTATAATTTGATCAAAACCTCGAGTATTTATAGTATTAAAATCTGTTTGTCCAGTAGTTTGTGAATTAATATTTATTCCATTCCAAAGAACAGCTGTTTGTGAAGCTGTTGTTCCTCTAAAGGAAGGAGAAGAAACCATGCCAGCTCCATTTTCTTTAAAATAAACAGTAGAATTAAAATTGAGTAAATTGGTTAAGGAAGCTTGATTACGTTTTAAAACGCTATCATTAAAAACTGTATAATTTTTAGTATAAGAAGAATCTTTAAGCCTATTATCTTTTAGCAAAACTTCTCCCAATACGTTTATAGAATCGTTTTGAGCAAATGCTTGGAAAGCACACAGGCTTAATAAAAATGTGAAAATAAAATATTTCATACACGTAAGACCTTTTACCCGAAAGTCTTCATTTTTTGGTTTAAAATTGGCAGGTCTCCTGGCTTGCGTCTTTTGGTTGATCCTTCCCGTTTTATTAAACAGTGGAATTGAAGTGAACCAAAAGCATCTCTACGAGACTAAGCTTACAGTTGCGGGAACAGCTTTCGCGTTTAACGAAATTCCCTTTTAATAAACAGCTAATTAACATTAACCGTTTAACCAATTTGGCTGCAAAAGTAAACATTTTGCCCACTTTACGCATCAGAAAATGAAATAATCTTACTTTTGTCAAAAATCATCTGCTTTGAAAAAAATCTTTTTCTTATTAAGTCTTCTATTCATATTTGCTTGTAAAGAGCAAAAAACAAAAGAATCTAATCTTTCTTCTTTTCAGGGAAAAGAAATTGAAGTTTCTAATGCTAATGGGTTTTCAATTACCAATTATGACGACTATAAAATAATAACGGTAAACAATCCTTGGCCAAAAGCAGAGAAAAAATTTACTTATGTATTGTCTAGAAAAGGGACTCAATTACCCACAGACCTAGCGTATGATCAAAAAGTAACCATTCCCGTAAAAAAGATTGTGGTTACTTCAACAACACATATTCCTTCTTTGGAAAGTCTAAAAGTTGAAAATACATTAGTAGGATTCCCAAATACTAAATATGTGTCTTCAAAAAATACAAGGGCTTTAATCGATGCAGGACAAGTAAAAGAATTGGGCAAAAACGAATCGATAAACACAGAGGTTCTTCTTGATATTCAACCCGATGTTGTTATTGGTTTTGCAGTTGAAAGTGGTAATAAAACCTTCGAAACCATTAAAAAAAGTGGTATTCCCGTAATTTATAATGGTGATTGGACAGAAGCCGATCCCTTGGGAAAGGCAGAATGGATTAAATTTTTTGGTGCTTTTTATGATAAGGAAGATCTTGCTTCTACACTTTTTAATCAAATTAAAACTGAATATAACAAAGCAAAAAAATTAGCTTCAAAAAGCGACAATCAACCTAGTGTTCTTTGCGGGGCGATGTATAAAGATGTTTGGTATTTACCTTATGGGGATTCTTGGCAAGCTAAATTTATTGATGACGCCAATGCAAATTATTTATACACCAACACTAGCGGTAACGGAAGTATTTCGTTAGCTTTTGAGAGTGTTCTAGAAAAATCTCAAAAAGCAGATTACTGGATTGCTCCAGGAGCTTTTACCTCTTATGATGCTATGATGAGTGCAAGTGAACATTACAATAAATTTGAAGCCTTTCAACAGAAAAAAATCTACTCTTTTGCCGGAGTAACAGGAGAAACTGGCGGTGCGTTATATTATGAGCTAGCACCCAATCGTCCCGATCTAGTTTTAAAAGATTTAATTAAGATCTTTCACCCAGAGGTATTACCTAATTACGAAACCACTTTTTTTAAGCCTTTAGAATAACTTGAAAAACCTAACTACATATTTATGGCTAGGAATTTTTATTTTAATTCTTGCCACCTTGTTAAACATTAGTTTAGGGTCGGTTTCTATACCTTTAGATGAAATTGTAAAATCTATTTTTCACTTAGAAGTAAGTAAAGAAAGTTGGCAATACATTATTTTAGAATATCGCTTACCAAAAGCTTTCACCGCCATTCTAGTAGGTTCTGGTTTAGCATTAAGTGGTTTGTTAATGCAAACCTTATTTAGGAATCCATTAGCAGGCCCTTATGTCTTAGGCTTAAGTAGCGGAGCTAGTTTAGGGGTCGCTCTTGTCATTATGGGCAGTAGTCTTTTTGGCGGAATTGCTGCTGGATTATTTCTCTCTAAATGGACTCTGGTTATCGCTTCCAGCATAGGAAGTTTTTTAGTGCTCCTCGCTATACTTGGCGCTTCTTTTAAAATTAAAGACACTATGGCGTTACTCATTATCGGTCTTATGTTTGCTAGTTTAACCTCTGCAGTAGTCAGCGTTCTTTCCTATTTTAGTCCGTCACAACAATTACAACAATACATATTTTGGTCCTTTGGGAGCTTAGGCAATCTGTCATGGGCAGAGGTTGGTATCCTTTTTCTTTTTTGGCTTAGCGGAATTATACTAAGCATCTTTTGTATTAAAAACCTTAATTCACTTTTATTAGGAGAACAATATGCCAAAAGCTTAGGCACCAATCTAAAGCAAAACCGTTTTCTAGTTATTTTTGCGACTAGCTTACTTGCCGGAAGCATTACCGCTTTTGCAGGTCCCATCGCTTTTATAGGTTTGGCAGTTCCTCATTTGGTTCGTCAAATTATACCAAGCAGTAACCATTTGGTTTTAGTTCCTGCTGTTATTTTAGGCGGAGCTATTCTAATGCTAATTTGCGATAGTATTGCTCAAATTCCCGGTAGCGAACTTACTTTACCCATTAATGCAATTACCTCTATTATTGGTGCTCCTGTAGTAATTTGGTTATTAGTTAGAAAAAAGAAGTTGATGTTTTAGGTATGAAAAATAAAGAAGCAAAAACAATTTTATCTACTCAACATCTTAGTATTGGCTATGAGGATAAAGTAGTAGCACAAAATATTGAGCTCAATATTAAAAAAGGGGAATTGGTAGCCGTTATTGGCGTTAATGGTTCAGGAAAATCGACATTGCTTAAGACCATTATTAAGGAGTTGACGCCTATTGCTGGAAATGTATTTTTAGAAGAGGTCGCTATAGAGAATATTTCTGCTAAAGAAATTTCAGAAAAAATAAGTATTGTTTTAACCGAAACTCATTTTTCCAAAAACTTAAGCGTCAAAGAGTTGGTGTCGTTAGGAAGACAGCCTTACTCTAATTGGTTAGGTATTTTAACCTCAAAAGATAAAGTTGCTGTTCAAAATGCATTAAACCTAATTGCGGTACAAGATTTAGCACATAAAAAATGTAGCGATCTTAGTGACGGTCAGCTTCAAAAAGTGATGTTAGCGAGAGCCTTAGCTCAAAACACACCTTTAATTATGCTAGATGAACCTACCACCCATTTAGACCTATATCACAAAGCATTTGTTTTCAAAATGCTCAAAAAACTTTCTAAAACTACTCAAAAAGCCATTGTATTTGCTACTCACGAAATTGATTTAGCTTTACAATTATGTGACCAAATTATTCTCGTTAATAACGGAAAAGTTATTCAACAAACTCCCGAGAATCTTATCAAAGAAAAGCACTTAGAGCACCTATTCCCAAGTGACCTTATTCAATTTGATTCAATAAGCAAAAGCTTTAAAATTAAAAGTTAAGTTTGTTAACTTAGCCTTGCTAATATGTATATTTGAGATATCATTTACCTTGATTTATGCAAGAATCTATACTTTTTATTGTTTCTACGATTTTTATTTTCCTTAGCGGAATTATACTTGGCTTTCTCATTAAGCACTTAAAAAGTAGTAAACAGATTAAAAATTTAGAAGCTTTTTCTAAACAAAAAGAACTTGAATCTCTTTCGTTAAAAGAACAGCAACAAAAATCTGAAACCTACTTTCTAGAACTTAAAGCAGAAATGCAAAAAGAGATAAAAGAAGTTTCTAGAGATCGAGAAGAGATAAGGAATGAAAAAGAGTTCTTTAAAAATGAGCTTACGCGGAAAAATGTAGAGTTCGAAAATCTAAGACAAAGAAACGAAGAGCAAAAAAGCGAGGTAGAACAGTTACAAGAAAAATTCAGTAAAGAATTTGAAAACTTAGCCAATAAGATTTTAGAACAAAAATCTGAAAAATTTACACTTCAAAACAAAGAGAATATTCAAAATATTTTAAATCCGTTGCAGGAAAAAATTAAAGTATTTGAAGAAAAAGTAGATCGAAATAGCGAAAACTCTCTTAAAAGACACGCCGAATTAGGTAAACAACTTCAATTTCTTAACGAACAGAATTTAAAAATAAGTGAGGAAGCAACCAATCTTACCAAAGCCTTAAAAGGAGATACAAAAATGCAAGGTAATTGGGGCGAGATGATTTTAGAAAGTGTCTTAGAACGAAGCGGACTTCAAAAAGACGCTGAATATTTTGTTCAGCAAAGTTTTCACACTTCAGAAGGTAAAAGAGTTATGCCAGATGTTGTGATAAAATTACCAGGTGAAAAGAGAATGATTATCGATGCTAAAGTCTCTCTAAATGCTTATGAACGCTATATAAATGAAGGGGAAGAGCATAAATCTACCCACCTTAAAAATCATTTAATTGCCATAAAAAATCGAGTAGATGAGTTAAGTAAAAAGAATTATCATCAACTCTACCAAATGGAGAGTCCAGATTTTGTATTGCTATTTATTCCTATTGAAGCGGCGTTTGCTATAGCTTCTAATGAATATCCACAATTGTACAGTGATGCTTTCGATAAAAATATTATTATTGTTACCCCTACCACCCTTCTAGCAGTTTTAAAGACTATTGATAGTATGTGGCAAAATGAAAAGCAAAAGCAAAATGCGATCATAATTGCGACACAAGCAGGAGCTTTGTATGATTCTTTTACCAATCTAACCGACGAGCTTTTAAAAATTGGTCGTCAGCTAGGCACGGTTCAAAGTAGTTATGATAATGCTATGAAAAAATTGACAGGCAAAGGAAATCTAATTAGACGCGTAGAAAAATTGAAAAAACTGGGGGCTAAAGCAAGTAAGCAAATAGATCAACAACTAATTAGTCATACCCAAGAGGATGAAGTTTAATCTTTATTTATTATGAAAAAAATACTTATTTATATATTATTAGCCATTGCGGTGGTCGCGATTGCTTTTTACTCTTTTGTATACTTTGTTCCTTACAGTGAAGGAACTAGGGCTGGTGAACTTATAAAGTTTAGTAATCGAGGTGTTATGGTAAAAACGTGGGAAGGTGAAATTAGTCAGGGAATTAGTGGAGCGCAAATTTTCAGTTTTTCGGTATTAGATAAAAATGAAGAGGTGATAGAAAAGCTTAATCAATATCAAGGTGAGTATGTAAAGCTCACTTACGTGGAAAGATACGGTACTTTTGTTTTTTGGGGAGATACTAAATATTTTATCAATAAAGTAGAACTTTCTCAATCTCCACATTTTAGAAGATAATATTAAAAAAACTAGCGCAAGGGATTGAAGCGACATCCTTTTTTGCATTTTTGCTGATGCAAAAATTGCAAAAAAGATATAGCGTAAAGCCCGACCCGTTAGGGATGCGCCCAAATAAAAATTGTACTACATGAATAAAGAATTTAAAACGGTTAAAGAATCTCAAGTCACGATTTCTGAATTGATGCTTCCCTCCCATTCTAATTTTAATGGAAAAATTCACGGAGGCTACGTATTATCACTTTTAGACCAAATAGCATTTGCTTGTGCCTCTAAGCACAGCGGAGAATATTGTGTGACTGCAAGTGTAGATACCGTAGATTTTTTGCGTCCCATAGATATTGGTGAATTAGTCACCATGAAAGCTTCGGTTAATTATGTAGGAAACACATCGATGGTGATTGGAATTCGAGTAGAAGCAGAAAATATTCAAACAGGAGATGTTAAGCATTGTAACTCATCCTACATCACTATGGTGGCGAAAGATAAAAATGGCGATAGCGTTAAAATACCTGGACTTATATTGGAAGATGAGAATGAGAAAAGACGTTTTCTAAAATCGGTTAAACGTATTAAAATAAAGCGCCATAGGAGTGATGAGTTTAATGAAACCGACTTTTCTTCGGAAAAATACTTAGAAGAATTTAGCTCTTACAGAGTACAAATTGTGTAAAAGTTAAACCTCTGCTAAGATCATTGACTTGCCTTTGTATTTTCCTTATATTCTGAGAAAACAAAATTATACTATGAAAACCAAATTATTATTATTACTCGTATCTGTAAGTCTTTTTAGTTGTGCACCGAATCTTGTGAATCAATGGAATATTGATAAGTATGAAGTTATTAATAGCAAAGGTCAAAATACAACTTCGCAAAATATTGGTACCATCGAGTTTAAAAAAAATGGTACAGGAAGTAAGAATATAAATTACAATGTTTTTCAAAATGATTTTAAAGACGAAAGCGGCTTTAATTATGAAATGAAAGAAGGCTACGTGATTATAAAAAGTGGCGATAAGAAAGATAAATCTGCTTTAAATAAAACTTGGATCATTGTAAGCGACAAAAGCAAAAAACAGGTTTGGAAATCTACAGATGGAACTGATAACGTTCAAATTTTAGAACTTAGTCGATAGATATAATTAAATTTATTTAATGACTTTATCGGAATATGTAAAAAAAAGAAATGGGGTTTCAATAGGAAACCCCAAGTCTTTGAGATACAATCTTTATAAATCCTTTGGAGCTGTAAATTTCTCTACTTTTTGGAATTTTTGGAATCCCATATTTGGATATTATTTAGGGAAGTTTATTTTTAAACCTCTTAAAAGTATCTTTTCTGTCTCGATTTCTTTAATATTTACTTTTCTTCTCTGCGGGTTGATACACGATATGGTTACCCTAATTTTTAAGGGATCAACATCTTTCTTATTTAGTGTATGGTTTTTAATTATGAGTTTAGCTGTCTTAATCACTAGACACTTAAAACAAGATCATTCAAAACAAAAATGGGTTATTCATGCTTCGATTAACCTAAGCATCATCAGCTTTTGCTTTTTACTATCATTATATTTTACACGAATTTTAATAAAGCCTTAAAACTCTTATATCTATATTAATTTTCCATAAGAAATAAAGTAAATAAGTAAACAAACCCAACCTGCAACTAATAATAAACCACCCAAAGGAGTAATTGGACCTAAAATTTTTATTTTATTTCCCTTAGCGGAAGAAATACTAAGACCATAAATACTAAAACTAAATAAAAGAGTTCCTATTATAAATAACCATACCATCACTACTTCTATGGAGTTTACCAAAGGAAGCTGAGTTCCTATAATTAAAAGTACTATAGCGTGATACATTTGGTATTTTACACCAGTTTCAAAACTTGCAATTTGTTCTGGAGTAAATATTTTTTTAAGCGCGTGAGCTCCAAAAGCTCCTAATATAATTGCCAATCCACCGTATAAAGTAGCTACAATTAGTGTAATTTCTTTGATCATTTTTTAAATAGTTTTATTAATTGAAAGGAACGCATAAGGTGAAAAAGTCCTGGTAAAATTATGGCACCTCCTATTAAAAGAGCAACTCCCAGACTCGTAATTACACTATTTGGAGCTACTCCTTCAAGAATGCTAAATTCTTTGGTTGAAGTAATAATTATATGAGGAAAATGAACTGTCATTGCTGCTGCAATTACAAAAAACACTTGAAATCCTGCTAAAACTCTTGTCCAAGTTTTTTGCTTTCTTTTTATCATCATCCATAAAGGAATTAAAAACAGTGCCGATAAACTAATGGCAATTATCGATATTGGATTGTGTATAAAATCCTGTATAAAAGCAACTTCTTTCCAATAACCATATCCCAAAATTAAAAATCCAAAAAACACAAGCACTATGGTAGCTACACTTGCTTTTTTTCTATAGTTTTCTAACTCATTATTTTCGTCGGCTTCACCAATTAAAAAGTTTGCAGCTATAAATCCGCATAAAGTGACATAAAATAAGCCTACAAGAATTGAAAAAGGATTAAGCCACCCTTTTATGTAAATGTCTGCAAAGCTTTGATTGGTTCCTTCTTCAAATAATTGAATATTTCCACCTACCAATCCGCCAAAAATCATCCCTAAAAAAAATGGAGTTACCACACTTGCGATTTTAAACATCCCATTATACCAAACTTGAGACTTTCCTTTTACCGCATCATAATGTCTAAATATAAAAGCGAGTCCGCGCATGGTAATCCCTAAAAGCATGAGCGTAATTGGAATGTGTAAGTACACTACAAAAATTTGATAATAAACAGGAAAAGCAACCCATAGGATTACAATAAGAATAATAATCCAAATATGGTTAGCTTCCCAAATGGGACCCATTACTCTGTATACCGTTTTTTTTGTTTTCTCCTGTTGATTTCTTGAAGAGAATAATTCTATAATTCCTGCTCCAAAATCAGCTCCAGCTAAAAGCACGTATAGGAATAAGGAGAAGAATAAAAAAAATAAAACTACGCTTAACATCATTATTCCTCGTTATTTAAAGCATTAATCTGTCTTATCATTAACCAACTTACCACAAAAGTAAGCAGTACATAAATGAAAGAATATGTAATTAAACTGTAAAAAATACCTGGCATGGGTGTTACAGCATCTTTGGTTCTCATTACATTATGGATTATCCAAGGTTGTCTTCCTACTTCGGTCACAATCCACCCCGCTTCTAAAGCTATAAAACCTAAAGGAGTTAATAGTGTAAAAAATAACCAAAATCTTTTTTTAACTCTCCAATGTTTCCATTTGGCACTTAAGAAATAAAGCAACCCGGCTAGTGCCAATAATGTCCCTATGCCTACCATGATTTGGAATGCATAATGAACAATAGCGACTGGAGGTTGATCTTCTATAGGAAAATCATTTAAGCCTTTTACTTCTGCATCAAAATCTCCAAAAGCTAAAAATGATAAGGCATTAGGAATTTCTATTTTGTAATTTACTTCTCGTTTTTCTTCATCTACAATTCCTCCAATATATAGCGGTGCTCCTTTTTTGGTTTCATAATGTGCTTCTAAGGCTGCTAATTTTGCAGGTTGCCTTTCTGCAATATCTTTGGCAGAAAGATCCCCGCTTATAGGTTGCAGTATAGCTGCTACAGCTGCAAATGAAATTGCTATATGAAAAGCCTTTTTATGCAACGGCTTATTTCTTCCCTTATAAATTTGATACGCATGAATTCCTGCTACAGCAAAACCTGTGGCAACAAATGCTGCAAGTGTCATATGTAGCGCTTGAGTGAACCAAGCTTCATTAAGCATTGCTTTTATAGGATCGATATTACTAAAAACTCCGTCTTTATAATCAAAGCCAGACGGTGCGTTCATCCAAGAGTTGGCGGCAACGACTAATATTCCTGAAAGAACACCAGAAATTCCTATAATCACTCCTGTAAACCAATGAAATTTTTCGGGTAATTTGTTCCATCCGTAGAGGTAAAATCCTAAGGCTATAGCTTCTACAAAAAAGGCTGCTCCTTCTAAAGAGAAGGGCATCCCAATAATCGGACCTGCATGTTCCATAAAACCTGGCCATAATAAACCTAATTCAAATGAAAGCGCTGTACCCGAAACAGCTCCTGTCACAAAAAAAATTGCTACCCCTTTTTGCCACGCTTTAGTTAACTTTAAATAAATTTCATCTTTTGTTTTGAGCCACTTGTAGTGCGAAATGACCATAAAAAAAGGCATCACCATGCCTATGCAAGCAAAGACAATATGAAAAATTAATGTTAGTGCCATTTGGAGTCTTGCTGCCTCTAAATTTTCCATAGTAAAGTAAGATTAATTGCTCTTTACAAAGATACAACAGCTAAAAAATATAGCCTTTTTAATCTTTTATAAAATCTATAATTTTAACGCTTTCGCGGAATTGACTAATTCTAAATTATCGTTTTATTAAGCGATAATTATATTTATCGTCCAAAAAGGCGATATTTGCATATATCGCTTAAAAAAACGATATTTGACTATGACTAGTATTATAACAGGAGATATTGTAGCTTCTCGAAAGAGGTACAATCCAGAGGAGTATTTAAGTAAATTACGCTATGCACTTGAAATTATTCAGCCCAAGAAATCGTTATGGGAAATTTTTAGGGGAGATAGTTTTCAAGTAGAAATAGAAGATCCTTTACAAGTTTTTTGGTCTACAGTCTACCTTAAAGCTGTAATTAAAACCGTAAAAAACTTAGATGTAAGAATAGCTATTGGACTAGGTGAAAAGACATTTTCTACAAAAAACTTGAGTGAATCTAATGGGTCCGCTTTTGTGAATTCTGGAGAGATCTTTGAGAATTTGAAAAAAGAGAAAACTAATCTCGCCATAAAAACTAGTAGTCCGTTTTTAGATAAAGAATTAAATACCTATTTTCAACTTGCATTAATTGCTATGGATAATTGGACTGTAAATTCGGCTGAAGTAGTTCAATTAACTATTGAAAACCCCAAATTAAATCAGCAAGAATTAGGGAAATTAATTGGCATCAAACAAAACACAATTAGTGAGCGACAAAAAAGAGCTTATTTGGAAGAGCTAAAGGCGTTCAATGAAATATTTTCTTTAAAAATAAAATCTATTTTATAATATGCTATTGGCCCTTCAACTCTTATTCGCACATTTTTTAGGAGATTTTCTTTTTCAACCTTACAGTTGGGTAAAAGATAAGGAACGCAGAAAATTAGCTTCACCCAAGCTTTATTTTCACATACTTATACATATTGCTCTCAGCTTTCTATTTATATGGGATTTAAGTTTATGGTATATTCCTCTAATTATTGGAATTAGCCATTTGGTTATAGACGCTAGTAAACTTCTTTTACAGAATGGAAGAAATAATCGGTTGTTATTTTTTATAGATCAAGCTCTACATCTCCTTGTTATAGGGTTTAGTGTTATTCTTTTCACAGAAACGATTGAGATAATAGAAGTTCCTACTGAATTATGGCTTTACTTACTAGGTGCTTTTTTAGTAACCAACCCAGCCTCTATTAGTATTAAAACAATTATTTCTGTATACACTCCAAAAACTGAAATTGAAGAAGATGAATCGCTTAACAATGCAGGAAAATACATAGGCATTCTAGAAAGGCTTTTAGTATATATATTTATTGTAACCAACCATTGGGAAGGAGTAGGATTTTTAATTGCCGCCAAGTCTATTTTTCGCTTTAGCGATCTTACTCAATCTAAGGATAGAAAACTCACCGAATACATTCTTATTGGTACTTTATTAAGTTTTGGAATTGCTATTGGCGTAGCGCTTTTAATAAATGTATTACAGCTTAACTTATAAATATTTAAACCCCGAGTTTTTCTCAGGGTTTAATAGCTTTTAGCTGTGGCTTTTGTAAAGGTTTATAGTTTATATAAACCTAAAAGTTTAGGGAGTTTAGGTTACCTAATTATTATCTACACTTATAAATTCTCCCGAAAGGGTAAAATATAAATCAACATCATTAGATAAATCTATTTCGTAGGTTGTATTTTCCTTATCAATCCCTACAATTTTTAAATCTGCATAGTTTTGAGTTACATAATTATTAATATTTTCTGGAACAATACCTTCGGGTAACTCTTGATTTTGTCCATCAACATCTACCCATTCTCCATCTGCCGTAAAATCAATTTCAAAACCATTAGATAAATCTACCTCATAGAGACCTCCATCAGAATCTTCTTGACTATTTTTCTCAATCCTTAAATAAGTAGCGTTGGGAAAATAATTTTCTACAAAGGCTATGGCATCTGCAGGAAGCTCACTAGCTTCGATTAATTGATCATTATTGTTTGAATCATCGTCACTATTGCAAGACATAAGTGTAAACATACTCAAACTTAAAAAAACAGAAGATTTTAAAATTTTTTTCATTATTACGAATATTTATTATTTTCAGTAAAAGTAATTAGAGAATCTGAAAAAATTTGGGAATAGCAATGGTCAAGTAGTAAACTAACAAAAAAAGGACACCATATGGTATCCTTTTTAAATATAGTGTATGATTACATTAACTCGTTAAATACATTTTTCTACGCGCATATAAGTCGTAAAAATCGTCATCTTTTAAACTATCTATAAATAAGATACTTTCTCCAGTACTTTTCATTTCTGGTCCTAATTGCTTATTTACATTATGGAATTTATTGAAAGAAAATACCGGTTGTTTAATTGCATAACCTTTTAATTGCGGATTAAAAGTGAAATCGGTTACTTTTTTCTCTCCCAGCATCACTTTAGTAGCATAATTTACATACGGCTCTCCATAAGCTTTTGCAATAAAAGGTACGGTTCTAGAAGCTCTTGGATTGGCTTCTATGATGTAAACCTTTTCATCTTTGATCGCAAATTGAATATTGATTAACCCTACAGTTTTTAATGCTAAAGCAATTTTATGAGTATGATCTTTTATTTGCTGAAGTACTAAATCACCTAAATTAAAAGGAGGAAGCAATGCATTAGAATCTCCAGAATGTATTCCGCAAGGTTCTATATGCTCCATAATACCTATAATGTACACATTTTCTCCGTCGCAAATCGCATCTGCTTCAGCTTCAATGGCTCCGTCTAAGTAATGATCTAATAATAATTTGTTATTAGGTATTCTATGTAGAAGATCTACTACGTGAGATTCTAATTGTTGTTTATTAATAACAATTTTCATTCCTTGACCTCCTAACACGTAAGAAGGACGTACTAAGATTGGAAAATCTAACTCATCTGCTAAAGCTAAAGCCTCGTCTGCATTCTCTGCTGTTCCAAACTCTGGGTAAGGAATATCGTTTTCTTGTAATAGGGTAGAGAAACTTCCTCTATCTTCAGCTAAATCTAATGCTTCATAGCTGGTTCCCATAATTTTTATTCCGTATCGATCTAATTTTTCAGCAAGCTTTAAGGCGGTTTGACCACCAAGCTGAACAATTACCCCTTCTGGCTTTTCGTGACGAATGATATCGTAGATATGTTCCCAGAATACAGGTTCAAAATAAAGTTTATCGGCAATATCAAAATCGGTTGAAACAGTTTCAGGATTACAGTTAATCATGATCGTTTCATAGCCACATTCCGCAGCAGCGAGAACACCGTGAACACAGCAATAATCAAACTCGATTCCTTGTCCTATTCGGTTAGGCCCAGAGCCTAATACAATAATTTTTTTCTTGTCGGTTACGTGACTCTCATTATCGGTATATACCGTTCCATCTGCACGCTGCACCTGATTTTCAAAAGTAGAGTAGTAATATGGTGTTTGCGCTTTAAATTCGGCTGCACACGTATCTACTAATTTATAAACTCTATTGATTTGAAGTTCGTCCCTTTTATTATAAACCTGGCTTTCTAAACATCCTAGCATATAAGCTACTTGGCGATCTGCAAATCCTTTTTGTTTTGCTTCTAGCAACAAGTCTTTACCAAGATTGTCTATCGTATAATTAGAAATCTCTTTCTCTAGCGTATAAAGTTCTTCGTATTGTTTTAAGAACCACATATCTATTTTAGTGATTTCGTGTATTCTGCTTAACGGAATTCCAAGCTGGATGGCATCATAAAGTACAAATACACGATCCCAACTTGCGTAAGTTAATTTTTGAATAATTTGATCGTAATCTTTGTATCCTTTTCCGTCGGCTCCTAAACCATTTCTTTTTATTTCTAGAGATTGAGTAGCTTTTTGTAAAGCTTCTTGGAAAGAACGTCCAATACCCATCACTTCACCTACAGATTTCATTTGAAGACCTAAAGTACGATCTGATCCTTCAAACTTATCAAAATTCCAACGAGGAATTTTTACAATTACATAATCTAAAGTTGGCTCAAATAAAGCCGAAGTTGATTTTGTAATTTGATTATCTAACTCATCTAAGTTATAACCAATCGCTAATTTTGCTGCAATTTTTGCAATAGGATATCCTGTTGCTTTTGAAGCTAAAGCGGAAGAACGAGACACACGTGGGTTAATCTCAATAGCAATAATGTCTTCTTTATCATCTGGACTTACCGCAAATTGAACGTTACATCCTCCTGCAAAATCTCCAATACTACGCATCATTTTGATCGCCATATCTCTCATTTTCTGAAAAGTGGCGTCACTTAATGTCATAGCAGGAGCTACCGTTATAGAGTCTCCTGTATGGATTCCCATAGGGTCCATATTTTCAATCGTACAAATAATAACAACATTGTCATTTTTATCACGTAGAAGTTCTAACTCATACTCCTTCCAACCCATCATCGCCTTATCAATCATCACTTCGTGAATTGGTGATATTTCAAGACCTCTAGTTAATATTTCGTCAAAATCTTCTTCTTTGTAAACAATTCCTGCTCCTGCTCCTCCTAAAGTGTAAGAAGCTCTAATTACTAATGGAAAACCAAAATCTTGTGCAATTTCTTTACCTCTTAGAAATGAAGTAGCGGTAGCTTGTGGTGCCATTGGGACACCTATTTTGGTCATTAATTCTCTAAACTGCTCCCTATCTTCAGTAATATTAATGGCATTAATATCAACTCCGATAATATTTACATCAAAATCTTTCCAAATTCCTTTCTCATCAGCTTCTATACAAAGGTTCAATGCTGTTTGTCCTCCCATTGTAGGTAAAACGGCATCAATTTGAGGATGTTCTTTTAAAATCTCAATTAAAGACTTTGTAGTTAAAGGTTTTAAGTATACATGATCGGCCATAGTAGGATCGGTCATGATGGTTGCTGGATTAGAGTTAATAAGAATAGTTTCTATTCCATCTTCTCTTAATGAGCGTAAAGCTTGAGTTCCTGAATAATCAAATTCACAGGCTTGACCAATAACGATTGGGCCAGAGCCTATAATTAAAATACTTTTAAGGTTATTATTTTTAGGCATTACAAAGGGTTGAATTTATGATACTTGTAAAAATACGTTAGATTTGGGTATAAAAAAAGGCGTTACGTAATGGTAACACCTTTATATTTAACAACTAATAAAAATCATTAGTGTTTATGTCTATTTTCTGAAGATACAGAAAGTTTCTTTCTACCTTTGGCTCTTCTTCGTGCAAGAACTTTACGCCCGTTTACACTTGCCATACGTTCTCTAAAACCGTGCTTGTTTTTTCTTTTTCTCTTCGAGGGTTGAAACGTTCTTTTCATCTTAAAATATCTTTAATCTTCGTTGAATATCTTATTTATAATTACCAAAGCAGTTATGCTTTTTAAACTGCGGGCAAATATACAACAACTTTTCAGTCTCACAAATCTAACTTAAAAATAATTTTAATTTATTTTTAATCACAAAAATAACTGTAAACTTCCTTACCTCCAAATCTATTTGTAAAGATTATTAATACTTCATTATTTTCATATTGATTCTGTAGATTTATGTTAAGCTTTCTTAAAAAATATGGTAGCAAAAAATATCCTTTTAAATTAGCCTATTAATTTAAAATCACCAACCATGAAAAAAACAAGCTTAATATTATCGGCAATTGCCTTAGTTTTTGCTACTTCTTGTAAGAATGACACTAAAAAAGAAGAGCAAAAGACCGAAACTGAAATGACTTCAGAACCAGAAGAGGCAAAAGAAGAAAAGGAAATTACTTTAACTAAACTAACAGGTTCTCCAGAGTTTGCAGATGCTAGTTTAAAGCTTAAATCTCCAACTGAAACCAATCAAGCAAAGAAAGACATTACTTTTGACTTCGAAGTTAAAAATTATGAACTTGGAGTACAAACTCAGCCAGAGCAACCAAATATGCTAGCTGCTTCAGCAAAAGGACAGCATATTCATTTTATATTAGATAATGAACCTTACTCAGCGCATTACGAACCTAAATTTTCTAAAACATTAGATCAAGGTGACCACGTAATGATTGCTTTTTTATCTAGATCATATCACGAAGCCGTAAAAAATGAAAATTCATTTGTAGTAAAAAAATTCTCTGTAGGAGAACCTACTGAAGAGCAGATGATGGAAGTAGATTTTGAAGCTCCGCATATGTTTTACAGCAGACCAAAAGGAACTTATAAAGGAGAAGACACTAAAAAAGTGATGTTAGACTTTTTCTTAGTAAATACAGATATCGCTGCAGATGGTAATAAAGTAAGAGCTACCATCAATGGACAAGAATTTATGTTAGATGATTGGGTACCTTACGTAATGGAAGGTTTACCTATGGGAGAAAATACAGTTAAGATTGAACTATTAGATGCCGATGGAAATTTAATAGAAGGACCTTTCAATCAAACTACTAGAACCTTTATGTTAGAAGAATAATTATTCTTTAATTATAAAAATTCATTAAGGCTACAATATTCTTGTAGCCTTTTTCTTATAAGAAATATTCACTACATTTATAGCCAACCATAACAACATTTTATGCAACCAGATTCGCTAATAGCTGAATTACAAAATAAAAACCCCAAAGCTTTTGAGCGTATCTATGAGAGGTATTCTGAGAGTTTATTTGGTGTCATTTATAATATTGTAAGAGACCAACATCTAGCTGAAGAGATTTTACAAGATGTTTTCATTAAAATCTGGAACAATGCCGAAGCCTATAATGACTCCAAAGGTAGATTCTTTACTTGGGCCTTAAATATTGCAAGAAATGCTTCTATAGATAAGACAAGATCTAAAGCATTTAAGAACAAAAAGAAAAACTTAACCGCTGATTTTTACGTAGATATACTAGAAGAAAAAAACAGTTTTGCTAATAGTGTTGACGCTATTGGTATTAAAAAATACATCAAGATTTTAAAACCCTATTGTAAACAAATTATAGAGCTTCTTTATTTTAAAGGTTATACTCAAGCAGAAACCGCCGAAGAGTTAGATACCCCTTTAGGAACTATAAAAACTCGCAGTAGAAACTGTATACAATCACTTAGAGATATATTAGTAAAGTAATGAATATACAAGAATACATATCATCAGGAATCTTAGAGCTTTACGTTTGTGGTGCTTTAACAGAAGAAGAATCTAAAGAAGTTAGTAATGAGCTTAAGAAATACCCAGAAATAGAAAAGGAGGTCGAGCAAATTGAAAATTCGTTAAATCAATTATCAACAGCTGCTGCGCCTTATAACCCTAACCAACTTCTGGCTATTATAAAAAACAAGTTACATCTAGTCGACAACTCCAAAACGATTCCGATTCGTAAAGAGAACAAGAAAACCAACATCGTTTTATACATCGGTTGGGCAGCAAGCATCGCGTTACTTATTGGTTTATTTTCGGTATTACAAGATCGTAATCAATTAAGAGAAAACTTAAACGTGGTTAATGCTCAAAAAGCAAAAATGGAGCAACAGATTAATGATGCTCATGCTTCCGCGGAAAAGAAAGAAGAATTACTGGCTATATTTAGAGATAAGAATATGGTGACAGTTCCGCTTGACGGACAAGAAGTTGCTCCTGAAGCTTACGCTGCTGTACATTGGGATAAGCAATCTAAAAAAGTTTATATCGATGCTAAAAACCTTCCTACGCCGCCAGAAGGAAAAGAATATCAAGTTTGGTCATTAACTTTAGACCCTCTAACACCAACAAGTATTGGTTTGTTATCTAATTTTAGTGATGATGAAAACAAAGTATTTATGTTAGAGAATATCAACTCTTCTCAAGCATTTGGTATTACACTAGAACCTAAAGGAGGGAGTGAAAGTCCTACCATGGAACAATTATATACTTTAGGTACAGTAAAAACCAGTTAAAATAAGGTTATAAGTATATTCAAAAGGCCCTTCAATTTCTTGAAGGGCCTTTCTCAACTAACAAAAAAACTTGAAAAAAACTAATCTAAAATTTCATAGCAATTTTTTTAATCTTTGACTATTCTATTTTCACAACTCGCTTTCAAATACTTACGAAATAATTATAGGTTTGGTTTTTAAATTTGATAAAATTTTATATTTGTTCTAAAATTTCTCTATGAACCCATCTGCCTCTGGTTGGATTAAGAAACATCTTCGTCATTTAAGTAAGGACAAAACGTTTCTTAGGTTTTCCCAACATCAATTTTATCATCAACTTAGAGCTAGTGGTTTTATTTACGCAAACAGTATTAAGAGTATATCCTATTTAGAAAATAGCAACTTTAAATATACTACAGAAGAGCTAACAAAAATTAATATGTTAGACGCCTTACTTTTTATATTTAAACAAAAACACCCTCAAACTTCTTTAGAAGAAGCTATAGAAACTATTATATTATTTTATACTCACTTAGAAAAAAAAAGCACATCACCTTTTAGTTTTCTAAAGTTAAAAATTTCTTCTGAAGAAAAGTTGGAAAAAATTCTGCAAGAAAGAATACAGATTAATAATTCTATCATTAAAAAGAATTTTAGTCACCTTATCACAAATGCTTTACTTTTTATAGATATTCTAGCTTTTCAGGAGTTTTTAAGGTCTAAAAAAAATATTCACCTTTATTTACAAGAGTTTGAATATCTGGTAGCGAGTATTGTCTATCAATCATTTAAATCTAAGAAAGAAACCACTAAATATGATCATTTAATTCTTGAGGTTTTAAAAAGTTCGTTCAGGTTTCATAAGCTAGAGATTACAAAAGAATATAGTTTTAATGCAAAACTTACCAATGATGTATTGGAAAAGTATTACCTCATCGATTTAGCTTGTATAACGGCTTATAATGATGAAAAAATTGAAAAAGAGGAGATTAAATTTATTAAAAATTTAGGGGACCAACTTCAATTAGAAAGAAACATTGTTGATATTTCATTAGTAGAAATGACTTCTTTCTTTACGGAATTTAAAAACCAAATTACTTACTTTCAACATTCTCATGCCCTCAATAATCTATACAAGAACACCCATAGAATGGTTAGGCTATTGGTGCTTAGAAATAAAAATAGACTTTTACGAGAATTATTTGAAAGTAAAGAGCTAGTGATTCTACTCTCTAAGTCTACACATAAAAATCTAACCGATGAAGAACGCATAAAAGTAAAGAGTCAATTATTAGATATTTGTAAATCTATACCTTCATTAGCGATATTTATTTTGCCTGGCGGAAGTGTCTTACTCCCCATTTTAATTAAATTTATACCTCAATTATTACCATCTGCTTTCAATGAAAATAGATTAGAAGATTAATTATTGCGCCAACCAATTTTTAAAATCTTTTACTCTTTCTCTACTCACAATAACTTCATCATCTTCAAATTTTTTCAGCTTTAGCTGAACACGACTATTAGTATAACTCAGCATATCTTCAATGGCATTAATATGAACGAAATACTTTCTGCTAATTCTGTAGAAAAAGTCAGGATCTAATTCTTCTTCTAGGTTTTCTAAGGTATAATCTACCAAATAGTTTCTCCCCGATGTAGTTTGCAAATAAGTTCCTTTATTTTCGCTATAAAAACAGGCTATTTCCTCTACGGGAAACATTTTTAAATGCTGACCTACCTTGGTTATAAACCTTCGTTTATAAACTTTTTGTTGTGGAACCGAAAGGATTTTTTGTAATTCTGTTAAGGGAAAATTCTCGTAAGATTTTTGCTTATATTTTTTTAGAAATTTATTGTAGGCGTGTTCTAACTCCTCTTGATCTATAGGTTTTAATAAATAATCTATACTATTTAATTTAAATGCTTTCAACGCATATTCATCATAAGCAGTAGTAAATATAATAGCGCTTTCTATACTTATTTCTTCGAAAATCTCGAAGGATAAACCATCACTTAATTGGATATCTAAAAATATAAGATCTGGATGAGGATTGGTAAGCAACCAAGAAATAGCACTATTTACTGAATGTAGTACCGTAATAACTTCTACTTCAATTTTAGCCAGCATTCTTTGCAGTCTGCGTGCTGAAGGTTTCTCGTCTTCAATTATAATAATATTCATATTCAGTTATTTTACTCCCATCTTTGTTGTGGTACTTCTTCTCCTTCTTCTTGCATATACTGAGCAATCTTTTTACGTTCCCAGTTTTTATTAAAAAAAGGATTTATTCTAAACGCACTGGCTGCATTAAACAACAACCCTACTCCCCAACCTGCTGCAGGCCACAAAACCCAAGGATATGCTTCAAAGCCATGTCTAAAATTTAAAAAAGCTAAAAAGCCAATGACTACAATATATGTGAATAGATGCACATAAAAGTCTTTCATCTCTTTTACTCTTTTCTTTGCTTCGTAATACCGTAATTCTTTACTTGTTTCCATCTTTTATAAATTATAAGTTTTTAAAATCATCTTCTTCCATATATTTTCTAATTTTTCGCTGTTCCCAGTCTTTTCCAAATAATGGATTGTAATTAAAGACTTCCATATAGTGAAAAAACAATCCTAGTCCCCAACCTGTTGCTGCAAATAAAAACCAAGGAATCTGAAGTCCGCTACTAAACCAATTCACAAAAAATAAAAAAGGTATAATTATGCAGTATGCGGTTAAATTTCCGTAAAAGCCCTTTTCTGCTTTTACACGTTCCTGTGCTCGTTCTAATTTTTCTTGATTTGTCATATCTTTATAAGATTTAATGGGTTCTTTAATAATTTCTACTTTTTTGGTTAGCATAGGCAGTTTTACAATAAAAAACGCCTTAGTGGTTTCTATATGCATTTTTCTAGAGGTCAATAAAGCATACCGTTGTTGAATATTTTGTAAACCAAAGCCAGAGCTTTTACCTAATATATTTTTTTTCTGAAGGTTATTTTTTACAATCAAAAATCCTTTTTCTTCGTAGATAGAAATCTCTAAAGGCTGATCTTGTGAGACTACGTTATGTTTTACAGCATTCTCTAACAATAGCTGAAGAGAGAGAGGTACAATTTTAGCCTCAGGGTTTAAAATTTCATTGGGTATATGAAATTGAATACTGTCTTCAAAACGCATTTTTAAAAGACCTATATAGCGTTTAGCAAAACTAAGCTCCTCTCCTACTTCTACTAATTCTTTGTTTTTTTGTTCCAACACGTATCTATAAACTTTAGATAACGAGGTGGTAAAATCTTGTGCTGCGTGAGGGTTTTCATCTATAAGTGAGGTAAGCACATTTAAACTGTTAAATAAAAAATGCGGATCTAATTGATTCTTTAAAGCATCAAATTTTGCTGATGCTGTTCCTGCAATTAACTTCTGCTCGGTTACCTTACTATCCTGTATAGCTTTATAAAAATAAAAGGCATGTAAAAATAGCGTAACGATAGTGGTAAGCAAAAAAGGAAATAAGTAATAAGATGCTTTTTCTTCGGTTAAAAATTTATTTAAACTATAATGCTGCTCTATAACGACTACGTGTAAAACTCTACAAATAAAATAGGCTAGTACCGTAAGTAATATAGATCCCAATACACCGTATACAAACCTAGATTTACTTTGTACTTTCCAGTCGAGTTTTCCGTCAAGGAAAATAAAATAAGCAAAATTCACTAAGGTAAGCGTACAAGTGTACAAGATAGTGATCAAAACATCTTTCCAGTTAGTGATCACAGCAATATCAAAACCACTAAAAATAAAGTCCATTAACACTATAAATAAGCTAACGACTATCGTAATTCTAAATAATATTTTGATATGTTTTAAACTCATAGTATTCATTAATTATAGAGCAAATATCCTCTAAAAGCATTAATTTTTAAAAAAGAAGTGACTCAATTGTAACATTTAAGGTACGAATTGTAATCTTTATTCCTTATCGGAAAGAAATAAATTCATATCAAAAACCAGCTTTGTTAAGTCTAAACAAAATTAAAGTTTCCAAACTGTAAGTAAGGAGCTTTAGCGCTAGGGTATACACCTAAAAGTAAATTATAGATAACTTTAAATTTAACTCTTCTTATTATCTAACCTATAATTTTGTCTTACAAATAAAACCAAAAACTTTATTCATGAAAAAAACTTACTTAAGCATTTTAATAGCACTTATTTCAATTACCTCTTTTGCTCAAGAAGCCTTAATTACGGGTTATGTAGATTCTCCGTGTAGTGGAGCAAATGGGAGAGTGTTAGAAATCTATGTAAATGGAACTATCGACTTCACAGGTTGGAACATTCAACGTCAATCTAATGGCGGAGGTTATTCTACCAATATAGATTTAAGCTCTTTTGCTACTATAAGCGACGATTTTATTTACCTAACTAATGATCAAGCCATTTTAAACGCAGAATTTGGAATTACCGCTAATGTTATAGAAAGTTCTGTAATTAGTTCTAACGGTAATGATGCTTTTCAAATTATAGACAACAATTCTGTTGTTATCGATCGCTTTGGGGAAGAAAACATAGATGGAGCTGGAACTGCTTGGGAGCACTTAGATTCTTATTATTTAAGAAATAACAGTTCTATCGCAAATGCAGGAAGTTTTGATGTAAACAACTGGACTTTTGGAGCATTAAATAGTTTAGATAATCAAGGTTTATGCAATTCTTCAAGTGCATTAAGTACAATGGTAAACTTAGGAAGTTTTACACCTGTTGTAACTACCGTTGCCGAAATAGAATTTGACGAAGCATACATTAGCGCTGTTGAAGGCTCGGGAACTGCTACCTTAAGCGTAACTATTTCTGAATTACCAAACTCAGACGCCAACATAGACGTTGCTATTTTAGTAAATGAAAGTACAGCTATAGACAATCAACATTATACGTATACCAATGAGACATTAACTTTTACCACGACGGGAAGTTTATCTCAAAGCATTACTATTACTATCCCTGATAATTTTGATGCTGAAGCAGATACATTTTTAGCTTTAGAGTTAACAAATCCGGTAAACGCAAATCTAGGAGAAGACAACCTAAGTGTAGTTTATATTTTAGATAACGAAGCGCACTCACCTATAGCTACTCAAAATTTAGATATTAATTTTGCAACAAGCTATGCGATTACAGGACCTAATCCAGGTTCAGAAATTGTTGCTCACGATGCTACTACAGAACGTTTATTTGTGATGAATAGCGGTAATGCTTCTGTAGAGATTTTAGATTTTAGCAGTCCGTTAAATATCACTTCTATTTCGACTATAGATTTATCGTCTTACGGAGACAGTAGTACAAGCGTAGCAGTTCATAACGGACTCGTAGCCGCTACAGCTGTTCCTAATGACAAAAACCTTAACGGAAAAGTTGTTTTTATGGATACCAATGGAGTTATCATCACTTCTTTAGAAGTAGGTTCATTACCTGATATGATTACCTTTTCTCCTGATGGAAATATGTTATTGGTGGCTAATGAAGGAGAGCCAAATTCTGATTACACCATAGACCCTGAAGGAACTATTTCTATTATAGATTTAAGCATTGCAACGGCTAATCTAACGCAAGCCAATGTAACTACGCTTAACTTTAATGCTTTTGACACTCAAGAAACACAACTTAAAGCAGACGGAGTTAGAATATTTGGACCTAATGCTACTGTTTCACAAGATTTAGAGCCAGAGTATATTACAGTATCTCAAGACAATACAACCGCTTGGGTAAGCTTACAAGAGAATAACGCTATAGCTGTAGTAGATTTAACAACTATGCAAATTACCAATATTTTACCTTTAGGATTAAAAGACCATAGCTTACCAAACAATGCATTAGATACTTCTAACGAGCAAGACTTTATCTTTATGGCCAACTGGCCAATAAAAGGAATGTATATGCCAGATGCTATTGCTAGTTATTCCGTTAACGGAAATACGTATATCGTTACAGCAAATGAAGGAGATGCTAGAGAATATGACACCTTTGAAGAAGAAGTTAATATAGAAGATATTGTTTTAGATGCAAGTGTATTTCCTAATCAAGATTTCTTAGAATTAGATGAAAACTTAGGTAAAATTAAAATAACCTCAGAGTTTGGAGATATTGATAATGATGGAGAATTTGAAGAAATTCATGTATTTGGCGGAAGGTCTTTTAGTATTTATGATGCTATAACAGGAGCTCAAGTTTACGATAGCGGATCTGATTTTGAGCGTATCATTGCCGAAGATCCTGTTTACAATGCAATATTCAACGCTACTGATGATGAAAATGAATTAAAAAACCGAAGCGATAATAAAGGACCAGAACCAGAAGCGGTGATTGTTCAAGAAATTGATGGTACATTTTATGCTTTTATAGCTTTAGAGCGTGTAGGTGGGTTTATGGTTTACGATATTACCAATCCGAATACGCCTGTTTTTGAAGGTTATTTTAATAATAGAAGTGTAACTCCAGGAGAAGGTGACTTGGCAAATCTAGGTGACTTAGCTCCCGAAAGTATTGTATACATAGCACCCGAAAATAATGCTGAGAACAAAGGGCTCATCGTTATTGCCAATGAGGTAAGTGCAACTATTAGTGTTTATACTTTAGAAAATAACGTTTTAACCACTGAAAGTTTTGAAGTAAATAACAGCTTTGTTGTTTACCCTAACCCAGCAACCTCTTCTAGAGTATTTTTTGCTCAGCCTACAACCTATGAATTATATGATATTCAAGGTAGAAAAGTAAAGGCTGCACAAAACTCAACTTTTATAAATGTTGACGGTTTAAATGCAGGAACATACATCGTTAAAAATGATGGAGGACAAACTCAAAAATTAATCATCAAATAATACTTCAAAAAAAATTAGCCAATATTTTTTGATCATAAGAGTCCACCGATTGATTTCGGTGGATTTTTTTTATTGGGTTTTGTAATTCAAAACACTCATCTTTGCAGTTACAAAAAAAAATTATCTCATTACATCTTCTTATAAAACATATCTTTCTACGGCACCGTTATTGGTTATCTATGTGATTCATCTTCTTTTTCTTTATTTTATTATCACAGAAGAAAAAAATCATATTTTGGCAAGCGCTCTAACCATGCTTCTCACTTTGTTGATTTCAGTAGCTTATTTATACTTATTTCAGAAAAATAAAAAATTGAAATTCAAAGATGCTTACCTTATCCTTGCGGTTATGCTTGGAGCTTTAAGTACTACTTTTTTAAACATAGAATTGCAATTAGGAGCGGTAATAAGTTCGGCTGCGGTAGGAGTTTTAGGTAGTTTTATTCCTGAAAATTTTCCTGCCAAACATAAGGGTATATCAATTCGTACAGCTATTTATTGTGGTTCATTTATAGGTATGGGAAGTATTCTTGTAAATAACCATTATCTTTTTATAGCTTTCGCCGGATTAATTAGCGGCATCTATTTTTGCATTACCTCAAATTGGTTAAATGGATTTGGAGGTAAATTAGGAACTTTGGCATTTGTAGGTGTAGCTATTTCTTATTTTTTAACCTATATATTCTTCAACTAAATGGAAATAATAATTTTTATCTTAGTCGGAGTTTTAGGTGCTACACTTCCTTATTATCTTCATAGAAAATTTAATGTAGAACCCGTTAAAGCTTCGGCTTTGCCTAGTTTAATCCTGGGGTTGATTTTTTATTTTTCGCCCATTATACTATCTAAAAGTTTACATTTTCATATTCCTATCCTATTTTTTGGAGCCTCATTTGTGGGGATGGTTAGCAAAAAAATATTACCAGGTTACTTGCAAGTAGCTAGTGCAGGAATCATTTTTACTTTACTGTACCTCAACGCAAGTAGCTTTTTTAATGGATACGGTGGCGGACTTGGAACTGCAGCTTGTATCTCTGTATTAAGCCTTTACGGAATTAAAAAAATAAAATCCTTAATCCGATTTATTTCCGTTAAGAAAAAATCTAATTAACCAAATCTTCGTTTTCTCTTTCCCCTTTAAAAGGTCTAATAATTAATCTAGCTGCTCTATCAAAGTTAATATAACTGTAGGTCCAATTAAAAAAAGTAACAATCCTGTTTCTAAAACCTACTAAAAACCAAAGATGAACAAACATCCAAATGAACCAAGCAAAAAATCCGCCAAAAGTAGATTTTTTTAAATCGACTACCGCTTTATTTCTACCTATAGTCGCCATGGTTCCTTTATCGAAATAGTCAAAAGGTTTTAACTTTTTCTCCTCTTGAATACGAATTAGGTTTTTTGCTAAATGCTCTCCTTGCTGAATAGCTGGTTGTGCAACCATAGGATGACCTTTAGGATATTTCTCGCTCTGCATAAGCGCTATATCACCAATCGCAAAAATATTATCGTAACCCTCTATTTGATTAAATGTGTTTACGGTATACCGGTTAGCTTTATTAACTAATGCACTTGCATTTAATCCTTGTACTGGTGCACCTGTAACTCCTGCACTCCAAATAAAGGTCTTAGATCTTAGATTATCATTTTTATTAGTTTTTACCACTACCCCGTCATACTCTTCCACCATAGTATCAAGATGAATTTGTACGCCCAAATCTTCCAAGAATTTTTTCGCTTTCGCGGAAGCTTTCTCACTCATAGGGGGTAATACTCTGTCGAGGCCCTCTAAGAGATGAATTTTAATTTCTGAAGCTTTTATATCTATATAATCTTTAGGAACTATGTTATTTCTCACCTCAGCAATAGCACCACTTAGCTCTACTCCCGTTGGTCCTGCTCCTGCAATTACAAAATTAAGTAAAGCTTCTCGTTCTTCTTTATTAGAAGTAATGGTCGCCTTTTCTAAATTTTGCAAAATCAAACTCCTTATATTTAAAGCTTGCGGAATGGTTTTCATTCCCATTCCGTTTTTTTCTATACTATCATTACCAAAATAATTGGTTTTTGATCCTGTCGCAATTACTAAATGGTCGTAGGTTAAATCCCCTATGGTAGAATGTAAAGTATTACTTTCGGCATCTATAGAAGTTACTTCGGCTAACCTAAAATACGCATTATCTACAGAAGCTATTAATTTTCGCAAAGGATAAGCTATAGAATCTGGCTCCAAGCTAGAAGTAGAAACTTGATATAATAAGGGTTGAAAAGTATGGTAATTGTGTTTATCAATTAAAACCAATTGAAATTTCTTAGTTTTAATCAGTTTTTTAAGAAGATGAATTCCTGCAAAACCTCCACCAATTATTACTATTCTTGGCTGGTTGTTAATGGGTATATTCATAAGTTAGGTTTGTTACAAATTTACCTTACTAAGAAATAAAACAGATTGCTTTTTAGAATATTTTATCATTCTGTTTGTAACATTTTAGAAATATTAGTACTAATATTCTGTAATTAGAGTAGTGAAAAAAGAAACCGAACATACATTCGTAAAGTTATTAGAAGAGCATCAAAATATCGTGCATAAGATTTGTCGTATGTATACTTACGATCAAGATTCGCACCATGATCTCTTTCAAGAAATTACGATTCAGCTTTGGAAAGCTTATCCTAAATTTAGAGGAGATGCTAAATTTAGTACGTGGATGTATCGTGTTGCTTTAAATACAGCGATTACACTTTATAGAAAATCGAAACGAAAACCTCAAACGCAAGATATAGAACAATTTAGTTTTAAAATTAAAGCAGAGGAATATGACGATACTACCGAGCAGCAATTAAAAATTATGTATGCTGCCATCAAAGAATTAAACGATATAGATAAAGCATTAGTTTTTCTCTATTTAGAAGGGAAGAATTATAGTGAAATTTCAGAAACTTTAGGTATTTCAGAAGTTAATGCAAGAGTGAAGATGAACAGAGTTAAGAAGAAACTAAAAGATATCTTAAGTGCTTAGGTTATGGATGAATTAGATTTATTAAGAAAAGATTGGAAAAATCAGGAAGAAAACCTTCCGCATTTTAAGGCAGAGCAACTTTATAAAATGTTGCTTAAAAAATCGTCTTCGATTGTGAAGTGGATTTTTATTATTAGCCTTATAGAATTAAGCTTTGGTATTTTAATGAATGTCCTATTTATGGATGATCAATTTTGGAAAGAAGTTGATAGTATTCATTTAAAAACTGCGACGATAATTATATATATTATTAGCTATATCATTACGGGTGTATTTATAACATTCTTCTATAAGAGATATAGAAAAATTTCTGCTGCCGATTCTTCTTTTAATTTAATGAAAAATATATTAAAAACGAGGAAAGTGGTAAAATACTACATCATCTACATCTTAGTATCTTCTGGGATTACTATGATGCTTTTTTATATTTATACACTTAAATATACTCCCGCAATTTCTCAAAATTTAGAAGATACAAGTTGGTTTACAATTATTGGTATAGGTTTAATTTGCATACTAGTACTTCTACTCTTTTTATGGGGAGTTTATTCTTTACTTTACGGAATTTTACTAAAGAAATTATTACGTAACTATAAAGAATTGAAAAACTTAGATTTTTAACTTTATGATGCTTCAAACATTTCCTTAATATTGTTTTAACATAACTTATAGTTAGCTTTGGTTCATCTATTTTAGCTAACCATAATGATAAAATATGTTTAAACATCTACTTGTTTGTACGTTAACATTTACCTTCCTTTTATTTTCTTTTTCTTCGATAGCTCAAAAAGTTTCTAACGAAGAAATAAAAAGTAGAATCGAAAATTACAAAGAACTCATTCGCGGGCCCTATAAAAAAATTGAGTGGTTTTGCGATGATGGCACGCGAAGAGATTCTAAGGACCCTTGCCCAGACAAGATTGGAGGAATTCAGCACGCTAGTTACAAAACTGAAATAGAAGAACTGCACAAAAGAAATCATCTATTCTTTGCTGATATTTTAGCATATACCGATAAAAGTGATTTTTGGGATGCTTCTTACAATCATTCCAGACTTAAACAATATGTATTAAACAAATATCTTAATCGCATAGATGATGGCTGGATTATGCGCAAAGCTCAATTTTATAGAGGTTCTGTGCAATCTGAAGATGAGAAAGAATGGGGTGTTGATTTCTACAATTGGCTTTTAGCTAATGACAATAGAGTTAAAGAAAATTTCCTATTAATAAAGCAATCTACTTTAGAGATTCCTCATAATGATGAAACACAGCAATCTCAAATTATTAGGACTCTTAGTAAAACCATAGCAGATGAGTACCCTAAATTTATGGATATTAGAACAAAAATTCATGGCCAACCTGCCGCTTCTGATATTCAGCTGGTAGAAAAATTTTCCAACAAACACGAAAAAGATCTCAAAGACAACTTAAAAAAAGATATTGATTCGCTTACTCAAGCGATGAAGTTATTTTATGCTCCTGTTAATTTATCTAGCTTTAACCAAAAAGCGAATGTTTTACCTAAAAATCATTACTTAAGAAATGAGTTAAAGAAATTTGCTTCTACCTCATCAGATTCATTATCAACTCAAGAATTGGTAGAAAACACCGCTAGTTTAATGTGCGATATTAGAAGTCATTTTTTTACGGTTAATAGTTCATCAGACAGACTGCAAATGTTAGATGCCTTAACCCAATTAGAAAGTATTATTTTTAAGAATGCTTCACAATGGAAACCTCAAACACTTCAGGAACAAATATATAAAGTTTACGTCTTAGCACAAGCCACTGCAAGTGCTGGTTATATAGAATGGTGGGAATGGAATAATCTAGAGAATAAGCTTCAGTTAACTAATAATAAAAATACTACTCTTGAAGAATTAGAAAAAATTGAAAGAGCCGCTAGAAGTCAAGTTGAGTGGAGTGCTTCTTTACTCCAGGCTATTTACCAAGAAGATATTAAAACTTATAATGAATTTGAACCTAAAATAAATGGTTTTATAGATAACGCTGTACGCTCTTCTATTGCTTTAAAATTAGGGGAATCGGTAAGTGAATTAAGTGATTTTATAAAAAAAGAAGCTCAGCTTTCTAACACCTTATTAGATGCAAAACACCCTAACGATGCTCGCGGACTTAATCCTGGTTATGCCAAAGGAAAACTGGTCATCGTAGAAGATGAACATATAGAAGTAGATCCAGATAAAATTTACATCTTCCAAAAGCCCCCATCAGATTTAAAACCCGTTGCCGGAATTGCTACCGTAGCCGAAGGTAATTTGGTTTCTCACGTGCAACTTTTAGCACGTAATTTAGGAATACCAAACAGTGTCATTTCTGCAGAAAACTTTGAAGAACTAAAGAAATATGAAGGAAAAGAAGTCTTTTATGCGGTTTCTAGCAAAGGAACAATTGTTTTAAAAGAAGCTAATGACCTAAATAACGATGAAGAAGATCTTTTTAAAGATAAAACCTCACAAAAGAAAGACTCTAAAATAAATGTTCCTATCGATAAGATTAATCTTCAAAAGAATGATTTGCTTAATCTAACCGAGATTGATGCTAAAAGTTCGGGGATTTATTGCGGACCTAAAGCTGCTAATTTAGGACAACTAAAAGCGATGTTTCCTAATAATGTAGTGAACGGATCTGTTATTCCTTTCGGAATTTTCAAAAGCCATATGGATCAACCTATGCCTCTACAAAGCGGTTCTTACTGGGATTATTTAAAAGCTACTTTCGCTCAAGCGGAAAAAATGAGAGAAAATAATATCAATGAGCAAGAGGTTGAGCAATGTCAACTCGATAGACTTTTACAACTCCGTGAGGCCATTAAAGATATAAAGCTTCAGCCTCAATTTGTCAACAAACTAGAACAAAGCTTTCAACTTAATTTCAATCAATCATTAGGTGAGATTCCTGTTTTCTTACGTAGTGATACCAATATGGAAGATTTAGGCAACTTTACAGGTGCAGGTTTAAACCTTACGGTTTTCAATGTACGAAATAAAGAAAAAATCTTACAAGGAATTCGAGACGTATGGGCTTCTCCTTATACTGAAAGGAGTTTTAAATGGAGACAAAAGTACTTGAACAATCCAGAAAATGTTTTCCCTTCCATACTTATTATTCCATCTGTAGATGTAGATTATAGTGGTGTTCTAATTACAAAAGGGATTAGTAATAATAACAGCGATGATTTAACTGTAGCCTTTAGTAAAGGTGCGGGAGGCGCGGTAGATGGACAATCGGCGGAATCTTGGCTTATAGAAATGCCAAAAGGGATTACCTTATTATCACCTTCGCGGGAAATGAACTATAATAGACTTCCGGTGAACGGAGGATTAGAGCAAAAAACTACAAGTCTTCATAACTCTATTTTATCTGCAAAAAATATCTATCAAATTAGAGAATTTGCAAAAAATATAAGAACTACTATTCCGCAAAAGACAGAAGCTTCTAACACGGGACCTTATGATGTAGAATTAGGTTTTGAAAATGATAAACTTTGGCTTTTTCAAATACGTCCCTTTGTAGAAAATGAAAACGCTTTAAGTTCTGCGTACCTTAATTCTCTGAACCCAGAGATAGATAATACTCAACAAATACCATTAAACACCAAACTATAGTTTATGAATTTTTTCAGTAAAACCAACCTCACATTTTTAATCATCACTACTACTATTGTTGCTGGATTAAATACTTTTTATCCTATAGATGGTTACAAATCCACTAAAATTTCTAGATTAGCTCGTCTTGAAAAGATAAAAAATGACAGTACGCAAACCTTAAACTTGCCTAAAGGCGCTTTACTTCCGCTTAATTGTATCGAATTACAACTTACCAAGAGGAAAGAGGATTCTGTAAATACTATTTTAAAAGAAGATAAAGCTTTCGCTGAAAAGTTAAAGAAAATAATTCCCTCAGGAAATTATTCTTTGACCGTCTTAGATATGACCAATCCTGATGATGTAAAATATGCCGCGCATAAAGAAAGTATTGGTTACCAACCAGGAAGTGTAGGAAAATTAGCCGTTGTGACTGCATTATTTACCCAGTTGCATAATATATGTCCGCAATCTTGGGATGCTCGCACCGCTTTACTAAAAAATAAACGCGTAAGAGCTGGAGATTGGGCAGTTTATGATCATCATACAGTTCCTATCTATGATATTGAAAAAGACAAATTAACCAAAAGGCAAGTAAAAACAGATGATGTGTTTAGTTTATACGAATGGATAGATCATACGATGTCTGTAAGTAATAATGGCGCAGCGAGTGTAGTATGGAGAGAGGCTTTATTAATGGCTGCTTTTCAAGGAGAATATGAGTATCTAACTCAGGAAAAAATAGATGCTTATTTTAAAGATACCCCTAAAAAAGAACTTACATTATTAGCTAACAAAATTGTGAATGAACCGCTTAGAAAAATTGGAATTACAAAAGACGAATGGCGTCTAGGTAGTTTTTTCACCTCTGGAGCTAATAAGTTTGTTGGTGATATTGGCGGTAGTATTGGTACGCCTTTAGGTTTAATGAAGTATTTAGTAAGCTTAGAACAAGGAAATTTAATTGATACCCAATCTAGTCTTGAAATTAAACGTTTAATGTATATGACCGACAGAAGAATACGATACGCTTATTCCCCAAAAATTAGAGACGCTGCGGTTTATTTTAAATCGGGGAGTTTGTATTCTTGTGACCGTTCTAACGGAAAAACTTGCGGAGAATATGCAGGGAATGTTTATAATTACATGAACTCTGTGGCAATTGTTGAACACCCAAACGGAAAAAAATATATGGTGTGTTTAATGACTAATGTGCTTAATAAAAATTCTGCCTACGATCATCAAGCTTTGGCGGGAAGAATAGACGATGTAATTCAAAAGGAAAGCATTTAATTTTTTAGACTTTCAACGGCTAACGTGGCAAAATTTCGGATACGCACATCGTTATCGGTGACCATACGATGGACTAGTTTTAGGTAACTTTTATCTTCTATATGTCTTAGTAAATAAAGAACGGCCAGTTTAATTCTAACATCATTCCCTTTTAGTAGCATCTGGAAACATTTGTATTCACTAGGCACAGTTAGTATTGAAGAGTCAATTTCTTGATTACTTGCACTTAAAATAGTGTTTTCTACTAGAGGTAACAAAGTGTGCCTTAAGTTGGGTTGTAGGAGTGTATCTAAGAATTCTATCGCGTTAGCGCGCACTTCTTGTTTATCACTTTTAATTCCGTTATAGGCAATAATCACATCTTTAGAATTATATTCTAATTCTAATAAAGTAAATATTTGTTGTAAGCCGTGATCTAAACGTTTCTCCAGAATTTCTATTAAGCTGTTTCTAGCAGAAAATTCTTCCATTTCACTATCGCTTACTAGCTCTAACTTATATTTTTTAGTGATTTTTTTCTGAAGTTCCATAGCTATCAAAGTATTGTGATACAATTTACACTCTGAAAGAATCAATCTCACCACATCTTTTTTACTGAACTTTAAAGACTTGTTCCTTTCCTTCATTTCTTGTAAAGACCGAGCAGCTTCCAAACGGATAATAATATCTTTATTCCGCAGTAGCGTAAACAACGTATTTACACTTTCTTGATTATTAAATCTAGCTAAAATATTAGGTATAAAACGTTTAGCATTTTCTGAAATCAGGTTATTTTTAAGTCGTTTAAGTAACATTTTTATAACTCCAGAACCATAAAGATGTAAAGCTTCTTCTGCTTCTTCTCTAAATTCTTTAGTTTCTAAAAAGCCTAATAAATCATCTACAAAAATGAGATTTGCACTGTATCCTGCAGCTTCAATAGAAGCCTTAATTACTTCTTGATTCCTGTTATTAAAATGCGCCTTTATAAAGGAGTAATATTTAGGCATACCCGCAAACCCAATTGCTTTAACCAATTCTATAGTTTCTTCTATTCTATGATTGTCGCTTGGTAAGTTAACGGCTGTAATTGCAGCTTCTAGCCTATTGTCTAAACTGTAACGTTGAGCTAATTTTTGGTTGTCACGAGATTCTTTCGCCAAACAAAACAAGGCTGCAGAAGCTATATATTCGTTTTCACTATTAAGGTAAGAGTCAAATAACTTTAAATCATTGATATCTGTATGTGTTAGTAAATATTGCATCGCAGCTAATACTACTTCATCACTTTTAAGGTTCACTAATTTTTCGACCTTTTCTACTGCTGTCCCTTTATCGAGTAGGTACAAGTTTCTTATAGCGGCTGCCTTAATTTCTTCTGAAGGATGATCTAACAATAATACTACAGCATCTTTTAATCGTTTATCTTTAATTTCATTGATCTTACTCAACATATACAATATCTCTGACTCCTCACCTTCCTCAAGAACCTTTAGTATTGTAATATTAGTCGATACACGATTTCCCTTCTTTTTTTTACTTAAGTGATGTTTATTGGTAAAATTGATTAAATTTTGTCTAAATGATTGAAAGTAGGTTTTTCTAACTTTATAGATAAAATAGAACCAAACAAGAAGAAGTACTAAAATTAAAATAGATACTTCTACTTCTCCAAAATTTAAACCTTTAATTACAAAAATTAATAGACAGCCCGCAATACCAGTTGCTACGCTATCTACCACCACATCAATAAACGATTTGGTTTTATTTTTTATATCTGTAGGTACTGGAAGCACCAACATTTCGGAAGCTGCTTTATTAATAGATTGTTTTAAACTTCCGTCAACGGATTTCATTAAAATAACTACCCTGAGTTCTGGAAAGATAATAAAGAGACCCACTGTCACAAGAATCCCCATAGGTAAAAGAATTAATGTAGAAGCTACTCCCCAAACTCCTACAATTTTTCTCGTTAAAAAAAGTTGAATAATTAAGGAGGCTAGATTAAAAGTAGAGAACCAAAAGCCAAAGAAAGAAGCTAGCTCATTAGAATCTAGTATTTTTTTAGATGCTAAATCACTAAACTGAAAATCTACTAATCTGGCTGTAATAACACTTACCCCTACAATTCCTGCTATGTAAGTTAAATGTTTTGATTTATAAATAAGCTGAAAAGATGACTCATTGGTAGCGTATGATCGCTGTTTTTGTCTAAAATACCCCAAAGACTTAATTTTTTTTCTCCAGATGTAATGCAACAAAGGAATACAAGCTAATAAAATCAAAGAAGCAACAACCATAAGATTATCATTTCCTATAGAAGGTGCTAAAAGATTAGTTACATAACCGCCAAAAATCCCTCCCGTAATTGCTCCTGCCCCAATAAAACCAAATAATCGTTTTGCTTCTCGAATATTGAAAACCAAATTCGCCAACACCCAGAATTGTGATGTCGTTAGTAGAGCAAAAATTGCCACCCAAACATAATAGAAGTATAAAAGCTCGGTAGAGAAGTAATCAAAATTGAGAAGAAATTTTAAGGATAAAAATATAGCTGCTGAAACGATTAAAGTAGTCGTTACAATCTTTAAGAGAGAAAACTTCTTTAGTGCTTTATTATAAAAAAAAGAACTTCCAATGGCTACCAATGCTACTAATAAATAAGCATTTGGCAGGGCATTAGAAGTTAATTTAGATAAAAACAACGCATTAATTGTAGGTTTTACAATTAATAGCGTTGTGATGATTAAGAATATATAGAGTTGCATTAGAAGCGAAATTCTCACTTCGCCACTCCTAATACCAAAACTCTTTTGTAAAAAAATTTTTATCATTTAAGGAAACTATGTGGTCTCCAAAGAACGTGATTTTTTAATTATTTTTTCAATTGGCTCTACTAAATCTCTTATAATTTGTTCTCCGTTAGCATCTTCAATAAGTGCTACAAGAATATACTTTCTTCCGTCTTTTCCCCATACTAAAACAGAATCTGCATGGTAGTTTCTCCAAGAACCTGATTTTCTAAATACTCTTGCATTTGGAGCTATTCTATCTAAAGTATTTACAAATTTGTGATGTAGGTGAGAGTTCTCCATAATATCTAGCATTTGCTTAGACTTTTCTGCAGAAACCAAATTACCTGTTAGCATTTGGTAGTAAAATCTACAAACTTGTTTTACGGTTGCAGCATGACTTAAACCTTTTAAAGGATCTGGATTTCTAGCACCAGAAGCAGCATAACGCTTACCTACCCAAAGACCTCCTCCATCTGCTTTATCGTATAATTTGTATGCCGGACTTTGAAGAACATCGGCTATTTTTTTATATCCTAAACGATCAATCATTCTTGTAGAAGCATGGTTATCTGAACGGTTGATCATTAAATTAAGATCCTTTTTTACCTCCTCAGTTTCCTTTAACTCACACTTTTCAATGGCATCCATAGATGCTAATAAAATAGCGATTTTAGGCAGACTTGCGGCGTACATCATTTCGGAGCTATTAATTCCTGCATAATGTGCTTCGTACACATTATTTAAATCAACTACTCCAATAGACATTTTTTTATTGTCTATTAATTTTTTCCATTGAGGGTTACTTAAAATCTCATCTTCTAGCAATACTTGCAAAGGAGCTGCAGTTATTTCTTCTAAAGGAATAATTTTTTTAAAATCGGTAAAAGGAAGAGCACTTTGCTGCGCAGATACAAACAAAGAGGTGAAGAATACAGTTAAAATAAGTAAAATTGGAGCGAAATTTCTTTTTGTCATAAAATAAGTATTTCTTTAAATTATTTTCAAAATTAGTGAAATGTTTATCATAACCAACTGAAAGTTAGTTTTTAACATTCTCCCACAATAACTACAAGCTTCTTGCCATAGTATAAAAATAATGTTAAAATTAGAAAATAATTTTACTCTTTATAACTCCATCTTCTTTGTTCATTCAATTTTTCTTGCTCTAACAATACTTCTTTAGGAATCACTTTAACAAACGAAGGATGTTGTTCTATCGCCATTTCGATCTTTTCTATAATACTATCTACAGAATCATTTTCATCAAATTTCAATGGCTCTTTAATCACCATAGACTGTAAAATTCCTTTCTTTTTAATCCTGATTCCTTTTTTATCAAAAGATCTCCTAAACCCGTCAATTACGATGGGCACCACTACTGGATTATATTTTTTTATAATGTGTGAAGTTCCTTTTCTTATAGGTTTCCAAGGTTTAGTTGTCCCTTGAGGAAAAGTAATTACCCAACCATCTTTTAGAGCAGTACCTATATTGGTAATATCGCTCATCTTCACTTGACGATTCACGTCTTTACCTTTTTCTCTCCAGGTTCTTTCTACAGTAATCGCTCCAGCATAAGAAACAATTCTAGCTAATAAACCTGCACGCATGGTTTCTCTTGCAGCAATATAATAGACGTTTAACTTAGGGTTCCATAAATACCCCACATTTTTTATAGAGTTAGTTCTTCCGCTAAGACTCGCATTAAAAACGTGAAACATCGCTACAACATCTGCAAAGTAGGTTTGGTGATTAGATACGAAAAGTACGTTTTTATCGGGCAGATTTTTTATAATTTCAGATCCTTCAATTTGCAACGCATTAAATCCGCGGTAACGCCTATGCGTCATAGAACCTAAAATTCTTATAATCCACTTTTTAATAAATAATATATGTCCGAAAGGATTTCTTTTAAATAATCCCATAGTTATTTTTCAATTTTACAAAGCAGCTAATATACAAAAACCGTTCCTTATATAAGTCTTTTTAAAATCATCTTTACTTCACTAAGCATCATAGCTGTGGCACCCCAAACCACATGTTCATTTAAAAAAAATGCAGGTACATTTACATTTTCAGCGTAAGAAGTATTGAGTGTTTTTTCAATAAGGTTAGATTCATTTAAAAAGTCTTCTAGTTTTACTTCTACAATTTGCTCTACTTCTGTTTCTTGCCTTACAAAATTAGGAGTATGATTGGCTAACCCTATAAAAGGATGCACCCAAAAATTAGATGGCGGTATATATATTTTGGTTATCTTTTTTAAAATATTTATATTCTCTGGCTGTACTCCCACCTCTTCGTAGGTCTCTCTTATAGCAGTTTCTTCAAGATTTTCATCGGTCAACTCCACTCTTCCACCTGGAAAACCAATTTGGGCAGAGTGAACTCCTTTATATGTTTTCCTAAGAATTAAAACAATATTGGTAATATCATCTTTGTCGGGATAAAATAAAGCTAAAACTGCTGCTTCACGCGGATTTGCTTTTTCAACATCTACCTCTCTTAGTTCTTTAGTTCTAAATTTAGGTAACATTTCCATGTGTGCTTTTTCTCCAAACAATTCAATTTTTTCTATTTTTGAAATAGATTTTTTAAACTCAGAAAATGTCATCTCGATACTCCTTTATATTTATCTTTATTTTATTAATTCATCTTAGTTGTGAAGATACTAAATCTGATTCAACAAAAATAGAGAAGCAGAAAATAGAAGCTCAAAAAGAGAAAGAAAGGAAAAGAGACAGTCTTTTAAATGCAGTTAAGATCCCAAAAGGAGGAAATAACTTATCGGTCAACTTAGATAGCATTGAAACGATTCAGCAAGAACAACTTATCCCTTTTTTAACTCAATACGGTAAAGAAAACCCTGAAACTTTAATAGAGATATCTACCTCATTTGGAGATATTAGAGTTAAGCTTTATGAAAACACTCCTTTACACCGTGCTAATTTTATAAGATTAGCTAAAATAGGCTATTTTGACACTTCATTTTTTCATCGCGTGGCTAATAACTTTGTAGTTCAGGGAGGAAATAGTGATATTCAAGAAACGCATAAAATAAGACATAAAGTAGGTTCATACCTTATTCCAAATGAGTTTAAAGCAAGCTATACACATAAACGCGGAGCTTTTTCTGCAGCTAAATACAGTGAACAAAACGTGAGTAAAGCTTCCTCTCCTTTTGAGTTTTTTATTGTGCAAAGCAAACGAGGGGCTCATCACTTAGATAATGACCATACCGTTTTTGGAGAAGTGATTAGTGGTATGAATGTAGTCGATAAAATTGCCAAAGTAGAGGTTGACCAAAGTGAATGGCCTAAAAAGAATATAATGTTAAAAGTTAAGGTAATTCGTTAGTGTCTCCTTTTCCGTAAACGGAAGGAAGTCGGATATCAAAATAAACGGCAAGTGATCTTACCAAAATCACTACTACTCCTGAGAGTGCAAAAACAAGCCCTTGACTTAAAGGAAATTCAGACAAAATAAAATAAGTGAATCCTCCCAAAATACATGCGGTGGCATAAATTTCTTTTGTTCTAAACAGTAGAGGCACTTCATTACATAAAATATCTCTAAGAACACCACCAAAACAGGCTGTCATGGTTCCAATTGCAATGCAGATAATAGGGGAAAGTTCTGCAGCTAATCCTTTCTCGATCCCTAAAACTGTGTACAGGCCAATCCCTACAGTATCAAAAAGAAAAATTGAACGTCGTAGATAAACGAGTTTTTTTCTAAAGATGATCGCAAAAATCGTGGTTCCCATAATCACATAGACGTAAGTAAGGTTGCGCATCCAAGCTACTGGAAAACCAATTAAAATATCTCTTAGTGTACCACCTCCAACTGCTGTAACAAAAGCAATAATTAAGATCCCAAAAACATCCATTCTTTTTTTCATAGAAGACAAAACTCCAGAAATAGAAAAGGCTATAGTTCCTAAAATATCGATAAATAACAAATAATCCATTTATTGCTGTGTGTAAAAATTATAATCTAAAATTATAGTATCTATAAAAGGAAATGGTTTTTCCTGTGGTGTTACCTGCATCAAGGCGGATGATTTTTCAGATAAAGCTAAAATAACCGCATGATTTTGTTCTCTTTTTGCTTTTTGAAATATATTTTTGATTTGCTGCATTTCCTCATCAGAGAAAACAGTTACTTGTGGATATTTAGGTTGGTATCCTTCAGGAATGTTAGCCAAGAGGGTGTGATGAATAGATATTTTTTGCTTTTCGGAAATGACGGTAGTCGTGGCTGCAATATCTCCCAAACGTTGTCCTTTAGAATTAAATAAAAAAGTAAATATAGCTACCGCACCACTAGTAAAACTTATATCTACCATTCTTAATAACCAACGTATAGCGTAATTAGAAAATGCAGCTTTAGAACCGTCTAATTTCACTACACGAATACGCATAGAAGCTTTCCCCAAAGACTGCCCGTTATTAAAAGTTTCCATAAGAAGATGGTAGAGAAAAATGGGCAAACCAATAATTACCATATAAATCCACTCGTTTTCACTCCCCAATCCTAAACTTGCCGTGGTAATCCCTGTTAAAAGTGCATAAGCTACGATAATTAACAGATCGATTAAAAAAGCCAAAATTCTATCTCCTAAATTAGCGATATTTTGAGATATCTCTACATTTTGGGCGGTTTCAATTTGATAATTATCCATTTAATATGTTTCTTTGGTATTCTTTAATTTTCAATTATGCGCGAGGCTGCTTTTGTAAAGCAAAATAAGGACAAATGGCTAACATTTGAAAATGTTATTGATAATAATGCGAAAATTTCACCCGATGATCTTTCAGCTTTATATATTGAAGTGACAGATCATTTGAGTTATGCTCAGACTTTTTACCCTAAAAGTAAAACCTTATCGTATCTAAATTCTTTATCCGCGAAAGCGCATCAAAAAGTTTATAAAACCAAAAAAGAATCTAAAGGAAGGATTTTTTCTTTTTTCTTAAAAGAGTTTCCTCTACAATTTTATAAACACCAAAAGCAGTTATTAATTAGTTTCTTGGTTTTTGGTTTATTTTGTATTGTAGGAGCATATTCGGCTGCCAATGAACAAGCTTTTGTACGCTCTATCTTGGGAGATGCCTATGTAAATATGACCCTAGATAATATAGACAAAGGCGACCCTATGGCGGTTTATAAGCAAATGCAGGAAATGAATATGTTTTTAGGGATTACTATTAATAATATTCGGGTTGGATTAATGGCTTATGTGCTGGGTATATTCTTAGGTTTGGGCACTTTATATGTTTTAATGCAGAATGCGATTATGCTGGGTTCTTTTCAATATTTCTTTTATGATAAAGGTCTATTATGGGAATCGGTTAGAACCATTTGGATTCACGGGACCATAGAAATTTCAGTCATTATCGTTGCTGGTTGCGCAGGTCTTGTGGTTGGAAAAGGTTTACTTTTCCCTGGCACTTACACTCGACTTCAATCGTTCATTAATGGTGTTAAAGAGGGCTTAAAAATTGTGATTAGCACCGTGCCGTTTTTCATCGTCGCTGGTTTCTTAGAGGGCTTTGTAACCCGACAAACCCAAATGCCAGATTGGTTAGCCATATCTATTATTCTAATTTCGTTAGCTTTAATCGTCTACTATTATATTATTTACCCTATTCAACTTCATAAAAAAGAAATAAAGCATGTTTGATAAATACATTCAGTTTAAAAGAGAAAGAGAGATTGGAGAGACCTTAAGTGATACCTTTAAATTTATAAGAGAAAATATAAAGCCGCTTTTTAAAATATTAACCAAAACTGCGGGTGTACCTTTTATTATTTTGGTATTCGCGATCACTTACTATTCATACACTACAGGAAAACAAAGTTTTGATTTGATGAGTATACTAAATGACTCTCAACAAGTTTCTGATGGGATTTTAGATTTTTATTTCTCTATATTTTTAGGAGCTATTATCATGCTAATTGCTTCGGCGGTATTCTATGCCTTTTTAGTAAGTACCATACATTATTCCGTAAAATCTTACATGAAAAATGAAGGAACCATTCTTACAGAAGAAGTAAGCTTAGATGTAAAGCAAAATTGGTTAAATTACTTAGGTATGAGCTTTATAATAGGAATACTAACTTTTATAGGTATTATGCTTTGTTTCTTACCGGGTATATATATTGGAGTAGTACTTACACTTATGTATTCTATCTATGCCTTTAATAATTTGAGTATTGGAGAATCTTTTTCTTATAGCTTTCAACTTATAAAAAGCAATTGGTGGATGTCTTTTTTCGCTATGCTTATTACTTATATTCTAGTATATATATTGAGTTTAATTTTTCAATTGCCAGCTATCATTTATATGTTTGTGAAAGGTTTTGCTATATCTCAAGAAGGTAGTTTAAGTGATCCTAGTTCTATGTTTGATTGGGGTTATGTGATCTTAACAGCAATTTCTAGTATTGGTCAATATTTATTTTATATCATTTTTATTGTAGCTTGTATTTTTATTTATTTCAACTTAAATGAAAAGAAAAATCAGACAGGGATGTACGATGAGATTAACAGCTTAGGAAACCGATAATTACATGCGTTCTCTTCTTCTCATTTTATTCTTTTATTATTTATCAGCTCCTGTATTTCAAGCTCAAACGCTGGTAGAGAATGATTCTATTGCAAAAATTCAATATGATCAACGAGAGGATATAAAACCTCTCCATTTTGATGAAGATACTTTAGAAGAATACAAACAACTAGATGAGTTTGATTATGTAGAAGAAGAAAAGGCTGAAAGCTGGTGGACTAAACTTAAACGATGGTTTTTCAATATTCTCGATAGTATTTGGGATTTTCTTTTTGGGGATATTAAAGCAGCAGGTTTCTTAGGTTTTTTGTTTCAAACTATTCCTTATTTAATTATCGGGGGAATCATCGCTCTTATCATATGGCTTTTTATAAAGTTAAACCCTGGAAAAGGTTTAGGTTCTAAAAATAACGAACAAGAAGTTTACCTATCAGAAGAGCAAGAAATTATTGAAAACAAAGACATTGAAGCTCTAATTAAAGAGGCAATTGCGTTGGGTAATTTAAGGTTAGCCATTAGGTATTACTACCTTCTTATTTTAAGAGAGCTAAAAAACAAAAACCTTATTAACTACGAACAAGAAAAAACGAATGAAGATTACTTAAAAGAAATCCAAGAAAATAAAATTAATAAGCCTTTTCAAGAATTAACGCATTTGTATGATTTCGTTTGGTACGGAAATTTCACCATCAATCCGCAACAATACAAAACTGCCGAAGAGGATTTTTTAGCGCTAAAGAAACAAATTAACACCCGTTCTTATGAGTAAGCGTTATAAAATTTTATTGGTTATTCTAATCGCTCTTTTAGGAACTTTAGTTTTTCTTGAAGCAAATCAAAAAGATCCTGTTAATTGGTATCCTTCTTACTCTAATAAAGACAAAATTCCATTAGGGACTTACGCTTTCTTTAATGAATTAAAAAAACAAGCTCCACAAATAGAAGAGGTAAATGTACCTCCTTTTGAGTTTTTAAAATACGGAGATATTAAACCAGGAGCATATTTCTTTATCGGGAATTTTCTCATGTTTGATAAAGCTGAAGCGGAACAATTACTAGCATGGGTTAATAAAGGAAACACACTTTTTTTATCTAGCAATAATTTTAGCACCACTCTTTTAGACACTCTTAAATTGAGTCAAAAAAGTAGGATTAGAAAAAATGGCCTTGAGAACCTTCCGCAGTATCAACTCGTCAACCCCAAATTAAAATTAGATTCTTGGCATACATTTCAAAAAGATAAAGAAATTATTCATTTTAATGAAATTGATACGCTTAATCAACAGGTTTTAGGCTTGGTTCAAATTAAAGGTGAAGATCTCGAAAAAACGGAAGAATCTATTAATTTTATTGAAGCACCTTTCGGTCAAGGAAAAATATATATTCATTCTTCTCCAGAAGTTTTCAGTAATTTTTTCTTACTTTCTAAGGAAAAACAATACGCGTACACACAAAATGCGATCTCCTATCTAGATTTGAATGAGGGTAACTTTTATTGGGACAATCATTATTCTGGCGGAAAAACTATTAACACGTCTCCCCTTTATATTTTACTGAACAATAAATATTTAAAATGGGCATATTATTTCATTCTTATAGGCGCAGTATTATTTGTGTTCTTTGAAGGAAAAAGAAAACAGCAAAGCATCCCGGTAAGAAATCCTTTAAAAAATAAAACCTATGAATACACCCAAACCATTGCTGGAATGTATTTAGAAAGGAAGGATCATACAGGGATTGCTCATAAAATGATCGATCAATTTTACCATGAGCTAAGGCTTAAATATCATATTAACACTCAAAAAAGTAATTCCAATTTAATTAATGATATTGCCAACAAAACAGATCACTCTACAGAAGAAGTAAAAGAGCTTATTGAGTTTTTACAACTTCAGCAGCATAATAAAATGATTTCTAAAGAAGAACTGAAAGAAATCAATAAACGAATTACCAACTTCAAACACTAATATTTGAATGGACCACGAAGCTACATCACCAGAAAATAATCAGGATCAATCTATCAATTTTGATAGCAGATTAAATTTAGAAGAGTTAAAACAAGCGGTTGAAAGCCTAAAAGCACAATTGGCAAAAGTAATTATTGGTCAAGAAGACTTTATAGAGTTATTAATCGTCGGTCTTTTGGCAGAAGGTCACGTCTTGATTGAAGGTGTTCCTGGTATTGCAAAAACCATTACCGCAAAGCTTTTTGCTAAATCGATTAAAACCAACTTTAACAGAATTCAATTTACGCCAGATTTAATGCCTAGCGATGTGTTGGGGACATCAATATTAAATTCGGCTAGTTCTAATTTTGAGTTTAAACCCGGACCCATATTTTCTAACATTGTTTTGATAGATGAGATTAACCGTGCCCCAGCAAAAACCCAAGCGGCACTTTTTGAAGTGATGGAAGAACGCCAAGTGACCATGGATGGGAAAGAGTATAAAATGGATCCTCCTTTTATGGTTTTGGCCACTCAAAACCCTGTTGAACAAGAAGGAACTTACGCTTTACCAGAAGCTCAGCTGGATCGATTTATATTCAAAATTAAGGTTGAATATCCTAACGTAGATCAGGAAGTACAAATCTTACAATCACATCATCAGCGAAAGGATAAAAAACCTTTAGATATGATAGAAGCGGTACTTACACCAAGTTTATTAAATACTTTTAGGTCTCAGGTTAATGAAATTATTATTGAAGAGAAAATCATCAATTACATTGCAGAGATTGTAAGTAGAACCAGAAATCATTCTCATTTATTTTTAGGAGCTTCACCAAGAGCTTCTATAGCTATTATGAATGCTTCTAAAGCTTATGCCGCTATTTACGGAAGAGATTTTGTGATTCCTGAAGATGTAAAAAAAGTTTTAAATCCTGTTTTAAGACATCGTATTATTCTATCTCCAGAACGAGAAATGGAAGGAATGACTACCGAAAACGTGGTTGAAATGATTACCAAATCTATTGAAATTCCTAGATAAGCGTGATTCAATTTTTTAAATCTTTATATTTCAATACACGCTTTTTCATGATTATTTGTGCCTTTGCTGTGCTATTTTTAGTCAGTTATTGGTACACACCCATTTATGCTTATATCTGGCTACTGGCTTTAGGGTTTTTATTGTTAACCTTGGCGGATATTATTCTACTCTTTAAAGAAAATAGCTTAGAAGCTGAACGTGTGTTACCTGAAAAATTCTCGAATAGTGATCTTAATTCAGTAGAAATAAAGCTTAAAAATAATTATTCCGTTAAGGTAAAAGTAGAGATTATAGATGAGATTCCTGTTCAGTTTCAAAAACGAGATTTTTTAAAAACTGTACATATTCCTTCTCATAAAAAAATGAAAACTTCTTATGGTTTAAGACCTGTAGAACGTGGTGAGTATATATTTGGAAATTTAAATTGTTACGTGTCTTCACCCATTCAATTAATAAAAAAAAGATATACTTTCAACAAGAACCAGATGGTAAAAGTATTTCCTTCTTTTATACAAATGAAGAAATACGATTTCTTAGCGATAGATAATCGAATTTCTCAAATTGGTTTAAAAAAAATACGACGTATTGGGCATACGATGGAATTTGAACAGATTAAAGAATACGTTCAAGGCGATGATATAAGAACCATTAATTGGAAAGCGACCGCAAAGCATCGAGATATTATGGTGAACCAATATCAAGATGAAAAATCTCAACCCATTTATTCTATTATTGATACGAGTAGAGTAATGAAAATGCCTTTTAATGAGCTTAAATTGATAGACTATGCCATCAACAGTACCTTAGCTTTTTCTAATATTGCCTTAAAGAAAAAAGACAAAGTGGGGATGCTAAGTTTTTCGCATAAAATTGGAAACTACTTGTCAGCGAATAGCAAAATGACACAGCTACAGCTTATATTAAATCAATTATATAACGTAGATACTAAGTTTTTAGATAGTGATTTTGGTTTATTATACGCACATTTAAAAAGAAAAGTAACGCAGCGAAGTTTATTAATGCTGTACACGAATTTTGAACATATTTCTTCCTTACAAAGACAGTTACCCTATTTAAAAGCGATTTCTAAAAAACACGTTTTGGTGGTTATTTTCTTTAAAAATACAGAACTAGAGAAGTTTACAGAAGAAAACCCTGAAAACTTAGCCACAATTTATGAGCAAACCATTGCGACTCAATTTAAGAACGACAAATATTATATGGCTAAAGAGTTAGAAAAACATGGAATACAAACCATTTTAACTGCTCCTAAAGATCTATCTATTAATACGATAAATAAGTATTTAGAAATAAAAGCTAGGGGAATTTTATAACATCCTACAATTCATCTTTTACATTTTACAATTGGGTAAGTAAGATTGTTTTATGAATTAAAGTATGCTTTACTTTAAGGTATAATTTAAATCTTATATCTTATGAAAACTTTATTTTTACTTTTTATTATGGCAGTTTCTCAACAAATAACTGCACAAGACACCGCTACAGTAACAGTAACTATTGAAAACATAGCAAATGATGAAGGAGAAATTCTTTTAGGTATGTTTACTCAAGAAAAGTTTATAAAAGCGCAACCTAACTACTCGGCAAACGCTAAAATTGAAAACGGAAAAGCCATTATTACTTTTAATGAAGTGCCTCATGGGTGGTATGCTATTTCCTGTTTTCAAGATAAGAATGGTAACAATAAAATGGACTTTCAAAACAATGGGATGCCAAAAGAAGATTATGGTGTTTCAAATAATCCTATGTTAATGGGTCCTCCAACCTGGGACGACGCAAAATTTGAAGTAAATGCAACAACTAAAGAAATTGTTATTAGGCTTTAAGCATCAATAAATCTTATATTTTTAGAAAACATTAATAAATTTATTTGATAGTATAAGTATCTTTACATCGTAAATACTTAACTCATGACTATTACTCAATTACATTATGTTTTGGCTGTAGCCGAATATCAAAATTTTACGAAAGCAGCACAAAAGGTATTTGTTACCCAACCTACTTTGAGTATGCAAATTCAAAAACTCGAAGAAGAATTAGACATTCAAATATTTGACAGATCTAAAAAACCTATTGAGTTAACTGAAGTAGGAAAAAAGATTGTCTATCAGGCTAAAAATATTGTAAATGAGAGTGATCGTATTAAAGACATTGTAGATCAACAAAAAGGATTTATTGGTGGAGAATTTAGGTTGGGTATTATTCCTACTGTCATGCCTACCCTATTGCCTATGTTCTTAAAAAGTTTTACTAAAAAATATCCAAAAGTAAAGCTTAAAATAGAAGAGCTACATACTGAAGCGATAATAGAAAAACTAAAAGATGGGCATTTAGATGCTGCTATTGCTGCTACTCCTTTGGAACAAGAAAATATTAAAGAATGGACACTGTATTACGAACCTTTTGTTGCTTATGTACCCTCTAATCATCAATTGTATACAAAGCAAAAATTAACAACTGAAGATCTAAATATTGATGATATATTGCTTTTAGAAGACGGACACTGTTTTAAGGAAGGCATTTTAAATCTTTGCAAAACAAAAAAGAACTATGAAGAAAGTTCTTTTCAATTAGAAAGCGGAAGTTTTGAAACGCTTATCAAACTTTCTAATGAAGGTATGGGTATGACTTTATTGCCATATTTACACACCTTAGAGCTAAATGATAAAGAGAAAGGTAATTTAAAAATGTTTGAAGAACCTGTACCAGCAAGATCGGTAAGTCTCATTTACCACAAAAGTGAATTAAAAATTCAAATTATTGAGGCTCTTCAACAAATAATAGCTGGTATTATAAAAGGTGCCATTGCATTTCAAAATGTAAAAATCATTAGCCCTATAAATAGAAATTAAAAAAAGCGACGTTTTACAAACGTCGCTTTTTTTTTAAGCTTTTAGATATATTAATGAATCTTTTAAAGTAGGGTTTTGATTTACAAGTAGTAATATATAATCTCTCAATTCTTCTACCTCATGAGGTAATAATCGATCAACCGCTTTTTCAACTTCTTTGCAAAACAAAACAACATCAAAACTCACTTTTTGTAAGATCGTTTTAGTGTATTCAAACATTGCTCTAGACATAATTCGAACAGTTTAAGTTAGTTAAAGTAGTTTTCTTGAATAGGCGATATATTTGAATTAAAAACACTTGAATTTAATGATTTTTTCGCAAATAAATCTTAAAATAAGTTAAAATTTACAACTATTTAACATATTACATTAACACTAATTTAAGATTTAGCCTTTATTGTCCATTCAAATTCTAATATGGATACCGTTTCTTTATTTTCATTCATCCCTATAGATTTCATCCAACAAGTTTGAGGCTCATTAGTATTTATAGCATTTTGAATAGCACTTTTAATTTTATTTCCGTCAAGGCAAGTAAACGTAATTTTACCTGTAGCTTTTTTGGTAAACTCTGCTTTATTTCTAGCCACTAACATAGAGATAGGTCTATCTTGCTTTTTAATGTGACTCATAACCAAAGCTCCTGTACTCAATTCTGCAGCCATCATTTGCACCGCAAAGTACATTGATTTAAAAGGGTTCTGGTTAATCCATTTATATCTTACGCTCGTATTACAACGTTCTTCATTAATACTTTTGAGTTTTACTCCACTCCACCAGGCAGCAGGTAACTTGAAAAAGGTAAACCAATTGATTTTATTAGGAGTAAGCATAATTTTTTAAGGTAAGTTATTCATTTTTTTTAAGTAAAATAAATCTACTTCAAAAAATTAATTGTTAAATTTTAGTACTTTGTATTGCATAATACCTTTTTTAAACCATATATTTGTATAATAAAATAATATCTTATGCAATCTACAGAAAATAAAACCTGGTCTACGCTATCTCATGCAGGTACTTTTAGCAAATATTTTTTTCCTTTCGGAAATTTTTTAATTCCGCTGTGTATATTAATGATTAAAAAGCCTGAATCGTTTATTGAAGATCACAGTAAGCAGGCACTTAACTTTCAGTTAAATATATTTTTATATTACGCTATTTGGATTGGAGTGAGTTTATTCGTTGCCTTAATTTTAGGTCTCAATTTTGGAACTATAAATGAGTTCTATTTTTCAGAAGGAAATTTAACCATTTCAAATACTAAAGATTTCGCAATAACCCCTTACCTTATTTTTATCGCTATCGTTGCTATTGTAGGAATTGGAATATTCATACTAGACACTTTTGCTGTAATCCAAGCAAGCATAAGTGCTAGTGAAGGAAAAAAATTTAAATATCCACTTACAATACCCATACTTACAAAAGAATCATTCATCAAATCATCATCAAAAAATGAACAGTTTAATACCACTCAAAATGAAAGCCTATGAAAATTGAAAACACTAAGGCGCAGATGCGCAAAGGCGTATTAGAGTATTGTATACTCTCTATACTTCGTGACAATGACGCATATGTTGCTGAAATATTAGATACCTTAAAAGATGCCAAGTTACTCGTTGTAGAAGGAACAATTTATCCTCTTTTGACCCGGCTTAAAAATGCTGGCTTATTAAGTTACAGATGGGAAGAGTCTACCAGCGGACCGCCCAGAAAATATTACGGATTAACAGAAACAGGCCAACTTTTCCTTACCGAACTTTCAACCACTTGGGACAACCTTCAAAATGCTGTTACCATAGTTACCAATCAAAAAAACAACACTCATGAATAAGACCGTTAATATCAACCTAGCAGGAGTTTTCTTCCATATAGATGAGAATGCATTTTTTAAATTAAATGATTACTTAAATGCAATAAAAAAATCTTTTACAGATGCTCAAGGAAGAGACGAAATTATTCAAGATATCGAAGCTCGTATTGCTGAATTGTTTTCTGAAAAAATGAAAACCGACAAGCAAGTAGTTAGCATTACTGAAGTCGAAGCTGTTATAGAAATCATGGGACAACCTGAAGACTATATGGTAGATAATGATATTTTTGAAGATCAAGAGCCTAAAAATAGTCATGCAACTTATCAAAAATCTAAAAAATTATATAGAGACAAAGATCACAGTTATATAGCGGGTGTTAGTTCTGGATTGGGTCATTATTTTCATATCGATACCATTTGGGTAAGGGTTTTATTTGTGCTACTTACCATTCTTTCTTCTGGAGGATTTGCTATTGTGTATTTAATATTCTGGATTTTAGTACCTGAAGCAATCACTACTTCAGAGAAATTAGAGATGAAAGGAGAACCAATAAACATTAGCAATATAGAAAAAAAGGTAAAGGAAGGTTTTGACACCGTTTCTGATAAAATTAAAGATGTAGACTACAAAAAGTACACCGCTAAAGCTAATAGAGGAGGTTCAGAGTTTTTCAAATCACTTGGTAATTTAATCTTATCATTCATAAAAATTATTGGGAAATTTATAGGAATAATTATTATTCTATTTGCTGGATTGGGCTTAATAACTCTCATATTCACGATTCTAAGTATTAGTACATTTGGTATTTTTGACGCTCCCTGGATGGATTATGTAGATATGGTAGATATTGGTGTTCCCATTTGGTTAGCTAGTATAATTATCTTTTTTAGCGCAGCAATTCCCTTATTCTTTATCTTCTTGTTAGGATTAAAAATTGTAGTAAGTAATTTAAAATCTATAGGTACTCCAGCAAAATTAACTTTATTAGGTGTCTGGTTACTATCTATCTTTGTCATTGCATTTTTAGGAATTAGACAAGCTACACACAGAGCATTTGAAGAAGATATAGTAATCAAAGAGAATTTACCTATACGTACAAATGATACTTTATTCGTTAAAATGAGGGATAACGAATGGATGCATACTTCATTAGAAAGAGACGATGATGTACAAATTAAATATAATGAGAATAATGAAAAGATAATTTTTTCTAAAGATATTCGACTTATTGTCAAATCTACTACAGACACTTTAGCAAGATTAGAAATAATGAAGTCAGCTGAAGGTCAGGATTATGTACAAGCTAGACAAAGAGCTAACCAGATTATGTTTAACTCAGAATTTAAAAACAATACTCTTTACCTTGACGGATTTTTTACTACAGCTTTTAAAAATAAGTATTTCGATCAAGAAATTGAAATAATATTATATCTACCTGAGGGAGCTATTCTTTTTACTCATGAGAATACTCATAGTTATCACCGAAACTATTCTTGGTATGAAGATATATTAGAAAATGGGCAAGAGGGAAAATATTTACTTATAGCAAAAAATAAAATAATTTGTTCTAGTTGTCCAAAAAATGAAGATGATACTGAGCAAGAGAACGATATCTATATTGAAAGTAAAGGAGAAATAGAGGTTTTCTCTGAAAATGATAATAAAGAAGATTGGTATAACGATGTAGATAAAACTAATGATAAGATATTAGATTCATTAAATCAAAATAATAACCAATAACAAAATACTATGCTAACCTTGACTAAAATATTTATAAGCACTGTAATCTCTTTCTTTTTTCTATCGTGTAATGTCAACATTAACAATGGAATTGATGGTAAAGGAGAAATATTAACTGAAGAGATTGTATTAACCGATAATTTTGAAAAATTATCGGTTTCTAAAGGATGGAAAGTAGAATTAATTAAGGCTGAAGAAAATAAAATACATATTTCTGCAAGCAAAAACTTAATACAACTATTTAAGTACACTTTAGCTGAAAATCATTTGCAAATAGATTCTAAGAAGAAAATTAATAATCTTCATGAAAGTATAATTAGAGTTTACCATACAAAGCCTTTAATTTATTATTCAACTCAAAGCGGTAGTCAATTAATAAGTAAAGAAAAAGTTATTAGGGAAAATATTACGATAAACACTAGTAGTGGATCTAATTTAGAATTAAATATTAAATCTAAAAATACTAATATTTCATGTTCAAGCGGGTCTTTAATTATTTTAAAAGGAACTTCCATCAATTTAGAGGCAAATGCAAGTAGTGGGTCTAGTTTGGAAGCTGAAAACCTTAGCGTAAAAAACGCAGAACTTGATGTTAGCTCTGGAGCAAATATTGAGATTCACGTAAAGCAATCTATAGAAGCTAGAGCATCCTCTGGGGGCTCAGTAACTTATAGTGGAAACCCTAGTAAGAAAAAAATAAAGCAATCAATATCTGGTGGAGAAATTAGTAAAAAATAAGAGAAAATATTTTTTGTTATAAATCAAAGATGCTTTTATACAAGCATCTTTTTTTTTGGGTTAAAGTTGTTATTGACAGCAGCACAAATGAAGTATTGTATTAAAGTCTACTATGATTCTGTAAATTTTATTAATCCTTGTCACGACATGATTGTTCTATCTTATAATCCCATACCATTAATTTAAGGAGCTTATTATAGAGTATTTTAAGCCACTTTTTTAATCTGTAAAGCCTGTATAGCAAAATGTTCTTTTGTCTAAATATACTAACTTCTAATCCTTAATTTGAGATTCTAAAATGATTAGACGCTAAGCTTTCATTTATATTTTAAGTATAAGAACTTTCAAAATCTAATAGATTTAAATAGACAATACAGTAAAGATTTATTTCCAATATATATACTGTTATACGCACCAGAATCTTATTTATATAATAATAAGAGATCAAACAATATAATTATATATAGTAATGCTCTTATCTATTTCTTTTATAAATTCATTACTGAGGTATTATAGATCTGAAGAGTAAATTTATTCTATTTCTTTTAGAATAAATCATAAGAATAAGATTTAATTCACTTTTAAAAAAAGGGTAAAAAAAAAACCCTCCACTTGTATCAAGTGAAGGGTTTATAAACTTACCATTTGGTAAGTAAAAAAGGCGGCGACATACTCTCCCACAATTAGCAGTACCATCTGCGCTAACGGGCTTAACTTCTCTGTTCGGAATGGGAAGAGGTGAGCCCCGTTGCCATAACCACCTTAAATCGGTGATAACTGTTCTTTTATTTAAAAGAAACAACCATCTAATAAGTTAACATATTGAAAAAATAAATAATACTTTGAGGGTAAATATACATAGCAATAGGATTTCACCTCCCCCGGTTGCCCGGGGGAAGAGTACATAAGCTATA
>NZ_QKYV01000011.1 GCF_003253545.1 Mesonia algae
AAATTGAGAATGACCGCAGTCACTACCATAGACATCAAATACATCTTTACTGATATCAACTCCAAAAGTTTCCTTATATTTATCCATAAGAACTGATTTTATGAAAGAGCATACTACCAGGATCACAACAACTTGAAAACGAGGTTTAGCCTCACAGAACTGAACGTGATTGAAGTAGTTAAAGAGAGGGGATTATCAATGTTGTCGAAGTCTAACGCTTCACCGTATATCATAACCTTAATCCTCTCTTTGTTCTTTCTGATTTATACTATAAAATTAATAAGAATCAAACTTAAGACGTGTATAATTAATGGCTAGTTTTCGCCTACCTACGAAAATCTTCGCGGATTTTCTATTCGGTTTTTATTTGTTAAATTAGGTACCTAAAACACGCCACTAATCATATACAAACACATTGTGCATAATGCAGAAATCTTGCTAAAATTGAACATTTGAACTAAAAAAGCCAGCCGCACAAACAGCACATTTGGTTTTTTGCCGACACACAAGCCAACGCTCGAAAATAATTATATTAGACAAAAAAAAGAATGCTGAACAAAATTATTATTATTAACTCTGAATTATATTCAAAAGCAAGTATTCAGATTGGAGAAAACTCAAGCATTCAGATTACCGCAGAAAATAATGTTGGAAAAAGTTCTTTCATAAACACATTAAACTTTCTTTATATAACCGACAACGAGCAAATGAGATTTGAAGATGATAGAAAACTATCTGATTCAATGAAACATTATTTTGACGGTACAAGTTTACATAGCTACATTATTTTTGAAATATTTAAAAACGGATATTATAATATTCTTGTTAAAGCTACACCTGAAAATTCAATCGAATACTATAAAATCATTGGAGAATTTGACGAAGACTGCTTTATTGAGAAAAGTAATCAAGGTTTCAAAGCTCGCAGATGGAACGAGGCACTACAAAAGCTAACTCTTAAAAACGCAACAGAACCACCAATAAAATTAACAAACGAAGAACTTTATAATCTCATTTACAATTCAGACAAAAACAAGAACCCAGTAGTTTGGTTAAAGAAAGAAGTTAAACGAAATGGACGTAAATCGTTTTCAAATAGCTTTACTGACATTTATAGACATTTAATCAGAACAAGTGCTATTAATGAAAAATCGTTTAAATCTGCACTTCTAATTGCGGATGGCCAACAGCATATATCTTTAGATGTTCTTTCAAGTTCAAGCTTTGAGAAAATTGATGAATTTGAGAGAAAGAAAATCCAATTACAAAACTTAGTTGCGATAAAACCTGAATTTGAAAAGCTGAAAATACTTAATGACGATTTTGTAAGTCAAGAATCAATTTTGGGTAAACTCAAACATACTTTTTTTAAAAACTTCAACAAGTCAGAAAAAGAAATTTCTTCACAAGTAAGTAATACAAGTGAATTATCATTGTCAATAGCTAAACTTCAAAAGAAAATAGATACAACTCTAAAAGAAGAAAGAGATAAATTAGTAGCTGAAAAAACAACAGCTAACAATAAAATAAGTGATTTAACCAAAGAAAATAGAGATATAAAAACAGTAATTGCTGAAGTTCAAGATTATGAACCAAAAGAAGATAATCTCTTGTATCAAGGTCTCAAAACTAAAGTTGTTGAAGAAACAACAAGACGAGAAGAATTAGTTTCCCAATTAAATCAACTGAAACGAAGTCAATTTACTAAAAATGAAATTGAGTCTTCTATTCAAAAACTCACTAAAGATATTGGTAGAAAGAAAAATTCAGTTTCTGATTTTGATAATTTGCTTTACCAAAATATTTCCAAAGACGAAGATGTAGTAAGGAAAGTTTATAGCTATTTAGATAACCAAGTTGCAAATCTTGATAAAAGTAAAATAATTAAAAATATATCAAAAACTGACTTACCAATGTCATTTTTTGATGGTCTAATTGACGTTTCGAGTTTAGAACTCGACAATGAATTACCAACTATAAAAACACTTCAAGATGAAATCATCTTGTTGGATAAAGAATTAAAAGAAAAAGAGTCCCAACTTAAAGTAATTAAAGACCGTAATGGTGTCCAAAATCAGGTAAATACATTAAAACAATTTATAGATAAAACTCAAAGTCTTATTGACAAAGTTGAGAAAAAACCTGAACTTGAAACTTTATATAAGAAAAATGAAGAACTCATTGTCGCAAAAGGAAATGAAGTAAAAAAAACAGATAAAAAAATATCTGAAAAAGACGAAGAAATTAAGTCTATTAGTACCAAATTAGAGGAAAAGAAATCTGAAAAAAATAGACTGCTTAAAAAACTTAGAGATTACACAGAACAATATAATTTCATAACAGGATATGATGATATTTACGAAATTGAAGAAGAACTCAAAAAACCTTTTGATGAGATATTTTCCGATTTTGAGAAAACGTATCGAACTTTTAGGAACACACGTGAAAATCGTCAAAAATCTAAAGACAGTATCAATCTAAAGTTAAACAAGGATATTCAAGATATAAAAACCTTTATTAGAGAAGTTGACGAAGAAATCATAAATATACCTCAAACAACTCGTATAATCGATACGCTCTTAGATACTCTCTCACACGAAATTGGAAGTCCAACTGATTCATTTCTAACACAATTTGAGCATTTTAAAACATTCGTTTACAAAAGTTATAATCGGAAATTAGCTGAATATCCTATATCAAACATTCAAGATGTAAAGGTAAAAATCAATGAAAACAAGGATTTGATAGAAGATTTAAAGAAAATATCAAATCTAAAATTCTCTGACGGTCTTGATTTTGATAACGCTTACGAGGAAAGCAGAATCGCTTTAAAAAGACAATTAGAAACCAATCAGGGAAAATCAATTGACATAGTAGATTTATTCAAAATTAGCGTTGAGATAACCAAAGCTACTGGGAAAAAAGAAGAAATTGACCTTTCAAAACAGGTACAATCAAGAGGAACAAATATTGTTTTAAAACTGTATTTGTTTTTAAATATTCTAAAAGAATTAGTCCATAGTAATGAACAAAACAAAGTCATTATCTATGTAGATGAGTTAGATGCAATCGGTCAAAAGAACGTTAAGCATCTAATACAATTTTGTAAGGTAAATCATTTTGTCCCTGTGTTTGCGGCACCAAGAAAAGTTGAGGGAATCCAAAAATATTATATGATTAAGGAACCTTCAACCTTAAATAATAAAACCCAAAAAAGAAAAATTTCATTTGGAGAATTACAATCATTTCCAGTAAAGTACAGAGATGCAGAATAAAACATTTTATAATTTCTTGAATAAGATTATAAGCGAAGAAAGATTAAACTCTTCATCGGTTGCTCAGTCTGTTAAAAAAAGTGGCGATTTTAAAACCCTATTGGCTTGTGGATTTATTGAATATCAAAAGGCTGTTTCTGGAGGTGGTAGTTATGTCGTAAAGAATAATCAACAATTAAAAAATTATTTTGCTGACAAGTTCCCTAAGCAATTACACGACAGTTTTACTGCTGATGCAAATGTTGGAACATTTAGAAACACAAAAATCGGCAAACGAGTTAGTCAGAACATCATTTTAATAAGAGGTTTCAAAAATATTCAAATCAACGATAATATTATAGACTTAGAAAAATACACTAAAGAATATGGCACTTTTTCGGCTCAGGTAAATACTATAAAAACAGAGAAAATATGTATAGTTGAAAACCTTGACACCTTCCTTCAAGCAGAAAAAGTAATGGACAATAATATCGTCTTTATTCATCCTTATGGTGGTTTAAGTAAATCTGTTGTAAAGAAGTTAAAAGTTAATGAATTATGGGTTTTTCCCGACTATGATTATAAAGGGTTGCAAAATTACCTAATGGTAAAAAGTATATTTCCAAATTCAGAATTATTTTACCCAAAGGATTACGAAAATCTTTTCAAAAAATATTCAAGAAGTATAAAAACAAAAAATGGAAAAGAACAAAACCCTCACAAAACAGTTCAAGAATCTAAAGACCAATTGGTTTGTAAAATAAGAACTGATATTTATCAAACAAAGCGATTTTTAGAGCAACAAGCCCTTTTTCAAAATGATTAAATTATCTGGAAAACAAATATTAGTTTTTTTACAAGTTCATTATGAGTTTGTAAAAGAAATCTTTGATGTAAGTAAACCCGATTTTATCTTAGATTCAGATACTCTAAATAAATATATTGAAGAATATAATTTAAATCACGAGCGAAAAATATCAATTACCAAGTTAATCGATGTTAAATTTTGTCGCCAATTACCAACTAAAGATTATAAGGTTAACAGAAGTTATATTGATTTTTTACAATTTTTATTTGATGATTTTACTTTAGATTTACCTGAAACACTAAAAGAAAGATATAAAACAATTTTTGAGTTGTTTTCAAAACTCAAAACAGCTGATAAAACAAGTAAAATTGTTGTTTTAATAACAAATATCATTAATGTAATCGATGTTTTTCTAAACGATATTCATAGACAAACCCAACGTCTTTTAATAGATACAGAATCACTTAAAGTTAACGCAAATGAATATTCGGATTTATCAAAACGATTGGAAAAAGCTATATTCTGGATTGATGAATATATCGAGCCATTAAATAAAATCCTTGAGAAAGGACATCCTGAATCTTTTTATTCTGCAATAGTAGAAATTCAAAGTTACACAAGTGAAAAAAGGTATGTAGCAGAAAGCTATAAACTAAAGAGAGAATACGCAAAACTGTATGCTTCTACTTTATATGCAAGAACAGAATTAGACCAAAATTTACAAAAGCTAACAAGAGAACTTAAGCCATTACTTGATAGAATTAAGAGTGATTCAATAATACTTAGTGGTTTTTACCATTTCGTAGAAAACATAGACTATCCAGAGAAATTCATCATTCCTATTCCGCACCCAATCAAAAAAACAAAAGGCAATCCAATTTTTAAGAAATTTGATAGTGAGGCACAATTTTATGTTGACCAGTTTAACTATAAAACTGCTGACACGTTTTACGTAGAACAAGTTGAAGATTTAGAATGGTTGCCAGATTCTACATATTTCAAAGAACAGTTATTAAAAGAGAAAGGTGTTTCTGATTTTTATAAATGGTGCTTTGATATTTTAAAACAACACACGGAAGAAATCACATTATCAAAGTATTTTACTATTACTAATTTATTACTTGAAGAAGATTTAGCTGTTGATTACAATAGCGATGAGAGAAACGAAATTATATTAGATGATGCCATACTTATGATGCCAAAAGTTAAAATATATGAGAGAATATCCAACAAAACATAGAGAAATAGTTAGTTTACTTTTAGATGGCAAATTTATGATTTACCCAAATCCTTTATTTGGAGTTTTAGTAGAGAATGATGAAGATTATATTGAGTTTTTCAAAAAATCTTATGACTTTGACCTTATTATAGAAACTGATTTCGCTTACTTATCATCAGAAGATGTGAATGAAAAACGGACAAGAGATTTTACTTTATTTCTTGCTATACTTTCAAGAGAATTAGATTATTCGGGAAAGAATTTTAGAGAAAAAATTCAATTTGGAACTTTTGACATTCAAGAAATAGAAGAACTTTTAAGACAATCCAGTAAGTGGGAAATTTTGGAAAAAACCACAGTAGCTGATTTTGAGAAGTTTATAAAAACGTGGAGAAGTAAAAATCTTTTAGAAGTTAATGGAAGTAAGTTCAAATTTACAAAAGCTATAAAACTGTTTTTTCGGTTTGCAATGGAAATAGCAGAAGAAAAACTTAAAGAACAGAACATTTTGGAAAAAGAATAGCCAACGCACAAAGCCATACACATTCGCAATTCGCTACAGCCAACGCTACGTCAAAAATTGCAAAAGAGTATGTCTTGCCAACGCTCACTTCAGAACAAAAAACAGACATCGGAAAACCAAGCTAAATGTGAAAGCACTATGCACAACAACGTGTATAAAACATAGATATTATAGGCTTTCCGAAAGGTTTTTGTATATTTACAAAGTACGCCAAATTTTTTATTTGGTTATATTTATAAAAGGAATTTAAACATAAAAATAAAAAATTCGGCTCGTGCTAAATCCGAAAAGTTAGTGTTTATTTATACGCTGCGTTTCATACAAAAGATAGTTGTACCCAATTTGAGAAAATGTACGAACTAACATTTGAAATTAATTCTAACGAAGAAATTTGGGAACTTTTTGACAAAGAACTGAATACGATTTTCATTCACAAATTCGTGCCAAATGAAGTGATTAAATGGTGGAAAACGGATTTAAAAACTCAAAACGGAACTGAATTGAAAAATTTATCTGTTCGGCAAATGGAAATGGATGTTCAAACTGACCTGAACGGATTGAAAAAAATACTCGAACTGAACACAAGGCAATTAAAAATCTATCAATTCGATAAACCGATTTTGGACACACTCGAAATTGACAGATTACCTGAAAATAATCGAAAACAGATTTTAAAACAAAACGGATTAAAACACTTCTTTTTTGTAAACTTCGAATTTATAACGATTGGAAGTTTTGATTTCGATTTTATAAACGGAATTGAATTAAGTCCAAAATTTGAGAAACGAATTGCGGAAAGAAAACAAAAATTAACTGAATAAAAAACTGAGTATAACACCGTATAAAAATAATTGCGGTTTAGTGCTTAATCGAAGGTCATTAAAACAAAATTTTGAGAATATTGAAAAAGAAATTTTTATTAATTGGAATCGGAATTATTTTAATCGGATTTTTCTTTTATTTCGTGGCTTGGTCGTTTTCTCCTGGAAGCTATGGAAAAGCTGAAACTTATGAATTAAATGTTCCCGAAAAAACTCTGATTAAAATAATAAATGAGGTGAAAGCGGAAAATAATTTAATGACAAATAGTTTCTCTGACCATAAAAAAGGACATTGGTACTCAATCTATTTTGAGTATAAAAATAAAAATCAAATAATTCACACATTGACAAGACCGAAAAATAAAAAAACGACAACATTTTATTTTTCAGGTTATAAAAGCAAAACAAATATTGGAAATTGGATTGATGCGAATGAATATTTTTGGTGGTGGAAAAACTCAAAAGCTAAAAATGAATTTGAGGAAAGAATATTGGAAAAAATTAAGGAAAAAATAAAAAAACGAAAGTCCAACACCGTATAAAATTAATGGCTAGTCCTCGCTTACTTACGAAAATCCTCGTGGATTTTCTATTTGGTGTTTATTTGCTAAATTAGGTGCTTAAACACGCCACTAATCTTATACGTATTCCAAGATCAAATCCTAATAAAAACCAGTTTTTATTATGCTGCGTGTTGCTGAAGAACCACATAAGGTGTCCCTCGCTTAACTACAGCAAATGCTCGAGCTATTAGTTTATTTCTAACATTATTTACTGCTAACATTTTATCTTTTCCTTCGGCTAATTTTTTGTTATAATATAACCGTAATTCACTATCGTGTTGGATTGCCGATACACTGGCCATACTCAATAAGCTTTTCATTTTCCTGTCTCCCAAATAATGACATTGCTTTCTGCGATGAATACTAGTTCCTGAACGATGCTCGAAGGGAGCCGTTC
>NZ_QKYV01000012.1 GCF_003253545.1 Mesonia algae
GGATTAACTCCTATGATTCGCAAGAGTGGAAGCAGTGTAAATGGACGTAGTCGAATAAGTAAAATAGGAAATCAAAAACTCCGTAATTTACTATTTATGTGCAGTTTTAATGCTTGTAAATATAATAAGGCTTGCCAAGATATTTATGACCGTATAGTAGCAAAAGGGAAGAGTAAAAAACTAGCTTTAATTGCTGTGTGTAATAAGTTACTAAAACAGGCTTTTGCTATTGCAAAATCAGGACTAGTATATGATGATTCTTACAGAAGTACGTTGGCTAAAAATTAGTGAGTTTTTACTTGTTTTTTACCACAGTACTTTGTTGTAGCCAGTTATTTTTCTTATAATTTTCTATAATTTTTTCAATAAACTTTTCTTTGTTACCTTTTATTATTTCTATCTGCTCTCCCGAGTATAAAGATGAATGAAATTCTCGTAAATTATTGTCGCTCCAAATTGATAATTCTACGATTATTGGTGTTAATGCAATTCCTTTAACTGTTAAAGTATAAATATTTGTTTTTTTGTTTTCAGGAAGTTTTTCCTTAATTATAATTTTAAATTCTTCCAGCATTTTTAATCTTGAAGACAAAATATTTGTTGCGATAGCTTCTTCACACTCATTAAAATCTTTGAATGTTTTCTTTCCTTCAATCAACATTTGTTTAATAATTACTAAAGACCACTTGTCTCCAATGATATCAATGGCACTAGTAATAGGGCAGTTGCATCTAAATTTATCTTCCATTGTCAATTGTTTTGTATATAAAATTATTCTGTAAAAATACTTTTTTTTATTTATTACTTGCAAAATAAAAGTGAATTATTACCTTTGCTTGCAATTAACAAGTAATAATTTGATATAAAAAATGAATTTTAAGATATGAAAAAAGTATTAGTAACAGGGATTTCAGGATATGTAGGATTACACGCTGCGGCTGAATTATTAAAGAATGGATATTCCGTAAGAGGTTCGGTAAGAAATTTATCTAAAACGGTAGAATTGACAAAAGCAATCCAAAAAGAAATTGAGCCCAATGGTAATTTAGAGTATTGCGAACTTAATCTTTTAAATGATGAGGGCTGGAAAGAAGCAATGCAAGGTTGCGATTACGTTTTACATATTGCTTCTCCTTATGTTGCGGCTGAGCCTAAAGATGAAAATGAATTAATAAAACCAGCAATTGAAGGAACGCAACGTGCATTAACCTTTGCTAAGAATGCCGGTGTGAAACGTGTTGTTTTAACTTCTTCTATAGTTGCTATGTTTGGTGATGCAAACAAGTCTTTAAACATAAAACAAGATACATGGACAAACCCTAATGCAAAAAATATGTCTGCCTATGTAAAAAGCAAAACACTTGCAGAAAAAAGTGCTTGGAATTTTATTGAAACTCAAAAAGGCGATAATAAGCTAGAATTGGTTGTGATTAATCCAGGTCCAATTTGGGGGCCAACCTTGTCAGATAAACTCTCTGGTGAATCGATGAATATTGTTAAAAATATGATTACTGGTAAAATGCCTATGCTAGCAAAAGTGGCTACCAATATGTCTGATGTTCGTGATATTGCAAGTATTCACGTCAAGGCCTTAGAGAATAAAGAAGCCAATGGGCAACGATTTGTAGTTGCTACCGAGAATCCATATTCCTTTAAAGAAATGGCTCAAATCCTCAAAGCAAACGGAAATGATAAAGTCAGTACTTTTGAAGGACCAAATTTTTTATTAAAATTTATGTCCAAATTTAATAGTGATTTAAAAGGTATGAAACCATTTATTGGAAATACTTATAATGCGGATGTTAGCAATACAATGCAAGTTTTTAATTGGACTCCAATCTCTTTTGAAAAATCAATATTAGATACAGTTCAATCGGTAAAACAAAAATTAAAAAACTAATTATCGCTCAATTATCACTCGGATTTTAATGAAAGTTCGAGTGTTTTTTTTAATTGGCTACAACGGTAAGTATATGGTAAGTTGTGATGGTTTAGGTTACTAATATAGCAAAATATTAGTAATCTAGTTGTTATTTGAGCCTAGTCCAAGTAAACAACTACCTGAACAATTTACTATATACGCTGTTGGCAACTGGCTTTTTATTACAAATTATCCAAATCATTACAAACTTTATTAATATGGTCTATTCCATAAAGTAGTTCAGATTCGTTAATATTCATCCATTGAAAAAATTGTAATATTTTACCATAATGTAGTCTTGCAGTCGTTGAGTCTTTTATGGAATGAGAATTCCTAAAACAAATAGGTTCGTGATGAGCAATTCTATTTCGAAATTTATTTATATCTGCTAATTGATTAAATACGTAATTCTGATTGTATTGATTTGTAGCAGTACTTATAGGTTTTGCTGGGAAAATTCTCAATAAATTTCGTCCAGTAGCAGTATATTGTCGTTGTGCGAATAAAAACCTCCAAAAACCAAACCCTAATTCAGCAACCAACTTGTTATGAGTATAAGATGTTCCTAATGAATTAATCGCATCGTTTATATTCTTTTGTGTTAGTCTTGTTCGATTATTGTCAAATATTCCGTGTCTTTGAGCTCCATTTCTCAACTAATCGTTTCCTAAAGTTGAAATTAAATGTTCATCTATTTTATTTCTTAAAGAAATTTCAAAACAACTAATTACTGTAAAAAATTCTTGAGACAATTTGAGGTTAAGCCTATAAAGGGTCATCGATTTTCTCGTATTTCCTGAACACGCAGTTAAATACCTGCTCATTCTTGGGGCTGAAATAATGCTTTCAAATTGATTGTATCTCATAAGGGTTATTTGGTAAATACAAATATAATTAATATATTTGTACCATCTTATTCCCGATAGTCCCTGATTTAGGTCAAACTATCGGGTTTCGATTTTTATAACCTATCCGTGTTTTTTTTAGCTTGTTGCCAACGGTTTTGTGTATGGAAAGTTGCGTTTTTGTATGCGAGGATTTTCCGAAGGAAAATCAGACGTAACAAAAATGCAACTGCCTTTGTTTAAGCACTAATGTAGCAATTTTTTATACACGTTGTTGTGCGTAGTTATTTTTTTCAACTGTTTTTAATTTCCGATTGACATAAATAACATTTTTATTATTTAATTCTTTATCTCCATATTTTAATGTGATTTCATCTTGTATGTTATAAATTATATTTTCATATTTCTCATCAAATAGTCCGTTTGTTCCTTTTGGATAAGAAGCATAAAGGTCTTTGTTTTCTAATAAGTTATCTTTTGATTTCGAAAAGAAATTAATATATGCTTTTTCGGCATCGTAGTAAATAGATTCTTCGTTTGGTAGTTTAAGTAGATTACTATTATTTTCAGAACCATAATCACTTGGACTAATAGATTTAGCCTCAAGTATATCATTAATTTCAAGTAAGCATATACAAAGTTCTTTTGAAGTTTGCATTCCTTTTTGGATAGGTAATGACGTGGTTAAAATTCTTTGGATATTGCTATGATTTTTAATTCTTTTCGCTATAAATTGTTTTACAGAGTGACCAATATATTTTACATCAAATTCTAAAAGTTTTTTTGTTTCTCCTTCTATATTAACTTTCCAATTCTTATTATAATGGCTTCTTAGTATTGTGTCAGGCGTGATTAATTTAGTAAAATTCTTTTCTTCTGGAATTTTTATTAGAATAACATCAATAAAATCATTTAGATTTTCTTCGTTCTTTAAGCTTTTATTATAACACAAATGAAGTTCAATATTCGATATATTTTTAGTTTCAATTACGTCTTTTTGATATAATGGTAATTGAAATTTTATATTAATTCCAGTTAAAGGTTGTATGATTTCTCCAGTAAGAAACTTTGTAGAACATTTTATATTTCTAAATATTAGACAAGGACGTTGAAGAATAAAATACAAAGAAGAATCTTCAGCGATTCTTTTTAGTTCTTTATCATTATATAAATAGCTAAAATCATCAAGATTAAATATTCCTAAGGGGTTTTTAAATTCTACTTGAATGGTTTTTCGCATAGTTTTGGTTAATTACGCACAACGAGTTTGTATAACCGTCAGTTGCGCGGTTTAGAGCTAAGATAAGTAAAATACTGAAATATTGAGCAGGCAAGGATTTGTCCGTAGGATAAATCCGTAGCAATTGCTATTGTAGTTGTTATCCGTTTTGATCGGACTTAATAACTTATTGAATAACCGTTAGAACTTTTAAAATAACGCAAAAGCGAAAAAGCTAAACGCAGTTTTGCTTTTACCAATATCAAGCAAAAAGTGTTTGTAAAACTCTTTGCAGCCCGTCCTGCTTTTAAGAATCTGCTATTAAAGTTGTGTTTATCGTTTCTGCTATTTTGATTAACTAACTTTTATGACTTGACAATCTTTGAGAACCAGTTTTTCTCTTTTTTAATTAACCCGTTCTGCTTTGTGTTTAATTAGAAATTGAATTAATATCGCCTTGTAGGTTTAAACTTAAAAACCTTAATTTATTAATCTGGATTACAGTTAAATTATTTTCGTAACGATTTTAAAGTTGTACAAGTAGTAGAAGGAAGTTTATTTTTAAAATACTAGAGGGTAATAGGAGCGGAGGTGATTTTCACTATAATTGGTAACGGTTTTGTGTATGGCTCGTTGCGGAAAATCAGCTATGATTTTCCGCCGTAACCGAAAGATAGCAAATTGCAATGAATTCCGATTAGGAATTCAGCCGCAATGAGCTATACACGGTGTTGTGGTGTCGTTTTTTTAATTTTTATTGTCCAATTAGTTGTGTTTAATTCCATCATTTCATTTCTTTCGTAATTGGTTATTTCGGTGCATTCAAATTCCAATATATTTCCGTTCCATCTTTTAAATTCTACCATATCCATTTCAAAGGGACTTTTGATAATTTGCATATCAGAAAGTGAATTTTCCAATTTATAAATGTCGCTATATTCTGAAAGAATAAAAGTTCCATTTGGTGTTATTTCCAAGTTTCCATAATCAGCTTGTTTTTCCGATTCGATAATATTCAATTCAAGCGAATCCAAACGAAATGCACAGTCAGAAGTCAAAACAAGAATTTCATTTTTCTGTTTAGATACTTTTACGTCTTTTGGAAATCCGCGAAACTGTCCGACTTTTTCAATTCCGTTTTCGTCCGTGAACTTTATCCAAGTCCAAGATTGGGAATTCCACACGCTTTCTACGTCATAAATTCGTTCTTCAAATTCGCCCGAGTATGGTTGATTTATTATTTCAGCTTTCACTTAATTTTCTTTGTTTCGGAATGGTTGCTTAAATGCACCACAACGGTATTGTATAACCGTCAGTTGCGTGATTTAAAGCTAAGATAATTAAAATACTGAAATATTGAGCAGGCAAGGATTTGTCCGCAGGATAAATCCGTAGCAATTGCTGTTATACGTTGTTAACTACTGTAATTATTAAAGAATATTAATATGTATTACAATTTGACAATCATTTCTAATCAAACTTTTGAAATGGAATTTTTCAATTTTCAGATCTAGATGTTTTCTTAAAATTATCTGAATCTCAATTTTGGAATTTAAAATTCACATTTTACACGAATTTAAATTAGAATCCAACCCGCAAGATTTTGATTTATTTAACCCACCAGATTGGTTAATCTTAGAATTGTTTTCAATCTCGTTTATCTTAAAACTTATTGATTTTTAATTAGCCGTACAGATTGTTTACTCATAGAACTTATAATTGAACTCGTTTATCTCAATTTTATTAATTAAAATAACCGAATAGCTTTTGGTTTTTAAAATGAAGCAAAAGTAATCTCGTTTTGTTGAAATCTCTTTTTTTATTTTTTAAATAACAGAGTAGAGTAAGAAAATTGAAAAACAGGTTAATCTCGTAAAGTTAGAATTTTTGTTTTGAAGTTTTATAGTAGTTAACGGTTTTGTATATGGCTCGTAGCGTGTAAATTATAAAATTATTTTCGGATTAAGCACAAGCCAGATTTTTAAATTTTACTATTTATCTTTTTTGTTGGAAAGTCGTCAAATTTAAAAATTTGGCGACTTTCCAAATTTGCCTTAACTTCGATTAAGCAACTGCCAAGTTATGAGCTATATACGTTGTTGTGAAACGTTTTTTTATTCAGACTTTCTGTTTTTTAGCGTTTCCCAACTTACCGTTTTTATAGTTTTAGCTTTCTTTTTAATAGTCTCAATTCCGATTTTATTCAGCCAATTCTCAACTCGCTCATCAAGGTCTAAAAATTCAGGTATTTTTTTGTAATCTTTTGGAATATCTGAATAAAGTCCAATAACAGGATAAGGTTCTCCAAATGGGTTTCCTAAAGGAATAAGTTCATATTGTACACTTTTAGGTAGTTCAGAAAACAATTCAGGCATTTCGTTTCGTATAACTTCTAAGCACGATACAATGAAATCCATATCCCAATTCAACTCCTCGTAAATTGCAGGTTCTATAATTCCGTAACCTCTTGGTTTTTTCATTATTCGTAAATTTTACCCATATAAATTATTTCTGCAAAGTTTTTCCAATTTGGTTCTTTAGAAAAGTTATTGTCTTTCGTTCCTGCGTGCATAGCGTCAAGAAATGAAGCAATATCGTTGTTTTCCCATCCATTATGTCCATTTCCATAAGGTGGAGAAGCTTCAATTTTTTCTTTTTTGTCTTCCCTTCTTTTATCAAGGATAAGTGCTTTTAGAAAATCCAAAAATGTTTCTAAAGAATTTACTTTATCAATTAATTCAAATGGTTCCAAAATGTTCGTTTTAAATGTTTTACAACGTGTTTGTATATGGAAAGTAGTGTAAAAACAAGCGCATTTTTTTCGGTTTAGAACAAGCCAAAACTTTTGCATTTTGTTTTTAACTTTACTTTTCAAAAGCCAAATCAAAAGATTTGGCGACTTACCAAATATACCAAAATTTACAATTTAGAAAAGACGTAGCTATTTTTTATATACGTCTTAAGTTTGATTCTTATTAATTTTATAGTATAAATCAGAAAGAACAAAGAGAGGATTAAGGTTATGATATACGGTGAAGCGTTAGACTTCGACAACATTGATAATCCCCTCTCTTTAACTACTTCAATCACGTTCAGTTCTGTGAGGCTAAACCTCGTTTTCAAGTTGTTGTGATCCTGGTAGTATGCTCTTTCATAAAATCAGTTCTTATGGATAAATATAAGGAAACTTTTGGAGTTGATATCAGTAAAGATGTATTTGATGTCTATGGTAGTGACTGCGGTCATTCTCAATTTAAG
>NZ_QKYV01000013.1 GCF_003253545.1 Mesonia algae
AATAGAAGAAGATGCGGAACTAATTCACTATTTTATTACAGATTTAGAGGATAACGAATTAGAAGAATATGAAACTGGGAATAAAATACGGTTGCACATTGAGACCAAGAATGCGATAGGAAAGAAAATAAACCTGTCACTAAACGACAAGACAAACGATTTTAAGCACAACGGAAAACTATTGGTAAATGATACATTGAAAAATCATCTCGTAACAAGTGATTTAGAAAAAGTGGTACTCGATGTTATAGACCAACAAAACTAACCTTATGGGAAAGAATACATTTACAGTGGAATTGGAAGGACAGAAAAAATCTGTAACCATAAATATTGCCGAACCTGAGTTTATTGAAGGTTGGTGGACAAGCGACAAGGACGGCCAAGTACCATTGGAAAAATCAAAGCTTGGCGAAACCGTTTATTTTCACGTTGAAACAAAGGGGTTGGCAGTTGGGCAGGAACTGGAATTAAACCTTGCGGAGTATGACTATAATGCAAGTGGAGGTTTCTTGTTTTACGATATTATTGACCCAGACGACCGTAAATTTCCAGAAGACGCTGTTGTGAAAAAAGCTACAATTGAACAAAAAGGCAACAAAAGGGTTGCCACCGTTGAATTGTTCCTTGATGAAAAATGGCAGGGAATCATAAAAGACGATCACGACGTTTGGTTTTCGTTGGATGAATCCATAGAACTCTATTGGGAAGTAGTTTATGGAAAGCGCAAAAAAACACTTCCAAAATCGACAAGTAACTATCTTGATGTTGCCCAATCTGACAGGACACTATATTTTAAACCACCAGCTTTTGGTCACGACTTGCCACAGTTAATGAGTAATGATGGTAGTCCATTGCTACCGATGAAGTTTATCAAAGGAAAGGCTCAAAGCAAACTGAGCAGTAAAGCCATTGATTTTGTAAACAACCAAATCGACAAGCAAATAAGCAACATTGCGATGACCAAGCTTGAAAAAGGAAGCTTGGTCACAAGTACGGGACGTGTACAAAAAAATCCTTATGCCAACATTTATAATTACGATGAGGTCTATACCAATGACGGCACTTTGCTTGAAGACCTTAAAAAAAGGAAAAACTGGGGAAATACCGATGAGACTACAAAAGGAATAAGCCAGTACGACTATTTTACCAAAACAGGAAAAAGAGTACAGGTATTGGGTTTTTTAAAAAATGTTGGTACGGCCTTAGATTTCTTTGATGTCCTAAAATTTGGGATGGGAGACGGCTTGGATACAGATTCCCCACTTGGCTCGATGGGTATTGGTGGGCTTGGCACTATTGGGGGTTCCTTTGCTCTTGTTTTTTCTGTAGCAGGCCTTCTTGTAAAACGTATGAAAGAAGAGGATGACATTGTTATGGAAGAAATCGTACAGCAGGAACTGGCTCAGGCTAAACTGAGTGGTTTAGCAGGCGTGGAAAAATTTGTAAGTGATTGGGGGCATAATGAAAAATATAAATTTGAGCTCGATGATTTTCCTGAGAAAACAGTTAATAAAATACTTAATGGTAGTATCGAAACTTTTGAAGATGTTAGACTTCAAGCATCTAAAGACCAAGAGCTAAGTACTAAATATGTGAAAATGTTATATAGAAAAATATATAATTATAATAAAGAAATATCAAACGTAGTAATTGAAACAATTTTCATAGATGAATAAGTTAATAAAAATCATAGTAGTTTCACTAATATTAATTTTTACTGCTTGTGTCACAAATAAAAGAAACGTAACAGTCTCGCAAAAAAAGACTAGTTTACCTGTCATTCTATCTTATAATCAAGAATACGACGTTATTTGGAGGATAAAAATTCCTATTCTATTGGAGTTTGCAAATAATAGCGACATAAAAAGAAAGTTAGATATAGTTCAGCATATAAATACTTATAACAGTAGACAGGAAGGAATTATCCCCTACAGAGAAGACAATAAAAAGTTAAAAGAACCAATATATATCAATGAGAGAAGTAAAAAGGAAATTATTTTTTACACTCAGCATACCTTGGATACTAGTAAGACATTTCAGAAAAAATTCAATAATTATTTAAAGGAAATGAAAATAAGACCTAAAGAAAATATATCTGCTGGTTCTTTTGAAGAATTCAAATTGAAACATACAATTTTACTTGGGAAATTATTAAGTAAAGACAGTTTAAAAGTAAGTTTTTTTGTCAAAGAACCAAAACCAGTTTTTGAGAAACCTATAAAAATTCCTTTAAACTAATTCAAACATAATCGATTAAGACCCGTAAGCACATTTGCAATTCACACCAGCCATCGCTTCAAGCCAAAATTGCAAAAGAGCTTACTACACACTAAAAATTAAAAAATGCATTGAAATAGTAGGTCTCAGAAAGCCAGCAGGTAACAACGTATAAAAATAATAGGGCAATCAGTGCTTAACCCAATGGGAATAGCACTTTTGCGAAATCGCAAATTTTTAAATTTGGCTATTTGAGAAAGAAAAGATAAATAGAAAAATTCGGCTTATGACTCAACCGAATGGTAACCGCTTATTTTCAGCCCTACTATTCTTATACAAAACCGTTAGCAATTATAGTAAAAATCACCTCTGCTCCTATTATCTTCTAGTATTTATAAAATTAAATTTCTCCTTATTATCTGTTTAATTTTAAAATCGTTACGAAAATAATTTAATAGTAAAGCAGATTAATAAATTGAGGTTTTTAAGTTTAAACCTACCAAACGATATAAATTCAATCTCTAATTAAATACAAAGCAAAACGGGTTAATTAAAAAAGAGAAAAGATGTTTCTCAAAGATTGTCAAATCATAAAAGTCAGTTAATCAAAATAACAGAAACGATAAACACAACTTTAATAGCAGATTCTTAAAAGCAGGACGGGCTGCAAAGAGTTTTACAAACACTTTTTGCTAAACATTGGTAAAAACAAAACTCCGTTTAGCTTTTTCGCTTTTGCGTTATTTTAAAAGTTCTAACGGTTATTCAATAAGTTATTAAGTCCAATCAAAACGGATAACAACTACAATAGCTAACAACGTATAACAGCAATTGCTACGGATTTATCCTACGGACAAATCCTTGCGTGCTCAATATTCACGTATTTTAATTATCTTAGCTTTAAACCACGCAACTGACGGTTATACAATACCGTTATGTGCAAGCGGAAAGAAACATCGTGCAATAAATGAAGTACAGTAAAAACGACATATTAAAAATGTTGATTTCTCAATATCAATTTGCGATTGAATTTGACCCAGTTGTAATTAAAGGAATGGACTTTAATTATGAAAGTTCAATCTTTGATTGGCGAGATGCTTGCGATTTAATTGAACCTAAAAAGTTGGCGAAAGTTTATCATCAATCTTTTAATCTAAAACGACCAATTTCCGAATTAGAAGATATTTTGATTGACGAAAATAATAGAACTGTTTCCGATTTTTGTGAATACATTTCGGAACACGCAGAAAGACAAAAAATTGAACCAATTCGACTATTAGGACAAAACTGTCAAACAGCTTCAATATTTAAAACTTTAAAGCAAAATTTGAGCAATAATGGAGCTGATACTAATAATATAAAACCGAGTAGCGAAATCAATCCATTTTTTATGAAATATGGTGGTTTATTGGTTGACGAAGTGAACAAAATTGCGCCAGGAACAATATCGGAATTTGACTACAAATCAAATTGGATTTCGAGAATTGGACGGATTATTATGTGGACTGGAATATTGCTTATGATTTTAATTTGGTGGATTTCGAGTTTCCATTGGTCGTTGCTTTTACCTATCGCAATTGGAATTGTGATATTCCAAATTGGAGACAAACAGAAACCTGAAAAATTAAATGTCAGCGGATTTAAAAACTTCCGAGAATTGATTTATGGTATGGAAAAAAGATTGAAAAACGCCAGCACATAACAACGTATATAACTCATATCTAATCAGCTGCTTATACGAAGTTAAAGCATATTTGGAAAGTCGCCAAATTTCTAAATTTGACGATTTCCAACAAAAAAAATAGATAGTAAAATTTAAAAATCTGGCTTGTGCTTAATCCGAAAATAATTTTATAATTTGCACGCTACGAGCCATATACAATACCGTTGGGCAACATACGGAACAACCACCATCATCAAACAAATTATTTTAAGTGATAGTAAAAATCAACAAACTCAAAAATTTCGGAATTTATCAGAACTTTGTTTGGAATCAATTGGATAAATTCAAAAAGGAGAATTTAATTTATGGTTGGAATTATTCTGGAAAAACAACACTTTCTAAACTTTTTCAAAATTTAGAACTTAAAAATAAAGACAAATATTTTTCAGGTTCTGAATTTGACATTTCTACCGAAAAAGATAATGTATTAACAACTCATAACCAAAATAGCTTAGAGAGTTTTCCATATGAAATTAAAGTGTTTAATTCTGAATATGTAAAAAGAATCTTCACTTTTGATATACCTAATTCAGAAATTCAACCAATATCATTTTATCTTGGAGACCCTTCAGGAGAGTTGGATAAAAAAATCAAAACATTAGATAAAAAGAAATCTCAATTAGAAAATATTCGAGATAATCGTTATCTAAAAATAATAAATGAATTCAAAAATTATAATAAAACAAGTGGTAAGTTTTCAGCTAAAGCAAAGGAAATTAGAGAAAACTATCTTGACAATAAACTTGACCAAAACAAATTAAACAAAGCTGTAATACAAACAATTACAAATAAAGTTAAAAACGATACTTCTAAACATATTCTAACTGACGTTATCAGAGATAACACAAAGAATGAAGCTATTTCAGAAAATACTTTTATATCACAAAAAGAAGATTACAGTTTTGTAGAAAGCCTTGAAACACTTATCAGTGATGTAAAGATTATTTTAGAAGACACAGCACCAAAATCAATTCCTTTTCCAGAATTAGAAAACGACAAGACTTTATTTGATTGGGTTCAAACTGGAATTAAACTACACGAAAAAGAAGAAAATTGTAAATTTTGTACAAAAACTTTACCAGAAAATAGAATTAATAATTTGAACTCTTATTATTCTAAAAAACTTAAAGATATACAAGATGCAATTTCAAATTCTTTAGAAAAAATTGAACTAGAAAAAGAAAAATTGAAGATAGCATTTCCAGACAAAAAAAATCTAGGAAATAGCTTTCAAGTTGATTATCAAAACGCAGTAGATAATTACAATAAAAAAGTAAATGTTTATAAAACTCAACTTAAAATCTTAGAAAAAGATTTAAAACGAAAATCTGAAAATTATTTTAACAACATAAATGCTACAGAAACTGAAATTATTAGTTTTCACGATGATTTTGAAACCATTAAAACTGCTGTGAAAGCACATAATATATGGTTAGACAAGTTTGACGACAATAAGAAAAAAGCATTGAACAAAATACTTAATCATTACGTTGCAAAATATTTAGAAACGGAAGATTATATTAGTAAAGAAATTAAAAAAAATGAATCTGAAACAATTGTAAATAATATAAATACAAAACTAGCAACTAACAAAGCTGATAAATTAGATCTTGAAACAAAATTAAAAAGTACAGTAAAAGGTCAAGAAGAGTTAAATGCTATTTTAGAAATTCTTTTACATCGTAACGATATAAAAATTGAAATTCGAAATGATAAATTTACCCTTGAAAGAAGTGGGCACACAGCTAATAATTTAAGTGAAGGAGAAAAATCAGCTATTGCATTTGCTTATTTTTTGACTCAATTAAAGTCATTAAGAAATGATGAGCCACCAAAATTACCTAATACAATTATATTTATTGACGACCCTATTTCTAGCTTAGATAGTAATCATATTTTCCAAGTAAGGTCATTGCTTCAAAACTTTTTCAAAAAAGAAGAGAAAGATTATCTTCAGTTATTTATTTCTACTCATAATTTTGAGTTTTTTTCTGTTATGTATGATTCTGGCATATTTAGTAAAACTAAAAAAGAAGTTAATAGACCACTTTACTTAATCAAAAGGAATAAATTAAATTGTTCTACAATTGGGAAACTTCCTAAAATGTTCAGTCAACATAAATCTGAATATGTAGGCTTATTTAATATTCTTAATGAATTTAATAACCTTGAAAACAAAGAAGATTTTCCACATCTATTAATATTACCTAATGCTTTAAGGAGATTTTTAGAATTATATACACTTATGAAATATCCAACTGAACTAGAAGTTGATAAAAGAGTTTCAGCAATATTTAAACCCGAAGACAAACCTTATTACGGAACAAAATTACTTCATTGGTTTTCACATCAAAATCAATTTGAAAAAGTACAACAACACGATGATAAAATATTGCAAATAGAAGATGCAATCAATGATTTATTAGTTCACATAGAAGAAAAAGATAAATTACATTGGAAAGGACTAACGGAGTAAAGTACGATTGCCCAACAAAGAACTGAGGTAAAAACCAACTCTTTTCTACATTAAATTTGAGACATACATTACCTGTGTCAAAATCTTTATAAACAGATTTTAACTCTACATTTATTCCTCTTTTTTGATCTACCCTTTTGCTAGAACTAATACATAGTTTTCATCGTAGGGCAATCCAGATTTAGCTATGGCAAAGGCTTGTTTTAAAAGCTTGTTAGCTACCGCTATCAAGGCCAGTTTTTTGCTTTTACCCTTCGCTACGATTCGTTCATAGATTTCCTTGCAAGCCTTATTGTGTTTGTAGGCATTAAACGCGCACAAAAACAACAGGTTCCGCAGCTTCTTG
>NZ_QKYV01000014.1 GCF_003253545.1 Mesonia algae
CGCAGTCACTACCATAGACATCAAATACATCTTTACTGATATCAACTCCAAAAGTTTCCTTATATTTATCCATAAGAACTGATTTTATGAAAGAGCATACTACCAGGATCACAACAACTTGAAAACGAGGTTTAGCCTCACAGAACTGAACGTGATTGAAGTAGTTAAAGAGAGGGGATTATCAATGTTGTCGAAGTCTAACGCTTCACCGTATATCATAACCTTAATCCTCTCTTTGTTCTTTCTGATTTATACTATAAAATTAATAAGAATCAAACTTAAGCCGTATATAACAAATAGCTACAACTTTTATAAATCGAAAATTTTGGTATATTTGGAAAGTCGCCAATTTTTTATTTTTGGCGTTTTAAAAGTAAAGTTAAAAACAAAATGCAAAAGTTTTGACTTGTTCTAAACCGAAAAAATTGTGCTTGCTTTTACGCTACTTTCCATATACAAACACGTTGCCAACAATATGAAAAAAACGCAGGTTCACTTATTTTTATTACTGTTTTCAATTATAAGTTGTCGGAATGTCGAACAAGAAAAACTGAAAACAGAAACATTCGTTGATAGTTCTATAATTGAACAAAAAAATGAACCTAAAGTAACTAATGAAACTACTCAAGCGATTTCAAGTCCTGAAATATCAGAGGTTGGAGAAGAACAAGAAGTTAAAGAAAATAAGAGTAAGTTAAAAATAAAATTCACCAAAATTGACTCAACTGAATTTTTGAAATACAATCAAAAATATTCTAATGAAATTACTGTTGATACAACAATAGTTAATGAAGCAGGAGGTTTTTTTACTCTCGATGTAGAAAACGCAGAAAAAAAATTTAGTTGTGATATTGATTATAACAATTGCAATTACTACAAAGGGTTTTTAAAACCATTGAATAAATATATTTTAACATATTGCGGAATAGGTTATTGTGGAACATATTTATTAGATAAAAATACAGGAACAAAAGATTACTTGGAAAGCCCTTTTGATTCTGAATGTAAAAATCCTTCTATATCAAAGAACAAAAACAAATTAATAGCATTTTCTTCTTCCGTTTTTGATAGAGAATCATTTATTGCTTTATACAAAATGAATATAGAAACTAAAAAAATAGATTTAAAAAAGTATGACTCTTTCTATACTTCAGATTGGCGAATTAAAGAAATTATTTGGATTGACAATAATGTAATCGCTTTGAAAGTCTTTGAGAAATATGGAGGAAAAACTGGAGGCGAATTAATTAATACGAGATATTTAAAAGGAAAAATTGAATAAAATACTGTTGGCAACACCGTGTATAATTAATTGCTAGGTTCTTCCCTACTTGCGAATATTCCTGCGGAATATTCACAGGTTCGTAAAAGTTTGCTAACTTAGTTGCATAACCACGCAACTAATCATACACAAACACGTTGCCCACAATATGAAAAAAACTTTGAGACACATTTTAACATTTGGATTTGTATTAATCGGAATTGCTGTTTATGGACAAGAATTTAATTTTGATATTCACAACACAACATTAAATGAATATCTTGAAATGGAGCGGAATTTAGGAAATGAACAAATTCCGAATATCCGAAACCACATTTCTGCTGAAAATGCACAACCGATAAAATTTAGGCGTAAACAAAAGATTATTTCCGATTTAGTTGGACATTATTATTTCAAGAAAAAAGACAGTACAATGTCTTATATACGTTATGAATGGGACGAAAGTCTATTGACTTTGAAAGCAAATACAAATGACAAAAAATCAAAGAAATATCAAAAGGCTCTTATTCGTAAATTCAATGAAATAGAAAAGATGATTGCGAATATTTATGGAGAACCTGTTTCGGAAGGCGATTTATCTGATTTAAGAATAGCCAATGACGATATAAAAGGCGGTTTGAAAAAAAATGTAAAATGGTTTCCAAACGACAGTACAGAAATCGAAATGTATGCTAATGTTTCCAATTATTATGAAAAGCGTGGTATGGTTACAACTTCACCAACTCATAGAATTCGACTTTACGTAAGAAATACAAAAAAAACAGAACAAATTACGCCTGAATTAAGTGAAATGCGAATTGATAGCTTAAATGGAATTTCAAAACAATATATTGCATCGTTAGAAGATGGGAATTTGGAGAAATCAAAAAGTTATTTATCAGAAATGATTATTGAACAAGTGACTGACGAACAGCTAAAGGCATTAATTTCTGGAATTGATTTTGACCGAGAACTTGAATTGGTATACAGCGGTATTCAAATGGCTATGAACGGTAAAGCTTTCGCAATGCTTCAATATAAATACAATGACGACCAAAACAGTCCACCAAAAGAAATGATTAAGGTAATTTTCGATGATAAAAACAAGATTGTTGGAATTCAACCAATGAAAATGCAAAACTGATGAAAAAATACTGTGGGCAACAACGTATATAGCTCATAGCTAATGAGTTGCTTAATCGAAGGTAAGGCATATTTGGAAAGTCGCCAAATTTTTTAAATTTGACGATTTCCAATAAAAAATAAATAATAAAATTTAAAAATATGGCTTGTGCTTAATCCGAAAATAATTTTCTAATTTGCACGCTACGAGCCATATACAAGACCGTTGCCCACAATTATGAAAAAAACACCTTTACTTATCATTTTACTTTTCGCTTCAATTTTGAGTTTTGCTCAAACCGAGAAAGCGAACGACAAAAATATTGCTGAAAAGTTTGAGAATTTTTTCAATTCCAGCGATTATAGCGGAATATTTGATTTGTTTTCTGACGATATGAAAAATGCACTTCCGAAAGAACAAGCAAAGAAATTTTTTGTTGGACTAAAAACGCAAGCTGGAAAAATAAATGCTCGTGAATTTACTAAATACGTCAGAGGTAGTTTTGCTTCCTACAAAACCACTTTCGATAACGAGATTTTTGCAGTCAATATATCAACAGATAATCAATTAAAAATAAACGGACTTTATATTGAGCCTTTTAAAGAAGATAATTTACCTAAAATAGAAAGGAACTCGACCAAATTAATTCTTCCATTCCAAGACAAATGGACAGTAACTTGGGGCGGAGATACGACGGAATTAAATTACCACGTTGAAAGTAAAGCTCAAAAAAACGCATTCGATTTCGTAATAACAGATGAAAATGGAAAGTCCTATAAAACTGATGGAAAAACCAATGAAGATTATTACGCATTTGGAAAAGAATTAATTGCACCTTGTGATGGCGAAATTGTTTTAGTTGTAGATGGAGTTGATGATAATGTTCCAGGAGAATTAAATCCAATTTATGTGCCTGGAAATACAGTAATACTAAAAACAGCCAATAACGAATATTTATTTTTTGCACACTTCAAACAAAATTCTATTAAAGTCAAAAAAGGTCAAAAAATTAAACAAGGAGAAACTTTAGGACTTTGCGGTAATTCTGGAAATTCGTCCGAACCACATTTACATTTTCATATTCAGAATGTAAAAGATATGAATGTAGCGACTGGTGTAAAATGTTATTTCAACCAAATAGTGGTTGACGGAAAAATGAAAAAGGATTACTCACCAATTAAAGGAGAGAAAATACAGAACGAAAAATAACTGTGGGCAACAACGTATATAACTCATAGCTAATCAGTTGATCTAACGAAGGTAAGGCATATTTGGAAAGTCGCCAAATTTTTAAATTTGACGATTTCCAATAAAAAAGATAAATAGTAAAATTTAAAAATCTGGCTTGTGCTTAATCCGAAAATAATTTTCTAATTTGCACGCTACGAGCCATATACAAAACAGTTATACCACATTAAGCTAAAAAAATGTCAAATCGGATTGACAATCCAAAATCGATAATGTGAAAGTTGAAATCGAAATAAAATAAAAAGTAAACCGAAAGATATTTTTTATATCTTACCTAACAGAAAATCGAGAGAGTATGTTCATTTAATAATATCTTAAATATATAATTATCAAAATTTTTAAAACTATTTTATTATCAAGCTTATTAGCTTTAGTTTTTGTGAGTTGTTCAAAAGATGAAGATTTTTCAGAAACACAACAATTAAATAATTTATCAGAAAATAATTTAAATCTATCTGTAGATAATAATGGATTAACAGATTCAACAGGTTCATCAAATTATACAAGTAGAGAAATTATAATTGGTTACCATTTTACTTGGGATGAATGGGGTAGAAAGAAATATGATTGTAGACGAGGGGGTCTTTGTAATTTCAGATTAGAAGCAATAACCATTGAAGTAGGTTTTAGATCTGCTCCAATACAAGGTGATGAAAATGGTAATTTATATGTAGAAATTCTTATAGATAATACAATGCCGAAAGAATATGACTATGAATATTTTCCAATTGATGAGGATATAAGTTTTTCTTTTGATGATGAAGAAACTTATACTATTAATTCAGGTTTATATGAAAAAATAGATAGTATAGGAAAAAGTGGAGGATATAGATTACCATTAATTAAAAGTTAAATTTTGAAAATTAAAAAGACTCATATTATTTATATGAGCCTATAATTATTTGTATGAAAAAAATTAAAATCATCGCCTTTCTTTTTTTTATTATAACATCCGTATCTTCCTGTTTCTATGGTTCATTCAAGGGGTTAACTAGTAATTATAATAATGAAAAAGAAAATTTGAAAATTGTTTTTTTAGATTCCATTAATGATAATCAAAATTCAAAATCTGAAATAATATATTCATTAAATGGTTTGTCTTTAAAAAATCAAATCTCAAAATATGACAAATCCCTTGTTTACATTTGGAGTACAAATTGTAGCAGTGAATTTTGTTTGCCTCTTTATTCCGTCCAATCGATATGTGATGAAAAAGGTATTGAACTGTTTGTCATATTAGAATATTATGACAAAAATGTAAAAGATCATTTCAATCAAACTAAGAATCCAATATTTAGTATTGATCACAAGTATTATGAAACAAATTTTGTGAGTAGTTACACTGAAAAATTTATGGATGATTTAATTGGTCATAAATTAAATGATTCAATTAGTTGGAAAAGATATTATTACTTTGAAAAAGATGAATTGAAAGATGTAAAAAGAACTATTGTTAGTAATTAACTTGGTATAACACCGTATATAACAAATAGCTACGTCTTTTCTAAATCAAAAATTTTGATATATTTGGAAGTTCGCCAATTTTTTATTTTGGCGTTTTAGTTAGAAGTTTAAAGATAAAAACTTAAAACAAAAAATTGGCTTGTGGCGCAACCGAAAAATTAGCGCTTTTTTACACCCTACTTGTCATATACACGCACGTTGTGCCACATTAGAGGAAAAACTTATGAGAATAATTACATTACTTCTATTTTCAATTCTTTTCAGCTGTTCTGATAATAATAAAACAAGTTGTAATTACATTACAGATTACTATCCGCAAACAGCAAAAGCTGAAATTGAGTTTTATTTAGGTAATTATGAAAAGGCTTTCGAATATTACGAAAAAGCATTTGAAATTTGTAATGCTATTAAAATTGGAACTCACCACGATACCGATAAATTTGCAAAAGTTTGCGCAGAATTAGGCAAAGATAATTTAGCATTAGATTATATAGAAAAAACCATAAGTAAAGGTGGAACTTTGAACAGTTTTCAAACAGATGAAGTTTTTGATAATCTTTTTAAAACTGTACGTGGAAAAAAAATAATCTCTGAATATAATGAGGAACGTGAAAAATTTATCAGTAGCCTAAATATGGATTTAAGGTCTGAACTTCAAAAAATGATTGAACTAGACCAAAAATTTAATAGTACTAAGTTTCAAGATAGTATGTTCAAAGTAAATGATAAAAGATTAGTTGAAATTTTTGAAACTTATGGTTATCCGAATGAGCAAATTGTAGGAAATTATGGAATTGACCAAATTTCGGCTGAACCAACTATTCTACTTTTACATTCAAACGATAGTATTCGAATAAATTATTTCATTCCAAAAACAAAAGAATTTGTAAAAAGCGGCAAATGCCAACCCAGTACATTAGGAACAATGTATGATAATTTAGAGTTATTTAATAAAAATCCAAAAACCCACGGAACTTATTAAAATAGAAATGGTGGCTATGCAAATATGATTTCTGATTTAACCAAAGTAAATTCAAATCGAAAGGAAATAGGTTTACCAAGTTTAGAAATGACAAAAAGAATTGACAGCTTAAAATTTCAGGAATAAATAAAATAACGTGGCACAACAAAGAACTGAGGTAAAAACCAACTCTTTTCTACATTAAATTTGAGACATACATTACCTGTGTCAAAATCTTTATAAACAGATTTTAACTCTACATTTATTCCTCTTTTTTGATCTACCCTTTTGCTAGAACTAATACATAGTTTTCATCGTAGGGCAATCCAGATTTAGCTATGGCAAAGGCTTGTTTTAAAAGCTTGTTAGCTACCGCTATCAAGGCCAGTTTTTTGCTTTTACCCTTCGCTACGATTCGTTCATAGATTTCCTTGCAAGCCTTATTGTGTTTGCAGGCATTAAACGCGCACAAAAACAACAGGTTCCGCAGCTTCT
>NZ_QKYV01000015.1 GCF_003253545.1 Mesonia algae
ATTTATTTAACCCACCAGATTGGTTAATCTTAGAATTGTTTTCAATCTCGTTTATCTTAAAACTTATTGATTTTTAATTAGCCGTACAGATTGTTTACTCATAGAACTTATAATTGAACTCGTTTATCTCAATTTTATTAATTAAAATAACCGAATAGCTTTTGGTTTTTAAAATGAAGCAAAAGTAATCTCGTTTTGTTGAAATCTCTTTTTTTATTTTTTAAATAACAGAGTAGAGTAAGAAAATTGAAAAACAGGTTAATCTCGTAAAGTTAGAATTTTTGTTTTGAGGTTTTATAGTAGTTAACGGTTATGTATAAGAATAGTTGCGGGTTTGTATGAGAGGATTTTCCGAAGGAAAATCAGATGTTACAAACACGCAACGACCTTTGGTTACGCACTAAACCGCAATTATTTTTATACGGTGTTGTGCGTAGGTTTTATTCTTTTTCATTCGATTCTGTTTTCACAAATTCAGTTTGTTCTGAGTTTGTGTAAAAAGTCTTTTCAAATGTCTGTTTGGTATTTCCTAATAATGGATTGTTTTGTGAATATTTTGCTGTAAATTTTGTTGAAAGTATAGAGTCAGGTTTGTCAGCAAGCTGATTGTAATATTCTTCAAGACTTTCAATTTCAATGAGTGTTTTCTGATTTGATAATTTTTCATCCATTGCATTATCTCTTTCTCTTTTGTACCTATATTGCGATGAAATATCATTTCTGCGAATTGCAGATAAAACTAATTCTTGATAAGATTTATAAAGTGTGTCTTGTTGAGTTATTGATTTGTTTAAAACATTCTTAACATACTCAAAATTTAAGGTGTCAATTAATGATTGTTCTGGATTTTTTGTCCAATATTCAGCAAGTTTTACTTTTAAGACTTTTAAACTATCTGAAGCCTTTATGTCGGCAACTTTTTCTACTTTGTCAATTTCAAAATTTAAGTCCTCAAGGTCAAAATTCAGAGATTTTGCATTTTTTTGTTGATAATCATACAACATTTGTTCTTCTTTATTGTTTCCGCACGAAACTAAAAAGGTTACTCCAATAAGTAATAAAGTAATTTTTCTCATTCTGTAATGGTCTAGTTATTTAAAATTTTATTTAATTGCGTTTTGTAAAGAAAAGTTATTCAAATGTAAAAATTTTACGGTTTTCCTCAATGTTCCTCAACTTACGCACAACGTGTTTGTGTATGGTTAGTTGCTTGGTTTAAGTAGTAAAGTTTGTAAATAAGACACAAATAGAATGTCCGCGAGGACATTCGTAAATTGGCTAAAAGCAAGCAATTAAATATACACGGTGTTGTGCATAGTTATTCTTTATTCCACTCTTTTTTAAAATATTCTATATACTGTGCATATTGTGAACCTTCTTTTGCATATTTTAGTGTTTTTTCAGACCATTCATTAAATTTCTTTTCATTCTTTTTTCTGAAATATGCTTGAGCCATATTTACACTCATTTCGCTTTTTTCAAAATCACTTGTAGAGATTTTTATTCCTTTCAAGTATGTTTTTTCAGCCTCATCAATTTGTTCTAAATTCATATATGAATAACCAAGTTCTCTGTAAAATTGATAATCGTTTGGATTGTTTTCTATCGCTTTTTCTAATATTTCAATCGCTTTGTTAAATTCTTTGAGAGCATTATATGCAAATGATAATTCAAATTCCAACCCTTTTAAATGCGGTTCAATTTTATATGCTTTCAATAAAGGAACTAATGCTTTATCTACTGCTCCAGCGTGATTGAGATGGTTTCCAATATCTTTTAAATATTCAGCAGTATTTTCATTTGATTTATATGTGCTCAACCATTCAGGCTCTTTTTGTAAATCAAGTTCACTTATTTGTTTGTCACTAAATTGATAAACGTTATTTGTTTTTTTGGTAAGTCTATGTATAATCATAGAATTATTTGCTTTTGCAGAAGAAACAAATTTATCTTTTTCAATTTTTAAGGTTCCTCCATATCTTAAAGTTATACCTGCCATTTGGTCTATGTAAATAAATCCATAGGCATAAGTTGAGTCAGTTTCTTTTTTTGGAAAAACAACCCAATTGTCAACTGCGTCATAATATTTCGTATCAAAATTTAACTCTGTTAATTTGTTCTGTGAAAATCCAATATTTGATATTAGAAGTAATGTAATTATTGTTAATCTCATATTTCGGTTTTTAATTATGTACAACGGTTTTGTATAACCGTTAGTTGCGTGGTTTAGAGCTAAGATAAGTAAAATACTGAAATATTGAGCACGCAAGGATTTGTCCGCAGGATAAATCCGTAGCAATTGCTGTTATACGTTGTTAGCTATTGTAGTTATTATCCTTTTTTTGTTAGAATTAATTTTTTATTAAATACCCGTTTCAACTTTTAAAATAACGCAAAAGCGAAAAAGCTAAACGGAGTTTTGCTTTTACCAATGTTTAGCAAAAAGTGTTTGTAAAACTCTTTGCAGCCCGCCCTGCTTTTAAGAATCTGCTATTAAAGTTGCGTTTATCGTTTCTGCTATTTTGATTAATTGACTTTTATGATTTGACAATCTTTGAGAACCAGCTTTTCTCTTTTTTTTTAATTAACCCGTTCTGCTTTGTATTTAATTAGAAATTGAATTTATATCGTTTGGTAGGTTTAAACTTAAAAATCTTAATTTATCAATCTGCTTTACAGTTAAATTATTTTTGGAACGATTTTAAAATTAGACAGATAATAAGGAGAAATTCATTTTTTAAAATACTAGAAGGTAATAGGAACGGAGGTGATTTTCACTATAATTGCTAACGTGTTTGTGTATGATTAGTGGCGTGTTTAAGCATTTAATTTAGCAAATAAAAACCGAATATAAAATCCGCTAGGATTTTCGTAAGTGGGCGATAACTAGCCATTAATTATACACGTTGTTAGCAGCTTTTTTTATTTCTGTATTCAATTCTGGAAATTGCTTTGTCAAATTCTTTTGTTATTTTTTCCTTGATTTGTGTTATTGATTTTAATTTTTCCAGTTCTGGATTGTTTAATATATTATTTTCTATGATAATTAAATACTCAAGAAAAACTATCATTCTATTTTTTCTGATTTTCATACGTTCCAAAATATCTCTTTCGTATTCAATTTGATTCGTTAGGTCTGTGAGTTCTTCAAATTTATCGTTATCATAAATATTTGTGTCGAGCATTACAGATTCTGTATAAACCATTAAATTAGATAAAAATGCGATATAATAACCTCCACTTAAGGTAATATAATAGGACGGGTCTTCTAAATGTTCTTCATTAGAATGAATAAGAGAATGATTAACAAGAGTTTTAATAATACTTTTTATTGAATCAATAGAAATACCTATTTGTGAAATAACATCTCGAATGTCTGTAAGTAAAACCTCAGAAAGACCTATTTTAGAACGAGAATGTAAAAATTGTAATATATAAAGACGTACTAATTGTAATGAACTGCTACCTAAATTGGATTCAAAAATATTAATGGCTTCAGCTCTTGTTTCTTTATAATATTTCCATTGTCCTAAAACACTTCCTTTAAAAAGTTCGTGATAAGGAAAAGTAAAATTTGCTTCACCTTCAATGTAGTTTCTAATTGCTTTATCAGCTTGAATGTGTCCTGAAGTTAAGAAGTTTTGAATTAGGTGAAGACCTTTTCTAGGGTTTCTATCACTCAAATATTCTAAAAACTTGCCATTGTTTTCATTTAGAACGCTTTTTTGAACTATTGAGAAAAATAAACTCAAATCATCAACTTTAATAGTAATTCCGTTGTTTATTTCAACATCTGCACTTTTTCCTTTTAGCAGATGTTGAGCGTAAATTAATCTTTTTGATAAGACTTCTCTAAAAGAAGGGGGATTTATCCAGAATTTTTTTAATTCATAAGCATTAAAAATAGAGTTGTTCTTGTGTTTTATAAAGGTTGTATCTCTAATTGAAACAATTGTACTACATTTTATAGATTTAGATATAGATGTAGCTTCTGAAAAAACTCTTTTTTCTAATTCTTCATTTTCGAATAAATCAACATTATCTATAACAATAACACACAATTGTTTTGATGAAAGGTATTTATAAACTTTATTTACATACGGCTCTACTTTTTTGTAATCTGAATCTATTAATTCAATAATCTTTTCTTCAAACTTTTCTTTGTTTTTTTTCAACATTGCATACGGTCCTCTTGATAAAGCTTCTATTTCTTTAGCGTATGCAGGTCCTATTAAACTTTCATAATCAGTTGGGTTTTCTTTATTATCTTTTAATAAGTAGTTATTTAGTGAATTATAAATAAATTCTCTTGGGTTACCATCTATACCTATTTCTTCTAGGTCGATATAAATCCAATGTGCTTTTTTCTCTTTTAAAAGTTCTTTACTTTTAACTAGCTCAAAGTACTTCAAGTAAGTTGATTTACCTGAGCCAACTGAACCGATTAGTAATGTTACAGGATTAGAATTTGTATTAGTAGTAATATCAATTTGTTTAAATAAATCATCTTTTGAATTACCTCTTTTAACTTTTTTAGCGGGTAATATTAAATTAGGCTTATATTGTGAAAGATGCATTTGAAGAGTTGTATCAAATTTAACTCTACTATCTGTTGAAACGTAACATCTATTTAGAACCTCAGAATTTCTTAATAAATTGTCAGATAAAAGAGCGTAATCAATACCAGGCATAATATGGTCTGCAATATTGTTTCTACCTAGTCTGTAATCAGAATTATTTAAAGTATCTATTAGTTTGTTATTAAGAATAACATCATTATCTGTGGTTATAGATTTTAGGCTATGATTTTCAACATTATTAACTGAAAAAATATTATAAAGAGTTTCAGCATCATCAAAATTTTCAAATGGAAATAGTAATGATGCGTATATACTATTTCTACTAGAGGTAGTCAAAGGGTAGTAGCACCAGCATTCTCCATTTGTTACCATTACTATATCAGCATCTATATTTCTCGCATAACTTTCTGCTTGGGAAATAGCTTCAGAAATTTCACCTTGCCCTAAAATTGTTCCAGTTAATTTAAGCTTTTTTCTTCTTGTTGGTGAAGGAAATGAAGCTCCAATTTTTTTTGCTTCTACAATAATTTTATATTCACTAGCTAATAAAATATAATCTATAAAACCATTTCTTACACCTTCAGTGTGGGGTTCTACACTTATTTGTCCGTGAACATACTGCAAAATTTCTCTTATGACCCTATCTATAATATCAAATCTTGTTTGTGCTTCAGATTCATTATTAAGCTCTTTAAGTATCGCTTTTTTATGAATTTTTTCAAATGTTTCTGACAATTCTCCCCAATCTTTCATTCTGCTTCCTTGTTTTTATTTAGGTTGTTTTTAATTGCTGCTAACGTGTTTGTATAACCGTCAGTTGCGTGGTTTAGAGCTAAGATAAGTAAAATACTGAAATATGGAGCACGCAAGGATTTGTCCGCAGGATAAATCCGCAGCAATTGCTGTTATACGGTGTTGCCTGTTGTAGTTATTATCCGCAATATTTGGAAATAATTTTTCCCCGTTTCTGCTTTTTAAAATAACGCAAAGATGAAAAAGCTAAACATGTTTTGCTTTTACCGATAATTAGCAAAAAGTGTTTGCAAAACTCTTTGCAGCCCGTACAGATTTTAAGGTTTTGATTTTAGGTTATGTTTATCGTTTTTGCTTTTTTTTTGATTAACTGACTTTTATGACCTGACAACATTTAAGAAACTTCTGCTTTCTTTTTTTTAATCCTTTACGATTTGTGTTTATTAAAAGTTGGATCAATCTTGTTTTGCAGAGTTTATCTTAGTCTCAATTAATTGATTCGTTTTGCTGATAAATATTTTCAAAACGATTGTAAAATTATTTTTTAAATCCGAACGATAAAAAATACATTGATAATTTTAAAAACCCCTAAAGATAATAAGAGTAGAATCGATTTTTACTATAACTGGCAACGGTTTTGTATATGGCTCGTAGCGTGCAAATTAGCGATATTTATTCGGATTGAGCACAAGCCAGATTTTTAAATTTTACTATTTATCTTTTTATTGGAAATCGTCAAATTTAAAAATTTGGCGACTTTCCAAATATGCCTTAACTTCATTTGAGCAACAAATTAGCTATGAGCTATATACGTCTTAAGTTAGCATTTCAATAAAAACATTAAATTAAGATCTATAAAAAAGAAAGAACAAAGAGAGGATTAAGGTTATTATATACGCAGAAGCTTAAGACTTCGTCAACATTGAAAATCCCCTCTCTTTTCTACACAGATTTCGTACAGTTCTATGAGGCTTTTAGACCTCGATTTTAAGTCGTTGAAACTCGCGTAGGTTGTCCTTTCAAAAAACATTTTCTTATGAATAAAGATATTAAATATTTTGGAATAGACATTAGCCATTTAGTTTTTGATGTTACGGATTCTGAAGGGAATTATTACCAATTTAAAAACAGCATTTCTGGCT
>NZ_QKYV01000016.1 GCF_003253545.1 Mesonia algae
TGAACTTTCCAACTTAATTTGTGGATGTCGATGCCAATGTATAACTTTGGTTGAGCAGTGGGTACAGTTTTCATATCTTATTGTTTTGGTGAACTTTAAAGATACTGGATCCACTGCTTTTTCATCGATGCTATAACAAATAGCTAAGTCTTTTCTAAATCTAAAATTTTGGTATATTTGTTAAGATCACCAAATCTTTTGATTTGGCTTTTTGAAAAATAAAGATAAAAACAAAATACAAAAGTTTTGGCTTGTGCAAGATTGAAAATTAACTCATAATTTCACGCTACTTGTCATATACAACAACGTTGGCAGCAAGTTGACCAAGGCAGAACACGAATTGAGAAATCGGAAATGAAAAGAATTTTATATCTACTTATAATTTTGACTTTAACAAGTTGCAGATATTTTAATGTTAGTCCTGTAAACGGAATTACAACTAAAAATCTGACTGAAAAACCAACTCAATCTGAAATGACTGGAATTTGGGAAGTGGATAAATTCAGTTACGAATTAAATGAGGAAAAAGGATATGAAAAGAAAAAAATCGAATTGGATTTAAAAGAAAACGGAACTTTTGAAATAACAAATCTGCCGAATTATGTAAACGTATTTGACCAAACAAAAGACCGGTTCGTTAATACAAACGGAACGTGGGAAATTGGAAAAGATTTTAAAGGAGAAAAATGGGTTCTGAATATGCGTTTTGACAAAAGCAATCTGTATGAAAACGGAATGTCGACTTCATACGATTTGTATTTACAAAATGACGAAATCATTATTTGGAATTTTATTGGAGACCCAGATTCAGGTGAAAGATTTCTATATGAGAAAAAATAAAAACCAGCTGCCAACAATGGCTATAAGTAATTGCTTGTTCTCGCCTACCTCTGAAAATCCTCGCGGATTTTCAGTTTGGTGTGTACTTGCAAAGTTGAGTGCTAAACCACGCAACTACTCATAGCCGAGACCGTTGTGCATAATGCGGAAATCGTGCAAAAACTCAACATTTGAACTAAAAAAACCAGCCGCACAAACAGCACATTTGGTTTTTGCCAACACGAAAGCCAACACTAAAAAACCAAAAGAGCTGTTTTACCCAACGCTAAAATGAACATATAATGATATTATCGAAAATTGAATTAAAAGGATTTAGAAATTATAAAAAAGCTAAAATTAATTTATCTAAAAAATCATTAATTATTGGAGCAAATGACGTTGGTAAAACAAATTTATTGTGGGCGATTAGACTTTTACTAGATAGAGGATTGTCTGACTATGATATTGAGCCACAAGATTCTGATTTTTATGCTTATGATGAAACTAATGAATTTGAAATAGTTTTACATTTTACAAATGTTGTTGAAGATTGCGTTGTTTCAAGAATGAAAGGAAAAATTAGTGATAAAGATGAGATGTGTTTAATGTATAAAGGCTACAGAGACAAAATAACTAAAGCTAAAACATTTAAGCTTTTTGCTGGTAAAACAATTAGTGACGTTGAAGAAATTGAAGATAGATACTATAGAAAAGTCTTAAATGTTAAATATATAAGTAGTAAAAGAGACTTACATAATTATATTAAAAAAGAAAAAAACTACTTATTCCAGATTGCGAAAGAAGAACGAACAGAAGAAGAAACAGAATCAGATGATAAATTATATTCTGAAATACAAAACGACTTAAAAATAGTTGATGAAAAAATTCCTGCATTAAAATTTATTTCTACGGCAACAAACACAATTAATGAAGAACTTTCCAAACTATCATTACATCACAAAAAACAAAAGGTCGTATTTGATGCAAGTACATCTAACGTTGATAGTTTTATAAATAATGTTTCAATTGCAGCCAAAAGTAATGAAGAGAATGTTCTGATTGGTGGAGATGGACGTTTAAACCAAATATACTTAGCCTTATGGGCTTCAAGAAATGGAATAACCGAAGAAAGTCTCACAGAAGTAACCATATTTTGTATCGAAGAACCAGAAGCTCATTTGCACCCACACCAACAAAGGAAATTAGCAGAATACCTAAATTCATCTTTAAATGGTCAAGTAATCCTAACTTCTCATTCGCCACAAATTACAAGTGAATTTAGTCCGAATTCGATTGTAAGATTACTTAATAAAAAAAATTCCACCAAAGCAGCTTCTGATGGTTGTTCGAAAATTATTGAAGATGCATTTATAGACTTTGGATATCGTAAAAGTATTATATCAGCTGAAGCTTTTTTTTCAGATGTAGTATTCCTTATAGAAGGACCTTCAGAAGATTTATTTTATAAAACTTTATCCAAACAAATAGAAATTGATTTAGATAGACTAAATATTAGTGTTTTAATGGTGGATGGAATTGGGTTTAAGACATATATAAATATTTTGAATAGTCTTGATATTGATTGGGTACTAAGGACTGATAATGATATTTTTAAAGTTCCGAAAAAAGATGAATATCGTTTTGCTGGCGTTCAACGATGTATTAGTTATTATAAAGAGTTTTTTGTTTCTGATAAGGAGACAGATAAACTACTTTTAGAATACGAAAATAACTTACAATGGTCAACCCCAAATCCAGAAACAGTAAATATTGAGTCTGCAAAAATAATCACCAAAGATTTAGAGAATTATGGAATGTTTTTATCTTTTAAGGATTTAGAAAACGATTTTTTTAATAGCTCATTAAACTCAGAAATTAAAGACTTTTTTTCTGGCATAGATGAAACAGAAATAGTCTCAGGTATGCAAAAAAGAAAAGCAACATTTATGTTTAACTTTCTAAAAATGAACACTAAATTTTTATCAAAACTGAAAGATGACAATATTTCAAAGCCTTTATTAGAATGTAAAAGTAAAATAGAATTAATCCAAGATGAAACCAACTAACCAACAAAAGTTAATTTTGGACTATGATGGTAATTCTGTTGTGATTGCTGCACCTGGAAGTGGAAAAACATTTGTATTATCCCAAAAAATAAAGCAAAATTTAAAATTACTACTTGATCATCAAGGAATAATCGCAATTTCATATACCAATAAAGCAAGTAATGAGTTAAAAAGTAGAAGTTTATCAAATGGAGAAAAGCCTAAAAGTTCTTTTTTTGGTACAATAGACAAATTTAATTTGTCTGAAATAATAATCCCTTTTGCTAAACATTTGTTTGGTATACCAGCAAATGAGTTTAAAATAATCAAGAATTCTTCTCTATCAAATGAAGAAAAAGAACATTTTGAATGGCTTGATAGAAAGATAACTTTAGAAGAACTTGATGAAGAGATAATTAATATAATTAAGGAATATTTTCTTAAGGGTTTAATATTAATTGAAACAATAGGTGTGTTTGCAGACTATGTATTTACAAATTCGATTGCTTGTCAAAAATATATAAAATCTAAGTACAAGTTTATTTATATTGATGAATATCAAGATTCTGGTTATCAACAACATCAAATATTTCTAAAAATTTTAAATTTAAATATAACCGCAACTGCGGTTGGAGACTTGAATCAATCTATTTATGCTTTCTCAGGTAAAGATTCTAAATTCCTACTAGAGTTAACAGAAAATGATTCTTTCAAATATTTTAAACTAGATAAAAATCATAGGTGCCACCCTTCTATAATTAATTACTCAAATTATCTTTTAAACCCAAAAACAGAACTAATTCCAGTTGATAATAACCAAATATTATTTATTAGGACTGATGGAAATGAAATATCAATTGCCAACTGGATTGATAAATATATTGAAACAATTCAAAATACTTTTAATGTCAAAAAATTAAATCAAATTGCTATTCTAACAAGAGGAAATAGAACTGGTCAAATTATTGATGAAAACTTAAATTCTAAGCATAGGTTATTTGTAAGTAATGCATTAGACATTAATCTAAATATATGGTCTGCTATATTTTCAAATTTACTATACTTCGTTTTTGATAGAGGTCATAAATTTATTGATGTGATTGAAGTTTTTTCATCCTATGAAAAATTTTCATCGAAAGAATTGAAAAAATTAAAACTATATAAACAAAATTTAGAGAGTATTGCAATACAAGAACCTATTAATAAAGAGGCGTTAAAAACAGAATTTATTAAAATTGCGAAGGTTATTTCACCAAATACATCAAGTCAAGAGTCCATAGAGCTATTACAATCCGTTCTTAGTAATGAAATAGAACTTAATTCTTATCAATCAGCTGAGGAAGATGAAATTAACATTATGACTTTACATAAGTCAAAAGGCTTAGAGTTTGACGTTGTTATACATTTAGATTTATACGAATGGATTTTGCCTAAGAAAAAACCAGGACCTAATAATGACTTCAATAACCCTATTTACGATAATTGGACTCAAGATGTAAATTTACATTATGTTGGAATTACAAGAGCAAAAAATGGTTGTATATTAATCTCAAGTACTAAAAGAACTAACTATGAATACAAACAAAAACAAGGAAAGGATTCTGAGTTTATTTGGGATAACAACATTAAAGAATTAAGACATAAGTAGCCAACGCTAAAAGCCATACACATTTGCAATTCGCTACAGCCTACACACAAGCCAAAAATTGCAAAAGAGTATGTCTCGCCAACGCTCACTTTTGAACTAAATAACAAACATTGGAAAACCAAGCTGAACGTGAAAAGCACTATGCACAACAACGTGTATAAAACATAGCTATTAAAGGCTTTCCGAGAGGTTTTTGTATATTTACAAAGTACGCCAAATTTTTTATTTGGTTATATTTATAAAAGAAAATTAAACATAAAAATAAAAAATTCGGCTCGTGCTAAATCCGAAAAGTTAGCGTTTATTTATACGCTACGTTTCATACACAAGACCGTTAGGCAACATAAAAACGAAAAAACAATAAAAATAGAGTAAGAATTGAAAATATGGAAATATTAATAAAAATTACCACTTTTCTTCTTTTAGGTTTAATATTAATTTTTCCAATTCTAATTTTGAAACGACTAAAGAAAAATATTTTGCTTAATTACTCTTTATTAAGTTTATTAATCCTTGCAATTTTAATTGTAATATTTACTTGGTGGAATAATCAATCAGATTTAATTTTACTAAATAATTTTGGGTATAATATTAATGGAATGAATCATAATGAAATTTATGAAAATGTAGCTTCTGTGAATATGGAAAAAGTAAAAAATATTGAAACATCTATAATGGGAATTAGTTGGCCTTTAAAAGCTGTATTTGGATTTGCAACTTTTATACCATATTTAATACTTCTATACATTGGAAAAATAGTTCTCGACAGAATGAAAAATAAAAGTATTACCTAAAACTGAATTAGAAACATTTAGAAAATGGAATTAACATCAAAAATTGGACAAATCTTATTTATCATAGTCTTAATTTATTTATGGAATAAATTTATAGTAAAATTAATTATCGGAAAAGTTGTTAATTTTCATAAAAAAAATAACGCGAAGAATTTGAATAAACAACCAATAAAGTTTTTTGTGGAAAATGAATTGAAAATTATTAAAATAGCGAGACTTATTTATTGGTTTGGTGGAATAATAATTATATTCGGAATTATAAAGGAATAAAAAACGTTGCCTAACACCGTGTATAAAAAAATGCTACATTAGTGCTTAAATAAAGATCGTTGCTCTTTTGTTAAGTCTGATTTTCCTGCGGAAAATCCTCGCTCACAAAAACGCAACTTTTCATACACGTATTCCAAGATCAAATCCTAATAAAAACCAGTTTTTATTATGCTGCGTGTTGCTGAAGAACCACATAAGGTGTCCCTCGCTTAACTACAGCAAATGCTCGAGCTATTAGTTTATTTCTAACATTATTTACTGCTAACATTTTATCTTTTCCTTCGGCTAATTTTTTGTTATAATATAACCGTAATTCACTATCGTGTTGGATTGCCGATACACTGGCCATACTCAATAAGCTTTTCATTTTCCTGTCTCCCAAATAATGACATTGCTTTCTGCGATGAATACTAGTTCCTGAACGATGCTCGAAGGGAGCCGTTCCGCAATAACTGGAAAAGGCTCG
>NZ_QKYV01000017.1 GCF_003253545.1 Mesonia algae
ATCTACATCCTCTGAATAAGTAGCTGTATAAGTAGATGCATCTGCAGCATCAATAATCAAACTTCCGTTCTTATACCATTGGTAACTCACCAAAGAAGCATCTAATCCTTCTACATTTGCTGTGAAAGTAATAGAGTAACTCGGCACGCTTTCTTCTTCTGAACAATAATTAAGTACTGTCTCAACCATTTCTTGATCTGAAGTAAGACTCACTGTATAATCTGCTTGGTTAATCTCTATCGTCTCCATAGTAGGACAAGATGCATCGATATAAGCCTCTACAGTATAGGTACCAAATCCATAATCTACTGCATTAACAACAGCTCCTGTCTCAGCTATAGAAGAACCTTCATAAGTCCACTCAAAAGTAACTCCCGAAGTACCCATAACAGGAGTAGCATCGATAACAACTCCGCCTATATCACAAGTCACAACGTCTGATCCTAAATCAATTATAGGAGTTTCTATGAAGTCTGCATCAAAAGTTGCTGTTGCAGTACAACCATTATAAGTTGTCGTTACCGTATAAGTTCCATCTTGTGTAATTATGATAGATGGGGTGGTCTCGTTAGTACTCCACTGGTAGTTTACGTCATCTAACTCATCCGCAGGAATTCCATTAATCACTGGTGAAAGTTCAAAACTATTGGTTTGACTTTCTGGTGTGCAAGGAATAACAACTCCATTAAATGATATGTCATAGTTAACGTCGTCAATAATTATTGTCGCAGTAGCATCACAATCATTTGCAGTAACTACAACCTCATACTCTCCGGCTTCTGTAATAACGATTGTTTGCTGAGTTTCATTAGGTATCTCATTTCCTTCTAAGAACCAAGTGTAAGAAATACTGTTCAACGCGTTTTCATTAATTAAATTAGCTGTTAATGTACCAGAGCTTCCATCACAAATAAAGTTTACATCTGATGTTAAATCAATTTCAGGAGATTCAAAGAACTCTACATTAATTACATCAGTAAGCCCACAGGCTCCAAAATAAACTACTGCTACAGCATACTCTCCAGATTCAATAACCTCAATAGTTGGTGTTGAAACAGGAATTGGGAATCCGTTCTCATCTAAGATTGGGTTTCCATTTTCATCTAATTCTACAATCAAACTTCCCTCAAAATACCACTCAATAGAGGCATTCTCTGCATTTTCTATCCCTGTATCTAACACAATTGGATTTCCTTCGCAATTTGCATTACCATCTTCTATTGTGATATCATCTCCTAAATCTATTGCTCCAAAATCAAAGCTTCCTGCTGCCAAGAAAATAGCTGAATCATAAGAAGCATCTCCTCGGTCTGCTACCACTAATTTAAAATGATATTGCTGACCTGGAACCACAGAGGCTACTGCTGTGATTGGAACAGTACTTCCTAAGAAATTAGTAGGTGCACCTATAGGTGCTAATCCACCTGCTCCATAATATTCTCCAAAGTATTCTTCGTTTACAGATGGGCAACCTGAGTTATAAGCATTATCTCTAACCGTTACCACAGATATAGGATCTGTAGTACCAGGAACCAATGCAATATTAGAGGTATTCCCGTCTGCATCTGTCACTAAAAATGCGAAAGCATCTGAATATGAACATTGAAAAGTTCCATATTCTTCTGAAGCAAATAAGAAATCAAAGCTAATTTCGTCTATAAAAGGCACAAAATCAAATTCTATAATAGAAGCATTATTAGAGTTACCTGATTCTAATTCGGGAATTGCATTTTCTAAATCTGTATCTCCCGGCCACGTCGGAGGAAATCCTCCTCCTCCATTACTTTGAGTGCTTAATTCTGGACCAGGCGCTGCATTTACATCTCCCGTACTCAAGATTACACCCGCTTCTAAAGGAAAACTAGATCCATTTTGATCAAAATATCCTATTCCATTATCTGAACCAAAATCTGTTCCCGTAGAAGATGTAATGTTAAATACCTGCGTACAAGGATTATCTACCAGTACATCTATAACCAATTCTTCAACAGTATACTGAGTTGTATTTGTAGTTATTGGTGGCTCTAAAGTTGAAATACATAAATCAAAACTTGAGGTTTGTCCATCAGTAAGACCACTTGAGAAAATTCTAATGTAATAGTTTTGTCCAATTGTTAAGCCATTTGCAGCACTAGAAGTCTCTCCAAAACCATCTGCACAGTACAGTAAGGTTAAATCATTACAATCATCTCCCTCATAAACCGAGTGATACAATGCAGTGGTCGAGCCTATAATATTGCTAATTGCAATCGCATGATCTGTAGAAGTTGCTGTAAAATAGAACCATACATCATCATTTGCTGTACCAGAACAAGTATTATCTTCTGCTGATGCTGTTGCAGAAGCTATAGTACCATTTATAGTATCCACGCAGTTTGAAGAGTTGTTTACAGGAGCTTCTAAAGCCATATCACATTCATCATTAACGGGTGGCGGCGGTGGAGTTCCTATACAAATATCAAATTCTGAAGTCTGTCCTGCTGTTGATGTCCAAGAATAAACTCTTACCTTATAAGTATTACCAATTGTCAAACCTGCAATAAAACTGTTATTAGGATCTGAGCAAATTAATTCTATTAAGTTACCACAATCATTTCCTTCATAAACTGCATGGTATAAATCTGTCGTACCTCCAACAATATTATATAAATCAACCGTATGCTCTGTGGACGTTGCTACAAACTCGAACCATACATCATCATCATCTGTACCTCCACAGTTGTTAATCTCTACAGAAGGTGTAGCAGATGCTATAGTTCCAGAACCAAATTCTGCACATGAAAAGTCTGGGTTGGTCAATAAAACAGTTGCATCATCACAATCATCATTTGCTGGTGGTGGTGGTGGTGTACCTATACAAATATCAAAAACAGAGGTTTGTCCTGCTGTCGCTGTCCAAGAATAAACTCGTACTTTATAGGTATTTCCAATTGTTAAACCTGCTATAAAACTATTATTAGGATCTGAGCAAACTAACTCTGTTAAGTTATCACAATCACCACCTTCATAAACTGCGTGATATAAATCTGTCGTACTTCCAGTAATATTGTATAGGTCTATGGTGTGTGATACAGAGGTAGCCACAAACTCAAACCATACATCATCATCACTAGTTCCATTACAGGTATTTAGAACGTTAGAGGCAGTCGCCCCCACTAGTGTTCCTGAGCCAAATGCTACACATGAAAAATCTGGATTTGTTAATAATACCGTTGCTTCATCACATTCATCGTTATCTGGAGCACAAATTAACTGTGTTAATGTTCCACTATTTATTGAGCAATTAGAGTCTTGATTATTCTCTACTGTTATATCTACTTCTGTACCATTTGGATATGGGCCAAAAGTATACACACCTGGAGTGTCAACTGTCTCTGTAGTTGTTCCATCAGATAGATCTAGATCTTCTGCATCACCTATATTTTCTATATCAACTTCAATTACAAATTGATCTGTACCACTATCACAATCGCTTACTACATCAAACTCAACTTGAGGATTTACACAAGTCGAACATGATACTGTTAGGTCTATTTCAGAAGAATTAAATCCATTACAATCATAAAATCCTGCTGTGTATGTAACAGTTAATTCATCTCCTATAGATTGAACTGAAATTCCTGAAAGATCACCATTATCACCTGTACCCGTATACAATATGTCTCCTCCTACATCTGTCACCGTAAAATCTCCACCAAAAGTATATACAAGGCCTGAATTAACCACCAGATTTAAAGCGCTACCATCATTACTCGTATATACAATTTCTATAGTTTCATTTGATTCATAGCAAAAAACGGTATTGATTGGCCCCTCGGTACAGTCGACCGTATTTTCACCACAATATTCTTGGGTCAAAGTTTCACTGAAAATAAAACAATTTGCATCTTGATTATTAGTCGCAGTAATATCTACTAATGTACCGTTAGGATATGGGCCAAACGTATAGACTCCTGCTGTATCAACGGTTTGCACAGTTGTTCCGTCAGTAATATCTAAATCATCTGCATCTCCAATATCCGTCACATCTACCTCTATTAAAAATTGAGGATCTAAATCACAGTCTGAAACTACAGTAAAATCTACTGTAGGCTCTACACAAATTGTATTTTCTTTGATGATGAATGTATAATCTACAGATTGAGGTGAAGCCCAAGTAGATATTAATATATAATAAGTTTGTCCGCTTGTTACTGAATAGTCTTCTATCTCCATATCGTCCGTGCTACCTCCATTGACAATCCCATCTTGACACGTTGTTCCTATATCTTCACAGCTCGAATAAATAAACATTCCTGCGTAAGTGTTACTAATGTTAGATAGTATTATATCTACAGTGGTATCACTTGAGGGGGTATATTCATAGACTACATCATCACCGTCTAAATAATTTAATGTACTAGAACAGTTTGTTCCTGCTGAACCTGAATAATCATCTTCGTAATTTGAAGTACTGTCTGAAGTAATATATGGTAAAGGTTGTGTTACCAATATTGCATCTTCACAAACCGATCCTGTAGACGGAGCACTTTCAGTTGTAAAACTTTGCTCTACACAATTAATTGCATTACCATTTGAATTATAAGGTATTATAGTTACAAAATATTCTTGATCAAATGCAAAGTTACTCATCGGGTCGTAAGTAGTTGTTAAACCTATATCTACATTGTCTACAATATCACTACCTCCAGAAACGGTTCCTATGCTTAATAAATAACCAGAAGCTAAGCCCGTAGCTTGAGCCCAATTTATATTATTTTCAATTGGTACATTTACTGCTTCATCTGTTGGATTAACCAATATAGCATCACAATTTGGGATCTCATCTGTTTCTTGTATTGCTACTATATTATCATAATACATATAATAATCGCCAGCTGCCCAAGTAAGGTTAAATCTCAATTGAAAATCTGCCCCAACAGGTAAATCTGATCCAACTATAGTGTAACTTTTTGTTGCGCAGTCTGCAGATACGACATGGTTAGAATCATCGATAGTATCGATCATAATCCAAGTGGTTCCATCTGTAGAATATTCTACTACAAAATTACCCCAGCCTGCTGCGGTTGCTGCGGTTGCTGCGGACCAATCAACAATTTTGTAATCAAAACTGATATTTAGATCTGTCCCATTCGATTGTCCTAGAACATTTGGAGAAGTTAAATTTGCCGTGTTATTAAATGAATAAACATTTGCTCTTGCACTTTCTCCTGAACAAGATTCAACCGAACTAGTTACAAACGTAGTCGTCCATCCAGCAGGAATACCGCTATCAAAGTTTTCTACAACTCCTATCTGACCAAAGGAAGAGAGGTAGCCGAGAGTTGCAAATAATAAAAAAAGTAATTTTTTTTTCATAAGGTTAAATTTTGGGTTATTAATTGCCTGAAGATATAAAAAAATATTAAATAATTATTAAAAAATAAAAAGTCTTGACAATTTGTCAAGACTTTTTATTATAAGTAACGAAATAATTACTAAAAAGATCTATTTATCTATAATTTTAAACACAGACCTTCTATTAAGTTCATATTGCTGATCTGTACAAGGGTCGCATTCTACCTTAGGTGAAGATTCTCCTAGACCCTCACCACTAATACGTGATTCATCGATGCCTTTTGAAATTACATACTGTACGGTACTTTGAGCTCTACGTTCTGATAACTGCTGATTATAAGAGGATGGTCCGCGCTTATCTGTATGTGCTTCTACCTTGATTTTCATCTCTGGATACTTCTGCATTACAGCTACTAGCTTATCTAACTCAAAAGCGGCTTGTTTTCGTATATTAGATTTATCAAAATCAAACATAATAGGATTTAACACCACTTCTTCTTCTTGGATAATCTTCTCTATTGGACTTAACTCGATGACAAGATCTACTTCTCCTTCAGCATCTTCTCCTACCATAGCCGCATTACTTTCATAATCTTCAGCGTTTACCTGTAAACTAT
>NZ_QKYV01000018.1 GCF_003253545.1 Mesonia algae
TCCGTGGTTACCAACCCTGCCGATATCCACCGCAAGGGAAAGGAAAAACATACAAAAACAGATCGTATCGATGCCCAGCTCATCGCCAGAGAACTCAAAGACGGCAGACTTGATTGCATCAGGATTCCCGATGTGGAACGGGAAGAACTGCGCAGCCTTTTTAGGCGTCGTAACGATATTGTGAAGGATATACGTCGCAACAAGAGCAGGATAAAGATGCAGCTTCTGTATTTCGGTATAAAGATTCCTGAAGAATTCAATAACGATAAATGGAGCCATAAGTTCAGGAACTGGATAGATGCAGTACACTTTACCCACCCCACGGCCAAATCGGCCCTCGAGGGGAGGATGCGCACTTTTAGATTCTTAGATAAAGAGAAACGGGAAATATCCACGCAGCTTCGTGCCTATTGCCGTAAATACCATAAAGAGGATTATTATCTATTGCGAAGTATTCCCGGTATAGGAGGTATAGTTGCTTGTGGTATCTTGAGCGAGCTGGGTGACCTGCGCCGTTTTAATAATATCAAACAGTTCGCTGGCTATCTGGGGCTTGCCCCGGGTATTTACCAAAGTGGCGAAAACTCTCGAGGTACGGGGATCACCAAGCGAGCAAATAAAATTATGCGCAGTTATTTTGTAGAAGCTTCTTGGCAAGCTATACGAGCCGATCCCGTGATGCAAGCTTACTATCGAAAACATGTGCACCGGAACTCAAAATCAATAATAATTAAAATTGCACGAAAACTAGCGAGTCGGACATTGGCCGTTGTAAAAACGGGAATTCCCTACGAGCCTGGTGTAGTGCAATAGAAAAATAAAAACAAATAGTAACAATAACAGAGCTCACAGAATAACCAATTTCCCGGATCACAAAACAACGTATGTGACCACCCAAGGGCTGGATCACTTTTATAGACCGTGGCCGGGTTATTATAACTTACAATCACACAGATGCTGGTGGCCGCGCTTGACGATGGACCACATATAGGATGCGGAGCAAGTTATTTAAAGGCCGTTGAAATACTGATAACCCTATCGGGATTACCAACATTTCAACACCACAACATCATCATTATGAATTGATTAAAAAATAAAATATTATATTTGAAGAACTGGACTAGTGCTTTTCATAGGATACGTTGTTGTGGCTAGTTTTTGTTATTGCATATTATAATTAGGTTTTCGACTTATTTTTAAATTCTTTAGAGGTTTAATTAATACAGTTTTTCGTATCCGAATTGATATTTATTCATCCAGTTTTAATTCGCCATATTCCCTCTAGTTTTTATTAGGTTTGCCTTAATTTTCTAATAATTTATCAAGATATATTCGAATTTCAATTTTATTAGAAATATTGTCAATTTTAAAATAGCGATTATTAGTCTAAAGCTTTTAAATTTTTTATTTATAAAGTTACACCCCATTTCTGGAATTAATAATCGCATTGTTATTAATTTAAAATTTTCACCAAATTGTATTTTAGAAATGACAATTGCTTTTCTTCAATTTTTGAGAAATATTAAATCAAATTTTGAGTCATTATTAATTAAATAAGATTGATGCTAAAAAAAATAAATACGTAAATGGAATCCAAAGAATTATTGGACTGATAATCCAAAACAACTTTGTTTTAAATTTCATATTTGAAATCGAAAGAATTATTCCACCGATGATAAATGAAGGTAAACCAAAAATTAACCAATATGGATTTAAGCAAATTAAGAAACCTAGAATTATTATAGCGATTCCAATTTTTCCTTTCATATAGGATTTTTTTTTAAATTAGCTACAACGGTTTTGTATATGGCTCGTAGCGTGCAAATTAGAAAATTATTTTCGGATTAAGCACAAGCCAGATTTTTAAATTTTACTATTTATCTTCTTTTATTGGAAATCGTCAAATTTAAAAATTTGGCGACTTTCCAAAAATGCCTTAACTTCGATTTGGTAACTAATTAGCTATGAGCTATATACGGTGTTACCCGCAGTTATTTTACGTAATCTTATCGTATAAATCCATTAATATGAAAATTGAAAATGTTACAAATGAAATACAGAAAGTTGCAATTTGCCAATAAAATAATTTCCAAGTAGTTTTTCCAAGATTATCTGTAATTTGTCTTGATTTATTTTTTTCATCTAAATCTTTTTTTTCTAATTTCCTGACCAAATTGGCAGTTTTTCTAAAATCTTTGAGGCGATTTAAAGCTAATAGCAAAGCTAAAGCAATTGAACATAAACTTGTGATACATCCAATCCAAAATAAAATCTTTTGAATACACGAGAATATAATTTCATCAGATTGAACAAAATTGAAAACATAAGCCAATAAACCTAACGAAAGACCTAATATCAGATTATTGATAAAAGTAAGTTGGTTTATTCTTACTAATTGCCAGCGTGCAAAATTATTTTCCAAATTTTATTATTTTTTGAACAGTTTTCTTTGTTCGTTATTCCAAGCCTTAATCGTAAAATTATACTCTCCAATTATAGTACTAGTACCCCAACTTAATTTTTTAATTTTAAATTTCAAATCTTGTCCGTTACCGTCTAATATTAATTTTACTGGAATTGCTCTATTTTCGTCATTTGTAATTGGGGCTAAAAGACTGCACCATTTTTTTTGTGAAAAATAATATTTGGAAATTTCTCCACTAGACATATCTTTCAAAAGAGTTGCTCCATTAAAATTTATTTTTTTAAATATTTTGTATTGTTCGTCGTAAAGGTCAAATGAAATATAATTTTCTTCATTATTTACAAGAACAACAACGGGAATTTTTATTGTCTGATTTTGTTTGTCTTTATATTCTCCGTTAGTTATAAATGTCAAAACGGTTGTGTTCGAAACATCTCCAAATTCGTCTATTAATTGGGAAGTACCCCAAGTATCAAGATATTTTTTGTCAAATGTTTCCAAAAAATGTTGAGCATTTCCATTGGTAACATATAAAAAGATTATTAAAATTATCGGAATTTTTTTCATAATTGTGGGTAACGTTGTTGTATAAGATTAGTTGCGTGGTTTAAGCACTAAAGTTAGCAAATAAATCACAGATAGAAAGTCCGCGAGGACTTTCGTAAGTAGGCTAGAACTAGCAATTAATTTTATACGGTGTTAGCACCAGTATTTATTCTTCTTTGTAAATCAAATCTAAAAAATCATCTTCATTAAATTTCAGATTTCTCAAATTAGGATTTGTAATTAATTTCGATGTTGCAAGAATTATCATTTGTGCAACAATAACTTTAATTTTCCAATATATATCTTGAGCTAATTTCTCTTTTCCAGCTAATTTAATTTTGTCATATAAGTCGTAAGACCTTTCTCCGTGAGCAATATCATTTCGTATTCTAAAACCAACATCTAAAATTTCCTTGAGCGATTTTGCCTCTTTTTTATTATTTGCTAAACTTAAAACACAAGTCATTTTTATAAAGTCCGAAGAAGTATTTTTACTAAATAAACCTTCTAAAGAATAAAGCAAGTCAAGTAAGTTGTCCATTGATATTTGATAACTTTCAACAGCTGTCAGGTACCTTTTAATTGGCCATAAATTAAAATGCCATTTAGTTGCAAGTCCATTTAAATTTCCAATTAGGTTTTTTAATTTGGTTCTCTCAATTAAAACTTCGTGCATAAATGAGCTACTCGCTTTTAAAGTCGCATATTTTCTTTGTCCAGAATTAATCTGAAAAAAACCATCATTTATAGAACTGTCATCTCTAATGACTATTGATGTTGTTGGAAATGATAAATGCAAACCTGCGAGAAAGAAAAATTTCAGTTCTTTCAGTACAGCAAAATGTTTATGATATGTATTTAAAAATTCTTCATTCCAGTTGGGAATATAACCAGCAAAATCCTTTTTAATCGGAATGGTTTTTAGTGATTTTTTATACTCCACTTCAATTACTGCAAATCCAATATTATGTGACCAATTCTTATAATTTTCAACTTTTAAATATTCAGGTAATTTTCCGCAATGTTTTTCAATTAATTCTGGTATTCGATTTTCATTGACCATTCCTGAAATAAAACGAGGAAATATAATTACAGAAGCACGTTTAATGTCATTTATTTCTGTGTTTTTTAAACCACCTGTAAATCCATATTCAAATTTTCGATTCCAAACTTCGTTGGAAAGAATAAGATTCAAATTGTCTGTTAAATCAATTGTAATCGGTTCAGTTGAAAATTCACTATCAGTATGGTAGCAAGGTAAAATCCATCTTGAAATTGTACTCATAGTTTTTTTGTCATATTGGTGCTAACGTTGATGTGTATGATTAGTGGCGTGTTTAAGCACCTAATTTAGCAAATAAAAAACCGAATAGAAAATCCGTGAGGATTTTCGTAAGTAGGCGAGAACCAGCCATTAATTATACACGGTGTTGCCAGTAGTTTTTATTCTGCATAATATTCCGATTAATACAAATACGGAAGTCAAATATATTGAGATTAAAAAGCCTATTCCAAAATCGTGAGTAAAAATTCCATCGTAAAAAGGTAAAGAACATATTCCAATAACTATTACAACTGGAATAATAAATATATACCAAAAGGCTTTTTTATTATTGGGAAAAGATATCAATCGTCGAATATTTAAATATGTCAAGATTCCAGAAGTAACTATCGGAACTATAAAACCAATCCAGTTTAATTTGGTCAAACTTTCCAAGAAAAGACCTAAGGTAAAAGAAAGAATGAAAATCAAAAAGCTTGAGATTAATAAGAAAATCAATGAGGTGAAAAATTCAGCAATTTTATTTTTAGATAAAAACAATGAAAAAATGAGTGATGTTAAAGTTGCTATTCCTATAATAGTTACTAATCCTCGGTCGTTTCCTCTGTCAATATAAGAGGCAATTAACATCCACATCCAAATAAGTAAAAGTGAACTCAAAATAAATATTAAGTTCTGCTTTCGATTAAAATATTTTATTTCATTACTCAATATCATACATCGATTAAGTGTTATTTATTCAGCTTTTTTAAAAATTTGAATTCAGTTCGAGTTTTTTTCAAATTACTGGCAACGGTTTTGTGTATGGTTAGTTGCGTGTTTAAGCAACTAATTTAGTAAACAAAAACGAACGCGAGAAAATTCCGAAGGAATTTTCCAAATAAGCACTTGCCAAAGCAATTAATTATAGCATCGATGAAAAAGCAGTGGATCCAGTATCTTTAAAGTTCACCAAAACAATAAGATATGAAAACTGTACCCACTGCTCAACCAAAGTTATACATTGGCATCGACATCCACAAATTAAGTTGGAAAGTTCACTGTGCCACCGACCTTTTTTGTGGTAAATCCTTTTCCATGCCACCCGAGGCTAAAACCCTTTATGACTATGTGCAGAAGAACTTTAAAGACCATCAAGTGAGC
>NZ_QKYV01000019.1 GCF_003253545.1 Mesonia algae
CGAGCCTTTTCCAGTTATTGCGGAACGGCTCCCTTCGAGCATCGTTCAGGAACTAGTATTCATCGCAGAAAGCAATGTCATTATTTGGGAGACAGGAAAATGAAAAGCTTATTGAGTATGGCCAGTGTATCGGCAATCCAACACGATAGTGAATTACGGTTATATTATAACAAAAAATTAGCCGAAGGAAAAGATAAAATGTTAGCAGTAAATAATGTTAGAAATAAACTAATAGCTCGAGCATTTGCTGTAGTTAAGCGAGGGACACCTTATGTGGTTCTTCAGCAACACGCAGCATAATAAAAACTGGTTTTTATTAGGATTTGATCTTGGAATACGTGTATGAAAAGTTGCGTTTTTGTGAGCGAGGATTTTCCGCAGGAAAATCAGACGTAACAAAAGTGCAACTAACTTTATTTAAGCACTAATGTAGCATTTTTTTATACACGATGTTATGTGCTGGCTTTTCTTTCCGTTTTTAATTTGTTTCCGCAATTCAGATTCTCAAAGAAACTTAATTGTCGCTCAAATAAATATCCATTAGCAATGAATTCCATTTCATATTCATTCGTTTTGATATTCAGTTCCATTTGGTCAATTGAATATTCGTGAAGCCAAAATCTAAAATATCGAGCTTTTAATATAGAAACTCCGAGTTTTAATAAAATCCACATTGGTGATAAAAAAAATGGATTAATATCTTCTTTTCCGCGTTTGAGTGAGATCCCAATAATGTTTTCATTCGCAATAGGAATAGCAGTTAATTTATTGGAATAATTCGCACGCAATAAAATTCCGCCAGTTCGCTTTTCAAAGTTGCATTTCGAGTCAATTTTTAGAGATTCAGTTTCGAGATTTTTCGTTTTAAATGACTTTAAATAAAATCCTGTACTTCCAATCGCTTTCGGTTTTTGCAAATCGATTTCGGCAGGTTTTCCAATCTGTTTTATTATTGATTGTTCAGTCATTTTATTTTTAGTTCGAATCTTTCTTCAGCTTGCACATAACGGTCTTGTGTATGAAACGTAGCGTATAAATAAACACTAACTTTTCGGATTTTGCACGAGCCGAATTTTTATTTTTTCTATATATCTTTTAATTTCTAAATATACAAAAATAAAAATTTGGCGGACTTAATAAATAAGCAAAAACCTCTCGAAAATCCTGTAATAGCTATGTTTTATACACGTTGTTGTGTGTAGTCTTTTTTATTCGGATTTGTCCTTTTTCCAATAGATGTCTGCTATGTCAAATGTTCTTTTTTCTTTATTTAGTTCGTATTTTATTGAGTTTCCTATAAGACAATTTTTGTTTTCACTTTCGTTCAATAACCAAGAGGAAATTAAAATTATATTCTTGTCGTTAAAATTATAATTATAAGTCAATTGATTTTCTTCCAGTAATTCGATACAATCGGTTGATTTATTTAAAAGTAGTTTGTTGTCAAATTCACTGAACCAATTGACCATTTTGGTTGGTGTTAGTTTACCGTTTTTGAAGTTAAATGTTTGAATATCATTTCCGTCTCCAACAATATCGTTTGTGACAACAAAATAATCGTTTTCATTAAATTCATAGATTGATAATGTCCAAAATCCATCAACAACTTGAATTCCTATTGTATTTGGTTTAATATATTTTATATTATTATACATTTGAGTTGAGTCAATTATGAAATTATTTTTTTCGATAAATTCTACAGTTCTCTCTCTGTCTTTTTTGCTCCATTCCCAACTGTCCATTGTGCTTTCAGGTAGTAATGTTAAAATATTTAGAAGTTTTTTATTCTTTAAATAATTAATTTGAATTGTATCTCTGTATTTAACTTTTTCTTCTAATTCATATGTTGGTTCCGTATCTGAAGTTTCGTTATTTTTCTGTTCAACTAATTTTGATTTTTGCTTGACTTCTGAATTGCAAGAAAAGATTACAATTGATAGAATTAAAAATATGATTGTTTTATAGTTCGTCATTTTTTTTTAGATTACACACAACGGTCTTGTATATGGCTCGTAGCGTCTAAATTAGAGAATTATTTTCGGATTGAGCACAAGCCAGATTTTTAAATTTTACTATTTACCTTTTTTGTTGGAAAGTCGTCAAATTTAAAAATTTGGCGACTTTCCAAATACGCCTTATCTTCGATTAAGCAACTGATTAGCTATGAGCTATATACATTGTTGTAAAACGTTTTTATTCGCTCCATTCTTTCACAAAATTTTCTCCACCACCTGTTAATGTTAAACTTGTATCATCATATCCGCCACCAATTGTCATTACTTTATCAAGTCCGTTGTCGAAATTTAGAATTACAGATTTATCATTAAATTCAAATTTTCCTTTGAAATTTTTTCCGTCTCCATTTTCAAAAAGGAATGTTCCATTTTCGTTAAAGCGTACTTTTCTTACAGCATAGTGTGGTGTCCACCAATTTCCGATTAAATTCTTTCTTGAGTAAGATTTTAAGTCGTAATCTTTTTCGGTAGTTAAATCAGTCATTTTGGAATACTGTTTTTGTTTTCCATTGTTAAGTAACTTTAGAAATATTCCCATTGATTCGGCAGTTTCTCCCATCAAGTTATTTTCTATAATATAACTCCATTCTCCACTTTTGAAAACGTAGTGATAACCACCACCAGTTCCTTGTCGTTCTACTTTTCCGTCATATAATATTAGATTCGGCTCGTCAGAAATTGTTTTTGGTTTATTCCAAGAAATGTATCTTATATCTCCATTTTTAAGGTTGTCAACTTTAATAGTAAACTTTTTATTTTCACAATGAATAATGTTATTCTTAACTTCCGAATTAAGTTTTAGTATTTGTTCTTTAACTTCGAGCTCTTTTGTTTTCGATTCAAGTTGATTTTCTTTTTGAGTTAATTCAGTTTCTTTTTGGTTCAGGTTATTTTCTTTTTCTAAATTTTTACACGAAAAAAAGCCAATTAATATTACTAAACTTAAAATTTTTCTCATAGTTTCTTGATTTGGTAAATGTTTTACAACGGTTTTGTATACCTGTCAGTTGCGGGAATTATAGAACTAAGATAGAAAAAAATCCCGACTTTTATGCTTGCGCGGTTGTATCCGCAGGACACAAAGCCGCAATTGTTGGTATACGTTGTTGGCAGTAGTTTTATTAGCAACAGCCTGCGATTAAGACTGTCTTATTTAATTTTTTAGAATATCCAATAATTTCAAAACCTCCACCTTCAAAAAGTTTATATGAAAATCCAACAATTATTTTATCGTTATCAATTTTGTTTAAACTTTTTTGATTTATAAAATCTTTATCAATATTAGATAATGGATTTTTAATAAATTTTTCCTCATCGAAAAAATTGTTAATCCTAGATTTTATATATTTTAAGTCTGCTTTTTGTAAACTGTCGGTTAGATGTTTATTCATTTTCTTATGATCAAAACCCTCGACTCTTTTAGGATTTGTTACATATAAATACCAAGGTCTTTCATAATCATACAACTGAATACCTAAAAATTCCTTTTTATAAATCGTTATCCTTGCATTATTTATTATTTGGAAAATCATCGGACCTTCTAGATTATTACAGTCATAAATAATTTTAAATGTATCGCTAGAGTTTTTATTTGAGAAAATATGCTCTTTAATAATCTCACAATTTTCTATTTTATTATTTATATCCGATATTTCTATACTATTTATTTTATTATCTGATTTTGGTTTACAGCTAATAAAAAAGCTTACTAGTAAAACTTTAATTAGAATTTTCATTTTTAGGTAACTTTAATTAAGGGTAAATGTTTTAGGGTATAATTATTTATCCCAATTTGCATTTAATTTGGGCTTTTTTTCTTTTAATTTTTTAATAAGTTCATTTCCTATTTCTAATTCTTTTCCCCAATCATCGTTAGTTTTACCTCGAGGATATCCTTTACCGGATTTTAAATCGTAAACTGCAAAAACTTCATTTACATTCCCCCACGTTAGATATAAAGTACTATCAATAGATTTTGCTTGAAAATTTTCCAAACTTGTGATATAATCGTTCGTGCCAATTAAATGAGTTTCCGGAATAATTATTTCTTTTTCAGAATCGGAAATTTCATAATAAAGTCCAGTAACAAAATCAAACTCCCTATCTTGATAAATAGTGATAAATATGTTTTTCAAGCCATTAACTTTTAAAACTCCAATTTTTCTTTCTTTAGTGCAAGAAAAACTTACCAACAAAATTAAAATGGCTAATATTTTTGTTTTCATTTTTCAAATTACTGCCAACGAGTTTGTATATGACAAGTAGCGTGCAAGTTAGCGAGTGTTTTTCCGCCACGCAACAAGCCAAATATTTTGTATTTTGCTTTTATCTTTTCTTTTCAAATGCCAAATCAAAAGATTTGGCGACTTACCAAATATACCAAAATTTTCGGTTTAGAAAATACGTAGCTATTTGTTATAGCATCGATGAAAAAGCAGTGGATCCAGTATCTTTAAAGTTCACCAAAACAATAAGATATGAAAACTGTACCCACTGCTCAACCAAAGTTATACATTGGCATCGACATCCACAAATTAAGTTGGAAAGTTCA
>NZ_QKYV01000020.1 GCF_003253545.1 Mesonia algae
CTTAATCAAAGTATAGTGCCTTTTTGTTACATCTGATTTTCCTGCGGAAAATCCTCGCTCACAAAAACGCACTATTCATACACAAAACCGTTGTATTTCATACCGGAAACCAGCCGCACAAAAGCAAAGAGTGCTATCGCACACATTGCTTTCTTACCACCAATGAATGAGAATTTTTTCATAACTTGCCACAATAATTATAAAACGGACAAAGTTGCTTCTAAAGGAAAAAATATCGATTGAACATTTTGAAGATAAAAAATTCAAAATTAGACTTATAGAATCTGAAAAAGATACAGCAGCTGCGTTTACACATTATTTACATAACCACAAAAACGGAGTTTCACAATTCTACAAACCAGATGCGATAGAACACGTTAAAAATTTATTTGACTACAAGTTTCCAGAAGAAAAAATTTCAAAAGTAGCAGCTGAAGAAGCTTTGCAATACCTAATTTTTCAACAAGAAAGTATTCCTTTTCCCGCACCAAAAAGACCTGAATTTAAGTTTATTGATTTATTTGCTGGAATTGGTGGATTTAGGTTAGCTTTTCAAAACTTGAAAGGAAAATGTGTTTTTACAAGTGAATGGGATAAATATTCAAAGCAAACTTATCAAGCTAATTTCGGAGAAGTTCCATTTGGAGATATTACAAAAAAATCAACTAAAAATTATATTCCAGACGGATTTGATGTTTTGTGTGCTGGATTTCCTTGTCAAGCATTTTCAATTGCCGGAAAACGAGGAGGATTTGAAGATACAAGAGGAACGTTATTTTTTGACGTTGCAGAAATCATAAAAAAGAAAAAACCGAAAGCTATTTTTTTAGAGAATGTAAAAGGTTTAAGAAGTCACGATAAAGGAAAAACTTTAGTGACAATATTAAATGTTTTACGTGAAGATTTAGGTTATTTTGTCCCTGAACCTCAAGTTATGAACGCAAAAGAATTTGGTGTTCCACAAAACAGAGAACGAATATTTATTGTTGGTTTTAGAAAGGATTTAGGAATTACCGAATTTGAATATCCTAAACCAACCAAGAAAAAAGTAACATTAGAAGATATTTTAGAAACCGAAACCGTATCTGTAAAATATTATTTATCTGAAACGTATGTAAATACTTTGAGAAATCACAAAGCAAGACACGCAAGTAAAGGAAATGGTTTTGGCTACGAAATAATACCAAATAATGGAACCGCAAACGCAGTTGTTTGTGGAGGAATGGGACGAGAAAGAAATTTAGTTTATGATTTTAAACTAAAAGATTTTACACCAATTACAAATATTAGAGGAGAAGTAAACAGGGAAGGAATTCGAAAAATGACACCAAGAGAATGGGCAAGATTACAAGGTTTTCCAGACAATTTTAAAATTGTTGTTTCGGACGCTCAAGCATATAAACAATTTGGTAATTCAGTTGCAGTTCCAGCAATTCAAGCTACTGCAAAGAAAATTATAGAAAAACTTAAAACTTTATGATTAAAGGAAATAAAGGAGAATGGAGTGAAATTTACACACTTTTTAAACTACTTGGAGACAAACAATTATTTCTTGGAAATAAAGAAATTGAAAAATTAGAAGGATTTGTCTATCCTATTTTACGTGTTTTAAGAACCGAGAATAATGGCGATTTTGAATATTCAATCAAAGATGAAATAATACTTATTTCTGGTGGAGAAGAAGTTTTAAAAATTGCAATTATCGAGTTTAAAGAAAAAGCTAAATTCTTACTTGAAAAGATTAAGTCTAATAAAGAAAGAACTTTTTCAGTTCCCGAAATTGAAGAATTTATGCAATCTATTAATTGTATTTCTTTAAAAGCAAGTTCAACTGCAAAAACTGACATTACAATCGTTGTTCACGACCAAAGAACAAATCAACAACCAACTTTAGGGTTTAGTATAAAATCACAATTAGGAAGTCCTTCTACTCTACTCAATGCAGGAAAAACGACTAACTTTATTTTTAAAATTTCAAATTTAAAGTTAAGCGAAACAGAAATTAACAAGATAAATTCTATAGATTCGAGAAGTAAAATAATGGATAGGATTAATTCGGTTTTAGAATTAAAAGGAGAATTTCATTTTGAAAAAACTGAAAAACAAATATTCTCAAACAATTTAATACTTATCGACAGTAAATTACCTGAAATCTTATCACAAGTAGTTTATGAATTTTATTCAAGCAAAAATTCAAGCGTTTCAGATTTAGTAGAAAAAACAAATTCTAAAAATCCATTAAATTTTGATATTTCGAATGAACATAAGTTTTACGAATACAAAATTAAACGATTTTTAACAGACGTAGCTTTAGGAATGATGCCTTCAAAAGTTTGGACAGGACAATATGATGCAACAGGAGGATATTTGATTGTTAAGGAAAGTGGAGACATTTTATGTTATCATATTTACAACCGAAATGAATTTGAAGATTATTTATTTAATAATACAAAATTAGACACAGCAAGTTCAAGCAGACACGATTTTGGAACTATTTATGAAGAAAACGGAGAATTATATTTCAAATTGAACTTACAAATCAGGTTTACGAAATAAGCCAACGCAAGTTCAAGCACATTTATTTTTTTCCATCGCTCAATTCCAACGCTAAAAAATAAAAGAGCTTAAACGCCAACGCTATCAAGTTTGCGGAATAAAGTACGAAAATACAACACCGTGTATATTTTATTGCTACTAATGGCAATTTTGGAAAATTCTCGCATACTTTTAATTCAGTAAATATTTACTAACTTTATGCTAAACTCAACGCAACAAAGCATACACAAACACGTTGTAGTGCATTTGAGAAAAACGAACTGAATAATAACAGATTAATTTTAATAACCATTTCTATCTTAATTTCGAGTTTGACTTTTGGACAATCAGAGAAGTTGGAAAAATTAACTGTTGGTTTTATGTGCGGATCTTCAGCAGATACAACTCCTCTAGTTGATAAAATGAATGACTTAGTAAAAGAAAAAAACTACTCTGAAATTTCATCTTTATTAAATTCTAAAAATAGTGGAGAAATATTCTTAGCTATATTAGTATTAGAACGACTGGTTGAAAAAAAAAATGACTCATTAAAAGAGGAAGAAAGGAATAAAATAATCTTTTGGAAATCTTTATCAATTCCTGTTTATAACTGTTTAAGGTGTTTTTCAGATATGCATTCTATGAAGGAACTTTTTGAAAATAAAAATTCTCTTGAAGAAATTTCTTGGCTAAATAAAATGCTGCCAATTGAATAAAAATTTGATGATTAGAAAAAATGACAAACAATATTAAAATTAAAGAATCTAAAAAATCAGGTAAATTAATTTACAGTGAATCAATTTTACTTAAACTGTTAGAAATTCCTTGGTTTATTTTTTGTGTTAGCTTTTTACCTTATTTTTTTGGTTATCAAAATTTTAAACAAATCAATTTAGAAAAGATGGAAACAATAATAATCCCAATTTTGTATTTAACTTCTTCTATTTTAATTGCTTTCTGCTATTTTCAATTAAATAAACTCAAACGCTGTAAAAATATAATAATAGGTAATAACAAAAATTTGATTAAAAATTATCTAAAAGACTTAGTCGAAAGAAGAGAATGGACAATAATAGAAAATAATGATAAAGTAGATATTTTAGAGATTCCATTTCATGACAGAGCTACAGGTTGGGATAAAAGAATTACAATTTTATACGACAAAAATGATTTATTAATAAATTGTTCAACTTTTGGCTGGGGTGGAGTCAAATTACCAATTGATTTATTCTGTAATAGATATTTAGAGGATAGGTTAATTGAAAGAATGCAAAAAAAAATAAAAACGCACTACAACAAAGAACTGAGGTAAAAACCAACTCTTTTCTACATTAAATTTGAGACATACATTACCTGTGTCAAAATCTTTATAAACAGATTTTAACT
>NZ_QKYV01000021.1 GCF_003253545.1 Mesonia algae
TTAAGCTTCTGCGTATATAATAACCTTAATCCTCTCTTTGTTCTTTCTTTTTTATAGATCTTAATTTAATGTTTTTATTGAAATGCTAACTTAAGTCGTATATAACTTATGGCGGGGAAAGTGGTAAATTCAAGCTTTGTGCTTTTAAGTAAATTTGGTGCAAGCCGACAAGAAAGTGCTTTGAAAGACGCCACAAGTCATATACGCAAACCGTTGGGCTTCATTTCTCACTCGAACTCTGAAACAAAAATTTAGGAAAAATTGAAAAGAAAATATTTATTAATTATAATCGGAATTTTAGCGTTCGGAATTTTAATTTATTATGTGGGTTGGTCTTTTTCACCAGGAAGTTATGGAAAAGCTGAAAATTATGAATTGAATACTTCTGAAAAAACTCTTATAGAAATTATAAATGAGGTAAAATCGGAAAACAATTTAAATACAAATAGTTTCACTGACCATAAAAGTAAACATTGGAATTCAATCTATTTTGAATATAAAGACAAGAACCAAATAATTCATACTCTAACAAGACCGAAAAACAAGACAAAGACAACATTTTCTTTTGCAAATTATAAAAGTAAAACAGATGGTGGAAACTGGATTGATGCGAATGAATATTTTTGGTGGTGGAAAAACTCAACAGCTAAAAGTGAATTTAAAGAAAGAATATTGGAAAAAATTAAGGGAAAAATAAAGAAACGAGAAGAAATAGAAAATTGAAAAACGGAAAATAAAAAACGAAAGCCCAACACCGTATATAGCTAATAGCTAATTAGTTACTTAATTCAAAGTTAAGGCATATTTGCAAGTCCGCCAAATTTTTTAATTTGGCTTATTGATAAAAGAAGATAATAAGAAAATTAAAAAATTTGACTCGTGCTTAACTGAAAAGTAATCGCTAATTAACACGCTACGAGCCATATACAAACACGTTGTAGCCAATACCCGAAAAAAATAAAATGATAGAAGAAATAAAGAAAGGTTCTATTTGGAGAAAATGGGATTTACATATACATACACCTAACACACATTTAAATAACAAGTACAATTGTTCATACAAGGAAATTGCTGAAAAAATTATTGAAGAAGAAATCGAGGTTATTGGTGTTACAAATTATTTCATTGTGGAAGAGAATGAAATTACAGAACTGAAAAAGTATTTACCTAATGAAACTCTTGTACTTGCAAATTTTGAATTTAGAACTAATGACAAAAATAAAAGTGGTGAATACATAAATTCTCACGTTCTATTTAACTTAGACAAAGTTTCAATTTCACAGATTCTAGAAAGTTTATCAAGAATTCCATTAAATAATATTGCAGATGACAATACTCAATATTGTACAATTGAAAATATAAAAAAATATGGTGCTGATAATATAACTATATCATTTGATGACCTAAGAAAACAATTAGAACGAGATTTCAGCATCTGGAATGACTTTTTAATGGTTGGAGTCAATAATGGATATGGTGGTTTTCATCCTGACAATAAGCCAAGAAATATACAGTTGGCAAAAAAAATGGACAAATGTTCTAATTTAATTTTTGGAAGAGCTTCAGACAGAAACTTTTTTTTAAATCTTGAAGGTCCAAGAAAAGACTTTTTTAAGTTACCAAAACCTGTATTTGTTTGCTCAGATGCTCATTCTTTAAATACAATTGGCTCTGAATTTACTTGGGTTAAAGCTGATAAAACTTTTGAAGGACTAAGACAAACTATTTTTGAACCACAGGAAAGAACTAGAATTCAAGAAAATAATCCAAAATATGATTATGAAAAACCTTACTTCTCATTAATTAATTTTAAAGAAGATGAGCAAATTTTCAAAGATGATTCCGATTTAATTTTTTGTGAATCAACAAAAACACTTCCATTAAACCCTAATTTAGTAACCATTATTGGAGGTCGTGGAGAAGGAAAAAGTATGCTGTCTGAATATATTTCGAGTAGCTTTTATGGAAAAACTGGAAATAAAATTGGAGAATTTAACAAAACAGAAAAAATCGAAGTCGAGTACAGTAAAACAATTCTGAATGATGATGAGAAGATTCTTTTCCCTTTAGGAGAGAATGAGCATTCTGTCGATTTTATTTATATAAGTCAAGGAGATTTAAAAAGTAAAGTTGAAAGTCAAGATAAGAAATCATTATTAGCAGATTCTATAAGTAAACTTGCTAAACTTGAAAAACCTGAATTTGATAATGATTTAAACAAATTAATTCTTTCTTCAATAAAAGAACTTCAAGAACTTGAACAGTTCTTAAAAATTAATGAGAATAAAATTGATTACTTAAAAAAGGAAGAAAAGAAAACTAATGAATTTATATCTAACATTACAACAGAAGAAAATAAAGAAAAATTAGAACAATATTCAAGCAATTTAGAAAAAATTAAAAACAACACTTCCAAAAGCACAGAATTAAAATCTTTAACTATATACTTAAATGATATTGTAACTAGTATAAATGAGAAAATTAATGAAGTAAACGAAGAAGTTAATTTAATTCCTTTATTGACTGAAGAACAAAATATTTTCAAGAATCAACTTGAAGCAATTAACAATTGGCTTAATAAAATATTTAAAGAAATTTCAGATTTAACAGATAAAAACAATAAAATAAAAGAATCTTTTAATGAAGTTTATAAAGGTGATTTATCTACTCTATTAAAAGATGTCGATAAATTTCAAACAGTTTTATTAACTATTCGTGAAAAAATAAGCAAAGTAACTCAAAAAAATAAAAGATTTGAGAATCTAAAAAAGATAATATTCATAAGTGAAAAAGATAAAGAGTCATTAATTAATAAAATAAAATCTCAATATTCTCTTCAAAAAACAAAACTTGAGCAAGATTGGAACAATTTTACCGATTTCGAGAAAAATGATGACTTAAATGATGCACAAAAAGAAATTATGGAGAATCTATTACAAGATTTATCTGTAGAAGTTGTCATTGAATTTAATGAATCAAGTTTTTATGAAAAAATTTATCACTGTATTAATGGTGCAGTTTGGAGAGTGAAAAATAATTTAAAAGCTCAAAAAGAATATTTTGAAATCAATGATATAGATTCTTTTTATGATTTTCTTGAAAATAAATTTTTAGAAGTTTGTGAATCTAACAATGGATTAGATACTGAACGATTAACAAAACTGTTTTTCGATTCTAATGAGCAAAAGGATTATATAAATGTCTACCCTATATTGAAATATGATGGTAAAGATTTAAATAAGATATCTGTTGGTCAAAAAGGAACTGTGTATTTAAAATTAAAACTTGCTACAGAGGCATTTTCAAAACCAATCATTTTTGACCAGCCAGAAGATGATTTAGACAACGAGTTTATTATGAATAATTTAATAAACCTTTTTAAAGAATTAAAAAAATATAGACAAGTTATAATCGTTACTCACAATGCAAATCTTGTTATAAATGCAGATGCAGAACAAGTTATTGTAGCAACTAATGACAAGGGTAAATTGAAATATTTATCAGGTAGTTTAGAAAATGAATTAATAAATAAAAAAATATGTCAAATTCTTGAAGGAGGAGAATTAGCATTTGAAAAAAGAAGAAGGAAATATAAAATACAATAAGTACTGGCTACAACAAAGTACTGTGGTAAAAAACAAGTAAAAACTCACTAATTTTTAGCCAACGTACTTCTGTAAGAATCATCATATACTAGTCCTG
>NZ_QKYV01000022.1 GCF_003253545.1 Mesonia algae
GCGTATATAATAACCTTAATCCTCTCTTTGTTCTTTCTTTTTTATAGATCTTAATTTAATGTTTTTATTGAAATGCTAACTTAAGCCGTATATAATTTATTGCTTGCTTCTCGCCTACTTACGAAAGTCCTCGCGGACTTTCTTGGTCAGTAATTATTTACTAAATTAGTTGCTTAAAACACGCAACAAACCATATACAAACACGTTGCCACCAATTTGAATGAACATCAGAAATCCAATATATTCGTTTAGTATTATAGTCTTTCTTTTCGGAATTTTCATATTCTTTATTATGGGATTTTGGGGAATTGGAGCTATACTTTGGTTGTTTGGAATTTATTCAATTTTAGTATTAACAAGTTTTTTACTTAAAAAATTCAAAGCCAAATACCGACAAATTATTGAATGGACTTTAATATTTGTTTATGTTATGTCCCACACTTTGTACCATTTAAATTGGGACGTTGGAAGTGAAATTTATTTCACAAATGAAAATGAACCTTTTGTTGGAAAAAATCAGAGTTTTATAATAGTTTTCGGAATAGAAAACCAACCAAAACTCGAAAGTAATTATTTTACAAATAATAAAATCCTCATTCCAGAAAATGGAATTTTATTAACTTCTTCAAAAAAGGAAATATTTAAGCATAGATATAGTTTTCCTGTAGTTGGCAGTGGAGAAAAGTTTTCAGCCACTTACTTTGAGCAATATAATTGTTATGGAGAAAAAAATTACAAATTTAATTACGTTGTTGGAACAATAAGCGACTTGGGAGAAGTTGATTATAGATACAGAGATTCAATCGGAGATTTAATTTGCGAAAAACTCAAAAAAGAAGAATTTAAAAACAATCTAAAAGTAGGTTATGAAAACGGAAATTATCTTGACCAAAAAGAGATTTTAATAAATTATCAGAATTTGACTAAACTTCCAAACGGACTTTTAAAGTTGAGAAATCTTGAGTATTTAAATGTGCATTCTAATAAACTGAAAGTATTCCCTAAAAGTGTTTTAGAGTTTCCGAAACTTAAAAGACTGACAATTGGATATAATGAAATCAAAACAATTCCTGAATGGATTGGCGGAATTAAAAGTTTAGAAAGTCTTGCAGTAAATGGAAATGAATTGACTTCAATTCCTGACACTTTATTGACTTTACCGAAACTGAATTATTTGCTGATAAGAGAAAATAATTTTAACGAATCAGAAATAAAAGAAACAATTAAAAAATTTGAACAAAAAGGAGCGACAGTCCAATATGAATAAAAAAACTGGTGGCAACACCGTATATAATTTATTGCTAGTTCTAGCCTACTTACGAAAATCCTCGCGGATTTTCTATTCGGTTTTTATTTGCTAAATTTAGTGCTTAAACCACGCAACAAACCATATACAAACACGTTACCTGCAAGCTGAAAAACAGAACTGAATTGAACAAATGCAACATAAAAAGAAAATAATTGGAATTTGCGGAAGTGCCAGTCGGAATTCAGGAAATCTTTCAATTTTGAAATACATAGCAGAATCTGAAAAATCTGAATTAGATTTTGAAATAATAGAGAATTTAACCGAATTTCCGCATTTTAGAACTGAACTGACAGACAAAAATGTACCCAAAAAAATTGTTGAGTTCAGAAATAAAGTTTCCAATGCAGACGGAATAATAATCTGCACACCTGAATATGTTTTTAGTATCCCAAGCGGACTAAAAAACATTTTGGAATGGTGTGTTTCGACAACTGTGTTTTCGGATAAACCAATTGGAATCATAACTGCTTCGGCAAGCGGAGAAAAAGGACACGAAGAATTAAAGCTGATTATGGAAACCATACAGACTGACTTTACCGAAGACACAACTCTCTTAATTAAAGGAACAAAAAGTAAAGTCTCTCAAGAAGGAAAAATAACTGATGAAAAAACGGAATTTGAATTACGAAAACTAATTAAATCTTTTAAAGAACTAACAAAAAAGCCAGCAGGTAACACCGTATAAAATTAATTGCTAGTTCTAGCTTGCTTACGAAAATCCTCGCGGATTTTCTATTTGGTTTGTATTTGGTAAATTAGGTGCTTAAACACGCAACTAATCTTATACATCAACGTTGTGCAACATTTGAAAAACATATAGACAATATGAAAATATACCTTTCAAAATCTCATTCTGATGATGACGATTTTTTTCCTGACCAAGGAAAATTAGGAATTATCTTTTCATCAAAAGATGATATTTTAAAATTATGTGATTTTTTTGAGACGGTCAAAAATCATATCGAACATAATGATAATTGTCATATGCATTTTAGAGATAGTTTTCCTGAATGGAAAAAAGAAAAACATATTGATTTAGAAATTAACGTGGCTGAATAATTCTGAAAAAATATGTTTACACCAATTATAAGAATCGTTCTTGTTATATTTAGCCTAATAGCAGCTGCATACTTTTACTCAAAAGAGGATTTTGCCAATATGTCAATGATGCTAATTGCGGGCGGACTTTTCATTTATGGATATTTTAAATACGGAACTGTGTATGCTGCTTTCCAGCAAATGAAAAAGGATAACATAAATAAAGCCGAAGAACTAATTTCAAAAATTAAGAATCCAGAAAAACTGACTAAAGGACACAAAAGCTATTATTATTTTACAACTGGAATTATTGCTTTAGAGAAAAAGGAATATAAAAAAAGTCATTCTGACTTGACTCAAGCTCTGAATATAGGTTTAAGAACTGAAAATGATAAATCTATTGTATTGTTGAATTTAGCGAATATTGAACTTTTAAGAAAAGATTTTAATAAGGCGACTGAATATATTAAAAAAGTTAGAGAACTTAATTTAAAACCATTAGTTGAGTCAGAAACTAACCGAATTGAAAAAGAAATAAACGTTGCACAACACAGTATATAAGCTATGGCTTGGTCAGTCCACACTTGGAAAATCCTGCGGATTTTCCAAAGCCAGTTTTTATTTGGAGAGGTTCGTGCTTTAACACGCCACAGCTCATATACATAAACGTTGTGCGTAAGCTAAAAATCACTCAGAATTGAAAAATCTATTATACCCTAATAAAGGAGTTTTAATACTATTTAGCATAGTTTCTTTATTAACTCTAATATTAATAGTTTGGGATTTATCTTTTACTTGGGAATTTGTTTTTGGTGTAAATTTCTATATAATTTTACTCCTAATTATAATATCAATATTAGCAATTATTTCAATATTAATTGATAAATATAAAGGATTCAAAACCAAAAAATATTTCATCATTTCTCTAATTCAATTATTAATAATTTGGTCCATTGCAGAACCAGTTAGAGAATTCCAGATAGAAAGTTCTAAAAAAAAGGGATTTAAATTAATAAAACTTATTGAGAGTTATAAAAAGCGAAATAATACTTACCCAAAATCATTAGATGAGCTTGAGAATATTATAGCACCAAAAATTACAAATATTGGAACAACTTATAATTACAAACTAGAGAATAACGAAGAATATCAAATCGGATTTAAATCTTATTATGGATATTATTTTAACTATGATAAAAAAAATAATGATTGGTTTTCAAAAGATTAATAAGCCTACGCACAACAGCGTATCCTATGAAAAGCACTAGTCCAGTTCTTCAAATATAATATTTTATTTTTTAATCAATTCATAATGATGATGTTGTGGTGTTGAAATGTTGG
>NZ_QKYV01000023.1 GCF_003253545.1 Mesonia algae
ACTCGTACGTGTAAGGGATCACTAATCTAAAACACGTTATAGTTCTCCTCTCTTTCTATATAAAGTTATTTAATACAAACTAAAGAAACACGTTAGCAAAAATAAAAACGAACATCGTGCCAATTCAATAAGTTAATGAAACTGAAAGAAAATGAATTTAAGCTTGAATATGTAATTGATTATGATAATCCAATTACTGTATCAGAATTCACAAATGCATTAAAAGCTATTTCGAATGAATACGAAAAGTTTTTATTTGACAAATATGGTTCAGAAAGACCTGAAGCAAAACTTTATGTAGAAGAAATAAAAAAAGGAAGTATAGTAGCTACATTAGTTGAATATTCAGCTGCTTTATTACCATTTTTAGGAGAAGTTAATACTGTTTTTGAATTCGGGAATTTTATCAAAAATTCTTACGATTATTTATTGGGAGATAAGGCGAAAAACGAAGACGACAAAAATCTTGATGCAAAAGACTTAACCAATCTCTTAAAGATTATTGAACCAGGAACTCACAAGAGCAATAATATTTCTATAGAAATTAAGGGAAAAAATAATACTTTAATATTAAATCCTTTAAATGCTAACGAAATTGAATCTCGAGCAATCAGAGATAAAATCAAGGAAGAACGAAAGGAATTATTAAATAAAGAAAAAACTATAAAACACAAACAAGCGATTTATTTAGAGCAAATAAAAAGAGATTTAGAATCTAAAAAAGGCAATAAAGGTGTTATTAAAGAATTAAACGAAAATAGCTTAAATATAATTTGGGAAAATGAAGATGAGAAGCAGAAAATGTTGAATTGTGATGATAACCCATTAAAAATGATATTTATTGTAGATGTTGAAATTATGGAAGTCAATTCTGAAACTAAGCTTTATAAAATAATCAAATTACACGAAATAATTGAACCTTAACAAATTACTTTTGCTAACACCGTATAAAAATAATTGCGGTTTAGTGCTTAATCAAAGGTCGTTGCGTGTTTGTAACGTCTGATTTTCCTTCGGAAAATCCTCGCATACAAACCCGCAACTATTCTTATACAAAACCGTTATGCTACATTTAGACAAAAATGACCGAAAGAGAAAACCATTTAATGTTTTGTAAATTTTGTTCAAAAAGCTCTAAGAGTTTGAACCTTGGAATTATTTGTTCACTAACTAATAAACAAGCTGATTTTTTTAACAAATGCGATGCTTATATAGAAAATTCAAAATCACTAGAATCGGAAAAAAAATCACTCGAATCACAAATTGATGAAAAATACGATAATATGAGAGATATAATTTCTTATGTTCTTGAGAATATTTTTGGAATTTACTTTTTTGATTCTATTTTTAAATCTAAATATGACTTTTTAAAAAAGGAACAAACTCAAAAATTAAAAATCCAAAACTCATATCAGCATATTAAAATCTTAATTTTAGTTTTTTTAATTTTAACTATTATTTGTATAATCAAGCTGTTTATAAATTATGATGAATTCTGGCCAAAATTTAGTGTTTTTACTTTAAGTGCGTTATTAATCAATTTATCAATCTTGAAATTAAGAAAACCTAAGATACTATTGACAACGGACTCAGAAGGCTTTACGTATTCTAACAAAAAAATTAAATGGAATGAAATTTTGGTTTACAAATCTGTGACAACAGAAGAAAGATATTCATACAAAAAAATAGCTCTTGGGACAAAATCGAGAGGAATAATTGAGATTGACATTTCTAATTTAAATATTGGAATTAAAGACTTTTTAAAAATTATAGAACTAAATAAAAACGTAGCATAACAATGTATAACCGCAATTACGGCGGATTCGACTACGTCCGAATCCACTCGGAATTGCTAACGTCAGTGCTTAACCGAAAATCATTAACTTTAATCCCGTAACTGACGGTTATACGAGACCGTTAGCCATAATTAAATAGAATCGTGAGAAAAGCAATTTTAATTCTACTACTGGCAATTACAAGTTGCAAGGAAAATAATACGAATCTGATTTACTCAACAGAAAAAAACGACTCGGAAAAAATACGTATAGAATTGCCTAAATTAAAAAAGTGGAAAGAATTATACTCTGACAAATTAGTTAAAAAAAGGTTTGACAAAAATTCAAATGAAGGAACTACAATTTTAGGTGTTTATTTAACTAACAAAATAGCAGAACAAAAAAACAATATAGATTATATAGATTTTACCGATTATTCAATATTATTTATAAGAGATCACGAACAGAAATGGAAAATCAAAAATACTGATCTAAAGAGAATCTTTGATATTCAAATAAAAAAAGCATCCATAAAAACAATTAACATTAAAGATGCAATAAACAGAGCTTATTCTGACTCTACATTTATAACAACTGAAAAACCATATTTGTTAAAAGATTACAGCAATCACGAAAGGTCGTTTTCTGCAATTAAATTGATTAAACCATATCCTGGTAATCACGATTATATTGTGACTTATGTGGTCAGTCTAATAAACATAAAAAATCATCTTGTATATTTAGGATATTACTTGGACTTTAATGGAATTGAATCAATTGAAAATGCCAAAAAGAATAATGATATAATTGTTACAGAATTTATTAAAGCAAACGAATAATAACTATGGCTAACACCGCATATAACAAATAGCTGCGTCTTTTCTAAAATGGAAATTTTAGTATATTTGGTAAAACGCCAAATCTTTTGATTTGGCGTTTTAAAAAGAAAAGATAAAAACAAAATACAAAAGTTTTGGCTTGTTGCGAGATTGAAAAATAACTCATAACTTCACGCTACTTGTCATATACACGCACGTTGCCACCAATTTGAAAAATGAAATTAACGACTATAATATTTATATCATTTTGATATTTAGTTGTAATTAAAACGTGAAATATAATAACCAAATGGGAATATTTGACAAACTTTTTGGAAAGAAAGAACCAGCCAAAAAAGAAGCACCAAAAGCTTACAATCAAGAAATTGAGAAAACCAGTGAAATGTTGGACAAAACAATATTCTGGAATATAGTTGACTCTTCGGTAAAGAATACTAAAAATCAAGATGCACAAGAAAGATTTTTAGTGAAAGAAATTGAAAAATTGACACCAAAACAAATGATTGGTTTTAGATTGAGGACTGACAAACTTCTTTACGACACATATAATTCTGAAATGTGGTGTGCAGGATATATAATGAATGAAGGTTGTTCTGACGATAAATTTGAATATTTTAGAAATTGGATAATATCACGAGGTAAAGACACTTATTATAAAGCAAAGGAAAATCCAGACAGTTTAATTTCGGAATTAGTAAAAGGCGAAGAATATTATGATTTTGAAAGTTTTTGGTATGTCGCATTAACAGCATTTGAAAATAAAACAGGAAAAGCATTATACGACTACATATCTGACGATTTCAAAACAAACGAAGAGAATTATTCAAATTTCGAGTTTACTTGGAAGGAGGAAGAGCCTGAGACTATGAAAGCGATTTGTCCGAGGTTATTTGAGAAAATGTGGAATTAAAAACTGGTGGCAACAAAGTACTGTGGTAAAAAACAAGTAAAAACTCACTAATTTTTAGCCAACGTACTTCTGTAAGAATCATCATATACTAGTCCTGATTTTGCA
>NZ_QKYV01000024.1 GCF_003253545.1 Mesonia algae
ACTCGTACGTGTAAGGGATCACTAATCTAAAACACGTTATAGTTCTCCTCTCTTTCTATATAAAGTTATTTAATACAAACTAAAGAAACACGTTAACTACTATAAAACCTCAAAACAAAAATTCTAACTTTACGAGGTTAACATGTTTTCCAATTTTCTTACTCTACTCTGTTATTTAAAAATATAAAAAATCTCTTCCTACATTAATAAAAATGGATGCGGATATTCGAGAAAGAATTTTTTTAGAATTAACACGATTATTTAAAGAAGATGCTGTCCAATTTGACAAGGCTATTACTGCAAGGACAGAACGAGATGATATAAATGATATAATTAAAAGTAATCTTCTAGGAAAAAAAGCATTAGCAGAACTTAAATTATCAATTGACATTCCTATCGAAATCACAAAACTTTGCATTGAACTTGCAGAAATATCTGACTATGTCTTCGATAATGCATTTCAAGGAGCAAGAGGAGATTCACAAGTAGCGTTAAGTGGTGCTGTCGCAGGAATTGCTGGTTGTTTATCAATAGTCTAATTAAATTTATTATCATTTAGTAGCGATGAATATTCTTGGACATCAAAGATTCTCATTGAGACCAAAGACTTAAAATCAAAATTTAATAAACTAAATGACATTGCAAGCTCTAAGATAAGATTACTTGAAGATGAAGTTTTTGCTATATCTAATTTTTAAAGAGAGGTTGTCCTATTACTAAATAATCTTAAATCAAAATCTAAGCTAACAGATAAAGACATTGAAAACGGAGCATCTCGGCTACAAAATTTATCATGGACTCATAAAGACGTTATTTGGTTGAACGAAGTCTCAAATCATCCTGCTAAAGTTCTTAAACCAAATTTAGCATTAAAAAAAGCCTTGGCATATAATTATGTTCCCGTTGAAAAGCTAGAGATTATTGATGATGAAAACGGTAGTTTTGAAACTGCTGGAATAATAAATCAACAAGATAAAATTGTGCATATCTCAAACAATTTTGACAAAAACACTCAAAATTTTACGGCAGCTCACGAATTGGGACACGCTCTTCTTCATAAACAATCAGTTTTACATAGAGACAGACCAATCAACGGAATATCTAAAAACGTTAAACGAAATTTTCGAACGGCAAGCAGATAAATTTGCAACTTATTTTTTAATGCCTTCAAAATTGGTAAAAAAAGAATTTTATGAAATGTTCTCAACCGAAAAATTTGTTATTGATGAAGAAACATCCTTTAATCTTATTAAGGATTCGCCAAGTAAATTAAGAAATGAATGTAGAAATTTAAGAGGATTAGCTATAAAAATAGCATCTTCTGAACGCTTCGACAATCAAAGTTTTGTTTCAATTGCTAACTTATTTAATGTTTCAACTATGGCGATGGCAATTAAACTTGAAGAACTAAATTTAATTGAATTTTAAAAATACTACTGCCAACACCGTGTATAATTAATTGCTTTTTCTGATTACTTGCGAAAATTCCTACGGAATTTTCTCTGGTCCGTAAAAGTTTGCTAACTTAGTTACCTTACCATAAACAAACACATTGGCAACAAGCTAAAATAATAAAATGAAAGTTAATACAGTTATACTTGTTTTTTTTATATTAATCAGCTGTAATACAAATAAACCTAATAACAAAACAGCTGGCAATTCTATAATTAAAAAAGATTCAATAAATACTCAAAGTAAGATGAATCTTATTACTCTCAATAAAATTAACTTGATAGGGAAATGGGAAAATGAAAAATGCCACTTATCTTTTCATATATTTAAAACAAAAAATCAATATTATTATACTTTTAAATCCGAAATTAGAGAAATATCTGATAGTTTAGACATTATAAAAGAAGATAAAAGTATTTATTTAAATTTTAAAGGAATTAAATGGTCAGAAAATAAAGGAGAACTTGGTCCTGAATATTTTGAAGAAATTCCTGATTCTTTAATTCAAGAAAAAAAGGAAATTCTTCCAATAGGAATATCAGCTTTATTTGACTCAAAAGAGGAAAATTTTGTAATTCAAAATTATGGTAATGCCATGAATTACTATACTAAATTAAAAGAAGGTTGTGAAAAATATCTATATTTTAATAAAAAGAAATCTACCTCTAAGGATACTCTAAATATTATTTCTAATTTTTTATCAAAATCAATAAAAAATCATACTGTACTACATTGGGAGAAAGGAGATATTAATAATGATAACATAAATGATTTCATTGTAGTGCTACAAAATGAATACCCAAATAAAGAGCTTACAGGTATGGATAATTCTTACTCAAGGATCGTTGTTTTACTTGAGACCTTAGAACATTATCCTAATTTCAAAATCGCTTCCATCAACCATAATATCTTAGAATGCTCTAATTGTGGAGGAGCAGGAGTTGGAGACCCTTTTATTGGTATTTCTATAAAGAACAATTATTTTTCTATTGAACAACTTTTTGGAGCTTGTGATAAAAGTTTTATAGTAACAACTTTTAAATATGAGAATAATAAATGGTTTTTACATAAAATAGGTCAAGATGATTATTCTTGTAATCAAGTAAATGAAAATGGCGAAATTAAAGTGATTCATAAAATGAAAACAAAAAAAGATTTTGGTTTGATTGAATTTAAAAATTACAAATAAAGCCTGTTGCTAACAACGTGTATAATTAATTGCTAGTTCTCGCCTACTTACGAAAGTCCTCGCAGACTTTCTAAGTCGGTTTTATTTGCTTAAAACACGCAACTGATGGTTATACAAACATGTTACCTGTGAGCTGATACCAGCCATCAAAAAGGCACATTTATTTTTTTTCAACGCGCAAAGCCAACGCTAAAAAAAACAAAAGCGCCTTTCCAACACTTTAAAAGAAAAATATTATTAATTTTATAAAAATTCCAGAATGAGTGTCCAAACCAAACTTTATGTTGATGACAAGATGTACGAGGTACTCGAATACCGATTGTGATACTACCAGAACTGCGACTACAACTACAGACCACACGGCAAGGTTTTTGGCGGAATGTTTGATCTTGTTATAGAAACCACAAAGGACGAAATCTTCACCGCTTGGGCAAAGCACCCAACAATGATCAATAACGCCAAGATTGTCCAGACACCAATAGCAATAGATGGTAAGAGTAGAACTTTTGAACTAATCGATACGCATTGCTCCTTCGATAAAAATCACTTTCGACATAACGGCAAAAAGGCGATGAAAAATTATATAACACTATCGCCCGCAATCCTCAAACTTGACGGTAGGCTAATTCACGCAAAACATTGGAAAGTATCAGATATTAATGCC
>NZ_QKYV01000025.1 GCF_003253545.1 Mesonia algae
TTTTTTAAATAACAGAGTAGAGTAAGAAAATTGAAAAACAGGTTAATCTCGTAAAGTTAGAATTTTTGTTTTGAGGTTTTATAGTAGTTAACGGTCTTGTATATGGCTTGTAGCGAACAAATTATAAAATTATTTTCGGATTAATCACAAGCCAGATTTTTAAATTTTACTATTTATCTTTTTTATTGGAAAGTCGTTAAATTTAAAAATTTGGCGACTTTCCAAATATGCCTTAACTTTGATTAAGCAACTGTTTAGCTATGAGCTATATACGGTGTTGGCAACTGGACTTTATTTATAAACCTAATTTTTTAAATGTTTTTCTAAAAATTAGCCAGTTTAATGCTATTGATACAACTAAACTCGGAATGATAAAATAGATTAAATTGATTTGTTCAGGCATTCCGTATATTATATCGTGTTTGTTATTCGAAAACATCCATACATAGTTCAATAAATAACTAGAACATATAGAAATAACATAAGCCTTGAACCATTTTATTTTTAGTCTGGTTTTTATTAGAATTAGCATTAATATTAATGGTATAAAAAAGAATAGAGGTATCTGTTCAAATATTCCCATAAAGCCAGGAATAAAGCCAAGAATTACTTTATAAATTTCATCATACTTATTAAACAAAACTGAATTAGAACTAAGATAGATAGCATAATAAATAAATAAATGTATTACCCAAATTAACAGAAAAAGATTGATTTTATTTAGCTTCATAATCTTCAATTATTTGTTTGTATTCTTCTAATAAATACCCGTTTTCATCTATTTTATCTTCAAAGTTTTTTCGAGTAGGTTTATGCCTATCTAACCAGAGCATGAGCATTGGCAAATCTATTCTAAATTAAGCATCAGTAACTTTACCATTCCAAGGTTCATCAAATTCAGGTATAATTTGATTTCCTCTAAAACTTCTGATGAAATTAATAGACCAACCACCTAAACCGTGAGAGCCTTTTGCATCTTGGTCTGCTATATCTTGGTATCTATCTATTGTTGTTTTATTAGTTTTAGAATAAATAGGAACAGCTACTACGCCTTGTTCGTGTTTTACAAAATCTAAATCCCATTCGTAGGCATCTTGTCTTTTTTCGAGTGGATTGTTTTTGTATTTACCATAAAAAAGTTCGTAAAATTGTGTAATGGAATAGTCACAAATACCAATATTTAACTCGTTTAGGATAATTTCTACATCGTTAGCCACAAGTGAAAATCCTCCGTCCATTATTTTTAGGGAATTCACCAATTTTTTAGCACCTTTTAACCAGCGTGTTTTGTGTTTGGTCTCGTTAGTTATGATATCATCGAGCAAAGTGTAAAAATCTACTATTTGTGCAAAAGGTGCTAAAACGCCTTGTAGCTTATTTTCTAAAATATACATGCAAGCATTTTTCCAAATGTCATCGTTAGCTTTACGGTTTTTGGTAAGCCAACAACCATCTTTTAATTCGGTTTTTCCAGTAGCTAATGAATAAGTTTCTAAATCTGGAAATTCACCGTGAGTAGCTGTGGTTTCTGTTTTTTTACCATTGGTTAAAAAATCTATTAATAAATTTTTATAGTCAATACCAATTTCCATGTTTTTAGGAAGATATAATCTGATATTATCGTTATCTATACTTAAATATTATAATGAGAACGCTTTATATTCATTAAAAGTTTCTCCAAACATTAACCGCAATTCTGCAGATGAAACTGATTTTGTTTTAAATTTAGAGGTAGAACAATCTATATCTTCTCCGCTATACGATATGCTCATTACTGGAAAAATTTTACCTGCTATAAATATACGCTCTCTAATATTGAGTCTGCTTGGTCCTGAAAAGGTTTTATATTCTAATTTTTTATTATCTCTATTTGCCTTTCTAATTTCATATAAATATTTTACAAAACCAGTTTCTACTTCGTTTAAGCCTTCTGCTTTTTTTGATGAAGAAATACTATCTTCCTTTATAAAGTGAAAACCATCTTCCATAAAGGGCATTAATGCTACACCAATATTCATATGCGCATCGGCTTCCACAACGTTTGGGAAGTCTATACGCATTGTGTTTCTTCTACCACATTCAAAAGAAGCGATACCGTAATTATTATTGTTTTCTTTTGGCATATTAATATTGTTTTATAGCTGTTAATGGCACTCTTGTTTCTTCATCGTTAATTTTAACGCCTTTTAAAATATCATTTTCTAAAATTTCTCCATTGTGTTTAAAATCTAATCTCGAATTATTTAAGTTTACTTTTATGGTTGTTCCGTTTGCGTTTTCTGTTGTAATTACTAATTCTAGTTCTTGATTGATTTTAATGTCTTTTTCTTCAATTACTTCTCCTTTTTTATTCTCAAAGTGGTATTCTGTTAGTTTAGGTTCAGGTTCTTCTCTTGTAATAGGTACAACATTATCTTCTTTAAAAGTTTCTCTCCAATAAGAAGAATAAACAGCTTCGGAAGTTGAACCCTCAACTCCAGCGCAAGTAATTTCTAAAGTTTCGGACATCGGGTTTGAACCAGTTGCCGAAAAGTCATTTTTCCAACCAACAAGATGACAATCGTAAAAATAAAGTTTACGAGTTTTTCCTCCCATAATGATTGGATAAATGTGTAATTCTAATTGTTTTTTTGATTTGGAGTAAAAGACCAATCGGCAAGATTAAGGTCTTTTCGAGTTTCGATGACTAATTTTAGTCCAACAAATACTGGTTTTTGAGAAGGTCTACCATTATAATCCGCACCTTGATTAAATCCGAAAGTAAACCATAAAACGTTTACTTCCATTTCATCTATTATTAATTTTGCTTTTACGCTCATACTTTTATTATATTCAGTAAAAAAAAAATCAATGGTTTTTGGGTAAATCTACTACTTTATTATTGTCACTGTCGTTTGATCAGTCTTGTTGCCAACGTGTTTGTATAACCGTCAGTTGCGTGGTTTAAAGCTAAGATAAGTAAAATACTGAAATATTGAGCACGCAAGGATTTGTCCGTAGGATAAAT
>NZ_QKYV01000026.1 GCF_003253545.1 Mesonia algae
GCAAAATCAGGACTAGTATATGATGATTCTTACAGAAGTACGTTGGCTAAAAATTAGTGAGTTTTTACTTGTTTTTTACCACAGTACTTTGTTGGCAACTGGCTTTTTTTATAATATGTCTTTATCTTTTCCGTCAATTTTGTGTTTCATTTTTTGACCCATTCCGCTTGTCACATATCCAGCAACCATTTCTTTTTTAATTTCTCCGTTTTTTAAATATTCCAAGTTTATTGAGCAATCTCCAGTAATTCCAATCCAAACAGTTTTACTTTCATTCGGTTCAAGTTCTGCGATGTGTTCTGTTTCACAACCGACTATTTTAATGTCAGTCAGTTTGTTTTTAGTTCCGTTTGTGAACGTAATTCTCATATTCCCAATTAAAATCAGCGAGAACCAAATGAAAAGGAACATTATTGGTAGATTAATCAGCATCAATCCGCTTGTTTTTAAAAGTCTTTTGCGATTGGTTGAGTCCGAATTTGATTTAGCTAAAATTGCTATTAAAATTATCAAATTTACAATTCCTGCAAGAACTATAAATCCGTATCCGATAAGCAACAAATCGCTGTTTGAGGTCAGAAAGTAAATTCCGAAAATCAATGCTCCGATTATAAACGAAGTTACCGCAGTTCCTTTTCCTAAAGTGTTATATTTTTTAGACGTCATTTTTTTCAGCTTGTTGCCAACTGTTTTGTGTATGATTAGTTGCGTGTTTAAGCAACTAATTTAGCAAATAAAAACCGAATAGAATATTCCGCAGGAATATTCGTAAGTAGGCTATAACTAGCAATGAATTATACACGGTGTTATGTGCTGCCATTTAATTCATTTTCACTTCTAAAGTCTAATGGAATAGGATAATAAGTTGGATATTTATTTAAAATAATCGGTAGCTTATTTACCATATTTATTTTATCATAATACTTGAAATTGGTTATTTCTGATAATTTCATTAGTTGATTCGGATTATCAAAACTTAATACAAATCCAAATGGTGGAAAAGCAAATTCACAGACTGTTCCGTAATGATTAGTAAAATGTATATGACCGTTTCTAGCTTGTCCTTCATTATTTAAATACATATAAAACCTATATCTATTGGGTAATTCATTCTGGTTTTTATTTCTAACAAATTCTATGAGTTCAGGATAGCTTTCGGTAAACAACAGACTATTCGATGCAATAAAAATTGCTGTAATTTGTTTAAGAAAATTTAGAAGATTTATGTCTGAAATATCAAATTCATAAGATTTAATTTTTTTGTCATTCGATAATATAATACGCATCGCTATTTGGGCAAATTTTTTATATGTACGAACATAATTCGAACCTAAAAAGCCATTGCAATTTTCACAAAAACTGTAATTACCAAGTCCGCCTTGGTGTTTTTTTGATTTCGGCTTTAAACCTTCGAATGCATACTCTTTTGCATTTTTCAAATAATCTAATTGATTTACCGTATAATATCTAGTTTCTTTATTATATGCTGAACGAGGCGGAATATGCTCGAAATTCAATTCTTTCGTTTCTTTGCATAGTTTACATTTTCCGATTGTAGGTTTTTTCATCGTTGGCTCTGGTTGCACATAACGGTCTTGTATATGGCTCGTAGCGTGCAAATTAGAGAATTATTTTCGGATTAAGCACAAGCCAGATTTTTAAATTTTACTATTTATCTTTTTTATAGGAAAGTCGTCAAATTTAAAAATTTGGCGACTTTCCAAATATGCCTTAACTTCGCTTGATTAACTAATTAGCTATGAGCTATATACGTTGTTGTGCGTTCGTTATTTTTTAGTTCCCTCAAGCGTTTTCTGAAGTTCCGAACGTATTTTTTCATCAACAATATCCGTTAAAATTCCAGTTTCTAAATTATATTTTTTTATGATTGTCGGCTCGTTATATTCATTATAAGTTCCATCGTCATTTTTGTCAATTCCAAACCTAATAATCAAATCTTTTGTTTCGTTCAAAAACTCATAATCATAAACATCCATTCCGTCAATCCCAACATTTTTTAGTTTCTCACTCTTTAGAGAATAAATGTAAAGACTTTTAAAATCTTTAAGGTTTATAACTCCATCTTTATAAGTGTCATTTTTCGCAATATTCATTAGTAAATATATGTCGTCATCAAAATATTCCGACTGTATTCGGTTAAAATTAATTCTCTCGTTGAATAGTTTTTTGTGGTTTTCTGTTTTTGGCTTATAAACAATTACATTATTGTAATTTCCATATGCTCCACTTGAATATCGGTTATCACTTGGCTCGTAATCTGATGAGGCAGAATAAGCATTTAAAAGTCCATTTATATCTTCTTTTTCATCCAAAGTTTTATGAGAAACAGGGATAACATAAGTCGAATTTAAAGTGTCAATTAATCTCGGTTGTCTGAAAGAAATAACTTGCTCTCTTTTATTTTCTTTTTGTAATTCCTCAATTTTTTCATCTGATAAAACTCCTGTTTCGGTGTCTTCGTAATCATTAAATCTGCGATGTTCCATAATAGTAATAGAAATAAACGCAATCAATGCTACGATTAGAAAAATCACTCCAACTGTTCCTAAAACAGCTAATATTCTTTGGTTATATTTCTCAATTTTCATTTATAGTTACGATTTTTCTTTAATGACGCACAACGTGTTTGTGTATGATTTCGTTGCGTTTTTTAAGCACTAAAGTTAGCAAATAAATCACAGATAGAAAGTCCGCGAGGACTTTCGTAAGTAAGCTATAACTAG
>NZ_QKYV01000027.1 GCF_003253545.1 Mesonia algae
AGTTAAAATCTGTTTATAAAGATTTTGACACAGGTAATGTATGTCTCAAATTTAATGTAGAAAAGAGTTGGTTTTTACCTCAGTTCTTTGTTGTGTGTAGGTTTTTATTTTTCTGTAGATTTTAAATCTTTTTCTATTTCAAGTAATAATTTGAAATTTTCTTTATGGCAAATTAAGGAAGTATAATGATGTCCATTTTCAGGGTCATTTATTTTTATCGGTTTTTCTATGAAATCTTGTGAGTTTATTTTCTCAAAAATTATAGAAAATAGTTTACTCCTAAATTCCTGCGGAGTTATTTTTCGTATCCTATTACTTCTTATAGTTATATTTGAAGTGTCACAGTAATAGTATAATACTACATTATTCTCATTCAAATAATCCAATATTAATTTTGAAAATCTAAAAAATGTTTTTAAACTATTAATAGGAGTAATATCATCCATTAAGATGATAGAGACATCAATTATTACAATTCCATAATCTCTGGGGGTATTACAAAATTCCTTAAAAACAATTAGGTACTCGTAACCCTCATCAGTTATTAAAGGAATCTCTTTTTCCAATATTAAAAGTACTTATTTTGGAAAGTATAACTCTCTGTTTGAACGGTATTCAGATTTTCGTTCTTGCTTTTTAGAGCGTAAATCTCTTACAAACTCGAGTAGCTCTTTAGAGGGTTTCGATATGTGAAGCCTTTTAGTTTTCATATTGCAAATGTATAAATGTATTCATAACTAAACAAATATTATTCCATATATCTGTTTTTAACTTACATACAACGGTTTTGTGTATGATTTCGTTGCGTGTTTAAGCACTAAAATTAGCAAATAAATCACAGATAGAAAGTCCGCGAGGACTTTCGTAAATAGGCTAGAACTAGCAATGAATTATACACGGTGTTGGCAATAGTTATTATTCAATATATAATTTTCCTTTTCCTTCTCTATTGTCAATTATTATTTTTTTGTCTTGATTAAATGGTAATGTTAAATTTTTATATGATTTATTTATTGATATAAATTTTTCAGATTTTACTTTTTCAAATTCATTGAAACCGTTTTCAATATTTATTCTAATTAGCTTTATTTCAGATTCATTAAACCAAGACTCTTTCTCTGAATATTTAATCCAACCTAATGTATCTTCTTTTATCTCTTTGTATAAGTCGTTAGTTCTATTAAATGATAATTCGTTTATATCAAAATTTGATATTTCTTCAAATTTTTCGGATAAGTGACTTATTCTATTTGAATCAGGATTCTTATAACAAATGTTCATATGGAATTCAGCCATTTTAGCTAAATGATATAATTCATCTGCGATTAAAGAGGTTTTCATTTTAAAAATAAAACCTGTTTTTTCAAATTCTTGAGCTATTTTCTTTGCTTTGCTCAATGAGTTTAATGCTGAATATAAATTATTTTTTTTAATGTTTTCAACTGAATTTTGTACCATTAAAAAGTATTCCTCACGAATATCTGTTAATTCTGACAATATCATTTTTAATAAGACAAAGTCCTCAATAACAAAGTTTTGTTTATTTAGGATTTCTGAAATAAATTGAAAAGATTTTACCAATTTAGCTTGTCTTTCAATATGGAAAAGGTTTAGAAGTTCATCTAATTTTTCTTGAATGGAATTAAGTTGTTTACTTATGTTATTCATATAATACTGACCTGTGATAACTGATGCGACTTGAAATATTATCATTGGTGTAAATATTGTAGTTCCTGCTTGAACAAAACCTGCTTGTTGGGTAATTTGTCCACCATTAACTACAGCAGATCCAACTCCTCCACTTGAAAGTTGCATCAATGTAGCTGGATTTGCTGTTGCTTGAAAAAGACCATAAGTTGCAGTAGACGTAATTCCTACATTTGCTAATCCTCCAGTAATGTTTGAAAGTGTTCCTGATATTGTTTCCTGACTTTCTTTATTTAGATAAATTTCAGGTAGTTTTTTAATCATTTCACTATCAGTGATTCCTTCAAATTTAACTGACGCATTATTATTTTTTATTTCAAAATCAGTTATTAATTTTTCACTTGGTAAATTATTTTCTTTTAGAAGTTTATTATTTTGCGTTATTAGGATTTCAATTTTCTTCTCTAAAGAATTTTTATTACCAAATATATTTCTAATTTTCTGGATTAAGTTCATTCTGTTTTTAATTATTGCCAACGTGTTTCTTTAGTTTGTATTAAATAACTTTATATAGAAAGAGAGGAGAACTATAACGTGTTTTAGATTAGTGATCCCTTACACGTACGAGT
>NZ_QKYV01000028.1 GCF_003253545.1 Mesonia algae
ATTTACATTTTCATAGGAAGTAGGCGTAGCGATTTCTGGCGATCCAGCATCAGCAGCAGCCTGACTCTCATAATAAGTCACCGTATAAGATCCTGCATCTTGTCCGTCTAAAGCCAAGTCTTCGTTTTCTGTTAAATCAAAAATCCCATCTCCATCATTATCTTCATCACACTCCTCTATATCTGTTAATGTGCTGCCAATATTTACTACACTTACCTCTAATTCAAAATTACCTGTAATATAACAGTCTGTAAGATTAGCATTTTCAACTCTTACGAAAATTGTTTCTGTGATGTTTGCTGTAAAAGGATAGTTTACTGGATCTGGAATATTACCTGTTCCTGCATCCGCTTCAGCTTGGGTATTATAGTAAGTAATATTAAATTCAGTAGGATCTTGAGCTCCAAGAATATCTGCATCTTGAGTAATATTAATAGTTGTAATATTAGGAGTAAAACATTCTTCTATATTATTTAAAGTCTCTATGGTTGCTATATCGTAAAAAACAACTTCTATTTCATCAAAAGAAACATCACCATCCTCATCTTCTGTAGTAACTTGATATATACCCGTAGTACTTACCGTAATTACAGGATTAGTTTCTCCGGAAATAGGATCATAAACTCCCGTAGTTTCATTATAAATAGACCATTGATAACTAGTTGCTCCTATTGTCGTACCGTCTATCGTATAAGTCTCGCCCTCACAAAGTTCTTGATCCTCTCCTAAAGAGGTATCTAAAATAGAACAATCTGTAGTTCCTGCACCTCCAGTTTGCTGTAAACTGATATATCCCGCACCTTGATCATAATTTGTAATAACTATAATATAAATTTCTCCTTCTTCTGCATTTGGTATGGTAACATCTTCAATTGCTGCTCCTGAAAAGCTACAATCTACCTCATTAGCAGATGTTAGATTCCCACAATTACCTTCAGGTTCTGTAAATGGGCCCCATACAATAAAATCGACATCTAAACCTCCACCATTAAAAGTGGGACTCGTATTTTGTTCTAAAGTAAAATTTAAAGTTCCTGGTTCATCTATTTGAAGATAAAACCAAGCAGGATATGGCTGTGAGCCAAGACAACCGTAATCAGGTCCATTTTCTGCACCTGGCTCTCCTCCGTTTTGAGGATTAGCATTCGGAAAAACTAACTCGTCACTTCCCGCACAAAACGGGTTTAAATCTTCACAAAAAGAAGCTGCATTAGACTCAACCTCTACAGTGATTGTAATCTCTTCACTAGGGCAACTGTTGGCGTCATATATTATTAAAGTAACATCATAAGTTCCTATTTGAGAATAGGTATGTGCCGTATTTTGACCTACACCTGTATCTCCATCTCCAAAATCCCACTCATAAGTAGCTCCTGTTCCATCGCCATCTTCAAAAATACCGCTTCCTTGGAATAGAATAGACTCATTAAAAGTTACTATATAATTACCTCCTTCTAATTCAGATGGAGTAACATTGTCTATCTGCGCTGTAATTACTTGACAAGGCTCTCTACAATTTATTTCGGCTGCCCAGCCAGCTAAAGGTGATGTATTTCCATCTGGAACAAATTCTACCGTTAAACAACCTGAAGTATTTGTAGAAGATGCAAATACAAGACCCGGACTATTACCAAATTGATACTCCCCAATTAGTGGAGCCGCGGTTGAATCTCCATCATAAATATTCAGAACATCTGCTCCTCCTAAAAGAAATTGAGAGAAATTAAGTTCGGTAACTTGTCCCACTTGATCTGAACAAATAGTTATCACTTGAGCCACCCCACCGTTATCATTATAACCAGAACTAGGACCTCCATTATCATAAAAATTCCCCGAACATTGATCTACATTAGCATCACCCATTATCACGTTTTGCGAAAACAAGGAAATAGGAAGTAAAATAAAAATTAATAAGTATAACTTCTTCATAAAAATAGGATAAAATTTATTGAGTTTTCTAAAAGAAACAGTTTTAGAGGCGAAATTTAATAAAAATACAATAAAGTATAACTATTATTTCCCACTTTAAAATAAAACTGTTTTTCAACAATAGAACAACACTATAAACATAAATCCTACCCTCTCTATCAATATTTAATAATAAAATTCGTTCTACCGCAATTTCATAATCCTTTATTAACAAGAAACCCCACTACACCTTGTAAGATGTAGTGGGGTTTTATTTTGATGTTTTTCGCTTTCGCGGAAATAAACTTTTTAGCGCTTTAAGGTGAAGTTA
>NZ_QKYV01000029.1 GCF_003253545.1 Mesonia algae
CAAAGTGAGGCTTTAGGAGTAGATCTAACGATAGCCCCTTATGAGGCAGGATGTTTAATTACAGAAGGACTATCTCCAGATAATCGTGATGGATTGAATGATTGTTTAGATCTTACTTTCTTATCTGATAGGAGTGGTATTAGTAAGATTCAAATTTTCAACCGTTATGGTCGAGTGGTTTATGAGAAAGGTAATTACGTGAGTGATTGGTGCGGTCAGGATAAAGACGGTGATCTTTTAAACACGGCAACTTATTTCTACGTGATCGAATTCAGTTCAGAAGACCCTGTATTTGGTAAGGTTAAGAAAGGCTGGATTTATTTAAACAGAGAATCTAATTAATATACGAAAGTATCCCTCGTTGCTAAATCATACGGTTTAGTGACGAGGTTATTTTTATTTATCATTGCAAAAACCCAAAACAAAACAAAAACTAATGAAGAAACTATATATAACCTTGTGTGGTATTTTCTTGCTAGGGAGCATGGATGTATCTGCACAACAAGACCCTCAGTATACTCAGTATATGTACAATATGAATGTGGTAAACCCAGCTTACGCAGGGTCAAAAGAGAGTTTAAATATTGGTCTATTGTACAGAGATCAATGGTCAGGCTTTGATGGAGCTCCTAAGACCTTTACTTTTTCGGCTCATTCTCCTATAGGAGAAAAGACTGGTTTAGGTCTGTCTGCTATATCAGATGAAATAGGTCCGGTAAGAGAAACAAATGTTTATGCAGATTTCTCTTATACGCTGGAGTTTAACAATAGTGGTAAATTAGCCTTTGGTGTAAAAGCTGGAGCTACTTTTCACGAGGTAGGACTTACTAATTTACAGCTCCAAGATGGTAATGGAGATTTAGGGCCTGTTGATCCTGCTTTTTCAGAGAATATTAATGAGACTTATCCTAACTTTGGAGCAGGTTTTCTTTATTATACAGACAATTGGTATTTAGGTGTTTCTGTTCCTAATCTGCTAAAATCAACACATTTAGATGCAGATCCTGATGGAAGAGAGTACGGGAATGAAGAATTGCATTACTTTGCTACTGCGGGATATGTATTTCAATTATCAGACAATACTAAGTTTAAGCCAAGTACTTTAGTAAAAAGCTCTTTTGAGTCTCCTTTATCTTTTGATGTAAATGCTAACTTTTTATTCTATGATCGTTTTGAGATAGGAGCGTCTTATCGTTACGAAGATGCTGTTAGTGGTTTGATGAGTATCCGTGCTACCGATTGGATTCAAGTAGGATTTGCTTATGATCATTCTATATCAGATATCGATCAGCCTTCTTATGAGGCCTTTGTGATATTTGATATATTCTTTAACAAGAAGACATATAGATCACCTCGTTATTTCTAAACCCAAACCAAACGCAAGACACTATTTTAATTATGAAAAAAAGATATTATATAGCCGCTGCCCTACTGTTTATGTTTAGTGGCGTGGCAAATGCACAGAGTAAGTCAACTAAGAAAGGAGATAAACATTATGATCGTTTGGAGTATGTAAAAGCGATCGAAGATTATGAGAAATTGGTATCCAAAGGAGATGCAGACGCTTATGTCTACAATCGTTTGGCAGATTCTTATTATAATCTTTACAATACCAAAGAAGCTGAGCGTTATTATAAGCTTTATATCGAATCAAGTTCAAATGCAGAAGCAGAAGCTCACTATCGTTATGCTCAGATGTTGAAGGCTAATAAGAAGTTTGATGCTTCTAATGAAGCTATGCAAGCTTTTTCTAACCAATCTCCTAATGATGAGCGAGCAAAAGCTTATAAAGCAAACCCAGATTATTTACCAAAACTTTTAAATGGAGAACCTAAATTTACTGTAAATAAATTACAGTTGAATACCACCTATCAAGATTTTGGAGCTTATGCGGTAGGTAATAAGCTTTACTTTGTCTCTGCTCGTAATACCTCTAGGAAAGATTATGGTTGGAATGACCAACCTACCTTAGATGTTTATACAGCAACTCAACAAGGAGATAGTTATACCGATATTAAATTGGTGGAAGGAGATGTAAATTCTAAGTATCATGAAGGAACAGTAAGTATTACTCCAGATGGAGAAACTATGTTTTTTACCCGTAATGATTATTTAGATGGAGATTATGAAAAAGCATCCAATGGTATAGGTCAGTTAAAGATTTATCAAGCTAAAAAGATCAATGGGAAGTGGGA
>NZ_QKYV01000030.1 GCF_003253545.1 Mesonia algae
ACTCGTACGTGTAAGGGATCACTAATCTAAAACACGTTATAGTTCTCCTCTCTTTCTATATAAAGTTATTTAATACAAACTAAAGAAACACGTTACCCACAATGCCAACCAAAATATGAACTTAAACTTAGAATTTTTAGAACCTTATATTCTATACATATTGTTAGGATTCATAACAATTCTAGTTCTTTATATAAGAAGTTTCGTCGTAGAAAGTGGGAAAATTGCAGCATTGAAAAGAAGAAATAAAGAGCTGGTCGAAGAAACTGAATCAATTAAAAAAGAACACCAACTAGATATCTCCAAAAGAAAATATCAGTACGAAAGTAAAAAAGATCAATATCTTAACTTTTATAAAACTATAGACTCATTTACAACTGAGGCAAATAAAAAGATGAAAGATAAATTGATTCCAATTCTTGATAAATTTTATAAAGATTATTTAAACGCAGCAGAAAAGGGCGATAAAAAAGGTGAAAATAATGCAGTTACAGTAATGTCGAAAAGAATGCAACAAATAACATTCGATTCATATGAAGAACTTACAAGGTTACGCCAAGAAACAAATACTATACGTGTTATTGCAAGCGATGAAATGATTAAAAAATTAAATTTACTTGAGCGAGCTTATGAAAAGTTAATGGAGAAATCTGATAAAATGATGAGTGCCTTACCAACATTGATAACAGTTAATGACCAAGAGAAGATAAATTCTTTACAAAAAGAAATCGAAATATCAGGCAGAGTTGTAAAATCAATTAATGATGATATTATAAAATTAATGAGAAAAGAATTAAATGAAATTTAAAGCACTGTGGGTAACAACGGTTCATCGCCAATAAGCGGCACCGTTAGAAAGAAAATAAGTAACTTGACCAACAAACCAATACTAAGCCGACAAATCCGTGTCCCTTAATCCGCCAACTGGCGATAACCGAGACCGTTGTACACAATTAAACGCATCCAATTAGAATGAATGAACACCTTAAAATTACTACTCAAGATGGATTAGTTTTCTTTAATGATTTCGATAAAAGAGAATTGATATATTATAAAAAAAAGAATGGTAATCTTGTTATAAATATTGAAGTATCAGCAGACTCAACTGAACGAACAAATAGCGAAAAGAATTTACTCGAAAAAAACTTGAATGAAAATTTGCATCCAGAAGCTGATGAATGTTGGATAGAATTGAGATTATTCCATACTGAAATACAAGAAATAGAAGAGTTAATTGACCTGATAATTGAAATAGATAAGGGATATGAAATTAATACAGAATACGATTCTGTTGCTCACTATGGAATTTGGAGTCCTAAAGAACTTTTTGAAAATGAAATTCGTTTTGAAAAACAACAAGGCGAATTAAAGGTAATATGGAAAGCTCTTTCCAATGATGTGAATTACTATAATCACAAAGCAAAAAAATGCAATATGGAATTAAAGTGCTTTTTGAATATTATAGGATTCAACTCTGAATCTGAATATTGGGAATATGAAAAAAAGAAACTTGGAGTATAAAAATATAAAACAAAACTGTGTACAACAAAGTACTGTGGTAAAAAACAAGTAAAAACTCACTAATTTTTAGCCAACGTACTTCTGTAAGAATCATCATATACTAGTCCTGATTTTG
>NZ_QKYV01000031.1 GCF_003253545.1 Mesonia algae
TAACGCTTCACCGTATATCATAACCTTAATCCTCTCTTTATTCTTTCTGATTTATACTATAAAATTAATAAGAATCAAACTTAAGACGTATATAATTTATTGCTGGCTTATCGCCTACTGACGAAAGTCCTCGCGGACTTTCTTGGTCGGTAATTATTTACTAAATTAGTTGTTTAAATCACGCAACAAATCATATACAACAACGTTGTGCGTCATTTATGAAAATCTGGATTCAAATATTAATTCTGACTATTATTACATTCATAGTTATAACATTAGTCACAATGAAAATTCAAACGCCGTTTGACGGAAACGATACTTATGGCTTCCCTTTTACCTTTCACGTTAAATGGAGTGGAGAATGTATTGATTGTCCAGAAAATCCAACAGAAACTTACTATGGATACTTGTTAATCGATTTTCTAATATCTGGAATTATAGGATATGGTCTTTTAAAACTATTCAAACGATTAAAAAATAAATGAAAACGAACTTTGAAATTGTAGATAATTATGCGGTTCAATTAAATGGTATACACATTGATTTACACAATAATTTTGAATTCAAAGAAATATCGGAATTTGAAAACAATGTGCGAATTGAATTTATCAAATCAACTGGAGATTGGGTTCACGAAAATGAATTTGAAAAACTGACTTTTTTACACCAAAATGTTACTTTTAAAAACTCAGATGATGGAGACAATTCGGAATCTCCACAAGACGAAAACACATTAAGCGGAATTACATTCTTTCCCAAATCAACGCGTGAAATAAATGATGGGTTTATGGGACAAAAAAAACCGAATAAAAATGATGATATAGTTTATCTTTTCGAAAACGGAAAAATGTTTCGTCTGAATTGCGAGCGGATTGAACTAATTACGGAAAATAAAAAAACGAACGCACAACACCGTGTATAATTCATTGCTAGTTATAGTCTACTTACGAAAGTCCTCGCGGACTTTCTATCTGTGATTTATTTGCTAACTTTAGTGCTTAAACACGCAACGAAATCATGCACAAACACGTTAGCAATCATAGTAAAAATCACCTCTGCTCCTAGTATCTTCTAGTATTTTTAAAAATAAACTTTCCTCTTATTATCTGTTTAATTTTAAAATCGTTACGAAAATAATTTAACTGTAAAGCAGATTGATAAATTAAGTTTTTTAAGTTTAAACCTACCAAACGATATAAATTCAATCTCTAATTAAATACAAAGCAGAACGGGTTAATTAAAAAAAAAGAGAAAAGCTGGTTCTCAAAGATTGTCAAGTCATAAAAGTCAGTTAATCAAAACAGCAGAAACGATAAACGCAACTTTAATAGCAGATTCTTAAAAGCAGGACGGGCTGCAAAGAGTTTTACAAACACTTTTTGCTAAACATTGGTAAAAGCAAAACTACGTTTAGCTCTTGCATTTTACGTTATTTTAAAAGTTCTAACGGTTATTCAATAAGTTATTAAGTCCGATCAAAACGGATAACAACTACAATAGCTAACAACGTATAACAGCAATTGCTACGGATTTATCCTACGGACAAATCCTTGCGTGCTCAATATTTCAGTATTTTACTTATCTTAGCTTTAAACC
>NZ_QKYV01000032.1 GCF_003253545.1 Mesonia algae
ACGTTGTAGTCTCAGGCAGACTCGAACTGCCGACCTCTACATTATCAGTGTAGCGCTCTAACCAGCTGAGCTATGAGACTGCATTTAAAATATAAATTGACAGTAATTAAGACCTTATAAAACTCATTATGAGTTCCTAAGTCGATCTAGTATTGCGCTTGTACTTATAGTACTTGCTCTAGAAAGGAGGTGTTCCAGCCGCACCTTCCGGTACGGCTACCTTGTTACGACTTAGCCCCAGTTACCAGTTTTACCCTAGGCCGCTCCTTACGGTAACGGACTTCAGGTACCCCCAGCTTCCATGGCTTGACGGGCGGTGTGTACAAGGCCCGGGAACGTATTCACCGGATCATGGCTGATATCCGATTACTAGCGATTCCAGCTTCACGCAGTCGAGTTGCAGACTGCGATCCGAACTGTGATAGGGTTTGAAGATTCGCTCCTTCTCGCGAAGTGGCTGCTCTCTGTCCCTACCATTGTAGCACGTGTGTGGCCCAGGACGTAAGGGCCGTGATGATTTGACGTCATCCCCACCTTCCTCACGGTTTGCACCGGCAGTCTGGCTAGAGTTCCCGACTTGACTCGCTGGCAACTAACCACAGGGGTTGCGCTCGTTATAGGACTTAACCTGACACCTCACGGCACGAGCTGACGACAACCATGCAGCACCTTGTAATCTGTCCGAAGAAAAATCTGTTTCCAAATCTGTCAGACTACATTTAAGCCCTGGTAAGGTTCCTCGCGTATCATCGAATTAAACCACATGCTCCACCGCTTGTGCGGGCCCCCGTCAATTCCTTTGAGTTTCATTCTTGCGAACGTACTCCCCAGGTGGGTTACTTATCACTTTCGCTTAGCCACTCAGTCTCAATCGACCAAACAGCTAGTAACCATCGTTTACGGCGTAGACTACCAGGGTATCTAATCCTGTTCGCTACCTACGCTTTCGTCCATCAGCGTCAGTACATTATTAGTGATCTGCCTTCGCAATCGGTATTCTGAGTGATATCTATGCATTTCACCGCTACACCACTCATTCTAACCACTTCATAATGACTCAAGACTAACAGTATCAATGGCAATTCTACAGTTGAGCTGCAGACTTTCACCACTGACTTATTAGTCCGCCTACGGACCCTTTAAACCCAATGATTCCGGATAACGCTTGGATCCTCCGTATTACCGCGGCTGCTGGCACGGAGTTAGCCGATCCTTATTCGTAGAGTACCGTCAATTCCCTTCACGAAGGGAGGTTTCTTCCTCTATAAAAGCAGTTTACAACCCATAGGGCAGTCTTCCTGCACGCGGCATGGCTGGATCAGAGTTGCCTCCATTGTCCAATATTCCTCACTGCTGCCTCCCGTAGGAGTCTGGTCCGTGTCTCAGTACCAGTGTGGGGGATCTCCCTCTCAGGACCCCTACCTATCGAAGTCTTGGTAAGCCGTTACCTTACCAACAAACTAATAGGACGCATACTCATCTAT
>NZ_QKYV01000033.1 GCF_003253545.1 Mesonia algae
ATAACCTTAATCCTCTCTTTGTTCTTTCTTTTTTATAGATCTTAATTTAATGTTTTTATTGAAATGCTAACTTAAGACGTATATAAAAAATAGCTACGTCATTTCTTAATCGTAAATTTGGTATATTTGGTAAGTCGCCAAATCTTTTGATTTGGCTTTTGAAAAGTAAAGTTAAAAACAAAATACAAAAGTTTTGGCTTGTTCTAAACCGAAAAAATTGCACTTGTTTTTACGCTACTTTCCATATACAAACTCGTTGTAGCACATTAGAGAAATGAACGTTTTAGAAGAAAATTTAGCGGATTATAAAACTGACTTTCCAAAGAGTTGGTCTTTTCTCTGGTCGCCTGAAGAAGCTGAAAAGATTTCTGAAGAACATAAAGACCAAATTCATTTTCTGAATAAAAAGGGAACTGAAATTGTAAAAGAATATCTGAATTCTTCTAAAATGTTGGGTTACTCAACTGGAACTGATTGGAGTCCATTTACGAAAGGATATTTCAAAACGGAAAGTAAGTTTCAAGTCTACGAAAACTGTGATTCTGAAATTAAAAAATGGTTATACAATCTCGGAATTCCGTTTGACAAATATGTATTTGTGGATTCTGATAATTCTGGACAAGCTATTATGATGACTTGGAAAATGGTAATCAAATATTGGGATGGAATGTTTTTCGCCACAGATTTGGTAATTTTTGACGGAAGTCTGAATTGGGCACTATTTTACTATCACGAAAGTCAACTCTTTTTTGGAAAAGACAACGTATTTGACAAAGAAGCGGAATTTGAAAAAAACCTTGAACAGAATAAACTAATGAACGAAATAAAAAACCGATTAAAATAACGTGAAAAGAATGAGCACCTACATAATAATCGGAATTATAGTATTAATTGTAATAGTAGTGGCTTTGAGCAGTTGGAATTCAAAACGGAATTCAAATACACTTGAAGTTGCGGAAAATAAGACTGAACTACGTAATTCTGAAACTCGACAAGAAAAGCGAGATTTAAAACTTACTGTCTCTTATAATTACGGAGAAACAACAAAAACTATATCTGAAAAAGCAACAGCGGAAATAATTAAAAGCACAATGACATCAACGAATTGGAATGAATTTCACATTGTGCAATTGGAAGATGAAAATGGAGATGAATATAAAGCTTTACACGTAAGCGGAAGTTTAAACGATGACGGATTAGCTTCTGGATTTGTGACAGACGACGACCATATTTTATTGGTAAAACAAATAAAAACGGTTGACCAAATGACTGAAATACTACTTGCCTTTTTGAAAGGAGAAGATGTTTGGCGGAATAAATATGAATATAAATAACGTGCTACAACAACGTGTCCTATGAAAAGCACTAGTCCAGTTCTTCAAATATAATATTTTATTTTTTAATCAATTCATAATGATGATGTTGTGGTGTTGAA
>NZ_QKYV01000034.1 GCF_003253545.1 Mesonia algae
CAACAAAGTACTGTGGTAAAAAACAAGTAAAAACTCACTAATTTTTAGCCAACGTACTTCTGTAAGAATCATCATATACTAGTCCTGATTTTGCAATAGCAAAAGCCTGTTTTAGTAACTTATTACACACAGCAATTAAAGCTAGTTTTTTACTCTTCCCTTTTGCTACTATACGGTCATAAATATCTTGGCAAGCCTTATTATATTTACAAGCATTAAAACTGCACATAAATAGTAAATTACGGAGTTTTTGATTTCCTATTTTACTTATTCGACTACGTCCATTTACACTGCTTCCACTCTTGCGAATCATAGGAGTTAATCCTGCATAACTACACAATTCACTTCCGCTTGTAAAACGCTCAAATCCATCGGTAAGAACCACTAGCATGAGGGAGGTTTTCGCTCCAATTCCTGGTATGGTTTTCACACGGGTCAATAAATCTTGATGTACTTCTTTTACCAATATTAAAAGTTTATCTTCCAAGGTTTTCATTTCTTTCTGTACCTGTTTTAAACTACGTTTGAGAGAACTTACAACTGCTTTACTGGGATTTCCTAAAACAGCTTCACCATGTATTTTGTTTTTTAGCATTGTGCTCTGTTTTGTATACACAGCTAGGAGTCTAGTCATTTGGAGACATTCTGTTTGATGCTTCGAGTTCCCTTTCCATAGCTTCAACTCAACTTGTTTACCATATTCACAAATCAGTTTAGAGTCACTTTTATCCGTCTTAATTTTTGACAATTTCATTTGGATAAAGCGCTTAACTGCTAATGGGTTTTCTACGGAAACTTTTATCCCAGACTCTAATAAATAATAAGCCAACTGATAGTGATAATAGCCTGTGGCTTCCATCACACAATGACTATTCAAGCCTAAGAGTTTTATAAACTTTCTAAAGCCAGAAATGCTGTTTTTAAATTGGTAATAATTCCCTTCAGAATCCGTAACATCAAAAACTAAATGGCTAATGTCTATTCCAAAATATTTAATATCTTTATTCATAAGAAAATGTTTTTTGAAAGGACAACCTACGCGAGTTTCAACGACTTAAAATCGAGGTCTAAAAGCCTCATAGAACTGTACGAAATCTGTGTAGAAAAGAGAGGGGATTTTCAATGTTGACGAAGTCTTAAGCTTCTGCGTATATAATAACCTTAATCCTCTCTTTGTTCTTTCTTTTTTATAGATCTTAATTTAATGTTTTTATTGAAATGCTAACTTAAG
>NZ_QKYV01000036.1 GCF_003253545.1 Mesonia algae
ATTTATCCTACGGACAAATCCTTGCGTGCTCAATATTTCAGTATTTTACTTATCTTAGCTTTAAACCACGCAACTGACGGTTATACAAACACGTTAACAAACATTAAATACTATACTATGAAACGAAAAATCTATACTTTACAAAGCATAATATTATTTACTTTTTTCTTTATAAACTTCAATTTGCACGGCCAATGTCCACCTGATAACAAGTTTTATGCAATTACTCAACAAGACGTAGATGATTTTATTATTAATTATCCTAATTGTACTTCATTACAACAATTAAACATTGGCGACTTGGGTCCTGCACCTTGGCAAATTACAGATCTAAGCCCATTTACAAATCTGATTAATGTAGATGATCTATCTATTTTGGAAATAACAGCTCAAAGTTTGCAGGGTTTAAATAATCTACAAACTGTTGAAAGTCTGTTCATCTACGCTATGCAAAACCTTACTAGTCTTGAAGGATTAGAAAATTTGCAAAGCGTTACTGGCTATAGCTTTAGAATTGGACTTTGTACATCAATCACAAATTTAAATGGCCTGGAAAACTTAACTAATGTCAATGTCAATGAGTTTATAATTGACAATAACCCCAATCTAAATGATATTGATGGCTTAAACTGTTATTTTTTTTCACAAGGTTTTAGAAATACTGTGACAAATTATTCGGTACAAGAAAACTTATATCAATCCATTTTTGATAACTGCAATATTAATTTATCAAACGATAATTTTACATTTAAAGATATTATTATTTATCCTAATCCTGCGCAATCTTATGTAACTCTTGAAAATATTGAAAATATTAAACAAATTGATATTTTTGATTTGTCTGGTAAATTAATTAAAAAGAAAAATTTAGATTTTGAGAATATTGATGTATCCAATCTCTCGAAAGGTACATATATAATGAAAATCACTCTAGATTCAAATTTAGTTTTTAATAATGAGTTAATTATTGAGTAAATATAAGAAATAACGTTTGCTAACAAAGAACTGAGGTAAAAACCAACTCTTTTCTACATTAAATTTGAGACATACATTACCTGTGTCAAAATCTTTATAAACAGATTTTAACT